>LMJI01000001.1:0-2638649 GCA_001429255.1 Cellulomonas sp. Root930
CCCTCGAACACCCCACCCCGAACGGGACAAGACATCCTCCGATAGCGAGCCATATGGCATCGACTATTTGGCACACTGTTGAGTTCTCAAGGAACAGACGCGCATCCTTCCAGGCCTTTCAACCTGTCCGGAGGCAACTGCTCTAACTTAGCGGAGCGGCCCTGCCTCGTCAAATCCCCTGGTCAGAGGAGATTCAACTGGGCGGGAGCCTGAGCTCCGCGTCCGGACGCTCCTGATGACCGACGATCTGGCCGCCGGTCGAAGAGTCCGAGGATGTCGCTCCGGGGGACCAGCCACTGCGGTTCGATCCGCGGTGTCCGTTCCTCCCTGCCGGGCGACGTCGAGAAGATTACGCAGGCATCCCGCCGGAGAGCAAATCCGCGGGCGGTGACGCGGGTCACTCGGCCGCGAAGCCTCCGACCTGCGCAAACGCGCTCAGTACAGCGCGCTGGCCATGGCCCGGCGGGCGGCGATCACGCGGGGGTCCTCGCCGCCGATGACCTCGAACAGGTCGACCAGACGCACCCGCACCCGCTCGCGCTCCGGGCCGGCGGTGGTGCGCAGGACGTCGACGAGCCTCGCGAACGCGTCCTCCACCTTCCCGCCGAGGATGTCGAGGTCCGCGACGGCCAGCTGGGCGTCGACGTCCGACGGGTCGTCGGCGGCCGCAGCGCGCGCTGTCTGGAGGTCGGCGTCGCGCGTCCGGTCGAGCAGGCCGACCTGGGCCAGGCCGGCACGCGCGAGCGAGTCGCGCGGGTTCTCCTTCAGCGCCTGCTCGTAGGCGGCGGTGGCCGCGGCGAGGTCGTCGCGCTCGATCGCGTCGTACGCCGCCTGGTGCAGGGGCGGAAGCTCGGGCTCGGGCTCCGGCTCGTCCTGGGCTGCAGCGCCCGTGCTCGGCGCCGCGCGGCCCGTGATCCCGTTGGCCTCGGCGGCGGCGAGCACCTGATCGAGGACGGCACGCACCTGGTCGCGGGGGTACGCGCCCTGGAACAGGGGAAGCGGCTGACCGGCGAGGACGGCGACGACGGTGGGCACGCTCTGCGCCTGGAACGCCTGGGCGACCTGCGGGTTGGCCTCCGCGTCGATGCGCGCCAGCTGCCAGCGGCCCCCGTCCTCGTCGGCGAGGGAGGCGAGGTCGGCGGCGACCGTCGCGCTGGCCTCGCTCCGGGGCGACCAGAGCACCACGACCACCGGGTACTGCGTGGAGCTCTGCACGAGGTCGGGGAACGACTCCTGGTCGACGTCCACCACGTAGGTGCCGGGCGCCGGCAGCCCACCCGGACTGCCGGGCGGGGGTGTCGCAGGACGGTTGAGCGTGGAGAGGTCCACCGCCCCGCGGACGTCGAGGCGGGGGCGGGGTCCGGTCGGCTGGGACATGCGTCGGTCTTCCTTCGGCTGCGCGCTGGAGTCGCTGGGGGTGCGGGAAGTCGGTCGGTCTACTCGGCCGTCGCGGACGTCACGGCGTGCTCGGCGGCCAGCAGCTGCACGAGTGCGGGGCTGCCGGCCGGGGGCACGTACATGACGAGCACGTCGGTGAACGTCCGGACGAAGTTGCTGCCGGCGCTCGTCTTGCCGGTGAGCGCCGCGTAGAACGGGTCGGAGATCGGGATCGTGCCACCCGCCACCGTGAGCGTCACGGTGGACACGGTGGTGAGCTGGCCGACGACGATCGCTCCGCCGTCGACCGTCTGGAGGCTGACCACCGGCGTCGTCGGGTCGGGCGTGTACGTCTCGACCGCGGACCCGGCCGCCTGCACACCGGCTGCCGTCGCCGCCCGCGCCGCCTCGACGCTCGACCTGAAGGTGTCGGGCAGGAAGCTCGCGGCGAACGCCGAGGCGTCTCCGTTGGCCAGGACGTCCGCGTACTGCTGGAAGGCCTCGACCGGGGTCATCACGAGACCGGCGGCGTCGGGCGCGAGCACCGGGCTGCCCGTCTCCGGGGCGGCGGTGGCCGGCATCTGGATGCCCGCGCCCATGCGGCCCCATCCCCACAGCTTGTACTGCTCGCGAGGGGTCGCCTGCTGCATCACGAGGATGCGCGGGGCCTGGAGGTCGTCGGGCTGCTTGGTGACGACCAGCTGCGTCCGCGGCCAGGTGTCGGTCTGCGGGACGATCAGCGCCTGCTCGTCCGTGGGCAGCGGAGTCGGCGGCTTGGCGCCGGCGGTCGCGGTCGCGCGGACGTACTCCGCGGTCCGCACCGCCAGAGCCGGCCCGGCGACGCGAGCAGGCAGCTGCGTGGCGTCGAGGGCCGCGTCGGACGCCGTGAGCACGGCGCCGAGGTCGGTCAGCACGTCCTGGGACTGGACCACGGTGGTGACCGCGGGCGCGACGGCCGGCACGGGTTCGGGCTGGGCCTGCGGGAGCGGGGTGCTGCAGGCGGCGAGCCCGAGCACCAGCACGCCGCCGAGGGCCGCGGCGAGGCGGCGGGACGTCCGGCGTGTCATCGGTCCTCCTCGTTCGTGTCGGTGGGGGTCTGCGCACCCTCGGGGGCGCCCTCCGTGGGAGGCAGTCCCCACGCCCGACGCCAGGCGTCGGCGCGGGACCCCGCGGTGGCGGACTCGTCGGGTCCGGGCTCGGGCGGTGTCGCTGGCCGCACCCAGGTGGGCCGGCCCGTGTGCACGGGCTCGGCGTCGGGTCCAGCCGGTGAGCCGGGACGCAGGCGTGCACCCGGCGGGGGCGGCACCGCCGACCACCCGGCGGGGCTGACCGGACCGGGGCCCGCGGGCGGTGCCGGGGGTGCGGCTGCGGGCGTCGCCGTGGACGGTACGGGCGGATTCCCGCGCTGCGCCCACGACGGTCGGCCGTGCGGGACGGTGCTGTGCTCGGCGGGTGCGCTCGGCGCAGGCGGACCGGACGGAGCGGACGCGGCCGGCGGACCGGGGACCGGGGGTGTCGCCGACGTCGGCGCCGGCGCCGGCGGGCGAGCCGACCAGGACGCGGTGAGCACGGGGGCGGGCACGGGCGGACGAGCCGACTGTTTCGTGGGGACGGACGGACCGGGGGTCGGCGTCGGCCCCGGGGCGGGAACCGTGCGCTCCGGCGTCGGGGTGGTCGGCGCCACAGGGATGGCCCCGGTCGGCGGGCGGAGCGCCCGACGGCTGGTGCCGACGGGCGCGGGCGTCAGGGATGTCGACGTCGGCGTCACCGTGGGCTCGTTCGTGGGCGCGGGCACCGCCGGGACGGGGCCGGTACGCGGTCGGGCTGCCCGGGCCTGCGTGGCCTCGCGCAGCTGCCGACGGGTGAGCACGGGGATCGTGTCGATGTCCGCCGCACCGACGACCACGGCGGGCGTCGCACCGGTGTGAACGGGGGTCCACTCGGGCTCGTCGAGCCCGGCACGGCGACGGCGGACGTCCCGCAGCAGGAGCCATCCCGCCAGCAGCACCAGCAGCGTGCCGACGGCGACGCACGGCCACAGCCACGGCGTGGTGACCACCCGCGGCCAGGCGAGCGAGAGGGTCGGTGCGGACTCCCCGGTGCTGACCGCGAGCAGGCTCCAGCGGCCCTCCTGCGCGGGCCAGACGAGCGTCGCCTCCCCGGTCCCGGTCTCCTCCGCGACCCACAGGTCGGAGCCCGTCGGGTCGGCGACGGTGACGGTGGCCTCCGCCTCGCCCTCGGTGGGCGCCTGGGTGGCCGCGTCGGCAGGCGGCGCGGCGGCGTCGGTGGGTGTGGGAGCCGTGGTGGGTTCCGGGGCGGCGACGTCGTCCACGGCCAGCGTGTGCCAGCCGGACAGGCCGGTGACCCGGCCGTGCGCGTCGGTCCCCACCCAGCCGTCGACGTCCGTGTCACGGCCGACCGCGAGGACGACGTCACCACCGTCCGGGACGCTCACCGTGACGGTCACGGGGTCGCCGCCGAGCTCGAGGACACCGGGGTCCGTGACGAGGGTGTGGGAGCCACCCGACGTCGTCGCGACGAGGACGTCGTCGGCCCGCCACACCGTCGCGGACGCGATGCCGAGACCGATGACGACCAGTCCGACGACGCCGACGGCGGCGATGATCAGTCGCTTGAGCACGCAGGATCCTCCAGGGAAGAGAACCCCCAGGATAGGCAGAGGGGCACGTCACGGCCGAACCGGGACCGAGTGGACGGATCCTCCCTGGTGTGCGTGCCGGGCAGGGTCCTGACCACGGCACCGTGAACACGCGTATCCTGACCGGCGGGCTCCGGAAGTCGACGAGCGCCTCGACCGAGGCCGCTCCGCGCGGAGCCACCGTGCCCAGGAGGACTGCTCGTGCCCGACGCCCGGACCCCCTTCCCCGTCGTCAACTTCCGCGGCTACGAACGCGAAGCCGTCGACGCCCGCATCTCCGGGCTGGAGAAGGCCCTCGCCGACGCCCGCGCCCAGGTGGAGTCCCTCGACGGGCGCGCCATGCAGGTGGCGGGTGAGCTCTCCGAGGCGCACCGCCAGCTGCGCGAGGCCGAGCGGCCCACCTACTCCGGGCTGGGGTCGCGCATCGAGCAGCTGCTGCGGTCCGCCGAGGAGCAGTCCTCGGACGTCGTCACGCAGGCCAACGCCCAGGCGGCCGACGCGCTCGCCCGCGCCAAGCTCTCGTCGGGCCAGCTGAGGGCCCGTGCGGAGAACGAGGTCGCCGAGGTCGTCGCCACCGCCCGCCGCGAGGCCGACGAGGTCAAGACGACGGCCGCCGCGGAGGCCGAGAGCACGCTCCTGGCCGCTCAGCGCCGCGCCGAGGAGCTCGTCGGCTCCGCGGAGCGCGAGGCCGCCCGGATCCAGAGCGCGATCACGACCGAGGAGAGCGAGCGGCGCAGCTCGCTCGAGCGCGAGCTGGGCACGCTGCGCGCGAGCGTCGAGCACGAGGCGACGCAGCTGCGCATCGCGACCGAGCGCACCGCGAGCGAGCTCCGGGCGCGCTCCGAGGCGGAGACCACCGCCCAGCGCGAGGAGGCCGAGCACTACGCGCAGGACCTGCGCCAGAGCGCCGACGCCGACACCACCGAGCTGCGCCAGCGGGTCGAGGGCGAGCTCGCGGCGGCCCGCATCGAGGTCGACCGGTACGTGGCGCAGCAGCGCAGCGACGTCGCGGCCGAGGTGGGCGCCGCCCGTCAGCAGGCTGCCGAGGAGGTCACCTCCCTGCGGGTGCAGACCCAGGAGTACGCGGACGGCGTGCGCGCGGCTGCCGAGCGGGACGCGGCCGCCCTCCAGCAGCGTGTCGCCGCCGAGGTCGCGGCGCTGCGGGTCGAGGCCGAGCAGTACGCGGCCTTCGTGCGCGCCCAGGCCGAGCGCGAGACCGGCGAGCTGCGCTCCAAGACAGCCGACGAGCTCGGCGCGCAGCGGGCGGACGCCGAGCAGACCGTCGTCGCCCTGCGCGGCGACGCCGAGCGGTACGCCACCGACCTGCGCGCCCAGGCCGAGCGGGAGACCACAGAGCTGCGCGAGCGGGCCACGCACGAGACGTCCCACCTGCGCGACGTCACGACGCGCGAGGCGGCCGAGCTGCAGGAGGTCACGGCACGCGAGACCGGCGAGCTGCGCGCGTCCGCCGACCGCGAGACCTCGGAGCTGCGCGAGCGCACCCGCCTCGAGGTCGAGCGTGCCCTCACCGAGGCCCGTCGTGCCGCCGCCGAGCTCACCACGTCCGCGAAGACCCACGCCGACGAGATGGTCCGCTCCGCGGAGCAGCAGCTGGCCGACGCCGAGCTGACGATCGCGTCGCGTCGCGAGGCCGCCGAGCGCGAGGACGCCGACCGCCACGAGACCGCGCGCGCCGAGACCGAGCGTCTGGTCCGCGACGCCGAGGCGCACGCCGCCGAGGCCGAGCAGCGGGTGGCCAAGGCGCTGGCGCAAGCCGACAAGGTGCGCACCGACGCCGAGCAGCACGCCAAGGAGCTCATCTCCAACGCCCGCAAGAACGCGGACCGGGTGGTCGCGGAGGCCCGCGAGCACGCCGAGAAGCAGATCTCCGACGCGATGATCGAGTCGGAGCGGGAGCGGACGTCCGCGACGCGGCAGGTCGAGGACCTCAACCGCCAGCGCGAGTCGATCACGTCCTACCTCGACGAGCTGCGCAACCTGCTCGGCCACAACCCCGACCGCGCCACGCTGGACCGGGCGACGCGTGCCGAGGCGGCGTTCGAGAAGGAGCAGAAGGCGGCTCCCCCCGCGGCGAAGGCCTCGAGCGCGACCTCCGACGACGCAGCCCCGGCTCCCGCCGGGAAGCCGGCCCGGCCGGCGTCCCGACCCACGAAGTCGCGCCCGGCGCCCGTGTCGGCGGCGGTGCCCGTCGTGCCGGAGCCGCGGACCGAGGACGCGGAACCGTCCAAGGACGCTGAGCCGTCGACGGACACCGACGCCGCCCCCGTCGACGACGCCGAGCAGGAGACTCCCGAGGTCAAGGACGCTCCCCCGGCTGCCGATGCCCAGGACGAGCAGCCCGCCAAGGACGACGCAGCCGCGTCCTCCCACTGACGGGTCCACCCGCGAGGGGTCGATGTGACCGAGGAGAAGGCTGACGCGACGGCGGCGTGGCGCGAGGAGCGTCGGGCAGCGGCGGCGGCACACGGCGAGCTGCTGGAGGGCCGGCAGCGCGCCGAGTCGGCCCGGGCGCAGGAGCAGATCGACGCGTTCCTGCGCCGTGCCCTGACGTTCGGACCCGCGCCGGTCCCGCTGTCGGCGCGCAGCTACGACGGTCGGGCCCGGTACCGGACCCCGCTGACCGGCTGGTACCTGCGGCGGGACGAGACGGTCGCCGTCGACACCGACGGGAAGTTCTACGTGCTGACCGCGCCGTCGAGCCTGGCCGCGCGGTTCCGCGGCGTCTCCCCGGAGCCGTCCGCTCCCCCGCTCGTCATCGGGGCCGGCGGCAAGGACGGCGAGTCGCTCGACATGTCGGAGGCGCTCGCGCGCGTGCTCGCCCGCTGACGTCCCCCACCGCGCGCGCTCGGACCGCCCGTGCAAGGCTCCCAGAGGCAGCAGGGGGCACGGCGGACAGGGGCGTCGCTACATGACCGAGATCGTGCACGTCGTCGTCATGGGGGTCGCCGGCTCCGGCAAGACGACCGTCGCCCGCATCCTCGCCGAGCGCCTGGGGTGGCCGTACGCGGAGGCCGACGAGTTCCACCCGCCGGAGAACATCGCCAAGATGTCCGCCGGCGAGCCCCTCACCGACGAGGACCGGTGGCCGTGGCTGCGCGCGATCCGGGACTGGATGACCGCGAGGTCACGCGCCGGTGAGAGTGCCGTCGTCACGTGCTCGGCGCTCAAGGTCGCGTACCGGGACCTGCTGCGCGAGGCGGAGGGCCGCGTGCGGTTCGTGCACCTCACGGCCCAGGCGCCGCTGCTCGAGGACCGCATGGAGCACCGCGCCGGGCACTTCATGCCGACGTCCCTGCTCACGTCCCAGCTCGCCACCCTCGAACCGCTGACCGACGCCGAGGACGGCGTGACGATCTCGGTCGAGGAATCACCCGACGCCGTGGCCGACCGCGCGATGGCCGCCCTCCACCTCTCCGAGGAGCGCTCATGATCGCCCACCAGCTCGTCACTGCGGCCGCCGAGGGGGTCGGCGAGACCCAGCTCATCATCGCCGCGATCATCGGCATCCTGGTGATCGTCGCCCTCATCGTCGGGTTGAAGATGCACCCGTTCCTGGCCCTGATGCTCGGGGCGTTCGTGCTCGCGGTCCTGGCGGGCATCGGGTACGCGGACGCGTTCACCAGCTTCGTCGCGGGCGTCGGGACCACCGTCGCCGGCGTCGGGCTGCTCATCGCGCTCGGCGCGATCATCGGCAAGCTGCTGATCGACAGCGGCGGCGCGGACGAGATCGTGGACGCGATCCTGTCCAGGACGCCCGTGCAGCGGCTGCCCTGGGCGATGGCCCTCATCGCGTTCGTCATCGGCATCCCGCTGTTCTTCGAGGTCGGCGTCGTCCTGCTGATCCCGGTCGTGATGCTCGCGGCCCGCCGGTCGAAGCTGTCGATGATCGTGCTCGGCATCCCCGCCCTCGCCGGGCTCTCCGCGCTGCACGGGCTGGTGCCGCCGCACCCCGGGCCGCTCATCGCGATCGACGCGCTGGGCGCCGACCTGGGCACCACCCTCGGCCTCGGCCTCCTGGTCGCGATCCCCACCGTGATCATCGCCGGCCCGCTGCTGGCCAAGCCGCTGGCCCGATGGGTGGTGCTGCCACCCCCCGACGTGTTCCTGGGCGAGGCGCGCACGGACGAGGACGCCCGTCGTCCGAGGTTCGGGGTCGCGCTCATGGTCGTCCTGCTGCCCGTCGTGCTCATGCTGCTGCGGACGGTGGTCGAGGCGAGCGGCGCGGGCGAGAACCCGGTGGGTCAGGTGTTCGTGTTCCTGGGGACGCCGCTGGTCGCGCTGCTCATCACCACGTTGGTGGCGATGGTCGCCCTCGGGACCTCGCTCGGGAACACCCGGGCGCAGGTGAGCAAGCTGGTGGACTCGTCCTTCGCGCCGATCGCCAGCATCCTGCTCATCGTCGCCGCGGGCGGCGGGTTCAAGCAGACGCTCGTGGACTCCGGCGTCGGCGACGTCATCGCCAGCGGGATCACCGACGCCGCGATCCCCCCGCTGCTCGCCGGGTGGATCGTCGCCGTGCTCATCCGGCTCGCGACGGGGTCGGCCACCGTGGCCACGATCACCGCGGCGGGCATCATGGCCCCGCTCGCGACGGACCTCTCGACGACGCACGTCGCCCTGCTGGTCCTCGCGATCGGTGCAGGCTCGGTCTTCCTCAGCCACGTGAACGACGCCGGGTTCTGGCTGGTCAAGGAGTACTTCAAGATGACCGTCGGCCAGACGTTCAAGACCTGGTCCCTCATGGAGACCGTGCTGTCGGTGACCGCGCTGATCTTCGTCCTGCTGCTCAGCCTCGTGATCTAGCCGGCCGCCTGGGCGAGCTCCGCGATCGCCGATGCGACGGCCGCGGGCTGCTCGACCGACGACAGGTGCCCGGACTGCGGGACCACGACGAGCCGGGCGCCGTCGGCGTTGGCGACGAGGTGCTCGGCCGCGGCGACCGGGGTGACGGTGTCCTCGTCGCCGACCACCACGACGACCGGGCCCGCGAACGCGCGGAGCACGTCCGTGCGGTCCGGCCGGGCCGCCATCGCCCGCTGCGACCAGGCGACACCCGCGGGTTCCTGCTGGTCGATCCAGGCGGCGACCTCGGCGGCCACCTCAGGCTGGGCGGTCCGCGTCGTCTCGCCGAGCAGCGACGTCGCCATCGGTCGGACCGCGTCGACCGACCCCGTCGACTCCGCCTCGTCCGCGATGCGCAGCCGGTTGGCGCGCGCGTCCGGGGCGTCGGCGGTGGACTTGGTGTCGACGAGCGCCAGCCCTGCGACGAGCTCCGGGTGCCGCTCGAGCAGCGCGAGCGCCACGTAGCCGCCCATGGACAGGCCGGCGACCACGGCGCTGGTCACGCCCGCGGCACGCACCACCTCGGCCACCAGGTCCGCCGACGCCTCGAGCGACGGCACGGGCAGGTCGGTGGCGTGCCCCGGCGTCCCCGGCAGGTCCACGGCGTGCACCGGGTGACCGGGGGGCAGCAGACGGGCGACGTCGTCCCACATGCGGTGGTCGAGCGGGAAGCCGTGCAGGAGGACGACCGGGAGGCCGTCGCCCTCGGCGCGGTAGGTGTGCAGGCTCATGCGTCGTCCTCCGCCGTCGTGCTCGGTCCTGCCCAGTGGGTGGGCAGCGGGATCTCATGGTCGGGCAGCACGTGCGCGACGATCTCGTCGAGCACCCGGCGGACCGCCGCCTCGCCGACCCACAGGTGCTTGGCGCCGTCCACCCCGATCACCTCGGCCTGCGGGACGCGTGCGAACCGGCGGCGCGCCTCGTCGGGGCGCAGGTAGTCGTCCAGCTCCGGGACCAGCACCACGAGCGGCTTGCCGAGCTCCGCCCACGCGTCGAGGTCCGCGTCCGTGGCGCGGTGCAGCGGCGGGGACAGCAGGATCGCCCCCTCGATCGACGGGTCGCGGCCGTGCATGAGGGCCAGCTCGGTGCCGAACGACCAGCCGACCAGCCACCGCTTCGGCAGGTCGTGGAACTCGGCGAACTCGATCGCGGCATGCACGTCGTACCGTTCGCCGACCCCGCCGTCGAACGCCCCGCCGCTGGTCCCGCGCGGGCTGGCCGTGCCGCGCGTGTTGAACCGCAGCACCGCGAGATCCGCCAGGGCGGGCAGCCGCCAGGCCGCCTTCCGGAACACGTGCGAGTCCATGTAGCCGCCGTGCGTGGGCAGCGGGTGCAGGGTCACGAGCGTCGCGGCAGGGGGCGCGTCGGCCGGGCGGGCCAGCTCCCCGACGAGCGTGAGCCCGTCGGCGGTGTGCAGCTCGACGTCCTGGCGCGCGGCGGGCAAGACCGTCAACGAGCGGATGAGGCCGGGGTCCTGCGTGTTCGTCGTCATCGCGACGAGCCTAAGGCGCCCTCGGCCAGCGCACCCGCGAGCTCCAGGACGTCGGCCACCCCGTCGTCGGCGTTCGAGGCGCACCGTCGGGTCGCCGCGTCCAGCACGGACGCGTGGGCGTTGGCCATCGCGAACGAGGTGCCGGCCCAGCCGAGCATGGACAGGTCGTTCGGGGCGTCGCCGACGGCCCAGACGTCCACCGGGGTGATGCCGCGCGTGGCCGCCCAGTCGGCGAGCGTCGACGCCTTGGTGATGCCGGGTCCGGAGATCTCGCCGAGCCCGACCGCCCCGGAGTCGGCGACGATCCCGAGCTCGCCGACGACCGCCGCCAGCTCGTCGGCGAACATCGCGCCGACCGGTCGGGTGGAGCGCACCAGCAGCTTGAACGTCGACGGGCGCAGGACGTCCTCGATGCGGTCGGCCGTCGGGCTGTCGGGCGGCACGGGGTGGCTGGACAGGAATCGCGCCTCGTAGGCGAACCCGTCCGCGCTCTCCGTGGCGAGGTGCACCGCCTCCGAGCCACCCCAGGCCTCTCGGACGCGGTCCGCGATGCTGCCGACGAGCTCCGGCGACATCCCCCGCTCGACGAGCAACCGCCCGGTGCCTACCTCGAGCACCGCCGCGCCGTTCGCGCAGATGGCGACCCCGTGACCGGCCACATGCTCCGCGAGCTCCCGCAGCCAGCGCGGCGGGCGGGCGGTGACGAACACGACCTCGATGCCGGCGTCGGCGGCCCGCACCAGCGCGGCGGCCGTGCGCGGGGAGACCGTGCCGTCCGGGCGCAGGAGGGTGCCGTCCAGGTCGGTGGCGACGAGCCGGGGTGCGCGAGTCATCGGCGGGTCGGTCCGCGTCGGGCGCGTGCCTGCCAGCAGGAGGGGTGCCAGTGCCGGCGGTCGTCGAGCGCCTCGCCGAACAGCCCGTCGGACCGCCACGCGACGACGTGCGCCGTGCCCGCGGTCACCAGCTGGTCGCAGCCGGGGCAGCGGTACTCGCGGTCGGACCCGCGCACGCGCTGGACCACCCACTCGCCGTCGGCCGCGGACTCGGACTGCCGACCACCCGTGGCGCGATCGAGGTCGAGCTCGACGTGCTCCGCGCCGTACGGCCGCTTCGTCGATCGTCGTCCCACGCCCTCATCCTCCCCCACGACCCACGTGACGTCCGCACTCGTGCGTGCTGGAGCCCGCCGGAGTGCGGACGTCCGGATCGGGAGACGGCAACGTCCGCACTCGAGGGGGTCGGGACCCGACGGAGTGCGGACGTTGCGGAAAGGAGTCGGTCAGAGGGCGGCGGACTCCGGCGTCGGGATCGTGTTCGTGCGCAGGAGCTCGCGGTACCAGAGGCCCGAGTCCTTCACCGTGCGCTCGAGGGTGTCGTAGTCGACACGGACCACGCCGAAGCGGCGGTCGTAGCCGTAGGACCACTCGAAGTTGTCCATCAGCGACCAGACGAAGTAGCCGCGCACGTCCGCGCCGCGCTCGATGGCCTCGCCGACCGCGTCGACGTGGTCGTGCAGGTAGGCCACGCGGCCGGCGTCGTGCACGCGACCGTCCTGGCTGACCTCGTCGTAGAACGCGGCGCCGTTCTCCGTGATCGCCATCGGGATGCCCGGGTAGCGGTCGTGGATCTCGAGGAGGAGGTCGACCAGGCCCTGGGGCTCGATGTTCCAGCCCATCGCCGTGTGCGGGCCGGGCTGCGGGAGGAACTCGACGTTGGTGGCGCCGACCCACGGGCTGTTCTCGGACGAGCGGTGGCCGTCCGGACCGGGAGTGCCGTCCCCGCCGGCGGGTGTGCCCTGCTGCACGCGCCCGGTCGAGTAGTAGTTGATGCCCAGCAGCGCGAGCGGGACCTGGATCAGGTCGAGGTCGCCGTCGAGCACGAAGGACCAGTCGGTGATGTGCGCCGTGTCGGCGAACACCTCCTTGGGGTACTCGCCGTCGAGGATGGGGCCGAGGAAGACCTCGTTGGCGATGGTGTCGATGCGGCGCTTCGCCTCGACGTCCTCGGGGGCGTCGGTCGCGGCGCGCGTGACGTGCAGGTTGAGCGTCACCGAGATCGGCGTGTCCTGGCCCAGCACGTCCTTGATGGCGCGCCCGGCGAGGCCGTGCGCGAGGTTCAGGTGGTGCACGGCGGCGAGCGCCTTTGCGTCGTCCGTCACGCCGGGGGCGTGGACGCCGGACGCGTAGCCGAGGAACGACGAGCACCACGGCTCGTTCAGCGTGGTCCACAGGTGGATGCGGTCCCCGAGCACCTCGGCGAGCTTGCGCGCGTACTTCTCGAACTGGAGCGCGGTCTGCCGGTTGGCCCAGCCGCCCTCGTCCTCGAGCGCCTGCGGGAGGTCCCAGTGGTAGAGCGTCGCGACGGGCTTGATCCCCGCGGCGATCAGGCGGTCGACGAGGTCGGCGTAGAAGTCGAGGCCGGCCTGGTTGAACTCGCCCGAGCCGGTGGGCTGGATCCGGGGCCACGCGATCGAGAACCGGTAGGCCTGCAGGCCCAGGTCCTGCATGATCGCGACGTCCTCGGCCACGCGGTGGTAGTGGTCCGCGGCGACGTCGCCCGTGTCGCCGTCGAGCACCTTGCCGGGAGTGCGGGAGAACGTGTCCCAGATGGACAGGCCGCGGCCGTCCTCGTCGAACGCCCCCTCGATCTGGTACGAGGCGGTGGCCGAGCCCCAGAGGAAGTCGGCAGGGAACTGGCGTCCGGAGGGGCGCGAGGTCGTCATGTGCGGGTCCTTCGATCGAGCGGACGGGTCGGAGGTCTGGTCTGCGCTGCAGGGTGGGCGGGCCCGGGACGGCGTCGGTGCCGGCGCTCCTGCACGAATGTCGAAACGATACGATACCTCGTGTGGGAACGCTCCCGCCACCCCCGGGCGGGGCGCGGCCGCCTCCCGGTCAGAGGGTCAGCTCGACGGTCGCTCCCTCCGCGGCGACGACAGCACCGTCGATCCCGACCTGCACCCGCCACGGCCCCACGGCGCCTCGCGCCTCGACACGCGCGGTCCCGCCGTCGCGGCGCACCACGAACACCGTCGGCTCCGCCCCCTCGGGAGACGGCACGGTGGTCACGGACCGGTGGCCGTCGGCGAGCTCGACCAGGTGCAGGGTCACGCCGTCGGCCCACGCGTAGTCCGGCCGGTCCGAGCGCGCACCGACCGGCAGCACCGAGTCGGGCCGCACGTACAGAGGCAGCGACGAGTAGTCGTGACGCTCCTTGACCCAGCGCGGGCCCGTCACCTGCTCGCCGGACAGCAGCGAGGTCCACGTCCCCTCCGGCACGTAGACGTCCACGTGACCGTCGGCGGTGAAGACGGGCGCGACCAGCAGGTTCTCGCCGAGCATGTACTGGGTGTCGACCGTGGCCGCCCCCGGGTCGTCGGGGAACTCCAGCACCATCGGCCGCATGACCGGCACCCCCGTGTCGTGGGCGTCCAGCCCGAGGCGTGCCAGGTAGGGCATGAGCGAGAGCTTGAGCCGGGTGAACAGTCGCGTGACGTCCACGGCCTCCTCGTCGAACGCCCACGGCACCCGGTAGGAGTCCGAGCCGTGCAGCCGGCTGTGCGACGAGAGCAGCCCGAACGCCAACCAGCGCTTGAACACCGCCGCGTCGGGCGCGCCCTCGAAGCCGCCGATGTCGTGGCTCCAGAAACCGAACCCCGACGACGCCAGCGAGAGGCCGCCGCGCAGGGTCTCCGCCATCGACACGAAGGTCGACTCGCTGTCCCCGCCCCAGTGCACGGGGAACTGCTGGCCGCCGGCGGTGGCCGACCGCGCGAACAGGACGGCCTCGCCCTCGCCGCGCTCGGCCTCGAGGACGTCGAACACCGCGCGGTTGTACAGGTGCGTGTAGTGGTTGTGCATGCGCTCCGGGTCCGAGCCGTCGTGCCAGACGACGTCCGTGGGGATTCGCTCGCCGAAGTCGGTCTTGAAGGCGTCGACGCCCTGCACCAGCAGGTGGCGCAGGTAGCCCTGGTACCACGCGACCGCGTCCGGGTTGGTGAAGTCCACCAGCCCCATGCCCGACTGCCACTGGTCGGTCTGCCAGACGGAGCCGTCCGGGCGGGTCACCAGGTAGCCCGCGGCGCGGCCCTCGTCGAACAGGGCGGACCGCTGCGCGATGTACGGGTTGATCCACACGCAGACCTTCAGGCCCTTGGCGTGCAGGCGGGCGAGCAGGCCCTCCGGGTCCGGGAACGTGGCCGGGTCCCACGTGAAGTCGGTCCAGTGGTACGCGCGCATCCAGAAGCAGTCGAAGTGGAAGACGCTCAGCGGCAGCCCCCGCTCGGCCATGCCGTCGACGAAGGACATCACGGTGGCTTCGTCGTACTGCGTGGTGAACGAGGTCGACAGCCACAGGCCGTACGACCACGCGGGCACGTGCGCGGGACGCCCGGTGAGCGCGGTGTACCTGCGCAGCACCTCCTTGGGCGTCGGCCCGTGGATGACGTAGTACTGCAGCGACTCCCCCGGCACCGAGAATTGCGTGCGGGAGACCGCCTCCGAGCCGACCTCGAACGACACCCGTCCGGGGTGGTCGACGAACACGCCGTACCCCGCGTCGGACAGGTAGAACGGCACGTTCTTGTACGCCTGCTCGCTGGCGGTCCCGCCGTCCTCGTTCCAGATGTCGACGGACTGACCGTTCTTCACGAACGCGCCGAACCGCTCGCCGAGGCCGTAGACGTGCTCGCGGACCCCGAGGCCCAGCTGCTCGTGCACATAGGAGTCGCCGCGGGCGTCCGTGACCACCCCGACCGAGCGGGCGGTCGAGCTCGTCAGGACGCGCCCGCCGGCCTCGAACTCGACGTTCCACGCACCCCGGGTCGAGATGCGCGCGGTGAGGTCGCCGGCCCGGAACGTCGCGACGCCGTCGGCGGAGTCCTCCGCCTCGACGACCTTGACGTCCGCGCTGGTGCGGGACAGGGCGAACGACGGCCCGCGGTCGACGTCGCCGCGGTGGTGCTCGATCCGCACACCGATCACGTCGTCCATCGGGCTGTGGAACGACACCGTCACGAGCGCCCTGTTGAGCGTGTCCCCGCGGGAGGTCAGCGGCACGGTCGACGCGTACACGGTCAGTGAGTCCTCGCCCACCACGACGTCCGCCACCTCGCGCGGTCGCAGGACCGTCACTCCGGGCAGGTGCTGCCAATAGCCGTCCGTGAACTTCATCGTGGCGCCTTCGCGTGGTGGGACCGGGTCAGATCGGTGGTGCTCGCATCATCGAAGCGTTTCGATGCCAAGAATACGTTAGGCGGCAGCGCGAATGCTGTCCAGGATGGCCACCGGGGAGGCGCTGTTTCGACGGCGCTTCGACTCACTAGGGTGGGTCCGGCGGGTACCGACGAGGGGGTCTGGCGATGGCGACGATCGACGACGTGGCACGGGTGGCGGGCGTCTCCGTCTCCACCGTGTCCTACACGTTCTCCGGCAAGCGGCCGATCTCCGCGGAGACCCGCGCCCGCGTGGAGAGAGCGGTCCGCGAGCTCGACTACCGGCCGCACGCCGGCGCGCGCGCCCTCGCGTCCCAGCGCACCCAGGTGCTCGCGCTCATGGCGCCCCTGCGCGTGGACGTGAACGTCGGCGTGATCATGCAGTTCGTCACCGGGGTCGTCACGCGCGCCCAGTCCTACAAGCACGACGTCCTGCTGCTCACCCAGGACGACCACGACGGGATCGAGCGCGTCGCGGCCGGCTCCATGGTCGACGCCGTGCTGATGATGGACGTCGAGGCCGAGGACCCCCGGCTGCCGATCCTGCGGCGCCAGAAGCAGCCGGCCGTGCTCATCGGACTGCCGCGCGACGCCACCGGGTTCTCCTGCGTCGACCTGGACTTCGAGGCGGTCGGACGGGTGGCCGTCGACCACCTGGCCGGTCTCGGGCACCGGCAGGTGGCGCTCATCGGCTCCCCGCGGGCGGTGCTCAGCCGGCGCACCACGTACGCGGCACGCCTCGTGCGCGGCTTCACGCAGGAGGCCACCCGGCTCGGCCTGGACGCCGTGTTCGAGACCTGCGAGTCGTCGCACAGCGGCGCCGTCGAGGCGGTCGACGCGGTGCTCGCCGCGCTGCCCGACGTCACCGCGCTCGTCGTGCACAACGAGGTCGCCCTGCCTGCGGTGCTCGAGACGCTCCGCTCGCGCGGCAAGGACGTGCCCGGCGACATCTCCGTCGTGGCCGTCTGCCCCGAGGACGTGGCCCTCGGCCAGACCCAGCCGCTGACCTCCGTCGACATCCCCGCCCACACCATCGGCAGCGTCGCGGTCGACATGGCGATCGGCCGGCTCACCGGGGAGCAGCCCGCCGAGACCCGCCTCCTCGCGCCCGTCCTGACCACCCGGACCAGCACCGCTCCCCCGCGCCGCTAGCACCGCGGCACCCCCGGGCGGGACGCGGAGCCGACCCACCACCGGCGAACCCGTCAGCAGGTCGACGCCGTCGCCGGGCAGCACGGCCTCGGTGCCGCCGTGGTTGAGGACGAACAGCAGCCCGCCGCGGGGCGCGACCTCGACCCCGTCAGGGATCGCCGGCAGGGCCGGTGCGATGCCCGCCGCCGCGAGGCAGTCGGCGACGATCGCGCGCAGCACGTCGGCGGGCGGAACCGTCGAGACGTACCAGGCGGTGCCGTTCCGGAGCACGGCGGGCCGGCCGGTCAGGCCCGCACCCCGGTAGGTGGCCAGCACCTCGGCGGCGCCGGAGGTCAGGTGCTCGGACCAGGCCGTCGCCGTGAACGTGCCGTAGCGCGCGGAGTCCACCGGCACCCCGTCGGCCGGGAGCGGTCGGTGCTCCTCGCCCGACACCCCCAGCACGTCGGCCCACGGCACGGGGAACCGACCCTGGCGGATCCGCTGGTCCTCGTCGGCGATCCCGCTGAACGGTCCGACCAGCAGCACCCCGCCGCGCTCGGCCACCCGGGCCAGGTTGGCGGCGTCGGCGTCGGACACCAGGTGCAGCAGCGGGACGACCACCAGGTCGTAGCGGTCCAGGTCGGCGCCGGGCGGGACCACGTCGGTGGCGATCCCCGCCCGCCAGAACGGCTCGTGGTAGGCGGCCAGCTGATCGGGCACGGTCAGCAGCGAGCTCGGCAGCGAGTCGGCCTCGCCGGCCCACAGGGACGGCCAGTCGAAGACGAGCGCAACGCGGGCGTCGACCCGGGTGCCGACCACCGAGCGGAGCCGCGCCAGCAGCCGACCCTGCTCCCGGACGTCCCGGTGCAGGTCGGTGTCCGGGCCGGCGTGCGGGAGCATCGCGGAGTGGAAGCGCTCGGAGCCCGACGCCGAGGCGCGCCACTGGAAGTAGCAGACCGCGTCCGCGCCGTGCGCCACCGCCCGCAGCGAGTCCCGGAGCATCCCGCCGGCCGGCTTGGGCAGGTTGTGCGGGCGCCAGCTGACCGCGCCCGCCGCCTGCTCGAGCAGCGCCCACGGCCGCCCGCCGCCGACCCCGCGCGTGAGGTCGTGCGTGAGCGCCGCGCGCGCGGCGGCCGCAGGATCCGCCGGGTCGGCGTAGTGGTCGTCGGCGACGACATCGAGGTCCTCGGCCCAGGAGAACTGGTCGACGAGCGGGAAGAAGCCCATCGCGTTCGTCGTCACGGGAGCGGTCGAGGAGGCCCGGATCACGGAGGCCTGCAGGCGGTAGACATCCCGAAGCTGGTCGGAGGTGAACCGCCGGAAGTCGAGCAGCTGCGTCGGGTTGTGCACGTACGGCGCGGCCCTCGGCGGCACGATCTCCTGCCAGTCGGCATACCGCTGGCTCCAGAAGGCTGTGCCCCACGCGCGGTTCAGCGCGTCGAGGTCGCCGTACCGGCCGGCCAGCCACGTGCGGAACCGGTCCGCGCACAGGTCGCAGAAGCACGCCTGCCCGAACTCGTTGCCCACGTGCCACAGAGCCACCGCGGGGTGGTCGGCGTACCGCGCGACGAGCGCCGAGACGAACACACCCACCCGCTCGCGGTACACCTCGGAGCCCGGGCAGAAGTGGTTGCGGGAGCCGACACTCATCCGCACGCCTGCCGCGTCGACGGCCGACGTGCTGGGGTCCAGGCGGGCCAGCCAGGGTGGAGGGGACGCCGACGGCGTGGCCAGGTCCACCGCGATCCCGCCGGCGTGCAGCAGGTCGAGCACCTCGTCGAGCCAGTCCCACCGGAAGTCGCCCGGGCTCGGCTCGAGCACCGCCCACGAGAACACGCCGACCGTCACCAGGTTCACGCAGGCCTCGCGCATGAGCGCCACGTCCTCGCGCCACACCTCGGGTGTCCACTGCTCCGGGTTGTAGTCGCCCCCGTACAGGATCCCGCGCTCGCGCGTCAGCGCCTCGAAAGACGTCACGTCACCCCTTGATCGCGCCGAAGATCACGCCCTTGGTGAAGTGTCGCTGCACGAACGGGTAGATGACGAGGATCGGCACGATCGCCAGGACCATCACCGCCATCTTGATGGGCAGCCCGGTCACCGCGCCGGTCGCGACGTCCACCTGCCCGACCCCGCTGCCCGGGAGCGTCACGCCCTGCAGCACGTACGAGCGCAGGACCAGCTGCAGCGGCCACTTGGCGTTGTCGTTGATGTAGAGGATCGCGTTGAAGAACGCGTTCCAGTAGCCGACCCCGTAGAACAGGGCGACGACGGCGACGACCGCGCGCGACATCGGCAGGACGATCCGGCCCAGGATGCGCCAGTCACCGGCCCCGTCGATGCGGGCGGCGTCGAGGATCGAGATGTCGATGCCCATGAAGAAGTTGCGCAGGATGAGCACGTTGAACGCCGACACGGCTCCCGGCAGGATCAGCGCCCAGTAGCTGTCGATGAGCCCGAGCGAGCTGACCAGCAGGTACGTGGGGATGAGTCCCGCGCCGAAGAACATGGTGATGAGGAAGACGAACAGGATCGGCCGGTGGGCGAACGAGCCCGGCCGCGACAGCCCGTACGCGCCCATCACGGACACGGTGGTGCTCAGGATGGTGCCGACCAGGGTGACGAACGTGCTCACCAGGGCGGCGCGCGTGACGATGCCGCCGTTGAGGATCTGCGTGTAGGCGTTGATCGTCAGCTCGCCCGGCACGGTCACCAGGCCCCCGACGCGGATCGTCTCGGCCTGCGTCGACAGGCTGGTGAGGATGACCGTGTACAGCGGGAAGACGACGGCCAGGACGACGCACGCGAGCACGATGACCTTGAGCGTCTGGCCCCCGACCGAAGGTCGCCCCTCCCACGCGGGGCGGTGCTTCGAGCGGCGCTGGCGCCGCAGGACCGGTGCAGAGGTCTGCGTTGTCTGGGTACTCATGCGCGCTTGTACACCCCCGACTCACCGAACACGTGCGCCAGCTTGTTCGCACCCAGCACGAGCGCGAGGCTGACGACGCCCTTGACCAGCCCCGCCGCGGCGGCGAAGCTCCAGTCCCCGTACACGACACCCTGGTAGTAGACGTAGGTGTCGATGACCTCGGCGACGTCCGCACCCACGGCGCCGCGCTGCAGGATCAGCTGCTCGAACCCGACGGTCAGCGCGTCACCGAGCCGCAGGATGAGCAGCAGGATGATGACGGGCCGCAGCGCGGGCAACGAGATGTGCCACATGCGCCGCCACCGGTTGGCTCCGTCCACCGCGGCCGCCTCGTACTGCTCGGGCGGCACCGTGCTCAGCGCGGCGAGGAAGATGATGATCCCCCAGCCCGCGTCCTTCCACACCGACTGCATGGTGATCAGGACCAGGAACGTGTCGGGGTTGGTCATCATGTCGAACCCGTTGCCCAGGCCGTGGTCCCGCAGCGTCTGGTTGATCAGCCCGGCGCCGCCGAAGATCTGCTGGAACAGGGTCACCACCAGCACCCACGAGAAGAAGTGCGGCAGGTAGACGATCGACTGGATGGTCGTGCGGATCCGCGGCGTGACGACGCTGTTGAGCAGGAGCGCCAGCAGGATCGGGATCGGGAAGAAGAACACCAGCTGGAACGCCGTGATGAGCAGCGTGTTCTCGACCGCCGTGACGAACAGCGGGTTGGTGAACACGCGCTCGAAGTTGACCCAGCCCACGTACGGGCTGTGCAGGAACCCCGTGTACGGCGAGTACTGCTGCCACGCGATGACGTTGCCCAGCATCGGGACGTAGGCGAACACCGCGAGCAGCAGGATCGCCGGCGTCACCATGAGCAGCAGCGACCGGTCGCGCTTGAGACGCACGCGCCACCCGATCTTGCGGGTGGGGACGGGCGCCGGCGGCGCCGCCTTCCCGGACTCGGGAGGAGTCGTGGGAGGGCGGCGCCGGACCAGCTCGGGCAAGGCCATCAGCTCTGCTGGTCCAGGATGTCCTGGTAGAACGCCCGCAGCTCCTCGCCGCCGGAGCTCTTCCACGTCTCGACGGCCTCGTCGAGGTCGTCCATCCCCTTGCGCCCGCGCGAGATGTCCTTCTCCAGGTCGACGAACGGCTGACCGATGGACGCGTACTGCTGCGGCTCCACGATCTGCTGGGCGTAGAACAGCGGGTCGGTCGCGTACTGCGCCGCGTTCGCCTTCCACTCCGAGGCCGCCTTCACGTAGCCCGGGTACTGCACGTGGGACTCGGAGATCGGCGGGTCGACCAGGAAGATGTACGTCGGCTGCAGCTCGGTGGCGGCCAGCTCGGTGGGCACCGGCAGGCCGTCGCCGCCACGGGTGTAGTGCACGCCCTCGACGCCGTTGTTGATCGTGTCGTACTCGGTGGTGCCGTAGGGCGCCGCGAGCACGTTGGCGATCGCGAGGAGCTCCGTGATCTTGGCCTCGTCGTCCGTCTTCTTGATGAAGGAGAAGATGTTCGCCGGGTTGCCCTTCCAGAGCACCGGCGTGCCGCCACCGGCCTCGAACGGGTCGAACGGCTGCTGCCAGTAGGACGGGTTGGCGGCCAGGTTGTCGCGCAGGGCCTCGTGCCAGCCGCCGACGCCGTCGTTGGCGATCAGCGACTTGCCGGACTGGAACCGCGCCTTGGCCTCGCCCGACTGGTCGGCGACGGCGTCCGGGTGGACCGCTCCGCTCGCGAACAGGGCCGCGTTCCACTCGAGGGCGGCCCGGTACTCGTCGGTCTCCACGCGGTGCACGAGCGTGTCGCCGTCGAGCTTCCACTTCGGCGGGACCGAGTGGATGATCGCGGCCGAGTTCCACAGGTCCTCGGCGCCCCAGACGCTGCCGCCGGTGAGCTCGACGGCCAGGTCGATGAGGTCCTGGCCGTTCTTGACGTCGGGCGTGATGCCGAGGCCCTCGAGGACGTCCCGACGGTAGAAGATCGCGTCGGTGATGACCTCGCCGGGGAACGGCAGGCCGTAGAGCTTGCCGTTGAACACGCAGAACTTCCACGCGTCCGAGGAGATGTTGGCCAGGTTCGGGTACGGGGTCACCTTGTCGCCCGCGAGGAACGGCGTGAGGTCCTGGAAGACGTTCTCGACGATCTCGGAGCCGAAGCGCGGCGGCAGGTTCCAGGTGGGGACGCAGACCCAGTCCGGCACGTCCTTGGCCGACGCCAGCACGGTGGCCAGCTTGTCGCCGTAGACGTTGCCGTCGGTGATCTGGAACTGGATGTCCGAGCCGAGCATCTCGTTCACGGCCTCGTAGTACTTGTTGCCCTTGGTGGGCGGGATGGTGCCCCACAGCGGAGTCATCGCGGTGATCGTCAGGCCGGAGCCGGGGACGGACGTCACGGACTGCACCAGCTCGGCCGGGATCGACTCGAAGCCCGGGACCGAGCCGTTGACGCTCGGGTAGTCCGGGTCGATGTACGTGATCGGGATGTACTTGGGGATCACGTCGCCGGCAGCGGCGGCGCCCGCGCTGGACGACGGCGCCGGGGCGGTGGTGCACGAGGTCAACAACCCGGGGATCCCGACGACGGCCGCGCCCGTCGCGATCAGGCCCAGGAACCGGCGGCGGTCGACCGCGTGGTCTCCGAGCCGCCCGAAAGTAGGCGTGGCATTCATCTGCGTCCCTTCACTTCCTTGTGGAGATCGCGTCGAAGCGGTTCGACGGCGTGACTCTATGGGCATGTCCGAGCAGTGGCAAGGCCCCTGGCCGGAAGGCGGCACTTGCGGCAAACAGGGCCGTCAAGCACCATGAATGCCGCACGATGCCTGCTCGACCCCGGTCGAACCATCATCGAATCGGTTCGACATTCTCCGAGTTAAACGTTTCAGCGACACCGACCCACCCCCACTCGACGACGAGGATCCCGTGCCCGAGCCGACACCCCCCACCCGGCCCTTCGCGGCACGCGCCCAGCAGCTGCTCGACCAGCTCACGCCGACGGAACGGCTCGCTCTGCTCCACCAGCACGCGGCCCCCGTCCCCCGGGTCGGCCTCGGCGCGTTCCGCACCGGGACCGAGGGGCTGCACGGGGTGGCATGGCTCGGGACGGCGACGATGTTCCCCCAGCCCGTCGGCCTGGCCGCCACGTGGGACGCCGAGCTGCTGGAGCGCGTCGGGGCCGTCGTCGGCACCGAGGTCCGCGCCAAGCACGCAGCCGACCCGACCGTCTCGCTCAACGTGTGGGCGCCGGTCGTCAACCCGCTGCGGCACCCCCGCTGGGGACGCAACGAGGAGGGGTTCTCCGAGGACCCGCACCTGACCGCGTACCTCGCCACCGCGTACGCCCGCGGCCTGCGCGGCGACCACCCCACGTACTGGCGGACCGTGCCCACGCTCAAGCACCTCGTCGCGTACGGGAACGAGACGGACCGGAGCGTGACCAGCGCCCAGCTGTCCCCCCGGGTGCTGCACGAGTACGAGCTGCCCGCGTTCCGCGGCCCCATCGAGGCCGGCGTCGTCGGCGCCGTGATGCCGTCGTACAACCTGGTCAACGGCCGCCCCAACCACGTCGCGCGCGAGCTCCTGGACGAGCTGCGCGGATGGACGCAGGCCTCGCTGCTCGTCGTGTCCGACGCCGGGGCGCCCACCAACCTCGTGACCGGCGAGCGCTACTACGACGACCACGTCGAGGCCGCCGCCGCCGCCGTCCGGGCCGGCGTGGACTCGTTCACCGACCACGACGCCGACTCCTCACGGACAGTCGCGCACCTGACCGCCGCGCTCGAGCGGGGTCTGCTCGACCAGGCCGACATCGACCGCGCCGCCCTGCGCCAGCTCGAGCTCCGACTGGCCACGGGCGAGCTCGACCCCGACCTCGACCCGTGGGCGTCGACCACCGCGGACGACCTCGACCTGCCCGCCAGCCGCGCCCTCGCCCGCGAGGCGGCCACGCGCGCGGTCGTCGTCCTGGAGAACGACGGCGTCCTCCCCCTGCGCCCGGGCGCCCGGGTGGCGCTCGTCGGCCCGCACGCCGACCAGGTGCTCGCCGACTGGTACTCGGGGACACCGCCGTACCGGGTCTCGATCGCCGACGCCCTGGCCCCGGCCAGCACGGTCACCGGCGCGGACACGGTCGCGCTGCGGTCGCGCACCACCGGCGGCTACGTCGACGCGGGTGCCGACGGGATCCTCACGGCGACGTCCGCCGCCGCGGCCCACCACGACGTCATCGACTGGGGCGAGGGCGTGCTCACGCTGCGCGCCGCCGGCACCGGGCTGCTCTGGACCGGCGGTGGCTGGATCCTGCGCGCCGACGCGGAGAGCGTGCACGGGTGGGTGGCGCAGGAGAGCTTCCGCGCGCACCGGCAGGACGACGGCTCGGTGTCGCTGCAGCACGCGGGCTCCGGCCGGTGGGTCGTCGTGCAGCACGACGGCGGCGTGCTCGTGGCGGACGCCCCCTCGGCCGCGACGGCCGAGCGCTTCACGCTGCGCACCGTGCGCTCAGGCACCGCGGCGGCAGCAGCAGCGGCGGCCGACGCCGACGTCGTCGTGCTCGCCGTCGGCAACGACCCGCACCTGCTGGGCCGGGAGACCGAGGACCGCCCCCACCTGCGCCTGCCGGAGTCGCAGGCGGAGCTCGCCCGCGCGGTGATCGAGGCCAACCCCGCGACCGTGCTCGTGGTCGTCTCGTCGTACCCGTACGTGCTCGGCTCGCTCGGCGACGACGCCGCGGCGGTCGTCTGGACGTCCCACGGTGGTCAGGAGCTCGGTCACGGCGTGTCCGACGTGCTCACCGGCGCGGCGGAACCGTCCGGCCGGCTCGCGCAAGCGTGGCCCGAGGCCGAGGAGGACGCCGGCGACCTGCTCGACTACGACGTGATCGGCGCGGGCCTCACGCACTGGTACGCACCCCGACCTGCCCGGTGGGCGTTCGGGCACGGGCTCAGCTACACGTCGGTGGCGTACGAGGCGATCGAGGCGGCCCCCGGCTCCGCCCGGGTGACCGTGCGGAACACCGGTGACCGGGCGGTCGACGAGCTCGTGCAGCTCTACGGCGCCGCACCCGAGCACCGGCTGCGCGTGCCGCAGCGCCGGTTGATCGCGCACCGCAGGGTCCGGCTGGAGCCCGGGCAGGTCACGGTCGTGGAGCTGGACGTGCCCGCGGACGCGTTCGCAGTCTGGGACGTGACCCGCGGCCGGTTCGTCGTCGAGCCCGGCCGGTACGAGCTACACGCGGGCCCTTCGTCCGCCGACCTGCCGCTCGCCGTCGGGTTCGACCTCGACGGCGAACCCGTCCCGCCGCGACGCCTCCTCGGCACGGAGATCCGGGCCATGGACCACGACGAGCGCCAGGACGTGACGTTCGCGGAGCGCACCCGCGAGGCCGGCGACGCCCTGGAGGTCACGCGTGGCCGGCGGTCCGGCCACGTCGTGTTCCGGGACGTCGACCTCGACGGCGTCGGTCACCTCGAGCTGACCGTCGCCGGGGGCGGTTCCGTGCGGGTCGAGGTGCGCGACGGACGGTCGTGGCGGTCGCTCGGTCAGCTGGACGTCCCCGCCAGCGACCGGTACGACTGGTCGTCGCTGGAGGTCCCTGTGTCGGCGGTGGGAGTCGACGACCTGCGTCTCGTCCTGGTCGGTGCGGTGCGGCTGACCTCGCTGCGGGGCCGCGCGTAGCGGCCGCTACGGTGGGGCGATGACGACCCCGGAACGTGCTCCGTGGCTCCCCCCTGCGTGGTTCATCCGGGTCGCCTGGCGTGTGCACCGAGGCCTCTACCGCCTCAGCGGCGGGCGGTTCCTGTGGACGACGTCCAACAAGCGCGGCTGGGGCGCCCTGCGCCTGACGACGACCGGCCGGACCTCCGGGCAGGAGCGCAGCGTCATCCTCGGCTACCTGGAGGACGGTCCGAACCTCGTCGCGCTCGCGATGAACGGCTGGATCGAGGGACACCCCGCGTGGTGGCTCAACCTCGAGGCCCACCCGGACGCCGTGGTCCGGCTGGACGGCCGGCAGCCGCAGCCGGTACGCGCCCGCACCGCGGTCGGCCAGGAACGTGAGCGGCTCTGGTCGATCTGGTCGGCGGTCGACCCCAAGCTCGACGCCTGGGCCGCCACGCGGACGACGACGACGCCGGTGGTTGTGCTCGAACCCCGCTAGACCCAGGCGCCCCCGCGCATCACGCGGACAGGGACCAGGTCGTCGTCGGTCACGACGAGGTCGGCGCGACGCCCCGCGGCCAGCGCGCCGAGGTCGCGCCGGCCCAGGACGTCCGCCGGCACGGTGGCCGCGGCGAGCACGGCGTCCTCCAGGGGGATCCCGGCGGCGACCACCCTGCGCACGACGTCGAGCAGGTGCGCCACTCCCCCGGCGATCGCGCCCGTCTCGTCGGCGATCCGGGCCACCCCGTCGGCCACGCGCACGGCCATCGGTCCCAGCCGGTACTCGCCGTCGGGCATGCCCGCGGCGGCCATGGCATCCGTCACCAGGGCGATCGAGCCCGCGCCCACCAGGTCGAAGACCGACCGGACCGTGCCGTCGGCCAGGTGGGTGCCGTCGGCGATCAGCTCGACCACCAGCTCCCCGCGGGCGGCCGCGGCCAGGCACGCCGCGATCGGGCCCGGGTCGCGATGGTGCAGCGGGCGCATGCCGTTGAACAGGTGGGTGGCCGTGAGGCGCCGGTTGGACGTCGCGGCGAGCAGGTCGAACGCGCGGTCGACGGCCTCGTCGACCTGCTCCGCGGAGGCGTCCGTGTGCCCGATCGACGGCACCGCGCCGACGTCGACCAGGGCCTCGAGCACCGCGTCCGCGCCCGGCACCTCCGGCGCCACCGTCATCGTCGCGAGGTGCCCCCGCGCCGAGCCGGCGATGGCGCGGACCAGGTCAGGGTCTCCCGCGAGCATGTCGGCGGGGTTCTGCGCGCCGCAGCGGTCCGCGGACAGGAACGGGCCCTCGAGGTGGATGCCGACGATCTCGCCGGCGTCCGCCAGGTCCGCGAGCAGAGCGGTCTGCACCAGCAGGACCTCGGGCGCGGCTGTGACCAGCGACGCGACCAGGCTGGTGGTGCCGTGCCGGCGGTGCTCGTCGACCGCGCGCTGGGCGTCCGCGGCATCGACCGCGTCGGGGAAGCTGGCGCCGCCACCCCCGTGGCAGTGCAGGTCCACCAGCCCCGGCAGGATCGTCGCGTCGCTCACCGCCGGCAGCACCCAGCCGCGCGGCAGCCGCTCGGCCGGGCCGACCCAGACGATCGTCGCGTCGTCGACGACCACGACACCGTCGTCGAGGACCCCCCGGGGGAGGACGAGCCGACCGCGCAGGACCAGGGGGGTCTCGATGCTCACGGGGTCATCCTTCCCCATGGGAGGGCCGCGCCCTCCTCATCCGTCCATCGCGTCTGCCGGGCCTGCACCCGCCCGCTCCACCACCGGGCCACGCCGGCCCCGATCGCCCCCTCCGCCGCGGCGACGAGCACGGTCCAGCCGCTCGCCCTCAGGAGGCCGAAGCTCGCGCACAGGGTGACCGACAGGAGCGCGCCGACCAGGGCGAAGACCGCGACATGCACCCACTCGCGGGTCGTCCGGTCCAGCAGACGCGCGGTCAGTACGCCCGCCGGGAAGCCGGCCAGCCCGATCAGCACGGCGGCCACGATCAGGGCCACCCCGAGGTAGTAGATGCTCGCGGGCACCTGGGCCGCCCATGACGAGTCCGCCTCCTGCGCGAGGAGGAAGACGGTGAGGGCCGCACCGTTCACCACCGACAGGACCGCCAGGCAGCGCAGGCACAGCGCCGCGATCGCGCGCGCTCCACGGACGCTCATGCCACGCTCCCGACGGCGCGCAGGTCCGCAGCGAGCACCCGGCGGGCGCCCCGGGCGAGGAGTCGCAGGTAGGCGCGCTGGCCGACGACGGTGAGCGGGCCGACGGCGCGGACCCACCAGAGGTCGGGGACGGAGTACGCGGTCACGACGAACCAGAGGTCGCCCGCCGCGTCGCGCTCGACGGTGAACGCCTCCTCGCCGCGGAAGAGGTGCCCGGACACGGTGCCGTAGCCGAAGCCGACGCGGTCGGCCGTGCGCTCCACCCAGACCACCTCGCACGGCTCGTGCAGGCGGACCGGCCCGATGCCGAGCCGGCTGGCGACCCGCACACCCGGCGCGGCGGCGTCCGCGTCGTGGAGCAGCTCGATGCCCGCGGCCGCGTGCACCCGCCAGCGGAGCAGCGCGTCCCCGACCCGGGCGAGGTCGTCGGGGCGCGAACCGGGACCGAGCAGGTGCCGGATGCGCAGGTGTCGGTAGCCCGCGGGCAGCGGACCACCCTGGGTCGCACCGACCTCGAGGTACGTCAGCCCGGTCGGCTCCGGGATCGGCCCTCGGAGCCGGAGGCCGAGCAGCGTGCAGAGGACGAAGCCGAGCGCGTTGGCCACCCCGTGCGTCGCGGCCATCCACGACAGGCTCGGGTGCGCGATCCCGGTCGCCTCCCCGAGCGCCCACCACAGGGCGAGCAGCATCGAGGCGACGATCGTCGCTGCCCCCACCCGCAGCAGGACGCGGGTCGAGCGGGAAGCGGTGAGCCCCACCGTCGCCGCCGCGGCGCACCAGAGCCCGAGGGTGAGCACCACGGCGCCGACGAGCTCGGCGGCATCCGAGACGACGTAGCCGACGAGGACGAGGAGCACGCCTGCGGGTGCCGCCGTCGCGGCGACCCGCGTCAGACGGCCGGCCGTCGCGTGCGCCACGAGACCGACCACCAGGCACGCGCCGAACCCGGCGAACAGCATGTGCGGCACCGTGAGGGCGAGGTAGTCGCCGGAGAACCCGAGCAGGCCCCAGCCCGCCCGCTCCGCGACGAGCGCCAGCGCCCCGACCAGCGGCGTCGCCAGCGCGACCGCGGTGGACAGGAGACGCACCCGCAGCACGCAGCCGGCCAGCACGACCGACGCCGCGGCGAAGGGGAGGGTGAGCGCTGCCGCGGCGGGACCCACCGGCAGCCAGACGCTCACCGCCGCCAGCAGGCCGACCAGCGGCCAGAGCGGCGACGCCGAGCGCGGGACCGCCCGGTCGCCCAGCAGGCGCAGGCCGAGGGGCAGGACGACCACGGTGCCGAGCCCGACGACCACACGGACGGCGTCCGCCGCGGCCGGGGCCAGCTCGCTCATGCCCGCACCGCCCGCACCAGCGCGAGGACGTCGTCGGCCGCGCCGCGCAGCACCGGCAGCCGCGACAGGCGCACGAGCCGGCCGATCAGCGGCGCGATCCCCTCGACCAGCGTCCGCGTCCGCCGCTGGCCCGGCGAGCCGTCGTAGACCCAGAACAGGGTGACCCCCAGCTGGGCCAGCCACAGCAGCTCCGGGAGCTCGTCGCGCAGGACGCTGGGCACCGCGGGCGTCGCACCGTCCACGAGGTCGCGGAAGATCGCCTGGCTCATCTGGCGGGACTCGCTCGACTCCGCCGAGAAGGGGCTCGCCGCCGAACCGGGGCGGATGGCGACCGTGATGAACTCGCCGCCGAACGCGTGATAGCCCTCGAACGCGTCGACGCCGGCGAGCAGCACCCCGCGCAGCCGGGTCGCCAGGTCTCCGCCCTGCGCCAGGACCGCGCGGGCGGCCACGGTCTGCTCGCGGTTCACGTCCAGGTACAGCTCCTGCACCAGGTGGTCCTTGGACGCGAAGTGGTAGTACGCGTTACCGGTGGCCACCCCGGCCTCCTGCGCGATCGCCCTCATCGTCGTGGCCGCGTACCCCCGTTCGCGGAACAGCCTCAGGGCCGTGGACCGGACCAGTGCCTTGGTGTCGTCGCTCATGAGACGAGTTGAACACGTTCAACTGAACGCGTTCAAGAGGCTGGCGGTGTGACGTGGTCGAGCTAGAAGAGGCGTGATCCGCTGTCGTCGACCCCGCGCATGGCGTCGTAGTCGAGCACGAGGCAGCCGATGCCCCGGTCGGTGGCCAGCACGCGGGCCTGCGGCTTGATCTCCTGCGCGGCGAACACCCCGCGCACCGGCGCCAGGTGCGGGTCACGGTTGAGGAGCTCCAGGTACCGGGTCAGCTGCTCCACGCCGTCGATGTCCCCGCGGCGCTTGATCTCGACGGCGACGGTGCCGCCGGCCGGGTCCTTGGCCAGGATGTCGACCGGCCCGATGGCCGTCGGGTACTCGCGACGGACCAGCGTGTGCCCCGTGCCGAGCAACAGGATCTGCGCGGCCAGCAGCTCCTGCAGGTGGGCCTCGACGCCGTCCTTCACCAGACCGGGGTCCACGCCCAGCTCGTGCGCGGAGTCGTGCTGCACGCCGTAGAGGTCGATCTCGAGGCGGTCGTCCGACTTCTGGTGCTGGACGGTCCACACGGCCGTGACGCCGGCGGCGCGGGCCTCCTCGGACGGCTCGGAGACCGCGAGCGTGCACGGCGGGCTCATCCAGTTCAGCGGCTTGTACGAGCCGCCGTCCGAGTGCAGCAGCACGCTGCCGTCGGCCTTCACGACGAGCAGGCGCGTGGCCAGGGGCAGGTGGGCGTTCAGGCGACCGCTGTACCGAGCGGAGCAGGACGCGACGACGAGGCGCATGAGCTCGCTTCCGGGTGTGGGAGTCAGATGACCGAGCCCACGCGCGACGGCGTGGCCTCGATCCATGACGTGAGGCCGGCGTAGGCCTCGGCGCTCATCAGCAGGTGGACCGGCTCGACGGCCGAGCCCGGCCGACAGGTCACCAGGACCTGACCGCCGTGCCCCTCGCTGCGCTCCACGACCGTGAGGCCGACGCGCTGCCAGCGGGCACGGGGTCGCGCCGAGAGAGAGCGGTAGCGCCACCAGTAGAGGCGGTCAGCCCCGTACTGGGCGACCCCCGAGGACCACGGCCCCTGGGCGGTGCGGCCGAGCGAGCACGGGAACGACCCGACCCGGCGGTTGAGCGTGTGGACCCGCGAGGCCCAGACGAAGGCGACGGCGAGCAGCAGGACGACGGCAACACACGCGAGTGCGACGCCGTGTCCGCTCACCGTCCCGGCGCCCTCAGTGCGTGGCCGGCGAGGTCGCGGGGCGTGCGCCCTCCACGACGTTGTCGGCGACGATGGTCAGGTGGTCGGAGTCGAAGGAGAGGAACCCGCCCTCGACCTGCCAGCGCTTGGGCTCGGCACCCTGCGACGGGAACACGCGGAGCTCACCGGGCTGCAGCACGGACAGCACGGGCTCGTGACCGGCCAGGATGCCGATCTCGCCGTCGCCGGCCTTGGCGGACACCATGTAGGCCGTGCCGGACCACAGCTTGCCGGCGGTCGCGACGATCTCGACCTCGATCTCTGCCACGGGACCCTCCTTCGATGTTGTGCGGGACTACGGGTACGCAGGGGCGCCGAGCGGGCGCCCCTGCGTGGGTCTGACCAGGTCAGACGCCGTAGTCCTTCTGGATGCGGGCCCAGTTGCGCTCGAGGTCCTCGAGGCCACCGATGTTGAAGAACGCCTGCTCGGCGATGTGGTCGAACTCGCCGTCGGCGATCTTGCCGAAGGCCTCGACCGTCTCCGTGAGCGGGACCGTCGAGCCGACGACGCCGGTGAACTTCTCGGCCATGTACGTGTTCTGCGAGAGGAACTGCTGGATGCGACGGGCGCGTGCGACGACCGTCTTGTCCTCCTCCGACAGCTCGTCGACACCGAGGATCGCGATGATGTCCTGGAGCTCCTTGTTGCGCTGGAGGATCGACTTCACGCGCGTCGCGGCGTCGTAGTGCGCCTGGCCGACGTAGCGGGGGTCGAGGATGCGGCTGGTCGACGTCAGCGGGTCCACGGCCGGGTACAGACCGCGCGACGCGATCTCGCGCGACAGTGCCGTCGTCGCGTCGAGGTGGGCGAACGTCGTGGCCGGTGCGGGGTCGGTGTAGTCGTCGGCGGGCACGTAGATCGCCTGCAGCGAGGTGATGGAGTGACCACGCGTCGAGGTGATGCGCTCCTGCAGGAGGCCCATCTCGTCGGCGAGGTTCGGCTGGTAGCCGACGGCAGACGGCATGCGGCCGAGCAGCGTCGACACCTCGGAGCCGGCCTGCGTGAACCGGAAGATGTTGTCGATGAAGAGCAGCACGTCCTGCTTCTGCACGTCGCGGAAGTACTCCGCCATCGTCAGGGCCGACAGGGCGACGCGCAGACGCGTGCCCGGCGGCTCGTCCATCTGGCCGAAGACGAGCGCCGTCTTGTCGAAGACGCCGGCCTCCTCCATCTCGACGATGAGGTCGTTGCCCTCACGGGTGCGCTCGCCGACACCGGCGAACACCGACACACCACCGTGGTTGAGGGCGACGCGCTGGATCATCTCCTGGATGAGGACCGTCTTGCCGACGCCCGCACCACCGAACAGACCGATCTTCCCGCCGAGCACGTACGGCGTCAGCAGGTCGATGACCTTGATGCCGGTCTCGAACATCTCGGTCTTGCTCTCGAGCTGGTCGAAGGCCGGGGGCTTGCGGTGGATGGGCCAGCGCTCGGTGATCTCGAGCTTCTCGCCCTCCTTGAGGTTCAGCACCTCGCCGATGACGTTGAAGACGTGACCCTTGGTGATGTCGCCGACGGGCACGCTGATCGCCTCGCCGGTGTCGCGCACGAGCGCGCCGCGGACCAGGCCGTCGGTCGGCTTGAGCGCGATGGCGCGGATGAGCGAGTCGCCGAGGTGCTGCGCGACCTCGAGCGTCATCGTCGTGACGCCCGCGGCCTCGCCCTCGCCCTGCGCCGACAGGTCGATGTCGACCTTGAGCGCGTTGTAGATCTCGGGGATCTGGTCGGACGGGAACTCGATGTCGACGACGGGGCCGATGACCCGCGCGACCCGACCCACGCCAGGACCCGACGCGTGCTCGACGGCAGCTTCGGTGGTGGTAGCAGTCATGGTGTTTCTCCGGTTCGTCTGTGGGGACGTAGTCGTCAGGAGGCGAGCGCGTCGGCGCCCGACACGATCTCGCTGATCTCTTGGGTGATCTCGGCCTGGCGGGCCTGGTTGGCGAGCCGGGTGTACATGCGCACCAGGTCCTCGGCGTTCTCGGTCGCGGTGTGCATCGCGCGCTGCCGCGCGGCGAGCTCGGAGGCCGCCGCCTGCAGGAGGCAGGTGTAGATGCGGCTGCGCACGTACATCGGCAGCAGCGCGTCGAGCACGGCTTCCGGGGACGGCTCGAACTCGTACAGGGGCGGGATTTCGTTCTCGTCGCGCGCCTCGACGCCCTCGACGATCTCGAGCGGCAGCAGCCGGATGACCCGAGGGGTCTGCGACACCATGTTCCGGAAGTGCGTGAACACGACGTGCAGCTCGGAGACGCCACCCTGGTCCGCCGGCGCCTCGAACGCCGCCAGCAGCGTGTCGGCGATCTCGGCGGCGACCTCGACCGACGGCGCGTCCGAGTTCCCCGTCCACTCACCCGCGAGCTCGCGCCCGCGGAACGAGTAGTACGAGACGGCCCGGCGTCCGGTCGCGTACACGACCGGCTCCTTGCCCGCCTCGGTCAGGCGACCGATGAGGCGCTCGGCCTCCCGGATCGCGCTGGCCGAGTAGGCGCCCGCCATGCCGCGGTCGGACGTGACGACCAGGACCGCGACCCGGTTGGTGTCGCTCCGCTCGGTCACGAGCGGGTGCGTCACGTTCGAGTGCGTGGCCACGGCCGACACCGCACGGGTCAGCGCCCGGGAGTACGGCGTCGCCGCCGTCACCCGGTCCCGCGCCTTGCCGATGCGCGAGGCAGCGATGAGCTCCATCGCACGGAAGATCTTCTTCAGCGACTCTGTCGACCGGATCCGCTGCCGGTAGACGCGCTGCTGACCTGCCACGTCAGCCCTTCTTCTGCCGGACGATCTGCTCCTGCTCGATCTCGACCTCGGCGCCGTCGTCGGACGAGCCGACCAGCGTCGTTCCGTCGCCCACCAGGAAGCCGTTGCGGAACTCGTCGATCGCGTCCCCGAGAGCCTTCTCGGTGTCGTCCTCGAGCTTGCCCGACGACGCGATGGTCGACAGGACGTCCGTGTTGCGACGCAGGTGGTCGAGCAGCTCGGTCTCGAACCGGCGCACGTCGGCGATCGGGACGTCGTCCAGCTTGCCCTTGGTGCCGGCCCAGATCGACGCGACCTGGTCCTCGACCGGGTACGGCGTGTACTGCGCCTGCTTGAGCAGCTCCATGAGACGGGCGCCACGGGTCAGCTGGGCGCGCGAGGCGGCGTCGAGGTCGGACGCGAACATCGCGAACGCCTCGAGGGACCGGAACTGCGCGAGGTCCAGCTTCAGCGTGCCGGAGACCTTCTTCATGGCCTTGACCTGCGCGGCACCACCGACGCGGGACACAGAGATGCCGACGTCGACGGCCGGGCGCTGGTCCGCGTTGAACAGGTCGGACTGCAGGAAGATCTGACCGTCCGTGATGGAGATGACGTTGGTCGGGATGTAGGCCGACACGTCGTTGGCCTTGGTCTCGATGACCGGCAGGCCCGTCATCGAGCCGCCGCCCAGCTCGTCCGAGAGCTTGGCACAACGCTCGAGCAGACGGGAGTGCAGGTAGAACACGTCACCGGGGTACGCCTCGCGGCCCGGCGGGCGGCGCAGGAGCAGCGACACGGCACGGTAGGCCTCGGCCTGCTTGGACAGGTCGTCGAACACGATGAGGACGTGCTTGCCCTGGTACATCCAGTGCTGGCCGATGGCCGAGCCGGTGTAGGGCGCGAGGTACTTGAAGCCGGCCGGGTCCGACGCGGGGGCCGCGACGATGGTCGTGTACTCGAGCGCGCCGGCCTCCTCCAGGGCGCCGCGGATGGCGGCGATGGTGGAGCCCTTCTGACCGATGGCGACGTAGATGCAGCGGACCTGCTTGGTCTCGTCGCCCGACTCCCAGTTGGCCTTCTGGTTGATGATCGTGTCGATCGCGATCGCCGTCTTGCCCGTCTGGCGGTCACCGATGATCAGCTGGCGCTGGCCACGGCCGATCGGGATCATCGCGTCGATGGCCTTGAGGCCGGTCTGCAGCGGCTCGTCGACGCTCTTGCGCGCCATGACGCCCGGGGCCTGCAGCTCGAGGGCGCGGCGGCCCTCGGTCTCCAGCTCGCCCAGGCCGTCGATCGGCGTGCCCAGCGGGTCGACGACGCGGCCGAGGTAGCCGTCACCGATCGGGACCGAGAGGACCTCGCCCGTGCGGCGGACCTCCTGACCCTCCTCGATGCCCGTGAACTCACCCAGGACGACGACGCCGATCTCGCGGACGTCGAGGTTGAGCGCCAGGCCGAGCGTGCCGTCCTCGAACCGCAGCAGCTCGTTCGCCATCGCGCCCGGGAGACCCTCGACCTGCGCGATGCCGTCGGCGGTCAGGGTGACCCGACCGACCTCTTCGGAGGCGACGCCGGTCGGCTCGTAGGACTTCACGAAGCTGTCCAGCGCGGCCCGGATCTCGTCCGGCCGGATCGTCAGCTCAGCCATTGCTCTTCTCCTGTCGTGACCGCCGGTCGGGCGGTCGTACGTTCGTGCACGTCGTTCAATGGGCCGGCCTGGGGCCGATACTCAGCTGGCAAGTCGTCGTCGTGCGTCGGCGAGCCTGGCGAGCACGGTCGAGTCGACCACGTCCGCGCCCACCTGGATGCGCAGTCCCCCGAGGATCTCGGGGTCCACGGTCACGTTCAGCTGCAGCTCCTGCCCGTAGGCCTGCTGCAGGATGCCGCCGAGGCGGTCCAGCTGCGCCTGCGAGAGCTCGCTGCCCGAGGTCACAGCCGCCACGAGGCGCTCGCGCCGTGCGGCGGCGAGATCGCCGACGAGGCCGAGCGTCGCGACGAAGCGCCGACCGCGGGGTGCGGCAGCAGCCCGCTTGGCCACCGCGAGGGTGGCGTCGGCCACCTTGCCGCGCAGGAGGTTCTCCGCGAGGACCGCCCGCTTGTCGCCGGGGACCCGCGGGTCGAACAGCGCCTGACGCACCTCGCGCTGGCCGACGAGCGACCGCGTGATGCGGAACAGCTCGTCCTCGACCCGCACGAGCTCGTTGCCGGCCTGCGCCGACGCCAGCACGGCGTCGAAGCCCAGGTGCTCGACGGCCTCGATGAGGTCGTCGGCCGAGGACCAGCGTTCCTGCACGAGCCCGGACACCACGTCGACGACGCGAGGGTCGAGCCGGCCGAGCACGCCTGCCACCAGCCCCGCCTTGGCGCCGCCCTCGACCGCGGGGTCGGACAGGGTGCGCCGCAGCGAGCCCGAGGAGTCCAGGGCGTCGACGACGGCGAACAGCTGCTCGCCGAGGGCGATCGCCTCGGCGCCCGCCGCCGCCAGCACCGGCTCGAACCGGAGCTGTGCCGCGCGGAGCGACGCCAGGCTCGTGCCGCGCATCAGTTCTCCTTGCCGGCGCTCGTGGTCGCAGTCGTCGACGCCTCGAGCTCGGAGAGGAACCTGTCGACCACCCGCGACTGACGGGCGGTGTCCTCGAGGGACTCGCCGACGATCTTGGAGGCCAGCTCGGTGGCGAGCGCCCCGACGTCGTTGCGCAGCGACACCGCCGCCTGCTGACGCTCGGCCTCGATCTGGCGCTGGGCCGTCTCGAGCGTGCGCGCGGCCTCGGCGGTTGCCTTGGCCTTCAGCTCCGTGACGATGGCACCGCCCTCGGCGCGGGCGGCCTCCTTGATGCGTGCTGCCTCGGTGCGTGCGTCGGCGAGCTGCTGCTCGTACTCCGCGCGCAGCTCGGCGGCCTCGGCCTGGGCGGTCTCGGCGTGCTTGAGCCCGCCCTCGATCTTCTCCGCGCGCTCGTCGAGGACCACCTGGAACTTCGGCAGCACGTACTTGATGAACACGACAGCGATGATCGCCACGATCACCGACGACCAGATGAGGTCGTAGGTGTGCGGGAGGAGGGGGTTGACCTCCTCGACTTCCTCGGCAGCCACCACCGCGCTGTGCGCGGCAGCGACGAGCGGCGCGGTGATCACAGGAAGAACGGGGTGACGATGGCCAGGAGGGCGAGGATCTCGATGAAGGCCAGGCCGACGAACATGGTGGAGCGCAGCTGGCCGGCCATCTCGGGCTGGCGCGCCATGCCCTCGATCGTCTTGCCGATCATGAAGCCGAGGCCGATGCCGGGGCCGATCGTGGCGATGCCGTAGCCGATGAGGGCGAGTCCGGTGATTTCCACTGGGTGGTTCCTTTCATCTGCGCGCCGCGCGGCGCGTCCGAGGGGGGCGACGGTCCGGGGATCAGCCCGCCGCGTCGAGACGGTCGGTCAGTGCTCTTCGGTGACGGACATCTGCAGGTAGACAGCCGTGAGGATCGCGAACACGTACGCCTGCAGGGCTGCCACGAAGACCTCGAACAGCAGGAAGCCGAAGCCGGCGACGAACGTGACGGCGCCGAAGCCCCGGAGCGCGCCCGACGCCTCGAAGAACAGGAACGAGGTGGCCGCGAAGCACAGGGCGAGCAGCAGGTGGCCGGCCATCATGTTGGCCAGGAGCCGGATGACCAGCGTCGCGGGCCGCAGGATGAAGACCTGCAGGATCTCGACCGGCGTGAGGAGGATGTAGATCGGCTTCGGCACACCCGGGGGGAACAGGCTGTGCTTGAGGTAGCCGCCGACGCCGAACTTCTTGACGCCCTCCGACAGGTACAGGACGTACACCCACAGCGCGAGGACGATCGGCATGCCGATCACCGAGGTTCCCGCGATGTTGAGGAACGGGACCACGCCGGTGATGTTGAAGAAGAGGACCGCGAAGAAGATCGTCGTGATGACCGAGGCGTACTTCTTGCCGTCCTTCTCGCCGAGGATCTCGATGGCGATCGCGTTCCGGCAGAAGTCGAGGCCCATCTCCAGGAGGCTCTGGAAGCGTCCCGGGACGAGCTTGGCGCGGCGGGCGCCGATGACGAAGATCAGGAGGATCGCGATGGCCGCGACGAACCGGACCAGGATGATCCGGTTGATCTCGAACGGGGTGCCCTCGAAGAAGATGGCAGGCGGGAAGAAGTCGGCGATCGTGGGGCCATGGAACTCGGCCTCGCCGTCTTCCGCGGCGAGCGGCAGGATCGTCGCAAGGCTGAACAGGGCGGTCTCCTGTGGTCGTGTGCGCCGAGTGCCGCATCAGTGCGGGCACGAGCACGGCGCCGGGCCGTCATGGATGGGGGAAGCCTAACCCATGCGGGCGCCCTCCCCTGACCTGCAAGAGGCTCCTGCGAGCCTCGCCGGAGTCAGGACTCGAAGTACCCGACCCGTCCGCGCTGCACCGCTCGCGCGTCCAGGACGGCCGACCCGATGACGCCGACGACGGACACCAGGAAGAGCACCATCGGGTTGTAGAAGTCGAACTGCCGCAGGATCACCATCACGATGATCACGACGATCAGCTTGGCCAGCCAGGCACCCATGATGACGGCCATCATCATCGTCGGCTCCGAGTTCACGGTCTTCAGGACCGAGACCACCGTCGTCCCCGAGAAGATCAGCGCGATGCCCACCCCGAGGAGCGCGCCCCAGACCCCGGCCATGCCGTCGACCAGGTAGCCGACGCCGACGCCGACCACCGTGAGGACCCCCAGGAGCACGAGCATGTCGCGCAGGGCCTGGCGCAGGACGACCGTGGAGGCCGCGGGAGGCGTGGGGGGCGTGGGGGGCGTGGGCGGTGTCGGGGCGGGCACGGTCACAGCGGAGCCTCCAAGGGCGGGGTGGCGGCCCGGCCGCGCAGCGGTCCGAGCGTCAGCAGGGTGGCGACGACGACGGCCACGCCGAACGTGATGAGCACGACGGTCGTCTCCCACCGGACCAGGGCGGCGACCCCGAAGGCGAACACCGCCGTCCAGACGTACATGATCGCGACGGCGCGGCGGTGCGAGTGGCCGAGCTGGAGCATGCGGTGGTGCAGGTGCATGCGGTCGGGGTGGAACGGGGACTTGCCGGCGCCGACCCGGCGCACGATCGCGAGCCCCATGTCGAGCAGCGGGAGCAGCAGCACCGCGAACGGCAGGAGCATCGGCAGGAAGGCCGGGAACCGCTGGCGCACGAGCACCTGCTCCGGGTCGATCTGGCCGGTGATGATGATGGCCGCGGCGCTGAACACGAACCCGAGCACCATGGCGCCCGAGTCGCCCATGAAGATGCGCGCCGGGTACACGTTGTGCGGCAGGAACCCCACGCACGCACCGACGAGCACCGCGAGCACCAGGGCCGCCAGGTTGGCGTTGGCGTAGGCGCCGGGGTTGGCGCCGGCGGTGAGCAGGTAGGCGTAGAGGAAGAACGCGGTGCCGCCGATCGCGAGCACCCCCGCGGCGAGCCCGTCGAGCCCGTCGACGAAGTTCACCGCGTTCATGGCGATGACGACGGTGAGCACCGTGAGGAACGTGGCCATCCGGGTGGACCCGAGGATCGGCATGCCCGCCGTAGGCAGCTGGTAGAGCAGCACGCCCTGCCACGCGAGGAACCCGCCGGCCAGCACCTGGCCCATGAGCTTGGTGAGCCAGTCGAGGTCCCAGATGTCGTCGGCGATCCCGAGCGCGCACACGATCGCGGCGCCGCCCATGATGCCGACCAGGGGCCGGATGTTGTCGTAGACCCCCGAGAGGAAGGGCAGCGAGCTGACCATGAGGATCGCGACGAGCATCCCCGCGAACATCGCCATGCCGCCCAGCCGGGGCGTCGGGATGGCGTGCACGTCCCGGTCCCGGACCGCGGTGATCGCCCCCCAGCGCAGCGCGCACCAGCGGGCCAGCGGGGTCATGAGGTAGGCCACCGTGGCGGCGATCAGCAGCGCGAGCAGGTAGACCCTCACGCGGTGGGCCCCTCGACCGGGGTGACCTCGTTCAGCTGCTCGAGACTCAGGGCACCGACGCGCACGAGCCGCAGCGTGGCTCCCGTGGCGTCGACGATGCTCGACGCCACCTGGCCGGGCGCGTCGCCCGCGTCCAGGTAGACGGCCACGGAGTCGCCGAGCTGGTCGTACGCGGCCTGCGCGGTGACGGCGGCGGGCGATCCGGTCGTGTTGGCACTGGAGACCGCGAGCGGGCCGGTGCGGCGCAGCAGGGCCAGCGCGGTCTCGTGGTCCGGCACCCGGAGCGCGACGGTGCCGCGCGTCTCCCCCAGGTCCCACGCGAGCGACGGCTGCGCGCGGACGATGAGGGTGAGACCGCCGGGCCAGAACACCTCGGCCAGCGCGCGGGCACCCACCGGCACGTCCGTGGCCAGGCCGTCGAGCGTGCGCACGTCGGGGATCAGCACGGGCGGCGGCATCTGCCGGCCACGGCCCTTGGCGTCGAGGAGCGCCTGGACGGCTGGCGGGGTGAAGGCGTCGGCGGCGATCCCGTAGACGGTGTCCGTGGGCAGCACGACGAGGCCCCCGCGGGACAGGACGTTGACCGCCTCGTCGAGCGCCGGGCCCCAGGTGGTCGGGTCGCTCGCGGGGGTGATCCGGTCGTTCACGGCGCCGAGTCTGTCACGTGCGGCTGAGCGGCTCGCCGAGCGACGAGCATCCGCGGCCGACCGGTCAGGTCCGGACGGGACTCCACGTCGACGAACGCCCTCGTGGCCAGGGCCGCCTCGCGAGCGGCGGCGTCCTGCACCTCGGCGTGCTCCATCACGAGGAGGCCGCCGGGGACGAGCAGGCGAGCGGCGGCGCGCAGGACCTCGCGCGGGACGTCCAGCCCGTCCAGGCCACCGCCGTACAGGGCGAGGTCCGGGTCGTGGTCGCGCACCTCGGGGTCCACCGGTTCGGCGTCGGGCGGGATGTACGGCGGGTTGGCGACGAGGACGTCGACCGTGCCGTCGAGCTCGCCCAGCAGCGTCGGGTCGGCGACGTCGCCGTGCTCGACCCGGACGTCCGCGCCGACCGCGACGGCGTTGCGCCGGGTCAGGTCCACGGCCTCCGGCGACAGGTCGACGGCCACCACGCGGGCGGCGCGGACCTCGGTCGCGACGGACAGCGCGATCCCCCCGGCGCCGCAGCACAGGTCCACGACGAGCGGGTCGGACAGCCGCGCGGCCTCGTCGATCGCCACCTGCGCCACCACCTCGGTCTCGGGCCGCGGGACGAACACCCCGGGCTCGACCAGGAGGGTCAGGTACCGGAAGCCCGTGGTGCCGACGAGGTGCTGCAACGGCTCACGGTTCCGTCGCCGCTCGACCAGCTCGGCGAACTGCTCCGCGAACCCGTCCGGCACCGGCGGCGGAAGAACCAGCTCGAGCCGGTCCAGGCCCAGCACGTGGGCGGCCAGCGCGGTGGCGTCGTGGCGCGGCGAGGGCACGCCGGCGTCGAGGAGGATGCTCGTCGCCCCCTCCACCAGCGCGCGCAGGTCCGGGGCGGTCATGCCTCCCCCGCCGCGGCCAGCCGCGCTGCCTCGTCGGCGTCGATCGCGGACTGCACGACCGGCGCCAGCTCCCCGCCGAGCACCGCGTCGAGGTTGTAGGCCTTGTACCCCGTGCGGTGGTCGGCGATCCGGTTCTCCGGGAAGTTGTACGTCCGGATGCGTTCCGAGCGGTCGACGGTGCGCACCTGGGACCGGCGGGCCACGCTCGCGGCGGCGGCGGCCTCCTCCTGCCGGGCGGCCAGGATGCGGGCGCGCAGCACGCGCATGCCGGCCTCGCGGTTCTGCAGCTGCGACTTCTCGTTCTGCATCGACACGACGATCCCCGTCGGCAGGTGCGTGATGCGGACGGCGGAGTCGGTGGTGTTGACCGACTGCCCCCCGGGGCCCGACGACCGGTAGACGTCGATGCGCAGATCGTTGGCGTCGATCGCCACCTCGGCCTCGTCCTCGGCCTCGGGGAACACCAGGACGCCCGCGGCAGAGGTGTGGATCCGGCCCTGCGACTCCGTGACGGGCACCCGCTGGACGCGGTGCACACCGCCCTCGTACTTCAGGTGCGCCCAGACGCCGTCCTCGGGCGCCACCGTGCCGCGCGCCTTGATGGCCAGCTGCGCGTCCTTGTAGCCGCCCAGGTCCGACTCGGTGGCGCCCAGCAGCTGCGTCGCCCAGCCCATCTTCTCGGCGTACCGGGTGTACATCCGCAGCAGGTCGGCGGCGAACAGCGCCGACTCCTCGCCGCCCTCCCCCGCCTTGACCTCGAGGATGACGTCGCGGGAGTCGTCGGGGTCGCGCGGGATGAGCACCTCGCGCAGCCGGGCGGACGCGGCGTCGGCGGCCTGCTGGAGGCTCGGCAGCTCGGCGGCGAAGCTCTCGTCGACCTCGGCCAGCTCGGCGGCGGCCTCGGCGTCGTCGGACGCGGCCCTCCAGGCGGTGTAGGCCTGCGCGACCCGGCCCAGCTCGGCGTACCGGCGGCCCAGCTTGCGCGCGTGCGCGGCGTCCGCGTGCACGGCGGGGTCGGCCAGCTGCGCCTCGATCTGCGCGTGCTCGGCGAGCAGCGGTTCGGCGGCGGCGAATGCCTCGCTCATGCGGTGTCCCTCAGGTGGATCGATCGGCTCCGACAACGACACAGCGCCGGTGCCCACGCGGACACCGCCATGGAGGGCGGTCGTCCGCGCCGGGCACCGGCGCTGCGGGGTTGCTAGTTGGCGGCCTTCTTGCCGTACCGCGCCTCGAACCGGGCCACGCGGCCGCCGGTGTCGAGGATCTTCTGCTTGCCCGTGTAGAACGGGTGGCAGGCGCTGCAGACGTCGGCGTGGATCTTGCCGCTGGTGACCGTCGAGCGCGTGACGAAGGTGCTGCCACAGGTGCAGGTGACCTCGGTCAGGACGTACTCGGGGTGGATGTCAGCCTTCACAGAACTATCTCCTTGGGTGGGTGTCTCCGGGTCCGGACGCGCGACTGGCGCCGGTGAACCGCAGACCAGCGAACCATTGTGCCAGAACAGCGACGAGGCCCGAAATCATCCCGCCGGAGCGCTCAGAGCGTCTGCGCGTCCAGCCGCGCCTTCTCGGCCTCGATGTCGAAGTCCGCCGCCGGCCACTCCAGGTGCAGGTCCTCGAGCGTGTCCCGCAGCAGCCGTCCGACTGCCAGCTGCGCGTACCACTTGTTGTCCGCCGGCACCGCGTACCAGGGCGCGTGCTCGGTGTTCGTCCGGTCCAGGACCGCGCGGTACGCCTCCTGGTAGAGGGGCCACTTCGCGCGCTCGTCGATGTCGCCCGGGTTGAACTTCCAGTACTTGTCCGGGCGCTCCAGCCGCTCGCGCAGCCGGGCCTTCTGCTCCTGCGGCGAGACGAGCAGGGCCACTTTGACGATCGCGGTCCCGGCGTCGACGACCTCGCGCTCGAACGCGTTGATCTCGTCGTACCGCGGCTCCCAGACCTCCTGCGGCACCAGCTCGTTGACGCGGACCACCAGCACGTCCTCGTAGTGCGACCGGTCGAACACCCCGATGCGCCCGGGCGCCGGCAGCGCCTCACGGATCCGCTGGAGGTAGTGCTGCGACCGTTCCTTCTCGGTCGGCACCCCGAACGAGCGCAGCTGCACCCCCTGCGGGTCCACCATGCCCAGGACGTGCCGCACGATCCCGCCCTTGCCCGAGGTGTCCATCCCCTGCAGCACCAGCAGGACCGAGCGCGTCCCGCCCGAGCGGCCGTCCGCGAACAGCCGCTCCTGCTCCTCGCTGAGGTGCTCCCCGTCCTTCAGGAGCCGCTTCTCGGCCGCCGCCTCGCCGTGCTCCCAGCCGGGGGTCGCGGCCAGGTCGGCCGTGGCCAGGTCGAACCCGGACCGGACCCGGAGGGCCTCCCGGGGTGGTGTGCTCCACGACTTCGCCATCGAACGACTCCCCGGACTCGCGCCAGTGCGGACGAGTGCACGGTAGCGGGACGACGACGGCCCCGCCTCCGTGCGGAGGGCGGGGCCGTGGTCGTCCGTCAGCGGGTCAGTCGGGGCCGGGGGTCGTCTCGAGGCCCGGAGAGACCACCACTCTCCGAGTCCTGGATGCGGCGGCTCGCATGAGCCCACATGGCGAGCTCCACGCGGTTGCGGGCGCCGAGCTTCCTCATGAGGCTGGCCAGGTGGGCCTTCACGGTGCTCGTGCTGATGTACAGCTCGGTCGCGATCTCGTCGTTGGTGCGGCCCTGCGCCACCGGGATCAGCACCTCCTCCTCACGGGCCGTGAGCGGCTCGAGGGGCTGCCGTGCAGGTCCGGTCTGTGAGTGCGCGAACGCCGCGAGCAGGCGGACGGTCACGCTGGGTGCGATGAGCGCATCTCCGTCAGCCGCGGCGCGGATCGCCTGGGTCAGCAGCGCGGGTCCGGCGTCCTTGAGCAAGAAACCGCGGGCGCCGGCCTTGAGTGCCTCGTGGACGTACTCGTCGAGATCGAAGGTGGTGATCACCACGATGGGCAGAGGGTCGGTGACGTGGGGCCCGGCAAGGTGACGGGTGGCTTCGATGCCGTCCATCAGCGGCATCCGGACGTCGAACAGGCCGACGTCCGGGCGGAGCTGGAGCGCCAGGTGCACTGCCTCGCGGCCGTCAGCGGCCGCGCCGACCACCTCGATGTCGGGTTGGGCGTCGAGCAGCATCGTCAGACCGGTGCGGACGATCTGCTGGTCGTCGGCGATCAGTACCCGGATGCTCATCGTGCGGTCCCGGTGCGGGGCAGCGTTGCTCGGACCCGCCAGCCACGGTCGGCGGTCGGGCCCGCGTAGAACGTCCCGCCGAGCAGTGTGGTGCGTTCCTGCATTCCCACGAGGCCGTATCCCGCGGTGCCCCCGTCGGCCGTGCTGGGCGCACCGTCGTCGTCGACGGTCAGCAGCACGCCCTCGGCGTCACCGACGACAACCACGGTGACTCGCGTCGCGTGGCGGGCGTGCCGGCGAGCGTTCGTGACCGACTCCTGGGCCAGGCGGTAGATCGCGGCCCCGACGGCCGGGCTGAGGTCCTTGAGCTCCCCGGAGAGCGTCACCTGGACGTGAGGACGCGCCTCGAGACCGCCGGTCAGCCGCTCGAGGTCGGCCACTCCGGGCTGCGGCGCGAACTCCGCATCCTGCGGGGCGCGCAGGATGCCCACCATGGTGCGCATCTCGAGGAGCGTCTGGGTGGCGGCGTCCTCGATGATGACCAGGGCTTCGACGGCACGTTCGGGGTCCGAGGCGGCTACGGCACGTCCCGCCTGAGCCTGGATGGCGATGCCGGAGACGTGGTGCGCAACGGTGTCGTGGAGCTCGCGAGCGATCTGCTCGCGCTCGCGGGCCTTGGCTTCGTCGATGTCGCGGATGCGGGCGCTCGCGTGGTAGCGGATGGCAGCGCCGAGCGCCGCGGAGAACAAGAAGAAGGCGTAGGCGCCCACCGCATCCGCCAGGCTGGTCGGGTCTGCCACGTTGGTGACGGCCAGCCAGACAAGGATGACTCCGAGGCCGATCACCGCCTCGCGACCAGCTCCCCACCGGAACAGGGAGTAGGCCAGGACCAGCGCCGCCGAGGTGCTCGCCAGCAGACCGCCTTCCGAGCCCGAGAAGATCCTCACCGCGTCGACCATCGTCAACGTGCCGAAGGAGACCACGACCGCCCCGAGCGGGTGAGTGCGTCGCCAGAGCAGGGGCGCCACGACCGCGAGCACGGCGAGGAGCACCAGCGGGAGCGGGGCCAGGACGTCACGGAGCGCCGCCTCGGCCACGGACCAGACCGTCAGCACGGCGATGAGCGCCCAGTCCCGGGAGACCCGGGCGGGAGGGTTCGCCGGTCGAGGTTCGGCCCACAGCACGCGCAGGACGTTGGTGACCATCCGGTCAGCCTAGGGATCCGAGGTGAGCGGCGAATCAGCCGAAAGCACAAGAGGGCCACTGAGCGAACGGCCAGTCCGGGTCAGGCTCTGAGGCTGGTGTGCCCAGCACGAGGGTCCGCGATGGTGAAGGAGCCACACCTCACCCAGACGACGGAGCACCCAGATGAGCACTCGCCGAGACACCACGACCACGCTGGACGACTCGCGCCTGCCCGTGAGAGCGAAGCTCGTCGCAGCGTGGACGAGCTTCATGTTCCTGTACGCCTACGTGGACATCCTGGGCTTCTTCGTGCCCGGCAAGGTCGACGACATCCTGGTCGGCGTCGTCTTCGAGTTCGACATCACCCAGACGTTGTTGACCGCATTCCTCATCCTCATGGCCATCCCGATCCTGATGGTGGTGCTGTCCGCCATGCTGCCGGCCCGCGCGAGCCGGATCACGAACCTCGTCGTGGCATCGGTCCAGGTCCCTTTCGCGATGTTCAACGCGGTGGGCGAGTCCTGGACGTACTACTACGGGCTCGCCGTCGTCCTGGAGGTGGTCCTGCTCGCCGTGATCCTTCGGCTGGCCTGGACCTGGCCCCGCAGCGCCGCATCGCCGGTGATCACGGCAGCCAGCGCGCACAAGGAGCCTCGTCAGACGCAGCTTCACGCGTGACTGCCTTCCGCGTGCCCGGTCGTCTCTCGCGGCGGACGTCGCCCACGCTCCCGCACGTCCGAGTACTCCACGCGGTGCACCGCAGTCTCCTTCTCGAACGCGACGGCCCCGCCTCCGGCACGGGAGGCGGGGCCGTCGGCACGACGCGGGACGGTCAGTCGTTGCCGGGGGTCGTCTTCTGCACCTGGAGCAGGAACTCGACGTTCGACCTGGTCTCCTTGAGCTTGCCGATGAGCAGCTCGATGGCCTGCGTCTGGTCGAGCGCGCCCATCACGCGGCGGAGCTTGTAGATGATCTTCAGCTCGTCGTGCGGCATGAGGATCTCCTCGCGGCGGGTGCCCGACGCGTTGACGTCGACCGCCGGGAAGATGCGCTTGTCGGCCAGGCCGCGGGAGAGCCGGAGCTCCATGTTCCCGGTGCCCTTGAACTCCTCGAAGATGACCTCGTCCATCTTGGAACCGGTCTCCACCAGCGCCGAGGCGAGGATGGTCAGCGAGCCGCCGTGCTCGATGTTGCGGGCCGCACCGAAGAACCGCTTGGGCGGGTACAGCGCCGAGGCGTCGACACCACCCGAGAGGATCCGCCCGGACGCCGGGGCGGCCAGGTTGTAGGCGCGCGACAGACGCGTGAGCGAGTCGAGCAGCACGACGACGTCTTGACCCAGCTCGACCAGCCGCTTGGCGCGCTCGATGGCGAGCTCGGCGACGATCGTGTGGTCGGAGGCGGGGCGGTCGAAGGTCGAGGCGATGACCTCACCCTTGACCGTCCGCTCCATGTCCGTGACCTCTTCGGGGCGCTCGTCGACGAGCACGACCATGAGGTGGACCTCGGGGTTGTTGGTCGTGATGGCGTTGGCGATCTGCTGCATGATGATCGTCTTGCCCGCCTTGGGGGGCGCGACGATGAGGCCGCGCTGGCCCTTGCCGATGGGCGCGACGATGTCGATCACGCGCGGCGACAGCTTGCCCTGCTCGCTCTCCAGGCGCAGGCGCTCCTGCGGGTAGAGCGGCGTCAACTTGTTGAACTCGGGGCGCACGCGGGCGCCGTCGGGCTCCAGGCCGTTGACCGAGTCGAGGCGGACCAGCGCGTTGAACTTGCTGGGCCGGTTGCCCTGCGCCGGCGGCTGCTCGCCCTCGCGCGGCTGGCGCACGGCGCCGGTCACCGCGTCGCCGCGGCGCAGGCCGTACCGCTTGACCTGGTTGAGGGACACGTACACGTCGTTCGCGCTGGGCAGGTAGCCCGTGGTGCGGACGAACGCGTAGCTGTCCATCAGGTCGAGGATGCCCGCGACGGGCAGGAGGACGTCGTCCTCGCTGACCTCGATGTCGTCGAGGCCCGCGAGCTCGCCCGCACCGGGACGGCCACGGGTGCCGCGACCCTTGCGGTCTCGGTCACGGTCGCGGTAGCGGTCGCGCGAGCGACGGCGGCGGCCGCCGCGCTCGTCGAGACCGTCCTCGTCCTCGCGACGCTGCTGGGTGCCCTGCTGCGAGGCGCCCTGCGGCGCGTTCCCCGCCTGCTGGCGGCCGTCCCGCTGGGCGGCGTCGCGCTGCTGGGTGCTCTGCTGGCGCTCACCCTGCTGGCGGTCCGTCTGCTGGCGGTCCGCCTGCGCACGGTCGGCCTGCTGGCGGTCGGCCTGCTGGCCGTTGCTCGGCGCGCGGTCCGGCTCGTCGCCCTGCGGCGCGCCTGCTCCACGGCCGGCCCGGCGCGAGCGCCGCTCACCGGTCACCACGCCGACGGCGTCGGCCGCACGCGCGGCACGGTCGTCCCGCTGCTCGACCGGCGCGAGCTTGGCGTCCAGCGCGGCCTCGAGGCCGGCGAGCGCGTCACCGCGGGGTGCCCTGCTCCCGCGGTCCTGCTGTGCCGGGGCGGAGTCGCCGCCGAGGTCGAGCTGGGGGGCCTCGGTCCGGGGTGCGCGTGCGCTGCGCGTCGGCTCCTCGGCCACGGCCGTGCTCTGCTCACGGCTGACGTCACGGCGCGGCTCGAGCGCCTGCGGGCGCGAACCGCCACGAGCGTCCGCGATGGCCTGGACGAGGTCGCCCTTGCGCATCTTGGACGTGCCCTTGACGCCCAGCTGGGACGCCATGGCCTGCAGCTCGGGCAGGCGGAGCGCCGAGATGCCGGCGCTGCGGGCGGACCCGCCGGAGTTGCTCACGGCGGGCTCGATGATGTCTGTCACGAAGGACCCTTCCCCTCGTCAGTGGCCGGGACCCGATGGTTCGGGGATCGGCCGACGTCCGGTCGAGGTGACCTGGACGGTGCTGGAGCCACACACGCGCTGCGTACGACGACGTCTGCGCACGGTGGGCTGGATCGTTCTCGGGTCGTCTACTCATTCTGCGGCGACCGGTCACGTGCGACGGGTTACCAGAGGACGAGATCCAGGGAACGTTTCGATGCTATCACTGTCGGAACCGCCACCAGACCGAGTGAACAACCGAGGTGTACTTCACCCGTCAGACCACGCGCTGGACGGTCGCGCCGGTGCGATCCACCGGGAGCGGCAGGATCTGCCAGCCCCCCATGGCGCCGCCGAACGCGGCGCTCACGGCGTCGTCCGCGTCGGTCGTGCCGGTCCCCGTGCGCCGCGCGAGCACGAGCACGGTCGGCCCGGCGCCGGACACCACCGCGGCTACGCCCTGCGCCCGGAGCACGTCGACGAGCGCGAGCGAGCCGGGCATCACGGCACGCCGGTACTCCTGGTGCAGCCGGTCCTGCGTCGCGGTGAGCAGCAGGTCCGGACGCCGCCCGAGCGCCTCGACCAGCAGCGCGGCCCGGCCCGCCTGGAACGCGGCGTCCGTGTGCGGCACGGTCGCCGGCAGCACGCCCCGGGCGGCCTTGGTGGACAGGTGGTTCGGCGGCACGATCGCGAGCAGCGCCAGGTCGTCGTGGACCGCGAGGCCGATGGCGCGGAACCGGTCGTCGCGCCACGCGAGCGTCGCGCCGCCGAGCACCGCCGGAGCCGCGTTGTCGGGGTGCCCCTCGATCTGCGCGGCGAGGTCGATCGCCACGTCGTCGGACAGGGCGCCCGGCTCCGCGATCAGCCCGCGGGCGGCGACGATCCCCGCGACGACCGCCCCGGCGGACGAGCCGAGCCCGCGGCCGTGCGGGATGCGGTTGTGGCAGACCAGGTGCAGCCCCGCCTGCGAGGCACCGACGAGATCGAGGGCGGCCCGCAGCGAGCTGACCACCAGGTGCTGCTCGTCGTCGGGCACCTGACCGGCACCCTCGCCGGTGACCTCGACCTTGACGCCCGGTGAGCCGAGCGCCCGGACCTCGAGCTCGTCGTACAGCCCGAGGGCGATGCCGAACGCGTCGAAACCGGGACCGAGGTTGGCGCTGGTTGCGGGGACGCGGACGCGGACGTGGTCCGCACCCAGGCGCATCGCGGGGGCCTCAGTCCAGGCCGAGGGCGGTGGCGATGGACACCACGTCGGACGAGATGCGCACCGGGACGACGTCGCTGCCGTCCGGTGTGCGCAGCGCCCACTGTGGGTCCTTGAGGCCGTGTCCCGTGACCGTGATGACGATGCGCGCCCCGGCGGGGACGCGACCCTGCTCGCTGAGCATGAGCAGACCCGCCACGCCGGACGCCGAGGCGGGCTCCACGAAGATGCCGACCTCGGCGGAGAGCACGCGGTGCGCGGCGAGGATCTGCTCGTCGGTGACGGCCTCGATGAGCCCGCCGGACACGTCCCGCGCCTCCTCGGCCTGCCGCCAGGACGCCGGGTTGCCGATCCGGATGGCCGTGGCGATGGTCTCGGGCTGGTCGATCGGGTGGCCCTTGACGATGGGCGCGGCGCCGGCGGCCTGGAAGCCCCACATGATCGGGGTGCGCGAGGCGACCGCGGTGTGCGCGGCGCCGGCGTCGAGCCCCGCGTACTCGCGGTAGCCCTTCCAGTACGCGGTGATGTTGCCGGCGTTGCCGACCGGGAGCACGTGGATGTCAGGAGCGTCCCCGAGGGCGTCGACGATCTCGAACGCTCCCGTCTTCTGGCCCTCGATGCGGTCGGGGTTCACCGAGTTCACCAGCTCGACCGGGTACGCCTCAGCGAGCTTGCGGGCGGCGATCAGGCAGTCGTCGAAGTTGCCGTCGACCTGCAGCAGCGTGGCTCCGTGGGCGATCGCCTGGCTGAGCTTGCCCATGGCGATCTTGCCGTCCGGCACCAGCACCGCGCAGACCATGCCCGCGCGGGTGGCGTAGGCCGCCGCCGACGCGGACGTGTTGCCGGTCGACGCGCACACGACCGCCTTGGCGCCCCGGCCGGCGGCAGCGGACATCGCGGTCGTCATGCCGCGGTCCTTGAACGACCCGGTCGGGTTCATGCCCTCGACCTTGATGAACACCTCGGCGCCGGTGCGCTGCGAGAGCGTCGGCGAGGGGACGAGCGGCGTGCCGCCCTCCCCCAGCGTGATGATGCGCTCCTGGACGTGCGCGGGCAGGCGGTCGGCGTACTCGGCGATGACGCCGCGCCACTGGTGGGCCATCAGGCTCCCTCGACTCGCAGGACGGACACGACACGACGCACGACGTCGAGGCCGGCGATGGCGTCGACCGTGCTGCGCAGCGCGTGCTCGGGGGCGGCGTGCGTGGTGATCACCAGGCGCGCGAAGTCGGCCTCGGGCGTCTCGGAGGCCGGCGACTGCCGCACGGCCTCGATCGACACGTCGTGCGAGGCCAGGACGGTGGCCACCTGCGCGAGCACGCCCGGGCGGTCGGCCACCTCGAGTCGCACCTGGTAGCGGGTGCGCGCCGCGGCGGCGGGCAGGACCGGAAGCTCGGCGTAGCGCGACTCGATCGGGCCCTTGCCGCCGAGCACCCGGTGGCGGGCGACCGAGACGACGTCCCCGAGCACCGCGGACGCCGTCGGCTCGCCGCCGGCGCCGCGGCCGTAGAACATGAGCTCGCCCGCGGCCTCGGCCTCGACGAAGACCGCGTTGTAGGCGCCCCGGACCCCGGCGAGCGGGTGGCTGACGGGCACCAGCGCGGGGTGCACGCGGACCTGCACGCCGTCGACCCCGTCGGCGGTGCCGCGCTCGGCGATCGCGAGGAGCTTGAGCACGTAGCCGGTGCGCTCGGCCCACAGGACGTCGTCGGCGGTCAGCGACGTGATGCCCTCGCGGGACACGTCGTCGATGGAGACGCGGGTGTGGAACGCGAGCGAGGCGAGGATCGCGGCCTTCGCGGCGGCGTCGTACCCCTCGACGTCGGCGGTCGGGTCCGCCTCCGCGTAGCCGAGCGCCTGGGCCTCCTTGACCGCCTGGTCCAGGTCGAGGCCCTCGGAGGCCATCTTGTCGAGCACGTAGTTGGTGGTGCCGTTGACGATGCCGAGCACGCGCGTCACGCGGTCGCCCGCGAGCGACTCGCGCACCGGGCGGACGATCGGGATCGCTCCGGCGACAGCCGCCTCGAAGTACAGGTCCACACCGGCCTCGTCGGCCGCCGCGTAGAGCGTGGGTCCGTCCTGGGCCAGCAGCGCCTTGTTGGCGGTCACGACGGACGCGCCGCCGGCGATGGCCCGCAGCAGCAGGCTTCGCGCGGGCTCGATGCCGCCCATGACCTCGACCACCACGTCGGCGCGCTCGACGAGCGACTCCGCGTCGGCGGTCAGCAGGGCGCGGTCGACCACCGGGTCACGCGCGACGTCGACGTCGCGCACCGCGACCCCGACCAGCTCGAGGGGCGCGCCCACGCGAGCTGCCAGGTCCGACGCCTGCGTCGTGAGCAGCCGCACCACCTCCGTGCCGACGACACCGCACCCGAGGACGGCGACGCGCAGGGGCGGATGGGCGGGCACGGGCGAGGGCACGGGACGGCCTCCAGTCGGATGGGTCGAGAGCGCCCCCAGGATAGGGGTGCGTCCCGACGCCCGGACCGCAGGTCCGACCGGTGGGCGGCTCAGCCGAGGTCGAGCCCGAGGAGGTCGTCCTCGGTCTCGCGGCGCACCAGCACGCGGCTGGTCCCCTTCGCCACGGCGACCACCGGCGGGCGCGGGACGTGGTTGTAGTTGGACGCCATCGAGCGGCCGTAGGCACCGGTCGCCGCGACGGCGAGCAGGTCGCCCGCGCGGATGTCGGCGGGGAGCTGCACCTCGTGCACCACGATGTCGCCGCTCTCGCAGTGCTTGCCGACGACCCGCGCCAGCACCGTCTCGAGACTCCCCCGCCGGCCGACGACCTCCGCGTGGTACCGCGCGCCGTACAGGGCCGGCCGGAGGTTGTCGCTCATCCCGCCGTCGACCGACACGTAGGTGCGGGTGCGGCCGTCGTCGAGCCGGACCGGCTTGACCGTGCCCACCGTGTAGAGGGTCAGACCCGCAGGGCCGACGATCGCGCGGCCCGGCTCGATGGAGAACCGCGGCAGCGGGGTGCCGAGCTCGGCGTTGGACGCCTCGACGGAGCCCGCGATGTCCTTGGCGATCCGGTCCGGGTCGAGGGCGACCTCCCCGGGCAGGTACGCGATGCCGTAGCCGCCGCCGAGGTCGACCTCGTCGACGAGCACGCCCGTCCGCTCGGCCAGCCGGGCCCGCAGGGTCAGTACCGCGCGTGCCGCCACCTCGAACCCCGAGGGGTCCAGGATCTGCGAGCCGATGTGCGAGTGGAGGCCCAGCAGGCGCAGCTCCGGGCGTGCCAGCACCTTCAGGAGGCCCTGCATCGCCGGGCTGTCCCCGTCGGGCGACGCGATCGAGAGGCCGAACTTCTGGTCCTCGTGCGCCGTCGAGATGTACTCGTGGCCGCCCGCGTGCACCCCGGTGGTCACGCGCACCATCACCGGCGCCGGCGCTCCCCCGCGGGCGGCGACCGCGTCGGCCACCCGGTCGATCTCCACCAGCGAGTCGACGATGATCCGGCCGACCCCCGCGTCCAGCGCCCGCGCGATCTCCGCGTCCGACTTGTTGTTGCCGTGCAGCCCGAGGTGCGCGCCGGGGACCCCCGCGCGCAGCGCCACCGCCAGCTCGCCGCCCGTCGCGGTGTCCACGCGCAGGCCCTCCTCGTGCACCCAGCGCGCGACCGCCACGGACAGGAACGCCTTGCCCGCGTAGTACACGTCGATGCCGGCACCGATCTCCGCGAACGCGGTCTCGAACGCGCGCCGGTAGCCGCGGGCACGTGCCCGCAGGTCCGCCTCGTCGAGGACGTAGGCCGGGGTGCCGTGCTGCGCGGCGAGCGTGCGCACGCCGACACCCCCGACCGTGACCGAGCCGTCGGCCGCCCGCGCGACCCCGGTGGACCAGGGCTCGCCGGGGATGAAGGTGGTCACATCCGCTCCGGGGCGGTGACCCCGAGCAGCCCCAGCCCGTTGGCCAGCACCTGGCGGGTGGCGTCGTTGAGCCACAGGCGGGTGCGGTGCGCGTCGCTGACCGGCTCGTCGCCGAACGGGACCACGCGGTGCTTCTCGTCGTACCACCTGTGGTAGCTGCCGGCGAGCTCCTCGAGGTACCGGGCGATGCGGTGCGGCTCACGCAGGTCGGCCGCCTGGGCGACCACGCGCGGGAACTCGGCGATCCGGCCGATGAGGACCGACTCGCTCTCGTGGTCGAGGAGCGACGCGTCGAAGCCGTCCTCGCGGCGGACGCCCGCCTCCGCGGCGTTGACCCCCACGCGGAACGTGCGCGCCGCCGCGTACTGGACGTAGAACACGGGGTTCTCGTTGGTTGCCCGCGTCAGCAGGTCGAGGTCCAGGTCGATCATCGAGTCGGCCGACGAGCGGGCCAGCGCGTACCGGGCCGCGTCCACGCCGACCGCGTCGACCAGGTCGTCGATGGTGACCACGGTGCCGGCGCGCTTGCTCATCCGCACCGGGGCGCCGTTCTTCACCAGGTTGACCAGCTGCCCGATGAGGATCTCCAGGTTCACGCCCGGGGTGTCCCCGAACGCCGCGCAGATCGCCATCATCCGGCCGATGTACCCGTGGTGGTCCGCGCCGAGCATGATGACGACCCGGTCGAAGCCGCGCTCGCGCTTGTCCAGGTAGTACGCGATGTCGCCCGCGATGTAGGCGGCCTCGCCGTTGGACCGGATGACCACGCGGTCGCGGTCGTCGCCGAAGGTCGTGGTGCGCAGCCAGGTGGCACCGTCCGCCTCGAAGATGTGGCCGAGCTCGCGCAGGCGGGCGATCGCGTGGTCGACGGCACCCGACTCGTGCAGCGAGTCCTCGTGGAAGTACACGTCGAACTCGACGCCGAAGCTCTCCAGGGACTGCCGGATCTCGGCGAACATCAGCTCCACGCCGCGTGCCCGGAAGGCCTCGTTGGCGTCGTCCGTCGGCAGCGTGCGCGGGTCGGGCTCCCCCGCGGCGAGGGCGTCGGCCACCACCTGCTCGGCGATCTCCGTGATGTAGGCGCCGCCGTAGCCGTCCTCGGGTGCGTCCTCGCCGAGGGCGCGGGCCAGCAGCGAGCGCGAGAAGCGGTCGATCTGCGCGCCGTGGTCGTTGAAGTAGTACTCCCGCGTCACCGCCGCGCCGGAGGCCTGCAGCACCCGCGCGAGGCTGTCGCCGACAGCCGCCCAGCGCACGCCGCCGATGTGCAGCGGACCCGTCGGGTTGGCGGACACGAACTCGAGGTTGAGCGCGACGCCCGCCAGCGTCTCGTTCTGCCCGTACTGCGTGCCCTGCGCCACGACGGACCGGGCCAGCTCGCCGGCCGCGGCCGCGTCGAGCCGGATGTTGAGGAAGCCGGGGCCGGCCACCTCGACGGCGGAGACCCCCTCGGTGGACGCCAGCCGGCGGGCCAGCTCCTCGGCGAACGCGCGCGGGTTGGTGCCGGCCTTCTTGGCCAGCTGCATCGCCACGTTGGTGGCCCAGTCGCCGTGCTCGCGCTGCCGCGGTCGCTCGAGGTGCACCGTCGCGGGGATCGCGGCGGGGTCGAGGGCGAACGTGCCGTCGTCGACGGCGTGCACGAGGGCGGCCCGGAGGGCCTCGGAGAGCTGAGCGGGGGTCACCGGAGAAGGGTACCGAGCCGGACGGAGCCCTTATGCAGCGGGAACGGGCATCCCGCAGATCATCCGCTGGAGGTATGGCGCCGGCCGATCCCCCGGTGTTGACTGCACCGCATGCCTGGGAACGGAGCCTGACCGGATGGCGCGACGGACCGGACTCATCGACACCGCGGTGGACGAGCTCCGCGGAAGGATCGAGTCGGAGCAGTGGCCGGTCGGGGCACGGATCCCGCCCGAGCCCGCCCTGGTGGACCTCCTCGGCGTCGGCCGCAACACCGTGCGCGAGGCCGTGCAGTCCCTGGTGCACGCCGGGCTGCTCGAGCGGCGCCAGGGCTCCGGCACCTTCGTCGTCTCCCGCTACGAGCTCGCCGCCAGCATGGGCCGGCAGATCGGCGACGCCCGGCAGCGTGACGTCGTCGAGGTCCGACGAGCCCTCGAGGTCGAGGCCGCCCGCCTCGCCGCCCGTCGCCGCACCGCCACGGACGCGACCGGCCTGCTGAAGCGTCGCGACGAGCGCGCAGCCGCCTACCACGCGGGGGACCTCGAGGCGATGGTCGCGACGGACCTCGACCTCCACCGCGCCATCGTCCGCGCCGCCGCCAACCCGGTCTTGGCCACCCTGTACGAGAACCTCCTCGACGCCATCGGCGAGAACATCCGGTTCAACTTCGTCACCGACACCCACGGTCACGACGCCCACGACGCCCTGGTGGAGGCCGTCGTCGCGGGCGATGACGGCAAGGCCGCCGACGAGACCACCCGGTACCTGTCCGCGCTGCTGGGCGAGTGAGCCGCGGCTGGTAGTGTCGTGCACCGCATGGACCCCCGGGTCCGGTGCCCGGCCCGCGTAGCTCAGTGGATAGAGCGTCTGCCTCCGGAGCAGAAGGTCGAAGGTTCGAGTCCTTTCGCGGGCACCGTCTGAACTGCAGGAACGTCCGGCCGTGTCGCTGGCGTGTCGCTGGAAAGTAAGCCGACCGCGGTGCTGATTCGTCGAGTGGCGGTCCACGGCCTCCACGAGAGCACCCGCCACCGCGATCGCCGTCCAAGCGACGTCGGGTCTCCAGCCCTACTCGTCTGGAGCCAACTCGCTGATACGGCTTACCGACGAAGCGCCATCGGGGTCCGACAGTCTCACCGTCGATCCCGCTGGCAGGTCCGCCCCGGTCAGTCGTGGAGGCCAGGTCAGCGCGAAGCCCTGACCTGGACCGATCGCGTCCCACGCCGCCCCTTCCTGCGGTCGTCCGGGCGGAGGCCCCCCACGCAGCTCCTCGAGGAGCGGGGGCAGCGCGTTGAGGTCGCTGATCACGGTTGTCCCATGTCGAACGCCCGCACCCACGCGCCTTGCTAGATCGGCCGCATCTCTGTCGATCACCGCGACGCGGCAGTATGGGATCGCGACGCTCACCGCGTCGATGTCTCGCACCATGTTGTGCGACCACTTCCGATGCGGGTTCCGAAACAGCAATGTCTTGATCTCCGCTGCGATCCGCATCGTCGGGATCCGCTCGGCGAACTCCACCATGCGGCGCTGCGCCGTCGCCGGGTCAACACTGCCCGCGATGTCGTTGAGCGTCAGGCGGTACTCGGCGAGGATCGCGTTGAGCAGATCCAGGTACTCGTGAGACAACTCACGGGCCAACATCAGGCGGCGCAACTCATCGGGCTTGGTGCGTCGGGCTGCTAGACGCTCGGCCAACAGGGCTTCCCACGCCAGCCGGCTCCCCGGAGCATCCTCGATCTCGCGCGGGCTGCGATACCCGTCGCGACGAAGGTCGGGCAGATCGTCGTCGCCCGGACCCGCCAGCTGGAGCGCCTCAAAGTACTGGTTGGCATGTCGGAGCCAGCCCTTGTCGACATCTAGGACCGCATCATCAGGCCCCCTGACCTGCAAGTGTGCCTCGACGCCGCGAAATGCCCACGACACGCCTAGCCCGAGAACTTGGAGCTGGGCAGGTCGGAACGCGGGACGGCCAACGGTCTCGTGCAGTGCGACCAGGATCTGGTGTCGCACAAGGTCAGAGTGTCGCCGGATCGTCCTGACCGATGAGATTGGCGCCATCACCGCGACCAGGGCATCTCGCTGTCGCGGGTCAAGGATCCGCAATGTCTCCTCGTAATGAGTAGCGGAGAGTGGGAACACGACCCCCGCGCGCGCTGCATCGCGGACCGCGGAGAGAACATCGACGTCCTCAGGCCGCTCGGGCCGGCCGCGCGCGGCTCGCGACAGGCGGATCCACACCCACTGATCGAGGTATACGGCCGGCTCGGGCACTTGCCACGTGGCCTCGGCGGCGACCACGAGCGAGGCTTTCTCAGGGACCGGCTTCAGGGCTACCCACCCTCTTTCAGGTCTTTAGCCAGGGCACCGAACAGAGGTTGGAGCCGGTCCAGAACGACAGCACCCATCTCGCGGATTGACCACGCAGCGACGTCGTCAAGCCGACCCACGGCGAGCAGCGCCAGCGCAGCGAGCAAGAGCGTCCCGCTCACGACGACTCGGACGCGGTAAGGCAACGCCCTAACAACGTCTGCCAGTGGCTCGAAGACATCGCCCGCGCGCATGGCGAGGATGCTCACATGCTCCGCCCACACCCGGGCCGGCGGAGCGCCGGACGCTGCCAAAAGACGGACGCTGCAAAGAAAACTGAGACAAGCAAGAACGCCGCCGTCAGAGCCAGCTCGCCGAGGAGACGTCGAAGCCCGGAGGACGCGTCACGACGCCACGCTAAGCGCCTGTATCGACGACTCCGCATGGACCGCGCGACGGCCGATCCAGTCCAGAACAGGCCAGTCGAGTCGTACTACACGCTCTGGTGCCGCTGCTCCGCGACCGGCCGGAGCATCGCCTCGACGTCTCCGCGACGAACCCTCACGAGACGACTGCCCACTCTGAAGGCCTGAAGCTCGCCATCGGCGATGAGTCTGCGAATGAACCGCTCCGTGACTTGCAGATCGGCGGCAACGTCGCCGACCGAGACGAACTCCGATGGGAGTTCTTCCCGCGCTGATGTGGTCATGATTCCTCCTCGTGTACGCACCCAACTAGACGCTTCCGGTTCTCGGTTCTCGTTCTGTGTCACCACCGCTCCAGCACCGATCGATCGCCCGCCTGGCTGGTCGGCGCCGCGGTGGGCTCGAAGCTCGGCTGTGGTCGCCGAGCGGCGTGGCCTGGCTTCGTGCCGAGCACCTGGAGCGGCGGCTGAGGTGCGTCGGGGTGGTGCGCGGCCCACGACTCGGTGGCGGAGGGCTCAGCGTGCGTCGTGGCGAGGATCCGATCGAGGATCTCGCGGGCGGTTGTGCTCTCGCCCGAGGGCAGGCAGTCGGGGTCGGGGCGATCGGTGGCGACGTAGAGGCGGTTGAGGTGGCGGCCGCGGCTGATGGCGACGTAGAGGTCTTCGCGGCCCATGCCGGCGGTGACCACGGTGTGGGTCTCGTCGACGGTCATGCCCTGGCTGCGGGCGGTGGTGGTGGCGTAGCCGAGCTCGACGGAGTCGGCCACGTACGTCGCCGGCAGGCGAACGGTCGATCCGGCAGGCTCGCCGACCGAGCGGACGCGCAGGCCGCCGTCAGGAAGAACCGCGGCGACTTCCCAGAGGTCGCCGTTACGGACGAACCCATCGGTGGTGCGTAGGCGGCGGTTGTTGCGGCGGGTGACGACGCGGTCGCCGACGCCGCCAGTCAGGCCGTCGCTCAACGTGATGCCGACCGTGCGGACCTTGCCGGTGCGGATGCGTTCGGCGCGGGTGCGGGCGTTGAGCTCGTTGACGGTGCGCCGGTCGGCGGCCGCCAGCAGGACGGTCCGGCCCTGTGCGTCGGCGTCGGCGGCCGCGATCAGGGCGTCCTCGAGCATGTCGTCGTGGGAGCCGTGGCTGACGCGACCATGCTGGACGTAGGCATCCAGAGCGGCAGGCTGTCCGTGTCGCAGCTCGAGGGTGGCACGGGCTTCCCAGGGTTGGCTGAACCGCCACAGGGTTCGCAGCTCGGCGGCGGGTCCGCGACGCGCGAGCATCCCGAACGCGCCGCCAGCGTCGACCGCGCCGCGCTGCAGGTGGTCCCCGACGAGCAGCACCTTCGCGTCGGCGACGGCAGCCTGCTCGACGAGGGCGGCTAGCGTGCGTGTGTCGGCCATGGACGCTTCGTCGACGATGACCAGATCGCCACGGTGAAACCGCCACCGGTCCTGCTCCACGACGAGCACGCTCCGCCGCTGGTTCGCCGCGTTCCTCTCCCAGTAGCTCGATGTCGAGTCGCTGACGATGGTCGAGTCGGTCTCGTACCGCAGGGCGCGCTGGCTCGCGCCGTCGCCGGCGGACTCATGAATCCACTTGGCGGCGGTCTCGCACCGCGCACTCAGCGCCTCGGAGAGGGTCGCCGCCGCACTGGCCGACGGCGCCAGTCCCACGACATCGCCACGGATCTGTCGCCAGGCGTCCGCCAGGGCCGCAAGGGTCGTCGTCTTGCCCGACCCCGCTGGGCCCACAAGCACGTCCAGGCTCCGCGTCGACATCAGAATCGCCTTGGCAGCGACACGCTGGTCATCAGCGAGATCCGCCATGTGCCGGTCGGCGACGCGCTCGGCGATGGGGCTGACTCCGATGGGGAGGTCGGTCTCGGTCGCGTCGAGCATCGACTGCTCAGCCTGCAGGAGCTCCAGAGAGGTGAACGTCTCTTCTCCGACGCGGGTCCGGCCTCGCTCGGGATCGTCGATGCGTAAGCACGCCTCGACCGCCAATCTCACCAGGTCGTTGGTCAGTGCCAGCCGATCCTTCGGCGAGGCCATCCGCAGTGCCAGGGAAGAGCGCAGGGCGGCAGCACCAAGGTTCCACGTCGACCAGACGGAGCGACGCGTCGAGACGTCCTCGATGACCTGGGCCACAATCGCTGCTCGGACGTCCGGTCCGACGTCCGACGCTCTCAGCGGCCGGCCGTAGTTGCCGGTCAGGGCCGCGGCGGCCAGGTCGATCGGCTCCATGCCGGTCACAGCGCGCGCTCGATTCGCCCAGTCGGCGAGGAGATCTCGAAGCGCCCGAACTACCTTGGGCGGCCGGGTCTCGCGGGTCAGATGCTGACGGGCCCTGGTCGTCTCCACTCGTGATGGCGCTCGACCTCGCCGCTCGGCGAACTCCTCAGCCCAGCGCTGCTCTGCGCAGTGGATCTGCTCTGAGCGGGCGGAGAACTCGGTCAGCAGGTCATCGCCGACGCCGTCGAGCTCGAAGGCGGGGTTGCGGCGCTCACCACGGTCCCGGAGTGACCAGGTCGCGCCCAGTCGCCGCGTCACCTCATCGGCGAGCAGGGCGTCGTAGAGCTCGGAGACGGTGACCGCGGCGGCATGCATGGTCCGGCCGTCGACGGACCGCCACGCACCGTCGGGTCCCTGGACCTTGTTGGCTATCACCACGTGGGTGTGCAAGTTCGGATCCCCCGCACGGGAGTCCCAGTGGTCGAACTCGGCGGCGATCATTCCGCGCGTGGTGACCTGCCGGCAGCCGGCTGCGCCGACCCCTGGTCCTGAGCACCGAGTGCTCGACGAACTGGAGAGCCGAGGTCAGCGCCGCTCGGTGCGCGTCGTAGAGCGCCGCGCGCGTCGTTCGGTCGGCCAGACCCCATACGACGGAGACGGACTTCGGTGCGGTGAACGTCAAGTCATACCCGGCGACCGCATGCCGACCCTGTCCGTCACCGCCCTGGCGATACGGACGCCCGAGGGGCACTCGACTGATCGGATCGCAGCCATCCCGGAACACGTGCGCCATGGCCGACTCGTTCACCGCAGTTCCGTCGGGAAGCCCACGGGCGCCGAGAGCCTCCAGGCCACGGCCGACCCAACGGCCGGCGGGATTGCCCGTCTGCTCGTAGTACGCCGTGAGCGACTCCCCTGCCGACAGCCCGGCATCGCCAGCTGCGACGTGCCTAGTCAGGTACGTGTAGCCGTCGCCGACCGTCAGCTTGTGCATCGACATCACCGAGCCCCACCCCCTGGGAGCGACCTCGGTGGTCCGTCCTCCCACAAGCAGGTACGCCAGAAAGTGCGCAACACGCGACCCCGCGGCTCAACGGACTCCGAGAGCGCACGGCATTCGACGGTTCACCAAGGCTCCATTCGGGCCGTGAACCACCCCGGTCGAGGGTGTGACCAGGACTCACCTGGATGCGCCCGTGCCACACGAGGAGGTCCTCAGACACCCTCGAGCTCCACCGGCTGACGGCTGACGATCACTGCGCCCGACTCCTCTTGCACGCGTGCCAATTGCGGCCGCGTGATCGTTCGTCCGGAGGGCGCTAGCTGCCGCATACCCGCCTGCCTGCCCCGTGGGCCAGGAGCCGCCCGCAGGCTAGAAGCGGTCCAGGCTCAGAAGGTTGTTCGTCCAAACATTGTCGGCGTAAGTGCGGACGTATGGCTGCCCATACGAAGGGTGCACGACCCCGACCTCAACCTTCTGGTTGCCGCTACCCACGAACGCTCGGTTCCCGCTCGCCTCTTCGAGCCACGCTACGAGAGCCGGCTTGTCGCTCTCGCCGCTTGATCCGCTCTCGATGCCGACCCACCTATACCTAACGATGTGCTCGTGGTCGTTATACCCAGGCGCTAGTCGAACGTGCGTGATTCGGATGCTCACCGTCGGACTCCTCTGTCCGGGACGGGCTGGATTGGCCCGCGTTCGATTCACACTCCTCCCCGCGGGTCGAATGTGGTCCTGTTTGCGTTCGCTCGTCCGGGTGAGGAAGAGTCGCAGCTTCGCGAGGCGACCGCCCCGCGGTGTCAGATGAGGTCGACGCGAGCCAGCCAACGCTCGACGTCAGCGCCAGCGTCGCTGACAGCCTCGCCGCGAACCGCGAGACCCCGGCCGATCGTGGCGTTGGGCGCGAGCTCGGAGTAGACCTCGATGGACCGGCCGAGGCCGCTCATCGCGTGCGTGGTGACGGGAAGCACCGTCCGACCGGTGAGAGGGACCGACTCCGCAAATGTCGACATGATCATCGGTGGGCGAACGTTCCAGATCGGGCTGGCCAGGATCACGATGTCGTACGCGGAGGTGTCGGGCAGCTCTCCGACGATGCCCGGCCGGGCGTCTCGGTCCTGCTCGCGCACGTTGCGCGCGACGGTGTCGTCATAGTCGTCCGAGTACGGCTCGCTGGCTTCCACGCGATAGACGTCACAGCCGATGCGCTCAGCGATCATCGTCGCGAGCCGTTCGGTGTTGCCGACCTCGAGGTCGCGGCGGCCGCCCTCCCAGTAGTTCTCGCCGGCACGGGAGAAGTAGACGAGCAGGACTCCCGGACGTGGTGCGGTGCTCATGTCGGTCGGCTCCGTCCTGAAGGCGGGAGTGGGTGGCCCGGGGGTCTGGGGCTCGGCGCAGGAGCCCAGCGCGACCGCAGCCGTACCGGCGAGGGCAAGGTGCAGGACGTCACGACGAGTGAGGCGAACCGCGGTCATGCTCGCCGTTCCCCGACGTTCGGCCTGGTGCGTGCGAGGGACGGCACGCTCAGTTCCGCGGCACGACGCGGAGCGTCGTCTCGAGGACGTCTGGTCCGGTGACCGCACCGACAGGCCCGGGGCCGTATCGGTCGTACTTGGCGTGGTAGGCAGCGTCGACGGCCTGGCGGACCGCCGGGTCGGCGAGCTCGAAGGTCACGTCCTTCGTCACCCCGCCCGACCGGATCCGCCCGGCTCCGGATGCCAGGGCGCGCCGGAACCAGCCGTTGTGCGGGCCCCGGGCGGAGCGGAGGTAGATCGCGTCCTCCACGCGAACGTGCCAGATGGTGGTATCGGGGCGCGTGGATCCGTCGGGCCGATACGACGTCACCTCAAGCTCGATCGCCTGGTGGATCCGGGCGAGCTCATCTTCGGTCCAGGTCGTCATCGTGGTCCTCCTGCATCAGCGGGGTCTGGCCGTCGTCGTTCTGGGCGGCGGCCAGACCTCGCGCGATCGCTGTCTTCTGGGCGACTAGAAGAAGGTGGGCTCGCGGGGTGTGTACGGGCCCTCCAGTGAGGCCACCTCGTCGTCGCTGAGCGTCAGCTCGAGCGCCGCGGCGGCGTCGGTGAGGTGCTTGGCCCTGGTCGCGCCGATGATCGGGGAATCGACGACCGGGTTCCTGAGCACCCAGGCCAGCGCGACGGTCGCCATGGCGACACCGCGCTCGGTGGCGATCCGCTCGACGGCATCGACGATCGCCTTGTCGGACTCCAGGAACAGCGGCCGGCCGAACTGGTCCTGACCAGGAGTCGACGCCGCCCGGGTGCTGCTCTTGTCACCCCACGGGCGGGCGACGATGCCGCCGCCCAGCGGGCTCCAGACCATGTTGCCGACACCCTGGTCGGCGAGGAGACCGTGCATCTCTCGCTCCTCCTCGCGCTGGACCAGGTTGTACTGGTCCTGCATCGAGACGAACGGGGTCCAGCCGTGCTGAGCGGCGGCGTGCTGCATCTTGGCGAACTGCCATGCCCACATCGACGAGGCGCCGAGGTAGCGGACCTTGCCGGCCTTGACCACGTCGTGCAGGGCTTCCATCGTCTCCTCGACCGGTGTCTCGGGGTCGAAGCGGTGGATCTGCATGAGGTCGACGTAGTCGGTGCCCAGACGGGTCAATGAGCCGTCGACCTGCTCGAGGATCGCCTTGCGGCTCAGCCCGCCGCCGCCGGGGCCCTGGTGCATCGGCCAGTAGATCTTGGTCGCCAGGACGGTCTGCTCGCGGGTGCTGTACTCGCGCATGGCACGTCCGACGATCTCCTCCGAGGAGCCGCCGCCGTAGACGTTCGCGGTGTCCCAGAACGTGATGCCGAGCTCGACGGCCTGCTGGAACAGCGGGCCGGCGGCCTCATCGTCAAGTGACCAGTCCTGGAACTGGTTGGGGGTCCCGAAGCTCATGCAGCCCAGTGCGAGGCGGCTGATCTTGAGCCCGGACGTGCCCAGGCGGGTGTACTCCATGGTGGTGATTCCTTACTGAGGGTTGAGCAGGATGAGGGGACGGTCACGCTTCGGGAATGGGAAAGGCGTGGTCCGTGAGGTTGATGAAGTCGGCCTCGGGTCCACCGCGTACGCCTGTCTCGAGCGCGTCGATCGCGGCGACCTGCTCGGCGGTCAGCTCGAAGTCGAAGACGTCGAAGTTCTCGGCGATGCGGGTGGCCTTGGTCGACTTCGGCACGGCGGGGCGGCCCTGCTGAAGGTGCCAGCGGAGCATGACCTGGGGCGCGGACTTGCCGTGCTCGGCGGCGATCCCCTGCAGGGTCGGGTCGTCGAGAGTGCTCTTCGCGCCGCCGCCATAGGACGTGACGCCGCCGATCGGGGACCAGGCCTGGGTCAGGATCCCGTGCTTCGCATCGAGCGCCTGGAGCTCGCTCTGCTGGAAGTAGGGGTGCAGCTCGATCTGGTTGACGGCCGGGACGACCGTGGTCTCGGCCAGCAGGCGCACGAGGTGCTCGGGCATGAAGTTGCTGACGCCGATCGCGCGGACCTTGCCGTCCGCGAGGAGCTGCTCGAGGGCGCGGTAGGCGTCGATCGTCAGGTCGAACTCGGAGGGCAGTGCCTGGTGCAGCAGGACGAGGTCGATGTAGTCGACGCCGAGCTTCGCGGCGCTCTTCTCGAACGCGTGCAGCGTCGCGTCGAAGCCGTAGTCGCTGATCCAGACCTTGGTCTCGATGAAGACCTCGTCACGGGCGATGCCGGAGTTCCGGACGCCCTCGCCGACCTGGGCCTCGTTCCCGTACGCGGCAGCGGTGTCGATGAGGCGGTAACCCGCACGCAGCGCCTCCTCGACCGCGAAGACGGTGTCCTCGGGCGGGGTCTGGAAGACGCCGAGCCCGATGGTCGGGATCTGGGTCCCGTTGTTCAGGGTGATGGTCGTGTTGGTCATGACGGCCACGCTAGGTCGGCGATGCGCGGGGGTGAGAGTCACTGTCATTGACCCCCAAGCAGCGGCCGGCGGCCCGGGCTGGGGGTGCACAGCAGTGACTCCCAGTGCGGTGGGCGGTGCGTCTAGCGTCGGGGTATGACCACTTCCCGCGACGATGTGCAGCAGTTCCTGACGGCGCTGCGCGCACGCATCACCCCGGAGAAGGCCGGGCTGACCGTGTTCGGCGGCGAGCGCCGCGTCCCCGGGCTGCGCCGCGAGGAAGTCGCGCAGCTGGCCGGCGTGAGCACCGCGTACTACACGCGCATGGAACGCGGCGACCTCAGCGGGGTCTCCGAGAGCGTGCTGTACGCCTTGGTCCGCGCACTGGACCTGGACGAGGCCGAAGCCGCGCACCTGTTCGACCTCGCCCGCGCCGCCACCGGGCCCCGCCGCGCCGCCCGCACCAGGCCCGAGCCGCGATTATCACCGCGAGTCGCGCAGCTGATCGACACGATGGGCGAGGTCCCCGTGATCGCTATGACGCGGCTCGGCGACCCGGTCGGGTCCAATGCGCTGGGTCGCGCACTCTTCCCCGACCTCTTCCCGGCTGGGAAGGCGCCGCTGAACAGCGCCCGCTACCTGTTCCTCGACGAACGCTCCAAGGCCTTCTACCCCGACTGGGAGACCAGCGCCCGCGAGGCGGTCTCCGCGATGCGACTCTTCGCCGGCCATGACCCCAGCGACCGCGCCCTCATGGGCCTTGTCGGCGAGCTGGCCACGCGGAGCACCGAGTTCCGCACCTGGTGGGGCGGCCACACCGTGCGAACCCACACCTCCGGCACCAAGAGGATCCACCACCCCGTCGTCGGCGAGATGACACTCACCTTCGAGAGCCTCATGGTCGCGTCCGCGCCGGGCCTGACCCTTGCCTCCTACCTCACCGAGCCCGCGACTGCGTCCGCGGACGCCATGAACCTGCTGCGCATCTGGACCGCGGACCAGGCCCGCGCCAGCGACGCAGCGCGCGCCGGGACCGCACCGCACTGATTGCGAGCACGCATGCCAGGCGTGCCGCTGGGCTAGGAACCACCGACGAGGCGGGACAGCGCGTTCGCGATCACTCGGTCCCGATCGGCGGCCGCATGCTGGTACCGCATGGCCATGGCGGGCGTCGTGTGCCCGAGCCTCGCCATCAGCTCGGCGATGGTCGCTCCTGACGCAGCAGCGAGAACGGCGCCCGTGTGGCGAAGGGCGTGGAACGTGAGATCGGGACGTCCTGCGGCGAGCTTCGCCCGGCCGTACGGGGCACGGAATCGGTGCGGCGAGAGCTGAACGCGGTCGTCACGGTCGTCCGGGAACAGGAGCGCATCGGGACGCGGGCCGACGCTTTCGGCGAGGTGCCCGCGCAGGATCGGCAGGAGGTGCGGAGGAATGGCGACGTCCCTGGCGCCGGCCTCCGTCTTGGGTGTGTCGACAACCGGCGCACCCGTCAGCCACGTCACACCACGACGCACCCGGACCACGCCGGCATCGAGATCCAGATCGGCGCGTCGCAGTTCCGTCACCTCACCGAATCGAAGCGCGCACCAGGCTCCGAGCAAGATCATCGGCCGATAGTCGAGGGCGACCGCGCTCGTCAGCGCTTCCAGCTCCGCGAGCGACGCCGGACGGATGTTCTTGGTGCGACGGCCGACCGAACCGGCGCCCTCGACCCGGCAGGGGTTCGAATCGATCAAGGACTGACGCCACGCCGTGTTCAAGATCGTGCGGAAGAGGGCATAGACGTGGGCACGTTCGGTCCGACGATCAGGCAGCAGAGTCGCGTACCAGTCGCCGACGCGGGCAGGAGTGATGTCCACCAACCTGACGTGACCCCAAGCCGGCTCCAGGGCCTTGGCGAACTGGCGGCGGTAGAGCGTCCTGGTCGACGCCTTCAGATCCCGCTGCTCCAGCCAGACCTGGCCGAACTCGCCGAACGTCGTGTTCACGGCCGACGGGTTGATCTTGCCTTCGTCGATGAGCGTCTGCTGCTTCGCCAGCCACCGCTGCGCGACGGACTTCAGAGGGAACGTCGCCGGCGCATTGATGTACGAACCGCGCGCGCTTCCTGGCACCGCGTACCGAGCGTGGAACCTGCCGGAGGGGAGCTTCCGCACCTGGCCGAAGGCTGCTCGACCGGCCATCCCGCCCCCTGCCCGTGTCGCTAACGTGTCGCTAGCGACGACAAATCCGTTCCTCAGCATGCATCAGCGAACTACTTGCGGACGAGTATACATGCAGGTCAGATGGCCTTTCCTGCATCTCGGTTCCCCTCGGTTCACGTAGGCGTTCAAGGGTTCGAGTCCTTTCGCGGGCACCATCTGAACTGCAGGAACGCCAGGCCGTGTCGCCAGCGCGCCGGCCACGAGCCCTGCGACGTCAGTGCACCCTCGATCGCATCCCGATCGCTGGATGAGGTGAGCGCTGACGCGTCGGCCGGGCTGGACGGCGCTGGACGCACGGCCGTCCCACCGTCCCGGCTCGCCTCGTCGGTGCGCGGGATCGCGCCCGCGCCGGACCTAAGGTGGCCGGACACGTCGGGATCGACGAGCGCGCAACCCAGGGCCGGACACCCTGCCGCACCACGACGAGGACTCGATGGAGAGCATCACGAAGAACCGCCAGACGCCCGCGACGCTGCGTGCGATGGTCGAACGTGCCTACGGCGCCGAGCAGGTGCCCACGGGCGAGCCGGACACCTGGCTCGAGGAGTTGGGGCACGGCTGGTTCAACGTCGCGTACCGGATCCTGCTGCGCGACGGCCGCGCCGTGGTCGTGAAGATCGCACCGCCGCGGGGCGTGCCCGTGATGCCCGCCGAGCGCGGTGCGATGCGCATCGAGCTCGACGCGCTGGCGCTGATCACGGCACGCACCGACGTCCCGGTCCCGCAGGTCGACCACGCCGACCTGAGCCACGAGCTCGTCGACGCCGACTACTTCTTCATGCCGTTCGTCGACGCCGAGAACTTCGGCATCATCACCGACGGCCTGAGCACCGAGCTGCGCGACTCGTACAACGAGGCGCTCGGCGCTGCCAACCGCGAGCTGAACTCGATCCGCGGGAGCTGGTTCGGACCGCTCGCCGGCCCGGGTGACCCGTCGTGGCGGGTCGTGTTCACCGGCCTCGTCGAGGATGTCCTGGCCGCCGGGGAGGCCCGCCACGTCGACATCGGCCGGGACTACGACGAGATCCGCAAGGTGGTCGCCCTGCACGCCGACGTCCTCGACGACGTCATCGAGCCGAGGTTCGTCGAGTGGGACCTCTGGGACTCCAACGTCATGGTCCGCGACGGCAGGATCGTCACGATCATCGACCACGAACGCGCCCTGTACGGGGACCCGCTGATGGAGGCCGGCTTCGCAGGCACCTTTCTGTCCGACTTCGGCGACCCGACCGCGTTCATGCGCGGCTACGGCCAGGAGCAGCTCACGACGAGGGAGCAGACGCGCCGTGGCCTGTACTGCCTGCACCTGGTCGTGATCATGGCGATCGAGACCGTCTACCGCGGACACACGACCCCCACCCAGTACGACTGGGCACGCGAGAAGATCGGCCAGATGATGAGCCTGCTCACCGAGCCGTGAGCACCCGCACGCTCGACGCCGCCGCCCTCGGTGAACGGCCCGTGGGGCGGCTGCTGTGGCACGCCTGCACCCAGACCACCATCGCGGTCGGGGTCTACGGGATCTACGCGCTGACCAACGCCTGGTTCGTCGCCCGCGGCGTCGGGACGACCGCGATGGCGGCGGTCAACCTCGTCGCGCCGTTGCTCCTGGCGCTGGGCGCGGTCTCGACCGCCCTCGGCGTCGGAGCAGCCTCGGTGGTCTCCCGGCACCTCGGTGCCGGCGACACGAGCACCGCCGCCCGGGCGGCCGGGAACGCGTTCGTCGTGTTCTGGGCCGCCGCCGTCACGACCACCGTGCTCGGACTGAGCGGGCTCGAACCGCTCCTGCGGCTGCTCGGCGCCCAGGGCGAGACCCTTGGCTACGCCCGCGACTACGCCACGGTCATCCTGGCGGGTGCGATCGTCTCGACCGGGTTCTCCAGCCTGGTGCGCGCCGAGGGCCGGATGCGGTTTGCCACGATGCTCTGGGTCATCCCCGTCGCCGTCCAGATCACCCTCGACCCGCTGCTCATCTTCGGGCTGGACCTCGGCGTCCGTGGAGCCGCCCTGGGAACGGTCGGCGGGCAGGCCGTCTCCGCCGCAATGAGCATGTGGTTCTTCTTCGCCCAGCGGCAGCGCCCGTACCGCATCCGCAGGTCCGACCTGCGTCCCCACCTTCCGACGGTCCGCACCCTCGTGGGCATCGGCGCCCCCTCGTTCCTCGCCGGCTTCGGCGCCACCCTGCTCGTCGTGGTCGTCAACACCACGCTGTCCCGGGTGGCCACCGCCACCGCAGCGCTCTCCGCGCTCGCCGCGTTCGCGATCTGCTCCCGCATCCAGACGTTCGTCGCCATGCCTCAGCTCGGTATCAGCCAGGGGATGCAGCCGATCGTCGGGTACAACGCCGGTCGCCGGCTCGCCGCACGCGTCCGACGCACCCGGATCCTGTCGCTGCGCGCCACCCTCGTCTACAGCACCGTCGCCGCCGGCTCCGTCGCGCTGCTCGCCGAGCCCATCACCGCCGCCTTCGTCGACGACGCCGCCGTCCACGCCGAGTCAGTCGACGCTCTGCGCATCCTGGCGATCGGGTTCGCCGCTGCCGGCGTCACACCTCTGGTCTCCGCGTACTTCCAGGCTCTCGGCCGACCGCGACCGTCGTACTTCCTCTCGGTCGGCACCCTCCTTCTCGTCAAGGTCCCGCTCGTGCTCGCCCTCGGCCACACCGGCCCCTCAGGCACCTGGATCGGCCTGGCCGCGGGCGAGCTCCTGTCCGCGGGAGTCGCGCTGTTGGTGCTGCGCCGCCTCGATGTCACGGCCGCGCGCGGCGGGGGCGGGACATCGACGACGAACGCGGTCGACCTGCCGCTAGGGCACTGAGGTCGGGCTGGGACCGGACCGGCCGTCCCGCCCCGTGCCCGTGTCGTTGGCGACGACAAGTCCGTTCCTCAGTTCGTTCGACGCTGGTCAGGCCTCGTCGAGCCGGGTGCGCAGCTCCTCGTCGAGCACGAGGTCGAGCGCGCCCAACGACTCGTCAAGTTGCGCGACCGAGTGGGCGCCGACGATCGGGATGACGGGCGTCGGCCCACCGAGCAGCCACGCGAGCGCGACCTGGTTCGCCGTGGCGCCGGTGTCGCGCGCGACCTCGTGCAGCACCTCGACCCGACGCCGGCTGCTCGGGTGGTCGGCGCCGCCGAACAGTGGCTTGTCGGCGCGCGTGTACGCACCCTGGTGCAGCGGCGAGTACACGGTCACGGCGAGCGGCGGGCGGCCGTCGACACCCGTGGACGCGGCGTAGTCGAGCAGGTCGCCCGACACCCAGTTGGACCGGAACGGAGTCGGGCTCGGGTACACGTAGCCACCCTGCTGCTGGACGAGGCCGTACGGCTCGACGCCCAGGCGGGCGGCGGTCTCGCGTGCCTCGACGACGCGCCACGTCGTGACGTTGGAGATCCCCGGCACGCCGACCACGCCGTCGGCGACGAGCTTGCCGAAGGCTCCGACGGTCTCCTCCAGGGCGGTGTCACGGTCGTCCACGTGGCCGTACAGGACGTCGATCCGGTCGACGCCCAGGTGGCGAAGGCTCGTGGCGGCTTCGCGCTGGATGGTCTCGGCGGCCAGGCCCTGGTAGTTGGTCGGGGGTGTGCCCGAGAGGGGCAGCGCCGGGTCCTTCTTGGCGGCGCCGCACTTCGTCGCGATGCGGACGCGGTCCCGAAGCCCGCGCGAGGCCAGCCAGGCGCCGATCACGTCCTCGCTCTCGTGCCCGTGGCCGCCCGCGTCCCAGGCGTTGTAGTTGTTCGCGGTGTCGAGGAACGTGCCGCCGGCGTCCACGAAGCGGTCGAGGACCTCGAAGGCCACCTCGCGCGGGGTGTGCGTGCCGAAGCGCATGGTGCCGAGGCACAGGACGCTGACGTCGGTGGAGGTGGGGCCGGAGCCGATGGTGCGCTGCTGCATGGTGTTCTCCTCGTGCGCTCATTGGTGACGGGTTCGACGTTAGGCGTGCAGCGGACCGGGAGTACGGTCCATTCCTGTGGCAGGCGACCAGACCAATCGGTGGGTCGGTGACGCGCTCGTCACCATCGAGGGCGGCCAGCCGGCTCACGTCGCGCTCGAGCGCTCGCTGCGTGCCGCGGTCCGCGAGGGACGGCTCCGCCCGGGCGACCCGGTGCCGCCGAGCAGAGCGCTGTCCCGCGACCTCGGCGTCTCGCGGTGGGTGGTCACGCAGGCGTACGGGGGTCTCGTGGCCGAGGGCGTGCTGGACGCTCGCACGGGCGCGGGCACGCGCGTCGCGTCCACGTCGTGGCCTACCCTCACGTCCACCCGAGCTCCCGACCGCGCGGTCCGTCCGCGGCCCGCGTTCGACCTCGGGCCGGGTGTGCCGGACCTGCGCCACCTGCCGCGCGCGGCCTGGGTCTCGGCGGTTCGCACGGCCGTCGCGTCCGCGACCCCTGGCGACCTCGTCGCGCCCGACCCTCGCGGTGTGCCCTCGCTGCGGCAGGCGCTCGCCGATCGGCTGGCCGTGACGCGTGCGGTGCTCGTCGATGCGGACGCCGTCGTCGTGACGCACGGCGCATCGGACGGCACGATGCGCCTGGCGCGATCCCTGCGCGCCGCGGGCCATGGCTCCGTGCTCGTCGAGGACCCGAGCTGGCCGCGGCTGCGCGACGTCGCCGCGGCTGCCGGCTTGCACCCTGTGCCGGTGCCGGTCGACGAGGACGGGGTGGACACCGACGCGCTCATGCAGGCGGCCGAGCGCACCGGGGCTCGTGCCGCGCTGGTGACGCCCTCGCACCAGTTCCCTGTCCGCGCCGCGCTCGTCCCGGCGCGGCGTGAGGCGCTCGTCCGATGGGCCCGCTCCGTCGACGGAGCGATCATCGAGGACGACTATGACGCCGAGTTCCGCTACGACCGCCGCCCCGTGGCGGCCTTGCGCGCGCTCGCGCCCGACCGCGTGGCGCTGGTGGGCTCGTGGAGCAAGACGCTCGCCCCGGGGCTCGGCATCGGGTGGCTGGTCCCTCCTGACGACGTACCCGCCGCGCGCGCGGGGCTCGACGTCGACGCGAGCGCTCCCCCGTCGCTGCACCAGCTCTCCTGCGCCGCGCTGCTCACCGACGGGGGTTACGACCGGCACCTCCGTTCTGCCCGCGCTCGGTACCGGCGCCGACGGGCGGCTCTGCTCGCCGCGCTCGAGCGATGGCTGCCGAGCCTGCCCGTGACGGGGCTCGCCGCGGGACTGCACGTCGTGCTGGGGCTGCCGCCCGGGGTCGACGAGGACCGCGTGGCCCGGCTGGCCGCGCGACGCGACGTGCGCGTGGTGCCGGCTGGTCGCTATCGCGTGGGGACCACGGCCCGCCCACCGGCGCTCGTCGTCGGGTACGGCAACCTGGTCGACGCACGGCTGGACGAGGCGGTGGCCCGCCTGGCCGCGGCCGTCAGTGAGGCGGCGCCGTCCGCAGCACGCGAGCTCGCCGGCTCACGAGCTCTGGACACCCACGAGTCATAGCCGAGGCCGTGGGTGCTGCTGGGTCCAGCCGCCTTCGTCGCCACCGGATGAAGCGGTGCGCGCGGACGGAGTGGCAACGCCGTGCGGCCATCTGCGGTCCTCGCGCTACCGCGACGGCCCTCGTCGCGCGGGCGGACGGCGGCGACGACCGTCAGACAGCCGAGAGCATGAGCGAGACGGCGAACCCGACGGCGACGAGCGACCCGGTCCTGACCTTCTCGACCTCGTACGCTTCCGGAAGCATCGTGTCCGCGATCATCGCGAGCAGCGCACCGGCGGCGAACCCCTGGGCCATCGCACCCGTGCGGCCCGATGCCGGGTCGAGCAGTGCGTAGCCCGCGGCCGCGCTCACGGCCGCGACCACGATGACGACCAGCCACATGCGGGTCACGCGGCGCAGCGACCAGCCCGCGGTGCGCAGCCCGCTCGACGAGGCCAGGCCCTCGGGAAAGTTGCTCAGCAGGATCCCGACCAGCAGCGCGATGCTGACCTGGCCCTCCAGCACCGTCAGACCGAGCACGAACGACTCCGGGATTCCGTCGAGGACCGAGCCGAACACGATCGCGAGAGGCGACCCGCTCGCCTGCGCGCCGCCGGCGTCCTTGCGGTCGCCACCGCCCCGACGCTCGAGGAACCAGTCGCCCACGGTGAACGTGGCGGCGCCCACCAGGGTCGCGAGGCCGACGAGTCCCACGTCGGCGGTCTCGAGGGCCTCGTCGACGAGCTCGAACGCCACGGACCCGATGAGCAGGCCCGCGCCGAGCGCCATCACGGCGGCGACGAACCGCTTGCCGGGCGACGCGCGGTAGGCGAAGAGCGCCCCGACCAGCAGGGCCGATGCGCCGACCGCACCCCACAGGAACGCCTCGAGCACCGGGACTCCTCCGCAGACCAGCGAGCTACTGCCGGGCCATGGCGATGCGCAGCCGTTCGTCGGGGTCGATGAAGTGGTCGTGGTCGTCGGTTCCGACATCCAGCTGGACCCAGTGGATCTTCCCCGTGAAGCGGCTGGTCCGGGCGTCGTAGCCCGAGCTCACCGAGGTGCCGGACTCGTACCCGATGTCGGTGGTCTCGTCGGCGGAGAAGACCATCGGCTGCGTCGCCCCCACCCGCCCCGAACCGACGGCGGTGCCGTCGTGGTAGAGCGTCACGTCGCCGCCCTTGGCCAGGCCGCCGCCGTCGTACGCGAACTCCATGCGCAGCTGGTGCGTGCCGGCCGGCACCGGTTCGTCGGCGGTGACGGTGAACTCCTGGATCCCCAGGACGTTGTACGTGTACGTCAGGCGACCCCGGTCCACCCACACGCTCCAGCCGCCGAACCGCCCACCCTGCGCGATGAGCACACCGTGCACACCGGACTCGGCGACCTCGACCTCGGCCGTGATCGAGTAGGAGCGGTTCTTCATGCTCACGACGCTGTTCTCCGAGAGTCGGCCCATGCCGGCGAAGAACAGCTGGGACGTGCCGCGCAGGAGCGTCGGCCGACCGGCCATCGACGGTTCCAGCCGCTCGGACGTGCGGTCGTCGATGGGCAGCACGTTGTACTTCGTCGCCTCGATCAGCCAGAGGCGCTGGAGCTTCGCGAGCAGGTCGGGGCGGTCCGCGGCCAGGTCGTGGGCCTGGCTGAAGTCGACGGAGCCGTCGTAGAGCTCCCACACGTCGTCGTCGAACGCCGGCACCGTGCCGCCGACCATGATCCAGGGCGTGCGGTGCTTGGTGACCGCGCTCCACCCGCGGTGGTAGATCCCGCGGTTGCCGAACATCTCGAAGTACTGCAGGTCGTGGCGTTCCGGGCTGTCCGGCTGGTCGAACGCGTACAGCATGCTCGTGCCCTCCATGGGCGACTGCTGCACACCGTTGACCATCGCCGGCTCGGGCAGCCCGGCGGCCTCCAGGACGGTCGGGGCCACGTCGATGACGTGCGTGAACTGAGAACGCAGCCCGCCCTTCTCGGCGATGCCGCCGGGCCAGTGCACGATCGTGCCGTTGCGGGTGCCGCCCCAGTGCGACGCGATCTGCTTGGTCCACTGCAGCGGCGAGTTCATCGCCCAGGCCCAGCCGACGGCGTAGTGGTTGTACGAGGACGGCGAGCCGAGCTCGTCGAGCTTGCTGATCAGGAACTCGGGGGTCTCCAGGGCGGCCATGCCGTTGAAGTTCGCCATCTCGTTGAACGCACCGTTGAGCGTGCCCTCGGCCGACGCGCCGTTGTCGCCGATGATGTAGTAGACGAGCGTGTTCTCCAGGATCCCCAGGTCGTCCAGGGTGTCGACGATCCGGCCGACGTGGTGGTCGACGTGCTCGAGGAACCCCGCGTAGACCTCCATCTGGCGGGCCAGCATGGGCTTGAGCTCGTCGGGCATGTCCTCCCAGGACGGGATCTCGTCGTGCCGGGCGGTGAGCTCGGCGTCCAGCGGGATCACCCCCAGCTCCTTCTGCCGGGCGAACGTCCGCTCGCGCTGCACGTCCCACCCGTCGTCGAACGCCCCCGCGTACCTGTCGGCCCACTCCTTGGGCACGTGGTGCGGGGCGTGCGTGGCGCCGGGGGCGAAGTAGACGAAGAACGGCTTGTCCGGCATGAGGGCCTTCTGCTGCCGGATCCAGCCCACCGCCCGGTCGGCCAGGTCCTCGGTCAGGTGGTAGCCCTCCTCGGCCGTCGCGGGCGGCTCGACCGGCGTCGTGCCCTCGTACAGCGCGGGGTCCCACTGGTTGTTCTCGCCACCGATGAACCCGTAGAACGTCTCGAACCCACCCCCGCCCGACGGCCACGCGTCGAACGGCCCCATGGGCGACGTCTGCCAGACGGGGACCTCGTGGCACTTGCCGAACTGCGCGGTCGAGTACCCGTTGAGCTTCAGCGTCATGGCGAGCGGCGCCTTCGTGTTCGGTCGCACGGAGCTGTTGCCCGGCGCCGAGGTTGCCGTCTCGGTGATGCTGCCCATGCCCACCGAGTGGTGGTTGCGGCCCGTCAGCAGCGCCTGTCGCGTCGGAGCGCACAGGGCCGTCGTGTGGAAGCGGTTGAAGCGCAGCCCACCGCTGGCCAGCCGTTCCGCCGTCGGCGTGCTGCACGGGCCGCCGAACGCGCTCGACGCGCCGAAGCCGACGTCGTCGAGCAGGACGACGACGACGTTCGGTGCGCCCGGCGGCGGGAGGAGCGGCTCGATCGGCGGGAACGCCGTGTCCGGATCCTTCGCGTCGTACGTCGTCAGCGTCGGCGACGGCCGGTCCGGGATGGGCAGCATGGTGCGGGCGTGGTGGTCGGGGCGCATCGGGTCCTCCGTCCGGAACCGGGCAGTGTGCCCGCCTTGCTCGACACTAGGGGCGCCCGCCCCGACATCACCAGGAGACCGCGTCCGCGACGCACCGGAACCCGACGTTGCCGGCCGACGAGTCCGGGGCGTTCGAGCTGCGCGAGTCGACGCGGTAGCGGAAGCAGTACGACTCGTGGCACAGGTACGACCCGCCCCGCATGACCCGCGCCGAGCCCTGGGCCGGTCCCGTCGGGTCGGAGCCGGCCGACGATCCGTACGTGTCCGTGGCGAACCAGTCCTGGCACCACTCCCAGACGTTGCCCGTGGTGTTGTGCAGACCGAAGTCGTTGGGCGCGAACGCGGCCGCCGGTGCCGTGCCCAGGTAGCCGTCCTCGAGGGTGTTCCGCGCCGGGAACTCCCCCTGCCACACGTTCATCCGGTGCTCGCCACCGGGCTCCCGCTCGTGTCCCCACGGGTAGTGCGCACCCTCACGACCGCCCCGCGCCGCGCGCTCCCACTCGGCCTCGGTCGGCAGCCGGAGCCCGGCCCACGACGCGAACGCGGAGGCGTCCGACCAGCTCACGTGGACGGCGGGATGTCCGGCACGGTCGCCGACGTCGGAGTGCGGCCCCTCCGGATGCCTCCAGTCCGCACCCTCGACCTGACGCCACCACGGCGTCCCGACCACAGCACGGGTCGGCGGGAAGTCGTCGGGCAGGAGGCCCGCGAAGACGAACGACCACCCGTAGACCTCGGCCTCCGTGCGGTACCCCGTCGCCTCGACGAAGCCGGCGAACTGGGCGGTGGTCACGGCCGTCCGCATCATCCGGAACGGTCGGAGCGTGACGACGTGGGCCGGACCCTCGCCGTCGGACGGGTACCCGTCCGGCCCGTCGTGACCCATGACGAACTCACCGCCGGGGACGTCGACCAGGTCGGCCACGACGGAGGCGCGCAGGGACGCAGCCGCGTCCCGCCCGAGCGTGGGGACTCCGAGCGTCAGGGGTGCCGGGTCGTGGGCGGCCCCGGGAGCGCAGCACGCGTGATCGGTGGTCACGACGCCATCCTCCTCGCGGGCGGGAAGGGGTGCCCGTGGCCCGTCGGCGGTCCGGTCGCCGTGGCGATCACCGCTCACTGCGTCGCCGCGAGGAGCTCCCGGATCTCGGCCGCCACGTCGTCGGGGGCATCCAGGTAGATCTGGTGTGATCCGTCCAGCGTGACGATCCGGCTCTGCGGGTGCTCGCTGGCGACGGCCTCGTGGACCTCCACCCAGTCGGGCATGCCGTACTCGTGCGTCGCCTCGACGGTCTCCTGCGCGAGGACCATCAGCGTGGGGATCGCCGCGTCGAACCGGTGCCCGGCGAGTGCGAGGTCGTTGCGCAGGGCCCAGCTGGCCTCGTCGTCGAGCAGGCGCAGGTCCAGCTTGGTGTTGTCGAGCAGCCAGTCCTCGCCCTGCTCCGACTCGTCCAGCAGCGGGTTGGACGGGAGCAGGTCCGAGTCGTCGCCGTTGATCCACCGATCCATCCGGACGAAGCCCAGGAAGCGGAGCACGCTCATGGTGGGGTGGAGGCCGCCGTCCTGTGAGAGATCGCCTTCGTAGTCCTCGGCTGCCTGCTGACCGGGGGCGGTGCTGTCCAGCCCCACGAACCCGGCGACCTCGTCCGGGTAGAGCTCAGCGAACTCCAGCCCGTACAGGCCACCGATGGAGTGGGCCACCAGCACGTAGGGGCCCTTCACACCGGCGCCGTGCAGCGCGGTGTGGATCTCGGTGGCCACGTTCTGGTTCGTCCGGTCCTTCGCGGTCGAGTCGGAGAAGCCGTAGCCCAGGTAGTCCACCGTGGCGATGTTGACGTCCTCGGCCAGGGGTTCCCAGACGCTCTCGAGCTCGTAGTAGGCGCTGCCCAGGCCCAGGCCGGTCAGGAGCACGAGCGTGGGCTCGCCCGGGTGCTCCGCGCGCGAGTAGACGTGCATCCTGGCCCCGCCGTCGACCTCGACCAGCTCCCCCGGGACGTCGAGCCTCGCCAGGCCGATGGCGTTCGCCGCCTGGTTGACCCCTGTCGAGAGGGCGAGCAGCCCGACCACGACGACGAGCACCCCGACGACGGTGCGCACGAGGCGCCTCCGCCATCTCTCCTGTCGCGGGCGGTCGGGTGTCAGCTCGGGCGCCGCGGAGGCGTCCACCAGGTCAGTCATGGCTCGACCCTGGCAGACGGGCGGACGCCGCCGCATCGGGGAAACACCTGAGTCGCACCCTGACGCCTCGGTAGTGTCCGGGCATGGCGCGACGTGGCGAGCTCCAGGACGTGGAGCTGCTGGAAGAGGGTGACGACCGCGCCGACGAGGAGGCCGCGCCCGGTGCCGCTCCGGCGCGGCGGAGCCGGCGCACCGCACTGATCGCCGTTGCGCTGGTCGTCGTCGTCACGCTGGCCGGTGCGCAGTGGTTCGTCACCGCCCGCGAGCGCGCCGCGATCGCCGCCCTGGCCACGCTGCCCGGCGTGCTCGCGCCGGTCGACGAGCACCTCGACGTCGAGCGCCGCGTGCCCGCGGAGGACGCCGCCGAGCTGTTCGGCTACGCAGGCGGCTCCCTGAAGCGTGCCGCGGACGGGTCGCAGTCGTTCACCAGGGCGGGCCGGACCACCCCGCTGCTGGGACCGTCCCCCGCGCTCGCCCAGCACGACACCGACGACATCGTCGCCGGCAGCTACTGCATGCCCGACAACGCGCCCGGCACGCACCCGAGCACCGCCGGCACCATCGTCTGCCTCGTCTCGGACGGCGGCTTGGTCTTCGACATGGAGGCCGACGACGGCAGCCTCGTGCGCGTACCGGCGACGACCACGCAGGTGATGGTCCTGTCCGCGGCGGACGGCACGATCACCGCGAGCTGGCCGGTCGACGTCGGCGACGAACCGACCGTGTTCGCGGTGCTGGACGACGCCGTCGCGATCGCCTCCACCGCGACGACCGGCACGACCCTGACCCTGCACGACGTGCTCACCGGCGACTCACGCTGGTCGCGCTCGAGCCCGACCCCCGACGGCGCGGCGACCACCGCGGACGGGTTCTCGAACGTCGCCCTGTTCCGGGTGGGCGACGTGCTCGCGTACGCCCCGCGCGAGCAGCCACTGACGCTGATCGCCGCCGACGGCACCGTGGTCCGCGAGCTGCCCGGCACGATCGGTGACGGCTTCGGCTGGGCCACCGACGAGCACGGCAGGCTCACCGTGCAGTCCACGGTCGCCGGCAAGCAGCGCACGATCCTGCTCGCGGACGATGCCGACCCCGCGCACGACGTCACCGTCGACGGGAACCTCGCCTACGCCGTCCTCGACGACGGGTCGGTGCCTGGCCTGCTCCTGAGCTATGACACCGAGCTGCACGTGTGGGACAGGAGCACGGGCGAGGAGCGCTGGTCGGACGACACCGTGGTCAGCGCGTCCAGCGTCCTGATCATGCGCGGTCGCGTCTTCGTGCTGACCTCCAGGGTCGTCGCCGCGTTCGACGGGGACAGCGGCAGGAAGCTGTGGGCCACGACCGCCGAGGACGGCGTGGCGCCGAGCACGATCTCGACCGACGGCCGGCACCTGCTCGTCACCCTGGAGCCGACGCTCGCCGACGCGTCGCCTGCCCTGGTCGCCTACGACCCGGCCAGCGGGACCGAGGTGTTCCGCTCGCCGTACCCCGCGGGGGTCGGCAACGTCTCGCCCATCAACGGCCGGCTCGTCGGCATCGACACCACGACCGACGGCAACGACTTCTCCTACGTCCTGCTCCGATGAGGCGGCTCTAGCGGGGGCTCGCCGACCTGAGCTCGCTGTCGACCTCGTCGACCCAGCGGGCGACGTGCTCGGCGTCCCGCCAGTCTCCGGACAGCGTCTTGGCCATCGTGCTCGCCGGGAAGCCCTTGGCGTCGGGCTCGAGGCGGCCGCCGAACGTCTGCACGCCCCGGGCGCCGATCGTGGCGGCCGCGTCCTTGATGTGGGCGACCGGCGGGATCTGCTTGGTCTCCGCCGTCCCGTCGAGCGGTCCCGTCGCGACGAGCCACACCGGCAGCGTGGAGAGGCGGTCGGCCTGCCGCTTGACGAGCCGGCGCGCGTCCTTGTGCCAGCGACCTGCGTAGAGAGCGCCTGCGACGATGACCGCGTCGACGTCCGTCAGGTCCGCGACTTCGGCCGCCGGGCGGACCACCGGGTCGTGGCCGCGGCGGCGCAGGTCGTCGCCGATCAGCTCCGCGAGGCCTTGGGTGCCTCCCCTGGACGTCCCGTAGGCAACCAGTACGTGCGTCACGATGTCCTCCCACCCGCGAGCGACCAGCGCACCTGCGCGGTCCTCCTTGATGGTCGGTCAGGGGCGTCGCGCGCGGCAGGGCCGGAGGTCCCTTGTCCACGCCGACGTCGGCTCTCACCCCACACGGCGGCGAACCACGGGAAAGAATGACCCCGTGACGACCGCCGCGCCCGACCACTCAACCGCCGACGTGCTGCCCGCACCGTGGTCCCTCCCCGCCGAGGAGGTGCTGGCGGCGGTCGCCGGCTCGCCCGACGGGTTGACCGGCCGCGACGCCGAGGAACGAGTCGCGCGCGACGGCCGCAACGAGCTGCCCGAGCCGCCGCAGGAGTCGGTCTGGAGGCGCCTGCTGAGCCAGTACGCCGACATCCTGATCTACATCCTGATCGGGGCGGCGGTGCTCAAGGCGCTCACCCAGGACTGGGTCGACTTCGCGGTGATCGTCGTGGTGATCGTCGCGACCGGCCTGATCGGGTTCATCCAGGAGGGCCGGGCCGCGTCGGCGCTCGCGGGGCTGCGCCGGATGCAGTCGCTGGACGCGCAGGTGCGACGCGACGGCGACTGGGGGGTGGTCGACGCCGCGAGCCTCGTGGTCGGAGACGTCGTCCGGGTGCGCGGCGGGGACCGGGTGCCGGCCGACGTCCGGTTGCTCACGTCGGCCCAGCTGCAGGTCGACGAGTCCGCCCTGACCGGGGAGTCGGTGGCGGCGAACAAGTCGAGCGAGGCCAACGAGGCGGACGCGGGGATCGGCGACCGGACGTCGATGCTGTTCTCCGGGACGATCGTGACCGCCGGCAACGGCGAGGGGGTGGTCGTCGCGACGGGGTCCGGCACCGAGATCGGCCGGATCTCCGCGCTGGTCACCGAGCAGGACGCGATCGACACCCCGCTGGCCCGGCAGCTGGCTCACCTGGGCACGCAGCTCTCCGTCCTGATCGGGGTGCTCGCCGTCGTCATGCTGCTGGTCGGCCGGTTCGTGCACGGGCTGGGTGTCGACGAGCTGATCTCCGCGGCCATCGGGTTCGCGGTCGCCGCGGTGCCCGAGGGGCTGCCCGCCCTGGTGACGATCACGCTCGCGCTCGGCGTGCAGCAGATGGCCAGGCACCGCGCGATCACGCGGCGGATGGAGGCCGTCGAGACGCTGGGCTCGACGACCACCATCTGCTCGGACAAGACCGGCACGCTCACCCAGAACGAGATGACCGCCCGCACGGTGGTCACGGCCGCGGGCACCTACGACGTGGAGGGCACCGGCTACGACCCCGTCGGCCGCGTCGCCACCGCCGAGGGCACGACGGCGACGCTCGACGCGCACCCCGACCTCGCGGCGCTCGTGCTCGCGGTCACCCTGTGCAACGACGCGCGCGTCGAGCAGACCGAGGACGGCTGGCGCGTCGTCGGCCAGCCCACCGAGGGCGCCCTCGACGTGCTGGCGGCGAAGGCCGGGGTGGACACCGCCGGCACCGCGCGGGTCGGCGCGGTGCCGTTCGACTCCGCGCACAAGTTCGCAGCGACCCTGGACGACGTGCGCGCGAGGCGAGTGGTGCACGCGGTCGGCGCCCCGGACCGCCTGCTCGACCGCTCCGGCACCGAGCTCGCGCCCGACGGGGGCGTCAGGCCGCTGGACCGGGCCGCGTGGGACGAGCGGATCGACGCCCTGTCCGCCCTCGGCCTGCGGGTGCTCGCCGCGACCGTCCGCCCGGCGGACGGGGTGCACGAGATCCACCTGGACGACCTCGACGACGGCCTGACGTTCCTCGGCGTCGTCGGCATCGTCGACCCTCCGCGCCCCGAGGCCACCGCGGCGATCGCCGAGGCCCACGCGGCCGGCATCCGCGTGAAGATGATCACCGGCGACCACCGCGGCACCGCGACGGCGATCGCCCGCGAGCTGGGCATTGCCCCGGAGCACGGCAAGGTCCGCGCCCTGACCGGTGCCGACCTGCAGGCCATGGGCGACGAGGAGCTGCGCGAGGTGGTGCGCGACGTCGACGTCTTCGCCCGCACGTCCCCCGAGCACAAGCTCCGGATCGTCCGCGCCCTGCAGTTCCACGGCGAGGTCGTGGCGATGACAGGCGACGGCGTCAACGACGCCCCCTCGATCACTCGGGCCGACGTCGGCGTCGCCATGGGGATCAAGGGCACGGAGGCCACCAAGGAGGCCGCCGACATCGTCCTGGCCGACGACAACTTCGCGACGATCGAGCGCGCGGTCGAGGAGGGCCGGCGGATCTACGACAACATCCGCAAGGCCGTCGTGTTCCTGCTGCCCACCAACGGCGCGCAGTCGCTGGTGATCCTGGTGGCCGTGCTGGCCGGGCTGGCCCTTCCGCTGTCGCCCGTGCAGATCCTCTGGATCAACCTGGCCACCGCGATCACGCTCTCGTTGACGCTCGCCGGCGAGCCCGCCGAGCCCGGCATCATGGCGCGGCCGCCCCGGTCGCCGGGCGAGCAGGTGCTCTCGTCGCGCGCCATCGCGGTGGTCCTGATCGCCTCTGTGGTCCTCGGCGCCGCGACGCTGGTCGTCTACCTGCTCGAGCGCGCGCGGACCGGTGACTACGCCGAGGCGCAGACGTCGGCGGTCATGATGCTCGCCCTGGGCCAGCTCGCCTTCCTGCTGAACTGTCGCCTGCTCAGCACGTCCGCCTTCACCACGCGGGTGCTCACCGGCAACCCGAGCCTGTGGGTCTCCGCGGGTGCCCTCCTCGGGCTGCAACTCGTGTTCACGTACGCGCCCTTCATGAACGCGTGGTTCGGCTCCACCCCGATCGGGCTGCACAGCTGGCTCCTCACAGCCGGGATCGCCGTGCTGGTCTTCCTGGTGATCGAGGCCGCGAAGGCGGTGCTGCGCGCTACGCGTCCGGGGCCTGGTAGAAGTTCCGCTCCCAGCGGTGGCGCCGGATGACGTCGCGCTGGGAGTCGGTCAGCCGGCTGCCGTCGCTGGTCGCGGCGTTGCGCTCGACGTTGCGCACCGTGCGCATGCCCGCGATCACGGTGGACACCGCGGGCTGGTCGAGGACGTAGCGCAGGGCGAGGTCGGGCAGCTCGTCGGGGCTGACGCCCAGGTCGTCGACCAGCGCCCGCACGCGCTGCTCGACCTGCGCCGGCCGGTCGCCGCCGAAGTACCTGTTCCGGAAGTCGCCCTCGGGGAACGTGGAGTCCGCCGTGATGCGCCCGGTCAGCCCGCCCTCGTCGAGCCCGACGCGCACGATGACGCCGACACCGTTCTCGGCGCACGCGGGCAGCAGGTGCTCCTCGGGCTGCTGGTGCCACGCGTTGTAGATCACCTGCACGGTGTCGACCGTGCCGCTGCGGACGAGCGCGAGCGCGTTCTCCGGCTGGTAGTCGTTGATCGAGACGCCGAAGAACCGGATCTTGCCCTCCTGGCGCAGGTCCGCGATGGTCTCCAGCCAGTCGCCCCTGCCCACCCACTCGTCGCTCCACACGTGGAACTGCAGGACGTCGAACGCCTCCAGCCCGGAGGCGGCCAGGCTGGTCTCGAGGCTGGCGCGGATGTGGTCGCCGGGGAACGTCTCGTCCGGGTGCAGGCCGTCGGGTGCCGGCCAGATGCCGTTCTTCGGCGGGACCTTCGTGGCGACGAGCACGTCCGGGTGGTCCCGCAGGACGCGCCCGACGATCCGCTCGCTCTCGCCGTAGCCACGCGCGGTGTCGATGAAGCTGACGCCCAGCTCGATGGCGCGGTGCAGCGCCGTCACCGACTCGTCCTCCTGGGCTCCGATCCACGCCGAGGCGCCGATGCCCCAGGCGCCGTACCCGATCTCCGAGACGGTCAGGCCGGTCTTCCCCAGCTGGCGGTACTCCATGCGCACTCCTCGTGAGGTCCGGCTGTGACGCCACCCACCCTCTCTCGACCGCGGGAGCGACGCGACCCGGTTCGCTCCCCTGGCCGACCTACCACGGTGCGCCTAGGTTCGGCTTCACGGCGGCGTGCAACGGAGCACGTCGTGTTCCGACGGGCGGTGCCGACGTGAGGCTCTCCAAGCTCTGGCTGGCAGTACGCAACAGCCTGTGGGTGGTGCCTGTCCTCTTCGTCCTCGGCGGGGTCGTCCTGGCTCTGGCCACCGTCGCGATCGACCGACGCTTCGACTACTCGCTGATCCCCGCCTCGGTGGTCGGTGGTCCCGAGGCCTCCATCACGATCCTGTCCACGGTGGCCGCCTCGATGGTGAGCATGGCGGCGCTGGTCCTGACGATCACGATGGTCGTGGTCCAGCTGGCGATGGGCCAGTTCTCCCCGCGGATCGTGCAGCGGCTGCTGCGCGACAAGCCGAGCCAGAGTGCCATCGGGTTGTTCGTCGCGACCTTCGCGTTCGCCATCGTCACGCTCAACGAGGTGACGTCGAACGGTGACGGCACCGGCAACGTGCCCGGGACCGCCGTGCTCACGGCGTTCGTCCTGGTGATCGTGAGCATCGCCGTCCTGATCATCTACGTGCACCACATCGGGCAGGCGCTGCGCGTCTCCAGCCTGATCGAGCTCGTCGGCAAGCAGACCCGCAAGCTGCTCGACGAGGTGTACCCCGACAAGGGCGACCTGCCCGACGACGGACGCGTACTGATCCGGGCACCCAAGTCCGGGGTGATCACCGTGATCGGGTACGAGCACCTGGTGCGGGAGGCGGCGCGCGCCGGGTGCGTGCTGGAGCTGCTGCCGGCGCTCGGCGAGTTCGTGCCCGCCGGCGCACCCCTCTTCGAGGTGCACGGCGACCCCGTCGGGCTGGACGAGGGCAAGGTCAACGAAGCCGTCGTGCTCGGGCTCGAACGCACGCTGGACAAGGACGTCGCCTACGGGCTGCGCCTGCTCGTGGACATCGCGCAACGCTCCCTGTCGGACTCCCCGCTGCAGGATCCGACCACCGCGGTCCAGGCCATCGACCGCCTGCACGACTGCCTGCGACAGCTCGCCACGCGTCCGCTGTCCGACGGGCTCCACCGCGACGCCTCGGGCGAGGTCCGCCTGCGGGAACCGGCGATGGACTGGGACGCGTACGTGCACCTCGCGTTCGACGAGATCCGGATCGCCGGTGCGACCTCTCCCCAGGTCTCGCGACGGCTGATCGCTGCGGTGCAGGACATCTCCTCGGTCGCGCCCTCGGACCGCCTCCCTGCGCTGGAACGCCAGCTCGCGCTCCTCACCGAGGCTGTCCAGGAGTCGTCGCTGCGCCCGGGCGACATCGACACGTCGCTCGCACCGGACCGGCAGGGTCTGGGTGTCGCCGCGGGCCACGGGGAACGACGCTGACCAGGACGATCAGCCGATCTGCGGTCGGATCGCCGGAATTTCTCACCCGGAGCGGGTCCCATGCCGATAGGACCAGTGGGGGCCGACACGAACCGACGCCAGACGGGACCGCCTCCCCCAGCGGACCGACGTCGACGCCGCAGGAGGTAGACCGTGACGAGCCAGTACTTCGCCCCGACGCCCACCACGGGCGTCGCCGCCCTGACCAACCGCGAGCGCGTCGTCCTGGCGCACCTGCGCGAGGACATCACGCTGCAGGACATCGCCGAGCGGCTGTGGGTCACGCGCAACACCGTGAAGTCCCAGCTGCGCAGCGCGTACCGGAAGATGGGCGTGTCCACGCGGGCCGACGCCGTGGCCTGGGCGCGCGCGCACGGGATCTGAGCCCCCGCAGGACGCACCGCCAGGGCCCTACGGCCCACCCGTGTGACGGGAATCTCACCTGTGCTGGTACACATTTGACAGTCGCGGAGCGCGTCGGTTTCACTGCCTCCGGGCGTCTTGACGCCCCCACCCCGGCCGTTCGAGGCACGGGGGGTCGTCGGCTCCGAGCCGACGCACGACGAGAGGTCGACCGATGGACACGCGCGTGACCCGCACTCGGACTGCTGAGCCCGCTGGGCCGGCCGTCATGTGTGCCGTGCGCCTGCGTGCCTGTCCGACCTGTTGTCAGCACTGACCCGCTGACAGCCCCCTGTGCCCCCCGGGGCACACCTGTCGCTCCCTCGCCCGCGCGATCACCCGCGCCTGGCGTCCCCGCACACAGCCCCCGGCCGTCGCCGTGACGGCCCGTCCCCAGGAGAACCCATGTCCGAGTCCGTCCCCGTCCTCCCGCCGAAGAGCAGCGGCAACCGCACCGGCCTCATCGCCGGCATCGTCGTCGTGGCCCTCGTGATCGTCGGCGCCGTCGTCTTCTTCGCCACCCGCGGCTCGTCCGACGAGCCCGCCGCCTCGGGCGGCTCCACCCCGGCCACGGTGGTCAAGCTGGGCACCACCGACGTGTCGCAGCCGCACTGGGAGATCCTCAAGGACCTCGCCGCCGAAGAGAACATCGACCTCGAGATCGTCGGCTTCTCCGAGTACACGCAGCCCAACCCGGCGCTGACCGAGGGCGAGATCGACCTCAACGCGTTCCAGCACATCCTGTATCTGGCCGACCACAACAACAACACCGGCGACGACCTGCAGCCGATCGGCTCGACGCTGATCGTGCCGCTGCCGCTGTACTCGGACAAGCACGAGGAGGTGAGCGAGTTCACCAAGGGTGAGCAGGTGGCGATCCCGAACGACGCCACCAACCAGGCGCGTGCGCTGTTCGTGCTCGAGAGCGCGGGGCTCATCACGTTCACCGGCGAGCCCAAGGTCCCGACCCCGGACGATGTCGACACCGCGGCGTCCACCGTGGTGGTCCGCTCGGTCGAGGCCTCGCAGACCGCCGGGCTGATCGGTGACCCGGACATCGCCGGCGTCGTCGTCAACAACAACTTCGCCTCCGACGCCGGCTTCGACCTCGACGGCTACGTGTACGCGGACGACCCGTCCTCGGCCGGCGCCCAGCCGTACATCAACGTCATCGCGGCCCGCCCGGACGACGTGGACAACCCGGTGTACCAGCGGATCGTCGAGCTGTACCACGACGTCACCGTCACGGACTCCGTCGTCGAGTCCTCCGGCGGCACCGCGGTGATCGTCGAGGGCTACGACGCGGCGAAGCTGCAGCAGGTCCTGAAGGACACCCAGGCCAACCTCAAGGCCGCCGGCTGATCCCCCGCCCGGGCAGGGACACCCCCGCACCCGTCCCTGCCCGGGCGCACCCTCTGAGAGGCAGTGCGTGTCCCCCATCATCGAGTTCCGCGACGTCAGCAAGGTGTTCGAGTCCCCGTCGGGACCCATCCGCGCCGTCGACGGCGTCGACCTGTCCATCGAGGCCGGCGAGGTCTTCGGCGTCATCGGCTACTCCGGCGCCGGCAAGAGCACGCTGGTGCGTCTCATCAACGGGCTCGAGCGGGTCACGTCCGGGCAGCTGGTAGTGGACGGTTCCGACGTGGCGACGCTCAGCGAGCGCCAGCTGGAGCTCAAGCGCCGCGACATCGGCATGATCTTCCAGCAGTTCAACCTCTTCTCCTCCCGCACGGTGGCCGGCAACGTGGCGTTCCCGCTCAAGGTCGCCGGCTGGCCCAAGGCGGACCGCGACCGCCGGATCGCAGAGCTGCTCGACTTCGTGGGCCTCCTGGACCGCGCACACTCGTACCCCGACCAGCTCTCCGGCGGTCAGAAGCAGCGCGTGGGCATCGCCCGCGCGCTCGCGGCGTCGCCCAAGATCCTGCTCGCCGACGAGTCCACCAGCGCGCTCGACCCGCAGACCACGCAGGACGTGCTGCGGCTGCTGCGCAAGGTCAACACCGAGCTGGGCGTCACGATCGTCGTGATCACGCACGAGCTCGAGGTGGTCCGCGCCATCGCCGACCGGGTCGCGGTGCTGGAGAACGGCCGCGTGGCGGAGCACGGCACGGTGTTCGACATCTTCACGCAGCCGCAGGCGGAGGTCACCCAGCGGTTCGTGTCGACGGTGGTCCACGACCGGCCGCGCGGCGCCAACCTGGAACGCCTGCGCCAGACGCACGAGGGCCGCATCGTCACCGCCACCATCGCGGACGGCAGCCGGCTGGGTGCGATCCTCGCCTCCGCAGGCGCGCTCGGCGTGACCTTCGAGATCATCTACGGCGGCATCGGCACGCTCCAGGACCAGTCGTTCGGCTCGCTGACCCTCGCGCTCGACGGGCCCGACGAGGCCGTCGAGACGGTCGTCGGACGTCTCCGTGAGGTCACCACCATCGAGGAGGCACGATGACCGAGACAGTGCCCGCGCTGCTCCCCACCGCCAACGAGTTCGACTGGTCCTTCCACGGGCCCAAGCTGGTCCAGGCGCTCGGCGAGACGCTCTACATGGTGTCGGCGACCCTGCTCATCGGCGGGCTGCTCGGCCTCGCGCTCGGCCTCGCGCTCTACACCACCCGTCGCGGCGGGCTGCTGGCCAACCGGGGCGTGTTCGGGGTGGCCAACCTGCTGGTGAACATCTTCCGGCCGATCCCGTTCCTCATCCTGCTCATGGTCATCGCGCCGGTGACCGTCGGCCTGATCGGCACGCGCCTGGGCAGCACCGCGATGATCGTGCCGCTGTCGTTCGCTGCGACGTTCGGCGTGTCCCGGATCGTCGAGCAGAACCTCGTCGCCATCGACCCCGGCATCATCGAGGCGGCGCGTGCGACCGGCGCCAGCCGGTGGCGCATCGTGAGCACCCTGGTGGTCCCCGAGGCGCTCGGCCCGCTGATCCTCGGGTTCACCTTCGTCTTCGTGGCGATCGTGGACATGTCCGCGCTGGCCGGCACGCTCGACGGCGGCGGGCTGGGGGCGTTCGCCCTCGACTACGGCTACAAGCGGTGGAACTACGCCGTCGTGTGGATCACCGTGATCGTGATCATCCTGCTGGTCCAGGTGGCGCAGGCGATCGGCAACCGCCTGTCGCGACGCGTGCTGCGCCGCTGACGCCCTGAGCGCGTGTGGGTGCCGCGGGCCAGGATGGCGTCGTGCCCCAGGACCTCAGCGCCGTCCCCTGGCCCGTGCGTACCGCGCGCCTCTGTCTGCGCCCGGCGACGGCCGACGACGCCGACGCCATCTGGCAGGTCCGCCGGCGACCGGGAGTCGACGAGTGGCTCAGCCACGACGTCGGCGACCGCGAGTCCTACGTCGACCGGCTCCGGGACCCCGATCGCCTCGCCGTCACGCTGGTGATCGAGCTCGACGGGCAGGTCGTCGGCGACCTGATGCTCCAGGTCGAGGACTCCTGGGCGCAGGGCGACGTCGAGCGTCCGCGGCAGGCGACCCTGGGCTGGGTGCTCGACCCGGAGCACGGCGGGCACGGCTACGCGACGGAGGCGGTCGCCGCGCTGCTCCGGATCAGCTTCGAGGACCTCGGGCTGCGCCGCGTGCGGGCCTACTGCTTCGCCGAGAACGAGCCGTCCTGGCGCCTCATGGAGCGGCTCGGGATGCGCCGCGAGGAGCACAGCGTCCGGGACTCGCTGCACCGGACCCGGGGGTGGCTGGACGGCTACGCGTACGCGCTGCTGGCCGACGAGTGGCTCGCGCGGGAGTGACGTCGCGAGCCTCCCGCGCGGTCCTGCGCCGCTGACTCCTCCCCCGGGGGTGCGCCTGATCCCGGTTCACCCTCCGTTCCCGCGCCCTGGGGGTATCCCCCGAGGCGAACGGTCCCCAGTGCACACGACGGTGGTGCGCAGGAACTGACCGGAGGAGCGCAGGGTGTCGACGACGACGGGCCGGACGAGCAGGTCGCGGGGGTGCCCGTGAGCCTGTTCGTGGAGCTGGTCGGCTTCCTGGCGTCGGCCGTGTCGCTCGTCCTCTGGTGGCCCCAGGCCGTCCGGGTGTGGCGCTTCCGCCACGACCCGAGCGGGCTCGGCGGTGTGTCCGTCTCGACCCAGGTCCTGCTGCTCGCCAACGCCGCGCTCTGGGCCGTGTACGCGCTGCTCACGGAGTCGTTCTGGGTGGGGGCGCCCGGGCTGGTGAACGCGCCGCTCGCTGTCGGCACGATCGCACTCGTCCGACGCGCCCGCCTGCCGCGCGCGTACGAGGAGGCGGTCCGCTAGCGCCCGTCCGGCGCCGGTTCCTCGAACCGGGCGAGCCACCGCCGCAGGACGCGCTCGAGCTGCACCACGTCCTCGGGCTCGAGCGCGTCGAGCAGGCGCCGCTCGTTGGCCATGTGGGCAGCGAAGGCCGCGTCGATGACCTCCACCCCCTGCGGGCTCAGGGCGACGACGCGCCCGCGACCGTCCTGCTCGCTCGGTCGCCGGGTGACGAGCCCCGCGCGTTCGAGCCGGTCGATCCGCTTCGTCATGCCGCCGGACGTGACGAGGGTGTTCTCCGCCAGGTCCCCGGGAGTCCGCTCGAAGGGGGCGCCCGCACGCCGCAGGGTCGCGAGCACGTCGAAGTCCCCCTCGCTCAGGCCGTGCGCCCGGTAGACGGCGACGAGCTCGTCCGTGAGGTGACCCGCCACCCGGTGCAGGCGGCCGATCACGCCCTGCGGCCGGACGTCGAGGTCAGGACGCTCGCGCGCCCACGCCTGCTGGATGAGGTCGAGTCGGTCGGTCACGGGGACGACATTACCTTCCAGGCAAGATACTATGTCTTCCATGGAAGATACCCGGTGGCGCTGGTCGCTCCTCACCGCGCTCGCACCCGTGGCCTGGGGCACCACGTACGTCGTGACACGCCACGCCCTGCCGCTCGACGCTCCTTTGTGGGGATCGGTGCTGCGCGCGCTGCCCGCCGGGCTCCTGCTCCTGGTCGTCGCACGGCGGGCACCCCAGGGGTCCTGGTGGTGGCGGTCCGCGGTGCTCGGCACGCTCAACATGGGCGCGTTCTTCGCCCTCGTCTACGTCGCGGCGCAGGCCCTGCCGACGAGCGTCGCCTCCACGGTGATGGCCACGTCGCCGGTCGCGATGATGCTCGTCGCCTGGGCGCTGCTCGCGCAGCGGCCTCGGTTGCTCGGCCTGGCCGGCGCCACGCTGGGCCTCGTCGGGGTGGCGGCGATGCTCCTGCCGGGCGGCGCCGGGGTGAGCGCCGTGGGCGTCCTGGCCTCGGTCACGGCGATGCTGATGTCCAGCCTCGGCTTCGTGCTGGCCACGCGGTGGAGCGCCGGCGTCGACGTGGTGTCGTCGACCGCGTGGCAGCTGGTCGCCGGCGGCCTCGTTCTCCTGCCGTTCGCCGTGGTAGTCGAGGGCGGACCACCTGCACTCGACGGTCGCGCGCTCCTCGGCTTCGCCTACGTCTCGTTCGTCGCGACGGCGGTCGCCTACCTCGCCTGGTTCACCGGGCTGCGGCACCTGCCCGCCGGCACGGTCGGGCTCCTGGGCCTGCTCAACCCGATCGTGGGGGTGCTGCTCGGGGTCCTGTACGCCGGCGAGCGGCTCACCGGGGTGCAGGTGCTGGGCGTGCTGGTGGTGCTCGTCGGGGTGCTCCTCGGCCAGCCCTCCCTCCGGGCGTGGGTCGCCCGACGCCGCGGCCGGTCGGCCCCCCGCACGGCCGGGCGGGCGGCCGTCGGGTCGCCGCCGTAGCGCACAGGACGGAGCCCCCGCCCGCGGCGGGGGCTCCGGGGGATCTCACCGGTGGTGGAGCGGGCGGAGCGCGCCGTTGACGGTGTCCCGGCCGATCACCTTGCCGGCCGCCAGCCCGTCGATGACCGCGTGCCGGAAGTGGAAGCCGACCAGCACCCGTGACTCCCCGTTCTCGGCCGCCGCCTGCGACAGGCGCGTGTACGACCGCACGACCGGGTTCGGGTCGTCACACTGCTGGCCCTCGGGCATCGTCAGGCTGCACGTGCTGAACGAGAGCCGGTCGGTGCCGAGCACGCGCCGGAGCACCTCGACCGCGGCCGCGCCCTCGACCGAGTGCCCCGAGTACTGGTCCGGGATCGGCGGGGTCGGTACGAGCGGGGTCCAGGTGGGGTCGGCGGTGGTCTCCGGGTTGCCGTCCGTGGCGGCCTCGCGGATGGCGGTCACGGGCCGCCAGAACAGCAGGTCGAACTTGACGGCGAACGCGTCGACGTAGGCGTCCGACAGCGCGATGTTCAGCAGCGCGTACATCCGGGCGCTCTCCCACGCGTCCAGGTGCCTGGTCGCCGCAAGCGACCGTGCGATCCGGTTCCACTGCAGGGGCGAGCTCTCGACCCAGAACCGCGCGATCTCCGTCTGCTCGGGCGTGCGGGCGCTGGGCGTCGTGACGCCGTCGCCGCCGAGGCGCTGGACCTCGTTGACGTCGGCGGCGTACCGGCGACTGGTCAGCGGGTACGGCGGGTAGGACTGCGGATCGGACAGCACCCGGCCGACGAGGAACGTGTCCACCTCGCCCCACGTGGCGAGCGCGGCGACGTCGAACCCCGGCGTGAAGCGCCACGCGCCCGGGACGGTGCCCTGCGGGAAGGTCGGGTCCAGGAGCGTGGTCACCGAGCCGTCGTCGGCCCGCGCGGCCAGCACGCTTGCGGCAGCGGCCTCGCCGACCGCGATCCCCGCCGACTTCGCGCGACCGTCGGGGATCGCGCTGATCCGCTCGGAGTAGGCCTGCTCGGCGGCACTCACCCCGGCCGCCGCGCAGTCGGCCCCGATCGGGTCGAGGACCGTGCCGACGACCGGCACCAGGACACCTCGGGCAGCCGCGGCGACGGCGGCCTCGGGCGACGCGTGCCGCGCCGACCCGCGGCTCGGCAGGTACTTCTCGTAGCGCCGGTCGATGGTGTTCAGCGCGTCGTGGACCGCCAGATGCATCATCGCGTACATGCGCACCTCGATCGGTGGGGCGTTCTCCGGCGCCAGGCACGCCGCGAGCGCGACGTCCCCCGCGACGGCGTTCCAGTCCGAGACGACGCCGGGGTCGCCGCGCCACCTCTCCCCTCCGTCGGCCGACGCGGAGGAAGCCGGCGCAGCGACGAGGGCGACGAACAGCGCGGGCGCGGCGAGGCGCGCGAGGCGTGACCTGTGGACGACGTTCATGACTGAGCCCTTCGACGAGAGCGGCAGGGGACCCTCTCGACGCTAGGCAGGTGCCGGGGGCGCGACATGACCGGTTGTGCCCGTCCTGAGCCGGGGCGCAGATGGTCAGAATCGACCATCGACGCCTCCCGGTCACAGGGCTAGCGTCGACAGGGTGTCCGCCTGGACGGCACCGCACGGCTCGCTGCGCTGGACCGAGGCCTCGCCCACGCGCTTCGTCGGCCGGCGTGCCGAGCGCGCACTGCTCGACATCGCCTGGTCGGCCGCGGTCCAGGGCTCGCGCCAGGTCCTCTTCGTGGGCGGCGAGCCGGGCGTCGGCAAGTCCCGCCTCCTCGCCGAGACCGCCCGCCACCTGGAGCGCAACGGCGCCGGCGTGCTCGCCGGAGGCTGTGCCGCCGACCTCGCCACGCCGTACCAGCCGTTCGTGGAGCCGATGGCCGCGTTGTGCCCGGCGCTCGCGGACGGGTCGCTGGCTCTGCGGGCGTCGTCGCGACTGTCTCGCGACCGCGTGCTCGCGATCCTGGACACAGTCGTCGGCACCGAGGGGCCCGGAGGGTCGCCGAGCGACCGCGGCTACCGTCAGGAGGTGTTCGACGCCGTCGTCGAGACGCTGGTCGCGGCGGCGACGGCGCAGCCGCTCGCACTCGTGCTCGAGGACGTGCACTGGGCGAGCGAGAGCGCACTCGACCTGCTGTCGTACGTGGTCGAACGCACCCCCGCGGCCGCGCTGCTCGTGCTGGCGAGCCAGCGCACGACGTCACCCGACCGCTCGGTGAGCCTGGTCGACCACGTGTCACGCCTCTACCGCCTCGACAGCGTGCACCGCCTCGACCTCGCCCCGCTCGACCTCGAGGAGATCGCCGAGTACCTCGTGCACGAGGGTGGGGTGCCGGACGACCGGGCCTCGGAGGGTGCCGCGCGGCTGCGCGACCGGACCGGCGGCAACCCGTTCTTCCTCCGCGAGCTCGTCCGCGACCTGCGCGCCGGCGGCCACGACGTCCTGCAGCCGGACGGTCCCGCGCCGCAGTCGGTCCAGGACACGATCGAGAGCCGGGTGCGCACGCTCGGAGCCGAGGCCCGCGCCACGCTGGAGCTCGCCGCCGTGATCGGGGACGTGGTCGACACGGACCTGCTCCTGAGCGCGGCGGACGGCGGGGTGGCGGAGACCCTCGAGCACGTCGACGCCGCGATCGACCGACACCTGCTGGAGCCACGGGCCGGCGTCGACACGCTGGTCCAGTTCCCGCACACCCTCGCCCGTCAGGTGGTGCTCGACCACCTGCCCCGGGCTCGTCGGACGCACCTGCACCTGCAGGTGGCCCAGGCCCTGGAACGACCCGGCCCCCGGACGTCCACCCGCGTGCGGCAGCTCGCGCACCACTACGACCACGCGCACGTCCTGGGCTACACCACGGAGGCGGTCCGGTACCTGCTGCAGGCGGCGCACCTGGCCGAGGACGCCCTGGCGCACGACGAGGCCGCCGACCTGTTCGTGCGTGCCGCCGAGCTCGAGCCGGACCCGGGCGGCGCCGACGACGCCCGGTTGCGCGCCGCCGACTGCCGCATCCTGGCCGGCGACCTCCCCGGCGCACGCGAGCTCGCCGAGTCCGTCGCCGCGGACGCGACGTCACCGCACCGGCTGCGCGGCGCGGTGCTGTACGAGGAGAGCAGCTGGCGGTCCGCACGGCCCAGCAGCCGGGCCGTCGAGCTGCTCACCGCCGCGCTCGCCCCGACACCGGAGGTCCCCGACGAGCCCCTGCGGGTCCGCGCTCTCGCGAGCCTGGGCCGGTCGCTCGTGTTCGACCACCGGGACGCCGAGGCCGCGGCGCTCGCGGCGCAGACCATCGCGCACGCGCGGCGGCTCGGCGACGACGCCCTGCTGGTCGTCGTGCTGGAGGCCGGGCTCACCCACGGGCACACGCCGGCCGACCTGCCGCGCAAGCTGGAGCGAGCGCAGGAGGTGTCCCACCTGTGCCAGCGCACCGGCGACCTCTGGCACCTGGGGCACGCGGCGTTCCACCGGTCCCTCATCGCCTACCTCACCGGTGACGACCACGGACTCACCGATGCCCGGGCCGACCTCGCCCGGACCTCCGAGGCCACCCGTCAGCCGTACTTCGCGTACTTCGCGGGGAGCGTCGACTACACCCGGCAGTTCGTCACCGGGCACTTCGACGACGCGCGCCGCACCTCGGCCGCCCTGCTCGAGCTGGGAGCGACGCTCGAGACGGACGGGACCACGGGCCCGTGGGGCGTCCAGCAGTACATGCTGCGCCGAGAGACGGGCGACCTGGAGAGCGTGCGACCCCTGATCACGGGCGAGGAGGACCTCCACGCGGCATGGGCGCCCGGCCTGCTCACCCTCTACCAGGAGCTGGGCATGGCCGACGCGACCCGGCGCGCCCTGACCTGGCTGGTCGACGACGAGCTCGCGCGGTACGCGTCGACCGTCGGGGGCTCGGGCGTCCTGGCCCTGCTGTGCGACGCCGCGGTCGCGGTGGAGGACGAGGACGCCGCCGAACGGCTCCGACCCGCCGTGCAGGAGTTCAGCGGGATGAACCTCGTGTTCGGCGGTCTCGTCGCCGCGATGGGCAGCGCGGACCGCTACCTCGGGCAGCTCGACTCCCTGCTGGGGCGGGGGGACCCGGAACGGTCGTTCGCGGTCGCGGAGCAGATGGACGCGTCCATGGGTGCCCCGGTCCACCGCGCCGAGACGCTGGCCGCGCACGTCCTGCACCACCGCCGGCACGGTCCCGCGGGCTGCGACGTGCCCGCCCTCGAGCGCGAGGCGCGGGGCGTGGCGACGACGCTGGGCCTGCCACGCGTGCTGCGCCGCCTCGACGCCGCCGAGCACGATCCCGGACGCTCCCGGCACCCCGACGGTCTCACCGACCGCGAGGTCGAGGTGCTCTGCCTGCTGGCGGAGGGACTGAGCAACCGGCAGATCGCGGGAACGCTCGTGATCAGCGAGAACACCGCCGCGAACCACGTGCGGAACATCCGGATCAAGACGGGCTGCGAGAACCGGACGCGGGCCGCGATGTACGCGGTGACCCACGGCCTGCTCACCTGAGTCAGAGGCTGGCGAGCGCCCCGTCCGGCGTGACCGTGCCGGTCAGCTCGACGACCACGTCGGCCGGGAGGCCCGCCGCGACCGCCGCCTGTCGGATGACGTCCGCCGACGGGGCCTCGTAGAGGCAGAACGTCTTGCGGCGGTCGAGCGAGAGGAACGAGTAGAGCCACCGGACGCCCTCGGTGTCGTTGATGCGGTTGATCTCGTCGAACGCGCCGAGATGCGGCTCGACGTCCTGGGCGTAGTTGCGTTCGATCAGGAAGTACGGCATGTCGCCCCCGCTGTCTGCGCCTGACGTGGCGCCGTCCCCATCGTGGCACCGGCCCCCCGCGCCCGGAAGGGACCCCCGCTTGTAGGGTCGCTGAGGACCGGCAGCCGTCGTGACGGGAGGGGCCCGCCGTGCAGCACGTGCACGTCTTCCTGCTGGTCGCCGGGGCTGTCGCGGTCACGGCGGTGTGCCGCAGGCGGGGGTGGCCGGCGCCGCTGGTGCTCGTCGCCGTCGCCATCGTCGTGTCGTTCGTGCCGGGCGTGCCGCGGTTCGAGATCGACTCGCACGTCCTGCTCGAGTTCGTCCTCCCGCCGCTGCTGTACTCCGCCGCGCTGTCCAGCTCCTACCGCGACTTCCGGTCGTCGCTGAGCTCGATCACCCGCCTGGGGGTGGGGCTGGTGCTGGTCAGCGCGGTCGCCGTCGCGCTGGTGTTCTGGTGGCTGGAGCCGTCGGTGCCGTTCGCGGCCGCGCTCGTGCTCGGCGCGGTCGTCGCACCACCGGACGCCGTCGCCGCGGCCGCCGTCGGCAAGCGGCTGGGTCTGCCCCGGCGCGTGATGACCCTGCTCTCGGGTGAGAGCCTCATCAACGACGCCACCTCGCTGACGCTCTACAAGGTGGCCCTCGCCGGGGTGGCCACGGGCGCCTGGGCCCTCGCCGACGGGGTCCTCACGTTCGCGCTCGCGGTGGGGGTCGGGGTGGCGGTCGGCCTGGTGATCGGCTGGGTCGTGCACGCGGTGCGGCTGCGGCTGGACGACCCGGTGGTCGCGTCGGCGATCGGGTTGCTGACGCCGTTCGCGGCGTACTGGTCGGCCGAGGAGATCGCCGGCTCGGGGGTGCTCGCCGTCGTCGCCGCCGGCCTGTACCTCGGCCACACGTCCCCGCGCGCCGGGTACGCGACGCGGCTCTACGAGGAGCCCATCTGGTCCACGGTGGATCTCCTGCTCGAGGCGTTCACCTTCGCGCTCATCGGGATGCAGCTGCCCTGGGTGGTGCGGGACGTCATCGCGTCCGACCAGGGCCTGCGTCACGGCGTGCTGGTCTCGCTGGTGGTCCTGCTCGTCGCCGTCCTGGTGCGGCCGGTGTACATCTTCGGCACCGCGCGGTTCGACCACCTGCGCCTGCGCGGCAGCCACCGACCACCCAAGGACTCGCTGTCCGCGCGCGAGTCCGCCGTGGTGTCGTGGGCCGGGATGCGCGGCGTCGTGACGCTGGCGGCGGCGGCCGCGATCCCGGTGACCTCGGCGGGCGCACCGTTCCCCGAGCGGGCCACCCTCCTGCTCGCCGCCTACACCGTCGCCATCGGCACCCTGCTGATCCAGGGGCTGTCGCTGCCGTGGGTCATCACGCGGCTGGGCGTCGGCTCGGCGGACGAGACCGCCCGCGACGCCGCGCAGGAGGCCGAGGTCCGGGTGGCCACCGCCGACGCGGTGCACGACGTGCTCGAGCGCCAGCGGGACGACTGGAGCCGGGACCTCGGAGCAGAGCGCGCCGACGAGCTCATCGACCGGCTGTCCGGCGTCTGGCGCGCGCGGGCCACCGCCGCGGCCGGACTGCTCGACCCGGACTCCGCCGACGAGCGGGTGCCCGACGAGCCGGGCGGCACTGGCCTCCCACACCGCCCCACCGCGGAGGAGGGCCTGCGGACCCAGCGGCTGCGCCGGGAGATCGTCGCCGCGCAGCGCGGGGTGCTCATGGACCGGCGGGACTCCGGCGACCTGGACGAGGCGGTCATGCGGCGGATGATGCGCGAGCTGGACCTCGAGGACGAGAGCCTGTCGTCGTCATGGCTCACCCGCGTGAGCCGAACCTGAGACGTTCGGCCCATTCATCGGGCATGTCGGGTCCGTAGCGTCGTGGGCAGAGGGTCGCAAGCGGCCCTACCGGCCTCGACTAGGAGTTGAACGGTGACCGTGACCAAGCCCGACACTGCGATCGACCAGCTGGTGGCGAACGCCAGCAAAGCGCTCGACGAGTACGCCCGCTTCACGCAGGCCGACGTCGACCACCTGGTGAAGAAGGCGTCCGTCGCCGCCCTGGACAAGCACGGGGAGCTCGCGCTCCTCGCGGTCAAGGAGACCAGCCGCGGCGTCTTCGAGGACAAGGCCGTCAAGAACATCTTCGCGTGCGAGCACGTCACCAACTCGATGTCCACGCTCAAGTCGGTCGGCGTCATCAGCCACGACGAGCTGACCGGCATCACCGAGATCGCGGAGCCCGTCGGGGTCATCTGTGGCGTCACCCCGGTGACCAACCCCACCTCGACGACGATCTTCAAGTCCCTCATCGCGCTGAAGACGCGCAACCCCATCGTGTTCGCCTTCCACCCCAGCGCGCAGGCCTCGTCCGTCGCCGCCGCTCGCGTGGTCCGCGATGCCGCAGTAGCAGCGGGTGCGCCCGAGCACTGCATCCAGTGGGTGGAGACGCCGTCGATCACGGCGACGAACACCCTCATGAACCACCCCGGCGTCGCGCTCATCCTCGCGACGGGCGGCAACGCGATGGTCCGCGCGGCCTACTCGTGCGGCAAGCCAGCGCTCGGCGTCGGGGCGGGCAACGTTCCCGCGTACATCGAGAAGACCGCGAAGCTCAAGCGAGCGGTCAACGACGTCGTCCTGTCGAAGGCGTTCGACAACGGCATGGTGTGCGCCTCTGAGCAGGCGGTGATCCTGGACGACGTCATCTACGACGCGGCCATGGCCGAGTTCGCCATCCTGCACGCGTACCGCGCCAACGCCGCGGAGAAGGCTCTCCTGGAGAACTTCATCTTCGGCGTCGAGGCCGACGGCAAGAACTGCGCCGACGCGAAGCTCAACGCCTCGGTGGTCGGCCAGAGCCCCCAGTGGATCGCCGAGAAGGCCGGCTTCACCGTTCCCGCCGACACCTCGATCATCCTGGCCGAGGTCAGCAGCGTCGGCCCGCACGAGCCGCTGACGCGCGAGAAGCTCGCCCCGGTGCTGGCGGTCCTGCGCGCCGAGTCCACCGAGCACGGCATCACGCTGGCCGAGCAGATGGTGGAGTTCGACGGTCTCGGTCACTCCGCGGCCATCCACACGCAGGACGACGCCCTCACGGAGGAGTTCGGCAGCCGCGTCAAGGCTGTCCGGATCATCGCCAACGCGCCCTCCTCGCTCGGCGGGATCGGCGACATCTACAACGCGTTCATCCCGTCGCTGACGCTCGGCTGCGGCTCGTACGGCTCCAACTCCGTGTCCAACAACGTCTCGGCGGTCAACCTGGTGAACATCAAGCGGATCGGCCGGCGCAACAACAACCTGCAGTGGTTCAAGGTTCCGGCCAAGACGTACTTCGAGCCGAACGCGATCCGCTACCTCGCCGACATGCCCGACGTCGAGCGCGTCACCATCGTCACCGACGCGACCATGACCACGCTCGGCTTCGTCGACAAGATCATCGACGTGCTCGGCCGACGGATGAACAAGGTCGCGCTGCAGATCATCGACCAGGTCGAGCCCGAGCCGTCCGTGAAGACGGTCCAGGCCGGTGCCGCGCAGATGCGTCACTTCAAGCCGGACACGATCATCGCCCTCGGCGGTGGCTCGCCGATGGACGCCGCCAAGGTCATGTGGCTTCTCTACGAGCACCCCGAGATCCAGTTCTCCGACCTCAAGCAGAAGTTCTTCGACGTCCGCAAGCGTGCGTTCAAGTTCCCCGTCCTGGGCGAGCTCGCGCAGCTGGTGTGCATCCCGACGACGTCCGGCACGGGCGCCGAGGTCACGCCGTTCGCGGTCATCAGCGACCCGGACGCCGGCAAGAAGTACCCGCTGGCCGACTACGCGCTGACCCCGTCGGTCGCCATCATCGACCCGATCCTCACGTCGAAGATGCCGCCCTCTCTCGCCGCGGACTCCGGCTTCGACGCCCTCACGCACGCCACCGAGGCGTACGTCAGCGTCTACGCCAACGACTTCACCGACGGCATGGCCATGCAGGCCGTGCGCCTCATCTTCGAGAACCTCGCGGCGTCCGTGAACGGCGACCCGACCGACCCGGCCACGCAGGACGCCCGGGAGTCGATGCACAACGCGGGCACGATCGCCGGCATGGCCTTCGGGAACTCGTTCCTGGGGATCGTGCACGCCATGGCCCACGTGGTCGGCTCGACCCACCACCTGGTCCACGGCCGCACCAACGCGACCCTGCTCCCGCACGTCATCCGCTACAACGGCACGGTGCCCACCAAGCTCACCAGCTGGCCCAAGTACGAGCACTACGTGGCACCCGAGCGCTTCCAGCAGCTCGCCGCAATGCTCGGGCTGCCGGCGGCCACCGCGGCCGAGGGCGTGGAGTCCTACGCGCTGGCCGTCGAGTCGCTGCGGGCGAAGGTCGGCATCCCGGCGTCGTTCCAGGCGCAGGGCGTGTCGGAGCACGAGTTCATCTCGCGCCTCGACGAGGTGGCGATGGGTGCCTACGAGGACCAGTGCGCCCCCGCGAACCCCCGCATGCCGATGATCGACGACATGAAGGACCTGATGACAGCGGCCTACTACGGCACCTCCCTGGAGGATGTCCGTGCCCGCCGCAGCGCGCAGCCCACCGACGAGCTGGAACCCCTCCCCGCCGTCTGACTGCACGCACCCCGACGTCCCGCCCGGGCACGAACCGGCGGGACGTCGGCGGCCGGCAGGCCACCGCGGACCGGGATCCCCCCCGCCCGGTGACTGCCCGCCCCCCGACGCCCCGCCCGCTCACCAGCCGGCGGGGCGTCGGCCTGTCTCCACCGGGCGTGTCGTCGGCCGGGCGGGCAGACTGTGGGACCGGACCCGCCCACGACTGCCACCGGAGGACGACATGCCCACCCCGACCCGCCCGCGACTCGCTCGTGCCGGCGCGCCCGTCATCGCCGCCCTGCTCGCGCTCGGCCTGTCTGCCTGCTCCGACGCGGACATCGACGACGCCGCGCAGCAGGCCAAGGACGCCGCCAGTGAGGCCCGCAGCGCGATCGACGACCTGAAGGCGCAGGTCGACGACGCCAAGGCGGAGGCGGACGCCGCGCAGCAGAAGATCGAGGACGTCAAGGAGCAGCTCGGGTCGCTCGACGAGACGGCCCGGGCGCAGGCCGACACCGCGGTCGCCGACGCCCAGACGGCGGTGCAGGAGGCCCAGACGGCGCTCGAGCAGGCGCAGGCCGAGGGCGCCGCCGCCTCCCAGCAGGCACTGACCGACGCCCAGGCACAGGTCGCGGACGCCCAGGCCGAGCTCGAGGCGGCCAAGGCGAACGCCGCCGGGTCGGCCGCCGACTCCCTCGACCAGCTGGCGCAGCAGCTCACCACGCTGGGCGACAAGCTCGAGACCGCGGCCGGCAGCTGAGATCGACGCCCCGGTGTGGCGTCGCGACGATTCGTTGCGTGCCGGTCGGGTGAAATCCACGCTCGTCGGCGCGGGCAGTTGTACGTAGCGCGGTCCGTGCCGATCTTCTAGGTATGGCCGAACGACAGGCGCAGCGGGTTCTGCGGCGACACCACGTGGAGTGGTGGATCGTCGCGGCCTGGGCGTCCCTCGCACTCGTCGTGGTCGCGGGCCTCACCGCCGCGTCCGGACTGGTGAGCTGAGCGCTCCCGCTCCCGGACCCGTCACCGACGGGTTCCGCTCGAGGCACCGCCTAACCTTCTGGGCATGACAGCGCGCTGGCAGGACGTCGCCCGGGCGACGGGGCTCATGGGCGACGACGGGGTCCCCCGGGCCACGGTGTTCGCGGAGATGTCCGCGCTGGCCGCGCGCACCGGTGCCGTGAACCTCGGGCAGGGCTTCCCGGACGTCGACGGTCCCGCGTCGGTGGCCCACGCCGCGCAGGACGCGATCGCGGCCGGCGCCAACCAGTACCCGCCCGGTCCGGGCATCCCCGCGCTGCGCGAGGCGGTCGTCGAGCACCAGTCGTCGCGCTACGGCCTGGCGTGGGACACGGACCGCGAGGTGCTGGTGACGGCCGGAGCCACGGAGGCGCTCGCGGCGACCGTGCTGGCGCTCACCGGCCCGGGCGACGAGGTCCTCACGCTGGAGCCCTTCTACGACTCGTACGCGGCCGTGATCGCCCTGGCCGGCGCCACCCACACGACCGTGCCTCTGCGCGCGACCGCGGACGGCTTCCGCCTCGACCTCGCCGCGCTCGCCGCCGCGTTCACGCCGCGGACCCGGCTGGTGCTGGTGAACACCCCGCACAACCCGACGGGCACCGTGCTGACGGTCGACGAGCTGACGGCGATCGCCCGGCTGGCCGTGGCGCACGACGCGCTGGTGGTGACGGACGAGGTGTACGAGCACCTGGTGCTCGAGGGGTCCGCGAGCGCGCACGTGCCGATCGCGACGCTGCCCGGGATGGCGGACCGGACGCTGACCATCTCGTCGGCCGGCAAGACGTTCTCGTTCACCGGCTGGAAGATCGGCTGGGTGACCGGCCCGGAGCAGCTGGTGACGGCGGTGCGGACCGTGAAGCAGTTCCTCACCTACGTGTCCGGCGCCCCGTTCCAGCCGGCGGTCGCGTTCGCCCTGCGGGACCCGGACGTGGCGGCGTGGGTGGTCGAGCTGGCCGGTTCGCTGTCCCGGCGCCGCGACCTGCTCTGCGCGGGGCTGCAGGACGCCGGGTTCACGGTGGTGCGGCCGCAGGGCACGTACTTCGTGCTCGCGGACGCCGCACCCCTCGGGTACGACGACGGCGCCGCGCTGTGCCGCGACCTGCCCGGGCTGGCCGGGGTGGTCGGCGTGCCGGTGTCCGCGTTCACGCACGCCGGCTCGGACGTCGACCGGGCGCTGCGGTCCTGGGTGCGGTTCACGTTCGTCAAGCGCGACGAGGTGCTGGCGCAGGCGGTCGACGGCCTGCACCGGCTGCACCGCGGCTGACGCCCGTCAGGCCCGGGGCGTGAGCCGTCTCCGCGCACGCGCCAGCGCCACACCCGCGCCCACCAGCAGGAACGCGACCAGGAGGCTGGACATCGGGTCGGCTCCGGTGGTCGCGAGCCCCGCCGACGAGCCCCGTGAGCCGGGTAGCCGGACGGTTACCACGAGCGTGGTCGGACGGTCGGGGGTCACCGCGGCCGGCACGCTCGGGGGCGTCGCCGGGAGGACCGGCGGCGTCGCGATCACGGACAGGGGCGGCGGGTAGGTGACCGTCATCGTGGCCGTCACGGTCTGCCCCGCGGTGTTGGTCACCTGGTAGTCCAGGTCGGCGTCGCCCGTGAAGCCGGCGACCGGCGTGAACCGGACCTGTCCGCTCACCACGGTCCACGTGCCCTCGCCCGGCACGGTCACCGACGCGACCGGCAGCCCACCGACGGGGTCGATCAGCTGCACGCTGGTCAGGTCCCAGGCCAGGTGGTCGCCGGGCGCGTCGTTGACGAGCTCGGTCAGCGTGACCGGCGTCCCGGGGGTGCCGGTGGCGTGGTCGTCGGCCGCCGAGGCGAGCTGGACGGGCGGCGTGACGTGCACGGTGACCGTGGCGCCGGCCGTCTGCCCGGCCGAGTCCGTCGCGGTGTAGGAGAAGGTGTCGGTGCCGCCCCAGCCGGGCGGCGGCGTGTACGCCCAGCTGCCGTCGGGGCCGACCGTGACCGTGCCGTGGGCGGGGGTGCCGACGACCGTCACCGTGAGGTCGGAGCCGGCGTCGTTGGCCAGGAGCCCAGGCAGCGTCCCTGTGCTCGTCACGTTGGCGGGGACCGTGCCCAGGTCGTCGTCGGCGGCCGTCGGCGTGACGACGATCGTCACCGTGGCCTGGTCGGACCCCGCGCCGTCACTGGCGACGTAGGTGAAGGTGTCCGTGCCCGAGAAGTCGAGGTCAGGCGTGTAGACGAGCGCACCGGACGGATCCAGTGCCACGGTGCCGTGCGAGGGCGTCGAGGGCGTCCCCGCGGCGAGCGGGCCGCCGCCCAGGTCGTTGCCGAGCACGCCGGGCGCGCCCACCGTGCGCGGTGTGTTGACGGTCGTCGTCCACGTGTCGTCGAGCGCGAGCGGGGTCACCGTGAGGCGGACGGTGGCGACGTCGGTCTGGCCGTAGTCGTCGGTGACCGTGTAGTCGAACTGGTCGGTGCCGGTGTAGCCCGCGACCGGGGTGTAGGTGAACGAGCCGTCCGGGTTCGTCGTCACCGAGCCGTGCGCGGGGGTCGTGGCGCCGATCACGGTGAGGCGGGTGCCGGCGTCGTTGGTCAGCACACCGTCGGTGGGCACGACCAGCGGCGTGCCGATCGGCGTCGTGCCGACGTCGTCGACGGCCACGGGCGCCACGGGGACGGGCAGCACGTCGAGGGTGGTGGCGGTCTGCTGCGACGGGAAGTAGGTCCACAGGTCGAGGCCCTTGGCGTCGCCCAGCGTGCCGCCCGTCGCCGGGCAGTGCTGGTTCGCGTTGAGGCCGGCGCCGTCCCCGAACGCGCGCGAGCTCCCCGTGCTGTCGACGCCGGTCGCGGGGTCCGCGAACAGCTGCGCGGGCACCGCACCCGCGAACGCCGGGCAGAGGGTGCCCGACGTGAGGTCGCCCACCCGGGTGCCGGCGCTCGTGACGTACGTGCGGTCGTCGAAGAAGACCCGCGTGCAGTTGGTGCCGGTGCTCGTCGCGCCCGTGAAGGGGCAGACACCGTTCGGCGGGTTGAGCAGGGTGATGCTCGGGCCGCCCTGCGTCGAGCTCTCCACGTCGAGCATGGGCGCGTGGTACTCCCCCGCGCGCAGCACGGCCCGCACGGCGTAGCCGTTCTTCACCGGGAGCGCGACGCCGGTGTTGTCGTCGCCGTCCCACGTGACCGTGAACGACCCGGCGGGCACGACACCGCGCAGCGCCCGGTTGCCCGGCAGTCCCGGGTCGAAGTCGACGCCGTCGCGCGAGATGACGATCTCGTACGTGCCCCCAGACCCGGCGTCGAGCTCGAAGGTGCCACCCTGACCCACGTAGCTGCCGCGCGGGGTCGTCAGCCCGGTGAAGTCGACCGCGCTGAGCGTCGGCGGGACCGGCGTGGCGGGGATGCCCAGTGCGTCCAGGGTCTCGGGGGCCAGGGGCTCGAACGAGAGGGGGTACTGCGGCGCGGCCAGGTGCACACCGCCGTCGAGCGCCGGGAGCCGCTGCGGACCGCTCCCCGTGCCGACGACGTCGTGGTTGAGCGGCGTCGTGCCGTCGGCGTCGAGGAAGCCCTCCCGGTTGCCGTAGAAGACGAACCCGTTGGGGTCGAAGCCGCGCGTGTCCACCGCGTAGCGGTACCCGTCGAGGGTGTGGAGGAACAGCCGGAGGGTCACCGGGCGGGGGTTGCCGCCGGTGAACCCCGCCAGCACGTAGGTGAGGGTGCGGCCGGCGAGGTCGTCGACGGACGCCGGGTCCGCGGCGCGCACCGTGATGTCCCAGGCGTTGACGGACGAGCCCGCGGCGGCGAGGAACCGCCGACCGGGTCGAGGTGGCGGTCCGGGGTGCCGTCCGCGCCGTTGCCCGGCCCCGCCGCACCGTAGAACGCGACGCGGTACAGGCCCGTCGTGGGCGCGGTGTAGACGCAGGGCACGTAGCCCGCGGTGTTCTGCGTCCCGTCGACCGACCGCGCGCCGGCCAGCTCCTGCGCGCGCGTCGAGAGCTTGCCGACGAGGCTCGTGGGGTCCGGCCGGTGCGCCGCGCAGCTGAACCCGGTGGTCCCGTCCACCAGGGTCGGCAGCGTGGCCGCCTCGGTGTCCGTGATCTGCCCGGGGTTCCAGACGGCGATGTCGGCGCTGCCGGTCCCGATCGACGACGACCCGGTGAGGATCTGCTCCCCGGCGCGCGCGAAGACCGTGAACAGCGTCCGTCGCCGGATCTGGGTGTCCCCCGCCGGCCCGTACGCGTCGGTCCGCCACTCGAGCGCGGCGCGGCACAGGTGCGTGGCGTCGCAGGGGTCGTCCGTGGTGCCCACACGCGGGAAGAGGTCCCCGCTGCCGGACGCGACGGCGGGCGCGGCCGCACCGCCGAGCGCGAGCACGGCGACGAGAAGGCTGAGCGCGAGGCGACGCAGCATGGTCCGGGGTCCTTCGAGCGGCCTCACGCGCTCCCGGGTGTCTCCAGGCGCGCAGTCGTCCGAGGCGGTGGTCGACGCGCACGCTAGGGAGGCTGCGGACGCACCGGCAGGGCCGGACGTGTCGGACGGCCGTCCAGGACGGATCTCACCCGCCCGAGATGTCCGCCGACGAGCGAAAGGCCTGATCAGGCCGTCACCCGATCGTGGTCAGACGGTCCAGGCCCCGTCACGGTGGTACGCCGGGGTGGCCAGCGCGAGGACCAGGAGTGCGGCGACCGACGCACCGACCATGACCGCAGCCATGGCGACGGCGTCGCCGCCGAGCAGACCCGACAGCGGGCTGACGATGCCGGACACCCCCGCCTGGGTCGCCCCGATGACAGCTGCTGCCGTGCCGGCGACCTCGCCGTGCCTGCTGAGCGCGAGCGCGGAGGCGTTGGGCGGCACGAAGTTGACCATCGCGAGGATGAGCCAGAGCACGACCAGGAGGGCGATCAGCCCGCCCCAGCCGGTGATCGCGATGGCCAGCAGCACGAGCGTGAGCCCCAGCGACACGGGCAGGACCACGCGCACGATCCGGATGGGGGCCACCCGGCGCACCAGGGCGGCGTTCACCTGCGCACCGGCGACCAGGCCCACCCCGTTGACGGCGAACAGCAGGGAGAACTGGTGGGCGGACAGGCCGTAGCCCTCGCGGAGCACGAACGGCGACGCGACGACGTAGCTCATGAGCACCGCGACGCCGAGGCCGGGAAGGATGGCCAGCGCGACGAAGTGGCGGTCCTTGAACAGCTTCTTGTACCCCGACAGCGCGGACTTCAGGCCACCGTCGCGGCGCCGCTCCGGGGGGAGCGTCTCGGGCAGCCGACGCCAGACGACGACCCACAGGACGACGCCGAAGATCGCCAGCGCCCCGAACACGCCGCGCCAGCCCCACTGCCCCGCGATGACCCCGCCGACCGACGGGGCGAACAGCGGCGCCACCCCGATGACGAGCATGAGCCGGGACATGAGGCGCGAGGCGTCCGAGCCGACGAACCGGTCGCGGATGATCGCCATCGCGACAACGCTCGCCGACGCGTTGAAGAACCCCTGCATGGTGCGCAGCGCGATGAGCGGCACGATCGCCGGGGCGACCGCGCACAGGATCGACGTCACCACGTGCAGCGACACCCCGACCAGCACCGGCTTGCGGCGGCCGAACCGGTCCGACAGCGGGCCGATCACGAGCTGGCCCACGGCGCCGCCGATGAGCATCGCGGTCATGGTCAGCTGGGCCGCGGTCGCGGAGGTGTTCAGGTCCCGCGCCACGTCCGGGAGCGACGGCAGGTAGATGTCGGTGGAGATGGCCGGCAGCGCGCACATCAGCCCCAGCAGCAGCACGTACTTGGCGTTCGGCCGGTACTGCGGGGCGGGTGCGGAGTCGATCGTCGGCACCACCCCGGGGGGGACGACGCCCGTGACCGGCATGGGGCCGGTCAGTGCGGGGGTGGCGGGGCGCGAGCTCATCGAATCGATTCTCCCACAGAAGACGAATCGATTCGATCTGGATGTCCGTGATCCCTGGCACGCTGGACCCCATGTGTGGTCGCTATGCCTCCTTCCGCGAGGACCAGGCCCTGGCCGACGAGTTCGCCATCGCCACGGTCGCCGACGACGTCCGGCTGCTCGGTCCGTCCTGGAACGTCGCCCCGACCGACGGCGTGCGCATGGTCGTGGAGCGCGCCGACAAGGAGACCGGGGAGATCACCCGGCAGCTGCGCGTGGCGCGCTGGGGACTCGTCCCGTCGTGGGCGAAGGACATCTCCGTGGGCAACCGGATGATCAACGCGCGCGTCGAGTCGATCGCGGACAAGCCCGCGTTCGCCCGCCCGTTCGCCGTACGCCGAGCCCTCCTGCCGGCCGACGGCTACTACGAGTGGAAGAAGCCCGCACCCGGCGCCACCAGCAAGCGCAAGCAGCCGTTCTACCTGCACCCGGCCGACGGTGACGTGGTGGCGCTCGCGGGCCTGTACGAGTTCTGGAAGGACCCGAGCAAGTCCGACGACGACCCCGCGCGCTGGGTGGTGAGCGCCACGGTCATCACACGCCCGGCCTCCGACGAGCTCGCACACATCCACGACCGGCAGCCCCTCATGCTCCGCCCCGAGGCGTGGTCGGCCTGGTTGGACCCGGCAGTCGGCGCCGACGGAGCGATGGAGCTGCTCGAGGCCCCGGCACCGGAGATCGTGGCCACCCCGGTCTCGACGGCCGTCAACGCGGTCGCCAACAACGGACCCTCGCTGGTGGACGAGGTCGATCCCGAGGACGAGCCCGCGTAGCGCGCCCTACGCCCCCGCCGCCCGCAGGCGCACCGGCGCCACGGACCCGATCCCCGCCAGCCGCCGCGCGGGACGGGGCTCGAGCACGAACCGCGGGTCGGCCGCGAGCACCTCCGCGGTGGAGGCGTCCACCAGCACGGTGCTCGGATCCGCGATGTCGGTCAGCCGGGCAGCAAGGTTCACGTCGGGCCCGAACACGTCACCGAACCGCGACAGCACCCGACCCCAGACGAGCCCCACCCGCACGGGTGTGACGCCGCGAGCGCCCTCGAAGAGCCCCCCGGTCGTGGTCTCGCGGTCGACGTCGAGCTCCTTGCCCAACGCGTCCGCCAGGCCGAGCGCGATGAGCGCCCCGGTGGCGGCGCTGTCGGCGACGAAGAGGATCGCGTCGCCGATCGTCTTGACCACGCGCCCGCCGTTCGCGGACACGACGTCGCGCGCGGCGGCCTCGAACCGCTGCACGAACTGCGAGAGGTCGGTGGACCCGAGGCCGGCGGTCCGGCGGGTGAACGAGACCATGTCCGCGAACCCGACGGCGCGGGCGAGCGGCAGCTCGGAACGGTCGGGGCCGGGGTCGCGGAGCTGGCCGAACTCCCCCGCGTACCGGCCGGCGATCGCGGCGAGCTGGCGGCGGTAGGAGTGCACCAGCTGGGCCTCGAGCACGGGCGCCAGCGAGGCCAGCCGGTCGAGGACGAGCAGCCGCGCAGTGGTGTCGTCGAGCTCGTACCGCGTGGCCATGTCCTCGACCAGCGCCTCCACCTGCCAGAGCGCCAGGCGGTCGGAGGTGTGCCCGAGGGCGCGGGTGACGGTGATGACGGTGCGCAGGTCGAGCCCGTGCTCACGGACCAGGGCGGCCGCGCGGTCGATGGCCTCGGCGTCGCGCTCGGTGTAGATCGGGTCGTCCGGGTCGGCGTGCGGCAGGCCCATGGTGGTCCAGAACGCGCGGACCACGTCGATGTCGATCCCGGCGCGCTCGGCCAGGTCACGGGCGGTGAGGGTGCGCGGGCCGCCCAGCAGCTCGGCGTCGAGCTCACCCACCGTCGACTCGAGGAAGTCGAGCTCCTGCGATCGGTCGTCCGGCACGGGACGAGGGTAGTTCACCTGGCCGCGCGGACGTGGCGTACGTCACCCGCGAGCACCCGCTGCGGGTCGCCCGCGTCGTCGACGACCACCAGCGCGCCGTCGTCGTCGAGACGCTCGGCGAGCCCGCTCACCTCGCCACCCCCGGGGAGCTCGACCCGCACGCGCGTGCCGAGCGTGCTGCAGACGGCCGCGACCTCGTCGGCAAGCCCGGACGCGACCGCGTCACCGCCGGACTCGCGCCACCGGAGGGCCACCTCCTGCTGCGCCGCGACGAGGGCGACGAGCAGCCCCTCGCGGTCGACGTGCCGCGCTCCGGCGAGCGCCAGGGACGTCGCGCTCGGCACCGGGAGCTCGGCGACGGACTGGCTGACGTTGATGCCGATCCCGATCACGACCGCCGACGGCTGCCCGGCGGGGAGCGGGACCACCTCGGCCAGGATCCCGCCGACCTTGCGAGCGGCCCCCCACCCCTCGACCTCGGTCTCGGCCGGCACCAGCAGGTCGTTCGGCCACTTGAGAGTCGCCGGGACACCCGCCGTGGCGCGCAGGGCGTTGACCGCACCCAGGCCGGCCAGCAGACCGATCCAGCCGAACCGGTCGGCGGGGACGGGCGGGTGCACGACGAAGCTGCAGGTCAGCGAGGTCCCTCGAGGGGTCTCCCACGACCGCCCGGCCCGGCCGCGGCCCTCCGACTGGTGCTCCGCGACGAGCACGCTCGCGTCCGGCCACGAAGTCGGATCGGCACGCAGAGCGTCGGCGAGGTCGGTGTTCGTCGACCGGGTGACGTCGACCACCTCGACGCGCGTCAGTGGCCCTGCGGGAGCGAGCAGGAGGTCGCGGAGCTCGGCGACGCGCAAGGAGGGCATGACGCCCATCTTGACGCCCCTTGTGGGAACCCGACACCCCGACGCGGGCAACGCGGTCATCGCACTGCACGTGCATGGTGGGCATCGACAACTAGCCTCGGTCGGGTGACCGACACCCAGCAGCCCGTCGAGACGGCCCCGCGGACCACCGCCGCCAAGCTGGCGGACCTCGCCTCGCGCTACGAGGCGGGCGCCGCGGCCGAGCAGTCCGCCGTCGACAAGCAGCACGCGCGCGGCAAGCGCTCCGCCCGCGAGCGCATCGAGCACCTCCTCGACCCGGGCTCGTTCACCGAGCTCGACGCGTTCGTCCGGCACCGCTCCACCAACTTCGGCCTGGAGAAGAAGCGGATCCCCGGCGACGGCGTCGTCGTCGGGCACGGCACCGTCGACGGCCGGCCGGTCTGCATCTACTCGCAGGACTTCACGGTCTTCGGCGGCAGCCTGGGCGAGGTGCACGGCCAGAAGATCACCAAGGTCATGGACCTCGCGCTGCGCACCGGCGTCCCGCTCATCGGCATCAGCGACGGCGGCGGCGCCCGCATCCAGGAGGGTGTCGCGGGCCTCACGCAGTTCGCGGAGATCTTCCGCCGCAACGTCGCCGCGTCCGGGGTGATCCCGCAGATCAGCCTCATCCTGGGCCCGTCGGCGGGCGGCGCGGTCTACTCCCCCGCCCTGACCGACTTCATCGTCATGGCCGACGGCACCTCCAACATGTTCATCACCGGCCCGGACGTCATCCGCGCGGTCACGGGCGAGGACGTCGGCTTCGAGGAGCTGGGCGGCGCGACCACGCACAACACCCGCTCCGGCGTCGCGCACTACATGGCCTCCGACGAGGACGACGCGATCGACTACGTGCGCTCGCTGCTCACCTACCTGCCGCAGAACAACCTCACGGACCCGGTGACGTTCGACCACGAGACGGACCTCGAGGTGAACGAGACCGACGAGGAGCTGGACACCCTCCTGCCCGACTCGGACAACCAGCCGTACGACATGCGCACGGTCATCGAGCACGTGCTCGACGACGGCGTCCTGCTCGAGGTCCAACCGCTGTACGCGCAGAACGTGCTCATCGGCTTCGGCCACGTCGAGGGCCACCCCGTCGGCATCGTCGCCAACCAGCCGATGTCCATGGCCGGCACGCTCGACATCAACGCCGCCGAGAAGGCCGCCCGCTTCGTGCGCACGTGCGACGCGTTCAACCTCCCCGTGCTCACGTTCGTCGACGTCCCCGGCTTCCTGCCGGGCACCGACCAGGAGTGGAACGGCATCATCCGGCGCGGCGCCAAGCTCATCTACGCCTACGCCGAGGCCACCGTCCCGCTCGTCACCGTCATCACCCGCAAGGCGTACGGTGGCGCGTACATCGTCATGGGCTCCAAGCAGCTCGGTGCCGACGTGAACCTGGCCTGGCCCACCGCGCAGATCGCCGTCATGGGCGCCGGCGGTGCGGTGAACATCCTGCAGCGCGGGGCACTGAAGTCGGTCGCCGAGGCGGGCGGCGACGTCGAGGCCGAGCGCCGACGCCTGACCGCGGAGTACGAGGAGGCGATCGTGAACCCCTGGGACGCCGCCGACCGCGGCTACGTGGACGCGGTGATCGCCCCGGCGAAGACCCGCTCCGAGATCACCAAGGCCCTCCGTCTGCTGCGCACCAAGCGCGCCAGCCTCCCCCCGAAGAAGCACGGGAACATCCCCCTATGAGCGAGCACCAGCACGACGAGCACGGCGGTCACGACGACCCGGCGCACGGCCCGGAGCCGCTGGTCGGCATCGACGCCACCGACCTGCACGCCGCCGTCGCCGCACTGTCCGCCGCCCTGCACGGGTACGTCGACGCCGCGGTGGGCGTCCGCGCCGAGTTCGGGTCGACCGAGGCCGACGAGGACCCGCGCATCCTGGTGCTCGAGTCGGAGATCGGCGGCCTGAACGCGCAGCTGTACGACCTGCTGCACGACCGCCTGGGCGTGCACGCGGACCTCACGGGCATGTCCTGGGGCGAGGACGAGCACGGCGACGCGGACGCGCCGCGCAGCGACGCCGAGGTCGACACGTTCCACCTCGGGTTCGTCGTCGGACCGCCGCCCGGCACGTCGGACCTCTCGCTGGAGTCGGTGCTTGACCTGGTGGAGCAGGGGGGTGCCGAGCTGGCGCAGCGTCTGGTCGACTCCGGGTTCGAGGTCGGCGAGTGGGGTGCGTCCCGCGGTGCGGCCGTCGAGTTCGAGGAGGGCGACGACGAGGACGACGACGAGGACGACGTGACGGGGCTGACGTGACGGGCCGCGACGCGCACGTGCAGGTGGTCCGCGGCACGCCGGACGATATGGAGCTCGCCGCCCTGGTGGCCGGTCTGATGGCCGCCGCGTCGGAACGCGCACGGCTGGCGGAGGTGACGGCCCAGGCGGTCGCGGCCCCCTGGGCGGACCGCCGGCGCACCATGCGGGGCGCCCGCGTCGTGCTCCGGCCGGGCCCGGACGCGTGGCGCTGGAGCCTGCGCGGCTGACCCGGAAAGCGCTCCGACCGCGCCGGTACCGACGAGTAGGGTCGTGCGGGTGACAACGACGCCCACCACCCCGAGCGCGCCGGCCGAGCGCGCAGCCTCCCCGATCGACACGATCGCAGAGACCTACATCGCCCAGTACGCGACCCTCGACCCGCTCGGCGCCACCGCCATGGGGATCGCCGGTCACGACGCCGAGATGACCGACCTCTCGCCCGCCGGGCTCGAGGCCCGGGGCACGCTCGCCCGCGACACGCTGCAGATCCTCGACGGCGTGGCCCCGACCGACGAGATCGACGAGATCACGTCGGCCGCCATGCGCGAGCGCCTCGGCCTCGAGGTCGAGCTGCACGAGGCCGGCGAGTTCCTCCGGGACCTCAACAACATCGCCTCGCCCGTGCAGGGCCTGCGCGACATCTTCGACATCATGCCCACGGGTGACGTCGAGGCCTGGTCCCACATCGCCGCCCGCCTCAACGCCCTCCCGCGCGCGGTCGACGGCTACATCGAGTCCCTGCGCCTCGCCGCGAGCACCGGGGCTGTCGCCGCCGTCCGCCAGGTCGAGGAGTGCGCCCGCCAGGCCGCCGAGCAGGCCGACCCGGAGAGCTCGTTCTTCACGGGCTTCATCACGGGCGAGGCCGTCGACTCCGTGCTCGACGAGTCCGCCGCGTGCTCGCTGGTCCGCGCCGAGCTGGAGCACGGCGCCACGGCCGCGCGCGCCGCCTACGCCACGCTCGCCGCCTTCCTGAAGGACGAGCTGGCGCCGCTGGCCCCGCAGGAGGACGCCGCGGGCCGTGCGCGCTACGCCCTGTGGTCGCGGGCGTTCCTCGGTGCGGCGGTCGACCTCGAGGAGACCTACCGGTGGGGGCTCGAGGAGCTCGCCCGCGTGGTCGCCGAGCAGGAGGCCGTCGCCGAGCAGATCGCCGGTCCGGGGGCCACGGTCGAGCAGGCGGTGGCCAAGCTCGACGAGGACCCGGAGCGCACGCTGCACGGGACAGCAGCGCTGCAGGCCTGGATGCAGGAGACGTCCGACGCGGCCATCGACGCCCTCAACGGCACGCACTTCGACATCCCCGTCCCGGTGCTCACCCTCGAGTGCAAGATCGCCCCCACGCAGAGCGGCGGCATCTACTACACCGGTCCCAGCGACGACTTCAGCCGTCCGGGACGCATGTGGTGGTCCGTGCCGCCGGAGGTCACCACGTTCAACACGTGGCGCGAGAAGACGACCGTCTACCACGAGGGCGTCCCGGGGCACCACCTCCAGGTGGGGCAGGCCGTGTTCGAGCGGGCAACGCTCAACACATGGCGCCGGCTGGCCTGCTGGACGTCCGGCCACGGCGAGGGCTGGGCCCTGTACGCCGAGCGGCTGATGGCCGACCTGGGCTTCCTCGACGACCCGGGCGACCGGCTCGGCATGCTCGACGGTCAGCGCATGCGGGCCGCCCGCGTCGTCTTCGACCTCGGCGTGCACCTCGGCCTGGAGGCCCCCGAGGAGTGGGGCGGCGGCACCTGGGACGCCGACAAGGGCTGGGAGTTCCTCAAGGCCAACGTCAACATGCCCGAGGCGTTCATCCGCTTCGAGTGGAACCGGTACCTGGGCTGGCCCGGCCAGGCACCCTCGTACAAGATCGGCCAGCGCCTCTGGGAGCAGACGCGCGACGCCGCCGCGGCCAAGGCGGAGGCCGCCGGCGAGGAGTTCGACATCCGCGCGTTCCACGCCCGGGCGCTGAGCATGGGCTCGCTGCCGCTGGACGTGCTGAAGACCGCGTTCGCGGGCTGACGACGGACGGCGAAGGGCCGGTGGCGCGCGCCACCGGCCCTTCGCGCGTCCGTCGCGTCAGGCGATGAGCGTGGAGCCGTACTTGGCCAGCACCGCGACCGCCAGCAGGACGATCAGCGCGGCGGTGACGAACCAGTCGTTGCCGTGGGCCACGAACCGTCGCGCGGCGGGCCCCCACCGACCCGGGAAGGTGATCACTCCCTCGCGCACGTTCAGCCGGGTCAGCCCGGCCCACACGAGCGTCGTGGTCACCGTGATCAGCAGGCACCACGGGCAGAGCGCCTTGATGACGAAGAACGCCTCGAAGAACAGCCACCAGGCGAAGAGGAAGCCGAGCGTGTAGATCGTCTGCGCGCAGAGCATGTACCAGCGCGGGAACCGGACGCCGCCCGCGATGGCGATGGCCACCGTGATCACCACGGCCTCGGCGGCGATGCCGAGGTACGCGTTCGGGAAGCCGAACAGCTGCGCCTGCCAGCTCTTGGCGACCGTGCTGCAGCTGATGACCGAGTTGAAGTCGCACCCGAAGGTGGCGTTCTTGTCCGCGGCGAGCGCCAGGGCCTCGATGGAGAGCACGAACGACGCCAGCAGGCCGAGCAGCCCGGAGACGGCCATCTCGATCGCGGTGCGCGTCCGCCACGCCTGGCTCGGGGGCTCGAGCAGGTCGGGGTCGGGATCGACCTCGAGCTCGTCGAGCTCGTCGAACTCGTCGACGGCGACGTCGCCCACCTCGCTCGACGGCCTCGTCGTGTCACCCACGGTGTCTCCTCGCGTCCCTCGTGATCCCGGACCGGCGGTACTGCCCGCCGCACCCGACACCCGCGCGCCCATTGTGCCTCGCGGAACTGTGCCATGACCCAGGACCTTCGGACGACCGACGAACTAGGCTCCCCACCCGTGACCCGTCTCCTGCTCGCCTCCGCCTCCCCCGCCCGTCGCGCCACCCTGCTCGCCGCGGGGATCGACCCGCTGGTCGCCGTGTCGGACGTCGACGAGGACGCCGCGCTCGCCGCGGCGACGGCCCGGTTCGGGGCGCTCGACCCGGCGGACGCGGTGCTCCTGCTGGCGCAGGCGAAGGTCGAGGACGTGTCGCGGAACCTGCCCGAGGAGCTCGAGGACGCCGACGACCTGCTGCTGCTCGGCTGCGACTCGATGCTCGAGCTGGACGGCCAGATCTTCGGCAAGCCCGCGGACGCCGCCGAGGCGACGGCCCGGTGGCGGACGATGCGCGGGCGGTCCGGCGTGCTGCACACGGGGCACTGGCTGATGGACGAGCGGGACGTGCCGGCGATGCTCGGGGCGACGTCGTCGACGACCGTGACCTTCGCCGCGCTCTCCGACGAGGAGATCGACGCCTACGTCGCCACGGGCGAGCCGCTGGCCGTGGCGGGCGCGTTCACGGTCGACGGCCTCGGCGGTCCGTTCGTCGACCGGATCGAGGGCGACCACCACGGCGTCGTCGGGCTGAGCCTGCCCCTGCTGCGCGAGCTGCTCGGCGAGGTCGGCGTGACGATCCCGAGCCTCTGGAACAAGTCCTGACCTAGGTCCCAGGGAGGACCCTGAGCGCCACGCCACGATGTTCCCGTGAGCCAGCCCGCAAGGTTCACCGGGTCCGGGTAGGCCGGGACCGCCCAGGGCACCCAAGGACTCATCATGTCGACCGTCTCGAACCCCCGCTTCGTCCGCCTCGCCGGACTCCTCGCGATCATCGCCGGCGCAGTCTTCCTCGTCGCCGGCGCCGTCACCTGGAGCCAGGTGTCCAGCCACCTCGCCGCAGAGAACATCACGGTCTCCGACGACGCAGCCGCCTTCGGCGGCGAGGCAGTGAACACCCCGTGGGAGGCGTTCGCCCAGGCGGACATCATCAACCACCACGCTCTCGACGCGACCGGCGGCAAGACCTACGCCGAGCTGGACAAGGAAGACCCGCTGCGCGCCGTCGCGATGAACGGCTCGTTCCTCCGCGCCTCGCTCTTCACCTCGGTCGTGGCCTTCGGTGTCGCCGCCCTGGTCATGGGCATCGGCGTCGTCTTCGGCCTCATCGGGTTCGCCCTGCGCCAGGTGGCGCCGGCCACCGACGTCGCCGTCAAGGACGACAACGCGCTCGCCGCGGTCTGACGACCTCGACGCACACCGGGAGAGCCCGGCCCCTGAGGGGGTCGGGCTCTCCCGTGCTTGTGCCCACCGGACAACCGCGCAGGCTCAGAGGGGTCGTCGCGACCGCGTCGCCTGAGGATCCCTACAAACGACCGCCCTAGGCGGTTGGCCGGATCGACAATCTTGGTCGGGCAGGGGCGGCGGGCGAGGGTCCGGAACGCCCCGGGCGTTACGGTGAGCCGTGCCCGCCATCTCCAAGGTCCTCATCGCCAACCGCGGTGAGATCGCCGTCCGCATCGCCCGAGCCTGTCGCGACGCCCGGATCGGCTCCGTCGCCGTCTACGCCGACACCGACCGGGAGGCGTTGCACGTGCGCGTCGCCGACGAGGCGTTCGCACTGAACGGTGCTCGGGCGGCCGAGACGTACCTGGACATCAACAAGCTGCTCGACGTCGCCCGGCGCTCCGGTGCCGACGCCGTGCACCCCGGCTACGGGTTCCTCGCGGAGAACGCCGGCTTCGCGCAGGCGGTGCTGGACGCCGGCCTGATCTGGATCGGTCCCCCGCCGTCGGCCATCGACGCCCTCGGGGACAAGGTCAGCGCGCGGCACATCGCCCAGCGAGCCGGTGCCCCGCTGGTCGCCGGCACCTCCGACCCGGTGGCCGGCGTCGACGAGATCCACGCGTTCGTCGCCGAGCACGGCCTGCCCGTCGCCATCAAGGCGGCGTTCGGCGGTGGTGGTCGCGGCCTGAAGGTGGCCCGCGAGTCGGGTGAGATCGACGAGATGTTCGAGTCGGCCACCCGGGAGGCCGTCGCGGCGTTCGGGCGCGGCGAGTGCTTCGTCGAGCGGTACCTCGACCGGCCGCGACACGTGGAGACGCAGTGCCTGGCGGACCAGCACGGCACGGTCGTCGTGGTCTCCACGCGCGACTGCTCGCTGCAGCGCCGGCACCAGAAGCTCGTCGAGGAGGCGCCCGCACCGTTCCTCACCGACGCGCAGAACACCCAGCTGGTCGAGTCGTCGAAGGCGATCCTGCGCGAGGCCGGCTACGTCGGCGCCGGCACGTGCGAGTTCCTCGTCGCGGCGGACGGCACCATCTCGTTCCTCGAGGTCAACACGCGCCTGCAGGTCGAGCACCCGGTCACCGAGGAGATCAGCGGCATCGACCTGGTCCGCGAGCAGCTGCGCATCGCCGCCGGCGAGCCGCTCGGCTACGACCACGTGGCGACGCGCGGCCACTCGATCGAGTTCCGGATCAACGGCGAGGACCCGGGCGCGGGCTTCCTGCCGGCACCCGGTCGGATCACGACGCTGCGGTTCCCCTCCGGCCCCGGCGTCCGCGTCGACTCCGGCGTGGTCGAGGGCGACAGCGTGTCCGGGCTCTTCGACTCGATGATCGCCAAGCTGATCGTCACCGGCGCCGACCGGCCGCAGGCCCTCGCCCGTGCCCGCCGCGCCCTGACCGAGCTCGAGGTCGTCGGCATCCCGACGGTCGTCCCGTTCCACCGCGCGGTGCTGGACGCCGAGGCGTTCGCGCCCACGGACCCGGCGCAGCCGTTCTCGGTGCACACCCGCTGGATCGAGACGGAGTTCGCGGAGACGGTCGCGGCCCTCGCGCCCGCCGCCCCGCAGGAGGAGGACGACGAGCCCGCGGCCCTGGAGCGCGTCGTCGTCGAGGTCGGCGGCAAGCGGCTCGAGGTCGTGCTGCCCGCCGCGCTCGCGCTCGGCCGTGGCCCGGGCGGTCCCGGTCGCGGGTCCAGCGGCCCGGGTGCGCGCCGACCGGTCCGCCGGACCGCACGCACCAACGGAGGCAGCAACGGCACCACGCTCGCCTCGCCGATGCAGGGCACGATCGTCAAGGTCGCCGTGGCCGAGGGCGCGCTGGTGGCCGAGGGTGACCTCGTCGTGGTGCTCGAGGCGATGAAGATGGAGCAGCCTCTGGTCGCGCACCGTGCCGGCACGGTGACGGCCCTGACCGCGGGGGTCGGGTCGAGCGTGAGCGCCGGCACCGCCATCTGCGAGATCGTCGGCTGACGATCCACCACCCACGGCTCCCCGGCGACGGCTGGGTGGAGTGCGCCTGCGGCCGCCGGCACTGGGGCCTGCACGGCGCCGCCGGGCTGCTGCTCGTCCGGCGGGACGTCGACGGCAACCCCCTGGCGGTCGTCCTCCAGCACCGGGCGCTCTGGAGCGACCAGGGCGGGACGTGGGGGGTCCCGGGCGGTGCGCGGATGCCCGGCGAGACCGCCGAGGACGCGGCCCTGCGCGAGGCGGAGGAGGAGGCGGGCATCGACCGCCAGGGTGTCCGGCTGCGCGAGTCCCGGGTCCTCCAGCACCCCGACTGGTCCTACACCACGGTGATCGCCGACGAGATCCTCCCGATCCACCCCGCCGTCACGGACGCGGAGAGCGTCGAGCTGCGGTGGGTCCCGCTCGACCAGGTGACCGACCTGCCCTTGCTGCCCGCGTTCGCCGACGCGTGGCCGCGGCTGCGTGAGCGGATCGAGGCGCTCGGCGGTCGGTGAGCCGAGTCACAGCACCGGCTGCCGGGACACTGTCGCGCCCGGTGCACCCGCAGGGGTAGTGTCCGGGCGGTGAGGTAAGCCTGCCCTCATCTGGCCCCGTGTCAGCCCCTGCACCCGGAAGCGTTCCATGGTCGCCAACTACCTCATCGGTCTGCGCGAAGGTCTCGAGGCCGCGCTGGTCGTCAGCATCCTCGTCGCGTACCTGGTCAAGTCCGGGCGCCGCGAGCAGCTGCCGGCGCTGTGGGCCGGGGTCGGCGTCGCCGTGGGGGCGTCACTGGTGTTCGGGGCCATCCTCACGTTCGGCCCGTCCGGGCTGTCGTTCGAGGCGCAGGAGGCCATCGGCGGCACGCTCTCGATCGTCGCGGTCGGCCTGGTCACCTGGATGATCTTCTGGATGGCGCGCACGGCGCGGCACATGAAGGCGGACCTGCACCACAAGCTCGACGACGCGCTCGGCGCCGGCAAGCGGGCGGTGCTCGTGGTCGCGATGCTGGCCGTGGGGCGCGAGGGCCTGGAGACCGCGCTGTTCCTGTGGGCCAGCGCGCAGGCGACCAGCGGCACCGCCGTGAACACCGGCCCGAACTTCGCGCCGCTCGTCGGCGCCGCCCTGGGCCTCGGCACCGCGGTGCTAGCCGGGTGGCTCATCTACCGCGGCGCGCTCCGGCTCAACCTCCGCGTCTTCTTCGCCTGGACCGGGCTGTTCCTCGTCGTCGTCGCCGCGGGCGTGCTGGCCTACGGCGTGCACGACCTGCAGGAGGCCGGGATCCTGCCGGGGCTGAACAACCTCGCGTTCGACGTCTCCGCGACGATCCCGCCCAGCAGCTGGTACGGCTCGCTGCTCAAGGGCGTCTTCAACTTCTCGCCGGCCACGACCGTGCTCCAGGCGATCGCCTGGACCGCCTACCTCGTGCCGACGATGTACTTCTTCATCCGCACCACGTGGGGCTCTGCGCCCGCCCGCCCGTCGGCGCCCGCCGTCGTGCCGGCCGTGCGCGCCACCGCCGCCTGATCTCGCCGCCGCACCACCCCGCCAGTTCTTCTCCGAGGAGACCCATGTCCCGCCGCACCACCACCGTCGCCGCCGCCCTGGCCGCGCTCGTCCTCCCGCTCGTCGCGGCCTGCGTGCCCAACGACGCCCCGGAGCCCGGCGTCTCCGGCAGCGCGGGCGTGCTCACGGTGACCTCGACGGCCGACGCGTGCGACGTGTCCGCCGCCGAGGCCGACTCGGGCACGCTGCGCTTCTCGGTGACCAACGAGGGCGACGACGTCACCGAGTTCTACCTGCTCGGTGACGACGGCCTGCGGGTGATCTCCGAGGTCGAGAACGTGGGCCCGGGGCTCACCCGCGACCTCGTCGTCCAGGTGAAGCCCGGCACCTACTTCACGGCGTGCAAGCCCGGCATGGTCGGGGACGGGATCCGCGCCGAGTTCACCGTGAACGACAGCGGCGTCGAGGTGGGCCCGACGGGCGACACCGCCGACCAGCTCGCCGCCGCCGAGGCCTCGTACGTGGCCTACGTCAAGGACCAGGTGGGCTCGCTCATCGCGGGCACGGAGGCCTTCGCCGCCGCCTACACCGCGGGTGACGACGAGACCGCGAAGTCCCTGTACGCCGACACGCGTGCCCACTGGGAGCGCGTCGAGCCGGTGGCCGAGTCGTTCGGCGACCTCGACCCGCTGCTCGACCTGCGCGAGGCCGACGTCGAGGAGGGTGCGGCCTGGACCGGCTGGCACCTCATCGAGAAGGACCTCTGGCAGCCCGCTCCGGACGCCAACGGTGGCGTGACGTACGTGCCGCTCACGCCTGAGCAGCGCGACGCCGCCGCGGCGGACCTCGTGACGTACACCCAGCAGCTGGTCGACGAGGTGAACGCCCCCGACTTCACGTTCGAGGCGTTCCAGATCGCCAACGGCGCCAAGGAGCTGCTCGACGAGGTCGCCACCGGCAAGGTCACCGGCGAGGAGGAGATCTGGTCGCACACCGACCTGTGGGACTTCCAGGCCAACGTCGACGGCGCGCGCGTCGGGTACGAGGTGCTCGCGGAGGTCGTCGAGGCCGAGGACCCCGACCTGGCCGAGACGCTGGCCACCCGCTTCGCGGAGATCGACGCGCTGCTCGCCGAGCAGGGCTCGCTCGAGACCGGCTTCACGTACTACGACCAGCTCACGGACGCCCAGGTCAAGGAGCTCGCCGCGGCGGTCGACGCCCTGTCCGAGCCCCTGTCGAGGCTCACCGCCACGGTGACGGGCGCCTGACCTTGACCACCCCCACGGACCCGCACGACGAGCCCGGCGGCCCCCGCCTGTCGCGGCGCGCCGTGCTGGGCCTCGGTGGGGGTCTGGCCGCGGCCGGCGTGGCCGTCGGCCTCGGGGTCGGCCGCGCGACGGCGCCGGAGCCGACGACGGCCGTCACCGCCGCCGCGGGCACCTACCCGTTCACCGGTGCGCACCAGGCCGGCATCGTCACTCCCGCCCAGGACCGGCTCTACCTCGCCGCGTTCGACCTCACGACGACCTCCCGCGACGAGCTGGTCGAGCTGCTGCGGCGGTGGACCACGATCGCCGCGCGGCTGACCCAGGGGTTGTCGGCGGGGCCGTTCGGGCCGGCGTCGGGACCGTACGACGCGCCGCCGGACGACACCGGCGAGGCCGCCGACCTGTCCCCCGCGGGCCTGACGATCACGTTCGGCTTCGGGCGGTCCCTGTTCGTCGGCACCCCCGGTCCCGACGGCACCCCCGGCGAGGACCGGTTCGGTCTCGCGGACCGGCTGCCCGGCGGGCTCGTCGCGCTCCCGCACTTCGCGGCCGACGACCTCGACCCCGCCCGCAGCGACGGCGACCTCGTGGTGCAGGCGTGCGCGGACGACCCGCAGATCGCGGTGCACGCCATCCGGAACCTGTCGCGGGCCGCGTTCGGCACCGCGACGATCCGGTGGACCCAGCTGGGCTACGGCCGGACCTCGTCCACGAGCACCGCGCAGCGGACCCCGCGCAACCTGTTCGGGTTCAAGGACGGCACCGCCAACGTCAAGGCCGAGGAGACCGACGCGCTCGAGGAGCACGTGTGGGTGCCCACGAGCGCGGCGGACGCCGACGAGACCGACTCGGGCTGGCTCACGGGCGGCTCCTACCTCGTGGCCCGCCGGATCCGGATGCGCATCGAGACGTGGGACCGCACCTCCCTGCGCGAGCAGGAGAACCTGGTCGGCCGCACCAAGGGCGAGGGCGCTCCCCTGTCCGGCGGCACGGAGTTCACCGACCCCGACTTCACGAAGGAGGGCCGCGGCGGCGCGCCCCTCATCGCGGTCGACTCCCACGTCCGGCTGGCCCACCCGGACTTCAACGACGGGGTGCGGCTGCTGCGGCGCGGCTACAACTTCACCGACGGGAACGACTCGCTCGGACGCCTCGACGCGGGGCTGTTCTTCCTCGCGTTCGTGCGCGATCCCCGGACGCACTTCATCCCGATGCAGACCACGCTGTCGAGCAACGACACCCTCATGGAGTACCTCACCCACACGGGGTCCGGCCTGTTCGCGGTGCCGCCAGGCATCCCGGAGGGCGCGCTGGTCGCCGGCGAGGACGGCACGCCCGTGACCACCGACGACAGCCCGTTCGTGGGGCAGCAGCTGTTCGCCTGACGGCCCCGGTAGTCTCGCGCGCGTGACGACCACCCCGCCCGCCGGCACGCCCGTCCGCACCCCGCCCGACGCCGGCACCCCGACGCGCGTGTGGCTCGTCGCCCTGCTCACCGTGCTGTGCCTCGAGCTGGTCCGCGCCAGCGGCCCCCTGCTGGACCGTGCCTTCGCGGCCGGGGTGGTCAACGCCGCGGTGACCGCGCTCGGCACGTACGCCGCCGCGGGGGCAGTCGCCGCGCTGCTCCTGCTCGCGGCACGCCGCACGTCCGGCACTCCCGACGCCCGCACGCTGCTGGTCGGCGCCGTGACGCTCGCCGTGCTGCGCCTGCTCGTCCAGGCGCTCGACGGCGAGGCGCTGTTCGTCGTCGGCCTCGTCGCCGTCGCCGTGGCGGTGGCCGTGCTCACGCTCGCGGTGGCGTTCGTCGCCGGGCGTCCGGCGGGTGGCCGAGAGGCGGCCATCGGCCTGGTGCTCGGCTGCGGGCTGTCGGCCGGGCTGCAGCTGGTGCTCGGCACGTGGGACGCGGTGTGGCGCGACGGGTGGACCGGCTGGGTGGTGGCGGTGGTCCTCGCGGTCGGGGTCGTGGCTACCGCCCGCGGGCTGGTCGCGTTCACCGCGTCGACGGCTTCCGAGGCGACCGGGCGCCCCCGGCGGCTCTGGGTGCTCGGCCTGTTCCTCGCGCTGGCCGCGATGATCGTCGCCAACCCCGCGTTCGTGGCGTCGCAGACCGGCCTGGCGCTCGGCTGGGCGGGCCTGGTCGTCGTCGCCGCGAACAGCCTCGGCGCCCTGTCCCTGCTGCGGCCCGACCCGTGGCCCGCGGCCGTCCGCGTGGGGGCAGCCGTGCTGCTGGTCGCCGGCGTCGGCTGCGCGCTCTGGCTCACGGGCATCGCCGCGCTGGCGGCCGTCGTCGTCCTCCAGGTCTCGCTCGGCATCGTGCTCTCGGCCGCCCTCAGCGCCCACCGACCGGCGGCGCGCGGGATCACCCGGACGTCGGCGGCGACGCTGGTCGTCGGCCTCGGCACGATCGGTCCGCTGCTCCTCTACATGCTCGACTACGACGTCCCGTTGCCGGTCGACAACGTCTGGGTGATGGTGCTCGCCGCGCTCGGGCTCGCCCTGTCCGGCCTGCGCCGACGCACCCCCGGAGCGGTGCCCGCGCTGACCAGCCCGGACCGGCTCCCCCGGCGGATGAGCTCGGTGCGCCTGCTCGTCCTGCCCGCGCTGGTCCTGGCCGCGCTCGGGCTGATGCCCTCGACGACGAGCACCACGGGCGCCGACGTGCCCGCCCGGGCGGACGACGAACCGCTCGTCCTCGTGGACTGGAACCTGCATTACGGCGTCTCGCCGCTGACCGCCGTCGACCTCGAAGGCATCGCGGTGGAGATCGAGGGGGCGGACCCGGACGTCGTCACCCTGCAGGAGGTGAACCGCGGCTGGGTGTTCGGGGGCGGCACCGACATGGCCACGTGGCTCGCGCACCGGCTCCAGATGACCGTCCACTTCGCGCCCGCGGCCGACCACCAGTTCGGCAACGCGGTGCTCGCGCGGTCCGAGCTCACGGACGCCGTCGTCCACCCGCTGCCGTACGGCGCCGGCCCGCAGAGCCGGTCCGCCCTGTCGACCACCCTGACCACGGCCGACGGGACCGCCCTGCGGGTGACGTCGATCCACACGCAGCACCGCGAGGCGAACACCCCGACCCGGCTGGAGCAGCTGCAGGCACTAGCCGACGCCGAGCCGGTCACCCCGCCGGCACTCCTCGCGGGTGACCTCAACGCCGAGCCGGGCTGGCCGGAGATCGAGCTGCTGGAGTCCGCGGGCTGGGTGGCGGCCGACTCGCAGATGCTCACGTCGCCGGCGGACGTCCCCACGGCCAAGATCGACTGGGTGTTCGGCCAGGGCGTGACCTTCATCCGCGGCTACGTGTGGGCCGCCCCGCAGTCCGACCACCGACCGTCGTCGGTGGAGTTCTCAGTCGACTGACGCGGGCCCGGTCGACTCCCGGACGACCAGCTCGACGCCGATGTGCACGGTCCCGTCGGGCCTGCTCGCGCGCAGGTCGGCACCCTCGATGAGCTGGAGCAGCAGCTCGGCGGCCGCGCGTCCCTTGCCGGCCGTGTCCTGCCGGATCGTCGACAGGCACGGGCTGACGTAGCGGGCGATGTCGGCGTCGTCGAAGCCGAGCACGGAGACGTCCGTCGGCACCCGGCGGCCCGCCCGGATCAGCCCCGCCTGGATGCCCGCGGCGAGCACGTCGGCGGTGGCGAAGACGGCCGTGGCGTCGGGGTGCTCTCGCGCGATCCGCTCCCCCGCGGCCAGTCCGTCCTCGTACGTGGTGTTGGCGGCGACCGTCACGGGGTCCGCTCCGAGGGCGTCGCGCAGCCCGTCGAGCCGACCGGTGACCACCTGGCTGCGCGCGTCCACCGGCCCGCAGAACACGACCCGGCGGTGACCGAGCGCCGCCAGGTGCTCGCCGGCCAGGCGCCCGCCGTCGACGTCGTCGGCCCGCACCGCGCCCGCGTGCCCGTCCCCCACCGACGCGTCGACGACGACCGCAGGGACGTCGTCCGGGATGTCGAGCGCGCGCAGCTCGTCGTCCGTGAAGCCCATGACGACCACCCCGTCGAGGTTCCAGCGCTGCACCGAGTCCTGCACCTCGCGGGTGTTCTCGACGGCACGGAGCATCAGGTGGTGGTCCCGCTCGCGCAGCGCGGCCTCGAGCGCGCCGGCGACGCTGACGTCGTGCGGGCTGCCCAGCAGGGCGGTGCCGTCCTGGCGTGCGGGCAGCAGCAGGCCCACCAGGCGGGTGCGTCCCGCGGCCAGGCTCTGCGCGGCGCCGCTGGGCACGTAGCCGCGCTCCTCGACGATCCGTTCGACCGTCGCCGCGGTGGCCGGGGACACGCGGCCGAGGTTGCCGTTGACCACGTTGGACACGGTCATCACGGACACCCCCGCCTCGCGGGCGATGTCCTTGAGGGTGACGCGCGGCACGGTTCCTCCTTCGACTCTTGACGCCGGATCGTATCTGCGTTTAGCGTTAAACGTATAGCGCTAAACCTCCCGTGGACGACGCCGTCCACACCCCGAACGAGGAGCGACGATGACGTCTTCCGGCAAGGCAGCCGCGCTCGGCCTCGCAGCCGCGCTCAGCCTCAGCACGCTGGCCGCCTGCAGTACCGACGACGAGGGCTCGAGCGACGGCACGGTCACCATCGAGGTCGCGATGGACGTCGGCCTCGACGCCGACGCCATCGCGGCGTTCGACGCCCGCATCGAGCAGTTCGAGAAGGCGAACCCGGACATCGGCGTGGAGCACGTCGAGTACACCTGGGACGCGACGACGTTCGCCGCCGGGCTCGCCGGCGGCACGCTGCCCGACGTGTTCCCGGTCCCGTTCACCGACGGCCGTGGGCTGATCGCCAACGAGCAGATCGCGGACGTGAGCGCACTCGTCGCCGAGCTGCCCTACGCGGACAGGTACAACCCGAACGTCTCCCAGGCCGGCGAGGACGAGGACGGCGACATCTGGGCCGTCCCGATCGCCGCGTACAGCCAAGGCCTGCACTACAACCGCGCACTGTTCACGCAGGCCGGTCTCGACCCCGACGACCCCCCGGCCACGTGGGACGAGGTGCGCGAGGACGCGAAGGCGATCGCGGACGCCACCGGCCAGGTCGGCTACGCGACGATGACGCAGAGCAACACCGGCGGGGGGATCCTCACCACCCTGGTCAACGCGATGGGCGGATCGGTCGAGGACTTCGACGGCGAGACGGCCACCGCGACCATCGACACACCGGAGATGCGGACGGCGCTCGACTACCTGCGCACGCTGCGCTGGACCGACAACTCGATGGGGTCGAACTTCCTCTACGACTGGGGCGGCATCAACCAGGCGTTCGCGTCGGGCCAGATCGGCATGTACGTCTCCGGCGGTGGCAACTACGGCAACCTGTTCACGCAGAACGCCCTCGACCCGTCGGTGTACGGCCTGACCGTGCTCCCCCTGGAGGGCGACGACGCCGGGGTGCTGGGCGGTGGCACGCTCGCCGCGGTGAACGCCAAGGCGACCGAGGCCGAGCAGGCCGCCGCAGTGAAGTGGATCGACTTCTACTACATGCAGAAGCTGTTCGACCAGGACGCCGCGGTGCTCGACGCGCAGACCTCGGCCGCGGCGGACCAGCCCGTCGGCGCCCCGCAGCTCCCGGTGTTCGACCAGGCCACGTACGCCGAGCAGCAGTCCTGGATCGCGGAGTACGTCAACGTGCCCCTGGAGCAGATGACCGGCTACACCGACCACGTGTTCGAGCAGCCGCTCCTGGCCGAGCCCGCCCGGTCGACGCAGGACCTCTACGCCGCGCTGGACCCGGTGGTGCAGAGCGTGCTGACCGACCAGGACGCGGACATCGACCAGCTGCTCGACGCGGCGCAGACCCAGGTGCAGAGCCTGCTCGACCAGGGCTGACGCCACCCTGACCGGTGCGGCCGGTCGGCGGGACTCACTCCCTCGCCGACCGGCCGCACCACGGCCCGTTTGTCCCCCGCACCACCCGAGAGGACCCTCGATCACATGACGCCCCGGAAGCCCCTGCCCTCGCGCCCGGTCGCGGACCCCCGAGCGGTGGTCCTCGGGCCGCAGTACCGGATCACGGTGCTCACCGAGGGGCTGGTCCGGCTGGAGCACTCCCCCGACGGCGTGTTCGAGGACCGGGCGTCGACGTTCGCCCTGAACCGCGAGCTGCCGGTGCCGGACTTCCGCGTGATCGAGTCCGACTCCCACGTCGAGGTCCTCACCGCCCGGATGCACCTCGTGTACGACCGCGGTCCGTTCTCCACCAGCGGCCTGAGCGTCTCGGTGCTGGGCGGCGTCAGCGCGTACCACTCGGTGTGGCGTTACGGCGACGACTCCCCCGACTCGGTCGGCCTCGGCGGGACCGCCCGGACGCTCGACCTGGCCGACGGCGCCATCCCGCTGGAGCCCGGCATCGTGTCCCGGCAGGGCTACGCGGTCCTCGACGACTCCCGCTCGATGGTGTTCGACGACGAGGGCTGGGTGGCGCCGCGCGACGGGTCCCGGACCGACCTGTACGTGTTCGCGTACGGCCACGACTACCGCGCGGCGATCCAGGCGTTCTACACGGTCTCCGGCCCGACGCCCGTGCTCCCCCGGTTCGCGCTGGGCAACTGGTGGAGCCGGTTCCACCGGTACACCACCGAGAGCTACTCGGCCCTCCTCGACCGGTTCGACGCCGAGGGGATCCCGTTCAGCGTCGCCGTCATCGACATGGACTGGCACGTCACCGACGTCGACCCCGAGATCGGCAGCGGCTGGACCGGCTACACGTGGAACCGGTCGCTGTTCCCCGACCCGGCCGCGTTCCTGGCCGACCTGCACGGCCGCGGCCTGCGCGTGACGCTCAACGTCCACCCCGCCGACGGGGTCCGCACGCACGAGGAGGCCCACCCCGCGATGGCCGCCGCGCTGGGCCGCCCGCCGCAGGAGCCGATCCCGTTCGACGTCACCGACCGGGAGTTCCTCGACGCCTACTTCGACGTGCTGCACCGCGGCCTCGAGGCGGACGGCGTCGACTTCTGGTGGCTCGACTGGCAGTCCGGCCCGCACTCGCGCGTGGCGGGCATCGACCCGCTGTGGATGCTCAACCACTTCCACTTCCTCGACAACGCGCGCGAGGGCGGACGGCCGCTCACGTTCTCCCGCTACGCCGGCCCCGGCAGCCACCGCTACCCGGTCGGGTTCAGCGGCGACACCGTCATCTCGTGGGCGTCGTTGGCGTTCCAGCCGTACTTCACCGCCACCGCGTCGAACATCGGCTACGGCTGGTGGAGCCACGACATCGGTGGCCACATGTTCGGCGGCAAGGACGACGAGCTGGCCACCCGCTGGCTGCAGCTCGGGGTGTTCTCGCCGATCCTGCGCCTGCACTCGGGGGCCAACGCGTTCACCGCCAAGGAGCCGTGGACCTTCGAGCCGGCCGCGCGCGCCGTGATGACCGAGCACCTGCGCCTGCGCCACCGGCTCGTGCCCTACCTGCACACGATGAACCACCGGGCCGCGACCGAGGGCCGCCCGCTCGTCGAGCCGATCTACCACGCGTGGCCGTCGGCGTCCGAGGCGTACGACCAGCCGAACCAGTTCCTCTTCGGCAGCTCGCTGGTGGTCGCGCCGCTGACCAGCCCCGCGGACCTGCGCACCCGGTTGGCGTCGGTGCGCGCCTGGCTGCCCGCGGGCTCCTGGGTGGACGTGTTCACGGGGCTCGTCTACGACGGCGGCCGTGAGCTCCTGCTCCACCGCGACCTGTCGACCATCCCGGTGCTCGCACCCGCGGGCGCGATCGTGCCGCTCGACGCCGCCGAGGTGCCCGCCAACGACCCGGTGAACCCGCCGGCCCTCGAGGTGCTCGTGGTGGTCGGCGCGGACGGCTCGTTCACGCTGGTCGAGGACGACGGCTCCGCCTCCGGGACCGCGTCCACCCCGCTGTCGTTCTCGCAGTCCGCGGGCACGTTCACCGCGGGACCGGCCACCGGTGCGCTGGACTGCCTGCCCGCCACTCGGTCGTGGACCGTGACGTTCCTGTCGTTCGACGGCTCACCGGTCGTCAGCGGCTTGGCCGCCACGCAGACCCGGACCGGGGGTCGTGTCTCGGTCACGGTCGAGGACGTCCCGGTCGGCGCCACGCTCACGGTCGACGTCGGTGCGGACCCGCAGCTGTCGGCGAACGACGTCGGCGCGCGCCTGTTCGCCCTGCTCGACCGCGCGCAGATCAGCTACGACCTCAAGACGCGCATCCACCAGATCGCGACGTCCGACGCCCCCCTGACGGTCCGCGCGTCCCACCTGCAGTCGCTCGGGCTCGATCCCGCGCTGGCCACCGCGGTCGGCGAGCTCCTCCTGGCCCGCTCCTGACGCAGCCGTGGGTCGTCGACCATGTCGTTGGCGCCGCTCAGCGACCGCTGAACGTGCCTGACGACATGGTCGACGGCCGAGCAGCGAGTCAGTCCTCCGCGCGGTGGTGCAGGATGCGGGCCACCTCGGCGATCGTGCCCGACATCGACGGGTACACCGTGGCGGTCTCGGCCAGCTGGTCGGTGGTCAGGCGGTGGGTCACGGCCACGGTCAGCGGGTAGATCGACTCGCTGGCGCGGGGCCCGACCACCACCGCGCCGAGCACGGTCCCGGTGGCGGCGTGGGCGAAGATCTTGATGAACCCGTCGCGCACGCCCAGCATCTTGGCGCGCGGGTTGCGGGCCAGCGGCAGCATGCTCACGGAGTACTTGACGCCCTGCTCCTGCAGCCGCGCCTCCGACGAGCCGACGGTGGCGATCTCGGGCGACGTGAAGATGTTCGCGGACACCCCGCGCAGCGACAGCGGCTTCACGGCGTCGCCCAGCGCGTGCGCCATCGCGAGCCGCCCCTGCATGGCCGCCACCGACGCGAGCGGCAGCACCCCGGTCACGTCTCCCGCGGCGTAGACGCCACGGACGTTGGTGCGGGAGACCTTGTCCACCTCGATGTGCCCGGACGGGGTCAGCCGCACGCCCGCCTCCTCGAGCCCGAGACCGCTCGAGGTCGGGATCGAGCCGACCGCGAACAGCACGTGCGACCCCTCGACCACCCGGCCGTCGGACAGGGTGACCTCGACGCCGTCGGCGGTGCGGCGCGCGCCCGCGGCACGGGACCGGGACATGACCGTCATGCCGCGGGTCTTGAACACGTCCTCGAGCAGCTGGGCGGCGTCGGCGTCCTCGCCGGGCAGCACGCGGTCGCGGCTGGACACGAGCACCACGTCGGCGCCCAGCGAGGTGTAGGCGCCGGCGAACTCGGCACCCGTCACGCCCGACCCGACGACGATCAGACGCGTCGGCAGCGTGTTCAGGTCGTACAGCTGGGTCCACGTGAGGATGCGCTCGCCGTCGGGTCGGGCCTCGTCGAGCGTGCGCGGGGTGGCCCCCGTGGAGACGAGCACGACGTCGGCGTCCAGCGTGAGGTCGTCGTCGCCCTGCGGGGTGGTCACGACGACCTTCGACGGACCCTCGAGGTGGCCGTGCCCGATGACGATCCTGACGCCCTCGCGCTCGAGGCGGGCGCGGATGTCGGCGGACTGCGCGGCCGCGAGCGCCTTGACGCGGGTGTTGACCGCGGCGAGGTCGATGCGGTGCCGCAGCTGCTCGAGCGTGCCGCCGACCGCGCCGGACAGCAGCGTGCCGTCGAGCCGGATGCCCAGCTCGGGGGCGCGGTCCGCGATGGTCATCCACTCGGCGGTGGCGATGAGGGTCTTGGACGGGACCACGTCGGTGAGCACGGCCGCACCGCCCATGCCGGCCGCCTCGACGACGGTGACGTCCGCCCCGAGCCGGCGGCCGACGAGGGCCGCCTCGTACCCTCCTGGACCGCCACCGACGATGACGACGCGGGGGGCGGCGGATTCCTGCGCGGGGGTGCTCACGGTCACCCATTCTGCCGGTCCCGCGGCGAGCGGCCAGGCGGACGGGGGGCGTTAGCCTTCGACCATGAGCGACGTCACACCCGCCCCCGACCTCGACGACCCCGCGACCGACCCGTTCGACGTCGCCCGAGCGGCCGCCGCGTACATCGCCCAGGCGACCGGCGTGGAGCGCCACCACGTCGCCCTGGTGCTCGGCTCGGGCTGGGGCGGTGCCGCGGAGCTGCTGGGCGAGACGGTCGCCGAGCTGCCCAGCCACGACGTCCCGGGGTTCGCCGCGCCGGCCGTCGTCGGGCACGTCGGCACCATCCGGTCCATCCGCATCGAGGGCACCGACCGCCACGCCCTGGTGCTCGGCTCCCGCACCCACCTGTACGAGGGCCGCGGGGTCCGCCGTGTGGTGCACGGGGTCCGGACCGCCGCCGCGGCGGGCGCGTCGACCGTGGTGCTCACCAACGGCTGCGGGGGCCTGAACCCCGCCTGGGGTCCCGGCACCCCGGTGCTCATCAGCGACCACCTCAACCTCACGGCCACCTCGCCGCTCGAGGGTGCGACGTTCGTCGACCTCACGGACCTCTACAGCGCACGGCTGCGCGCCGTCGCCCGCGAGGTGGACGCCTCCCTGGACGAGGGCGTCTACGTGCAGTTCCGCGGCCCGCACTACGAGACCCCCGCCGAGGTCCGGATGGCCGGGACGCTCGGCGGCGACCTGGTCGGCATGTCCACGACGCTCGAGGCCATCGCCGCGCGGCACGCCGGGCTCGAGGTGCTCGGCATCTCCCTGGTCACCAACCTCGCGGCCGGCATCAGCGCGGACCCCCTCTCGCACGAGGAGGTCCTCGAGGCCGGTCGCGCGGCAGGTCCGCGGATCAGCGACCTGCTGGCGCGGGTGGTCCTTCGCCTCTAGGTGCAGCGGGCCCCGCGGCTTGAGTACGTTGGGCCCATGACCGGCGACGACGCATGGGCAGGCCTCGAGGCGCGGGTACAGACGTGGATCGACGACGACCCCGATCCGCAGACGGCGCAGGAGCTGCGCGACCTGCTCGACCTTGCCCGCTCCGCACCCCCGGCAATCACCCCCGGGCAGGAGCCCGACCCCACGCAGCGCCAGGCGCTCGACGCACGCTCGGCTGCCCGCGAGGAGCTGGCCGACCGGTTCACGGGCCTCCTGCAGTTCGGCACCGCGGGCCTGCGCGGCCGGCTCGGGGGCGGGCCGCACCGGATGAACCTCGCGGTCGTCATCCGCGCCGCGTCCGGGCTCGCCGACTACCTGCTGGGCGAGCTCGACGGGGTCAGCCCCCGCCCGCGCGTGGTGATCGGGTACGACGCCCGGCACAAGTCCGTCGACTTCGCGCGCGACTCGGCGGCGGTCCTGACGGCCGTCGGCATCGAGGTGCTGGTCCTGCCGTCGGCGCTGCCCACGCCCGTGCTCGCGTTCGCGGTCCGGCACCTCGGCGCGGACGCCGGGATCATGGTCACCGCCTCGCACAACCCGCCGCAGGACAACGGCTACAAGGTCTACCTGGGCGGCCGCGTGGTCACCGACTCCGGGCAGGGCGCACAGATCGTGCCGCCCGCCGACGCCGCGATCGCCGCCGAGATCGCGCACGTGCCGTCCGTGGCGTCGGTGCCGCGTGCCGCGAGCGGCTGGACCGTGCTCGGCCCCGAGGTGCTCGACGCGTACGTGTCCTCCGTCGTGGCGCTGGCCCCGACGGACGACGCCACGCGCGCGGCCGCGAAGAAGCTGCGCATCGTGCTCACCCCGCTGCACGGCGTCGGCGGCGCGGTCGCCCAGCGGGTGCTCGCCGAGGCCGGGTTCGCCGACGTGCTGGTGGTGCCCGAGCAGGCGGAGCCGGACGGCGACTTCCCGAGCATCGCGTTCCCCAACCCGGAGGAGCCCGGCGCCATCGACCTGGCGATCGGCCTGGCCAGCGACGAGGGCGCCGACCTGGTGATCGCCCTCGACCCGGACGCCGACCGCTGCGGCGTGGGCATCCAGGACCTGCGCCACCGGTCGTTCCGCGGCCCGGACACCGCCGAGGCGGAGGGCTGGCGCATCCTGCACGGCGACGAGACCGGGTCCCTGCTCGGGGCGCGCCTCGCGTCGGCCCCGCACCCGAACGGGTCCGCGTTCGCCAGCTCGATCGTCTCGTCGCGCCTGCTCGGCAAGATCGCGAGCGCCGCGGGCTACCGGCACGCGCAGACGCTCACGGGCTTCAAGTGGATCTCACGCGTCGACAACCTGGTGTTCGGGTACGAGGAGGCCCTCGGCTACTGCGTGGACCCGGCGCACGTGCGCGACAAGGACGGGATCTCGGCGGCCGTGCTCGTCGCCGGACTGGCCGCACGCCTGAAGGCGGAGGGGCGCTCGATCACGGACGCGCTCGACGACCTCGCCCGCGCGCACGGCCTGCACCTGACCGACCAGGTCTCCGCGCGGTTCGCCGACCTCTCCCAGATCGGCGCCACCGTGCACAAGCTGCGCAGCCGACCCCCGAGGTCGCTGGGCGGGTCCCGCGTCACCGAGGTGGTCGACCTGGCGTCGGGGACCGAGGACGACCGGGACGGCCTGCCACCCACGGAGGGTCTGCGGCTGCTCACCGAGGACGGGACCCGCGTCATCGTCCGGCCGAGCGGGACCGAGCCCAAGGTCAAGTGCTACCTGGAGGTCATCCTCCCGCTCGACCCGGCGGCGGACCACAAGGCGGTCGGGCACGCCCGCGCCGAGGCGCGCACGCGGCTGGACGCCGTGGCGGCCGACGTGCGGACCGCGCTGGGCATCTAGGAACCCGGGCTAGCGCGTCCGGGTGCAGGTGACCGCGGGGACCTGCAGGCCGGTGTCGCCGGGGGCGGTGCCCTGGAACCCGAACGACGCCGAGTCGCCGTCGCGCAGGGTGCCGTTGTAGCTCATGTTCTCCGCGGTCACCTGCGAGCCGCTGACGCCCAGCCGCGCGTTCCAGACGGCGGTGATCTGCCCGCCCGCGGGGAGCGCCCAGCCCACCGCCCAGCCCTCCACGCCGGTGCCGCCCGCGGTGACCACGACCTGCGCCTGGAACCAGTTCTGCCCCTCCGAGGTCCAGTGGTTCGTGACCGTGTAGACCGCCGAGCACGCGCTCGCCGGCATCGGCTCCGGCGGCTCGACGCCCCCCTCGGTCGGGCCCGGAGGTGCGCTGACCTCCTGCGTCGGCGCCACCGGGGTCCTGGTCGGAGCGGGTGTCGGGGTGGGTGTGGCGGACGGTTCGGGTGTGGGCGTGGGGGTGGGCTGAGGTGCGTTGCTGAGGGTCAGGTCGGCGGCGGTGAACGGCGTCGGGGACGGGTTGACGTCCGGCACGCTGGTCCGGCCGTCGCACCAGCGTGCGGGATCGAAGCTCGTGTACGAGCCGGTGGTGCAGGAGAAGTCGACGGCCGCGTCGCCCGCCACGAGCACCGTGCCGCCGAGCCGCGCGGACGACCGGACCAACGCGACGTCGCGCACGACCGCGCTCCCCTCGACCACCGCACCGGCCTCGACCCAGGCACGGCCCTCGATCCGCGCACCGCCCAGCACCTGCGCGTCCCCTCGCACCACGGCGTCCGGGCCCACGAAGGCGGTCGGGTCGACCGTCGCGGCGTCGTCCACCCAGCCGCCCCCGTTGGCGTGCCGGTGACCGCCGTCCACGGGGGGCTCGGTGCCGTCGTCGGCCACGCTCGCCCCGTGCACGCGGAATTCGTAGGGGTAGCGGGCGACCTCGCCGAAACCGTCGCCGGAGCCGTGCGCGTGGTTCTGCGTCGGGGTGCCCACCACCACCAGGTACACCTCGCTCTCCCCGGCGCGCAGCGTGAGCTGGACCTCCTGGTCGAGGCTCTCGGTCACCGGGCTGTACCGGGGCACCCCGTTGCGCAGCACGACGAACCCGAAGCTCAGCCCGGCGTCGGGTGCGTCGTCGTGGCCGCGCAGGCGCAGGTGGATGTCCCGCACGCCCGCGTCGGGCTCGAGGCGGACGATCGTGAAGCCGTAGTCGGACGGCGCGAACCCGTCGAGCACGCGGTAGTGCCCCGGGTCGCCCTCGACCGCCTCGACGGGGGTGGTCCGGTCCGCGAGCAGGACGGGGTCGAGGGCGTCGACGGCGGCGGCGATCGCGGTGCGGTCCGTGAAGTCCCACGTGACGGTGCGCAGCGCGTACTCGGCGACCCGCCGGTTGAGGTCCGCCTGCCCGAGGCCGGTGAGCCGCTGGTAGGCGCTCAACGGGTCCTCGCCCTCCTGCGCCTCTCGCCACATGGTCCCGAGCAGCTGCTCGCCGTCGCGCTCCGCCAGGTACTGCAGCAGCAGCCAGCCGCCGTCGCCCAGCCGCGGGCTCGCCCAGTGCAGCTGCGGGCTGCGCACCACGTCGGCAGGATCGCCGATCCCGCCCGGCGCGGCCACGGTCGCCAGGTAGGCGGCGCTGGCGGACCAGAAGGTGGCGGCGTCGTCGGACGAGAACCCGCGGCCGGGGGCGTCGAGGGACGCGAAGCCCTGCACCACCTCGGCGAAGCCGCGGGCGAGCTCCCACGACGGGTCGAACTCCGAGCCCCCCGCCGGCTCGGGCTCGCCGGTGGCGGGTGCCGTCGCGGACCGGTGCCCCCGCGCGGTGAGGGACGGCACGTCGACCCGGAGCAGGCCGACGCCGTCGGTCACCGATCCCGTGGCGCCGCGCAGGGGCTGGGAGAGCCCGCCCACCGCGGGGACGACGACGTCGCTCGTCGGCGCACCGGGGCCGTCGGACCAGGTCCCGTCGACGACGACCACGACCTTGTGCCGAGAGATCGCGCCGCCCTCGTCGACCACGCGCAGGTCGTGCACGTCCAGCGCGTACAGCGCGTCGAGCTGGGCGACGGCCCGCGCCGGGTCGAACCTCAGCTCGGCGGGCGCCGTCGAGGGGTCCGCGCCCGCCCGGTCTCCCCACGCGAGGACGACGTCCTGCCCCTCGCGGACGTGAGCACGCTGCCACGCCTCGGTCCACGCGGTCGGGACCACGACGGTCTTGTCGGAGCGGAGGTGCCGCAGGGTCGCGCCGGTGCCGACGCCGGCCAGGAGGGCGACCAGGACCACGACGGCGACGATCCCGCCGCGTCCGCGTCGCCCCATCCGTGCTCGTCCCCTCGCCGTGACGCACGCCGTGCGCGCACCCGAGGACTCGGGCCCGCCGCACGGCCGCCCCACTGTCGCCGACCACCCCGGTCGAGTCAATTGGGGGCAGAAGTACCGAACGGGTGATTCTGCCGACCCCGGCGTGCGGCTGCTCATATGAGCAAAGATCGCAACAGGTGTTGCGGCGTCGAGGGCGCGTGCCTACCCTGGGACGACGTGAGAGGAACGCGATGATCGAGTCGGACGAGCTGCTGTCCATCCGCGCGGCCGAGCTGTACTACGAGGAGGACAAGACCCAGGACGAGATCGGGTCGATCCTCACGCTCACCCGCTGGAAGGTCGGGCGACTGCTCGCGCAGGCCAAGGCGAGCGGGTTCGTCCGCATCGAGATCGTCCACCCGCGCGCCCGCCGGCTGCCGGTCGAGCGCCGGCTGCGCGAGACCTGCGGGCTCACCGACGCGATCGTCGTGTCCACGGCGGGAGTCGACGACCAGGACGAGCTCCAGGCGCGCACCGCCCAGGCCGCCGCCGACTACCTGGCCTCGTTGCGGCCCGCGCCGCGCACGCTCGGGATCAGCTGGGGCCGCACGCTCGACGACGTCGCCCGGCACCTGCAGGACGGCTGGGCCGGCGGGGTGGACGTCGTCCAGATCAACGGGGGCGTCAGCCTGAACCGGCGCGCCGGCACCGCAGCGTCCACCGCCGTCACCATCGCGCAGAAGGCAGGCGGCCACGCCACCCTGCTGCCCAGCCCGGCGATCCTGGAACGGCTGGAGACCAAGCGGGCCATCGAGTCCGACCGCGCCGTCGCCGCCGTCCTCGACCTGGCGTCCGGCGCCGACGCCTACCTGTTCAGCGCCGGGGCGGCCGACGCCGGCTCCGTGCTGGTCGACAGCGGCTACCTCACCGCCGACGACATCGCCGCGCTCGTCCGCGCTGGCGCGGTCGGTGACGTCGTCGGCCGGTACGTCGACGGGTCCGGCGCGATCGTCGACCCGCGGCTCGACGAGCGGACCGTCGGCCTGTCGCTCGAGAGCCTGCGCGCGGCGCAGCTCAGCATCGCGGTCATCGCGGGGTCGGCCAAGCACGCCGTCGCGAGCGCCGTCGTCCGCAGCGGCCTGTGCACCGTCCTCGTCACCGATGAGGACACCGCCCTGCACCTCATCGAGAACCACCCGGCAGTCCCCGACAGCAAAGGTCAGCGAGGCACCGAATGACAGGCACCCAGATCGTCCCCGGCGAGCGCGCCATCGCGCTCCTGGGCGGCGAAGCGAACGACGCCAACCTGCGTCGCTACCTGCACGGCATCCCGGGCGTCGACGCCGTCGGTCTGGAGCAGCGGGCCGCAGGTCTCGGCACGCGCTCGATCAAGACGACCTCCAAGGCGTGGGCGCTCGACCGGATCATCGGGCTCATCGACCTGACCACCCTCGAGGGCGCGGACACGCCGGGCAAGGTGCGCTCGCTCGTCGCGAAGGCGGTCACCCCGGACCCCGCCGACCCCGGCTGCCCCCGCGTCGCCGCGGTGTGCGTGTACGGCGACATGGTGGGCCACGCGGTCCAGGCGCTGGGCTCCGCGCACGGCGACCCGGACCAGGGCAAGATCGCCGTCGCGGCGGTCGCCACGGCGTTCCCGAGCGGCCGCGCGTCGCGGTCGATCAAGCTCGAGGACACCGCCGACGCCGTCGCCGCGGGTGCCGACGAGATCGACATGGTCATCGACCGCGGGGCGTTCCTCGCGGGCCGGTACGGCCAGGTGTACGACGAGATCATCGCCGTGAAGGAGGCCTGCCGCCGCGCGGACGGGACCTCCGCGCACCTCAAGATCATCCTCGAGACCGGCGAGCTCAACACCTACGACAACGTCCGCCGGGCGTCGTGGCTGGGGATCCTCGCGGGGGGCGACTTCATCAAGACGTCCACCGGCAAGGTGGCCCCGGCGGCCACGCTGCCCGTCACCCTGCTCATGCTCGAGGTCGTGCGCGACTGGCACCGGCTCAGCGGCGAGAAGGTCGGCGTCAAGCCGGCCGGCGGCATCCGCGCGTCCAAGGACGCGATCAAGTACCTGGTGACCGTCGCCGAGACCGTCGGGGAGGAGTGGCTGACGCCGCACCTGTTCCGGTTCGGCGCCTCCAGCCTGCTCAACGACGTGCTGATGCAGCGGCAGAAGATGACGACCGGGCACTACGCCGGTCCCGACTACGTGACGATCGACTGAAGGGCCACTGATGTCATTCCTCGAGTACGCCCCGGCGCCCGAGTCGCAGGCGATCCTGAACCTGCGCAGCGAGTACGGCCTCTTCATCGACGGCGAGTTCCGCGAGGGGCACGGCACGCCGTTCGCCTCCATCTCCCCGGCCACCGAGAAGCACATCGCGACGATCTCGACCGCTGACGCGGCGGACGTCGACGCCGCCGTCGCCGCCGCGCGCCGCGCCTACGACCGCACCTGGTCACGCATGTCCGGCGCCGACCGCGGCAAGTACCTGTTCCGCATCGCCCGCCTGGTCCAGGAGCGCAGCCGCGAGCTCGCCGTGGCGGAGAGTCTCGACAACGGCAAGCCGATCAAGGAGAGCCGGGACGTGGACGTGCCGCTGGTCGCGGCCTGGTTCTTCTACTACGCCGGCTGGGCCGACAAGCTCGACCACGCCGGCCTCGGCGCCAACCCCGCGTCCCTCGGCGTCGCCGCCCAGGTCATCCCGTGGAACTTCCCGCTGCTCATGCTCGCGTGGAAGATCGCCCCGGCACTGGCCGCCGGCAACACCGTCGTCCTCAAGCCGGCCGAGACCACCTCGCTGACCGCGCTGCTGTTCGCGGAGATCGTGCAGCAGGCCGACCTGCCGCCGGGGGTCGTCAACATCATCACGGGCGCGGGCGCGACGGGCGTCGCGCTGGTCGGGCACGACGACGTGAACGCGGTCGCCTTCACGGGGTCGACGCCCGTCGGGCGGGCGATCGCCAAGTCCGTCGCCGGGACGAACAAGAAGGTGACGCTCGAGCTGGGCGGCAAGGCGGCGAACATCGTGTTCGACGACGCCCCCATCGACCAGGCCATCGAGGGCATCGTCAACGGCATCTTCTTCAACCAGGGTCACGTCTGCTGCGCGGGCAGCCGCCTCCTGGTCCAGGAGTCGATCCACGGCGAGGTCGTCGACCGGCTCAAGGCCCGGCTGTCCACCCTGCGCCTGGGTGACCCGCTGGACAAGAACACCGACATCGGCGCGATCAACAGCTCCGCGCAGCTGGACCGCATCCGGGCGCTGAGCGACATCGGCGAGGCCGAGGGTGCCGAGCGCTGGACGGCCGAGTGCACCATCCCGGAGAACGGGTTCTGGTTCGCACCGACCATCTTCACCAACGTCTCGACCAGCCACCGGATCGCCCAGGAGGAGGTCTTCGGGCCCGTCCTGTCGGTGCTCACGTTCCGCACCCCGGCGGAGGCGATCGCCAAGGCGAACAACACCCCGTTCGGCCTGTCCGCCGGCATCTGGTCCGACAAGGGCAGCCGCATCCTGGCCGTCGCCGACAAGCTCCGCGCCGGGGTGATCTGGGCCAACACGTTCAACCGGTTCGACCCGGCGAGCCCGTTCGGCGGGTACAAGGAGTCCGGCTACGGACGCGAGGGTGGCCGCCACGGCATCGCCTCGTACCTGACGAGCGGCACGCCTGCCCGGCCCGCCGTCGCCGCGGCCGTCACGAAGCCCAAGACCGTCACCAAGGGAGCCACCAAGTGACCCGCCTCGCCGTGCCCAAGACCTACAAGCTGTACATCGGCGGGGCGTTCCCGCGCAGCGAGTCGGGTCGGACCTACGAGATCGTCAGCGCCAAGGGCGCGTTCCTCGCCAACGCGTCGAAGGCGTCCCGCAAGGACGCCCGGGACGCGGTCGTCGCGGCGCGCGCCGCCGTCGGTGGCTGGTCGGGTGCGACCGCGTACAACCGCGCCCAAGTGCTCTATCGCGTCGCCGAGATCCTCGAGGGCCGGCGTGCCCAGTTCGTCGCCGAGATCGTCGATGCCGAGGGCGTCTCCAGCGCCGTCGCGACCGCGCAGGTGGACACCGCGATCGACCGCTGGGTCTGGTACGCGGGCTGGGCGGACAAGTACGCGCAGGTGGCCGGCAACGCGAACCCCGTCGCCGGGCCGTACTTCAACATCTCGGTCCCCGAGCCCACCGGCGTGGTCGCGATCATCGCCCCGCAGGACTCGTCCCTGCTCGGGCTGGTCTCCGCGGTGGCTCCCGCGCTCGTCTCCGGCAACACGGTCGTCGTGGTGGCCTCCGAGACGCTCCCCCTGTCCGCGATCAGCCTGTCCGAGGTGCTCGCGACGAGCGACGTGCCCAAGGGGGTCGTCAACGTGCTCACCGGGTCGCCCGCGGAGATCGCACCCTGGCTGGCCAGCCACCAGGACGTGAACGCGCTCGACCTGGTCGGCGCCGGTGCCCTGGACTGGGTCGACCTGCAGATCGCGGCCGCGGACACCCTCAAGCGGGTGCTCACGCCGGAGAACGGCCCGGACGCGGCAGCGCCGTCGCTGGGGCGCATCACGGCGTTCGTGGAGACGAAGACCGTCTGGCACACGAAGGGTCTGATCTAGGCACGACGACGGCCCGCACCCGAGCTGGGGTGCGGGCCGTCCTCGTGCTCAGGCGCGGTGGCGTCCGCCGCGGGCCGCCATGTACGCAGGCCGGATGACCTGGTCGATCAGGGCGGACCGCTCGTCGTGGTGCAGGAACGAGTGCGCAGCGGCGGTGACGGCCACGTCGCGCAGGTCCACCAGGTCCCAGCCGGCCTCCTCGACCAGGAGCGTGAGCTCCCGGGTCATCGAGGTACCCGACTGCAGACGGTTGTCGGTGTTGACCGTGACGGCGAAGCCCAGGTTCCGCAGCCGTGTGACGGGGTGGGCGGCCACGGACTCGGCGGCACCCGTCTGCACGTTGGACGACGGGCACAGCTCCAGCGGGATGCGCCGGTCGCGCACCCAGTGCGCGAGGGTGCCGAGCTTGTCGCCCAGCTCGTCGGTGGTCACGTCCTCGATCAGCCGGACGCCGTGGCCGATCCGGCAGGCGTGCGCGACGTGCACGGCCTCGGCGATCGACTCGACCCCGGCGGCCTCGCCGGCGTGCACGGTCGCGGGGAAGTCGGCGTTCGCGAGCGTGGCGAACGCGGAGGCCTGGCGTGAGGGCGGGAAGCCCGCCTCGGCGCCGGCGATGTCGAAGCCGACCACCCCGTTGTCACGGTTCTCCAGGGCGAGGGCGGCGATCTCGTCCCCGCGGTCGGCGTGCCGCATCGCGGTGATGAGGGTGCCGATCCGGATCGAGCGGCCCTGCGTCGCGGCCTCGGCGATCCCCTCGGCGAACCCGGCCTGCACCGCGTCGACCACCTGCTGCAGCGAGAGCCCCTTGCTCAGGTGCTGCTCGGGCGCGTACCGCTGCTCGGCGTACACCACGCCGTCGGCGGCCAGGTCGAGCACCGACTCGCGCGCGACGCGGCGCAGCCCCTCCTCCGTCTGCATGACCGCGACCGTGTGGTCGAACGTCTCGAGGTAGCGCTCCAGCGTCCCCGAGCTGGCGGCCTCGACGAACCAGCGACCGAGCTCGTCGGGGTCGGTCGCGGGAAGCTCGTAGCCGATCTCCGCGGCGAGCTCGATGATCGTGGCCGGGCGCAGCCCGCCGTCCAGGTGGTCGTGCAGGACGACCTTCGGAAGGCTCGGGATGAGCGCGACGAGCGCGGCGGTGGCGTCGGCCTCGGACGACTCGGACGAAGCGGGCACGTCAGCAGTCGCAGCCGCCGAGGGCTCGGAGGGGGAGGTCATGCGCTCACCGTACCGGGACCGGCGTTCCGGAGCAGGCTGTCAGCCGTCGGTCCCGTCGTCCTCGGGCAGCTCGGTGTCCTGCTCCACCACGTCGGCCTCGTCGGCGCGACCGTCGCGGTCGGCCCGGGCGAACCCCGGCTCGTACTCCTCGGGGTCCGTCGCGTCGACCTCGTCGTCCGCCTCGTCGGCCAGGCTGCGCGGCCCGTCCGGGTCCACCGGCACCAGGCCGGCATCCCGCCAGGCGTCGTTCCCGGGCACGGTGCTCATCACCCCATCCTGCCCCCGCCGGGACAGGTCCGCGAGGGTCAGGCGTCGACGCGGTCGATCACCAGCGGGCGGTCGGGTACAGCCGTCCCCGCCGGTGCGACGACGACCTTGCCGACGAGCGCCTCGCGCGCCCGGCCGAACCGCTCGGGCGTGTCGGTGTGCAGCGTCAGCAGCGGCTGCCCGGCCCGGACGGCGTCCCCGGGCTTGGCGTGCAGCTCGACGCCGGCGCCCGCCTGCACCGGGTCCTCCTTGCGAGCGCGTCCCGCCCCGAGCCGCCACGCGGCGATCCCGACGGCGTACGCGTCGAGCTCGGTGAGCACGCCGTCGGACTCGGCCAGCACCTGCTCGGTCTCGCGGGCCACGGGCAGGACCGCGTCCGGGTCGCCGCCCTGGGCCGCGATCATCCGCTTCCACGCATCCATGGCGCGGCCGTCGGCCAGGGCCGCGGCGACGTCCTCGCCCGGGCGTCCCGCCGCGTCGAGCATCTCGCGCGCCAGCGCCACCGTGAGCTCGACGACGTCCGCCGGTCCCCCGCCGGCCAGCACCTCGACCGACTCGCGGACCTCGAGCGCGTTCCCGGCGGTCAGGCCGAGCGGCGTCGACATGTCGGTGAGGAGCGCGACGGTCTTCACGCCCGCGTCCGTGCCGAGCGCGACCATCGTGCGGGCCAGCTCGCGGGCGCGGTCGACGTCCTTCATGAACGCTCCGGAGCCCACCTTCACGTCGAGCACGAGCGCGCCCGTGCCCTCGGCGATCTTCTTGCTCATGATCGAGCTGGCGATCAGCGGGATGGCCTCGACCGTGCCGGTCACGTCACGCAGCGCGTAGAGCTTGCGGTCGGCGGGGGCGAGCCCGGACCCGGCCTGGCAGATGACGGCGCCGACGTCGTCGAGCTGGGCCATCATCTCCTCGTTGCTCAGCGCGGCCCGCCAGCCGGGGATGGACTCGAGCTTGTCCAGCGTCCCGCCCGTGTGGCCCAGCCCGCGGCCCGACAGCTGAGGCACCGCGACGCCGAACACCGCGACGAGCGGCGCCAGCGGCAGCGTGATCTTGTCCCCCACGCCGCCGGTCGAGTGCTTGTCCGCGGTGGGGCGGGACAGGCCGGAGAAGTCCATCCGCTCGCCGCTGGCGATCATCGCGGCGGTCCACCGGGCGATCTCCGCCCGATCCATGCCGTTGAGCAGGATCGCCATGTTCAGCGCCGACATCTGCTCCTCGGCCACCACGCCGCGCGTGTACGCGTCGATGACCCAGTCGATCTGCGCCTCGCTCAGGCGGTGCCCGTCGCGCTTGGTGACGATGACGTCGACGGCGTCGAAGGCCTCGGTGCTCATGCGCGTTCCTCCAGGTCAGCCGGGCCGAACGCGTCCGGGAGCACCTCGGTCATCGGCTTGATGCCGTGCGTCGTCTCGACCAGCAGCCGGGCTCCCCCGTGCTCCCAGAGCAGCTGCCGGCAGCGGCCGCAGGGCATGAGGACGTTCCCGTGCTTGTCCACGCAGGTGAACGCCACCAGGCGCCCGCCGCCCGAGACGTGCAGGCCGGAGACCAGCGCGCACTCGGCGCAGAGCGTGACGCCGTAGGACGCGTTCTCCACGTTGCAGCCGACGACCACGCGGCCGTCGTCGACCAGGGCGGCGGCGCCGACCGGGAAGTTCGAGTAGGGGGCGTACGCCCGGTGCATGACGTCCGTGGCGGCCGCCCGCAAGGCGTCCCAGTCGATGTTCACAGCACTCACTTCGTGTAGGGGATGCCCTCGGCGGCCGGCGGGCGCACGCGTCCGACCAGCCCCGCGACGGCGAAGATCGTCACGATGTACGGCGTCATCAGCATGATCTGGCTGGGGATCGGCGTCTGGATGATGCTCAGCTGGAGCTGCAGGTTGTTGGCGAACCCGAACAGCAGGGCCGCCGCGAGCGCACCCTTGGGGCTCCAGCGGCCCAGGATCATGGCGGCGAGCGCGATGTACCCCTTGCCGTTGGTCATCTCCTTGCCGAACGCCAGCCCCGCGGCCACCGTGAAGAAGGCGCCACCCAGACCGGCCACCGCGCCGCCCAGCACCGTCGAGCGCAGGCGGGTGCGGTTGACCTTGATGCCGACGGTGTCCGCGGCCTTCGGGTGCTCGCCGACCGAGCGCAGGCGCAGCCCCCAGCGGGACCGGAACACCATGATCTGCAGCACGATCACGACGACGTACATGATGTAGACCAGCGCGGTCTGCCGGAACAGGACCGGGCCGATGATCGGGATCTGCGAGAGCACGGGGATGCTGATGACCGGCAGGCCCGGCGGGTTGTTCCAGGTGTCGGGGTTCTCCTTGAGCACCGTGGAGAACAGGTAGCTCGTCACGCCGATGACCAGCACGTTGAGCACGACGCCGACGATGATCTGGTTGACCACGTACTTGATGGAGAAGAGCACCAGCAGCAGGCCCACCAGGGCGCCCGCGATCGGCGCGGCGATCAGGCCCGCGTACGCGCTGCCGGTGAGGGTCGCGACGACCGCGGCGAGGAACGCCCCGCCGAGCAGCTGGCCCTCGATGGCGATGTTGATGATGCCCGAGCGCTCGCAGAGCAGGCCCGCCAGGGCACCGAACACCAGCGGGATCGCCAGGAACAGCGAGCCCTGCAGCAGACCGGTCAGCGGCAGCGCGCTGTCCTTGCCGGCGACGGCCCACACCAGGAACGCGAAGACCATGAGGACGCCGTACGTGATCGGCAGCCAGACGCCGGCCTTCTCGCGCCGGCGGGTCTCGTAGAAGGACACGCCCGCCAGAGCCAGCGCGCCGAGGCACAGGATGGTCGCGGTGAGCTTCGAGGGCACCGAGAACGGCGTGAACTGGACGAAGTCGCGCGACGTGGAGATGCCGAACGTGCTCGTCTCGCCGCTCGGGCCGAGCAGGCCGAAGACGACGAGCCCGAACAGGGCGACCACCCCGTACGCGATCGGGGCGTGCCACCGGATGGGGGGCAGGACCTGCGGGGAGGCGGGGCGTGCCGACGCCGGGGCGTCGATCGTGGGGGCGCTCACGCGCTGACCTCCTTCGCGGTGACGGGCACGACAGGCTTCGGTGCACGGGGCACACCCGGCGAGGGCAGCCGGAACACCGACCGCACCAGCGGCGGGGCCGCGATGAACAGGACGATGAGCGACTGCACGACGAGCACGATGTCGATGGGCGTCCCGGTGCGCGCCTGCATGACCACGCCGCCGGCGCGCAGGGCGCCGAACAGGATCCCGGCGAGCACCGTGCCGAGCGGCTTGGACCGACCGAGCAGGGCGACCGTGATGGCGTCGAACCCGTAGCTCGCCGCGACGCCGGCGGTGAGGACCCGCTCCGTCCCGAGCACCTGCGCCGAGCCCGCGAGGCCGGCGAACGCACCGGCGGTGAGCATGACCCACACGTAGGTCGCGTTCACCGAGATGCCGGCGGTACGCGCCGCGTGCGGGTTGGAGCCCACGGCACGGAACCGGAAGCCGATGGTCGAGCGCTCCATGAGCCACCACGTGAACACCGCGGCGGCGATGGCCACCAGGAAGCCGGCGTGCAGGCGGTACCCGCCACCGAGCAGCAGGGGGTACACCGCGCTGTCGGGGATCGGCGGGCTGACCGGGTTGTTGCTGCCCGGGCGCTGGAACGCGTCGAGGCTCAGCAGGTACGCGACCAGGTAGATCGCGATGTTGTTGAGCATGATCGTGACGATGACCTCGTGCGCGCCGGTGCGTGCCTTGAGCACGCCGGCGATGCCCGCCCAGAGCGCACCACCGAGCGCGGCGCCGATGACGCAGAGCAGCAGGTGCAGCGCCGGGGGGAGGTCGAACGTGAAGCCGATGTACCCGGCGAAGATCCCACCGAGGATGATCTGGCCCTGGGCGCCGATGTTGAACAGTCCGGCCCGGAAGCCGATGCCCAGGCCGAGACCGGCCAGGATGAGCGGCGTCGCGACGGTCAGGGTCTCGGTGATGGGGCGGACCGCACGGCCCAGCTCCTCGGCGCGCGGGTCGAAGACCGCCCCGGCGAACAGGGCTGCGTAGGCCTCGGAGACGGCGGACCACGCCGCGGCGAGCAGGTCGCCCGGGCGTGAGAAGAAGTAGCCGGCCGCCTCCTGGACGGCCGCGTCCGCCGCGGCGATCAGCAGCCCGCCGATGAGGAGCGCCAGCACGACGGCGAGCACCGAGACGAGCCAGCTGCTCGTGAGCATCTCGTGCAGGATGCGGCGCCCGCCGTCCGGCTCCTCCGCCGGGGCGACGACGCCGGTCTGCCCGGGGGGCGGCACCTGCGCGTCGGGCAGCGGGGCGGGCGTCGGGCTGCTCACAGCTCCTCCTGGGGGGTTGCCGTGTCGGCGGCGGTCGTGGTCGGTGCGGGTGTGGGTGGAGCGGCCTCGAGATCGGCACCGCCGAGCGCCGTGTGGTGCTCGGCGGCCTGGCGCACGGCCTCGTCCTCCGGCACGCCCGCCATCATCAGGCCCAGCACGTCGCGGTCGGTGCCCCCCGGGACGTCCCCGACGACGCGGCCCCGGTACATGACCAGGATGCGGTCGGCGAGCGCCAGGACCTCGTCCAGCTCGGTCGACACGATGATCACCGGTGTGCCGTTGTCGCGCTCCTGGACGATCCGCGTGTGGACGAACTCGATCGAGCCGACGTCCAGGCCTCGGGTGGGCTGCGACGCGATGAGCAGGCGCAGCGGCCGCGACATCTCCCGTGCCAGCACGACCTTCTGCTGGTTGCCACCGGACAGGGTGCTCGCGTGCGCGTCGATCGACCCGGTCCGGACGTCGAACTCGGCGATCCGCTTGTCCGCGTTCTCCCGGACGGCCGCGGGCCGGAGCGCGACGCCTCGGGCGAACGGCTCGTAGCGGTGCAGGTCGAGGATGAGGTTCTCCGCGATGGAGAAGTCGGCGATGACACCGTCGGTCGAGCGGTCCTCCGGGACGAACCCGACGCCGGCGTGCAGCACGTCCCGCACGGAGCGGCCCACGAGCTCGACCCCGTCCAGCTGCACCGACCCGGCGACCGGCGACTGCAGCCCCAGCATCACCTCGGTGAGCTCGGTCTGACCGTTGCCCTGCACACCTGCGATCGCCAGGATCTCGCCGCGCGCGACGTCGAACGAGACGTCGTCGACCTGCCGGACGCCGGCCTCGTCGATGACCGTGAGGTTGCGCACCTGCACGGTCGCCTCGCCCGGCACCGCGACGGAGCGGTCGACGCCCAGGTCCACCGAGCGGCCGACCATGAGGGACGCGAGCTCGGTCTCCGACGTGGAGGGCTCCGCGGTGCCGACGACCTTGCCCCGCCGGATGATCGTGATGCGGTCCGCGACCGCGCGCACCTCACGCAGCTTGTGCGTGATGAAGACGATCGAGGTCCCCGACTCCTTGAGCTGGCGCATGATGCCGATCAGCTCGTCGGTCTCCTGCGGCGTGAGCACGGCGGTGGGCTCGTCGAGGATGAGGACCTTGGCCTGGCGGGAGAGCGCCTTGATGATCTCCACGCGCTGCTGGACACCGACGGGCAGGTCCTCGATGTAGGCGTCGGGGTCGACGTGGAACCCGAACTGGTCGGAGATCTCCTTGACCCGGCGGCGTGCCTCGGGAAGGTCGATCAGGCCGGCGCCGCGCACGGGCTCGTGCCCGAGCACCACGTTCTCCGCGACGGTGAAGACGGGGACGAGCATGAAGTGCTGGTGGACCATGCCGATCCCGGCAGCCATCGCGTCACCCGGTCCGACGAACCGCACGGGGGCGTCGTCGACGAGGATCTGGCCCTCGTCGGGGTCGTACAGGCCGTACAGCACGTTCATCAGCGTGCTCTTGCCGGCGCCGTTCTCGCCCAGCAGGGCGTGGATCTCGCCGGGCTCGACCACCAGGTCGATGTGGTCGTTGGCGACCAGCGGCCCGAAGGTCTTGGTGATGCCCTGCAGCTCCAGCTTCACCGGTGGTCTCCTTCGACGTCACGAGCGTTCCTAGACACTATCCATCTGCGTGGCGCGCGTGCGCCGGACAGGCCGACGGCCCGGGCACCTCGCCCGGGCCGTCGTGCTGTCGTGCGTGCTTCGTCCTGCGTCAGATCACTTCGGGGAGGCGTCGGACTCGACGACGATGTCACCGGAGATGATCGACGCCTTGAGCTCGTCGAGCTTGGTGACGACGTCCGCGGGGACCTTCGACTCGAAGTCGTGGAACGGCGCCAGGCCGAGTCCCTCGTTCTCCAGCGTGCCGACGTACGGGTCGGAGCTGAAGCTGCCGTCGACGGCCTCGCTGATCGTGTCGAAGACGGCCGGGCCGATCTCCTTCATGACCGAGGTGAGGACGAGGGAGCCGTACTCGGTGGTCTCGAACCAGTCGGCGTCGACACCGATGATCGCGACGTTGCCGGCCGTCTGCGCGACGGACGCGGTGCCCAGGCCGACCGGACCGGCGACGGGCATGATGATGTCCGCGCCCTGGTCGATGAACGACTGGCCGATGTTCTTGCCGTCGTCCTGGCTGTCGAAGTTGCCGGCGAAGACGCCGGTCTGCGCGGCCTTGTCCCAGCCGAGCAGCTGGACGGAGCCGCCGTTGTCCTCGTTGAACTTGGCGATGCCGTCGGCGAAGCCGTCCATGAAGATGGTGACGGACGGGATCTGGATGCCACCGAAGGTCGCGACCTTGCCGGTGGTCGTCGTCGCCGCGGCGACGTAGCCGGCGAGGTAGGCCGCCTGCGCGGTGTCGAACAGGATCGGCTTGCCGTTCTCCAGGGTGACCGGCGCGAAGTCGGCGTCGGAGAAGGAGCTGTCGACGAGCGCGAAGTTCACGTCCGGGTTCGCCTCGGCGGCGGTCTGGATCGGGTCCTCGAGCAGGAAGCCGACGCCGATGATCAGGTCGCAGTTCTCGGCGACGAGGCTGTCGATGTTCGGCGTGTAGTCGGTGTCAGCGGCGGACTCGACGCTGGCCACCTCGATCCCGAGCTCGTCCTCGGCCTGCGTGAGGCCCTCGAAACCGGCCTGGTTGAACGACTTGTCGTCGAAGCCACCCGCGTCCGAGACCATGCATGCCTTGAAGTCGACGCTCGCCGCGGACGACTCGCCGCTGCCGGCCGTCTCGTCCGTGTCCTCCGGAGCACTGCCACACGCCGCAAGCGCGAGGGCGACCGCCCCGCCGAGCACGGCCACTCGAATGATCTTCTTCACGCGACTCTCCTGAATCTCGTCAGCAGCCGGTCCGGCTGGGCCGACCGTGCGGTTGGCACGACGGTGTACCACCACAAGGTCTGGGGCTGCCCGGCATTGATTCTCGGACCATAACGAGCAAGAGGTGTCGGGCAGGTTACCGGCGGGTATCCGCGCAGGTTCCGTTACCGACTTGGTATGTCCGCCCAGGTGACGGACGGGGCGTCTCAGCCCGCGAGAAGGGCGGTCCGAACCAGGAGAAGGGCCCCGACCTCGACCGCACGCTCGTCCACCCGGAGGTCGCCCTGGTGGATGTCGTAGGTGTGTCCGCCCGGCGTGCGCGTGCCCAGCCGCGCCATCGCCCCCGGCACCTTGGTCAGGTACCAGGCGAAGTCCTCGCCGCCCAGCGACTGCTCGGTCAGCTGGACGGACCCACGCCCGAGCACGTCGTGCGCCGCCGCCTCGAGGATCCCGGTCGCGTGCGCGGAGTTCTCCACCGGCGGGACGCCGCGGTGGTGCCGGACGTCGACCTCCACCCCCAGGGGAGCCAGGACCTGCTCGACCGCCGAGTGGAACACCTCCGACGCCTTCTCCCACGCGCGGACGTCCAGGCACCGCAACGTGCCCTTGACGGTGCCGGTCGACGGGATCGCGTTGTGCGCCGACCCCGCCTGCACGGCACCCCACGTGAGGTTGACGCCGGAGCGCGGGTCCAGGCGGCGACCCAGGATGGCGGGCACCTGCGTGATGACCTGACCGAGCGCGAACACCACGTCACCCGTCAGGTGCGGGCGGGACGTGTGCCCGCCCGGTCCGGTGACCGTCACGGTGACCTCGTCGCTGGCGGACGTGATGGGGCCGATCCGGGTGCCGACCTGGCCCACGTCGACCTTGGGGTCGCAGTGGAACGAGTAGATCTCGCCGACGCCGTCGAGCCCGCCCGCGGCCACCACGTCGAGCGCGCCGCCGGGCTGCACCTCCTCGGCAGGCTGGAACACCAGCCGCACGCCGGTGCGCAGCTCGTCGGCCAGCTGGGCGAGCACGAGCCCGGCACCGAGCACCGCCGCGGCGTGCACGTCGTGCCCGCACGCGTGCGCGACGCCCCGGACGGTCGAGGCCCACGGCAGACCGCTCGTGTCCTGCACGGGCAGCCCGTCGAGATCGGCGCGCAGGGCGATCCGCTTGCGACCGCTCGTCGCCGGGCCGGGACCGATGTCGCAGATCAGCCCGCTGCCCGGCAGGAGGTGCGGCTCGAGGCCCGCGGCACGCAGCCGCTCGGCCACCAGCTTGGTGGTCCGCACCTCCGTGCGCCCGAGCTCGGGGTGGGCGTGCAGGTCGCGGCGGATGGCCGCGAGCTCGTCGCGCAGCTCCGCGACCAGGGCAGCGAGCCGGGCCGACACCGGGTCGGTGGGGTCGGGCCGCAGGCTGGTCAGGGGGGCGACGACGGGATCGGGGTGAGCGGAGGACACGCTTCGACCCTAGCCGCGAGCGCCCGGACCGGCGGCGGGTGTCCGCGTCAGAGCAGGTCCTCGCGGCCGCGCGCCCGCCACGCGTCCACCGCGGACTTGACCGCCTGGGCGTGCGCGAGCGTGGTCACCAGCACCGCGTCGGGGGTGTCGACCACCACCGCACCCGGCAGCCCGACCACCGACACCGTGCGGCCGGTCCGGGGCACGACGAATGCCCCGTCCGAGTCGATGCGCAGGACGACGCCCTCGTCGCCGAGGGTGTCGACGGGCAGCAGCGTGGCGAGCGACTCGAAGTCGCCGACGTCGTCCCACGAGAAGTCCCCGGGCACCACGGCCACTCCCCCGGCGGCGGCCACCGGCTCGGCGATCGCGTGGTCGATCGCGATCTTGGTCAGCCCCGGCCAGACGCGCTCGAGGACCTCCGCGCGGTCCGGTCCGTCCCACGCGGCCGCGATCTCCTGCAGGCCGGCGGCGAGCGTCGGCAGCTGCGTCGCCAGGTGGTCCAGCAGCACGCGCGCCCGGACCAGGAACATGCCCGCGTTCCAGCGGTACTCCCCGGTGGCCAGGTAGGCGGTCGCGGTCTCGGCGTCGGGCTTCTCGGTGAACCCGGCGGCGTGCGCGACGCCCGGTGCCTCGTCCAGGCCGAGCGACGCGCCCGAGCGGACGTACCCGAACGCGGTCGACGGGCCGGTCGCTGCGATGCCGATCGTCACCACGTACCCGGCACGGGCCGCGACGACGCCCTCGCGCACGGCACGCTCGAAGCCCTCGGTGCCGGCGATGACGTGGTCGGCCGCGAACGACCCGAGCACGACGTCCTCGCCGTGCCGCTCGAGGAGGACCGCGGCGGCGAGCCCGATCGCGGCCATCGAGTCACGCGGAGAAGGCTCGGCCAGCACGTCGTCGGCGCCGACCTCGGGCAGCTGCGCCGCGACGGTCTCCGCGTGCCGTGCCCCCGTCACCACGAGCACCCCGCCGGCCCCCGTGAGCGGGAGCAGCCGGTCGACCGTCGCCTGAAGCAGGGTGCGCCCCGAACCGGTCAGGTCCAGCAGGAACTTCGGGTGGCCGGCACGCGACAGCGGCCACAGGCGCGTGCCCGCACCGCCCGCAGGGACGACGGCGTGGAATCCGGGAATCGCGCGGGGCAGGGTCGACATGGGGGCCAGGGTAACGAGGGCCCTGGTTGTGCAATACCTCACAGCAGGGGCCTAAGGACCCTTGCCGAGCGGTTGCGTACTGATCGGTTCACTACAGTTGTGGCGACAAGGACGCCGTCGTCCGAACCTCTGATCCGCCAGGAGGCCCCTAGTGCCTGCAGCGCCCGCTCCGAGCGGAGTGCCGGCCACCCGCAAGGTGCCCGCCGGAACGCTCTACCGAGGGCGCGAAGGCATGTGGTCCTGGGTCGCCCACCGCATCACCGGTGTCGCGATCTTCTTCTTCCTCCTCGTGCACGTGCTCGACACCTCGCTCGTGCGCGTGTCGCCCGAGGCCTACAACGACGTCATCGGCACGTACAAGAACCCGATCATGGGGCTCGGTGAGGCCGGGCTCGTGGCCGCGATCGTGTTCCACGCGTTCAACGGCATCCGGATCATCCTGGTGGACTTCTGGGCCAAGGGCCCCAAGTACCAGCGCGTGATGCTCTGGGTGGTGATGGGTCTGTTCGTCCTGACCATGGCCGGCTTCCTGCCCCGTCACCTCATGCACGTGTTCGGAGGCGAGTGATGACCACGATCGCCGACCCGAAGGCACCGCGTCCCCCGAAGCCCCGCCCGGCCCGCCTCACCACCCGCGGCAACACCGAGCTGTACGGCTGGGTGTTCATGCGTGCGTCCGGCGTGATCCTCGTCGTCCTGATCTTCGGGCACCTGTTCGTCAACCTGGTCGCCGGTGAGGGCATCTCCGCGATCGACTTCGGCTTCGTCGCCGGCAAGTGGGCGTCACCGTTCTGGCAGATCTGGGACCTGCTGATGCTCTGGCTCGCGATGATCCACGGCACCAACGGCGTGCGGACGATCATCAACGACTACGCGGAGCGTGACGGTGTGCGGCTCGCGCTCAAGGCGTCGCTGTACCTCGCGTTCGTGGTGGTCGTCGTGCTCGGCACGCTCGTGATCTTCACGTTCGACCCGTGCCCGGCGGGCTCCCCCGCGGACCTGCTGCCCTCGTTCTGCACCACGGCCTGACGCTCTCCCCTCAGAAACAGGAAGGCATCGACCCCGATGCAGACCCACCAGTACGACGTCGTGATCGTCGGCGCGGGCGGCGCCGGCATGCGCGCGGCCCTCGAGTCCTCGACCCGCGTGCGCACGGCCGTCATCTCCAAGCTCTACCCGACGCGCTCCCACACGGGCGCGGCGCAGGGCGGCATGTGCGCCGCCCTGGCCAACGTCGAGGAGGACAACTGGGAGTGGCACACGTTCGACACCGTCAAGGGCGGTGACTACCTGGTGGACCAGGACGCCGCGGAGGTGATGGCCAAGGAGGCCATCGACGCGGTGCTCGACCTGGAGAAGATGGGCCTGCCGTTCAACCGGACGCCCGAGGGGAAGATCGACCAGCGCCGGTTCGGTGGGCACACCCGCAACCACGGCGAGGCCGCCGTGCGCCGGTCCTGCTACGCCGCTGACCGCACGGGTCACATGATCCTGCAGACGCTCTACCAGCAGTGCGTGAAGAATGACGTCGAGTTCTTCAACGAGTTCTACGTGCTCGACCTGCTGGTGGACCACGACCTCGCGGCCGGCCACGTGCCGGACGGCGAGGAGGTCAACGTCTCGGGCGTCGTCGCCTACGAGCTGGCCACCGGCGAGATCCACGTCTTCCGGGCCAAGTCCGTCGTGCTGGCCACCGGCGGCGCCGGGAAGATCTACAAGACGACCTCCAACGCGCACACGCTCACGGGCGACGGCATGGCGCTGGCGTACCGCCGCGGCATCCCGCTGGAGGACATGGAGTTCTTCCAGTTCCACCCGACCGGTCTGGCGGGGCTCGGCATCCTCCTGTCGGAGGCCGCGCGCGGCGAGGGCGGCATCCTGCGCAACTCCGAGGGCGAGCGCTTCATGGAGCGCTACGCCCCGACCATCAAGGACCTCGCGCCGCGTGACATCGTCGCCCGGTCCATGGCCAACGAGGTGCGCGAGGGCCGCGGCGCCGGTCCCAACAAGGACTACGTGCTGCTCGACCTGACGCACCTCGAGCCCGCGCACATCGACGCCAAGCTGCCGGACATCACCGAGTTCGCGCGGACGTACCTCGGCATCGAGCCCTACACCGAGCCCGTGCCCGTGTACCCGACGGCCCACTACGCGATGGGTGGCATCCCCACCAACATCGAGGCCGAGGTGCTGCGCAACTCCACCGACATCATCCGCGGCCTGTACGCGGCCGGCGAGGTCGCCTGCGTGAGCGTGCACGGCTCCAACCGCCTGGGCACCAACTCGCTGCTCGACATCAACGTGTTCGGCAAGCGCGCCGGCATCTCGGCCGCCACGTACGCGCTGACGGCGTCGTTCCAGGAGCTCCCGGAGGACCCCGCGGCCACGGTCGTCGCCGGCCTGGAGGAGATCCGCACGCGTCCCGACGGCGAGCGCGTGGCGGACATCCGCAAGGCGCTGCAGGAGTCGATGGACCTCAACGCGCAGGTGTTCCGTACGTCGGAGTCGCTGATCCAGGCGCTCGACGACATCAAGGACCTGCAGAAGCGGTTCCGCCGGGTGTCGGTGCAGGACAAGAGCAAGATGTTCAACACCGACCTGCTCGAGGCCGTGGAGCTGGGCTTCCTGCTCGACATCGCGGAGACCGTCGTCGTCGGCGCCCTCAACCGTGAGGAGTCCCGCGGCGGGCACTTCCGCGAGGACTTCCCGGACCGCGACGACAAGGGCTACATGCGCCACACCATGGCCTACCGGCGCCCGCTGCCCGTCAAGGGCCACCGCCTGTGGGGCACCGAGGGCGACGGGGACCACAAGGGCTCGTTCGCGCACACCACCCTGTTCGAGGACTACCAGCTCGTGCTGGGCTCCAAGCCCGTCACGATGACCCGCTACCAGCCGATGGAGCGTAAGTACTGATGACCGCCACGCTCGACGCGCCCTCGGCCGCTCCCGTGATCCCGTCCTTCGACGTCACGCTGAAGATCCGGCGCTACCTGCCGGACGACGGCGCAGGCGCTCCGGAGCCGTACTGGGACGAGTTCACGGTCCGCGCCCACGGCACCGACCGCGTGCTCGACGCCTTGCACAAGGTCAAGTGGGAGGAGGACGGCTCGCTGACGTTCCGCCGCTCCTGCGCGCACGGCGTGTGCGGCTCGGACGCCATGCGGATCAACGGCCGCAACCGGCTGGCCTGCAAGACGCTGCTCAAGGACCTGGACCCGAGCAAGCCGATCATCATCGAGCCCATCAAGGGCCTGCCGGTGATCAAGGACCTCGTCGTCGACATGGAGCCGTTCTTCGCCTCCTACCGCGAGATCATGCCGTTCCTCATCACCACCGGGAACGAGCCCACCAAGGAGCGCCTGCAGAGCGCCGAGCAGCGCGAGCGGTTCGACGACACCACCAAGTGCATCCTCTGCGCCGCGTGCACCTCGTCGTGCCCGGTGTTCTGGACCGACGGGCAGTACTTCGGCCCCGCGGCGATCGTCAACGCGCACCGGTTCATCTTCGACAGCCGCGACGAGGGTGGCGCCCAGCGCCTCGAGATCCTCAACGACAAGGAGGGCGTGTGGCGCTGCCGCACGACCTTCAACTGCACCGAGGCGTGCCCGCGTGGCATCGAGGTGACCAAGGCGATCCAGGAAGTGAAGCGCGCGATGATCACGCGTGCCTTCTGACCCCCTCGTGACGTCCGACGGCCCCGCCGACGAGATCCCGCTGCCCGGCGGGAACGTCGGCGGGGCCGTCCGCGTCGGGGACACCGTCCGCCGCCCGACCGGCCCGTGGACCCCGGCGGTGCACGAGCTGCTCGACTTCCTGGCGGCCGCGGGACTCCCCCGCATCCCCCGGGTGCTCGGCATCGACGACCGCGACCGCGAGATCCTCACGTTCCTGCCCGGCCGCGTGCTCGACATCGGCCGCGAGACGCTCAGCGACGCCCAGGTCCGGTCGGCCATGCACTGGCTGCGCGAGTACCACGCGGTGGTCGCCGGCTTCCCGCGGGACGGTCGCCGGTGGCGGTTCGTCGAGCGCGCGCTCGAGCCGGGCGAGATCGTCTGCCACCACGACTCCGCGATGTACAACATGGCGTTCGACGGGGACGAGCTCGCGGGCGTCTTCGACTGGGACGTCGCCGGCCCCGGCATCCCGCTGGACGACGTGGCGATGTTCACCTGGAACAGCGCGGTCCTGTTCCCCGACGCCGACGCGGTCGAGGTGGCGCACGTCCTGCGCACGATCGCGGACGGATACGGCGGCCTGGACCCGCACGCGGTCCTCGATCACGTGATCACCCGCATGACGGACGCGGCCGACCGCATCGCGGCCGCGCAGACGGCGGGCGACCCGGGGATGCTGCGGCTGGGCGAGGCCGGTGAGCCTGCGAGCACCCGCGCACGCCTGAGGGTGCTCGCGTCGCGCCTCCCGGTGCTCCACGCCGCGCTGGCCGCCGGGCTCTGACGGCTCAGCCGGGGCTGCCCGGGGGCTCGACGTACGGAGGGTCCGCGGTCCAGGCGGCTGCGAGCAGCATGATCCGCGCGACCAGGTTGACCCACACCAGGAGCGTCACGAGCACGGCGACGGAGGTGAACAGCGGGTTCCTGCTGACGCTCCCCGCCACGACCGTCGTACCGAGCGTCCGCACGACCCCGAGACCCGTCGCCGCGACGAGCGCCCCCCGGAGCAGGTCCCGCCGCGGCGGGTGCTCCGCGGCCAGCACCGAGACCACCAGCACGAAGAGCGCGACGTCGATCGCGAAGGCGACGAGGATGCCGAGCACCCGCACCACGGCGGTCGTCAGACCGTCCCAGCCGAGCGCGTCGAGGATCCAGGACGCCACCGTCCCGAGGCCGGTGGTCAGGGTCGCGGACAGCAGCACGGCGAACGCCATCCCGACGAACCCACCGAGGTCGCGAGCCTTGCCGAGCACCGGGTTGCCGCCGAGCTCCGTCGCGAACATCGCGCGCACCGACCTGCGCAGGGCCGTCATCGCCGCGATCGCGCTCAGCAGCAGCACCACGACCGCGACGATCCCCGCCACGGTCAGGTTGGTGGAGAGCTCGAGCACCTCCGGGTCGATCGCGCCCTCGCCGTCCCCGGTGTCGAGCAGGCGCGGATACGTGGTGTCGACGGCCTGGAGCACCCGCTCGCGCAGCTCGTCGTTGTCGCCGAGCACCGCGACGAACACCGTGTAGCTGATGGTCAGCGCGGCGAACACCGAGAACAGCGCCGCGTAGGCGATGCCACCCGAGAGGACACCGCCGCTGCGCGCGCGGAAGCGGGCGTTCGCCCGACCGGGACGCGTGTGCTTCCACCACACGAACAGGGCCTTGCCCCGCGCGGCCGGCGACGGCGGCCCCACCACTGCGCTCGCGACCTCGTCGGCTGCCATGCGCCGACCCTAGGTCGGGCCCGCGGACGCGGTACAGGCACCTGGTCCGCGCGCAGCGGGCGCACCTCAGGCGGTCGGTGCCGCGGGTTCCTCCGCCGCCGGCTCGACGAGCGGCGGGTTCGCGGTCCATGCGGCCGCCAGGAGGACGATGCGGGCGATGAGGTTGACCCACACCAGCAACGTCACGATCACGGCGACCGAGGTGAACAGCGGGTTCTTGCCCACGCTGCCGGCGACGACCGACGTGCCGAGGATCCGCACGATCCCGATGCCCACGCCCGCGATGACGGCACCCCAGCGCAGGTCCCACCATGCCGGGCGCTCATCGGCGAGGACCCACACGATGAGCAGGAACGTCGCCGCGTCGATGACGAACGCCACGAGGATGCCGAGCACGCGCGCCACGACCGTCGCCGCGCTCCCCCACCCGAGCGAGTCGAGGATCCACGACGCCGCGCTGGCCACGCCCGTGGTCACGAGCGCCGAGAGCAGCACGGCGAACGCCATGCCCGCGAAGCCGCCCAGCTCGCGGGCCTTGCCGAGCACCGCGTTCCCGCCGGGGCCCTCCTCGGCGAACATCGCCCGCACCGCGGTGCGCAGGGCCGCCATCGCCGCGATCGCGCTCAGCAGCAGCACGACGACCGCCACGATGCCGGTGACGGTCAGCCCGCCGCTGAGCTCGAGGGAGTCGGGGTCGATCATCCCGCTGCTGCCGTCACCGGTGTCGACGAGCCCCGGCAGAGACGCGTTGACCGAATCGAGGACCTTCTGCCGCAGCTCGTCGTTCCCGCCGAGCACCGCCATGAACACCGTGTAGCCGATGGTCAGTGCGGCGAACACCGAGAACAGCGCCGCATAGGCGATCCCGCCGGTGAGCACGCCACCGCCGCGGGCTCCGAACCGGGCGTTCGCACGGGCCGGCCGGGTGCGCTGCCACCACGCGAACGCCGCCTTGGCCTTCTGGATCAGCGACTGCTTCGGCCCCGGCTCCACCGGGTCCGGCGACGTCGCCACGGCGCGGGCGTGGGCGGCCCCGGCACCGACGGCCGGGCTCGTCTCGTCCGCCTGCGCGGGGGTGCCGTCGGCTGCCATGACCCGACCCTAGGTCGCGGTGATGGCCCCGGCATCCGCGGGAGAACCGGTGAGGCTGAAGTCACGCGCGGGCCGCCACACGCCGTCGTCGCCGTGCGCGTAGCTGTGGAAGCTGTCGACGACGAACGAGGCGTCGAAGTCGGCCAGCCCGTCGAACGCAGCGTCGAGCTGGTCGTCGGGTACCTCGTGCGCGACGGTCACGTGCGGGTGGTACCGGAACCGGAGCTCCTGGGCCAGCACCCCCGACCGCACGCTGCTCTCGAGCCGCTCGCACCCGGGCACACCGTCGGTCACCTGCACGAACACCACCGGTGAGACCGGCCGGAACGTGCCGGTGCCTCGCAGCCGGACGACGAACGGAGCATGCCGCGCCGCGATCGCCGCCAGGTGCTCGTCGACGGCCACGATCTCGCCGTGATCGATCACCGTCGGTCCCAGCAACGTGATGTGCGGCGGGATGAACTCGGCCCACGGATCCCCGAACCGCGCGCGGGCGGCCTGCAGCACCGAGCCGTACGGCTCGGGCACCGTGATGGCGACGCCGATCCGGACCTGGTCGCCGGACCGTTCCGGCAGCCTCACGCGCCCACCCGGGTGCGCGTGCGACGCGGAAGCAGACCGCTGCGGTCGTAGAGCCGCTCGAGCGTGCCGGCGGCGAGCTCGCTCGCGCGGTCCGCACCGTCCGCGAGGACGTCGTCGAGCGTCGCCGGGTCGGACAGGTACCCGTGCACCCGGGCCTGGAACGGGGTGAGGAAGTCGACCACCACGGCGGCCAGGTCCACCTTGAGGTCGCCGTAGCCCTTGCCCGCGTAGTCGGCCTCGAGCGCCGGGATCTCCCGGCCGGTCAGCGCCGAGTAGATGGTGAGCAGGTTGGAGACCCCGGGCTTGTGCTCGGGGTCGAACCGGATCTCGCGCTCGGCGTCCGTGACGGCCGACCTGATCCGCTTGGCCACCACCTTCGGGTCGTCCAGCAGCTCGATGAGACCGTTCGGGCTCTCCGCCGACTTGCTCATCTTGGCCGTCGGGTCCTGCAGGTCGTAGATCTTGGCGGTGGCCTTGACGATGTGCGGCTCGGGCACGACGACCGTGTCCGGGCCGAACCGCGCGTTCAGCCGCTGCGCCAGGTCCCGGGTGAGCTCGAGGTGCTGGCGCTGGTCCTCACCGACGGGGACGAGGGTGGTGTCGTACAGCAGGATGTCCGCCGCCATGAGCACCGGGTACGTGAACAGCCCGACGGTGGTGCCCTCGGTCCCGTGCTTGCCGGACTTGTCCTTGAACTGCGTCATCCGGTTGGCCTCGCCGAACGCCGTGTGGCACGAGAGCAACCAGGCCAGCTCGGCGTGCTCGGGCACCTGCGACTGCACGAACAGGATCGAGCGCGCGGGGTCCACGCCGGCCGCGAGGTACTGCGCGGCGGTGCGACGCGTGCGGTCGCGGAGCACGGACGGGTCGGGGCTCACCGTGAGCGCGTGCAGGTCGACGACGCAGTAGATGGCGTCGTGCTCCTCCTGCAGGGCGACCCACTGGGTCAGCGCACCCAGGTAGTTGCCCAGCTGGAGGGAGTCGGAGGTGGGCTGCATCCCGGAGAAGATGCGCGACTGCTGCGGCGCCAAGACCATCGGACCATTCTGTCAGGGCGGGAGGACCCGTCGTGCCGGGTGCCGTCCCGGTGGAGGGGGGCGTGAGCGGGAACCGGCGTCAGGTGGCCTCGTCGTCGTACGGCGTGGGGGGCGGCGTCGGCACGGAGGCCGCAGCGGCACCTCCCGTGGCCGCGCGCGCGGCCGCGGCACCGGTCACGGGGCGGGTGGCCGGGGTGCTCACGGGCCGCAGGGGCGGGTCGTCCTCCAGGAGCGCGTCGCGCACGATCCGGCGGGGGTCGTACTTGCGCGGGTCCAGCGCGGCCCAGTCGACGTCGCCGACCTCCTCGCCCAGCTCCTCGTCCACGCGCGCCTTGGCGTCCCGGACGAACTGGCGGCCGCGGCGCACCCACTGCCCGAGCTGCTCGGCATAGCCGGGCAGCCGCTCGGGGCCGATGACCAGCGCGGCGACGACGAGCAGCACCAGCAGCTCACCGCCGTTGATCCCGAACACCGGGTCAGAGTACCCCCGCGCGCTGAGCCCTCCGGGGTCAGTCCGTGGGCGACTCGTCCAGCTTCACGCGGACGTCGCGCTCGCTGGAGCCGCTGCGCACGTGGAGCACGATCGTGTCCCCCGGCGTCCGCGCGCGGATGGCCACGATCAGCTCGTCGGGGTCGGTCACGGGGCGGCCGTCGATGGCCAGGATGACGTCGCCGGGGTGGATGCCGGCGCGCTCCGCGGGGCCGTTGGCCGTGACCGGCTGGCGGTCCTCCTGCGCGCTCGACGACACCTGCACGCCCTCGCCCGTGTACCGCTGGTCGAGCAGCACCCCGATGATCGGGTACGTCGCGCGGCCCGTCTCGATGAGCTGGTTCGACGTGCGCCGCACCTGGTTCGACGGGATGGCGAACCCCAGCCCGATGCTGCCGCCGACGAGCGACGTGGACCCCGGGGGCTGCGCGATCGCCGAGTTGATCCCGATGACCTCGCCGGCCGCGTTCACCAGCGGGCCTCCGGAGTTGCCCGGGTTGATCGCGGCGTCGGTCTGGATCGCGTTGATGAACGCCTGGTCGTCCGGGTCGTCCGAGTCGCCCGCGGAGACCGGTCGGTTGAGCGCGCTGACGATGCCGGTGGTCACGGTCCCCGCCAGGCCGAGCGGCGCCCCGACGGCCACGACGGCGTCACCGACCACCACCTGGTCCGAGTCACCCAGGAGCAGCGGGGTCAGGCCCTGCACCGCCACCTTGAGCACGGCGAGGTCGTAGTCGGCGGTCCGGCCGACGACCGACGCGTCCTGCTCGCTGCCGTCGACGAACGTCACGGTGATGGTGGTGGCCGCGTCGTCCGCCTGCGCGATCACGTGGTTGTTGGTCACCAGGTACCCGTCGCCGCGGAGCACGAACCCCGACCCCGTGGCGCTGCCCTCCGGGCCGTCCACCTGGATGGAGACGACGCTCGGCAGCACCCCGGCGGCGATCCCGGCCACCGACTCCGGCGAGCGCACGATGGTGTTCGAGCCCGCGGCGGCGACCGGCAGGCCCGCGTCGGCCAGGTGGTCGTCCTCGCCGAGCCGTGAGCCGACGACCCCGCCGATCGCCCCGGCGGCGAGGGCGAGCACGAGGAGCGGCACCAGCCACGCGGCCGAGAGCGTGCGGCGGCGCTTGCGGTGCAGGACGACGGTGTGCGGCACGCCGCCTGCTCCTGGTGGGGGCTCCTGCGTCGGCGGCGTCATCGCGTACGGGACGCCCGCCCACCGGTCCGGGCCGGGCTGCGGCGCGGACGTGCCGTACGGGTTCGGCGGCGCGAAGGGCGAGGTCGGCACCGAGCCGTGCGGCACGGACCAGTGCGACCCGGGCGGGCGGACCTGCTCCGGGGCGGTCGCGGGGCGCGGGCTGGTGGTCGGAGCGACCTCGGGCTCGGCGGGCCTCGGCGCTGGGTCCTCGACGGTGACCGTGGCGGGCGTCGGGGGCAGAGCTCGACGGCCCGACGGCGACGCGAACGGGCTCTCGGGCCGGTCCGCGGGCGTCTCTCCGCCGGGCACCGGGACGGCCTGCGCGTCGTCGGGGGTCGTCATGGCCGTTCGAGCGCTCCTGTCACCGTGGCCCAGCCGCGCGTGATGCGCGCCGGTACGCCGTCGTCGAAGGCGCCGCCCGGAAAGGCTCCCACAAGTGTCGCGGCGGAGTCCGAGGACTGCGAGCCGACGACCTGCACGACCGTCCCGTCCGCCTGCCAGACGACGTGCCACGGCTCGAACGAGAGCACGTAGACCTCACGTCCGCCGACCTCGGCGGTCGGCGCACCGGCCAGCGCGGTCGTGTCGAGGCGGCCCTGCTGCTCGGTGACCACGAGCGAGGTGTCGTCCGGTCCGAGCACGTCGATCTCGAGCACCCGGGAGTCGTCGCCGGACCAGCGCACCGCGGTGACCGACCAGCCGTCGGGCAGCTCGGACGGGAACGACCAGGCGTGCGACCGCAGCCACGTGACGGTCTCGCCCGTGGTGTCGGCGACGGGCACGGTCGAGGAGCCCAGCTCGCCGGCCCCCGAGGACGGGTCCACGGTGATCGCCTGGCCGAGCAGCCCGAGGTCCACCCCGGGGTGCATGGTGGGCACGACGTCGGGACGCTCGCCGAGCACGAAGAGCATCGCCGCGACCGCACCGACGCCCGCCATGGACCCGGCGGCGATGCGCACCGAGGACCGGCGGTGCCCGACGTCACCGCGCAGCGAGCCACCCGAGCGCCAGCCCCGGCTGCCGAGGCCGCCGCTGGCGACGCCGTAGGACGCGAGCTCGTCGCGGGTCTGCCGCACCGGCGGCGCGAACAGGTCCGCCGCCGACGGGTCGGGGCCGCAGCCGAGGGACAGGAGGCGCGCGGTCAGGTCGGGGGCCGGGGCGACCTCGTCGGCGGAGGCCAGTGCGCGGCGGGCCGCGCGGGACGCGGTGAGCTCGGCTGAGCACTCGGGGCAGACCGCGACGTGCGCGAGGGCCTTCTCGGTCTCCGCCACCGAGAGCTGCCCGTCGACCAGCGCGCTGATCCGCGACCCGAGGTGGCTCATCCGAGGACCGTCAGCGGTGAGGCGTCAGCGGGGTCGGCGGAGGCGAGGGCGTGCGGGGCGCGGTGCTCGAGGGACACCCGCAGCCGCGCGCGAGCGCGGTGGATGCGGGAGCGGACGGTGCCCAGCTTGATGCCGAGCGTGACGGCGATCTCCTCGTAGGAGAGCCCCTCGATGTCGCAGAGGACGACGGCGGCTCGGTACTCCGGCGCCAGGTCGTCGAGGGCTCGCTGGATGTCCAGGTCGAGGTTGCCGTGCTCGAACGCGCGCTCCGGGGCACCCAGCTGGTCGCCCGAGGCGTAGCGCTCGGCGTCCTCGCCCATCGCGTCCATGCGGATGCGCTGCTTGCGGCGCGCCTGGTCGAGGAAGAGGTTGGTGGTGATGCGGTGCAGCCAGCCCTCGAACGTGCCGGGGGTGTAGGAGTGCAGCGAGCGGAACACGCGGACGAACGTCTCCTGCGTGAGGTCCTCGGCGTCGTGCTTGTTGCCCGTGAGGCGGTAGGCCAGCCGGTACACCCGCGCGGAGTGGTCGCGGACGATCTCCTCCCATGACGGTGCCTGCCAGGCGGCGGGCTGGGTGCTCATGGGGTCGGTCTCCTCGGTGCGTGCCATCGTGCTCCAGTGTCCCAGGTGGAACTGTGAGCCTCGAACGCTAGGAACGCCTACGGCGGGCGAGAAGTTCCGCTGGTAGCGGAGGCCCCCGCCTCCCGCACCCGCCCCGAGGGCGCGACTACGCTGGCCGCGACCGTTGCACCAGCCCGTCATCCGCCCCAGGAGGCAGCCATCTCCACCGACAAGGCCCAGAGCTGGGTCTACTGCGAGGAGTTCCTGCAGGAGGACGACATCGTGCTGCGCGCCCGTGAGCGTGCCGCGCAGCTGGGGTGCACACCGGTCCTGCCCGGGTCCGGCGCCGCCCTGAGCGTGCTGGCCGCCGCCGTCGCGGCCCGTGCCGTGGTCGAGATCGGCACCGGCGCCGGCGTCGGCTCCCTCTACCTGCTCCGCGGCATGCCTGCGGACGGCGTGCTCACCACCATCGACCTCGAGGTCGAGCACCAGCGCGCCGCCAAGGAGGCGTTCGCGGAGGAGCGCGTCAAGCCCACCCGCACGCGCACCATCTCCGGCCGCGCCCTCGACGTCGTGCCGCGGCTCACCGACGGCGGCTACGACCTGGTGTTCGTCGACGCCGACAAGGAGAACTACCCGGGCTACGTCGAGCAGGCCGTGCGCCTGCTGCGGCCCGGCGGCGTGCTCGCCGTGGACAACGCCCTGTGGCACGACCGCGTGGCGGACCCCGCCCGGCGCGACGAGACCACGACCACCATCCGCGAGGTCGGCCGCATCGTCCGCGCCGACGACCGCCTGCTGCCGGCCCTGCTGCCCACCGGTGACGGCCTGCTGGTCGCGGTCAAGCGCTGACGCGGTACGGCCGGAAGAAGTCGCGCAGCTCCTGCGCGTAGAGCTCCGGCTCCTCGATCGGCGCGAAGTGCCCGCCCCGTGGCGGCTCCGTGACCCGGACGACGTTCGCCGTGCGGTCCAGCCACGCGCGCGGCGGCCGGACGAGGTCGCCGGGGAACAGGGAGAAGCCGGACGGCACCTCGACGCGGCGGGCGTGCTGCTCGGGCGCGATCGCGGAATTGGCGCGGTACATGCGCATCGACGAGCCGATCGTGCCGGTGAGCCAGTAGATCGTCAGGTTCGTGAGCACCTCGTCGAGCGTGAGGCTCCGGTCGCTCCAGGACCGGAGCTTCTCGACGATCCACGCGGCGAGCCCCGCGGGTGAGTCGGTGAGCCCGACGGCGGCCGTCTGCGGCTTGGTGCGGTGCATCGCGGCGTACGCGCCCTCCGACCCGCCCCACGCGGCGGCACCCGCGAGGAAGTCGCGCTCCTCGGGCGCGAGGGTCGCCGGGTCCCCCGTGAAGACCGGCAGGCCCCCGTCGGTGCGGTGGACGGCGACGACGCGGTCGGGGTGGTCGAGCGCAAGGAACCGGCTGACCCCGCTGCCGATGTCCCCGCCCGCCGCGCCGAACCGTTCGTAGCCGAGGACGGTCATCAGCCGGGCCCACAGGCCGGCCACGGCGACCGTGTCGAGCGCCGGACCGGTCGGGCGGTCGGAGTACCCGTAGCCCGGCATGTCCGGGACCACGACGTCGAACGCGTCCGCGGGGTCCCCGCCGTGGGCGCCCGGGTCAGTGAGCAGCGCGATCACCTGGCTGTACCGCCAGAACGAGTCCGGCCAGCCGTGGCTGAGGACCAGCGGCAGCACCGGCCCGCTCGGCGCGACCGCGCGCGCGTGCACGTAGTGGATCCCCAGCCCGGCGAGGGAGACCCGGAAGTGCGGCAGCCGAGAGAGCGCCGCCTCCTGCGCGGGCCAGTCGAACCCGTCCGCCCAGTACGCGACGAGCTCTCGCAGGGAGGCGACGTCCGTCCCGAGCGACCAGCCCGCATCCTCCGGTGCATCCGGCCAGCGCGTCGCGCGCAGGCGGGAGCGCAGGTCCGCCAGTGCGGCGGGGTCGGTGTGCAGGGTGAACGGCTCGGGGCGGGGCGGCACGTCCGGCATGCCGCTCAGCCTAGGGCGACGATCCGCAGTGCTAGGGCGTGTGACACGGGCAACACCTGCGTGATGACAAGCCTCGAGGGCGGTGCTAGCGTGGCAAAACCGACCGGTCGGTTTGTGTAGGAACGCCTGCGGGCACGTCCGTCCGCGGGCTCCACCCCGAGAGAGGACACACCGTCGTGACATCTCTGAGCTCGTGGCGCCGAGCCGTCGCCACCACACTCCTGACCACCACGCTCGTCGTCGGGAGCATCGCCGCTCCGGCCGTCGCCGCGGACAACCCCTACCAGCGGGGCCCGGAACCCAGCAGGAGCAGCATCGAAGCCGCCCGCGGCGCGTTCGCCGTCGCGCAGACGTCGGTCTCCCGGTACCTCGTCACCGGTTTCGGCGGAGGCACCATCTACTACCCGACCGACCAGTCCCAGGGCACGTTCGGCGCCGTCGTCGTCTCGCCCGGGTACACGGCACGGCAGTCGAGCATCGCGTGGCTCGGCCCGCGCCTCGCGTCCCAGGGCTTCGTCGTGCTCACCATCGACACCACGACCGTCTACGACCAGCCGGCCTCGCGCGGTGACCAGCTGCTCGCGGCCGTCGACTACCTGACCCAGCGAAGCTCCGTCACCGGGCGGGTCGACGCCGGCCGGGTGGCCGTCATGGGTCACTCGATGGGCGGCGGGGGCACGCTCGAGGCCGTCAAGGACCGCCCGACCCTCAAGGCGGCGATCCCGCTGACCCCCTGGAACGCGGACAAGACCTGGCCGGAGGTCACCACGCCCACCCTGGTGATCGGGGCGGAGAACGACTCCATCGCGCCCGTGGCGTCGCACGCCCGGCCGTTCTACCAGACGCTTCCGTCGGCCACGCCTCGCACCTACCTGGAGCTGCGCGGGGCGAGCCACTTCGCACCGAACTCCGCGAACACCGCGATCGCCTCGTCCTCGATCTCGTGGCTCAAGCGGTTCGTGGACGGTGACACCCGGTACACGCAGTTCCTCTGCCCGGGACCGTCCGGCTCGGCGTACTCCGCGGTGAGCACGAGCTGCCCGTTCTGACCTTCGGGCCGTGCACCCCGTGCCGTGACGAGACCCGTCACGGTGCGGGGTGCGCTCAGCGCAGGTCGTCGAGGTACCGCAGCAGGAGGCGGGCGCCGAAGCCGGTCGCACCCTCGGTGACCTCGTGCTTGTCCGAGGTCGAGCGGGCAGGCCCGGCGATGTCGAGGTGCGCCCAGGTGCGCGCACCGACGAAGTGCCGCAGGAACAGCGCCGCGGTGATCGATCCGCCGCCGATGTGCTTGTCGACCGGCACGTGCCGCAGGTCGGCGACGTCGGAGTGCACGGCCTCCTCGTACTCCTCGACCAAGGGCATGTGCCAGGCCAGCTCACCGGACGCGACGCCGGCCGCCTCCAGGGCGGTCACCAGCTCGTCGTCCGCCGAGTAGAGCGCGGCGTGCTGCTTGCCGAGGCCCAGGGTCGCGGCGCCGGTGAGCGTGGCGACGTCGATGAGCACGTCCGGGTCCAGGGTGGCGTCCGCCCAGGCCAGCGCGTCGGCGAGGACCAGCCGGCCCTCGGCGTCGGTGTTGGCGATCTCGACGGTGGTCCCGCCCCACATCGTCAGGACGTCGCCGGGTCGGTAGGAGGCACCGCCGACGTGGTTCTCGGCGAGGGGCAGCACGGCCGTGACCCGGTGGGCGACGCCCGCGGCGGCGGCACCGAGCACCGTGGCCAGCGCCACGGCGGCACCGGTCATGTCGGTCTTCATCGGGACCATGGCCTCGCGCGGCTTGATCGAGATGCCGCCCGTGTCGAACGTGATCCCCTTGCCGACGACGACGACGTGCTTGCCGCCGGCGTTCGTGGGCGTGTACGACACGGTGACCAGCCGGGGCGGCGACGCCGAGCCGGCGCCGACCGCGAGGATGCCCCCGAAGCCCTCCGCGGCGAGCTCGCGCGGGCTGCGGACCGTGACCTCGAGGCCGGCCTTCGTCGCCAGGTGCTTGGCCTGGTCCGCCAGCCACGCCGGTGTCTTGGTGCTGGCGGGGGTGGTCGCCAGGTCCCGGACCAGCCAGGTGGCAGCGGCAGCGGTGTGGCCCTCCGCGACCGCGGCGGTGGGTCGCATGCCGTCGCGCCCCAGCAGGACCAGCTCTGCCGCCCCGCGGGCCGGGGAGCCCGAGGTGGCCGCCGTCGGCGGGACGTACGCGGCGAGCAGGTAGCCCTCGGCGACGGCTCGCGCCGCCGTGGCAGCCGTCGAGTCGTCCTGGGCGGCCTCGGCCCCGAGCGTCGTGACGACGCGGCGCAGCCCGCGCGTCGACCGCGCGAGTGCGGCACCGGCACGGCGCAGGTCGACGGGACGGCCGGAGCCGACGCCCACCAGCACGAGCCGCGGCGGGAGTCCCGACCACGGCAGGGTCACCGACGAGCCGACCGGCCGGGGCAGCTGGAGGACGTAGATGTCCCCCGCCGCGCCCGTCAGCCGTGCGCGCTCGCCGATCTCGGCCAGGTCGACCCCGTACCGCGCCGCGGCCTCGGCGGTCCCCTGGAGCGGGCGCAGCGCATCGTCGCCCGCACGCGCAGGTGCCACGGGAACCGCGACCGCGTCGGTCGAGCCGTCGGTCAGCAGCGTCGTCGTCGCGATGCTGCCGCCGTCGACGGTCACCGCCGGGGGCGTGCGACCGATCGAGGAGCTCGTGCTGACCCGTGCCATCGTCAGCTGACGACGGACGTCAGGGCCTCACCCAGCTCCGCGGCCTCGGTCGCGTTGAGCTCGACCACCAGCCGTCCACCGCCCTCGAGCGGCACGCGCATCACGATGCCGCGCCCCTCCTTCGTGACCTCGAGCGGGCCGTCACCGGTCCTCGGCTTCATCGCGGCCATGCGGGGCCTCTCCTTCAGCTCGTGCGTCCGGTGCGCGACTCGTGGGGGCGTTTTCACGCACCCCACGTCGGCCTCGTCTACCGGTTGTCCGCGGTCCATCCTAGTTCACCCGAGGCCCCTCACCTGTCCCGATGCCGGTCAGGCCACCGATCGGACGTACGTCCAGTCCGCTCTCGGGGGTCGGCGACCGGTCACGGCGGCCAGTCGGCCACCGGGTTGGCGTGCCACATCTGCCGGACCCACAGCACCTGGAGCCCGAGCATGAGGACGACGACCGCGCCGAACCACCACCGCCGAGCCGCCGGAGGCCGCGTGACGACACCGGCGGTGACTGCAGCGAGGGGGAACGCCAGCAGGAGGAACCGGGCGAGGCTGCTGCCCGGCTCGACGACCGCGGCGATGTAGACGATGTAGGCGGCGGCCCATGCGTGCAGCTCGTTGCCCAGGCGCCAGGCGGCGGGCACGACGAGCACCGCGATCACGAGCGCGAAGCCGGAGACCACCACGAGCAGCGCGCGCGGGCCGAACCAGAACTGCGGCACGTAGAACCAGCCGCCGAACGGTGCGACCTCGGGGACGCCGCGCCACGCCTCCTGCGTCTGCAGGTACCCGTCCGGCACACCGGTCGCCCAGCCGCAGATGGCGGGCCACAGGAAGCCCGACGCGGCCGACAGGAGCGTCAGCGCCCCCAGCCCCACGCCCGTGCGCCACGTCCAGGTGTCCGTCCCGCGCCGCGCGGACCACCAGCGGACCGCGGCGTGCACCACGACGACCGCGGCCATCGGCAGCGCGACCGCCCGCGTGAACCCCAGCGCCACGACGACGAGCGCCATCCACCCGTAGTCGCGCCGGATGAGCAGGAGCAGCGCGCTCGCGATGAGCAGCAGGGCGAGCGCCTCGGTGTACGCGACCTGCAGGACCGCGGCGGTCGGGAACACGCTGACCAGGGCGACCGAGGCGAGCGGGAGCCCTGGCCGGGCGGCGACGGCCCGCGGTGCGCCCCGCACCACGGTCTGGTGGATCGCCAGGACCGCACCCGCGCCGAGCACCAGCGCCAGCAGGGGCGCGACGACGTCCCACGAGCCGCCCGTCAGCTGCATGAGCCCACGCGCAAGCATCGGGAAGAGCGGGAAGAAGGCCCAGGCGTTCTGCTGGACGAGCCCGTTCTCCCCGCGCGGCAGCTCGGCCGGGTACCCGTTCTCCGCGACGTTGCGGTACCAGGAGCCGTCGAACATGAAACCCACGTACGGGAAGTAGTCCGGGTGCTCGGCGGTCCACGGGTTCTGCGCCTGGACGCTCGCCACCCAGAGAAACACGACGGTCGTGAACAGCCGCGCGGCCGCGTACACGGCGAGCACCTGGACCCACCAGGGCCGGCTCACCGTCCAGGCCCACGCGCCTGCCGTCGCCGGTTCCGGGGCAGCCTCCCGCACCTCGCTCACGCCAGCCCCCTGACCGCCCGGGCGGGGGGTCGGTCCCCGCGGATGGACGCGACCATATCGAGGGTGCGCCGGGTCGCGCGCACGTCGTGCGCCCGGAACACCCGGGCACCGAGCCACGCGGCCACCGCGGTCGCGGCGAGCGTGCCCTCGAGGCGCTCCTCGGCGGGCAGGTCGAGGGTCTCCCCCACGAAGTCCTTGCGCGACAAGGCCATGAGGACGGGGAAGCCGAGCGAGACGAGGGCCTCGGTGCACCGGACCAGGTGCAGGGAGTGCCACGTGTTCTTGCCGAAGTCGTGCGTCGGGTCCACCAGCACGCTCGCGGGATCGATGCCGAGCGAGACGGCCCGCTGCGCCGCGGCCGACACCGTGCGGACGACGTCGTCGAGCACGCCGTCCAGGGGCACCGGGCCCGGGTACTCGACCCGGAACGGGTCGGTGCGGGGGCGGGCGCCACCCGTGTGCGAGCAGACGATCCCGAGGCCACGCTCCGCCGCGACCTCCATGAGCGCCGGGTCGTGCCCCGCCCACGTGTCGTTGATCAGGTCGACGCCCTCGTCGGCGGCCGCGCGCGCCACCTCCGCGCGCCAGGTGTCGACGCTGACCAGCAGGTCCGGGTGACGGGCGCGAACTCTCCTGACCAGCGGGATCACGCGGGCGATCTCCTCGTCGACCTCCACCCGCGGTCCGCGGCCGGCCCGCACACCGCCGAGGTCGACGATGTCGGCGCCCTGGTCGGCAGCCCGCGCGACCGCCTCGTCGGCCGACGAGTCGTCGTGCCGGGCCGGCGCGTAGAACGAGTCCGGCGTCCGGTTGACGACCGCCATGACGACCGGCCGGTCGGGCCCGATCTCGCGCCCGCGGAGGCGGAGGACCGCACCGGCCGGTGGGGTCGTCACCGGCCCGAGTCCTCGGCAGCCTGCTCCGCGCGCGCGTTCGCCACGGCGGCGGCCTCCTCCGCCGCCCGCAGCTCCGCACCGCGCTCGAGCACGATCTTCACGGCCTCCTCGGCCGTGTCGACGACCTGCAGCAGCTCGAGGTCGGCGGCGGAGATCATGCCGCGGTCCAGCACGGTGCTCCCCACCCAGTCGAGGAGGCCCTGCCAGTAGTCGCGGCCGACCAGCACGATCGGGAAGCTGATCACCTTGTGGGTCTGCACCAGGGTCATGGCCTCGAAGAGCTCGTCGAACGTGCCGAACCCTCCGGGCAGCACCACGAAGCCCTCGGAGTACTTCACGAACATCGTCTTGCGCGCGAAGAAGTACCGGAAGTTCACGCCGAGCTCGACGTACTTGTTCATCCCCTGCTCGAACGGCAGCTCGATGCCGAGCCCGACCGAGAGGCCGCCCGCCTCGAGCGCGCCCCGGTTGGCGGCCTCCATGATCCCCGGGCCGCCGCCGGTGATCACCGCGTACCCCGACTCGACCAGCAGCCGCGCGACCTCCGTGCCGAGGGCGTAGTCCGGGTGGTCCACGGGCACGCGCGCCGAGCCGAACACGCTCACCGCCGGACCGACCTCGGCCAGCGCGCCGAACCCCTCGACGAACTCGCTCTGGATCCGCATCACGCGCCACGGGTCGCCGTGCACCCAGTCGGCGCTGCCGTGGCCGCTCAGCAGGCGCTGGTCGGAGGTGGTCTTCGGGATCTGCTCGCCGCGCAGCAGGACCGGCCCCTTCCGGTAGCCGTGGCCGGGCGCGGACACACCGTCGTCGCTCATGGGCCGACTCTAGGTCGGCCGGGGGCCTGCGGCGGACGAGTCACCCAACGTTCACCTCAGGAGGTCAGCCACGCCCGCAGGGCCGTATGCGCCAGGGTGATCTGCCCGACCGGGCAGTGCTCGTCGTCCTTGTGCGCGAGCAGCGGGTCACCGGGGCCGAAGTTCACGGCGGGCACCCCCAGCTCGGAGAACCGGGCGACGTCCGTCCAGCCGTACTTCGCCGCGGGCACGCCGCCCGTCACGCCGAGCACGGCCCGCGCGAAGTCCTGCGCCGCCGGGTCGTCCAGGCCGGGACGCGCGCCCGGTGCGGCGTCGGTGAGCACGACGTCGAAGCCGTCGAACAGCTCGCGCACGTGCTCCGTGGCCTGCTCGACGGACGCCGAGGGTGCGAACCGGTAGTTCACCGTGACCACGCACGCGTCGGGGATGACGTTCGCCGCCGTGCCCCCGGAGATGAGGACCGCATTGAGGCTCTCCCGGTACACGAGCCCGTCCACCTCGACCTCCGCGGGCGTGTACGCCTCGAGCCGCCGCAGCACCTCGCCGGCGGCGTGGATCGCGTTGCGGCCCATCCACGCCCGCGCCGAGTGGGCGGCGACGCCCGCCAGCCGGACCTCGGCCCGCAGGGTGCCGTTGCAGCCGCCCTCCAGACCGCCGTTCGTCGGCTCGCACAGCACGGCGAAGTCGCCCGCCACCCAGTCGGGGTGGTTCCGCACCAGCCGCCCGAGGCCGTTGAGGTCCGCGGCGACCTCCTCGTGGTCGTAGAACACCCAGGTGACGTCGTGCGTCGGCTCCGTCAGCTCGGCGGCGAGCGCCAGCTGCACCGCGACCCCGGCCTTCATGTCGACGGTGCCGCGGCCCCACAGCTCGGCCAGCGCGCCCTCGCCGATGAGCCGCGTCGGCAGGTTGTCGGCGATCGGGACGGTGTCGAGGTGCCCCGCGATGACGACGCGCGACGGGCGTCCCGTGTGCGTGCGCGCGACGACCGCGTCCCCGTCGCGCAGCACCTCCAGGTGGGCGTACCGGGTGAGCGCGCCCTCGACGGCGTCGGCGATCGCGCGCTCGTCGCCGCTCACCGACGGCAGGTCGCACAGGGCGCGCGTGAGGGACAGGAGATCGGTGCCGAGGTCGAGGGTGGCCACGGGCCCGACCCTAGCCCGCTCGGGTGGTGACCTAGGGTTGTCGCCATGACTGCACGGACGGCCTGGGGCTTCGGCCTGGCCACGGTGACCGACGACGGCACGACGCTGGACGTCTGGTACCCCTCGCCGGCCCTCGGTGCGCCCGACGACGACGCCACCGCACCGCCGTCGCTCACCGCGTCCGAGCGCGTCGACGAGGCTCGCGGCGTCCGCGTCGAGGTGGTCCGCACGGTCTCCGATCTGGACGCCCCGCTGGTGGACACCGCCGACGCCTACCTGCGCCTGCACCTGCTCTCGCACCGCCTGGTCCAGCCCCACGGGCAGAACCTCGAGGGCCTGTTCGGCGTGCTGCCCAACGTGGTGTGGACCGACCGCGGACCGTGCGCGGTCGACGGCTTCGAGGAGACCCGCGGCCGGATCCGGGCCGCCACCGGGGTGCCCCTCACCGTGCTCAGCGTCGACAAGTTCCCGCGGATGGTCGACTACGTGCTGCCGTCCGGTGTGCGGATCGCGGACGCCGACCGGGTCCGGCTCGGCGCGCACCTGGCAGCCGGCACCACCGTCATGCACGAGGGCTTCGTCAACTTCAACGCCGGCACCCTGGGCACCTCGATGATCGAGGGGCGCGTCTCCGCAGGCGTCGTCGTCGGCGACGGCTCGGACATCGGTGGCGGCGCCTCGATCATGGGCACCCTGTCCGGCGGCGGGCGCGAGGTCGTCTCCATCGGCTCGCGCACCCTGCTCGGCGCGAACGCCGGCATCGGCATCCCGCTCGGCGACGACTGCGTGGTCGAGGCCGGGCTCTACGTCACGGCCGGCACCAAGGTGTCGCTCGTCGGCTTCGAGGCCTCGCCCCGCGTCGTCAAGGCCCGCGACCTGGCTGGACGCAACGGCGTGCTGTTCCGCCGCAACTCCCTGACCGGTGGCGTCGAGGCCGTCGCGCGCGCCGGGTCCGGTGTGCAGCTGAACGCCACGCTGCACGCCAACGAGTGAGCGCACGACGCCGGCGCCGCGCGCGCCGGGCCGGTCTCGCCGTCGCGGCAGCGTCGGCCGTGCTCGTCGCCGGCATCGCCGCCGTGGTCGTCACGCTCAACCGCATGCACCCGGGCCCGCCGGCGGTCGAACGGTGCGTCGCCCAGCTGGACGGCACGGCCTGGTCGCTGAGCCCCGACCAGGCCCAGAACGCCGCCCTCATCGCGGGGACCGGCGTGCAGCGCGGGCTCCCCGCCCGGGCCGTGACGATCGCGCTGGCCACCGCGCTGCAGGAGTCCAGGCTGATCAACGTCACCTACGGCGACCGCGACAGCCTCGGGCTGTTCCAGCAGCGCCCCTCGCAGGGCTGGGGCACCGCCGAGCAGGTGCAGGACCCCGTCTACGCGACCGGGCGCTTCTACGACGGCCTCGTCACCATCGACGGGTACGAGAACCTGCCGGTCACCGAAGCCGCCCAGGCCGTGCAGCGCTCCGGCTTCCCCGACGCCTACGCGCAGCACGAGACCCGCTCGCGGGCGTGGGCGTCGGCCCTCACCGGCTGGTCCCCGGCCACCCTGACCTGCGACCTGCACGACCCCGACCCGGCGGCCTCGTCGGCCGACGCCGTCGTCGCGCGCGTGCAGCGCGACCTCGGACCGCTCCCGGTCGCCGCCGACGCCACGGGCGCCCTGGTGGTCGACACCTCGGTCTTCGGGGCCGCGCAGGACCGCGTCCGGCTCGACTGGGCGGTCGCGCAGTGGGCGGTGTCCGTCGCCCAGCCGTTGCAGCTGACGTCCGTGGCCGTCGCCGACCGCACGTGGGACCGCGCCGCCGGCACCTGGGAGCCGACGACCGGTGAGCCGCTCCCCGCGGGGGCGGTGCGGCTCACCCGCGCGAGCTAGCGGGCGTCGGGCTCCACGTAGTCGCGCGCCGTTGCCCCCGTGTAGATCTGCCGCGGGCGGCCGATCTTCGTCTGCGGGTCGGTCATCATCTCGCGCCACTGCGCGATCCAGCCGGGCATCCGGCCGAGCGCGAAGAGCGGCGTGAACATCTCCTCGGAGAAGCCCATCGCCTTGTAGATGAGGCCGGTGTAGAAGTCCACGTTCGGGTAGAGCTTGCGCGAGATGAAGTAGTCGTCGGAGAGGGCGATCTCCTCGAGACCCCGCGCGAGGTCGAGCAGCTCGTCGTTGTGGCCGAGGGCCTCGAGGACGGAGTCGGCGCTCTTCTTCACGATGGCGGCGCGGGGGTCGTAGTTCTTGTAGACCCGGTGCCCGAAGCCCATGAGGCGGACGCCCGGCTCCTTGTCCTTCACGCGCTTCATGAAGTCGGTGGCGTCGCCCCCGTTGGCCTGGATCTCCGTGAGCATCTTCAGCACGGCCTCGTTGGCCCCGCCGTGCAGCGGGCCTGACAGCGCGTTGATGCCGGCCGCGACGGACGCGTACAGGTTGGCCTGGCTGGAGCCGACGATGCGGACGGTCGACGTCGAGCAGTTCTGCTCGTGGTCGGCGTGCAGGATGAGGAGCTGGTCGAGCGCCGACACGACCACCGGGTCGGCCTCGTACTGCTGGTACGGCACCGCGAACGTCATGCGCAGGAAGTCCTCGACGTACCCGCGGGAGTAGTCGGGGTACAGCAGCGGCTCGCCCTTGGACGCGCGGTGCACGTACGACGTGATCGTCCGCGTCTTGGCCAGGATCAGCACGGTGGCCAGCTCGACCGTCTCGGGGTCGAACGGGTCCAGCGACTCCGGGTAGAACGTGGACAGCGCGTTGATCGCCGACGACATCACGGCCATCGGGTGCGCGTGGCGCGGGAACGTCCCCATGAACGTGCGGAAGTCCTCGTGCACCAGCGTGTGGCGGTTGACGCGCTCCTCGAACGCGTCGAGCTCCGTGGGCGTGGGCAGCGCGCCGTGGATCAGCAGGTACGCGACCTCGAGGAACGTGGAGTGCTCGGCCAGCTGCTCGATGGGGTACCCGCGGTAGCGCAGGATGCCCTCGTCGCCGTCGATGTAGGTGATCTTCGACTCGCACGAGGCGGTGTTCATGAAGCCCGGGTCCACCGTGACCAGGCCCGTGTCGCGCAGCAGCGAGGAGACGACGATGCCGTCGTTGCCCTCGGTCGCGGTCACGATCGGCAGGTCCTTCGACTGTCCGTCGACGATCAGCTGGACCGGCGCGGTGACGACGTCCGACATGGTGTTCCTCTCCTGCGACGTCCGTCCTGGCGGGGATGTCCCGCGCGTCCGGTCATCGGCGACGACGGCCTGATGGGCGTGCGCGTGCGCGCCCTCGTTGGCGTGGATCGACGGTACCCGCGCTGGGCCGGGCGTGACCAATCCTCGATGAGACGTTGGTGCTGGTGTGACCACGATCACACGTTCGAGCTCATGCCCCCGACAGCCGTGCGGCCGCCTCGGCGATCCGCTCGTCCGGCGCCGTCAGGGCCACCCTCACGTGGACCGGATCCCCGTAGAACGCCCCCGGCGCGACGAGGATTCCGAGCCCCGCCAGGTCCCCGACCGTGGCCCAGCTGTCCTGGTCACCGGCCTCCGGGCGGACCCAGAGGTACAGGCCGGCGTGCGAGCGGTCCACGGCATAGCCCGCGCTCTCGAACGCCGCCCGGAGCACCCGGCGCCGACGGCCGTAGACGGTCCGCTGCGCCTCGACGTGCGCGTCGTCGGCCAGCGCCGCGGTCATGGCCGCCTGCACCGGACCGGGCACGATCATGCCCGCGTGCTTGCGGATCTCGAGCAGCCGGGACACCAGGGCGGGGTCGCCGGCGACGAACGCGGCCCGGTACCCCGCGAGGTTCGACTGCTTGGACAGCGAGTACACCGCGAGCAGGCCCGTGAGGTCTCCCCCGGTCACCCGGGGGTCGAGGATGCTCGGCACCCCGGACGACACCCACGGCTCGTCCCAGCCCAGCTCGGCGTAGCACTCGTCGGACGCGACCACGACCGGCCGGGCCGACGCCCGCGCGGCGTCGACGACCGCGCGCAGCTGGTCCACGCCGAGCACCGAGCCGTCCGGGTTGCCCGGGGAGTTCAGCCACACGAGCCGCACGTCGTCGCTCTGCGCGAGGCGCGACGCCGGGTCGTCCGTCGGTTCCGGCGTCGCCCCCGCCAGGCGGGCGCCGACGTCGTAGGTCGGGTAGGCCGCCGACGGGTGCAGGACCACGTCGCCCGCGCCGAGGCCCAGCAGCGACGGCAGGAACGCGACCAGCTCCTTGGACCCGACCGTCGGCAGCACCGCGGCCGGGTCGAGGCCGCGCACTCCGCGTCGACGCGCGAACCAGTCGACGACGGCGTGCCGCAGCGCGGGGGTGCCGTGCGTCGTCGGGTAGCCCGGCGAGTCCGCCGCGTCCGCCAGCGCCTGCTGCACGACCGCCGGCGTCGGGTCGACGGGCGTGCCGACGGAGAGGTCGACGATCCCACCGGGGAACGCGCGGGCCACCTCACCGAACGGGGTCAGGGTGTCCCAGGGGAAGTCGGGCAGGGACCCGGTCTGCAGGCCCACGGGGCGGGATCAGTCGCCGTGCACGCGCAGCGGGAGGGTCGCGATGATCGGGTGGTCCTTCTGGATCTCACCCATCTTCGCGGCGCCACCCGGCGAGCCGAGGTCGTCGAAGAACTCGACGTTCGCCTTGTAGTACTCGGTCCACTGCTCCGGGACGTCGTCCTCGTAGTAGATGGCCTCGACCGGGCACACCGGTTCGCAGGCGCCGCAGTCCACGCACTCGTCGGGGTGGATGTACAGCGACCGCTCGCCCTCGTAGATGCAGTCCACGGGACATTCCTCGATGCACGCCTTGTCCTTGACGTCCACGCAGGGCTCGGCGATCACATACGTCACGGTCGGTCCTCCACAGGCCAGGGGTCCTCTTAGTATCGCTCACATGCACATGCCCGCGACGCGCTGTCCACGGCTGGGACACGGGCCCCTCTCGTGAGCACCGCGGAATGGCGCACCTGGTCACCCGGGGTCCGCGTCGTCGTCCGTCGGCTCCGCGACGACCTGCCGGCGGCAGACACCGCGCTTCCCGGCGAGCACGTCCCCCAGCACACGGACGTGCTCGGCGACGTGCTCGCGGTCGACGACGACGGCGTCCTGGTGCGCACCCGACGCGGTGACGTGCGAGTCCCCGCAGCCGACATCGTGCTCACCAAGCTCGTCCCGCCGGCCCCCGTCCGGCGGCGACCGTCCGACGCCTGACTACGGCGTCGCGGGGGGTGTCGCGGTCGGCGGGGCGCCACAGATGATCTTGTTCTGGGGCTTGTAGCGCCACGAGTTGGACTCGGTCTTCTCGAGCGCCCCGTTCAGGTACGTCCGGCGCGTGACGGTCACCGAGAATCCCGGGTTGCCCGCGCCCTGCGCCTCGCACGTCGGCGACTGCGAGTACACGGTCGTGGGGGCGACGACGCCCGAGCGAGGGCTCGTGGTCGACTCGACCGTCCAGTACTTGGTGCCCCACACGCGGACGTAGACGCGCCCGCCCGAGACCCACGCCTGCACCAGCGCGCCGTGCGGGGTGTTGTTCTTCCAGCGCATGTCGAGCGTGCCCGTGAAGATCGTCGCCTCGCGGCCCTCGGGGTAGCGCGCGAACCACTCGCTGTGCGGGCGGTGCTCGATGTCCTCGAATCCGGCCAGGAAGCCGGCGTTGTAGGTGGTCGTCGACACCTGGCTCAGGCCGCCGCCCCAGGCGTCGGTGTGCTCGCCGCTGACGATCGCGCCGGCCTCGACGTAGCCGTGCGCCGCGTCGATCGGCCCGAGCGCCTCCGTGAGGCTGAACGTCTCGCCCGGGCGGATCAGGGTGCCGCTGATCTTGCTCGCGCCGTTGGTGATGTTGATCGTGCGCCGCGGCTCGCTGTTCAGCGGCGTGGAGAACTCCGAGACGATCTCCTTGACGCCCAGCGCCTCGAGCTCCGCCGTCGACTGGGACGGGTCGGCCTGGACCAGCTCCACGGGTGCCGTGCGGTCGCTCCCCGTGGCGGCGGTCCCCACGGTCGCAGCCAGGGCCGCGGGATCCAGGGACGTGCCGGGCGTGCCGGGGATGATCACGGGGGCGTCGTTCACGAACTCGAAGTGGGCATCGGCGGACTGGGTCAGCAGGTCGGGCAGCTGCGCCAGGACCACCGCGGCGAGGCCCTCGCCGTTCATCTGCAGCGCCAGGTTCCCGTCCGTCGGCACGAACGAGGAGTTCGCGGCGAGGGTGGCCGCATCGAGCAACGCGGTCCGCCCCTCGACCGCCACGGACACCGGTGCCGACGTGACCTTCTGGGCCGTCGCGAGGGTGGCGTCCGTCTCCGCCTGCGTGATGTCCGGCTCGACCGTCGCGGTCGGCAGCTCGATCGGCCGCGGCGCCACCAACCAGTCGGACGCCAGCGCGTCGGCCGCCCCCGGCTGGTCCAGGTCCCAGCCGTCCACCGCGTCCGTGGACTGCGCGGTGGCGTCGACGAACACGACGGTCCCGTCCACCGGCGCAAGGGCCAGCGACGTCCCGAGGTCGCCGATCGCCGCGGCCAGCGCGTCGTCGTCCACCGACGTGACGGGATCCTGCGCGCCCACCCCGACGAGGTGCGACCACAGCCGCTGGGGGTCGGCCAGGTCCACCCCGGTCAGCGTGTCGACCGTGGCCGCGGCGTCGAAGGTCAGCCCCGCGGCAGCCGGGTCGATGGTCGCCTGGACGTCGTTGGCGACGACCTCGATCGGCTGGGTCGTCGCGTCAGCGAGCTCCTCGTCCAGCCGTGCGACCGCGTCCTCGGACGGCAGCCCGCCGATGTCCACGCCCGCCACCGACGCGCCGCGCGGCACCCGGTCCGCGAACGCGTACGACGCCCCGACGTACACGGCGCCGAGCACGAGGACGATGCCCAGGACGATCAGGAGCCGTCGCGGCCAGCGCCGCTTGCCGTCCTCGGCCTCGAACACGTCGAGCGGGGACTCCTTGCGGTCCGGCGGCGACTGCGGCACGGGGCCGGACGGGATGGGCGCGCGCGACGGGGCCGCATCGGTGGCGGCCGACCGCGCCGCGGTGCTCGGCGGCACCGGGCCCGACGGGATCGGTGCGGTCGGCGCCGGCGCGGGCACGGGCGTCGCCGGCGCGGCGGGTGCGGCCGCTGCGGGCGTGGCGGGTGCTGCGGCAGTCGTTGCGGCTGTGGTTGCCGCAGCGGCGGCGGCCGCGGCCGACGCGGCGACGACGGCCGGGGCCGATCCCGGCTTGACCGGGACCGTGCGGGTCACCGGTGCCGCGAGCGTGCCGATCGGGGCGGGCGGCGCAGCCGGCGGGGAGGCCGGGGCGGGGGCGGCCGACGGCGTCGCCGCGCTCGCAGCGGCTGCCGCGACGACCGGGGCGATGACCGCAGTCGCATCGTCGCGCCCCGCGGCCGGAGACTCGGGCACGCTCGGAGCCGACGCGGTCGGGGCGGTCGGCCCCGCAGTGGGCGTGCCGGCATCCGTCGGTTCCGCGGACGGCTCGGCCGGGGTGACCGACTCCGACACCGCAGCGTCGTCGGGCGCGTTCTCGTCGTCGTCCGCCTCGACCGGCGCACCCTCGTCGGCGACCGCCTCGTCAGGCGCAACGGCGGTGCCGTCAGCCTCGCTGGGCGCGACGTCGACCCCGTCCGCCTCGTCCAGGGTGACCTCGTCGGCGTCCGGCTCGTCGAGCGCGACCTCGTCGACGCCCACCTCATCCGGCGCAACCGTGGTGTCGTCAGCCTCGATGGGCGCGACGTCGACCCCGTCCGCCTCGTCCAGGGTGACCTCGTCGGCGTCCGGCTCGTCGAGCGCGACCTCGTGGGCGTCCGTCTCGTCGAGCGCGACCTCGTCGCCGGGGGCCTCGTCCGCCTCGACACCGCCGCCGTGGACCGCGACCTCGTCCCCGTCGATCGTCTGCTCGCCGGCGACGGCCGCGGGCTGGTCCGCGTCGCCGTCGGCGCCCTCGGCGGCCGCGAGATCGTCGAGCTCGGCGACCTCCGGGTCCGGCTCGGCCGGGTTTTCCGCAGCGACCGGCGTCGCTCCCTCGGAGGACTCCCCGGGCTCGTCTGCGTCCACGCGGTCGCGCTCGTCGACGACCACGGAGTCGTCCAGATCCTGCGTGGTCTGCTCGTCGGCGCCGACCGTCCCGGCGGCATCGTCAGCGACCGCGTCCCCGGCGACCGGGTCCTCCGCGGCAGACTCGTCGCTCGCGGGCACCTCGGCACCGGCGTCCGACTCGGGGTCGGGGTCGGGGCTCGACTGCTCGTCGCCATCGGCACCTTCGACCGCCGCGCCCGGCTCCTCAGCCGTCGCCTCGTCGCCCGCGACGCCGTCGGCTGCCGGCTCGGCGCCCGTCGCCTCGTCACCGGCGGGCTCGTCGCCCGCGGCCTCGTCAGGAGCATCGTCCGCTGCCGGCTCGTCGGCGGTGGTCTCGTCGGCGGGGCTCTCGGCCGTTGGAGTCACGGCACCCGCGCCGCCCCACACCGGCCAGACCGGGTCGGACGTCGGACGGGTCGCGCCGGCCACGGCAGGCGTCTGCTGCTCGTCGTCGCTGCGCTGCCCGGGCTCGTCGCGGTCGGTGCCGTTGCTCATCCTGCTCCCCTGCTGCTCCACACGCGCACAACGCGTCCGCGCGAGTCTACGTGCCCAGCCTGAGCCGCAGGCCCGCGCCACCACCTGCGACGGACCATCTCACCCGGACGCGCGTCGGGCCGTGCCGCGGACCCGTCAGCGGACCGGGCGGAGGCGTCCGCGCAGGTGCACGAGCCCGCCCGCGTCCGCCGACCCCTGCTCCGCGGCGAGCACCGACCCGACCACCACGTCGTGGTCGCCCGCGCGGTGCACCGCCGCCGTCCGGCAGTCGAACCACGCCGCGGCGCCGTCGACCCACACCGCGTCGGAGACCGGGGCCGGCCGGTGCGGGACGCGGGCCAGCTGGTCGATCGCGGGGCGGCCCGGGGAGGCGAGCCAGTCGGCGGTGTGCGCCTGGTCGTCGGCCAGGACGCTCACCGACCAGGTGTCCACGTCGTCGAGCGCGTCCCGGAACCGGGCGTCGGTGTGCACGCAGAACAGGAGCATGGGCGGCTCGAGGGACACCGACGTGATCGCGCTGGCCGTCATCGCGTGCAGGGTGCCGCGCCACCTCAGGGTGATGACGGCGACCCCGGCGGGAAGGCGTCCGACCGCTGCGCGGAACGCGTCGGGGGTGACGGCCTCGCTCACGGCGCCGCGTCCGCCGCGTCGGTGTCCGTCGCGGCGGGGTGCGGCCTCGGTGCGCGCGGTCGGTCGTCGAACAGCCCGCTCGGCAGGACGCCTGCCAGGATCGTGACCGCGATGGACCCCAGCACCCACACCCAGCCGATCACCTGACCGTCAGGCACGAGGACGTCTCCCCCGGGACCTTGCTGGGAGAGCACCTGGACGGAGACGACGAGGCCGAGCGCGTAGCCGGCGAGCGCCCCGAAGCCCGCCCAGGCCCGAGCGGTCACGGCACCGGCGAACGCCAGTGCCAGGCAGAGGATGACGCCCCAGGGCTCGATGCTGCGATGCATCACGGTGCCGAGTGCACCGACGACGACGCCGAGCACCAGCGCCAGGGCGGCCGTGCCGAGGGCACCGGAGGAGAGGCGTTGCACGCGCGTCAGGCTACCGGGCGGACGCCGTCGGGCCAGGCGACGTCACCCGAGCCGCCCGTCCCTCGCCGGTACGTCTCGGTCGGCAGCACCGGCGCGAGGATGCGGTTGCTCAGCGCGTAGCAGCCGACGAGGGCGCTGTCGTCGTCGATGGCGCGCACCGCCTGCACCTGCGTGCGGTGGGCGCGCAGGGCATCCAGGACGCGGGTGCGCACGGGCAGGACGTCGACCTCGAGCTCGATCTCGTCGTCCGGCACCGCGACGGACGGCAGCTCCGCCGTCGGGTCCGGCAGCTCCAGATCGTCGCGCAAACCGCCGAGGGCGGCGAGGACCGCGTCGCCACCGAGGGCGCGCATGCCGCGCTGCAGGGCGAGGTGCCCCTGCACCGACCAGAGGACCACCGGCACGTCGAACGCCGGGGACGCGTCGTCCGCACGCGACCGCGCGAAGTCGACGGCCCACTGGGTCACCTCGTGGGTGCGGACGTGGTCGGGGTGCCCGTAGCCGCCGTCGGGCTCGTACGTGACGACGACCTCGGGCCGGCGGGAGCGGAGCACGCGGGCGAGGCGCTCGGCGGCCTCCTCGAGGCCCACGCCGACGAACGCGCCCGGCGGGATCTCGTCGGGACGCCCGGCCCGCCCGGTCCCGACCCACTCCATGCCGGAGTCCTCGAAGCGCTGGTCGACGGACCCACGGATCGTGTCGAGGTAGCCGCGATCGCGGACGCCGAGCGCGGCCAGCGCACGGCCCAGCTCGCGGTCCCGGTGCTCGGCGAGCGCCGGCCCGTCTCCCTCGAGATGGGCCAGGCGCTCACCGATGACCTCGCCGCGCTCGCCGCGCGTGCAGGTCACCACGGTGACGGGACGACCGGACGCTGCCCAGGTGGCCAGCAGCGCGCCGGTCGTCAGCGACTCGTCGTCCGGGTGCGCGTGCACCGCGACGAGACCGCCGGATGTTGCCGTCATGCAGGGATCAGGAGCGCTTGGAGCGGGCCGTGATGCGCGCGCGCTCGGTCTGGTCCAGGACCACCTTGCGGATGCGCACCGTCGTCGGCGTCACCTCGACGCACTCGTCCTCGCGGGCGAACTCCAGGGACTCCTCCAGCGTGAGCTTGCGCGGCGGGACGAGGTTCTCGAAGTTGTCCGCCGTGGCGGAGCGCATGTTGGTGAGCTTCTTCTCCTTGGTGATGTTGACGTCCATGTCCTCGTTGCGCGAGTTCTCGCCGACGATCTGGCCCTCGTAGACCTCCTGCGTGGGCTCGACGAAGAACGAGCCGCGCTCCTGCAGGTTGATCATGGCGAACGGCGTCACCGCGCCGGCGCGGTCCGCGACGAGCGACCCGTTGATGCGGGTGTCGATCGGGCCGGCCCAGGGCTCGTAGCCCTCGGCGATGGACGACGCGATGCCGGTGCCGCGCGTGTCGGTGAGGAACCGCGTGCGGAAGCCGATGAGGCCACGGGCGGGGACCAGGAACTCCATGCGGACCCAGCCGGTGCCGTGGTTGGACATCGTCTCCATGCGGCCCTTGCGCTGCGCGAGCAGCTGGGTCACCGCGCCGAGGTACTCCTCGGGGACGTCGATGGTCATGCGCTCGACCGGCTCGTGCACGTGGCCGTCGACCTTCTTGGTGACCACCTGCGGCTTGCCGACGGTCAGCTCGAAGCCCTCGCGGCGCATCTGCTCGACCAGGATGGCCAGCGCCAGCTCGCCGCGGCCCTGGACCTCCCAGGCGTCGGGACGCTCGGTGGGCAGCACGCGGAGCGAGACGTTGCCGACGAGCTCCTTGTCGAGGCGGTCCTTGACCTGGCGGGCGGTGACCTTGTGGCCCTTGCCGCCGCGACCGGCAAGCGGCGAGGTGTTGATGCCGATGGTCATGGAGATCGCCGGGTCGTCGACCGTGATGAGCGGCAGCGGACGCGGGTCGTCGGGGTCGGTCAGCGTCTCGCCGATGGTGATGTTCTCGATGCCGGCGACGGCGACGATGTCCCCGGGTCCCGCGGACTCCGTGCTGACGCGCTCGAGCGCCTTGGTCTCCAGCAGCTCGGTGATCTTGACGTTCGCCAGCGTGCCGTCGGCCTTGGCCCACGCGACGGTCTGACCCTTGCGGATCGTGCCGTTGAAGACCCGGAGCAGGGCGAGGCGGCCGAGGAACGGGGACGCGTCGAGGTTGGTGACGTGCGCCTGCAGCGGGGCGCCCTCGGTGTAGGTGGGCGCAGGGATGCGCTCGAGGATCGTCTTGAACAGCGGCTCGAGGTTCTCCGAGTCCGGCAGGCCACCGTCGGCGGGCTGGTTCAGCGACGCGCGGCCGGCCTTGGCGGCGGCGAACACGACGGGCACGTCGAGGATCGCGTCGAGGTCCAGGTCCGGGACGTCCTCGTGCAGGTCGGACGCCAGGCCGAGCAGCAGGTCGGTCGCCTCGTGCACGACGTCGGTGATCCGCGCGTCGGGGCGGTCGGTCTTGTTCACGACGAGGATCACGGGCAGCTTGGCGACGAGCGCCTTGCGCAGCACGAAGCGCGTCTGGGGCAGCGGGCCCTCGGACGCGTCGACCAGCAGGACGACGCCGTCGACCATCGACAGGCCGCGCTCGACCTCGCCGCCGAAGTCGGCGTGGCCGGGGGTGTCGATGACGTTGATGGTGATGCCACCGGGCTCGCCGATCTCCGCGGCCGCGGGACCCGTGTACCGGATCGCCGTGTTCTTGGCGAGGATCGTGATGCCCTTCTCGCGCTCCAGGTCACCCGAGTCCATCGCGCGCTCGTCCACGTGCGCGTGGGAGCCGAAGGAGCCGGACTGCCACAGCATGGCGTCGACCAGCGTCGTCTTGCCGTGGTCGACGTGGGCGACGATGGCGACGTTGCGCAGGTCGGCACGCACGCTCGTTCCGGCAGACGACGTGTGCGCTGCCGGCGCAGTCGTGGGCTCAGACATGGGGGAACTCATCTCAGAAGGTGGGGAGCGCGCCGAGTCGTCGGCCGCGCCGATCGATTCTACCCGCCCACCCGTCCGCGTGCGTCAGAAGGTGACCGGACCCACGTCAGGCGCCCGTGCGCGCCCAGGACCACCAGTCCGTGAGGTCCGCACGGCCGAGCGCCAACGGCTGCACGTCGGGCGCGGCGGGCGTGCTGCCCGCGGTCGCCGCCGCGGACCCCCGGGTGGCGACGACGATCGGCTGCCGGACCAGCGAGAGCGCCGCCCCACCGGCGTCCAGGCTCTGCGCGACGGAGGCGAGCTGGTCCTCGACGGCCGCGGGGTCGAGGGTCTGCGCGAGGGTGGTGATCGCGGCGTCCGTCGCGGCGTCGGTCCAGCCGGTGACGTTCGTCGCGCCGCCCGTCCGCCACCGTGCGACCACCGAGTCGACCGGCAGGTCGGCCTGGGGCACCGGCACCAGGGCGGCGTCCCACGCGGAGGCCGCGCTCGCGAGGTCCGGGCCGAGTCCCTCGACCGGGGTGTACGGATCGACCTCGAACCCGACGTCCGACGCCGAGGCGGTGATCAGCGCGAGGATCTTGGCGCGGAGCGGGTCCGTGGTGTTGGCCAGCAGGCGCACCGTCACGGGCGCGGTCACCCCGGCCTCCGCGAGCAGCCGGCGCGCCCCCGCGATGTCCGCCGGCCCGCTCGGCGCGACGTCACCCCCGGCGTCCGGACCCACCGACGGCAGCACCGCCCCGGCCACGACCGCCTCCGGCCAGAGCGGGGCGACGACGGTCGCGACGAGCGCGTCCCGCGGCACGGTGAGCAGGAACGCCCGGCGCACGGCCGACGCGACGGCGGCGTCCCCTCCGTACGACGCGGGATCGAACGCGCCCCCACCGGCGGACTGGAGCTGGAGCTGGAGCGTGCTGTCGCCACCCGTGCGCACCTGCGCACCGGCCACCTCCGCCAGCGCCTCGAGGACGTCGCTCGTGTCCGCCGGCGTCACCACGTCGACCGACCCGGACGCCAGGGCCTCGACCTCGTCGAGCGGGTCCAGGTCGCTACGGACCACGACGCGCTCGTACCGTGCCGCACCGTCGCCCTGGTACTCGTCGTTGCGGACCAGCTCGACGCGCTCCCCCGGCACGATCAGGTCGACCGCGTACGGCCCCGTCGAGACCGCCTGGTCGACGTGCTGCGCGAGCGCGTCGGCGTCGAAGTCCGCGCGCCACGTCTTCGAGATCGAGCTCAGCGCGTCCTTGTCCTCCGCGGCGATGGCCGCGGACACCGCCGCGGCCGCCTCGGCCGGGTCCTCCACCCCGAGCGCCACCTGCCCGACCACGTGGGCCGGGAGGTTCACGTCGAGCGCCACCTGCCAGTCCGCCACGGGCGTGGCGTAGGTGAGGGTGAGCGTCGCGCCCTCCGCGGCGGGCAGCTGCTGCGCCTGCACGAGCGCGGGAGACGCGGCCGCGAACGCCACGCCGGCGTCGAGCGCGTCGTTGTTGATGACCCCGCCCTGGGCGTCGAGCTCGGGCGTCACGTCGTCGAGCTGGCCGCTGCGCGCCGCCCACTCCAGGAGCAGGTCCGCGGTGGTCACGGCGGTGCCGTCGGACCAGGTCGCCGCCGGGTCGATCGTGTACTTCACGGTCAGGGGTGCGTCACTGATCTTCTCGACGGTGCCGAAGCCCGCGTCGGGGACCGCGGAGCCGTCCTCGTCGAGCGAGACGAACCCGGCCTGCACGAGCGAGCGCACCAGGGTGCTGCCCGGCCCTCGACCCTCCGCCGTGCCGCCGTTCAGGGAGGTGAACGGTGCCGCGACGGCGACCACCACGGTGTCCGTGCGCGTCGGCTCCGGCGTCTCCGAGGTGCACGCCGCCACCATCACCAGGGCGACCACGACCCCCGACCCAGCCAGCCACCTACGCCGCACCACGACCTCCGCTCCGGACGAAACCACCCATGCGAGCGATATCGGACGATCACACCCGCAACTGAACTCTCCCGGACATCTCGTCCACCTCGCGGACGCCACGCGGGCCCGGTCGGAGCGATCCGACCGGGCCCGCGAGGTCCGTCACTGCGCCGGTGTCAGGAGCGGTCGAGCAAGAGCGCCCGCAGCTCGCGGCGCTCGCGCTGCTTCTCCGGGTCCGGCAGGGGCACCGCGGCGATGAGCCGCTGCGTGTAGGACTCCTGCGGGTTGCGCAGGATCGCGTCGCGCGTGCCCTGCTCCACGATCACGCCGCGCCGCATGACCGCGATGCGGTCGGCCAGCACGTCGACCACCGCCAGGTCGTGCGTGACGAACAGGCACGCGAACTTCAGCCGCGACTGCAGGTCCTGCAGCAGCTCCAGCACCGTGGCCTGCACCGACACGTCCAGCGCGGACGTCGGCTCGTCGGCCACCAGCAGCTCCGGCGACAGCGAGATGGCGCGGGCGATGCCGACGCGCTGCTTCTGCCCGCCCGACAGCTCGTGCGGGTAGCGGTTGCGGTAGCTGCGCGGCAGCTGCACCTGGTCGAGCAGCTCCTCGATCCGCTTCTGCAGGGCGTCGCCCTTGGCCACACCCGCCAGGTACATCGGCTCGCCGATGCTCTCGCCGACCGGGAGCCGCGGGTTCAGCGACGACGACGGGTCCTGGAAGACCATGCCGACCTTGCGCCGCAGCGAGCGCAGCTTCTTCGGGTCCCGCTTGGTCAGCTCGACGCCGGCCACGGTGAGCGTGCCCTCGACGACGGGCAGCAGGCCGACGGCCGCGCGCCCGATGGTGGTCTTGCCCGACCCGGACTCGCCGACCAGTCCGACGACCTCGCCCGGGCGGATGATCAGGTTGGCGCCCTCGACCGCGCGGAAGGCCGGGATGCGGCCCTGCTTCGGGTACTCGATGGCCACGTCGACCAGCTCGAGGATCGGGGCGGTGCCCTCGACCTCGGCCGCTCGCCGCGCCCGCTCGGAGACCTCCAGCGCCTTGCGGTTCGCCGCCTCCCGGCGCGCGAGCTCCTCGGCGTCCACCGCGATGGCGTCCTCGTTGCCGGTCGCCGCCGCGAGGGCCGCCGTCAGGTCGATCTCCTCACCCGTCGAGTCCGCCGCACCGAGGTGCGGGACGGCCGCGAGCAGCTCCTGCGTGTACGGGTGCTGCGGGTTGGTGAAGATCTCCCGCGCGGTGCCCGTCTCGACGATCAGGCCGCGACGCATGACCGCGATGCGGTCGGACAGGTCCGCGACCACGCCCATGTCGTGCGTGATGAGGATGACCGCCGAGTGCAGGTGGTCGCGCAGGTTGCGCATGAGGTCGAGGATCTCGGCCTGCACCGTGACGTCGAGCGCGGTGGTCGGCTCGTCGGCGATGAGCAGCACCGGGTCGTTGGACAGCGACTGCGCGATCATCGCGCGCTGCCGCTGGCCGCCGGAGAGCTGGTGCGGATAGGAGTTGAACGCCTTGACCGGGTCCGGCAGCTCGACCATGGTCAGCAGCTCGAGCGCCCGGTCCCGGGCCTCCGTCGGCGACATCATGTTGTGCAGCCGCAGGGCCTCGATGATCTGCGCACCGATCGTGTAGACCGGGTTCAGCGCCGTCATGGGCTCCTGGAAGATCATGGCGATGTCGTTGCCGCGGATCTCCCGCACCTTCGACGACGACATGTCGCTCATCTCCTGGCCCATCAGCTTGATGCTGCCCGTGATGCGCGCGTTCTTGGGCAGCAGGCCGAGGAGGGCCATGGAGCTGACGGACTTGCCCGAGCCCGACTCGCCCACGATGGCGAGGACCTCGCCGGCGTGGACCTCGTAGCTGACGTCGATCGCCGCCGGGATCCACTTCTTGTCCACGGCGAAGTCGACGGACAGGTCCTTGACCTGGAGGACGGGTGCGCCCTGGTCGGTCGTATCGGTCATCGTGTGACTCCTGAGATCATGCGGGCATGCGTGCCGAGAGTGGCGACCTGACATACAGGCCGCGCAGCAGATATGTGTCCACGATCGCCTCGTGGGCGGTGATCGCGGGTCTGACGGCCGCACGGGGGTTCGAGGACGGGACGGGCGCGGTGCTGCGGGCGCTGCCGCTGGCGATCGGGCTCGGCCTGCTGGCGTGGCTGGTGTTCTGGCACCCGCGGGTCGAGGTCTCCGACGAGGGCGTGACGATGGTCAACCCCCTGCGCACCGTCACGGTGCCGTGGGCCGCGCTCATCAACGTGGAGACCCAGTACTCGCTGACGCTGGTGACCCCCCACGGGCGCTACCGCGCGTGGGCGGCGCCGGGTCCGGGCCGCCACCAGGTGCTCACCGCCGGCAACGACGAGTTGACCGGGATGCCCCGCACCGCGCGCGACTCGCGAGGCGCCGTCGCCATCGGCGACCTGCCCGGCGCACCGTCCGGTCACGTGGCCGGCATCGTGCGGCGCCGCTGGGAGCACCTCGCCGAGAACGAGCAGCTGCCCATCGGCGTCGCGGACGACACCCCGGTGGTCACGCACTGGAACCGCGTGGCGATCGTGCTGCTGGCCCTCGCGCTGCTCGGTGTGGTGGTCGTGGCGCTGACCTGACGTCACCGCCGGCCCTCACCGTCGTCGTTGTCCTCGCCCATGTCCGCAGGCCGGTCGAGCGACTCGTACAGGCCGCCGGCGGCGATCGTGGTCGACCCCCCGGTCGTGAGGTGGTCGGGCGCCTTGCTCCCCGGGTACAGGTCGGGCCGGTCGCGCGTCTCCTTGACCCGGCGCAGCGCGAACTTCTTCTGGCGCGGGTCGAACGCGTCGCGCAGACCGTCGCCGATGAAGTTGATGGTCAGGCAGATGACGACGATGAAGATGCCCGGCCACCAGAACAGCCACGGGCGCGTCGCGAAGGCCGCCTGGTTGGCGCTGATGAGGGAACCCAGCGACACGTCCGGGGACTTCACACCGAGTCCCACGTAGCTCAGCGCCGTCTCCGTGAGGATGGCGGCCGACATGAGCAGCGTCGTGTTCACCGTGATGACACCCACGGCGTTCGGCAGGATGTGCTTGAAGATGATCCGGCTGTTCGAGGCGCCGGCCAGCCGCGCGGCGTCGACGAACTCGCGCTCGCGCAGGGTGAGGAAGTCACCGCGTACCAGGCGCGCCATGCCGGTCCACGACACGAGGCCGAGGAACAGTGCCAGGGCGATCACGCTCTTGGCCGAGTTGGCCACGACCGCCGCTGCGATGAGCGCCGGGATGATGATGATCATGTCGGTGAACCGCATGAGCACGGCCTCGGTCTTGCCGCGGAAGAACCCCGCGCTCGACCCGATGAGGACACCGACGAGCGCAGCGATCGCGCCCACGAGCACCATGATGAACATCGAGATCTGGGTCCCGCGCATGGTCATCGCGAACAGGTCGCGACCGACGCGGTCCTGCCCGAACGGGTGCTCACCCAGCGAGAACGGGAAGACCTGCAGGGTGGGCTTGCCACCGTTCACCAGGGGCGGCGTCTGCAGGTAGGAGTACTTCCACCAGCCCGGGATAGGGCCCAGCCCGATCGCCGAGATGGCCAGCACGAGCACCGAGAGCAGCACCACGATGCTGACGACCGCTCCCGTGTGGCCGAAGAAGCGCTTGAGGACGATCCGGCCCTGGCTGAGGCCCTTGACATCCTCCGGGTTCTCCGGGGTGGTCGGGTTCGGCGGGACGTCCGCCGTGTTCTCCAGGATGGCGGTCATGCCTTCACCCTCACTCGCGGGTCGAGGGCCGAGTACGTGAGGTCGGCCAGCAGGTTGAACGTCACCGCGGTGATGCCTGTCACCAGGAACACGCCCATGACCGGGTTGGGATCGATGTTGTGCAGGCCGGTGAGGAACAGCTGTCCCATGCCCTTGAACGAGAAGACGTTCTCGGTGATCACCGCGCCGCCGATGAGGCCGCCGATGTCGATGGCCACGATGGTCGCGAGCGGGATCATCGCGTTGCGGAACGCGTGTCGCGTGACGACGACACGCTCCGAGAGGCCCTTGGCGCGCGCCGTGCGGACGTAGTCCTGACCCATCACCTCGAGCATCGACGCCCGCGAGTACCGCGTGTACGACGCCAGAGAGATGAGAATCAGCGCGATCGTCGGCAGGATCAGGTGCGTGTACTTGTCCAGGCCCTGGATCCAGAAGTCACCCTCGAGCCCGGGGGTCTCCGCACCGATCGTGGCGATGGGCCGGTTCCTGATCCGCGGGTTCGACATGTAGGCGGGCCACGCCTGCATGTACCGGTCGAGCAGGATGAGGAACGCGACCGCGAAGCTGGTGAGCGCCGCAGCCTTCATCGACTGGCCTCGGTCGTAGCCACCCATCAGGTAACCGACCAGGAGCCCGACGCCGATAGCGAGGATGCCGAGGCCGATGATGATCCACAGGTTGGCGTTGGCCAGCAGCGGCTGGATCGCGAAGTACATGACGAGCCCGATGCCGACCGTGATGAGGGCCGAGTAGAGCGCCCGGCGGTTCTGCAGCCCGGCGAACAGCACCGTGAAGCCGTAGGCGGCCGCGATCCCGGTGACGGCGACGATGACGACACCCAGCTGCGGGGTCGTGAACCAGCGCGTCACGGACAGGTAGTAGAGGACCAGCACGGTGACCAGGAAGGCGACGCCGAAGGTCAGCAGCCGCCGCTTGAGGGTGCCGGCGATGATCACGGTCCACACCGCACCGACGATCAGCGAGATCACCAGGATCGTGCTGTTCGCGATGAAGGGGTCTCTCAGGAAGTCGTTGAAGCCGATGGCCCCGAACTCCTTGAGCAGGACCGCGACCCAGAACACGGGGAGCGAGAAGAAGAGGAACGTGATGAAGGTGACCGAGTAGTCCAGCGTGCTGTACTGCCGCAGCGCGGTGATGACACCGATCGTCACGCCGAGCAGGATCGCCAGGAGCGCGGCCGTCGTCACCAGCTGCAGCGTCGTCGGGATCGCGTTCGCCAGGGCTGCGGTGACCGGCTGGTTCTGGAGCGTGACGCCCAGGTCGCACTGGCCCGCAAAGGGGACGACGCACTTGACGGCGCCGCTGAGCCAGATGAAGTAGCGCAGCGCGGGGGGCACGTCGAGGTGCAGCAGCTCGGTGCGTCGGGCCATCTGGTCGGCCTTGCTCGGCGAGTTGCTCGACCGGATCTCGGCCAGCGGGTCGCCCGAGTAGGCGATGAGCATGTAGACGATGAACGACGCGCCCAGCAGGATCAGCAGGGACGCGAGCAACCGTCGAAGGATGTAGGTGGTCATCGTTTCTCAGGTGTCGGTGTCGGGGCGGCACGCCGAACCGCGTGCCGGGAGTAGTCAAGCGTAATTCAGTCGCCGCCCGCGCACGTCCACGGACCCCGTCGTCCCTGGTCAGCGTGCTGAGGGCGGACCCGAAGGTGCCGGGCCCCCCGCGCGAGGCGGGCGACCCGGCACCTTCGGTCGTTCAGGCGACTGTCACACAGTCGTCCGGTGAGGCGCTACTGCGGCCAGGGTCAGCCGTCGTTAACGCTCCAGTTCCAGACGTTCCACCAGACACCGTTCTGGTTGGGGTTGTACGCGTCGATGCCCTCGACGCGCTCGGCGACGGCGTCGACACCCACGCTCTGGAAGAACGGCAGGCCGTAGTCGGCGGCGAAGATCTTCGCGTCGATCTCCTGCTGCAGGCTGGTCTGCTCGTCGACGTCCGTGGTCGTGATGAGCTCACCCATCAGCTCGTCCGCGGACGGGTCCGTGAAGCCGTTGAAGTTGGACGCAGCGCCGGTGCCGAAGATCTGCGGCACGCCGCTGACGCCGACACCCGAGTTGATCCAGCCGAAGATCGACGCGTCGTACGAGCCGTCGCCGAGGCGCGAGCCCCACTTGGCGTCGCCCTGGTCGTCGATGATGAAGCCGGCCTCGGTGGCGGACTGCTGGATCAGCGTGAACGCGTCAACGCGGTTCGGGTTGTTGACGTTGTAGAGGATGCGGATCGTCGGCGTGGCGCCGGCGAGGAGCTCCTTGGCACCCGCGATGTCGGGCTCGGCGAAGTCGGACGAGCCGTTGTTCGCGATCGCGTCGGCATAGCCGTCCTGGGCCGGCACGAACAGCTGGGAGTCGAGGACCTTGGCCTCGGGGTCCAGCGGCGTGATGATCGCGTCGAGGATCGCCTGGCGGGGGATCGTCTTGAGGAACGCCTTGCGGACGTTCTGGTCGGCGAAGACACCCGAGAAGTTCAGGTCGATGTGGTCGTACGCGAGCTGGTTGCCCTTGTGGACGTCGACACCGTCGAGACCCTCGAGTGCGGCGAGCGTGTCGGCGTTGGCCTGCGGCGAGATGACGTCGACCTCACCGTTCTGCAGGGCCTGGACCATGGCGGACGGGTCCGCGATGGTGCGGACGGTGATCTCGTCCAGCTTCGGACCGAAGTCACCCTCGTACTTGTCGTTGGCGACCATCGTGACCGACTGGCCCTCGACGACGTCCGAGACGATGTACGGGCCGCTCGACAGGTACAGCGACGGGTCGCTGGGCAGCGTGCGGGAGTCGAAGCCGGTGTTGTAGAAGTCGGCAACGGCCTTGAGCGCCGTGTCCGTCGCGACCGGGGCCGCCGCGTCGCCGCGGGGCTTGTCCTTCAGGAGGTCGATGAGCGCCTGGCCGTCGGCGAGGCCGCCACCCTTGGCGACGACGTGGGCCGGGCGGTCGAGACCGAACGACACCTCCCAGTCGGAGAACGGCTTGGAGTACGTCAGCGTGATGCTGCGACCGTCCTCGCCGATCTCGGGGAACTCGGTGAGGCTCAGGCCCTCCGTGGAGCCGGCGTAGCTGAAGTAGCTGGTGCCGGTCGTGGGGTTGCCCTCCTCGTCCGGGTTGCCGCCATCGTCGTAGAAGCCGGAGTACACGGCCCACGCGAGGATGAGGTCGTCAGCGTCGATCGGCTCACCGTCGGACCAGGTCTCGCCCTCGTTGACGGTGTACGTGACCGTCAGCGGGTCGTCGCTCGTCTTCTCGATCGTGCCGAACGACTCGTCGCGCTGGACCTTGAGGTCGCCGTCGATGTAGTAGAAGTTCGAGTTCGTCGCGAGCGAGATCTTCGAGTTGATGTCCGTGTTGCCGTTGGCCGTCGAGGAGTTGAACGAGAAGAACTCGTTCGTCTCGGCGACGACGATGTTGCCGCCCGTCGTCGCGGCAGCCGACTCCGACGGCGACGCGGTGTCCGTCGGGGTGTTGGAGCACGCGGTGAGCACCAGGGCGCCGGCTGCGAGGACCGCAGCCGCGGCGCTGATTCGCCTGATCTTCAATGTTCCTCCTGGGAAGGGGTGGACGCTGACCTGCGCGCCTCAACCGTGCGATGACGCTGCGGGGCTGAGGCGGTCCGGCGTGAAGCGCGTCCGCCGTGAGTTGAGAGACAAGGTAAGTCACGGTGGCTCGGACATATCGGCCTGGTGTGAGCCTGACGCCGGATCGTTACCTGATTGATACTGGCCAGTACCGTCCAGGATGCGAGATGGCGACCCGCGGAAACATCACCGTAACGTGTCCGATCCCGGGGCCGGAGGGGTGGTGTGACTCCAGCGGCGACGCGGGCGGCGCGCTGGTCTGCTATAGGGGGTCCGTCCGCGGGACGACGTGCCTCACCTGCAGAGACGTGGGTCACAGAACGCGTCCGTCGGCGACACTCGTCCGATGGATCTCACCTCGGCCGTCCGCCGGCTCGGCCGCACCCGATGGTTCGCCCGCGCCGGACGGGCGACGTCCGGCCTCGACCGCCGGCTGCAGAAGGCGTCCCGCGGGCGGTGGAGCACCCTGGGCAGGCCGAGCCTCCCACAGCTGATCCTCACGACAACCGGCCGTCGGTCCGGGGAGCCGCGGGAGGCGGTCCTGCTGTACACCGTCGACGGCGACGGCTGGGTGCTCATCGGCTCCAACTGGGGTCAGGAGCACCACCCCGCCTGGTCCGGGAACCTCCTGGCGGACCCGCGGGCCACGGTCACCATCGCCGGGGTGACGACGCCCGTGGTCGCGACCTTGGCCGACGACGACGAGCGCGCCCGCCTGCTGCCGGCCCTGCTCGCGGTCTGGCCCGGGTACGAGCACTACGCCGCACGCGCCGGCCGCGAGCTGCGGGTGTTCCGGCTGGCACCCGCATGACCACCCCGCTCGTCCTCCCGACGCTCCTCGGCCGGAGCGTCCGGCTCCGCGCGTTCACGGTCGCGGACCTGCCCGTCGTGCGCGAGGCGACGACCGATCCGGTCATCCCGCTGATCACGTCCGTGCCCGCGCGCGGCGACGACGACGCCTGCCGCGCCTTCCTCGCCCGCCAGGCCGATCGTCTGGCTACCGGCGCCGGCTACGCGTTCGCGGTCGCCGAGCTCGCGTCGGACAGGTCGGTCGGCCATGCCTACCTCGGGCTGCGCGACCTCGACCACGGACGCGCGACCGTCGGCTACTGGATCGCGGGGTCGCACCGCGGCCGCGGGTTCGCCCGGGACGCGGTCCGCACCCTCGTCCGGTGGGCCGTGACGGTGCCGGGTGTCGCCCGGCTCGAGCTCTACGTCGAGCCGTGGAACGTGGCCTCGGCTCGGACTGCCGTGGGAGCGGGCTTCGTCCGCGAGGGGCTGCTGCGGTCGTGGCAGGCGGTCGGCGACGAGCGCCGGGACATGGACATGTACGCCCTCGTCCCTGCTCAGGACTGACGCGAGCGCTGCCGGTAGGCGCGGGCCTTCATCACGTCGCCGCACTCGGTCATCGAGCACCAGCGGCCGGAGCGGTTGCGGGAGCCGTCGTAGTAGACCCACTGGCAGTCGGGGTTCGCGCACGCCTTGAGCCGGGACCAGTCCCCCGCCGCGTGCGCCCGGTGCACCTCCGCCAGCAGTCCGGCCACGACGGCGTCGTCACCCGCGGGCGCCAGGGAGGCACCACCGCCGAAGCTGACGACGAGCGGGTGAGCGGCCGCGAGCGCGTCCAGCTCTGTCGCGTCACCGGAAGACAGGTAGCGGCGCAGGGTGTCGCGGAACGCGACGAGGTCGGCGGGCGCGTCGACCAGGCGGTCCACGCCGTGGAACCGGTCGTCGGTGTTCAGCAGCGAGCGCACGCGCTCGACCGAGCCGGGGGCCACGCCGGGCTCGCTGTCCAGCTCGACCCATCGCAGCAGCTGGTCGGGCACGGGAACCTCCTTGACGTCGTCGACGGCTCGCCACCATAGTCATCACCAGCGTACTAGTTTTACTGGTGACGCACAGTTGATCCGACGAGCCGACGCACGAGAGCGAGACGCACGATGACCACCGTCACCAGCACCGAGAAGCCCGGCTGCGACACCTCCGACATGCTCACCATCCACGCGCTGTTCCGGCGCGCGTTCACCGATGCCCCCGTGCTGGTGCGCGGCGTGGCCGACCGCGACACCGACCGGATGCTCCCCGTGTCCGACCACGTGCGCGAGCTCGCCGGCGCCCTGCGCCACCACCACGAGGGCGAGGACCTGCTGCTCTGGGACACCCTCGAGCAGCGGGCTCCCTCCTGCGCCCTGCACGTCGGCCTCATGCGCGTCCAGCACGCGGCGACGGCGGCGCAGCTGGACCGCCTCGACGACCTCATGGACGCCTGGGAGGCCGCCGCGGGTTCCACCGAGCGCGAGGCGGTCGCTGCCCTGCTGGACGAGGTCCGCGACACGCTCCTGCTGCACCTCGGCCAGGAGGAGACGCAGATCCTGCCCACCGCGGCGACGGTCATGTCGCAGCGCGAGTGGGGGCTGCTGCACGAGCACGGGATGTCCGCGATCCCCAAGGACCGGCTGTTCCTGCAGCTGGGCTGGATCCTCGAGGTCGTCCCTGCCGACGAGCAGGCGGGCTGGCTCCGCACCAACCTCCCGGCGCCCGCGCGCGTGCTGTGGCGGCTGATCGGCAAGCGGCAGTTCGCGGCGCACCGGGCCCGCATCTACGGCTGAACCCGTGGCGTCGATCACGCAGATTTCTCTTGCAGGGCGGATTCGTGCGGCGAATGCTCGGGAGGGCGCAGCCTCGCCGTCCGCGTGACGGACAGCGGCGGGGCGACTTTGTTACCGGCTGGTAACCAGGGGGTGGGCCGCACACGGCCCCGTTCGTCGAACCACCGCAAGGAGATCCACCGTGAAGCGCGTTGCCACGTTCCTCGTCGCCGTCCTGACCGTCACCACACTCGCTGCCTGCTCCGACGCCGGGGAGGATGCGGCCCCGACGTCCTCGGAGTCGTCGTCGTCGGCCCCGGCCGAGAGCTCGGCCGCCCCCGTGGAGCCGAACGCCGCGCTCGCGTGCGGCCGCTTCTTCAACGGCGGCGCGGGCTCGCTGAACGCGCGTGTGGTCGCGGTCGTCCCGGTCATGGAGGCCCAGGACGCGGGGACCGCGCTCGACGAGGAGCAGACCGAGGAGCTGGCCTCGATCTCCTCGGCACTGGCCGACGCGATCAAGGTGTCCCCTGACGAGCTGGCCGCCGCCTACACGTCGATCCAGGACCGGGTGCAGGGCGCCCTCGACGCAGCCGAGGCCGGTGGCGCGAACACCGCGACGCTCGACTACCCGACCGTGTCCGGGACGATCGTCACGGCGTGCACGACCGCGGGGTTCCCCGTCAGCTGACGCCCGAGCGGGTCGCGGCGAGGGTCGCGACCCGCTCCGCCGTCATCGGCGAGCGACGAAGACCATCTCTCGCCCGGGCCGGTCCGGCGCCTCGCGTACGTCGACCACCGTGAAGCCGGCCTCTGCCAGCGACCGTTCGACGGTCTCGCGATCCCGGAACCTCAGCGTCGAGTCGGAGGTCAGGACGGCGCCGTCCGACGCGAAGACGTAGGACGCGCGGAAGGTCACCAGGTCGCCGACGACCTCGGTCACGTCGACCCATGTCTCCACCCGTCCCACTCCGTCGACGTCGGACGACTCGTAGGTCGCGTCCCGCGTCCACTCCCGCCACGCCTCGCGCGCCGGGATGCGGGTCTCGAACACCAGGTGGCCGCCGTCCGCGAGCGCGCCGCGGACGCCGGCGAGCGTCGCCGCCCACTCCCCGTCGGTCACGAACACCTGAGCGACGTTGCCGGTCATCGTCGCCAGATCCACCTCGAGCGGCGGCAACGTCGTCGCGTCGCCCTCCAGCCACCGGATGCTCTCCGCTCCGTGCTTCCGGCGCGCCACGTCCAGCGACGCCCGCGCGGGGTCGACCCCGACGACCTCGAGCCCGCGTGCCGTGAGCATCAGTGCGAACGTGCCGGTGCCGCAGCCGACGTCGAGCACGCTGCGCGCCCCGAGCTCGTCGACGATCGCGGCGTAGACCTCGAGATCGCTGCGGTCGGGGTCGAGCGGGTCGTACAGCTGCACGAGGCGGGGGACCTCGAATCCGTCGTCGGCCATGCGCGCGACGCTAGGCGCGCGGCGGCCGCCGGTCACGTCGATTTCAGAGCGGCGCCGGCCCCGCCGGGTCGAACCGGTGCTCGTCGGACCAGGGGCTCAGGAGCCCGATCTGATGGCCGTCCGGGTCCGCGAGGACGGCGAACCGGGATCCGAAGAACGCGTCGAACGGTCGCTGCCGGGACTCGTACCCGAGGCCGGTCATCCGCGTCCACACCGCGTCGACCTCGTCGCGGCTCGCCAGATGGATCGACACGACCGTCGCCGCCGCGGCGTCGTCGGGGTTGCCGCTGTTCCAGTAGGCCACCGACGACCGCTCGTCCAGCTCGACCTTCAGCCCCTTGAACCTGATCTCGGCGTGCGGGTCGACGGGGTCGACGACGTCCCAGCCGAGGTCCCGGTAGAACGCTCCGGCGCGGGCCACGTCGGCGACGACGAGGTTGATCTGCGTGGGACCCGGCAGCGAGTGGCGCGTCGGCTCGTCCTTCGGAGTCTGCTGGTGGAGCAGCAGCCGCCACCGTCCGGAGTCGTCCCGTGCGTAGGTCGACGAGAGGGTCGCGCGGTACGTCGTGCTCCTCCGCCTGCCGACGAACGGGTACACCACCGTCGCGGTCGTCCTCGACTCGACCAGGTGCGGCTCGCCGAGCTCGACCTCGTCCCACCCGGGCGACGCGTCCATGGCACGCACGCACTCGTCGCGGGTCAGCACCGCACCGGGCACGACCACCAACGCGTCCGCGTGGAGCACCCGCTCGTACGCGACGCCGCGGCCCCGCGCGAGGTCGCTCTCGATCGCCATCAGCTCATCCACCACACCCATGCGACAAGGCAACCACCGTGACAGTTCTCCGGTCGAGCGGGTGACGTCCGGTGCCAGACTGCAGGACGTGAGCGACGACGCTTTCCCCAGGACACTCCCCTCGGTCGGCCGCACGGTCCAGTCCCGCATCTACCGCGCGGGTGTGTACGGGCGACGGCCCGTCGTCCCGGTCGAGCCCGCCGCGCTCGAGGCGGCCGCCCGGCGGCGGATGACCGACGTCGCATGGGCCTACGTCAACGGCAGCGCCGGCCGGCAGCGCACCGCGCAGGCGAACCTCGACGCGTTCGACCGGCACAGGATCGTGCCCCGCATGCTCGTCGACGTCGAGCAGCGGGACGCGTCGGTCGAGCTCTTCGGCCGCCGGCTGCCCGCACCGCTGCTGTTCGCCCCGATCGGGGTGCTCGAGCTCGCGCACCCCGACGCCGACCATGCTGTCGCGCGGGCGGCACGGGCGCTGGGCCTGCCGATGGTGATCTCGTCGCAGGCCTCGGTCCCGATGGAGGACGTCGCCGGCACGCTCGGCGACGCGCCGCGCTGGTTCCAGCTCTACTGGAGCAAGGACGACGACGTCGTCGACTCCTTCGTGCACCGCGCCGAGGCCATCGGCAGCGAGGCGATCGTCGTCACGCTCGACACGCACGTGCTCGGCTGGCGCACCCGTGACCTCGATCTGGCCTACCTGCCGTTCGCGCGCGGCGAGGGCATCGCCCAGTACACGAGCGACCCCGCGTTCCGCCGCCTGGTCGAGGCCCGCGTCGCCGCACCGCGACCGACCGAGGATCCGTCGCCGCGTCCGACCCCCTCCGCGGTCCGCGCCCTGCACTCGATGGCCGGCCACTACCCCGGCCGCCTGCGGGACAACCTGCGCTCCCCCCTCCCCCGAGCTGCCGTCGAGACGTTCCTCGACGTGTTCTCGCGCTCGTCCCTCACCTGGGACGACCTGGCCCGGCTGCGCGAACGGACGTCGCTGCCGCTCCTGCTGAAGGGGATCCAGCACGCCGACGACGCGCGCCTCGCGCTCGACCACGGGGTCGACGGGATCATCGTGTCCAACCACGGCGGGCGCCAGATCGACGGTGCGGTCGCCTCGCTCGACGCCCTCCCGGCGGTGGTGGAGGCGGTCGACGGGCGGGTTCCCGTGCTCTTCGACAGCGGGATCCGTAGCGGCGCGGACGTCGTGACTGCACTCGCACTGGGCGCGCGAGCCGTCCTGGTGGGTCGGCCGTGGGTCTACGGCCTGGCTCTCGCCGGCGCCGAAGGCGCCCGAGCCGTGATGCAGCACCTGTGGGCCGAGCTCGACCTGACCCTGGCGCTGTCCGGGGTGCGGTCGGTCGACGAGATCGGGCCGGACCTGCTGGACCGGGTTCCGCGGTGAGGAGACGACCGACCCTGTTCCTGACCGTGGGGCTGCCTGGCACGGGGAAGACGACCGAGGCGAGGCGGATCGAGGCGGAGCGGGGCGCGCTCCGACTCACCAAGGACGAGTGGGTGAAGGCGCTCTACGGGCTCGCGAACCCGCCGGAGGCCTCCGACGTGATCGAGGGCCGGCTCATCGACATCGCGCTGCGCGGTCTCGCGCTCGGCATCGACGTCGTCCTCGACTTCGGCCTCTGGGCACGGGACGAGCGCTCCGCTCTTCGGCACGCGGCAGCGGCCCGGGGTGCGGCAGTGGAGCTGTGCTACTTCGAGCTGACACCGGCCGAGCAGAAACGACGCCTCGACCAGCGGCACGCCGACGAGCCGCACACCACGTGGCACATGTCGGACCAGGAGCTCGCCACGTGGGCCGCCGCGATCAGCGTTCCCACGCCGGGGGAGGTCGACGGCAGCGAACCGCTCGACGACCCGCCCGCAGGGTTCGCGACGTGGGATGCGTGGCGCGCACACCGCTGGCCCGCGGCGGTGACCTGAGCTCGGCCACGTCCTCGTCAGCCGCGTGCCTGCGTCGAGGGTGATGTGGCGCGCCGGGGGGTGGGAGTAACGTTCGGCTCGCGCCGCGATGTCGAAGTCGATGATCGGGTGGAGGACGGGATGGCCAAGACACTGCCTCCCCCCGGGCCGGTGCCCGCGGGGCAGCACCCCGGCTGCGACACGTCGGGCATGATCCTCGTTCACCGGATCTTCCGCTGGCTGTACCGGGAGCTCCCCCAGCTGGTGCGCGAGGTCGGGCCCGGCGACACCGCACGCTCGGCGATCGTCGGCCGCTACGCCTACCTCGACTTCTTCGCGCTGCACATGCACCACGAGACCGAGGACATGGTGCTCTGGGACAGGCTGGAGGCGCGCGAGCCCGCCTGCTCGTTGCACGTCGGTCAGATGCGGGCGCAGCACGCCGAGGTCGCGGTGCGGCTCGCGCGGATCGAGCCACAGCTGGAGCCCTGGGTCGCCACCGCCGACGCCGGCCTCCGCGATGCCTTCGCCACCGACATCGAGGGTCTGCGTGACCTGCTGTCGGCGCACCTCGGGCAGGAGGAGGACGACATCCTCCCGGTCGCGGGCGAGGTGATGTCCCAGCAGGAGTGGGACTTCATGGAGGAGCACACCCGCGCCACCCTCATGGCGCACCGCAAGGAGCTCGGGAAGGACGTCATGTCGCTGCAGGTCGGCCTGCTGATCGCGAGCGTCCCCGAGGCCGAGCGGGAGGACTGGGTCCGCGCCAACGTGCCCGCCCCGATCCGGCTCCTGTACGCGCTCCTCATGAAGCGGAGGTACGACAACGCCATGAGGGAGCTCTACCCGGACCGTCCCGTGCCCTCGATGGTGTGACGACAGATGTGGCGACGCGTGGTCCTCGACGTGCACCTCGATCACCCGCCGTCACGCGTCTACCCGTACTTCGCCGATCCCGGTCGGTGGCCCGAGTTCGCGCCCGCGGTCGACTCCCGTCGCCCGCTGGACAGCGGTCCGCTGCAGGTGGGGAACCGGTGGGCCGGTGTCGACCGCATCGGGCCGTTCCGGATCCGGTTCACCGACGTGCTCGAGGTCCTCGAGCCCGAACGGCGGGTCGTCTGGCACTCGACGTCGCCGTGGAACTCCCGCGTCGAGTACGCGCTCACGCCCGACGCCGGGGGCACGCGGATCCACGCCGACTACGGCGGCGACGTCGCCGACTGGCTCCGGCTGGTGGCGCTCCTGCCGACGTTCGTGCTGGCGCGGATCCTGCTGCGCGACTTCACCGGCCTGCGCCGGGTGCTCGACGCGGAGGACCGGGCTCGCACTCGCCAGACGTGACGCTCCTGCTCAGAACCTCACGCGGTCGAGATAGTCGAAGCCTTCCTGGGCCGCCTCGAACGGGTCGAACGTCGGGTCGCCGAACCGCGGGTCGTGCTCGACGACGTAGTACTTCGTGCTCCCACCCGCGGCTCGGAAGATCGCCGGGAAGTCGATGATCCCCTCGCCGACGATCTCGATCCGACCCGGGAACGGACCGGCCGCCATGTCCTTCACGTGGAACAGCTTGATCCGGTTGCCGTACCGCTCGATCACGGCGATCGGGTTGTCGACACCGCCGCCGTTGGTCGCCCAGTAGAGGTCGAGCTGGAACACGACATTCTTCGGCTCGGTGTACGCCATGAGGATGTCGAACACCGTCCGGCCGCCGAAGACCGTCTCGAACTCGATGTCGTGGTTGTGCACCATCAGCGTCTGGCCGTGCCTGCGCGCCACGGCTCCGAGCCCGTCGAGGTACTCGGCGTACGCGATCCACTCGGCCTCGGTGGTGTAGACCGGCGGGAAGATCGGGGTGGACCCGGAACCGAAGTACGTGATGCCCAGGGTCCGGTTGTCCCGCAGGATCTGCTCGATGTCGGCCGGGTTCTCGGGCGTGCCCACGTCGACGTGCCGCGCGGACGCCTTGAGCCGGTACTTGTCGAGGAGCGCGCGGTACTGCTGCGCAGTCATCCCGCTCAGGGTGAACGGCTCGACGTTGCGGTACCCCATGTCCGCGAGGCGGCCGAGCACCTCGTCGGTCCGGGCGATCGTGGCGGCGTCGGTGCCGAAGCCGATGTACTCGGCGAAGGTCCAGAGCTGGACCGAGATCTTGCTCGTCGGCACCCCTCTGCCGTGCCGGTCCGGCGGTGCTGCGGCCGCGGTACCGACACCAGCGACGACGAGGCCGAGAACGACCAACGTCGCGACCATCACGCCGCGCAGCGTCCGGGCCCAGGATCGATACATGGCTTCCATCGGTGCCTCCCCAGGGCACGACCGGGCCTCGTTGCCCGGATCGAGTTCGAGCTCTTTGCACGGTAACCCGCGCCGAAGGGGAGAGCATCTGGCGAGGGAGCAGGCGGTCAGACGTTGAGGCAGAACTCCACCACGTCGCTGTCGGCCATCACGTCGTCCTTGCCCTCGATGCGGCGATCGTCCCGCCAGCGACCTACGCGCTGAACCACGTCGGCAGGACGCCGCGCCGCTCGAGCTCGAAGATCGCGAGCTGCCGCCGCTGGTGCAGGTTGATCGAGTACACGAATGTCCTGTCCAAGGCCTCGGCCTCGAACGCGCGGGCCGAGTCGGCTCGGGCCTGGAGCTTGGCCTTGTCGGCGTCCACCTGCGCCTGCATCTCCTGGAAGGCGTCGCTGCCCGGCCACTGGTTCGCGAGGCCCGCGAGACCCGCCGTGACGGACTCGAACAGGGCGGCGTGCTTCTGCGCCTCCGAGATGGACGTGACGGGCCCGCCGATGCGCTCGATCTCCTGTCGTACCCGCTCCGAGAGCGTGTCGATCAACGGCAGGAGCGCCAGGAGCGCGCTCGTGTCGAGCGTTGCGTACAGACGTTCCACACTGGCGAGATCCTCGGCCTGGTTCATGTCTGCGAGCGTACGGCGCCCTCGGCACCGCAGGTCGGGTCGGTGCGGCGCCGGAGGGAAGTCGCCCGCCCGAACCGGGGCGCACCGGGACAACCGTCCGAAGTTCACCCGCTCGGAGTGCCCGACGGCGTCACACGTTGAAGCGGAACTCCACCGCGCATGTCACCGACCAACACCATGCGGTGACGCGCAATATCGGGCCACCAGGACTGGGCGCGCCAGAAGGGAACTAAGACAAGGTCAACTCAACGCCGGGGTCGCAAAGAACGCGGTCAAGCCGTGTGTCGATCGCGCCGTCACCGACTCCCACGGACCCGAACTGCACATCTGTCAGGTCCGTATCGCGCAAGTCCGCCCCACTCAGGTCGCACCCAGCGAACCATGCTCCTCGTAGGGACGCTCCCCGGAAGCTCACACCGGTCAGATCGCACAACTTGAAGTGCCATCCGTCGAGAGTGGCGTGACGCAGGTCGGCTCCCGCGAACGTGCATCGGTCAAGCCGCAGCATCTTCGGCCCGGACACCGAGGACAACGCCGCCTTGGAAAAATCAAACCGGCGGACCGTCGTGCCATAGCTGGCGCCTGCTAGCGCACTACGGTCGCCCTTCTCGCCCGGACCCTTCGCATTCATGCCGGGAGAGTACTCGCGGACACAAACCGAAGGCGCGTCTGAATCACAGGTGTGGAGAAGTCCGACCGAGCCGCGCGAGCCAGCCTGGGCCATTCCCGCGCTGCGGCGTGGATGGCGGCCCGATCAGACACGCGCTTCGGCTAGAAATCGACAGATGTTCAGCACCTGCGTGGTGCCGTCCGCCCCATCGGCGCTAAGTGTCGTGGCACTGTCGGCGGCGAGCACGAAGCCGTCGTTCACCTTGACCGCGACGGCGATGGTCATGCCCGGATCGTTGCAGATCGACCGCCGCCGTGTGTCCGGTTTCGCTGGACACGCCGTTCACTCGCGGGTCAACCGCCCGGACAGTGGCGGAACTCCACCACGTCGCCGTGGGCCCTCGTTGTCGTCACGCCGTCAGCCAGCGCAGCCTGCTCCAGTCCAGGCGCCTCGTCCACGTCAACCAGGCCAGAACAACGGCCGTGACGGCTGCGGCTGCGAGGAGCCAACTGAGCAGGAAGTCGGGACCCATCCGTGCGTCGGCGATCGTGGACGGGTCCTGAGGGTCGTACAGAACGACCGGTCTGTCCCCGACGCGCGGCCCGGGACTCCACCTGTAGTTGGCGACCTCCACGGTCTGCTCCTGGCCAGCCTGGTCCACGAATCGGACGGTGACGTAACTGTGGTCCGTGCGGGCCATCGCCTGGTGGACGTCCACCACAACTGCGCTCGCCAGCACTCCACGCTCCTGCAACGCATGGGCCGCGCCGTACGCGAACCACGTGCCCGCCGTCGTGCCGACGGCAACCAGGACGAGCAGGATCGTCGACACCTGTGCGCTGTTCACCCAGTCGGCGAACCCGCGGCGTGGCCTTCTCGGCGGGCGAGGGGGCGGTGGGGGCAGGGCTCCTCCGAAGCGAGGGCCACGACGCTTCACTAGGCGCGCCCGACGATCACGACGTCAGACGCGTCGTCGACAAGACGGAACTCCGCTCGTCGCTCTCGACGGTTCACGCCGAGACCTCGGCTCGCATCATGCGTTCTTCCCAAGTACCAGAGGTCGTTGATGTTCAGGAGTGACGGAACTCCACCACGTCGCCGTCGGCCATCACGTAGTCCTTGCCCTCGATGCGGGCCTTGCCGGCGGCGCGCGCGGCGGCGACGGACCCGGCGTCGACGAGGTCGTCGAACGAGATGACCTCGGCCTTGATGAAGCCCTTCTGGAAGTCCGTGTGGATCACGCCGGCGGCCTGCGGGGCGGTCCAGCCCTGGTGGATCGTCCAGGCGCGGGACTCCTTGGGGCCGGCGGTCAGGTACGACTGCAGGCCGAGCGTGTGGAAGCCGACGCGGGCCAGCTGGTCCAGGCCGGCCTCCTCCTGGCCGTTGTCGGCGAGCATCTCGCGGGCCTCGTCGGGCTCCAGCTCGACCAGCTCGGACTCGAACTTGGCGTCGAGGAAGATCGCGTCGGCGGGGGCGACGAGCGCGCGGAGCTCGTCCTGCATCGCGGTGTCGGCCAGGCCGGCGTCGTCGGTGTTGAAGACGTAGATGAACGGCTTGCTCGTCATGAGCTGCAGCTCGTCGAGGTGCTCGATCTTCTTGCCGCTCTGCGAGAGCGTCTGACCCTTCTCGAGGATCGCGAACGCCTCCTGGGCCGCGGCGAGCAGACCGGCGTCCGCCTTCTTGGCGCGGACGTCCTTCTCGAGGCGCGGGATCGCCTTCTCGAGGGTCTGCAGGTCGGCGAGGATCAGCTCGGTGGCGATGATCTCGATGTCGTCCTTGGGGTTCACGTCGCCCGAGACGTGCACGACGTCCGGGTCGGCGAACACGCGCGTGACCTGGCAGATGGCGTCGGCCTCGCGGATGTTGGCCAGGAACTTGTTGCCCAGGCCCTCCCCCTCGCTGGCGCCCTTGACGATGCCCGCGATGTCCACGAACGACACGGTCGCCGGGAGGATCCGCTCGGAGCCGAAGATCTCGGCGAGCGTGTTCAGCCGCGGGTCCGGCAGCGGGACGACGCCGACGTTGGGCTCGATCGTCGCGAACGGGTAGTTCGCCGCGAGGACCTGCGCGCGGGTCAGCGCGTTGAAGAGGGTGGACTTGCCGACGTTGGGCAGGCCGACGATGCCGATGGTGAGTGCCACGGGGGGGAAGTCTACGGGGGCCTCTCGTCAGGCGAACGCCACGATCTTGCGCAGCAGGTCCGGTCCGGTGCGGTCGAGGGTGCGTCCGCCGATGCGGACGCCCAGCGCGAGCAGCACCGACCCGAGCACGAGCCCGACGGCCAGGGTCACCCAGCCGAGCGCCTCGGATCCGCCGCGGACCGCGACCACCCCGAGCACGATCTCCGGCAGGCTCAGCGCCATGACGGCGAGCCAGCCGGCGAACTGGGAGACGACGGTCGCCATGGACGCGCCCTGCCTCGTCTGGAACGGGTTCTCGCCCGGCAGCTGGACCGGGTAGACGACCAGCGCCGACAGCACGCTCGACCCGCCGAGCGCCGTCAGCAGCACCCCGAGCGAGAGCCCGAGCAGGGCAGGGATGACCCCCGGCTGCCCGGCCAGCAGCGCCGACCCGACCGTGAGCACGAGGACCGCGGGCACCGCGATGGCACCCGCCGCGATGACCCGGCCCAGCCGGTCGGCGCTGCCGCGCAGGGGCGCCGCCACGTGCGTCCAGAAGGCGGTGCCGTCGTACGCGACGTCGGCGGAGATGCCCCAGCCCATCAGGTATCCCGCGATCGGGCCGATCAGCAGGACCAGGTCCCCGCCCGGACGGACCGCGTAGAAGACGATCGCGAGGACCGGGACGATCGCGACGGCGAGGGCGTACCGGGGGTCGCGCGCCCAGTAGGTGAGGCAGCGTGCGGTGACGGCCCCGAGCAGGGTCGCGGGGAGCCGGTCGAACCAACCGAGACCGTGGCCCCGCGTGGAGACCTTCTCGTGGGCGGGGTTCACGAGCGCGTGGGCGAAGGCCCGGTCCCACACGACGACCACCACCGCCAGCGTCGCCACGGCGATCCCGAACCGTGCAGCCGCCGTCGCCCACTGACCGTCGGCGACGTCGCCCGGGACGGCCCAGGCGGCACCGAGCGGGGTCCAGGACAGCACCTCCGCGATCCGCTCGACGGTCGCCTCGCTGAACGCCGAGCTCTCGGACAACCGGCCGAGGATCGGTCCGACGACGATGAACGGGAGCACCGCGACCCCCGCCATCACCTCCCGGAAGCGTCGGCTCGCGACGAGCGCGGACGCCGCCGAGGTGGTCGCCCGCGCGCCGATGACGCAGGTGGCCAGCCCGATGACCGAGCAGACGACGGCGGCGACGAGGGCCGCCGGGGTGCGCCACCACACGCCCGCCAGCGCGAGCGCCGAGCCCGCGCTCACCACCCCGGGGATTCCGATCAGACCGGCCAGCGCCAGCCCCGTCAGCAACGACCGCTGCGGGATCGCGAACGTGACGAACCGCGCCGGGTCGAGGGTCGAGTCCAGGCCGAACGCGAGCAGGGGCACCAGCCACCACCCGAGCACCAGCACGGACCCGACGAGCACCACGACGAGCCCGCGGATGTCCGGCTCCTGCACGCTGAGCACCGCCATCGACGCGACCACGACGGCCAGCGCTCCGAGGCCGTAGACGACGGCGACGACGAGACCGACCACCTGCCACGCGCTGCGCCGCAGACCGTTGCGCAGCAGGGTCAGCTTCAGGCGGACGAGGTGCGCAACCACGCGAGACCCTCCCCGCTCACCCGGCCGCCGACGAGGTCGACGAAGCGGTCCTCGAGGCTGCTGTCGCCGCGGACCTCGTCGACGGTCCCGGCCGCCAGCACGTGACCGGCGGCGATCACCGCGACGTGGTCGCACATCCGCTGCACCAGGTCCATCACGTGCGAGGACACGATGACCGTGCCGCCCGAGCGGACGTACGAGGCCAGGATGTCGCGGATGTTGGCGGCGGACACCGGGTCGACGGCCTCGAACGGCTCGTCGAGCACGAGGAGCCGCGGCGCGTGCACGAGCGCGCAGGCCAGCGCCACCTTCTTGGTCATGCCCGCGGAGTACTCGACGACCAGCTTCTTGGCATCGGCGGTCAGGTCCAGCGCGGCCAGCAGGTCGGTCGCACGCGCGGCGACGGTCTCGCGGTCCAGGCCCTGGAGCAGCCCCGCGTACGTGATCAGCTGCTCGCCGGTGAGCCGGTCGAACAAGCGCACGCCGTCGGGGAGCACACCGAGCATGCCCTTGACCTCGACGGGTGACGCCCACAGGTCCTGCCCGTGCACCAGCACGGTGCCGAAGTCGGGCTGCAGCAGGCCGGTGGCCATCGACAGCGTGGTCGTCTTGCCCGCGCCGTTGGGGCCGACGAGTCCGTAGAACGATCCGGCGGGGACGACGAGGTCGATCCCGGCGACGGCGATCTTGTCCCCGAACTTGCGCCACAGTCCGCGCAGCTCGAGGGCGGGTGCGTTCGACATCGGACCACCGTAGTGGCGCCGGAGGCTCGGATCCTCCCCCTTCCGGCGGATGTCAGTGGGTGCTGCCAGCCTGCTCGCATGGACACAGGACTGCTGCTCGGACTCGCGATCGGTGCCGTCGTCGGCGTGCTCGTCGGCTGGACGTTCGCGTCGGCCCGCCTTCGGGCGGCGGACATCGAGGCCGCCCGGGCGCGGGCGACGCTCGAGGCCGAGCGGCGGACCGCTGCCGACTCCGGCCGGCTGGCCGACCAGTTCCGGTCGTTGGCCGCCGACGCGCTGGCGACGAGCAGCGACCAGTTCCTCGCCCTCGCGCACCAGCGGTTCGCCGCCGACCACCAGACGCAGGTCGGGGAGCTGGCCCAGCGGGAGCAGGCCGTGCGCGCCATGGTCGAGCCGCTGTCGCGCACGCTCGACCAGGTGCGCGCCGAGCTGTCGACCGCGGAGCAGGCGCGCGCGGCAGGGCACGCGGCCCTCGGGGAGCAGGTGCGCGCGATGCACCAGGCCTCCGAGCACCTGCGCGGGGAGACCGCGCAGCTGGTCACGGCGCTGCGGTCGTCGCAGGTGCGCGGCAAGTGGGGCGAGCTGCAGCTCAAGCGGGTGGTCGAGGCCGCGGGGATGCTCGCGCACGTCGACTTCGTGGAGCAGGACCAGGTCCGGACCGACGACGGGTTGCTGCGGCCGGACATGGTGATCAAGCTCGCGGGCGGCAAGAACGTGGTGGTCGATGCCAAGGTCGCGTTCCTCGGGTTCCTCGACGCCGCGCAGGCCACCGACGAGCGCGTCCGGACCGAGCGGCTGGCGGCGCACGCCCGGCACGTCCGGGCCCACGTCGACGACCTGTCCGCCAAGCGCTACTGGGACCAGTTCGCCCCCGCGCCGGAGTTCGTCGTGATGTTCGTGCCCGCCGAGTCGTTCCTGCACGCGGCCGCCGAGCAGGATCCGCTGCTGATCGAGTACGCGTTCGAGCGCAACGTCGTCATCGCGACGCCGACCACCCTGCTCGCCCTGCTGCGGACGGTGTCCTACGCGTGGCGGCAGGACGCGCTGGCCAGCAACGCCCAGGCCGTGCTGTCGCTGGGCAAGGAGCTGCACGGGCGGCTGGCCACCATGGGATCGCACCTGGCCAAGCTGGGGCGGGCCATCGACTCGGCGGCCGGCGCGTACAACCAGACGGTGTCCTCGCTCGAGACCCGCGTGCTCGTCAGCGCACGGCGGTTCGCGGACCTGCACGTGGTGGACGCCGACCTGCCGACGCCCGACCCGGTGAACCCGCAGCTCTCGGCGGTCAGCGCGCCGGAGCTGGTGGCGTCGGCGGAGGAGCAGATCGTCATGTTCGACGGCCGCGCGGACCGCGACGAGCGAGCGCTGCGCGCGGAGGCCGCGCTCCCGACGACGGACGCCTCGACGGCGTGACGCGCGGTCAGGCGGGCTGGACGTCCAGGGAGCGGCGGCCGTCGCGGCGCGGGGTGACGGGGGCCTTGCCGGCCGCCTTGAGGTCCGCGCGCAGCTCGCGGGGCAGCGAGAACATGAGGTCCTCGGTGGCGGTGCGGACCTCCTCGACGTCGCCGAAGCCGTGCTCGGCGAGCAGCGAGAGGACGTCGCGGACCAGGATCTCGGGGACCGAGGCGCCGGACGTGACACCCACGGTCGTGACCCCGTCGAGCCAGGCGAGGTCGATCTCGGACGCCTTGTCCACGCGGTAGGAGGTGCGAGCGCCGGCATCGAGGGCCACCTCGACCAGCCGCACGGAGTTCGACGAGTTCGCGGAACCGACGGTGATGACCAGGTCGCACTCGGGCGCCAGCTTCTTGACCGCGACCTGCCGGTTCTGGGTGGCGTAGCAGATGTCGTCGCTGGGCGGGTCCTGCAGGTTCGGGAACCGCTCGCGCAGGCGGCGGACGGTGTCCATGGTCTCGTCGACCGAGAGCGTCGTCTGCGAGATCCAGATGAGGCGGTCGGGATCACGGACCACCACGTCGGCGACCGCGTCCGGGGAGTTCACCACCTGGATGTGGTCGGGTGCCTCGCCGTAGGTGCCCTCGACCTCCTCGTGACCGTCGTGGCCGATGAGCAGGATGTCGTAGTCCTCGGACGCGAACCGCACGGCCTCCTTGTGCACCTTGGTGACCAGGGGGCAGGTGGCGTCGATCGTCTGCAGGTTCCGCGCGGCCGCCTGCGCGTGCACGGCCGGGGAGACGCCGTGTGCGGAGAACACCACGCGCGCGCCCTCGGGCACCTCGTCGGTCTCGTTCACGAACACCGCACCGCGGGCCGCGAGCGTCTCGACGACGTACTTGTTGTGCACGATCTCCTTGCGCACGTACACCGGGGAGCCGTAGTGCTCGAGGGCCTTCTCGACGGCGATGACCGCGCGGTCGACGCCGGCGCAGTAGCCGCGAGGGGCAGCCAGCAGGACGCGCTTGCGGGGAGCGGTCGCGGTGCCGGGCGCGCCGGTGGCGGAGACGGTCGGGGAGGTCACGGTCCGAGTCTAGATCGGCCGGTCGCGAGGGCCCCTGCCGGGAGGCGTCCTGCGGGTGTGACCTGCACCCGACCCGCACGGCGTCGACACACGGCGGTCGCCTGCGACGGGCCGTGGCGACCGGCGTGACCGGGCCTGTGGGTGCGATGAGGCAGGCTGGGCGCGTGAGCACCGGCCCCCAGAGCACCCCGGCGACGGCCGGCCCGCCCCCGCTGCGTGCCGCGGACACCACCCCGGACCGGCCCTGGCCGGTCCGGCACCTCGCGCCCAAGATCGCCGACTACATCGCGAAGATGCCGCCGGTGTGGGTCGAGGGACAGGTGCTCAACCTCAAGAAGTGGAACACCCTCTACTTCCTCACGCTCCGGGACACCGACCTCGACATGTCGCTGTCGGTGACTGCTCCGGCCTTCGCCATCGACAAGCTGGCGGACAAGCTCGCCGACGGCGCGCACCTGGTGGTGCACGCCCGGCCGCAGTTCCACGCCAAGAAGGGCACACTGACGTTCGCGGCGGACGACGTCCGGCTGGTCGGGCTGGGCGAGCTGCTGGCCCGGATCGAGCACCTCAAGGGGATCCTCGGGGCCGAGGGGCTGTTCGAGCCGTCGCGCAAGCGCGCGCTGCCGTTCCTGCCCACGGTGGTGGGGCTGATCGTCGCGCAGCAGGGGGACGCCGAGCACGACGTGGTGTCCAACGCCCGCGCCCGCTGGTCGGCGGTGCAGTTCGAGATCCGCCGCGTGACGGTGCAGGGTCCGCGCGCGGTCCCCGAGGTCAGCGCGGCCATCGCGGAGCTCGACCGGGACCCGCGCGTCGACGTGATCGTGGTCGCGCGCGGCGGCGGCTCGTTCGAGGACCTGCTGCCGTTCAGCAACGAGTCGCTGGTGCGCGTGGCGGCGGCGTGCCGGACCCCGCTGGTCAGCGCGATCGGCCACCACCTGGACACGCCGCTGCTGGACCTCGTCGCCGACTTCCGCGCGTCCACGCCGACCGATGCCGCCAAGCGGATCGTGCCGGACGTCAGCGAGGAGCGCGCACGCGTGTCGCAGGCCCGGCTCCGCGCGCGCGCCGCGCTCACCATGCGGCTGACCCGGGAGCAGACCGGCCTCGACCACTGGCGCAGCCGGCCGGTGCTGGCCAACCCGACCACGCTGGTCGACGTGCACGAGCACCGGGTCGTCGCCCTGCGGGAGAGCGCTCGGCGCTCCCTCCACACCGCGCTCGTGCACGGCCGGGCCGAGGTCGCCGGGCTCGCGGCCCAGGTGCGCGCGCTCTCGCCGGCGGCCACGCTCGACCGCGGGTACGCCGTGGTGCGCCGGGCCGACGGGCACGTGGTGCGCGACCCCGCGGACGTGGAGGTGGGCGACCCGCTGCGCATCCGCGTCGCCCGCGGAGAGCTCGCCGCCCAGGTCGTCAGTCCCTGAACCCCCGGCGTCGACACCGGCGGTCCACTACTGTCGCGGCCATCCGGACGGGGGTGCGATGAGCGGCGGGACGAGCGATCGACGACGGGCGCGCGTTCCCGTCCTGCTGGTCACTCTCGTCGCGATGATGGCCGCGGGACTCGTGTTCGCGCTCGACTGGGTCGTCGGGTGGCCCGGAGCCGTCCTGATCGGTGCCGTCGCGATCGCGGTGATCGGCCTGGCTGTGTTCTTCGTCGCGGGTGTGCGGCGGGCTCGCAGCTCGGGGGTGGGGGTGTTCCGCGCGGTCGGTCGTGCGGTGCGCGGCACGATCCGGGCTGCCGTCGAGCTGTTCTTCTGACGCGCAGCCTCGCCGACTGAACGGATCGCCGACGGTGTGGGCACATCCTGGTTGACTGTCCCCGTGCCGAAGCCGTCCCAGTCCCCACCGTCCGACCCGAACGCCGACGTGGCCGCCCTCGGCTACGAGGAGGCCCGCGACGAGCTCGTCGCGGTCGTCGCCCGGCTCGAGGCCGGTGCCGCGACCCTCGAGGAGTCACTCACCCTCTGGGAGCGAGGCGAGGCCCTCGCCAAGCGCTGCCAGGAGTGGCTCGACGGCGCACGTGAGCGGCTCAGCGCGGTGCGTGACACCGCCGCGACCACCGACGAGGAGTCCTGATGACCACGCCCCCCGTCGAGCGCGCCCTCGTCCTCGGTGAGGCGCTGATCGACGTCGTCACCCGTCCCGACGGCAGCCGCGCCCAGCACCCGGGCGGCAGCCCCGCCAACGTGGCGCTCGGCCTCGGGCGTCTCGGTCGGCGCGTGGACCTGCTCACCTGGCTGGGGCACGACACCGACGGCGATCTCGTCCGCCGCCACCTGCGCGGCTCCGGGGTGAACGTCCTGCAGGGCAACCGCTCGGCCCTGCGCACGCCCGTGGCGACCGCTCACATCGGCGAGACCGGCGCGGCGACCTACGAGTTCGACCTCGAGTGGGACCTGCCCGAGACGTGGGACGAGGACCCGGGAGACCCGGTGGTCGTCCACACCGGGTCGATCGCGACGGTGCTGCAGCCCGGCGGAGCCGCGGTCGCGAAGATCGTGGCGCGGCGCCGGGCGACGTCGACCATCACGTACGACCCGAACCTGCGCCCGGTGCTCATGGGCTCACCCGCGCACGCGCTTCCCGTGGTCGACGCGCTCGTCCGGCTGGCCGACGTGGTCAAGGTCAGCGACGAGGACCTCGCCTGGCTGCACCCGGGCGTAGCGCCGGCGGAGATCGCCGAGCAGTGGAGCCGGTCCGGGCCGTCGCTCGTCGTCGTGACGCACGGCGGTGAGGGGGCGTTCGCCAGCACGTCGGCGGGCGCGCGGATCTCGGTCGAGGCCCCGAAGGTGCAGGTGGCGGACACCGTCGGCGCCGGCGACTCGTTCATGGGCGGCCTGATCGACGGGCTGTGGTCGGCCGGGCTGCTCGGCGCGGGTCGTCGTCAGGCGCTCGCCGACGTCGACGCGGCCACCGTCCAGGCGGTGCTGGAGCGGTGCGCGCGGATCGCGGCGATCACGGTGTCGCGGGCAGGGGCCAACCCGCCGCGGCTCGCCGAGCTGGCCTGACAGGGTCGGTCAGGCGCGAGCCTTCTCCCGTGCCTGCGCCCGCTCGAGCGACGCCTTGCGGTCGGCCTCGTTCTCCCGGTCGAGCGCCTCGGCGGCCGTGCCGTTCCACGTGAGGTTCTCGCCGCTCTCGGGGTCGAACACCATCATCCGGGCCGGGTCGAACCAGAGCTCCGCGTCGGCGCCGTCCCGGATCTTCGTCTCCGACGGGAGGGCGACGATCAGCTGGGTGCGCAGCCCCTCGCCGTCCAGGTCGCGGTCGAGCTCCTCGAGCGTCGTCGCGACGTGCGGGTTCGTGTCGAACGGGATGTAGGCGTAGAGCTCGGAGCCGAGCCACTCAGTGACGTCCACGGGCGCGCTGAACGTGACACCGGTGCCCTTCTTGGCGTCCTCGACGAGCGCGGCGTCCTCGAAGTGCTCGGGACGGATGCCGACGATGACGATGTCCTTGCCCTGCAGCTTGGGGGCCAGGTCGGCGGAGATCGGGACCTCGGCGAACGGCAGCGTCATCGTCGACCCGCTGATCTCCCCCGGCAGGAAGTTCATGGGCGGCGACCCGATGAAGCCGGCGACGAACAGGTTGACCGGCTGCTCGTACAGCCCGCGCGGGCTGGCCACCTGCTGGAGCTCCCCCTTGCGCAGGACGGCCACCCGGTCGCCGAGGGTCATGGCCTCTGTCTGGTCGTGGGTGACGTAGACGGTGGTCGTGCCGAGGCGGCGCTGCATGCGCGCGATCTCGGTGCGCATCTGCCCACGGAGCTTGGCGTCGAGGTTGGACAGGGGCTCGTCGAAGAGGAACGCTTCCGCCTCACGGACGATCGCGCGGCCCATCGCGACCCGCTGCCGCTGACCGCCGGAGAGGTTGGCGGGCTTGCGGTCGAGGTGGTCCTGCAGCTCGAGCGTCTTCGCGGCGAACTCGACCTTGTCCTTGATCTGCGCGTCGGTGAATTGGCCCTTCTGGAGGCGCAGCGGGAACGCGATGTTCTCGAAGACGGTCAGGTGCGGGTAGAGCGCGTAGTTCTGGAACACCATCGCCAGGTGCCGGTCGCGGGGGGCCTTGTCGTTGACCCTCTTTCCACCGATGTGCAGGTCGCCCGCCGTGATGTCCTCGAGGCCCACGATCATGCGCAGCAGCGTCGACTTCCCGCAGCCGGACGGCCCGACGAGGATGACGAACTCGCCGTCGGCGATGTCCAGGCTGACGCCCTTCACGGCGAGGAAGCCGTCGCCGTACTGCTTGACGATGTCCTTGAGAGTGATGGCGGCCATCGGATCTCCTTCGTGGTCAGCCCTTGACGGCGCCCTGGGTCAGGCCGGACACGATCTGGCGTTGGAAGAGCAGGACGAGGATGACCACCGGGATGGTCACGATGATGGCGGCGGCGGAGATCGAGCCTGTCGGCTCCTCGAACTGCGAGGCGCCGGTGAAGAACGCCAGCGCCGCCGGGACGGGACGGGCCCGGTCGGTCGACGTGAGCGAGATGCCGTAGACGAAGTCGTTCCACGCGATGAAGAACGCGATCAGCGCGGTGGTGAACACGCCGGGCGCGGCGAGCGGCACGATCGCCTTGCGGAAGGCCTGCCACGTGGTCGCCCCGTCCACCTGCGCGGCCTGCTCGAGCTCCCAGGGGATCTGGCGGAAGAACGCCGCGAGGGTCCAGATGGAGATCGGCAGGGTCAGCGAGAGGTACGGGATGATCAGGCCGAGCCAGGTGTCGTAGAGGCCGATGTTCCGCCACAGGTTGAACAGCGGCGTGACGATCGAGATGACCGGGAAGATCGAGACGCCCAGCGCGGTGAGCAGGACCATCCGCTTGCCCGGGAAGTCGAGACGCGCGATCGCGTAGGCGGCGAGCGTGGCGAGCACGACGGCGATGGCCGTGGCGATCAGCGAGATGCCGATCGAGTTGCGCAGCGAGGACAGGAACAGGGTCTGCGCGGACCCGCCCGGCGCGAGGATCTCCTCGTAGTTCACGGTCGTCCAGGTCTTCGGCCAGAACAGCCCGAGGTTGAGCTGGCTCGGCAGCTTGAACGACGTCGCGAAGATCGACACGATCGGGAACAGGGCGTACGCGAGGACGAAGATCGTGATGAGGGCCCAGGCGATCTTGGCCCTGGTCGACAGCTGCTTCATCAGCCGGCCCCCCTCGCGCCGCCGGCCAGATCGACCTTGAACAGCTTGACCGCGACCCAGCAGATCAGGATCACGCACAGGAAGAGCAGCACGGAGATGGCCGACCCGAGGCCGATCTCCAGCCGCCCGATCGAGGTCCGGTACGCCAGGAGCGACAGCACCTCGGTGCCGTTGGCCCCGTTGGTCATGATGAACACGTTGTCGAAGATGCGGAACGCGTCGAGCGCCCGGAACAGGACCGCCACCATGATCGCGGCCTTCATGTTCGGCAGGACCACCCGCGTGAGGCGCTGCCACCACGTCGCGCCGTCGACCTCGGCCGCTTCCTCCAGCTCGGTCGGCACCTGCGAGAGTCCGGCGAGCAGGAGGAGGGAGATGAACGGCGTGGTCTTCCAGATCTCCGACATGATGATGACGAAGAGGCTGGTGCCCTGCTGGGCGAACCAGTTGAGGTCCGTGCTGATCCCGGGCACCCAGGCGAACCAGTGGTTGACGTACCCCGAGTTGATGTCGAACGCGTAGAACCACGCGAACGCCGAGACGACGGTGATGATCCCGTAGGGCACCAGGATCGCCGTGCGGAGCAGGCCGCGGAGCTGCGTGATGGCGCGGTGCATGACGAGCGCGAGCGCGAACCCGAGCAGCAGCTCGATCACCACCGTCACGACCGTGATGAAGACGGTGACACCGAGCGCCTGCCAGAAGAGCGGATCGGAGAGCACGACGGCGTAGTTGTTCAGGCCGGTGAAGCTCCTGTCGTCCGGCGCGGTGAGCCGGAAGTTGAAGAGCGAGTCGTAGAAGGCCTGCAGGATCGGGTACAGCGTGACGGCGAGCATGACGATGAACGCGGGCCCCGCGAGCAGCCAGCCGAGGCGGGCCTCGGACCTCGCCCGGTCGCTGCGGCCGGCCTTCGCGGCGGCGTCGCGCAGATCCGGTCTCTTGTCGGCGACCGTGGTCATAGCAGCTGCTCCCCTCGAAGCACGGCGGTGATCAGGTCCGTCGACTCCGTCGGCGTCGTCGCCGGGTCGACCGCGCTCGGCGGGTGCCAGGTCTGCTGCAGGCCGGTGGACACCTCGTTGTAGTACGGCGTCTGCGGCCGCGGGACGGCGAGCTCGAGCGACTCCCGGATGACGTCCGCCATCGGGAACGCCTCGGTGACCGCGGGGTCGTCGTAGGCCTCGGTGTTGGACGGCGGGTTGCCGTTCGTCGCGAAGTACTGCGCCTGGTGCTCGGGGGTGACGATGCACTCCGCCGCCTTGTAGGACAGGTCGACGTAGTTGCTGAAGGCTCCGATCCCGAGGTTGATCCCGCCGTACGGGGGTGCGCTCGGCTGCCCCTCGGTCACCTGCGGGTACAGCGCCCAGCCGACGTCGTCGAGCAGAGCCTGCTCGAACGTGCCGTCCTCGACGCCGGCCTTCGTGGCGGACCAGACGAACGGCCAGTTGACCATGAACGAGCCCTTGTCGCCCTGGAAGATGGACAGCGACGCGCCCTCGTCCTCCGTCGGCAGGGCGGGACCGCCGAGGTTCTCCTTGCCGATGGTGCCGATGATCGTCGCGGCGGCCTCGCCGGCCGGGCTCTCCAGCCCGAGCGTCAGCTCGTCCGCCGGAGCCTCGGGGTTCTCGAGGATCGAACCCCCGGCGGACGCGACGAGGGCGTTGATCCACACGGTGAGCGACTCGGCCTTGGTGCCCTGGACGGCGAGGTACTTGTCCTGGTCCTGGGACGCGGTCATGATCTGGTCCCACGTCACCGGTGCCTTGGCCGGGTCGAGCCCCGCCGCCGCGGCGACCGACTTGCGGTACCAGAGCAGCTGGGTGTTCGCCCAGAACGGGACGGAGACGAGCTTGTCGTCCCAGGTGGCCCCGGCGAGAGCGCCTGCGACGACGTTCTCCGTCACCCGCTGCGCCACGTCGTCGGGCACGGGCGCCAGGAACCCGGGCTCGGCCATCTCGGGGACGAACGGCGGGTCCAGGCTCATGATGTCGATCGACGAGTCCTTGGCGGCCAGGCGTCGGGCGAGCTGCTCGCGCTGGGCGCTGGCGTCGCGAGGGAGGACCGACACCTCGATCACGTACTCGCCGTTCGCGGCCTCCGTGCACTGCTTGGCGATCTCCGCCTGCCCGCCGTCGTCCGGGTTGATGTACCAGGTGAGCACGGGAGTCCCCGACCCGGATCCTGCGCACGCGGCCAGCGGGACTGCCACCGCCAGCCCGGTGACGAGGGCCAGAGCTCGTCTGCGTCGTCCCACGGAACACCCCCTCAGGCGGAGACGTCGGCGTCTCACCCCCTTGGCTACACCCTCCGGGTGAAGACACGCCACCGGAACGGGCCGACCGAGTGCTGGAACGCAGCCTGCGGACGGTGCGCGGACCTGCGAGCATGACGCCGTGCCACGACCCACGACGCCTGCCGAAGCCTGGTCCGCGCTGCGCGAGGGGAACGAGCGGTTCGTCCGCGGGGAGATGCTCCACCCGTCGCAGGGCGTCGACCACCGCTCCGAGCTGAGCGTCGCGCAGTACCCGTTCGCGGTGATCTTCGGCTGCTCGGACTCGCGCGTCGCCGCCGAGATCATCTTCGACCAGGGGCTCGGCGACGTGTTCGTGGTCCGCACCGCCGGGCACGTGCTGGACACGACCGTCATCGGCTCGATCGAGTACGGCGTGGACGTGCTCGGCGCCTCGCTCGTCGTCGTCCTCGGGCACGACAGCTGCGGCGCGGTCGCGGCCGCGACGACCGCGCTCACCACCGGCGAGCTGCCCACCGGCTTCGTGCGCGCCATCGTCGACCGGGTCATCCCGAGCATCGTCAACCTGGCCGGTGGGGGGTTCGGCGCCCTCGACACGCTGGACCCGGCCGTCCTCGGCCACGAGCACGTGCGGCACACCGTGCAGATGCTCCAGGGCTACTCGCGCTCGCTCGCGGAGGCGGTCAAGGAGGGGCGGGTGGCGATCGTCGGGCTGGAGTACACGCTGGCCGACGGCACCGTGCACCTGACCGAGTCGCTGGGGGACGTCGAGGTCTAGACGTGCGGCAGGATGGCACGCATGACTTCTGAGTACCGCATCGAGCACGACACGATGGGTGAGGTGCGCGTCCCGGTCGACGCCCTCTACCGCGCGCAGACGCAGCGTGCCGTGGAGAACTTCCCCATCTCCGGCAGCCGCCTCGAGCGCAGCCACATCGAGGCGCTGGCCCGGATCAAGAAGGCCGCGGCCCGCGCGAACGCCGAGCTGGGCGTCCTGGACCAGGACATCGCCGACGCCATCGTCGCGGCCGCCGACGACGTGGCGTCCGGTGCGCACGACGGCGACTTCCCGATCGACGTCTACCAGACGGGGTCGGGCACCAGCTCGAACATGAACACCAACGAGGTGCTGGCCACCCTGGCCACGCGGCGGCTCGGCCGCGACGTGCACCCGAACGACCACGTGAACGCGTCGCAGTCCTCCAACGACGTGTTCCCCACGTCGGTGCACGTGGCCGCGACCGCCGGCGTCGTGCGCGACCTGGTCCCCGCGCTGGGGCACCTGGCCGAGGCGCTCGAGGCCAAGAGCGTCGAGTGGGCGCAGGTGGTCAAGTCCGGCCGCACGCACCTCATGGACGCCACGCCGGTCACGCTCGGGCAGGAGTTCGGCGGGTACGCCGCCGCGATCCGGTACGGCATCGAGCGGCTCGAGTCGGCACTCCCCCGCGCGGCCGAGGTCCCCCTGGGCGGCACGGCCGTCGGCACGGGGATCAACACCCCCGCCGGGTTCCCGCAGCGCGTGATCGAGCTGCTGCGCGAGGACACCGGCCTGCCGCTGACCGAGGCACGCGACCACTTCGAGGCGCAGAGCTCCCGCGACGGGCTGGTCGAGCTGTCCGGCGCGCTGCGGACCATCGCGGTCAGCCTCACCAAGATCTGCAACGACCTGCGCTGGATGGGCTCCGGCCCGAACACCGGCCTCGGCGAGATCGCGATCCCCGACCTGCAGCCGGGCTCGTCGATCATGCCCGGCAAGGTCAACCCGGTCATCCCCGAGGCCGTGCTCATGGTCGCCGCGCGGGTCGTCGGCAACGACGCCACCGTCGCGTGGGCCGGTGCCAGCGGCTCGTTCGAGCTCAACGTGCAGATCCCCGTGATCGCCGCCGGGGTGCTCGAGTCGGTCCGGCTGCTGGCCAACGCGTCGCGGCTGCTCGCCGACAAGACGGTGGTCGGTCTGGTCGCCAACGTCGAGCGCGCCCGCGCCCTGGCCGAGTCGTCGCCGTCGATCGTCACGCCGCTCAACCGCGTGATCGGGTACGAGGCTGCCGCGAAGATCGCGAAGCACGCCGTGAAGCACGGGATCACGGTCCGCGCCGCGGTGATCGACCTCGGCTTCGTCGAGCGCGGCGAGGTCACCGAGGAGCAGCTGGACAGTGCGCTCGACGTGCTGAGCATGACGCGCCCGCCGCAGCGCTGACCGCCGTGCGGTGACGTGGCTCCCCGGGGCCACGTCACCGTTCGGTCACGGTCTGCGGAATCGCTCCCACACCCACGGCCTGCTCGTTTACGCTCGCTGGACCGCGCGCACCTGACCGGTACAGGAGCGCGCCCGCGGTCGGACGACGAGGTCACGAGGGGGTCGGATGGGCTGGAGCCTGCGCGTGCTGCGCCATCGCGCCGCCGCTCAACGGACCCTCCTGGCCACGGTCCTCGCCGTCGCACTGGTGGGCGCCAGCCTGCTCGGCACGTTCGCGCTGCTCCTGTTCTCCAGCGAGAACCGCGCGATGGACGCCGCCCTGACGCGAGCGCCCGCTGCGGCCACCGACATCGACATCGACCTCACGCTCGAGCGCGGCAGCCCGCTCGGCGCCACCGAGGCCGGCGAGGCCTTCCTCGACGAGCTCCTCGGCGGCATCCCGTCGACGCGTGCCCAGTGGCTCACCTCGCCGCTCTACCGGCTGCTGTCCGAGGGCGACACGGTCGGCTCCCCCATGGCCTACCTGGCCGTCAACCCCGAGATCCCGGACCACGCCACGCTGGCCGCGGGCGCCTGGCCCGGGCCGGGGGCCGACGAGAGCCGCGTCGAGGTCGCCGTGCCCAAGGTCGCGGCCGACCGGTACGGCTGGACGGTCGGCACCGAGCTGCCGCTGCGGAACCTGACCACCTACGAGCAGAGCACGGTCGCGGTCGTCGTCGGGATCCACGAGCTGGGCAAGCCGCGCAGCCTCTGGACCCGTGACCTCCTGCAGGGCGCCCAGCACGACCCCCGGTACCCGGTGCCCGGCTCCTTCGGCTTCGTCGCCACCGACGCGTGGGGTCCGTTCGTCGTCGCACCCGGGGCGCTCACCGCCACGGGGTCGGTCGCCACGGCCAGGCTGGTCGCGTCCCCACAGCTCGCGGACAGTGCGCCCGGAGCCGTCGAGGCGGTGCGGGAGCGGCTCGACGATGCCCAGGCCACGCTGGTCGCCGACACCGAGTTCGACGTGGTCACCGCCCAGTTCCGCTCGCGTCTGGCTGCCACGATCGACGTGGCGCAGGGCAACCTCGCGGTGACCCGGGTCAGCCTCGTCATCGTCGGGCTCATGCTCGTGGTGCTCGCGGTCACCGTCCTCCTGCTGGCGGCGCGCCTGCTCGCGGACCGCCGCGCCCCGGAACAGACGCTCATGTCCTCCCGCGGGGCGTCCGGCCGCCAGCTCCTGGGGCTCGCGGCGCTCGAGGCCGCGGGGGTCGCGCTGGTCACCACGCTCGTGTCGCCGTGGCTGGCCGTCCTGCTGTTCCAGGCGATCACCTCCGTCGGTCTCCTCGCGGAGGCGGGCCTGCACCACGACCCGGGCCGCCCCGCGTCACTGTGGATCACCTGCGTCGTCTCGTCCTTCGTCCTCGCGGGCGTGCTGCTCGGACCGCTGCTGCGGCGCCGCGGCAGCGTCGTCGACGCCGAGCAGCAGCTCGTGCGCCAGGACCGCCGCGGCGGTCTCGCCCGATCCGGGGCGGACCTCGCGCTCGTGGTGCTCGCGGCCCTGGCCGTGTGGCAGCTGCGCTCCTACCGGTCGCCCGTCGTCGAGGCGGGCTCGGGGCGTCTCGACCCCGTCCTCGTGGCGGCGCCCGCCCTGCTGCTGCTCGCCGGCGCCGTCCTCGCGCTGAGGCTGCTGCCCCTGGTCGCGCGCGCCGGCGAGCGGCTGGCCACCCGCAGCCGGTCGCTCATCGCTCCGCTCGCCGCGTGGGAGGTCGGTCGCCGACCCGGCCGGGCCGCAGGGGCGGTGCTGCTGCTCACGCTGGCGCTGGCGGTGGGCTCGTTCTCGCAGTCCTTCCTCGACACGTGGCGGACGTCGCAGGGCGACCAGGTGGACCTCGCCGTGGGGACCGACGTGCGGCTGGACCGCGTGGACGGCTCGGGGATCGCGCAGGCGACCACGGTCGACGCTCTGGCCGACGTGCAGGCGCTCAGCCCGGTGACGTTCCGCTCCGTCACCATGGGACACCCGGCCGACGCCCCCGGCGAGAGCCGGGGCCGTTCGGTCGACCTCCTCGCCATCGACACCACGCAGGCGGCCGCCCTGCTGCGCGGTCGGATCTCACCGTCCTGGGACACGATCACGGCACCCCTGCGACCCGCCGAACCGGCGACCGGCATCGCGCTCCCGGGTGCACCGACCAGCCTCCTGCTCGACGTGGAGACCTCCCTGTCCCCCGCCGTCAGCGGGGTCCTGCTGGTCAGCGTGGTGCTCGAGGATCCTCTCGGGACACGGACCCCGGTCGAGCTGGAGCCGCTCCCGCTCGTCGGCGTCACGGACGACGTCGCGGTCACCCTGCCGGCGACCTCGCCGGGCCTGGAGCTGGTGGGGATCGTGGCGCAGGTCCTCACCGACCCGGAGGACCCCGCGGACCTGTTCGGTCAGGGCATGGCCGACGTGCGGCTGGATGTCGGCGTGCGGGAGCTGCGCGTCGTCGAGCGAGCCGCAGGCGCCACCGAGGACACCGTGACCCCCGTCGCGATCACCGCGGCGCCGTGGACCGTCCAGGGTGCGCTGCAGGAGAACAACAACCGACCCCTGATGTCGGTCCGGACCGACGGCGGGGTCCTGCTCGTCAGCGGCGGGATCGACCCGCTCGAGGTCCTCTTCGGGCGCTCCGGGTTCGCGGCGGCGACGTTCGCGGCGCCGGGTCCGATCCCGGTCGTCGTGACCGACACGCTGGTGGCCGCGCTCGGCGTGGAGAAGGGCGACGAGCTCCAGCTCGACCTGGACGGGGTGCGCGTGCCGGTCGTCGTCGAGCGGGAGGTCGCCTACCTGCCGGGTCTGCCCAAGGGCTCCGCCGTCCTGGTCGACCGGGACCTGCTCACGCGCGCGGCGCTGCTCGGCTCGTCGACGAGCGCGCTGCTGGACGAGTGGTGGCTCCAGGTCCCCGACGCCAGCGCGCCCGGCCTGGCCGAGCACGTCCGGCACGAGGACCTCGGTGTCGCCGTGGACCGGGTCACGGCACGCGAGGTCGCCATCGACGGGCCGCTGCGCGTCGGGGTCCAGGCCGCGCTGTGGATCGTGACCGTCGCCGCGGTGGCCCTCGCGGTCGCGGGCTTCGCCATGAGCGCGACCGTGGCGGTCCGCACCCGTCGCCTCGAGCTGGCCCGGTTGCAGGCGCTCGGGACCGCGCGGTCCGGCCTGGTCCGCTCCGTCCTGGTGGAGCACGGGATCCTCGGCGTCCTGGGCCTGCTCGCGGGACTCGCCCTCGGTGCCGTCCTGGGCCAGGTGGTCGCGCCTTTGGTCACCGTGTCCGCCGAAGGGGGGCGGCCCGTCCCGTCGGTGGTCGTGCAGTGGCCGTGGCCCACGCAGGCGGCTCTCGTCGTCGTCCTCGTCGTGCTGGTCGGCGGCGCTGTCGCGCTCACCACCAGCTCGCTGCTGCGCCGGGCGTCGGGCGAGCTCCTGCGGCTGGGGGACGAGCGATGACGAGCACCACGCTGCGCGCGCGGACCGCGGTGGGCTGGCACGCGACCACGGCGGGTGCGGGACTCGTCGCGCGCCGACGCAGCCGGCAGGACGCCGGCCTGCTCGTCCTGGCGGCCGTCGTGCTCGCCGTGACGGTGCTCATCGCGCTGGCGGTCCCCCGGATCGTGCTTCGCACCGCCGACGCGGGCGTGCAGCAGGCCGTCCGGGACGCCGGACCGGCGGCGGACGTGGTGACGGTGCTGGGCAGTGGGCCGGGTCTCGCCTCCGTCGACTCCACCGGGCGGCCCGCGCGCATCGACAACGCGTCGACCCTGGTGGCGAACGCGGCGACGAGCATGCGGAAGTCGCTCCCGGAGCCCGTCCAGGTCGTGACCGGGCCCGTGGTCACCGCGGTCCAGAGCTCCCCGCTCACCGCGCGGCTGGCCGACGGCTTCGTGGCCACCCGGATCGTGCACCTCGGCACCCCGACCACCCCCGACCCCGTCGTCCGGTGGATCACGGGGGTCGAGCCGCGCATGACCCCCGAGCACCCGGTGGGCTCGCCGGACCCGCGCCTGGTCGAGGTCGGGATGTCGGCCGCGGCCGCGGACCAGCTCGGGATCACCGTCGGCGCCCGGCTTCCGCTCAACGGCCCCACCCGCGGGGAGGCCGTGGCCGTCGTGACCGGGCTGTACGAGCCGGTCGACCCCGCGTCGCCCGTGTGGTCCACCTTCGACGACCTCCTGGACCTCCAGCCGCCGCCCGCGGTGGCCGACGTCGTCGGCCGCGCTGGTCTCCTCACGTCCGACGCCTCCCTGCCCGACGCGATGCTTGCGATGCAGTCCACGAAGTCGGTCACCATGGCGTTCCGGTTCCCGGCCGACCCCGCAGACCTGCGCGCCACGGACACGGGGGCGGTCGCCCGAGCGGTCACCCAGATCATCGCGATGCCGGGTGCGTTGACCGGGTCGGACGGGCGGACGCCGTCGGTCGACAGCGAGCTGGACACCGTGCTGCGGGCGGCCGACGCCCGCCTGCTCGCGGGGACGGCGCAGACCTCGGTGCTCCTCGTGGGCCTCGGGGCGGTGGGAGCGCTGACGCTCGTCCTCGCCGCGCGGCTGCTGGTGGTCCGGCGCGAGACGTTCCTGCTCGCCGAGCGCGCCCGCGGTGCGTCGGTCGCGTCGGTCGGTCTGCGCGGGCTGGTGGAGAGCGTGCCGATCGTCGCCCTCGCCACCGCCGTCGGTGCCGCCGGGGCGTGGCTGGTCGCGCCCGATCCCCGGGGTACCTGGGTCGTGGCCGCGGCGATCGTGCTGGTCGCCGCGACCGCCCCCGCGATCGCCGCCGCGGTGGTGGTGGCCGGCGCCTGGACGGGACGTCGGCTGCCCGCCAACCGGGCGGACCGCGAGCGCGTGCTCGGCCGTCGCCGCGCGCGCCGCCTGACCGCCGAGCTCGCGCTCGTGGCGGTCGCCGTGGCGGCGCTGGTGTCGGCGCGAGGGCGCGGGCTCGTGCAGACCGCCACGGGCAGCGTCGACCTGCTGCTCGCCGCCACCCCGGTCCTCCTGGCCGGCGCCGCCACCGTGCTCCTGGCGCGCGCGCTCCCGCCGCTGCTGCGCGGCCTGTCCGGCCTCGCCGCCCGGCAGCGGTCGCTGGTGCCGGTGGTCGCGACCGCCCGCGCCGGGCACACCGCCGGGACGCGAGTCCCCCTGCTCACCCTGACGATCGCCATCGCCCTCGTGGTCTTCTGCGGCACCACCGCGGTCACGGTCACCGCGGGGCAGGGCGCCGCCGCGGACATCGTGGTCGGAGCGCAGGTCCGCATCGACGGGAAGCTCGACCCGGCGGTGGTCGACATGCTGCGCGATGCGCCCGGTGTCACGGCCGTCGCCGGCGCCGCCGTCCTGAGCGAGCGGACGTTCGGGCGGTCGAGCGGGGTCAAGGCGCGGGTGCTGCTCGTCGACGCCGCCCCCCTGGCGCAGATCCTCGTCGCCCACGACCGTGCGGTGGACCCCGGCCTGGCGGCGCTCGGGTCGGCCGGCGGCGGCGGGGTCCCGGCACTCATCTCGCCCACCCTCCAGCGGACGTCCGAGCTCATCGCACCCGCACTCATGGGCGCGCAGGAGTTCGTCGACCTCGACGTCGTCGGTACTGCGGACAACCCCCCGGTCCTGCCGACCAGCGCGTCGACGCTGTCGGTGGCCAAGGGTGTGGTGGTCGTCGACCGACGCGTGTTCGAGGAGGCCTCCGGGGACGAGCTGCCCTCGACGACGACCTGGGTGGACGGCCCCGGTGCCGTGTCCGCCGTGCGGGACGCAGGAGTGGCCGGCTCCCCCGGGATCACCGTGACCGAGCGCGACGAGTGGCTGAGCACCTGGCGGGCGTCGCCGCTCAACGCGGGCCTGCTCGCCCTGCTCGTCGCGACGGGCCTGATCCTCGCCGGCTACGCGGCCCTGGGTCTGGTGCTCACCGTCGTGGCGACGAGCCGCGAGCGCGGCCGCACGCTGTCCGCGCTCCGGACGCTCGGGCTCGACGCCCGGACCGCACGCGCGATGACGTTCGGCGAGCTGGCCCCGCTGGCGCTCGCCGCCGTGCTCGCGGGGACGGTGATCGGTGTCGCGGTCCCCTGGGTGCTCACCGGCGCGCTCGGGCTCGACCTGCTCACGGGTGACCCCGCGGCGACATCGCTGCAGGTCACGTGGGTCCCGATCGTGGGGGCGACGGTCGTGGTGCTGGGCGCGCTCGCCGTCGCGGTCGGCGTCGAGTCCGCGGTCCGGCGGCGGGACCGGCTGGGTGAGGTGCTCCGGGTGGGCGAGCGATGAACGTGACATACACCGGCACGATGCGCAGGAGGTCCTGATGAACGCGGTGCAGACGATCGAGGAGCCGACGCTCGGCGCGCTCGAGGCGCGAGCGCGCCAGCGCACGGGTGCCTTCGGGGAGCACGCGCTCATCGTGTGCGACTCCCTGGTGCGCATCTACCAGTCCGAGGGTGTCGAGGTGCAGGCGCTGCAGGGCCTCGACCTGCTCGTCGAGGACGGCGAGCTGGTGGCGATCGTCGGCGCGTCCGGCTCGGGGAAGTCGACCCTGCTGTCGGTGCTGTCCGGGCTGGACGTCCCCACCGCCGGCAAGGTGCGGGTGGGCCCGTGGGACCTCATGGCGATGTCGAGCACGCAGCGGGTGGAGTACCGACGGTCGATGGTCGGGTTCGTCTGGCAGCAGACCGCCCGCAACGTGGTGCCGTACCTGAGCGGGACGGAGAACGTCGCGTTCCCCATGGCGCTCGCCGGGGTGCGCCGCAAGGAGCGTGACCGACGTGCCACGGAGCTGCTGGACGTCCTCGGGGTCGGCTACTGCGCAGACCGCCGGCCGGGTCAGATGTCCGGCGGCGAGCAGCAGCGTGTCGCGATCGCGGTCGCCCTGGCCAACTCCCCGCAGGTCCTGTTCGCCGACGAGCCCACCGGGGAGCTGGACTCCGCGACCTCGCACGACGTCCTGGAGGGCCTGCGGACGGTCAACCGTGAGCTCGGCACCACCGTCGTGGTCGTCACGCACGACCCCGGCGTGAGCGAGCACGTGCAGCGGACCGTGGCCATCCGCGACGGACGCACCAGCTCGGAGGTCGTGCGGCGTACCCACACCCGCGACGACGGCACCGAGCACGTCGTCGCCGAGGAGCTGGCCGTGCTCGACCGGGCGGGCCGGGTGCAGCTGCCGCGGGAGTACCGCGAGGCCCTGAACCTCGTCGGGCACGTGCGGCTGGCGCTCGAGGAGTCGCACGTGTCGCTCTGGCCGGACCGGCCCGCGCCGACGGCGCCCAGGCCGGGCGGCCGCCACTCGGCGACACACACGCAGGCGACTCCCACCGAGCAGGAGGCCGACCGATGACCGCCCCCACCACGACGGCGACGACCGCACCCGCCGGCACGGACGCCGTCGTCCGGGTCGAGCACGTCAGCCGCACCTACGGCACGGGCTCGGCCGCCGTGCACGCGCTCCAGGACGTCTCGTTCACCATCGCACCGGGCGAGCTGGTCGCGCTCGTCGGGCGATCGGGCTCGGGCAAGACCACGCTGCTCAACGTGATCGGCGGCCTCGACCGTCCGGACGGCGGACGCGTGGTCGTCGACGGGCGCGAGGTCTCGACGCTCGACGAGCGCGGCCTGGTCGAGCTGCGGAGGGACGTCGTCTCGTTCGTGTTCCAGACGTTCGGCCTGGTGCCGGTCCTGTCCGCCGCGGAGAACGTCGGCGTGCCCCTGCGGCTGCGCAAGCTGGCCACCAAGGACCGCGAGGCTCGCGTGCAGCTCCTGCTCGACCTGGTCGGCCTCGGCCCGCACGCGCTGCAGCGTCCCGGCGAGCTGTCGGGCGGTCAGCAGCAGCGCGTGGCGATCGCCCGGTCGCTGGCCAACTCGCCGCGGCTGCTGGTGGCCGACGAGCCCACGGGTCAGCTGGACACCGAGACCGGCACCGCCGTGATGGCCCTCATCCGCGCGGTGGTCGAGGCCGAGGGGATGACCGCGATCGTGTCCACCCACGACCCGCTCATGGTGTCGCTGGCCGACCGCGTGCTGCACATCGCCGACGGGCGGCTGGTCGAGGGCTGACGCCCACGGGTCAGACGGGACGCAGCACCAGGCGACCGACGGGGTTCAGCCACGACGTGCGGGCGAGCCGTCGCTCGCGCACGACGGACGTGCCGGTCCCGAGCGACGCGGTCACGGACTCCTCTTGCGGGAGCGCCCACCGGACGTCGTAGACCCACGCGTGCCCGCCGGGCCGGAGCACCCGTCGAACCTCCCGCAGGCCCGCGTCCACGTCGGCCCAGTGGTGCTGGCTGAGGGTGGACACGACGACGTCGAAGGTGGCGTCGGGCCAGGGCAGCTCCGCGACGTCGGCGACCGCGAAGGTCACGCCGGGCGTCGCTCTCTGCTGCGCCCAGCCGATCATCTCGCGCGAGACGTCGATCGCGTCGATCCTGAGCCCGGGAGCGGACTCGGCGATGCGACGCGGCATCGTCCCGGGTCCGGTGCCGACGTCGAGGACGCGCGCTCCGGCGGGGAGCCGCAGGGCAGCGACGTCGCGGGCGACGCGACGGTAGAGCCGGCCTGACAGGTGACCGGAGACGCGCTCGTACCGGCCTGGGTCGTTCATCGGCCCCATCCCGTGGCCGTGCGGGGTCAGGCGGCCGTGCAGACGGCCACGCCCGTGCTGGTGGTGGTCGGTGTCGGTCATGGAGCTTCTCCCCTACAGTTGTGCGTCACAACTCTTACGACGACAGTAGGCGCAACAGTTGTACAACACAACCTTTCCTGACGACGACCTGAGCCGGTTCTTCCAGCAGCTCGCGCGCACGAGCGGCCTGCTGGAGTCGGTCCAGACGCCCCACGAGCACGCCGGCGTGCGGCTCTCGATGTCCGAGACGTTCGCGCTCGGCGAGCTGGCCGCCGCCGGGCCCCTGTCGCAGCAGGAGCTCGCCGACCGGATGGGGCTGGAGAAGAGCACGGTCAGCCGGCTCGCCGCCGGGATGGAGGGGCGCGGGTGGCTGCGGCGGGAGCGCCAGGCCGACAACCGTCGCCTGTACCGCCTGGAGCTCACCGCGCAGGGCAGCGACGTCGCCGAGCGCGTGGGCGCAGAGCTCCGGGAGCACCACGGCCGGCTGCTCGCCGGGCTGACGGAGCAGGAGCGGCACGCGCTCCGCGTCGGGCTCGGCGCGCTGGTCCGGGAGCTGGACGCGGCACACCGGCACAGCTGAACGCCCGGGCCCCCTGGGTGCGGGGAGCCCGGGCGTCCGGAGGCTGCTCAGACCTCGATGCCCTCCAGCAGCTCGGTGACGAGCGCCGCGACGGGCGACCGCTCCGAGCGCGTGAGCGTGATGTGCGCGAACAGCGGGTGGCCCTTGAGCGCCTCGATCACCGCGGCGACCCCGTCGTGCCGGCCGACACGCAGGTTGTCGCGCTGGGCCACGTCGTGGGTGAGCACCACCCGCGAGCTCTGACCGATGCGGGACAGCACGGTGAGCAGGACGTTGCGCTCGAGCGACTGCGCCTCGTCGACGATCACGAACGCGTCGTGCAGCGAGCGCCCGCGGATGTGGGTGAGCGGCAGGACCTCGAGGATGTCGCGGTCCATGATCTCCTCGACGACCTCCTTGGACACCAGCGCCCCGAGGGTGTCGAAGACGGCCTGCGCCCAGGGGTTCATCTTCTCGTCGGCGCTCCCGGGCAGGTAGCCGAGGTCCTGGCCACCGACCGCGTACAGGGGACGGAACACCATGACCTTGCGGTGCTGCCGACGCTCCAGCACCGCCTCCAGGCCGGCGCAGAGGGCGAGCGCCGACTTGCCGGTGCCCGCGCGCCCGCCGAGCGAGACGATGCCGATCTCCTCGTCGAGCAGCAGGTCGATCGCGATCCGCTGCTCCGCGCTCCGGCCGTGCAGGCCGAACACGTCCTGGTCGCCGCGGACCAGCTGCACGTGCTTGTCGGCGGTCACCCGGCCGAGGGCCGAGCCGCGCGGGCTGTGCAGCACGACGCCGGTGTGGCAGAGCATGTCGTTCGGGGTCTGGTTCCCCCCGCTGAAGCCGCTGGCCACGTCAGCCAGGGGCACCGACTCGTGCTCCCAGAGAGCCGCCATCTGCTGCTCGGCCAGGTCGAGGGCGTCCATGCCCGTCCAGCCGGAGTCGACGGCCAGCTCCGCGCGGTACTCCTCCGCGCACAGCCCCACGGCCGACGCCTTGACGCGCATCGGGAGGTCCTTCGACACGACGATGACGTCGCGCCCCTCGGCCGCCAGGTTGGCCGCGACCGCGAGGATGCGGGTGTCGTTGTCGCCCAGGCGGAAGCCGTCCGGGAGCACGGAGGAGTCCGTGTGGTTGAGCTCGACCCGCAGGGTGCCGCCCTCGTCGTTCAGCGGGATCGGGGTGTCGAGCCGGCCGTGCTCGATCCGCAGGTCGTCGAGCATCCGCAGCGCGGACCGGGCGAAGTAGCCGAGCTCGGCGTGGTGCCGCTTGCCCTCGAGCTCCGTGATCACGACGACGGGGAGGACCACGTCGTGCTCCGCGAACCGCAGGATCGCCCGCGGGTCTGAGAGGAGCACCGAGGTGTCGAGCACGTGGGTCTTGCGGCCATCGGCCGTGTGGACGTCCAGCTGGTCGGTCGTGGACTGGGGGTCGTTCTGCGCCTTGCTGACCACGGCAGGCTCCCTCCGGCGCTACGTGCGCCGTGACGGGCACCGGACACCGGCGTCCTGCCAGAGCAGGACCACGCACCGACGTACGGCGACGGGACGGGGGCGGTCGGCCCCTCCGGGAACAGAGGGCCGGATCCGGCCCTCCTCCCGGAGCGGATGCTCCATGGGCTGGCCTCCCGGGGACAACGGTCGCTGTCCTCTACGGCGGAACATAAGCCCGAGGTCCGACGCCACCACCACGACACGCGAAGTGGTTACACGCTGTTCACCTGGCGGTCCCGGCCGCCGATCAGCGGTACGCAGCAGAACCCCAGGTGAGGGCGGCTGTCGGGGCCGCGGGAGGCTCGTCGGCCCCCGACACAATTAACCCGGACGGAGTCAGCGCCCGCCGCGCCGCTCCCGGGCGGCGTAGGCGCGGACCGCACGGAGGAAGTCCACGCGGCGGAAGTCGGGCCAGTAGGCCTCGCAGAAGTAGAACTCCGAGTGCGCGCTCTGCCAGAGCAGGAAGCCGCCGAGCCGCTGCTCCCCCGAGGTCCGGATCACCAGCTCGGGGTCCGGCTGGCCCTTCGTGTACAGGTGCTCGGCGATGTGCTCCACGTCGAACGCCTCGGCGAGCTCGTCCAGGCTGGACCCGGCCTCCGCGTGCTTGCGCAGGAACGACTTCACGGCGTCCGCGATCTCGCGCCGCCCCCCGTACCCGACGGCGATGTTGACGTGCAGGCCGACGACGCCGGCGGTGGCGTCCTGGGCCGAGACGAGCGCCTTGACCGTGTGGTCGGGGAGCAGGTCGAGCGCGCCCACGGCCTGGATCCGCCAGCGCCCGGTCGCGGCGAGCGCACCGACCGCGTCCTCGATGATCGCGAGCAGCTGCTCGAGCTCGTCCGCGCCCCGGGAGAGGTTGTCCGTGGAGAGCATCCACAGGGTGACCACCTCGACGCCGATGTCCTCGCTCCACTCGAGCAGGTCGGCGATCTTGTCGGCGCCGGCCTGGTGCCCGTGCCGCGTCGACTCGCCCACGCTGCGCGCCCAGCGCCGGTTGCCGTCGAGGATGACCCCGACGTGGCGCGGGAGCCCGTCCTTGGGGAGCGACGCCGCGAGCTGGCGTTCGTACAGCCCGTAGAGCGGACGGGGCAGACGCACGCGCACTCCTTCGGGTTCAGGCGACCGGAACCCGCTCACCGTACTCGCCGAGCGTCCCCCGCGGGCCCGGTCGTCCGCCGCAGGCGGAGGTGCTCGCGCCGCGCGCGCGGTACGTTCGGCGGGGTGCCGGCACGGGTTCGACACCCCTACCTACGGTGTCGTAACCTACGGAGTCGTAGGTTCCCAGCTGACGAAGAGAGACCGTTCCATGAGCTCCACCCCCGCGTCCGCTCCAGGACAGCAGCCGGGAACGGCCCTGGGCGGTCACGACGAGCCGGACGGGCTCGTCGAGCGGGTCGCCGAGAGCATCAAGCCGCACCTGCGGGGCTGGATCCACGCGGGCGTCACACCGTTCGTGATCGTCGCGTCGATCGTGCTCGTCGTGCTCTCCCCGACGCCGACGGCGAAGTGGTCCACGGCGGTGTTCGGGCTCACCGCCATCATGTTGTTCGGCACCAGCGCGGTCTACCACCGCGGGCACTGGTCCCCCCGGACCTCCGCCGTCCTGCGCCGGCTGGACCACACCAACATCTTCCTGATCATCGCGGGCACCTACACCCCGCTGTCGGTCCTCCTGCTGCCGGCGGACACTGCGCGCACGTTGCTCATCGTCGTGTGGACGGGCGCCCTGATCGGGACGCTGGCGCGCATCTTCTGGCTGGGCGCACCGCGGTGGGTCTACGTGCCCGTGTACGTGGCGCTCGGCTGGGTGGCCGTCTGGTTCTTCCCCGAGTTCTACCGGTCGGGCGGGCTCGCGATCGTCCTGCTCATCGCCGGCGGCGGGCTCGCGTACACGGTCGGCGCGATCGTCTACGGCACCAAGCGGCCCAACCCGAGCCCGCGGTGGTTCGGGTTCCACGAGATCTTCCACGTGCTCACCGTGGTCGGCTACGGGTGCCACTACGTCGCGGTGTCGATCGCGTCCTACGGCTCCGCCTGAGCCTCAGGCCACGGGCACGACCGTGTACCGGCGGTTGGCCAGCGACGGGTTCTGCTCCCGGACGCGCAGCAGCGCCGCGCCGTCCAGGTCCACGGTCCGCACCTGCGGCTTCTCGTCCATCTCCAGCCCGACCACGCCGTCGGGCGCCACGACGAGCGAGCGCCCGGTGACCCCCTTGCCGGCCTGCCCGACGGCCACCACGGCGGCGGTGTTCTCGATGGCCCGCGCGATCGCCAGCGTGCGCCAGTGCATCGCCTTGAGCTCCCCGGCGGCCCAGGCGGCGGGCACGACGAGCACCTGCGCGCCCGCGTCCACGAGCCGACGTGCGGACTCCGGGAACCGCAGGTCGTAGCAGGTCAGCACCCCGAAGGTCAGCCCGCCGATCTCGAGCACGAGCGGAGGGGCGTCCACGGGACCGGGCACCAGCCGGTCCGACTCCCGCTGCCCGAACGCGTCGTACAGGTGCACCTTGCGGTAGACCCCGGCCAGCTCCCCGGCACCGTCCACGGCCACGACCGCGTTCACCGCGCGGTCGTCGCCGCCCTCGGCCGGGAGGGTGGTCCCCGCCAGCACCGCCACGCCCGTCGACCTCGCCCGGTCGCGAAGCATCGTCACGAACGGTCCGTCGATCGGCTCCGCGTGCTCGGAGCCGACGCCGCGGGGGTCGAAGCCCGAGGAGTACTCCGGCACCACCAGCAGGTCTGCGCTGCTCCGCGCCGCGGTGCGGAACGCGTCCTCGACCACCTGGCGGTTGGCGGTGTGGTCGTCGCTGACCTGCAGCTGCGCCACGGTCACGCGCACCGACGGTCGCTGCGGCGGCGCCGGGGCGGAGCTCACCGGGTCGTCCCGCCGGGCTCGTCGTCGGGGTGCACGTCCTTGGGCGCGACCTCGACGTCGGCGTCGACCTCCAGGTCCGGCCCGGCCGCGCCGGCGTCCACGAGGCCGAGGTCGGCGTGCGGCCCGGCCGACCGGTCGTCCTCGTCGTCGTCGAGCCCCAGCGCCTTGGCCCGCCGGTCGACGATGCGCAGCTGCTTGGTCAGCGACAGGAACAGGAACACGACCGCGATCGCGAGCGCGAACGTGAACACGAAGCCGAGGAACCCGGGCGACCCGACCGGCGTCCCGTCGATGGTGACGTCCGACGGGCTGGGGCTCGGCGCGGCGAGCAGGACGGCGATCATGACCGCAGCCCGGCGAACAGGTCGTCCTCGGGGAGCGTGACGGGCACGCGCGTGCCGGCCAGCTCGTACTCCTCGGTGGGCCACTGGGCGACCTCGAGCTCGCGCGGGACCGCGAAGAAGAAGCCGTCCGGGTCGATCTGCGTGGCGTGGGCCCGCAGCGCGTCGTCGCGCTGGCCGAAGTACTCCGAGCACTCGATGCGCGTGGTCACCTCACGCTCGGGCACCTCGCGCGCCTGACGGGAGTCGAGCCAGTCACCGAACGGGGACTCGCGACCGGCCGCGACGATGGCATCGTGGACGGCCCGCATGCGCGCGAGCGAGAAGCCGTGGTTGTAGTAGAGCTTCGACGGCGTCCACGGCTCGCCCAGGCCCACGTAGCGGTCCGGGTCGCCTGCCGCGTCGAACGCCTCCATCGAGACCCTGTGGCACATGATGTGGTCGGGGTGCGGGTAGCCGCCCGACGGGTCGTACGTGGTGATGACGTGCGGCCGGAACTCGCGTACCAGCTGGACCAGCGGGGCCGACGCCTCCTCCAGCGGGACCAGCGCGAAGCACCCCTCGGGCAGCGGCGGCAGCGGGTCGCCCTCGGGCAGCCCGGAGTCGACGAATCCCAGCCAGCGGTGCTGCACGCCGAGCGCGGCCGCGGCGGCCGCCATCTCGTGGCGCCGGTACTCGCGCATGCCGTCCAGGCCGCCCTCGACCGGCGGGTGCTGCGGGTTGAGCACGTCGCCGCGCTCCCCACCCGTGCACGAGACGACCAGGACGTCGACGCCCTCGGCCACGTACTTCGCCGTGGTCGCGGCACCCTTGCTCGACTCGTCGTCGGGGTGGGCGTGCACCGCCATCAGGCGCAGCGGCTCTCCGGTCACCTCGGGCCTCCCGTCGGTCGCCCGCCGATGGCCCGCCGGGTCCGCGGAGTCGCGGTCCGCTCGGCACGGGCGGGTGGTTGGACGAGAGACAATGATCGCCTACCCGGCGCCTTCGTCGCGCCACCGAGCGCGCGCCGCGCGTCCAGCACGAGGAGCTCCGTGACCGAGTCGCCCACCACCCGCCCACCGGCCGGGCGTTACGGACCCGAGCCCACGGCGCGGTCCGTCCGGCGGGGCCGCCTCGGGCTGGTCGCCGCCGCGGTGCTCGGCGCGACGCTGGTGATCTGGATCGGGCTGAACATGGCCGGCCAGCCGGTGTCCTGGAAGGACGTCGGGTTCCACGTCGAGGACTCGACCGCCATCGAGGTGACGTTCGAGGTGACCAAGCCGAAGGAGTCGACCGTGGCGTGCACGGTCACCGCGCTGTCGGAGTCGTACGGCCAGGTCGGCGTCCGGACCATCGAGGTGGGACCGGCCGACTCGGCGACCCGTCGCGTGACGGCGACCGTGCAGACGACCGAGCTCGCGGTGAGCGGGACCGTGGAGCCCTGCGAGCTGGTCGAGCAGCCCTGACGCCGCCGTTCTGCGGCAGAACGGGGCCTGCGTCTGCCCGTCCTTGCTATCCTGTTCGTTTCACCGCCGCCCCGGTCCGGCGCCACGACTGGCGTCCAGAACGCGCGGGGAGCGGCGGTAGCACCCCTCAGTACCCGCACACCGGACGCGTCCCTCGATGCGTCCGCCCGCTCGGACTGCCGTGCGCTGCTCCCCCCGGGGCAGCGCAGACCGGCACGTCCGGCACACGTCAGGAAAGGAGCGATCGTGACCGATACGACTGCGGCCACATGGTTGACCCAGGAGGCCTACGACCGCCTCACGGCCGAGCTCGCGCACCTCGAGGGCGAGGGCAGCGCCGAGGTCATCGAACGCATCGCCGCAGCCCGCGACGAGGGTGACCTCAAGGAGAACGGCGGCTACCACGCCGCTCGTGAGGAGCAGGCCAAGCAGGCCGCTCGCATCCGGGAGCTCAAGGAGAAGCTGCGCAACGTCCAGATCGGGACCCCGCCGGACGACGGCGTCGTCGAGCCCGGCATGGTCGTGACCGCGCTCGTGGCCGGCGACGAGATGGTGTTCCTGCTCGGCTCCCGCGAGATCGCCGGGACGTCCGACATCGAGGTCTTCTCCCCCACCTCGCCGCTCGGTGCCGCGATCAACGGGTCCAAGATCGGCGACTCGACCACGTACCTCGCGCCCAACGGGCGTGAGATCCCCGTCGAGATCACCGACGCGAAGCCCTTCGCGGGCTGACGCACCACGCTCACGAGGCGCCATCCCCTCGGGGGTGGCGCCTCGTTCGCGTCTCAGCCGTCCGTCAGCCGGTAGCCCGCCTCGCGGAGGTGCTGGAGCACGTACTCGCAGTGGTCCGGCCCCTTGGTCTCCACCTGCACCACGATCGCGACCTCGTCGAGCTGGAGGTCGCCCACCGTGCGGGCGTGCGACACGTGCATGACGTTCCCGCCGGTGTCGGCCAGCGCGCGCAGCAGGTCCGCGAGCGCACCCGGGGTGTCGTCGATCCGCACCTGCAGCTGCAGGAACCGCCCCGCGGAGGCCAGCCCGTGCCGGACCACGCGCATGAGGACCAGCGGGTCGATGTTCCCGCCGGACAGGATGGCGACCACCGGACCCGTGAGCGGCCCGACCCCGGCCATCAGGGCAGCCGCGGCCGCCGCCCCCGAGGGCTCGACGAGCATCTTGGCGCGCTCCGCGAGGAGCAGGAGCGCGCGCGAGAGGTCCTCCTCCGAGACGCACTGCACCTCGACGTGGTGCGAGGAGAGGATCTCGAACGGCACCGACCCCGGCATCCCGACGGCGATCCCGTCGGCCATGGTCCGCAGCTCCGGCGCCGGGATCGGGTGACCCGCGGCGAGCGACGCCGGGTAGGCGGCCGCGCGGGCGGCCTGGACGCCGATCACCCGCACGTCCGGGCGCAGCTCCGCGAGGGCGGCGACCACCCCGGCCGCCAGGCCGCCACCCCCGATGGGCACGATCACGGTGGCGACGTCCGGCACCTGCTCGACGATCTCGAGGGCGATGGTGCCCTGACCCGCGACGACGTCCTCGTGGTCGAACGGGTGGATGAGGACCGCGCCGGTGCGCTCGGCGTACTCGCGCGCGTGCACCAGGGCCTCGTCGACGGAGGCGCCGACCAGCTCGACCCGGGCGCCGTAGTCCCGCGTCGCCGCGATCTTGGGCAGCGCCGCGTCCGCCGGCATGAACACGACCGCCGTCAGCCCCAGCATCCGGGCCGCGAGCGCGACGCCCTGCGCGTGGTTGCCGGCGCTCGCCGCGACCACCCCCCGCGCCTGCTCCTGCGGGGAGAGCCGAGCCATCCGCACGTAGGCGCCCCGCAGCTTGAAGGAGCCGGCGCGCTGCAGGTTCTCGCACTTGAGCCAGACCTCGGCGCCGCACACCTGCGAGAGGGCGCGGCTCAGCTGCACCGGCGTGCGGTCCGCGACACCGTCGAGCAGCGCGGCCGCGGCGCGGACGTCGGCCAGACCGGTCATCGGGGGTCCGGCGGCGAGGTCGGACCGCCTGGTTGGCCGGCGTCGTCGGCCTCGGTGCCCACCACCGGGGCGGGCGCGTCGCGGTCGGCACGGTCCGCGGCCTCCGCCTGCGTGGCGACCCGCTCCGACGTCGCCTCGGCCACCTGCGCGATGGAACGGTCGAGCACCGGATGCCCTCGGCCGCGCACAGGCACGTGGTCGGCGGTGCCCAGCTGCGGGAACTTGTCGTGCCCGTGCAGGTAGAGGAGCACGGTGTTCAGGGTCGCGGCGATCGGCACGGCGAACAGTGCGCCCACGATCCCGGCGACGAACGAGCCCGCCGCCACCGACAGCAGGACCGCGACCGGGTGGAGCGAGACGGCGTGGCCCATGAGGAACGGCTGGAGCACGTGGCCCTCCAGCTGCTGCACGAGCACCACGACGGCGAGCATCCAGATGGCCGACGCCGGCCCGTTCGACACGAGCGCCACGAGGATCGCGACCGAGCCGGTGACGACGGCGCCCACGATCGGGATGAACGACCCGAGGAACACCAGCACGGCCAGCGGCAGGGCGAGCGGCACCTGCAGGATCGCCGCGCCGAGCCCGATGCCGACGGCGTCGACGGCGGCCACGAGGATCTGCGTCCGCGTGTACGCACCGAGCGTGACGAGCCCGCGACGACCGGCCTGGTGCACGTGCTCGCGGGACCCGCGCGGGAGCAGGCCGACGACCCACGCCCAGATGGTGCGGCCGTCGAGCAGGAAGAAGAACGTGCAGAACAGGGCGATCAGCGCGCCGGCCGCGACGTGCGCCACGGTCGTCGTCGCGTGCAGCGCCCCCGAGACCAGCTCGGAGCTGCCGCCGCTGAGCGACCCCTGGATCCGGTCCATCCAGCCCGAGATGTCGGCGGTCGTCAGCTGCAGCGGGCCCTCGGCCAGCCACGTGGTCAGCGTGTCGATGCCCTGCGCGGCCTGGTCCCACAGCTCGCCGAAGCCCTTGACGATCGACCGTCCCGCGAGCGTCAGCAGGCCGGCCACCACGACGATCAGCCCGACGAGCGCGATCCCCACGGCCGCGACCCGCGGCATGCGCGTCCTGCGCTGGATCCAGCCGACGAACGGCGCCAGCAGGACCGTGAGCAGCAGGGCCACCGCGATGGGGACGACGACGACCTTGAGCTCGCTCAGCAGCCAGAGCAGCACCGCGAGCGCCGCGCCGATGAGCAGCAGCCGCCACGACCACGCGGCCGCGTTGCGCACGGACGGCGGCACCGCCTGGTCGCCGACGGGCTTGGCGGTCTCGACCGGGGCGCTCACGCGTCGCGCCCGGCGGCCAGCGCGGCGTCGAGGTCGGCGATCAGGTCGGCGACGTCCTCGATGCCCACCGACAGGCGCACCAGGTCGTCGGGCACCTCGAGCGCGGTCCCCGCCACCGACCCGTGGGTCATCTTGTGCGGGTGCTCGACCAGCGACTCGACCCCGCCCAGCGACTCGGCGAGCGTGAACACGTGGGTGGCACCGCAGAACGCCAGCGCCGACGACTCGCTGCCGGTGCGGAACGAGACCATGCCGCCGAAGCCGCTCATCTGGCGCGCGGCGACCTCGTGCCCGGGGTGGCTCTCCAGGCCCGGGTAGATCACGGACGTGACGGCGTCGTGCCCCTCAAGGAACTCCGCGACGGCCCGGGCGTTGCTCTCGTGCCGGTCCATCCGCACGGCGAGCGTCTTGAGCCCCCGCAGGGTCAGCCACGCGTCGAACGGCCCCGCGACCGCGCCGGACGCGTTCTGGTGGAACCGCACGGCGTCGGCCAGGTTCGTCGTCCCTGTCGGACCGTCGAGCCCCACCGGAAGCTGCGCACCGTCGGCGACGACGAGCGCACCGCCGACCACGTCCGAGTGCCCGCCGATGTACTTGGTGGTCGAGTGCACGACGACGTCCGCACCGAGCGCGAGCGGCTGCTGCAGGTACGGCGTCGCGAAGGTGTTGTCGACGACGAGCAGCGCCCCCGCCGCGCGGGCGTGCGCGGCCAGCACCGCGATGTCCGCGATGCCCAGCAGCGGGTTGGTGGGCGTCTCGACCCAGACCACCTTGGTGCGGCCCGGCTGGATCGCGGCGAGCACCGCGTCGGGGTCCGACAGGTCGACCGGCGTGTGCTCGATGCCCCACGGCCCGAAGACGCGCGCGATCAGGCGGTACGTGCCGCCGTAGGCGTCGTTCGGGACGACGACGTGGTCGCCGGGGCGCAGGGCCGCGCGCAGCAGCGTGTCCTCCGCCGCGAGGCCCGAGGAGAACGCGAAGCCCGCCGCTCCTCCCTCGGCCGCGGCGAGCGCCGACTCCAGCGCGGTGCGGGTCGGGTTGGCCGAGCGCGAGTACTCGTACCCGCCCCGCAGCCCGCCGACGCCGTCCTGCTTGTACGTCGAGGTCGCGTAGATGGGCGGGACGACCGCCCCGGTGGTGGGGTCCGGGTCCTGACCTGCATGGATGGCGCGGGTCGAGAAGCCTGCGGAGGCCCAGTCGTCGTCGTGGGGGTGCGCGTGGTTCGTCACGGGTCCCAGGCTAGGCGCTCACGTCCGAACTGCCGCTCGGGCGCTCCAGGTGCGCTCCGGGTGCGCTCCCGGTCATGTGATCGTGCGCTCTCGGTCTGGTATTGGTTCGGTCAAGAGATCGCCACGTCGGCGGGAACACCGAGCGGGTGCGCACCGTTGCAGATCGCGGGAGGACCCAGGTGACCAACCGGGCTCCCGGAGAGGATCACGACCATGAACTGGCTGTTTGGATCTGCCCTCAAGACCACGATGGTGGCCCCCGAGAAGGCTCTGGCGGGACGCGACCGCTACCCCTACTCCATCCCGACGACCCACACCGTCCTCGGCACCCCGCTCCAGGGCCCGTGGCCCGACGGCACCGAGGTCCTCTACGTCGCGATGGGCTGTTTCTGGGGCGCCGAGCGCACCTTCTGGACGATCCCCGGCGTGGTGACGACGGCGGTCGGCTACCAGGGTGGGTTCACGCCGTTCCCCACCTACGAGGAGACCTGCACCGCCCTGACCGGGCACACCGAGATGGTGATGGTCGCGTACGACCCGACGGTCGTCTCGGCCGGCGACCTGCTGCGCACCTTCTGGGAGTCGCACGACCCGACGCAGGGCTACCGGCAGGGCAACGACGTCGGCACCCAGTACCGCTCGGCGATCTACACCACGACGCCCGAGCAGGAGCTCGCCGCGCGCACCACGCGCGACGAGTACCAGCCGCGGCTGACGCGGTCCGGCTTCGGCGAGATCACCACCGAGATCCGGTCGGCCGAGGACGCCGGCAGGTTCTACTACGCCGAGGGCTACCACCAGCAGTACCTCGACAAGAACCCGAACGGGTACTGCGGACTGGGCGGCACGGGCGTCTCCTGCCCGCGTCCGACCGGGGCCTGAAGGACGAGGAGACGCCCCGGGCTGGTCATCCCTCGCGAACGGCGAGCAGGTCGCACTGGAGCAGGCGACCGTCGTTGTCGGCCAGCCCGGGCGCGAACGACTGAAGCCGGTAGCCGAGGCCCCTGAGCCGGTCGAACAGCTCCCCGGCCAGCTGCTGGCCGTCGTACAGCTCGACGAAGGACAGCTCCAGCTGAACCGCTTCGAAGCGGTTCAGCTGGTCCCCGGCTCCGTCGAGGACAGCGGACTCGAATCCTTGAGTGTCGATCTTGAGCAGGGTGCGCGCCGGATCGACGTCGAACCGCCCGACCAGCTCCGCGACGGTCGTGACCGGCACCCGCTCGACCGCGATGTACGCCGAGTCGGGTGCAGCGTCGAGGTGCGCCTTCGCCATGGAGAGGATCGAGGACGAGTAGGAGTTGCCCGCGACGTTGATCTGGGCCAGGCCGGTGCTGCTCCCCACGGCTGTCCTGACCGGATGCCAGCTGTCATCTCGCGCGGCCCTGCGCTTCAGCTCACCGAACGCGCCCGAGAGCGGTTCGCAGCTGATGATCCGCCCGGCGAACCCGGCTCGGCGCAGGCTCAGCGCGTACTGACCCACGTTGGCGCCGATGTCCAGCACCTCAGTGATGCCGTGCGCCGACAGAGTCCGCGACACCTGCCCAGCGAAGGACCCGCGCGACAGCTCCAGGTCGAAGAACTGGAGGCCGCCCCGCAGCGCGAACTTCAGCCGCTCACGCAGCCGGTTGCGTAGGTTCTGGTCGCTCGGCGTGGTCGACATCAGCGCACCCGGCCGCGCCGCGAGTCTTCAGCACGGCGGGAACCGAGGGGCGCGTTCACACGTATGGGCAGGGGCACGGACACGAGGCTAGCGAAGAGACCGTCCCACCGCCCGGCTCCATGGGTCTCGTCGCGGACGGGGCGCACCCATCGATGAGCGGGTGGGTGGCCGACGTGCCCCCGCTGTCGGCCACCCACCCGCCATGGGGCCTGCCAGGGTCCCCGTCGTCCCGGCCTGCCACCCTCGGCGTCGTCCTTGGCGGACCGACCGGGTCGCTCCCCCTGCCGGTCCGCGGCGAACGTATCGACGCCCGCCGCGACCCGTCTACGACTGTCCATCGGGCGCTGGACCCCGGTCCACCTGCACGTATGTCCAGGTATGTCCGCCGGGTCAGCCCTCCGAGTGCCCCAGCGGCTTGTCGGGCGCCACCAGGTCCCGCACCAGCCGCTTCAGCTCCGGCAGGTCCGGGAACCCACCCCGCTCGCCCCGGTCCCACACCAGCGCGCCGTCCACCTCGACCCGGAACACACCCCCGGTCGCCGGCCGCAGCGCCACCTCCCCGAGCTCCCGGTGGAAGGTGGTCAGCAGCTCCTGCTGGTACCAGGCGGCCCGCAGGAGCCAGCGGCACTGCGTGCAGTAGGTGATCGCGACGCGCGGGAGGTCCATCGCGCAAGTGTCGCCCAGCGCGCGGTGACCAGACAGACTTCAGGTCCACCCCCTGGAGGCTGACCGTGCACGACGTAGTCCCCGCCGTCGACATCCCGAGGCCGACCCTCCACACTGCCGGACGCGTGCTCGCCGCCGTCCTGGTCTGCGGAGCCGCGGTGCTCCTGTTCGCGGTCCACGTGCGGCCACTCGGCTACCTGCCGCTGGTGCTCGGCGTGGCGCTCGGGCTCGCCGTCGACCGGCGGCTGGGCAGGGACCTCGCCCTCATCGCCCTCGGCCAGGCGATCATCAGCACGATCTCCCTGAAGGCCGACCTGTCCAACGTGGGCATGCTCAGGTTCACGGTCGCGCTCGGCCTGGCCGTCGTCGTGCCGACGCTCCTCTCCAGCAGGGTCTTCCACGACGACAAGATCCACTTCCCCGTGCGCACGGGCCGACGCTGGGACCGCTGGCAGGCGCTCTACCTCGTGGCGGTCGCGATCGCGGCGTACCTGATCCTCCCTGCGTACTTCCTCGGCTCAGGCGTGTGGCAGAACTGGCCCGACCTGGACGGGTCCGGGGACATCGCGCGGCTGTTCGTCGGGGTCAACGCGGTGGGCATCTGGGACGAGCTGTTCTTCATCTGCGTGGTGCTCGCGCTGCTGCGGCCGCACTTCCCGTTCTGGCTGGCCAACGTGCTGCAGGCGACGGTGTTCGTGTCGTTCCTGTGGGAGCTGGGCTACCGCGAGTGGGGTCCGCTGCTGACCATCCCGTTCGCCCTGATCCAGGGCTGGATCTTCCGCCGGACGTCCTCGCTGAGCTACGTCGTGGCCGTGCACCTGCTGTTCGACCTCATCGTGTTCCTGGTGCTCGTGCACGCGCACCACCCGAGCCTGTTCGACATCTTCCTCACCGCCCCCGGGTCGTAGGTTGGACCGGTGACGCTGACGAACTGGGCCGGGAACTACACGTACCGCGCGGGAGTCGTGCACCACCCGGGCTCGGTCGAGGAGCTGCAGGAGCTGGTCGCGGGCGCTCCCAGGATCCGCGCCCTGGGCACCCGGCACTGCTTCAACGACCTCGCCGACGACCCCGCCGCCCTCGTCGTCCTGGACGGCCTGGAGGCTGCGCCGGAGATCGACGCGGACGCGCGGACCGTGACGGTCACCGCCGGAACGCGGTACGGCACGCTCGCGCAGCACCTGCACCCGGCCGGCTGGGCGGTGCACAACCTCGCGTCCCTGCCGCACATCTCCGTGGCCGGTGCGGTCGCCACGGCCACGCACGGCTCGGGCGACCGGAGCCGGAACCTCGCGGCCGCGGTGGCCGCCCTCGAGCTCGTCGGACCCGACGGCACGGTCCGGACGGTCCGCCGCGGCGACGACGACTTCGCCGGCTCGGTGGTCGCGCTCGGTGCGCTGGGCGTGGCCACACGCGTGACGCTGGACATCGAGCCCACGTTCGACGTCGCCCAGGAGGTGCACCTCGACCTGCCGTGGGCGGCCGCGCTGGAGCACCTCGACGAGCTGACGAGCAGCGCCGACTCGGTGAGCCTCTTCACCGACTGGACCGGCGACACGATCGCGCAGGTCTGGCGCAAGACGCGCGTCACGCCGGGCTACCGGCTGCGCACCGAGCTGTTCGGCGCGACCCCGGCCGACGGCCCCCGCCACCCGCTGCCCGGCATCGACCCCGTCAACTGCACCGCGCAGCTGGGCGAGCCCGGCCCGTGGCACGACCGCCTGCCGCACTTCCGCATGGACTTCACGCCGAGCAACGGCGACGAGCTCCAGTCGGAGTACCTGGTCCCGCGCGCCCACGCGGTCGCAGCCTTGGAGGCGATCCGCGCTCTGAGCGACCGGATCGCGCCGCTGCTGCAGGTCACCGAGGTCCGCACGATCGCCGGCGACGACCTGTGGCTGTCCACCGCCGAGGGCGGCGACCGCGTCGGCCTGCACTTCACCTGGCAGCCGCGCCAGCCCGAGGTCGAGGCCCTCCTGCCGACGATCGAGGCCGCGCTGGCCCCGTTCGGCGCGCGCCCGCACTGGGGCAAGCTCTTCGCCGACGCGGGCCGCGACCTCGCCCGCCTGTACCCGCGCTGGGACGACTTCCGCTCACTCGTCGCGCGCACGGACCCCGACGGCGTCTTCCGCAACGACTTCCTGGACCGCCACGTCCTCTAGAACTCGCAACGTCCGAGGATGTGCGCGCTATGACGCCCGCTTCCTCGGACGCTGCGCAGGTCACGCCCGCCAGCGATTGACCCTCGCCTCGAGGTCCGCGTCCCCGACGCGCCCGGTCGGCGAGAGCGTCACGACGGAGCTGCCCGGCTGCAGCCGGGGATCGGTCGCGTACCGCTCCGCCAGCTTCACCTCAGCGGACGCGTCCCCGGCGTCCGCGGCGACGAGCAGCTCGGCGACCTCGTCGGCGAGCCGGTCGAGCTCCTCGGCGGGCGTCGGCGTCTCGGGCAGGGTGTCCCCCCACACGTCCCAGAGCAGCAGCTCGTCGCGCTCACGGTGCGCGAGCTCGGTGACGACGTAGCCCCGCACGAACTCCGGCCCGCACAGGAACGGCAGCGAGGGGTCGACGCCGTAGCTCGACACGTCGAGCCCGTCGCGACGGTGCGCCTGCCAGACCTCCGCCGCGGTCTCGAACGGCGCCCCGAGCCCCGTCGCCATGTCGTGCGAGTCGAAGCCGAACCAGTTCTCGGCCATGTCGAGCTCGGGGTCGAACCGCACCCAGCGCGACCCGTCCCAGTACTCCCCGACCACGTGGTCGTGGTGGAACCCGGGGCGGAAGTAGCCGGAGAACCCGACCCGGCTGCGCGCCGGGATCCCGTGCTCGCGCAGCACCGCGATCGCGACGAGGGTGTGGTCGCGGCAGCACCCCGCGAGCTGCTGGGCGGGCTCCCGAGCGCTGGTCAGCGGGCCGGCGGACCGCCGCTGCGACTCGTCGAGCAGGTCGGAGAGCCACCGCAGGTCGATGTCCGCGTCCTGCCCCGGGACCAGCTGGTCCGCCGCGCCCCGGTAGTGGATGACCACCGAGCAGGCCGCCTGGTGCAGCGAGCCCGGGTCGGTGGGTACCGCGGCGAGCAGGGGCGCGTGCGGGCCCGGGTCGGAGTAGCGGCTGTGGGCGGCGTAGTCGGCGAGCTCAGGCATGCGGCCAGCCTGGAGCCTGCCCCAGGGGCAGGGTCAAGAGACCGGCCGGGCGACGTGCACGACGACGCCCTCGTCCGACCACGGCACGGGGTAGATCTCGCGCTCCGGGCCGCCGTGCGCGCGGCCGCGGGACACGAACCAGGTCTCCAGCGCGACGTACGCGCCGATGATCTCGGGGTACCGGCAGTCGGCGGCCGTCACCGGGACGTGCGCCACGGTCTGCGCGGGCTCCTCCCGCAGCGTGACGGCGCCGGCAGGCGCGATCGCACCCTCGTACGGCACGCACGTCTCGATGGGGCCGTCGCCGTCGAAGCCCACCGCCCCGTGGAACAGCACCCAGAACTCTTGGCCGTACGTGGCGCCTCCCGCGTCGAGGAACGCCCGGAGCTCGACGACGTCCGACGTCAGCGACGCAACCAGGTCCTCCTGCAGCACGTGGTGCCGGACCGACGCCACTGTCCGCGGACCCATCGCCTCCACCACCACGTCGTCCACCCCGAACCGGCCCGTCCGGGCGGGTGCGTCCGGCTCCCCGAGGACGTGCAGGACCAGGTCCAGCTCAGGCCCGCGCTCGGTGAGCTCCCGCTGCCGCCCGTCCCACCAGGACCGGATCGCGGCCGCCTGCCCGTTGCTCGCGGCGAGCACGTCGGCGATCGTGCCGAGCGGCATCTCGAGCCGCCGGAGCAGCGAGATCGTGTGCGCCCGGTCCAGCTGGCCGAGGTCGTAGTAGCGGTACCCGCTGTCCGGGTCCACGCGGACCGGCTCGAGCAGCCCCCGGGCGTCGTACAGCCGCAAGGCCTTGAGCGAGAGCCCCGACCGGCGCGCGAACTCGCCGATGGTCACCACGCCGTCCGCCACGGGCCGAGGATAGCGACGGCCCCCTCCGCGAGGTGCAGAGGGGGCCGTCGCCGTCGGGTCAGTTGCTGGTGCCGACGATGTCGACGACGAAGACCAGCGTGTCCCCGCCCTTGATGCCGGCCTGCGGGACACCGCGGTCGCCGTAGCCCAGGTGCGAGGGGATCGAGACGAGCACGCGCGACCCGACCTGCTGGCCGACGAGTGCCTCGTCCCACCCGGCGATGACCGCGCCGACGCCGATCGGGAAGCTGATCGAGGAACCGCGGTCGTACGAGTTGTCGAAGATGCCGCCCTGCCAGGACTGGCCGAGGTAGTGCACCTCGAGGTCGTCGCCGGCCTCGACGAGGGCGCCGTCGCCGCGGGACAGGACCAGGACCTCGAGCTCACCCGACGCCGGAGCGTCAGGGAAGGTCAGCGTCGGCTTCTGGCCGAAGGAACCCGAGACCTCGGGCAGCGCTGCGGACATGACGTACTCCTTCAGTGGATGACAGTGCCCGCCCATCTTGCCAACCCCGACCGACAGACGCCGAACCGAGGGGTTGACCGCATTGGCTAATGGCATTAGCTTTTAGTCCATGACGACCATCCAGCACCTGCAGCGCCCCGAGGGGCGGATCGCCTACACGGTCGACGGGCCCGCGGACGGCCCGCTCGTCGTCCTCATCCCGGGCATGGGCGACCTGCGCGGCACGTGGCGCGAGCTGACCGGCCCGCTCGCCGACACCGGTCACCGCGTCGCCGTGATGGACCTGCGCGGCCACGGCGACTCCGACACCACGTTCTCGACCCACGGCGACGTCGTGACCGGCCAGGACGCGCTCGCGCTCGTCGAGCACCTCGGCGGTCCGGCGGTCCTCGTCGGCAACTCCATGGGCGCCGGGGCCGCCGGCTGGGCCGCCGCCGAGCGGCCGGACCTCGTCGCGGGCCTCGTCCTGACCGGCCCCTTCCTGCGCGAGCGTCCGATGCCGGCGATCGCCGTCGCGGTCATGCACGGCCTCGAGCGGGTGCTGTTCTCCCGCCCGTGGGGCGGCGCGGTGTGGGCCTCCTACTACCGCGGCTACCTGAACCGCGGCACGAAGGCGCCGTGGCTCGACGAGCACGTCGCCGACCTGCGGGCGGCGATGACGGACCCCGCCCACCTGCGCTCCTTCCGGCACCTGACGGTCCAGCTCACCCACGCCCCGGTCGAGGCACGCGTGCCGGAGATCCTTGCGCCCGCGGTCGCCTTCGTCGGCGCGATCGACCCCGACTTCGCCGACCCCGCGGCCGAGGCGGACTGGCTGCGCAGCGTGCTCGACGGGGAGGTCGTCGTCATCCCCGACGTCGCCCACTACCCGCAGAACCAGGCCCCCGAGGTCGTGGTCCCCCGCACGCTCTCCTTCCTCGCCGGCCTGCCCCGCGACGCCGCCGGCCGGTTCCAGGTGCGCGCGGACTCCCGTGCCTAGGGCCGGACTCGACCGGGCCGCCGTCGTCGAGCTCGCCCTCGCGGTGGTCGACGACGGCGGGCCCACCGGGTTCACCGACCTCACGCTCGCGGCCGTGGCCGCTCGCGCCGGCGTCGCGGTGCCGAGCCTCTACAAGCACGTCGCGGGCCTGCCCGCCCTGCGCCGGGAGGTCGCGCTCGTCTGCGTCGTGGACTTCGTGCACACCCTCGAAGTGGTCCGGGAGCGGCACGGCGGCGCCGACATGCTCCCGGCCATGGCTCACGCGACCCGAGACCTCGCCCGGCGCTCCCCCGGCCGCTACCAGGCCGTCCAGGGCACGTCATGGGTCCGCGACCCCGACGCCGGGGCCGTCCAGCAGGCGGGCGCCCAGGCGGTCGCCGAGCTGTCCACCGCCGTGGCCGCCCTCGGGGTGCCCGACGAGCGGCGCATCGACGCCGTCCGCGCGTTCCGCGCCGCGACGCACGGGTTCGTCGTCCTGGAGCTGGAGGGCGGCTTCGGCATGCCCGACGACGTCGACGAGAGCTTCGACTTCCTCGTCGCCGGGCTGGTGGGCGGCCTGGAACGGCTGAGCGTGCGGTAGCCCCCGCGGCCGGTCCGGTGCTGGGATGGGTGGACGCACCGTCAGGGGGTCCACCATGAAGGGTGTCCGCACGGGCTACGGCCTCGCGTACCGGATCGGCTTCGCGCCGTGGGAGCACTACGGACGAGTGGCTGCGTCCACCCTGGGCGCACTGCTGGACCGCGAGGAGGCGGACCGGCCGTACCCACCCGGTCGCGCGCTCGACCTCGGGTGCGGCCGCGGCCAGAAGACCCACGAGCTCGCGCGCCGAGGCTGGGACGTCGTCGGGATCGACACCGCCTCGCACGCCATCGACGTGGCGAGGCGCGGACCGTCCGACGCCCGCTTCGTCGTGGGTGACGTGACGGTGCTGGAGGCCGCCGACCTGGGCGCGTTCGACTTCTTCCTGGACGTCGGCTGCTTCCAGCACCTGGACGCCGAGGAGCGCGCGGCCATGGGCCGAGGAGTCTCCGCGCTCGCGAACCCCCGAGCCACCCTCCTGATGCTCGAGTTCGGGGCCACGCGGCTGCGGTCCCTCACCGGCGGCGTCACGCGCGCGGAGATCCAGGCGGCGCTCCCGGGCTGGGACATGATCGCCGCCGAGCCGGCGGACACCACCGGGCTGGGCTGGCCCCTGACGAGGACGTCACCGCACTGGTACCGGTTCCGCCTCGCGGCGTGATCCTCAGCCCACCCCGGCGACGACCGGTGCGGGTTCGGCCGCCAGCACCCCGCGCAGCCAGTGCAGCTGGCGGTCGAGCTGGAACGCCTGGCCGCCCTCGTGCTGGTTGTAGGCGTAGACCTCGATCTCGGTCTGCGGCCGGACGGCCGCCAGGCCCGCGTAGTGGTTGTACGCGGCGAACACCGTCGACGGCGGGCAGGTCTGGTCGCGCAGCGCGACGGAGAACAGGGCGGGAGCCGACGCCCGCCGCGCGAAGTGCGCCCCGTCCAGGTACGACATGGTCCGCAGCACGGTCGCCTCCTGGTCGCGGTGCACCGCGAGGTACTGCACGAGCTCGCCGTACGGGAACGCGTCGGTGATCGCCAGCGCCCGCGGGTAGTGGCACAGGAACGGGACGTCCGGCATGACGGCGACGATCCCGTCGGCCAGCCCGCCGACCGCGAGCGCCAGTCCCCCGCCCTGGCTGATCCCCGCCACGGCCACTCGCGACGCGTCGACCCCGGGCAGCGCCCGCACCGCGTCGACCGCCCGCACGCCGTCCGTGATGAGCCGCCGGTAGTAGTGCTCGCGCGGGTCGAGGACCCCGCGCGTCATCACCCCCGGCGACGCCGGCCCCGACCCCGCCGGGTCCGGCGTGTGCCCGCCGTTGCCCCAGGTGGAGCCCTGCCCCCGCGTGTCCATCACCAGGTGCACGTACCCGGCGGCGGCCCAGGCCAGCCGCTCGTGCGCGAACCCCCGCCCGCCGCCGTACCCGATGAGCTCGACCACCGCGGGCAGGTCCCCGGCCACCCCCGCCGGTCGGGTCACCCACGCCTTGATCGGGTGCCCGCCGAACCCGGAGAACGTCACGTCGAACGCCTCGATCACCGTCAGCCCGGTGTCCACGGGCACCACGGTCAGGCCCAGGTCGAACGTCCGCGCCTCCGCCAGCGTGTCGGCCCAGAACGCGTCGAAGTCCTCCGGCTCGTCCAGCTCGGGCAGGTACCGCTCGAGCTCGGACAAGGGCAGGTCGAACAGGGCCATCGTGCTCCTTCGCGTGGGCCGGAAAGCGCAATCTACCGCGCGAGGAACCCGAGCAGGTCGTGCCGCGTGAGCACGCCGACGGGCGACCCGTCGTCGACCACCATGAGCGCGTCCGCCTTCTGCAGGGCCGACCGCGCCGACTCCACGCTCTCCCCGGAGCCGATCAGCGGCAGCGCCGAGGACATGTGCCGGTCCACGCGGTCGGACAGCTCCGCCTCGCCCGAGAACACCGCGTCCAGCAGCTCGCGCTCGCTGACCGCACCGGCCACCTCGCCGATCTTCACGGGCGGCTCCGCACCGACCACGGGCATCTGCGAGACGCCGTACTCGTGCAGGATCGAGATGGCGTCGCGCACGGTCTCGTTGGGGTGGGTGTGCACCAGGTCGGGCAGCTCGCCGGTCTTGGTACGCAGCACGTCGGCCACGGTGGCGCCCTCGTCGGCGGCCAGGAACCCGTACGACCGCATCCACGAGTCGTTGAAGATCTTGGACAGGTAGCCGCGCCCGCTGTCGGGCAGGAGCACGACGATCACCGCGGCGGCCGCGGCCTGCGGGTCCTCCTCCTGCAGCCGCCGGGCGTACCGCAGGGTCGCCTCGACCGCCATGCCGCACGAGCCGCCGACCAGCAGCCCCTCCTCGCGCGCCAGCCGCCGCGTCATCGCGAAGGAGTCGGCGTCGGACACGGCGATGATCTCGTCCGGGACCGTCGGGTCGTAGGCGGTCGGCCAGAAGTCCTCGCCGACGCCCTCGACCAGGTACGGCCGCCCGTCGCCGCCGGAGTACACCGAGCCGGCGGGGTCGGCGCCGATCACCCAGACTCGGCCCTCGGAGACGTCGTGCAGGTAGCGCCCCGTGCCCGTGATCGTGCCGCCGGTGCCGACGCCCGCGACCAGGTGCGTGACGCGCCCGTCGGTGTCTGCCCAGATCTCGGGGCCGGTCGACTCGTAGTGGCTGGCGGGACCGTTCGGGTTGGCGTACTGGTTCGGCTTCCAGCCGCCCGGGATCTCGCGCGCGAGCCGGTCGGACACCGAGTAGTACGAGTTCGGGTGGTCGGGGGCCACGGCGGTCGGGGTCACGATGACCTCCGCCCCGTAGGCCCGCAGCACGTCGCGCTTGTCCTGGCTGACCTTGTCCGGGCAGACGAACACGCAGCGGTAGCCCTTGCGCTGGGCGACGAGGGCCAGCCCGACGCCGGTGTTCCCGCTGGTCGGCTCGACGATCGTCCCGCCGGGCCTGAGCTCGCCGCTCGCCTCCGCGGCCTCGATCATCTTCAGCGCGATCCGGTCCTTCACCGAGCCGCCGGGGTTCATGTACTCGACCTTGGCGAGGATCGTCGCCGTCAGGCCGGCCGTCACGGACGTGAGCTGGACCAGCGGGGTGCCGCCGACGAGCTCCGAGATGTGCTTCGCGTACTTCACTGTCCTGCGCTCCCATGGGTGGCGGGGTCGGGCAGACGCACGTCGGCCCGGGTGCGATCGATCATCGCACCCGGGCCGACGTCAGTCAGTTCAGGCCGGGGTCAGTCGCCACGCAGGATCGCGAAGATCCGCAGCAGCTCCAGGTACAGCCAGACCAGCGTCACGACGAGGCCGAAGGCCGCCGTCCACGCGAGCTTGGCAGGCACACCGGCCTCCACGCCACGCTTGATGGAGTCGAAGTCGACGATGAGCATGGCGGCCGCGAGCACGACCGCGATGAGGCCGACGGCGACGCCGAGCCACCCGGACCGCAGCGGGCCGTAGTCGCCCCCGCCGACCCCGAACAGCATGGCCACGAGGTTGATCAGCGAGAACACGAGGTAGCCGACCATGGCGATGAGCAGGGTGCGCTGGAACTTCGGCGTGACCCGGACCCTGCCGGACTTGAAGAGGAACAGCGAGACCGCGAACACCGAGAGCGTGGCGAGGACGGCCTGGCCGACGATGCCGTCGTAGAACGACTCGTAGAACTGGCTGATGCCACCGAGGAACACGCCCTGGGCGGCGGCGTACAGCACGATGAGCGGCGGGCTCGGCTCCTTCTTGAACGCGTTGACCAGGCCGAGGACCAGGCCGACGATCGCGCCGACGATCCACAGCCCGGGCGCGAGCACCCAGGTGGCCGCACCGGTGACGACCAGCACGGCCAGCAGGCCGGCGGTCTTCATGATGACGTCGTCGTACGTCAGGCGGCCCGTCTCGCGCGTCGTCGCAGCGGGGGCGTCGTACATCTGGTCGAGGGTGGCGGCGTCGGCCACCTGGGCGCCGGCGGTGCCGTAGGAGACCGTCGACGCGGGCGACTTCTGGCCCCGGCGCTGGACGGGGTCCTGGAAGACCGGACTGTTGTTGAAGATCGGATTGGCCATGGCGTCCTCCTGGACGGATCGGGCGCTGTCAGACAAGGCTGTCACCGTAGCGAACGCGGACAGGGGCGCGTTCGTTCCCGGGTCTTTCCCACCTCGGCCTTTCGGCTGGGCCGCGATCCCCCCATGGTCCGATGTATGTGGTTGCGGCGCACCCCTAGGGTCGTCACGGCTCCACTCCCGACGACGAGGACAAGCGATGATCGAGGCCCACGACCTGACGAAGAGATATGGCACCAAGCTGGCGGTGGACGGGATCTCGTTCACGGTGCAGCCCGGACGGGTCACCGGCTTCCTGGGCCCCAACGGCGCCGGGAAGTCGACGACGATGCGGATGATCATGGGCCTCGACCGGCCCACGCGCGGCACAGTGACGGTGAACGGTCGCCCCTACGCCGAGCACCGCTCCCCCCTCACCGAGGTGGGAGCGCTCCTCGAGGCCAAGGCGGTCCACACCGGTCGCAGCGCGCGCAACCACCTGCGCGCGATCGCGGCGACGCACGGCATCGGCGACAAGCGCGTGAACGAGGTCATCTCCATGACCGGGCTCGACACCGTCGCCAAGCGGCGGGTCGGCGGGTTCTCGCTCGGCATGGGCCAGCGCCTCGGCATCGCGGCCGCCCTGGTGGGCGACCCCCAGACGCTGATCCTCGACGAGCCGGTCAACGGGCTCGACCCCGAGGGCGTCCTGTGGGTCCGCAACCTGGTCAAGTACCTGGCCGCCTCCGAGGGCCGCACGGTCTTCCTGTCCTCGCACCTGATGAGCGAGATGGCCGTCACGGCCGACCACCTGATCGTCATCGGCCGCGGCAAGATCATCGCCGACGGCCCCGTCGACACGGTGATCTCGCAGGCCACCAAGGCCACCGTCCGCGTCCGGTCGCCGCAGGCCTCCGACCTCGCGGCGCGCCTGGCGGGCCCGGCGATCACTGTGACGCCCGGCGAGGAGGGCCTGCTCGAGGTGCACGGCGCCACCGCGGCCGAGGTGGGTGAGATCGCCGCGCGGTCGGCCATCGTCCTGCACGAGCTGACCCCGCTGACCGGCTCCCTCGAGGACGCCTACATGTCCCTGACGTCCGAGTCCGTCGAGTACCACTCGGCCGCACTGCCCGGCGAGCCGTCCCGGTCGACGGGCGCCCACGCGGCCGTGCCTGACCCGGCAGCAGCCGCCCCGACCACCGGAGAGGACGCCCGATGAGCACCGCCGTCGCCACCGAGCCCCACCGCCACGCCACCGCCCCGAAGCCGGGCAAGCTCACGTTCGCCCACCTGCTGCGGGGCGAGTGGATCAAGTTCTGGTCCGTCCGCTCGACCGCGTGGACGATGTCGATCTTCTTCCTGGCGATCGTCGGGCTCGTCCTGCTGTTCACGCTCGCCGTGCTCAACACCCCGTCGCCCGAGGACGGCGGACCGCCGGCCGGGACGCCGCTCAGCCCGCTGGACGCGTACACCCCCGCCGTCTACCTCGGGCAGTTCGCGCTCGCCGTGCTCGGGGCGCTGACGATCACCGGTGAGTACACGACCGGCATGATCCGCTCGAGCCTGACCGCGGCGCCGAAGCGCCTGGCCGTGCTCTGGTCGAAGGCCGTCGTCCTCGGCGTCGTCACCCTGGTCGCCGCCGCCGCGGCGGTCGGGATCGCCGCCGCGCTCCAGGCGCTCTTCTTCGGGGGCCAGGACATGGCCGTCGACCTGAGCGAGGACTCCACGCTCCGGGCGCTGTTCGGCACCGCGCTGTACCTCGCGACGATCAGCCTGCTGTCGTTCGCGTTCGGTGCGCTGCTGCGCCACTCCGCCGCGGCCGTCGCGACGATCCTCGGGCTCCTGCTCGTGCTGCCCATCGTCTTCTCGCTCGTGCCCTGGAAGCCGCTGCAGTACATCCTCCCGTTCATGCCGGGTGCGGCGGGGCAGCAGATCACGATGACCGACGCGGCCATCGAGGCGCAGAACACGGCGTCGACCGTCGGCGCGGACCTGACCGCATGGCAGGGCTACGGCGTGCTCGTCGCGTGGGTCGTGATCGTGCTGGTGATCGCGGCCGTGCTGCTCAAGCGGCGCGACGCCTGATCCGTGGGTCCACAGCGGGGACGGTCCGGAGGGGACCGTCCCCGCTGTCGTGCTCGGGGGGACGTGGCTGACAGCAGGCTCGGCTAGCGTGGGCGGCCGCACACCCGCCCCCCCGACGAAGGACCTCGATGACCGACGCACCGGCCCGCCCCCGCCCCGCACCTCTCGTGGCGCAGGTGGTCCGGACCGAGCGCATCGCCGCGACCATGGTGCGGGTGGTCGTCGGCGGCCCCGGTCTGGCCGCCTTCACGCCGTCGCCGCACGCCGACTCCTACGTCAAGGTGCTCTTCCTCCCGGAGGGCACCCCCCGACCGCTCCGGCAGGACGGCCGGCTCGACCTGGACGCCGTGCGCGCGAGCCTCCCGCCCGAGGACCAGCCCCGCCAGCGCTCCTACACGGTCCGCGCGTTCGACCCGGTGGCCGGTGAGCTCACGCTCGACTTCGTGGTCCACGGCGACGAGGGGATCGCCGGGCCGTGGTCGGCGGGCGCGCAGCCCGGCGACGAGGTGCTGCTCAGCGGCCCCGGCGGCGCGTGGTCCCCCGACCCGGACGCGGCGTCGTACCTGTTCGCCGGCGACGCGAGCGCCCTGCCGGCCATCGCCGTCGCGCTCGAGCGGCTCCCCGCCGACGCCGTCGGGCACGCCGTGATCGAGGTGCACGGTCCCGAGGACGAGATCCCGCTGGCCCGGCCCGCGGGCGTCCAGGTCCTCTGGGTCCACCAGGGTGTCGCGGTGGCCGGCCTGGCCCTCGTCGACACCGTCGTCGCCCTCCCCGAGCTCCCCGCGCCGGTGAGCGCCTTCGTGCACGGCGAGGCCGGGGTGGTCCGCGAGCTGCGCCGGCACGTGCGCGCCGACCGCGGGGTCGGCCGGGAGCAGCTGTCGGTCTCGGGCTACTGGCGCCTGGGCACCGACGACGAGGGCTGGCGCGCCACCAAGCGGGACTGGCTGGCGACGATCGAGCAGGCGGAGGCGGCCGAAGGCCTCGCCTGACGGACGAGTCGGGCCTTTCGTCATGCCCCCGCCGCCGATCCCGGCGAGACGATGGACACCATGCAGACGACGTTTCCCGAGGGCTGGCTGCGACTCACCCAGAACGACAAGCAGCAGCACTTCTTCCGGGACGGCATGAGCATCTGCGGCGTGTTCGTGACGCCGACCACCAAGTTCCCCGAGGACGACGGCCCCGACGGTGGCGAGTGCCCCGGCTGCCGCTCGATCTTCGACAACGAGCGGGGCACCGCGCGCTACTGAGGCCCGCGCCTGACCGCTCCGTCGCGATCGTGCCCCCGCCGGGGGTCGAACCCGGACTGTGCCGGGTTTAAGCCGGCTGCCTCTGCCAGTTGGGCTACGGGGGCCGCGCCACATCCTGCCAGGGCCGACGACGTGCCCCGTCACGCCGTCGTCGCGACCGGGCCGCCCTGTGCCAGCGCCGCCGCCGCGACCAGTGCACTCCCGGGCGCCATGCCCAGCTCGCGCGCCAGCAGGTCGCGGCACCGCCCGAACTGACGCAGGGCCTGCGCCCGGTTGCCGGCACCGACGTGTGCCTCGACGAGCATGCGGTGGGCGGACTCCCGCAACGGCTCGATCGTCACCACCGCGAGCGCCGCCTCGATCGCCCGTCGCCACTGCCCCGCCTCGAGCAGGGTCTGGGCCATCTGCTCCATCGCCTCCAGCGACAGCTGGCGCAGCCGCTCCCGCTCGACGACCACCCAGTCGTCGTACCAGCCGGGCAGCAGCTCACCGCTGAGCACCTCGGGCGCCACCGGCGCGCCGCCGACCAGCTGCGCGTGCGCGGCGTCGGCCGCCTCCCGGGCGTCCACGGACGACGGCGCGAGGCCGATCCGGGACCTGCCCGCGAGGATCACGTGCCCTCCGGCGTTCGCCCGCCAGATCGCCGAGCGCAGGCACGCGCCGGCCCGGTCCTCCGTCCGGTCGCCCCAGAGCACGCCCGCCACGTGGGACCGCACCAGCGGGCGCTCGTGCAGCCCGAGGAAGGCGACGAGCCGGGCGGCCGCGGGCGGGAGCTCCCACGCCCGGCCGTCGACGGTGAGCTCGAAGCCGCCGAGCAGCCGCAGCCGCACCGGGGAGCCGAGGGTGGGTCCTTCCGACACCGCGGTCATGTCCGCAGCCTGCGGCGCCCGCGTCTCGCGGACGTCACCGGTGCATCACAGGCCCTCCTCGCCGTCCGTCCCGGCCAGCCGGGCGAGGAACAGGTCCACGCCCGCCCGCACCTGGTCGGGTCCCGCGGCGACGAGCTCCTCGGACCCCTCGGGGGACGACCAGCGCAGCCGGGCCACCACCGTCCCGTTCTGCACCCAGGCGCGGACCAGCAGCACCCCCGAGCGCCGCTCGCCGCCTGCCACGGCACGTGACGGTAGGTCCCGCGTGTCGCGACACAGACACGGCTCCGTCACCGTCGCGACGCCGCGACGGGAGCACGACGCGACGGTGACGGAGCGGTCACGGCCGGCGTCGACGATGGCGCTCACGACCCGAGCCGTGGGGGGCAGCATGATCCGGGAGGTCTCCGAGACCCTCGTCGACGTCATCGAGCAGGCCACACCCGACCTCGAGTCGTGGGTGGACCTCTCCTCGCTGTCGGCCGCCGACGCGGACCCGACGGTCCGCCGGCTCGCGCTCGCCCTGTACGCGGTCGAGGAGCACCCGCACCTGGTCAACCGGCCGCTGGTGTCCTCCCCGACCGGGCACGTCCGCGCCCCGCTCGCCCTCCGGCTGCACTACCTCGTCACCTACGTCGGGGCGCACGACGAGGCCCAGTCCCGGCTGGCGCGCGTCGTCGCGGTGTTCCACACGACGCCGATCATCGGGCCCGCCCAGATGTCCCCGGCGCTGGCCCAGGAGGCCGCGACACTGACCGTCCGCCTGGTCACGACCACCGCCGACGAGCGCAACCAGGTGTGGGGCGCGCTCGGCCGGTCCGCGCGGCTGGCGCTCTTCTACGACGTCGACGTCGCCCCCGTGGACCTCCTCGCCCACGACGGTGCGGGCTCGGTGCGGACCCACCGGATCGACTACGTGGGTGCGCCGTGACCCTCACGACCACGACCGTCCGGCTCGCCCACGTGGTGCGCCTGCGGCACGCCGCCACGGGCGAGGCGATCGAGCCGGTGCGTGCGTCCGGCGAGCTGCCGTACGGCTGGACGATGCGCGTCCGTGGTGCCGACGTCGTGGTCACCACCCGCGACGGCACGCCCGTGCCCGCCGCGGACCCGGTCATCACGGTGTTGGTCGGCGACCTGCGCACGGCCGCGCTGCTGGCGACGCCGACCGTCGACGTCCCGCTCACGGCCGCCGAGATCACGGTCGACGTCGCGCCCGTCGCGATGACGCTCGACGTCGAGCTGACCACGCCCGGCACGGGCGCCCCCCGCACGGGCCGGGCGGTCGTGGCCCGCGCCACCTCGGGCCCCACGCCGCGGCCCACCATCGCGCTCCCGGAGACCGATCCGGGCGTCTACGGCTCCGGTCCCGTCGTCTGGACCGCCGCCTTCACGCCGCTCGACCTGCTGGTCGACGGTGACCTGCTCCGCCAGCTCGCCGTGGACCACTCCCGGTCCGCCACGCGCGTCCGACTCGTCGACACGACCTGACTCACGACCCAGGGAGGGCACCGTGACGTACCAATCACCCGGCGTCTACATCGAAGAGGTCCCGTCGGGACCCCAGCCGATCGCCGCCGCATCGACCTCTGTCGTCGCCGTCGTCGGCGCCCTGCGCAAGGGCCCGCTGCTCACCCCCACCCGGGTCACCGGGTGGTCGGACTTCGTCCGCACCTTCGGGCCCGCCCACGCGGCCGGGTACTCCGCGGAGGCCGTGTACGGGTTCTTCGAGAACGGCGGCCCGGCCGCGTGGGTGGTCCGCGTCGACCCCTCGGTCGCCGCCGCGTGGGACGTCAACGACTCGACGCCCGCGCTCTCGTTCACCGCGACGGCGACCTCGCCCGGCGCGTGGGCGAACGGGGTCTCCCTCACGGTCGCGCCGGACACCACCGGTGGCGCCGGCTCGATGGCCCGCGCCGCGGTGAGCGGCACGGTCGCGGTGCCCGCCGGCACGATCGACATCCCGGTCACCAGCTCGGGCGGCCTGTCCGCGGGCGACGCCGTGGTGCTGCTCAACGCGGCCGGGACCAGCGCCGACGCCGTGGTGAACACCGTGAGCGAGACGGCCGTGAACGTGACCGCGGCGGCCGCGATCGCGCTGGTCGCGGGCGACGTCGTCGCCGGGCGCACCGGGTCCCTGACCACCGTCGCGCTGGCCGCGGGGTCGGGCATCAAGCCCGGTGACCTGCTGGTCGCGCAGCGCGCCGACGGGTCGCGGGTCACCGCACTCGTCGCCACCGCCGTGCGGTCGGGTCCGCGCCTGGTGATCACGCTGGCCGCGCCGCTCGGGGCGGCACTGCCCGGGGCAGGTGTCGCCCGGCGGTTCGCCCGCTTCCGCGGCACGATCGCCGGCGGCGCGCCGACGTTCTCGCTCGGCCAGGTCACCTGGCAGGTCCACCCGTCCCTGGTGCCGATCAACGCGGACAGCCAGATGGCCAACGCCCGGGCGACCGTCTCCACCGGCTCGGTGGCGGCGTTCAGCGGGTCGAGCTTCGCGATGCCGGGTGGCCAGAACGCGCCGGCCGGCACGGTGGACATCGACGCGCAGGTCCGGGTCGCCGTCTACACCGAGGCGGTCAACCTGGTGGCGACGACGGTCGCGGACGTGCTCTCCCGGTTCAGCTTCCTGCCCGTCGGCACGGCGATCCGCCTGACCAACGGCGCGCAGACCACGACGGTCACCCGCACCGGGGCCGCGACCGCCACGACCGCGGGCGACGCGCTGCCGCAGACCTTCACGACCGCGACGTTCCTGCTCCCCGCGGACGCCTCCGACGGGGTCGTCGTGCAGTGCGCCGTCCCCCCGGCCGTCGGCGAGCTCGTCGACTTCGCCGGCGACCGCCTGCGGATCGCGTCCGTGGACAACCCGACCGGCACGGTCTACGTGCTGGGCTTCACGGCGACGACGAACATCTCCGCCGCGAACATCGCCTCCGACCCGGGCCGGTTCCCGGTGCTGGCGTACACCTCGACCGCTTTCTTCCCGCTGCGGTTCTCGTTGACCGTCGCCGAGAACGGGGCCGCGGTCGAGACCTTCGCGGGCCTCGCCCTCGACCCGGCGCACCCGCAGTACTACGCGCGCGACGGGGTCGTGAACGGCACCTCGGCCTACGTCACTGTCGCGCCGCGGGCCGTCGGTGCACCGGTGATCTCCGAGACCAGCACCCCCGCGTTCGCCGTCCCGACCCAGGCCGGGGTGGACCGCGCGGCGACCAGCGCCGACTACAAGGCCGGCCTGCTGGCGCTGGAGGCCGAGCCCGAGCCGGCGATGGTGGTCTGCCCGGACACCGTGACGTTCACCGACCCGCTCCTGCAGGCCGACCTCGTGGGCGCGGTCGTGACCCACTGCGAGCAGTTCCGGCGCTTCGCGATCGTCGACGCCCCGGACCTCTCGTCGGACACCGACCTGCTCGACTGGCGCAACACCACCCTGTCCAGCACGTACGCCGCGCTGTACGCCCCGCACCTGCTGGTGGTGAACATCGACCCCGAGTCCTCCGACCGGTTCCGCACCGTGCCGCCGTCCGGCTTCGTCGCCGGGGTGTTCGCGCGGACCGACCGCGAGCGCGGCGTGTACAAGGCGCCGGGCAACGAGCGGGTGGCCGGCATCGTCGGGCTCTCCGAGACGTACACGCAGCGGCGCCAGGACCTGCTCAACCCCGGCTCGGTCAACCTCATCCGGGCGTTCCCCGGCCGGGGCACTCGGATCTGGGGGGCGCGCAACGCGACCGACGACACGACGTGGCGCTACATCAACGTCCGCCGGCTGTTCAACTTCGTCGAGACCTCGGTGGAGACCGGGACGCAGTGGGTGGTGTTCGAGCCGAACACGGCGCCCACCTGGATCCGGATCAAGGTCTCGCTGGAGAACTTCCTCGACCAGCTCTGGCGCGCCGGCGCCCTGGCCGGGAGCACCCCCGAGCAGGCGTACCGGGTGCGGGTCGGCTTCCCCGAGACCATGACGGCGACGGACATCGACCTCGGGCTGGTCATCACGGAGGTCGCCATCGCGCCCGCGAAGCCCGCCGAGTTCGTGATCTTCCGCTTCAGCCACCAGCAGCTGTCCGAGTAGCGGCCTTCCGAGCACGAGGAGCATCCGATGAGCCCGTCCGTCGTGTCGTACCCCCTGACGACCCTGCACTTCGAGGTCAGCTGGGGGGACTCGCAGAACACCTCGAGCTTCTCCGAGGTCAGCGGCCTGACCATGGAGGCCGAGGTCGTGGAGTACCGCGGGGGTGCCGACAAGGCGCTCTCCACGCGCAAGCTGCCCGGCCTGAAGAAGTTCAGCAACGTCACGCTCAAGCGCGGCATCATGCCCGCCGAGGCCGGCAACGGGCTGTTCGAGTGGTTCAACACCGTCGTCGCCGGCAGCGTCGCCCGCCGCGACGTGACGGTCAGCCTCCTCAACGAGGAGCGCACACCGGTGATGACCTGGAAGATCCAGGGCGCGTGGCCGGTCAAGATCGAGGGTCCGGGCCTGAAGTCCACGGGCACGGACGTCGCGGTGGAGACCGTCGAGTTCGCCTGCGAGGGCATCGCGATCGAGGTGCCGTGATCCTTCCGACGTCGGCGCCGACCACGCTCCCGTACCTCGGGGCGCACTTCGTGCTGGCCGTCGACGGCCTCACGTCGATGAGCTTCTCGAAGTGCGCGGGGCTGGCCGGCGACGTCGGGGTCGAGGAGTACGTCGAGGGCGGGGAGAACAGGTTCGCGCACCGGTTGCCCGTGCGCGGGTCGTTCCCGAACCTCGTGCTCACGCAGGGCGCCGGGCCGTCGACGGAGCTGTGGGACTGGTTCGCGGAGTACCTCGTCACGGGCCGCGTGGCGCCGCGGGACGGGCAGGTCTCGCTCATGTCCACCGTGGACGGGGCGCTCGCACCCGTCCGCGTGTGGGTGTTCCGCCGCGGCTGGCCGGTCAAGCTGACCGGCCCGGACCTCGACGCCCAGTCCGCGGCGGTCGCCGTGGAGTCGGTGGAGATCGCCCACCACGGCCTGCACCTGGCGGCGGTGAGCGTCTGATGGCCGTCGTCATCTCCGAGATCGTCACCGAGGTGGTCCTCGCCCCGCCCGGCGGCGCACCCGGCTCGGCCGGCAGCCCGGGCACGGCAGCGGCCGGCACCGACGGTGCGGACGACCCGATGGACGTCGTCGTGCGGCGCGCCACCGAGCGTGTCCTCGAGGTGCTGCGCCGGGAGTGGGACCGCTGATGCTCGACGTCGCGCAGCTCACCAAGCTCACCATCGAGCCGTACCGGGACCAGGAGTTCACGGAGGTCGCCGGACCGCCGTGGCGCGCCCTGCTCAACCCGACCGAGCTGGCGTTCTCCCGCAAGAACACCTACCAGTCGACCCCGTCGGCGGGGTCGTCGGCCCCCCAGCAGTCCTACGGCGGCGGCGAGCCGGACCAGGTCCAGATCGACCTGCTGCTGGACGGCTCGGGCGTCGTCGACTCCGGGGAGACGGTCGGCGAGAAGCTGGACGGCCTGCTGGCGTTCACGGAGTTCCAGTCCGACACCCACCAGCCGTACTACGTCCACGCGTACTGGGGCCGGTTCGACTTCCGCGGCGTGCTCACGCAGGCCGATGTCACGTACAAGCTGTTCGACCGCGACGGCGAGCCCCTGCGGGCGACGGTCAAGCTGACCCTCAAGGAGGTCGTCGCGCCGCAGGAGATCGCCGCCGAGGAGCGCCGCGAGTCCCCGGACCTGTACCAGACCTGGCTCGTCTCCGAGGGCGAGCGGCTCGACGCGATCGCCTACCGCGTCTACGGCGACCCGGCGTTCTGGCGGCCGCTGGCGGCCGCCAACGGGCTGCGCAACCCCGGGGGCGTCACGGCGGGCCAGACCCTCCTCCTGCCGCCCAAGGACAAGGCCGCGGGGTCGGTGCGATGAGCCGCTACGGCACGACCACGACGCCCGACCGGCCCGAGTTCGAGGTGCGGGTCGGGGGCACGGCCGTGCCGCCGCTGGTGCAGCGCGACGTCGTGGAGATCGACGTCGCCGAGGAGGTGGGACGCCACGGGAGGCTCGCCCTGCTGCTGCAGAACTGGGACCCCGACACCCGCACGGTGCGGCACAGCGACGACGGCCCCTTCGCGCCCGGCGCCGAGGTCGAGGTGCTCATGGGGTACCACGCCGAGCTGACCTCGGTGTTCGCCGGGGTCGTGGCCGCGATCACGACGCACTTCCCCGCCGGCGGGCAGCCCGTCCTGCGCGTGGAGGCGCGGTCGCGGTCCATCCTGCTCGAGCACCCGCCGCGGTCGCGGCTGCTCGAGGCGGCCAGCGACGCCGACGTCGTCTCCGCGGTGGCCGCCGACTACTCCCTGACGGTCGACGCCGAGACCGGCGTGACCCGCGCCGCGGTGGTCAGCGACCGGCGCAGCGACTGGGACCTGCTGACCGCCCGGGCCGCCGAGCTGGGCTGGGTCACGTACGTGCGGGACGCGACGCTCGTCTTCCGTCCGCCCGCGGCGCAGGACGGTCCCGTCGAGCTGGAGTACGGGCGCAACGTCACCGAGCTCCACCTGACCCAGGACGTCACGCGCGCGGTGGACCCGGTGGTCGGCGTCGGCTGGGACGTCGAGACCCTCGAGGCGCTCGAGTCCGAGACGGGGGCGACTCAGGCCGGGATCGACCTCGGCGACCGCGCCGACCACGGCACCGCGCTCTCCGACGCCGGCTGGCCGCTGCGCGAGGAGCGCGCGGCGCGCGCGTCGGTCGCGGCGGCGGACCAGGTGGACGCGATCGCGCTCGGACGCCAGCGCGCCGCCGCCCTCGGGCACTACCACGGCTACGGCGAGGTGGTCGGGAACCCGGCGCTGCGGTGCGACTCCTGGGTGAGCGTGACCGGCGTCGGGACGCGCATGTCCGGGCCGCACTACGTGACGGCGGTCCGGCACCGGCTCTCGGCGCGCGGCTACCGGACCGAGCTCCAGGTCGGGCGGCCTCCGGTGCTGCTCCCGCCGACCCCGCCGGGGGGCCGGGCCGCACCGCTCACCGTGGGCATCGTGGCCTCCCTCGAGGACCCGGACGGCAGGAACCGCGTGCAGGTCCGGCTCCCCTGGCGCGGCGAGACGGGCGACGGCGTCTGGGCACGCCTGGCGACCCTCGACGCGGGCGACGGCTTCGGCACGGTCTTCGTCCCGGGCGTCGGGCAGGAGGTGCTGGTGGCCCCGCTGGACGGGGACGACGCGACCCTCGTGGTCCTCGGCTCCCTGTTCAACGGCACGCAGGCCGCCCCGGTCACGGTGAGCGACGACGAGAACCTCGTCCGCGCGATCGTCAGCCCCGACGGGCACCGGATCACGCTCGAGGACGGCGACGCGAGCGCGGTGACCATCGAGACGCCGGCCGGCAACATCCTGCGCCTCGCCGAGTCGGACTCCGAGGTGACCCTCACGCACGGGGACTCCGGCAACGCGCTGCGGTTGTCCGACGACGGCATCGAGCTCACGGCCGCGACGGGGGACATCGTCCTGTCGGCCACCTCGGGGAAGGTCAAGCTCGACGCCAGCGGCATCGAGGGCAAGTCCACCGGTCCGGCGAAGCTCGAGAGCTCGGCGACGTTCGACGTCTCGGCGTCGGCGACGTTGGGCCTCAAGGGCGCGCTCGTCAACATCAACTGAGAGGGGGCACCATGCCGGGCGCAGCACGGGTCGGGGACCCCACGGTGCACGGCGGGACCGTCGTGGGCCCCGGCGTGGCGACGGTGCTGGTGGGCGGGATGCCGGCCGCGGTGCTCGGTGACATGCACGCGTGCCCGATCCCCCCGCCCTCCCACCTGCCGTCCACGCCGTTCGTCGCGGGGTCGGCGACGGTGATGATCTCGGGGCGACCGGCGCTGCGCGCCTCGGACGCGTGCGCGTGCGGCGCCAGCGTCGCGGTGGGCTGCCCGACGGTGGTGATCGCATGACCTACGGCGACGACCCGCACCTCGGGCGCGGCTGGGCGTTCCCGCCGCGCTGGGACCTGGCCGAGGGTGCCGCCGCGGCGGTGCTGGCGACCTCCGACGGCGTCCCGCACGTCCAGGAGGCCATGCGCGTCCTGCTGCGCACCGGGGTGGGCGCCCGCGTGATGCGGCCGACGCTCGGGGCGGGTGTCGACCGGTACGTGTTCGAGCCGCGGACCACCGACGTCTGCTACCGGCTCGCGCACGACGTCGAGCGCGCGCTGCTGCTGTGGGAGCCCCGGGTCATCGTCGACGCGGTCGAGGCGGTCCCCGCGGGCGAGGCCGACGAGCGGATCGACGTGCGCATCGCGTACCGCCTCGACCGGCACTCGCGGCCGGACAACCTCGTGATCCCGTTCTTCGTGGCGGGTCCGTCGTGAGCCGCGCCCCCGAGGACGTCCGGGCGGCCCTGGCCCGCGCCGCCGGCCTGGCCCCCTACGACGCGGACCACACCTGGCGCGACGTCCTGTTCACCGGGCCGCAGGACGCCGACCTGTCCCGTCCGGGCGACCCCGACCGCGCCCTGCTCGACGCGCTCGCGCACGAGTACCCCGAGCTCGACGCGCACGGCGACACCCTCCCCGACCGCGCGCACCTCGACTGGCTCGACGGGATCCTCGCGATCCCGCGGCTGCCCGTGCTGCCGGACACCGTGGTGGCGCACGCGACGGTCGACCCGAAGCTGGCGCCCGCGGTCGTCGCGAAGGGCACCGTGCTGCGCGGCGGCAAGGACGCGTTCGGCACCGAGCGTCGCTACACCACCGACGACGCGCTCACCGCGCACGGCGCCACGGTGACCGCGGTGCGCGGCCTGGCGCCGGGCGGCCACCCGACCGGCCTCCCCGGCCGGATCGCGCAGGCGGAGCCGTACCCGCTGACCGTGTCCACCGGCATCCCCGCACCGCACCGGTTGCGCCTGTCCAGCCCGGTGCTCGCGTTCGAGGGCGGGGTCATGACCGTCCGCGTCACCCTCACGGGGGCGGCGTCCGCCGCGGGCCTCGCCGCCGCGATCTGGCGCTACCCGCGGGCGGACGGGTCGGTCGGGCTGGGTGCCGGCTTCGTGGTCGGCAACCAGGTCACGGTCGTGCTGACCCTCGGGTGCGGCCTGCCCGACGACGTCGCGGGAGACCCGTGGCTCGAGGCCAGCATCCCGCCCGAGCACGCGCTGCCGACCGCGCTCGCGTTCACGCAGGCGAAGCTGCAGGTCACCGGCCGGACGGCGATCACACCGCAGGCCGCGTACCTCAACGACGGCCTCCTGGACGTGACCAAGGAGATCCAGCCGTTCGGGGCGGTCGCCAAGCGGGGTGACGCCCTCTACCTGCGCAGCGACGAGGCGTTCGGCAAGCCGCTCGCCACCGTGACCGTGTCGATCCAGGTCATGCAGGAGGGCGGCTCGACGCTCACCTCCGCCGTCGGCGGCAGCGGCGTCCCCGGCTACGTCGCCGAGCAGATCGCCGTGAGCATGAGCTACCTGCAGGACAGCTGGGGCGGCACGATCTCCGAGCAGGTCCAGGACGCGTTCGACCACGTCGCCGGCCTGGTCTCGACCTCGTCGACGCCGCACGTGGAGTGGCAGCGCCGGGTGGACGGCGACTGGCAGACGTTCAAGGACGTCGGTGCCCAGCTCACCGGGTTCACGGCCGCGACCGTCAGCGGCGCCATCGCCTCCGAGGCCACCGTGGTCGGCGGCGAGCGCGGGCACCTGGTGCGCGCCTTCCTCTCCGAGGGCGACTTCGGGTGGACCGAGTACCAGGAGAAGATCGCGGCGTTCGCCACCGGTGCCGTGGCGGGCGACACGCCGACCATGCCCACGCCGCCGGTCCCGCCGATCGTCTCCCGGATCACGCTGACGTACACGACGGCCGCGGTGGCGGCGACGAAGGTCGAGGCGCTCAACGGCTGGGCAACGACGACCCAGTCCGGGTCGGGCGCGTTCCAGCCGTTCACCCGGTCGGTCTCCCCGACGGGCGACACCGGCATGGTCGCGATCGGTCTGGAGCTGCCCGACGCCGCACTCGGGTCGACCGTCTCGGTGTACCTCGGGGTGGAGTCGGCGGCGCCGTGCGGCTCCAGCTCGGACCCGGAGGGTGCGCGCTGGGAGTGGTGGGGCGGCACCGCGTGGCACCCGCTGCCGGTGGCGGACGGGTCCCGCCTGCTGCGCGAGTCCGGCCTGCTGCGGTTCGTCGCGCCGCTCACGTGGGCGGTGGGCTGCACCGCGGTGTCCGCCGACACCGGACGCTGGGTGCGGCTGGTCACCGACGCCCCGGACCGCGTGGGGGTGGTCACGTCCGTGACCCCCGACGCGGTGGTCGCCACCTACCTCAGCCAGGCGCCCGATCCGGCCGCCGACCCGAGCCCGGCGACCGCCCTGCCGCCCGGCACCATCAAGGGCACGCTGTGGCCCGTCCCCGGGGTCAAGAAGGTCACCAACCTCGCCGGTGTCCGGGGTCGCGGACCCGAGGGCGACGTCGCCTACCGCCGACGGGCGTCCGCCCTCGCCCGGCACCGCGGGCGTGCGGTGACGGCGTGGGACTACGAGGAGGTCGTGTCCGTCGAGTTCCCCGAGGTGGCGGCCGTGCGCTGCCTGCCGCACACCGGACCGGGCGGGGTGCGGCGCCCGGGCAGCGTCGGCCTCGTGGTCCTCCCCGACCGTCCGCTGGACCCCGCGCCGCGCCCCTCGGTCAGTCTCGCGGGCCGCATCACCGACGTGCTCGCGCCGATGACCGGCCTGCACGCCGAGCCCACCGTGCTGTGCGCACTGTTCGCCCCCGTCCAGGTGACCACGAGCATCCTGCTGCGCCGCGGGGTCGCGGCCCTGACCGGCCGCTCCGCCGTCGAGACCGCGCTGGAGGCCTGGCTGCACCCGGGCAGCACCACGCCGACCCGGTGGGGTCGCGGTCTGTTCCGGTCCTCCCTCGAGGCGTTCCTCGACGGGCTGCCCGAGGTCGACACGGTGCAGACCGTGACGCTGCGCGGTCCCGACGGGCTGGTCACGGAGCTGGTCGAGGTCGACGCGTGCCGCGGCCTGTTCTGCTCGTCCGCCGCCCACACCATCGCCGTGCAGGAGCAGCTGTGAGCGTCGAACCGGTCCGCACCTTCACCCCCGTCGCCCCCGACGCCGACTGGGAGGGCGTCCGCGTGCGGCTCATGTCCGCGCTCGGCGCAGGCTCGGGCACGACGTGGAGCGACCACAACGCGATCGATCCCGGCGTGACCCTCGCCGAGGCGGCCGCCTTCGGGCTCGCCGACCTGCACTACCGCACCGCCACCCGGCCCTCGACGTGGCCGCTCGAGGTCGCCGCGTGGGAGCCCGCGCCGGACCGGCACTGGCACGCGACCCTGCCACCGGGTGCGACCGCCGTCGTCGCGGACGTGCTCGCGTCCCCCGCTCCCGGCAGCCCCGCGCGCTCCGTCGCCCGCGTGCTCGAACCGCTCGTGCGCCGGTGCGCGTCGCCCGGCGACGCGTTCGCGCTCCTCTCGCGCGCGCCCTGGACCGGCACGTTCACCGCCGCGCAGACGCCGGTGGCGGTGGCGCTGCTGCGCGCCGGGCTGGTGCGCCGGCTGGCGCACGAGCTCACGGACGTCGTGGCCGACGCCGTCGACGCGCAGCGCACCACCGGCGGGAGCGTCGCCGAGCGCGACGCGCGCGCCGCCACGGAGCTCGCGGTCGTGCTCCCGCTCTGGCCGGACGAGCTCGCCGCGGTCGTCCGGCGGGAGCGCCGCCGCCGGTCCGCCGCGGCGATGCTGGACCGCCTCGACGCGATCCTCGCCGCGACCACGGCCCCGGCGGCCACCGTCGTCCGGGCCGAGCTCGCCACCGCCGGCCTGTCCCCCGACGAGGTGGACCTCGCGATGGCCGCCGCACCCGTCCCGCTGGGCGTGGTCCCCGAGGACCTCGAGGAGACCGACGGTGCGTCCCGGGTCTGGCCGCCGCACCCGCTCCAGGCCCTCACGTGCGAGCCGGTCACCGACGCCGACTACGCGCGGCGCGCCCGGACGCACCCGCAGGTGCTGCGGGCGTGGGCGGTGCCCGGCCGGCTGGTCGGCATCGGGTGGGACGGCCGGCCCCAGGCCACCGCCGTGCCCACGGCGGGGTCGGTGACGCTGGTGGTCGAGCGGATGTCCCGGCCCCCGGAGGTGCCCGCGGCCTCCTGGGCGACCACGCCCGTGTTCCTCACCGACGTCCTGCGCACGGCGGTCGGCACCGAGGTCGACCAGCCGCACCCCACCTGGCAGGACACCCTCGACCCGCTCGACCCGCGGCGGATGATCTGCGACGAGGTCGGGGCGACGCTGCTGAAGGTCTGCCCGGTGGTGCTCCAGGGCACGCTCGTCACCGGTGTGGGCGCGGACCGCGCGAGCACGGTCGGCGGGGCGCTGGCACGCGTCGCGGCGTACTTCGCGGCGGGCCGCCCGGAGAGCCGACCGGCCCCGGCGACGGGGCCGCTGATCGACGGGCCGTGGCCGCGCGTCGACCAGCCGACCGCCGGGTGGACGCCCGGCGAGGCGATCCGGTTCACCGAGGTGGTCGCCGCGATCGTCGCCGACCCCGCGATCCTCGGCGTCGAGCTGCTGTCGATCCGGGCGGGCACCGGGCCGTTCGTCGGGTCCACCGCCGGGTCGGTGCCGCTCGACGCCGACTGCGTGCCCGAGCTCGCGGACGTCCAGTGCCTGCGGGTGCGGTTCGCGCTCTCCGGGGGGTGCAGCGATGGCTAGCGCCGACTACACCCGCCTCGCCCAGTACCTGCCGGCCGTCTACCAGGACGACGCGGCGTCGTTCGCGCAGATCGACGCGTTCCTCGGCCTGGCCGACGAGCTCAACCACGCGTACCTCGAGCGGCTCGACGACCTGTCGCTCGTGCTGGGCCCGGACGCCGCGCTGCGCTGGCCCACCGACCTGCCGCTCGACGCCGGACGCGACGCGCTCGTCGACGCGTACCTGTCCGCCTACGACGAGGTGGCCACGTGGGCCGCGTTCGCCTTCCCCGCGTCGTGGGGGCTCGACGAGGCCGGTGTCGCGCAGCGGCGCACGTTCCTGGCCAAGGCGGCCCGGATCTGGCGGCGTCGCGGCACGCCGCGCGGGTTCCTCGACTGGTTCTGCCTGGCCTTCGGGATCGCCGCCGACGCGCGGCCGTACCTGCTCGAGCACTTCAAGGTGCCCGGCCCGCAGATCGTCGACCCGGAGCTCACCGGCACGCTCTTCGTCCCGTCGACGTCGCAGTTCTCCGACTACCGCCGACGCCACGAGGCCGCGGAGTTCGTCGACTGGTACGCACCGGCGCACGTGCTGCTGCGGGTCTGCTGGACCCGCCCGGACTTCGCCGTCCCGGACCCGCCCGTGCTGCCGGCCGACCCGACCCCCGAGCAGGTCGCGGCCTTCCAGGCGGCGGTCGACCTCTACCGGGCGGACCTGCGCGCCCTGCTCTGCTCGATCACCTCGTTCATCGACCACGCCAACGGCATCCGGATCTGGGAGTGCATCGACGAGGGCCGCAGCATCGACCGGCTCGACGTCGGGCACCTGCCCAGCGAGGACTGAAGGAGCGCCACCATGCCCGACAACCAGTACCCGGTGTTCGACGGCGGGCAGACCCTCACCGCCGCAGACCTCAACCAGCTGCGCGCCTTCACCAACGGCCGCTCGAGGCTGCTCGGCCGCCTGGTCGGCTTCGGGGTGAACTGCGGGCTCGGCGGCGTGGTGACCAGCACGACCCTCACCATCGACGGGGGCCTCGCGATCGACCAGACGGGCGAGCCGCTGATCCTGCCCGCGCCCCAGTCGATCGCCCTGCCGCCCGCGCTCTCGTCCGGCTCGTTCGACTTCGTGGCCCCCGCGGCCGGCGGGTTCTCCGTCGTGCTGGAGTCGACCGACACCGCCGAGCCCGCGCCCGACTGCGGAGAGGCCGACTGCGAGGGGCACGCCGAGCTGCACACCCGCGCGGTCGCCCTGCGGGTCGTGGCCGGCCGCATCACGGGTCCGCGCTTCGACTTCGCCAACGAGACCCTGCTCACCGTCGAGCCGATGCGGCTCTCGCTCACGTCCGCGCCGCAGGGCTCCTACGTGACCCTGCGGGACGCGCTGGTCGCGCGGCTGAACAACGGGGGGAGCCCGCTGATCAACCCGGCGCTGATCACCAAGCTCCAGGGCACGTCGATCGCGCCCGCCGACCTCGCCGGGGTCAAGGGGTACAAGGCCGGCTTCCTCAACCAGGTGCTCTTCGCGACCCTCGACCTGCTGCGCTGCCGGGCGCTGATGTCGACGGACTGCGACCGCACCACCACGCGGCCCGGGGTCGTGCTCGGCTGGGTGCGTCTGGTGGGCAGCGCGTGGGTGTGGGACTGCGCCTACCGGCACGCGTGGGAGCCGCCGAAGGGGCTGAGCCTCGCGCTCACCGGCGGCGGCTGCAGCTCACCGTGCGGTGTCTGGGTGGACCTGGTGGAGAGCCTGATCTCCGGGTACGCGCCGCCGGACCCGCCGCCCGTGGAGGACGACGACGACGGCCCGATCATCGTCTTCCCCCTCTGCCCGCACGGGATGATCCTCGTCGGCGGCACCTGCCAGAACATCTACTACCCCCCGCTCGAGTTCCCCGACGAGTGGGCGGAGCCCTGGCACATCGATCCGCTCGGGCCCATCTGGAACCCGCCCGACGTGTACCTGCACATCGACGAGGTCGTGACGGACCTCTACCACACGGACCCGTGGTCGTACTTCGGCACGGAGGTCATCGGAGGGCTGCCCGCGCTCGGCCGGGACGCCGGGATCGCGAAGTCGTCCTTCGAGGCGAAGGTCACCGAGCTCGGCGGCACGCCGAACGTCCTGGTGCTCACGGCCGCACAGGCCGCGGCGCAGCCGGGCTACACGCCGGGAGCGTCGTTCAACAAGGCCGACACGATCGTGCTCACGGCGGGCACCAACAACAAGGTCACCGCGCTGGGGCGGATCCCCGCCGCGCACAGCGCGCGCGAGCTCGGCACCGCGCTGCCGGCCGTCACCAGCATGGCGACCGAGGCGCTCGCGGCCACCGAGGTGCAGGCGGGGGGCCTCCAGGTCGTCACCGCCCAGGTGGGAGGTCTGGCCCAGGACATCGTCGGGTTCAAGGGCTTCCAGCAGACGACCGAGCAGTGGCAGAAGGACCTGGGGGCGACGATCGAGGGGCAGGTCCGGTCGCGGGTCGAGCTCGAGATCGGCAACCTCCGGCTGGACGACATGCAGCAGCGCCTCGCCGTGCACGACGGCCAGCTCGACGTGATCGTCAGGGGTGTCGGGCTGACCCGCGCCACGAGACAGCTGGACACCGGGATCGCGCAGGGGATGGTCGAGTTCGCCGGGAGCCTGACCAACGGGCTGGCAACCCTGGTCACGCCCGAGAACGAGGAGGCGCTCGGGCGGCACATCGGGGAGGCCACGCGTGCCACCTCGACGCTCGAGGAGGCGGCGGCCGGCGGGGAGCCGCAGGCGATCGGCGAGGCGGCGGTCCGGCTGATGGGCACGCTGCGCACGGCGATCAAGTCCGCCGGCATCGACGCGTCGCTGGGCAAGGAGCTGGACGGCCAGCTGAACGCGATGAAGGGCATGCTCGGATGACCGACGTCGTGGTGGACCGGCTGCGCATCCGCGGAGGCGATGCGCGCCGGCTCGCCACGGTCGCGGCACGGACCCTGCCCGGCGCCCTGGACCGCGCGCTCGCGGACCTGGCGGACGTGGAGCTCGACCGGCTCACGGTGCTGCTCCCCGACCCGGGCGACCACGACGACGCGACGCTCGCGATCCTGTGGGCCGACGGGATCCGGCAGGCGGCGCTCGCGGCGGGTGCCCGGCTGCGCCCCCGAGCGGCCGACGACGGCGACCCTTCCGGCGAAGGGACCGACCCGCTCCCCGCCGCGGACGGCACGCCGCCCGTGCGCGCAGCCCCCGACCTCGCCGCCCTCGCGGACGCCGTGGCGGCGTGGCTCGCGGCCGGCAGCGGGACGCCGGTGCCGCGGGGTCTGGTCGGTGCCCTCACCGAGCCCGACGTCGCAGCCGCCGTGCTGCGCCTCGTCGGCCCGGAGCGCGCCCGCACGCTCGTCGCGGCCCTGGAGTGGGCGGCGGGCCGGCTCAGGTTCGGGCTCCCCGGGACCGGACCCGGCGCCGCGCCGACCGTGGCGCCGCCGGGCCCCCCGGTGCCCGCGCGCGCCGGCGAGTCCGCTCCCGCGACCGAGCGCGGCGACGACATCCCGGACGACGCGGTCGCCACCACTGCCGCCGACACGGTGGCCGCGGCGGCACGCGTGCTGCACGCCCTGGCCGGGCAGGTCGCGACCGACGCCGACGTCGTGCCGACCGGGGTCACCCGCTGCGCCGGCCTCGTCCTGACCTACCCGTGGCTGGCGGACCTGTGCCGGCTCGCCTCCGACCTGAACCCCGGAGCCGAGCCCAGCCACGCACGCCGGGTCGCGCTCGCCGCGCTCGCCGACCCCGACGACCCCGACCTGGTCGACGACCCGCTCGTGCGCTTCCTCGCGGGGGCGCCCCAGGACGCCGCGCCGGCTGCGGTCCTCGTCCCGCTCGGCCGTGCGGACGAGGTGCGCGCAGCGGCCGACGACGTCCTGCACCGGTTCGTCGCCCTGCTGCCCGGGTTCGAGGGCTCGTCCGACGGGTTCGTGCGCGCCTCCTGGCTGCTGCGCGCGGGCCTGCTCGACGTCGACCACGACCCCGCCGTGCTCGTCGCGCAGACCGCGCCCCTCGACGTCGTCCTGCCGCTGCTCCCCTACCCGCTCGGTGTGCTGCGCCTCCCGTGGACCCCCGTGCTGTCCGTCCGGTTCCGGCCATGACCGCCGAGCCCGCGCGGTACGCGGCCGAGCTGCGGACCGCGCTGGAGGCGCTCGAGGCGGTCGTCGCCGTCCGGCTCGAGGAACGGCGCGCCGGCCCGGCCGGTCGGCTGCTCGACCTCGACGCCGCGGACGAGGGCATCCCGGACCTCGCGCGGTACCGGGGGCAGGCGCCGCTGGCCCGGGTGATCGCCGACGCCGGGCTGTCCGCCGCGGAGGCGCTCGTGCTGGTCGCCGCGATCGCGCCGCACGTGGACGAGAAGTTCGACCTCCGGTTCGCCGAGCTGACCGACCGGCGCGACGCGGTGGGGCTGACGGGCGAGGTGGCCCGGACCCTCGTCGCGCGGACGTTCGCCGGCCGGCTCGACGCCGCCGCCCTGCTCTCGTCGGGGGCCCCCCTGCTCGCCTCGGGGCTGCTCACGCTCGACCCACCCGAGGACCTGTCGGGCCGGCTCCGCGCGGACCCGGCGCTGGTCCGCTGGGCGCTCGGTCTGCCGCCCGAGCCGGCCACGGCCTCCGCGGACTTCCCGGCACGGCCGCTGGCCACGGTGCACACGCTCGACGACGTGGTGCTGCCCGGCCCCGCCCGGCGCCGGGTCGCCGACCTCGCGGACCGCATCGCGCACCGCGACCTCGTCGTCGACACCTGGGGGTTCGGGCGGCACCACGACAACACCTCCGGCCTGGTCGCCCTCTTCCACGGCCCGCCCGGGACCGGCAAGACGATGACCGCGGCCGCCCTGTCGCGTTCCACCGGGCTGCCCGCGTACCTCGTCGACCTGTCCGCCCTGGTGTCCAAGTACATCGGCGAGACCGAGAAGGCCCTGGCCCGGGTGTTCGACCGGGCGGTGCGCGAGGGTTGCATGCTCGTGTTCGACGAGGCCGACGCGGTCTTCGGCCGCCGGACGGAGGTCAGCGACTCGCACGACCGGTACGCCAACCAGGAGGTCTCCTACCTGCTGTCCCGGATCGAGGCGCACCCCGGCGTCGTCGTCCTGACCACCAACCTGCTGTCCAACATCGACGAGGCGTTCCAGCGGCGCATCCACGTCATGGTCGAGTTCCCGGAGCCCGGACCGGGCGAACGGTCCCGGCTGTGGCGGTCGGTGCTCCCGCGCGAGCTGCCGGTGGCCCGCACGGTCGACCTCGACGCGCTCGCGCAGCGCTACGCGCTCTCGGGTGCCCAGATCCGGGACGCCAGCCTCGACGCCGCCTACCTCGCGGCGGCCGACGGACGGGTGGTGACCCAGGAGTACCTCGTCAGCGGGATCCACCGGCAGTTCGAGAAGGCCGGACGGACGGTCCGGTGAGTGCCCCGGCCGTCGCCGCGGCTCCGGAGACGGAGCACGGTGCCGCGAGCCGGGCGACGAGCCCCGGCCCGGCACCCCCCGCCCCCGAACCGCTGCTCAGGGTGCCGCGTCCGGCCGCGGACCAGAGCGTCGTCGAGCTCGGTGTGCCGGCGGGCGGCCTCACCGCGCGTCACGCCGAGTGGGGGGTCGACGGCGGTCACGTGCTGCTCACCGGAGCGGCACCGTTCGTCGACCTGAGCGGCCGGGCCGGGTTCCGCGCCGACGGGACTCTGGACGGCACCGTCGCCATGCGCGGCGTCGTGACGCTCCTGGGCCTGCCGGTGGCCGAGACCACCTGGTCCGTCGCCGGCTGGGACGGCGGCGCGCTGGCGGCGCCCGCGGTGAGCCTGCGCGGGACGACGCTCGCCCTCGACCTGTCCCCCGTGGGCGCCGAGGTGGCCCTCACGGCGACGGAGGGGCTGACCGCGTCCCGGACGGACACCGGCGCCACGATCGCGCTCCCCGACGGTGCGCTGCCTCCCGGGCTGCCGCTGGAGCCGCGCGTCGTCGAGCTGTTCCGCGGGCTGCGCGGCTGGGACGTCACCGGGCTGCGCGCGCACCCCGACTCCCCCGTCGAGTCCGCGCCGGCGTTCGTCTCCGACACGGACCTCTTCTTCGCGCCCGGCCGGTACGGACCCGACAGCCCGGAGACCGCCGCCCTGCTCGACGCCGCGATCCGGGCCGCCCTGGCCGGGATCGTCGGCGCGGTCGACCCCACCCCGCCGGCCCCTCCCCCGCAGCCGGCCCCCGGCGCGGGAGAGGCTCCCGCCGCCTCGACGGAACCGGTCGCGGCGACGGTGCCCGAGACGCCCGCGGTGGTGCCCACGGCCGAGGAGGCCGCCCCCTCGGAACCGGCCCCGGCAGAGGGCGCGGCCGAGGGAGAACCCGCACCCGCCGAGCCGGCGGAGGGCGCGGCCGAGGGAGAACCCGCACCGGCCGTCGAGGTCGAGCTCCTCATGCCGCCCGCCCCGACCGAGCCCGGGCCTGCGGCGAAGGCCCGAGCCGGTGGCGTCGCAGGCGGAGCGGGCGGCGCCGCGACCGCGGCCCGGACGCTCCCGACCGCCGAGGAGAACGTCGCCGACGCGCGCGGCGCGGTCACGGAGCCGGTCGCGGAGACGGCCGCCCGCGCCCGCGAGGACCTGGCGGCCGCGCTCGGCGAGCGCCCCGCCCCGAGCCCGGAGATCGTCGAGCTGTGCGAACGGATCCGGGTCGCGATCCTCGAGCAGCGCCCTGTCGACGAGGACGACCTGCTCACCGCCGACCCCACCGCCGCGGCGCAGACCGCGGGCGAGACGATCTCCGGGTCCGTCGAGGGGCAGGTCGGCGAGGTCCAGGGCAGCTACGCGGACCTCGACAACCCCCCGGGCGGGTCGCCCGCGCTGACCCCCACGCCGGTCGTCAGCCCGGACCCGTCGAGCCCCGGCATGGGCGTCGACGCCGCGAGCGCCGCACCGGACCCGATCCCGGCGGAGAACCTGTCGCTCGACGCCGACGTCGAGGCGACGGACCAGCGCATCGCCGACTCCGGCATCGACACCCCCGTGACCCAGGAGATCCCGGACGCCCCGTTCGCCACCGTCCGGGACTCGCGGGGAGAGCTCGGGGAGCTGGCCGCGCAGACCCCCCAGGAGCTCGCCGCGGAGCAGGACGCCGCGATCGCGAGCGCGCAGGCGGACATGGCCGAGCTCCAGTCCCGGGCAACCCAGGCGCTCCTGGCCGCCCGGGCGGGCACGGTCGGCTCGGTCGCCGGCGGCCAGGGCGAGGCCGTGCAGGGCGAGGAGCAGACCCGCGACTCGGTCGCCCAGCGCGCTGACACGATCTTCACCACCGCGCAGCAGCAGGTCACCACGCTGCTCGAGCCGCTGAGCCGGACCGCGATGGCGCGGTGGACCGCCGGGCTGACGCGCCTGTCGCAGGAGTTCCACGACTCGCTCGACCGCGTGGCGGCGTGGATCGAGGAGCGGCACTCCGGCGTCGACGGGTTCGTCGTCGGGATCGGTGACGCGGTCTTCGGCCTGCCCGGGTGGGTGGAGGAGGAGTACGACCGGGCCGAGCGGCAGTTCGGCGACGACATCTGCGAGCTCCTGCTCGAGATCTCGACCGACGTCAACGCGGTCGTCGCCGCGGCCCAGGCGATCATCGCCCAGGCCCGGGAGGACATCGACGCGGCGTTCACCGAGATGGAGGAGCAGTTCCCGGAGTGGGTCGCCCAGCAGCGGGCACGGTTCAGCGGCATGCTCGACGGGCTCAGCGCCCAGGCCACCGCCGCGCAGACGAGCTTCGTCCGGGACGTCTCGCGGGCCGCCCTGACCGCGGTCGCGGAGGCGCAGGAGGCCACCGAGGCCGCCCGGGACGCGGCGCGCGGCGTCCTCGGACGCATCGCCGCGGCGATCGAGGAGTTCATCGACGACCCGGTCAAGGCCATCATCAACGGCCTCCTGACCCTGGTGAACATCCCGCCGGGCGCGTTCTGGGCCCTCGTCGCACGCATCCAGCAGGTCGCCTCGGACATCGCCGACGACCCCGTGGGCTTCGCGAACAACCTCGTCGCCGGGATCAAGCAGGGCTTCCAGCAGTTCTTCGACAACTTCGGCACGCACATGCTCGCCGGGTTCTGGAACTGGCTGTTCTCCGGCCTCGAGGCACCCATCCCGATGCCGACCGACTTCTCCCCCCGGTCGCTGTTCACCTTCGCGCTCCAGCTCATGGGCATCACCTGGCCGCGCGTGCGGGAGATCCTCGTCCGGCACATCGGCGAGCAGAACGTGGAGATCATCGAGGCCGCGTGGCAGCTGATCTCCCTGCTCATCGAGCAGGGGCCGCAGGGCATCGTCGACATGATCAAGGAGCAGCTGACCCCCGAGATGATCGTGCAGACGATCCTCGAGGCGGCGATCGACTACCTCGTCGAGACGCTCATCACCCAGGTGGTCATCCGGGTGATCGGCATGCTCAACCCGGCGGGCGCTGCGGCGCAGGCGATCAAGGCGATCTACGACGTGGCGGCGTGGGTGTTCCGGAACGCCGCGCGGATCTTCCGCTTCGTCGAGGCCGTGGTCAACGGCATGGCCGACGTCGTCGCCGGCAACATCGGAGGCCTCGCCAACGCGGTCGAGCAGTCGCTGGCGATGCTCATCCCGCCCGTCATCGACTTCTTCGCCGGCCTGCTGAGCCTGAGCGGCCTGCCCAACCAGGTCGCCGAGGTGATCGTCGCGCTCCAGGCCCGGGTCTACTCCGTGATGGACCTGGTCATCGGCTTCCTCGCCGAGCGCGGCCGGGCCCTGCTGCGCGCGCTGGGCCTGGGCGGCGAGGAGGGCGAGGAGGGCGACGGCAACGACGACGAGGAGCTGGGCACCACGGTCCGATTCTCCGCGGGCGGGGAGTCGCACCGGGTGTTCGTCCAGGTCGAGGGCACGTCGGCCACCCTGATGGTGGCGTCGGCGGTGCTGCCGATCGAGAGCAAGGTCGCCGAGTGGCGGGGACGCGTCGGCGAGCTGCCCGAGGGCATCCGGCCGTCGACGACGACCAAGCTCGACGCCCTCGCCGCGGCCGTGAGCACCGCGGAGACGACGGCCGACGCTCTCGCCCCCGAGTTCGTCGCGGCGACCGCCAACCCGACCGACGAGGTGGAGCCACCGTCCGACGCGGCGCTGGAGGCCGAGGAACGCTCCGTCGCGACGATGCTCGACGAGCTGTTCGGCATCTTCGAGGGCGAGGGTGCCACCGAGCAGTGGCTCGCGGACATGGCCTCCCTGCTGCCGACGCAGGGGTCCGGGCGCGTCGACGAGGTCCTCGCCGGGTGGCGCGCCCGGCTCGCCGAGTTCACCATCGGCAACCAGCCGTCGGACACCCGGCTCTGGTCCGACACGGTGCTCGACGGCAGCGGGGCCGGTGCGCAGTCGGTGATCGCCGACCCGGGACAGCACCGGCTCCTGCTCCCCTACTTCCAGTCGGCACCGGGGCAGCGGTCCGTCGACTCCGGCGCGTTCTCGTCCTACGTCTTCACGCAGACGAGCCCACCGCACTCGGTGCAACGGAACTTCCGGCAGGCGTACGGCCAGGCCGCGGTGACCAACCTGCGCACGGAGGCCCTGACCCGGATCGCCGCGGCGACCGTCGGGCCGACCGTGCAGGAGCGGTGGCGCACCAAGGTCGCGGACATCACGTTCCGCTGGAGCAGCGCCGGCGGCGGCTCGATCACGTGGCCCACCGGCAGGGTGCCTGACCACGAACGGTTCAAGCCGCTGACGATCGCGTACAGCGACGTCAACGGGGTGCGGACGATCACCTACGACACCGAGGCGGGGCAGCACTTCGTCATCACGCGCGACACCAACGCCGGGCTGAGCATCAGCGTGGAGGGCAAGAACCTGCGGTTCCGGTCCGAGCGGGGGCGCGGCGAGACGGAGGACTCACCCGCGTTCCGCAGCAACAACGGGTTCGACCGGTCGCACATCATCGCCGACGAGTTCAGCGGGTCGGGCTGGTCGGCGGGTGGCAACCTGGTGACCGCCAGCGCCCACTACAACCAGAACGTCATGCGCGCCGCCGAGCGCCGGATCGGGACGCAGATCGCCAACTGGGCGCGGCAGAACGGCCTCGACGCCACGGAGGTGACGTTCACGATGACCGTCAACGTCTCGTTCGGCGCTCTGCTCGACCCCGCGGCGCTGGCCGAGATCACGCAGGCCGGAGTGTTCCCGGCCGATGCAGGACGCGACCTCGCCGCCGAGATCCGGGCCAAGATCAACGCCGGTGAGGTGCACCCCGACCTCATGCGCATCACCGGCGTGATGTACGAGTGGGAGTTCACCGATCCCGTCGGACCCGGCGGGACGTGGCCGATTGGAGCGGACCTGTGGCTACTGATCAACGGCTGACCGACGTCGTGGCCTTCGCGGAGGAGTTCCTCGCGGCGGACACGGCGGTCCTGCGCGCGGCGTCGGGGGAACCCGACGACGACGTCTACCTCGAGGCGGTGCGACGGGCGTCGGCGTTCTACGCGTCGAGCGGCGGGCTACCCCTCGGACCGCAGGCAGGGCGCTCGGCCGTGCCGGGCGGCACCTCCCCGCAGGCGACGAAGGACCCGGGCGAGCGTGCCGGCTCGACGCTCTTCGCGGTCGCCCGGCTGGCGTCGGGCGACGGCTGGCTCGCCCTCGTGAGCGGTGCGTACGACACCGACGGTGGCTCGTTCGGCGCCGCACTGCTCGTCGAGACCGTCGGCGGCGAGCTGAAGGTCACGGGCCGGGCCGACGCCGACCCGTTCGTCGACGGGATCGCCTGGGCGGACTCCGGGGGACGGCCGGTGCCCGTCGACGCGCCGCTGGGCGAGTCCGAGACGCTGCGGCTGCCGCACGACCCGGAGCAGGCCGCCTGGCTGACCGGCCGACTCGGCCCGTGAGCGAGCACGGACCCGGCCTGACGTGGCTGGCGGACCGGGTCGGCTGCACACCGGACGAGCTGCTCGCCGATCCCCGGCGGCTGGTCGCGGCGCTGGCCGACGCCGAGGTGGCGGTGCGCGGCCTGGCGACGCGGCTCGACTCCGCCGACGACGACGTGCGCGCCACCGCGGAGGCCGAGGCCAACCGGCTCCGCCGGGCGTTCGTCGACGCCCCCGACCCGGGCGAGCGCTTCCGCGCGACGGTCCTCGGTGCGCTGCGGGACGCGACCGACCGAGTGCGCCGGGCGTCCGACGGGAGGTCACCGGAGGGCGGGTAGCGCGGCCACCAGCCGCGCGGCCTCCTCCGAGGGCGCGACGCCGAGCTCGCGGGCCAGCAGCGACTGGCACTGCCGGTAGGCGTGCACCGCCTCCGCGAGGTTCCCCTCGGCCAGGTGGATCCGGATCACCGCGCGGTGGGCGCTCTCCCGCAGCGGGTCGGAGCGCAGTGCCGCGAGCGCGGCCTCCATCGCCATGCCGAACAGCCCCTCGGCCGCGAGCCGGGCGGCCACGGTCTCCAGCACGTGCAGCCGCAGCTGGCGCAGGCGCTCGCGCTCCGCGGTGAGCCACTCGTCCGACCAGTCGGGCAGGAGGTCGCCCTCGACGTACAGGAGCACGCGCTCGACGGGCAGGGTGCTGCGGCCGTCCATCAGCTCGTGGGCCGACCGCACGAGGTCGGTGACGTCGACGTCGACCGAGCCCGCGAGCGCGAGCGCGTCGTGGTCCGGCGCGACGAGCCCGGGCGCCTGCAGGTGGGCCCGCCAGATGGTGGTGCGGAGGCGGGCCAGCGCGCGGTCCTCCGTGGTCTCCGGCCAGAGCTCCCCGGCGAGCCGGCTGCGCCCGCACCGGCCGCGCAGGGCGAGCACCGCGACCAGTCGCTGCGCGGCCACCGGGATGCTCGCCGGGACACCGTCGATCGCGAGGAGGAAGCCACCGAGCAGGGTGAGCCGTCCCCGGGGCGGCCCGTCGACGTGCGCGACCTGCGACATGTCTCCCCCTGAGTACATGTCCACCAGGAGCCCCCCTTCACCGGTGTGATACCGCTCGCGATGTGTGCGACGCGTGCGCCGCGGCCGATGCCGGCCCGCGTCAGCCGACCGGGGCCTGGGCGAGCAGCCCACGGAGGTGGGCCAGGAGCTCGCCACGGGAGTGCAGGTCCAGCCGCTGCCGCATGCGCGCGACGTGGTGCTCGACGGTCTTCGGGGAGATGTACAGCCGCTCGGCGATCTGCCGGTACGTCTGGCCGTCCACGACCAGGCGCGCGACCTCGAGCTCGCGCCCGCTCAGGGGCGGCTTCGCCGCGGGCGTCGGCACCGGCGTGCGGGGGCGACGACGCGCCGGGGCCGGTGCGTCGTCGCGCGCCGGCCGCATCGACCGGGCGGTCTGCAGCAGGCCGACCATCGACGCGCGGTCGGGCGTGCGTGCGGCCGCGTGCCCGACGAGTCGAGCCCCGTCCCAGGCCATCCCGACGGCGACGAGCCTCCGGGCGGCCCGTTCGACGGCGGGCGGGTCCACCCGCGCGCCCAGGACCTGGAGCCAGATCCGGGCCGCGTCCGAGAGGACCTCGGCGTAGTGGCTCTCCCGCGCCGCGGCGGCGAGGGGCTTCGTGTGGCGCTCGAGCCAGTCGGGCCGCTCCGCCACGACCGCGACCTGGATCCCGTACCAGTGGTGCGGGACCGACCAGAGGACCGGGTGGCCCAGTCCCTCGAGCAGTGCGTCGGCCTGCTCGAGGTGCGATGACACCCGGTCCGCCTCGCTCAGCCGGGCGGCGGCCACCGCGAGCTCGCCGAGCGGCAGGAGCCCGAACAGGTCCGGCGGCCGCCGCACCAGCGCGTCGAGCGCGCTGGGCCACACCTCCACGAGCGCGGCCAGGTCGTTGGACCGGCGCGCCAGCCCCACGTCGATCGCGCGGGCGAACAGCTCGTCGCGCGTGCCGTACCGTCCACCGGCTGCACGCTCGGCGAGGGACGCCGCCTCGGCCGCCTCGTCCAGGCGCCCGTCCAGCATCGAGGACCACGCCAGCAGCAGGTGGTGGCGCGGCTGCGCCACGGGGCCACCGAGCCTCGCCGCGATCGCCTCCCGCAGCGTCGTCACCGCGTGCACGCTCGCGCCGCAGTGCAGGGCCACCAGCGCGGCGAGGGCCGCCGGGGTGTCGGGGAGCAACGCCCCGCGACCGCGTGGGCGCAGCATCGCCGCGGACTCGAGCAGGGTCGGCAGCGCCACCATCCCGTCGCCCTCGAGCGACTGCTGCACGCCGCGCACCATCGCCTCGCGCGACCCGTCCTCGAGGCTCGGCGGGTGCCCGTCCGCGGGCCAGTCGGGGTGCTGCCCCGCGGCACGCCCGGTCGCGAGCGCAGCCAGCGACCACAGCTGTGCCGCGGCGACGTCGCCGGCGTCCGCGAGCGGCCGGTAGACCGCAGCGGCGTGGCTCTCCAGCCCCTCGAACGCGAGCGCCGCACCGAGCACGCGCGCCGCGTCGGCCGCCCGGGCGCCCGTGGCGTGCGCGAGCGCCTCGTCGGCCAGCCTCGTCGCGGTCTGCACGTCCCCGGCCAGCGCGGCGCTGCGCGCACGGTCCACGGCGAGGGCCTCGCCGTCCGCGCCGGCGGCGAGGGCGTCCGCGAACAGGCTCGCCGCGCGCGCCGGGTCCTGGTCCACCTGCTCGTACGCGGCGCGCGTGCGCAGCGCGGCCAGCCGGGCGTGGTGGACGGTGACGCCCGCGGTGCGGCCGACGATCTCGAGCACCGGGGTCCCGTGGTCCTCGAGCGTGGCGAGCACGTTCGCCAGGACCGAGTCGCTGCGCTCCGGGGAGGTGGTGGCCAGTGCGGCCTCGCGCACGGCGGGGACCACCGAACCGTCCGGGCACAGCAGGCCGCTGACCCGGACGTGCTGGAGCGCCTCGGCCACCTCGGTGGGCCCGTGTCCGAGCACGGTGGTCAGCGTGCCGGGATCGGCCGGCGCGCCGAGGCACATCGCCAGCACGACGTCCCGCATGAGCGGCAGGTCGGCGTCCCCGACCCCCGCGAGCCGCCGCACCGGGTCCCAGGCCGCGAGCACGCCCGGACGGTCCCACGGCTGGGGCCCGACGCCGTCGGCCCCGTCGAGCACCGCATCCACGAGGCACAGCACGCCGCCGGTGCACGCCGTGAGCGCGTCGACGGCCGCACGGTCCAGGTCACGGCCCAGGCGGTGGCGCGCGCGGGCCTCGACCTGACCCCGGTCCAGCGAGTCGAGGCTGACGGTCGTCCCGTGCTCTCCGATGAGGTCGCGCAGCTCGCCCAGGCCGCGCTCGACGGGCCACGGACGGAAGGCCACGGTCACCTGCGCCCCGGGGCGGTGTGCCGCGGTGACGATCCGTCGCACCGCGTCGTCACCGAGCGCGTGCACGTCGTCGACGATCAGCGGCCCGTCGCCGGGGTCGTCGCGCGGACGCCCCCGCCCGTTCCCGTTGCGCGCGTACAGGGTCTGCAGCGACCGGAGCGCGAGGGTCTTGCCGCTCCCGCCCGGACCCGTGACCGCGACCAGCCGTGGCGCCTGCGGATCCGCCTCGATGGTCCGGAGCAACCGTTCCACCTGGACCACCCCACGGGCGCCCACGTCGTCGGAGTGCATGCCGTCGTCCCCCACTGCGCCGACCGCGCGCGATGCCGCACGGCTCGTCGGTACGTTCGGTGCGGGCTCGGCCACGTCGCCGGGCCCCCTCCCCCTCGCATGATGCTCTCCGGTCGGGCGAAAAGCACCTTCCGTCCCTATTGCCCCTAATGCCCGAGGGCCTGCGTGCGCCGCGCGCCGCGGGCATCGGCGCTGGTCAGGCCGCTCCCCCGGGTCCGGTGCGTCGGGGTGCCGACGATCGCGGCCCGGACGATTTCACCCCTGCCGGCACACGCCCCACGCCCCCTGCCACGCGGTCACCAGGCGCCCCGGACCCCCAGTGCCCCGGTCGCGCGAGGGGGGACGCCCCCGATGGACACCCGCCACGGCCTCCCTAGCGTCGACGTGAGCCGACCGGGATCGGCACTCCGACCGAGAGGAACACCATGTCCAGCGTCGCGAGCACCCTGCTCGACTTCATCCTCAACCTCCTGCGCGACCCGGAGACCGCCGAGGCCTTCGCCAGGGACCCGCAGGGCACGCTCGAGGACCACGGCCTCGGCGACATCACGTCCGTCGACATCGAGGACATCATGCCGGTGCTGATGGACGCGTCGCCGTCCAGCTTCGACCGCGACTACACCACGGGCGGCAACACGCTCGGCGCCACGCAGTCGTCCACGGGCGGCGGCGGATCGGCCGGCGGTGGCGGTGGCGGCGCGAGCGACGGAGGGTCGTCGGCGGCGCTGGCCGGAGGCGGGAGCGTCGGTGTGAGCGCCGCGATCCCCGCGCTGCAGCAGGTGTTCCAGACGTACACGTACAACACCACCTCGATCGACGACCGGGACACGATCGTCGACTCGTCGGTCAACCAGAACATCTGGGCGGACGGCGACGTGCACCAGATGTTCGACCTCGACACGGTGGTCGCGTCCGGCGGCGGGGTGGCGGCAGGCGGGGACATCTCCGGCACGGTCGTCGTCGGCGACGAGAACGTGGTCGGCGAAGGGAACTCCGTCGGCAACACCGACAACTCGAACCAGGGCAACATCACCGACTCGTACAACCCGAGCGACTCGTACAACGACAACTCCGACAACTCGACGGACGACCACAGCGACAACTCCGACGACGACGGGGTCGACAACGACAACTCGCACAACGACAACTCGACCGACGACCACTCCGAGACCGACAACTCGGTCGACGACCACAGCGAGACCGACAACTCCGTCGACGACCACAGCGAGACGGACAACTCGGTCGACGACCACAGCGACAACTCCGACGACGACGGGATCGACGTCGACAACTCGGGCAACGACAGCTCGACGGACGACCACTCCGAGACCGACAACTCCGTCGACGACCACTCCGAGACGGACAACTCCGTCGACGACCACAGCGAGGTCGACGACCACAGCGACAACTCGATCGACGACCACACCGACAACTCCGACGACGACGGCATCGACGTCGACAACTCGGGCAACGACAGCTCGACCGACAACTCGGACGACGACTTCATCGACGACGACAGCTCGTACACGGACCAGTCCGACGACGACTTCGTCGATGTCGACGTCTGACCCGACGCACCACCGACCGGTCCCGGGCCGCCAGGCCCCGGGCCGGTCGGCCGCGCGCTGTGCACCTGCCCGTGCGCGCGGCGACCTGGAGGAGCCACTGTGCTGCCGCTGATGGACCTGCTGGACCGCGCCGAGGCGCTGTCCGGCGACGCCGACCGCGCCGATCTGCTGGAGCGCCTGCGCCACGCCCGCCGACGACTGCACGACCCGCACGTCCGCGTGCTGGTGGTCGGGGAGCTCAAGCAGGGCAAGAGCCAGCTGGTCAACGCGCTGGTCAACGCCCCGGTGTGCCCCGTGGACGACGACGTCGCGACGTCCGTGACCACGGTCGTCGGATGGTCGGCGGCACCGACCGCGGTGCTCATCGGTCTGCCCCCGTCCGCGGACGGCACGCGGGACGTGGATCCGGCGCGCCTGCGCAGGACGACGATCCCGATCGATGCGCACTCGCGGTGCGTCGCGGAGCGCCGGGCACCGGACGGCTCGCCCGTCGACTGCTCGGAGGTGGGCCTGCCCCGGCACGTCCTCGCCGGAGGCCTCGTCCTCGTGGACACCCCGGGCGTGGGCGGGATCGGCTCGGCCGAGGGCGCGGCGACGATGGCCGCGCTGCCGTCGGCGGACGCCGTCCTCCTCGTCTCCGACGCCGGGCAGGAGTACTCCGCACCCGAGATCGAGTTCCTCCAGCAGGCGCTCGCGGTGTGCCCGAACGTCGCGTGCGTGCTCACCAAGACCGACCTGTACCCGCACTGGCGGGCCGTGGCGGACCTCGATCGTCGCCACCTGCAGCGGGCCGGCGTGCGCGCGCCGCTCATCCCCGTCTCCTCGAACCTCCGGCTGCTCGCCGCGCGGCGCCAGGACCGCGACCTGCACGACGAGTCCGGCTTCCCCGAGCTGATCCGCTACCTGCGCGACGAGGTCGTCGACAACGCGGGCGTGCTCGCCCGGCGCTCGGTCGCCCACGACGTGCTGACGGTCACCGACCACCTCCTCATGGCCGGCCGCGCGCAGCTCTCCGCGCTGGAGGACCCCGCCGGCGGCGAGACGCTCATCGCCGGCCTGCAGACCGGGCGGCAGAACGCGGGCGAGCTGCGCCGACGCAGCGCGCGCTGGCAGCAGGTGCTCCAGGACGGCGTGACGGACCTGACGGCGGACATCGAGTACGACCTGCGCGACCGGCTGCGCCGCATCGGCCGGGAGGCCGAGGAGGCCATCGACGAGACCGACCCGGGCCCGGTGTGGGACGAGTTCGACGAGTGGCTGGGTCAGCGGGTGCGGGCCACGGTCGCAGCGAACTTCGTCTGGGCGCACGAGCGTGCGCAGTGGCTCGCCGCGCAGGTCGCGGCGCAGTTCGACGCGACCGACATCGCGCTGCCCGAGCTCGTGGCCGGCGACGACGACGAGGCGCTGGAGCTGGTCGCGCGGCTCGAGCGCGTCGAGGTGGAGCGGGTGTCGCGCACGCAGAAGGTCATCGTCGCGCTGCGCGGCTCCTACGGCGGCGTGCTGATGTTCGGCATGGTCACCGCGATCGCGCTCGGCATGTCGCTCATCAACCCGATCTCGGTGGGCGTCGGCGTCATCCTCGGCGGCCGGGCGTACCGCGAGGACAAGGCCAACCGCGTGCGCAAACGCCAGGCCGAGGCCAAGCTCGCGGTGAAGCGGCACCTCGACGAGGTGGTCTTCCAGGTCAGCAAGGACTCCAAGGACCGGCTGCGTCGGCTGCAGCGCGTGCTCCGCGACCACTTCAGCACCCGGGCCGACGAGCTCGTGCGGTCCCTGGACGAGTCGATCCGGTCCGCGCGCGAGGCCACCCGGACCGGACCCGACGAGCGCGCCGGGACGCTGGGCGACCTGCGCGCACGCGTCGCCGACCTGGAGCAGCTGCGCGCCGACGCGGAGCGGTACGCGCTGCCCGCGCTCGAGGCGGTGCCGGCATGACCGACGAGGACCTCCGGGCGCGGGCCACGGGCCGCCGTCGCCGGCAAGGGGACCCAGGGGACCTGGACGGCCCGCTGCGCCCGACGGCTCGCCGCGCGCGCGAGCTGCTGCAGGCCGCCGCGGACGCCTACGCCGGCGACCCGCTGGTCGCCACGGAGCTGCGCGGGCTGCTGGAGGGCTTCGAGCGGCCGCTGACCGTCGGGTTCGCGGGACTCATCAAGTCGGGCAAGTCGACCCTGCTCAACGCGCTCGTGGGGGCGCGGGTGGCGGCGTCGGACCTGTCGGAGTGCACGCAGACCGTCACCTGGTACCGGTACGGGGAGACGCCGCGCGTCGCCGTGCACCCCCGGTCGGGCCGGTCGTGGGAGAGCCCCGCGATGGCGGGTCGGACCGGGCTCCAGGTCGACCTGCGCGGCACGCCCGTGGACGAGATCGACCACGTCGACGTGTGGTGGCCCGCTCCGGTGCTGCGCGAGCGCACGCTCATCGACACCCCGGGGCTCGACGCCCTCTCCGGGGTCGCGTCGCGACGCTCGCACGAGTTCCTCACGACGGACGCGGTGACGTCGGCCGTCGACGTCGTCGTCTACCTGGTGCGCCAGGTCCGTCGCGCCGACGTGCGCTACCTCGAGGACCTCGCGCGGCTGCGGGGCGACGGTTCCGTCGCCAGCACGATCGCGGTGGTGGCCCGCGCCGACGAGGTCGGTGCCGGCCGGATCGACGCCCTGGTGTCCGCCGAGCGCCTCGCCCGGCGCCACCGCGAGAACCCGGACGTGACCCGGCTGTGCGGGGTGGCTCTGCCCGTGGCCGGCCTGCTCGCCGAGACCGCCCAGACGCTGCAGCCGGACGAGGCCGCCGACCTGCGCGCGCTCGCGGCGCTGGACCGCGCGGTCGTCGAGGGGCTGCTGCTGTCGGTGGACCGCTTCCGGCGCCCGTCCCTGTCCGTGCCGGTGTCGGCCCACGCGCGCGCCGAGCTGCTGGACCGCCTCGGGATGTTCGGCGTCCGCACCTGCCTGGCGCTCCTGCGCGGCAACCAGCTGGACACGGCGGAGCTGACCACCGAGCTGTCCCGGCGCAGCGGCGTGGAGGAGCTCCGCCGCTCGCTCGACGTCGCCGTCGAGGGCCGCGACCGGCGGCTCGCGCAGGACGCGCTCGGTCGGATGCTCGACCTCGTGCAGGACGACCGGGTGCCCGAGGTGGCGCGCGCGGCGCGCCGACTGCTCTCCGCGACGCGTCCGCTGCACTCGGAGTCCCCCACGGTCAGCGCCGGCGCCGCAGCTCCTTGAACCACCGGCCCGCCGGTCTGGCGGCCAGGATGATCGAGCCGATCAGGGCGAGCCCGGCCTGCGCGAGCAGCGCGACCCGGTTGAGGTCACGGATCATCGAGACGTCGGAGTCGGCCAGGACGTCCTGCACCACGACGACGATCGCCGCGCCGAGCAGCCCGAGCAGGATCAGGCCCCAGCGGGCTCCGCCGTGCCCACCGGCCGTGCGGAGCACGAGCACCAGGTGCACCAGCCACACCAGGACGAGACCACCGACCATGATCCAGACGAGCACGCTCGCGGCGTCCTGCGCGGTGGCGAGCGTGGTCGTCGGGTCCCGCTCGACGACCTCGGCGGCGAAGCGGTCGCGGAGCTGGGGCTGCGAGCGCACGATCGACCCGGCCGCGAGCAGCCCCGCCGCGAGGCTGCCGACCCAGAAGCTGATCCCGGTGGACACCGCGCCCGGCATCGGCGGCGGCGCGCTCGTCGCGACGAACCCCACCCCGCCGACCTCGGGACGCGGGGGCGGCTCGGCAGCCGCGGGCGGGCGCTGCTCCTCGTCGACGGCGGCGTCGTCGGGCGGCGGCGGGGTCGCCTGGCCCTCGGGCTCGCGCGCTGCCGCGGGTGACATGCTGCCCACGCTAGTCGTGACCCCGGCGGCGCCGCCGGGGTTCCCAGGAAAACGACGCGAGCCCCCGACCCGGCGGGGTCAGGGGCTCGCTCGCGGACGGTCAGGCGCTCTTGGTGCCCTTCGCAGCCTTCTTCTCGGCGGGCGACCCGGCCTCGGCCTTGATCGCCGGCAGCGCCGGGTCGGCCTCGCCGGGCTCGACCGCTCGGGGCTTGGCCGGCACCGACGCGGCGCGGAACTCGGCCCGCGGGTCGTGCAGGGTGCCGAGCGCGACGACCTCACGACGGAACAGCAGCGAGCCGGTCCAGCCCGCGGCGATCTTGATCTTGCGGTTGAAGGTCGGCATGGCGGCCACGTGGTACGTGCGGTGCAGCACCCACGCGAGGAAGCCGCGGACCTTGATCTTGCCGAACATCTGCGCCACGCCCTTGTACATGCCGAGCGACGCGACCGCACCGATGTTCTTGTGCTTGTACTCCGTCACCTCGGCCGAGCGCAGGACGCGCGCGAGGTTGTCGCCCAGGTGGTTGCCCTCGCGCAGCGCGTGCTGGGCGTTCGGCGGGCAGAATTGGCCCGGGTTGTACAGGTCCGGCACCGCGGCGCAGTCGCCGGCGGCGTACGCGTCCGGCACCGGGGTGCCCTCGGCGTCGACCACCTGGAGGAACGCGTTGCAGGTGACCCGGCCCAGCTTGTCCAGCGGCAGGTCCGAGTTCTGCAGCACCGGGTTGGCCTTGACGCCGGCCGTCCAGACGATGGTCTCCGCGTCGAACTCCATCGTGTTGGAGAGGACCACGTGGCCGTCGACGCAGCTGTTCAGGAAGGTCGACAGGTGGATCTCGATGTCCCGCTTGCGCAGCTGCTCGAGCGTGTAGCCACCGAGCTCCTCGCTGACCTCGGGCAGGATGCGCGGCGAGCCCTCGACCAGGACGAAGCGCACCTCCTCCTGCTCGATCGCCTTGTAGTACTTCACCGCGGCGCGGGCCATGTCCTCGACCTCGCCCAGCGCCTCGATGCCGGCGAACCCGCCGCCGACGAAGACGAAGGTGAGCATCCGCTTGCGCAGTGCCGGGTCCCAGGTGCTCGCCGCCATGTCGATCCGGTTGAGCACGTGGTTGCGGACCGCGATGGCCTCTTCGACGTTCTTGAACCCGATGCCCTGCTCCGCCAGCCCCGGGATGGGCAGCGTGCGGGCGACCGAGCCGAGGCCGACCACCAGGTGGTCGTAGGTGATCCAGTACGGGTCACCCTCCTCGGGCGTGATCTGCACCGTCCGCCCGGCGTGGTTGATCTCGCTGACCTTGCCCTGCAGCACGTCCACGCCCTTGAGGGCGCGGCGGTGCGGGGCGACGACGTTGCGCGGGTCGATCGAGCCGGCCGCCGCCTCGGGCAGGAACGGCGCGTAGGTCATGTACGGCCGCGGGTCGACGACGACGATGGCCGCCTCCCGCTTGCCGAGGCGCTTGCGCAGCCGTCGGGCCGTGTACAGACCGACCGTGCCACCGCCGAGGATCACGACGCGGGGCACCTTGCGGGACTTGCCCGAACGGGCCGTGGCGCCCGCGACGGACGGCGTGGTGGCGACATCGGAGACAGGCGTAGGCATGCCTCAACGGTAGCCGCGCGGGGATGGTGCCGCCCTACGGGGAGCCGGTGACCCTGGGCACAGTGGGGGCTCAGGACGGCGCCACGGCGTTGGCGCGGACCACCGTCGAGTACCACCGCGCGCTGTCCTTCGGGGTCCGCTCCTGCGTCTCGAAGTCGACGTGCACGAGCCCCCACCGCTGGCTCAGCCCCTCGGCCCACTCGAAGTTGTCCAGCAGCGACCAGGCGTAGTACCCGGTCAGCCGCACGCCGTCGCCGATCGCGCGGGCCGCCTGCTGCAGGTGCGCGCGCAGGAACTCGAGCCGCTCGGCGTCCTCGACCGTGCCGTCCGCGGTCGGGTCCGGGATCCCGTTCTCGGTGATGACCAGCGGCGGGGCGTCCGGGTAGTCGATGAGCAGGTCCATCAGCTGGTCGTACAGACCCTCGGGGTGCACCTGCTGCCAGGTGGCCAGCGAGGTCGGGTAGAGCGGGACCTGGTTGCCGGCGTCGTCGACCCCCGTGACGCCGTAGTACTGGATCGCCAGGAGGTCGAGCGGCGAGGAGATGGCCTCGAGGTCGCCGTCGCGGACGAGGTCCTCGAACCTCCCGGCGTCCGCCGGCAGCTGCCCCGCCTGGGTGCCGATCGCGTCCGTCGGGTACCGCCCGAGGAGGACCGGGTCCAGGAACAGCCGGTTCTCCACCGCGTCGACGCGCACCGCGGCCGCGTCCGCCGCGCGGTCCACCGGGTACACCGGCAGGAGGTTGAGGGCGATGCCGATGCCGCCCGCCGCACCGCTCGCCCGGAACGCCTGGACGGCCCGGCCGTGCGCGAGGAGCTGGTGGTGGACCGCAGCCGCCGCCTGGTCCTCGTCGGTGACGCCCGGCGCGTGCGCACCCCACCGGTAGCCCACGTAGGCGGTCGTCTTCGGCTCGTTGATGGTCAGCCAGGTGGCGTCGACGTCGCGCAGGGCGTCGAACACGATCCCCGCGTAGTCCGCGAACCGGTCCGCGGTGTCGCGCACCGCCCAGCCGCCGGCGTCCTGCAGCGGCTGCGGCAGGTCCCAGTGGTAGAGCGTGATCGCGGGGTGGATTCCGCGCGCGAGCAGGCCGTCGACGAGCCGCCTGTAGAAGTCGACGCCGCGCTGGTTGACCGCGCCCGACCCCGTGGGCTGGACGCGCGGCCAGGCGACCGAGAAGCGGTAGGCCGGGAGCCCGAGCTCGACGAGGAGGTCGAGGTCCGACTCCCACCGGCGGTAGTGGTCGGCCGCGGGATCACCGGTCGCGCCGTCGGCGATGCGTCCCGGCTCGGCGGCGAAGGTGTCCCAGATGGACGGGCCGCGGCCGTCCGCCGTGGTGGACCCCTCCACCTGGAACGCCGACGTGGCCGCGCCCCAGACGAACCCGTCCGGGAAGACCATCGGCTCGGCCGGGGGCTCCCACGGGGGAACCGTCGTCGAGGGCTCGGACGGCGACGGGTCCCGGGAGCAGGCGGCGAGCGCGCCCGCGGCGACCCCCAGCTGCAGGAGCAGCCGGCGGTCCAGGACGGGACCGGTACCGCGGTCGGGCATGGGGCTCCTCCTCGGGCTCCCAGCCTTCCACCCCGGGGCCGACGACGGCACCGGTCGGGCGGTCAGGGGGTCGGCGTCGCCGAGGGCGTGACGCCCTCGGCCCCGATCGAGGCGTCCGCGGGGGCGTCGAGCGCCGGGGCCTTGGCGAACGGCCACGGCGGCGTGGACGCGTCGGTGCCGATGGGCAGCACCTGCACCCCGTCGTCGCCGTACGTGAACTGCGACGTGGGCGCACCCCGCAGCGGGTACACGTTCCAGCGCGCACGGCCGTCCGCGTCGGTCCGGCTGACGAAGGACCACGGCTCGGTGCCCTCGGGGAACCAGTACTGCTCATAGCCGTTGTCGTAGGTCGTCCGCACCGGACGGCCGCGGTCGTCGTAGACCTGGACGTCCGTGAGCGGGTTGCCCTCGGCGTCGTAGATGAAGAGGTTGCTCACCTGCATGCCGTCGACGACCACCCCGTCGATCGCCTTCTCCTGGAGGATCGTCCGGGTGCCGTCACCGCCGAACGCGCCGGCGAGGTAGGAGTCGTAGACCTCCTCGCGCTGGTGGGACTGGTCCTGCACCGTGACGAGGACCGGGAGCAGCAGGACGACCGCCGCCGCGTTCCCCAGCACGGCGACCCAGGAGACCGACCGCGACTGGAACCAGGCGCCGCGGCCCCACTGCACGCTGAGCAGCACGCAGAGCGCGAGGATCAGCCACAGGGCCAGCTCGGTGGGCAGGAACCGGAGCCGCGCCCCACCGAGCACGTAGACGAGCGCCGAGTAGGCGACCCAGCCGCGCGCGATCCACCAGACCGGCCGCAGCGCGACGAGGAACGCCTCCACGGGCGCCCACCACGTCAGTGCACGGAGGCGCCGCAGGGCCCAGCGCCCGAGCCGGCGGGTGTCCTCGACCGGGTCGCTGAGCACCCGCACGCGGCGCGCGCCGGTGGAGGCCGGCGCCAGGCCGGCGGCCGCGCGGAGCTCGGCGGCGTACGCCTCGGGCGGGCCGAACTGGTCCAGCAGCCCGCGCCCGTGCGCCACGTGGCGCTCGTCGTCGAGCGCCTCGGCCAGGTCGGCCTCGAGGTCGTCCGTGAGGTCGTCGACGAGCTCCGGTCCGAGGTCGACGAGGCTCCGGCGCACCGCCGCGGCGTACCCCGCCACGTCCAGCACGTCCGTGGTGTCCAGCACGCTCATCGCACGACCTCCGTCTTGAGCAGGCGGCCCATCGTGCCTGCGAACTCCTGCCAGTCCTTGCGCTGGGCCTCGAGCATCGCCCGGCCCTGGGCGTTGATCCCGTAGTACTTGCGGTGCGGCCCCTCGTCGCTGGGCACCACGTAGGACGTCAGTGCGCCCGACGAGTACAGCCGCCGCAGCGTCCCGTACACCGACGCGTCGCCGACCTCCTCGATGCCCGCGGCGCGCAGCCGGCGGACGACGTCGTACCCGTACCCGTCCTCGTCCGCGACGACCGCGAGCACCGCGAGGTCGAGCACGCCCTTGAGCAGCTGTGTGGTGTCCATCCGTCCTCCGGTCGACGTCCCGGTCGCCGACAGCCCGACAGGGCGATCGACCGTACCGGGCCGGGAAGCTGGTGCGGGAGCCCCCTCCGGCTCCCGCAGACGCGACGCTATTACACAGTGCGCACTACCGTCCACCACACGGCAGGCGTGTCGCCGACCGGCACGGGTCAGCGGGTGGCGATGCTCCAGGCGATGCCGTCGAGGATGTCGTGCTCGGACGTGACCACCTCGGTGAGCAGTCCTCCGGCGGCGGCGACCTCGTCGCGCACCCGGCGGACCACGTCCGCCCACACCAGCGCGCCGGCGCCGATCACGTCGACGCGACCGGGGTGCATGAACCCGAGCGAGGCACGCTCCGCGCGGGACCGGGCCAGGAGGTCGTCGCACGCGGCGAGCACCACGTCGACCGGCAGCACCGACCCGTCGATGACCGCGGGGTCGTAGGCGGGCAGCCCCAGCCCGTGCGCGGTCACCGTGGTCACCGTGCCGGCCAGGCCGACGAGCGTCACGGTCTTGCCGAGCGGCACGACGCCCGACGCGGTGTCGAGCGCCGCGGCGACGTCGGAGTGCGCGGCGGCGATCTCCGCGGCGGTCGGCGGGTCGCTGCGAAGGTGGCGCTCGGTCATCCGCACGCAGCCGACATCCATCGAGTAGGCCGCCTCGGGCGCCGTCGTGCCCAGCACCAGCTCGGTCGAGCCACCGCCGAGATCGACCACGAGGAACGGCCCCGGGTGCCGCGCGCCGAGCACGCCGGTGGCGCCGCGGAACGAGAGCTCGGCCTCCTCCTGCCCGTCGACGACCTCCGGCTCGACACCGAGTGCGGCATGCACGCCGGCGACGAAGTCCGCGCGGTTCTCGGCGTCGCGCGACGCCGACGTGGCCACGAACCGGATGGCCTCGACGCCCAGCTCGGTGCACACGTCGTTGTACCGACGGGCCGCGTCGAGCGTGCGCTCGAGGGCCTCGGGGGCGATCCGACCGGTCCGGTCGACACCCTGACCCAGGCGGACGACCTCCATGCGACGGTCCAGGTCCACCAGCGTCCCGGCGTCGGGATCCACGTCGGCGACCAGGAGTCGGATCGAGTTGGTCCCGCAGTCGATGGCAGCCACACGCGTCACGCGGACCATCCTCGCACCGGTCAGCAGGTGCAGCGGTCCGGGCGCCACTCGTCGCGGATCAGGGCCAGGGCCTCGTCGCCGATCGGGTTGACGCCCGGGCCCGCCGCCAGCGCGTGCCCCACCAGGACGTGCAGGCACTTCACGCGCGTCGGCATCCCGCCGGCCGAGATCCCCGCGATCTCCTCGACGTGCCCCAGCGCCTCGCGGTCCACCAGGTAGGCGTCGTGGGCGCGGCGGTACGCGGCCGCCAGCTCCTCGTCCTCGCCCAGCCGCGCGGTCAGCTCCTTCATGAGACCGCCCGCCTCGAGCGTGCTCACGGCCGCGACCGCGGGCGGGCAGGTGAGGTAGTAGGTGGTCGGGAAGGGGGTGCCGTCGTCCAGCCGCGGGGCGGTGCGGACCACCAGGGGACGTCCGCAGACGCAGCGCGCGGCGATGCCGACGACGCCGCGCGGAGGGCGGCCCAGCTGCTCGGCGAGGACGGTGATGTCCTGGTCGGACACGGCATCGAAAGAGGAAGGCACTGAGAGGTCCGTTCGTGCGGTTGGGTCAGCCGCCCGCGGGCGCAGCGGGCGTCTCATTGTCGCCCGCGACCGGCGTCTGCCCCGCCACCTCGACCGACTCCCAGACGTTCGCGTACCAGGGCAGCGTCGAACCCGCGTCGAGCACCGGCGCGGAACCGTCGGTGGCGGGCGGCGCGTCGGGGACGGTCTCGGGGTCGACGACGCGGAACGCCTTCTCCCCCGGCAGCACGAACGAGAGGCGCTCCCGCGCCTGGGCCGTCACGTACGCGGGGTCGTCCCAGCGCCGCAGGTCGGCCTGGAGGTCGTCGTTGCGCTGCCGGGCCGCCTCGACCTGGCTGCGCAGCTGGTCCACCTCGACGCGCTGCTGCAGGTACGAGTGCAGGGTCGGGTAGACCAGGACGAAGGCCAGCAGGAGCACGCAGGAGAACACCATCGCGCGCACGGTGAACAGTCGCGGCACCCGCACCTGCACCCGCTCCGCGCGGGGGGTGCCGCGCGGTGGCGTCGGGGCCCCTCGGGTGGCCGGGCGGGAGGCGGCCGGCCGTGACGAGGAGGGCCGGGCGGACGACGAGGGCGTCGGGCCGACGCGGGGTGTCGCGCCGGACCGCGGGGACGACGACCGTGGCGCCGCCGGGCGGCCGCCGGTGTTCCCGCGCGGCACGTTCGCCGCCGGGGTCGGGGCCCCGGACCGCGGGACCGCCGCGCGCCGACCCGGGGCGCTCGGGGACGCCGGGCGTCGGGGGGCGGACATGCGTCGATTCTGCCCCGGACCGTCCCGACCTGGGCGGAGGTCGCTCTCCGTGGCGCGCCGGGCGACCGTTGACAGGTCCCATGCGTCACTCGCTACCATGCGACACATGGAACCGGATGGCTCGGACGCGCATGCGGTGCTCACCCAGCTGCGCCGCGGCACCCTCGAGTACTGCGTGCTCGCGCACCTCGACGGCGGACCCTCGTACGGTCAGGACATCGCCCGTGCGCTCGGGGGCGACGACATCCTCTTCGGCTCCGAGGGCACCCTCTACCCGCTGCTGACCCGGCTGCGTCGACGCCGCTGGGTGGACACCACCTGGCAGGAGTCCCCGACGGGACCACCCCGCCGGTACCACGCGCTCACCGACGAGGGCCGGGAGGCGCTGCGCGCCTTCGTCGCGGTCTGGGAGCCGTTCCGCTCCGGCGTCGACCACCTCATGAAGGGAATCGCCTGATGCGCACCGCCTCGCCGCTCGTCGCGGCCTACCTCGCCGACCTCGACCGCAGGCTCGCGGGCGCCGACCCGGCCGAGCGGGCGGACATCGTCGACTCGATCCGCGAGCACGTCGACGCCGCCGTCGAGGAGCTCGGCCACGAGCCGACCCCCGAGGACGTCCAGCAGATCCTGTCGGACCTGGGCCCGGTCGACGACGTCGCGGCCGCCTGGAGCCCGGAGACGGCCCCCACGGCCGCACCCGCCCGCCGCTCGGTCACCGACTCACCGCTCGGCGTCGCGCTCGTGGCGCTCGGCGGGCTGGTCCTCGGGCTCCTGCTCGTGCCGGTCAGCGTCGTCGCCTGGCTGGTCGCGCCCGCGGCGCTCGCGCTGGCGGTGGCGAGCGGGATCCTCTGGCGGCGCGGCGGCCCGCACGGCGCGGCCTGGCGGTCGACGTTCGTCGCCACCGTCCCCGTGGCGGTCGTGACGTGCCTCGTCATGGGCGCGGCCACCATGTTCCTCTCCGTCGTCTCCGACGAGGTGGCACCCGAGCCCGTCGTGTCGGTCCCCGCCACCCCCTGACCCCGGGCACGCCGACGGCCGGCCACCCGTGCGGGTGACCGGCCGTCGAGGTGTGTCAGGCCGTGAACCGCGGGAAGGCGGAGCGACCGGCGTAGCGTGCGGCGTCGTCCAGCTCCTCCTCGATGCGGAGCAGCTGGTTGTACTTGTTGATGCGCTCGCCACGGGCCGGGGCACCGGTCTTGATCTGGCCGGCGTTCGTGGCCACCGACAGGTCGGCGATCGTGGTGTCCTCGGTCTCGCCGGAGCGGTGCGAGGTCATCGTGGTGAAGCCGCTGCGCTGGGCCAGCTCGACGGCGTCGAACGTCTCCGTCAGCGTGCCGATCTGGTTGAGCTTGACCAGCAGCGAGTTGGCGGCCTTGAGCTCGATGCCCTTGCGGAGGCGCTCGGGGTTGGTGACGAACAGGTCGTCGCCGACGATCTGCACCTTGTCGCCGATGGTGGCGACCAGGTGGGACCAGCCCTCCCACTCGTCCTCGGACAGCGGGTCCTCGATGGAGACCAGCGGGTAGTCCTTCACCAGCTGCTCGTAGTAGGCCGACATCTCCTCGTTCGACAGGGCCTTGCCCTCGAACTGGTAGGCGCCGTCCTTGAAGAACTCCGTCGCGGCGACGTCGAGCGCGAGGCCCAGGTCGACGCCCGGCGTGAAGCCGGCCTTCTCGATGGCGATGAGGATGAGGTCGAGCGCCTCACGGTTGCTGCCCAGGCTCGGGGCGAAGCCGCCCTCGTCGCCGAGTCCCGTGGACAGGCCCTTGCTCTTCAGCACGGACTTCAGCGAGTGGTAGACCTCGACGCCGGTGCGCAGCGCCTCGCGGTACGTCGTCGCACCGATGGGGGCGACCATGAACTCCTGGATGTCGACGTTGGAGTCGGCGTGCGACCCACCGTTGAGGATGTTCATCATCGGGACCGGCAGCACGTGGGCGTTCGGGCCACCGAGGTAGCGGAAGAGCGGCAGGTCGGCCGAGTCGGCGGCAGCCTTGGCGACGGCGAGCGAGACACCGAGGATGGCGTTGGCGCCGAGCTTGCCCTTGTTGGGCGTGCCGTCGAGGTCGATCAGCGCACCGTCGACCAGGCGCTGCTCCGTGGCCTCGAAGCCGATGAGCTCGGGGGCGATCTCGTCGATGACGGCCGCGACGGCCTCCTCGACGCCCTTGCCCAGGTACCGGGCGGAGTCGCCGTCACGGCGCTCGACGGCCTCGAAGGCGCCGGTCGAGGCACCCGAGGGGACAGCGGCGCGGGCGATGGTGCCGTCGTCGAGTGCGACCTCGACCTCGACAGTGGGGTTGCCGCGCGAGTCCAAGATCTCGCGGGCGCCGACGGCCTCGATGCTGGCCATGGGTGCTCCTTCTGAAGCGGGTGGGTTTACGACCTCACCCTAGTGGCGTCCCCGAACGGCCGCCCTAGGCCCTTCGACTGGTGGGACAGGAGTGGTCAGAGCGCCAGCATGATGTGCTCGACCTGGTCCTTGGCGTCCCCGAACAGCATGGACGTGTTGTCGCGGAAGAACAGCGGGTTCTGCACGCCGGCGTAGCCCGTGGCCATCGACCGCTTGAACACGATGACGCGCGCGGCCTTCCACACCTCGAGCACCGGCATGCCGGCGATCGGCGAGGACGGGTCGTCGAGCGCGGCCGGGTTCACCGTGTCGTTGGCGCCGATCACCAGCACGACGTCGGTCTCCGCCAGGTCGCCGTTGATCTCGTCCATCTCGAGCACGATGTCGTACGGCACGCGGGCCTCGGCGAGCAGCACGTTCATGTGGCCGGGCAGCCGGCCCGCCACCGGGTGCACGCCGAACCGCACCTCGATGCCGCGCGCCCGCAGCTTGGCCACCAGCTCCGCCACCGGGTACTGCGCCTTGGCCACGGCCATGCCGTACCCGGGCGTGATGATCACCGTGCGGGCCTCCGTGAGCAGCTCCGCCGCCTCCGGGGCCTTGATCTCGTGGAACTCCCCCAGGTCGACGTCGGACGCCACCACGGTGCCGCCCTCGGCCCCGTACCCGCCGAGGATCACGGAGATGAACGACCGGTTCATGGCCGTGCACATGAGGTAGGACAGGATCGCACCGGAGGAGCCGACGAGGGCGCCCGTGACGATCAGCAGGTCGTTGCTGAGCATGAAGCCCGCCGCGGCGGCCGCCCAGCCGGAGTACGAGTTGAGCATCGAGACGACGACCGGCATGTCGCCACCGCCGATCGAGGCCACCAGGTGCCACCCGAGCAGGAGCGCGACGACCGTCATCAGCAGCAGGGGCAGCACGGCGCCGGTGCCCAGGAACCAGACCATCAGCCCGCCGGAGACCACCACCATGCCGAGGTTCAGCCAGTTGCGGCCCGGGAGCATGAGCGGCGCCGAGCTGATCCGCGTGGAGAGCTTGAGGAACGCGACGATCGACCCGGTGAAGGTCACGGCGCCGATGAGCACGCCGAGGAACACCTCGACCAGGTGCGCGGGGTCCGCCGGCTCGGTGAGGAACGAGTTGTACCCGACGAGCACGGCCGCCAGACCGACGAACGAGTGCAGGATCGCGATGAGCTCGGGCATCTGCGTCATCTCGACGCGGCGCGCCTGCCAGGTGCCCACGGTGGAGCCGACGAGGAACACCACGAGGATGAGCACCGCGGTCACCTCGACCGGCCGCTCGGAGCGCTCCAGGGCGAGCGCGACGGTCGCGGCGAGGGCCAGCGCCATGCCGACCATGCCGGCGAGGTTGCCGCGGCGCGCGGTCTCCTGCTTGGACAGGCCCGCGAGGCTGAGGATGAACAGGATGGCGGCGCCGAGGTAGACGGCCTGGGCCAGGGAGGTCAGCACGAGCTCAGGCGTCCTTCCGGAACATGCGGATCATGCGGTTGGCGACGAGGAACCCGCCGAACACGTTGATGCTGGCGACGGCCGCGGCGACGACCGCGAGCACGGTCACCAGCCAGCTGTCGTCGCCGATCTGCAGCAGCGCGCCGACCAGGATGATCCCGGAGATGGCGTTGGTCTGGGCCATCAGGGGCGTGTGCAGCGAGTGGCTGACGTTCGAGATGACGTAGTAGCCGACGATCACCGCCAGGACGAACACCGTGAAGTGGCCGAGGAACGCGGCCGGCGCGAACGAGATCCCCAGCAGCACGACCACGGCCAGGAGCGCGAGGATGACCGACCGGCGCTGCCGGCGACGGTTCTTGTCCGCGAGCGCGGCGGCCTCGGCCTGCGCCCGCTCCTCGGAGGTGGGCCCGGCGACCGCGGCCGGGGCCGCGGAGACCTGCACCGGGGGTGGCGGCCAGAGCAGGTCGCCGTCGTGCGTGACGGCCATGCCGCGCTGCACCGGGTCGTCGAGGTCCAGCACCAGCTGCCCGTCCTTGCCGGGGGTGAGCAGCTGCATCAGGTGCACGATGTTGGTGCCGAACAGCTGGGACGTGTGCTGCGGCATCCGGCTGGTCAGGTCGGTGTACCCGATGACCGTCACGTCGTTGTCGGACACGACGACCTGCCCGGGGACGGTGAGCTCGCAGTTGCCGCCACCCGACGCGGCCAGGTCGACGATCACGCTGCCCGGCCGCATGCCCGCGACCATGGCCGCGGTGATCGTCGTCGGCGCCTGACCGCGGACCAGCGCGGTGGTGATGACGATGTCCGCGTCCGCCGTCTCGGCGGCGTACATCTGCGCGGTCAGCCGCTCCTGCTCCTCGGTCAGCGCGCTCGCGTACCCGTCCGAGCTGACCGCCTGCTGCGCGGCCTCGGCCTGCACGAACGTGGCGCCCATCGACTCGATCTGCTCGCCGACCTCGGGCCGCACGTCGAACGCGCGGACGCGGGCGCCCATGCTGCCCGCGGCCCCGATCGCGGCCAGTCCGGCCACTCCCGCGCCGATGACGAACACGCGCGCCGGCGGCGTCTTGCCGGCGGCGGTGACCTGCCCGGTGAACATCCCGCCGTAGACCTCGGCGGCCTCGACGACCGCGCGGTAGCCCGCGACGTTCGACATGGTGCTCAGCACGTCGAGCGCCTGCGCCCGCGAGATGCGCGGCACGGCGTCCAGCGCCAACGCGGTGACGCCCCGCGCGTGCAGGCTCTCGACCAGGGCGGGCGCGGCGGCCGGCGCGAGCATGGCGACGAGCGTGGCGCCCGGGCTCAGCGCGGCGACCTCGGTCTCCGTGGGCGGGTGGACCTTGGCCACCACGTCGCTGGACCAGACGTCGGCTGCGTCGCCGACGGTCGCGCCCGCGACCTCGTAGGCCTCGGCGCGGAAGGTCGCCGCGTCACCGGCTCCACGCTGGACGACGACCTCGTAGCCGAGATCGACCAGCTGGCCGACCGTCTTCGGGGTCGCGGCGACGAGCCGTTCGCCGGCTCGGCTCTCGGTCGGGATACCGATGCGCATCGCTGCGGTCCTCCGTCGGATCGTCTGTGGTGGCCTGTCGCCGGGGGGGGACGACGGGCCGCGCCCATCATGGCGGCCACCGGAAGGTTATGGGGTCCGACCGACTCCCGGCAAGCGCTTTCCTTCCGCCTCTCGGATGATCGCCCCAACCTTCATAGCAACTGCGGGCGGCGCAGTCCCCGGTCCAAAGTCCTGGGCAGCGGACGAGGAAGGACGCGCCGGCCGCGAGCTCACCACCGCCGAGTGGGCGGGCTACCTGTCCGAGCTCGGGCCGCGGCGCGACACCTGCTCGACGGCCCGCACGGCGTCCTCGAGCTGACGGACCGCACCGCGCAGCGCCGACTCGGCGTCGACGCCGTGCGCCTCCGCGTCGACCAGCACCCCGAGCAGGCGTCGGCCGACCTCGTCCGGCGGGTCCACCTCCCGGGCGAGCCCCGCGGCGTCGATCCCGGCGCGCTGGGCCCGTGCCAGCACCTTCTGGCCGCGCGCGAGGGCGCCGATCGCGAGCGGGATCCCGTCCAGCGCCGACCCGCGCTGCTTCTCCGCGTTCTTGAGCCGGTCCCACTGCACGTGCACGTCACCCTCGACCGGAGCGCCCTCGAAGACGTGGGGGTGCCGGCGCACCAGCTTGGCGACGAGGTCCGCGGCGACGTCGTCCACGTCGAACGGGTCGGTGGGGTGCTCCGTCGCGATGCGGGCGTGGAACACCACCTGCAGGAGCAGGTCACCGAGCTCCTCGCGCAGCCCGACGCGGTCGTCGGTCTCGATCGCCTCCGCGAGCTCGTGGGCCTCCTCGAGCACGTACGGCACGAGCGACTCGTGCGTCTGCTGGGCGTCCCACGGGCAGCCGCCCGGCGAGCGCAGCCGGTCCATCACGCGCACGAGGGCGCGCAGGGAGTCCGGCTGCGGGTCCGTCACGACGCGGAGGGCGACGGCTCCGGCGTCGGCTCGGCGGAGTCGTCGGGTGCCGGGGCCGAGGACGCGACCAGCCACGGGGCGGGGACCGGGTCGGCCACCTGGTTGCCGTCCTCGAGCGAGGCGAACCGCGGGTTCACCTCCACGTCGAGCTCACGCAGGCGCGCGTCGATCTCCTCGCCGATGCCCTCGTCCTCCGGGAGCCCCTGCAGGTTGGTGTACGCGATCGAGTAGCGGGCGACGGCCAGCGACGGGTCCGTGAACGTGGCCGTGGCGCCCTGCACCTTCTGCTGGACCACCTGGGCGAGCAGCGCCTCGGCGTCCTCGTCGGAGACACCCACACCCTTCTCGGCCGCGAGCTCGACCACCGTGGGCTCCTGCACGAGCACGGCGAGCACGTTGGTGGTCGTCACGCCCTGGAACCACGGCGCGAGCTCCTCGAGCGCGGCACTCACGTCCGCGGTGGGGATCGCCGTGCCGTCGACCACGGCCGCCGCGCCGGGCTGCCCGGCACACCCCGCCAGACCGGCCGTCGTCGCGAGCGCGACCAGCACACCCGCTGCCCGCGCTCCCGCACGCCACTGCACCGCCACCTGAGACCTCCTGCGTCGTCGCTCGTCGATCCGGGTCATCGTAGGGCCCTCACCTGCGCGCGGCGCCCACCGTCGCCGCCGCCGAGACGTCGCCCCGCACGATCGCGTCGATGAACTGCCTCGCCCAGAGCATGACGTCGCGGCCCTGCACCGGCTTGCCGCCGATCCGCGCCGTCATCGGCCAGGGCACCAGCACCGTGCGCACCGTCGGCTTGAGCACCGCCCCCGGGTAGAGGCGCTTCAGGCGCAGCTGGGCCGACTCGGGCAGGTCCACCGGCGCGAACCGGATGAACTTGCCCTGCGCGGTGACGTCCGACAGCCCGCTGTTGCGCACGTGCTGGCGGAACTCGGCCACCTCGAACAGGTTGTCGACCGCGGCCGGCACCGCGCCGTAGCGGTCCACCAGCTCGGCCCGGACCTCGCCGAGGGCCGCCGAGTCCGCCGCCGCCGCGATCTTGCGGTACGCCTCGAGGCGCAGCCGCTCGTGCGCGATGTAGTCGTGCGGGATGTGCGCGTCGACCGGGAGCTCGATGGTGACGTCGGGGACCTCCTCCTCCACGTCGCCGCGGAAGTTGGCCACCGCCTCGCCGACCATGCGGATGTAGAGGTCGAAGCCGACGCCCTCGATGTGCCCCGACTGCTCGCCGCCCAGCAGGTTGCCGGCGCCGCGGATCTCCAGGTCCTTCATGGCGACGGCCATGCCCGCACCCAGGTCGGTGTTCGCGGCGATCGTCTGCAGGCGGTCGTGCGCGGTCTCCGTCAGCGGCTTCTCCGGCGGGTACAGGAAGTAGGAGTACGCCCGCTCGCGCCCACGACCGACGCGCCCGCGCAGCTGGTGCAGCTGGGACAGGCCGAGCAGGTCCGCGCGCTCGAGGATGAGCGTGTTCGCGTTGGAGATGTCCAGGCCGGTCTCGACGATCGTCGTGCAGACCAGGACGTCGAACCTCTTCTCCCAGAAGTCGACGATCACCTGCTCCAGCTGGTGCTCGTTCATCTTCCCGTGCGCCACCGCCACCCGGGCCTCGGGCACCAGCTCCATCAGGCGCGACGCGGTCTTCTCGATCGAGTCCACCTTGTTGTGCACGTAGAACACCTGGCCCTCGCGCAGCAGCTCGCGACGGATGGCCGCGCTGATCTGCTTCTCGTCGTACGCGCCGACGAACGTCAGGACCGGGTGCCGCTCCTCCGGCGGGGTGGCCAGCGTCGACATCTCGCGGATGCCGGTCACCGCCATCTCCAGGGTGCGCGGGATCGGGGTCGCGCTCATCGCCAGCACGTCGACGTTGGTGCGCAGCGCCTTGAGCGTCTCCTTGTGCTCGACGCCGAACCGCTGCTCCTCGTCGATCACCACGAGGCCCAGGTCCTTGAACCGCACCTCCCCGGTGATGAGCCGGTGCGTGCCGATGACCACGTCCACCGTCCCGTCGGACAGGCCGGCGACGACCTCCTTGGACTCCTTCGGCGACTGGAACCGGCTCAGGGCCTTCACCGTCACCGGGAACGCGCTGTACCGCTCGCTGAACGTGTCGAGGTGCTGCTGCACCAGGAGCGTCGTCGGCACCAGGATGGCCACCTGCTTGCCGTCCTGCACCGCCTTGAACGCGGCGCGCACGGCGATCTCGGTCTTGCCGTAGCCGACGTCGCCGCAGACCAGGCGGTCCATCGGGATCGGCTTCTCCATGTCCGCCTTGACCTCGTCGATCGTCGCGGCCTGGTCCGGGGTCTCCACGTACGCGAACGCGTCCTCGAGCTCGCGCTGCCACGGGGTGTCCGGGCCGAACGCGTGCCCCGCCGTGGCCATGCGCGCGGAGTAGAGCCGGATGAGCTCGGCCGCGATCTCCTTGACGGCCTTCTTGGCCCGGCCCTTGGTCTTGGCCCAGTCGCCGCCGCCCATCTTGGACAGCGACGGCGCCTCGCCGCCCACGTACTTGGTGACCTGGTCCAGCTGGTCGCTGGGCACGAAGAGCCGGTCGCCCGGCTGGCCCCGCTTGCTGGAGGCGTACTCGATCACCAGGTACTCGCGCGTCGCGGCATTGGCGCCGGTGCCGATCGTCCGCTGCACCAGCTCCACGAACCGCCCGACGCCGTGCTGCTCGTGCACCACGTAGTCGTGCGGGCGCAGCTGCAGGGGGTCGACCACGTTGCGGCGCCGGCTGGGCATGCGGCGCATGTCGCGTGTGCTGGTCCCGGCACGGCCGGTGAGGTCCGACTCGGAGAACACGGCCAGGTGCAGGGGCTCGGCGACGAAGCCGGGGCCGACGGGGGCGGGCACGACGAGGACGACGCCGCCCTCGGGCTCGTCGGTGATGGTCCCCACCAGCCGCGCCGGGACCTCGGCGGCCTTGAGCTGCTCGACCATGCGCTGCGCGGGACCGTGCCCCTCCGTGGCCAGCACCAGCCGCCAGCCGGCCTGCTGCAGCACGCGCACGTCCGCGACCGCGCGGGCGACCTCCCCGCGGTAGCGCTCGACGTCCCGCGCCGCGATCACGAGGGTCTGCGCGGTCGCCGCCAGGTCGTCGGCCATGGCACTCAGGTGCGGCGCCTCGTTGCGGGCGGGTGTGTGGCCGGTTCCCGTCGCTCCCTCGTAGAAGTCCTCGGGCTTGGCCGCCTCCGTCGCGTCGACGTCGAGGGAGAACGGCGAGAGCGTCCACCAGCCGAGGCCGCGCACGGCCGCGAGCCCGCGGACCTCGGCGAACGACGCGAAGCTCGCCGCCGACAGGTCCAGGGGGGTCGCCGCGCCGGCCGCGGCGGACGTCCAGGCGGCCTCGAGGAACTCCTGCGTGGTGGCGACGAGGTCGTGCGCCCGGCGCCGGACGCGCTCGGGGTCGACCATGACCAGCAGGCTGTCGTCGCCGACCAGGTCGAGCACCGGCACCATCGACTCCACCAGCGCGGGCGCCAGCGACTCCATGCCCTCGACCGCGATGCCCTGCGCCAGCTTGTCCAGCATGTCGACCGCGCCCGGCAGCTGCGGGATGAGCTCGGTGGCCCGGGCCCGCACCGCGTCGGTGAGCAGGATCTCGCGGCACGGCGGGGCCCACACGCCGTGGTCGGCCACCTCGAGGCTGCGCTGGTCGGCGATGGAGAACCAGCGGATCTCCTCGACGTCCTCGCCCCACAGCTCGACGCGCAGGGGGTGGTCCTCGGTGGGCGGGAACACGTCGATGATCCCGCCGCGTACCGCGAACTCGCCGCGCTTCTCCACCATGTCCACGCGCGTGTAGGCGGCCGCGACCAGCTTCTCCGCGAGGTCCGCCAGGTCCACCCGGTCGCCCGTGCTGATCGCGACCGGCTCCAGCTCACCGAGCCCCTCGACCACGGGCTGCAGCAGCGCGCGCACGGGCATGACCAGCACCCGGACGGGACCCGCGTGGCCCTCGGTCTCGGGGTGCGCCAGCCGGCGGAACACGGCCAGCCGGCGGGCCACCGTGTCGCTGCGGGGCGAGAGGCGCTCGTGCGGGAGCGTCTCCCACGACGGCAGGACCGCGACGTCGTCGGCCGGCAGGTAGCACCGGACCGCGGCGGCCAGCTCGTCGGCGTCCCGGCCCGTGGCCGTCACCACGACGAGGGGCCGCCCCGAGGCCAGCGCGGCGAGCAGCGGCGGACGCACGCCGGCGGGGCCGACGACGTCGAGCTCCCCGCGGGCGCGGACGTTCTCCACCGCGGCGGCGGCGGCCGGGTCGGCGAGGAGGGCGGGCAGGAGGCCGGTCAGGTCCATGGAGTCCTTCACATGGTCGGGGGCGTGCGCACAGCACGACCGCCCCGGATCCAACGGACCCGGGGTGCTGCGCCAGTCTACGAGCCGCCGCCCACACGCGACCGCTAGCCTGCGCGCAGGAGCTCGGGACCGAGGATCAGGAGTAGCCGTGCACGTCGTGGTGGTCGGGGCCGGGATCGTCGGTCTGGCGGTGGCGGCGCGTCTGACGCGCGACGGCCACCACGTCACGGTCGTCGAGAAGGAGCGGGCCGTCGCCGTGCACCAGACCGGCCGGAACTCGGGGGTCATGCACTCCGGGCTCTACTACCCGCCGGGCAGCCTCAAGGCGCGCATGTCGGTGGCCGGGCAGCGCAGCATGACCGACTACGCCCGCGAGCACGGGGTCGACGTCGAGATCACCGGCAAGCTCGTCGTCGCGACCGCGCCCGACCAGGTGCCGGGCCTGCACCGGCTCGCCGAGCGCGCCCGCGCCAACGGCGTCCCCGCGCAGCTGGTCGGGAAGGCCGGTGCCCGCGAGCGGGAGCCGCACGTCGCCTGCGTCGACGCGCTCTGGGTGGAGAGCACCGGGATCGTCGACTACACCGGCGTCTGCCGCGCGCTCGCGGCGGAGGTGTCGGAGCGGGGCGGCGACGTGCTGCTCGGGGCGTCGGTCGTCGGCGCGACCGAGACCGAGGACCGCGTGCACCTGCGCATCGAGCGGGGTGACTCGTTCTCCGAGCTGCGGGCGGACGCCGTGGTGGCCTGCGCCGGCCTGCACGCCGACCGCGTCGCACGCGCCTGCGGCCTCGACCCGAGCGCACGGATCGTGCCGTTCCGCGGCGAGTACTTCGAGCTGTCCTCCACCGCCGCCGAGCTGGTCAACGGCCTCGTCTACCCGGTGCCCGACCCGCGGTTCCCGTTCCTCGGCGTGCACCTCACGCGGATGATCGGCGGTGGCGTGCACGCGGGCCCGAACGCCGTCCTCGCCCTGGCGCGCGAGGGCTACTCGTGGCGCGAGGTGAACGTGCGCGACGCGGCCGACGCGCTGACCTGGCCCGGCCTGTGGCGGATGGGGGCACGCAACATCGTCCCGGGCGCGCGCGAGGTGGCACGGTCGCTGTCCCGGCGCGCGTTCGCGCACAGCCTGGCGGCGCTGGTGCCCGCGATCGTCCCGGACGACCTCGTCCCCTCGCCCGCCGGGGTGCGCGCGCAGGCCGTGGCACGCGACGGCCGGCTGGTCGACGACTTCCTGCTGCAGCGCACCGCGCGTCAGGTGCACGTGCTCAACGCCCCCTCACCGGCGGCGACGTGCGCCCTGGAGATCGCCGACCACGTGGTGGACGAGCTCGCCCTCGCCTGACGCGTCCGCCTCTGGACCGAACGTGTGACGGCACCCTTCTGACCCGGGTGAAAAGGGTCGCGCACGGTCTGAACCGGGTCTCTGCGTCGGTACCGTGAGCACCTTCCACATGTCCGCTTTCTGGCGCTTTGGTCGGTCGTCGATCCGCTGGATCCCACCCCTGCTGAGGTCGCCGATGCTCACCCCGCACAGCCTGTCCCGGGCCACCACCGCAGCCGCCGGTCGCGGTGGCGCCGTGGTGCTCGCGGCCGTGCTCGTGCTGGGTGCGACGGCCGGGTGCACCGCGCCGAGGTCCGATCCCGACGCCGCCGCCTCGCCGTCGTCGAGCGCCACCCGCGAGCGCGCCGGTACCGGTGCCGACGCCACCGACCGGCCCACGGACGACGCGTCCACGCCCGGCGCGGCGAGCACGCACTCGTCGGAGAGCGGCGGCGCCGAGGAGTTCGCAGGCGAGATCATGCCGTCGCAGCCGCCCGGCCCGACCGGGTTGCCCGACACCGCCGTGCCGGGACCGTCGCTGACGGGCCCGCTCCCCGCGACGGGCGCGGCGAACGGCGCCGTCGTGACGGGTTTCCCCACGGGGGTCGTCCCGATCGTCGACGGGCTCACGGTGGTCTCCAGCTCGGTGTCCGCGTCCGGCGACCGGCTGCAGGTCGGGCTCCAGGCGAGCAGCGACTCCGCACCCACCGACGTCCAGGCCGCGTACGTCGCCGCGCTCAGCGCCGCCGGCTTCACGGTCGGCGACTCCCCCGCCCTGCCCGGCTCCCTCGCCACGTCCTTCACCCGCGGGCCCGACGCCCTGGTGCTCACGGTGCGCGACCGCCTCGGCGGCGGGACCGAGCTCTCCGTCGCCGGCGCGCTGACGACGGCCGGGTGACGGGCGGTGTACCTGTCCCTGCGCGACCGACCCGCCCGCTCCGACGCCGCGTCTCCCGAGGAGGCCCGAGCCGTCAGGGCCGCCAAGCGCGGTCGGGTCTCGTCGGTCGTCATCACGCTCGGCGTGGTCAGCATGCTCACCGACATCTCGTCGGAGTCCGTGGCGGCGGTCCTGCCGCTCTACCTCACCACCGCGCTCGGGCTCTCGACGCTGGCCTACGGGTTCGTCGACGGGCTCATGCAGGGCGCCAGCGCGCTGGTCCGGATCGCCGGCGGCTGGGCGGCGGACCGGGGCGACCACCCCAAGTGGGTCGCGGTCGTCGGGTACGGGCTGTCGGCCGTGACCCGCGGGGTCCTGCTCGTCGCCAGCAGCTTCGCAGCGGTGACAGCGATCGTCGCGATCGACCGCGTCGGCAAGGGGATCCGCACCGCGCCGCGCGACGCGATGATCACCGCCTCGTCGGACCCGCGCACGCTCGGCCGGTCGTTCGGGGTGCACCGCACGCTCGACACGATCGGCGCCGCCCTCGGGCCGCTCCTTGCGTTCGTCGTCCTGTGGGCCATCCCGGACGGCTACCAGACCGTCTTCGTCATCTCGTTCGGGTGCGCCGTCATCGGGCTCGCCGCCCTCGTCCTGCTGGTGCCCGACCTGCGCCCGCGCCGGGCCGCATGGCTCACGCAGCACCGGTCGCGCGAGGCCCGCAAGCTGCCCAAGTGCAAGGGCTGCACCTGCGACATCCCCGGGCTCGAGCCGGCCGGCCGGCCCTTCAGCTGGTCGTTCCTCACCGAGCCGGGCCTGCGCCGCATCTTCCTGATGGCGGGCATCCTCGCGCTGCTCACCGTCGGCGACGGCTTCATCTACCTGTCCCTGCAGGCCCGCGACGGGTTCGCGACGCAGTGGTTCCCGCTCCTGTACGTCGGCACCAACCTGGCCTACATGGCGCTCGCGATCCCCGTCGGTCGGCTGGCGGACCGGGTGGGCCGGGCGCGGGTGTTCGTGTGGGGCCACGCCGCGCTCGTGATCGCGTACGTGTGCGCCGGCGTCGCGACCGCCTCGGCCGTGACCACCGTGGCCGCCCTGCTCCTGCTCGGGCTCTTCTACGCCGCGACGGACGGGGTGCTCGCCGCGCTCGTCGGGCGCCGGGCCGCCCCGAACGCCCGGGCGTCCGCGATCGGCACCGCCCAGACCGTGGTCGCCGTGGCCCGCATGGCCTCGTCCGCGCTCTTCGGCCTGCTCTGGTACACCGTCGGCCGCGGGCCCGCGATCCTCTCCGTCGCGGTCGTCCTCGCGTGCGCGGTGCCGATCGCCTGGTACGTGGTCCGCGGGCTCGACGCCCCGGTCCCCGAACTCGTCGACGCCGAGGCGGACCGGTGAGACGCGTACAGCCGCGCGTCGCCGTCCTCGTCGCCGTCACGGTCGTCGCGGTCGTCGGGATGGGCGGCTACGCGGTCTCGGCCTGGCGCGCCAACCGCGCCGCGATCAACTCCGCGCCGCCCGTCGCGTCGACCGCCCTGGACGCCGTGCTCGCCGCCCCGCACATCGTGTTCCGCTCGACGCTGCCCGGCAACGAGTACGGCCTCGTCGCCGCGGTGCCCCTCGACGACCCGGACGGCGCGCGCGCGTTCACGGACGTCGCGTGCGACCGTGTCGACGTCGCCGGCCCCGTCGCCTCGTGCCTGCGCACCATCGCCGGCATCGCCACCCGGTGGGAGGCCGAGGTGCTCGACGCCGACTGGCAGCCCGTCGAGACGTGGGGCCTGCCGGGCATCCCCAGCCGCACGCGCCTGTCCGACGACGGCGCCCTGGTCGCGACGACCTCGTTCGTCACCGGCCACTCGTACGCGACGGTCGGCTTCTCAACCCTCACCGAGGTCCACCGGGCAGACGGCACCTCGCTGGGCAACCTGGAGGACTTCGCGCTGACGGTCGACGGAGCCCCGTTCACCGCCGCGGACCGCAACATCTGGGGCGTGACCTTCGTCGACGACGACGCGTTCTACGCGACCGCCGCCTCGCAGTCCGTCGGCAAGACCTGGCTCGTGCTCGGTTCCCTCGAGGACCGGACCCTCACGTCCCTGCGCGACGACGCCGAGTGCCCGTCGATCTCCCCGGACGGCACGCAGGTCGCCTACAAGAAGGCGGTCGACACGGTCGGGGGCCAGCCGGTCTGGTCGCTCGCCGTGCTCGGCCTGGCCGACGGCACCGAGACGCTGCTCCCGGCCACCCGCGGCGTCGACGACCAGGCCGCGTGGCTCGACGACGACACCCTCCTGTACGGCCTGCCGCGGGCGGACCAGCCGGGGACCACCGATGTCTGGGCGGTCGACACGACGGCCGACGCCGTTCCGGCGGTGCTGATCCCTGGGGCGTGGTCACCGGCGGTGGTCACATGACCGAGACCTCGCACCCGACCTCACCTCTCATCTCGGACGGAGAGTCCCGCATGACACAGACCCAGCCGACGACCGCACCTCGCACGCACCAGCTCGCACCGGCGGACGTCCGCACCGTGGACGCGCTCGTCGACCTCGCCGTGGCCGGCCTGCCCGCGACGTACCGACCGGCGAGCGCTGAGTTCACGCAGACCGTCCGCCTCGTGCGTGGGCGTTCGGGCGTCCACCTGCAGCAGGAGGGCACGAACCTGCGGTACGCCGCGATCGTCGCTCTCGGCCTCGCCCGGATGTCCCTCGACGTCCAGCGACGAGTCCTGGATGGTCGGACAGCCGACGAGCTCGGCGCTCTCGTCGCGGAGCGCGCGGTGCTGGACCCGGACACCGGCGCGGTCGCCCTGGCGGCGTGGGTGAGCGCCGAGGTGCGCGGCATCGTGGACCCGGCCCTGCTCGACGACCTCGCGTCCCGGCTCGCGTCGGGCGCGGCCCTCCCGACCGTCGACACGTCCTGGGCGCTCACGGCGGCCGTGGCCTCGCTGTCCGTCGACGACTCGTCCTCGACGGCTGCGGTGGTGCGAGACGCGGCGCGCGAGCGGCTGCTGGCGGCGCAGGGTCCGCAGGGACTGTTCCCGCACGCGCTACCTGCGGACTCGCTGGGCCGTTGGCGCAGCCACGTCGGCTGCTTCGCGGACCAGGTGTACCCGATCCAGGCGCTCGCCCGGCTCGCGACGTCGGACGACGACGGCGTGGCCCTGGCGGCCGCTGAGCGGTGCGCCGCGCGGATCGTGAACCTTCAGGGCCCGAGCGGTCAGTGGTGGTGGCACTACGACTGGCGGGACGGCTCGGTCGTCGAGGGGTTCCCTGTCTACTCGGTGCACCAGCACGCGATGGCCCCGATGGCGCTGTTCGACCTCGCTGAGGCGGGTGGCACCGACCACCTCGACGCCGTCGTCGTCGGGATGCGTTGGCTCGATGCGCACCCCGAGGTCCTCGAGGACCTCGTCTCGACGAGGCACCACCTGATCTGGCGCAAGGTCGGCCGTCGCGAACCCCCGAAGGCCGCCCGCTCCCTCTCGGCTGCGACGACCTCCGTCATGCGCGGGCTCAAGGTCCCCGGCCTCGACGCGGCGCTTCCCCCGGTGCGGGTCGACCACGAGTGCCGGCCCTACGAGCTCGGCTGGCTGCTCTACGCCTGGCGCGCCGCAGGCGTGGTCGAGGCTCTCGCGCCCACACAGGAGGAGACATGACTACGACGACCGCGACGCCGGGCCGTCAGCGCCTCTTCGGCCTCGAGCTCGACGCGCTGACCATGGCTCAGGTGCTCGATCGGTGCGACACCGCCCTGGCCACCCGTCGTCGGCTGCTCGTCGGCGTCGTGAACGCGGCGAAGGTGGTCAACCTGCACAAGGACCCGCTGCTGCGGGACTCGCTGCTCGAGGCGGACGTGCTCCTGGCCGACGGCCAGTCGGTGGTCTGGGCGAGCCGGCTGCTCCGGCACCCGCTGCCCGAGCGCGTCGCGGGCATCGACTTGTTCGAGGAGCTCCTCGCGCGCGCCGACCGGTCCGGCCGTGGCATCTACCTCCTCGGCGCTCGCCCCGAGGTGCTCGCCGCCCTCGTCGAGCGGATCGGTCAGCGGTTCCCCGGGTTGCGCGTCGCCGGCAGCCGCGACGGGTACTTCACGTCCGAGCAGGCAAGTGAGGTGGCCGACGACATCGCAGCCAGCGGCGCCGACATGCTCTTCCTGGGCATGGTCTCGCCCAAGAAGGAGATGTTCCTGGCCGCACACGGCGACCGGCTGGGCGTGCCGGTGCTGCACGGCGTCGGCGGGTCGTTCGACGTCCTCGCAGGCGTGACGCGGCGCGCTCCCCGCGCGTGGCAACGGTTGGGTCTCGAGTGGGCCTACCGACTCGTGCAAGAGCCCGGGCGCCTCTGGCGGCGCTACCTCACCACCAACACCGTCTTCATCTGGCTCACCATCCGCGAGCTCGTGCGTCCGACACCGCCCTACCGGCGCTCGGAAGGATCTGGAGGATTCCATGGATGACCTGTTCACCGGCCGCGTCGCGGTCGTAGGGCTCGGCTACATCGGTCTGCCGACAGCGGTGGCGCTGGCCACCCGTGGCATCGATGTCGTCGGCGTGGACGTCAACGAGGACACGGTCAAGGCCGTCGCCAACGGCGAGGTCCCGTTCGTCGAACCTGACCTCGCGGTCGGCGTCAGCGGCGCGGTCGGCATCGGCCGCCTCACCGCCACGACGACGATGCCGGAGGCCGACGCCTTCATCATCGCCGTGCCGACCCCGTTCCTCGACGACCGGACGGCCGACCTCGCCTACGTCCACGCGGCCACCGTCTCGGTCGCGGCGAAGCTGCGGGGCGGCGAGCTGGTCGTGCTCGAGTCTACGTCGCCCCCCGGGACGACCGAGCAGGTCAGCCGGTGGATCGCGGAGCTGCGGCCGGACCTCCGCCTGCCGCACGCCACCGATGGGGTGCCCGACGTGTTCGTCGCGCACTGCCCGGAGCGCGTCCTGCCCGGCCGCATCATGATCGAGATGATCACCAACGACCGCGTGGTCGGCGGGATCACGCGACGGTGTGCGCAGAAGGCGGCCTCGCTGTACCGGGTCTTCGCGCAAGGCAAGATCCTCGAGACCGATGCGGCCTCGGCCGAGATGGCCAAGCTCGTCGAGAACGCCTACCGCGACGTCAACATCGCCTTCGCCAACGAGCTGTCGCTCATCAGCGAGCACCTGAAGCTCGACGTGTGGGAGGTCATCCGGTTGGCCAACCACCACCCGCGCGTCAACATCCTCTCGCCGGGGCCGGGGGTCGGTGGCCACTGCATCGCGGTCGACCCGTGGTTCATCGTCGGCGCCGCCCCCGGGCTCGCCCGGCTGATCCGCACGGCGCGTGAGGTCAACGACTCGAAGCCGCACCACGTCGCCGAGCAGGTCGTCGCGAAGACGTCCCGGTTCCGCAACCCCACCGTCGTCTGCCTCGGCCTGGCATTCAAGGCCAACGTCGACGACATGCGGGAGAGTCCGGCGGTCGAGGTCGTCGCCGCGATCGCTGACGCGCTGCCCGATCTCGACCTGCGCGTCGCCGAGCCGTACACCGACGCCCTGCCGCGCGCGCTGCACGGCCGACCCAACATTCGGCTCCAGTCGGCCAACGAGGCGCTCGACGACGCGGACATCGTCGTGCTCCTGGTGGACCACGACCAGTTCCGCTCGATCAGCCGCTCCCGGCTGGAGGGCAAGGTCGTCTACGACACCCGCGGCGTCTGGCGCTGAGCGGTCAGGCCGCGCCCGGTGTGAAGTCCGCCGGGCGCGGCCCCAGCCCGAACAGGTTCTCGATCGCCCCGACCACCCGGGCCGCCGCGCGACCGTCGCCGTAGGGGTTCACGGCGTGCGCCATCGCGTCGTAGGCGATCGGGTCGGTCAGCAGCCGGGTGACCTCGTCGACGATGACCTCCTCGTCGGTCCCCACGAGCTTCACGGTCCCGGCCTCGACGGCTTCCGGCCGCTCGGTCGTCTCGCGCAGGACCAGCACCGGCTTGCCGAGGCTCGGCGCCTCCTCCTGGACCCCGCCGCTGTCGGTCACGACGAGCGTCGACGCCGCCATCACCCGGGCCATGTCGGCGTAGTCGAGCGGCTCGGTGACCCGAACGTTGTCCAGCCCGACGAGGGGCGGTAGGAGGACTTCACGGACACCCGGGTTCAGGTGAGCGGGCAGGACGAACACCGTGTCGGGGAACGCCTTGGCCACCCGGGCGAGCGCACGGCCCGTTCGTGCCATCGGCTCTCCCCACGACTCGCGCCGGTGGCTGGTCACCAGGACCACACGCTCGGCGTCCTCGAGGCCCGCCAGCGCCGGATCCGTCAGCGGCAGGTCGCGCTGGACGACGTCGAGCAGCGCGTCGATGACAGTGTTGCCCGTCACCACGACGTGGTCGGGGTCGATGTTCTCCGCGACCAGGTTCGCCCGGGACGTCGGCGTCGGCGCGAGGTGGAGCGTGGTCAGGCTGGAGGTGAGCCGCCGGTTGATCTCCTCCGGAAAGGGGTTGTACCGGTCCCCCGTCCGCAGGCCGGCCTCCACGTGTGCCACCGGCACCTTGGCGTAGAACGACGCGAGCGCGGCAGCGAACACCGTCGTGGTGTCGCCCTGGACCACCACGAGGTCCGGTCCCTCGTCCGCCAGCACCCCCGCGAGCCCCTCGAGCGACCGCGTGGTGATGCCGGTCAGGTCCGGGCGATCCTTGAGCAGGTCGAGGTCGTGCGCCGGCGTGATGTCGAAGAGCCGGTTGACCTGGTCGAGCATGTGCCGGTGCTGGCCCGTGACGACCACGACCGGCTCGACCAGGCGGGACGCCTCCAGGGCCTTCACCACGGGTGCGAGCTTGATCGCCTCGGGTCGGGTGCCGTAGACGACGAGAACCTTGGGCATCAGGCACCTCCACTGAGGGTCGCGAGGTCGCGGTCGTGCGCGATCAGGTCGTCGGGCTGGGCGAGCGCGGCTCGTCGACGCGCCCGCCGGCCGACCACGCCGTCGACCAGGACGACCGCGGCGAGGGTGAGCAGGGAACCGAGCAGCACGATCGCGACGATCGCGCGCTTTGCCTGGGTCGCGATGAAGGAGATCACGGGCGACGACGGCGCGTACTGGGTCGTGATGCGGTTGAACTCGTCCGCACCGCCACTGATCTGGAGATCGTCGAGCGTGCTCTGGATCTGGGCCAGCAGCGCGTCCAGCTCGGCGCGCACGTCGTCGCGCGACGGTCCGACGACCTGGACGTCCAGGACCGGACGCGTGTAGTTGTCGGCCCACTGCCCGCCCGCGTTCGGCAGTCGGACGGAGTGCCCGTCCCGGATCCCTTCCCCCACCAGGCTCACGCTGGACGAGGAGAGCGCGCTCGCAGTCTCGCCGTGGTTCACGCGCAGGGCGACGACACCGGCGGTCGAGATGAGGCTCTGGGAGGTGACCTCGAGCGAGTTCGGGTTCCGAGCGCTCTGCGGGATGAGGAAGACCACGTCCACCTGCGTCCAGTAGACGCCGGCGGAATTCTGGGCGCCGAAGCAGAGGATGGCGATCGCGACGAGACCCCCGACGACCACGTACCACCGTCGTCGGGCCGCTCCGAGGGCGTCGTACGCCGTCATCCCGCTCGCTCCCACCGGGACATCCTCCCAAGTCAGGTCACCTTCCTATCGGCTGAAAGAGTCAATACAGCGGATGAAAAGTGATGAGATGGCGCAGATGCGGCGTCTGTCGTGAATGCCCGCTTTATGCTGTGCGAACAGGAATTCCCCACGTCGAGCCCCTCCGGAGCCCCCCATGCAGCTGAAGGACCTGAGCGCCACCCTGCTGCGCCGCTGGTACCTGACGCTCGGCGGGCTGCTGGCGGTCGGTGCGATCTGCATCGCGGTCTTCGAGCTGATCCCGGCCTCCTTCGAGACCGAGGCCAACGTCGTCCTCCTGCCGCCCGAGTCCAGCGTCGGCGAGGGCGGCAACCCGTACCTGTACCTCGGCGGCCTGGACCAGGCGACGGACGTCCTGACCCGCGCCCTGACCTCCGACGCCAGCCGGACGCAGGTCCTCGAGACCCTCGGCCACGCTGACTACGACGTCCTGCCGGACTGGGCGACGAGCGGACCGATCCTCATCGTCACGGGCCGTGGCACCACCGCCGAGCAGGCCGAGGAAGTGCGCAACACCGTGCTGGAGAGCGTGCCCTCGACGCTCGTCGTGCTGCAGAAGGCGTTGAACGTCCCGGACGACTCCCAGATCACCTCGATGGTGCTCACCTCCGACGACGAGCCGACCGCGGTGATGAAGTCCCGGATGCGTGCCGTCGCCGCGGCCGGGGTCGCGTCACTGGTCGGCGTCTTCATGCTCATCGGCCTGATCGACGGCCTGCTGACCAGTCGGTCGCGGGGTCGCGGCCGACGCCGGGTCGCTGCCGCGGCGAACGTGCGACCGCCGGCCCTGGCGCCCGACGACGGGACGAACGACGTGTCCTCGTGGCCGTCGAGGAGCGCGGCCAGAGCCGCCGCACCGGAGCCCATGACCGGTCGCCGCGTGGTGCGGGACGACGTCGACCTCTTCCCGACGCCTCCGCCTCCGCCGCCCGCACAGCCGCTGCGCGCACCCGCCGCCGTCGCTCGAGCGGAGGTCCCCGCGGTCGATCCCCCGACGAGCGTCGTCTCGCCCCGCCCGTCGTCGGTCGACGAGCTCGACGCCCTCATGCACCTCGAGTCCGGTCAGGGCGCGCTCTCGCAGCCTCGCGACCGACGCTGACCGCCCATGGCGACCGTTCTTCCCGTGGGCTCCGGGGACGCGATCGTCGACGTCGGCACTGAGCAGAAGGCCCGGAGCGCTGCTGATGCCGTCTCGCTCCTGACCGTCTACGTGGTCCTGCTCTTCGCTGTCCCCTCCCGGCTCGTGTTCGCCCCGCTCGGCGGCGCCGGCACTCCGGCGCTCATGGTCGGAGTCGGCGCCGCGCTCTGGTGGGTCTGGTATCACCTGCACCGGTCGACGCCCCTGGACGGGCCGACGTCGTCGGTTCGACGCACGATCGGGTTCTTCTGCATCGCCGTGCTGACCAGCTACGCGGCTGCGATGACGCGGCCGATCCTCGTCGCCGAGGTGAGCACGGCCGACCTCGGCCTGGTCGCCCTCGTCGGGTGGGCGGGCGTCGCGCTCCTCGCCCACGACGGGATCCCGAGCCTGGCCCGCCTCGAGGTGTTCGTGAACCGGATCGCCGTCGCCGGTGGCGCCGTGGCCCTGCTCGGGATCCTGCAGTTCTTCACCAAGCAGTCGTGGATCGACCAGATCGACTTCCCCGGCCTCTCGACCAACGCCACGCTGAACAGCGTGCTCGGCCGCAACGGCTTCGCCCGTCCGGCCGGGACGGCGATCCACCCCATCGAGTTCGGCGTCATGATGACGATCGTCCTGCCGCTCGCGCTGCACCGGGCGTTCCACGGACCGTTCGCCAGCTCACTGCGACGCTGGTGGCCGGCCCTGGCGCTGGCCGCGGCGATCCCCCTCTCGATCTCCCGGTCCGCCCTGCTGGGCGCGGCCATCGTCCTGATCGTCCTGCTCCCTACGTGGCCGAAGGCCCGACGTCGGCTCACGATCGCCTTCATCGCCGCGCTGTTCACGCTGATCTTCGTGACGATCCCCGGGATGATGGGCACCCTGACCACGATGTTCACCGGCATCAGCGAGGACAGCAGCGCACAGTCCAGGACGGACAGCTACGGGCTTGCACTCGAGTTCGCGGCACGCGACCTGCTCATCGGCCGGGGAATCTCGACATTCCTGCCGAGCTACCGGATCCTCGACAACCAGTACCTCCTGCTCCTGATCGAGGTCGGGGTCATCGGCCTCGTCGCGATGGTTGCCATGCTGATGACCGCGTTCGTCGCGGCCGTCCGGGCACGACGACTCACGAGCGACCCGTCGATCCGCGACCTCTGCCAGTGCATCGCAGCGGCAGTTGCCGCCGCGGCGATCAGTCTCGCGCTCTTCGACGCACTTTCGTTCCCGATGGCAGCCGGACTGCTCTTCCTCGTGACCGGACTGGCGGGCGCCGTGGCCTCGCTGGTCAGGCGGCTGGAGCCCGTCGGATAGGCACAGGAATCAGCAGCGCATTTTGTCCGAAAGGCCGATTGTCGGGGTTTGGAGGGAGTGATCCCGACCCGGGTGCTTCGTGTCGGTGCGTGTTAGTGTGCCTGCGATCAGGGCTCCGGACGGTTGTCCAAGGTGTCAGCTCGCACCGCATCCGCCGCGCTCGGGGAGATTCAAGATGGCTAGCAAGCACGCGAACGACCGCAAGCGCAGTACCCGACCGGAAGAGTCGTCGGCGTCGACGACCCGCGCTCGTCGTGCCGCCCTAGCGTCCGCGATCGTCGTGGCCTTGCTGGTGGTCGGCGTCGGCTCGCAGGGCATCGCCAGCGCGAGCGACCGGACATCGTGGTCCCAGGAGGGCAAGCGCCACGGTCATGGGCACTGGCGCTGGCACTGGTGGTGGAACAAGCCCACCCCCACTGCCACCCCGACGACGCCCCCGCCGACGAGCTCGTCGGCTCCCGGCCAGACGCCGAGCACGACGCCGACGACGGTGCCGACGGTGACGCCCACCGCGACCGCGACACCCACGGCGACCGCCTCACCGACGCAGACCCCCCGCCCGACGCAGACTCCCCGCCCGACGGCCACGCCGACGAGCGCCCCCACTGCACCCACGATCCCGGTACCGGTCCCGCCGTCGACGGCCACGGGCTGCGCTGCCGCACCCAGCTCGTGCGGGTTCCCCGACGCCACGAACACCGGGGTCCCCGCCGGCGTCGCGCTGCGCTCCGTGCCCGGTGAGCTCACGTCCGGCCCGGGTTGGGCGTACGCCAACGGCTACATCGCCATCACCGGCGACGGGACCGTCCTCGACGGCATCACCACGACGTCGGACATCAGCGTCGAGGCCGACAACGTGACCATCCGCAACTCGCGGATCGTCGTGGGTGGCGAGGGCTTTGGCATCGCGATCCGCCATGCGGCCAACTTCACGGTCCAGAACAGCGAGATCTCGGGCCGGGCGGAGTCGGGCTCGGGCCGCCTGATGGTCGGCATCAAGGACATCTACGCCGACTCTGCGGGCACACGGGTCATCGGCAACGAGATCTACTACACGTCGACCGGCGTCCAGATCGAGCAGGGCCTCATCGAGGGCAACTACATCCACTCGCTCGGCAAGACCGGTGACGACCACGTCAACGGCACGACCAGCAACGGCGGCTCGAAGCAGCTGACGATCCGTGGCAACACGATCCTCAACAAGTACGACCAGACCGATGCGATCAGCCTATTCCAGGACTTCGGCCCCCAGTCGAACCGTCTCATCGAGAACAACCTGCTGGCGGGTGGCGGCTACACGATCTACGCCGGCGCCAACCCCGGCAAGGAGTCGTCCGCGACCAACATCACGGTCCGGAACAACCGGTTCTCGCGGATCTACTACCCGAAGGGCGGCTACTGGGGTCCGGCGACCGCCTACACCTCGGGCGGCGGCAACTCGTGGACCGGCAACATCTGGGACGACACGGGCGCGGCGATCTCCGCACCCGGCCGCTGACACCCGAACCACGCTCAGCGGGGGATGAGACTCCCCGAGCACCCGAGCTCTGCGGGGCGCGTGCGCGGTCGAACGAGTGCGTTGATGGACGCGCGCGACTGTGCATGCCCCCGCAGGAGCCAGGTGACCTCACTGGCCAGGACCAGCGTGAAGTACAACGCACTGGCCGGCGTCGAGTGCCGGCGCGCGTAGTACCGCACGCGGTTGACGATCTGCATCGCGTGGGTGCGCCCACTCTGGCCCGAGCCGCCACCGACGTGCACGACCTCGGCGGTGGGCGTGAACCACGTGGCCCAGCCGGCGTCCGCCGCGCGGTGGCAGAAGTCGGTCTCCTCGGAGTACAGGAAGAAGCTCTCGTCCCACCCGCCGAGAGCGCGATGGCACTCGGCGTCGACGAGGAGCGCGGCGCCGAGAGCCCAGTCCACAGGGTGTTCCGAGGTGTAGCTGTCCCGATCGGTGACGTACTCGGACAGCGACGTCCGCCCGGTAAAGCTCAGGCCAGAGGCGCGCCCGAGGGTGGGCGTCCGACGGAGCGACCATGTCAGGTGGCCGTCGGCGTCGACCACGCGAGGCGCGACGATGCCGGCGCCGGTCCGAACCATCGCGGCGACGAGCGCCGGGATCGCACCGGGCCGGAGCCGAGCGTCCGGGTTGAGCACGAGGATCGCCGACGCACCCTCCGACGCGCTCACGCCGACGTTGATGCCTGCCGAGTATCCGCGGTTGGTCTCACGCACCAGCCGGCAGTCGGACCTCCGGCCGACCAGCTCGACGGTGGCGTCCGTGGACCCGTTGTCCACGACCACGATCTCGACGGGGTGGTCGCCTGCAGCGGCCGGGACCGAGTCGAGCAGCCCGTCGATCTGGTCAGCGCTGTTGTACGTCACGACGACGATCGCGACCCGGGTGCGCACCGCGCCATCCTAAGGGTGATATCCGAGGCCAGAGCGCCGTTACGCACAGGAGCATCGGTATCGTGGCGCGATGTCCCGGATCCTCCTGATCGCCCCGACCTGCGACGGGTCCGACATCGGCGAGGCCTGGGTCGCCTACCAGTGGGCCGCACGGCTGGCACCGCGCCACGACGTCACGCTGCTGACCTACCACAAGCGCGGCCGACCGCCTGCACGGACCCAGCTGGACGGTCTTCGCATCGTCGAGTGGGCCGAACCGCCCCTCCTCGGCAGGGCGGAGCGTCTGAACAGTCTGCTCAAGCCGGGGTACGCGGCGTTCTACGTCAGGGCGCGTCGCTGGATCAAGCGCGCGCTCGCGGCCGGTGAACACTTCGACGTGGTGCACCAGCCGGTGCCTGTCGCGATGCGGTACCCGTCGCCTGCGGCGGGTCTGGGCGTTCCGGTCGTCGTCGGTCCGGTCGGCGGCGGGCTGTCCGACCCGCCCGGCTTCTCCGACGACGGCGACACGTCGCCCTGGTACACCCGGCTGCGCGCGCTCGACCAGTTCCGGCTCCGTCACGACCCTCTGCTCCGGCGCACGTACACGGACGCACGCGTCGTGCTCGGCATCGCGCCGTACGTCGGCGACCTGCTCGAGGGGATCCCGCTGCACGAGCTCGTCGTGATGAGCGAGACGGCGCTCCCCGAGCTGCCCCCGGCGCACAGTCGGAGCACGCACCCGGGCGCCCTGCGGCTGCTGTTCGTCGGGCGGCTGGTCCGGACGAAGGGCGCCCGCGACCTGGTACGCGCGATGTCTCTCCTGGCCGACGAGGACGTCGTGCTCGACGTCGTCGGGGACGGTCCGGACCGGGCGACGTGCGAGGCTCTCGCCGTCGAGCTGGAGGTGGCCGACCGCGTCCGGTTCCTGGGCCGGCTGGACCGCGGCGAGGTCGACGCCTTCTACCGCGACGCCGACGTCTTCGTCTTCCCGAGCTACCGCGAACCCGGCGGCAACGTCGCTCTCGAGGCGATGGGGCACGGGCTCCCGCTCATCGTCTGCGATCGCGGTGGGCCGGGCAGCGCGGTCGACGCGACCTGTGCAATCGCTCTGCCGGTCTCGACCCCGGACGCTCTGGCTCGGGACGTGGCCGCCGCCGTCCGCACGCTGGCGCACGACCCTGCGCGGCGACTCGCGATGGGTCGATCCGCCCGCGAGCGGGTCACGTCGATGGGGCTCTGGGACGCGAAGATCCGCGCCGTCGAGGCGATCTACAACCGTGTCGGATCGGGATCGGCGGCCACACCACATGGCTGACGGGCCGACGTACCTGGCCGGGGTCGTCGTCCCTGCCCATGACGAGGAGCGCACGATCGGGCGTCTGCTCGACGCCCTCACGGGCGACCACGACGCTCCGCTGGACATCGTCGTGGCCGCCAACGGCTGCACGGACGCGACCGCGGCTGTCGCGCGGGCGCACACACCCGAAGTCACCGTGGTCGAGACACCGGTCCCGGGCAAGCCTGCTGCCCTCGTCCTGGGCGACGCGGCGTCCACCGTGTACCCGCGGGTCTACGTCGACGCGGACGTCGAGATCTCGGCGCGGGGGGTCGCCGCGCTGGCGAAGGCCGTCGCCGGCGACGGCGTCCTCGCGGCCGGGCCGGTACGCCGGGTTCCACGGGAGGGGATCGCGACGCTCGTGCGGTGGTACTACGACGTCTGGGAGCTGCTCCCGCAGGTGCGTACCGGCCTGTTCGGTCGCGGGGTGATCGCCTTGTCCGAAGCCGGTCATGCCCGCGTGCGCGCGCTGCCGACGATGATGTCCGACGACCTGGTGGTCTCCGAGGCCTTCTCTGACCGCGAGCGCACGATCGTGGCCGAGGCCGTTGTCGTCGTCCACCCCCCGCGGACCACCCGGGACCTGGTGCGCCGGCGCGTGCGGGTCGCCACCGGGAACGCCCAGGCAGACGCCGCCGGGCTCCGGGCGCCCACGGCGACCACCGGGGTGCGCACGCTGCTCGGCATCGCCGTCGAGCACCCCCGCGCGGCTCCGAAGCTGCTCGTCTTCGTCGCGGTCACGCTCGTCGCGCGCACGCAGGCCCGACGCGCGGTGCGCCGCGGGGACTTCAACACGTGGCTCCGCGACGAGAGCAGCCGATCGGACGCCCGGGGGTGAGCGCCAGACGACCGCTGCTCGTCTACTGCGCCGGCGTGGGCTGGGGCGACGTTCAGGGGACCGACCGGAGCCTCGTCCTGCGGCTCGCCGAGCGGGCTGACGTCCTCTGGGTCGACCCCCCGCTCTCGGTCGTCGCCCCGATCCGGGACCGGAGTCTGGTGGAGACACTCCGCGCGCGGGGTCCGCAGCCCGCCGCTCGCGGCGTCGTCCGGCTGCGCGTGCTCACGCCACCGTTCCCGGAACGTCCGGCGCTCCGCCCTCTGACGTCGTTCCTGATGCGCCGAGCGATCCGCCGCGCGGTCCGACGCGCTGGTCGAGCACCGCTCGCGATCGTCGTCTCGTCGCCGGAGCCGCGCACCGGCGCACTGCCTGGCGTCCCCTACGTGTACTACGCGACCGACGACTTCGCTGCCGGCGGTGAGCTCATGGGTCTCGACACGGACCGGCTCGCCGCGGCGCAGCGCGCCCAGGTGGGTGCAGCCGACCTGCTGGTTGCCGTGTCGGCCCAGATCGTCGAGCGCTGGGACGCGTCGTCCACGCCGACCTTGGTCCTGCCCAACGGGTGCGACGTCGAGCACTACGAGCGCGTCGACGACGCTCCGTGGCCGACCGACGTCCGGCTCAGCGCCCCGATCGCGGGAGTAGTGGGCCAGCTCTCCGCCCGCCTGGACCTCGACCTGCTTGAGGCGGTCGCGGCCACAGGGACGTCGTTGCTGCTCGTCGGCCCGTTGCAGGGCGCGTTTGCACCCGAGCGGGTCGCTCACCTCCTCGCCCTCCCGCACGTCCAGTGGGTCGGCAGGCAGCCGTACGACCGCCTTCCGTCGTACCTCCGGGCCATCGACGTCGGGCTGACGCCGTACGCCGACACTGCGTTCAACCGGGCCAGCGACCCGCTCAAGACCCTGGAGTACCTCGCAGCAGGTCGGCCTGTCGTCTCGACCCCGCTGCCGGCCGTCGAGCGGCTCGGCGCGCCCTGGGTCGTGGCGACGGGCGATCCCGCAGCGTTCGCCGACGCGACGACCCGGCTGCTGGCAGAGGTGCGGACGGACGCGCTCGCGCGCGAGCGCCGCGAGTTCGCGGCACTGCACAGCTGGTCGGCCCGCGCGGACAGGCTGCTCGCTGCGGTCCGTGACATCGGGACCGAGGTCAGGCCGGGCGAGCGTTGAAGTCGTCGACCCGGCTCGCGCCCCGCGCGCGCTGGACCCGTCGTGCCACCTTGTGCGCGACGACCCCGCCGGCGGCGACGAGGCCGTCGACCGCCGTGCGAGCGAGCCCGTCCCGCTGGCGACACGCGTCACGGTAGATCTCGACCTGGAGGTGCGCGGCGCGTTCGAGGCTGAAGCGGCTCTCCACCAGGCTCCGCCCGGCACGGCCCAGCTCGCGGCGTCGGTCTGCGTCGTCGAGCAGCGGGCGGACCAGGCCGATGAAGCGGTCCTCGGCCGCCACCGGGTCGGCATCGCCACCGACGCCGTACCAGCCCTGTCGGAGGAACGTCGGCTCACTCTCCGGCGTGAGGAGCTCGAAGAACCCGCGCTCGCCCTGCACGACCAGCGGCTTGGCAAACGCGAGGGCGCGCAGCGCCGACCCGCCCATCCCGAGCACCACGTCGGCCGCGTCGTAGGCACCCCGAGGGTCGGGCAGCGAGCCCAGGAGACGCACGACGTCGTGCCCGGCCTCGGCGTTGGCCTTCGCCGCGGCGTCCGCGACCTCGTCGCGCGCGGGGCCGTCCCCGACGACGACGAGCAGCAGCGGATGTGCGGCCGCGAGGCGTCCAGTTGCCCGGATCGCCGTCAGGATGCCCTCGAGCTTCAGCTCCCGCGCGAGCCGGGACACCACGACGAGCAGCGGGACGTCCGCCGTGACGCCGAGACGTGCCCGGAACTCCCCTCCGCCCGTGCCGGGCGCGTCGGTCACGGTGTCGACCGGCGGCTCGATGAGGTCGACTGGTCCTCGCCTCCCCCGCTGACCGTCCTGGAGGTGCGCGGTGCCGACGACGAGAGGCATGCCGGCCGGCAGGAACGGCGCTACCGCCATCGACATCACGGTGACGACCGCGGCCCGGTCGCGGTGACCGGCCGCCGCGGCATAGCACTCGAGCGCCGGTGGCCACTCGTACCCGTGCAGGACGTCGGCCCCGACGTCACGGCTGAGTCGAGAGAGGTGGCGTGCGATCCCGGGCGACGGCCGCACACGCGACGGGGCGGCCTCGACGAAGGGCAGACCGAGCGCTCGCACCCGCTCGACCAGCACCCCGGGTTCGGCGTACACCGTGACCTCGTGGCCGAGGTCCCGCACCGCCCCCGCGATGTCGATGGCGTTCATCTGGCTACCGCCTAGCTCCATCGAGTGCGGGTAGACGATCACGCGCAAGGGCTGCTGCTCGCTCATACGACGGCGTCCGAGGTCGTCCGCAGGAGGGCTATGTCGGACCGCGCCCCGTGCAGCAGCAACGCCGCCACCCCCGCGGTGAGGGCGCCGGCGATCAGAAGACCGAGCAGCGGAGACCCGACGGCCGCGAGCACGACGACGACGAGTCCGGCCAGCACGAGCGATGCGGCGACCGGGACGGCGAGGCGGCGGAGCACCTCGCCAGGCCGGACGGCGGCCCGGGCGAGCAGCCAGAGATACACGGGGAGCACCACGACTCCGACGACGACGACCTGGGCGAGCCCCGCGCCGCCGAGGCCACCCTGCTGGGCACCCACGACCACGGCTGGCAACAGCGCGGCGAACCACAACGCCTGGACGAGGAGGAGCGCGTGCGACCGACCTTGCACGACGAGGTAGTCGTAGGCGAGCTCGACGAGGATGCGGCCCGCGGCGACGATCGCCAGCCACCGCAGCGGCTCCGCCGCCGGGAGCCACGCTGCGCCGTACACGAACTGCACAACCTCGGGGGCCGCGGCCGCCAGCACCGCGCAGGCCGGGAGCGCGACGGCAGCGAGCGGTCGCACGACACGTGCGAAGGTCTCTCCCATGACGGCGCCGTCACCCTGCAGGCGTGCGAACAGCGCTGGCGCGACGGACCTCAGAGGCTGGGAGAACATGCTCACGGGCCAGCTCGCCAGGTTGAACGCCAGCACGTAGGCGCCCAGGGCGACCGACCCGAGGACTCGACCGACGACGAGCTGGTCGACGTAGCCCGCCGCGAAAACGATGACGCTCGCGCCGGCGAGCGGCAGACCGAATGCGAGCAGCGGTCGGACGTACTGCCGGTCGAACCCGAACCTGAATCGCTCGGGCGAGTAGGCCAGGAAGAGCACGCCGGAGACGATCGCCCCGGCGAGCCGGCCGACGACGAGGCTGAGCGCGCCCACCCCTGCAAGGGCGAGCGCCACGGACACGCCGGCCCCGAGCCAGACATTGACCTGGTCGATGACCATGCGCCGGTCCTGACGGAAGTGCCGCTGGAGCAGCGCTGCCGGGCTCGCGACGATGCCGTTGATGATCACGCACAGCGCCAGCAGCTGGACCAGTCCGGTCGCACCCGGATCGCCCATCTGGCTCGCGAACGCGGGCGCGACCAGCATCACGCCGAGCGCGATCAGCGTGCTCGTGACGACCGAGATGGTCGTGACGGTCGGGGCGATCGCGCGCGGGTCGTCCGGCCACCGGACGATCGCCAGGCTCACGCCCAGCTCGTTGAAGCTGAGCACCGCGATGAGCGCGATGTACGCGACGGCATACGTGCCGAACTCCTCCGGCCCGAGGAGCCGAGCGAGCACGATCCCGATGGCAAGGGTGCCGAGCCGTGACGCCGCGGTGTTCGCGAAGCTCCAGACGAGGGCGTGCGCCGGCCGGCGTCCGGCGGGCCGGGGCTCGTCGACCTGGACTTCCGAGACAGGTTGCCCGGGCTCGGTCACAGCGACCTCACCGCCTGCCGACCGCTCCGGCCAGCACGTCCACGACCCGCTCCTGCTGCGCCGCCGTGAGGTGCGGGAACATCGGCAGCGAGAGGATGCGGTCCGCCGCGGCCTCGGCGACGGGGAACGCGCCGGCGCCCAGGCCCAGGCCGGCGTAGGCGCCGGTCAGGTGCACGGGCGTCGGGTAGTGGATGCCCGCGCCGATCCCGGCCTCGTTGAGCTCACGCAGCACGCGGTCGCGCTCGTCGACCTGGACGACGTACAGGTGCCACACGTCCTCGTTGCCCACGGCGCTCACGGGCACTCGGACCCCCCGGACGCCGGCGAGCAGCTCGGCGTACCGCGCCGCGGCGGCACGACGCGCGGCGTTCCAGCCCGCGAGCCGGCGCAGCTTCGCCTCGAGCACCACGGCCTGCACGGTGTCGAGCCGCGAGTTCATGCCGATCGCCTCGTGCTCGTACTTGCGCGCCGAGCCGTGGGCCGCGAGCACGCGCACGGTCCGGGCCACCTCGGCGTCGGACGTGGTCACTGCTCCGGCGTCGCCCGCGGCTCCCAGGTTCTTCCCGGGGTAGAAGCTCGTGCCGGCGGCCAGCCCGAACGAGCCGGCGGCGCGACCGTGCCGCAGCGCGCCCTGCGACTGGGCGGCGTCCTCGATCATCGGCACGCCGGCGTCGGCGGCCAGCTTGCTGATCTCCTCGACGGGCGCCACCTGACCGAACAGGTGGACGGGGACGATCGCCTCGGTCCGGGGGCCGACCGCCGCCCGCACCGCGGCGGGGTCGATGAGCAGGTGCACGGGGTCGACGTCGACGGGCACCGGGACGGCGCCGATCCGGGACGCCGCCTCCGCGGTGGCGATGAAGGTGTTCGCCGGGACGATGACCTCGCCGCCGGGACGCACCCCCGCCGCGCGCAGGGCGAGCTCCAGGGCATCGGTGCCGTTGGCGACACCGACACAGTGGGTGACCTGCGAGAACGCCGCGTACGCTGCCTCGAACCTGCCTACGGCGGGTCCGCCGACGAACGCCGTGGTCGCGAACACCTCGTCGAGACCGGCGCGCACCTCCTCGGCGATCTCGGCCTGCTGGGCCCCCAGGTCCACCAGCGGGATCGTCGTCATGCCCGTGCTCCTTCGTCGATGTGCTCGGTGAGCCCTGCGGTCGCGGGCCACCCGTCGTTGCGGTGCCGGGCGATCCCGGACGGGACGCCGAGCGGACGCGCGGGCACCCCCGCCCACGTCTCGCCGTCCGGCTGGTCCACCAGGAGAGCTGCGCCCATGCCGAGCGTCGCTCCCTCCCCCACGCGCACGTTCTCGCGCACGGAGGCGTTCATGCCCAGGTAGGCGGCGCGTCCGACGACCACGCCGCCGCCGAGCGCCACGCCCGCGCACACCGTGCTGAAGTCCTGGAGCACGCAGTCGTGGGTGAGGGTCGCGTTCGGCATGACGACCACGTGCGAGCCGACCGTGACGGCCGCGGTGAGCGCCACGCCGGCCAGCACGATCGAGCCGACGCCCACCTCGCACCCAGCGGGGACGTCGACGTTCGGGTGCACGACGGTCGCGTACCGGATCGGGAAGACCCCGTGCCCGTCGAGCCGGTCGACGATGGCCTCGCGGATCGTCCCCTTGCCCGCGCAGACCAGCAGCTCGGCGTCGGGGTGGTCGGTCACGGCGTCGAGGCTGCCCAGCACGGGCAGCCCGTCTAGCGTCGTCCCGTGCCGCGCGACGTCGTCGTCCAGGAAGCCGACGACCTCGTGCCCGCCGTGCTCGCGCACCAGCGCGAGGACCTCGCGCGCCAGCCCGCTCGCGGCCACCAGGATCAGGGGCGTGGCCACGTCAGCCACCCGCCGAGCGCAGCGCGTCGACGACCCGGGACTGCTCGGACTCCGACATCTGGTGGAACACCGGCAGGATCAGGGTCGTGTCGGTGAGGTGCTCGGTGACCGGCAGCGGATCGTGCGCAGCTCCCGCGTAGGCGGGCTGGCGGTGGGTGGCCATGATGCCGCGGCGGGCGGAGATCTCGGCGTCGGCGAGGTGCGCCAGGAGCCCGTCACGGTCGAGGGGGAACTCCGGTCCGACCTCGACCCAGAACGACTGGAAGTTGCACGTGCCCCAGTCCGGGTCGGCCACGGCCCGCAGGCCGGGCAGCTCGGCGATCTGCTTGGTGTAGGTCGCGGCGATCTCGCGGCGCCGCGCGACGACCTCCGGGAGCCGGCCCAGCTGGACGATGCCGACGGCCGCCTGCAGGTCCGTCATCCGGTAGTTGTACCCGACCTCGAGGTACTCCTCCGGGGGTGCCAGCACGCTCGCGTGCCGGGCCGCCGCGGAGACGCTCATCGCGTGCTCACGCAGGCGACGTGCCCGCTCGGCCCACTCGGCGTGGGGCGTGGTGAGCATGCCACCCTCGCCCGTGGTGACGATCTTGCGAGGGTGGAAGGACCACGCGGCGACGTCCGCGCCGGCACCGACGGGCCGGCCGCGGTAGGTCGAGCCCGCCCCGCAGGCCGCGTCCTCGATCACGACGATGCCGCGCGGGTCGGTCACGGCGCGGATCGCGTCGAGGTCCACCGGGACCCCGCCCTGGTCCACGACGATCACCGCGCGGGTGGCATCGGTCAGCACCGCCTCGACCGTCGCGGCGGTGAGGTTGCCGGTGACCGGGTCGACGTCGGCGAACAGCGGGCGCGCCCCCACGTACACGGGGGCGTTCGAGGTGGCGATGAACGAGAACGACGGGACGACGACGTCGTCACCGGCCTGCACGCCCGCGACGATCAGTGCGAGGTGCAGAGCGGTCGTGCACGACGACGCGGCGACCGCGTGCTCGACCTGCATGGCCTCGGCGAACGCCGCCTCGAACGCGGCGACCCGCGGTCCCTGCGCCACCCAGCCGGACGCGATGACCTCGCTGACCGCGGCGATCTCCTCCGGGCCGAACCACGGCTGCATGACGTTGACACGGCTCACGGGCGTGCACCCGCGCTGCTCAGCGCCCGACCTGCCGCGATCTCGCTGCGCAGCGGGCGCCACCAGGCGACCAGCTCCCGCAGGCCCTCCTCGAGGCCGATCTGCGCCTCGAAGCCCAGGTCGATGCGCGCGGCGGAGGTGTCGGCCAGTCGGCGCGTCACGCCGTTGACCGCACGGTCGGGACCGTGCTCGACGGACAGGTCGGAGTCCATGGCCCGCAGCAGCGCCTGCGCCAGGCCCAGCAGGCTGGTCTCGGTGCCGCTCGCGATGTTGTAGACGCCGTCCACCACGTCGCTGGTCGCCGCGAGCAGGTTGGCGCGGGCGATGTCGGTGGTCACCACGAAGTCCATGGTCTGCAGCCCGTCGCCGAAGATCAGGGGCGGCTGGCCGTCGGCGATCCGCTCCATCCAGCGCACCAGGACCTCGGTGTACAGGCCGTGCACGTCCATGCGCGGGCCGTACACGTTGAAGTAGCGCAGCAGCACGTAGTCGAGCCCGTACATCGCCCGGAAGCTGCGCGCCATGCCCTCGTTGAACGACTTGGCCGCCCCGTAGAACGTGTCGTTGTTGTGGTGGTGGTGCCGCTCCCCCGTCGGGAACTGCTCCGCCAGCCCGTACACCGACGCGCTCGACGCGGCGATCACCTTGTCGACCTTGTGCTCCGCCGCGGCCTCCAGGACCGTGAAGGTGCCGTCCACCAGCACCTCGAGCGCGAGTCGCGGCTCCTCGGCGCACTGCGTGATCCGGATCGCCGCCTGGTGGAACACCAGGTCCTGCCCGCGCGTGACGTCGTGCACGAGGTCGCGGTCGCGCAAGTCGCCCTCGACGAGCTCGACCTTGCCCGTCGCCAGCGCGTCGGCGAGGTTCTCGCGCCGTCCGCGGACCAGGTTGTCCAGGACGACGACGTGGCCGGCGCCGGCGTCGACGAGCTGGTCGACGATGGTCGAGCCGATGGTCCCGGCCCCGCCGGTGACGAGGACGCGGGCCCCCTGAAGCGTGCTCATGCGACGGTCTCCCACAGTGGTGCGGACGAGGCGACGGGGGTCAGACGACCGCCGTCGGCGAGGCTCAGAGAGGCGGACTCGAGGACGTCGAGCACCCGCAGGCCGGCGTGGCCGTCGGTGCGCGGCGCGCGACGCTCGCGGATGGCCGACGCGAACTCGGCGACCATGACGCCGAGCGCCTCCTTCTCCGGGAGCGCGGGCGCCCAGGCGTCGCCGAGCCGGTAGGAGATGTTGGCGGTCGTCTTGTCCGGCAGCGGCTGCCCCAGCTCGACGCCGCGGTCGTACACGGTGAGCCGCTGCTGCGGGGACAGGTCGTCCCAGACGAGCGTGCGCTTGCTGCCCCCGACCACCATCTGGCGGATCTTGGTGGGGCTGAGCCAGTTGACGTGCACGTGCGCGATCGCCCCGCCCGGCAGCGGCAGGGTCAGGTAGCCGACGCAGGACTGCCCGGTGCCGAGCGGGTCGGCGCCCTGGGCGGCCACGCCCGACGGCACGAGCCCGCCGGGCAGGATGAAGTCGAGGATCGACAGGTCGTGCGGGGCCAGGTCCCAGAACACGTCCACGTCCGGCTGCACGATGCCGAGGTTGATCCGCACCGAGTCGACGAACAGGATCTCGCCGAGGTGCCCCTCCGCGATCAGCTCGCGCATCTTCAGCACCGGCGCCGTGTAGCAGAACGTGTGGTCGACCATGAGCACCCGGTCCAGCTCGGCCGCACGCGCCACCATCGTCCGGGCGCCTGCTCCGCGGTCGGCGATCGGCTTCTCGACGACGACGTGCTTGCCGGCCTCGAGCGCGGCGAGCGCGATGGGGGCGTGGGTGCGGGCCGGCGTCGCGATCGCGACCGCGTCGACGTCGTCGCGGGCGAGCAGGTCGCTCACCGACGTCATGACGTCCACGGTCGAACGCGCCCCGACCACCTTGCGGGCCCGGTCGGCGTCCAGGTCGCACACGGCGACGAGGTCCCAGTCCGGGCTGTTCCGGAAGTTGCGGGCGAGGTTGGGGCCCCAGTAGCCCGCCCCCACCACAGCCGCACGCAGCTGGTCGGTCATGTCATGCCCCTCACGTCTCGGTGGGCTCCAGTGTCACGAACTGGAGGGGGCATGTCCGTAGAAACCGGACATTTTCACCCTGATGCGATGGGTGAACACCTGAACGGCGGGCACCCGTACGAGCAGTCCCGTGGCCGCCGGCTGGACGACAGCTCGACGGCCACAGGCCAGCTTCGGGTCGCTATCCGGCCGGGACGAACACGAGGTCCACGCCGTACGAGGCGGACGAGCTGCCGGACGGGAACCCCGTCCCGTAGACATACGCGCCGCCGGGCACGACCGTCGACAACGGGCCGCTCGTCCTGACGGCAGCAAGACCGTTCGCGGTGACGGAGTACATGCCGGTCGTCGAGTGGTAGGCGGCCGTGTAGGTCTGGCCGGGCACGAGCGCGATGGGCGACGGCAGCTGCACGGTCTGCCAGCCCGCGCCCGACTCGGCCGTCGATGGCGCTTGCGCGAGCAGCTCGTTCGCCGGACCCCAGAGGTTGACCGTGTGCACGCCGGTGTTCGCCGCTCCCTTGTAGAACCGGATGGCGGCGACCGAACCGGCGACGCTCGTCGTGAACCGGGTACCGACCTGGACCGACGCTGGGTCGTTCCACGCGGGGTAGGTCGGCACGTCCGTGTCGGCCCAGAGCGAGACCCCTGTCGGCGCCGCGGCGGCGACCGTGAAGCTCCACGTGCCCGAGGCGAGCGGTGTGCCTGCCAGGGTCGTCGCTGCCGAGATCGTCGCGCCGGCCGGGAGCGCGGCGCTGGGGGTGAACGAGACCCTGAGCGTCGCCGGATCGTACGAGCTGGATCCGGCGATCGCGCCGCCGCCGCTCGTCAGTGCCAGGACCGGCGTGCCGGACGGTGGCGCCTTGGACAGGGTCGCCGCTACCGTCGCCACGGCCGAGACCCCGGTGGCACCCGCGGGCGGGGCCTGCACGGTCACCGTGGGCGCGCTCGGTGGCGCCGTCGTGAAGACGACGTCGACGAAGTAGTTCGTCTGCTGCCAGGTGCTCGTGGGGAACCCACCGCCGTACCGGTAGCGACCGTTGCCCACAGCCGGGACCGTCAGCGGTCCGACCGTCTGGTTGGCGACGAACGCGTTCGGCGTCGCCGCGTACCGGCCCTGCGGCGCGAGGTAGGAGATGATGTAGGTGCTGCCGGGCGTCACCTCGTACGGGCTCGAGAACAGTGCGGTCTGCCACCCGGTCGCACTCTCACCGGCGAACGTGACGGTCCGCAGCTGCTGCCCGGTCGAGCTCCAGAGCGTCCCCGTGTGGGTGCCGCCGTTCCCGCTGCCCTTGTAGAACCGGACGCCGCTGATGAGGCCGCTCGCCGTCGGCGTGAAGGCGACACCGAGCTCGACCGCGGCGGAGTCGCTCGTCGCCGGCGTCGCCGGGACTGCACCTCCGAAGATCGTGCACGGGCACCCACCCGGCGCGGCTGACGTGAACGACCAGGTCTGGGCGGCCAAGGTCGCGCCGTCGGTCGAGGTGAGCCCGCTCGCGGTCGCGGTGTACACCGTCGACGTGTTCAGCGCGGCCGACGGGGTGAAGGTCAACGTGCGTCCGTCCGCGGACTTCGTGCTCGAACCGGCGACGGCGGTCGTCCCGGCCGCGAGTCCGAGAGTCGCTCCTGCGGCCAGCGGGGCGTTGAACGTCACGGAGACGGGGGCACCGACCGAGGCGCCCGGGTCACCCGGTGCCGGGGTCTGGGACACGATCGTCAGTGGCACCGCGTCCTGCGTGAAGACGACGTCGACCATGTAGCTGGTGGAGCTGGTCGAACCCGGGTAGGCGTCGGCGTAGGAGTAGGAACCGCTCGCCGCGGCTGTCCGCAGCGGAGCACGTTGCACGCCCGCACCCGAGAACGCGCCGATCGTCGCCGAGTACTTGCCGACTGTCGTGCGGTACGAGGCGACGTACTCGACGTCCTTGGAGATGTGGATAGGCGTCGCGAAGGTGACCGTCTGCCAGCCCATCGTGCTCTCGCCGCTGAAGGTGGCTTGGGCGAGCGGAGTACTGCCGCCAACAGCCCAGAGCGCTCCGACGTGCGTGCCGGTGTTGTTCGGCCCCTTGTAGAACCGCACTCCCGTCACCGTGCCGTCGACGCTGCTCGCGAAGCGGACACCCAGCGTCACAGGAACCGTGTCGACGTCCTCGAGCATGCCGGGGACGGCGGAGTCGTCGTACAGCGACAGCGTGCGCGCGCCGGCGACCTGCGGGGCCGCGGCCGTCGTGAACGACCAGGTCCGCGACCCGCTGATGCCTGCACCCGTCGAGTCGACCGCGGTTGCTGTCGCCGTGTACGTCGACGAGTTCGCCAGGGCCGCGCTCGGGGTGAACGTGATCGTCCGAGTACCGGCGGTGTACGTCGTCGTTCCCGCGACTGCGCCGCCCCCGTTCTTGGTGAGCGCGAGCGCCGGGGTGCCTGCGGCGGGCTTGGAGAGGACGACACTGACGGAGGTCCCGGTCGAGACGCTCGACGAGCCGGCCAGCGGAAGACCCCCACCGATGGTCATGGGCGTGCCGTCGACCGTGCTGAACAGCACGTCGACGTAATAGTTGCTGTTCGCGTAGCTGCTGCTCGGGTAGGTGCCTGCTCCCCCGTACACGCCGGCAGGCGCGTTGCCGAAGCCGCCGGTCGTCGACAGTGGCGCAGCGACTGCACCCTGTGAGGAGAAGAAGTTCGAGGCGACCGCGTAATGACCTGCGGGAGCCGTGTACGAGACCACGTACGCGGTGCCCGCCGTCAGCGGGACGGGTGTGGCGAACTGGGCGGTCTGCCACCCGGTCGCGGTCTCCCCGGAGAAGACCACCGAGCTGAGCAGCTGGCCGCTCGTGCTCCACAGCCGACCCGTGTGGGTCCCGCTGTTGCCCGTGCCCTTGTAGAACCGGACACCGGTCGCGTAGCCGTCGATCGCCGAGGTGAAGGTGAGCCCGAGCTCGACCGCACCGGCGTCGTTCGCGGCCGGGATCGCCGGGACCGCTGAGCCGAAGACGCTGCACGGGCACGACACGGTGACGTTGCGCGTGGCTGGCGTCCCGCCGATGTTCGCGCTGTCGTCGATCGCCCGGACCTTGATCGGCACGGAGCCCTGGCCGGCCTGCACATACGTGTACGTCCACGTCGCGGTGCCGGTCGCCGGGTGCCAGCGCGTGCCCCCATCCGTCGACACCTCGACACCGGCGACACGTCCACCTACGTCTGCGGCGCTGCCGGTGACGGTGACGGTCGCGCCGTTGGCGATCGCTGCACCCGCGGCCGGAGACGTGATGGTCGCGGTCGGGGCGGTCGTGTCCGTGGACTTGGTGGCAGCGACCAGACCCGACATGAGAGTGGCCGGCTGTGCCGACATGTCCGCCAGGAGATTCACGGCCGCCTGCTGCATGCGGACGTCCGCCACAGCGCCGTCGCCGTCATGCGTCGCGTCGAGGCCCCACGACCACTGGACGCTGCCGGCCGAGAACACGAGGGCCCCGCTGGGCGCCCGGTACATGGTCGTGTGATGCGTCGTCGTCCCGGGGAGGACGGTGTTGCCGTAGTCCTGCAGGTACTCAGCGACCGGTCCCGTGGTCGTCGACAGCCGCACGAGGCCCGCCGGCCGCGCCCCGTTGTCGAGGTCCTCGTCGGACTCGTACCCCACGGTGTGCGGGGCGAGCGCGGCGGTGGTGCCTGCCGCCAAGGACGTCAGCGGCGTGTTGCGCCACAGCCGGAGCTTGCCCTCGTCAGACGAGACCGTCACGGGGAGATCGGAGTAGTTCGACATGTAGATCGTGCCCGTGAGCCCGTTCTCGGGCTTGCCCGCTCCGGCCGCCGGCGACGCGAATCGTGGGTCCCGCCAGGTGCCGGTCCACTCGGTGGTCGGGTCGATCTTCGCGTCTGCCCAGGTCTCCTTGTAGGAGACGAGGGTGCGGTAGGACGTCGATGTTCCCGCGACCGAGTTCTCGTATCGCGTGCGCCAGTACACCTCGTTGCCGCTGAAGAAGGCGAGATTCACACCGGCGTCCCGGGCCGCCTCGACGTTCGCGCGCTGCGCGCCCGACCAGTACTCGTCGTGCCCCACCGAGAGGAACACCTTGTGGTTCTTGATCAGCGCGCCGCGGCGGTCGGAGTCGACGCCCGCCATGTAGCTCACGTCGTACCCGTTGCGCTCGAGGAAGCGCACCATCGGGTACTCGGCGCCGAAGTAGAAGTCACGTTCCGTGACGCCGTCCCGTGTGGCGAACGGCCGGTTGTAGCTGATCTTGTACGCGCGTCCGTTGGCGGCCCCCTGGTAGAAGTCGGAGCCGCCGTACGTGTTGTACGCCTGCCACGTCGGGTCCGACGTCTGGAAGAGGACCGGGGACGTGCTGGCGTCGTTGCGGACGATGAACGTGATGTGGCTCTCGTCGTCCGTGGCGGGGTCGTGGAGCCGGGCGATGTAGACCCCGGAGACAGCTGTCGCAGGCACGGCCCAGCTGGCGGAGACAGCCCAGTTGCCGCAGTCGTAGATCTCGGTCGCGGCATCCGTCACGCACTGGGGCTGCGTCTGCGGAAGGGTCGCCGACGGGGTGACCGAGGCGATCTTCCGCGCGCCGAGTCCGGCGTAGTAGCCCGTGCGGTAGATGTCGATCGTGTAGGACCGGGCCGCCGTCTTGATCTTGAAGCCGATGGTGCTCCCGACGTTGACGGAGATGTCAGTCGAGAAGCCCTGGATGCCCTCGTCGCCAGCTCCGTCGATGTCCCACTCCGACGGACTCGCCCCCGGCTTGGAGTTCTCGCACGCGACGGGGTTCCCCCCTGTGCCACACGGGTCAGCGGCAGACGCGGGCGTCGCGACGACCACCAGGAGCGAGGCGCCGACGGCGACCGACGCGACGAAGGCGATCATCCGTCGCGGTGCGAGGCGGGAACTCATGAGGCTCTCCATAGGATCGAGGTCGAGCTCCCGGAAGGGTGCTCACCTACCCGAGGTGGAGCCATAGGGATGGCGTCCTGATACCGGACGATAAAGGACATCTCGGGCATCGAAGTCGGTCTGACGCAGATATCACCCGGCATGACCCCCACAGTCGCCCAGATGACGTAACGGCCCATCGACCGCCGGCCGCCACCGCGCCACAATCGGCCCACCACCGAACAGCCCACGAGGAGCCCGCCGTGCCCGACACCACCCCGACCGTGGCAGCCACCGCCGACGTCGACCCGCGCGCGAGCATCGGCCCCGGGACGCGGGTGTGGCACCTGGCCCAGGTCCGGGAGGGCGCGCGCGTCGGAGCGGACTGCATCGTGGGCCGCGGCGCGTACATCGGCCCCGGCGTCGTCGTCGGCGACCGGTGCAAGATCCAGAACCACGCGCTCGTGTACGAGCCCGCCGTGCTCGAGGACGGCGCCTTCGTCGGCCCCGCCGTGGTGTTCACCAACGACTACTACCCGCGGGCGATCAACCCGGACGGCAGTCTGAAGTCGGCCGACGACTGGCACGCGGTGGGCGTCACGGTCCGCACGGGCGCGTCGATCGGGGCCCGGTCCGTCTGCGTCGCGCCCGTGACGATCGGCCGGTGGGCGCTCGTCGCCGCCGGCTCCGTGGTGACCAAGGACGTCCCGGACTTCGCGCTGGTCGCGGGCGTGCCCGCGAGGCGGATCCGCTGGGTCGGCCGCGCCGGCGCGCCCCTGGACGCCGACGGCGACCACACGTGGCTCTGCCCGACGACCGGCGAGCGGTACGTCGAGCAGGACGGCCTGCTCCGGCTGGCTCAATAGGCTCCGGAGCCGCCGAACACCGCGCGGCCCGTCTTCCACAGGATCATCAGGTCCATCGCCACCGACCAGTTGTCCACATAGCGCAGGTCCAGGCGGATGGACTCGTCCCACGACAGGTCGGCGCGGCCGCTGACCTGCCACAGGCCGGTGAGACCCGGCCGCACGCGCAGCCGACGGAAGACGGCGTCGTGGTACTCGTCGACCTCGGCGCGCAGCGGCGGGCGCGGGCCGACCAGCGACATGTCCCCGCGCACGACGTTCCACAGCTGCGGCAGCTCGTCGACGGAATACCGGCGCAGGAGCTTGCCCACGCGCGTGATCCGGGGGTCGTCGTGCATCTTGAACATCAGGCCGTCGCGGTCGCTCTGCGCCAGCAGGGCCGCGCGACGCTCCTCCGCGTCGACGTACATGCTGCGCAGCTTCCACATGGTGAACTCCCGCCCGTCCACGCCGATGCGGCGCTGGCGGAAGAACGCGGGGCCGTCGCTGGTCAACCGGACGGCGAGCGCCGCGACGGCGATCACGGGCAGAGCCGCCAGCAGGATCGCGGTGCCGAGCGTGCGGTCCAGCGTGGACTTGGCGAGCATCCGGCGACGCGGCGACGAGGTCTCCACCTCGAGCAGGGACAGGCCGGCGGTCGGCCGCAGGTGCACTCGCGGGCCGAGCACCTCGACGAGGCCGGGGGCCACCACGAGGTCGACGCCGGCGCGGCCGAGCGCCCAGGACAGGCGCCGCAGCGCGTCCCCCGACAGCTCGCTGCCCGAGACGATGACGACGTCGACCTGGTGGTCGTAGGCCACCTGCGGGATGTCGGCGAGTGCGCCCAGCGTGGGGACGCCGTCCTGCGGGGGGCGGTCGGTGATGGCCGGCAGGCACACGCCGATCACCTGGTAGCCGTGGTACGTCGCACCGCGCAGGTCGTGGATGAGGTGGTGGACCGAGGTGGCGTCGCCGACGACGAGCGTCCGCGACATCGCGACTCCGCGGCTGCGTCGCCCGTGCAGCGACCGACGCAGGGCGTGGCGACCGACCGCGGCGCCGACCGACAGGAGCACCACCGTCGCCGCGACCTCGAGCCGCGGCAGCGGGACGGCGAGCGCGACGCTGCCAAGGGCGACGATCGCCGCGGAGCCGAGACCGGCCCGGAGCACCGCCTGGAACTCGACCGGACCGTCGCCCAGGGTCTTGCGGTCGTACCCGCGGCCGAACGCGACGGCCAGCAGGAACACCGCGGCTGCGACGCCGGGCCACCCCGACGAGGGGCCGGCGGCGAGGACGACGCCCGAGACGACGAGCGCCGCGATGACCATGTCCAGCACCAGGGCCTGCCGGACGTAGTGCCCGGCGACGGAACCCCAGTGCTCGGCGTCGAAGGCGGCGAGCGCCTTGCGGGGGTGGGTGACGAACGGTTCCGTGGATGCCCACGACCGTCGGGGCCCGGTAGCTGCCCTGCGCCGGTCGAGGAGAACGTCCATGTCCTCTGCCGGATCCTCGAGGATCGTCATTCCGATAACCGTCCGCCCCAGATGTTCGACTGCATCTGGCTTGGAGGCTATGCGGGGGCATTGGTGGGAGATAGACCCTTTTGTCCGTTTTCACCCACAGTTCACCCTCTTGGACCGTTTTACGGCGTCAGCCCTTCGTGTGGAACTTCAGCTGCGCCGCCTCGAGCCCGTCGACGACCACCAGCTCGACCGCGTCGGCCGCCTGGTCCAGCAGCCAGGGCAGATCCTTCAGCTCGCTCTTGGCGAAGTCGCGCAGCACGTAGTCCGCCGGGTCCATCCGACCGGGCGGTCGACCGACCCCGACGCGCACCCGCACGTAGTCCTTGGTGCCCAGCGCCTTGGTGGTGTCCCGCAGGCCGTTGTGGCCGCCCTCGCCGCCGCCGCGCTTGAGCCGGACGTCGGCGAACGGGATGTCCAGCTCGTCGTGCACCAGCACGGTGCGCTCCGGCGGCACGTCGTAGTACTTGGCCAGCGCCGCGACAGGACCGCCCGACACGTTCATGTAGGTGGTCGGCTTGGCCAGCACCACGCGCGGGCCCGGTGCCCCGCCCGGCAGCACGCCGAGTCGCGCCTCGGCCACCGCGGCCTGGGGCCGGCGCGAGAGCAGCCCCGACGCGCGGGCGCCGAACGTGGCACCGGTCCGGCTCGCCAGCTCGTCCAGGACCATCTGGCCCACGTTGTGCCGGTTCCCCGCGTACTGGGTTCCGGGGTTGCCCAGGCCGATGACGAGCCAGGGTCCGTCGCTCATCGGGTCTCCTCTACGGGTGGGTGCGGGAACAGCGACGCCCGGCACCGTCAGGAACGGTACCGGGCGTCGCGCAGCGTGCAGCTGGGTCAGCCGCCCAGCGTGGTCTCGGCGGCGGCGGCGGACGCAGCGGACTGCGACGCGGCGAGGTCCGCGGCCGCGGCGTCGGCGGCGACGTCCTCGGCCGAGGCGTGCGGGACGCTGATCGCGATGACGGTGAGGTCCGGGTCGCTGAGCAGCGTGGCGCCCTCGGGCAGCGTGATCTCGCCGGCGGTGATGGTGGAGCCGCCGGTCAGGCCCTCGATCGAGACGTGGACCTCGGAGGGGATGTGCGTGGCCTCGACCTCGAGCGACAGCGCCTGCGTCTCGAAGATGTGGATCGTGCCGGGGTAGGACTCGCCGACCACCGCGACCTGGACGTCGACGGTGACCTTCTCGCCGCGCGTGACGATGAGCAGATCGACGTGCTCGATGGTGTTCTTCACGACGTCGCGCTGGACGTCCTTCGTGATCGCCAGCGTGGTCTTGCCGTCGAGCTCGACGGAGAACAGGGCGTTGGCCTGCTTGACCGCGAGCATCGTGGCGTGGCCCGGGAGGGCGACGTGCAGCGGGTCGGAGCCGTGCCCGTAGAGGACGGCGGGGATCTGGTCGGCGCGGCGCAGGCGGCGCGCGGCACCCTTGCCGAACTCGGTACGGGTGGTGGCGACGAGCTTGACCTCGGACACGTGTACTCCCCAGTGCTGACGTCGGCGCAGTGTCGCCGACGTGACGGTGTGATGGCGTGGCGTGCGCGGCCAGGAGCCGTGCGACGCGGATCTAGACAGGCGTGGTGGCCTCGACGCGGGACGCAGGACGGGCACGCGGAGGCGCTCGCCCAGTCGATCACGGAGCGCAGGTGGTCGTGGAACTTCGTCGACCGTCCTTCGTCCCTCGCCGAGGCAACCTGGAGAGCCTACCCGAGCGAGCGGGCTGAGCCCAACCCGCCGGTCAGACCGACGGGTCGGCCCAGGCCCAGCGGACGGTCACGTCGGCGGACACGGTCTGCTGACCTGCCTCGACGGGCACGGACATGGCCTTGGCGACGCCCATCGCGCGTCCCATGCGCAGAGGCACCGCGTCGGACCCGCCCTCGGTCACCCACTGCACCTCGCCCAGGCGCCGACCCGACAGCGTGGCCCAGTGCGTGGCGCGGGCGACGGCATCCGCCCAGGCGGCCTCGCGGGCCCGCTCGCGCGGCTGCGTGGGATCGCTGACCTCGAGCCGGATGCCGTCCATCCGGGCCGGCTCCCCGCCCGCCACGACCGCGGCACCCACCACGTCACCGGCGACCGCGACGTCGTGCAGCGTGACCTGGAGCCCCAGCCGCGCCACGACGCGGGAGGACCCGCGCGCCGAGCCGTCGGTCCAGGTGCTCGACTGGGTGGTCCGCAGCCAGCGGTCGTCGACGCCGGCCTCGCGCAGCACGGCGCGCATCCGGTCCAGGCACTCCCCCGCCTCGGCCAGGGCACGCTCGGCGTCCACCGCGCGCGCCTCGGCGCCCAGGTCGGCGATCGCGACGTCCGGCACGGCCTCGGCCTCGCCGAACCCCGTGACGGTCACACCGCCCCGCGGCCCGCGACGGCCACCGTGCTCGTCGTCGCGCCCGGTCATGGGGTCAGGCCTGGCCGTCGAAGAGGGACGTCACCGAGCCGTCGTCGAACACCTCGCGGATGGCCCGCGCGATGAGCGGCGCGATCGACAGCACGGTCAGCTGCGGGAAGCGGCGGTCCTCGGCGATCGGCAGCGTGTCGGTGATGACGACCTCGCGGGCGCCGCAGTTCTGCAGGCGGTCGACGGCGGGGTCGGAGAGCACCCCGTGCGTGGCGGCGACGATGACGTCCTTGGCGCCGGCCTCCATGAGCACGCGGACGGCCCCGGTGATGGTCCCGGCGGTGTCGATGAGGTCGTCGACGAGCACGCAGCTGCGGCCCTCGACGTCACCGACGACGCGGTTGGCGACCGTCTTGTTGGGGCTGCGGATGTCGCGCGTCTTGTGCACGAACGCCAGCGGGCCGCCGCCCAGCTTGGCGGCCCACTGCTCGGCGACGCGGATGCGGCCGGCGTCGGGCGAGACCACCGTGACGTTGGACGTGTCGACGCGGCTGCGCACGTACTCGGTGAGGATCGGCATGGCCCACAGGTGGTCCACCGGCCCGTCGAAGAAGCCCTGGATCTGCGCGGCGTGCAGGTCGACGCTCATCAGACGGTCGGCGCCGGCCGTCTTGAACAGGTCCGCCATCAGCCGCGCGGAGATCGGCTCGCGGCCGCGGTGCTTCTTGTCCTGCCGGGCGTACCCGTAGAACGGGGCGACCACGGTGATCGTCTTGGCGGACGCGCGCTTGAGGGCGTCGACCATGAGCAGCTGCTCCATGATCCACGTGTTGATGGGCGACGAGTGCGACTGCAGCACGAACGTGTCGGCGCCGCGCACGGACTCCCCGAACCGGGTGTAGATCTCCCCGTTGGCGAACTCGTAGGTGGTGGTCGGCAGCAGGTCGATGCCGAGGTGGGCCGCGACGCTCGTGGCGAGGTCGGGGTGCGCCCGCCCCGTCAGGAGGACGAGTCGCTTCTCGCCGTCCGAGGAGATGATCCCGGTCATCGTGCGGAGTCCTTCGGGTTCGAGCCGGCGGAGTCCGGCAGGGCAGGCGGCGGGGTCGGCGGTGCGTCGGCGGATGCTGCGGCGGCACGGTCGCGCTCGGCGCGGGCCTGCGGGGAGAGCTCGGGGTCGTCGCTGCCCGGCCGACGGACGACGGCGTCGGCGGCGGGCGTCCCGGCGCGGGCGCGCGCCACCCAGCCCTCGATGTTGCGCTGGGCACCGGCGCTCACGCCGAGCGCGCCCGAGGGGACGTCGCGACGGATCACGCTGCCGGCGCCCGTGTACGCACCGTCTCCGATGGTCACCGGGGCGACGAACATGTTGTCCGCGCCGGTGCGGGCGTACGAGCCGATGGTGGTGCGGTGCTTGTTGACGCCGTCGTAGTTGACCGTCACCGAGGCGGCGCCGATGTTCGTGTGCTCGCCGATCGTCGCGTCGCCCACGTAGGACAGGTGCGGGATCTTCGACCCGGTCCCGATCTGGGCGTTCTTGGTCTCGACGAACGTGCCGATCTTGCCGTCGTCGCCGAGCACGGTGCCGGGCCGCAGGTAGGCGAACGGTCCGACGCTCGCGCCGGCGCCGATGACGGCCAGGCTGCCGTGGGTGCGCACGACGCTGGCCCGGGGGCCGACCTCGACGTCCGTCAGCGTGGAGTCGGGGCCGACCGTCGCGCCCTCGCGGACCACGGTGGCGCCGTGCAGCTGCGTGCCGGGCAGGAGCGTCACGTCCCGCTCCAGCTCGACGTCGACGTCGACCCACGTGGTGGCCGGGTCGACGATCGTGACGCCCTCGCGCATCCAGTCCTCGAGGATGCGGCGGTTCATCTCGGCCCGCAGCACCGACAGCTGGACGCGGTCGTTGACGCCCTCGACCAGCACGGGGTCGTCGGTCCGCAGGGCGCGCACGTGGCCGCCGTCGGTCCGCGCGATCGCCAGCACGTCGGTCAGGTACACCTCGCCCTGCGCGTTGTCGCGGCCCAGCCGGCCGAGCGCGCCGCGCAGCACGTCGGCGTCGAACACGTAGATGGAGGAGTTGATCTCGGCGATCGCGCGCTGCGCGTCGTCGGCGTCCTTCTCCTCGACGATGCCGAGCACGTCGCCCGTGCCGGGCTCGCGCAGGATGCGGCCGTAGCCGGTGGGCTCCGCGACCTCCGTGGTGAGGACGGTGACCGCGTTGCCGTCCGCGTGGTGGGCCGCGAGCAGCTCGTGGAGTGTGGCCGCGTCGAGCAGCGGGACGTCGCCCGCGATGACGACGACGGCGCCGGAGACCTGCGCGTGCGTGGCCGAGCCCGCGGTCCGGTCGTTGGCGGCGTCGGCCTGCGCGGCGGCGTCGAGGGCGCGCATCGCCACCTGGACGGCGCGGCCCGTGCCGGGAATCTCGTCCTGGTCGGCGAGCAGGGCCTGGGGGTCGACCTCGCGGACGTGCGCGGCGACCCGCTCGCGCTCGTGCCGGACGACGACCAGCACGCGGCCGGGGTCGAGGGCGCGGGCGGTGGCCAGCGCGTGGCCGACCATGCTGCGGCCGGCCAGGGTGTGCAGGACCTTGGGAGTCGCCGAGCGCATCCGGGTTCCTTCACCTGCGGCGAGGACGACGACGGCGGCCGGGCGGGGGAACGTCACCAGCGGGTGCTCCTCGCGGATCTGCCCGGGTCTCGGGCGGTGGATCTCGTGCGCACGGTGCACTCTACCCGGGGACGGAGGTGGCTCCGGCCGGACCATGGTCCTCCGGCGCCTCCTCGGGCGCCGGGGTGATCTGGCGCGGCACCGGTGGCGGGATCCGTCGTCGGCGGGCGATCAGCACACCGGTGACCACGGCACCGACAGCCGCCACGACGATCACGCCGGTCCGCACCCCCACCTCGCTGGCACCCGCCAGGAGGTCGACGATCTGGGACACCACCGCGAACAGGAAGAGCCCGAGCACGAGATACAGAGCACGCGTCGAGCGCGTCGTCGCCATGGACGCACCGTACCGCGTGGCGGATGGTTGCCGATCCTGGTCAGGCCCTACGTCAGCATGGCCGGTCACAGGTTATCGGCCAACGCTCCACCTTCGACGGGGATCCTGCCTCGGGCACCGTCTGGCCCTCGGGTGTGCTCCACATACATAGGAGGCCCCGGTGCGGAAGTCGCACCGGGGCCTCCTATGTCGTGCCTCGGTAGTTGTCCAAACAGTCACACCTCTAAGCGGTGCGCCCACGCTCCTCGTCAACGATCCGGTTCCACGCTTTCCGCCGGGCGTCGCGGTCCGTATACGGGAGGTTGTCGAGCGAGCCGTAGTCAGCAAGGAGCTTCTCGACCCTCCGGACGTTAAGGATCGCGAGCGCGACACCGACCGCGAAGCCGTTTCTAGCGACACCGAGCATCTCGATGCGACCCTCTCGGATGTCACCCATGTCGCACCGCTTGAGGAACGCGAAGATCCGCTCCGATGCGGCCCGGCAGATCTCGTACCAGGCGGAGTGGACTACAGAGCCGCGAGTTCTTGCGTCAAGGTGCTTGATCTGCGACGCGTTGAGCCACACGGTGGAGTTCGCCGTCCTGCAGACGCGGTGCGGGGACTCCGGGGCGAACTGCAGCACCGGCTTGCCCGCGCTCCGAAGCCTCGAGTCAGGGGCGAGGGCGCAGATGCACTGTCGGCTGAGTGCAGGGCACGACACCCGCAATGCGTGCTTGCCCATGTGCGGTCCCTGGATGACCAACTTCGGGCGGCCGTTGTGAGGCATCGCGACCGTTCGGACTTCGTCGACCCTGTCCTGGTGGGCGCGGACGTCCGCGGAGGACTTGGTGCGCTCGTCGGGCGGCCACACCGGGGGCGGGTTGCGCGGGTCGTTCAGGTATCGACCGGCGGGGCAGACGACCTCACCGGCGTGGATCGAAGGAGGCAGGACAGCCACGTCGCGCGCGCCCTTGCTAGCGTCGTCGTCGAGGATGTCGAGCTCCTCGCGGTGCTTCGGCACCGGCTGCTCGGCGTTCGCGATGACGTCGTACCCGAGTTCGAACATGCGGATCGGGAACTCGAGCTCGTTGGTGTACCCCTTGTCGTTCACCACGAGCGGCGTGACGTCCGGCGGCGGCGCCCAGCCGTTGCGCTGCATCGCCCTCACGGTTGCGACGGCCGCGTCCGTGTTTGTTTCGGTGCGCTTGACGCGCACGTGCACCGCACCGGCGACCATCGGCATCTGTCGGCTGTACGGGCTACTGAGCGGCATACCAACCACGACGCGGTGGTAGATGTCGAGGATCTTCATCTTCTTCTGGGCGAGGATCCTCTTGATCGCGGTGGAGACCTTCTTGACGTCATACCAGATGATGTCCGGGTCGGGCGGGCCAATCTTGCCTAGCTTGTCCCCGCGGCCCTCCTTGCTGGCGAATGTGGGAATCAGCGTCTCGTCGAGGGCGACGTGACCCTGGTAGGTAGTCGGTCGAACGCCGCGTGTCGATGCCTCGATGAGCTGGTCGAGCACGTGCTGGAGGCGACCCTCCTTCTCGTCGAGCTCGGACCTCTTCGCAGAGGTCAGGTTCGCCATCCGGGCGTGCCGCACGGCCATCGGCTCGGTGCGACGCGGGTGCGGGCTCGGGTCGATGACCTTCATCAGCTGGTCGAAACGGTGCCGGAACAGGCAGTACTCGGACCCCCACGCCTTTGTATCGGTGAGGGCGGCCCGCCGGTCAGGGCCGACGTAGTGGCTCATGCCGAGCTCGACGATCTGCTCGGGCGAGAGCTGCCACAAAGACTGCAGCATCTTGGGCAAGGTGATGGGGTCATGCCCGGCGATCTGGAGGAAGTACCCGACGAGGACCGTCTCCACGGAGTACGGGTTGCTCGCCTCGACTCCGCCGGTGTTCACGGGGCGGGCCATCGCTGTCTCGAACGTGTCGACGATGCCGGAATCGCGGATCAGCTTCACGACCAGCTCGAAGTTCTTGACGGCGGAACTAGTCGGCTCGAAGTCACGGATGGCCATCAGATACTCCCAAGGTGCGTCCGGGGGTGGCCGTGAGGCGGGCCAGCAAGTCATGGCACTGCTGGTCGGTGGCGTCCAGCACGTGCTCGAACAGGTCGGCGTACGAGTGACTGTCGACCTGGAGGTCGACAATCCGGAAGAACGCAGCCAGGTCGCTGGCTTCGAGCAACCGAAGTCGCCACCCATCCACCGCGCTGCGAACGCGGAACCGGTCGAGCTGACGGCCGTGGCTTGCGAGCATCCCCACGATCGCTTCTGTCGCTGCGTTGCGGTCTCGCCCGGGCCTCAGCAGATGGCCGCCGCCGATGTGCAACGCGCGTGCGATCAGGAACGGCGCAGACCGGGCGTTGAGCAGACGTCGCGTGTATGCGGCACCCGGCACGCTGATGAACGGATGCCCGGCAACAACGACGTCCGTGCCTCGCGCAGCTGCGATCTCGGCCGCCGTCAACCCGTTGTCAGCCAAGTGAATCAGCGTAAGTGCGTCCTCGCGGTGCACGGCAGGCATCCGGTCGGCGAGCGCCAGGTACGCCTGGATGTCACCAGTCCGGTAGGGCGTTCTACGAGCGGATCGAGGGTATGCACGAGCCTTCGGCGGGTAGTCCGGCAACCCGAGCGCGCGGCCGAGCTGGCCGGCGGCCGACCGGATGCGCGACTGGGTGCGCGGCCCGTACACCCTCCCGCTCTGTGCAAGAAAGTCGTCGACAGCAGCAACGCCGACCAGGTCGGCGGCAGACATGGGCCGCCGGAGCCGAAGTGCGGGGACCGCGACGTTCGGCACGAGCCTCATCAAGTTGACCAGCGCGGCGTCGGTCAGCGGCGCGACTTCGAGCAGCGGTCGAACGTGCTCGAGCGCGCGCAGCTGCTCCTCCGGGTTGCGACCACGCGGCCTGTACGCGTCGAGTGTCTTTCGGACCTGCGCAACCCGTTCTGGGTCGGTGCCGTAACCAGCGGCCTGCAACCGTCGAGTTGCCGAAGCGATGTCGTCGACGGACCCGACGCTCGCCGCGGTGGCCTTCCGAGCGCGAGCCATCAAGCACTCTCGGGGCGTGCGATGGCGTGATCGGGACGCGCGGCCGAGTTGGAAACCTCGCAGATGACCGACAGGCGCGTGGGGACCCTGCTCAAGGACAGGATCAGAGCGCCGACTCCAGCGCGCGACGCGCGCGATTCCAAGGTGGGCATACGAACTCATCCCTCAGTTTTTGGGGTGTCGTTGAGTTCGGGCGGGGAACCGGGTGTCAAGGTTCGCGTCTGATTAACGCGATCCGAGCACTCGCCCGCTCGGGTCAGATGTGGGACCGGAGTTGCCATTCCGGGCGCTATGGGCGCCGACAGTACGCCCCGCCTTCGGGCCATGTCCATACCGTCGCGAGGATTGTTTGGGATCGAAGGCCCGCGGTAACGAACTCCGCTCGCATCCCCTCTGGGAACATTCCCGACCCATGCAGCGAGCGCAGAACCGCCCGCTTTCCGGCATCCGCGCGCTGGGCGTGTTCGGAATCGAAGGAACCACGTACACGACGTACTGGTGCACTCACTGGGCGACCCACGTCTCGGCCTCAACTCTTCTGAGATCTCGCCGCGCGGCACGAGTCATCCGTCACTGTCTAGTCGTTGACCTGCGGCGATATCACTCCTCCGCCGCCGCGGCTTGCGACGCGGCAGGACCAGCTGCGCGCCAGATGGGCCCGCCGGACCGCCTGCCGCGCTTCGGGCCTCGATTGCACACAAATATTCCGCGTTTCTGTCCGCGCGGTCAGAGGGATGCGATTTCCGTCCGACGAGACGAGCAAAACTAGTTATCAACGCACCCAGCCTCCGCGCCCGTTTCTAGGGTCCAACGCGGTCTCCGCAGTGTAATCCCGGCTGGTGTTCTCGCGCGACACTCTAGGAGAGATCTAACAATGAACATACATTAAGCGATGGCGCGTCGGGGATGCAGTCTGTCTAGCCGTTGACGCGGCTGACAGCGGCGTTCTCGTCGAGACCAATATCCCCGGGGAGGTCTGCGCGCTATCACCGGCCTCGACCCGCGGAAAGCCCGGCTCGCACAGTTCCTCGACAGCGAGCGGACAGACCACCGTGGCGACCTTCGGTGGGCGCGCGTCGACGCTCTACCGGCGCCCTCCCCGCCACCCCCGAGGCGCACCGACCGTCCCAGTCCGACGACACCCGGCCAAATCGCGGCGAGCTGAGCAGCCCGCCGATACGCCGAGCTGGCCTGCGTGGGGGTCCCCCTACACGGCGTCGCCGACCTCGGGCTTTGGCAGGCGGCAATGGCCAGACCGAGACCAAACCGGCTCCTGCAGACCGAGTGAGCCTCTCCTCAAACCCTCTCCACCGCACCGCCCCCTCGCACCGACCGGGCCGCTACCGGTGCCGGCTTCGATAAGGATCTAAGGGAACTCGACCGCCGGAGGTAGCGATCGGGCACACGAGCGCACGGCTGCAAACGTCATTCCCGATCATCCGACTAGCGCGTCACCCTCAGCGCCAGGGTGGAAGAAGGCCTCTGGCGTGACTGCGAGCGCGTCCGCGAGTTGCCACATGGCATGCAGTGAGAGGTTCCGCCGCCCGTTCTCGACGTGGTTTACGTAGGTTCGGTCGAGGTCGGATGCATGCGCCAGCCGTTCTTGGCTCATTCCGGAGGCGGTTCGCAGCGCTCGCAGCCGAAGCCCGAACGCACGGCGTTGGCCCAGTTGGCGTTCAAGATCTGACACGCCCGGGACGCTATGTCGGCGAGAAACGCGAGTCACCGGACTATAAGTCACCGGATCATAAGTCACCTGCACAGTGTGCCTCTGTGTCTAGACAGGCAAGCTGACCGCGGCCACGGGGACTCGGGGGTGGTCCGCCATCGCACTGATGTGTACGATGAGTCACCTGACTATGAGTCACGTTGGCTCGCATGGGGCGGTGGACTCGATGGACAACTCTCGCCAGAGACTTGCAGCGGCAGCGACCTCCGCGACCGACGCCTTGCAGTCAAGGATGTTGGCTGCTGGCGACTCGTGGCTCGTCTGGTGCGCTGCCCATGGCAGCAATCCCCTGGACTCGACGGTGGATGAGATCCGTCGAGCCGCGATGGACCTGCACCAGCACGGTGGCACGGAGGCGGCGGTCTTCGACCTGGTTGACCAGGTCGGGTTCATGACGGGCCTGTGGCGAACCGCCGAGTGGCTGCACCTACGTCGCACGATCCGCATCCCGACCGACGACACCACGCTCGTCCACCACCACGGATGGGGTCGCGCCAGCGATGAAGACCCGAGGACCCTCGCTCCGGTCCCCGGCGAGCGTCCGACCAGATTGCCAATGCCTGACGAACCCGCCCACCCAGCCGGCGATCCGATCGCCGCACAGGCTGCGGCACCCACGTCCGCACCTGCCGGTTCGGCAGTGACTGGGGAGGACTCCCATGCCGACACCTGACGTCGACGCCCCGCAGCCGGCTCGACGGTCAGTCGGCCCCGTGCCCGACTTGAGCCGGCAGGCGCGCGAGGCACTGGCTGAACCGGGTGCGCGGTCCGTCCGTGCGCGCGTCGAACTGGGACCCGACGCGACGGTGACGTTGGAGACCGACGGTGAGGAGCCCGCGGTCCTGGAACCGGACACGGTGACCGCGCTGTTCAGTGCCGGTCTGCATGCCCCGGCCCGAGAGCGGTCGGTCGAGCCGAGCGGGTCGTCCCGGCTCGTGCTCGACGGCGACGCCCGGTTCCTGGTCGGCACCCTCGACCTAGGCCGCAAACGTGGCATGAGGGTGATCATGCGCGGTCTGGCCTTCACGCTAGGCGCTGTCAAGCGCGACATCGACATGGAGCACTCGGCCCCGCCCGGCGCGCCGTCACCGGCTGCGACCCCCGAGCTCGACAGGGACACACCCCTGGAGCCATCCCCGATGTCAGTCGGCGAGTTGGCGGACGCGTTCGACGACATGTTTGCTCGCGTCCGCGCTGGCGGGCGCGTGATCATCACGGAGCTCGAGAAGCCGGTCGCGGTGATGACGTCCTGGCGGTGGTACTGCCAACAGCGGGAACTCCTCGCCAGTCTCGACGCGGCGCAATGGCGAGCAGCCGTCAGCGGGCGCTTCAACTCTGAGGTCTATGCCGCCGCGTTGCGCGACTTCAGGTCCGAAACCGCGACTGTCCGGAGCATCCCGACGACCGCGGTCGGTAGTGGCGAGCCGGCGTTGCCATGAACGTGCTGCCTGAGCCGATGCACTCCCGCATGCTCGCCGCTGGCGAAGCCTGGCTCGTGTGGGCCGCGGCCCACAAGGTCAGCCCCCTGGACGCGACCTGCCACGAGTTGGAGTGTGCTGCGCTCGATCTGCGCGCCCACGGCGGCACCGAAATCGACGTTCTCGACCTGCTCGACCAGGTCGGCTTCATGACCGGACTGTGGCGCACCGCCGAGTGGACGCACTTGCGGAAGACGATCGACGCCTTCCCCGCCAGAGGACCCGGGCCGACGTCCGACGAAGTCTCAATCAAGGGCGGAACGCTGCGGACCCACGGGCCTGCCAAGTGCGCGGCCGATGACTTCTGTCCCATCCATCGACCGTCGCCCCACCCGCTGGCGACAGCGCCCATGGCGTGGCGCCACGACGTGGCATTGCTCGAGCGCGTTTGCCCCCACGGCGTTCATCACCCCGACTCCGATGCCCTCGAGTACGCCCGACGAACGCATGGCACGGACATCGGTGATCGTCTCGCGGTGCACGGTTGCGACGGCTGCTGCAGGAAGGAGACGTAGATGACCGAGCCACGGCAACTCGTCGGTGGCGTTCCGAGGCCCTGGCACGGCGCTTGGATGCGCAGACGCCGGTTCATGGCTTGGTGGGCAGACGCGTGGGTCGTCGGGGTGGTCTGCCTGGCTCAGGTCGGCCTCCTCTGGACGGCCGGCGCGGATCTCATCGCGATCATCGCGCCCGCGCTGTTTCTAGCGGCGTTCGTGACCCTCAAGGCGGAAGCCCGGCTCGAGCATCGGCGCGGCTTCTACCGCGGTGTAGCCGTAGCCACACGACGGATGAGCCAGGCGGGTCAGGGAACGACGCCAAACATCGCCGAACACGCCTTGGCCCACGGTGATCGAGAACGGGTTCCCGAGCCGTGGCACGAACTAGACCCCCTCGTCGCACGGGGCACTGCGGAGGGCGGTGCCGCATCGTGAACGCCGCAGTGCGGGCCGAAGTTCGATGGTCGGCGGCCGTCGGACGATGGGCCGTCACAGCAGAACCATTAGCTGCCGCCGTGATCTCCGAGCGCTTCGGTGACTGCCTACCCGCGGTGACGGAGGCGCTCGCCTTGATCAACAACGCCGTCGGCGAAGTCGAAGTTTACGTCGACGATGTCGCCGTTCACGGTGGCCCACCCCAACACGACCGGTCGGGTGACGATGAGCGCACTGACCTGCCCGAGATCGCAAGTTGCAGCCTCGCCAGCGGCCGCCACGTCCTCGACCAGGGCGACGCCTGGGTCGACGTCGCTGGACACGCGCGTCCAATCAGGACGATGACGACCCCGTACCTGGCGAACGTTCTGCTCTACCTCGACCACACTGCGAGTGAGTGGTTGCACTGGTGGTACGTGGAGCATGAGCTCGCAGGCGATCCCTTGCCGATCTCGCCGCTTGTCCTCGCCCGCGCACGTCCTGACGAGGCCGCCGAGCTCACAAGGTCTCTGGCGGTCACCTTGGCGATCGAGAACGAGCTAGCGCACCGGCTGGGCGCTTCCATGACTCGTCCGGAGCCAATCAGGTGGTTCGGCGCGCGCTTCGCGTCCAAGGCCGCGGCCGAGCACGCGTGGTCGGTTCGCCATCACGTGCCGCCCGGTCCGGCCACGTCACTGTTCGACCTGGCCTGGCACCTGAACAACCCCTCGGGTCCCCAGGATCAGACAGCAATGATCGGTCGTGAAGGCACTCACGTCGTGGAGACCGCTTCAGGAGCGACCTACCTGATCGAGGCGAACGATCCTGATCGGCCCGCAACGCTCACGCGAACGTCACCAGGACCGATGTCAACGCCGGAGTACCCATGGGCTGACCTTCGACGCGATGGGGAGCCAATCGTCCTGCTTCGAGTGGAACACGTAACGATGGACGGGCAGTTGGGCATCGGGCTCCTGGTCGGCGCGCACGCCCTGTTCATCCTTGAACCGCTCGACCCTCGCGCCGGTCATACCGAGCGTCTGACGACACCCGTGCGGTCGATCACCCGTCTCGAGACGTCCAGCTCATGATCACAATCACAGCGACGGAAGCCCGTCGCCCGGCAGCTGTACGGCTCCTCGAGCACGTGGTGGCGAGTGCCGAGTTTGTCACGATCACCTACCGGGGCAGACCGACCGCCGTGGTTGTGCCATACCCCTGGTGCTCCGCTCGCACTCGTCGCCTAGCCGAAGTGCGCGAACTCCTCCGCCGGACCTCCGACCCCGCGGCGATTGTCGCTGCGATCCAGGCACTCGCCCCTCTTCAAGAGCTCGAGGCCCGGACTTGGAGAGAACTTCGCGATGCCGAGGGAGCCACGGCCGAGAACAGCACTGGAGGTCACCCGTGACGATCGAGCCCATCCGTCGACAGTCGCGTCCGATGTCTCCGGACGAGCGCCGGCAGCGCGAGGAACTGTTCGCGGAGCTCCGTGCAGAGAGCGAGTGGGCGCACACCGACGAGATCCAGCGCACGCGTGCGCTGCTCGAGCGCATCCCGGACGGACTGCACGATATCGAGGCAGCTGCGCAGTGTGGCTGCGCGTGTCACCCGACCCCAGGCTCACCCATCCACGGCGGCCTGCCCTGCCATTGTCAGCGGCCGCCCGCGGACGAACTCAGCCTTGCGGAGATCATGGAGATCATGGGACCCACCCAGCCCGAAGACGAAAATGGGTCCAACGAGGAGCTGGAGCAGGCGGCTCGCGAGTTCGGGATCGAAGCGCGCGAGGTGGTCCCCGGCGGACCATACGTCGTGAGCGGCTCGTGCGACGGGCTCCGCTTCTATCTGCGGGATCGAGGCGATCGGTTCCGCATTGTCGTCGCTCCTGATGAGGACCCCGACCTCAATCCGTGGGAAGCGCCCCCGGAACAACTCACCCTCGAACTGGCTTCCGGTTCGTCCCACAGCCTGTGGGACGAAGGACACCTGAGCCCACGCCTTGCGCTGCAGCTTGTGGCGTCGGTCGTCCGCACCTACCGACGTCAACAGGCGTGTACCCACCCGCACTCGCCGACCGACCGCTTCTGCGCCCTCTGTGGCGCCAACATGGTGGAGCCGTGGATTCCATGATCTGGCACCGCAAGTGCAAGCCGACGTCGTTCGTCCCGGAGCCGAACGCCACAAGGAAGCTGCGACCGCTAGTGATCAACGCGCGGGTGTTCATGGTTCCTGGGGGCACGAAGGGCGACGAACGGCGCCTCCGCGAGCGGATCGCGCGAGCCGAGCGGGAAGGGCTCGTCAGGATCGAAGAGCGCCCGCCTTCTGTGGGCCCGGTGACTTGTGAACGGCCCACGCCCCAGAACGTCGAAGCAGTCAACCGACGACGCCATAGCCGGGCGAGATGCAGATGACCACGAACGAAACGCCTGGCGGTCCGCCTCCCGACGGGTCGGCTCCGACCGCCCATGCAGTTGATCCGGCGCGGGTTGCGCCGACCGCCGCTGGTGCAAACGAGGAGAAGCGAGCCGGAGATCCGCCCAAGTCCTCCTCCCAGCCCACGGTGCCAACCCTCGACACCCGCCACGCGCTGGGTACGTGGGCGATCCGCAGTGCGTCGAGCACCGTCTACTACCTGGACCTCGATCGTCGACTCCTGCTCCGAACGCCGGGCCTAGGTTCGAGCACTGGACCCCACGACGACGAGTGGGTTGCCCTCGTTGACGTCGACTCCCTCCTTGGCGGCGGGATCATTCGTGTCGGTGAGCGCCCGCGCTACTTCACGGACCCAGATGCCCCGTCGGACACCTATCGGTGGTGGGTCCAGCGGCCCGTCACTCGAATCGACCGGATCGAGGCTGTACCGGACCCGCCACAGGACAATCGGAAGTGATCACCGTGGAGACCGCGGTGCCGCCCCACGCTCGACCCGGGGGATGGGTACGAGTTCACGAGATCGACCTACCAGGGTCGCTGCGCCGGCTTCCGATCGGCGAGGTCGTCATCGTCCGCGATCTCGGTGCCGGCGGCGATCGACGCGCCGTCGTCGATAAGGTCGATCGCGACGACCGTGGCCGGCGCTACTGGCTCCTACTCATCGCTCCTCGCGTCGGCATGCGTGAGGTGCGGCGAAACCTCGGGGCTCTCGTCGACTACGTGGTCGCGACCGGCGAGAGGATCACGATCACCCGCCGCGGCAGGCCGGTCGCGCACATGATCAAGTGGCCAGGGCCGCTGCTGGGCGAGCCAGGCGACGACGAGGACGTGGATCTGTCCTAGCTAGTTGCACGGCGCAAAGCGACGACGCAGATCCCCGCAACGGCTCGCCTCCGCCAGCCCTAAGGGCCAGAGTGAGAGCACGGCGTGCGCTCAGCGACGATCGCTAGGGGGAGCCATGGGATTTCGAGCACGCAAGTCCTTCAAGGTCATGCCGGGTGTGCGCATGACCGTCACGCCTAGGGGCGTCTCGACCTCCGCTGGGGTGAAGGGCGCTCGCATCAGCGCTCACTCCTCTGGTCGCGTCACGAAGAGCGTCGGTGTGCCCGGATCCGGTGTGTCGTACACGACATCAAGCTCGGCGACCGCTCGTGACCGTTCTGGGGCGCAGCCGAAGTCCGGCGCGTCATCGAAACCTGTTGGCCCGAAGCCGGGCTTCACCGCGCCAAAGTGGGAGAAGGAGCTCTACAAGGCAGTGATCGTGAATCAGGACCCAGCTGAGATCCATAAGGTCGCCGCCGCGCACACCGAGCCCCGGCCTCTCGCAGCCGTCCTGGAAGCGATGCTCGGCGCCATGCCCGCCGGCGACGACGAGACGTCACGCGACCTGCTCGCCTGGGCTTGGTCACAGGACTACGACCCAGGCGCCGATCCGTTCGTCAAGAAATACCTGTCCGCCGCCGGCATGACGCTTGAAGTCGCACCAGGCATCACCGCGACGCTGCCACTAAGTCGGGACGCACTCGGCCTTGCCTTGGGCGAAGCGCACCAGAGCGTCGGCGACCTCAGCAGTGCTGTGGACGTCGTGGAGTCGCTCGAACCGAGCACGATCGCCGCCGTGTCGCTGGCCGAGCTCTACGCCGACCAGGAACGCTGGCAGGAGGTCATTGCGCTCACCGACGGCGTCGTCAACGACGACGAACCCAGCATGTTCCTGCTGATCCAACGAGCGACCGCACTTCGCAACCTCGGCTCACCCGGCGCGGCGCGGGAAGCGCTCAAGGAAGCTCTTCGCCTCAGGAGCCGTCCCGCCGAACTGCGGCACAGGGCGCTTGTGGAGCGGGCGTACGCAAACCTCGCCGAGTCGAAGCCCGGCATGGCGCGGCGCGACTTGGAGAAAGTGCTCGCCGAGGACTCTGCCTACCCCGGTCTTCAGGAAGCGCTCGCGCAGTTGCCCGCCGGGTAAGTCGCTCCGGGCCGGTGCTCACCCGCGACGTTCAGATGCATTGGCTGCTCTCGGCGCCAACGCCGACGTCGACGACGCGTGGCAGCTCGTCGACGTCACCATGGGCCGGACGCGGACCCACCTCGCAGAGGTAGACCGGTTGATCACCGAAGCCCTAGAGCCGGCATTGCGATTGGAGTGACCAGTCTTGGTTTGCACGTCGAGTCCGCCGACACTTATTGGCGTGCCTCAGGTGGGCCTGACTGTCAGCGCCTGTGTAAGGACCCCGATGGGGCCGCTCGTGTCATGGATGATGGTGTGGGTCAGGCCTAGCCCGGTGGGTCCGAAGGCGACGGTGGTGTCGAGGCCAGTCCACTCGCCGCGCGGCGTCGCGAGCAGGTGGGCGGTCAGGTCGACGTTCGGGAACGCGACTTCGGTCGTCGGCGTCCTCGGGGTCATCCCGTTCGCGATGTCGATCACGCCGAGGACGCGGGCGGTCGCGCTGACCTGCTCGTCGTGGACCAGCGGCATCGTAGGGCGGACCCACGAGACGGCTCGGCCGGGTCGCTCCTGGTTCCTGCGCGCTTCGACGGACCGGACGAAGCCGCCGGGCCAGATGCTTGCGGGATCCCACGGTGGGGTCTCGTCAGGGCCGGGAATGGTGGGCAGTGCGCCTCCGGCGTGGTCCGCAGTGTCGTAGCTGCGAAGGAGCCAGGCGCGGAGCACGACCGCGGGCCGGCCGGCATGGCTGAGAGTGGCTTGGACGAGCTCGATGGTGCGACCTGGGCGGAGGACCTCGACGGTGATGCGGACCGGGGCGATGGGGAGCGCGCCGAGGATGTCGTAGGACAGGCGGGCGAGCTGCAGCTCGTGGTCGCGACGTCCGCGCTGATCGACATCCACGGCGTGCGCGAGCAGGCCGAGGGCGGGCGCGACGTGCTGCTCGCCGGGATCCCAGCCACCGCCGACGTGCTCCGTAGGGCGGAAGGTGGCCTCGTCGAGTCGCTCGAAGTACGCCACCGTGGTCACTCCTCGATCGCGGCGTCGAGCGAGCGCAGGTGCTGACGAAACGTGACCGCGTCTCGGTCTCGGGCTGCGAGGTAGTCGTCGAAGCGGGTCTGCTCGCGCAGGGTGGTGCCGAGCAGCATGCGCGCGGCCTGGTGGCGTTCGACATCCCGGATCTTGGTCGCGACGAGCGCGATCTCGGCTGCTTGCGCAGCCGGGAGGAACACGGCCCCGTCGTCGTCGGCCAGCACGACGTCGTGGGCGGTGACCGTGTGCATGCCGCACCGTGCCCACGCAAGCGCGTCGGCCGGCTGGGGGTCCAGCCGCTCCGGCCCGTTGGGGTAAGCGCCCAAGCTGAGGACCGGCAGGCCGATGGTGCGCAGCTGTGCGGTGTCGCGGTGCAGGCCCCAGATGAGGATGGCGCCGAGGCCCGCGCGGGCGACCTCGAGAGCGACCAGGTCGCCGACGCAGGCTTCGTCCGTGCGCCCGTCGTTGTCGACGACCAGGACGTCTCCGGGTCCGGCGTGCCCGAGCGCCTCGAGGAAGACATCGACGCTCCCGACGTGGCGCGCGGGTTGCACCCGACCAACCACGTGAATGCCGGTCCACGGCGCCCGTATCGCCGATGGCACACATCGCACGGTGATCCCGAGCCGCAGGCACGCATCGGCTACGTGCGGCGTGCTGAGATCCAAGAACGTGGTCTGCAACGTCAGGGCATCCATCGCATCTCCTCAAGACGTGGCTCGCTAAACGGCTGGTGTCGTGTCACGTGAGCAACTGCTCGACGATCAGCGCGATGCCGAGCCCGGCCATCACGACCCCAGACACGCGCGAGATGATCCTCGCCCCAGCCGGCCGGGCGGACAGCAGGCGCCGGGCGGTCACCGCCACCGCGAGGTAGACCACAGCGCAGGTCGCGACATGGATGAGGCCGAGCACCATGATCTGCGCTGGAACCGGCCACGCAGCGGATTGGGACGTGAACTGCGGGAGCAGTGCCAGGAACAGCAGGAACACCTTCGGGTTCAGCCCACTGACACCCAGCCCCTTCCACCACCACCTCGCGCGTGAGGATCCTGTGGCGGCCTCAGCGCTCTCGTGGGGGGTCGCCGGCCGCGTGAACGTCTGGAATCCCAGCCACATCAGGTAGGCGCCGCCGGCGATCGTCAGTCCACCGAGCAGGCCTGGAGCGCCGGCAACCAGTGCGCCTACCCCGGCGGCCACGAGCACCGTCGCGGTGAGGTGGCCCGCGAGCATTCCGGCGACGGCGGGCACGATCACACGCCCGCGAAGGCCTGCGCTGATCGCGTACGCCCAGTCGGCTCCTGGCGTGAGGACGAAGAGAACCGAGACTGCCCAAAAGCCCAGCACGTCCGCGCCGTCCATACCTGCACCTCGCCTCGATGAGCACCCGGGCTGGATGGGTGCGTTGGAAGGCTAGGCCGAAACGCGCCAAAGAGGCTTTTAACTATTGCTCGTAGAGCGCCAACCAGTGGAAGGATCTCGTGCATGGACGCGATCGACCGAGAAATCCTTGCCCAAGTGCAGCGCGATGGGCGCCAGACGCTCACGGAACTGGCCGAGCGCGTCCAGCTAAGCGTGTCCCCCTGTCATCGCCGTCTGCGCGCGCTCGAGCAGACCGGCGTCATCACCGGATACCACGCTCGACTCGACCCGGCGTCTCTCGGCCTCGGCTTTGCGGCGCTCGTCTTCGTCACTATGCGAGAAGCCACCGGTGGAAGCATCGGCGCCTTCGAATCGGCCGTCGCCGACCTCCCGAACGTCCTGCAGGCACAACGCCTCTTCGGTGAGCCGGACCTGCTGCGGGTGGTCGCTCGAGATCTGGCGGACTACCAGCGCCTTTACGACGACCAGCTCGCCGCCCTGCCCGGCGTCCAACGACTCACCTCCACTCTCGTGATGCGGTCGATCGTCGAGGATCGCTCGCTACCGCTGTAGCGGAAGGCTAGGGCGTTCTGGCGCTGGCCAACTGACGGCGCGCAATCTGCCGAGGTCATGTCATCAACGGCGCCCGCGTCGCCGTTCGCCAGCAGGTCGTCGTGGCGTGTCAACTCGCCGACATGAGTAGGAGCTGGATCGCGTAGATGTCCGCGTAGTTGGCCGGCCCGGCTGCGGTGGCGTCATACCGCGCGTTGTGCCGGAAGTAGCTCATGTTCACGGCATCGCGGTCGTTCAGGAGCGTGACGCGGTACTGCACGCCGGCTCGGAGTTGAACGTCGACGAACGTGGAGTTGCGGACCTCGTCCCATCCACCGGTGTTCGGCAACACGACGATGCCGGACGTGACGAGCACATCGGAACCGACCTCACGCACGTCGACTCTCTTCACTCCGCTGGCCACGCCCGACTCCACCCCGATCCCGAGAGAAGCCTGGGCCTGGACCTTGTACCGGCCGGTCCGCTCGGGGGTAAACGTGGCGCTCAGCTGGTCGTGAGTACGCGTGCCCCAGTCTCGGTAGTGCGCCCCGGCCGGACCCGACACCAACTCTCCCCCTGTGGCGTGCAAAGCGTCGGCGGTGGCCTTGAGGACGCGCTGATAGTCCTGCCCCCAGTAGCAGACCGGTTCGGCGTGCTGACTGGTGTTTCCGGTCGACGCGAATCGCATTCGTAGGCTGTAGCAGGACGACTGTGTGTTGACGGTGGTCGAGCCCGGCGCCTCCCACGTGAACCGTCCAGAGCCGGGCCGGACGTCGGATTCAATCACCTGCCCGTCGCGCAGGACCTCCAGACTCACCCTCGTCGGGTCAGCGCTGCCGAGGTCCACGTCGAGCATCAGACGGCTGGCTTGCGCGTTGAGCCGCACGGCTCGCAGCACCGGGGCGGCAGGAGCGTAGAGGCGCTCGCGGTCGCTGAGCGAGGTCGTCCGTGCGGCGAAGGAATGAGAGTCGGGCCAGCCCAGGGTGACCACGAGGTCAGACCTCTGCCCGAGCATCGCCTCTGTGATCGCACTCCTCGGATCGAGGTGTCGGCCGTCGAGCGTCATCGCCGTCACGGTGTAGGCCCCGATCTGGTCGACGTCGGGCGGCAGGGTCAGGGTCACATCGAGGCGCTTCCCGCGGTAGGCGATCCCGGAGAGGGCGATCTCCGAGCTGTCCGGGAAGAACTCATGGCGGATCTGGGCAGGCAGGAACGGCGCGATGTGTAGGCCGTCGGGTCGGGCGTCGACGCCGAAGGTGGTGTGCTGGATCAGCGAGAGCATGCCTGCGACGCTCCAGAGCTGGCGCTCGGAGTTGATCCGCGTCCCAGTGCCGCCGTCGGTGAGGTCCATGTTCTCCATGTGAGAGCCGTGCAGCGCTGCTCCGCGGACCAGAGAGCGGAACGACGCGGCAGAGACGCCGTCGTTGTCGGTGACGGCAGCAGCCCTGGCGAGGTAGGCGGTCACGAAGGGCCAGATGCCCTTGTTGTGGTACGCCTGAGCCGGGCCGCCGTCCGCGTCCCGGTCGTCTTCTTGCGGGGCGAGGACCGGGGGTCCCCAGGGCGTCTGCGGATAGTTCGCGATCGCACTGCGCGCCTGCTCCGGGGTGGCGATGCCGGTGACGACCGCCAGCGCCGTGCCGAGGGCGTCGTACCGCCGGACGGGGGTCCGGTCGAGCTCGGTGGTCAGCATCTGGGAGAACTGACCCTCCGCGGGCAGCCACAGGCGATCCCTGATCGCGTCGGTCAGGGCGTCGGCCCAGGCGCGGTATGTCGTCGCGGCGGAGGCGTAGCCCGCGTCTCGGGCGAGGTTGGCGGCCGCGTCCAGGGCCATCCAGTGGTTGACGTTGGTGGACAGGGCCTCCGAGGTCGCGATGTAAGCGACGTCGTCGGCCGTCCACTGCGGGTAGGACTGCTGGCGCCAGTCGAGGAAGGACTGCTCGCCTCGGTACAGACCGGTACGGGTGTCGTAGACGACCCGCCGGTCGTGCTCGATCGTGTTCCGGATCGCCTCGTAGGCCTGGGCGGCGAACGAGGCCCGATCGGCAGCCGGGAGCCAGTCAAGGAGCTCGCCCGCCGCCTGCGCCCAGACGACACGGTCGGTCGAGTTCGGGTAGCTGCCCCCCGTGCCGGTGTCCTGGACGATCTGGGTGTTCCCGGTCCCGTCCCGACGGTCGCTGAGCTTGAAGAGGAGCGTGTTCCGGGTGCGCAGAGGGTTCAGGGCCGCGAGGCCCAGGTCGGCGGCGTACGCGGCGTCGCGGGTCCAGACGTAGGTCCAGTCGGCGCCCGTCTGGTAGCACCCGCCGGGGCAGGCGATCGGGGCTCCCCCGGCGTACGCCGCATCGCTGACCTCGGCGACCTCGTTCTGCCGGGCTTCCTCGACGGCGAGCGCGTAGAGGCTGTCGACGACGACCGAGCCCGTGCGTAGCACGGGCGTGCCGGCCGGCTCGGTGAACCAGCGGTCGATCCCAGCGTCGGTGTCCAGAGAGTAGGTGCGCCTGCAGTCGTCGGTCACGTGCTCGACCGCCATCGTCGAGGTGCCGGTGCTGTCGCGGTAGGTCCCCGGGGCGGTCGCCCCCTGCGCGCACCCGTCGGAGGTGGTAGGTGCTGCTGCGCTCACCGTCCCGACAAGGAGCGGGACCATCAGGATCGTCAGGAGGCGGCGGAGGTGCGGCACGGGGTTCCTTCGGTCGGGTGAGCGCGCGCTGCGTCATTGCAGTCGTGCGTGACCGCACCCCCCGCCTCGGAACGGGGGGTGCGGTCGGTCGTGCGGGATCAGGTCATGCCGGGTTGCGAACCACCCGGGTGACGGTCGGTGACGTGCTGGTGTGGCCGGCGTTGTCGGTCACGACGGCGGCGAACTGCAGACGTGTGCCGAGCGGGTGCGCGGTGACGTCGTAGTAGACCGAGTAGTTCGGGTTGTCATCGGAGCCGATGAGCGTCCACTCCTGGGTCCCGGCGACCCGGACGGCGAACGACACGGTCGCGTACCCGTTGCCTGTCACGGTCGCCTCGATCTGCTGGCGGCCGCTGACTCCGGGCCCGACGGGCAGGTTGGTGATCCGCGCCGTCGGTGCCGCCTCGCTGGCGGCGACCGGCACAGCAGCCCGGAACACCTGCGCCGACAGGCGAGGAACGGTGACGGTCAGGGTCGAGTCGGCTGCGGTCTGCAGCGTCGTGTTCCCGGCCGGGTAGACCCGAGTGAACGGCATCCCGGCCGAGTAGGTCGGGATCGCGACCGTCTTGTCCTCGGTGCTGTTGTTCAGCGCGACGACGTATTCGATCTGCTCGGTGGCGCCGATGCGACTGAACGCGTACACGCCTGCCTCGTCGGAGGCGTACCGCTCCACCTGGGTGCCGTTGCGCAGCGCAGGGTGGGCCTCGGTGACGTTGCTGAGCCGCTGGATGTACCGGAACATCGGGTGCCGGGTGTCCCAGTTGTCCTGCGCCATCGTCGAGATCGTCCCGATGAGGTCGTCATCGAGGTACTGCGGCACCTGCGAGGCGAACATGCTCTGCCGCGCGAACTGGTCCATGCCGTCCGCGTCGCCCTCGGAGGCGAAGCCCTGCTCGTCGCCGTAGTAGACGACCGGGTTGCCGCGGGCCAGGAACAGCAGCTCGTGCGCCAGCTCCATGCGACGCAGCTGCTCCCAGTCCGAGCTGCCAGGGTTGTCCGCCCGGATCATCCAGCCGATCCGGCCGCGGTCGTGGTTGTCCACGAACGTGGTCAGCTGGTAGGCGTTCGAGTCGTGGTCGGTGAACCAGTCGTCGTTCGCGAACAGCTCGCGAAGAGACGACGCCGGCGCAGTCGACTGCGACGCGAACTTGCGAGCCTGGCCTTGGAACGAGAAGTCCAGCACCGACTGGTACTTGTCCCTCGTCGTGTACATGGACAGCTCGACCTCGTCCTCCACGGCAGCCTCGCCGAACATGAAGAACTCCGGCTTCCCGTTGGCGCGGGCGTAGTCGAGGATCCCGTCGTTGAACGCCTGCCAGAACTCCCCGTTCACGTGCCGGGTGGTGTCGATCCGGTAGCCGTCGATGCCGTAGTCGTCGATCCACTTGCGGTAGATCTGCACGAACCCCTCGGACACCTCCGGGCGCTCGGTGAACAGGTCGTCCAGGCCGAAGAAGTCGCCGTACAGCGAGTTCTCCCCCTCGAACGTCGTCTCCCCGCGGTTGTGGTACATGGTCACGTCGTTGAGCCAGGCTGGTGACTTGGCCACCTCGTCTCCCGGCTGCCGGAACGTCGGGGTGTACGGGAAGCTGACCTGCGGATCGAGGGCCGGGAAGTCCGACTGCTGGGCATAGTCCCGGTCGTCGAAGGGCTCCCCCGCGGCGTCCTTGTACGGCACCTCGGACTTCGGGATGTACGGCTGGGACTCGCCCTCCTCGTACGTGATCACGTCGCCGGTGTGGTTGGCGACGATGTCGAAGAAGACCTTCATGCCCTTGGCGTGGGCGGCGTTGACGAGGTCGCGCAGGTCCTGCTCGGAGCCGACGTGCGGGTCGACCTGGTCGAACTTGGTGATCCAGTACCCGTGGTAGGACGCGGTCTGGTTGGGTGCCTCACCGAAGATCCAGTCGTTGTACATCGGTGGGGTGATCCAGATGGATGTCATGCCGAGGGACTGGATGTAGTCGAGCTTGGACGTGACCCCCTTGAGGTCTCCGCCGTTGTAGTAGGCGCGGCTGGTTGGGTCGTACCCGTTGTCGAGCGGACCTCCGGGTACACCGCCGGTGTCGTTGGACGGGTCGCCGTTGGCGAACCGGTCCGTCATGAGCGAGTAGATCCGCTCGTCAGTGAGCGCAGAGCGCAGGCTCGGGCCCGCCACGGTGGCGGGACTCGGCCCGACGGGTGGTGGTGGGACCGCGAGCGCCGGCGCGGGAGCGGCGACGACGGCCGCGCCGACCGCCAGCACCAGTGCCGCACGCTGCGGCCGGGTGGTTCGGTGTCGAACGTTCATGGTCTGGCTCCTGCTCAGCGAAGGGCCCCGGAGCGTCCGCTGAACTGCAGCGTGACGGGCTCCGTGGTCGTGGCGGGAATCGTGATGGTGGCGACGCGCTTGTCGGCGTCGTAGGTGACGGGCAGCGTCTCGGCGGTGATGCCACCGTCGGGTCGCATGACGCCGGGACGAGGCTGGGTGACCTTGCCGACGACCGCGGCCGGCAGCGGTCGCGGCACGTCGTGCACCTTGAGGGTGACGGTGGTGATCGCCGAGTCGTACCCGTCGTGCACAACCTCCTGCTGCAGGCGCACGGAGCCGCCGGCAGACCTGGTCGCGGTGAAGCGGGTCTCGTCGTACTCGCCCTGGTTCTTGTCGTGCGTCCAGCCGTCGTCCTCGTAGAAGAGGGTGCTGGCCGAGCCGTCGACCCAGGCGTGCAGCTCGAGATCGGTCAGCGGCTTCTCGCCGGTGTGCTGCTGCACCTCACGCATCGGCACGATCGAGTCGGACCGCACGTACAGCGGCATGGTCCCCAGAGGTGCCTGGCGAGTGATGGTCTGGCCGCCGTTGAACGTCGACCCGGTCCACCAGTCGGTCCACCTGCTGCCGGCCGGGAGGTACACCTCACGGGCGCGCTGCCCCTGGGTGACGACCGGGGCGACGAGGAGGTTCTCGCCGAACATGTACTCGTCGTCGATGTCGCGCACGTTCGGGTCGTCCTGGAACTGGTAGATCAAGGGCTGCTGGACGGGCTCGCCGCTCAGCTCAGCGTCGCGGTACGCGTTGTAGAGGTACGGGAGGAGCTTGTAACGCAGCTCGATGTACCGCTTGCCGATGGCCTCCACCTGAGGTCCGAACGCCCAGGGCTCCTGGCCCTGCTGGTCCGGCTGGAAGTTGTTGTCGTAGTGGATGCGCGAGAACGGGATGAACGCCCCGACCTGCATCCACCGGGCCATGAGCTCGGGGTTCGCGTCGCCGGCGAAGCCGCCGATGTCGTTGCCGACCTGCGCGATACCCGAGATCCCGACGTTCGAGTTCTCCGGGATGGTCAGTGCCAGGTGCTCCCAGCTCGACTCGTTGTCACCCGTCCACAGCGCCGCGTATCGCTGACCGCCCGCGTAGGTGTCACGGGTCAAGATGAACGGCCGCACACCGGGCTTGAACTGGTTGTAGCCCTGCACGGTCGACTGCGTCTCGAGGAAGCCGTAGATGTTGTGCACCTCGGTGTGCTGCTGAGTGCCGTGGTTGAACTCCACGTCGATCGGGGCCGTGTGGTACGGCTCGCTGAAGACGGCCGGCTCGTTCATGTCGAGCCAGAGCCCTTCGACGCCACGGTCGAGCAGGCGCCCGTGCAGGCCTCCCCACCAGTCGCGCACGTCCTGACGAGTGAAGTCGGGGAACTTCGATGACCCTGCCCAGACGTCACCGATGTAGTCGGTGAAGTTCGGTCCCGTCACCCATGCGTCGAGGTCGTTGCCCTGGGTGTAGACGTCGAAGTTGTCATCGACCTTGACCCCGGGATCGTTGATCGTCACCGTCTTGACCCCGAGCGCCTCGAGCTGGGCGTCCAGCTCTTCGGGTGGGAAGTCCTCCTCGTTCCAGGTGAAGACGCGCCAGCCGTCCATGTAGTCGATATCGAAGTTCACGGCGTCGAGCGGGATCTTGCGGTCCCGGTACTCCTGCGCGACCTCGACCAACCTCTGGCCAGGCTTGTACCCCCACTTGCTCTGCTGCCAACCCATCGTCCACTCCGCAGGCAGCGGCTGACGTCCGGTGAGCTCGGTGTACCGGGTGAGGATGTCGGCGATCGACGGACCGTTGAAGAAGTAGTACGTCAGGTCCCCGCCGTCGGCGTAGAAGTAGTAGTAGTCGTCGGCCTCACTGGCCATCTCGTAGTACGAGCGGTGCGTGTTGTCGAAGAAGATCCCGTACGCGTGGTCGTCACCCTTGAGGCCGTAGAAGAACGGGATGGTCGCGTAGACGTAGGGGGCGGTGACCGGGAACTTGTAGTTGTCGGTGTTCCACATGCGCATGCTCTCGCCGCGCTTGTTCAGCCCCCGTGTCTGCTCGCCGAACCCGTAGAAGTCCTCGTCCGGGTCGGTCTTCTTCACCACGTACGGCTTGCCGTTCTCGTACCCGGAGCCGTAGCGCATGTCGTCCTCGTTGATGACGTTGCCGGCTGCGTCAAGCATGCGGACACCGAAGCGCTCCTTGAGCACCTCGACGGTCAGGTCGGAGGTGACGATCCGGTACGTGGTGGCCGAGTCCTCCACCGTGAACGCAACGGGTGCCCAGTCGCGCTTGGCGATGCCCGGTGAGAAGAACTCCTCCTTGCCCTTCGCCCGGACCGAGACCTTCGCCAGGTCATCCGCAAACAGACGGACTTGTCCCACGTACCCACCGAGGTCGAACAGCGCGCCGTCGGCCGTCGGGGTCACGCCGCTAACCGTGAGCGTCGGCAAGGCGTCCTTGTCGAGGGGGTTCTCCGGGTGCGGCAGCGCGCCGGTCGGGTCCGGCCACTCCTTGGCCTCGGCGGCCAGTGGCTGATCCTGGGTGCCCTGCTGGTCACCGCCACCGTTCGCTCGGTCTTGGCGCTCCCGCTGGAGCTCTTCGATCTCCGCACCCCGCTGGACATCGGGATCATCGGGGGCGGCGAGCGCAGGGCCCGCGGGCGTGAGCATGAGCACTGCGCTGGTGCTGAGTGCTACCAGCGTGAGGGACCACCGACGATGGGTGGGTGGGGAGCCGAGACGCATCTGGGACGTGCCGCGGGCATGACGAAGACCAGGCATGGGAGCCACCAAGGATGTGTGCTGCCGTCGTGGACCGGGCGCGCGGATGACGAGACCACGCGCGATGGGTGAGCGCCGAGCTCAGCTCTGAACCAACGACGCTTCGCGACCTGACGCGCACCCCCAGGTCCCCCGCCGGTTGGAGGACGCCCCTGCGCGTCTGCGAATCCCGGCAGCAGCGAATCTATGCAGACGCTGTGAAGGCTGTCAATCGGTCCCGCGACCATGTGAGCGCTCACCTTGACTTGCCCCAGAGAACCCGCCAAGCGAGGAGATGCGCCGCCGAACGGCGGTTCTGGACATCCCGTAGTGGAACCGTTTACAGTCCTCGTCGCATGGAGGCTAGACAGACACCGAGTGCCGGCCGGCCAACTCTGTGAGGCGACCCGATCCAGAGGGACGGCTCCGAGAGATCGCTCCAACCGACTGGGACACGAAGGGGGCACAACCATCCTGAACGAGAAGCACACGGGGCGTGTCTGCCGGTTCCTGTACGGCATCCATCACGACCAGTGGACCTGGTCAGACGCCATGTTCACGCTGCACGGCCTCGAGCCGGGGGCGGTCAGCCCGAGCCGCGGTCTGCTGCTGCAGCACGCCCGACCCGAGCACCGGCCCCATCTCGCGGCGGCTCTGAGCGACACGAGGTCCACCGAGTGCGAGTACACCCTCGTGTCAGGGAGGGGACGCGAGCACGACGTCGTCCTCGTCGCAGACCAGGCACAGAACGGGATCGTCAGTGGCCACCTGATCGACATCACCACACGTTCGAGCGCGCAACGCTCGAGGGCGGTCATCGAGCAGGCGAAGGGCATGATGATGCTGGCCCACGGTGTGGAGAGCGACCGCGCGTTCGAGCTCCTCGCCTGGTGCTCTCAACAGCACAACGTCAAGCTCTCAGCCTTGGCTGATCGGCTCGTCTCCCAGGTACGGTGCGGCGGCGTGGCAGGACCAGAGCTCCGCCTGCACCTCGACGACCTTCTGCTCGACTGCTCCAGGTCGAGCCCACCTCTCACCGTCGAAGGCGGGCGACCCCGGCGCGAAGCGTTGCATGTCGTCGATCAGAACGGCGTCTCGGCGATCCGGCTGGAGGGCCAGATCGACCTCGTGTCGGCCAACGAGCTGAGCAGCCTCTGCGGCACCCTGCTCGCCTCTGCCCGGCCGGCCGACGTCCTCACGGTCGACCTGCGCGCGGCCAGCAACGTCGGCGCGGCTGGCGTGTCAGTGCTGCACGCGCTGTACCGCAAGTGCCTGGCTGCCGGCGTCGCCCTTGCGATCCTCGTGGACCGGCAACAGCCCGCGGCTGTCGCACGGCTCCAGGGACTTCCGCTACAGCCCGGCGACGAGGGCACGTCCGATCAGTGCGCGGTCACGGGGTCGTGACGTCGGCCCTCACTCGCCCGGTGCGGCGGTGCTGGACCTCACGACCAGCTCCGTGGGCAGGACCTCGTGCAGATTGATGTCGTCGGGGGGCGGCGGATCGGCCAGGTGCGTGAGGAGCCGCTGTGCTGCACGTGCACCCTGGCGCTCCGGGAACTGTCGGATGGTGGTCAATCCGAACGCCTCGCCCATCTCGTGGCCGTCGACCCCCACCACCGACAACGCGTCGGGCACGCGCAGACCAAGGTCTCGCGCGGCGAGGATCACACCCATCGCCATCTCGTCGGACGCAGCGAAGACGGCCGTGGGCCGCTCCCGACCGGAGAGCAGGACCTTGGCCTGCCGGTAGGAGTCTCCGAGCGTGAAGTCCGACCGCAGCACCCAGTCGTCGCGAACTTGTAGCCCAGCGCGGCTCATCTCGCCCTCGAAGCCGCCGCGGCGGCTGTCCGTGAGGTGGAAGTCGCGCTCCGGGTCGGTGCCGCCCGTGACGTGCGCGATCTCCCGGTGCCCAAGCCCGATGAGGTGCGCGGTCGCCAGCGCCCCGGTAGCGCTCTGGTCAATGCTCACGGTGAGCACGCCGGGCATCGGGCCGCCGACGCCCACGACGGGCCGGTCCATCGACAGCAGGCGGGTGATCTCCGCAGCGCTCAGCTGGAGCGACACGGGGATCACCGCATCGAGCCGTTGGCGCCAGAGGTAGTCGCCGAGCACCGCCTCCTGGTGCTCGTGGCTGCCCTGGGTGTTGTAGAGGGCGAGCTCGTACCCGACGTCGATGAGCTCGTCCGCGATGCCGGTGACGACCTTGCCGTAGAACCACCGGTCGATGGCGGGCAGGATCACGCCGATGTTGCGGCTGCGGCCGGACTTCAGTGCGGTGGCGGTGTAGGACGCGACGTACCGCAGCTCCTTGGCTGCGCGCTCGACACGCTCCCGCGCCGCCGCGGAGACCGGGCCCGTGCCATTGAGGGCGCGTGACGCGGTCCCGACGGAGACGCCGGCCTTCGCTGCTACGTCCCTGATCCCGGCCACACCTGTCTCCGTCCGCGTGTCGTGACGGCGATCTTATGCGGATCGGCATACGACATCGCGGATCCTGGGATCGATTCCACTTGTTACGCCCCACTTGGGGGGCGTGAAAGGTCGCGCACCTCCGCTCTAGACAAGGTTTAGTGGAACCGTTTACAGTCGTGGCCACATCCACTGTTCGAGGGAGAACGTGATGAGGCGTCCAGGCATCGTCGGGTCTGCGCTCGCGGGTACTGCCCTGCTCCTCTCGGGGTGCGGCAGCGCGAGCGGCGGTGACCAGGACGCCGCACAGCTCCTGGTGTGGGCGGGGACCGGGACCGGGGGCGACGCCCTCGCGGAGATCGCCCAGGGCTTCGGCGAGGAGCTCGGCGTCGACGTGAAGGTCGAGCTCGTACCGGGCGACCAGCTGCAGAGCAGCTTCGTCACCGCGTCCCAGGGCAACAACGCCCCCGACGTCGTCTGCGGCGCGCACGACTGGATCGGGAACCTCGTCCAGAACGGCACGATCGACCCGATCCAGCTGGTCGGGCCGGACGCCGCGCAGCTGCAGGAGCTCGCGGTCCAGGCGGTCACCTACAACAACCAGGTCTACGGGATGCCGTTCACGATGAACAGCATCGTGCTGTACCGGAACACCGACCTCGTTCCCGAGGCGCCCGCCACCATGGAGGAGCTCATCGCCACGGGCGAGCAGCTCGTGGCGGCGGGGCAGGTCACCGAGGTGCTGGCCTACCCGGTGGGTCCGACGGGGAACCCCTACTTCATCAACCCGCTGTACACCGCGGGCGGCGGCTACATCTTCGGCACCGACGCGGAGGGGAACTTCGACCCGGCGGACCTCGGTCTCTCCCAACCCGGAGCCGTCGAGTCGTACACCAGGATCGGAGCGCTCGGCGAGACCGGCCAGAACGTGCTCAAGCGCTCGATCAGCGGAGACAACGCCCTCAGCCTGTTCAGCGAGGGGCAGAGCGCGTTCGTCGTTGAAGGCCCCTGGCAGCTCCCCAACCTGGCCAAGGGCACCATCCCGTACGCGATCTCGCCGGTCCCCGGGTACGAGGGCGGTCCCGCCGCCTCGCCGTTCATCACGGTCGACGCGTGCTACGTCGCGAGCAAGGGCGAGAACAAGGTGCTCGGGCAGGAGTTCGTCACCGACTTCTGGGGCCGGACGGACGTGCAGCTCGCCTACCAGGAGGCGGCGGACAGCGTGCCTGCCTCGACGGCGGTGCTGGAGGAGATCAGCGCCACCGCCCCGGACATCGTCGCGGTGGCTGACGCGGCCGCGGCAAGCGGTCAGATCATGCCGAGCATCCCGGAGATGGCTGCCGTCTGGGACCCGCTGGGCAAGGCGCAGGCGGCGATCATCGCTGGCGCCGACCCGCAGACCACCATCACGCAGGCAGCCTCCACCATCGAAGCGGCCATCGGCGGCTGACAGCTCACCTCCCCACGCCTTGCCCCCTACGACCCAGGAGGTCGACATGGCCCGCTCGACCGCAGACGTCGAGACCACCCGCTCGGCCGGTGCACCGCCACCGTCCCCGTCGGGCAAAGAGGTCGGCCTGACCGCCGACGGGACCGGCAGCCCGCTCGGTCTGCTGTTCAAGATCCTCGCGCTCGGTCTGTTCGCGGCCGTCGCCGTCTTCGCCTGCATCCCGTTGATCCGCACGGAGCGTTGGGTGTGGCTCGCTGTCGTCGTGGTCGTCACGGTGATCGCCTTCTGGGTGTACCTGTCTCCCCGGCCCATCCCCCTCAAGTACCTGCTGCCAGGCACGCTGCTGCTGCTGGTGTTCCAGGTGCTTCCGGTCGTGTTCACCGTGTCGACGGCGTTCACCAACTTCAGCGACGGCCATCGCGGGAGCCAGGAGGAGGCGATCGCCGCCATCGAGGGGGCCTCGCTCCAGCGCGTTCCCGACTCCCCCGTGTTCTCGCTCTCCGTGGCGACGCAGGGCAGCGACCTCGCGTTCCTGCTCCTCGACCCGGACACGGGCGACACCTTCGTCGGCACGGAGGACGGGCTCGACGAGCTCCAGGGCGCCGACGAGTCCGACGGGACGATCACCGCGGCGGACGGCTTCACCGTCCTGACCACCGCGGAAGTCGCCGCGCGCAGCGAGGAGGTCGCGACGTTCACGGTCCCGACCGACGACGGCGTCATCAAGAGCCAGGGAGTGTCGATCGCGTACGTCGGCGCACCGCAGCAGACCTACGACCCGGCGTGTGACTGCATCACGGACGCCGTCACGGGCGAGGTCTGGACAGCCGACGGCGACGTCGGCTCCTTCGTGGACGCCGACGGCAACGCCCTGGCGCAGGGCTGGCAGGTCAACGTCGGCCTGGAGAACTTCTCCCGTGTACTGACGGACCCGACGATCCGAGCGTCGTTCCTGCGGATCATCGTGTGGAACTTCGCGTTCGCCATCATCACCGTCGTGATCACGTTCGCCCTCGGGCTGCTGGTCGCCCTCGCGCTCAACAACTCCCGGCTGCGCGGCCGCACGATCTACCGGTCGCTGATCATCCTGCCGTACGCGATGCCCGTGGTGGCGATGTACCTGGTCTGGCGGGAGATGTTCAATACCGACTTCGGCCTGATCAACCGGATGCTCGGCACCGAGATCAACTGGTTCGGGAACACCGCCAGCTCGATGATCGCGATCCTGCTGGTGCAGCTGTGGCTCGGCTACAACTACATGTTCCTGGTCATCACCGGGGCGCTGCAGTCCATCCCGGCGGACCTGACGGAGGCCGCCAGCGTCGACGGCGCCAAGAAGTTCTACTCGTTCCGGACCATCACGTTCCCGCTGCTTCTGGTGGCGCTGGCGCCCCTGCTGATCGCGTCCTTCGCGTTCAACTTCAACAACTTCTCCGCGATCTACCTGCTGAGCGAGGGCGCACCGTTCTCCCCGGACAACCCGGCGGCGGGCGCGACGGACATCCTCATCACCTACACCTACCGGCTGGCGTTCGGCGGAGCCGGCGCCGACTACGGCTTCGCGGCTGCGATCTCGGTGTTCATCTTCCTCATCGTCGGCGTCATCTCGGTCGTCGGCTTCCGGCAGACCCGCGCACTGGAGGAGGTCAACTGATGGCGATCATCGGCACCCAGGCCGGTCCAGCACTCAGCACACCGGACGACACCCCACCGCCGTACGAGGTCGTCGAGCTCGGCGGGGCTCAGGGCGGCTGGTTCCGGCGGGTTGGCTGGAGCCACCTCGTCGGGATCCTGGCCCTCGCCTTCTCGCTGTTCCCGATCGTGTTCGTGGTCTCGGCAGCGCTGAACCCGGTGGGCACGCTGAGCTCGTCGACGCTCTTCCCGACGCAGGTCAGCCTCGTGAACTTCACCGACACACTCGCAGGGTCCTTCCCCCGCTGGTTCGCCAACACGCTGATCGTCGGGGTGCTCTCGGCCGGTGTCGCCATGTTCATCTCGGCTTCGGCTGCCTTCGCGTTCTCCCGCTTCCGGTTCCGCGGACGCCGCGGCGGGCTGTTGTCGGTCCTGCTGATCCAGCTGTTCCCGCAGTTCCTGGCCATCGTCGCGCTGTACCTGATCTTCACCGAAATCACCGACGTGTGGCCGGCTATCGGTCTCAACTCGATCTGGGGCCTCACGCTGCTCTATCTCGGTGGCGCCCTGGGCGTGAACACCTGGTTGATGAAGGGTTTCTTCGACACCATTCCGAAGGACCTCGACGAGTCCGCCAAGGTCGACGGGGCGACCCACTCGCAGATCTACTTCGGCATCATCCTGCCGCTCGTGCGGCCGATCCTTGCCGTCACCGGGCTGCTCGGGTTCATCGGTGCCGTCAACGAGTTCCTCATCGCGAGCGTGTTCCTCACCGACGACCGCGCCAAGACCGCTGCCGTCGGCCTGTACGGCCTGATCGCCGACGACCAGACGCGGAACACCCAGTTCGGTCTGTTCTGCGCAGGTGCGGTCCTGCTCGCCATCCCGACCGTCCTGCTCTTCATGTACCTGCAGCGGCACATCGTCGGCGGCCTCACCGCCGGCGCAGTCAAGGGCTGACCCCGACCCCCAAGCGAAGGAGCCTCTCGTGGCCCAGGTCGTTCTCGACAAGGTGAACAAGAAGTACGACAACGGCTTCCACGCCGTACAAGACCTCGACATCGACGTCGCGGACGGGGAGTTCCTCGTCCTCGTCGGTCCCTCCGGCTGCGGCAAGACGACCGCGCTGCGGATGGTCGCCGGCCTCGAGGACATCAGCAGCGGCACGCTGCGCATCGGCGACCGGGTGGTCAACACCCTCTCCTCGCGCGAGCGGGACATCGCCATGGTGTTCCAGTCGTACGCGCTCTACCCGCACATGACCGTGTTCGACAACATCGCCTACGGCCTGAAGATCCGCCGGATGTCCAGCACGGAGATCGAGCAGCGCGTGCGAAAGGCCGGCGACATGCTTGAGCTCGGGCACCTGCTCGACCGCAAGCCCAAGCAGCTCTCCGGTGGCCAGCGCCAGCGCGTCGCGATGGGGCGCGCAATCGTCCGCGAGCCGCAGGTGTTCCTCATGGACGAGCCGCTGTCCAACCTCGACGCCAAGCTGCGGGTCCAGATGCGCGCCGAGATCTCCGAGATCCAGCGCGACCTCAAGACCACCACGCTCTACGTCACGCACGACCAGACCGAGGCCATGACGATGGGTGATCGGGTCGCTCTCATGAAGGCCGGCGTCCTGCAGCAGCTCGGCAGCCCGCAGCACCTCTACGACCACCCCGACAACATCTTCGTCGCCGGGTTCATCGGCTCCCCGCCCATGAACATGGCCGTCGCGCGCCTGATCCGCAGCGACGGGCTCAGTCTCCAGCTCGCCGAGACCGTCCTGCCGATCCCCGAGAGCGTCGTGCGGGCACGACCCGGCCTGGCCCGATACGTCGACCGCGACGTCGCCATCGGCATCCGCAGCGAGGACATGGAGGACGCCTCGCTCGCCCGCGACGATGCCCCCGAGTCCCGGGTGCGGGCGAAGGTGGCACTCACCGAGGCGCTTGGCTCCGAGATCGTCGTGCACTTCGACGTCGCCGCTCCGAAGCCCGTGACCGCCGACACCAAGGCGCTCGACAAGGACGCGCAGACGTCCGACGTGCCCGTCGCGCACCGCGGGAACGTGTTCGTCGCCTCGTTCGGACCCCGCTCGCGCGTCCGACCGCGTGACGACATCGAGATCGTCGTCGACCGCGAACGGATCCACTTCTTCGACCCGGACACCGGGCACGCCATCCGCGACTGACGACGCCACCCCGACGATGGCCATCCCCACGCGCCCCCGGCTGCGCCCCTCCGACGTAGCGCTCCGGCACCCCGAATGGAGCGCCGCAGCATCGATCTACCAGCTAAACACCCGGCAGTTCACGGCCGAGGGCACGTTCCGCGCCGCCGAGGCCCACCTGCCACGGCTCGCCGAGCTGGGCGTCGACATCCTGTGGCTCATGCCGGTGCACGAGGTCGGCACGCTCCACCGCAAGGGCACCCTTGGCAGCCCGTACGCGGTCAAGGACCACTACAGCGTCAACCCCGAGCTCGGGACCGTCGCAGACCTGCGCCACTTCGTCGACGCCGCGCACAGCCACGGGTTCCGGGTCCTTCTCGACTGGGTCGCCAACCACACGGCCTGGGACCATGTACTGGTCGCGGAGCACCCGGAGTGGTACCTCCGCGGTCCCGACGGCGGTTTCGTCGGCACCCCATGGTGGGACTGGGACGACATCATCGACCTCGACTACGACCAACCCGACCTCCGGGACTACATGGTGTCCGCCATGGAGTACTGGGTGCGTGAGGTCGGCGTCGACGGCTACCGCTGTGACGTCGCCGGGTTCGTCCCCACCGACTTCTGGGAGGACGTCCGAGCCGCCCTCGAACGGATCCGCCCGGTTTTCCTGCTGGCCGAGTGGGAGTCGAGGGAGCTGCACCACCGCGCGTTCGACATGACCTACGCCTGGTCGTGGCATGAGGCCATGCGCCGGGTCGCCGCCGGTCAGGCCGACGTGGACGCGCTACGCGTGTACTACGCCTGGAACGCCAAGGCCTTCCGTCGCGACTCCATCCGGATGCTATTCGTCTCCAACCACGACACCAACGCCTGGGAAGGAACCGCGTCCGAGCAGTTCGGCGACATGCTCGACACCGCTGTCGCGCTCAGTGTCCTCAGCGAAGGCATGCCGCTGATCTACAACGGACAGGAAGCCGGGTACGACAAGCGCCTCGAGTTCTTCGAGCGCGACCCCATCGTGTGGCGCGACCATCCGATGGGCGATCTCTACCGGTGGCTCCTCGCCCTGAAGAAGGCGCATCCTGCGCTCTGGAACGGGACGTGGGGAGCTCCCATGGTGGAGCTGCCGACGACAGACCGCCACGCCGTGCTTGCCTTCGTGCGCGACGCCGGCGACGACTCCGTCGTCGGGATCTTCAACCTCTCCCCCGAATCACGGACGGTCAGGCTCCTCGGCGGCTCCGCTCACGGCGACCACGTGGACGTCAGCTCAGGCGCAACGGTCGTTGTCGCTCCGGGGACGCGCGTCGATCTAGACCCATGGCAGTACTTCATCTTCGTCAGGCCGTGAACCCGGATGCCGGCACACCCGAACGCCCTCAACGAAGAGATCGACGAACGTGCGCTGAGCCCTTCCTTGGGCGCGTGCGGGTGGCGGACCGCCTCGGCTAGCCACTTGCAGTGGCTGCACATCTCGATACGAGATATTGCTACGAGTCGGCAGAATCGCGTATCGTGATGTACACGAGGAGCGAGTTGCCATGAGCTCAAAGATCGAAGACCGGATCCTAGGCAGCAGCGGGAGGCTCTGGACGCCTGCCGATCTGTCCGGCGCGCCCTCGACGAAGAGCCACCTTCTGTCCTGTCTCACAGCCAGGGGAGAACTGCAACGCATCCGCAAAGGCCTGTACTGGCGCGGGCGCATGACGCCTCTTGGGATGGCCCCGCCGCCGCCGGAGCTGATCACCCGAGCTCTCCTTCCGAAGGTCAAGGGGATCGGGCCTGCTGGCCTGTCCGCAGCCAACCGCCTTCGCCTGTCGACGCAGGTGCCGCGACGAGCGCACATCGCTGTGCCGCATCGTGCGCCGACGTCCACACAGGCGGTCCGGTACCTGTCCCGGGCGGCACGTCACGAGCGTGGGCGGCAAGCCTTGAGCGAGACCGAAGTCGCCCTGCTGGAAGTGCTTGAAGCGTGGAACGACGTCATTGAGGTGTCCGAAGCTCAAGCCTGGGCCTTGCTCGGACAGCTCGTCAGGTCTAGTTCCGTGCGCCCAGACCGGTTGGCGGCCGCAGCGAAGACCGAGCCGGCAGCGGTGAGGTCTCGCCTGGCCCGCCTCTTGCGTGAGACAGATCAGCAGGCCGCCGCGGCAAAGATCCCGGCAGTCGACCGGCGCGTGAGCGTGTGACCTGTTGGCCGCACGCGGAACCTCAACCGTTCGGTCAGACGCGTCGCTCTTGTACACAAGAGCGCAGTGCGGGTGTCTAGGTGCGTCAGCTTGGCCCTCTCGAGCCGGCGCATTCGCCGATCAATGGAGGGCGTGGACGTCACCTGACTCCTGGCGCGTCGTGTTGTTCCGCACGAGATCGCCACCTTCGCCACCCGTGGCCGGCATCTCGTCGAGTTGGTCGCCGGCGTTTCACTCGCCTTTGCGGGCGAACTCCTTCTTAGGTCACCGCAGCGGTCGACAGGACCGGTACCGTCGCCGAGATGATCACGCCTATTCAGGAGCTTCGGTGAGCAGGAAAGCCCAGCCAGTAGGCCCTGACGACGTCGGCGCCATCTCGATCCCCTTCCTGGCGGAGCGCGAACAGCACGCCGCCCTGGCGGCGATAGCTGTGATGATGCCGACCGCGCAACCTGTTCAGGGCCAGAGCATGCAAGCCTTGGCAGCCGCCGCCGCTCGGGCCGAGGGCTTCGCCTGGTGGTGGCGCACCGTGAAGCACCTCGAGCCAGACCTGCAGGCGTGGATGGCCTCGATCGAGAGTCTCCCCTCACCGTTGGTCGTCCCATCACCCTTCGACACCGAGGTAGAGGCCTTCCTACTGGTGGGCTCGACCACCCCGCCTGGCCAGCGCCATATGACGGCCGACGACCACCTGCGCACGCTCATCTACGGACGCATCGCGATGGACGACGCCATCGCGCGTCGCATCGCTCTGGCAGCCGTCACTGAAACACAGATGCCGCAGGACATGATGGCCCGGGTCTGGGCCGTCCTCGGGGAGGCCAAGGATCCTGAGCTCCGGCGTCATCTCGTCGGTTCCGCGGTCTCGGTGCGACCGGCTGATCTCGCGCTGCTGCAAATGTTGAGCGCACCGTGGAGCGCTGCCGAGAGTGATGCAGTCGCCACCGCGCTGCTCCCACTGCTCAGCAGCCCTGGTGACCGAAGGCTCGATGTCGTCGCTCAGCTACTCCGCCAGTTGGAGCCCGAGAAGCTCGCCGAGCTGCTGCTCGTCGTCCCCGCCGCTCTTCCCCGGCTGATCGACGACGGGATGACCGCGCGGCTCGGTGGCGAGCGACTTCGAGCAGTCGTCGAAGCGATCCAGTCCTCGACGACTGGGGATGAGGCAGTCCGAACTTCTGTCCAGAATGGGCTCGTGCGCAGCGCCGAGAAGCTCGAAGACGGTCGCCAGGAGTTTGCGACGTGGGCCAGCGGTGAGTTCGGGAACGCAAGTCTGGGTGTCTACTTCGAGCGCCGTGTTGCCCTCTTGCCGATCTGGGACGCCGAGCGGTGGGCAACTGAGCGTCGCCAGCTGCTCCGACTCCACATGCTCGATCCGACCACGAGTGCCGAGGCCGCCCTCTCCGAGTCGATCCATCTGGAGGACGTCGACGTCGAGATTCTTGATGGGGGTGAGGCTGGCCGTCTTGGGCTAGGGATGGTTCTTGGTCGTGCGGCGGCGCGCCTGGGTGTGGAGCGGGTAGTCGCCCACCTGCAGGCACTGGATGCACAGAAGCCCACCGAGGCGGGGGCGCTCATCGCTGGGACCTTGGTTCGCCTCGAGGAGCAGCCCTCGGAGCTCGTGGACCTGGCCACGAAGACCCCTGCGGGAGTCGCAGCCTTGTTCGCGGCTGGCCGGGGTCCGCTGGCGGTCGGAGCCTTGAGGACGCGCGAGGCGAGCACCGACGAGCTGGTTGCAGCAGTCGAGGCGATCGCGAGCGGGATCGATGGTCGAGACGCTGGAGCCACCGAGGATGAACTCCTGGCTCTGATCCACCCGCCCAGCCTCACCCGCGACTACAGCGAACGACTCATTGCAGCCCTGGGAACCGGGCCGCAGATCGCCGAGTTCACCTGGAGAATGCTGGCGACGCTGCCCGAACCCGAGGCGCGACAGGTGGATACCGGTGCGCTCGCCACGCTGCTCGCGTACGTCGCCGGCAGCCAGCACGCAACCGTCAAGGTGATCGACGGTGCCCTGCTCTCTGCGGCACGCGTCGCTGTGCACCTGCCCGGTCAGGGCATGCAGGCCGCGGCAGCGGCATGGCTCGCGACGGCGCCGCTGGGGGTTGAGGTGCTGCAGATCGTGATCGATACCGCGGAGAGCCATGTCCGCGACGACAACGCGTACGTCGACGCGCGACGAGCCCTCGCAAAGCGGTACGTGGCCCGCGCCGAAGACCCGGCACAGACGACAGGCGACCGTGCGGACGACCTCCGGTCAGCGGCACGGGCGGCCGGGTCTGTCGCGCGGGCGTGCGCGTTCAGGCTCGCGACCAGCTCGAACATCGAGCTGCGGAGAGTGGCGGCGGAGATCCTCGCCTCGACCGCTGGTTCGATCGACGAGATCGAGACGCTCCGCGAGCTCCAGCTGGGCGAGCACGACCGGGCCGCCGCCGAAGACCTGCGCGGCGCGCTGCGCCGGATCCAGTCCGGGGACGTCGGCGCCGCGCTGCACAACCTCATCGGCCTTCTGGGCCTGCCCGAGGTCGCCGACGCCCACCTGCGCACGTACCTGCCGCACGCGGAGTGGGACGACACCTTTATAAGCTGCGTCGACAAGCTCCGCTCCGGAGCCGCCGCCGACCCTGAGGACGCCGCTGCCGGAGCGATCCGTCTCGGCGAGCACCTGGTCTTAATGGCCGTCGCTGACACGCTGGCACACGGCAACCCCAAGCAGCAGAAGCAGAGCGCCGACCTGATCGCGGGCGCAGTGGGGAAGCCCGAGGTCGGGACGCTGATGAACCAGCAGGACCTCATCCAGAAACTGCCTTGGCTGCACGCCTACGCGACGCTGCGGCAGCACCGCTCCGTCCACCCCGCACCTGCCGGCTCAACGCAGCCCACGCCTCCGCCAGAGTCCGTGAGTCTGGTGCTCTCGCTGATGCGCGACGTCGTCGCGGGCTGGATGAAGACCATGCGCGAACTGCCTACCGACCCCGTGCCCTGACCTTTCCAACCCGGAAGATCGTGAGTCAGGCAGCACCTGGCCCTGACGACCATCGGCAGACCGCGAACACTCCTCAGCGACCGCGCCTCGGAGGCTGGCGCAAGGTGGATCCGTGCGTGCACTGTTCGAGGCGTGGGAACCGACGCGTGGGAAAACTGGCGGGCCTTCGATGCGGGAGCGTCGGAGCTGGAGAACATCCTCGACGAGCACCATTCCGACCGAGCCTTCGTGGGTAGCCAGCGCGCGTTCGGCCCCTTCGTTATCTCCGCGATCCTCCGCGACGAGGGGGACGTCGGTCCGGCACTCCTGATGCACGCTGGGATCCACGCGCACCTCGGAGCGGAGCTCATCGTCGGTAAGGAGTTAGCACCCGCCGACTCCAGCGCCCACCACGGCGGGATCATGAGCGATGAGATCGCCGCCCTGATCAGCCTCGAGCTGGGCGTGCGGCTCCGCTACGCCGGAACCCGGCAGCTCTCGCTGCTGCACGACGGCGATCCGCACCCGCCACTTCACTTCGAGGTATCTCGTCTCGCGCGGCCCGGACGAAGGGGCCATGAGCAGATCCCTCGAGCGATGTCGCGGCCTGCAAGCTTGGACGTGCTTGGCCGTTTGCCCACCTTCCCGCGAGTTGGCGAGGTCGACCAGATCGAGCTGGTCCGCGCCGCCCGCGCCTACGCCACGGCGCTGTGGTGGGCAAATGAAGACCCGAACCGCGCTTGGCTCGACCTGATAACCGCGACCGAGATCGCTGCCAACTGCAGGCAGACCAGAAGAACAGACTCGGTAGACCTGCTCCGCGATGCATGGCCAGAGCTCTGGAACGACCTCGAGGGCTCCGACGCGGAACTTCGTGCAAAGGTCGCCGGGCGAGTCTCCCCTCAGATGAAGGCGACCCGAAGGTTCATCGACTTCATCGGGGAGCTGAGCCCGGCGCCCCCTGAGCCGCGACCTGAATGGGAGGAGCTTGACTGGACCGAGATGCGGGACCACGCACGCCTCATCTATGCCCATCGGTCGAAGGCTCTGCACGCCGGGAAGCCGTTCCCGACGCCGATGCTCGAGGAGCCGAGGCGCGACCCCAACGGCGCCATCCAAGAGGCGCCCTGGGGTAAGACCGCGGGCGGGGCCTCTCGTGCGATCTGGAAGAAGGCCGAGATGCCGATGTTCCTGTCGACGTTCGAGTACATCGTGCGCGAGGCGCTGCTGCGCTGGTGGGACGAGCTCGCAGGGCCGGACGGGACAGCGCACGAGGTGCCGCAGGCTCAGCGCTGACTTGTCAAAGACGATCAGCTTGAATGCCGATTCAGCCGCATGGTCAGCGACTGACGGCGCCCAGAAAGCTGTAGGGCACCCGCCATCATGGTCCGATGAGAGACGACATACCTGATCAGGTGGCTGAGCTCGCTTCGTGGTCGACGTGGATGCCGTTCACCTTGGACACGGTCCGGACCGCACCGACCACACCGGGCGTCTACCTGTTCCGCCAGGAGGACTCCCTCGTCTACGTCGGTCGGGCCGGCGAGCGCAGCGGAAAGGGCCTGCGACGTGGAACCTGGACAGCTACTCCTAGTGCGAGCCAGGCGCGTCAGGTCTGCCCAGTGCCGCCCTCGGTGGTCGATACAGGCATTCGCTCAAGAACCTCCCGGACCTGCGCGCTTGTCAGCGCGAGCGGGTGGTCGAAGTTCGTGTACCTCCCGCCCTGCACGTTCAGACCATCGGTGAGAGCGCGGGAGACATCCCTGATCGCGGCCCAGCGCTGAGCAACGTTCCGTTCAACGCGCGAGACCGATGCACTCAGGATGGGGTCGATCGCTGCCCGATCGACTTCGCGGGTTTGACCGGTGCCGATCCTCCAGAGACGGATGTCGCCTTCGTAGCCCCGATTTAAGTAATGGTCGAACGCTGCGCGCTCGGCCAAGCTTCCTGCGAGGAGGAGATCGAGCGCTTCATCTCCGCGGGCAGGAACCCAGACGGTCGGGTCTTCCTCGACGAGACGAACCCCGCCAGCGACTGCATGGTCGTCCGACTCGATCGCGGCGATCACGTTCACCGGGGTATCGATGCTGACGTCGACGAACTCGATTCCGAGGTCGATCGCGAAGACAGCATGTGCGGCCTCGTGCACAGCGGCGTGCGACAGCCAGCCGTGTCTGGGGCACGAAAGTTGGTCAAGCACGAAGATTGCCTGGTTGCTCACAGAGCCCATAGTGCCCGGCATCGTGGTGCTCGTGATTGAGCGGCCCAAGTGCTCACCTAGAAGAACTACGTCGGTTCCCTGGGAGCGTTCGTCGCCGCCAGTTCCAGGTCGGCGAGCGGGACAGCCACGCGGCCCCGACCGAGACGTGAGGCGCAAACTTCGTGCTTGTCCGCAAGAGCGCAGCCTCGGCTTCCTCCCTCGCTGGCGGCTTAGGTGAGTAGATCGGCGACGCCCGTCGTCGTTCCGACCAGACCGAGACGCACATTCGCCCTCGCAGCGAGGGCGAGTGCATCGACACCATCGACGAGTTGCGCATGCGCAACTCGGTCAAGCGCCGCCCCCACCAGTGGCGCCGTAGTTCGCAGCGTAATGTCGAGCCCGGCGGTGCTGGCAGCGCCACCGTGAACGACGATGTTGCGCATGCGATACATGCGGCGGAATGCCTGCTGGATGTGAACTCGAACTTCGTCCAGCGTCGCGCGAGGGTTAACGACGAGAGCCAGCATTCGTTCTTGCGCGGCGATGTCGGAGGGCCCAGTCAGGCGCCCACAAGTGCCCAACGCGTAGGCATCGAGGAGCAGACGACATCGTTCGAGGTTGCTGTTAGCGGTCTCAAGATTCGCTTCGAGCTGCGCGTGTGCGGAGTCACGACCGGCTGGGTTGGAGCTGAGACTGACGCTCCGAGCTAGGTCACCAACCAGAACAGCCGGCTGTGCGGAATGACCTGTCGGCGCATAGGCCAGCGAGGTCAACTCGGCGCGAGGCCACGCACACACGACGAGCTCCGCCGCGCGGTCGCATACGACTGCCCCGCGCCCGTCCTTGCTGTCCTGGGGATCGCCAGGGCCATAGAGCAGCGACTCGAGCGCCGACCACCCGCTGGCGAGCGCGGGACCGCGTGAACTTGAGTTGTTCAATGCGGCGGCAAGCTCGAGAGCATCGTCCAGGTTCGTGGCGCTGGTCCCAACGTGGTGCAGGTTCCGCTCGCGAACGAGCGACTTGACGTACGTTCCCCGATGCTCCTTGGTGATCGGCATCGAGCGGACGGGACGCGTGGGGCCGTCGATCTGTCGCAGCCATGTGATCTCCGCTGCTGCCATCTTTGCGAATCCGGAGACGTAGCTGGCGCGTGCGAACAGCCGGTCGTGGATACCTACCACCGTGCGTGCAGCTGCCCAGTCGTCGCGTGCTTGGACCTCGTACCTGAAGCCACCCACGTGGCGAATCTCCGTGCGAGCTTTCCTGGAAACGTCGTATTTATCGAGCCACTGGGTAAGTTCGCCTGCAGTAAGCCAGTTCTCCTGGGACTGCGCGATTTCTGGCTTAGGCATCCGGACAAAGGGAAGGATTATCTCGTAGCGAGCTTCGACGTCGTCCGCGAGTCGACACGCGTCAGCGAACAGCTCGCCAAGCGTGTGCTGGTCCCTCAAGTGGCTGCGCACCCAGCCGTGCAGGTACGTCTGGCTGTACCCCTTGTCGAGTAGGTGGGCGGCAAGTGCCCGAGCCGTGCGCTCGGCTCCCGGTGGCTGCGGGGCGTCGACTGCCGCCATCCAGCGCGCAAGGTAGTTGCCCTCGATCGTCGGCATCAGCTGCTCGAGCGCACGCCAGTGTCGGCTATCGAACGGGATGTTCGAGCGCAACTCATCTGTGAGTCGACGGCGCACTGCCGAGTCCCCGACCCCTACATCTCGGCCGGCGATCCGTTCGACCTCTCGGGCAAGCCAGGTCACGGACGCCGGGCTCAGGACGTTCTCGCTCTGCCATCGAGACGCTTCGAGCAGTTCGCGCAAGGTGAACAGCGTGCCGGCGTCCCACAGTCGTCGCTGCCAGGGTGCCGTCGCGAAGAAGAAGTCCTGCAGGCGCACGGCGACGTGCGTCGCGTACCAATCGACTCCGATCCTGCCCATGCTCGGGAGGTTGCTCACGTCTAGAGCATGCCGTATCGTTGCTGCTCAAAGGCAGCATCTACGTTTTAAGGCTAAAGCAGGGGAGCCGCCCACTTCGGTGGGCCGCTCCCCGCTTCTTTTTGCGTGGTAGAGCCGCCAACGCCTGCGGGTGCTGAATCACCGTCGCAGCGCGCGGCGAGTGAGGCGGCGAGCGCGGGCGGCCCGCAACCTCGCTCTTGCTCTAGCAAGTACGTGTCGAGTGCCCGCCGCTACAGGCCCTGTAGAACGGGACGCGGGTCTTCGTATCCGAGGAGCGTCCGCACGCGACGAGCAGTGCAATGCAGTTCGTCTGCGAGATCGCTAATAGTCAGCCCGTCGCCTGCCGCCACGTCGAACGCCCGCGAAAGCAGTGCCGGAACCTCGCCGGCGTGCGCGGTCGCTGGGTCTGGTCGAAACAGCCCGACCTGGCGCAGTTGATTGATGCGCTGGAACGCTCGGCGGTATGTCGACTCAGAGATGGTTCCGACCTCGCGGCTTCGGTACACGAGCGACTCGACAGACACGCCCCACTCGCTACCCAGACCGTCGAGGGCCTGCAGGTCCATCCGGGGCGGCAGGCTCGGCAAGATGCTGTCTAGCGGGGTAAGGAACTCAGCAGCGAACTTGTCGGCTTCCTTCTCGCGGACCGGGTCGCCCGGAGCGTCGTCGGAATGCAGCAACAAGTGACCGAGCTCGTGCGCGGCAGTGAACCGGTGACGGTAGACGTCGTTGGCACGGTCAGGGGTCAAGACGACGACCGGTCGTGGGAGTCGCGATGTGGAGAACGCGTCAACAGTCGCTGTCGCTCGTCCTGCGAAGGGAACGAGCGTGACGATTATCCCGTGCTTCTCCATCACCCGGACCATCTGCGCGATCGGCCCAACGCCCAGCCCCCAATGCTCTCGCAACGCTCGCGCCGCACTGCGTGGTTCCGTCGGGAAGTCGGTGTGCTTGACTTCACCCCCCTTGAAGCCCGGCAGATCCACCGGCGGGAACTGCACCCGCTTCTCGAGGGCAAACGTCAACTCCCAGACCTGCTCGGTGAACGCGATCGCCTTGTCCCGCTCTCTTGCCGGAGTGGATCGGAGGCTGCGGAAGTGCGCGGCGTCAGCCTCCAACCGGGCATAGGGGCGACCCGCGGCCAGGAACGAGACAGGCACGTCGAGACTTTGAGCGAGCCGGCCCATGTGATCGGCCCTCGGCGTCGTTACGCCCGATTCCCACTGACTGACGGCAGTGGGCGAGACGTCGAGCACTTCGGCAACCGCGCGCTTGGTCATACCCGCGAGCCGGCGCGCTTGCAAGAGACGCGCTGGGTCGAATGCGGCAGCGAGGTCTACGAGCGTCGGAACGTGATCTGTTTGCTCCCGCCGCGCGGTGGGAGCCCCCGAGCCGACTACGCGAAGGTGCCGGTCCACGTTCCTACTGGTCATCGCCGTCGGCCGTCGTTCCGGTGTCCAGCTGCAGTGCGGGCGCGTCGGCACTGGGAGTTTCGTCGCGACGCGGCGACAGACCCAACTCGTCGTCGAAGGGGACGTCGCCAAAGCGCGGGCGCGCTGCTGCGACGTCCCGCAGGACAGCGCGCTGGACGACGACGTCGGCGGCGGTCGCGACCGGGAGCACCTCCCAGTGGTGCCAGATCACGTCACCCGTCTCGCGGTCGACCAGTTCGACGTCGCCCCAGCCAAGTTCGAAGATGCCGTCGGGGCTGGAGCTCACTGCCACGACCACGACGGCCCCTAGGCGCACCAGCTCGTCTCGCAAGTCGGCTTCCTGAGCCCACTGCGACTCCAGCTCCTCGATCGGAGCATCGACATCCATGAGCGTTGGCTGAACGGTGCCAGCCGTCGCAGAGAGTGAGAACGTCGCAGCGCGCAGATCGGATACCGGTCGACGCAACTTGGCGTCCTCGTGCCGGACCTTCGGGCTGTCCCCGAATCGCCACGGGTACACGGCCACGTTCGAGTCCTCGACGATCAGGAGTCGGAACCGGGAGCGCACCTCCTCTGGCTTGATCGCGATCAAACCGGAGGAGCCAGTCATGGACTCCTCTCGCATTTCGTCGTCGCCGGGCAGCGCGAGCGCCACCAGTTCCTCGTTCATCCGGACGAGCATCGTGTTGCCGTACGTGTCGTTCGACTTCATGTTCCCTGCAATGTGTGCGGCGACCGCGTCGTGGTGAGCGGTGCTGACTGCGCGCGCTACGGCACGGCTCATCTCGGTGGCGAGTGCCCCGAATCGGGCTGCGGCCCACGGGCTCGGTTCGTTCCACTCCACGATGACCTCCGTGACCACTGACGTTATCGACGACTTGGCTGCCCCCATACTTCACCTTTGCACGTAGTACTGTCAACGGGTGCGCTGGTCGTGACCATCGACCTTGGCTACCGACGCATGGGCGGCTTCAAATGTCGATGACTCATGGGCGTCACACGGACGCCGGAAAGCAAGGAGGATCGGGCTCGAATCGCGCTCTCGGTCGGCATGAAGCGCTTCCCGTACCGCCTCTCACTGGCGTCAACGTCGCCGCAGGTCAGAGCCAGATGACCACCCTGCAACCCGAGGGGGTAGGCAAGCTGCAACCATCCGCGTGGCTCCGCCCCCAGGATTCGAACCTGGACTGCACGGCTCCAAAGGCCGGCGTGCTGCCGTTACACCAGGGCGGACCGACACCTGACGCGTCGTGGCCGCCAAGTCTGCCAGGCAGGACGCACCCCTCACGGCATGATGGGCGCGTGGCCCCCGACTCCAAGCGCGCTCCCCGCTCCCGCATGACGGGGACGCAACGGCGGGCACAGCTGCTCGACGTGTCGCGTCGCCTGTTCGCCGAGAAGGGCTTCGACGGCACCAGCGTCGAGGAGATCGCCGCCCGCGCCGAGGTGTCCAAGCCCGTCGTGTACGAGCACTTCGGCGGCAAGGAGGGCGTCTACGCCGTCGTCGTCGACCGCGAGATCCAGGCCCTCACGAGCGCGCTGACCGGTGCGCTCGAGGGCGGCGGCCACCCGAAGGTGCTGGTGGAGCGGACTGCGCTGGCGCTGCTCGGCTACATCGAGGCGTCGGAGGACGGGTTCCGGATCCTCGTGCGCGACTCCCCCGTCGCGCAGGCGACCGGCACGTTCTCCAGCTTGATCGGCGACGTGGCCACGCAGGTGGAGCACCTGCTGGCGGACCAGTTCAAGAAGCAGGGGCAGGACCCGAAGACGGCGCCGATCTACGCGCAGATGCTCGTCGGCATGGTCGCGCTCACCGGGCAGTGGTGGCTGGACGCCCGCAGCCCCAGCAAGAACGTCGTCGCGGCGCACCTGGTGAACCTGGCGTGGAACGGGCTGTCGGCGCTCGAGCGGCGGCCCACGCTCACCCGCACGGTGTGAGAGGGATCTCTGTCGACGTCGAGTAATCTCGCGTCATGGCGACACGCACCTCCCCGGACGCCCCGGGGGCCCGCGACGAGGTCGATCGCATCGTCCTCGCCTGGGAGCGCGAGCGCCCCGACCTGGACGTGCGCCCCCTGACCGTCCTGTCCCGCGTCAGCCGGCTGGCCCGGCACCTGGACCTGGCCCGGCGCTCCGCGTTCGCGCGGCACGACCTGGAGACGTGGGAGTTCGACGTCCTCTCCGCGCTGCGGCGGGCGGGCGCCCCGTACCGGCTCTCCCCCGGCGCGCTGCTCACCCAGACCCTGGTCACCAGCGGGACCATGACCAACCGGATCGACCGCCTCGCGGAGCACGGCCTCGTGGAGCGGCTGCCCGCCCCCGACGACCGCCGCGGGGTCCTGGTGCAGCTCACCCCCGCCGGCCTGGCCCGGGTGGACGCGGCGTTCTCGGACCTCCTCGACGTCGAGCGTGGCCTGCTGGGCGACCTGGACGAGGCCGACCGCGACAAGCTCGCCGACCTGCTGCGCGAGGTGACCGCGCCGTTCGACGCGTCGTGAGGGCATGACGGCGGCACGGTCCGCCGCCCGGGGCCTGCTCCTCGCCGCCGTCCTCCTCTACGCCCTCAACCTGCGGGCGCCGATCACGGCACTCGCGCCCGTGGTCGACGACGTCCGCCGCGACCTGGGTCTGAGCGCCGCCGGCGTCGGCGTGCTGACGGGCGTCCCCGTCCTCTGCTTCGCCCTGGCCACGCCGTTCATGGCCGTGCTGCTCGGACGCCTGGGCACCGGCCGCGTCGTCGCGGCGTCGCTGGTCACCGTGCTGGCCGGGACCCTGCTGCGCTCCGCCGACGGGTTCGGCACCGCGCTCGTCGGCACCGTCCTCATCGGGGTCGCCATCACCGCGGGCAACGTCGCCGTCCCGGTGGTGATCGGTCGCGACTTCCCCGGGCACGTGCCCCGCGTGACCGGCCTGTACACCGCCGCGCTCAACGGCGGCAGCGTCCTGACCACCACCCTGACGGCACCGCTGGCGGACGTCGTCGGCTGGCGGTGGGCGCTGGCGTCCTGGGGTCTGCTGGCCGTGGTCGCGCTGGTGGTCTGGCAGCGGGCGTACCCGCTCGGGCGGCCCGAACCCGTCGTGGTCGTCGCCACCTCCGCGGCACCCGACGTGTGGCGGCGGCCGGTCACCTGGTTCCTGGCGGTCGCGTTCGCCGGGCAGGCGTTCGGCTACTACGCGGTCAGCGCGTGGCTGCCGTCGCTCCTGCACGACACGCTCGGGCTCGAACGGGCCGCGTCCGGCGGTGCCGCGGCGCTGTTCCAGCTGTTCGGGATGGTCGGCGGCATCGCGGTACCGATCGCCCTGGGTCGGCGCGCGCCCGTCGCCGCGGTGTCCGCGGCGATCGCCCTCGGGTGGGTGGCCCTGCCCGTCGGCCTGCTGCTCGCGCCGTCCTGGTGGCCGGTGTGGTGCACGTTCGCGGGCGTGGCCCAGGGCGGCAACTTCGCGGTGATCTTCACCGTCATCGCCTCGAGCGCCGGGTCGCCCGCGGCCGCGCGGCGCATGTCCGCCACCGTGCAGAGCATCGGCTACGGGTGCGCCGCCCTGGGCCCGAGCGTGCTGGGGGCGGTGCACGCGTCCAGCGGCGGGTGGACGGCGCCGCTGCTCGTCGTGCTCGCCGCGGTGCTCACCATGGGGGTCTCGTCGGGCCTCGGGCTGCGGAGCATGCGCCGAAGCAGCTAGCCGACGATCTCCGCGGCCTCCAGCCAGGCGGCCTCGAGCTCGTCCTTCTCGGCGGCGAGGGCGCGGAGCTCCTCGTCGAGCGCGGCCACGGCCTGGTGGTCGGTGGCCTGGTCCGACATGCGCTGGTGCAGGGCGGTCTCCTGGTCGGCGATCCGGGACAGCCGCCGCTCGATCCGGGCGATCTCCTTGCGCGCCGTGCGCAGGTCCGCCGTCGACACCACCGCAGGCGCCTGCGTGCTCGCCGGGCGCGCGTCCAGCGGAGAGGACACCGACGACTCCGCGGCGCGGCGCAGGTCCAGGTACTGCTCGACCCCGCCGGGCAGCTGGCGCAGGAGGCCGTCGCCGAGCAGGGCCATCTGCGTGTCGCACACCCGCTCGAGCAGGTACCGGTCGTGCGAGACGACGATCAGCGTGCCCGGCCAGCCGTCGAGCAGGTCCTCGAGCGCGGCCAGCGTGTCGGTGTCGAGGTCGTTGGTGGGCTCGTCGAGCAGCAGCACGTTGGGCTCGCCGACGAGCAGCCGCAGCAGCTGCAGCCGGCGGCGCTCACCCCCCGACAGGTCCCGCACGGGGGTGCGCGAGCGCTCGCGGTCGAACCCGAGCCGCTCCACCAGCTGCGCCGCGGTGAGCTCCTTGCCGCCGACGACGACCGAGCGCTTCTCGCTCTCGATCACCTCGATCACCCGCAGCCCGGCGAGCTCGTCGAGGTCCTCGACGTCCTGCGTCAGCTGCGCCACCTGCACGGTCTTGCCGCGCTTGACGCGGCCGGTCGTCGGCTGCTGGCGGCCGGACAGCAGCCGGAGCAGGGTGGTCTTGCCGGCGCCGTTGACACCCACCAGACCCACCCGGTCGCCCGGGCCGAGCCGCCAGGTGATGTCGTGCAGGAGCGTGCGGTCGCCGTAGACGACTGACGCGTCCTCGATGTCGAGCACGTCCTTGCCGAGCCGCGCCGTGGCCATCCGGGTGAGGCTCAGCTGGTCGCGCGGGGGCGGCTCGTTCTCGATGAGCGCGTTGGCGGCGTCGATGCGGAACTTGGGCTTGGACGTGCGGGCCGGAGCACCCCGCCGCAGCCAGGCGAGCTCCTTGCGCAGCAGGTTCTGCCGCTTCTCCTCGGTGGTCGACGCCGTCCGAGCCCGCTCGGCCCGCGCCAGCACGTAGGCCGCGTAGCCGCCCTCGTACTGGTCGACGTCGCCGCCGTGCACCTCCCACGTGCGGGTGCACACCGCGTCGAGGAACCAGCGGTCGTGGGTGACGACCACCAGCGCGCCGTTGGACCGGGTGTAGCGGTCGACCAGGTGCGCGGCCAGCCACGCCACGCCCTCGACGTCCAGGTGGTTGGTCGGCTCGTCGAGGACGAGCACCTCGTCGTCCCGGACCAGCAGCGCGGCCAGGGCGACCCGGCGGCGCTGGCCACCGGACAGCGTGGCGACGTCCGCGTCGAGCGCGACATCGGCCAGCAGGCCCGCGTGGACGGAGCGGATGCGGGAGTCGGTGGCCCACTCGTGCTCGTCGGCGGACCCGTGCACGACGTCGAGGACGGTGCTCCCGGCCAGCAGGTCGTCGCGCTGGTCCAGGATCGCCACCCGCACGCCGCCGGCCCGGGTGACCCGGCCGTCGTCGGGCTGCTGGAGCCCGGACAGCACGCGCAGCAGGGTGGACTTGCCGGCGCCGTTGGGGCCGACGACGCCGATCCGCTGGCCGTCGTCGAGCCCGAGGGAGACACCGTCGAGAAGGGTGCGCGTGCCCAGCGTGAGCGTGACGCGGTCCGCGCCGAGAAGGTGAGCCATTTCCTGTGAAGGCTACCCGCACACCCGCACAGGTCCTCCACGCAGACCGCCGGTACCGCCACTGACCTGCGCACTAGCGTCCGGAGCATGACGCAGCACGCGCGCGCCCACGGGCGGACCTGGCCCCGGTTGGTCGGCCTCGCAGCCGTCGGCGTCCTGGCGTTCGGCGTCGCCGGCGCAGCCGCGGTCTACCTCGAGCTCCAGTCGAACATCGGCGAGGTCGACCTGACCGGCCTCGTGGGCGACGACAGTGCACGGCCCCAGGTGACGGAGCCGCCGCCCGGGGACGCCCGCGCGGGATCGCCCGTGAACCTGCTGATCATCGGGTCCGACGACCGCAGCGGCGAGAACGGCACGATCGGCGGCGCGGAGGAGGGGATGCAGTCCGACACGACGATCGTCGCGCACGTGGCCGCGGACCGGTCCCGCGTCGAGCTGGTCTCCATCCCGCGGGACCTGCTGGCCGACCGGCCGTCGTGCTTGATGACGGACGGCAGCACGACGCCGGCACGCGAGGCCCGGCAGTTCAACGAGGCGTTCCGGATCGGCTGGGACCACGGCCACGATGTCCGGTCCGCGTCGGCGTGCACGTGGAAGACGGTGGAGAGCCTCACGGGGGTGCGCCTGGACGGTCTGGTGCTCGTGGACTTCGTCGGTCTGCGCGACATGGTCGAGGCGATCGGCGGCGTCCCCATGTGCCTGGCGACGGACCTCGACGACCCCGAGTACACCGGCCTGCACGTCAAGGCCGGCCCGCAGGTGTTCGACGGCCCCACAGCCGTGCAGTTCGCCCGGGCCCGGCACAACATCGGCGACGGCTCCGACACCGGACGGATGAAGCGCCAGCAGGACCTCATGGCCGCCATGGTCCGCTCGGTGCTGAGCCGCGACGTGCTGACCAGCCCGACCGCACTGTTCCAGTTCGCCCAGGCCGCGACCGGCTCGCTGACCGCGAGCACGGGGTTCCGGGACCTCACCGACCTGACCGGGTTCGGGCTCTCTCTGCGCGGCCTGCAGGCGGACCGGATCGTCTTCGCGTCGATGCCCACGGTCGCGTCGACCAGGCAGCGCTACCGGGTCGAGGCCACCGCCGAGGCCGCCGAGCTGTGGGCCCGGATCGCCGCGGACCAGCCCGTGGGTGAGGCCCCGGCGGCCGCCGACGCGCCGCCGGCGGACCCCGCGGCCCCGGCCACCCCGCCGCCGGCCGTGGAGACCCCCTGGACCCCGCCCGGTGGCGTGCTCACCTCAGCGGACGACTCGTCCACCTGCGCCTGAGCACCGTCAGCGCGCGAGGTACTCCGCGAGCACGTCGAAGATGCCCTGGAAACCGGCCTCGCGCTGGCTGCCGTCCTCCTGGCCGTCCAGGAACACGCCCTGCTCGGTGTACGTGAGGCGGGTGCCGCCCTCGACGGCGGTGAACTCCGTCGTGGTCAGGGATGTGGACAGGTGCCGGCCGCCGACCCACATGTCGTAGGTGGAGACGATCCGCGCGCGCTCGACGATGTCGGTGTACGTGGCGACGTACCGGCTCGTGGGGCCGTCGTGCCACTGCCCGTCCTGCACCGCCTGGCCGCCCACGCGGAAGTCCTCGGAGGCCTCGGTCTCGGTGAACCCGGGGTCGGAGCCGAACCACCGGGCGTGCTGCTCCGGGTCGGCGAACGCGTCCCACACCCGGTCGAGGGGCGCGTCGAACGTGCGGTCGACGACGAACGTCGCGTGCGCGACGGTGCTGGTGTCGGTGGTGTCGGTGGGCATGGTCAAGCTCCTGTCGTCGAGGTGTCGGTGGCGAGGAAGTCGCCGAGCCGGTCCAGCCGGCGCTCTGCCGGGAGTCGTTGGCGACCCATCCACTCCCCCGCGCCGGTGAGGGCGTCGGGGGCGAGCTGGACCGTGCGGACGCGGCCGATCTTGTGCGAGGTGACGATGCCGGCGTCCTCGAGCACGGCGAGGTGCTGGTGCACGGCGGGGAGCGACATCGCGAACGGTGCGGCGAGCCCGCTGACCGAGACCGGACCGCGCACCAGTCGTTCGACCATCGCGCGGCGGGTCGCGTCGGACAGGGCCCTGAAGACCTTGTCCAGCTCGCCATGGTTAAGCATGTGCTTAAGTATTGCTCCTGACGGACAGATGTCAAGAGGGAGGTGACGTCAGTCGGTCGAGCTGACCACGCGCGCGCCGGCGACCGGGCCGGAGGCGGTCAGCACCCGGTCCGCGACGCCGGAGGCCGTGAACGCGGCAGCGAGCACGAGCGCGTGCTGGCGGCTGCGGCCGAGGGCGGCGACCGTGGGGCCGGACCCGGACACGACCACGCCGAGCGCCCCGGCGTCCTCGGCGACCGCGAGCGGCTCGGCGAGGCCCGGGTCGAGCTCGAGCGCCGCCATCTGCAGGTCGTTGTGCAGGGCGGCACCGAGCGCCCGCGGGTCCCCCGCCCGCAGCGCCTGCATCAGAGGCACGTCGTCCTCGGGGTCGGGCACGACCGTGCCGGCGTGCAGGTCGTCGAACGCCGCGTACACCGCGGCGGTCGACAGCCCCCGGTCCTGCACCGCGAACGCCCAGTGGAACTCGCCCCGGCTGAGCGCGGCCGTGAGCAGGTGACCGCGGCCGGACCCGACCGCGGTGTGGCCGGCGAGCGAGAACGGCACGTCCGACCCCAGCTGGGCGGCGAGCTCGAGCAGGTCGTCGCGGCTGAGCCCGGTGCGCCACAGGGCGTCGCAGGCCACCAGCGTGGCGGCCGCGTCGGCCGAGCCGCCCGCCATGCCCCCCGCGACCGGCACACCCTTGATCAGGTGCAGGTGAACGCCCTCGTCGATGCCGGCGTGCTCGGCGAGCAGATCGGCCGCACGCAGGGCCAGGTTGGTCCCGTCCGTGGGCACCAGCTCGGCCTGCGGACCGCTCACGGTGAGCGAGCGTGACTCCGCCGAGGTCGCGACGACCTCCTCGAACACCGACACCGCCTGGAAGATCGTCGACACCGGGTGGTACCCGTCGTCCTCCCGCGGGCCGACCCGCAGCGAGAGGTTGACCTTCCCGGGCGCACGGACCTTGACCTCGTGATCGGGCAGCGGGGCCACGGGGGTCAGCGTCACGGCTCCACTGTGCCAGGTCGGCCGCCGACGGGCTCGGGGTGCCCGAGGTGCTCCGCGATGCGCGCGAAGCCCGCGATGTCCACCCGCTCGCCGCGGGCCTGCGGGTCCACACCGGCCGCCTGGAGCGCCGCGACGGCCGCCTCCGCCGAGCCGGCCAGGGAGGACAGCGCGGACCGGAGCATCTTGCGGCGCTGCGCGAACGCGGCGTCGACCACGGCGAACACCGCCTCGCGGGACGCGTCGGTGGCGGGCGGCTCGCGGCGGTCGAAGCGCACCAGTGCCGAGTCGACGTTGGGTGCGGGCCAGAAGACCGTGCGCCCGACCGTGGCGGTGCGCCGGGCCGACGCGTACCAGGCCGCCTTGGCGGACGGCACGCCGTAGGTGCGGCTGCCGGGGGGCGCGGCGAGGCGGTCGGCCACCTCGGCCTGCACCATGACGAGCACCCGTTCCAGGGAGTCGAACCGCTCGAGGAACGTGAGCAGCACGGGCACCGAGACGTTGTACGGCAGGTTGGCGACGAGGGCCACGGGCGGCGGTCCCGGCAGCGCGTGCAGGTCGAGCGCGTCGGACAGCACGATCGTCAGGCGGTCGCGGCCGGACTCGTCGCGCAGCACCACCGGCTCGTCGTCGGCCCCCGCGTGGATCGTCAGCCCGGGGACGTGGCGGGCGACCGTGGCCGGCAGGAGACGCGCGAGCGTGGGGTCGATCTCCACGGCGACGACGTCGGCACCGGCCTCGATCAGGCCGAGGGTCAGCGATCCCAGGCCGGGGCCGACCTCGACCACGCGGTCGCCCTCGGCGACGTCCGCCTGCCGCACGATCTTGCGCACGGTCCCGCCGTCGAGCACGAAGTTCTGGCCGAGGGCCTTGGTCGGGCGCACGCCCGCGCGCTCGGCGAGCTCGCGGATCTCCGCAGGCCCGAGCAGCGTGGTGGTGGTCGGCATGCGCACGAGCCTAGGCGAGCGGGGACGACGAACCCCCCGCCCGGAGTCCGGACGGGGGGTTCGAAGGGTGCGTCAGGTGAAGAGGTTCTTCCCGCAGTGCGGCCACTGGCCGGCACCGGAGCGGTTGTAGAGCATCTTCGCGCGGGCGGTCTGCTCCTCCGGCGAGGCCTGCGAGGGCAGCCCGGCGCCGCCGACGGCCTGCCAGGTGCTCACCGAGAACTGGTAGAGCCCGTGGTACTTGCCGGTGCTCGACACGGCCGTGGGGTTGCCGCCGGACTCGCAGCGGGCCAGCGCGGCCCAGTTGAGCGAGTCGGCGTCGCCCCCGGCGGTGACCGGGGTGCCGGTGGCCGCGGGCGTCTTGGCGACCGGCGTCTTCGTGACGACCGGTCGGGCCTTCGTGCCGACGCTGAGGACCTCGTCGACCGGGGCCTGCGTGACGGCGTCGGAGAGGGTGACGCGGCCGGACTCGACCCCGTCCACCGTGGTGACGCGCTCGACGAGCGTGCGGACGCCGGGGGCGCCGGCCGTCAGCGTGCGCTTCTGGTCGGTGTAGCGCGAGGCGTCCTGCTGCGTGGTCGACGCGAACGCGACCTCGTGCGTCGACGTGACGTCCTGCACGGCGACGCGGTTGACGACCACCTGGACGCGCCCGGTGTCGCTCTGCACCACCGAGACGCGGTCCAGCGGGTTCAGCGTGATGCCCAGCTCGCCGAGCACCTGCGCGACGCGGGCGTCGGCGTCCGGGACGGCGAGCGTGGTGCCGTCGACGAGGACGTCGGCCGGGCCGTGCAGCGCCAGGTCGAGCGACAGCTCGGGGCGACCGCCGGCGGCGGACCGGGACGCGACGAGGGCCACGGCCTGACCGCGCGCGGAGAGCGAGTCGAGCGCCTCGTCGGCGGACAGCGCGGTCGTCCACACGGACGTCTCCTGGCCGTCGATGCTGACCGCCACCTGGTGCGCGTGGCGCACGACGATGTCGGCGCCCTCGGGCAGCGCGCCCGTCAGGCTCACCTCGTCGCGGGCTCCGACGACCACACCCTGGTCCTCCAGGAGCCCGTCGACCGAGCCGGCGAACGTGCTGAGGTTGGTGACCTCGCCGTCGACGTCGAGCGTCACGGACTTCTGGGCGTGCGCGAACGCGGCCGAGCCGCCCGCGAGGACGAGCGCCACCGCGGCGGCGGTGATCGGCAGGATGCGTGCCCGACCGGACCGCTGGTCCGTCGGGAGGAGCTCGTCCGGGGTGTCAGGCTCGGACGTGGCGCGTGATCGCGCGGACAGACCAGGGATCAGGGTCGAGAACTGCACGGGGCTCCAGCCGTCGAGGTGCCCGGGCACGGGGTGCGGAGTGCCGCTAGCAGCACCCGACGGTGGACCCCTGGTTCGAGGCTCTGCGGTCACCCGGAGGGGGGTGACTCCCGTCGGTCCCGGATCCCCGATCCGGCCGTCACGGCGGCCCGCCTGGAGCGGGCGCCGACCACCCGGCAGGAAGGGAAGCGGCACAGGTGGGCCACCGTCCAGATCGCCGAGCGTGACCGACCGTAACCGGATCGTGATCGAAACGCCAGGCGCGCCTCCCGCGCGATGCGCTAGAAGCGTGGCTCGTTCAGCCGTTCTCGCACGTCAGGGGCGTGAGCACCGTCACAGGGGCAATTGCCCCCGGAGGCGGACAGATCAGTACCAGCCCTTGGCCTGGCTGTGCGCGTAGGCGCCGCACGGATCTCCGTAGCGGCCGCCGATGTAGTTCAGGCCCCAGGTGATCTGGGTGGCCGGGTTGGTCCGCCAGTCGTCGGCCACGGTCGCCATCTTGGTGCCCGGCAGAGCCTGCGGGATGCCGTAGGCGCCCGACGACTTGTTCTCGGCGTTCACCCGCCAGCCGCTCTCCTTGTTCCAGAGCGAGAGCAGGCACGCGAACTGGTCGTCGCCCCAGCCGCGGGCCGCCGCCATCTCCTTGCCGAGCGCCTGCGCGGTACCCGGCTCGACCGCGACCACGGACGGGTCCGGCAGCTCGGCGGTACCGACCTTGGTGACCTGCGTGACCGGCGCGACCGTGACCACCGAGGCGATCGGCGTGCGGCCGGTGACGACGCCGCCGACCACCTGCAGCTCGTACGTGGTGGTGCGGACGCCGGCCTTGCCCTTGGTGGCGATGACCGTGTTGCCCTTGATCATCCCGGGGTCCTCGACCTCCTGGGACTCGAACGGCATGGCCTCGGTCACGGTCTCGCCGCCGGTGCTCGCCCGGGTCACCAGGACCACGAGCCCGTCGACCGCGGTGGCGTCGAGCGAGACCGACACCTGGTCGCCGTCGTTGAGCACGAGGCCGATGTCGCGCAGCGAGTCGCGGACCGTGGCGGCGCTGCTCACGCCGTCGATGACCTGGCCGTCGACCACGAGGTGCAGGGTCTTGAGCGTGGACACGCGCAGGGTGTCGCGGCCGAGCGACGCGGACCGGGACGCCGACAGGCGCACGTCGTCACCGCGCAGGCCGAGGCCGTCGACCGCCTCGCCGACGGTCAGCGCCGTGGTCCACACCGAGCGCTCGGACCCGTCGACCTCGACCGCGAGCTCGCGCCCGTGCCGGACGACGATCTGGCCGGACCGCGCGATCGGCTGGTCCACGGCGGGGGCGACGAGGTCGCGCTCCCCCACCTCGATCTCCGCGCTGGCGAGCATGTCCCCGACCGTGCGCCCGAACGCCTCGACCTCGACCGACGTGCCGTCGACGTCGACCGTGACCGTCTTGTGCAGGACCGCGAACGCGCTGGTCGCCGCGGCGACGACGGCGAGCACGGCCGCCTGGGCCACCACACGCGCGGCACGTCGACCACGGAGTCCGCGACGCTGGGTCGCACGCTCCTGATCGGGCCTCACGCGGTGGGTCCTCTCGACACAAAGGATGCGTCCGTCCTGGACGCAGGTCCGACCGTAACCGATCCGTGACCGAGGCGGTAACCCGAGGTCCGTCCTCCGGGACCGGGATCACCCGACTGTCCGGCGACAGACCGGGTCATACCGCTCACCACGTGCCGTAGACCGCCTCGGACGTGGCCGCGAGCGCGGCGCACACGTCCTCCAGCGGTCGGCCGGTGACCTCCGCGACCGTGCGGACCGTCCCGGGCAGCAGGTAGGGCGCGTTCGGGCGGCCGCGGAACGGGTGCACGGTCAGGTACGGCGCGTCCGTCTCGACGAGCAGCTGCGACGGCGGCACCTCGCGCAGGGCGGCGCGCAGCTCGTCGTTGGCACCGAACGACACCGGGCCGGCGAACGAGAGGTACCAGCCGTGCGAGACCGCCAGGCGGGCCAGCGACGCGTCGCCCGAGAAGCAGTGGAAGACCGTGCGGTCCGGGGCGCCGTCGGCCAGGAGCACCTCCACGACCTCGTCGTGCGCGTCCCGGTCGTGGATCTGCAGCGCGAGGCCCAGCTCCTTGGCCAGCGCGATGTGCGCGCGGAACGCCTCGCGCTGCACCGCCCGCCCGGCCGGCCCGGCACGGAAGTGGTCGAGGCCGGTCTCCCCGATCGCGCGGATGCGCGGGTTGGACCGCGCCGTCTGCTCGACGCGGTCCAGCGCATCGGCCAGGCCGACCTCGTGGGCCTCCTCCGGGTCGAGCCCGTCGGGCGCCACCTCGACGATCCCCGCGTGCCGGACCGCCTCGTTCGGGTGGATGGCGACGGCTCCGAGCAGCTGTGGATGCTCCTGGACGACGCGGTCGGTCCACGCGATCGACTCGTAGTCGCAGCCCACCTGCACCATGCGGGTCACGCCGACCGACGCGGCGCGCTCCAGGTGCGCGGCGAGGTCCGCCGCCGGACCGTCGGCCGCCGTGCCGCCCTCGTCGCGGTGCCAGCCGTCGGCCCGCCACGTCACCACCGAGTCGAGGTGCGTGTGGTTGTCGACGACCGCGACCGGCAGCGGCTCGGGCGGCGCGGGCCAGCCGCGCTCCCCCTTCGACCGGGCCATCAGGCCTGGCGCAACCGCTCGAGCTCCTCCTCGACGATCGAGTCGTCGAGCTTGGTGAACACCGGCACCGGCTTGGCCACCGGCGTCCCCGGCACCACCTGCTCGGAGCGCCACGGCGCGACCGTGCGACCGAGCTCGTAGTCGCCCGTGATGATCGGGTAGTGGCGCGAGTCGTCGTCCAGGTCGGTGACCTCGTCGATGCGCGGCAGCGGCGAGAACGTCCCCGTGCGGCCGAACGTCTCGTGCACCGCCTGCGCCGAGTGCGGCAGGAACGGCGCCAGCAGCGTGTTGGCGTCACTGACCGCCTGCGCGGCCGTGTGCAGCACCGTGCCCAGGCGGTCGCGATCCTGCGTCAGCTTCCACGGCTCGGTCTCGGAGATGTACCGGTTGGCCTCCTGGACCACGCGCATCGCCTCGCTGACCGCGGCGCGGTTGCGGTGGGTGCCGAGCAGCTCGCCGACCTTTCCGAAGCCCGCCGTCGTCGTCGCGAGGAGGCCCTGGTCCACCGGCTGGAGCTCGCCCGGCGCCGGGATCTCACCGAAGTTCTTGTGGATCATGCTCGCGGTCCGGTTGACCAGGTTGCCCCAGCCCGCCACGAGCTCGGAGTTGGTGCGCGTCTTGAAGTCGGCCCACGTGAAGTCCGAGTCCTGGTTCTCCGGCCCGGCCACCGACAGGAAGTACCGCAGCGCGTCGGGCTGGTACCGGGACAGGACGTCGCGCACGTAGATGACGACGCCGCGCGACGAGCTGAACTGCTTGCCCTCCATGGTGAGGAACTCGCTGGACACCACCTCGGTGGGCAGGTTCAGCGTGCCGAACTGCCCCGGCGAGCCGCCCTTGGTCCCGCGGCCGTCGTACGCCAGCAGCTCGGCCGGCCAGATCTGCGAGTGGAAGGTGATGTTGTCCTTGCCCATGAAGTAGTAGCTCAGGGCCTCGGGGTCGTTCCAGAACGGGCGCCACGCATCCGGGTCGCCCTGGCGGCGCGCCCACTCGATCGACGCCGACAGGTACCCGATGACCGCGTCGAACCACACGTACAGGCGCTTGGCGGGGTTCTCCTCCCAGCCGGGCAGCGGGATGGGGATGCCCCAGTCGATGTCCCGCGACATGGCCCGCGGGCGCAGGTCGTCGATGAGGTTGAGCGAGAAGTTCAGGACGTTCGGGCGCCAGTCGGTGCGGGTGCGCAGCCACGCCTCGAGCGCGCTCGCGAACGCGGGCAGGTCCAGGAAGAAGTGGTTCGACTCGACGAACTTCGGCGTCTCGCCGTTGATCCGGCTGTGCGGGTTGATCAGGTCGATCGCGTCCAGCTGGTTGCCGCAGTTGTCGCACTGGTCGCCGCGCGCGCCGTCGTACCCGCAGATCGGGCAGGTGCCCTCCACGTACCGGTCGGGCAGCGTGCGGCCGGTGCTCGGCGAGATGGCGCCCATGGTCGACTGCTCGATCATGTAGCCGTTCTTGTGCACCGTGCGGAACATCTCCTGCACGACCGCGTAGTGGTTGCGCGTGGTCGTCCGCGTGAACAGGTCGTACGACAGGCCCAGGTTGGTCAGGTCCTCGACGATCACGCGGTTGTACCGGTCCGCCAGCTCCTGCGGGCCCACACCCTCCTGCTCGGCGAGCACGAGGATCGGCGTCCCGTGCTCGTCGGTGCCGGAGACCATGAGCACCTCGTTGCCCGCCATCCGCATGTACCGGCTGAAGATGTCGGAGGGGACACCGAAGCCGGCGACGTGACCGATGTGACGGGGGCCGTTCGCGTAGGGCCACGCGACGGCCGAGAGGATGCGAGACATGCGCCCGATCCTAGGTGAGCGGCGCGACGGCTTTCAGTCGACGACCACGCGCAGGATGCGGTCGTCGCCCGGGCGGATGCTGCCGCGACCGTCGGTGTTCCCCGTGACCACCCACAGCGAGCCGTCGGGGGCGGGCTCGACCGCGCGCAGCCGGCCGCGCTCGCCGTCGAGCAGCGCGTGCGGGGTGCCGACGCCGTCGTCGGTCAGCGGGACCCGCCACAGCCGCTCGCCGCGCAGCCCCGCCAGGTAGACGGCGTCGGCGGTGACGGCCAGGCCGCTCGGTGACGCGTCGTCGGTCCCCCAGACGGCCACGGGCTCCACGAAGCCGTCGACAGCGCCCTCGCCCTCGACCTCCGGCCAGCCGTAGTTGCCGCCCGGCTCGATCAGGTTCAGCTCGTCCCACGTGTTCTGCCCGAACTCCGAGGCGAACATCCGCCCGTCGGGAGCCCAGCCGATCCCCTGCACGTTGCGGTGCCCGAGGCTCCACACCGGGGAGCCCTCGTCCGGGTTCCCCGGGGCGGGGTCACCGTCGGCCGTGATGCGCAGGATCTTGCCGTTCAGGCTGTCCGGGTCCTGCGCGGAGGGCGGGTCGCCCGCGTCGCCGGTCGTCACGTACAGGGACCCGTCCGGCCCGACGGCGAGCCGGCCGCCGTCGTGGTTGCCCGCCTTGGCGATGCCGGTGAGGATCGGGCGCAGCTCGCCCAGGGTCGACCCGTCGAGCGTCCCGCGCAGGACCCGGTTGTCGTCGGCCGCGGTCGCGTACAGGGCCAGGTCCACCGCGCCGTCCGACGACCCGAGCACGGCGACGCCCAGCAGCCCGCCCTCACCGCCGGGGACGACGACGTCGGCGAGCTCGTCGGCGCCCGGCCCGGTCACGTCGGTCGCGGCACCGTCGGGCCCGACGAGGACCAGCTGGGCGGCGTCCCGCAGCGTGACGACGGCCTGCCCGTCCGGCAGGAACGCGATCCCCCAGGGCACGGCGAGGTCCCCGATGATGTCGTCGACCTCGGTCACCTGGCCGGTGGCCGGAGCCGAGGTCGGCGGGCTCTCGGCGCTGGTCCGGGTCGGCGTGGTCGTCGGGTCCGGGGACTCCGCCGGGGACGTGCAGGCCGCGAGCCCCGCGACGGCCACTGCCAGTCCGACCCACGCCGTCCGTCGCACAGTCATGCCCCAGCCGATCACGCGCCGCGCGGCCGCGCACCCCGTGACCGGGTCAGCGCGTCTTCGCCGCCAGCGCGGCCGCGTACAGGTCCCGCTTCGGGACGCCGGCCGCCAGCGCCACCTCGGCGACGGCGTCCTTCAGCCGCTCCCCGCCGTCCGCGCGGGACAGCACCTCGGCCACCAGGTCCGCCGTCGACAGCTCCACCGCCTTCAGCGCCCCGCCGACCACCACGACGATCTCCCCGCGCACCTGGTCGGCGGACGCCCAGGCGACGAGGTCCGCGAGCGGTCCCCGCACGATCTCCTCGTACGTCTTGGTCAGCTCGCGGCACACCGCGGCGGGGCGGTCCCCGCCGAACGCGTCGGCCATCGCGGCCAGCGTGTCGTCGAGCCGGTGCGGCGCCTCGAAGAAGACCATCGTGCGGCGCTCGTCGGCGAGCAGCTCGAACGCCCGCGCGCGCTCCCCGGGCTTGCGCGGAGGGAAGCCCTCGAAGCAGAACCGGTCCGTGGGCAGCCCCGAAAGCGCGAGGGCGGTCAGCACGGCGCTCGGACCGGGCGCGGCGGTGACCGGCAGGCCCGCGGCCACGGCGGCGCCCACCACCCGGAACCCCGGGTCGGAGACGGCGGGCATGCCGGCGTCCGTCACGACGACCACCGTGCCCCCGCCGGCGACGACCGCGAGCACCTCCGCCGAGCGCTCGACCTCGTTGTGCTCGTGGAAGCTGAGCACGCGACCGCCGATCTCGACGCCCAGTCGAGCCGCCAGCGCGCGGAGCCGTCGGGTGTCCTCGGCGGCGACCACGTCGGCCTCCGCGAGCAGCCTGCGCAGGTGCGCCGACGCGTCCTCCGTGTTGCCGATCGGCGTCGCTGCCAGCACGAGGCGGCCGGGGGTCTGCTGCTCTGCGTGGCTCACGCGGTCAGCCTGCCACCTCCACGACGGCGTCCCGAAGCGCTGAGCCCTCCCCGCCGTACAGGCGCCGCCCCTACGATGACGCCGTGCCGCCCCTCGGAGACGACGACGCCCCGACCCTGACCGCCCGTCAGGGAGACGTCGCCCCCTCCCCGGATCCCGACGAGGTCGGCACGGAGCTGCCGGACTCCGCCGAGACGGTCCCCCCCGGCGAGCCCCGCGAGTTCGAGGGGCCCCAGGAGTCCACCCACCGCCGCCTGCTCCGGCGGCTGATCGGCGACGACACGCTCGCGATGGACGCGACCCCCCGCGCCCGCCTGACCGGCTGGTTGTGGCCGCTCGCGGTCACGCTGCTCGCGGCGGTGCTGCGGTTCTGGGACCTGGGACGCCCGCACAACCTCGTGTTCGACGAGACGTACTACGTCAAGGACGCGTTCTCGCTGCTGGTCAACGGGTTCGAGGCCACCTGGGGTGAGGAGCCCAACCCTGCGTTCGAGGCCGGCGACACCAGCGGCCTCACCACGACGGGTTCGTACGTGGTGCACCCGCAGGTGGGCAAGTGGCTGATCGCGCTCGGGATCCACGTGGGCGGCGGGGTCGGCAGCTCGGCGGCGTGGCGGCTGGCGGCGGCTGTCTGCGGGGTCCTGGCGGTCCTCATGGTGGCGCGCATCGGCCGTCGGCTGTTCGCGTCGACCGCGCTGGGCACCCTGGCCGGCCTGCTGATGGCGGTCGACGGCGAGGCGATCGTCATGTCGCGGATCAGCCTCCTCGACCCGTTCCTCATGTTCTTCGTGCTCGCCGCCTTCGGCGCACTGCTGCTGGACCGCGACCAGGCGCGACGACGCCTGGCGGCACGGACCGCCCAGGTCCTCGACGCCGGGGAGGAGCTCGGCGACGGCCCGCGGCTCGGCGTCCGCTGGTGGCGCCTCGCCGCGGCGGTGCTGCTCGGGCTCGCGCTGGGCACCAAGTGGTCGGCGATGTACTTCCTCGCGGTGTTCGGGCTGATCAGCGTGGCCTGGGACCTCACCGCCCGCCGCAGCATCGGGGTGCGCCTCTGGTGGCGTGCGGGGATCCTCAAGGACGGCGTCGTCGCCGGGATCTCGATGGTCGGCATCGCGCTCGTCGTGTACGTCGGCTCGTGGTGGTCCTGGTTCGCGCACCGGGGCGCCTACGGCCGGCTGTGGGCCGAGCAGAACCCGGACCTGGGCGTCCAGTGGCTGCCACCGGCGCTGCGCTCGTTCTGGAAGTACCACCAGGACATGTGGGCGTTCCACAACGGCCTGGAGACCCCGCACTCCTACGCCGCGCACCCGCTGGGCTGGATCGTGCAGTGGCGGCCGACGTCGTTCTGGTACCCGACCGAGGTCTCCGAGCTGTCCGGTCAGGCGGCCCAGGACGCGTGCGGTGCGGCCAGCTGTTCGCAGGCGATCGTGGCGCTCGGCAACCCGGTGCTCTGGTGGTGCGCCGCGGCGGCGGTCCTGGTGGCGGCGGTCTGGCTGTTCCGGTACCGCGACTGGCGGGCGGGCGCCGTGCTGTCGGGCATCGTCGCCGGCTGGCTGCCGTGGTTCGCCTACGCGCACCGCACGATCTTCACGTTCTACTCGATCGCGTTCACGCCCTGGGTGGTGCTCACCCTGGTCTACGTCATCGGTCTCGTGGTCGGGCCGAAGGACGTGGACGAACGCGGTCGGCGCTGGGCGATCGTGGGCTGCGGGGTGCTCGTGGCCCTGATCCTGGGCGTCAGCGCGTTCTTCTACCCGATCTGGACCGCGTGGATCGTGCCCTACGACTTCTGGCACTCGCACATGTGGCTGCAGACCTGGGTCTAGCGGCTCAGCGCTGCGGCCAGTCCACCTGCGGGCTCGCGTACCAGGACAGCCCGAGGCGGTCCCAGAACGGTGCCTGCTGCGCGATCCGGGTGCGAAAGTCCTCCCAGTCGCGGCGCTCCGGCGCGGACCAAGCCACCTCCGCGATCGCCGCCAACCGGGGCAGGAGCATCTGCGTCAGGGCCGGCAGGTCGCGCAGCGTCTCGGTCCAGATGGCCGCCTCGACGCCGATCACCGCGTCGCCCGGCACTCCCTCGATCAGGGTCGACGGCTCCCAGTCGTAGGCGTCGCGCAGCTCGATGTGACCGGCCCACTCCAGGCCCAGCTCGGTGCTCGCGTCGTACTTCATGTCGAGGTAGGCCTTCGACCCGGGGGACATCAGCAGCAGCGCACCCGCCTCGGCCGCCGCGACGAACGGCGCCGGGTCCACTCGCGTGTCCCAGTACTGCACGACCGTGCCGGGCTCGAGCGGGGTGTGCGCGATCTCCTGCCAGCCGACCACCTTCTTGCCGGCGGCCCGGACCGCGGTGGAGGCGGCCGCGACGAGGGTCGCGTACTCGTCCGCCTCCATGGTGAGCACCTCGTCGCCGCCGATGTGCACGTAGTCGCCCGGCGTCATCGACGCGACGTCGGAGAACACGTCGGTGAGGAAGGCGCCCGTGGCGGGCAGGTCCGCGTGCAGCCGGCTGAACCCGACCTCGATGCCGGTGTAGGAGTCCGTCGGCTCGCCGGACGGCGTGAGCTCCCCGTACGCGTGGGTGGCGGCGTTGACGTGACCGGGGACGTCGATCTCCGGCACCACCCGCACGCCTCTGGCCGCGCCGAAGCCCACGATGTCGGCGAAGTCCTCCGCCGAGTAGAAGCCGCCCGGGTCGCCGTCGACCGACGTGCTGCTGGACAGCCGCGTGAGCAGCGGGCGCGACGGCACGTGCAGCCGCCAGCCCTGGTCGTCGGTGAGGTGCAGGTGCAGGACGTTGAGCTTGTAGTGCGCCATGACGCCGATGACGACCTTGAGGTCCCGCACGGGGACGAAGTGCCGGGCGACGTCGATCGACAGGCCACGCCAGTCGTAGCGCGGCGAGTCCTCGATGCGCACCGCGGGCACGCGCAGGACGCCGCCGGGCGCGGACACGATCAGCTGGCGCAGCGTGACGATGGCGCGGACGAGGCCGGCGGGGGTGCGCGCCTCGAGGTCGATGCGCCCGTTCCGGGAGATCACGCGATAGGCCTCGTCGCCGGGCGGCAGCGACTCCACGAGCCGCAGGCGCACGATGTCGGACGCGCCGCTCTCGGCGTACCGCACCTCGACGGCCCGTCCGCCCACCCGGCCGAGCAGGTCGGCGACCAGCACCGCGATGCCGATGAGGTCGGGGCGGCCGTCGGCCACCACGGTGGTCGCCTCGGTCAGGACGAAGGGGGCGTCCCCGGTCCGCTCCAGCACAGCGGGCTGCGGGATGACGGCGATCACGTCGGGCACGGGGCTCCTCGGCGGGACGGGCGGTGGACGACCTGGTCGAATCGTTCCGGGGAGACGCTACTCGACCTGGGCGGCAAGTCGCCGCGCGAGCACCGCGCACGTCGCCAGCTGCAGCTGGTGGAACGCGATCACGGGCAGCGCGACGCTGGCCGCGAGCGCCGGGTCGAACAGGACGGCGGCCATCGGCAGGCCCGTGGCCAGGCTCTTCTTCGACCCGCACATCAGCAGCGCGATGCGGTCGCCGCGCTCGAGCGAGAGCCACCGTCCGCTGTTCCACGTGAGCAGGAGCATCGCCACCAGCATCACCGCGCACACGACGAGCAGGATGACGAGAGCCACCCAGGTGACGTGCGACCAGGCACCCGAGACGGTCGCCTCGCTCACCGACGTGTACGCGACGAGCACGATCGTGCTGCGGTCGGTGACCCGGGTGAGCTGCGGCCGGGCACGCAGCCACGGCCCGATCCAGCGCTGCACCAGCTGCCCGAGCGCGAACGGCAGCAGCAGCTGCAGGAGGATCCCGGTGACGTTGCTCCCCGACACCGCGGCGGTGCGGACCATGAGGACCGCGACGAGCAGCGGCGTGAGCACGATGCCGACGACGTTCGAGATCGTGGCGCCGGTGATCGCGCCCGCCACGTTGCCGCGCGCGATCGACGTGAACACGACCGACGACTGCACGGTCGACGGGAGCAGCGCGAGGTACAGCAACCCGGTCTTGAGCTCGGAGGAGAGGACCGCGTCGGGCAGCAGCTGGACCAGCAGGCCGAGCACGGGGAACGCCACGTAGGTGGACGCGAGCATGGACCCCTGCAGCCGCCAGTTGCGCAGCCCGGCCCAGACGTCGCCGGTGGCCAGACGCGCGCCGTACAGGAAGAACAGGACGACGATCGCCGCGGTGCGCACCACGTCCAGCACGTCCGCGACGCTGCCCCGCGCAGGCAGCAGCAGCCCCAGCAGGAGCGCCGAGAGGATCATCACGACCAGCGGGTCGACCCACGCGCGAATCCGGTTCCAGCGGCTCTGTGAAGCGATTCGGGCAGGCACGACGCGGGGCACGGCGCCAGTGTGCCATCGCGCTCGACGCGCGAATCCGACAAATCACCCCTAGATTCATCGGTCGTACCCGATCGAACCCCTCGAAGTCTAGGAGTTCCACATGACACCCGAAGGCATCATCTCCGCCATCATCATCGGCGCGGTGATCGGCATCCTCGGCCGACTCCTCGTGCGCGGTCGTCAGCGCATCTCGCTGCTGCTGACCATCGTGATCGGAATCGTCGCCGCCCTGATCGGCACCTACCTGGCGTCGCTGGTCGGCGTCCAGGACACCGCCGGCGTCGACTGGATCGAGCTGCTGTTCCAGGTGGTGCTCGCCGCGGTCGGCGTGGCCGCCGTCTCGGGCAACCGCAGCCGCCGCCGCAGCCTGCTCTGAGCCTGCGCGACCCCCGAGAACGACGAAGGCGGCCTCCCGATGGGGGGCCGCCTTCGTGCTGCGGGTGGAGCTGAGGGGATTCGAACCCCTGACCTTCTCATTGCGAACGAGACGCGCTACCAACTGCGCCACAGCCCCGCGAGCGGGCTAAAGACTAACACCAGCGCCCGGTGGATCGCGAAATCCGGCGGGTCACTCCCCGGCGACGCGACGCTTGGCCAGGACCGCGTTCAGGTCGATGCTGCCGGTCGTCTCGACGGGCGCCTCGAGCGGCGTGCGCTCGGTGTCGGCGGGCGCCTCGACGTCGGCGGTGCGGGCGGCGGTCGACCCCTCGAGGTTCTCCAGCGGGACCGGCTCACGACGCGGTGCGGACGCCTTCATCGTGTAGGTGGGGCGCGGGACGGGCACCGGGGACCAGGCCTCGTCGTCCTCGGCCGCGGCCGTACCGGTGGACTGCTCGGCGACGGACCTGCGGACCACCGGCACCTGCCCGGTGGACGCGTGCCGCGCGGGGCCCTCGGACTCGCCCTTGTCCTCGACGATGCGGGCGAACACCTCGGTGCTGGCGTCGGACGGGTGGACGGCGCGGCCGGTGACGAAGGCCATGGGCGCCTCGAGCGGTGCAGCCGGCGCCTCCTGCGCAGGGGTGGGTGCGGGCTTGGCGACCGGGGCGGTCCGCGACGCGGTGGCCACCGCGCGCATCGCACCCGTGCGCGGCCCGGAGGCCACCCGGCGCTCGTCGGCGATCTTCTGCGCCCAGGCCTCGTCGGCCTCCCGGCCGGCCAGCACCGCGCGGCGGCCGAGCACCAGGACGGAGCCGAGCAGGACGGTGGGCACGGCGCCCGCGACCCAGGTGACCAGCGGGTTCAGCCCGACGACGGTCCAGCCGACCACGGTCGCGACCACGAGGAACCCGGCCAGGAGCGCGCGACGGCGCGCGGCGGCGCCACGACGGGCGACCGAGGCCGCTCTCGCGGCACGTGCCTGCGCGGCGCGGCGAGCCGCGTCGGCGGTCATCCGGTCCTGGGTGCCGTGCGGTCGGTCCACGGTGGTGCCTCCTGTCGCGCTCCCGGTGGCCACCGGGAGCCCCTTGCCCGGGGTCAGCAGCCCCGCGGTACTGCTCGCCGTCGGCCCGCACTCCGCGGACGAGGCCTCGAGGCGGATGCGCCGGTCGCTCACCGCGACCACGCGCAGCGCCTCGGAGAACCGGTCGTCCGCCCGGGACTCGAGCAGCTGCTGCCGGTGCCGCAGCTTGTGCGGCACCAGGTATGCCACCCACAGGCCGACCAGCGCGAGCGCGACCGGTCCTGCGAGATCGTTCACGTCACGACGGTAGGCGTCCCGACCGCGCCCACCCGGGACCAGTGCGGCGTGTCGGCCTGTGCGTCACCCGTTCCGGGCGCGCCACCGCTCCAGCAGCCCGCCCGGCACGTCTTCGACGGTGAGCGCGAACGAGCGGTGGTCGCACCAGCGGTCCTGGATGTGCAGGTACCGCTCGCGCAGCCCCTCGTCCCGGAACCCCAGCTTCTCGACGACCCGCAGCGACGGCCCGTTCTCCGGGCGGATGTTGATCTCCACCCGGTGCAGGCCCAGCGCGTCGAAGCAGTGGTCGGTGGCCAGCGCGACGGCCGTCGGGGTCACCCCCAGCCCGGCGACGTGCTCGGACACCCAGTACCCGACCGCCGCGGACCGCAGCGACCCGTAGGTGATCGACGACACGGTCAGCTGCCCGACGAGCCGACCGTCGAGGTCGATGGCGAAGGGCAGGGTCACGCCCGCGCGTGCCTGTGAGGACAGCGACCGCACGAACGTGCCGAACGACGGCCGGGGGCCCGTGACCGGCACGGGGCTCGTGGCGTCCCACGGTTCGAGCCACGCGGCGTTCTGCGCCCGAAGCGCCATCCACGTGTCCTGGTCGCGCCGGCGCAGGGGACGCAGCCGGACGTTGCCCTCGACGAGGACGGCGGGCCACCCGATCGCCATCAGCCCTCCAGGACGAGGCAGTGGACCACCTGTCCAGGGTGCACGGTCAGGTCCTGCTCGCCGACGACCGCGAGCGCGTTGGCGTGCGCGAGGGCGCTCACCGTGGGTGCCGAGGGGTCACCGAGGGGCGTCACGCGGTAGCCCTCGTCGGGCGAGCCCAGCACGGTGGCCGGCACGAACTGGCGCAGCCCCGGCGGCGAGACCCAGCCCTCGACGACCTCGGCGGCGACGGACGGGCGGAACAGCTCGGCGTGCCCGGCCATGGCCCGCAGCGCCGGTCGGACGAACACCTCGAACGACACCTGCGCGGCGACGGGGTGGCCCTGCAGCGCGAAGATCGGCACGGACTTGTCGCTCGCCAGGTCGTCGGCCACCGTGCCGAAGCCGTGCCGCTGACCCGGCGTCATCGCGATCTGGTCCAGCCGGACGCTGCCCATCGGGGCCAGCACGTCCTTGACCGTGTCGTGCGTCAGCTCGGACAGCCCGCCGGTGATGACGATGAGGTCGGCGCGCACCAGCTGGTCCTCGATGGCCTCGCGCAGGATCGCGCGGTCGTCGCCGAGGATGCCGACCCGGACGGCCGCGGCTCCGGCGTCCCGGACGGCCGCCTCGAGCGCGTGCCCGTCCGCCTCGAACACCTCGGCCCCGGTGCGGTCCGCGTGGGTACCCGGCTCGATCAGCTCGTCGCCGACCGACAGCAGCACCACGCGCGGCGTCGGGTGCACACGCAGCCGTCCCCGGCCCATCGCGGCGGCCAGCGCCAGCTGCCGGGCGCCGAGCCGGGTGCCCGCCTCGAGCACCACGTCGCCCGCGCGCACGTCGGAGGCCGCCGCGCGTACGTGCTGGCCGGCGACCGCCGGGCGCTGCATGGCGACGCGCGAGGTCCCGCGGTCGGTCTCCTCCAGGGGCACGACGGCGTCGGCGCCCAGCGGCAGCGGGGCACCGGACGCGATGCGGACCGCCGTGCCGGGCACCAGCCGGAGCGGGCCGCCGGGCCCCGGGCGGACGTCGTGCGCCACGGGCAGCGCCTGCGCGCTCGCGTACCCGGCACCGGCGGTCTCGTGCGCGGCCACGGCGTACCCGTCGCGCGCCGCCACCGCGAGCCCGGGCAGGTCGTGCGTCGCGGTGACGTCGGCCGCGAGGATGCAGCCGACGGCGTCGCGCAGCACGACGTCGAGCGGTGCGACCGGTCCGACGGCGGCCAGCACGGCCGCGAGGTGATCCTGGACCGATCTCATGCGCGCATTGTGCCCCGCCCGGGGGGTCAGTCGGTGAGGGTCTGCGCGAACTCGCCCAACCAGGTGCGGAAGTCGGGGCCCAGATCGGGGCGGTCGACCGCGATCTGGACGACGGCCTTGAGGTAGTCGAGCCGGTCGCCGGTGTCGTAGCGCCGTCCGCGGAACACGACGCCGTACACGCCGCCCCCCTCGGACGCCGGCAGGTCCGCGAGCGTGGCCAGCGCGTCGGTCAGCTGGATCTCGCCGCCGCGGCCGGGTGCGGTGCTCTCGAGCACCTCGAACACCGCGGGGTGCAGGACGTAGCGACCGATGATCGCGAGGTTGCTGGGGGCCTCGTCGGCGGGGGGCTTCTCGACGAGCCCGGTGATCTTCACCTGGTCCACGTCCGCCGCGCCGTCGAACGCCTCGACAGCGGCGCACCCGTACATCGAGATCTGCGCCGGGGGCACCTCGAGCAGGGCGATGACCGAGCCGCCCGTGCGCTCCTGCAGCGCGAGCATGGTGCTCAGCAGCTCGTCGCGCTCGTCGATCAGGTCGTCGCCGAGCAGGACCGCGAACGGCTCCCGCCCGACGTGGTGCTTGGCCTGGAGCACGGCGTGGCCGAGACCCTTCGGCTGGCCCTGGCGGACGAAGTGCACGTGGCCGAGGTCGGTGGACTCGCGGACCTTGGCGAGCCGTTCGAGGTCGCCCTTCGCCTCCAGCGCCGCCTCGAGCTCGGGCACGGCGTCGAAGTGGTCGGCGAGGGTGCGCTTGGAGCGGCCCGTGATGAGCAGGACGTCGTCGAGCCCGGCCCGCACGGCCTCCTCGACGACGTACTGGATGGCCGGCTTGTCGACGACCGGGAGCATCTCCTTGGGAGTCGACTTCGTGGCGGGCAGGAACCTGGTCCCGAGGCCCGCGGCGGGGATGACTGCCTTGTGGATGGTCATGTCCGGACCCTAGCCGCGGGGGTGGGCGGTGCGCAGTGGCGTCCGTCACCACCTGGACGAGGAGACAAGTCATACCCCGGTCGGTCGTGGGTGAGCCTCCGGGTTTGCGACACTGGTCCCATGAGCAGCGTCGCCCAGCCGTATCCGCGCGTGTCCGAGGGGGACGAGGTCGAGGACGTCAAGGAACGGCTCCGGGTGGCCATCCGCAACGCCCGCAAGATGCGCTCCGTGCGCCTCCGCGAGGCCGCCGCCCAGCAGCTCGCCGACGTGGTCCTCACCATCCCCGCCGTCGCCGACGCCTCCTGCGTCTCCGTCTACGCCGCGCGGGCCACCGAGCCCGGCACCGGTCCCCTCCTCGAGGCCCTGGCAGCCCGCGGCGTCCGCCTGCTCATGCCCGTGCTGGGCAGCGGCCTGCAGCGCGACTGGGCGGAGTACTCCGGCGCCGACGACCTGCGCGAGCGCGCCCCCGGCCGCCCCCCGGAGCCGGGCGGTCCCACCCTCGGCGCAGCGGCGCTGGCGGAGGCCGACGTCGTGATCGCCCCGGCGCTGGCCGTCGACACCACCGGCGCGCGGCTCGGTCAGGGTGGCGGCTGGTACGACCGGGCGCTGGAGCACATCCGGCCGGGCGTCCCCGTCATCGCCCTGGTCTTCCCCGAGGAGCTCTACGACGCCGGCACGCGCCCGCTGCCCCGCGAGCCGCACGACCGGCTGGTGGACGCCGTGGCGACCCCCGAGGAGTGGCACCGCATCACGGCGTGAGCGTCAGCCTGTCCCGGGCGTCCGCCTCGGTGGCGGCCTGGGTGAACGGCCACGGGAAGGTCTCCCCGCGCGACCAGGGGCCCAGCTGGTCGGAGTAGTGCACGCTCGCCGGGTGCCCCGAGGCGCCGGTGAAGGTCACCCACGTCGACGCATCGAGGTCGCCGAGGTCGACGACCATGCGCATCGACGGCCCCGCGGTCACCCCGAACGACTCGGAGCTGGCGTCCCAGGCGGTGGCGTTGACGATCGAGGACCCGCCGCCCACCGCGACAGCGTCCGGGTTGACCAGGTTGCGGATCACCCCGGGCAGCGACGCACCGCCCAGCACCGGGTGCTCGGGGGCTGCCGTGTGCACCAGGCCCCACCGCCAGTCGGACGCGTCGCGGCCCAGCTGCGCGGTGAGCTGGCGGCGCGCCTCGACCATGGCGCGGGTCAGCACCTCGTCGCGTCCCTCGACGACGCCCGCGGTCGTCTTGTCGTCCCACCACGGTGACGCCGGCTCCTCGAGCAGCCGGCGGACCACCTCGAGCCAGCGCGACCCCCCGTTGGGGCCGTAGCCCTCGGGCAGGTCGTCCGCGAACGCCGACCGGAGCACGTCGACCCACACGGCCGCGAAGTACGCGGCTGCGGCCGAGTCGGAGGACTGCACCCGGTCCCACGTGCGGAGCAGCTCCTGCCCGTCGTCGTAGAACGAGTCCTCGATGTCGAGGGTCAGCAGCACCGGGACCAGCACGTCCGCGAAGGGGCTGTGCTCGTCGCTCTGGATCCGGGCCATGTCCGCCACGTCGACCTTGTCGTCGGTCGTCGCCGCCGTGAGCAGGGTGCGGATCCGCTGCGCGCGGTAGCCGTAGTCCCAGTCGTCGGTGAGGAACGGGCCCACGCCGGCGGGGGTGACCGCCTGGTTGGCCGTGACGACGAACCCCTCGACCGGGTCGAGCGCGCGCGGCATCGCGGCCGCGTCGACGAAGCCCTGCCAGTCGTACCGGCTGTCCCAGCCCGGCCGCGGCCACGTGCCGTCGGAGGGCACCGGGCCGTCGGAGACGTTCGCGCGGACAGGGATCCGGCCCGGAGCCTGGTAGCCGATGTGGCCGTCCGTCGTCGCGAAGACGATGTTCTGCGACGGCACGTCGAACAGCGCGGCGGCCGCCTGGATGTCCGCGGCGGTCTTGGCGACGTTGATCGCCAGCACGGCGTCCATGGTCCGACCCGGCTGCAGGGCGGTCCACGCGAGCGCGACCTCGAAGGTCCTGCCGGGCGCGCCCTCGGGGACGGGGGCGGTGCCGACGCCCACGAGGTCCAGCACGTCGGACACCAGCGGCCCGTGCACGGACTCCCGCACGGTCAGCCGCACGTCGTCGCCGCCGTTGACCTTGATGACCTCGGTGCGCTCCGTGATCGGCGCCGACGCCCCGTCGAGCCGGGTGGTGTCCTCGTCGACCCGCTCGAGGACGAAGTCGGTGACGTCGGCGCCCAGGTTGGTCAGGCCCCACGCGAGCGAGGCGTTGTGCCCGATGACCACGCCCGGCAGGCCCGCGAACGCGAACCCGGAGACGTCGTACGGGCACGCGGCGGACACGTCGTCGCACCGCAGGCCGATCTGCTCCCAGATGCCCGGCGCCGAGATGCCGAGGTGCGGGTCGTTGGCCAGCAGCGGCTTGCCGGACTCGGTGAGGGCGCCGGAGACCACCCACGAGTTCGACCCGACGCCCTCGCCGTCGCCCACGAGGTGCGGCACCGCGGCGAGCGCCGCGGACGCCGACGCCATCGCCTCCTGGAGGTCCGCGCTGTCGAGGTCGAGCGAGGTCGTCCTCGACGCCGCCTGCTCCACCGTGGTGACCGGCAGGTCCGCCGCGGTGAGGATCGGCAGGTTGAGGTCCTGCGGGTACGTGGGGAAGAGCTCCTCGACCCGGGCGACGTCACCGATGGTCGAGTACGAGGCCGCGCGCTCCAGCTCGGCGTCGTAGTTGCCGCGCAGGTCCCAGGCCATCGCCTTGAGCCACGCCAGCGAGTCGACCGGGTCCCACTCCTCCGGCGCCGCGACGTCCACCTGCAGGCCGAGGACGCTGTACTCGACGGCGACCGCACCCGGGTCGCGGTCGGCGAGGTAGTCGTTGACCCCGTCGGCGTAGGCCTGCAGGGCGTCACGCGTGGCGGGTTGCAGGAGGTCCCACTCCTGCTGGGCCACCCGGCGCCAGCCGAAGGTCCGGATCACCTTGTCGGCCGCGAGCGCGTCCTCGTTCTCCCCCACCAGCTCCGACAGGCGGCCCGACGTCACGTGCCGGCGGTAGTCCATCTCGAAGAAGCGGTCCTGCGCGGCGACGTAGCCCTGGGCGCGGAACAGGTCGCGGGAGGTCGTCGCCGTGATCGTCGGGACTCCCCGGTCGTCGCGGGTCACGATGACGTCGGCGTCGAGGCCCGCCAGCTCCTTCTCGCCGGAGACCTCGGGCAGCGGGCGCCGCACCACGATGACGGCGGTGACCATCACGGCGACGAGCGCGAGGACGACCACCGCGGCGACGGTGACCAGGGAGAGACGAAGGAGGCGGCGACGAGACACGCTTCGGAGGGTACTTCGCCGCCACCGGTCCGGCTGGCGTGGCGCCCGGCGCGGGCGGTCGGAATGTCCTGAGCGGCGTAGCGGTTACGATTGGCACTCGGACGACGCGAGTGCCAGACCGACTGACCCGCTCGATGAGCTGCCAGGAGAACTTCAGTGCCCACCTACGCCTACGCCTGCACGGCATGCGGTCACGCCTTCGAGACGGTGCAGTCGTTCAGTGACGACTCGCTGAGCGTCTGCCCCGAGTGCGACGGACGCCTGCGCAAGGTGTTCTCCTCGGTCGGCGTCGTGTTCAAGGGCTCCGGGTTCTACCGCAACGACGCGCGCGCCGGTGCGAAGTCGTCGGCCCTGACCCCGGCCGCGAGCACGACGAGCCCCGCGCCGGCGTCCTCGTCGTCGGACTCCTCGACGTCCACCGCGTCCTCGACGCCCGCGCCGGCCGCGAAGCCCGCCGCCTCCGCCTGACCCTCGTCGCCTGAGCCTCGGCGCCGTCACCTGCGGGTGGGGGCGCCGAACTCGTCTGTCGAGCCGCCCGCAGCCCGCGCGCACGCGGGGCTGTTCACATCGTCGCCGTCCCCGGCGTCCCGCACCCGCGGCCGCTCTACCGTCGGCCGTCATGCTCCCCCACCTGCTCGCCGGCCGCCCGCCGCCGCTCCCCCACCGCCGCCGCCCGTGGCAGGTGACCCTGCGGTCCGCCCTGTGGCGCACTCGGTTCGCGGTCGCCGCGGCGTTCCTCGGCGTCGCCGCCGCCTGCATAGTGCAGTCGCTGCGCCCGCCGGACCCGCCGACGTCCGCCGTGGTGGTCGCGGCGCGGGAGATCCCTGCCGGGACCACGCTGACCAGCGCCGACGTCCGCGTCGGCCGGTTCCCCCGGTCCGTCGCCCCCGACGGAGCGGTCACGGACCCGGCGGACGTGGTCGGCTCCGCTGCCGCCGTCCCCCTCGCGACCGGCGTCCCGGTGCTCCCCGGCCTGCTGGCCGACGACGAGGTGCGCGGACCGCCCGGCACGGTGGTGGCGACGGTCCGGTTCGCCGATCCCGCCGTCGCGGGGCTGCTGTCCCCGGGCGTGCGGGTGGACGTGCTGGCAGCGACGGCGGAGGGCGGCCCGGGCGGGGTGGTCGCGACGAGGGCGCTCGTCCTGCCGGTCGCCCGTCAGGACGGCCCCGGCGGTGCGCTGGGTCTGGGCGGCTCCGGTGACGCGTCGGTTCCGGTCCTGCTCGCCGTCTCCCCGACCGAGGCGCCCGCTCTCGCGGGGGCCGCCGCTTCCGCGTTGCTGTCCGCGGTCGTCGTGCCATGATCGTGCATTCCGGGCGCGCTGCGCCGACGGACCACGACAACCCCCAGAACCCTGACCCACCTCAGTGGCCGCAGAAGGCGGACCACCGACCGAAGGGAATCGCGACGATGCTCCAAGGATTCAAGGACTTCATCTCCCGCGGCAACGCGATCGAGCTGGCCGTCGGTGTCGTGATCGGTGCCGCGTTCGGCGCGGTCGTCCAGTCGCTCGTCGACGGCTTCATCGGGCCGCTGATCTCGGCCATCCTCGGCCAGACGGACCTGAGCCAGGTCTGGACCTTCGAGATCAACAACGCGATCTTCTCGTTCGGCCTGATCCTGCAGGCACTCATCCTGTTCCTGTTCACGGCCGCCGCCGTGTACTTCTTCATCGTCGTGCCGATGAACGCCCTGGCCGCGCGCCGCAAGCGCGGCGAGGAGGTCGAGCCCGAGGCGCCGGCCGAGGACGTCCTGGTGCTCCAGGAGATCCGCGACCTGCTGGCCCGCAACCTCACGCCGGCGATCATCAACGACGCGGGCGCGGGCGCAGGAACCGGCCCGACCACGCCGCCGCCGTCGATCCCGCCGACCGCCTGACCGGACCCCTGCGCACGTCGGCGGGAGCCGGACGAGCTCCGGGCCCCGCCGACGGCCGTCAGCGGCCGTCCGGCTGCGCGCGCTGGCCGAGCATGGCCAGCGCCGCGCGTGCGACGGCGACGCGCTGCTCCGGCCGGGTGGCGTCGGGGTGGGTGGTGACCTTCACGCCGATGTAGCGCGCCGTGCCGGTGGTGGCGGCGAGCGTGGCGTCCACCTGGGCACGATCGAGGAGGCTGGCGCTCGACGCGGCCAGCGCCGGGTCGTCGCCCGCCGGTGGGATGTGGGTGTCGTCCCACGGCCGGCCCCAGGCGGTGACCTGGTCGGTCGCGCCGGAGAACATCACCCCGCCGAGGAGACCGGCGTCGACCGCGGCACGCACGTGCTCGGCCGGTGTGGATGCGGAGCGGCCGTCGATCGCGGACCGTCCCCAGTTCACCGTCAGACGCGCCGGTCCACCGGCCAGCACGGCGAGCTCGTGCTCGAGGGACAGGAAGCCCTTCTGCGGTACGCGCGTCGACTCGGCGGCGTCGCAGTGCTCGATCGTGACCAGCGCGCCTGCGAGGTCGAAGGCAGCGATCTGCTCGATCGAGCGGGCCAGGGCGTCGGGCGAGGCCAGTGTCGTCGGTGCCGAGTTCACCTGCACGGCACGCACCCGGACGCGCCCCGCCTGCTGTGCGAGCTGCTGCGCGAGCCGAGCGGCCTCCGCGACGTCGTCGAGCGCGGCGCGGCGGCCGCCCTCGTCGGTGGACGCCAGTCCGTACCGTGGGTCTTCTCCGAGTCGCTGCATCACCGTCGGGATCGCCGTGACCACCAGGTCCCACGACGGCAGGACGTGCTCGTCCCACCACGTCGCGGGGGCGGACGCAGCGGCGAGCGGGAGCTCGAGGCCGGCGATCGGCAGGTCGGCGAGCAGTCGGAAGGTCTCGCGCCCGGCGGTCGGCGGCATGCCCGCGACCAGGGCGTACGCGCCGAGGAACGGCCTGTCGGCTCCTGAGGTCATGCGCTCGACGACGTGTCGAGGGTGCGCACCGTGGCGAGAGCACGGCGCCGTCCGGGCGGGGACTGAGTGATCTTCAACGGACTCTCCTGACAGATGACGTCTGAGCGATCAGGGCGTCCACCACCGCCGACCAGGCCGGGACCTGCGCTACCGCAGCGCGGCGAGGAACGTCAGCGTGCGCTCCGTGAGCAGCTGCGCCGCCGCGGGGTCGTACGAGGACAGGCTGCTGTCCGCGAAGAGGTGCTGCTCGCCCGGGTAGACGAAGAGCTCGGCGAGCTCGGTCTCCTTCACCAGCGCGCGGGCGGCGTCGATGTCGCCCTCGCCCGCGAAGAACGGGTCGGCGTCCATCCCGTGGATCTGCACCGGCACACCCGCCGGCCACGGGCTGTCGAACTCCGCCGTCGGCACGCACGAGTGGTAGAACAACGCGCCCCGAGCGCCGGGACGCGTCTGGGCGAGCATCTGCGCGGGCAGGACCCCGAGGGAGAACCCGGCGTAGACCAGCGCGGCGGGCAGCGTGTCCACGGTCTGCTGGCCGCGACCCATCACGGTGCCGAACCCGACCTCGCCGGCGTACGCGAGCCCCGCCTCGAGGTCGTCGAACACGTGCCCGTCGAACAGGTCCGGCACGTGCACGGTGTGCCCGGCGCCACGCAGCGTCTCCGCGAACTCCTGGACGCCGGACGTCAGACCCTGGGCGTGGTGGAACAGCAGGACCTCGGCCATCGACTTCTCCTTCGTGGGTGCACTCGGTCGGCTCGGCGATCCTCCCGCACGGGTCCGACACGCGCGCGCTACCAGTGCGGTGGCTTGTCCTGGCTCAGCCGGTCGTCGTTGGAACCGGCCTCGCGGTCGCCCCAGCCGACGTCGGAGTCGTCGACGCTCCGCCGCGCGACCACCGGCTCGGGCGCGGGTGCCGCCGACCCCGTCGGAGCCGGAGTCTCCACAGCGGGGTGGGTGGAGACGAGGTTCGCGTCGTCGCCGCCGACCGTCCCCGCGTGGCGCACGGCACGACGCGGCCGGCGTGCTGGCTTCTCGGACGCGGTCACGGTCCGATGATCCCACCGGGGCGGGTGGGTCAGCGCATCGCCCGGGTGATCGCGCTGCGCACCGCGGTGTCGATCCGGTACGACCGCCGCGTGATGCCCAGCTCGTCCCGGAGGGCCGCAGCCAGCTGCTCGCGGGTCCGCTCCTTCTCGTCCGACTGCAGCCACGTCACCAGCTCGTCCAGCTGGTCGTCGCTGTAGGCACCGATCGGCAGACCGCGTCGCACGTCGGGCCGCTGCAGCGTGGGCACCGCGAGGGCGAGCTGGAGGGCGCGGCTCGGCGGCTCGTCGGCGGCGTCGGTTCCGCTGTCAGAAGGCGCAGCGGGCTCGGCAGGCTCGGCGGGCTCAGCGGGCGACGCGTCGGCGGCCTCGATGACCTCGACCGTCGACCACACCCCGGTCGCAGGGCGGGGCTCGTCCGGGTGGGCCGATGCCCGCGCCGCCGCCCGAGCAGCCGAGGACTCGGGCGTCGGCAGCTCCTCGGTCTCGTCGGCCTCGTCGAGCAGGCCCAGCTGCAGCGGGGCGCTGCGGGGCGCCGCCGGTGCAGGGACGCGCGCATGCACGGCCCGGCGGATCCGGTCGACCTCGGCCTGCGGGTCCATGAACGCGGCCGCGGACCAGACGCGGATGACGCTCCAGCCCACCCGCTCGAGGCGGTCGGCGGTGAGCCGGTCGCGGACCCGGACGCTGCGCTCGGCGGTGTACTCGGCGTCGTCGGTGAGGACGGCGACGAGCATCTCGCCCGGCAGGTCGGGGTGGCCGACGACCAGCGGGATCCGGTCGCCCCCGGGGATGCCGTGGTCGGCCTCGACCAGCAGGCCGTGCTTCCAGAGGCGCTCGGCGAGGTCGAGGAGCAGGCGGTCGGGCTCGGTCGCCGCGGCGAGGGCCTCGTCCGCGGCGGCTGTCGCAGCCGCCAGGGTCCGCAGCAGCGGGTCGGTGGGCTCGGGCGGCGTGACCAGGTCGGACACGTCCTGACCGGCACCGCGGCGGGCGGCGAACGCGAGCAGGTCGGCCAGCAGCCGCGGACCCGGACCGCGCAGGCGCTCGGGGTCGAGGTCGTCGGCGCCGAAGCAGGCGACCACGGTCAGCCGGTGCCGCGTGGACCCCAGCGCGTCGAGCAGCAGGGCGTCGCCCCCGGGCGCGGAGATCGGCCCGAACGTGTGCAGCACGCGGCGGTGCGGGGTCCGGCCCAGACCGAGCGACAGGATGATCGCCTCGCGGCGCAGCCCGGCGACGTTGGGCAGGTCGGTGACCACGAACGGGTCGACGCGGCCGGAGTCGAAGAAGGCGGCGAGCGCCGGGTTGCCACGGACCTCGGACAGGACCGCCTCGCGCACGGCCTCGGCGTGGGTGGAGGTGGCGGTGATGACCGCGAGCGACTCGTCGGGGCGCAGCAGCGCGTGCGTGAGCACCAGCTCGACGACGTGCTCCACCTCCTCGCGCGTCGAGTCCACCGATCCCGTGTCGCGGTCGGGCATGCCCGTGCCGTCCACGAGGTCGAGGCCGACCAGCGGCCGGTACTGCGGGAGGGGCGTCGCGCGGAGCACGCCGGCGTAGCCGTGGGCGGCGAGGAACGCGGTGAGGTAGGGGTCGCGGCGGGACGAGTCGGCGCGCAGCGCCACCGAGGGCAGCACGTCGGCCAGCTCGCGGACCGCGGAGCCGGAGGCGCACCGGGCGTCGCCGACGACGACCACCTGCCGCCCGCGCGCGACCGCGGCGAGCGCGACCTCGACGGGCAGGTGCGCGGCGGAGTCGATGACCACCAGGTCGACCGTGCGCGTCGGCGGCAGCAACTGCGGGACCAGCATGGGGCTGGCCGCGATGACCGGCCGCAGCCGCCTCGCCACCTCGGGGTGCCGCACCACCGTGTCGCGCAGCGACGTGAGCCGCTCCTCGACCAGGTCCGCGAAGAGCGCCTCGGCCTGCTCACGGTGCTGGCGCAGCGCGTGCGAGACGTGGCCGACGACCGCGCCGAGCACCGGTCCGGACAGGCTCTTCACGTGCGCGCGGTCGAGCGTCGCGTACTGCGCGGACATCGCGCCCAGCGCGGTGCCGTCGTACCCGGCCAGCGCGGGGTCCTCGGAGAGGATCTGCTCGATGACGGTGCTCCACCAGGCCAGGTCGAGCTCGGCCGGGGCGAGCGCGGGGTCGATGCGGCGGGTCGCCAGGTCGTCGACGAGCGCGCCGAGGCCGGCCGAGCGCAGGCGGTGCAGGAGACCGGTCCGGTCGGGCAGGTCGGACAGCGCGTCGGTGTCGGAGCGCAGCCGCGTGAGGCGCTCGGTCAGCGCCGCGAACGGCAGGCTGGACAGGCCGGCCCCGCCGGGGGTCGTCGCGAGCACCTCGTCGAGCGCGTCGAGGTCGGCGCGCACGGCGGCGAACTCCTCCTCGATGTGCTCGAGGCCGTCGGGCAGCCGCGGCCACCCGCCGGACGGGCAGTGCGCCTGCCAGATCTCCCGCTGCGCCTGCACCTCGAGCAGCCCCGCGTGCAGGTCGGCCACCGGGCGCCCGGGACGGACCATGTCCTTCGACTGCTTGCGCAGCCGGCGACGGAGCCAGTAGCCCATCTCCATCCCGCGCTCGGCCCGCCACTCCTTGGTGGCCGTGGCGGCGACGAGGTCGGCGGCGGTGCGCTCGAACACGATCGGCTGGAACACGTCGAGCGCCGCGCGGACGCCGTCGAGCATGGTCAGCTGCTCGGCCCACGCCACGACGGTGGTCGCCTGGGTCAGACCGGTCTCCGCGGCCACCTGCGCGGTGCGCTCGACCAGGGCCGGGAGGGTGGAGTCGAGCACGCGGGCCAGCCGGCGGACCACGTTGTCGGCGTCGGCACGCGTGCGCAGGTCGGCGCCGTACCAGGGGGTGTCCGTGGGCCGCAGGCGGAAGGCGCCCAGCTCACCCGCGCGCACCAGGTCGGTCGTCAGGTCGGCACGGCGCTCCGCGTCGAGCACCCGGGCCACGTCCGGCGACAGGCGCACGGTCGTCTTGGGGGTCGGCCGCGTGGAGGTCAGGCGGGCGAGCTGCTGCAGCGCGTCGTACGCCGAGACACCCCACGGGGCGCGCTCGGCGTGCAGCGCGTCCACGTACGCCCGGAGGCGTTCCCGTGTGGCGACCAGCTCGCTGCGCAGCGCGACGACGCCGTTCGCGTCGACCGCGGGTGCCTCGAGAGTCATCGCGCCGAGCAGGCGTCGCGCGATCGCGGACCGCCAGCCGGCGTCGGGGGCGACGTCGAGCAGCAGGTCGCCCAGGCCCAGCGCGCCCAGCCGGTCCGCGAGCGCGGTGGCCGCGCGGCGGTGCCCGGGCACGTACAGGACGGTGCGACCGGTCGCGGCGGCATCGGCGACGAGGGCCGCCAGGGTGCCGGTGACGTCGGCACCGGCGGGGGCGTCGACGAACAGGTGCGTGCCGGTGGCCACCACGTCGAGCACGTGCTGCTGCGCGGGATCGAGGTCGCCGACGCCGCGCTCGTGCCCGGGGTCCCGGTCGCCCCGGACCGGGACGGGCAGCACCCGACGCAGCCGCGCCCGGGACTCCTCGACGCCCGCGAGCGCGGAGACGACCTCGTGGCGCTCGAGCGTGCCGGACAGGCTGTCCAGGTCGTCGACCAGGATCTGCCCGGGGTGGACGAAGGTGCCGACGACGACGCGCTCGCTCAGGGAGAAGTCGTCGAGCACGGCCTCCCCCAGCGACGTGAGCCGCTGGAGCGCGCCGCGCGGGTCGAACCCGTTCGACGTGAAGGTGCCGCGCGCGACGGCACCCGGGTCGAGCAGTGCACCGCGGGCGCGCAGGGCCCGCGCGAGCACGGGGTTCACCTCGAGCGACGGCTCGAGCGCGAGCTCGTAGTCGCTCTCGCCCGAGCCGCGGGCGCGCAGGGTGACGGGGCGCAGGAGGACGGGAGCGCGGACGGTGCGCGGAGCCGCGGCGTCGTGCTGCTCGCCCTCCCCCGACCGCTGACGCGTCACCGAGGCGAGCGCGGCGACGTCGTCGCTGGCGATGTCCGGGGTGGTGCGCTCGGTCCAGGTGGCGACGCCGATGGCCAGGGACGTGGGCGCGATCCCGTACCGCTGCGCGTACACGGCGGCGCGGGCGCTCACCGCCCGGGCGCGACGGCGGGCGGTCGAGAGGGCCGACCCCTCGCGGATCAGGTTGGACAGGCGCGTCTCGCGGCCGGCGAACAGCTGCGAGATGCCGGACGGGTGCGCGGCCGACAGGTCGAGCGCGGCGTCGCCGAGCAGCTCGACGTCGACGAGCGTCGACCCCCCTGCGGCCTCGACGAGCGAGGCGCGCCAGGTGGCGACGGCTCCTTCGAGGAGCTCGGCAGGCGTGGGGGGCTCGACGAGCACCGGGCGGTCGGCTGGGTCTGCGCCGGTCTCAGGAGCCTGGTCGGGTCCCGGGCCGGAGGCGCGCACGGGGACGGTCACGCTGGAACGCTAACCGCGCTGCCGCGTGATCTCGGGCATGGCGCGCCGTAGGGGGCCGACCCGGACACACAGAGAGCGGGACGGGTCAGGGGACCCGTCCCGCTCTCCGGACGCGAAGACGGTGCGCACCGCGCAGGGGGCAGGCGATGCGCACCGTCAAGACGAGTGTGCGGCACGAATACGGTGCTGGTCAAACGTCCAGGCCGCCCATGCGGGTGAATCCCGCGGGTGGAATCGCCAACCTGGGAAGACCCTGAGATGCACCCCGGAGAGCGCCGGATGGCGCGCACCGGTCCGTGTGCCGCGTGCGGGCGTCACCGCACCGTGGTCGAGGCGTCGGAGGGCTCAGGTCCCGCTGGTCACGAGCCACCCTTGCAGCACGGCTGAGCGAGCACGGAGGTGCCGGCCGCGGGTGGGGTGAGGGCTGCTCCCGTGACACCCGTGAGGGCGGTGACGGCGAGGACGAGGGTCAGGGCGATGCTGCGCTTCTTCATGAGAGACCTTTCCGAGTACGTGTCATTCCTCACGCGTCGCCGCCTCCGGGGGCAGCTGCGGCGACGCGTCCTGACGGTGGTCTCAGAACGTGCCCTTGCAGCACGGCTGAGCGGTGACGGGGGCGTCGGCGGACGAGCCCGTGGCTCCTGCAACACCGGCGAAAGCGGCGAGGGCGATGGCCAGGGCGATGCTGAGCTTCTTCATGAGGGTGCCTTCCCGAGGACGTACGGGGCTGTCCCGTACACCTGGAATGGTCCCTAGCCCGTGTCTGGACCGCAATGACGCAGGACAACGGGGGGGTAGACATCGGCTCGAGGCCGGTTTCAGACCCGCCTGGGCGGCGGGAGGACTCCGCGGATGCCGGCCGCCGCGAGCGCCCGGCCGTACGCCTCCACCACGCGCTCGTCCTCGTCGCCGGCCACGCGGAGGCGATCGCCGATGCGGCGCCAGAGCACCGCGGCGGACCGTCCCGACGAGATCATGTCCAGCAGCTCGGCGGCGGAGCGGTACTGCTTGACGGCCTCGGTGCGGGCGCTCTGCGCGAGCATGGCGTCGCCCAGGGCCTCGTGCGCGGACGCGGCGTCGCGGCGCACTCCCTCGCGGAGCAGGTCGACCGACTGCTTCGCGTACTGCTGGGCCCGCGCCGGGTCCTCCAGCAGCAACCAGGCGCGGGACCGGACCGAGTCGGCGCGGGCCAGCTCGATCTGCGACTCGCCGACCTCGAGCGCGGTCTGCGCGGCGTCGAGGTCGGCGAGCGCCTCGGCCGGCCGCGGGGGGTCGACCGAGACGAGCAGCAGCGCCCGGTCCAGCCGGAGGCGCGGCAGGTCTCGGTCGATCTCGTCGGACCCCGCGAGCGCGATCGCCGCCTCGAGCTGCTCCAGGGCGGCGTCGGGCTCCCCCAGGGCGTCGTCGACGAACGCCAGGTTCCAGTGCACCGACGACACCGCGCGCGCCGAGCCGTGCCGCCGCGTGTGCGCGAGCAGCTGCCGGCCGCGGTAGCGCGCGTACGTGGTGTCCCCGCGGGCGATGTAGGCCCAGATGATCGTCGACTCCAGGCGCACCACCTCGTCGCTGCCGGCCACCGACTCGGGCAGCTGCGCCAGCAGGGCCTCCCCGCGTGCGACGGCCCGGTGCAGGTCCGCGAACTCGGTCAGCGCCATGACGATCCGCATCGCCGCGTAGGCGGCCTGGGTGTACCGGCGCGCCTCCATCAGCTGCGCACAGACGCCCTCCAGCGCCTCGACCGACGCCTCCAGGTCTCCCGCCAGGTCGAGGGCCTCCGCGTGCGCGAGCCCGACACGAGCGGCGGTGTCCACGTCGAGACCGGACAGCTGCACCTGCGCGAGCACGTCGGCGGCCTGGGCTGCCTCGCCCATCCGGGACAACCGGCGTGCCTCGATGAGCGCCCCCTCGGCGGAGCGGTACTCGGGCGCCTCCTCACCGTCGAGGAGGAACGCCACGGACACGCCCAACACGTCGGCCACGCGGGCCAGGGCGTCCTCGCCGAGGGTGCGGCGGTCGCGCTCGACGTGGGAGATGTAGGTGGGGTGCACTCCGGCCCGACGCGCGAGCTCGCCCTGGCTCAGCCCGGCCTTCTGCCGCGCGTCGCGCACACGTCTGCTCAGCGGATTCACGTACTCACGATAGGGACCGTCGCCGCGACCGGCTACATCGTGACGACCACCTTCGCCCGTGCGTGGTCGCTCTCGAGGTACCGCAGGGCGTCCGCCGCGGCGGGCAGCGGGTACGTCCGGTCGACTGCCGGGGTGATCGTCCCGGCCTCCGCCAGCTCGCGCAGGGCGTCGAGGTGCTCGGCGCCCGGCCGCGTGGACAGGGAGACGATCCGCTGCCGCCGCGCGAACGCTGCCGCCAGCCGGCTCCGCACCAGCAGGACGATCGGGCCGAGCAGCGAGCCACCCTCGTACACCCCCCCGCCGGACAGGACCAGGGTCCCGTCGGGCGTCAGCGCGCGGCGCAGGTCGCGCAGGGAGCGGTTGCCGACGAGGTCGAGCACGACGTCGTACCGGCGGTCGCCCCGGAACGCGTCGTCGCGCGTGTAGTCGACCACGTGATCGGCGCCGAGCGACCGGGCGAGGTCGACGTTGCGGGTGCTGCAGACCGCCGTCACCTCGGCGCCCCACGCGTGGGCCAGCTGCACCGCGAACGTCCCGACGCCCCCGGACGCACCGTTGATCAGCACGCGTCGGCCGGGCTGGACCAGCCCGTGCAGACCCTGCAGGGCGGTCGTCCCCGCGAGGGGCACGGCCGCGGCCTGCTCGAACGTGAGGTTCCGCGGCTTGCGCGCCACGAGCCGCTCGGGAGCGCTCACGTACTCCGCGAGCGCTCCGTCCGACTCCCCGTAGACCTCGTCGCCGACCTGCAGGCCGGTGACGTCCCGGCCGACCGCCTCGACGGTGCCGGCGAAGTCGGAGCCCCGGATCGGCTCCTTCGGTCCTCGTCGGCCGAACTCCGGAGACAGCCGCGCGATGTACGGGTCGCCCCGCATGAGGTGCCAGTCACGGGCGTTCAGCGACGCCGCGCGCACCCGCACCAGCACCTCGTCGGCCGCGGGTACCGGTTGCTCGACGTCGTCGAGCGTGAGCACGTCCGGGGAGCCGTAGCGGCTCTGCACGATCGCCTTCATGACAGTCCTCCTTACGCCGTAAGGGAAGACTGTCTTACAACGTAAGGTTGGTCAAGACCCCGCGCGCCGCTCCAGACCGTCGAGCAGCAGATCCAGCCCGAACTCGAACTCCGTGCGGTCGTCGCACCAGCCGATGGTCGAGTCGGGGTCGTCGTGCGCGACCTCCGCCAGCATCGCGGTGAGGAACGGGAGGTCGGCGGCGAGGTCGGCCGGCACGGGTGCCGTCGACTCGCCGGGGTCGGGGTCGAACAGCTCCTGGGAGAAGCCCAGCGCCCGGCTGCCCAGGGCGTGCAGCGCGTGGTGGATGAGGTCGTACGACAGCCCGCCCTCGTGCAGGAGGCCGACGAGCCGGTCGTGGTAGCGCACCACGTTCGGGCTCACCGCCGAGCGCGTCTCCAGCACGCGCGGGGCCCAACGGTGCCGGAGCAGCACCCGGCGGGCGGTGAGGATCCGGGCGCGCACGGCGGCCTTCCAGTCGTCGCCGCGATCCAGGCCGTCGACGGCCTCGTTGATCTCGGCGACCACCAGGTCCACCGCGCCGTCCAGCAGGTCCGCCTTGTTGGCGACGTGGTGGTACAGCGACATCGCCTCGGCGCCCAGCTCGTCGCCCACCCGGCGCATGGTGACCGCGTCGATCCCGTGCTCGTCGGCGATCGCGACCGCCGTCCGCAGCACGCGCTCGCGGCTGAGCGGGAGGCGCTGCTCAGGCACCTGGACCGGGTCGGCCGTCACGCGACATCACCTCTCTCCTCAGCGGATCGTACGAGGTGAGCGTCGGGTCAGTGCGACCGGACCCGGCTCCGGACGCGTGCCGGCACGCCGCGGCGGCGCACCCGGGTGATCCGCCGCGGCGCCGCGGCCCCCCGCACCACCGTCCCGTCGGCCGCGGCGAGCCGTCGCTGCGCGGCCGCGTAGGCGGGCACCAGCAGGACGACCGCCCCGATCCACGCCAGCGGGTTGCCCCAGACCACGCCGCTGTACCCGTAGGCCGCCCCGAGCACGCCCGCGGCGCCGACGCGGCAGACCAGCTCGATCACGCCGGTCATGGTGGGGACGGCCGTCTGGCCGAGGCCCTGGAGGGCTCCGCGCAGCACGAACAGCACGCCGAGGACCACGTAGAGCACCCCGTTGACCAGCAGGTAGTGCGCGGCCATGTCGACGACCCGCTCCTCCCCCGCGCCCACGAAGACGCCGATGATCGCGGACCCGCCGGCCACGAGCACCACACCCAGGACAGCCGAGCCGACGACCGAGATCCACATGCCCTGCACGACGCCCTCCCGGATGCGGTCCAGCCGGCCGGCGCCCAGGTTCTGCGCGACGAACATCGACACCGCCAGGCCGAGCGACGCCAGCAGCGCGACCGCGAGCCCGTCCACCCGCGCGGCCGTGGTGTACGCGGCGACCGCGTCGGAGCCCAGCGCGTTCAGGCGCACCTGCACGGCGAGCGTGCCGATCGCGATGATCGACGCCTGGAAGCCCATGGGCAGGCCGAGCCGCAGGTGCTTGCGCAGCTCGGCGCCACTGACCCGCCAGTCGGCGCGGTGCACGTGCAGGACGGGCACGCGGCGCCGCACGAACTCGAGGCAGAGGGCCACCGAGACGCCCTGCGAGAGGACCGTCGACCACGCCGCACCGGCCACGCCCATCCCCAGACCGGCCACCGCGCCGACCACCAGGACGATGTTCAGGACGCAGCTGAGCGTGAGGAAGATCAGGGGCGTGCGCGAGTCACCGATCGCCCGGATGACCGCCGACAGGAAGTTGAAGAACATCATCGTGCTGGCGCCGAGGAAGCTGATGACCGCGAAGGTCGTCGCCTCCGGGAGCAGCTCCTCGGGCGTGTGCATCAGCCGCAGCGCCGGGCCCGCGAGCAGGGGCGCCGCCACGGTGAGCACCACGCTGGTCGCCGCCGACAGGACCGCCCCGGCCGCGACCGACCGGCGCACCGCGGCGTGGTCCCCGGCGCCGAACGCGTGCGCGGTCGGGATCGCGAAGCCGTTCGTCATGCCCCACGCGAAGCCGAGCAGGAGGAACAGCAGCGCGCCCGTGGCGCCCACGGCGGCCAGGGAGTCGACGCCGAGCACGCGGCCGACGACGACGGCGTCGGCCGCTTGGTAGAGCTGCTGGACGACGTTGCCGACGAGCAGGGGGACGGCGAACAGGAGGATGACGCGCCAGGGACGACCGGCGGTGAGGACCTTGGGCACAGCGGAACCTTGAGACGGAGGGGCGGGGGTCGTACGTCCGCGGGGGTCGGGGTGCCGGGTCGCGTCGCACGTCGATCGTATCGATACGATCCCGCCGGGACGAAGCTAATTGATGCAGGTCACAGCGCCTGTACCGCCGGGATCCGGAGGACTCGGGCATCCCGGGCCCCGGACATGGCTGCGGGCGCCGGCGATGGTCGCCGACGCCCGCAGTGGTAGGGCCTGTCGCGCCTAGACGGCACGGTTCCGCAGACTCCGCGCGTGGGAGTACGCATTGACCATCGCCTGGTCCCAGATGCCCGTCGGCGCGCGGCCGAGGGCCCGCTGGATCGCAGCGGTCGTCTGGTCGTGAGCCGCGCGGGACTGGTTGCCCCACACGCCGTCGTCGGCGACGCCGACCACGCGCTGCGTGAACTCGATGCCGTGCGGGAAGGTGACGCCCATGAGGTTGCTCGCCGCCTTGACCGCCTCGGCGCGCAGGTCGGTGTCCGCACCCCACACCTGGTCGGCGCTCCCACGCACTGCGCGCTGGAGCGCCTCGGTGAGCACGTCGCCGCCGCCCCGCGGTGTGAACGAGCTCTGACCGAGGTGGCTGAACGGTCCGACGTCCACGTGCAGGTGGTTCTTGTGGTGGCCGGCGACGCCTGCGACGCCGTCGCGCGCGAAGATGACGCCGAGGCCGAGCTCCTGCGCCCGGTCGACGGCCGCGATCAGCTGCTCGCGCTCGTCGGGACCGTTCTTGTTGATGTCGGCCGCCTTGCCGAAGCCGCCGTCGCTGTCGAAGTGCCACGAGCCGTGCGTGTGCACGGGGTGGACGGCGGAGAAGCCGTGCATCTCCCCGACCGAGTAGCCGTTGCGCTGGGCCCACAGGCAGAACGTCACGAGCGTCTGCGTGGGCGACAGCTGATTTCCGAGTGCCATCAGAGGTCCTTCCCTTCCAGAGTCGCGCGCCGGTGCGACGCGTGTGATGTAAGGGAAGGGAGGGCCCGGAGGGTGCAGATACGTCAGGCGGTGGATGCCCCCTGGATCGCGTCGAGGTCGCGCACGGCGTAGCGGTGGTGCTCCCACTCCTCCTCGAGGATCGTGTGCAGGCACGACAGGACGGTCTCCGGGTGCTGCGGCGCCCACGGGTTGGTGCGCGGTGCCGCCAGCTCCTCGGGCGTGACGGTCGCGAGGAAGTCGGTCACCATCGCGACGCGCTCCGCCCGGACCGCGAGCACCTCGTCGTACGACGGCCGCCCGGTGACGAAGATCGACAGGTCCAGCCCGTCGCCGCTGGCCCCCGTGTTCGGCTGACCGATCGGGTGGTACGGCTGCTCGACCTGCTGGACCGCCCTGCGCAGCCACGTGTCGATGGCCATGACCAGGTGCCGCAGGGTCTGCGCGAACGACCACTCCCCGTCCACCGACACGTCGACCGTCCCGGCCGGCATCGCGTCGACCCGCGCGAGCGTCGCCGCCCAGGTGCGCTGCAGCACCTCCCAGGCCGCACGCAGACCGTCCGGGTCCGCGGCACGCTGGTCGGCCCGTCCGGGGAACCGGCGGTTGAGCTCGGCCTCGACGAACGGGACGACGTTCACCCCGTTGACGAGCAGCACGGAGTCGCCCTCGAGCAGCCACGGGGCATCGACGTCCAGGCCTGCCGCGTCGACCCCACGCATCACGACGCCGGACACGTCCGACCCGACGAACCGGGCGCCGCGCAGGTCGGCGCCGCGGAACTGCGCGCCCTGAAGGTCGTCGGACCCGGTGAAGGTGGCCACGGGCTCCAGTGTCGTGGCGACCGATCGGGGCTGTCCACGACCTACCCTGGTCGCGTGGAGTCCACAGTCAGCGGCGTGCTCGCCGAGCTCGCGGCGTTGGAAGACCCGAAGATCCGGGCGGTGAACGAGCGCCACGGCGACGACCACGGGGTCAACCTGACCAAGCTGCGGGCGGTCGCCAAGGAGCTCAAGATCCAGCAGGACCTCGCCGGCGAGCTGTGGGAGACCGGCGACACCGCCGCCCGGCTCGTCGCGATCCTGATCAGCCGCCCCACGCTGTACACCGCCGCCGAGCTGGACGCGATGCTGCGCGACGCCCGCGTACCCAAGGTGCACGACTGGCTGGTCGGCTACGTCGTCAAGAAGAACCCGCACGTCGAGGAGCTCCGCATCCTCTGGTTCGCCGACCCGGACCCGGTCGTGGCGAGCGCCGGCTGGGCGCTGACCAGCGACCGCGTCGCGAAGTCGCCCGACGGGCTGGACCTGCCCGGGCTGCTCGACCTCGTCGAGGCGCAGATGAAGGACGCCCCGGACCGGCTGCAGTGGGCGATGAACGAGTGCCTGGCGACCATCGGGATCCACCACCCCGCGTACCGCGCCCGCGCGCTCGGGATCGGTGAGCGGCTCGAGGTGCTCAAGGACTACCCGACGCCGCCCGGCTGCACGTCCCCGTACGCGCCGATCTGGATCAACGAGATCGTCCGGCGGCAGGCGGTCGGGTAGCCGCTCAGGGGCGCGCCCCCCGCCGGTTCGGCTCCTCGATCGGGGCCGCGTCGACGAAGGTCCGGGCGTGCACCACGTCGGCGTCGTCGACCAGCCACAGGTGCAGGCGTGCGGCCGGGACGTCCCCTGGAGCAGGGACCCGCAGCCGCACCGCCCCGGACAGCACGAACGGTTCGGCCTTCAGCTGCTCCGACTCCACGACGAACGCCCGCTCGACGTCCGGCCGCCCACCGGGCGTCGACCACGCGCCGCGCACCCGTCCCGCCAGCGGTGAGGACCCGTGGTGAGACACGTGCACGTCCAGCGCGAGCTGGCTGTCGGGCACCGGGATGTCGGCTCCGGCGCGGGCCGGCACCAGGTCCACGACGAGGACGCTCGTCGCGTTGACGAGGGCGGGATCCAGTCCGCCGAGGTCCTTGGGCCGTCGGTCGGCGTCCACCACCCCGGCCATCTCGTGCTCGACGTCCGCGAGCTCGGTGTAGACGTAGCCGGCGAACCGGTCGTGGCGGCGCAGCTCCTGCGTCTGCCAGCGCATGCTCCACGCGCGTTCGAGGCTGGTGAACCCGGCGCCGTACTCGCTGTTGAGGATCGGCACCCCGGACCGCGGGAACTCCGGGGAGCCGTAGAGCGACTTGTCGACGACGAAGTCCGGGCCCAGCTTCACCTCGAAGTGCTCCAGTGAACCCTCGGCCATGGCGGCGAGGTTGTCCGCCCACGCCTGCGGGTCCTCGTCGTAGTAGTGCCAGTCGACCAGGTCGCTGCGGACGTGGGACCAGCCCGAGTTCTCGACGATCGGGCGGGTGCTGTCGAGCGCGTGCATGACGTCGTAGGCGTGCGCCGCCGCGGCCGCGCGCTCGGGGCTGCCGGGGATGTCCCAGTCCAGACCCCACTCCTCGTTGTACAGCCCCCACACCACGATGCTCGGGTGGGTGCCGTCGCGCTCGACCATCGGCGCCAGCTGCGCCTCGAACGCCTGGGCGGCGTCGGGCGACCAGCGGCTCGGGGCGGGCGGCTCGGCCCACACGAGCATGCCCATCCGGTCGGCCTGGTGCAGCCAGCGGGGCTCCTCGAGCTTGAGGTGCTTGCGGACCAGGTTGTAACCGAGGTCGCGCGCCAGGTCGAGGTCGGCGACGAGAGCCTCGTCGGTCGGCGCGGTCAGCCCGCTGCCCGGCCAGTAGCCCTGGTCGAGGACGCCGCGGACGTAGAGGCGTTCGCCGTTGAGCAGCAGCTTCTCGCCCTGGATCTCGACGCGCCGCAGGCCGCCGGTCACCAGCACGCGGTCCACGGGATCCCCGTCGACGGTGAGCTCGACGGTGTACAGGTGGGGGTGGGCGGGCGACCACAGGTGCGGATCCGGAACCTCGAGGCGCCCGGACACGCGGCCGCCCTCGTCGGAGACGAGCTCCACGCCGGCCGTCTCGCCGGCGAGCCGGACGGTCACCCAGGTGCCTGCGGGCGCGTCGCCGACGAGCACCCCGGAGACGTCGAACCCGGTGAGCGAGTCACCGCGCAGCGCCACGCTCGCCAGGTGGGTGCGGCCGCGCGCCTCCAGCCAGACCGGCTGCCAGATCCCCGACGTCGGGGTGAACGAGACGCCGTCGTAGTCGTCGCGCGGGATGGACCGCTGCTTGCCGTGCGGGATCGCGCGCTTGTCCGCCGGCGCCTCGACCTCGACGGTCAGCTCGGCCTCGTCGCCGGGTGCCAGCACGTCGCTGACGTCCAGCTCGAACGACTCGTACCCGCCCACGTGCACGCCCACCTCGACACCGTCGAGCAGGACGCGGGCACGGTGGTGCACCGCGCCGAAGCAGAGCACGACGCGCGACGAGCCCCACGCGGCCGGGACGCTGACCCGGCGCCGGTACGTGCCGCGCTCCAGCCAGGTGCGCCGCAGCCCGGAGGCCGCGGTCTCCCACGCGAAGGGCACCACGATCGTCGCGGGGCCGTCCTCGGAGTCGAAGTCCCACTCGCCGTTGAGCGTGAGCCACGAGGCCGACCGGTCACGGTCCGGACGCGGGTACTGCGAGCGCGGCGGGGATGAGGTCATGGTGGTGGTGCCTTTCAGGGTGGGTCGGGCTCAGCCCTTGACGCTGCCGGCGAGGATGCCGTTGATGAAGTGCTTCTGGAGGACGATGAAGATGAGCAGGAGCGGGACGAGCGCGATCGACGCCGCTGCCAGCAGCTCGCCGGTGACCGTGGCGTAGTCCGCCCCGATCCGGTTGCCGGTGATGTTCTGCGCCAGGCTGGACAGGACCACCTGGAGGGTCGACATCCGCTCGGAGCTGGCGATCACGACGGGCCAGACGAAGTCGTTGTAGATGTTCATCACCGTGAGCACCGCCAGACCGGCCAGTGCCGGCTTGATGACCGGCAGCACGATCCGCGCGAAGATCCCGAACTCGGAGCACCCGTCCACGCGGGCCGCGTCGAGCAGCTCGTCCGGCACGGCCGCGATGACCTGCCGCATCCAGAAGATGGCGAACGCGTCGATCGCGCCCGGCAGGATCAGTGCCTGGTACGTGTTGACCCAGCCGAGCTCCTTCATCTCGAGCAGCAGCGGGATGATCAGGACGATCGTCGGGAGCATGAGGGTGATGAGGACCGTGCCGAACAGCAGGTCCTTGAACGGGAACTCGTACTTGGCGAACCCGTAGGCAGCCAGCGGCGCGAAGAACAGGGTCAGCCCGCCCTTGAGCACCAGCACGATGCCGGTGTTGACGAACCCGCGCACGATCGGGACGTCCTGGAACATCCGCTCGAAGTTGTCGAGCGTGATCTGGGACGGGTCGAAGCCGAGCGGGTCGCTGATGATCTGGTTGGCCGGTTTGAACGCGGACAGGAACGCCCAGACCACGGGGGCCAGGAACAGCAGGGTCAGCAGGACCAGGAACACCTGCGTGACGACACTAGTCAGGGTGAGGCGGGTGCGCGTCATCTCAGTCCTCCGACCGCAGGAGCCGGACGAAGCCGAGCGACAGGACCGTCACGATGATCACCAGCAGGAACGAGTTGGCCGCCCCCGTGCCCAGGTCGGCGCGGGTGATGTGGTTGTAGAGGTAGAGCCCGGCCGTCGTCGTCGAGCTGTACGGGCCGCCCTGCGTCACGACGAACGGCTCCGCGAACATCTGGAAGATCGCGAGGGTCTGCAGGACCACCGAGAACAGGAGCGTCCGGCGCACCAGCGGGATGGTCATGCTCCGGAGCTGCCGGAGCCGTGACGCGCCGTCGATCGAGGACGCCTCGTACACCGCCGGGTCGATGGCCTGCAGGCCCGAGAGCAGGATGATCACGATGAACCCCGTGGTCTTCCACAGGAACAGCAGCGCCAGCGTGGGCTTGGCCCACTGGCTGGTGACCAACCAGCCGACGTCCGGCAGCCCGACCGCGTTGAGCACCGAGTTCACGGCGCCGTACTTCTGGTCGAACACCACCACCCAGATCTGTGCGACAGCGACGAGCGGCGTCACGAACGGGACGAGGAACGCCACCCGGTAGAACGACCGCATCCGGGTCTTGGCGTTGTCCAGCAGGACGGCGATCGCCAGGGCCAGCACCATCTGCACCGGCACGATCAGCGCCCACATGGCCGCCGAGTTGCCCAGCGACGACCAGAAGGCAGGGTTCTGCAGCAGGTAGGTGTAGTTGCCGAGGCCCACCCAGTGCGCCGCCCCCGAACCCCGCCAGTCGGTGAAGCTCAGCTGGAGGGTGAAGAGCATCGGGTAGACGCTGAAGGCGACGAACAGGGCGACGAACGGGAAGACGAAGGCGTAGGGCGCCAGCCTCCGTCGCGACGACGCCGTGTGCGGGCGGCGTCGCGACGGAGAGACTCTCCCCGCCGGCCGGGTGGCGACTGCGGTGGTCACAGCGATGGTGTCCTCAGGTGGTGGGGCGTACTACTGCCGGTCGACGAGGTTCGCCTGGATGTCCTGCGTGGACTGGTCGATCACCTCGGCCGGCGTCAGCTGGCCGTCCAGCATGCGCTGGATGTTGTTGCCCAGGTAGTCGACGGCGCCGGTCCACCAGGTGGGGATCGGGGTGCCGACGGGGATCTCCGTGCTGGCCTCGGTGGCGGTGGCCCACAGGTCCTGGCCGCCGAGCGCCTCGACCGGTCCGAAGAGCGGCTTGGCCGGGTCGGCCGCGGGGACGAAGCTCGGGATCGACGTGTTCAGCCCGTCGGGGTAGACGTCGTTCGGCCCCCAGACCGCGGTGTAGCCGGCCTCGTCGAACATGAGGAACTCGTAGAACAGCCACGCGAGGTCGGAGTTCTCGCCCTGCTTGGGCAGCACGAACGACGAGCCACCCATGGCGCCGCTGCGTGCACCGCCGTCCTCCCACGCCGGCAGGGGCATGGCCTTCCAGTCCCCCGTCGTCTCCGGGAGCAGCTGCTGCGGGGCGAAGCTGAACCAGATGGCCCAGGGGTAGAAGACCTGCTGGCCAGACTCCAGCGGCGCGATGTCGCTGGGGCTCAGGTACTCCGCGCGCGTGCCGAGCCCCTCCTTCTGGACCGTGTCCAGCCAGGTCAGGATCTGCTCGTACTCCGGGGAGTCCAGACGCAGCTCGCCGTTGTCGTCGGCCAGGCTGGTGCCCAGCTGGCTGGCGTACATCTCGAGCTGCAGCTGCCCGAGGAACGGGCTCTGCTCGAGGTGGATCGGCTGGGCGCCCGGCACGGCGGCCTGGTACTGGCGCGCGGCCTCGAGCAGGTCGTCGTAGGTCTCGATCGCCGTCGCGTCGACGCCGGCCGCCTCGAGCGCGGTGGCGTTGTAGTAGAGCAGGCCGGGGTCGCTGTCGAACGGGACGCCGTAGATGCCGCCGTCGAGCGAGTTGACCCCGACCTTCTGCTCGGAGATGTCGCCGAGGTAGGGCTCGAGCACACCGTCGAGGTTCCACAGGTACTCGGAGAACCCGGCCACCTTGGCGTCGTCGAGGAACACGCCGTCCGGCACGTCCGTGCCGGTGATCAGGGTGTTCTGCAGCTTGGCGTCGATGTCGATCGCCTCGTGGTGGACCGTGATGTCGGGGTACTTCGCGTTGAAGTCCGCGATGACCGAGTCGAAGACGTTGAACAGGTCCCCGGAGCGGTCCCAGATGGTGATCTCGCCGCTCGGCGACTCGGCGGTGGGGGCGACGAGGACGTCGGCGTCGGCGCTCGGGGTCGCGTCGCCCGTGGTGATCGAGGGTCCGCAGGCGGCGAGGGCGGAGGTGGCCAGGACGGTGCCGACGAGCATCGCCGCGGCGCGGTGGGACCGGCGTGAGCCGGTGTGGAGCTGGTGCATGGAGCACTCCCTTGTGCACTCGGGGTCGGACGGCGCGGCTGGTCCGCAACGCTTTGCCAACGTGTGCAAACGTAGCCCTCGTTTGCACACGTTGCAAGGCCTATGATCAGCACGTCGGCGAGCGAGAGGATGAAACGTGGTCGCCACCCTGCGGGACGTCGCCACTCGCGCGAAGGTGTCCGTGCGGACCGTGTCCAACGTGGTCAGCGGGTACGAGCACGTCAGCCCGCAGATGCGCGCACGCGTCGAGAAGGCGATCGCCGACCTCGACTACCGCCCCAACCCGGTCGCCCGCACCCTGCGCACCGGCCGCACGGGCGTCCTCGGCCTCGTCGTGCCGGAGATCGACGTCCCCTACTTCGCCGAGCTGGCCCGCGAGATCATCCACGCCGCCGCCGCGGTGGGCTACCGCGTGATGATCGACCAGACCGGCCACGACCACGAGCGCGAGCGCGAGCTGCTCACCGGCGGCGACCGCAACATGCTCTTCGACGGAGTCCTCTTCAGCCCGCTGGTCACGCGCGAGGAGCTGCTCGAGATGCAGGGCAGCCGCACCATGCCCCTGGTCCTGCTGGGCGAGCACGACTTCGACGGCCGCTACGACCACGTCGCCATCGACAACGTCCAGGCCGCCCACGACGCCACCGCGCACCTCCTCGCCGGCGGCCGCCGACGCATCGCCGCGATCGGCGCGCAGCCGCAGGAGAACTACGCCACCCCGCAGCAGCGCACCGCCGGCTACCAGCGCGCGCTGGAGGCCGCCGGACTGCCGCTCGTCGAGGAGTACCTGCGCCCCGCCGTGCACTACCGCCGGGCCGACGGCTACGCGGCCGCGCGCGAGCTGCTCGCCCTGCCCGAGCCCCCGGACGCGATCTTCTGCTACTCGGACCTGCTCGCCATGGGCGCCCTGCGCGCGGTGTTCGACGCCGGGCTGCGCGTGCCGCAGGACGTCGCGATCATCGGGGTCGACGACATCGAGGAGGGGCGTTTCTCCCGGCCCTCGCTGAGCACCGTGTCACTGGACACCCCCTTCATCGCGAGCCAGGCGGTCGCGCGAGTCACCGCGCGGATCGCGGACCCGGACGCGCCGGCGGTCGAGATCACGGCACCGCACCAGGTGCTGGCGCGGGAGAGCACGGCGACCAGCGCCAAGTAGCGCCTCCGCAAGGTGAGCGACGATGCGCCCGCTCAGCGCGGGACGTCTCGCAGCACCGATTCGGCACCCCTCTGCCAACGACGGGCGCGACGTCCGCTGGGGCGATGAGAGGTCAGGTGCCACGCGCCGCACTTGACGCAGCGGTGGACAGCCACGGGGCCCGTGAGCCCACGCGCCGCCCGGTGGTGGGTGATGGACTTGAGTGCCTTCGCCGCGGCGTAGATGTTCGCGTACGGGACCTTGGAGCAGTCGGCCATGAGGGTGCCTTCATGCGGGGGTGCGCGCTGGGTTCAATCCAGTCCGCACCTGGGTCTGCCTCATATGCGCGACGCCGGTGATGGCTTAAAGCCGTGACTCGCCAAGGCTAGCCGGACGGCCTCGGAAGCGGGCGTGATTGGCAAGGCAACCGCCCCCGGCTCGCACTCGACTCCTCGACGACGCCCTTCGTCCGTCGGCGTCGGGCTACCTGCGGGAGCTCGACGCGCCGTGGCAGGCGTAGGACGGGCGCGCCCGTGAGGATGGCTGAACGGCCGCGCAGCTCCTCGCCGACGTCGGCGGCACCACTCTGCCCGTCACCGCGGACTCGGCTCACGGCTGGTCGCCGACTACGTGCGCGCGTCCGCGACTCCCGCATGGATAGGGTCCCGGGCATGCACACGTCCGATGTCGCCCACCAGCCCCCGCCAGGGCCGCGACGATGACGGTGGAGCGCACCTTGGGGAGGGTCGATGAGGACCTGCGCACGGGCGACGTCGCGATGGCGCGCAGGCGCCTGAAGAGCCTCGTCGAGAGCCTGCCGCACGAGCTCAAGGCTCGGGAGCGCCTGGCCGAGGTCTGCCGGCTCGACGGCGACCGGACCGAGGCCGGGCGCTGGTCGTACCTCAGTGAGCAGCGCGACCCCGCCGAGGTGGACGCGTTCGAGCGCGCCTGCGGCCGCGACCCGGTCCGGATCATGCAAGGACTGCGGTGGCGCGGGCCGGAGGAGCAGGCAGCGAGCGAGCTGGCGCGGCAGCGGCTGCTCGAGATCCGCGCGCGAGCGGAGTCCGCCGCGGGCAAGAAGCTCGACTGGTCGGACCGCGGGCGCGACGTGTCGGGGCCCTGGTGGGAAGGCCTGACGGCGATCGGGTGCGCGATCGTCGTCCTGATGCTCGTCGGGTTGGTGGTCGTCGGCGCGGTCACGGTGTTCCGGTGGATCGTCTGAACGGCCGCGACTCACACGCGGTGCTGCGGCGGACGCGTTCCCCGGGGTAGGCCGATCAGCTCCTGCAGGCGAGCAGCAGCCCGGGAAACGCTGGGATCGAAGCCGACGAGTCCATAGGCCTTGACCACCGTGCCGGCCTTCGTCGTCAGAGCGACCGTTCGCAGCCAGGAGGTCGGGCTGTTCCGGACGATGAGGCCGTCGTAGTTGCGGACCCGCACGTCGTCGATGTCGGCGAGGGCGATCCGACTCGTGCTCAGCAGGTTGCGGACGACCGCGTGCGAGTCGGCAACCGCGACACCCATCCGCGCCGCCCGGACCGCCGCGACGATCGAGACGGCCGCGAGCAGCGCTCCGATCGGGGAGAACCCCGGATGCGACGGAGGACCGGGATCGATCATGCCCCCGACGCACACGAGGGCGACGAGGGTCCAGTACGCAACGGCGACGGCGCGATAGGTGCGCGTCCGGACGACGCCGCGCGCCGCGTTCGCTGCCGTCGATGACACGCGCGAAAGTATGCGACACCTTCTGCCCGCGTGGTTTGAGGGAACCGTTGACGCGGGTGGTGACTGTCCCCCATGGTCGGGCGATGCACTCGGCGATCGCACTCTCCGACGACGCGGACGACTTCTCGCAGGCGAGATTCCGGTTCGCCCCTCCCGACAACGAGGCCCCCGCCGCCGTCGGCGTGAGCGGCGTCATCGGGCGGGGCACCGACGCCGCGATCCTGCTGGTCGGCCTCGCTCGCTACACCGGCGGGCTGCACATCGACCTGGCGATCCGCCGTCGCCTCGACCCCGGGCCGGACGACCACCTCCATGTCACGTTCAACGCGGGGCTGCTCGTCGGTGTCGAGCTCGCCGACGGTCGCACCGTCGTCGCCGGGTACGACGACTGGAACAACCTGCCCGCCGCGGACGAACCGCTGCTCACCCACCGGGGCGGTGGGGGCGGTGGTCGCGAGTGGTCGAGCACCCTCTGGCTGACGCCTGCGCCGCCGCCCGGGGACCTGGTGGTCGTCGTCGCGTGCCCGTCCCTCGGCGTCGACGAGTCGAGGTTGACGGTGGACGCCGAGGCGCTCCGAGCCGCGGCCGACAAGGCCGAGGTCCTGTGGCCCCGCGAGCCGGACCAGGTGCACCATGCGGTCCGGCAGAACCCCGTCGACGTACCGCCCGGCGGCTGGTTCGAGAGGGCGTTCGCCGCCCTACCGACCGACGAGCCCGCCGGCTGAACCGGCCGACCACTCGGCCTCGAGCACGGCGTACTGGTAGGCGTCGCGATCCTGCGGTGACGCTTCGCGTCGCATCCCGAGCCGCTCGAGCAGCCGCCACGACCGGGTGTTGTCGGGGCTGCATCCGGCGGTCACCCGGTGCGCACCCCAGCTCCGGAAGCAGACGTCAAGGAGCGCGGCGCACGCCTCGGTCGCGTAGCCCTGACCCCACTGAGCGGGGTCGAAGACGTATCCCAGGGTGTACTCGTGCGGGTCGTCGCGGTGCAGGTACAGGTTGCCGATCAGCCGGTCGTCACTGCTGCGGCACACCGCCCAGAACGACTCGTCGCCCTCGCGGTCGAACGCGAGCTCGTGGCACTGCAGGCGGCTCTGCACGCCGTACGGCTCGAAGCGGACGGCCTCCGGTTGCGACAGGTAGCCGTGGAGCGCATCGCCGTCGGCCGCGGTGAAACGCCGGATCGTCAACCGGTCGGTGCGGATCTTCTCGAGGGCGCCGGCGCCCTGCTTGGTGATCACGCCCACCAGCCTGGCCTCGGCGCAGGCGCGCCGGGGTGGACCTAGGTCACCGTCAGGACGGGAAGTGCCTCCACTGCCCTTCCGAGACCACCTCGACGGCACCGTCGACCACGGTGATGGCCGTCTGGTCGTCCATCGCGTAGGCGGGCCCACCGACGCGGGCCGCCCAGCGCTCCGCGGCGGCCATCGAGTTCCCGGGCGTGCCGTCGGGAGCCAGGTGGGGACAGATCGAGAAGTCGACGATCCCGAGGGTGCTGTCGTCGCCGGTCGGCGGCTTCCACCCCACGAAGTCCTCGCCGATCCGGGGGGTCATCACCATGCTCCCGGCACTCAGTCCAACCCAGACGGTCTCGCGGAGCGACGGGATCAGGTCGGCCAACCCGGACTCGCGCATCCAGTGGCACAGGTAGAGGGCGTCGCCGCCGGCCACCAGCAGCACGTCGGTCTCCCGGACCAGCGGCACCCAGCGCTCGTCGTCGATGCTGGGCAGCGCGGTGAGCTCCAGCACGCCGACGGACTTCCAGCCCAGGTCGACCATGGGGTTCTCGGAGGTCCCGCTGATGAACTCCCAGGGCTTGACGCCGGGGCCGACCCACGGGTGCCCGTACTGCGCGGTGGGGATGCACAGGGCGGTGGACTCGGAGATGGGCTTGCCCAGCAGGGCGACCAGCGCCCCGCGGATGCTCGGGTTGGTGACACCGCCGGAGGTGAGGAGAAGCTTCACGAGGCCCACCGTATCGACGGTCACCGACGGACGAGGCCCAGCCACCGCGGCACCCGCTGCCGGTAGTCGTCGTACGGCGCACCGAACCGCTCGTGCAGGAACCGCTCCTCGGGGAGGATCGCGCCCCAGAGGACGAGGAGCACTGCCGCCGGGAAGAGGGCGAGCCCCCAGACCGTCGGTCCCAGCAACCCCAGGGCGAGGTAGAGCACGAGCAGGCCGACGTACAACGGGTTGCGGGAGAGCCGGTACGGGCCCTCCTCGATCATCGCGCGCGTCGCCTGCCCCGGCAGCTGCCCCGTCTCGTGCCGGCCGAACAGCCACAACGACCAGCCGTTCCACACAACGACCAGGGCGACCAACGCCCAGCCGAGCGGAATCCGCCAGCCGCCGAGGTCGACCGGGTCTCCCCAGGCTCGCGTGGCCAGCCAGCCGACGACCAGCGGCGCACCGATCGCGACCGGCGGCCAGAGCCGGAACGCCACGACGCCCGCAGGACCGCTCGCCATGGCGTCAGTCTCGTCCGGCTAGCGGCGCGCGGCCCAGACCAGCACGCCGGACCCGTCGACCTCGTGCAGCTCCACGACGGGACCACCCGCGCCCGCCGTCAGGACGTCGCCGGGCTGCGCGGTGCCGACCTCCCACGTGCCGTCGGGCCGCTCGTAGGTGAGCGCGGGGCCCGGGCCGGCGTCGAACGGCAGCGAGGCCGTGCCGCCGTCGGCCAGCAGGCACACCGACCCGTCGCGACCCGCGTACGCGCTGGCGCCGCCGGGCAACGCGGTGATCGCCCCGGCCGGTAACTCGTCGCACGCGTACACGACCTCGCGCTCGGGAGGCGTCGTCACGGTGGCGACGACCGCCCACGCGACGAGCGCCGCCGCCAGCCCACCGGGCAGGAGTCGGCGCGCCGACGGCAGCGACGGGCGACGCATGACCGCCAGCACGGTAGCCGTGAAGGCGAGCCCGAGGAGCCCGCCGATCGTGTTGAGCAGCAGGTCGTTGACGTCGAACGCGCGCCACGACCACCCGACCGCCGCCGACACCAGCAGCTGCACGGTCTCGATCAGGAGCGTGACCCCGAAGCACGCGAGCACGAGCGCCTCGTACCGCCACCGCACGACCAGTGGCAGCAGGATGCCGAACGGGATCGTCATGAGGACGTTGCGCTGGACCTCCCACCCGCCGAGCAGGTCGGGCCGCCGCAGCGCGAGGTCGTAGGAGGGACCCGTGCCGCGCTCGAGCTGCATGGACGGCAGGGGCAGGAACGCCGCCCCGGCGAGCACCACGAGGTACAGGACGAACGCCGCGGTGGCCGCGCGGCGGAGGGCGGGAGCGCGCTGATCGGTCACCGCACCAGCGTCACCGCGCGACGTGGGGCGGCGCGTCCCCCGACGGCCGGACCGTCAGTCAGCCCACGGTCGGACGTCGCGGGGTCAGTCCACGTCCTGCGCGGCGAGCGCGTCGGTCAGCAGACCGACCAGTGCCTCGAGCTGCACGTCGGTCGACGAGGCGTCCTCGTCCCCGGCACCGTCCAACGCCCGTGCGGCCAGTCCGGCCTTGCTGTCGATCAGCTCGGCGATCTTGGCGTCGATGGTCTGCGCGGCGATGATCCGCCACGCGGTGACGGGCTCGTCCTGGCCGATCCGATGGATCCGGTCGATGGCCTGCGTCTGCTCGGCGTCGGTCCAGGACAGCTCGGCCAGCACCAGGTTGGACGCGACCTGGAGGTTCAGCCCCACGCCGGCGGCCATCAGGGAGCAGACGACGATCTGCACCTCGGGGTCGTCGGTGAACGCGGCGATGTTCTTGTTGCGCGTCCTGGTCGTCTGGTCGCCGCGGATCGACGCGTACTTGATGCCGCGGTCGGCGAACGTCTGCTCGGCCTGGTCCATCACGTCGATGTGCCTGGCGAAGAACACCACCTTGCCGACGTTGCGGGCCAGCTGCGCCGCGTAGTCGGCGGCCAGCCCTGCCTTCGCCTGGCCGATCCGACGGACCATCGTGAACACGTTCTCGCCGCCGGTCTGCGAGCTGGAGTCCTTGAGCTCCGCGGCCGCGACCCGGCGCACGAGGTGGTCGTCGATGCCCTCCACCACGGCGCCGCTGCTGGTGTGCCACTCCACGGCGGCCCGGTAGCGCTCGACCAGCCGGGTCGCGAGGGCGGCCTCGGCGGCGCGGATCGAGCGGCCGACTGCCCCGTCGAGCTCGACCGGCAGGTCCGCCACCCGGCGGGCAGGGATGTCGGCGACGACATCGATCTTGCGACGACGGACGATGCCCATGTCGATGACGCTGGATCGCGCGGCGGCGGAGAACCCGCGGTCGGCCGGGGTGAGCCCGGACTCCTCGAGGGCGGTCATCAGCGCGCCGAGCGGCTTGGTGTCGTCGATCCAGCCGAGGAACTGCCAGATCGCCCGGAAGTCCTCGATGTCGTTGATCAGCGGCGTGCCGGTGAGCGCCATGAGCAGCGGCCGGGCGGTGCGGGCGCGGATCCGCTCGGAGATCGCGAGGACGTGCTTGGAGCGCTGCGACGACTTGTTCTTGATGAAGTGCGCCTCGTCGACGACCATGCCGCGGAAGCCGTGGTCGCCGAGCCAGCCGACGTGCCGGTCCAGGAGCTCGTAGTTCACGATCACGACGTCCGCGAACCCGTCCATCCGGTCCCCGTCGCCGTGCACCACCGTGGGCCTGCGGAACGGCGTCCACATCCCGACCTCGTGCGCCCAGTTGGTCTTCACCACGTTGGGCACCACCACCAGCAGCGGGAAGGCGTCGGCCGCCTGCGCGGCGAGCAGCGCCTGGGCGGTCTTGCCGAGCCCGGGCTCGTCGGCGAGCAGGAACGTGCGGTGACCGTTGGCAGCGGCCGTGACGACCCGCGCCTGGTGCGGCATCAGCTCCCGTCCCGCGGAGACGGACACGGGCCGGGCCTCGGGCAGCGCCATGCAGGCGGGGGCGCCGGTGGCGGCGACCTCGAAGGACCGGAACAGCGGTTCGAGCAGCTCCCAACCGGCCAGCCGGTGGGTCCGTGGAGCGACCCGCGCGGCGGCGGCCGCCTCGTAGTCCGGAGCGAGGAACGGGTTCGACAGCTGGCGTGAGATGACCGACCGCGGCACCACCCGGTTCTCGACGCCGGGCGCCGGCGCAGCAGGCGCGGCGGGCGCGGGCGCCTCCGGCGGCTCCAGCCCTCCTTCGCGCATCAGGGTCGCCTTGTAGTCGTGCGCCGCGTCGGAGACCTTGGCATCCTCGGCCAGCAGCGCGAGCAGCGACGTGTCGCGGGCTGCGGTCCTGGCCAGCATCGTCGCCACGCCGTCGAGCCGCTTGAGCTGCTCGGCACGCTTCGCCGTGGTCAGGCCGGTGTCGGCCTTCACCCGGGCGCGCTCCTCGCGCACCAGCAGCGCGACGACCTGGAACTTCGTGCGCATCGCCGGGCGCGTCGGCGGTCGCTGCACCGCGCGGTCGACCTCGCGGGCGACGTCGGCGAGCACCGGGATGATGCCCTGCTCGGTCGGGCGCTGCGGGGAGCGGCGGCGCTGAGCGCCGGGGTCGGTGCGCGCGCGACCGGACCCGCGTTGGCCTGGTCGAGCCACGTCTCCTCCTTCGCCAGCATCGCGCACCGCGACTGCGGCGCCGAGCGTCGTGCAACGAGCACCGGGCCACAGGCTCGGGCCAGGGCGCTCGGATCGGTCACCGCGCAGCATCCCCGCGTGCGGGGCACGCGGTCCGGCACCGACGCCGACGGTGACACGCCGCCGGGCTTCCTCGTGAACACCGCGCGGCACGGTCATGGTCCGGCGTGATCGCCGGAGCACTGGGAGCCTACCGCCGAGTACCTCGACCTGGTCAGCGGGCGGCGCTGAATGCCTGTCAGGGGCGCGCGGTGGCGCGGGACGGCGCTAGCGCGAACCGCCCGCGACCACCGTCGGAACCGGGCTCAGCTCTTCGCTCGTTCGAGGCGTTCGACCTTGCGCTCGCCGCCGCATCCGCAGGCCACCTCGGTGTCCGTCGTGACGGGTCCTTGGCACTTGTCGCCGGGGTACTCCGCCTGCACCGACCAGTTGCCGTCCTCCGCGGTCACGATGAAGTCCTCGTAGCACCCGTTCGCATCGGTGACGACCGTGTGGTACTCCGGCGTGCCGTCCGGTCGCGTGAACTTCACGATGATCTCTTGGAACGGCAGGGGCGGGTTGGTGCAGCCCTGTGCCGTGATCTGCCGGCAGCGGGCGCGCAGCTTCTCGGGGTCGAACGGGCGCCCGGACTTCTTGGCCTCCTCGAAGAGCCGCTCGAGGTCCACGCCGTCGCATCGACCGGACCCCGTGGTGAGGGTCAGCTCGGTACTGCGTCGCAGGTCGACCTGCAGCACGGCGCCGCCGACGGGCACGATCGTGTCTCCCCGAGGCGTCCAGCTGGTCACCTCGAGGCGCCGCGACACGCAGGGCTCGGCGTCGTCGGGCGGCGTGACCGCGAGGCTTCCGGCCACGTACTCGCCCGGGTTCAAGAGAATCTTCGCCGGCGTGAGGGTGACGTCCCAGTCGGCGGGCGCACCCTCGACCCGGAAGTAGAACAGCGCCTGGTGGTCGTACGGGTTGGTCAATCCGTACGAGTACTGCACGGGCGTGTACGGGCTCGCCGTCGTCGATGCGACGACGTTGAAGTTCTCCTGGGCGGAGTTGTCGTTCGGATTGGTGTCCGTCCCGACCAGGTTGATGATGTCGACGAGCACGCAGTTGTGCGGGTCGGATGCGCCGTTCGGTGTCCACTCCACCGGACCGACGATGATCGGTGGACCGGGAGGCAGGCTCGTCACGTGCTTGATGCCGACGAAGCTGTTGAAGTCGGCCTCGCCGCCCACGGTGTGGTACGGCTCCGAGATGCGGAATCGCACGTCGAAGTCGAACGCGGTGCCCGGGCCGGCGTTGTGGATGCGCGCGTACAGACGGTTCACGACGTTCGCGACCGGAGCCTCCGGCGCATTGCTCGGCAACGGCCCCGCCGACTGCTGGTAGCCGTTCTTCGGGGAGTCGATCCAGATGTCGGGACTGAACCAGCCGTAGAACTCACCGTCGATGGTGTCGCCGCGCACGATCGACACGTTGTAGTCGGTGACGGGCGGTGCGTAGGCGAGCTGGATCGCGAACGGTGCTCCGCCTGTTCCGGCGACCACGGTGAAGGTGATGCCCGTGCCCGGGATCGTGCGGCTGTCGCCGATGCCGAAGGCGGCATCCGCCAACGTGTTCGTGCCGGGGTTGCGATCGAGCACGATCACCGGCCCCTCGCCCTGCGGCACCAGCTCATTGACGTAGTAGCCGATCACGCCACTGGCGGGAAGGGCGCTGTCGGCCCCGGCTGACGCATCCCGCGCCTCGATGAAGTAGAAGGAGTTCTCGGCGCCGATGGTCGCGGCGCCCTGGCTGAGCCCGATCGCGATGGCCTTGAGGTTGACCGCCGTCGAGGTCTGGTAGAACAACGGGATCGGGTTCTGCCCGGTGTAGCTCAGCCCCGTTCCGGGTCGGGGGACGTAGCGGATCTCGGATCCGTGTGCCGATACCCAGGTGGCGCGCTGCTTCGACCACACCAACGGGTGCACCCCGGTGAACAGCCCGGCCATGTTGTCCCACTCGTCGACGTACGGGCGAGGGAGCACCACGCCCGGGTGCGCGTAGAGGTCGACCAGGCCGAACTGGTGGCAGAGGCCGTGCGCGAACCGCGCCACGGGGTTGGCGTACGACTGGATCGAGACCGACAGGGGTCGCGGCAGCCCGGCGGGCATGTCGTAGGGCCATGGTCCCGTCGTCGCCCAGTCGCCGGTGAAGTTCACGTCGTTGGTGACGATCACGATGCGGTCGATGTCGTCCGCGGGGTTCCCCGTCCCCCGGTCGAAGACCGTCGGGTCGGCGGTGACGAGCTTGCCGACCACCTCCTGCGTGAGCTCGACGAGCATGTTGCGGCTCGGATGCGAGTAGTAGTCCTTGTTGTGGTCGAGAGCGATGGGCCCGACGTAGGTCGGCAGCACCGTGGCGGTCCCGTAGCTCACCTCGCCGATGTAGCCGGCCGCCTGCACCAGCGTGTTCATGAGGCTCGGCAGCGGCGGCGTGAACGCGATGTCGGAGAACGTCACCCGTGCGACGAGGGTGTCCTGGTTCCCCGTCGGGACGGGCGCCTTCGCGAGGTTCCCGGCCGCCACGATCGAGTACCCCTGGCCAGGAGCCCCGACGTTCACGGTGGTCGCGGCCACGGTGACCGTCCAGTCGCCGACCGCCGGGGTCGTGACCAGCACCACCTCGACGTTGTTGAGGGCATCCGCCGTTCCACCGGTGGTCGAGACCCCGCCCGAGAACTGGTTGCCACGGAAGACCTGGCTGCCGTCGGGGCTGGTCACCGTGAGGTCGAGATCGTTGATCACCGGGGTCGCGCTGCCGGCCGCTCCGGGCGGCTCGGTCCACGCCAGAACGATGCGCAGCGGCTCGGTGTTCGCCGCCACGTCCACGTGGTGCGTCACGGTGTCGCCGGTCTGGAGGCCGTCGATGTTGCGCACGTCCCAGACGATGCTGTTGCGGACCTGGCCGTCGAAGTAGAGCGCGTTCTCCGCCAAGACCCTGCCCCAGCCCTCGCCGTCCGCGGCGGCGCCCGGATAGCCGGCGATGCCCGTGACATCGACAGCGGAGTTGATGAGGGTCGCCTTGACCAAGGCTCCGGAGGGCGTGAAGCCCTGGCCCGGCTGCTGCGTACCGGTCGGGTACCAACCCTCCATGTAGTACTGCCTGACCAGCGCTGCGAGTCCGGCCACGGCGGGGGCCGCGAAGCTCGTGCCGGAGTCCATGCGAGTGCCGCACGCCGTGCCGTCGTCGGCGGACGTGATGTTGCGCCCAGGTGCCATGACGTCGGGCTTGCGCCGTCCGTCGACGGTGAACTCCCGGATCCCGCTGGCGAAGTTCGCCTGGTTCGGGCTCTGGTCGGTGGCGTTGACCACGAGCGGGTTCTTCGCCGTGTCGGGCGGACAGATCGGCGGCTGGTTGTTCGGGCCGATGATGACGAGCTCGTCCTCGTTCTCCCACGTGAAGCGATCGGCGTCGACGCTCAGCTGTGTGTACTGCCTCGTCGACTTGTCGTCCCAGCTGTTGGTGTGGATGTGCGCGCCGTCGCCTTGCGCCTCGACCAGGTAGTCGAAGAACGACTCGGTACCGCCGGCGAAGTCCAGATCGAGCAGGTACCCGTGCGAGAGTCGGGCCCGCGGCGCGTTCCCGTTGTTCGCGTTCGGGGCGGCCGACAGCGCGTCGTTGTTCACGTCCTCGCCGGCGGCGTTCCCCGCCGAGAACGTGCCGTGGTCCGCCGACACCGCACCGTTGTTGACGTTGCGCACACCCACGACCTTGCGGTGCGCCGGGCGTGGCGTGTTGTCGACCAGATCCTCGAAGAAGCAGTGGCCGACGTCGAGAGCACCGTCGATGTGCCCGATGATCTGGCCCTCACCGCGGAGTCCTTTGCCCCACAGCGGCCGCGAGTTGGTCGTGTTGCTCTGGATGACCCAGCTGGTGGTGCCGTTGTTGAGGGTCACCTCGCCCACTTCCTCGATGTGGCGAACGCCCTCGAGCTCGGCGATCCGTCGCGCGTCGTCGTGGGAGCCAGCCGCCACGACCAGTCGCGGGACACCGCGCACGCCCTCATCGTGGCTGGCGACAACCTCGAGCCCGAGTGCGGCAACCGCTTTGGCCAGCACCTCGGCCTCCGTCCAGTCGAAGCCGATGACGACGAACCGGGTGCCCAGCGCCCTGCGCTCCTTCGTCTCGAAGACGAGCGTCCCGATCGCCGGGTCGAGCTTGTCCTCCGGCACGAACGGAGCGACGGCGCGCACCAGGTCGGACTCCGCGAGCGCCCGCACCGACTTGCGCGAGACCCGCTCGATGTAGGCGAACTCGGGAACGTAGTCCTCAAGACGCAGGCGGAATCGTCCGGTGAGGATCTCCCGATCCTCGCGGGTGGGCGAGCCGTGCAGCTGCACGACCACGGAGATGTGGTCGTCGGAGCTCTCTCGATCACCGCCGCCGTCGTCCAGCGACCTGCTGAGGGGGTCGAAGCGACGGCCCGCAAGCTCGACCTGCGGTGATGGATCACTCATGGCAATGCCTCCCGGATCGGCTCGCGCACTCTGGCGCGCCCCCTTGGCTCAGCGACCGCCGGACACGGCCCGATCAATTGCAGGGAGTTCCGGTCGAGTAGGGCCGGGAGCATGGCGTCCCCAGCCGGGTTCCAGGCGGCGGTCCGACGGATTCACACGCCGATCCTGCAACGAATGCACGTCGCGCAGCTGCCAGGTGGCTCGTTCATCGTTCACCCGCACGAGTGCCGGCGGCAAGGCCCTTGCGCGGCAGTCCAGCCCTCGGCCGGACACCTCACTGGAACGGGGAACGACCGTGCCTCTGCGGTGGCCCGCGGTGAGCGCGGTGGCGCACTACCGGATCTGCCGACACACGCTTGAGGAGTTCGATCCGAGGCTCGTCCCACGCCTCTGACCTGCGGAAATGCATGCACGAAGTTCCGCCACTGCGAACGTTCTGCGAGTTCTGCTGACCACGTGCTGACCACGCCGAGCGAGGACAACTCCTAGATCCACGCCGCGTACGCCACCTGGAGACCTCGGTCAATGCGTAGTACGACGGCCACACGACCGTCACTGTCCACGCCGAGCGCCACCGAGCGGATGGGGTGGGTCACTGCCGTCGGACGCGGCCTTGAGCTTTCGTGACTTCCGCTTCGCATTACCAGCGGCGCGAGCCCAGGAGCGAAGCTCCGACAAACGCCCCGGGCGTGGTGTGCGTACCGAGTTCCGGCGTTGCACGGACTGGCGTCAGTAGAACCCGCCCTCAGGATTCGGTGCAAGGTACACGTCGACGAGCCCATCGTGGAGCACGAACCGGACATGTGAGGTCGGCTCACCGGACGGCGCGGGTGGGAACATGTCAGGCGGGAAGTCGAGGTCGGCGACGGGGTCGAGCGACGGTGCTGAGCAGCGGACCATGATGATGCGACTTTCCGCGACTATCGCGAGGCACGGCTTCGCCTCCGGCGCCGTCGTGCTCCAGACTTGCAGCTCACCATAGGAGCCGTAGGAGACGAAGTCGGCGTCCGTCACGCCGCCCATGGTCGTGGCGGCCTCGTCGTCGAGAGGAATAGCCCCCTGGTCGGGATCGGCCTGCGGCGTGAGCTGTGCTACCGGTTTGGGCTCGCTCGACTCGTTGACGGCGAGGACACCGACGGCGATGGCCGCCACCAGCACCGCAACCGCGGCGATGGCCCACGGCAGGATGCGTCGGACACGCCTGTTGTGTGGATCTCGTGGTGTGGTGTCGAGCGCCGGCCCGTCGGCTTGTTCGCCCTCAGTCGGGGGCCGGCCGCCCAAGGCATCGGGCGCTGCCGGATCGTGCTCACGGCCGTTCATCTGCGGGTCCTCTCGATCGGATCAGCCGGGCTGACTGCTCGCGCTGTGGACCGGAACAGTGGCGCGGCGCCCTGCTAGCCGCGCGACGCGGCCGGGTCGGCGGCCCTCACGAACACGTAGACGTTGACGTGGTCGCCCTCGAGCGCGAACCGGATGACACTGCCGTCCGGCAGGTCAGCGAAGACTCCCGGGGGGAGGACGGAGAAGCTGTAGAACGGCCCCAGGTCGGCGATGGGGTCGTCGCCTTGGGGCGAACACACTTCGGCACCGATCCCCTCCCTGAGCCCCTGGCCGGGGTGGGCCACGAGCAGGCACGTCGTGCCGTAGCGAGACTCTCCGCTCCAGACACTGAGGCCCCCCACGTCCTCATAGCGCCGCATCTCATCGGCACTGAGATTCAGCGCGTTGAGAGTGCCGTGATTGTCTTTCGGCTCATCCGCGTCCGCACCGACCGACTCCAGTCCGAGCACGTGGTCCTGTGCTAGCACGTAGTCCTCGGGCACGTCGGGCGGCGTGGTGAGGCCCAACCTGCCCGAGGTGAGGATCACGACGGCCGCCGCACCGACGAGTGCTGCCGACCGGAGCCACGCCTTCCCGCGACGCCGGCGACGCTGTTCCAGAGGCGCGGCCGACGGGTCAGAGGGTTCGACGAGCTCGACGTCGGCCATCCTGACCACCCGATTCCGCCTTGCGGGTCGCTTCGCCACCATCGGACATCCCCCGCGGCCGTACCGCACGCAGCACTCCGTGTGCGTCACGGTCGAGCGGGCGGCTCCGTGAGCGCTTGTTCGGGTCGCGTCAGCCAGGTGGGCCCGACTCGGGACGGGCCCTCCGCGCGGCGAGGTGTCTCGCACCACCGTCCACCGAAGGAGGTCAATGGTCAAGATTGCCGGAGAAGCGGTCCGAGGTCCGTGGTGGGGGCGCCGGGCCCACCTACGACGACACGGGGTCCAGCGCGTCGAGGGCGGCCGAGTGCAGCCAACCGTTGGACACGAGCGCGAAACCGCCGAAGGGCCCCGTGACGATGGGTTTCACTCGAGGAGCGGGCGATCTGCCAGCTAGCATGACGCCGCCAGAGGGCACGCAGTGCAAGAAGAGTCGAGGCCGTGATCCTTCGCGCGAGAGATGCCCGTCGCCGAGGAGCCGCGAGAGAGTGTGGCGGCCCCGCGCCTTTCGGCTCTCGCAATGGGAGACAGCTCCAGGACGAAAGACGTTGACCACCTACGGGATGCGGACGAGGGTCGGCCTCATGCATTCGCCCCTGGCTGTCTCCGGCGACGCGGACGACGTCGCGCAGGCGAGATCCCGGTTCGGACCGCCGGACAACCGAGCCCCCTCCGCTCTTGGCGCGAGCGGCGTCATCGGACGGTCCGCAGATGTGGCGATCCTCCTGGTAGGACTCTCTCGCTACACCACCGGACTCCAGATCGATCTGGCAGTGCGGTGTCGTATCGATCCCGACCTCGACGATCGCATCCACTCGACAGACGACCCGGGACTGTTCGCCGGAGTGGAGATCGCCGATGGACGTACCGCCGCCATAGCTAGGCGCCACATCTGGAACACCTCGCCGACAGCAGGCCAGCCGGTGCTCACCCACTGGGGCGGCGGCGGCGAGTGGTCGAGCACCCTGTGGTTGACCCCAGCGCCGCCGCCCGGAGACCCGGTGCTCGTCCTCGCCGATCCGGCCTCGGCGTGGACGAATCGAGTTTCGCCGTGGATGCCGAAGCACTTCGAGCGGCGGCCGAGACGGTTGAGGTCTTGTGGCCGAGGCTGCTTGATCAGGCGTATCCGGCCGCTCAGCCGCCGCTCGACGTACCACCCGGCGGCTATCTCACACGGGTACTTCCGTCGGTAGAGACCGACGAGCCTGGCTGACCCTGCGGCGGAGCCGTGGTGCCTTCCGTGGCACACGCAACCGCCGCCCGTGGTGCCTTCCGCCTTCTCGGTGGCGAGGGAGGGTTCGGAGCCCGTACTCGTCGCACCCAGGGCACGGATTGCGCGCCGGCGGAATCTACCTCGCGTCTTGGGCACATTTCCGCGCACCTATCCGTAGGAGCACTCGCCAGAGCTGCTCCCACGGGAGGTGCTTGCGGTGCTGTCGATGCACAAGCTGACCGTCGGCGACGGATACGCGTACCTGACGCGGCACGTCGCGGCCGGCGACGCGGGGTTGTCCGCTGGCGACTCGCTCGCTGCGTACTACGAGCTGACGGGACCCCCCGGTCGGATGATGGCGATGGCGCAGCCGTAACAGCCGTGTCGCGTGCTCGTGCCGCCTTGATCGTCTCCTCATCGAAAGCGCTCGTGGCGGCGCATACGAAGGCGCCGATCGGCGCCGATCGGCTCTTCGGCGCGAGCGCGCGGCCGCCTCAATCCATGGACAGGATGTATCGAACGACCGCAAAGCCTCCGATAACTGCGAGCCCGAGCACCACGAGTACAGCGCCGACGATGAGAGCCCACTCGATGCGCTCGGCCCAGTTCGGCGCGACAGCCTCGGGAGCCGCGACCCTCGGCTCCGGCGTCGGTAGTGGCACCGCGAGCCACCGAGCGGCGTGATCCTGACTGCAGAAGATGACGTCGTGCCATTGCCAGTCGTCTACGTGACTACCTGGAACACGCGGACGCGGCTGCTGCACCTCGAGTCCGAACCACTTCCGTGGGACGGGCGCGCCGCAGTAGTCACATGGGGACCGCTCTCCGTCCGGTGCAATGAAGTGCTCCGTCACGGACGGGAACGGTACTCGGTGACCGCCCGGCCGCACGAAGCAAATGCCAGCTGCGCAAATGCGCGTAGCGCTCTCGGATGACTTGCCCGGCTGGTGCGATTGGCTCCTCACACGCCGGCGCGTGCACGGGCTCGCTGCCGACGTGAGCCTTTGACGACTTCGGCGGATCGCTGCTGGAGGTGTGCCGTGCCCTTGGGGCGAACCCAGTCAGGGTCCCTGTCCCACGGCGGCTTCCGGCCCTGGAGCGGCTTACCGGTGAGATGCCAGCCGTCGCACGGACAGACGCGCACTGGCAGCCGGGCCTGCTTGGCCTTCTGTTGGCCTTCTCATGAATCCTGGCCAGGGCATGACGGGCTGCGGCTTGGTCGGCGTAGAACGCCTTGTCGCAGGTTCGCATCGCCCCAGTTTCCGCTGACCAGTTCTCGTCCCGACCGCAGCGCTGCCCATGCGAGGACTGCTGACCACACCACGAACCGGACATTGCAGTCGCGACCACGACACCAGTCGCACTCAAGATCGCTCTGACCTGCAACAACACACTGTGCGCCTGGGCAGATTCGAACTGCCGACACCCGCTTTAGGAGAGCGGTGCTCTATCCCCTGAGCTACAGGCGCGCGATCCACGGGGAACGCCGGAGAGCCTACCGAACGCGCGGGCGAACGACCGAAGCCGAACGCCTCACCGGCGCCACCGGAGCACGTCGCGGACGGGCCGCAGGTGCACACCCTCGGCGGCCAGGTCGGTGCGGGCGTGCCGGCGGTGGTGCAGCACCCCCGCGAGCCCGACGAGCCACGGCAGGAGCAGCACCGCGAACGCGATGCGGTACGCGTCGAGCGTGTACGTGGCGGCCCCGGGCGGTGAGACCAGCTGGAGCACCAGCCCGACGGCGAGCACCCCGAGGATCGTCGAGGTGAAGCCGCCCATGTTGACGAACCCCGTCGCCGCCCCGAGCCGGTCCGGGGGCGTGAAGGTCCGGGCGAAGTCCACGCCGACCAGGGAGATGGGTGCCCCGGCGCCGAGGACGACGACGAACAGCAGCAGCTGCCACAGCGGCCGCGGGGTGTCGAACGCCAGCAGGACTGTCCAGGCCACGAAGGTGGCGCCGGCCGTCGCGAGCACCGCCCAGCTGCGGCGCAGGGGGTGGCGGGCGGTGAAGTGCCCGGCCAGCGGTCCGGTGACCATGGCGGAGAGGGTGAGGACGATGAGCAGGAGGCTGGCCTCGCCGGGGGTGCGGTTCTGCGCGGTGACGAAGAACGGCACGCCCCACAGCAGCGCCACCACGTTGGCGGAGAACGGACACAGGAAGTGGCTCCAGAAGCCGAGCCGGGTGCCGTGCGGGCGTGCCGCCGAGCGGACCGCGGAGAGGAAGCGCTCGGGCGTGGGCGACGACGACACCGCGGAGCGGATGCCGACGAAGGCGACCGACGCCGCCACGACCCCGAGGCCCGCCAGCGTCGCGAACGCGACCGTCCAGCCCCGCGAGTGCAGCAGCCACGCCACCGGGATCGCGGAGGCGAGCTGGCCTGCCTGACCGATGAGGCCCGTGGTCTGCACCATCACCGGCACGCGGCGAGGCGGGAACCACTCGGCGACCAGCCGGCACGCGCCGATGAAGATCGGGGCGTCGCCGGCACCGATGAGGACGCGGGCCACGAGGGCCCACCCGACCTCGTCGGAGACCGCCAGAAGAAGTTGTCCCGTGGCCATCACCAGGGACCCGGCGACGAGCACGGACCGGGCTCCGAACCGATCGAGCAGCTGCCCCGCGGGGAGCTGCATGCCCGCGTACGCGGTGAGCTGGACCACCGAGAAGAGCGCGAGCATGGTGGCGGAGAGTCCGAACCGGTCGATGGCGTCGACGCCCGCCACCCCGAGGGCCGTGCGGTGCATGACGGCCGTGAAGTACACGACGACGGCCGCGGCGAACACGACGCCCGCGGTCCGGGGGGTCCCGGCTGATCGCGTCGTTCGCACGCGGCACGGTACCCCGCAGCGAGCGTCGGCCCGTCGCCGCGCTCACAGAAGAATCACCCCGAACACCCATAGACCTGCACATACCGACGGCGGGACGATCGCGACAGGGGGAAGGCTCAGCGGAGGGGGACCGCGATGGCTGCGCTGCGTGAGGCTGATCTGGCACGGGAGACGTACCGGCACCTGAGGATGATCCTCGTCGCGCTGGCGGCGTTCCTGCTCATCGGCTCGATCTTCGGGCTGATCTTCTTCGGCAAGTTCGAGGGGTCCATCAGCGCCAACTACCTGGGGCCGCTGCGCGACGTGTTCGTCGCGGCGCTCGTCGGCATCGCGGTGTGCCTGGTGGCCTACCGGGGGCGGACGCTGGAGGACTTCGCGCTGAACCTGGCCGGGTTCTACGCGCTGTTCGTGGCGTTCGTGCCGACCGACCTGGACGACACCCTGCGGGGCATCACGGACCCGGCCATCCGCGAGGAGATGGTCAACGGCATCCGGGTGTCCACCATCTCGGTGCTGGTGGCCGCGGTGGTGCTGGTGATCGCGGAGAAGCTGACCGGCAACTGGCCCGGCGACGCGCTCGGCTCCAAACCGAAGAAGGCGAAGGGCTTCTACCGGTTGTCCTGGCTGCTCGCCGCCGTGTTCGTGGCGCTGCTGGTCTATCGCATCTGGGAGGGCACGGACTTCGCCTGGATCCACTACGCGGCGACGTTCGGGCTGATCATCAGCATGTCGGTCGCGGTCGCGTGCAACGGGTGGCCGAAGGCGGCGGGCGAGGACGACCTGCCGGACCAGTCGCTCTACAAGTGGATCGCCGTCGGCATGACGCTCGGCGGGATCGCCGTCCTCCTCCTGGCGTACTGGCTGTTCCGTGGCTACCACGTGGCCATCGCCGAGTGGTGGGAGGTCGGGCTGTTCCTGATCTTCTGGGTGCGGGAGACGATCCGGAACTGGGACTCCCCCGCCAGGGCGAAGAAGGCAGCGGAGGCAGCGGCCGGAGCGGTCTAGCGCTCGACGCGAGACAGTCAGTTCCGCGTGGCAGGATCGCGGGATGACGACGGAGCAGAAGCAGGCGCCCGACACCACCAAGAACGCGGGCGACACCGAGCTGTGGGTCGAACGCACGGGCAAGCGCCTCTACACGGGCCGCAACTCGCGCGGGGCCGAGGTGCTGATCGGCAGCGTGGGCGTGGAGAACGTGTTCAGCCCGGGCGAGCTGCTGAAGATCGCGCTGGCCGGCTGCAGCGGGTTGGCGGCGGACGCCAAGCTGAGCCACTACCTGGGCGACGACGTCGACGTGACCATCAAGGCCTCCGGCATGAGCGACACCGAGGAGGACCGGTACCCCGCGATCGCGGAGGAGCTGGTCGTGGACCTCAGCGCGCTCGACGCGGCCACGCGCGAGCGCCTCATCAACCTGGTGCACCGGGCCATCGACTCGCACTGCACGGTCGGCCGCACGCTCGACGCCGGCGCCACGGTGCAGCTGACGGTCACCGGGGAGCGCTGATGCCGGCCCTCGTCGAGGCGGCGCTGGCGAAGGCCGTCACGATCCCGTCGGCCACGATCCACGCCCACGTCGACTCGTTGCGCCGCCGGAACCCGGAGGCGACGCCCGAGCAGCTGGTGCGCCTCCTGGAGAAGGAGTACCTGCTGGTCGTGCAGGGTGCCGGTGGCGCGGTGGGCGCGTCGGCGGCGGCTCCCGCAGTGGGCACGGGCGTCGCGCTGGTGCTCACGGCCAGCGACGTGGCCACGTTCTTCGCGGCGTCGGCGGCGTTCTCGCTCGCCGTGGCCAGTGTGCACGGCATCGAGGTCGAGGACTCCGACCGGCGTCGCGCGCTCCTGCTCACCACGATCCTGGGCGACTCCGGCGGCAAGATCATCACCGACGGCGCGGAGCTGACCAGCGTGAGCGTCGCGCGCGCGCTGCTGACCCGGATGCCGATGGCGACGGTCCGCAAGGTGAACACCACGATGACCCGCCGGCTGGTCCGCACGCAGCTGACCAAGCAGACCGGGCTCGCGGTCGGGCGGCTGATCCCGTTCGGCATCGGCCTGGTGGTCGGTGTCGCGGGCGCGCGGGCGCTCGGCAAGAACGTCATCGAGGGCGCGCGCAAGGCGTTCGGTCCGCCGCCGCTGACGTTCCCGAAGGTCATCGAGATCGCGGGCCCGAACGACACACCCGTGATCCTGCCCGCCGAGCCCAAGCGGCTGACGGGCAGGTTCAAGCGGATCGGCTCGAAGAAGTAGGTCCTACCAGCGCGCGTGCACGTGCTGGCGGATCCGGCCGTCGTAGATCCCGCGCAGCCCGCCGAGGGTCTCCTCGTCGACCGGTGTCAGCGACGCTGCCGCCGCGTTCCCGACCGCCTGGGCGGCTGAGCGCGCGCCGGGGATGACCACGGACACGCCGGGCTGGTCGATGATCCAGCGCAACGCCAGCTGCGCGGTGGTCCAGCCCTCAGGGGTGAGCGACGCCACCTCGCGCGCGGCCGCGACGCCGACCTCGAACGGCACGCCCGCGAACGTCTCGCCGACGTCGAACGCTTCCCCGGCGCGGTTGTACGACCGGTGGTCGTCGGCCGCGAACTGCGTGTCCTCGTCGTACTTGCCGGACAGCAGTCCCGACGCCAGAGGCACGCGGGCGATGATCCCGACGCCCTCCTGCACGGCCAGCGGGAGCACCTGCTCGAGCGGCTTGCGGCGGAACACGTTGAGGATGATCTGTACGGTCGCGACGTGCGGGCGGACGATCGCCTCGAGGGCCTCGTCGACGGTCTCGACGGAGACGCCGTAGGACGCGATCCGGCCCTCGTCCACCAGCACGTCGAGGGCGTCGTAGGTGGACTCGCGGCGGAACACCTCGGTGGGCGGGCAGTGCAGCTGCACCAGGTCGAGGGTGTCGACGCCGAGGTTCTCGCGCGAGCGGTCCGTCCAGGCGCGGAACCAGGAGAGCGTGTAGGCCTCCGCGGTGTGCGGGTCGGCGCGGCGGCCCATCTTCGTCGCGACCGTGATGCCGTGGTCCGGGCCGCGGGAGCGCAGGAACGTGCCGATGAGCTTCTCGGAGCGTCCGTCGCCGTAGACGTCGGCCGTGTCGAGGAACGTGACGCCGGAGTCGACGGCCGCCTCCAGCACGGACAGCGCGGCCTCCTCGGTGACCGATCCCCAGTCCGCACCGAGCTGCCAGCAGCCCAGCCCCACCACTGCGACCGACCGACCCGTACGTCCCAGAAGCCTCGTCTCCATGGACAGCGACGTTACCCGCGCGGACGATGGCCAGGTGACGAGCATCCCGATCGACGCCGTGGTCCGCTCCTTCCCGGTCGACGCCACGACGGCGTGGGACCTCGTCACCGACCTGCGCAACCACGAACGGTGGATCCCGCTGACCCGGGTGACCGTGGAGGGGTCGACCGTGACGGCGGTCTCCGGTCCCCTGGCCAAGCGCGGCTTCCCGGGGCTGACGGACGTGATGACGATCGACACGTACGAGCCGCCGACCGGCGACGAGCCCGGCATCGCCACGTACACCAAGGTCGGACGCGTGCTCAAGGGCCACGCGAGCATCGTCGTCGTGCCCGCCGGACCGTCGTCGAGCAAGGTCTTCTGGAGCGAGGAGGTCTACCTGGCCGGCCCGCTCCCCCGGCGACTCACCGGGGCCGTGCTGAAACCGTTCCTCGGCGTCATGGTGCGGTACGCGTTGAGGCGCGCTCGGAACGAGGTCCGCGCAACAGATCGCAACTCCTAGCCTGATCTGCGCAACGGATCGTGCCCCAGCGCGCAATCCGAGATGAACGGTCCGGGCCGTACCGGCTCGTACCCTCGTGGGAACGACACGCCACGAGGAGCCTTCATGACCCCGACCGCCCCCGGACGTACCGATCGCCGCTACCTGATGTGCGAGCCCGTCCACTACACGGTGTCCTACGAGATCAACCCGTGGATGGACAAGACCCGGTTCACCGACGCCGACCTCGCGGTCCGTCAGTGGCGCACCCTGCGCGACACGTACCTCGACCTCGGCCACACCGTCGAGACGATCGACCCGATCCCCGGCCTGCCGGACATGGTCTACGCGGCCAACGGCGCCACCGTGCTGGACGGCGTCGTGTACTCCGCCAAGTTCCGCTACGCCGAGCGTCAGCCCGAGGGTCCCGCGTACCAGAAGTGGTTCGCCGACCGCGGCTACGTCACGCACACCGCCGCCGAGACCAACGAGGGCGAGGGCGACCTGCTGGTCGTCGGCGACCTGGTCCTGGCCGGCACCGGCTTCCGCACCGAGCGGTCCGCGCACGCCGAGCTGCAGGAGCTGTTCGGCCGCCCGGTCATCTCGCTCGACCTGGTCAGCCCGCACTACTACCACCTCGACACCGCGCTGGCCGTGCTGTCGAGCGACCCCGCCGACCCGCAGATCGCCTACTACCCGCCGGCGTTCTCGGCCGGCTCGCGCGCGGTCCTGCAGCAGCTGTTCCCGGACGCGGTCGAGGCCACCGAGCGCGACGCGGTCGCCCTGGGCCTGAACGCGGTGTCCGACGGGTACAACGTGGTCGTCGCCCCCGGTGCCGTGGACCTGGCCGCGGCGATCGCCGAGCGTGGCTACAACCCGATCCCCGTGGACACCAGCGAGCTGCTCAAGGGCGGCGGCGGCGCCAAGTGCTGCACGCTCGAGATCCGGCCCGCCTCCGGCTCCGGGCGATGACTCTCGTGGAGGTGGCCCCGGCGTCGGTCCTGGCCCCCAATTACCACCCGCTTCCGGTCACCCTGGTCGGCGGCCTGGGCTCCTGGGTCACCGACGACGAGGGCAACCGCTACCTCGACCTGCTGTCGGGCTACTCGGCGCTGAACTTCGGCCACCGGCACCCGGTGCTCACAGCCGCGGCGCACGCGCAGATCGACAAGCTGACGCTCACGTCCCGCGCGTTCGACCACGAGCTGCTCGAGCCGTTCGCCGCGCGGCTGGCCGCCCTGATCGGGCCGCTGGTCGCCGGTCCGCCGATGGTCCTGCCGATGAACACGGGCGCCGAGGCCGTCGAGACCGCCATCAAGGCCGCCCGCAAGTGGGGCTACGACGTCAAGGGCGTGCCCGCCGACCGCGCGACGATCATCGTGGCCGACGGCAACTTCCACGGCCGCACGACCACGATCGTGTCGTTCTCCACCGACCCCGACGCGCGCCGCGGCTTCGGCCCGTACACGCCCGGGTTCCGGGTGGTGCCGTACGGCTCCCTCGAGGCGCTGCGCGACGCGATCGACGAGACCACGGTCGCCGTCCTCCTCGAGCCGATCCAGGGCGAGCAGGGCGTCGTCGTGCCCCCGGACGACTACCTGCCCGGCGTGCGTGCGCTCTGCACGTCGCAGGACGTCCTGTTCATCGCCGACGAGATCCAGTCCGGGCTCGGCCGCACGGGCACCACGCTCGCGTCCGAGCTCTGGGGCGTGAAGCCTGACCTGGTCACCCTGGGCAAGGCGCTCGGCGGCGGGGTGCTCCCCGTGTCGGCCGTCGTCGGCCGCTCCGACGTGCTCGGCGTCCTCACCGCGGGCACCCACGGGTCCACGTTCGGCGGCAACCCGCTGGCGTGCGCGGTCGGCCTCGCGGTCGTCGGCCTGCTGGAGACCGGGGAGCTGCAGGCACGCGCCACGACGCTCGGGATCGAGTGGGGCTCCCGCCTGGACGCGCTCGTCGACGCCGGTCTGCTGGCTTCGTCGCGCCGCGTGGGCCTCTGGGCGGGGCTGGACGTGGCCGAGGGGCGCGGCACGGGGCGTCAGCTGTGCGAGCGCCTCCTGGCCCGCGGCGTGCTGGCCAAGGACACCCACGGCAGCACGATCCGCCTGGCTCCCCCGCTGACGATCAGCACGGAGGACCTGCACCTGGCCACGGACCGCCTGACGGACGCCCTGCGCTGACCACAGCGTCCGCACCGGGACGACCGGATCTGCGGACGTCCGCACTCGTGAGGGCTGGGACCCGCCGGAGAGCGGACGCAAGGTGCTCACCACGCGCAACGTCCGCACTCGTGGGGGTTGGAACCCCATTGAGTGCGGACGTTGCGGTTGCGGGTGTCAGCTGAAGCGGACTGCGCCGAAGAGCCAGCCGTTCAGGCCGGCGCCGCCGACCGACATGCTCGACACGTCGGTGCGGCGCATCTGGGCGTCGTGACCGGCGGACCGCGACCAGGCGGAGACCATCGAGGACGCCGAGCCGTTGCTCACGCAGGCCACGATGTTGTCGCCGCCGGAGTGCCAGATGCCGCCCGCGTTGGCCATGGTGATCGCGTGGCTGACCAGGCTGCCGCTGCGGGAGACCGACAGCTGCGAGAGGCCGAGGGAGGCGCGGTAGGCGTTGATCGCGGAGCCGATCGCCGAGACGCTCGACTCGCCGGCACCGGACCCGCCGGAACCGCTGCAGACCTTGCCGCCGCTCGGGATGCCCACCGACGGCGCGACGGGCGCGGCGGCGGAGCCGGACGTGGGGGCGGTGGAGCGGGCTGTCGACCGCGTCGGGGCCTTCGTGGTGGACCGGGCGGCGGCAGCGGCCTGCGCGGCGGCTGCGGCTGCGGCCTGCTCGGCGGCGATGCGAGCGGTTTCGGCGGCCTGCCACGCGACCTGCGCGTCGACGGCGGCCTTCTCGGGTGCAGCGACCCCGGCGACCAGGGAGCGCAGGGACGCGAGGCTGACGTCCGACGCGGTGAGCGCGGTACCCACGGCACCGCTGGCGCTCGCGAGGGCGGCGCGCGAAGCGTCGCCCGCGTTCGGGACGACGAAGAGGACGGCGTTCGCGTGGTCGACGGCGGCCTGTGCGCTCGCCGTCGCGGCGGCGCGGCTGCTCACGTACGCGGTCTGCGCGACGACGGCGTCGGTCTGGCGCTCCACGACCGCGTCGCGGGCGGCGGCCTGCACGGACTGGTCCACGCGGAGGTCCGCCTCGAGCGCCTTGGCCCGCGCCGTCTGGGCCTGCTGCTCGGCGGCGTAGACGCCACCCCCGGCGGCCACGGCGATCGCGACACCGGCCGCGAGGCCGACCCACACCGAGCGACGGACGGCGGCGATGCGGGCCGCGGTCTCCTCGACGAGCGGGGACGGCGCGGTCCGCTGGTGCGGGACATCGACCTGGGTGGGGACATCGTCGACCACCGGCACGGGTGCACTGATGACCGACGGTCGCTGGCTCGGCACGACGTCGAGCAGCTTCTTGGTGTCCTTGACCACGTCGCCTCCTTCGCGGGACCCCTGCATGCGGCGTGACCGGGGCTCCCTCTCATCTCGGCACGTACAGCGTCCGGCTTGAGGCCAGATGCCCCTTTTGGTGAATCACCCGTTCGGAGTAGTGCCTGGTGCAGGTTGTCAGTTCTTTCGGGCTAGCACCAATCGGGGCCCGACCGACGATGATGTGACCGTGACCGACGACTCCGGGCTGGACGCCCTCGACACCGCCATCCTTCGGGTGCTCGCACTCGACGCCCGGGCGACGTTCGCGCAGGTGGGAGAGCACGTCTCGCTGTCCGCACCGGCCGTGAAACGCCGGGTCGACCGGCTCCGCGAGCGCGGGGTGATCCGCGGGTTCACCGTCCGGCTCGATCCGGCGGCCATGGGCTGGCAGACCGAGGCCTTCGTCGAGCTGTTCTGTCAGGGCTCCACCAGCCCGGCGACCATGCGCGCGGCGGTCGAGCACTACCCCGAGGTGGTCGCCGCGAGCACCGTGACCGGGGACGTGGACCTCATGGTGCAGGTGCGGGCGCGGGACATGCGGCACCTGGAGCGGGTGGTGGAGAGGCTCGCCGCGGAGCCGTTCGTGGCGCGCACCCGCTCGACCGTGGTGCTCTCGGCGCTGGTCCGCCGCCCGGACGTCCCGCCGGCCCCGGAGGGCTAACCGGCCACGGCCTCCGCGGTGGCGCACCGGTTGGTGACCACCATGACGGGGCAGTCGGAGTGGTGCAGCACCGCCTGGCTGGTGGAGCCCAGCAGCAGCCCGGCGAACCCGCCGCGGCCGCGCGAGCCGACGACGATCAGGTCGGTGGCCACCGAGAACTCCGTGAGCAGCTCCGCGCCCGTGCCGTCCAGCGCGATCCGCCGGACCGTCACGTCCGGGTGGTCGACCAGCGCGCGGTCGACCACCACGTGCAGACCCTCGGTGACGTCCCGCAGCACCTGCTCGTGGTCCACCGTGGCCGGCAGCCACGCCAGCACCCCGGTCATCGAGCCCACCGGCACGCCCGCGACGGCGGTCAGCTCGGCGCCCCACGCCTCGGCCTCCCCGATGGCGTAGCGCAGCGCGTGCTCGGCCTGGGGGGAGCCGTCGACGCCGACGACGATGCGCTTGACCGGACGCGGGGCCGGGATGGGGGCGTCGTCGGGCAGGGTCCGGCCGGCCTCGCGCAGGGGCACGACGACGGTCGGGCAGTACGCGTGCGCCGGGAGAGCCGACGAGACGGTGCCGAGCAGCCGGTCCGCGAACCCGCCGCGCCCACGCGTGCCGACGACGGCGAGCCGGACGTGGTGCGACAGGTCGACGAGCACGCCGGCGGCGTCGCCCGTGTGCACCTTGGCCGTCACGGGGATCCCCAGGGGCGCCACCCGCTGCGTGGCCTCGGCGAGCACCGCCTTGGCGCCCTCCTGGATGGCCGTGTCGTCGAGCGCCGCATAGCCGCCGTCGAGCGAGGCCGCCGTGAACGACGGGAGGGAGTAGCTGCAGACGAGCCGGATGCCCCAGCCGTGGGTCTTGGCCTGCGCGGCTGCCCAGTCGAGCGCGTGCAGGCTCGCCGCGGACCCGTCCACCCCGACGAGGACCACATCGTCACGCGTCATCCGGAGCCTCCGTGCTCGTGCCGAGCCCACCGTGCGCTCGTCCCAGTGTCTCCCACCAGTGCGCCGATGCACCCGTGTGTAGCCGGAATGATGCCATACGTTGGTGGATTCTTGACGAAGACGAGAGTCAGGCCACCACGTACTGGGACCACAGCGGCTCGGAGCGGACCGACGTGGTGCCGAACGCGACCGACCACCGCGGAGCCCGAGGGACGAACGGCAGCTCCCAGCCGATCTCGTGCAGCAGGCGGTCGGCCTTGCGGTGGTTGCAGCGCACGCAGGCGGCGACGACGTTGGTCCACTCGTGGCGGCCGCCGCGCGAGCGCGGGTTCACGTGGTCCACGGTGTCCGCTCCCCCGCCGCAGTAGGCGCAGCGGTGGTTGTCGCGCTGCAGCACCGTGCGGCGGGTGGGGGGCACCGGGCGGCGCACCGGGACGTGCACGTAGCGCGTCAGGCACAGGACGACCGGGAGGGGCACGGACACGTGCTCGGAGTGCAGCAGGCGACCGTCGGTCTCGAGCACGGTCGCCTTGCCGGACATGACGAGCACCACGGCGCGCCGCAGGCTCACGATGCACAGGGGTTCCATGCTGGCGTTGAGCAGCAGGGTGCGTGCTCCGGACGCGATCAGCCCTGGTGAGCCGACCTCAGTGGCTGCCCCACCGACGGCCTCGGTGGACAGCTTCGACGCATTCATGAGCACGGCGTTCTCCCGACCTCGGGGGTCGAACCGGCTGGCTGCCGGCCCGGCGAAGCGAAGCAACAGCGTGGTGCACGGCCAGAGTACGCGCCGGTCGGTGCGGAGGGCCGCAGGAAACCGACGAGGCCCCGACGACATCGATGTCGTCGGGGCCTCGTCGTAGAACGCGGTTCGGTGTCAGCCGATCCGGATGAAGACGGGCGAGCTCTGCCAGATGGCGCGGAACTGGATCGTCTTGCCCGGGCGGGGCGAGTCGATCTGCTCGTTGCCGCCGGCGTAGATCGAGATGTGGCCGGGGCTCCAGATGAGGTCACCAGGCTGGGCGTCCGCCCGCGAGACGATGGTGCCCGCAGCCTTCTGTCCGGCCGAGGTGCGCGGCAGAGAGATCCCGAGCTGCGCGAACACGTAGCTGGTGAAGCCCGAGCAGTCGAAGCCGGCCGGGGTGGTGCCGCCGGAGAGGTACGGGGTGCCGACGTAGCGGGCCGCGATCTCCAGGACCGCGTTGCCGGAGACCGACGACGGGGCCGGTGCGTTGGCGACCGCCGGAGCGGCTGCGGCGGTGGTCGTGGCGGCACGCGTGGTGCTGCGCGACGCAACGGCGGCCTTCACCTTGACCGGCGGCGGGGGCGGCGGCGTCTCGGCCGTCACGACCGGGGCGTCGAACGTCCACGCGGCCTCGACCGGGGCGGTCACGACGGGGGCGGTGTTCAGCACGGCGCGGGCCGAGGCCGTCAGCGCTGCGGTGTCCACGGCGGGGAGTGCGCCTGCGTCACCACCGGGGGCGGCGCTGGCGGGCGAGCCGAGCATCGAGACGACGAGGCCCGACGATGCGGCGACGACGGCGGTACGGCGTCCGACGGTGCCCATCTGGTCCGAGGCGGCTGCAGCAAACTCGGTCAAGGGCGTCGATGGACGGCGCGCCGCACGATGGCGGGCGCGAGTGGTGCTCACGGTCACGCGTTGCCTCTCCTGATGCCTACGAGGTCAGCTGTCGGGTTCGGGTGGGAGAACACCCGGCCGTGTCCCCGATCGAGATCGGATCTCCGGCTTCACCCCAAGGACACCGAACTTCCGGTGCCCGCAATTGGGTCCCCCGCCCCTGCCGGCGGTCAGTGCGGACCTCGTGGCGGCGGCAGGGTTAGGCGTTCCGCTCGAGGGCTTCTCCGGAGGAGGGTTCTGGAGAAGCAGGTCGAACGTACAGGACGCCCGCGGCGATTGTCACGTTCCGATCACGGAAATCTCTGCTCTTGTCGGACACGCGTCTTGGACGCGTGGTCCGAACTCCGAGGTGACCTGCAAAGACGCCGATCAGAGGCGTGGGAGCGCGCGCACAGATCACACCCACGAGGGATCGCGAAGATCACGGTCGTGCGGGACGGAGCACTCCCAGGGGCCGCCCAGGGGCCTCTCAGACGGGTCAGCGGGCCCCGACGAAGATGTGCCGCGCGACGTCCTCGGGCAGGTCCAGCACGGTCTCCGACCCGGGCGTCGACACCGTCACGGTGCCGAGGCTGCGCTCGATGGCGATCTCCTGGTGCGGGAGCACCCCGGCCTCCGCCAGCCGCGTGAGCAGCTCGACGTCCACCTGCAGCGGCTCCGCGATGCGGGCCACGACGGCCCGCTCGACACCGTCGGCACCCTGTTCGCCGCGGTAGGTCACCAGGGACGTGACGCCGTCGAGGAAGCTCACGTGCGTGGTCTCCTCGCCGATCTCCCCCAGGCCCGGGATCGGGTTGCCATAGGGGTCGAAGTGGGGGTGGTCGAGCAGCGACGCGAGCCGCTTCTCCACCCGCTCGCTCATCACGTGCTCCCAGCGGCAGGCCTCCTCGTGCACGTACGGCCACTCCAGGCCGATGACGTCCGTGAGCAGACGCTCGGCCAGCCGGTGCTTGCGCATGACGCGGACGGCCTTGCTCATGCCCAGCTCCGTCAGCTCGAGGTGGCGGTCGCCGGTGACGACCACCAGCCCGTCGCGCTCCATGCGGGCCACCGTCTGCGAGACCGTCGGCCCCGAGTGCCCCAGCCGCTCCGCGATGCGGGCGCGCAGGGGGGTGATGCCTTCCTCGGTGAGCTCGTAGACCGTCTTGAGGTACATCTCCGTCGTGTCGATCAGGTCGCTCACTGCAAGGCCTCCCGCGTCGGGTCGTCGTCGCACGGAGGCCCCAGCCGGGATGGGGCGCGCGCTGTCACAGATTAGTTGGTCGAGCCGACAGTCGGGGGCGGGGTCCGCGACTGTCCGCCAGACCAACTAACCTCAGCGACGTGCCCGATGCTCACGAGATCACGATCCCCGCGCACCTGCTGCCCGCGGACGGCCGCTTCGGCTCCGGCCCCTCGAAGATCCGGCGCGCCCAGGTGGACGCGCTGGCCGGACCCGCCGCGGAGCTGTTGGGCACCTCGCACCGGCAGGCCCCCGTCCGCGCTCTCGTCGGACGCGTGCGAGCCGGCCTCGCCGCCCTGTTCGACCTGCCCGAGGGCTACGAGATCGTGCTGGGCAACGGCGGCTCCACCCTGTTCTGGGACGTGGCGACTCTCTGCCTGATCGAGGACCGGGCGGCGTTCGGCACGTTCGGCGAGTTCGGTGCCAAGTTCGCGGCCGCCGCGACCCGTGCCCCGTTCGTCGGCGAGCCCGTGGTCACCAGCGCGGAACCCGGCGGCGTGGCGGTGCCGGCCTTCGCGGACGGCGTCGACACCTACGCGTGGCCGCACAACGAGACGTCCACCGGCGTCGCCGCGCCCGTGCGCCGGGTCGCCGGCTCGCACGCGCAGGGCGCGCTGGTCCTCGTCGACGGCACGTCGGGCGCCGGGGGCCTGGCGGTCGACGTGGCCCAGACCGACGTCTACTACTTCGCGCCGCAGAAGTCGTTCGCGTCCGACGGCGGTCTGTGGCTCGCCGCCGCCTCCCCCGCCGCGATCGAACGTGCCGCCCGGCTCGAGTCGGGCGGGCGGTGGATCCCCGAGTCGCTCTCGTTCACCACGGCCCTGGCCAACTCGCGGCTCGACCAGACGCTGAACACGCCGGCCATCGCGACCCTCGTGCTCCTGGCCGAGCAGCTCGACTGGATCCTCGGCAACGGCGGCCTGGCCTGGGCCGCGCACCGGACCGCGACGTCGGCCGGCCACCTGTACGGCTGGGCGGACTCGCGCGACTGGGCGACGCCCTTCGTCGCCGACCCCGCGCTGCGCTCCAACGTCGTCGGCACCATCGACCTCGACCCCGAGATCGAGGCCCCGACGGTGGCGCGCGTGCTGCGCGCCCACGGCGTCGTCGACGTCGAGCCCTACCGGAAGCTGGGCCGCAACCAGCTGCGCGTGGCCATGTACCCGGCGGTCGAGCCGGAGGACGTGCTGGCCCTCACCGCCTGCATCGACCACGTGGTGGACCAGCTCGTCTGAGCATGGGCCCGCCTCCCGCGGTCAGCGCGGGAGGCGGAGTCGGTGTGCTTGTGGGGTCAGGCCGTCGGACGGCGGCGGCGGGCGATCGAGACGAGCGCCACGGTGAGCGCGCCGACCAGGACGAGTGCACCGCCGGCCAGCAGCAGCGGCTGGACCTCCGAGCCGGTGGCGGAGAGCACGGCGGCCGTCGGGTTGTCGACGAGCACCTCGCTGTCCTCCGGGTCGGTGTTGCAGACGGGGCTCGACGGCGGGTAGCCGACCGTGACGGTTGCCTCGGGGTTCACCTGGAACAGCACCTGCACGCTCGGACGCACCCAGTCGAACTCGTCGCCCTCGACCCAGGAGCCGTCGGTGAGCTGGGTCCAGCCGGGCCAGTCGATGCCGCGCCCGTCCGGACCGACCACCGCGCCCGGCCAGTTGACCGTGCCGCTGAGCGGCTGGTCCGCGTAGATCACGTCAGGACCGGTGGGGTTCACGAAGGTGATCGTCGTGGTGGTGTTCGGCGAGCCGATCACCTCGAGCGCGTAGTTGAGCTTGGGCACCTCGTTGTCGCAGACCGGCGCCTTGACCAGCACGTTCAGCTGGCAGGCGCGCGGGGCGCCGTAGCCGTCGACCTTGTCGATGCAGCCGTACACCGGCTCGGCCGTCTGGGAGACGGAGGGCGACGGGCTGAGGCCCTCCGCCGAGGAGGGCACCGCGCCGACGACGGCGACGAAGACTGCGAGGAACGCGACGACCGCGCCCCGTACGAGCCTGACCATGATCGTGCCCCTGTCGGCTAATCGGACATTTCGGTCTCCATTGTGTCCTGCCGACAGGGGTTTACACATGGGCATAACGGGTGATTTCGGACAGTTCGCTCGTTCACTCCCCCGAGGGGCACGACGCCGTGATGAGGCCCGGGCTGGTGAGCGTGGGGGTGGTCCAGACGTCGACCCGGCCGTCCCGGACCGGTACCTCGACCCGGTAGGTCTCGCGCGCGCCGGGCTCCAGCCAGGACGTCACCACCTGCACGTTGCGGCCGGCGAACTCCCCGGTACCCCCGGAGACGGCGCCGTCGTCCCGTCCGAGCGCCTCCAGCGGCGCGCCGACGGGCGCGTACACGGTGATGTTCGTCGCCAGCCACCCGACGGGCAGCGACGTGCCGCTCCAGCCGGTGACGTACTTCGGGAACGTCGCCACGTCCGCGGGCGGCCGGTAGTCGAGGTCGAGCCGGACGGTCGCCGTGGGGTCCGGGTCGTCGCAGCGCATGGCCTCGACCGTCACCTCGGTGCTCAGGTAGTAGCCGAGCTTGCCCGCGGTCCCGTCGTTGAGGAACACCCCCGTGGCGTCCGGGAACGGGCCGGTGAGGAAGGCCGCGCCGACGCTCGTCGCCACCAGCCTCTTCTGCTCCTCCGAGTGCGCCGACCACATCCGCAGCCGGCCCTCGGCCCCCGCCCGGGCCAGCGCGTCGACGACGGCCCGCGAGTCGCCCTGCCCGGAGCCGACCGCCCGGAAGATGGTCGTCGCGACCCCTGTGTAGAAGGCGTCGCCCGCGGCCGCGTCGTCGCCGAACGTGAGGTACGCGTCGCGCAGCAGGACCTGCAGGACGTTCCCGGCGTCGATCTGCAGGCCGCTCGGCTCGGTGACCGCGCCCGTGGCGCCGAGCAGGTAGGAGACCGCGACCGGGTCTGTGGCGATGACCCCGTCCACGTGTGTGCCGATGTCCCGCTCCCAGCGGGCGGTCAGCAGCTCGGCGCTCCGCGGGAAGTCGGGGGTCATCACCGCGTTCTGCACCCAGCGGCCCAGCCGGTCGGTGTCGAAGCGCAGCTCCTCGTCGCTCAGCGGCAGGATCGAGGCCTCGATCCCCGGCAGGTCCGCGGTGGTGCGCTGCTCGGTGAGGTCGATGGTGCCGTCGTCGGCCTTGAGCACGGCGAACGCCCCGACGATCCCCCCGGCGCTGCGCAGCTCCGAGGAGTTCAGCGAGACCAGGAGGTACGTGCGCGGGCCGTCGGCGCCGAGCATCGGCGGCAGGAGCGCGGCCACCTGGGCGCCCGCGTCGAGCGCTCCCGTGACCTGGGCCATCCCGTCCTGCAGCTGGGTCACGGGCCCGGCGAGCTGCGGGACCAGTGCGTCGGTGTCGATCGCAGCCACCGCGGCCTGCGCCGTGTGGGCGCTCGCCGCGGCGGCGGCGATGTCCGGGGCCGCCTCGACCAGGGGGGCGAGGTCGATCCGCCCGTCCGTGCCGCGCGCCTCCTGGGCGTGCAGGACGTCGTCGATGCGCCCGACGGCCGGCAACGCGTCGCGCACCACGTCGTCGAGCGAGACGGAGACCACCCGGACGGCCTCGAGCTGCGCGCCCACCCACGGCACGTGCTCGGCCACCCGCCACACCGGGTCCGACGTCGCCCGGCGGGCGGCCGCGAGATCCGCCTGGATCTCCGGGAGTCGCGCCTCGATCTGCTGCGTGTCACCGTCGCCGACCACGCTGCGCAGGTCGACCACCACGTCCTTGGCGGAGAGCAGCGCGGTGCCGGCCTGGTAGCCGCGGAACGCCAGCCAACCGGCGGCGACCACCAGCACGACCAGGACGACGAGGACGCCGAACGCGATGCGGCGGGCAGTCCGGCGGCGGCGTCGGGGAGGTTCGACGGTGGGTTCGTCGCCGGGCGCGGCCGCCTCAGGCGCGCGCGGCTCGTCGACGGTGGCACTCACCCACTGATCGTGACATCCCGGACATCTCGGACGACATGCCTGGGCGTCCTCTTCACCCGAGCATCCACCCGGACGGCGGGTCAGGCGGCGGTCTGGCGGTCCGCGGCTTCCTGGGTGGCGAGCCGGGCGGCGGTCTCGCGGCGGTCGGGCAGCGTCGGGTAGAGCACCTCGAGGTGGGGCCGGGTGCGCACGTGGTACCGCACCGTGACGTCCCACTTCTTCCACGCCCACAGCGCGGCGCCGGTGGCGACGAGCAGCGCGGAGATCGAGCCGATGCCGATGGCCCAGCGCGGGCCGTACGTCTCACCGATCCACCCGACGATGGGCGACCCGATGGGCGTCGCGCCCAGGAACACCATCATGTACAGGGCCATGACGCGCCCGCGTACAGCGGGGTCGGAGCTCAGCTGGATGGTCGCGTTGGCGGCCGTCATCATGGTCAGCGACGCGAACCCGACGGGGATGCAGGCGATCGCGAACGTCAGGTACGAGGGCATGAGGGCCATGACGCCCGTCGCGATGCCGAACCCGAACGCCGCACCGATGACGAGGCGGACGCGAGGCCGTTCCCGGCGCGCGGCCAGCAGCGCCCCGGTCAGCGAGCCGATGGCCAGCACCGAGCCGAGGATCCCGTACTCCCCCGCGCCCATGCCGAACTCGCTGCGCGCCATCATCGCGCTGGTCAGCTGGAAGTTCAGGCCGAACGTCGACACGACCCCGACGACGACCATGATCACGAGGATGTCGCTGCGGTTCCGCACGTACGCGATGCCCTCGCGCAGCTGCCCCTTGGCGCGTGCCGTCGTCGGCATCGGGCTCATCTCCGACTTGCGCATCTGCGTCAGCGAGAAGATCGTCGCGGCGAACGTCACCGCGTTGATGAGGAACACCCAGCCGGTGCCCACGGCCGCGATGAGCAGGCCGGCGACGCCCGGACCGATCAGCCGGGCGGCGTTGAACGACGCGCTGTTCAGGCCCACCGCGTTGGCCAGCTTGGCGGCCGGCACCAGCTCCGCGACGAATGTCTGCCGCACCGGCCCGTCGATGGCGGTGACGCACCCGAGCATCAGCGCGAACAGGTACACCTGCCACAGCTGCGCGTGCCCGCTGAGGACCAGCACACCCAGCCCGGCGGCGAGCACCCCCTGGCCCACCTGCGTGGCCATGAGCAGCTTGCGGCGGTCCACCCGGTCCGCCAGCAGACCGGCGTACGGGGACAGCAGGAGCACCGGGGCGAACTGCAGGGCGGTGGTGATGCCGACGGCCACGCCGGACTCGTCGGTGAGCTCGGTGAGCACCAGCCAGTCCTGGGCGACGCGCTGCATCCAGGTGCCTACGTTCGCCACCAGCGCCCCGGCGAACCACAGCCGGTAGTTCCGGAACTTCAGCGAGGAGAACGTGGGACTCATGAAGCGGCGATCCTCCGCAGCAGCTCGGCGGCGTCAGCGAGCAGCGTGCGCTCGTCCCTGGTCATCTTGCTGAGGCGCTCCGCCAGCCAGGCGTCGCGGCGTCGGCGGGTCTCGTTGACCTCGGCGACGCCCGCGTCCGTGAGGGTGACGACGACCTGGCGGCCGTCCGTCGGGTGCTCCGACTTGGCGACGAGGCCCAGCTCCACCAGGCCGTTGACCGTGCGGGTCATCGACGGTGGCTGGATCCGCTCGCGCTCGGCCAGCTGCCCCGGGGTGAGGGGGCCGTCCTTGGTCAGCCACGCCAGCACGGTGAACTGCGGATCGGTCAGGCCGGCCTCGCCGCGCTCGGCCCGGATGCGCCGGGACGCCCGGCCGACGGCGATCCGGAGTTCACCGGCGAGGGCGGAGGCTGAGGGCATGATCCTTACTCTAACTCATTACCTTGCGTAAAGACACTTGCCCGTACCCTGTCGGCATGGACGAGCGGCAGCGGCGGGTGGTGATCGGGCTGCTCGTCGGCGCGCTCGTGGCCGCGGCCGTGCTCGTGCTCAACCCGTGGCACCTGCACGACGCGCTCGACGCGCCGATCGCCCGCGGCCTGGGACGCCTGCACATGCTCGGCCTGCCCGAGAAGCTCAACGTGCACGCCGCCGAGTTCGCCGCCAACATCGCGCTCTTCATCCCGCTCGGCCTGCTCGGCGCCCTGCTGCTCCCCCGTCGGCGCTGGTGGATCGCGCTCCTGGCGCTGGTGGCACTGTCGGTGGGCATCGAGACGGTACAGGCGTTCGGCCTGTCCTACCGGCAGCCCTCGTCGCGCGACGTGCTGGGCAACTCGCTCGGTGCCGCGATCGGCGTCGGCCTCTCCCTCGCGCTCCGGCGTCAGCCCGCCGCCGTCGCCGAACCCTCGTGACACTCCGTGGGAGGGCGCGGACGGTCACCATCGCGCTGTTCGCCCTCTACCTCGTCGGCCTGGTCCGCGTGACCCTGTGGCCCCGGCTCGCCGACGACGGCGGGTTCGACCTGGTCCGCACGGTCCTGTCGTGGCTCAACTCCCTCGGCATCGGCCTCACCTACAGCGCCACCGAGTTCCTCGCCAACATCGCGCTCTTCGTGCCGTTCGGCATCCTCGTCAGCCTGCTCTTCCCCCGCCGGCGCGCGTGGACGGTCGTCGCCCTGGGACTGGCCACATCAGCGGTCATCGAGCTCGCACAGCTGCTGTTCCTCCCCCACCGGGTGTCCGACGTGCGCGACCTCGTGTCGAACACGCTGGGGACGGCCATCGGGGTCGGCATCGTCCTCGTCGCCCGGCGCCGGTCGCGCACTCCTGTGCCAGAGCCCGTCAGCGCCGGCTGACTACGGTCCGAGGAACACCTGCGAGCAGAGCATCTCGTCGCCGTCGAGCAGGCAGCCGATGCCCATCTGCTCGAGGTCGGGGTCGAGGAGGTTCGCGCGGTGGCCAGGTGAGGCCAGCCACGCGTCGACCACGTCGTGCGGGGTCGCGGCGGCCCGAGCCAGGTTCTCGGCGGCCGACGTCGCCGGAGCGCACGTCTCGATGACGGGAGTCAGCGGTGCGTGCTCCAGCTCCTCGCCCCCGGTCAGGTCCTCGGCGCGCTCCATCGCCTCGGTGGCCGCGCAGTCGGAGACCGCCAGAGCCGGGAGGCCGTCGTCCGCGCGTGCCCTGTTCGTCTCGATGACGAGCTCCGCCGCATACGAGTCCGGGTCCGCGTCGTCGGCAGACCACGGCTGCAGCGCGGTCGCCGTGGGCCGCAGCACCAGGTAGACGGCCACGGCGCCGAGCAAAACACCGACCGTGACGAGGACCCAGCCGGCCTTGCGGGACATGGTCAGGGACGCCCCAGGGCGCGATAGGTCCAGCCCGCCGCACGCCACACCGCCGGCTCGAGCACGTTGCGCCCGTCCAGGATCCGCTTGTGCGCGACGACCTCCGCCAGTGCGTCCGGCTCGACCTCGCGGTACTCCGCCCACTCCGTGGCCAGCAGCACGACGTCGGCGTCCTTCGCCGCCTCGAGCGCAGTCTCCGCGAAGTGCAGGTCCGGCCACTTCGCCTCGGCGTTCGCCACCGCCTGTGGATCCGTCACCGTCACGTGCGCACCCTGCAGCTGCATCTGCGCGGCCACCGACAGCGCCGGCGAGTCGCGAACATCGTCGGAGTCCGGCTTGAACGCGGCCCCCAGGACCGCGATCCGCTTGCCGACGATCGACCCGTCGCACACCTCACGCGCCAGGTCCACCATCCGCACCCGGCGACGCATGTTGATCGAGTCGACCTCCCGCAGGAACGACAACGCGTCACTGACCCCGAGCTCCCCCGCACGGGCCATGAACGCCCGGATGTCCTTCGGCAGGCACCCCCCACCGAACCCGAGCCCCGCATTGAGGAACCGCCGCCCGATCCGCGCGTCGTACCCGATCGCGTCCGCCAGCCGCGTCACGTCCGCGCCCGTCGCCTCGCACAGCTCAGCCATCGCGTTGATGAACGAGATCTTCGTCGCCAGGAACGAGTTCGCCGCCACCTTCACCAGCTGCGCCGTCGCGTAGTCCGTCACGACGAGCGGGGTGTGCTCGGACAGCGGCGTCGCGTAGACCTCGTCCAGCACCTCCTTCGCGCGCGCACCCTCTGCCGTCGGCACACCCTCGTCGTCCGTCGGAACCCCGTAGACCAGCCGGTCCGGGTGCAGCGTGTCCTTGACCGCGAACCCTTCGCGCAGGAACTCCGGGTTCCAGACGAGGACGGCGCCCGTCCCCTCGAGCGACTCCGCGATCGCCTCCGCCGTTCCGACCGGGACCGTCGACTTGCCCGCGACAACGTCGCCAGGGCGCAGGTGCGGCCTCAGTGCTGCAATCGCCGCGTTTACATACGTGAGGTCAGCCCGGAACTCACCGTGAACTTGTGGGGTCCCAACGCAAATGAAATGGACATCGCTGCCCGAAGCATCGGCCATGTCCGTGCTGAACGACAGTCGGCCAGTAGCGCCCGAGTCTTTCAGCAACTCAGGTAGACCGGGCTCGTAGAATGGCGCGCGCCCGGCGCGCAAGGCGTGGACCTTTGTCGCATCAACGTCGATGCCGATCACGTCATGCCCCAGTTGCGCCATGCTCGCAGCGTGGACTGCGCCGAGATAGCCACAGCCGATGACGGAAATACGCACAGTATCTCGCTCCTAGGGTTGTGTACGGAAATCGCCAACTCTTTCGGTCCGCTGTCTGTCCGGGACTTCGGGTCTCTAGAACCTGCTGTCACGCGCACGAGCCGATGGAGAGACTAACTCGTCAGGGCCGCGGATCCCACATCAGATAGATGTCGATCGTACGACCGACCCTGGGGCAACCGACCGAAACACGTGCACTCCGGCGCCTATCCGCGCCCCCTCACCAATCGCGATCCCGCCCGACAAGATCGCGCCCGGGTACAACACCGACCCGCGCCCGACCACCGGGTACTCCCCCCGAGAGTTCGCGCCGATCGTGACGTTCTGATAGATAGTGACGTCAGCGCCAACGACTGCACCCTTCCCAACGACGATGCCAACAGGATGCGGCAATTGAAGACCTCCCTCAATCGAAGCACCGGGCGAGACATCGCAGGCGTGGAAAGAAATAAGTAGGTTCCGCCCCACGTTGCCCAAGAATCCTCCCGATGCACTGATGCGGAAGAGCAGCGCCGCTCGGACCGACGGGTTCGTCAATAGGCGGTACCAGCGGGGGCGCCTGAAGGGATCGCGAATTCCCGGACCAACGAGCGCGGCCGAGTCCGAATCGACCATCTCGTACAAGTCACGCATGCGCCGGGTCATCGATCCTCCGCAACTCCCTTCGAAAGAGCCATGCGACCACAGCCCCGCAAACACTGCCTAATGCATAGCCCGCGGCGGCACCAACGATGCCCCACACCATACCCACCAGGGCCGGCACCAGGAGGGCGGGAATCAAGGCGAGCTGATAGCGGAAGGATCGCGCCGGAGTTTGCAGGGTGTAGATTCCCGCAAATGTGAGGTTGTATGTTGACTGTATCGCGCCGGCGAGGCAGAGAATAAGGGAGCAGATCCCAGCCTGGCGCCATTCTGAGCCGAGGACCACAGGGATTACGAAGGCGGAGCCGACCCCGGCCAGGACAAATACCGGTCCTATCAGCCTCATGACGCCGATCTGACTGCGCCGAAGCAACGCTATACCCGTGTGCACGCTCTCAGTCCGAGCCTTGCCCAGCTGGGCCACCGATACGCGCTCGGCTGGGTGCAGGCCCAGCTCCGTCAAGATGGTGAGCACCCGATAGCCCACGGCGTACAGGCCCAGCGCGGCCGGACCCAGAACCAGCCCGATAAGCAGATCGTCCGTGCGTCTACCGACGGCACCGACGAGGTTCGACCACACGGCGAATCGCAGTGCCCCGCGTTCCGTGGGCTCGACCCGACCCCGCAGGTCTGGGGCGACCCGCCCCTCCCGCGAGAGGGCCACGAGGCAATACGACGCGGCCGTTGAAATGGTTGCTTGCGCCACGAGGCTCCAGACCCCGGCACCAGCGAGTGCCATCGACAGTCCAACGACCACCCCAAGGGAGGTACCGATCGTTTGACGCACTGCCACGGAGCGAAAGGCGCCAGCGCGCTGATACCTCCCCAGCCCGACTGCGCTGTAGCCGGCGAACGGAACGGTAACTCCGAGCACCGCAACATAGGACAAAACTATGTCCAGGTCGGAGAACTGCGAGACGGCAAATCCTGTGGCGCAGATGCCGACGTAGAACGCGGCCCCCTGCCGGAGCGCCCGTGCTGCGAGCAGTCGCTCCGTGGCGTGCGATAGGTTCGTGCTCGATGTGGTGAGGATGGTCATTCCGCCTTCACCCGCCACGGTGAACAGTGCAACGATGGCCAGGGCTAGCGCGTAGGCACCGTACTCGGCCGGTGTACCCGTCGCGAGGACGATAAATAGAACGAGCATCGGGAGAGAGCGGTTGGCCGCGGCCCCGATGGAAAGCCAGCGCGCACCGGCTAGCAATTCTCGGTTGCCGCGTCCTGGGGTCGCCGATCGCCCGGCGATGTCAACGACCATCGCCCGACGCCTCATCCAGGTAGACAGGCGCGATCGCCGCAGCAAATGCGCGATCGCTATATCTGTCCAGCACCCACTCCAACGCGACCCCCGCCGTTTGTGCGGACTCGTCGCGTTCGACAATCGCATTGACAATCCCGTCAGCGAACAGGTCCGCGTCGTCAGTGACTCTGACAAAGAGATCGTCATCACCAATACCCTCGACGCCAATCGGCGTCGAAACGATCGGGATTCCCCACAGCATCGCGACGACCGTCTTGAACTTTACGCCAGCCCCCCGTCTCAGCGGGACCACGAAGACCCGCGATCGACGATAGAACTCTCCCAGCTCGTTGACGTAGCCCGTTGCGGCGACACCTGTCTGGTCCGCGGCCAGCCGTCGGGCGTCCCCATTCGGATCGACACCAGCGAGGGTCAAGGTCGCCTCGGGCTCACGGGCGATGACTAGCGGCCACACCTCCCGCAAGAGCCACGACGCGGCCTCGAGGTTCTCTGGGCGGTCGAAGGCGGCCGTGAACAGCACAGACTTCGTATCGACTAGTCCGATCTCGCTCGGCGAGCTTGGCATCCCCCTGTCCGAAAGAGGCGGGAGCACGACGTCTACGCGCCGAGGACGGTAGGGCCGGAGCAGTGCCGCATCCTTGTCGCTGAATACCACCACGCGATCAACCGCTCGCATCGCACGCGCCTGCGCGCCTGCCGCACCCACAAACCTGGACCAATAGAAGATCTTCATCCGCAGCAACGCAGCACCGCGTGCAGATCGAGCCCACCTCTGCGTCAGCACGTCGTGCACGACTAGCACGCGAAGGGCATTGGGGTTCACCCGGCGAACATGTCGAGCAACCGAAGCGGCTTCCAGGTATTGGAATTCGACCACGTCGGCGTTCTGAATCAATTGACGAATGGTAGAATCTCGCCGAAATTCTCGTTCGACGTCCGCCGACAGCGACGCTCCCTTGAGCGCCTTCCACCAGGCCCGCCAAATCTTCTGGCGTGCGCTCAAATCCGATTGGCCCACGTAGTGGACGGTCCAACTGTTCGGGACGCGAGTTGACCATTCGCTCCGGGGAAGGACGACGTTGATCCGCATCGTCTCCGCGAGCCATCGAAGGTGTCGGAGAACGTATTCTCCGCCAGCGTGAGGAACTCCGTCGTAGGCATCGAACTGGCTTACGCTCAGAAGGTTGCGGGGAGCGACGGGCCGACTGGGCAGACCGGCCTCGGCGAAGACGTGCTCATTTGCTCCCTTCATCGCCGCCCCCGCCCATTATCGCGGCCATATATGCATCTACCTGCGCTCCCTGTTCGTAGGCGGTCAATGCAAACGCGCGCGACGACTCCGAGATCGCTTTGAGGGTCCCGCCCTGATGCAATCGTGCGATTGCCGCAGCAACGCCTTCAGGATCGCCTGGTACAAAGACGAGCCCGGTGACACCATCTTCGACGAACTCCCGGGCTCCACCCGCACTGGGCACGATGGGTACGACGCCTTCCAACTGGGCTTCAGCGACGACTCGCCCACTCGGTTCGCTCGTGTTCATGAGGAGCATTACGTCCAGATCGCGGACGGCGTCTTCCCGAGCGACCCGACCTTCGAAGCCGAAGTTCGCGCCGAAGAGCGCGGCGCCACGTTCGATAACGGACTGAACGTACGACTCATCGCCTGCGAACGCCGCACCTCGAACGATGACTCGCGGCAACGGCGACACGCGACTGAGCATCTCGAGAGCTCCGATGACGTTCTTCTCGGGGTCGATACGTCCGACGACGCCGACACGGAGTGGATCGCTCGGCTGGCGAACTCTCGTCTGGACAGGCCCCTCGACCATTGGCCGCCAGACGACGGTCGTGGCAGTCCGTCCACGGACCTGCTGAGCGACGTACTCACTGACCGCTATGCAGCCGTCGATCCACCGAGACAGGAACCTCGTCAGGCCGGGCGTCAGTCGACCCGTGAGCGACACATGCAGATCGAGAATCGAACTGACAGCCCTCACCTTCCAGAGCGGTCTCAACAGCACCATGACAGGTAGCAGCTCGACATCGAAGGTCACCACCGCTGCGCCGCGCTGAGCTCGGGCGAGTGGGAGCAGCCAGCTCGCGTTCTTCCGGTCACGACGGTTGCGAAGCGGCCGGACCGTCGCGGCCAGACCGGTACGGTCGCGCCACGCTTGCGCCATGACAGGCGAGACGCACCACAGTTCGACGTCTACACCAGCTGCATTGCATCCCTCAGCTATCGATAGCAAGCTCTGCTCGCCCCCCCACATCTCTGGCGATGTGCTGACGAAAACGATCCGCGAGCGAACCCGCGGACGGGCTCTGTTAGTTGTTGATAGCACGTCGCAATTCCGGCAGGTTCGCGGCGACCCAAGCAAGCTGCTCGGTGAGGCCCGTAGGCAAGTCCACACGTGGCTTCCACGAGAGCACGTCGAGCGCATCGTCGCTCGCCCCCCCGGTTCGCGCCACATCACCTAGGGCGCCAGGAAGATGCGTGAGCCGAGCATCGACGCCGGCGAGCTCCTCGGTGATTCGGATTGCCTCCAGCAACGACACCGAGGAGCCGCCCGACACGTTGAACACGCGACCGGAGGCACCAGCGGTGTAATAGGCGGCGAGGTTCGCTGAGACGATGTCTGTCACATGGGTGAAATCGCGAATCTGGCTACCATCACCATTTACGAAAAACTCTTCGCCCGAGAGCATCTTGACCATCAGGCGCGTGAAAGCCATATCCGGCCGCTGCCCGGCGCCGAACACGGTGAAGTACCTTAGCGAGACCGTCTCGATGCCACGCTTCGACGCGTAAAGGGAGCAAAGATGCTCGCCAGCGAGCTTCGTGACGCCATACGGGCTGATCGGCCGTGGCAGGTCGGACTCGCTTACCGGGTACTTCTCGGCGTCACCATATATTGACGAGGATGAAGAGTAGATCAGGCGGGGCGGGGCATCGGCGGCGGCTATCGCTTCGAGCAACCGTTGCGTCGCTACAACGTTGTCCGAGACGTAGGTCAGGAATGAATCGCCCCACGAAGGCCGTACGCCTGGCTGCCCCGCCAGGTGAAAGACGCCAGCGACACCGTGCAGCAGCGTTGCTATATTCGACACCGACAGGTCGCTCTCCACGAAGGTGAAACGCGACGATGCGAGCGCCTCGAGTCGAGCGCGCTTGATCCGGACGTCGTAGTAGTCCGACAGCCGATCGAGACCAATGACTGCATTTGCTTCATCGGCGAGCAGCTGAGCGGTGAGAGTCGAGCCGATGAACCCGGCGGCGCCTGTAACGAGAAATTTGGGCATGGTCAGACCTGCAATCCTTCCGATGGCGTCGCGCTCGGGCGATTTTTCGTGATGTTACGGTATGCGGAATGGGGAGTTCGCCGAGCGTTCCGCGTCCACAACAGCCAAGAGGTCGCGTAGGGCACCGCCAAGATACACAAGACCGCCGCGACGTTGATCGCATAATAGGCGACCCCACCTCGCGTGATCCACAGATAGAACGCGTACACGATCGTGGCCGCCAAGACGCAATACCCAAACGACCGTCCCTGAGGTCGAAGGCTCCCGATCGCGTAGCCAATTGCCAACAGCAGAAGCGTCGCAAACGGCCACCCCAGTGAAAATAGAAGCTCTGGGATCCCGCCCACCGTGACTGGCACAGTCCAAGAGTCCGACGACGGGTCCGCACCGATGATCTGCGCGGAGACCGCGCGTTCAAAAGTGAACGACCCGGGGATCGGCGACCCGGAGTACTTGGCGATGAAGTAAGAGAAATCGGATACGATCATATTGCCGGCAGCGCCAACGACATCGCTTTGAATGGCTATGGCCTTTGGTTCGGCGCCCACTACGGTCAGTCGATCGAACAACTGCTGCCAGACAGGTGCGCCGGCCGTCCGATAGGTCGAATAGCTGAGCGCGACCACGAATCCGTAAGCAGCTGCAAGCACAGCGACCCACCAGTGGCGGGCCGCAGCCGACCACACAGTGAAGCGATGACCGGTGAGGAATACGGCCATAATCAGCATCAATGTGGCCTGCGCGATCAGGCCGCTCTTGAAGCCTGATAATAGCGCCGACGCAACGAGAAAGAATGTCGCAGTTCGCCAGGGCGAGTACGCGCGCCACTGAACTTCCGCGGCCTGAGCGCCGCACGACGCGATAATCCACGCCAATGGGACGCCGTAAAGGTACATTCGTCCAGGAATCCCGAATAGTCCAGACGATGTGAAGTCGAACCGATCAACTTCGATGGTCGACGAAAACACCGGGAAACCAATCCTTGCGAGATGGTACAGGCTCAGGAGCCCCGCGAACCATACCGTCGCTTTTATAGCCCGGTCGCGACGCGGCCTGTCTCCGGAGTCGACAACAATGGTTCGCGTCACCGCCCGCTCACGCCCCCCCCGTAGGGCACCAAGGCCGTAGCCGATGAACAGGGCGCACGCAGAGATTGCGTAGGTAATAGCCACGCCCGGACCGACTACACCCTGTTGGACCAGAATGCCGATGCCGATGACAGCGCTCGCCGTCGATGCTGCAACGAAGTACATCACGTTCACGCGCGCAAAGAGCAGGAGAAGCCCTACCGCGAACGCCGACACCCAAAGCCAAGTAAGGTCGGTCATGCTCCGACGCCCAATGTTGGGGAGCGCGGCGCTCGGACGCCAGCTGCGGCACCGCTCAGTACAGACCACCCGTGACTGGGTTCCCCCTTGATTGCCAAAAGCGCAGCCCAAGCGATTCGTCCTGCGATCATGACGGGTAAATAGGCGTGGAGGGAACGATGGCGCCGGTAGAGCAAGACGCGGCTTCGAGTCGAATGGTGCAGCGTGAGTCGAGACTTCACTCGGTCGCGACCCTCCGCCGTAGACAGGCCACCAATATGTTCCACAGTGATCCCATCAGAGGTCAGCAGGCGGGTCTCCTCGAGGAGCTCCGCGGCCCTCATCGCAAGATCCACTTCTTCGCAGTAGAGGAAGAACACCTCGGCGAAGCCACCCAACGCGCGCCACGTCTCCGACGACGCAGCAAGGAAGTGACCATCCGGATATCGCAACCATCCGCGCCCCGCCTGATCGGTAGCGGCGCGCGCAGACCTACCGCTCATCTTCTGGATCAAAGAGTGGCCGCTCGACATTGTTCCATCTGAGATGGTCCTGGCGCTGACCAGCGCAGGCGAGACGTCGTCGACAAAGTTGCCCAGCGCGGCAAGAGTTCCCTCGACGATCCGGACGTCGGGGTTCGCGACGACTACGACGTCTACCTCGGCGTCATCGCCTGCGTCAACTAGAGCACGCCACGCGAGATTGTTCCCTGCCGCGTACCCGAGGTTAGAGGGTGCGGCGGTCACCGTGGCGCCTGCCAGGTGTGCATGGCGGGCCGCGACTATCGCCCTCAACTCCGCCAGCTCATCGACGTCGCAGCTGTTGTCCACGACACTCAAGAGAACGGGTACGCCACCCGCCCGCTGCACAAGCGAATCGACTAGCTGCGCGACAGCCGAGGCGGTGTGGTAGTTGACCACCAGCACCGCTACAACTCCGGAGCGACTCTGGTCCTCCGCTCCCGGTGCGCTCGGGATCATGTCGTGTATCACGTGGCGACATCCCGCCGGCCGGATTCATCAACGATGCTGCCAATAGCCTCGCCGTCGAGCCAGCGACGCAGCTCGGCATCGAAGCGCGCGACCGAGAATCGGCGCGCCTGCTCGGCGATTCGCAAGCGGTCGAGATCAGCCACGGCTGAGATGGCACGTGCGAGCTCATCGGTCGAGAACGACTCGACAACCGCGCCACCCAGTGGCGCTGCGATACTCTCCGGGGCTCCCCCAAGGACGTTTGCGACGACGGGAGTCCCACAGGCCATCGCCTCGACCGGGATGATGCCAAAGTCCTCGACCGCGGGGAAGATGAACGCGACGGCGTGCTGGAGCAGCGCGAAGAGCATGGCGTCGGAGGGCCGGTGGACGAAAGTAACCGGAACCGACGCCCTTTCGGCGCACTCACGCAGGCGGGCTTCCTCCGGCCCGGACCCGGCGAGCACGACCGGCAGACCGGCCGCTTCACCTGCCGCGATGACGAGGTCGAGCCTCTTGTAGGCGACGAAGCGGGAAGCTCCGAGGAGATAGACGCCGGGTAAGCCGTCGAGCACTGCGAGGTCATCCGCCCCAAGCTCGTCACGCCAGTCGGCGACGGCCTGGATCCGTTCGATGTCGACTGGCGGGTAGATGACGTCTGCATCCCGATCCCAAGAGAACCGGATTCGATCCCGGACGTAGCGGCTGTTTGCGGCTATCGAACTTGGCTCGCCCGCTCGCCGGCGGTCGACGGCGCGGAGCAACGGCGAGACGGCTCTGACGGCTCTGCTCGAACCGCGAACGTCGAGTTCAGGCGCCCACAGGTAGCGCGCCGGCGTGTGCACGTAGACGAACTTCTGCGCGTCGATTGCCCGCAGCCGCGGGCGTGCGTGGTGCGCGAAGGCGTGTGAACTGATAACGATCCGATCGACTTCGCCAACGTCGAGGGTGCGCCAAGCGGCGAGAGATGCAGGTATAGACAGCGCCTTTCGTCCGCGAAGTGGAGTCTTGGCTACCCAGGACTCGGCCACCTCCCTGCCGGGGTAGCGGCCTGGATCGTCATCCCAGAGACAGATGACTTGCGCGTCCGGAAGGACGCCGACCATCCTGTCCAGGACCTTCTCTGAACCGCCGGTCGGTGAGATCCACTCATGCACGATCAGGTCACGCATATGGTGGCTATTCTTCCTTGCTGAGGGAGGGAGTCACACGTACTTGGCGACACGGATCAGTACGCGCCGTCGCCACGGATGATGACCTTCGCCGTCCGGGCGAGAATCATGAGGTCGCCGAAGGGCGTCCAGTTCTCCACGTAGTTGACGTCGAGACGGATCCCATCCTCGGGCGCAAGGCTCGATCGTCCTGACACCTGCCATAGCCCGGTCAACCCCGGCTTCACGCGAAGTCGTCGGTGCGCGGCGCGGTCGTACTGTGCAACCTCCGCGTCGATCTGAGGACGCGGCCCAACCAGGGCCATGTCGCCGAGGAGCACGTTGAACAACTGCGGAAGCTCGTCGATCGAGGTGCGGCGAATCACGCGCCCGACGCGGGTCACGCGCGGGTCATTCTTTGGCTTGTAAAACATGCCGACGGACTCGATGCCCTGCTCTGCGAGCACCGCCTCCAGCCGCGAGTCCGCGCCGGAGACCATGCTGCGGAACTTGAAGATCCTGAACCGCTGTCCGTCCTTCCCGATGCGCTCCTGCCGGAAGAGCACGGGACCCGGGCTCGTCACGCGGACGAGGAGCGCAACCACCGCGAGCACCGGCAGCAGCACGAGCGTGATCGCCGCGGCGAGCACCCAGTCGTACACCGACTTGGCGATGTACTTGCCACCGGTAAACCGCGCCTCATCGACGTACATGAGTGGGAGCCCGCTGACGGGCTGCATCAGCACGCGAGGTCCGGCGACGTCGACCAGCGCGAGCGTCAGGGCGAGGTCGATCCCCTTGCCCTCGAGGTCCCAGCCGAGCTGGCGGACGGTCTCAGCAGTGATCGCGTCTGCTCCGGTGACCGCGACTGCGGACGCGCCGATGCGCTCAGCGATCTCGCCGGCGCGGTCCATCGCACCCAGCACCGGGACGCCACCGATGAGCTCGCCCTCGATGATCTCGCCGGTCGGGACGCAGACTCCGAGCACCGCGAATCCCACACGGGGGTTCTTGTGCAGCTCGCCGATCAGCCGGGCGGCCTTGTCGCGGTGCCCGATGACGAGGATCCCTGACTTGTACCCGCCCGCCTCGCGGTGGGCGTGCAGCCAGCGCCGCCACCACGCGCGGCCGGCGAGGATGAGCCCCAATCCCAGCGGCGCCGCGAAGCCGAGGTAACCACGGCCGATCTCCATGCGAAGCAGGTAGGCGATGACCGCCACGGCGGCGAAGAGGCGCCAGGTCACGTTGAAGACCCGCGAGAACTCCGTCGGGCCGCTGCCGAGCACGCGCCGGTCCCGGGTGCGCCCCACCGCTAGGGCCGCGAGCCAGGCGAGGGCGAGTACGACGGAGACAGAGAGGTACGACGGAGAGAACTCGCCCGAGACGGTTGCCAGCCCGGTGTGGTCGAACCGCACCAGGTAGGCAACCGTGACGGAGAACGTGACCGCGACGGCGTCCGTGATCCAGAGGCGGAGGGCGAGATCACTCCAGCGAGGGTTCGTGACGACCGCGGGGGGATTGGCCGATCGCGCGCTTTGCTGCGGCACGAAAGGCACCGTGCGCGCACGCGTGTCTGGTTTGGTCACGTTTCCCCCCGGATGTCCGTTTCCGCGCCGCCAGCGACGAAAGCGTGTAGGTCGAATCGTACATCGGCATGTCGCCGCGAAGAATCGAGGCAACTGTGCTTTTGGGCACGCCCAGCGGCACGGCGCGGTTTCACCCGGAGATCCGCATGATCACGGGCTATGAGAGACTTGCGCCCGCGTATAACCGAGCAGGGGAGAACAGGGCAGTGGAGCTTCAGGACTATTGGGTCATTCTGCGCAAGCGGTGGCTGTCCATCGGCGTGTTCACTCTGCTCGGCGCCGCCCTTGCCGTCGCGGCGTCGCTCGCCACCACCCCCCTGTACGAGGCGTCGACGCAGCTGTACGTCTCGGTCAAGACGGGTGACTCGTCGAGCGACCTCCTGCAGGGCTCGAACTTCACGCGCCAGCAGGTCACCTCGTACACCCAGCTCGTCAACAGCCCACTCGTCCTGCAGCCGGTCATCGAAGATCTCGGCTTGGAGGCCCGCACGTCCGCCCTGTCGTCCCGCGTCAGCGCGAGCTCACCGTTGAACACGTCGTTGATCAACGTCACGGTGACCGACGAGAACCCCGCCATCGCAGCCGCTACGGCCGACGCCATCGCCAAGCAGTTCAAGACGGTGATCGCCGACCTGGAGACGCCGACCGACGGCGGCGCATCCGCTGTGAAGATCTCGATCGTCCGCGACGCCGTCGCGCCCGAGGGTCCGGCGTCGCCGAACCTCAAGCTGAACCTCGCGCTCGGCCTGCTCGTTGGCCTGGCCCTCGGGGTCGGGATCGCGGTGCTCCGGGCCGTGCTGGACACCCGCGTCCGCTCCGACGCGGACGTCGCCCGGGTCACCGACACGTCCGTCATCGGCGTCATCCCCAACGACGACGACGCGCCCGAGCACCCCCTCATCGTGCAGAGCAGCCCCCACAGCCAGCGCTCCGAGGCGTTCCGGCGCCTGCGCACCAACCTGCAGTTCCTCGACATCGCGGACCGCCCGCAGTCGATCGTCGTCACCTCGTCGCTGCCCGGCGAGGGCAAGTCGACGACGTCGATCAACGTGGCGATCACGCTGGCCGACGCCGGCACGCGCGTCGCGCTCATCGACGCCGACCTGCGTCGCCCGTCGGTGGCCAAGTACATGGGGCTCGAGGGAAGCGTCGGGCTCACCACCGTGCTCATCGGCCGCGCGAACGTCGAGGACGTCATCCAGCCGTGGGGTAACGGGTTCCTGCACGTGCTCCCCGCGGGGCAGGTTCCGCCGAACCCCAGCGAGCTCCTCGGGTCGCTGGCCATGGCCCGCCTGCTGGAGAAGCTGACGGAGATGTACGACGTCGTCATCGTCGATACCGCACCGTTGTTGCCGGTCACAGACGCGGCGATCCTGTCCAAGCTCACCGGCGGTGCCCTGCTGGTGGTGGGCGCGGACAAGCTGCACCGCAACCAGCTGGCCGAGTCCGTGGGCGCTCTGGAGACCGTCGGCGCCCGGATCCTGGGGATCGTCGTCAACCGGCAGCGGCGCACGCAGAGCGACCAGTACGCCTACTACGACTACACGCCGACCCCCGCCACGTCGGCAGACTCGGGCCGTACGAGCCGCAAGAAGCGCAAGAACCCGTCGACGGGTCGCCTCCCGCAGGTGCCTGAGTCGACCTCGCCCGCCGCGGTCTCCGGGCCGACCACCCTGTGGCCGGGAGACTCGCTCAGCGAGACGCAGCTGAAGGACTTCCAGCGCCAGCAGGCGCAGAACTCCCCCCAGCACCAGCGGCCCAGCAGCTGAGTGCAGGATCGCCCACGGCGGCCTCGGACCTCACGGTCCGGGGCCGTTGTCATGTGCGGTGTCCCTCCCACCGCACGGGGCGCTCACAGCCCTCCAGGACGCTCACCGTCCCTGGACGCACAAGAGCCCCGCACCAACCGGTGCGGGGCTCTGGTGGAGGAGCTAGGCCAGTCAGGCCGCGACGCCGGCCTGACGACGGCGGGCGACGACGACGCCACCGGCGCCGACGAGGACCAGCGCACCGGCGCCCAGGGCGATCGGCAGCGCGTTGGAACCGGTCGAGCTCAGGCTGCCCGCGGCACCGGCAGCACCGGCGACGGAGACCGTCTGCGAGCTGAGGACCGCACCGGTCGCGGTGTCGGTGGCAACCAGCGTGAAGGAGCCGGCCTGGCTCAGGGTGACCGTGAAGACGGCCGTGCCCGCGGCGTTGGTGACCTTGGTCAGCGACTTGGTTCCCGCGATCGTGATCGAGGAGTCAGGCAGGCTGGCCGGGTTGGTGGTGATGGTCAGCGTGACCGAGGCGCCGGGAGGGCCCGTCACGGTGAAGGTGAAGCTCTGACCGGCGGCGGGCGTCGTGTCCGACACCGTGCCGTCGTTCGAGTAGTCGTTGGCGCCGTACGCCATGGCGGCGGACGGAACGAGAGCAAATGCCACGGCAGCTGTTGCGACCAGAGCGGTGCGACGAATCTTCATTGGTGTCCCCCCGGACGGTCGTAATGCTGGGTGGGCGCCGGTCGTGTAACTGGGTGGCGCGGTGTACTCGAGCAACCGTACCTGCTACATCTCACACGAGGAAGTGACGACCGCGTCACCCTTTTGGCGGGCTGTCGGAGTCGAGCGGATATGGACGTCCCCGGTTTGTTTCCGGCCTGTAACGATATCCAGGTCAAGCGTGCCGCTCTCACCCGGTTTGAGAGTAAATGTCCGACCGCCTACCGCCAATCCGTCGTGGAACTGGGCAAAAAGTCCCTGCGGATCGGGTTTCACCCGCACCGATTCGATACCGCCACCCTCGGGTGCGTAGATAAGGACATTTGTCCGGATTTCGCCGAGCGGCACGATGTTGTCGAGGCCCACCAGGTAGGCGGGCAGCTCGGCTGCGTCGGCGGGCGCGGTGGACGTCAGGGTGACCACCGCGTGCACCAGCTGCGACCCGTCGGGCCGGCACTCCGTGGCCTCGGCGTCGACGGTGAGATCGAGGTAGTAGCCCATCTTCGCCTGGGTGCCGTCGTTGAGGTACACGCCCAGCACCGGGGAGTCGCCGTCGACCCCCCGCAGCTCCCCGCTGAGCACCGTGCCCGCCAGGCGAGCCTGCTCGTCCTCGGCCGCCGACCAGAGCATCAGCCGACCCTGCCGAGCGGCCTCCGCCAGCGCGTCCAGCACCGCGGGGGCGTCGCCCTGACCGCTGACCACGGCACCGAAGACGGCCGCGGACGTGCCCGCGAAGTACGCGTCCTGGTCCCGGGGGTCCGGCATGTCCAGGTAGACGCCGTTGAGCAGGACCTGGACCGCGTTCTCGACCGTGAGCACCGAGCCGTCGGGCATGGTGACCGGGCCGGTCGCACCGAGGACGAGCGCGAGGGCACCCGGGTCGACGGACAGGACGCCGTCGACCGTCCCGCCCACCTCCCGCTCCCAGATGGCCTTGGCCAGGGCCCCGGAGCGCGGGAAGTCCGGGGTGAACGTCACGTCGCGCATGTCCGTGCCGAGCAGCGGGCCGAACAGCAGGTTCTCAGGATCCGTGAGCGGCAGCACCGGCTCGGCCAGGCCGCTGAGGGAGCCGCCCGACCGCTGCTCGACCACGGCGACCGCGCCGTCCTCGGCGTGCAGCAGCAGGACGGAGCCGGGGATGCCGCCCGTCGCGCGCTGCTCGGCGTTGTTCTGCACGAGCACCACGTAGTTGCGCGGGCCGTCGGCTCCCATCATGGCGGGCACCAGCTCCGCAGCGCGGGCAGCGGTCGCGGTGGTCACGGCCACGTCCCTGACCTGGTCGCGCAGCAGCTCGACCGGCTCGGCCACCAGCCCGAGCAGCCCTGAGGTGTCGATGTCGTCGAGCTGCTGGGCCGACAGCTGCACCGACGTGTCGGCCGCGACGATCTGCGGCGCGGCCTGCGTCAGGGGTCCGAGGTCGACGCGACCGTCCACGGGTGCCAGCGCGGCGGGGTCCACGAGGGTGGTCGCCTCCATGAGGGACGGCAGGGCGTGCTGGGCGAGGTCGTCGACCGTGCGGGCGATGGTCCGGACCGCGCTCACGTCGTCGCCCGCCCAGGGCAGCGACGACGCCACGGTCCAGACCGGTCCGGTGGTCGACGACTTGGCCGTGGACGCGTGCGCCTGCAGCTGCACGAGGGTCCGGTCAGCCGCGGCCGCGTCGCCGGCCGTCACCTGCTCCTGCAGCTCCCGCACGTCGTCGCGCGCGGCCTGCAGCGCGTCCGAGGCGCGCACGGCGTCGAGGGCCAGCCACACGCCGGCGCCGACCAGGGCGACGACGGCGATCCCCACGCTCAGCAGCACGGTGCGGCGGCGCCGGGCGCGCTTCGCACTGGAGCGCCGGCGGCGGACCGTCTCCGGGTGCTGCGGCGCCTCCGGAACCGGCTGCGCGTTCCAGCCGTCCCCCCAGCCCGGGTGCGTCACGACGTCTCTCTCCCCCTGGACACACCGCCGCCCGGCTCGGGCGACCGCGGTCGGAATGGTACCGGCGTGTCCTGGGTGGTCCCCCAGCCGGGGGTGAGATGTGTGCGCCGATCGGGTCACTCGATGCCAGGATCCGCGGGCCGGTCCCCCAAGATGGTGCCCGTGACCCCCTCTGACCTGGCCGAGCCCCTGCGCGTCCTCGTCGTCTGCACCGGCAACATCTGCCGGTCGCCGGCGGCGGAGCGCCTGCTGGCCGCCGGGCTCGGTGCCGCGTACCGCGGGCGCGACGCCGCCGGCGGGCTCGCGCCAGCGATCGAGGTCGGCTCGGCGGGCACGGGCGCGATGGTCGGCCACCCGATGACCGACGAGATCGCGGCGCTCGTGGCGGCGCAGGGCGTCGACCCCCGCAACTTCGAGGCGCGGCAGCTGGTGGCCGGCATGGTGCAGCAGGCCGACCTGGTGCTCGCGCTGACCCGGCGGCACCGGTCCGCCATCGTCGAGCTGGTCCCCGCCGCCGTGCGCCGCACGTTCACGCTGCGGGAGCTCGCACGGCTGGCCACCGACGTGGACCCCGCCACGCTCCCCGGCTCCAACGCCACGACGGCCGACCGCCTGCGGGCGCTCATCCCGGTCGCCGCGGCCCGCCGTGGGCTTGCGGCGCACCGACCGGCCGACGACGACGTGGTCGACCCCTACCGCGGTGACGCGGCCCTCTACGAGAAGTCGTTCGGGCAGTTGCTGCCCGCCGTCGAGACGATCGTCTCGGCCGTCCGGCGCTGAGCGGACGCACGAGGGGCCGGGTCCGTCGCGGACCCGGCCCCTCGTGCGTGAGCCGTCAGATGCCGAACGCAGCCTTGATCGGGCCGATGAGGAAGTAGGCGACGAACATCGCCGAGGCCACCCACATGAACGGGTGGATCTCCCGCACCTTGCCGACGGCCAGCTTGATCACCACGAACGTGATGATGCCCGCGCCGATGCCCGCTGTGATCGAGTACGAGAACGGCATGATGATGATGGTGAGGAACGCCGGGATGGCGACCTCCCAGTTGCGCCAGTTGATGCCGGCGATCTGGGTGACCATGAGGAAGCCGACGACGACGAGCGCCGGGGTGGCCGCCTCGAACGGGACCAGCGCCACCAGGGGCGCCAGGAACGTGGCCAGCAGGAACGCGATGCCCGTGACGATCGCCGCCAGCCCGGTGCGCGCACCGTCGCCGACGCCCGACGCGGACTCGATGTAGCTGGTGTTGGACGAGACGCTCCCCGCACCACCGGCCGCCGCCGCGATCGAGTCGACGATGAGGATCTGCTTGGTCTTCGGCGGGTTGCCGTCCTTGTCGAGCAGGCCGGCCTCGCCACCGACGGCGACCATGGTGCCCATCGTGTCGAAGAAGTCGGCGAGGAGCAGCGAGAACACCAGCAGGATGACCGCGACCAGGCCGATGGACTCGATGGAGCCGAACAGCGAGAACTGGCCGACCAGCGAGAAGTCCGGCGCCGCGACGATGCCGCCCTCGGGCCAGTGCGGGACCTCGAGCGACCAGCCGGCGGGGTTGACCACCGCACCGGTCTCGTCGGTCTTGCTCCCGATGTTGCCGATCAGCTCGATGAAGAACGCCAGCACGCTCGCGGAGACGATCGAGATGAGGATGGCGCCCCGGACCTTGCGGACCATGAGGATGATGGCGAGCAGCAGCCCGAACACGAACACCAGGAGCGGCCAGCTGGCCAGGGAGCCGGCGATGCCGAGCTCCACCGGGGTGGCCATGCTGGCGGGGATCCGCACGAAGCCGGCGTCGACCAGGCCGATGAAGGCGATGAACAGGCCGATGCCGACGCTGATGGCGGTCTTCAGCTCGAGCGGGACCGCGCGGAAGACGGCCTCGCGGAAGCCGGTGAGCACCAGGACCAGGATGATCAGGCCCTCGAGGACCACCAGGCCCATCGCGTCCTGCCAGGACATGCCCGGCAGCGAGGCGATGGAGTAGGCGACGACGGCGTTCAGGCCGAGCCCGGCCGCGAGCGCCAGCGGGAAGTTGGCGACGACGCCCATGAGGATGGACATCACGCCGGCGACCAGCGCGGTCGTCGCCGCCACGGCTGCCAGGTTCGGGGCGTCGCCGCCACCGAGGAACAGGCCGTCCCCGGACTGGACGGTCCCGATGATCAGCGGGTTGAGCACGATGATGTAGCACATCGTGAAGAAGGTGACGAGACCACCACGGATCTCGGTACCGATGGTCGAACCGCGCTCGGTGATCTTGAAGTAGCGGTCGACGGCGTTCGTCGGGGGCGCAGGACGCTCTGTCTGCGTGGAGGGGGTCGAAGACATGCGCGCAGTGTGGCAGAACTGTGTGACCCGGATGTTGCGGGATCAGCCCAGGAACACCTGCGCGCAGAGCTGACCCTTCGGGCTCGCGGTACAGGCGACACCGATCTGCGTGTACGTCGGGTTGAGGATGTTCGCGCGGTGCCCGTCGGACCCCATCCAGCCCGCGACCACGGCCAGCGGCGTCGGGTAGCCGAGGGCCAGGTTCTCCCCGACCGCGCGCGCGGCGCACGCCTCCAGGACGGGCTCCAGCGGGTCGTGCTCGAACCGGTCCTCGGCCACCAGGAGGGCGGTGCGCGCCGCAGCCTGCTCCGTGCCGCAGGCGGAGACTGCCAAGGGCGCGAGCCCGACGGCGGCACGCTCGGCGTTGGTCCGCGTGACGATCTCCTCGCTCACGGTCGGGACCGGGGGTGCAGCAGGCGCAGCGGGCGTCTCGGGTGCGGTCGGTGCAGCCTGCGCAGTCGGGGCGGACGGAGAGGACGCGGCGGGCGGCGGGGTGGTCGGCGCGGTCGTCGTCGGCTCCGCGCTCGTCGGCGCCCGCGCGCCCGAGCGGGCGGCCGCGTCGTCGTCCCGCAGGGTCAGCAGCGCCGCGAAGTCGCCGGGCACGGTCGGCTCCGGGACCGAGTGCAGGGCGATCGGTGTCGCCACCAGCGCGAGGGTGCTCAGCACGACCAGCGCCGACCGCTGCGGCCAGCGGAGGGCACGGGTGCGGCGTTCGCGCAGGTCGCGGCGGCGCCAGGTGCTCCGCGGGACGGGCGTGAAGGGATGCACGCGGGCGACGTTATCGGCTTCGGGACAGATCGGACACCCTGGACGGGCTCCAGGCGGGCGGTGCCGGCCGACTAGGCTGCTCGGGTGCCGTCCCCGTTCTCCACCCTGCTGCACCCGACTCGGACCACGCCGCCGCCGGTCGACATCGACCTCGGCCGCGTCGTACTGGCGGGCACCGGGGTCTGGGCGCTGGCCCTGCTGGTGACGGTCGTGCTGGCCCTCACGGGCGAGGTCGTCTGGGACATCGTGTGGGTCTGCGCGACGGGGGTCGTCCTCGGCTTCGTCGGTCTGCTGTGGGCTCGTCGGCACCGCACGGTCCCGGCGGCGACGGACCCGACCACGCAGGACTAGCGGGGGTCGACGGTCTCGTCGAGCACCGTCCCGATCACCAGCTCCGCCGCGCGCTCGGGGGCCACGAGCACCGCCTCGATCGCGTGCCGCGCCGACCAGCGCCCGCCCGCCTGCGCCAGCCCCGCGGCCAGCCCCGCCGCGTGCACGGCACGGACCACCGCCTGCACGCCCGCGCCCGTCACCCACCAGTCCACCGGCGCTCCGTCGACGGTCAGCTCCTCGTGCTCCCACCACGTGGCCGGGGCGTCGTCGAGGAGCGCGGAGACCTCCGCCGGCACCGGCTGCTCGACGCAGCGGTCCGCGTCGTCGATCTCTCCGGCCGCCAGCTCCGTGGCCAGCGGCAGGTCCAGCAGGGCAGCCACGGCCTCCGCGTGCGCGCGCGTGGCCGGCACCATGGCCGCCACGTCCGTGCGCTGCCACCACATGGGCTGCTCGGCGACGGCCGCGTCGTCGGCGTGCACCACCGCCACCTGCGCCGGGGCGACGAGCGCAGGGATCCGCTCCGCAGGACGCTCCACCGGTCCCCCGTCCGAGCGTGCGGCCGCGGCCGCGATCCCCCGCCAGAGCGCCACCGCCGTCCGCTCGTCCACCGGGGACCCGGGGTGCCCGAGCGCGTCGAGCACCTGCACCCAGGCGTCGGCGCCGAGCTCGTCGAACCGGCCGACCCCGCCGAGCGCCCGCTGGATCCCCCCGTCGAGCCCTCGGAGGACGTCCGGCACCGCCGGCAGCACGTCCCGCAGGGTCGGCTCGGTCTCGTCGCCGTCGATCGCGAAGATGCCGCCGAGCCGGTCCGGCCCCCGCTCGCGCAGCCACCAGGCGGTATACGACGCCGCAGTCGCCCCGCGCTCGCCGCGCACCCGGTCCAGCAGCGCCCGCCGCAGCGCCGGGACGGAGGCGAGCCGCGCGAGGACGTCGGGCCAGCGGCCCTCCTCCACCGCGTCCAGGTCGGCCACCGCGTCGACGTCGCCCACGTACTCGCCACCGCCCAGCGTCGTCGACAGGTGCGCGAGGTAGTCGGGCCAGGCGTCGAGCGACTGCGCGGCCAGGCTGGCGTCGTCGGTCCCGTCCGGGTCGATCGCGGCGGGCTCGGCGACCACGTCGGCCACGTGCACCACGGCGAGGTCGTCGCGCACCCCGACGGCGACGAGGGTCGCCGCACCCCAGCGCTCGACCGCCTCGAGGGTCACGGGCGCCAGCACGCGCGGGTCCAGCAGGTCGGCCGCGGGTCCGTCCGGGAGCACCAGGCCGTGCGCGGGCGTCGGCTCGCCGTCGACGGCGGGGAGGGTCAGGAGGCCCAGCCAGGGCGCATGCCCGGTGCCGGGGCCGGCGTCGCCGATCGCCGCACGCACGACGGCGAGGACCGCGTCGGTGACCTCGTCGGCCAGCGCGAGGTCGTCGTCGTCGGCCTGCTCCAGCACGGCCGCCCGCAGCGCGGGGTGCTCCAGGAGCCCGCGCGCGTCCGGTGCGTCCGCGCCCAGCCGACCGAGCAGCGGGTGCGACGCCGCGGCGTCGACTACGCGCAAGCCCCAGCGCCCCAGCGTGCGCAGCGCGTCCGTGCCCACCGCGTCGACCTCCGCCGGGTCGAGCAGGGTCAGGCCGCGCGCGCCCCGCACCACGCGGCCGTCGGCGAGGGGCACCGGCAGCGCACCGAGGGCCTCGCGCGCCCGGGCGTCGTCCGCCAGCGGGTCCAGCGCGTCGTAGAGCTCGGCCCACGCTCCGTCGTCGACGGCGGGCAGCTCCTCCACCACGTCCGCGAGGTTGCGCTCCTCCACCCCGAGCGCCCGCGCCTGACCCTCCCGGCCCACCGGCACGACGACCAGCCCCGCGACCCGCCGGCCCAGCGCCGCCATCGCACGCGGGTGGTTGCCGGCACCGTCCGCAAGCATCACCGCGCGGTCGGGGGCGACGAGCGGGTGGGGGGTGTCGTCGGTCGACCCCGCGGCACGGCGCAGCAGGGGGGTCCGTGAGAGCCGCTCGACGACCAGGTCCCGCAGCGTGCCGTCGAGGGAGCCCTCCGCCAGCCCGGTCGGCACCAGGGCCAGCGGGTCGTGGTCGGCCTCGGCCCGCTCGTGCGCGAGCCGCGCGTACGCGGTCGCGGCGTGCTCGAGCACGGTGTCCGCCAGCCGGCCGGGCGCCACGTGCCGCCGCGTGGGGTCCAGCGGGAGGGTGGCGACGAGGAGGGCGGGGACGCTGCACGGCTCGTCGGTGGGCGTAGGGGCGTGCACCACCGCCGGCCAGCTCACGCCGGGCACGCGCGGCACCGCCCACGTCACCCGCCAGGCGCGGGCACTGCGCTCCTCGACCGGGCGGTCGGCGACGACCTCGAAGGGCAGGTCGCCCTCGGCCGCCACGACCACCCACCGGTCCTCGACGTCCGCGAACCGGCGCGAGGGGGCGTCCGACGTGTGGTCCTCGACCACGATCTCCACCAGACCCGGCAGGGCCAGCAGGAGCGGGTCGCCGACCTCGCGCAGCAGCGCGCGGACCTCGTCGGCCGCGACCTCGTCGCGCAGCTGCAGGACCACGGCGGTGTCGTAGCCCGCGGGTGGGCGACCGTCCGCGGGGAGCGGGAGGCGCAGGGCCGGGAGCGAGCCGTCGCGCCGGCGGACCTCCTCGGCGAGCGCCGGGACGTCCGCGGAGGCCTCGCTCAACAGCTCCGCGGTGTCGCGGGCGGAGAACCGCACGCCGCCCGTCGTCGACAGCAGGGAGACCTCGTCGGCCACCGCGCGGACGGCCGCGAAGCCGACGCCGTACCGGCCCACCACGCCCTCGTGGCTGTCGCGCTTGGACGACGCCCGCATGGACGAGAGCGACGCCACACCGTCGGCGTCGAGCGGGCTGCCCGTGTTGGCGGCGACCAGCGCAGTGGTGCCGTCGTCCGCGTGCGCGAGCCGCAGGAGCAGCCGGCCCGGGACGTCCGCGCGGGTGGCGGCGTCGGCGGCGTTCTGCGCGAGCTCGACCAGGACCCGGTCGCGGTAGTACCCGCGGGCGTGGTCCTCCTCGGTGTTGGCGTCCTCCCGCAGTCGAGCCGGCGAAGCCCGCCACGCCCCCAGGACGGCCGCGCGGAGGGCAGCCGTCCCGAAGGCGTCGGTGGTCACGGCTCCGGGTCGGGGCGTGCGGCGGGCTGGTCCGCGGCGGCCGCGTCGGGGTCGACGGCCGCGTCGGGCTCGGGAGCGGTGTCGGGCTCGTCGACCGGCTCCGCGACGTCGGCTTCGGTGGCGTCTACAGCGTCCACCTCGACAGGGGCGTCGACGGTGTCGTCATCAACCGTTGCCTCGACGGCGTCGTCGGCGACCGGAGCCTCGATCGTCTCCGCGGGCGCCGACGCCCGCGGGGCGGCCTGTGCGGCGGACTGCGCGAGGTTGACCAGCTCCAGGCTGAGCTCGTCGATCAGCGGGTCGGCGGCGGGCCAGTCGGTCGGCGGGGCCTCGGAGTCGGTCTCGGAGTGGGCGCCGCAGCCGTGGTCGACGCTCACCACGGTGCCGTCGTCGGGCGACCACTGGTTGGCGCAGACGCCGAACACGGTGCCGAGCGAGCCCTGGATCGGGACCAGGAACCCACAGCTGCCGCACGCCGCGGCGGACGCCAGCGAGCCGGCGCTCGTCGGACCGTGCGGTCCGCGGTACCAGCGCTCGGCGGCCTCGTCGCGACCCTGCGGCGAGAGCACCCGCACGCGGGCGAGGGCGAGCTCGTCGATCGCCACGTCGTCGAGCTCGGGGTCCCCGGTGGGGGTCCAGCCGGGCTCGAGGCGCGGGTCGTCGGCCTTGAAGGGCAGCACGTCGCCGGGGCCGATGTCGCCCGGGCGGATGCGCTCCGACCACGGCAGCCAGGCCTGGCCGAGCACGGCGTCCGGACCGGGCAGCAGCTCGGCCTCGCAGACCGTGGCGGTGCGTCCGCGGGGCACGCGAGCGACGGTGACCGTCCACTCCCAGCCGCGGTAGCCGCGGGCGGCGGAGGCGAACCGGTGCGACACCAGCCGCTCCCCCTCGACGACGAGGCCGAGGTACTCGCCGACGTCGGAGGGGTCCTCCGCGAGGCCGATCGCGACCTCACGGGCCAGGTCGACGGCCGATCCGAGGACCGCGTCCTTGGTAGCTGCAGGCATGCTCAGGCCTCGATGTCGTCCGCGACGGCGCGCAGGAGCGAGGCGTACTGCTCCCCGCGCGCCTTCTCGGGGTAGCGGCCACGACGCAGGTCGTTGCCGACGCGGTCGAGGACCTTGATCAGGTCCTCGATGATGACGGCCATGTCGTCGGCGGGCTTCCGCGCGGCCTTGGCGACAGAGGGCACCGGGTCCAGCAGCTTCACGGACAGGGCCTGGGGGCCGCGACGACCGTCGGCGACGCCGAAGTCGACCTTCGCGCCGGGCTTCGGAGCCGTGACGCCCTCGGGCAGGGCGGAGGCGTGCAGGAAGACCTCGCCGCCGTCGTCGCTGGCGATGAACCCGAAGCCGCGCTCGGTGTCGAACCACTTGACCTTGCCGGTAGGCACGGTGAACCCCGTTCATGAGAAGAAAGACGTACTGGCCACAAGGTTACCGGGCGTGGCACGCGAAAACCCCACCGCACCGGAAGCCACCGGGCTCCCCGTGCGTTGGGGGTGGGGATGACCTCCTCTGCACGCGCCCTGCTCGACGAGCTGCGCACGACGACGCTCGAACGCCTCGCCGCGCTCCAGGGCGAGCACCGCGCGGTCGTCGACGCCTCCCGAGACAGCAACGCGGACGACGAGCACGACCCCGAGGGCGCCACGATCGCGTTCGAGCGCGCGCAGGTCGACGCCCTGGCGCGCGACGCCGCCGAGCGTCTCGCCTCGGTCGACGCGGCGCTCGCACGGCTCGACGACGGGACGTACGGCACCTGCTCCGTGTGCGGGCAGCCGATCGCCGCGGCCCGGCTCGAGGCGCGACCCACCGCGACGACGTGCGTGGGCTGCGCCGGTGCCGCCGCGCGCTGAGCTGGTCTCAGTCGGCGTCGAGAAGCTCGGCGTCCAGGAGCCCGGCGTCGACCGCGGGCGCCGCGCTGGTGCGGAGCTCGGCCAGCGCCAGCTCGTCGCCCTCGAGCCGGGACCGGACCGCGTCGTAGATCTCGCGCGCTCGGTGGGGTGCGATGTCGAGCATCTGCGTCATGCACCGCCACCACACCAGCTGCGCGTCGCCGTGGAACCCGTGGGCCCGGAGCCGCAGCAGCGCAGCGACCCCGTCGAGGACGTCCTCACCGGGGCCGGTCGGGTCGGTGAGGCGGCGCGCGCAGTCCGCCACGCTCTCACCTGCCCGGTCGTCCCACCGCGCCTGGTGGCGCAGGGTGAGGGCGTGCAGCGTCGGGTCGCCCAGTGCACCCGCGGCGACCATCGCGAGACGGTGGACGGACCCGTCGGCGCGGCTGAGCCCGGCGCGCACGTACGGCAACGCCCGCTGGTCCCGCCGGAGCGCCAGCCCCACGAGCGCCTCGTGACGGGTGGCGACGTCGATGTCGTCGAGCCGGTCGGCGAGCGCGTCGCGCAGCTCGGGTGTGTCGATCTGCTGCCACTGCTGGCCGAGCGCGAAGCACGCCCAGTCCCGCACGTCCGGGTCGAGGTCCGCGGTCAGCCTGATCGCCGTGGCGAGCAGCTCGGCGCTCGGTTCGTCCTCGGTGAGGTAGGGCAGCTGGGCCGCCACCGCCTTGCGGACCACCGCGCTGTCGTGACCGACGAGCGCCACCACCGCTCCCGCGTCCGGTGGGCCGGCGGCCCCGATGGCGTCGCACAGATCGGCCGCGTCGACGACGGTCACGATCCTGAGTGCCATGGCCAGAGTCTGAGGGACGAGGGCTCTGTGCGTGTCCCTTTTCGCCGCCCGACCGGGTGAGGCCTGACGGACGCCGCTACGCGCCCGCCGCCAGCCGGTCCATCGCGAGCGCCGTCAGGACCGCCGGGCCGACCGCGAGCGCGTCCTCCGCGAACCGAGCGTGCGCGGAGTGGTTGTACGCCGCGGTCGCCGGGTCCTCGCCGACCGGCGTCGCACCGAGCGCGAGGTACGCACCGGGCACCTGCTGCAGCACGTAGGAGAAGTCCTCCGAACCGGAGAGCGGCTGCGGCATGGTCAGGTACGCGTGCTCTCCGAACAGCCCGCGGACCACGCCGGCCGCACGGTCGACCTCGGCAGGCGTGTTCGACGTCACCGGGTATCCGCGCTGGTAGTCGATGGTGGCGGTCAGCCCGTGCGCGGCGGCGATGCCCTCCACGACTCGCGTCAGCCGCTCGGGCACCAGCCCGTGCGTCGTCTCGGAGAAGGTGCGGACCGTCGCCTCCAGCACCGCGGTCGACGGGATCACGTTGTCGGTGGTGCCGGCCGCGATCCTGCCGACCGTGACGACGACGGGGTCGAACACGTCGAACTGCCGGGTGACCATGGCCTGGAGCGCGAGGACGATCTCGGCCGCGACCGGGACGGGGTCGGCCGCGAGGTGCGGCATCGACCCGTGACCGCCCCGCCCGTGGATCGTGACGTGCACGGTGTCGGCGGCGGCCAGCGCGGTGCCGTACCGCGACGCGACCAGACCGGCGGGCAGCACGGAGGACAGGACGTGCAGGCCGTACGCGGCGACGACCCGTGACCCCGCGGCGTCCAGCACGCCCTCGTCGATCATCAGCCGCGCACCGTGGTCGCCCTCCTCGCCGGGCTGGAACATGAGGACGACGTCGCCGGCGAGCTCGTCGCGACGGGACGCCAGCAGCTGCGCCGCGCCGACGAGCCCCGCCACGTGCAGGTCGTGGCCGCACGCGTGCATGACCCCGTCGCGCTCGGAGGTGAACGGCTCACCCGAGGCCTCGGTGACCGGCAGCGCGTCCATGTCCCCGCGCAGCAGGACGGCCGGGCCGGGCCGCCCTCCGCGCAGGACCGCGACGACGGAGCTGAGGCCGGTGCCGGTGCGCACCTCCAGACCGAGCGGGGCGATCGCGTCCAGGACGAACCGCTGGGTCGTCGGGAGGTCGAGACCGATCTCCGGGGCGCGGTGCAGAGCACGCCGCAGCTCGACGAGCGACGGGAGCTGCGCCTCGGCGTCGGACCGGAGGCCGGCCAGGAGGTCGGAGGAGAGGGGCACGGGTGGACCTCCACGGGTCGGCTGAGAGGTACGGGCCGTCCGAGAGTGCCAGACCCGGTCGGCCAGCCGAGCGGCACCGCGCCCGTTACCCACCAGTAGCCGAGGCCTCCGTACCCCACCCACGGCACGTAAGGTTGTGCGGATGCCCACCTTCACCGGTTATCTGCGGGAACGCAGCGACGACGAGCTCGTCGCGCTCCTGCGCAGCCGACCGGACCTGGCGTCGCCGTCGCCCGCGACCCTGTCGTCGCTGGCGGTCCGCGCCACCAGCCGGTCGAGCCTCGAGCGCGCGCTCGCCGCGGTCGACGCCAGCGTGCTGCAGGTGCTGGAAGCGGTCGTCGCCCTGTCCGAGCCCGGCCCGGTCACCGCGGAGGACCTGCCCCGCGCGCTCGGCGCGACGGACGACGCCGGTGTCGCCCTGGTGGAGCGCGCGCTGCGGCTGGCGATCGTCGGCACCCTGGTCTACCCGGACTCCGACGCGGCCGACGCCCCCCTGCTGCCCTCCCCCGGGCTCGCCGAGATCCTCGGCCCGTACCCGGCCGGGCTGGCGCCGGTGGACGCGGGGACCCGCCGCGGGACGCCCCCGGAGCCGGTCGGCCTCGACGACCTGCCGACGCTCCTCGACGCCGCCCCGACGGGCGCGCGGCCCGTGCTCGACGCCCTGCTGTGGGGTCCGCCGGTCGGGCTCGCGCCCTCCAACAGCACCGCCGCCGCTGCGGCCGTCGACTGGCTGGTCCGCCGCCACCTGCTCCTGGCGGGCGACTCCCGGCACGTCGTCATGCCCCGCGCGGTCGCGCTCGCCCTCCGCGGCGGCCGCACCCACGCCGCCCCGGCGTTCCCCCCGGCGCTGCCCGACGACGTCCCGCACCGCAGCCATGGCCTGGTCGCGGCCGAGTCGGCCGCGGCCGGCGAGAGGATCGTGCTCCTGGTCGCCCGGTTGGTGCGGCTCTGGGAGCACACGCCGCCCGGGGTGCTGCGCGGCGGCGGCCTGGGCGTCCGCGAGCTCCGACGCGTCGCGATGGCCCTAGAGACCGACGAGTCCGAGGCCGCCTTCGTCATCGAGCTCGCCGGGGCCGCGGCCTTCATCGCCGACGACGGCGAGGACAACCCGTCGTTCGCCCCGACCGTGGCCGTCGACGAGTGGGCCGTCCGCGACGTCCCCGACCGCTGGGCCGCGCTGGCCCGCACCTGGCGGTCGACGCTGCGCACGCCGTGGCTCGTCGGCGGGCGTGACGAGCGCGGCGGTGTCCGTGCCGCGCTCGACCCCGAGCTCCAGCGCACCTGGGCTCCCCGGCTGCGCCGGTCGGTGCTCGACGTCCTCGCCGAGACCCCGCCCGGTAGCGCGCTCGACGCCCCGCACGTGGTGGCCGTCCTGCGCTGGCGGACCCCGCGGTCCGTGCCGCCGCCCGCCGCGGTCCAGGCGGTGCTCGTCGAGGCCGGTCGGCTCGGCATCCTCGGCGCGGGCGCCCTGTCCGACGCCGGACGCGCCCTGCTGCTGGAGACCGCCCCCCTGGTCGGGGCGGACGCCGCCGACCCCGCCGACGCCCTCGCCGCCGCCCTGCCTCCCGCGGTCGGCGAGATCCTGCTCCAGGGCGACCTCACCGGCGTCGTCCCCGGACGGCCCAGCCCCGAGCTCGAGGACGTCCTGGACCGGACCGCGCACGTCGAGTCCCGCGGCGGCGCGCTCACGGTGCGGTTCACGCCCGACTCCGTCCGCCGCGCGCTCGACGCCGGTGCCACCGCCGACGGGCTCCTCGCCGAGCTGGCCTCCCACAGCCGCTCGGGCGTCCCGCAGCCCCTCGAGTACCTGGTCCGCGACGCGGCCCGCCGCCACGGCAGGCTGCGCGTCGGCTCGGCGTCCGGCTACGTGCGCGCCGACGACCCCTCCCTGCTGGCCGGCCTCGTGGAGGACCCGCGGCTGGCGTCGCTCGGCCTGATCCGGCTGGCGCCGACCGTCCTGGCGTCCCAGGCGCCCGCCCGCGAGCTGGTCGAGGCCCTGCGCGCGCACGGGCTGGCGCCGGTCGCGGAGGGGCCGGACGGCCAGGTGCTGCACGTCGTCTCGGCGGTGCGCCGGGTCGGGCGTCGCGCCACCGCGGGTGCCCGCCGACGCGCGTCCGACACGGCCCCCAGCGGCGCCCGGGAGGTCCTGAGCGACGACCGCCTGCTGGCCCTGGTGCCGCAGCTGCGCCGGGCCGAGCAGGAGCGCAAGGCCGACGAGGTCGAGCGGCTGCCCGGCGCGATCCTGCCGCCACCGGTCCGACGCCCGGCCGAGCCCGCTGCTCCGCCCCCTGCGCCTGCGGCGGGAACAGCCGACCCCGTGGATGCGTTGGTGCTGCTGCGCGAGGCGGCGGCCGAGAAGGCCGAGGTGTGGGTCGAGCTGGTGGGCTCGCACGGTGTGCCGCAGCGGCGCCTGCTCCGACCCCTGCGGGTCGAGGGCGGCCGGCTGCGGGCGATCGACACCGCGCGCGAGTCCGAGCTCACCGTCGCGGTGCACCGGATCGCGAGCGTCACGCGTGCCACCGAAGACGATCGTCAGGAGACTTCGTGACCAACGGCCCCCTCATCGTGCAGAGCGACAAGACGCTGCTGCTCGAGGTCGACCACGACCAGGCGGAGGCCTGCCGGCGCGCGATCGCCCCGTTCGCGGAGCTGGAGCGCGCCCCGGAGCACGTGCACACCTACCGGCTGACCCCGCTGGGCCTGTGGAACGCGCGCGCCGCGGGTCACGACGCCGAGCAGGTGGTGGACGTCCTGCTCGAGTACTCGCGCTACCCCGTGCCGCACGCCCTGCTGGTCGACGTCGCGGACATCATGTCCCGCTACGGACGCCTCCAGCTGATCCAGGACCCGGTGCACGGCCTGATCCTGCACGCCCTGGACCCGGCGGTCCTGGTCGAGGTGGTCCGCTCCAAGCGCACCGCCGGGCTGCTCGGTGCACGCATCGACGCCACCGACGTCATCGTCCACCCGTCCGAGCGCGGCCACCTCAAGCAGGTCCTGCTCAAGCTCGGCTGGCCGGCCGAGGACCTCGCCGGGTACGTGAACGGCGAGGCGCACCAGATCGACCTCGTGCAGGACGGCTGGCACCTGCGCCCGTACCAGCAGCAGGCCGTCGACGGGTTCTTCCACGGCGGCTCCGGCGTGGTGGTGCTGCCGTGCGGCGCCGGCAAGACGCTCGTCGGTGCGGGGGCGATGGCGCGCTCGTCGACGACCACCCTGATCCTGGTGACCAACACCGTGAGCGCCCGGCAGTGGCGCGACGAGCTGATCAAGCGCACCTCGCTCACGGAGGACGAGATCGGCGAGTACTCCGGTGCCCGCAAGGAGGTCCGCCCGGTCACCATCGCGACGTACCAGGTGCTCACCACCAAGCGGAAGGGCGTCTACACGCACCTCGAGCTGCTCGACGCCCGCGACTGGGGCCTGGTCGTCTACGACGAGGTCCACCTGCTCCCGGCGCCGATCTTCCGGATGACCGCGGACCTGCAGGCGCGCCGCCGGCTCGGCCTGACCGCCACCCTGGTGCGCGAGGACGGCCGCGAGGACGAGGTGTTCAGCCTCATCGGCCCCAAGCGGTTCGACGCCCCCTGGAAGGACATCGAGGCCCAGGGCTACATCGCCCCCGCCGACTGCGTCGAGGTCCGTCTCACGCTCCCCGACGCCGACCGCATGGCCTACGCCACCGCCGAGCCGGAGGAGAAGTACCGGCTCGCCGCGACGGCGAAGGGCAAGAACAAGGTGGTCGAGCAGCTGGTCGCCAGGCACGAGGGCGACCCGACGCTGGTGATCGGTCAGTACCTGGACCAGCTCCACACGCTCGCGGAGCACCTGAACGCCGACCTCATCACCGGCGAGACCACGGTGCACGAGCGGCAGCGGCTGTTCGACGCGTTCCGGTCGGGCGAGATCACCAAGCTCGTCGTGAGCAAGGTGGCCAACTTCTCGATCGACCTGCCCGAGGCGTCCGTGGCCATCCAGGTGTCCGGCTCGTTCGGCTCCCGGCAGGAGGAGGCGCAGCGGCTCGGCCGGATCATGCGTCCCAAGGGCGACGGCCGGACCGCGCACTTCTACACGGTGGTCGCGCGCGACACCGTGGACCAGGACTTCGCCGCCCACCGGCAGCGGTTCCTGGCCGAGCAGGGGTACGCGTACTCGATCGTCGACGCCGAGGACCTGGACCCCGCCACGGAGGCGGAGCGCGACTGAGCGGGAACCGTCCGCGGGCGTGAGCCGTTGCGGCGGGTAGTACCCACCGGAAGGATCAGTGCGTGCCCGCCCTGCGACGTCGCCTGTCCGTGCTCGTCCCGCTGCTGCTCGCAGCCCCGCTCCTGATCGGCGCCGGTCTCCTGCCGACCGTCGGCCCGCTGTCCCTCACGGGGGAGATCACCGACCAGGTCGGGGCGCTCGACGGCAGCGAGTCGGAGGTCCAGGCGGCGCTCGACCAGCTGGCGCAGGACACCTCGCTCCAGCTGTACGTCGTCTACGTCGCCGACTTCGGTGGCGCCGACCCCGTCGAGTGGGCGCAGGAGACCGCGCAGAGGTCGGGCCTCGGCTCGCAGGACGTCATCCTGGCCGTCGCCACCGACGCGCGGCGGTACGCACTCGCCCCGGAGACGGTCGAGGGCCTGTCCAGCTCGCAGGTCGAGGCGGCCAGCACCGCCGCCGAGGACCGGCTGCGTGAGGACGACTGGGCCGGCGCTGCGATCGCCACGGCGGACTCCCTGCGCGCCTCGGCCACCGGCTCGTCGGGCGGCGGCGGTGGCGGCGGCGGCTTCGGCACCGTGCTCGTCATCGGCCTGGTCGTCATCGCCGCGCTGTTCGGCTTCTCGTGGCTCCGGTCCCGCCGACGCCAGGCCGCCGGGGTCGTGGCACCCGGAGCACCGGCCCCCGGCGACGAGCTGGCGGCCCTCCCGACGGCCGAGCTGGACCGCCGCTCCGCATCCGCGCTTGTCGCGATCGACGACGCGGTCAAGGCCTCCGACGAGGAGCTCGGGTTCGCACAGGCGCAGTTCGGACCCGACGCCACCGGCGAGTTCGAGACCGTGCTCGCCGACGCGAAGGCGCAGGTCACCGAGGCCTTCCGGCTGCGCCAGACGCTCGACGACAACGTCCCCGACACCGAGCCCCAGGTCCGCGAGACGGCCACGCGCATCCTGCGGACCTGCGCCGCGGTGTCCGCGATGCTCGACGCGCAGAAGGCCGGCTTCGACCACCTGCGCGACCTCGAGGCCCACGTCGAGCAGGCTCTGGAGTCCCACGCCCGATCCGCCACCGCCCTGCGGCAGCGGATCGACCCGGCACGCGTCACGGTCGGCACGCTGGCCGCGACCTACCCGCCGGTGACGCTCGCGTCGGTCGCCCGCAACCCCGACCAGGCGCAGCAGCTCCTCGATGAGATCGACACCATCGTCGGCCGGGGCGAGGAGGCGGTGGGCAGCGGCCAGCGGGGCACCGCCGTCGGGTACGCCCGTGCCGCGGAGGAGGCTCTCAGCCAGGTGTCGACGCTGCTGGACGCGGTCGACCGCGCCGGACCGGAGCTCTCCGTGATCGGCTCGCGCATCGACGCGGCGATCGCCTCGATCTCCGCCGACCTCTCCGACGTCGACCGGCTCGCCCGCGACAAGCCGGAGGTCGCCGCACCCGCGCAGACGGCCCGCACCGCGGTCGAGGCGGCACGTGCCGCCCGCGCCGGCACCGGGGACCCCCTCGCGGCCATGCGCGCGATCACCGACGCCGAGGCCGCGCTCGACGCTGCTCTTGCCCCCACCCGGGACGCCGAGGAGCAGGACCGTCGCGCGCAGCGGCAGCTCGACGACCTCCTCGGCCGGCTCGAGTCCACCCTGCGCGCCACCGGCGACTTCCTCAGCACCCGCCGCGGGGCCGTCGGTCCCGAGGCGCGCACCCGCCTGGCCGAGGCCGAGCGCCTGCGCGTGATCGCCCTCGACCAGCGTCCGGTGGACGCCTCCGCGGCGCTGGCCACGGCGCAGCGCGCCGAGCAGCTGGCACGCGAGGCGGCGGACCTCGCGCAGCAGGACGTCGAGCGCGCGGACCAGCTGCAGGTCGGCGGCGGACAGCTGGGGGGCCGTGGCGGCGGGCTGAACGGCGTGGGCGGGATGGTGCTCGGCGGCATCCTGCTCGACAGCGTCCTGCGCGGCGGCGGCGGCTTCGGCGGCGGCGGCGGCTGGGGCGGCGGCGGTGGTGGCGGAGGAGGCGGTGGCGGCGGCTTCGGCGACGGTGGCTTTGGCGGCGGTTTCTAGAGCAGCAGTGGGCACGACGGCCGGGATGCTCCGGTCGACTGACGACGAGAGGCACGAGCGATGACCGAGAAGCAGAGCGTGTTCGGGCGGATCACCCAGCTGGCCCGCGCCAACATCAACGCGCTCATCGACCAGGCCGAGGACCCGCAGAAGATGCTGGACCAGCTGGTGCGCGACTACACGAGCTCGATCGGGGAGGCCGAGCGGGCGATCGCCCAGACCATCGGCAACCTGCGCCTGGCCGAGCAGGACTACAACGAGGACGTCTCCGCGGCGCGCGAGTGGGGCAGCAAGGCGCTGGCCGCGTCCAGCCGGGCGGACCAGTACCGCACCGCCGGGGACGCCGCGAACGCCGACAAGTTCGACAACCTCGCCAAGATCGCGCTCGGCAAGCAGCTCACCGCGGAGGGTGAGGTCCGCGAGGCGGAGCCGCTCATCGCGTCGCAGCGCGAGACCGTCGAGAAGCTGAAGTCCGGTCTCGCGATGATGAAGGACAAGCTCGGCCAGCTGAAGTCCCGCCGGGACACGCTCGTCGCCCGGCAGAAGTCCGCCGAGGCTCAGCAGACCGTGCAGACGGCGATCAGCTCGATCAACGTGCTGGACCCGACCAGCGAGATCGCGCGGTTCGAGGACAAGGTGCGTCGCGAGGAGGCACTGGCCCTCGGTCAGGCCGAGATCGCGGCGTCGTCCCTCGACTCGCAGTTCTCGGAGCTCGAGGCGTCCTCCGAGCAGATCGAGGTCGAGGCGCGGCTCGCCGCCCTCAAGGCCGGCAACGCGCCGCAGCAGCTGGGCACCACCCGGGTCACCCCGGAGATCGAGGCCTGACGTACGACGAGAGCGCCCGACCCCGGTGCAGGGGTCGGGCGCTCTCGTGTCGGATCAGGCGGAGACGGGCTCCTGCGCCGTCGCGCGCACGTGCGCCGCGAACGACTCGGCGAGGGTCCGGCCGACGGCCTCGACCTCGGCCTGGCGGGCGGTGTAGGCGGAGAGCACGGCCTCGGTGTCGACGTCGTCGTGCCCGTCGGCCCAGCCGCGCAGCGTGTCCGCGCCGGCCTCGGGGTGGAACTGCACACCCCATGCGGAGTCGATCCGGAACGCCTGGTACGGGTACATGGCCGACGACGCCAGCCACACCGCGCCGCGGGGCAGGTCCACGACCGCGTCCGCGTGCATGCTCGGCTGCGGCGTGCTGTGCCGGCCGTCGGCCAGCGCGGCGACGTCACCGACGACGGCGTCGCCGGTCGCCTCGGGCCGCCAACGGACGTCGACGATGCCGGACTCGCGCCCGGGAGGTGCCGCCACCTGCACGCGACCGCCGCGCGCGGCGGCGAGGAGCTGGGCGCCGAGGCAGATGCCGAGCGTGGGAACGCCCTGGGCGCTCGCGTCGGCCAGCAGCACGCGCAGCGCGGGGAGCCACGGGGCGGTGGCGTCGTCGTAGGCGGACATGTGTCCGCCGAGGACGACGAGACCGTCGCCGACCTCGCCGGCCGCGGGAACGCTCTCACCGGCGAAGGCCGCGACGACCCGCAGGTCGGCGTCGAGCCACTCGCCGAAGCGGTCGAGCGGGACGTCGGGGGAGCTCTGGATGACGGTGACGACCGGTCGGGGGCCACCGGAGAAGGGGAGGGTCACGCGCAGACGGTACCCCCGCGGTACCCGGATCCTGCAAGGACCTTGGTACCCGACTTGTCCGTTTCCAGGTCGCTCGTCCATCTTTGGGCACCGGATGAATCTGTCACGCGTGCGCGTCATCACACTCGAGGTGACCCCGCATTCACCCAGCGAACTCCCAGGATCCGGGCGGAGAATCGGGGGATGTCCACTCCCCCGGAGGCACGTCTGCTCGTCGTCGACGACGAGCCGAACATCCGCGAGCTGCTCGCCACGTCGCTGCGGTTCGCCGGCTTCGAGGTGTACGCGGCCGCCGACGGTGGCTCTGCGCTGCGCCTCGCCCGGGAGGTCGAACCGGACCTGGTGGTGCTCGACGTCATGCTCCCCGACATGGACGGGTTCACGGTCACGCGGCGACTGCGCGAGAAGGGCCAGCACGTCCCCGTCCTGTTCCTCACCGCCCGCGACGACACGGCCGACAAGGTCCAGGGCCTGACGGTCGGCGGCGACGACTACGTGACCAAGCCGTTCAGCCTGGAGGAGGTCGTCGCCCGCATCCGCGCGGTCCTGCGCCGCACCCGGCCGGGTCTCGACGACGACGGCAGCGTGCTCCGGTACGCGGACCTCGAGCTGGACGAGGACTCCCACGAGGTGGTCCGCGCCGGCCACCCGGTCGACCTGTCCCCCACCGAGTTCAAGCTCCTGCGCTACCTCATGCTCAATCCCGGCCGCGTGCTGTCGAAGTCGCAGATCCTCGACCACGTCTGGCAGTACGACTGGGGCGGCGACGCCAACATCGTCGAGTCCTACATCTCCTACCTGCGCCGCAAGATCGACCAGATCGACGGCCCGGACGGCACCCGGCTGCCTCCGCTCATCCACACCAAGCGCGGCGTGGGCTACCTGCTGCGCGAGTCGACGTGAGCACGGACACGACGATCGCGGAACCCGAGGCTCCGCCCGCTCCACGGCCCCTCGCCACGCTCCGGGACCGCTGGGCGGGCGTCCCGCTGGTCACCCGCCTGGTCGGCATCGTCACGGTCCTGCTCGCGTTCGGGCTGGTCCTCGCCGGGGCGACCAGCGCGACGCTGCTCGAGGGCACGCTCGTGGGCCAGGTCGACAAGAAGCTGCAGACCGAGGGCACCCAGGTGGCCCAGCAGCGGCTCAGCCAGCTCGACCTCACCGGCAACCCGTTCTACACGCCGAGCGACTACTACCTGCGCTACGCGGTCGACGACGACGAGCTGCCGATCCTCTCGGACACGACCCGCGACCAGTACGGCACGCCGAGGGTGCCCTCGCTGAGCGTCGACCAGGCGACCGCCCGCCACGGGGTCCCGTTCACCGTGCCCTCGACGCAGCCGGGCTCGCAGTGGCGCGTCGTCGCGTACACCTTCCCGATGCGTGACGGGAGCGTCGGCACCGCGGTCATCGCCCTCCCGCTCGGGGACATCCAGCGGACCGTGAAGCACATGACCCTCGTCCTGCTGCTCAGCGGGCTCGGGATCGTGCTGCTCGGTGCCGCGGCGGGCGCCTGGGCGGTCCGACGGTCGCTGAAGCCGCTGCGCGAGATCGAGACGACGGCCGCGGCGATCGCCGCCGGCGACCTGTCGCAACGCGTCCCCCCGGGGCCCGAGCACACCGAGGTGGGACGGCTCAGCGCCGCCCTCAACGGGATGCTCGCGCAGATCGAGCTGGCGTTCGGCGCCCAGAGCGCGTCCGAGGCCCGCATGCGCCGGTTCGTCGCGGACGCCTCCCACGAGCTCCGCACTCCCCTGGCCACCATCCGCGGCTACGGCGAGCTGTACCGGATGGGCGCCCTGACCACGACCGACCAGGTGGACGACACCCTGCGCCGCATCGAGCAGTCGGCGATCCGGATGGGTGCGCTCGTCGAGGACCTGCTCGCGCTCGCGCGCGTCGACGAGGGCCGGCCCATGCACGCGGGACCCGTGGACCTCACCGTGCTCGCCGCCGACGCGGTCAGCGACCTGCACGCCCTCGACCCGTCCCGGCCCACCCGACTGGTCCCGCTGGTCGACGGCGCCGCGGGCGCGCCCTGCATGGTGCTCGGCGAGGAGTCGCGGCTGCGGCAGGTGCTGGCCAACCTCGTCGGCAACGCGGTGCAGCACACCCCGCCCGGCACCGCCGTCGAGATCGCCGTCGGGACGCTGCCGACCGGCGAGGGCGCGTTCGAGGTGCGCGACCACGGCCCCGGCATCGACCCGGAGCACGCGGCCCGGGTGTTCGAGCGGTTCTACCGGGTGGACGCCAGCCGCGGGCGCGACTCCGGGGGCGCGGGCCTCGGCATGGCCATCGTCGCGGCGATCGTCGACGCGCACGGCGGGTCGGTGCACCTGGAGCAGACACCCGGAGGGGGGACGACGGTCCGTGTCACGCTGCCGCCCCCGACCCCCGAGTCACAGTCCTGAGGGCTACCATGGCGGGTTCCTACCGTCGGATGAAGGCTGATTCATGGGCGTCCATGACGCACCGCAGTGGTTGTTGTCCGCGTTCGTACGCAGCGCCGTCGGCGCCGGCGCCACCGCCTCGACCGAGCAGATCCGCGACGCCGGCCAAGCGCTGGTGGACCGATGGGGCTCGCCCGGTCGGTCGTTCCACAACCTGAAGCACCTGGTCGACGTGCTGAGCCGGGTCGACGAGCTGGTCGAGGAGACCCACCAGCCCGACATCGTCCGCCTGGCGGCCTGGTACCACGGCGCCATCTTCGACGCCGCCGACCGCAAGGCCTACGCCAACCGCGGCGGCGAGGACGAGATCGCCAGCGCGCGGCTCGCGTTCGACGAGCTGATCGCCCTCGGCGTCCCGGAGCCCCGCGCCCAGCGCGTGCACGACCTCGTCGTCGCCCTGGTCCGGCACGCCCCCAACCCGTCGGACTTCGACTGCGCCGTGCTCTGCGACGCCGACCTCGCGATGCTCGCCACCGAGCCGCAGAAGTACAAGGCCTACGTCCAGGACATCCGCACCGAGTACTCGCACCTGCCGGTGGAGGACTACCTGCGCGCCCGAGTGCGCATCCTGCACAAGCTCCTGGCACGCCCGTCGCTGTTCGTCAGCCCGCTCGGGTCCGCCTGGGAGGAGCCGGCGCGGCAGAACCTGTCCGGCGAGCTGCAGCGGCTGGAGAAGGAGCTGCGCGCGATCGACGCGGAGGCGGCGTCCGCTGCAGCCGAGGCCGCCGCGGCGAGCACTGCCGCGAACGCCGGCTCTTCCTCTCCCGCCTCCTCGAGCGCCGAGGACTCGAACGCGGCGCGTTCCTGAGCTGGTGACGCGCGGCGGGTGTCGCGCGTCGTCGTCACCCGTCCCGCCGGCGATAGCCGCGTAGTACGCTGTGGGAGCGCTCTCGCGTGCCTCCGTTCTGCTGGTCCTTGGTCGGGCTGCGAATGTGTTGACTGAGAGCTGGTCGGTCCCGGGTCGGGGTGCAGCGGCACCCCGACCGGGGACGGACCGCGAGGTGCCGTGACCCTTGCCCGCACCCGCGCCGCCTCGTCGAACCGCCCACAGCCCGCCGCCCTGCACGTGCCTCCCCCGACGGGAGCATCCTCGGCCCGGCCGGCTCCCCCGCCCTCGTAGCGTCCTCGACCAGGAGCCGGGACCACCCGGCCGGACGACGGAGGTCGCATGAGCAGGTACGAGGTCGACAGTGCACAGGTCGCGACGGCGGCGGCGAGCGTCCAGGCGCGTGCGGGGACCATCCGCAGCGAGGTCGCCGCGATGCACCGGCAGCTCGCCGACCTGCAGGGCTCGTGGCGAGGAGCCGCCGCGACCGCGTTCGCCGGCGTGCTGGCCGACTGGTCGGCCACGGAGGCTCGGCTCGACGCGTCCCTGGAGCAGATCGTGGCCGCGATGCAGTCGGCGGCGCGCGCCTACGCCGAGGCCGAGGCGCAGGCGTCCCGGCTGTTCAGCGTGTGAGGACCGCCCCACCGTGCCTACGCTCGGGCCGTGACGGTGCTGGTGGACCCCCCGATGTGGCCGAACCACGGCATGCTCTGGGGGCACCTGGTCAGCGACGCGTCCCTGGAGGAGCTGCACGCCTTCGCGGCCCGGGCGGGGATCCCGCCGCGCGGGTTCGACCTCGACCACTACGACGTGCCGGACCAGCGGATCGACGAGCTGGTGGCGCTCGGCGCCGAGCTGGTGAGCGCCAAGGAGCTGATCCGGCGGCTGCGGGCGTCGGGATTGCGGGTACCCGCTCGGGACCGCAGCCGGAGGCACGGGTAGGAGGCGGGTGGTCAGAGGCCCCGCCGCAGGGCCTCCACCCAGCCACCGGTCGCCGTGATGTCGGCTCCGGCGGTGCCCGCCTCCGCGGTGCAGCCGAAGCCGACCACCCACGACCCGTCCTCGAGCTCGACCTGGCCGAGCATCATCGGCGTGGGCAGCCCGGCGAGCATGCTGCCGAGCGCGCCCGCCGAGAGCCGCCACACCTCTCCGACGATCGGCGCACCCGCGCCCGGGCCCACGCGCAGCAGGCCGGGCTTGCGGGGCTGCGTGTCGAGGGCGACCAGACGGTACGCGTCGGAGGTCGTCACGGACCGGTGGAACCGGGCGCCGAGCTCCTCCAGCTCGCGGTTGAGGGGCTGGCCGCGCAGGTGGGCGCCGACGACGAGGACGTCGACGCCGGCCTCGACCAGCGGGGCGCTCTCGACACCCAGCAGCCGTGCCGCAAGGTCCACCGCCAGCTGGTCGTCGAAGGCGCGCGACACCAGCGTGACCCCGAACGGTCCCCCGTCGGCCGCGCCGGCGGGGATCGCGACGGCTGCCATGTCCAGGAGGTTGACGAAGTTCGTGTACGTGCCGAGGCGGCGGTTGATGGCCACGGGGTCCGCCTGCACCGCGGCGATGGTCGGGTGCTCGGTGGTGGTCGGCAGCAGGAGCAGGTCGCAGCCGTCCAGCACCGCGGCGGCCTCCACCTTCGCCACCGCCAGCCGCGCCCGGTCGCTGACGTACGCGTGGGCGGGGGTGTCGCGGCCGGCCAGGATGATCGCACGCACGGTCGGGTCGGCGTCGGGTGCGTCGGCGAGGAACGCGCCCACCGCCTCGTACCGCTCGGCCACGATCGCGCCGTCGTAGAGCAGCCGGGCGGCGGACAGCATGCCGGAGATGTCCACGCGCCTGACCTGCGCACCGACGGCTCGGACGGCGAGAACCGAGGCGTCGAACGCGGCTCGCCAGCCCGGCGAGAGCGACGCGAGGTCCTCGTCGCGCGGCACGGCGACCACGGGGACCGACCGCAGTCCCAGCCGCACACCCGCCGGCCAGGGGCGTCGGACGGGGTCCAGCGGGTCGGCACCGGTCATCGTGCGGGTGGCCAGGACGCCGAGCTCCAGGTCGCGGGTGAACGTGGTGACCACGTCGTAGTTGCGGCAGGCGGGGACGACCCCCGTGGTCGGCACGAGACCGAGGGTCGTCTTGATGCCGACCAGGCCGCCGAACGCGGCCGGCACGCGACCGGACCCGGCCGTGTCGGTGCCGATCCCGATGTCGGCGATGCCCAGCGCGACCGCGACCGCCGACCCGGAGCTGGATCCCCCGGAGACGCGCTCGGGAAGGGTCGCGTGCCGGACCGCGCCGTAGGGGCTGCGGACCCCGACGAGCCCGGTGGCGAACTGGTCGAGGTTGGTCTTGCCGAGCACCACGGCGCCCGCGTCGACCAGCGCCTGGATCGCGGGCGCGGTGACGGTCGCGGGCCCCGGCCTGCCCGCCGGCTCCGTGGCGTAGGACGGGCACGCGGCGGTCGTCGGGACCCCCGCGACGTCGATGTTGTCCTTGACCGCCACCGTGCGCCCCGCGAGCGGGAGCACAGCGCCGGCTGCGCGGCGGGCATCGACCGTCCGGGCAGCCTCGAGCGCCACGTGCTCGGGGAGGAGCGTGATCCAGACCTCCGGCCGGTCGACCTCGGAGATCTGGGCGTACGCGGCACGGACGCGCGCCTCGGCCACACCGACAGCTGTCGACACCTGCGTCTCGCTCGCCACGCCGTCCATCGTCGTCCCCGTCACGCACCCACCGCCAAGATCGCGAGCGGCGCGCCGGGAGCGACGTGCTGACCTGGCTGGACCAGCACCTTGAGGACGGTGCCGTCCGCCGGGGCGGCCACCCCGAGCTCGAGCTTCATGGCCTCGAGCGCGACGATCAGGTCGCCCTCCTTGACCTGCTCGCCGGCCTGCGCCTCGATCCGCCAGACACTCCCGACCATCGGCGCCTCGATCAGCACGCAGCCGTCGAGCAGCTCGATCTCGCCCGGTCCCGCGGCGAGGTCCCCGGCGTGCGCGGGCTCCCCGTCGTCGGTGGAGTCGAGCTCGCCCGCGAGCGCCCAGGCAGCGCGCTCGTCGGCGAACGCGGCGGCCTGGCGCGCCTGGAACTCGGCGATGTCGTCGGCGTGCTCCGCCAGGAGCTCCAGGTGCTCGCGGTAGGAGAACGTGCCGTGCTCCACCTCGACGTCCAAGCGCCCGGCGGCGAACGCGTCGCGCTGGGTGAGCAGCTCGTCGGCCGCGACCGGGTGCCAGACCACCCGGTCGAAGAACCGGAGCAGCCAGGGCTTGCCGGGTTCGAAGACCCCGCGCTGGCGGTGCCCGGACCAGATGGGCACCGTGCGGCCCACCAGCTGGTACCCGCCGGGCGAGTCCATGCCGTAGACGCACAGGTACTGACCGCCGAGCCCGACCGTGTCGGCGGCGGTCCAGGTGCGTGCCGGGTTGTACTTGGTGGTCATCAGGCGGTGCCGCGGGTCCAGTGGGACGGCCAGCGGGGCGCCGAGGTAGACGTCCCCGAGTCCGAGCACCAGGTACTCGGCGGCCATCATCGTGTCGAACACGTCGTCGGTGGACGGCAGGCCGTTGATGCGGCGGACGAACTCGATGTTCGACGGCAGCCACGGCGCCTCCGGGCGGACCCCGGCCTGGTAGCGGGCGACCGCCTCGGCGATCACCGGGTCGTCGAACGAGAGGGGCAGGTGGATGCGACGGCTCGGCACGACGAGGTCCTCGGTGGCGGGCAAGGACGCCTCGAGCCCGACGAGCACGTCCACCAGAGCACGCACGCCGAGCACCGCCGGGTCGACGTGCACGTGCAGGCTGCGGACCCCGGGGGTGATGTCGATGACGCCCGGTGTGCCCTTCAGCGCCTCCCCCAGGGCGTGCACCCGCATCCGCAGCCCGAGGTCGAGCACCATCGGTCCGTACTCGACGAGCACGTTGTCGTCGCCCCCGCGCAGGTACACCACGTCGGGCGTGCCCGCGACCCGCGCAAGGACGCCGTCGTCCCCGTCGGGGCCGGTGAGCACGTCCGGGCCCAGGTGCGCCGACGCGCGCAGGGCGTCGTCGGTGCGCAGCGCGTCCGCCGTGGCGTCGGGCACGGGCAGGAGCCGCACGGTGTCCCCGGGGCGGATCTGGCCCATCTTCCAGCGGTGGCCGACCACCACGGTCAGCGGGCAGGCGAACCCACCGAGGCTCGGGCCGTCGGGACCGAGCAGGATCGGGGTGTCGCCGGAGACGTTCAGGGCGCCCACCGAGTACGGGTTGTCGTGCAGGTTCGACGGGTGCAGGCCGGCCTCGCCGCCGTCCGGTCGCGCCCACTGCGGCTTGGGCCCGGTCAGCCGGATGCCCGTGCGGTTGGCGTGCGTCTGCACCTGCCACGTGGCCTCGTAGAACATCTCCATGTCCGCGGGCGTGAAGTACGACGGCGCCGGCTGCGGACCCTCCTGGACCGCTACCTCCCACTCGTGCACGAGCTGCGGACGGAGGTCCTCCGGCACGGCGACCGGGTCCGGTCCGCCGGGCACGCCCGGCACCAGCGTGTCGCCGACGACGAGCGCGCGGCCGGTGTACCCGCCGAAGCCACCCATCGAGAAGGTCGAGGCGGAGCCGAGGTAGAGCGGCACGTCCAGCCCACCGCGCAGCAGGACGTAGGTGCGCAGGCCGGCATCGAACGGAGCGCCGACGTCGAGCACGGCGCCGGCGGGGATCGTCACGGGCTCCCACTGCGGGACCGCGACGCCGTCGACCGTCACCGGCGCGGGCGCCCCCGTCACGCAGACGACCGTCTCGTGGCTGAACCGCAGGCGCGGTCCGGTCAGCGTGCACTCCAGCCCGGGCGCCCCCTCCGGGTTGCCCAGCGCGCGGTTGCCCAGCCGGAACGAGAGGTCGTCCATCGGCCCCGAGGGCGAGATGCCGACGTCCCAGAACCCGAGCCTGCCCGGCCAGTCCTGCACGGTCGTCATCACGCCCGGCCGGACGACGTCGATGTACGGCTCGTCGTCGGTGACCCCCGCGAGCGTGCCCGTGGTGTGCTCCGCCGCCAGCACGTCGGGCTGCCGGACCGCCTCGCGCAGCAGCGGCAGGTTCGTCTGCACCCCGGTGAACCGGGTGGCCGCGAGCGCGCGGGCCGACGCCGCGAACGCCGCCGGACGGTCCGCCGCGTGCACGATCACCTTGGCCAGCATCGGGTCGTAGTGGCTGGTCACCTGCTGCCCGGTCTCGGCCCACGCGTCGACACGCACCGCGGGGACGTCGGGATAGACCACCTCGGTGAGCAGCCCGGCGCTGGGCTGGTAGTCCTTGCGCGGGTCCTCCGCGTAGACGCGCACCTCGACCGCGTGACCCTGGATCGGCGGGCCGTCGTCCGGGACCTCGTCCAGGAACGAGTCGTCGCCCTGCGCCAGCTGCAGCATCCAGGCCACCAGGTCGACGCGCGTCACGGCCTCGGTCACCGGGTGCTCGACCTGCAGCCGCGTGTTGACCTCGAGGAACGACGCCTCGCCGCGGTCCACGTCGTACACGTACTCGACCGTCCCCGCCGACCGGTACGCCACCGACGCCGTCAGCGCGCGCGCCGACGCGTGCAGCATCGACCGGACCTCGTCGGGGAGCGCCGGCGCCGGTGCCTCCTCGACCACCTTCTGATTGCGCCGCTGCAGCGAGCAGTCGCGGTCGCCCAGGCTGACCACGCGGCCCAGCCCGTCGCCGAACACCTGCACCTCCAGGTGCCGCGCGCGGGACACGAACCGCTCGAGGAACACCCCGGCGCTGCCGAAGCTCGCCGCCGCCAGCCGCTGCACGCGGTCGAACGCGGCCACCAGCTGGTCGGCGTCGGCACACGCCTGCATGCCGATCCCCCCGCCGCCGCCGACCGCCTTGACCATGACGGGGTAGCCGACGACGGACGCCGCCGCGAGCGCCTCCTCGACCGACCCCAGCAGCCCGCTGCCCGCGACCAGCGGCACGCCCGCCGCGGCCGCCGCCTCGCGCGCCTGGTGCTTGTCGCCGAACACCGACAGCTGCGCAGGCGTCGGCCCGACGAACGCGAGCCCCGCCGCCTCGACCTCCCGGGCGAACTGCGCGTTCTCGGACAGGAACCCGTACCCGGGGTGGATCGCCCCCGCCCCGCTCTCCGCGGCGGCGTGCAGCACGAGCTCGGGTCGCAGGTAGCTCTCACCTGCCGCCGCAGGGCCGAGGCGGACGGCCACGTCGGCCAACCGCACGTGCGGCGCTGCCGCGTCGGCGTCCGAGTAGACCGCGACGGTCTTGAGGCCGAGCTCGCGCGCACTGCGCAGGATGCGGACGGCGATCTCGCCACGGTTGGCCACGAGCAGGGTGTCGAACACGGCGTCCCCCGGGAGCGGTCGGGCCGGGCCCCCGGAGGGCGCTCGGCGCGGGATGTATACACCCCGGTATCCGGCACGCTACGGAGGCCGTGTTTCCCACCCCTCGCACCCGGGTAAACGGTGCGTTACGCGTGCTCCCGAGGTCGCTGGGGCCGGACGTCCGAGGAAGTGCGCGCTCCGGCGACCAGATGCTCGGACGCCGCGGCGGTGGTGATCGGGACGTCCGAGGAAGTGCGCGCCATGGCAGCCACATGCTCGGACGTTGCGTTCCGCCAAGCGACCAGCGGCGAGCGCTCAGCCCGCGAGCGCCATCCGGGTCATCGACCTCGTCGCGCGCTCCATGACGACCTCGAGCGACTCCCCCACGTGCTTGTGCAGGGCGGTCAGGGCCGACGGCAGCTCCCGCGCCAGCACCAGGGTCAGGATCTCGAGGTGCTCGTCGATGGTGGCGGTGATGCGGTCAGGCTCCACGAAGTCGTGCATGCGCACCGCGCGGATCTTCTGGTTCACGGTGACCAGGGCTCCGGTGAGCTGGGTGTTCCCCGACGACCGGGAGAGCACCTGGTGGAACCCCTCGTCGAAGAGCACGAAGCTCGCGTCCGGCTCGGGCGGGGCGTCGCGCAGCTCGGCCCACTTGTCGCGCTCGGTGCGCAGCAGCTCCTCGTCGTGCTGGACCTGCGGGTTCTCGATGGCCCGGGCGATCCCGCGCAGCTCGAGGGTGATCCGCAGCTCGTACAGGTTGCGCAGGTCCTCCAGGCTGGGCACGACGACGGCGTACCCGAAGTCGGTGCGCTCCACGAGCCCGTCGGAGAGCAGCCGCGAGAGCGCCTCCCGCACCGGGGTGCGCGAGACGTCGAACTGCTTGCCGAGCTTGGGCTCCGTCAGCCGCTCCCGCGGCGAGACTCGTCCGTTGAGGATCTCGTCGCGCAGCTGCTGATAGACCACGTCCCGCAAGGAGCGGGGATCCTCCGTGCTCATGGTCACGAAGCGTAGACCTCCAGCGGGACCGCACCGACGCTCACAGGGCCATCGCCGCCCGCACGTCGGCCTCCTGGTCGGCCCCACCCGCACCCGAGCGGGTCACCCGGCCGGACTCCAGCACGTAGTACTGACCGGCCGCCGCCAGGGCGAACCCGACGTGCTGCTCGACCAGGAGCACGGACAGGCCGCCGGTCCGGGTCAGGGTGCCGATGGCGTCCTCGATCTCCTGGACGACGGACGGCTGGATGCCCTCGGTCGGCTCGTCGAGGATCAGGACGCGCGGGCCGGTGAGCAGGGCGCGGGCGATGGCGAGCTGCTGCCGCTGGCCGCCGGAGAGGAGCCCAGCACGCCGCCCGAGCAGGTCGCGCAGCGCGGGGAACAGGTCGAGCGCGTCGTCCATCCGAGCCGCCCCCGCCGACCCCGCGCCGTCCGCGACCAGCTGGAGGTTCTCCCGCGCGGTGAGCTGCCCGAACGACTGCTGGCCCTGCGGCACGTACGCGAGCCCGCGGCGCACGCGCTGGTGCGGCCGCAGCCTCGACACGTCCTCCCCGAACAGGGTGATGCGGCCGCTCCGCACCGGGAGGAGCCCGACGGCCGCCCGGAGCAGGGTCGTCTTGCCGGCGCCGTTGTGGCCCATGATCGCGGTCACCCCGCCGTCGGCCACGGCGATGTCGACCCCGTGCACCACGGACGTGCGCCCGTACCCCACGTGCACCCCGGTGAGCTCAAGCATCGGTCGCCCCCGTCCCTCGTGCGCCCGCGCCGCGGCCCAGGTACACCTCGACCACCTTCGGGTCCGCCTGCACCTGCGCCACCGTCCCCTCGCTGAGCACCGCCCCCTGGTGGAGCACCGTCACCGACGAGGCGAAGCTGCGCAGGAACTCCATGTCGTGCTCGACCACGACCACCGTGCGCTGCGCCCCGATCCGCTGGAGCAGCAGCCCGGTCTCCTCGCGCTCCGCCTGGCTCATGCCCGCCACGGGCTCGTCGAGCAGCAGCAGCCGGGCGTCCTGCACCAGGAGCATCCCGATCTCCAGCCACTGCTTCTGCCCGTGCGCGAGCACCCCGGCCGCCTGGTCGCGCAGGTGCGTCAGCCCGACGGTCTCGAGCGCCGCCTCGACGGCTTCGGGGATCCCCGTCCGTCGCCGCAGCATGACCCGAGCCTTCCGCGACGACCCCGCCGCGATGTCGAGGTTCTGCAGCACGGTGAGCTCGTCGAACACGCTGGCCGTCTGGAACGTCCGGCCCACCCCGGCGCGCGCGACCTTGTGCGACGGCTTGCCGACGAGCTCCACACCCCCGAACCGGATCGACCCGGTCGCCGGCGCCAGCCCCGTGATGGCGTCGACGATCGTGGTCTTGCCGGCCCCGTTCGGCCCGATGAGGAACCGCAGGTCCCCCTGCGTCACGGTGAGGTCGACACCGGCCACGGCGACGAACCCGTCGAACACCACGCGCAGGTCGCGGATCTCGAGGTAGTCGTGCCGGAACCGGGACTCGTCGGCGGCGATCACCTGCTCGAGGGCCTCGGGGTCCAGCGATCCTGTCTCGTCGGTCATGTCGGCGTCCCCGCGGTCTCGAGGGTGGCGGGCGCGGCGTCAGGCACGGGTTCCGGCTCCTTCACCCGGCGGCGGAACAGCCGTCCGATCGTCGCCAGCCCGTTGGGCAGGAACGCGACGACGAGGATGAACAGCGCGCCCTGGAAGTAGATCCAGAACGACGGGAACGACTCCGACAGCGAGGTCTCCGCCCAGGACACCCCGATCGCGCCGAGCACCGGCCCGAGCAGGGTCGCCCGCCCGCCGATCGCGACGCCGACCAGGAACCCGATCGAGGGCACCACGCCGACGTCGGCGGGCGAGATGATCCCGACGATGGGCGTGAACAGCGCCCCGCCGATCGCGGCGAAGCAGGCGGCGATCGCGTAGGCGACCACCTTGACCAGGGCAGGGTCGTAGCCGAGGAACCGGACGCGGTTCTCCTGGTCGCGCACCGCCACGAGCAGCTCGCCGTAGCGGGAGTTCATGACCAGCCGCACGATCGCCACCATCGCGAGCAGCACGCCCGCGGCGATGAAGTAGAGCATCCGCTTGTTCACCGGGTCGGAGAGCGTGAACCCGAAGAACGACTGGAACCCGTTGAGCCCGTTCGTGCCGCCGGTGACCTTCTGCTGGCCGATCAGCAGGATGGCGAACGCCGCCGCGAGCGCCTGCGACAAGATCGCGAAGTAGGCGCCGCGGACCCGCCGCTTGAACACCGCGAGGCCGAGCAGAGTGGCCACGAGGGCGGGCAGCACCAGGATCGCGAGGATCGTGACGACCGGGTCCCGGAACGGCTCCCACCAGCCAGGAACCGTGCCGTCGCCGTACAGGAGCATGAAGTCGGGCACCCCGCCGGGGCCGGCGTCGGACAGCTTGAGGTGCATGGCCATGAGGTAGCCACCGAGGCCGAAGAACACGCCCTGCCCGAGCACCAGCATCCCGCCGCGCCCCCACGCCAGCCCGATGCCGACCGCGACCATGGCCAGGCAGCAGAACTTGGCCAGCAGGTTCAGCCGGAAGTCGGAGAGCAGCGCCGGGGCGACGCCGAAGAGCACCACCGCGGCGAGGACGAGGCCGCCCCAGACCCGGATGCGGGGGCTCATGCGAGGCTCCGCGTGCGCACCGAGACGAGCCCCTGGGGCCTGACCTGCAGGAACGCGACGATCACGACGAACAGGAGCACCTTGGCCAGGCTGGCCGTCGTCGAGTACTCGAAGCCCGCCGAGAGGAGTCCGAGGCCGAACGCCGCGATCACCGCACCCTTGAGCTGGCCGATGCCGCCGACCACCACCACGAGGAAGGCGTCGACGATGTAGTTGGTGCCCACGGTCGGACCGACCGACCCGAGCAGGGTGAGCGCCACGCCCGCGACGCCGGCCACGCCGGACCCGATGAAGAAGGTCAGACGGTCGGTGGCCCGCGTCGAGATCCCCGACGTCTCGGCGAGGTCGCGGTTCTGCACGGTGGCCCGGATGCGCCGGCCGAGCGGGCTGAGCTTGAGCAGCAGCGCGAGGGCGACCACGCAGACGATCGCGAGCGCCAGGATGAACAGCCGCGTCCGTGGGATCCCGACGCCGAGGATCGGCACCGCCCCCGACAGCCAGGCCGGCGCGCGGACGTCCACGTTGGGGGCGCCGAACACGTCGCGCGCCAGCTGCTGGAGCACCAGCGCGACGCCGAACGTGACGAGCAGCGTGTCCAGCGGGCGCGTGTACATGCGCGAGATGAGCGTGATCTCGAGGATCAGCCCGAGCAGGCCGCCGACGAGGAACCCGATGACCAGCGAGACCAGCAGGGACACCCCCGCGTCGGCGATCACCTTCTGCACCACGAACGCCGTGTACGCGCCGGCCATCATGAACTCGCCGTGCGCCATGTTGATGACGCCCATCTGACCGAACGTCAGCGCCAGGCCGAGCGCCGCGAGCAGCAGCACCGACCCCAGGCTGAGGCCCGCGAAGAGCTGTGAGACGAGGGCATCCATCCGGACCCGCCTTCCTGTCCGTGCGAGGGGGCGGTGGCCCGGCGTCACAGAGGAGCCGCCGGGCCACCGCGTCAGGGGTGGGTCAGGACAGGCCCTCGGCCCAGTCGTAGCCCTCGAGGAACGGGTCCGGCTCGATGGGGCCGTCCGACGACCACTCGGTGTAGATGAGCCCGTCTGGGCCGATCTTGCCGATGAGCGCGGTCTTGGCGATGTGGTGGTTGTCGCCGTTCACCGTCACCGTGCCCTCGGGGGCGTCGAACGTCACGCCGCCGGCCGCCTCCTGGATGTCCGCGACGTCGAACGACTCGGCCTTCTCGACCATGCCCTTCCAGAGGTAGAGCGACGTGTACGCCGCCTCCATCGGGTCCGACGTCACGCGCTCGTCGCCGAACTTGGCCTTGAACGCCTCGACGAACGTGGCGTTCTCCGGGCTGTCGACCGTCTGGTAGTAGTTCCACGCGGTGAGCTGGCCGACGATGTTGTCGATGCCGATGCCACCGACCTCCTCCTCGGCGATGGACACCGAGACCACCGGGAGCGTGTCCGCGGCGAGGCCGACGTTCTTGTACTCCTTGAAGAACGCGACGTTGGAGTCGCCGTTGAGGGTGTTGAACACCGCGTCGGCGCCCGAGCCCTTGAGCTTGTTCACGATCGTCGCGAAGTCGGTGTGCCCGAGCGGGGCGTACTCCTCACCGACGATCTCCACGTCGTTGGCTCCGGCCCACGCGATGATCTCCTTGTTGGCCGTGCGCGGGAACACGTAGTCGGAGCCGACGAGGAAGATCTTCGACTTGCCCTGCTCCTTGAGGTAGTCCATGCCGGGCAGGATCTGCTGGTTGGTCGTCGCGCCCGTGTAGAAGATGTTGGGCGACGCCTCCAGGCCCTCGTACTGGACCGGGTAGAACAGCAGCGAGTCCTTGGCCTCGAAGACGGGGAGCATGGCCTTGCGCGACGAGGACGTCCAGCCGCCGAACACGGCGGCGACGCAGTCGGACGAGATGAGCTTCTCGGCCTTCTCCGCGAACACGGTCGGCTCCGAGGCGCCGTCCTCCGCCACGATCTCGAGCTGCTTGCCCAGGACCCCGCCGTCGGCGTTGATCTCCTCGGCGGCCAGGTCGAGGGAGTCGCGGACGGTCTGCTCGGAGATGGCCATGGTGCCGGACAGCGAGTTGAGGAAGCCGATCTTGACGGTGTCGCCGGACGTGTCGACGCACGAGGCCGACGACGCCGAGCTGTCGGCGCCGGGGTCGTCGGAGGTGCGGGCGCCACAGCCGGCGACGCCGAGGGCGACGGCCAGGGCGGCCGCCGGGAAGGCGAGTGCGCGCGTGCGAGATCTGGTCAACGGAGGGGCCTTTCGCTGGGGAAGAGCTCACGGGCAGATCCGGACTCGGGCTCGGGCAGTACGCGACACCGCGCTGTGTCCCGCGCTGTATACATCCCTGTGCCCATGGGTGACGAACCTAGGGACGGGGTGTTTCCGGCAGCGACGAGCCCCCGTAAACGGTCTGTTTCGGACCGGTCCCGGTTCAGTCACGAGGCGGCGATACGCTCGACGAATGCCGCACCTGCGCCCGCTGGACCAGTCGTCGAAGCTCAAGAACGTGCTCTACGAGATCCGCGGGTCCGCCCTGGACGAGGTCGTCCGGCTCGAGGCCGAGGGCCACACGATCCTGCGGCTCAACACCGGCAACCCCGCCGCGTTCGGCTTCGAGGCACCCCACCAGATCGTCCGCGACGTCATCGCGGCCATCCCGCACGCCCACGGGTACACCGACTCGCGCGGCATCCTGTCCGCCCGCCGCGCGGTGGTCACCCGGTACGAGACCGAGCCCGGCTTCCCGGAGATCGACGTCGACGACGTGTACCTGGGCAACGGCGTGTCCGAGCTCATCACCATGGTCATGCAGGCACTCCTCGACGAGGGCGACGAGGTGCTCATCCCCTCCCCCGACTACCCGCTCTGGACCGCGATGACCTCGCTGTCCGACGGCGTGCCCGTGCACTACCGCTGCGACGAGTCCGCCGGCTGGGAGCCCGACCTGGAGCACCTGCGCTCCCTGGTCACCCCGCGGACCAAGGCGATCGTCGTCATCAACCCGAACAACCCCACCGGCGCGGTCTACTCACGCACCGTGCTGGAGGGCATCGCCGCGATCGCCCGCGAGCACAGCCTCCTGCTGCTCGCCGACGAGATCTACGACCGCATCCTGTTCGACGGCGCCGAGCACATCCCGATGGCCACGGTCGCCCCGGACCTGCTCTGCCTGACGTTCAACGGGTTGTCCAAGACGTACCGGGTGGCCGGCTACCGCTCCGGCTGGCTCGTCGTCACCGGCCCCCGCGAGCACGCCACCGGGTTCCTCGAGGGCATCACCCTGCTCGCGTCCACCCGCCTGTGCCCCAACGTCCCCGCGCAGCACGCCGTCCAGGCGGCCCTCGGCGGGATCCAGAGCATCGACGCCCTCATCGCCCCCGGCGGCCGGCTGCACGAGCAGCGCGACGTGGCCTACCGCGGGCTGACCTCCATCCCCGGCGTCGACTGCGTCCGCCCCGACGGCGCCCTGTACCTGTTCCCGCGCCTCGACCCCGAGGTGCACGAGATCCGCGACGACGCCCGCCTCGTCTACGACCTGCTGGTCAGCGAGCACATCCTGCTGGTCCAGGGCACGGGCTTCAACTGGCCCACCCCGGACCACCTGCGCATCGTCACGCTCCCGGAGGCCAGGGTCCTGCAGGAGGCCATCGAACGCATGGGCAACTTCCTGGCCAGCTACCGCCAGTGAGCGCTACCGACCCTCGGTGACCGGGACGTCCGTGATCCGGAACGGCTGCACGCCCATGTCCACGGCCGCGGACTGCGTGATCTGCTTCGACCGCGTCGGGGCGTCCACCACGACGGTGTCCGTCCCCGGGTCGGGCCACAGCACCGTCACCAGGATGCTGCTACCCGGCTCGGGACCGTCGATGACGCGGTCGGCCAACGGATCCCGGCGATCCTCGCCCGTGAGGTAGTCGACCGGGTAGAGCCGCAGGTCCCCGCGCAGCAGCGTGACGTTCGTGGCGGCCTGCTGCAGGCCCGCGTCGAACGAGCCTCGCGCGTCCCACGCACCGGTCGAGAAGGGGGTGCCGTCGGCCTTCGCCGCCCCGGCCGTGTTGCTGACCTCCAGGCTCCCGACGAGGTACCTGCCCACGCGACGGACCTCCCGCACCCGCACGTCGACCGGCACGTTGTTCCCCGAGTCGATGGTCACGGCGCCCTGCCCGGCCGCCGTGGGTCCGGTCGTCTCCGGCAGCGCTCCGGCAGGGGGCTCGGTCACCTCTGCGACCTCGTCCTGCTCGGTCGTCAGCACCAGCTCGACGCGCCGGTTGGCCGCCCGGGCCTCGTCCGAGGTCCCGGTCGCCGTCGGCTCGCTCTCCCCACGGCCCTGCACGGACACGTCGAACCCCGCCAGGTCAGCGAGCTCCCCGAGACGTGTGGCGACGGCCTGCGCACGACGCTCCGAGAGGCCCTGGTTGTACGCGTCGTCCGCGACGTCGTCGGTGTGCCCGACGACCGCGAGCGCCCCACCCTCGTATGCACGGACCTGCTGCGCGGCCGCCGTCAGCGCGGCGTCGGCCTGCGCTCCGAGGTCCGCGGAGTCGACTCCGAAGAGCACGTCCGAGCCGATGGCCACCGTGACCGTCTGCGACGTGGTGCGGGTGCGCACCTGGCCGCCGACCTGCTCGGTGTAGGAGTCGAGCCGCACCACGGGTGCCGTCGCCACGGGGTCCTCGCGGATCTCGGAGGTCGGGATCGTGAGCACCCCGGCGTCCCCCGCGTCGGCCACGGGCACCCCCTCGACGAGGCCCCGGCCGCCGGGCAGGAGCACGTCGACCGTCGACGTGCTCGGCGCGGCGAACGCCACGTACAGCACCTCGGTCTGCTCGCCCGCCGCCTGGGCCGCGGTGTCCGTCGCGGGGCCGCCCACGGACATCACCCACGAGGCGAACACGGCGTCGCTCTCGGTGCGCGCGGGCAGCGAGACGGTCCCCTCGGTCAGGTCGACGAGCCGCACGCCGTTCGCGCCCGGGCTCAGGGACACGAACACGTCCCAGAGCCCGGTCTGCAGCGACGCGTCCTTGGGGCCGGCGATCCGCAGCATGCCGATGTCGTCGGTGACCACGACCGGACCGACCTCGAGCGTCACCCGGTCGCCCTTGAGCACGACCTCCGCCGTCACCGGGTCCGTGCCGGCGGTCATCGCGCTCGGGCTCGCGCTCGGGGTCCGGGAGTCCGCCGGCGTCGGCGGCTCGTCGGGGCTGCACGCGACGCACGCGAGCACCGCGAGCACGACGGGCAGCGCGATACGGACCGTCGCCCGGGCGGGCTGGGGCACTGTGACACTCCTCCGATACACGCGCGCCGATTCGGTCGCGCACGTGCAGATGGTGCCATGTCGGGCATCGGCGTGACGCCACCGTCACCCCTGTGACACACCTGGGCCGACGACCGCGGGGCAGCAGAACGGGCCGGCCACCCGGAGGTGACCGGCCCGTTCGGCCGTGCTAGATGGTGCTCAGCGGTTCAGCTGCGGATCAGAACCCGCCGCCGAAGTCCTCGCCGCCACCGCCGGCCGGCGCCTGGTTGCGCTCCGGCTTGTCGGCCACGACGGCCTCGGTGGTGAGGAACAGCGCGGCGATGGACGCCGCGTTCTGCAGCGCGGAGCGCGTGACCTTCACCGGGTCGTTGACGCCCGCGGCGAGCAGGTCCTCGTACGTGTTGGTCGCGGCGTTGAGGCCGTGACCCACGGGGAGGTTGCGCACCTTCTCGACGACGACGCCACCCTCGAGACCGGCGTTGATCGCGATCTGCTTGAGCGGGGCCTCGATCGCGAGCTTCACGATCTGCGCACCGGTCGCCTCGTCGCCCTCGAGCTTGAGGCCCTCGAACGCGGTCTTGCCGGCCTGGATGAGCGCCACGCCACCACCGGCGACGATGCCCTCCTCGACGGCCGCCTTGGCGTTGCGCACGGCGTCCTCGATGCGGTGCTTGCGCTCCTTGAGCTCGACCTCGGTGGCCGCGCCCGCCTTGATGACGGCGACGCCACCGGCGAGCTTGGCGAGGCGCTCCTGCAGCTTCTCGCGGTCGTAGTCCGAGTCGGAGTTCTCGATCTCGGCACGGATCTGCGAGACGCGGCCCTGGATCTGGGCGGCGTCGCCGGAGCCCTCGACGATGGTGGTCTCGTCCTTGGTGACGACGATCTTGCGCGCCGTACCGAGGACCTCGAGGCCCACCGTGTCGAGCTTGAGACCGACGGTCTCGGAGACGACCTGGCCACCGGTGAGGATGGCCATGTCCTGCAGCATCGCCTTGCGGCGGTCGCCGAAGCCGGGGGCCTTGACGGCGACCGACTTGAACAGGCCGCGGATCTTGTTGACGACGAGCGTGGCCAGGGCCTCGCCCTCGACGTCCTCGGCGACGATGAACAGCGGCTTGCCGGCCTGGATGACCTTCTCCAGGAGCGGCAGCAGGTCCTTGACGTTCGAGATCTTCGACTCGACGAGCAGCACGTAGGCGTCCTCGAGGACGGCCTCCTGGCGCTCCGGGTCGGTCACGAAGTACGCCGACAGGAAGCCCTTGTCGAAGCGCATCCCCTCGGTGAGCTCGAGCTCGAGGCCCAGCGCGCTGGACTCCTCGACGGTGATGACGCCTTCCTTGCCGACCTTGTCGAGCGCCTCGGCGATCAGGTCGCCGATCGCCTGGTCGCCGGCGGAGATGGCGGCCGTGGCGGCGATCTCCTCCTTGGTCTCGACGTCCTTCGCCTGCGCGAGCAGGGCAGCGGTGACGGCCTCGACGGCCTTCTCGATGCCCTTCTTCAGCGCGATCGGGTTGGCGCCGGCCGCGACGTTGCGCAGGCCCTCGCGCACGAGCGCCTGGGCGAGCACGGTGGCGGTGGTGGTGCCGTCGCCAGCGACGTCGTCCGTCTTCTTGGCGACCTCCTTGACGAGCTCCGCACCGATCTTCTCGAAGGGGTCCTCGAGGTCGATCTCCTTGGCGATGGAGACGCCGTCGTTGGTGATCGTGGGGGCGCCCCACTTCTTGTCCAGGACGACGTTGCGGCCCTTCGGGCCGAGGGTGACCTTGACGGTGTCGGCGAGGATGTTGAGTCCCCGCTCGATGCCGCGGCGGGCCTCCTCGTTGAAGGCAATGATCTTGGCCATGGGGCTGTGATCCTTCACTGGGTTCGGGTCGGCCGAGGGTGCCCGCGACGGACGGGCACGTCACCCGCGGTCTTGTCCCGCGTGCGACGGCCCTCACCGGACGGCCGTGGTGATTCTGTCACTCTCCACCGGAGAGTGCTAAGTCCAATGGTTAGCACTCGACCCCCGAGAGTGCAAGCAGCGTTCACTCAGAGCGGCACCCCAGGAGCCGCGTCAGGGCTATCGTGCGCGTGTGCAGGATCACGACGAGGACGTCGACACCGGCGGTCGGCGTACCGCGGGCGCGGTCGTCGCGCCCCTGCGTCGTGTCCGGCACGCGGACCGCCGCCGGCGCACGGGGGGCGCCCTCGCCGTCGCATTCGTGGTCGCGGCCACCACCGCCATCGTCGCCACGGCGCCAGCCGGAGCGCGCGCCGCCGAGACCCCGGCCCCGCCGGCCGCCGCCCCGCCCGCCCCGGAGTACGCGACGATCCCGCTCTACCACGAGGGCCTCACCACGCTGGCGGGCGGCCTCCGGGTGCCCCTGGCGCCCGGCACCGACGCGACGTTCCTGGCCGGCACCCACGTCGTCGACCCCGCGGCGTCGACCCTCGCTCGCGCGGTCACCGGAGCGGCCCCTGCCGGGCACGGTGCCACCGCGCGCGCCGCCGCCTCGGTCGCCGGCCGCCAGCGCGCCTGGCTCGCCTCCGGCACCGTCCCCGACGTCGGCGGGCCGTACGAGGACATGGCTCGCGCCGCCCTGCTGGACCTGCACGCGCTCATGCTCCCGGACGGTGCGGCCGTCGCGGCCTGGTCGCAGAAGTGGCGGTACGTGTGGCCGCGCGACGCCTCGTTCGTGGCCGTGGCGCTGGCCCGGACCGGCCACGTCGACGACGCCCTCGAGATCCTCTGCTTCCTCGACCGGGTGCAGTCGGCGGACGGCTCCTTCCAGGCGCGGTACCTGCCCGACGGCTCGGGGCCGCCCGACGACCGCGGCGTGCAGACGGACGGCACGGGGTGGGCGCTGTGGGCCGCCGGCCTGGTCGTCGCGGAGATCGCCGATCCCGCCGAGCGCACCGCGGCGGCCGAGGAGCTCCGGCCGTTGATCGTGCGCTCCACCCGGCACGCGATCGAGCTGGTCCGGCGCGACGGTCTCCCGCCCGCGTCACCGGACTACTGGGAGGTGCCCGAGGACGCGCTCACGCTCGGCACGGTCGCGCCGCTCGTCGCCGGCCTGCAGCAGGCGTCGACCCTCCTGCCCCTGACGGGCGACGACGCGCTGGCCGGGTCCGCGTTCGACGCTGCGATCCGCTCCAAGGTGGCCGTGATCCGCGCGTTCGGCCCGACCGGGTTCGCGCGGTACGCGGACGGCGGGCACGCGGACGCCGCCAGCGCCTTCCTGCTGCCGCCGTTCCTCACCACCGCGGTCCCGGGTGCCGACGAGGCGTGGCGGGCGTCGGCCGTGGCCATGGTCCGCCCCGCGAACGGCCTGGCGCCCGGGGCCGGGTGGCGCGACGACGGCGTCTCCTGGACGCCGCAGACGTCGCTCTACGCGTGGGTGGCGGCGGAGAGCGGCGACGCCGACCTGGCCGACGGCTGGCTCACGTTCCTGGACACCCACCGCACCCCCTCGGGATCGCTGCCCGAGAAGGTGCTGGCCGACGGCTCCCCCGCGGCGGTCGCTCCCCTGGGCTGGAGCGCGGCCTGCGTGCTGCTGGCGCTCGACACCCTCGAGGGGTGACACGCCGACGGGCCGCACCCCCGTGAGGAGCGCGGCCCGTCCACGTCGGGGTCAGAGACCGCGGACCTGCTCGGCCTGCGGGCCCTTGGTGCCCTGTCCGACCTCGAACTCGACGTCCTGGCCCTCCTCGAGGGACCGGTAGCCGTCCGACTGGATCGCGCTGAAATGCACGAAGAGGTCCTGGCCTCCCCCTGTCGGGGTGATGAAGCCGTACCCCTTCTCCGCGTTGAACCACTTCACGATGCCCTGGGCCATGCCGTACTCCCTGTAGCTCCTCGACGCCTCGTGCCGGACGCCCCGCCGGCGCCCGATGCGCGTGAGCCTAGAGGCCGCGCTCCCGCGCCGACCAGGGTCGTCTCGGTGCCGTCCGAGCGGACGGCTCAGGCGTCCGGGTCGGTGACGAGCACGACGGAGATGCCGGTCCCCGCGTCCGCCGCGGAGAGCGTCGGGGCGCTCAGGCCGAGGGTGTCGGCGACGAGCTGGGCGGTGGCCACCTGGTCCTCGGTGGCGTAGTACACGACCGAGTCGTCGGTGGTCGCCTCCGTGTTGCCGGTGGTGACGGCCGTGAACCCGGCGGTCGTGAGCTTCTCCGCCTGCGCCGCGGCGAGGCCACCGATGCTGGCGGCGTTGAGCACCACGATCGGCGTGTCCATCACCGGGGTCGGCGCCACCGGCTCCTCCGCCGGCTCGGTCTCCGTGTCCGTGGGCGCCTCACCCTCGGTCGCGGTGTCGGAGGGCGTCTCCTGAGCCTCGGGGGACGTCGAGGTGCCCGGGAGGGTCGGGAGGTTCCCGTCGCGCGCCATGAAGTTCACCACGGCGAAGGCGAGCACCGGCGTGAGGACCAGGACGACCAGGAACGGCCACCACCTGCTCCACGCCGAGCGGGGGGCGCGATGCACGCCTCGGGGGACGTCAGGGTTCGACGGGACGTCGAACTCGTCCTCGGGATAGGAGTACTCCGCCTTGCTCACGGCGGACAGGCTAACGGCTCAGGCCATGGGGACGGGTCCACCTGGGGCAGGACGTGGGCCGTGTCACGTGCAGGGATGGGGACGCCGGCACGCAAAGACGGGTGGATCAGGCGTCGCCGAGGCGGCGGGCGGTGCGAGCCCGCTGGCGCGAGGACCGCATGCGGCGCAGGCGCTTGATGAGCATCGGGTCGTGCGCGAGGGCCGCCGGGTCGTCGATCAGGGCGTTGAGAACCTGGTAGTACCGCGTGGCCGACATGTCGAACAGCTCGCGGATGGCCGACTCCTTGGCGCCCGCGTACTTCCACCACTGCCGCTCGAACGCGAGGACCTGCTCGTCACGCTCGGAGAGCCCGTCCGGGCGCGGGGTGCTGGGTGCCGGGATGTGACCGACGGTGATCGTCGCGGCGTCCATGCGTCCTCCTGTGCTCTCGCGGGGCTCGGCCCGCACCCGGGGATGCTGACCGACAGCCGTCATCGTACGACCGTAATGACACACGTGTCATTCCCGTCGGCGCGTCGTCGCCCGTGTGCCGCGCGAGTCGTCCGCCCTGCGCCGGATCGGTAACCTCGCGGGCGTGACCGCCGCGCCGCTGGACCAGCTCGTCGCCCCCGACTGGGCCGTCGCCCTCGCCCCCGTCGAGCCGCAGCTCCGTGCGGCGGGGCAGTTCCTGCGCGACGAGGTCGCGGCCGGACGCGGCTACCTGCCGGCCGGCGACGCCGTGCTGCGGGCGTTCCGGCGGCCGCTCGCGGAGGTCCGCGTGCTCGTCGTCGGCCAGGACCCCTATCCGACGCCTGGCCACCCGATGGGTCTGTCGTTCTCGGTGCAACCCGATGTCCGGCCCCTGCCGCGGTCGCTGACCAACATCTTCACCGAGCTGGTCGCGGACGTCGGCGTGGCACCCCCGACCAGCGGAGACCTGTCCCCGTGGGCCGACCAGGGCGTGATGCTGCTCAACAGGGTGCTCACGGTGCGTCCGGGGGCGCCCGCGTCGCACCGGCGCCACGGGTGGGAGGCGGTGACCGACCGGGCGATCGCGGCCCTCGTCGAGCGCGGCGGCCCCCTCGTCGCGGTGCTCTGGGGCCGGGACGCGCAGTCGCTCAAGCCCGCCCTCGGGTCGGTGCCGACGGTCGAGAGCGTGCACCCCAGCCCGCTGTCGGCCAGCCGCGGGTTCTTCGGGTCCCGCCCGTTCTCCCGGGTGAACGCGCTGCTCGTGGCGCAGGGTGCGCAGCCGGTCGACTGGTCGCTGACCTGACGGTCGGCGCGGCAGACTGTCGCCGTGACTGAGTCCTCCTCCACGCCGCGCTGGTCCCGCTACGTCGCCATCGGCGACTCCTTCACCGAAGGGCTCTGGGACGACCCCGACGGCCGCGAGGCACCGCAGCGCGGCTGGGCCGACCTGCTGGCCTCCCACTTGTCCGACCGCCGCACCGAGGCGGGCGAGGAGCCGCTGCAGTACGCGAACCTGGCCATCCGCGGCCGGCTGCTCCGGCCGATCCTGGTCGAGCAGGTCCCCGCGGCGATCGCCCTGAAGCCGGACCTGGTGAGCCTGGTCGGCGGCGGGAACGACATCCTGCGGCCCACCGCCGACATCGACCGGCTGGCGCGCAACCTCGAGGCCGGCGTCGCCCGGTTGCGCGAGGCGGGCATCGACGTGCTGCTGGGCACCGGTGTCGACGCCGCGGAAAGCCCGCTGGTGAAGGCGACGCGCAGCCGCGTGGGCATCTACAACGCGCTCATCTGGTCGATGGCCCGGCGGCACGGCGCCTACGTCGTGGACCTGTGGGGCATGCGCTCGCTGCGCGACTGGCGCATGTGGGCCGAGGACCGGATCCACCTGACCACCGACGGTCACGCACGCGTGGCGCAGGGCGCGCTGGTGGGGCTGGGTCTGACCCCGGACGACCCCGCGTGGGACGACCCGCTGACGCCGCTGCCGCCGACCCCGCGGATGCAGAAGGCCCGCGAGGACGCCGCCTGGGTGCGCGAGCACGTGTACCCGTGGGCGACGAGACGGCTCCGCGGGAAGTCCTCGGGCGACGAGCGGGTGCCGAAGCGCCCGGAGCTGTCGCCACTGGGGTGACCTCGACCGAGGCGGTCGACGTTCACTTCACGCAGGCGATGAACGTCTCCGCCGTCGCCGGGGTGCTGCCGCCCGCGTCCCGCACGCCGTACGTGCCCCAGCCGTTCGGGGTGAACCGGTAGGTCTGGCCGGTGAGCGGAGCGACAACGATCCCTCCGGTGCGCACCTCGACCGTGTTCGCCGACAGGCCCGCCGACGTCCGCAGCGCGAACGCCGGAGCCATGTCTACGTCCGCGCGCCACCCGGCGAAGAACGGGTAAGCGCCGCTGACAGCCACCGTGGTGGTGATGCACGCGTTGTTCGCGTCGGTGCTGACCGTCGAGGTCGTCGTGTACGCGAGCGCCGGGTCGTACAGCGGCGGCGGCGCGTCGTACTGGCAGAGCTGGATCGTGTAGGTCTGCGACGACGAGATCGTCGCCTTCGAGCCCGTCCCCGTGATCTTCAGGACGCCGCCGACAGCCGTCGTCGTCGTCCACGCATAGCCGTTCCACTCGTCGAGCTGGTACTGGCTCGCGCTCGTGCCGCCGTTGAACGGGCGCTGGTCGACGCGCAGGTCCACCGTCCACGGCTGGCCGGTGGGGGACGTGCCCGTCACCGAGATCGAGGTGCAGAACTGCTTCCCGTTCGACGTGATCGTCCACGCCGGGCTACCGGGCGGGAGGACCACGCCGACGCCCGGGGTCACCGGGCCCGTGGTCGCAGGGCCCGTGTAGCTCCACGCGGCCGGCACCGGCCACCCGCCGACGGTCACATAGACCTTCTGGGCGGACGCGGGGGTGAACGAGGTCGTCACCGAGGAGAGCGCCGTCGCTGCCGCCGTCACCGTCCCGCTGACCTCGAACCGCTTCGCCGCCGTCCAGGTCGACGAGGACGCGTCGTAGACGACGACCACCAGTGCCTTTCCGGTGCATCCGGCCACGTCGAGGTTGCTGACCGACACGCTCGATGCCGATCCCGACGTCGCAGCCGTCGTCACCGCGACGGCCTGGGACGTGCAGCGTCCCTGGCTGCTGGTGAACTGCCGCTTCCCGGTGTTCAACGAGAGCGCCGACGCGCTCGAGACCGAGGCCCCGAGCAGGGCGAGCAGGAGCGCAGCCACGAGCGCAGCGAGAGCATGGCGGTGCCGTGGCGAGCCGAGGGCGCTCATGGCGACTCCCCTGACGCCACCAGCGCGCCGGGCACGCCCTGGCTCTCCGCGGTCTCCGCGAGGACGGCCGACGGTCCGACCTCGTCGTCGACCGGGTCACCGCCGTGGTCCTCGTCGCGGGGCCAGATGAGGATGGCCAACCCGAGTGCGATGAGTCCGCCCCAGACGAACGGGCTCGTGATCAGCCCGGTCAGAAGGGCGACCTTGGGGATGTGTACGCGCGCGACGCCCAGCACGTCCGCGTCGTCGGGCGTGAACGAGTCGACGAAGTCGTTGTTGTCGCCCTGGAGCTGCCAACCCTCGGTGTCGCCGCCGATGATGCGGTGGATGATGCGCGCGCCGTGGATCTCGCCCGGCTGGTACACCACGATGTCGCCCACCTCGGGCTCGCCGCAGCGGGCGATCACGAGGTCACCGGTGTAGTACGTGGGCTCCATCGAGTGCCCGGACACGACCGTGAGCGTCGTGCACCCACCCAGGCTGGAGGGCCACACGAGCCAGGCGATCACGATCACGACGGCCGCCGACAGCGCGCTCCGGACGACGCGCAGCACCCGGCGCTCACGAGGAGCGCCGGGTGCTGCGGTGGTGTCCGTGTCAGGCACGGTCGACGGCGTCGACTCTGCGGTCGTCAGCTGTAGATCGTGAGGCTCACGCCGGTGATGTCGTTGGCAAGCGTCGCGGTCGGGATCGACACGTCCAGGGTCGTGCCGGCGATCTTCGGCGCGGGGGTGGTCGGCGTGATGTCCGTCCAGCCCGCTGCGGTCTTGATGGCGACCTTGTAGTTGAGCGTGTCGCAGGCGGCGACGATGCTCGCGAACTTCACGGAGGATGCCGAGTAGGAGCCGGCGTTGACGCCGGTGGTGGCCAACGTCGGGGCGCCGAAGGTCACGGGGATGGCGACGACACCCTGGCAGTCGGCGCTGATGGTCGCCGAGCCGGCCTGGAACTTCGCCGAGCTCGTGAGCGACAGAGTGGACGCGGCAGCGAGCGACAGGCCCGCGACGCCGAGGACTGCCAGGCCGACGGCCAGGCCCTTGCGGGACTTCTTGGAATTCGAGGAAGCCATGGTGATCTCCTGATCGGGAAGGTGTCGGGGAGCGGTAAGACACCCGCCCACGGAGTCGCCGATCGGCGGTTCCTCCACTGACGTTATGCACTCAACCTGGTCGCCCGTCCAGGTCAAGGGGTGCCAGCACCCGGGGGGTCCGGAAGGTCTGTTTCTTTCACCCTGGAGGTATGCGGCGGACCTCCCAACCTGGACACTCGACCTACTGCGCGCCGGCCCCCAGAGGCAGCCAGGCGTCGAGCCGGGCGCCCTTCTCGGGCCCCGGCGAGAGGGCCAGCCGCCCGCCGACGAGCGACAGCCGCGTCCCCAGCCGGGCGGTCCCCGAGGGGGTGCCGGCGACGGCGGGGTCGTACAGCTCGCCGTCGTTCTCGATGCCGACGTGCAGGACGCCGTCGGCCACGTCGAGCTCGACGGCGAGCGACGACGCCGGGCCGTGCTTGAGCGCGTTGGTCAGCGCCTCTTCGACCACGCGGACCGCGAGCAGCCGCTCGCTGACCGTCAGGGAGGACGCGGACGGGTCGTCGAGGGCTCGGACGGCGTCGCTCACCACGAGGCGGGTGGCGATGCTCGCCGGGATGCGGCCCAGCAGCGCGCGCAGGGCCGGCACCAGCCCGAGCTCGAGCCGGTCGGGGTAGAGCAGCCGGCTCATCTCGCGGACGTCGATCTCGCGCGCCTCGTCGAGCTCGGCGCGCACCCAGGTCAGCGACTCGAGGTCGCCGTCGTCCAGGCCCCGCTCCCCGACGTGCGACAGGACGTCGGCCAGCCGGGCGTCGACCAGCACGAGCTTGGACTGGAGCGTGCCGTGCAGTCCCTCCGCGACGGCCCGGCGGACGCGGATCTCCTCCTGCTCGAGCGCCTTGAGGGCCACCTCGACGTGCACCGCGTTGCGCGTGGCGGACCGGGTACGACGCCGGGCCGCGCGCCGGGTCACCATCGCCCACATGCCGATGCCCGAGGAGATCATCGCGAGGATGAAGCCGCTGAGCAGCTCCGCGTCGCGCACCGGGTCGGTGGCGTCGGGGTGGACGCCGAACACGAGCTGCGCCCAGAACCGGGCGCCCGCGGACGCCCCGGAGGCCACGACGACGCTCCCGACGATCCACAGCACGCGGGTGGCGCGGTGGGCCTGCGCGGCGGCGAGCACCCCCACGAGAACCACGACCGCGGTCACGTTGGATGCGAACCGCGCCCAGAACGGCACCTGCGCCCACGCGGGGATGTACATGGCGTACACGAAGGTCGACTGCAGCGCCGCGCCGATCCCGTAGCCGAGGGCGACGATCGCGGTGCCTCGCAGCAGGGTGATCTGGTCGCGCAGCAGGTCGGCCCGGCGGACCGCGATGACCGTGGCGGAGTCGGTCGGCGACGTCGTCATGCGGTGCTCGCTCCGTTCGCCGTCGTCCGTGGCACGCACCGGTGAGCGCTGCCGTCCATGGTCACCCGGCGCACAGCGCGCGGCGAACCCAGCCGCAGACGATACTGGCGGCGATGAGTGTTCCCAGCACGACCGACCTGCGCATCGCCATCGTCGAGGACCAGCCGCTGTTCCGCTCGATGCTCGAGCACACCCTGTCCGGAACACCCGGCCTGCGGGTGGTCGCGTCGGTCGGCACGACGACCGAGGCGTCACGCGTCCTGCGTCCGGGGATGGTCGACTGCGCGATCCTGGACATCGACCTGCCGGACGGCAACGGCATCTCCCTCGGCGTCACGCTGCGCCGCAGGATGCCGACGCTGGGCATCCTGCTCCTCTCCGCGCACGACGCCATGGACCTGCTGCTGGACCTGCCCGCGGACGTCGCCGCCGGCTGGGGGTACCTGTCCAAGACGTCGTCGACGAGCGAAGAGGTGCTGGTCAACGCGGTGCGAGCGGCAGCGATCGGCGAGACCGTGCTCGATCCCGCGCTGATCGCGCGGATGACCCCGCGGGCCGGGTCGGCCGTCGCGCGCCTCACCGACCGGCAGTACGAGGTGCTCCGACTGCTGGCGTCCGGCCTGTCGAACGCCGGCATCGGTGACCGCCTCGGCATCACCGAGAAGTCTGTACAGAATCACGTCAACGGGATGTACGCCACGCTCGGGATCGACTCGGACCCCCAGCGCAACCCCCGCGTGAGCGCCGCGCTCCGGCTTCTCGAGGAGACCGGCCCCGCCGTCTGACGCCGTCCCGACGCACCCCCCAGGACTTCACCCGGTGCACCATGATCGACGCATGGCTGAACGACGCGGCGGCGAGGCCGCTCCCCCGACCACCACGACTGTCCGCGGCGAGGACTGGTACGCGCGGGACCTGTCGGGCCAGGAGTTCCACAACGTCGAGTTCGTGGACCTCGACCTCACCGAGGCGTTCGGCGTCGGCGCCGTGTTCGAGGAGTGCGTCTTCCGGAACGCGAAGCTCAACGCGTCGGTGCACACCGACGCCGCGTTCATCAACTGCACGTTCCACCGGTCGAACTTCTTCGACGTGCGGTTCGAGCGGTGCAAGCTGATCGGCTCGAAGTTCGACGGCTGCACCTGGGACATCGCCAAGGTCGAGGGCGGCAACTGGTCCTTCGTCGGCCTCCCGGGCGCGGACCTGCGCTCGGCGACGTTCACGGGGGTGCGCCTGCGCGAGGCCGACCTCACCGGGGTCCGCGCGGTGGGCGGCACGCTGCGCGACTGCGACCTGGCCGGCGCGTGGCTGCACCGGGCCGACCTGACCGGGTGCGACCTGCGCGGGAGCGACCTGACGGGGATCGACCCCGCCACCGTCACGCTGGACCGCGCGATCATCACGCTCCCGCAGGCCGTCACGATCGTCGAGGCGATGGGACTGGACCTGCGGGCGGACTGACCGCGCGGGTCGTTCCCGAGACGTTCACCGCGTCGTCATCCGGTGTCCGTTCTGCCGCATCCGCCCGACCGGCACGGTGGGAGCACCACTGTGCACGGCGACGGAGGGTTCCCTCGATGACCACGACCGACGACCAGGAGACCGGCCGCGGGATCCCCCGACGACTCCTGCTGCCCATGGCCGGCCACACCGCGGGCAAGCGTTCCCCGGTGACCTGCCACCTCAAGTGCGCCGACGCCTGCTTCCACCCGGTGCCGAACACCAGCGAGAACGAGTACTTCCGGGACATCGCGAGCGCGAGCATGACGCGGCGTTCCGTGCTCTGGGGTGCGGTCGCCGCCGGCGGTGCGATCGTCGTCGGCTCGGCGCTCGGGGACGCCCAGCCCGCCGCCGCGTGGGGACGCCCGAGCCCGCGGCTGGCCTTCACGCCGATCGCCCCGGTGCCCGCGGCCGTCGACTCGTTCGTCGTGCCGGAGGGCTACCGGTGGTCGCCGATCATCCGCTGGGGCGACCCGCTGTTCTCCGCGCGTGACACGTTCGACCCGAACGCCCAGACCGCGCAGCGGCAGGAGCGGCAGTTCGGCTACAACAACGACTACCTGGACATCATCGAGGGGTCGCACGGCTACAGCGCGATCCTCGTGGCCAACCAGGAGTACACGAACGAGAACATCATGTTCCCCCCGGCGACGACGCCCGAGGAGCTCGACGAGCAGCGCCGCATCGCGATCGCCGCCCACGGCATGGCGATCGTCCAGCTGTACCGCGCGCGCAAGCGCAAGCCGTGGACGTACGCCGTCGGTGCACCGCTCAACCGCCGGATCACCGGGAACACCCCGTTCACGTTCAGCGGTCCGGCCGCCGGCTCGGCGCTGCTCCGCACGGTCGAGGACCCGACCGGGACGACCGCGCGCGGGACGCTCGGCAACTGCGCGGGCGGGACCACGCCGTGGGGCACCGTGCTGTCCGGCGAGGAGAACTTCAACGGCTACTTCCGCACGGCGGGCACCAGCGCGGCCGACCTGCGCTACGGCCTCGCCGACAGGGCGACGACGCGCGGCTGGGAGTCGGTCGACCCGCGGTTCGACGCACGGAACCCGGGCTACGAGAACGAGCCTAACCGGTTCGGGTACATCGTCGAGGTCGACCCGCAGGACCCCTACAGCCCGCCGGTCAAGCACACCGCGCTCGGCCGCTTCAAGCACGAGGGTGCCAACGTGGTCATCGGCCGCACCGGCCGCGCGGTGGCGTACATGGGCGACGACGAGCGGTTCGACTACCTGTACAAGTTCGTCTCCACGGACCGCTACAAGCCCGGGGCGAGCCAGCGGAGCCGGCGGCACAACAAGACGCTGCTGACCGCCGGCAGCCTGTACGTCGCCCGGTTCACCGGCGACTCCCCCGCCGCGGAGATCACCGGCACCGGCGCGCTCCCGTCGGACGGGGCCTTCGACGGCACGGGCGAGTGGATCCCGCTGGTCGTCGACGGGGTCAGCCACGTGCCCGGGTTCAGCACCGAGCAGGTCCTCGTCAACACCCGGCTCGCCGCGGACGCCGCCGGCGCCACGAAGATGGACCGCTGCGAGGACGTCGAGCCCCACCCGACGTCCGGCCGCGTCTACGTCGTGTGCACCAACAACACCGACCGCGGGAAGGTCGGCAAGGAGGGCGCGGTCGAGCCGAACCCCCGGACCAACAACCGCGACGGCCACGTCATCGAGATCACCGAGGCGGGCAACGACGCCGCCGCCACCAGCTTCGGCTGGAGCATCCTCCTGCTCTGCGGCGACCCCGCGACGAACACCTCGACCTACTTCGCCGGGTTCCCCGCCGACCAGGTCTCGCCCATCTCCTGCCCCGACAACGTCACCTTCGACTCGGCCGGGAACATGTGGCTCGCCACCGACGGTGCACCCGGCGTCATCGGGTACGGAGACGGCCTGTTCAAGGTGCCGCTCGAGGGACCGCAGCGTGGCCACGTCCAGCAGTTCCTCTCGGTCCCGGCCGAGGCCGAGACGTGCGGACCGGTGGTGCGCGACGCGGACGACATGGTCTACGTGGCCGTCCAGCACCCCGGCGAGAACGGGACCTGGGCCCAGCAGCGCTCGTTCTTCCCCGACTACGTGGCACCGGGCTCGCTGGTCGGCGGCCGGTGGGGCGGACCGCGGCCCAGCGTCGTGCAGGTCTGGAAGGTCTGAGGTCAGGCGCCGGCTGACGCGAGCTCGTCCGCGGTGGGGGGAACCGCACCGAGGCGAGCGACCGTCAGCGCGGCGGCCTGCACCGAACGCTCCAGCACCTGCTCCACCACCGGCGCCCCCGAGCGGAGCCAGCGCATGCTCGTGTCGGCGTCGAGGGTCAGCGCGCTGTCGATGAGGGTCGACATGAAGGCGTCGCCCCCGCCCACACCCGCCTCGGCGTAGAGCACGGAGATGCCCGGTACGTCGACGACGCCGCGTGCGGTGACGGCCGAGGCGCCGCGCGGACCCCGGGTCAGGACGGCCAGGTCGGGCCCACGGCCGATCCAGTCGCGCAGGACGTCGACCGGGTCGTCGTCCGGGTAGAGGAACATGAGATCGCTCTCACTCGCCTTGACGATGCCGGCCAGCTCGACGAACTGGAGCGTGCGCCGACGGGCGTCCTCCCGGGCGCCCACGAGGGCAGGCTCGATCTTCGGGTCGAACGTGATCAGCGACCGGCCGTACGCGTGGGTCACGAGGTCCAGCACGGTCCCGGCACCCGGCTCGAGGTAGGCCGCGACCGAGCCCGCGTGCACGCAGCGTGCCGTCGAGTCGCCGGCGTCGGCCGCGGGCGCCCAGTGGATCCGGAAGTCGTGCCGCGCCGAGCCGTCGACGCGGAGCACAGCGCGGGCCACGGACGAGCTCCCCTGGGTCACGGACGAGTCGGAGAGGCCGACGCCCGACGCCGTCAGGTACGCGGTGATGTCGTCGCCGCGCTCGTCGCGCCCGATCGCGGTGTGCAGCAGGGTGTCCCGGCCGAGCCGGGCGAGCCCCACGGCGATGTTGCCGGCGCTGCCGCCGACGCGCTCACGGATGGTCATGCCGTCGTCGTGCACGTCGATCAGAGCCTCGCCGATCACCAGGACGTCGTGTCGTGGGTTCATCGCTTCCTCAGTTCACCGGCATCGGGGGTGGGGTCTCGCGGGGCACCCCGAGGCCCGGGAGCCAAGCTCGAACCGGGGCCTCGGGACGCTCGCTCTCGAGAGTGACACACGTGTCGTTTCCGTCAGATTTCCCGGAGACGAACGTTTGGTGCGCACGCCGAATTCACCCGTTGGGGGCAGCGCGACGAGGGCCGGCCCCCGGAGAACGTCTCCGGGAGCCGGCCCTCGCGCACTGGGGCGTCAGCCCACCGTGGCCGCCGCGATGTCGGGGTTGTCGCTGAACAGCCCGTCCATCCCAGCCCTGACGAACACGCGGATCTCCCCGGCCAGGTCACCGACGGCGTTCGGGTCGGCGCTGCTGCGGAACTCGGCCGGCAGGAACTGGTTCTCCCGGCGGAACGTCCACCCGTGGACCTCCAGCCCGACCTTGTGGGCGTCCCGGATGACCGACGTGGGCGTCCCGAGGGTCGCGTCGGGGTTCCGCGGGATCATCCTGTCCTTGCACAGACCCACGCCGTCGGCGTAGGTGGCGATCTGCCGCAGGCCCGTGCGCGTCACGAGGTCCGCGTAGGTGCGCGGGTCACCGGCGGCGACGAGGTCGTACGGCGCACCCGAGCAGTCGACCAGCTGCGCCAGCTGGACCTTGGTCAGCCGGTCGAGCTCGCGCAGGTTGCCGGTCTCGAAGCTCTGGATGATCACCGGCGACCGCTTGTCGTTCAGCTCGTTCGCTGCGAGCTGGGCGAGCAGCGGCTCCTCGAGCGAGAGCCCGATCGAGTCGAAGTACGTCGGGTGCTTGGTCTCCGGGTAGATGCCGACCGGCTGCCCGTCGCAGCTGAGCGAGTGCCGCGCGAGGTCGAGCACCTCGTCGAGCGTCGGTACCTCGTAGAGCCCGTCGAACGCGGTGTTGGAAGGCCGCACGGCGGGGAGCCGCTCCTTGGCCCGCAGGGTCTTCAGCTCGGCGAGCGTGAAGTCCTCCGTGAACCAGCCGGTGACGCTGCGCCCGTCGATCGTCTTGGTCGCCCGGCGGTCGGCGAACTCGGCGCGGGCGGAGACGTCGGTGGTCCCGCTGATCTCGTTCTCGTGCCGGGCGACGAGCACGCCGTCCTTCGTCGAGACCAGGTCGGGCTCGATGTAGTCCGCGCACTGCTGGATCGCGAGCTCGTACGACGCGAGCGTGTGCTCCGGGCGGTAGCCGCTGGCACCGCGGTGACCGACGACGGTGATGTCCCCGGCCTTCGGCGGACGCACCTGGCGCAGGTCGACGAGGGCGAGCTCCGTGTCGTCCGGGGTGCCCGCGATCCGTGCCGCGTTGCCGGGGTAGTTGTTGTCGTTGGCGAGGAGCAGCCGGCCGTCGCGCAGCTGCACCACGGTCTCGAACGACTGCACCGGCAGCGAGAAGGGGTCGTCCGTGCCGTACCCGTCGCCGGCGCCCAGGTGGTCCGGGTTGGCGATCTTCAGGGCGTCGAGCACCAGCGTCTTGCGCACGTAGCCGTCGGCGTCGGTCCGGTCGAGGTCGATCCGGTAGACCCGCTTCATCACCGCCGCGGCGCCCTGGAAGTCGTCGCGCTCGATGACGAGCAGCTCACGCGTGCCGGTGAGGAACGCATCCCCGATGACGTTCGCGTCCTGGTGCGTCTGGTACGCCCACGTCCGGCCCGTGTACGCGCCGGTGGTCGTGTCGAACTCGTAGATCGTCCGGCGGCGCTGCTGCGCGTCGTCGACGAACGCGCCCTCGGCGATCGGGTACAGAAACCGGCCGTCGCGCGAGCCGGCCAGCGCCTCGAACCCGCGGCTGGCTCGGACGTTCGGCGTCTCGCCCGCCTGCAGGTACGGGTTCTGCGGCGACTTGCCGCCGACGAACGGCACGGGCGCGGCCAGGAGCTTCCCGGTCGCGTCGACGTGCAGCAGGAACGGCCCGAACTCCTCGCCGATCCAGAAGCTGCCGTCCTTCGCGCGGACCACGGACTCGACGTCGAAGTCCGCGCCGGTGAGCAGGCGGTCGGGGGTGGCGTCGTTGACGATCGGGAAGTCGACCTTGTGGTCGGGGTCTCGCAGCGAGAGGAACTCGCCGACCTCGATCTGCCCGCTCTTCCACTGCGGCGTCACGTGGTAGATCCGCAGGAGGAAGTCCGCCGAGTTGGCCTTGGTCCCGAACCCGTTGTCCGGCAGCGCCCAGAACGTGCCGTCCCCCGCGTCCACCATGCCCGAGAACCCGGGGATCACCTGCCCGGCGAACGGACCCTGCCGACCGTTGGCGGGTGTGGCGAGCGCCCCCGACGGCGGTCCGGGAGCGAGGAAGTCGGCGGACAGGGTGGCGCGCGCGACGAGCGTGGGCTGGACGACGGTGTGCCGCCCGCGGTCACCGGCTATCGCCGGCGTGGGTGCGAGGAGGGCGGCGGTCACGGCCCCCGCGAGGACAGAGAGTGCTGCGGTGCGTCTCATGAGTTCGAGGGAACTCCTCTCCGGCGACCAGCGCACGACATACCGGACAGTTCCGGATGACCAGGGTGTGAACCTCCTGTGACTGCGCGCGACGTCCTCCCGCCCGTAACGTGCGACCCATGCGACTCGGAGTGCTGGACGTCGGATCGAACACCGTGCACCTGCTCGTGGTCGACGCCCACCGCGGCGGCCCACCGGTCGCGCAGTCGTCGCACCGGTCCGTGCTGCGGCTCATGCGCTACCTGGAGCCGTCCGGGTCCATCAGCCCCGAGGGTGTCCGCGCGGTCGTCGACGCGGTCGCCGCGGCCGTCGCCGCAGGTGCCACGGCCGGGATCGACGAGCTGCTGCCGTTCGCGACGTCGGCCCTGCGCGAGGCCGGCAACGGTCCGGAGGTGCTCGACCTGGTGGAGACCACGACGGGTGTGCGGCTGCAGGTGCTCACCGGCGACGACGAGGCGCGCTCCACGTTCCTGGCGGTGCGGCGGTGGTTCGGCTGGTCGGCGGGCGAGATCCTGCTGCTCGACATCGGAGGTGGCTCGCTGGAGCTGGCTGCCGGGGGCAGCGAGGACCCGGACGTGGCCCTCTCGCTGCCGCTGGGGGCCGGTCGCTCGACGGTGTCCTTCCTGCACGACGACCCCCCGACGGCCGACCAGCTCGCCGCCCTGCGCACGCACGTCCGGGCGCAGCTGAACCAGGCCCGCGCGCACTTCGCCGGCCGCCCCGACCCTGCGCACGTGGTCGGGTCGTCCAAGACGATCCGCTCGCTGGCCCGGCTGGCGGGCTCGCTCGCGGACGGCGTGGGACCGCAGGACCGACGGCTGCTGCGCCGGTCCGGCCTCGACGACTGGGTCCCCCGGCTCGCCCGCCTCCCCGCCGACTCGCGACCGGCCCTCCCGGGCATCACGGCCGACCGGACGTTTCAGATCGTCGCGGGCGGGATCGTGCTCTCCGAGACCATGCGGGCGTTCGGTGTCGACGAGCTCGAGGTGTCGCCCTGGGCCCTGCGGGAGGGCCTGATCCTGCAGTACCTCGAACGGCTGTCCTGAGGCGGCCGGTCACGCCGACCGGAGGGACCCGCCCACGGCACGCGCCGGCCCGAGCAGACGCAGCACCGAGGTCCCGTACTCGTCGTGGTGCTCGACGCTCACGGACAGGACACGGCCCTGCTGCCGGCGTCGCGCCCAGTCGACGACGTCGTCGACGTCCTCGGCGTCCATCAGCCGCCACTGCTCGCCGTCGTCCCTGCTCGTCCAGAACTCGACGACGTAGACGGGCTCGGCGATCGACATCGACCGGGAGGTGGACCGTGCTCGTTCCACGCGCATGGGGACGATCGTGCTCGGTGCAGGTGAACGGCCGGCGACTGCGGGACGACCGCGGCGTGGCGATGGAGCCCCCTATCGGATTCGAACCGATGACCCCCTGTTTACAAGACAGGTGCTCTGGCCGACTGAGCTAAGGAGGCGGGCGCGCCCAGGATAACCGGGCGCCCCCGCAGGGAGCGCCCGGTCGTCCGAGGGTCAGGACTTGGCGGCGTCGACCGCCTGCTTCAGGGCGCCCGGGGTCTGCCACTCGTTGAACGCGGTGCCGTTGATCAGCACGGCAGGGGTGGACAGCTGCGGCAGGTCGAGGCCGGCCTGGTTGGTCGCCGCGGCGACCCACGGGGCGAACGTCCGCCACGTGCCGTCGACCGCGTCCTCGTCCTGGGTGGCGAACGTGCCGTCCACCGTGTCGGTGAACGTCGCGGTGACCTCCGCCGGGACACCGACGGACTCAGCCACCTCGGCGATCTCGGCGTCGGAGCGACCCGAGGTGCCCTCCGCCGGCTGGTCCTCGAAGAGGGCCGTGACGAACGCGGTGAGGTGCTCCGGGGACTGGTCGGCGACGATCGCGGTCGCGTTCGCCGTGCGGGTCGAGTACGAGCTGCCCGCGGACAGCCGGTCGAGGATCGAGATCGGGTGGTACGTGATGGTCACGCCACCCTCCTCGAGCATGGCTTCCATGTCGGCCGAGTTCGTGGTGTCGAACTGCCCGCAGTAGGGGCACATGTAGTCGAAGTAGACGGTCAGGTCGACGGTGTCGTCGCCGACGGTCCCGACGTCCTCGGCGGCAGGGCCGCTGACCGGGATGCCGCCCTTGTCGTTGGCCGGGGCCGGTGAGGTCACGTCGGTGAGCAGGGGTGCGACGACGTTCTCGGCACCCTGGCCGTAGACGACGTCGGAGTTGGCGGCCTCGTTGGCCTTGTTCTGGTTGACGATCGTGAACGCGACGGCGACGAGCGCGACGACGGCGACGACGAGGCCGGTGATCGCGAGGATCCGGTTCCGCTTGGCCTTCTTCTCCTGCTCCTTGCGCATCTGCGCGGCCTTGAGGCGAGCCTCGTCGCGCCGCACCGCCTTGGTGGGCTTGGGGTCGTTGGTGGGCATGGGTGCTCCTGGTGGGACGGGGGGGGACAGCGGGTGGGTGGGGGTCAGGCCACCGCGGGTGGACCCCGCCTGGCGATGCTGCCGACGAGCACCCGGTCGGTCCACGCCGGCACCACGGGCTGGAGCACCGTGCGCACCCGGACCGCCACGGGCAGCGGTCGGGCGCCGCGCAGGCCGCCCCGCAGGGCACGGCCGACGAGCCGGCGGACCTGCTGGGCCGCGCGGACCAGCAGGGCGGACAGCCCGACACCGCACGCGGTGAGCAGGAGGTACAGGGCCGCGACGGGGACCGCCACGCTGAGCAGCACGACGGCGCCCTGCGACATCGTGCCCAGGCCGTAGGCGCCCTCCGGGCAGTCCGCGGCGTCGCGGAGCACGGACAGGCGCAGCCCGAGCGGGCCGAGGACTCCCCCGGCGCTCACGCAGTCGTGCAGCAGCACGCGACCCTCGGCGGCGACCGCGGCGGCCAGCGCGGCGAAGACGACCGCGCACACGAGCGACAGGCGCGCGACGGCGCGGTGCGGCCCTCGTCGCGCGGTCATGCGGCACAGCGTAGGGGGCGCGGCTGAGGATCCGGGCCTCGTCACGACGGACGCGGCCGCCGGACCACCTCGATGTCGAACCCGAACGACCGCTTCCAGTCCTGCGCCAGGCGCCCACCGGCGCGCCGCACGATCCCCCGCAGCCACCACTCGTCGGGGTCGATCCGCGGGAACGCGTGCTCGACCAGCAGCGGACAGAACCGGGCGTCGACCGCCTCGACCCGGCGCCGCAGGAGTGCCAGCTCGGGACGGTCGGCCAGCGACGGGTCGGTCAGCGCCGCCTGGAGCGTGGTGCGGGACATCGCCTCGTTGGCGTAGGCGAACTCGTCGCCCCGGTAGCCGTGCTCGCACTCGGCGACGAAGCTGGACCAGCGCTCGAGCACCGCGGCCGGGGTGTCGTCGCGCCACACGCCACGGGCGCGGACCACCGCGGTGAAGGCGTCGTCGAACGAGGTCACTTGGCGATCTCGCGCAGGAAGTACTCGTAGCCCTCGTCGGGGCGGAAGTACGCCACGATCACGTCGCCGCGGTAGACGCCGAGCGATCCCGTGCGGTGGTCGAACCGGACCAGGTCGCCGTTGCTGCGCCGCCCGGTGACGACGTCGACCTCTGCCTCCAGCGACATGCCTGAGCTCCTCCCCTGACCGCCGAGCCTTCACCCAAGAGGGTGACGCGACGGCGCGCCAGAAGGGTCCCGCATGGCGAGACGGCTCAGGGCAGGACGGGGGTGGGCAGCGGGGCCCACGTGATCTCGCTGCCGCTGAAGATCTGGGCGAGGAACACCGCGGAGGCCGCCAGCAGGACCACGGTGGCGACCAGCGCGCCGGTGCGGCCCGGCGCCACGACGGCGAGCACCCGGCGGGCGCCGATGCGGGTCATCAGCGACAGCGGACCCCACCAGACGACGGCCGCGCCGATCAGGACGATCGAGCCGACGAGGATCGCCGCGGTCAGGCCCTGCGGCTCCTGCCCGGAGGGCGAGTCGCCGATCACCCAGCGGCCGTCGCCGATCAGCCACCAGGACAGTCCGAGCAGGATGACGACGACGCTGGCCCCCACGACGAGCGACGGGATCAGCCCGACGAGCGAGCGCAGCAGGTGCCACGGCAGGGTGGCGGCGGCGACGGCCCGGTCGGAGCGGCGCACCCCGGCGCGCTCCCGGCGCCCGTACATGGCCTCGACGGTGGACCCGACGGTCCGCACGACCACCACCAGCACCGCGAACACGATGAGCGTCACGCCCGGGTACAGGGCACCGGCCGACCCCAGCAGCAGCGCGGCCGCCAGCAGCGTGCCCCAGCGGCGGCGGGCGGGGGGGCGCTCGTAGCCGGAGCCCTCGGGCTCGGGCTCCTCGGACGCGTCGAGGTCGTCGTTGATCCAGTCGACCCCGTCGGGGTCCTCGGGGTCCTCGTCCCACTCCTCGTCAGCCCCGACGGGCTCGAGGGCGGCCGGGTCGAACGCGCGGGTGTGCCCGTCGTTGGCGACCGCGGGAGGCACGGCGCTCGCGGCGACAGCCACGGTGGCCGGCTCGGGTGCCAGGACGGTGGTGCCGACGAGGTCGTCGGCGACGAGCACCGCGGTGTCGGTCTCGTCGGCGATCGACTCGCCCTCCGCGACGACCACCGTGAGCGCGGCGAGCACGTCGTCCGGGGACGTGCGGTCGGCCGCGACCGGTGCGAGCGCGCGCCGCAGCGCCGCGGTGGTCAGCGGCCCGAGCCCGGCGAGGTCGACGTCCCCCGAGCGGGCCCGCGCGAGCACGGCCTCCAGCGGGCGGGTACCGAAGGGGTCCCGACCGGTGGCCGCGAACGCCAGGATCGCCGCCCAGCCCCAGAAGTCGGAGGCCTCGTCGGGCTCGTCGCCGTCCAGCAGCTCGGGCGCGAGGTAGCCCGGCGTGCCGAGGACCATGCCCTCGGCGGTGAGCTTGGAGTCGTCCGCGGCCTGGGCGATGCCGAAGTCGATCAGCACCGGTCCGTCGTCCCCGACGATGACGTTCGACGGCTTGAGGTCGCGGTGCACCACGCCGGCGCCGTGCACCGCCACGAGGGCGTCGCGCAGCCCCTCGGCCAGGTCCAGCAGCTGCTCGGCGTCCAGCGTGCCGCGCTCGCGCACGTGCTCCTCGAGGTTGTCGCCGGCCACCAGCTCGGTGACCAGGAACGCCTCGGTCGAGTCGGCCTCCGCGTCGAGGATCGCGGCGACGCCCGGGTGCCGGAGCTTCTGCAGCGCGTGCACCTCGCGGCGCAGCCGGTCCCGCGCGACGGCGTCGGACCCGATGTGCGGGTGCAGCATCTTGAGCGCGACCGCGTCGCCGCCGCCGTCGACCGCGCGGTAGACCGTCCCCATGCCGCCCGAGCCCAGGGGGGCGACGACGGTGTATCCGCCGATCTCCGTCCCGGGCTCCAGCCCCATCCGCTCCATCCCCGCACCGTAGCCGGAGCCCTCGCCACCCCGCCCGGCAACGCGCGGTCCGACCAGCACAGATAGGGTCGGACGCAGACCCGAGGAGTTGATCTGGTGCCTACCGACGCGCCCGCGCACGGCTACGACTTCGTCGTCGTCGCCAACCGGCTGCCCGTGGACGTGAGTCTCGACGACGACGGTGAACCCACCTGGACGCGCTCCCCCGGCGGCCTGGTGACCGCGCTCGCTCCCGTGATGGCGACCACGTCCGGCGCCTGGGTGGGCTGGGGCGGGTCACCCGACCTGGAGCTCGAGCCGTTCGACGTCGACGGCACCGAGCTGATCCCGGTGGTGCTCTCCGAGGACGACCTGGAGAAGTTCTACGAGGGCTTCTCCAACGACACCCTGTGGCCGCTCTACCACGACGTCATCGAACCGCCGGCGTTCCACCGGCAGTGGTGGGACTCCTACCAGAAGGTCAACCAGCGCTTCGCGGAGGCCGCCGCTGCGCAGGCTGCCGAGGGCGCCACGGTCTGGGTGCACGACTACCAGCTCCAGCTGGTGCCCCAGCTGCTGCGGGCGCTGCGGCCGGACCTGCGCATCGGGTACTTCCACCACATCCCGTTCCCGCCCCTGGAGCTCTTCGCGCAGCTGCCGTGGCGCGTGCAGGTGATCGAGGGGCTGCTCGGGGCGGACCTCGTGGGGTTCCAGCGGGCCGGTGACGCCGCGAACTTCGTCCGCACCGTGCGTCGGCTCACGGACCTCACGACGCGTGGGCAGATGGTCACCCTGGCGGAGCCCGACGGGCACACGGGGCCGGGTCGGCACGTGCGCGCCGCCGCCTTCCCCATCTCGATCGACTCGCACGCGTTCGACGAGCTGGCGCGCACCGACGCCGTCCGCGAGCGCGCGCTGCAGATCCGCCGCGAGCTGGGCGACCCCGAGTACCTGCTGCTGGGCGTCGACCGGCTCGACTACACCAAGGGCATCCGGCACCGGATCAAGGCCTACGGCGAGCTGCTCTCCGAGGAGCGCCTGTCCCCGCAGAGCACCACGCTGGTGCAGGTGGCCAGCCCGAGCCGGGAGAACGTGGGCGCCTACCAGACGCTGCGCGACGACGTCGAGCTGCTGGTCGGCCGCATCAACGGCGACTACGGGCAGGTGGGTCACGCCCCGGTGCAGTACCTGCACCAGTCGTTCCCCATGGAGGAGATGGCGGCGCTGTACCTGGCGGCCGACGTCATGCTGGTCACCGCGCTGCGCGACGGCATGAACCTGGTCGCCAAGGAGTACGTCGCCGCGAGGTCCGACGACCGCGGCGCGCTGGTGCTCTCCGAGTTCACGGGCGCCGCCGACGAGCTGACAGGAGCGGTGCTGGTGAATCCGCACGACATCGACGGGATGAAGGACGCGATCACGTACGCCGTGCACATGGACGGCCGCGAGTCCCGCAAGCGGATGCGCCGCCTGCGCCGCCGCGTGCTCGGGCACGACGTGGTGGCCTGGTCCGAGGACTTCCTGGCCGCCCTGAACGCGGTGCCCGTGCGAGCCAGCCGTGGCTGAGGACCTCACCGCCGCGCTCGGCGCCCTCGCGGCTGACTCGTCGCGCCGCCCGCTGCTGGTCGCCCTCGACTTCGACGGCACGCTGGCCCCGCTGCAGGACGACCCGTCCGCGTCCCGGATCCTGCCCGACGGCATCGACGCGCTCGAACGGCTGGCCGGGACGCCCGGCGTGGCGCTCGCGCTGGTGTCCGGCCGCGCGATGCACGACCTGCACACGCTGGCCCAGGTGCCGCCCGGGACGTTCCTCATCGGGAGCCACGGCGCGGAGCGGGCGCGGGTGACGACGTTCGGCCTCGACCGCGACGTCGTCCGGCTGACCGACGAGCAGGCGGACCGGCTGGCGTCGCTCGGCGCGGAGGCCGCCCGGATCACCCGGGGCCGGGACGGCGTCTGGGTGGAGACCAAGCCGACCGCGGTCGTCGTGCACACCCGGCTCGCCGAGGACTCCGTGGCCCGCCCGGCCGAGGAGGAGGCGATCGCGCTCGGGGAGCGGCTCGGCTCCGGGGTCCTGCACGGCAAGGACGTCGTCGAGATCTCCGTGCTGCGCGCGAGCAAGGGCGAAGCCCTCACCGCGCTGCGCGACGAGCTCGGGGCGCCGGTGGTCCTGTACGCCGGCGACGACGTCACCGACGAGCACGCCTTCGAGGCGCTCCGCGACGACGACCTCACCGTGAAGGTGGGTCCCGGGGAGACGGCGGCGCGCTTCCGCGTCGACGGCCCGGACGCGCTGGTGGCCTCCCTCGCGGTCCTCGCCGACGGGCTCTGAGCAGCCGCCGACGGCCTGTGGTCGGCCGCACGACCGAGGCGTAGCGTGCGAAACATGCCCGGCCGGATGCACCAGGTCGAGCTCGTCGAGACCGTGGACGAGCCCGTGCGGTCGTCCGCGGCCGGGGTGCCGGGGCGGCGTGTCGACGTCACGCTCGACGAGGCCGCCCCCTCTCAGCGGCCCGACGAGGTGGTGGCCGCCCGGACCTGGCTGCGGCGCCACGCCCGGTCGCTCGTGCCGACCGCTGCCGTCCTCGCCGCGACTCTCCTGGTCACCCAGCTCGTCATCGACCGCCGCGAGACCGCGCGCCTCGCCGCGCTCGCGGCCATCCCCGGCGTCGTGCCGCCGGCCGACGCGTCGATCGGCGTGATCTGGCGTGCGGACCCCCAGCTGGCAGCCGCGCTGCAGTCGGGGGCGATGGTCGACGGCGTGCTCGTCGGCGGGATCCAGGCCGCCGACGGCGCCCCCTCGGTCGTCGGGCTCGACCCGGACACCGGGGTCGTCGCCTGGGCCACCCCGGTGGACCTGCCCACGCCCCAGCCGACACCCACGAGCGCCTCGCCCGAGCTCTGGATCGCCTGCAGCGCGGTCCGCCACGAGGGCGCGCACGTGGCGGCGTGCGTCTCGCAGCAGTACGGGGAGGGTGTGCAGGGCATCCCCCCGTCGTCGGTCTGGATCCTCGACCCGCAGGACGGCAGCCTGCTGGCCGAGCGCGTGGTGGACGGCGGCTCGGGGCTGGCGTTCACGGACGACGCGATGGTGCTGGCCACGAGGGCGACCGACGACGGCGCCGCGGTCCGCTGGGCGGTCACGGCCACCGACCTCGTCAGCGGCGACACCCGCTGGACCTGGACCTCCCCGCCCACCGACGTCGTCAGCCGGGACGACGGCCCGGAAGGGCTGTCCGGGACGACCGTGGCCTCGCTGCAGACGTACGACGACCGGATCGTGGTCGGTGTCGACAACCACGCCTGGGTCCTCACCTCCGGCGGGGAGCTGGTGCAGGACGTGCCGCTCGAGCCCGCGTCGTGGCTGCAGCCGGCCCGGGCGGGGGTGTTCATCAAGAGCACCTGGACGTCGTCGGACCTCTACCAGGGCACCCTGCTGCTGGAGGACGGGACCGAGATCCCTGTCGACGAGGCGGCGGGCTGGCTCGCGGTCGACGACGGCTCCGCGCCGGGCGTGGTGCTCACCGTGGGCGAGGGCGGGCACGGGACCGACGGGCTCAGCGGCCGCTCCGCGACCACGGGCGAGCGCCTCTGGCACCTGCCGGGGACCATCGTCGCCGCCCTGATGCTGGACGGGACGCTCTACGTGGCCACCAGCGACTCCCTGCGCGCGCTCCACGCCACGACCGGCGAGGTGCTGTGGCGGACCCCGCTCGAGCGCCTGGCGCACCAGCTGTCGACCGACGGCACGTACCTGCTGGTCCCCGGGCTCGGCGTAACGCTGGAGGCGTACTCGCTGCGCAATGGGGAGCTGGCGTGGAGCACCGACCTGTCCGAGGAGGTGGCCGGGGACCGGTCGACCGTCTTCGTGCAGGGCTTCCGGTCGGGCTGGCACGACCCCCGCCTGTACGTGTGGATGGACAGCGGCTCGGTCGCCGTCCTCGGGTGAGCGATGAGCGCGCCGGTCGGGCATGCCGCGCACCTCGCACCCGTCGAGCTCGACGAGCTCGACGGGCTCCGTGCCCCTGACGGCGGTGACCGCAGCCGGCGGTTCCCCGCGGCCCGGGTGACCGCGACGGTCGTCGCCCTCGTGCTGGTCCTGCTCGGCGTGCAGTCGTGGCTGGACGCCCGGGAGCGCGCACGGCTGCGGTACCTCGCGGAGGTGCCCGGCGTCCTGCGCGCCCTCGCGGACCCACCCGGGGTGCTGTGGCGGTGGACGCCCGGCGTCGGCGCTCTCGTCGCGGGCGACAGCGCAGGTGGCTGGGCGGTCGGCGCCGACTACCACCCGGGCGGAGTGACCCTGCGCGGCACCGATCCCGACACCGGCGACCAGCGGTGGTCCGTGCCGTTCTCGCTCGACGCGGCGCTCCCGCCGGGCGGTCGCTCCGAGTTCCCCTCCGTCTGGGTCCGCTGCACCGTCGTGCGGTCGGACGACGCACCGCTGGCGGTCTGCGCCGCCGAGGTCTCCCCTGTCGCGTCCGGGGGTGCGGCGACCCCGCTCGCGGTGCTGGACCCGGCCACCGGCTCGGTCCTCGCGACACCCACCGTGCCGGCCGGGACCCTCTGGGCGGCGACCGACAGTCTCCTGGTGCGCGCCACGCCTGCGGAGGACGGGCGCGGTGGCGTGCGTTGGACGCTCACCGCGACCGACCCCACGACGGGGTCGGTGCAGTGGCGGAGCAGCACGCCCGTGGTGCCGCAGGTCCACGAGGTACGGATCGGCGACGACGTGTTCCGCTCCGAGCCGGCTCTCGCCGCGGACGACGACCGGGTGCTTCTGACCGACAGCGGGCACGCCTGGCTGTTCGGCGCCGACGGGTCGCCTCGGGGCGACGTCACGGTCGCGACCGACGGCTGGGCGGAGCTGGGCCGCTCCGGCACGCTGGTCTGGATGCCCTGGCAGAACTTCGCGGTGCCCGCGGGCGTCCTGGTCACCGCTGCGGGGGCGCGCGTCGCGGTGGGCGAGCTGCCCGCCCGGCTGTCCGTGGACGACGGCACCGCGCCCGGGGTCGTCCTGCTCACCGGGGACGACGGCGGCTGGGACGGCGTAGCCCTCGTGGCTCGCGACGCCGTCACGGGCGACGAGCTCTGGCGCGCGGACGGCGTCCGAGGCGAACCGCTGCTCGTCGACGGCGTGGTGCACGTCGCGCAGGGCGCCGACGTGGTCGCGCGGGACGCCCGATCCGGCGAGGTCCGGTGGTCCGTGCCCCTGGGCGCCGCACCGGCCTACCTGGGCACGGACGGGTCGCTGGTGGTCGTCGTCACCCCCGACCGCACGCTGCACGGGCTCGAGCTCGCGGACGGTCGCCTGGCTCTCAGCGTCGACCTGAACCGGCTGACTCCGGGCGATCCGGCCGGCATCGACCAGGTCGCCGACTACGCCGGCCGCCTGCTGGTCCGGTTCCGTGACGGGTCGGGGATCGTGCTGGGCTGAACGTGGTGCGTGTCACTGCGCGGTGTGGACGGTCCACACCGGTATGGCATGATGACCCCGGGTCACCGAAGGACGACGCTCCTTCCGGTGCCCGTGTCATCGAGGACACTCTTGACACTCTTCACTACGGATCGTCCGGCACGTACCTGCCGGTGAAGGGATTGATCAGCCATGGCAACGGTCACTTTCGACAAGGCCTCCCGGGTCTACCCGGGCACTGAGCGCCCCGCTGTCGACTCGCTCGACCTGCACATCGAGGACGGCGAGTTCCTCGTCCTCGTCGGCCCCTCCGGTTGTGGCAAGTCCACGTCGCTCCGCATGCTCGCGGGCCTCGAGGACGTCAACTCGGGCCGCATCCTCATCGGCGACCGCGACGTCACGGACGTCCAGCCGAAGGACCGCGACATCGCGATGGTCTTCCAGAACTACGCGCTGTACCCGCACATGACGGTCGCCGACAACATGGGCTTCGCGCTCAAGATCGCCGGCACCCCGAAGGCGGAGATCCGTCAGCGCGTCGAGGAGGCTGCCAAGATCCTCGACCTCTCCCAGTACCTCGACCGCAAGCCGAAGGCCCTCTCGGGTGGCCAGCGTCAGCGCGTCGCCATGGGCCGCGCCATCGTGCGTTCGCCGCAGGTGTTCCTCATGGACGAGCCGCTGTCGAACCTCGACGCCAAGCTCCGCGTCCAGACCCGTACGCAGATCGCGTCGCTGCAGCGTCGTCTCGGTGTCACCACCGTCTACGTCACGCACGACCAGACCGAGGCCCTGACCATGGGTGACCGCATCGCGGTCCTCAAGGACGGCCTGCTGCAGCAGGTCGGCACGCCGCGCGACATGTACGACACCCCGGCCAACGTGTTCGTCGCCGGCTTCATCGGCTCGCCCGCCATGAACATCGGCACGTTCCCCGTGCTCGACGGCGTCGCCAACCTGGGCCGCGCCCGCGTCGCCGTGCCGCGCTCGGTCATCGGCCAGTTCACCGAGGACGACCGCAACCACGTCACGGTCGGCTTCCGTCCCGAGTCGCTGGACGTCGTGCCCGAGGGCACCCCGGACGGCATCCCGGTCATCGTGAACATCGTCGAGGAGCTCGGCTCCGACGCGTTCGTGTACGGCTCGCTCACCAACGAGTTCGGCCGCGCGGACGCGGTGCACTCCGGTGCCGGCGACGCGCAGGTCATCGTGCGCGTCGACCCCCGCCAGGTGCCCGCCAAGGGCGAGACGATCTACATCCGCATCCGCGACAACGAGCAGCACCTGTTCCACGCGGGCTCGGGCGAGCGGATCGCCGTCTGATCTGAGCAGTCCCGACAGGGCGGTCCCGGCTTCGGCCGGGGCCGCCCTGTCGCATGTGCTGTGGGCGTTCTCTGAGAGGATCGGACCATGAGCCCGACGCCGCAGCGCCTGCAGATCACCGCGGCCTCGCCCGACCCCGCCCTCCTCGACCTGCCGTGGCACATCCCGCTGGAGGAGTGGCCGGCCGAGACGCTCGCCGCGCTGCCCCGCGGCATCTCCCGGCACATCGTGCGGTTCGCCAAGATGTCCGGCCGCGTGGTCGCGGTCAAGGAGATCGGCGAGACCGTGGCCTACCGCGAGTACGAGCTGCTGCGCCAGCTGCGCCGCCTGGACGTGCCCAGCGTCGAGCCCGTCGGAGTCATCACCGGACGCAGCGACGTCAACGGCGAGCGGCTCGAGGCCGTGCTCATCACCAAGCACCTGTCGTTCTCGCTGCCGTACCGCGCGCTGTTCAGCCAGTCGCTGCGCCCCGACACCGCCACCCGGCTCATCGACGCGCTCGCCGTGCTCCTGGTCCGGCTGCACCTGGTCGGCTTCTACTGGGGCGACGTGTCCCTGTCGAACACCCTGTTCCGCCGCGACGCCGAGACGTTCGCCGCGTACCTGGTGGACGCCGAGACGGGAGACCTGCACGACAAGCTGTCCGACGGGCAGCGCGGCTACGACCTCGAGGTCGCCCGTGTGAACATCATCGGCGAGCTCATGGACCTGCAGGCCGGCGAGTTCCTGGAGGAGGACGTCGACGCCGTCGCCATCGGGGACGCCCTGGCCGAGCGGTACGGCGAGCTCTGGCGCGCGCTGACCGAGTCGGAGTCCTTCACGTTCGGCGACCGCTGGCGCGTGCAGGCCCGCATCGACCGGCTCAACGACCTCGGCTTCGACGTGGGCGAGCTCGACATCACAACGGACGTCGACGGCACCAGCGTGCGCATCCAGCCCAAGGTCGTCGACGCCGGGCACCACTCCCGCCGGCTCATGCGGCTCACCGGGCTCGACGTGCAGGAGAACCAGGCGCGCCGCCTGCTCAACGACCTCGACGAGTTCCGCGCCGCCACCGACCGCCAGCGGGACGACGAGTCGTTCGTGGCGCACGACTGGCTGACCGAGATCTTCGAGCCGGCCGTCCGCAGCGTGCCGCGGGACCTGCGCGGCAAGCTGGAGCCCGCGCAGATCTACCACGAGCTGCTCGACCACCGCTGGTACCTGTCGGAGCAGCAGGGCCGGGACGTCGCGATGAAGAACGCGGCGAAGAGCTACGTGAAGAACATCCTGCCGACGCGCCCCGACGAGCAGGCGATCCTCGGCGTGCAGGCGGGCGAGATCCCGGAGGGCGACCAGCTCATCGGCTGACGCGTCCCCTCACCTAGACAGCGCGCTGGCGGGACACCTCGAACAGGGCGATGCCCGCGGCGACGCCGGCGTTGAGCGACTCGACGGCCGACGTGATCGGGATGGACGCGATCGCGTCGCACTGCTCGCGGACCAGCCGCGACAGGCCCTTGCCCTCGGAGCCGACGACGAGCACCAGCGGGTCGGAGGCGTAGGGCAGGTCGGTGATCGACACGTCGCCGCCGCCGTCCAGGCCGACGACGAAGACGCCCGCGGACTTCAGGCTCTGCAGGGTGCGCACCAGGTTGGTCACCCGGGCGACCGGCACACGTGCGGCCGCACCCGCGGAGACCTTCCACGCCGACGCGGTGACGCCCGCCGCGCGCCGCTCGGGCACGAGGACGCCGTGGGCGCCGAACGCCCCGGCGGACCGGAGCACGGCACCGAGGTTCCGCGGGTCCGTCACCCCGTCGAGCGCGACGATGAGCGCCGGGCGGTCCGACTCCGCGGCCGCGTCGAGGAGGTCGTCGTCGTCCGCGTACGCGTACGGCGGGACCTGGATGGCGACGCCCTGGTGGACCGAGCCGTCGGTCAGGCGGTCCAGCTCGGCGCGGCTGACCTCGAGGAGCGGGTAGTTCGAGTTGCCCGCGGCGCTGATGATCTCGCGCGTGCGGTCGTCACCCTCGAGCCGCGAGGCGATGTAGACCGTGGACACCGGGATGCCGGCGCGCAGGGCCTCGACCACCGAGTTCCGGCCGGAGACGATCTCGTGCGTCGAGCTCTTGCGACCGCCCTTGGACCCGGCGGCGCTGCGGCTCGCCCCGGCCGACTGGCGACCGGACGTGCCACGGGTGCCCGCGACCGCGCGCCGCTCGGCGGCGAGCTTCGCCTTGTGCGCGGGGTGGTACTCACGGTCCTCGGCCTTCGGCGTCGGTCCCCTGCCTTCGAGCGAGCGCCGGTTCTTGCCGCCCGTGCCCGCGCTCGCGACCTTCTTGGAGCTGCCCTTGCGGACGGCACCGCGGCGCTCGGAGTTTCCAGCCATGTTCAGTTCTCCTCAGTAATGTCGGTGCGCGCGGCAAGTGACCAGCGCGCTCCGGAAGACGAGTCCTCGACCACGATGCCGGCCGCGGCGAGGCGGTCCCGGATGGCGTCGGACGTGGCGAAGTCACGGGCGGCGCGCGCCTGGGCGCGGGCCTCCAGCTCGGCGGCGACGACGGCCTCGAGCGCCCGGGCGTACCGGGCGTCGCTGCCGTGGGCGCGCCACTGGCTGCCGCCCGGGTCGAGGCCGAGCACGTCGAGCATCGCGCGCAGGACGACCATCGCGTCCCGGGACTCGGCCAGGTCCCCGCGCGCGAGCGCGGAGTTGCCGGTCCGCAGGTGCTCGTGGACGACCGCGAGCGCGGCCGGCACGTTGAGGTCGTCGTCCATCGCGGCCACGAACTCGTCGGGGAGGGCGACCGCGGCCACCTCGGCGTCGTCGGCCACCCCCACCTTCTCGGCGGCACGCTCGACGAACCCGGCCAGCCGGTCCCAGGTCGCCTCGGCCTCGCGCAGGGTGTCGTCGGACCACTCGAGCATCGAGCTGTACTGCACGGCCGTCATGGCGTACCGCAGCACGGACGCCCGCTCCTTGGCCAGCACGACCGTGACCAGCAGCCCGTTGCCGAGCGACTTGCTCATCTTGGAGCCGCCCTGCGTGACCCAGCCGTTGTGCAGCCAGTACTGCGCGAACCCGTAGCCGGCCGCCCGGGACTGGGCCTGCTCGTTCTCGTGGTGGGGGAACCGCAGGTCGAGTCCGCCGCCGTGGATGTCGAACGCGTCGCCGAGGTAGCGCTGCGCCATCGCGGAGCACTCCAGGTGCCAGCCCGGCCGGCCGCGGCCGAACGGGGTGTCCCAGGCGGCCGTCTCGGGCTCTCCCGGCTTGGCGGCCTTCCAGAGGGCGAAGTCGCGGGGGTCGCGCTTGGCGGTGTCGTCGACCGTGCCGTCGGGCGCCGGGACCATGTCGTCGACCCGCTGGTTGGTCAGCGCGCCGTACTCCGGGTAGGAGCGGACGTCGAACCACACGTCGCCGGGGCCGGTCGTGTACGCGTTCCCGGTCTCGACCAGGCGGTCCATCAGCTCGATCATCGCCGGCACGTGGCCGGTGGCACGGGGCTCGTGGCTGGGGGGCAGCACACCGAGCGCGTCGTAGGCCGCGCTGAACGCGCGCTCGTTCGCGGTGGCCCACGCCCACCACGGCTCACCGGCGTCGGCCGCCTTGGCGAGGATCTTGTCGTCAATGTCCGTCACGTTGCGCACCAGCGTCACGCGGTGCCCCGTGCGGCGCAGCCAGCGGACCAGGACGTCGAACGCGATGGCCGATCGCAGGTGCCCGATGTGCGGCGGCGCCTGCACCGTGGCCCCGCACAGGTAGATGCCCACCTCGTTCGGCACGAGCGGGACGAAGTCACGCACCGTCCGGGTCGCGGTGTCGAAGAGGCGCAGGGTCACCGGTCAAGGCTACCGGCGCGGGACCCCCGCGCCTTTCACACGCCGATCAGCCCCGACGTCCGAGCATCTGAGCGCCCTGGCGACCACATGCTCGGACGCTACAGATGACCTTCCGTGACGTCCGAGGAAGTGAGCGTCGGGGCGACCGGATGCTCGGACGTCGTGGGTCAGCCGAACGTGCGCTGCTCGCCGCGGTACGTGGGGACCGTGGACTCGATCGTGGTGCCGCGGACCAGGTGCACCTGCGCGAAGCGCTCCATCACCTCGCCCGACTTGGCGTGCCGGAACCAGACCCGGTCGCCGACGCGCAGGTCCGCGTCGCCGGACAGCCGCAGCGGCGTCTGCACCTCGCCGGCACCCTCGCGGCCGGTGAGCGACAACCCCGCGGGCCACACCGGCTTCGGCTGGCGGGACGCGGTGGGCGGGCCCGAGGCGATGTAGCCGCCGCCGAACGCCGTGGCGTAGCCCTGGCCGGGGATCCGCACCACGTCGAGCCCGAAGAACGCGGCCGGCCGGGGGGTGAACGAGCGGTAGGCGTCGAACAGGGTCGGCACGAAGAGCCCGGAGCCCGCGGTGACCTCCGTGACCACCGGGTCCGCGGCGCTCGACTCCACCGAGCCGGAGCCGCCGGAGTTCACCAGGGTCAGCTCGTGGCCGACCGCGCTCTGCACGGCGTCGACGACGGCGGCCCGGCGGACGGCAAGGTCCCGGATGGACAGGCGCTTGATCGCGCGGACGGCCGGGGACGAGTCGGGCAGCCCGGCCACCTGGGCCTCGTAGAACATGACTCCGACCACGTCCACGCCGGAGCGGCGGGCGATCGCCGCGGCCAGCGCGCCCGCGTCGGACGCCGTGTGGACCGGCGAGCGCCGCACGCCCAGGTGCGCGACCACCGGCCCGAGCCGCAGCTTGAGGGAGGCGTCGACATCGAGGCAGACGCGCAGCATGGACCCGTGCGCGTCCGCGGCGCGGGCAGCCAGCTCGACCTGCGTCACGTCGTCGACCATCAGGGTCACGGCGCGGGCGGCCACGGGGTCGGCGGCGAGGGCGTCGAGCGCCCCGGTGTCGACGCTCGGGTAGCCCAGCAGCACGTCGTCGACGCCCTGCGCCACGAGCCACAGCGCCTCGCGCACCGAGTAGGCCATCACGCCGGCGAACCCGGGCAGCGCGAGCACCCGCTCGAGGACGTGCCGCACGCGCACCGACTTGCTGGCGACGCGGATCGGGGTCCCGCCGGCCCGGCGCACCAGGTCGGCCGCGTTGGCGTCCAGGGCGTCGAGGTCCACCACCGCGAGGGGCGCGGGGAGGCCCGTCGTCGCCTCGTCGAGGCGGTCGCCCAGGGTGCGCGTCACGCACCCGCTCCTGAGTCGGCGGTGGCCCGCGCACCCTCTTCCCGGGTCACCCCGAAGCGTCCCGCGAGCACGGCCACGGCGACCACCAGGACGATCGGGACCAGGAAGCCGTAGTGCAGCGACGAGGTGCTGCCGATGGCGCCCACCAGCACGCCACCGAGCACGGCGCCGACGTAGTTGAAGATGTTCAGCCGCGCCACCACCGCGTCGGCGTGCCCGGGAGCGAGCGCCCCGGCGGCCGAGAAGCACAGGGGCGCGATGACACCGAGCCCGGCACCGGCGATCGCGAAACCGGCGAGCGCCACCCAGGGCCCCGGGGCGGCGACGACGAGCACGAGCCCCACGGCGCCGACGAGCGCCGCGACGCGCAGGACGATCACCCGGCCCCACCGCCGCACCAGGGGATCGCCGGCCAACCGGGAACCCAGCGTCGTCGTGAGGTAGGCGGCGTACCCGAGCGGCGCGAACGACGCGGCCGCGAGCAGCACGTCACCGAGGTAGATGGTGCTCCAGGTGGAGATCGCCGTGTCCGCGACGTAGTAGGCGACCACCCCGAGCCCGAGCAGCAGCACGGCGCCCCACGGCACCACGGGCCGCTCGCCCGCACCGACCGGCACGGCCAGAGCCTCGTCGGGTCGGGCGACGCCGTCCGCGTGCACCCCGGCGGGGCCGCGACCCCGCCACGCGCTCCGGAGTACCCAGACGGCCGCGAGGCCCGCCACGAGCGTCCCGGACAGCAGGGCCACCGCCACGGGATCCGTCGGCGTGCGGCCGGTGGTGACCGCGACCAGGACGGCTCCGACGATGCCGCCTGCCGACCACGAGGCGTAGAACCCGGTCAGCAGCGACCGCCCGTACTCGCGCTGGACCGCCACGGCCTGCATGTTGGTGCCGGCGTCGACCATGCCAAGCCCGACCCCGTAGACCGCGAAGCCGGCGGCCAGCAGGGCGAAGCCGGGCGCCACGGCGGCCACGACGACGGACGCCGCGACGATCACGAGGCCGGCCCCGAGGACCACCCGGCTCCCCCCGCGCGAGCGGGCCACCCGGTCGGCCACCAGCGTGCCGAGCGCCGCCATGACGCACACGCCGAGGACGACGAGCGTGATCTGCCCGTCGTCGACGCCGTACCGGTCCTTGAACCCCTCGAGGCTGGTCAGGAGCACCGCGTAGACGAAGCCCTGCGCGGCGAAGCCCGCGGAGGTGGCGAGGCGGGCGTGACGGATCGCCGTGGACACGGGCGACACGTCCGACGCCGGAGCGGTCACGCCGAGGTCGCGGCGACGTCGCCGGAGCCGACGGCGTCCGCGCCGACCGGCTCGAGCGCGACGGGCACCGCCATGGTGGACAGGTACCGGCCGAAGGCCAGCAACCCCGCGCGGGCTGCCTCGCTGTCCCCGTCCACGAGCCACGCCAGGGAGTAGCCGTCGATGACGGCGACCACGGCGCGCGCGATGGCCCCGCGCGGCGCCGACCAGCCGACGTGGGCGGTGCGCTCGACGAGGTCCAGCACCTGCTCCGCAGCCGCCCACTGGCCGCGGTACTGCTCGATGGCGACCTGGTTGAGCTCGGAGTGCCGCAGCGACGACGTGGTCAGCTCGTAGCTGAGCAGCTGAGGGCCGCGCGAGTCACGGATGCCTGCCCACAGGGCGTCGAGCACGCCCTCGATGACGGTCTCGGGGTCGGCGACCTGCTGCGGGAGCTCGCCGAGGCTCCGCTCGAGGTTGGCGGTCGTGATGGCATGGGCCATCGCGCGAAGGAGCTCGTCCTTGTCCTGGAAGCAGTAGTGCACGACCCCCAGCGAGACACCCGCCTCGGCGGCGACGGCGCGCACGGTGGCAGCATCGATGCCGTCCCGGCTCGCGACGGCGAGCGCAGCCTCGATGAGCTGCTCGCGTCTCTCGGCCACAGGCAAGCGGTTCATGACAGGGTCCCCTCCCTCTGGCGACGGCCCCACCGGCCACCCCCGACCGGCGAACGAGGCCAATGCCTCCCCCACCACACAGTTCAATAGCACTTGTCACGATAGTCAAGGAGTTTGAGCACTTGACTTGGACATTCGCCCAGGACGATGGTTCACCATTATGGGACGATCGTCGGCCGCCGGCACCTGGCAGAACTGGGCGCGCACCGCGCGCGCCACGCCGCGCCGCGTGCAGCACCCCCGTGACCTGGGGGAACTCGTCGCCGCTGTCCGTCAGGGGTCCCGGGACGGGCTCGGGGTCCGGGCGGTGGGCGGTGGGCACTCCTTCACCCCCGTCGCGGTCACCGAGGGCGTCCAGATCCGTCTCGACGCGTTCGACGCGTTCGAGCGTGTCGCCCCGCGGCCCGACGGCACGTCGCACGTCACGGTCGGCGCGGGGATCCGGCTGGGCGCCCTGAACGCCCTGCTGGCCGAGCACGGCCTGGCCATGCGCAACCTCGGCGACATCGACAAGCAGTCCATCGCCGGCGCGATCTCGACCGGCACGCACGGCACCGGCGCCCGGCTCGGCGGGCTGGCGACGCAGGTCGTCGGCGCCCGGCTGGTGACCGCGACCGGCGACGTCGTCGAGACCTCTCCCACCCGGAACCCCGAACTGTTCGAGCTGGCCCGCCTGGGCCTCGGCAGCGTCGGCGTGCTCCCCGCCGTCACGCTCGAGGTGGTGCCCGCGTACCGGCTGGAGGCCCGCGAGGAGCCGTGGCCGCTGGAGGACGTCCTCGAGCGGCTGGACGGTCCGGACGGGCTCGTCGAGGGCAACGACCACTTCGAGTTCTACTGGTTCCCACACACGCGCCGCGCGCTCACCAAGCGCAACAACCGCGTGCCCGACGACGACGTGCGCCCGCTGAACCCGGTGCGGGGCTGGGTCGACGACGAGCTGCTGTCCAACGCCCTGTTCTCGGTGGCCAACGGCATCGCCACCCTCGCACCGTCGACCACGGCCTCGATCAACGAGTTCGCCGCGCGCGCACTGTCCTCGCGGCGCTACACCGCCCCGTCCGCCGAGGTCTTCGTCTCCCCGCGACGCGTCCGGTTCCGCGAGATGGAGTACGCGATCCCGCGCGAGGACCTGGTGCCGGTGCTGCGGGAGATCGACGCGTGGATCGAGGGCAGCGGCGAGCGCGTCCCGTTCCCGGTGGAGGTGCGGTTCGCCGCCGCGGACGACCTGTGGCTCTCGACGGCGCACGGGCGCGAGACGGCGTACGTCGCCGTGCACCAGTACCTGCGCCTGCCGTTCGCCCGGTACTTCGCCGCTGTCGAGCGGATCGTCGCCCAGGTGGGCGGCCGCCCGCACTGGGGCAAGATGCACTGGCTCGAGGCCGACAAGCTCGGGGAGCTCTACCCCCGGTTCGCCGACGCCCAGCGCGTCCGTGCGGAGGCGGACCCGGAGGGCGTCTTCAGCAACCCGTACCTCGACCGCCTGCTCGGGCACCATCGGCCGCCGACCTCCCGCGCGGCCTAGCGCCGCGCGACCGTGGAGCCGCGGATCACCAGGCGGCCGGCCACGTATTCGGTGCCCGACCCGATGTCGACGCCGTCGAGCGCGGCGAACACCCGCTGTGCCGCGGTGCGGCCGAGCTGCTGCAGGTTGGCGTCGATGCTGGTCAGCTCCGGGCGCGCGTTGGTGGTCAGCACCTCCCAGTTGTCGAACCCCATGACCGCGACGTCGTCGGGGACCGTCCGGCCGAGGTCACGGGCCGTGTCGAGCGCGCCGCGGGAGATCTGGTCGGACCCGCAGAGCACCGCGTCGATCTCGGGATGCCGGGCCAGCAGCACCGCGGCGGCGTCGCGCCCCCACCGCTCGGACCACTCGCTGTACATCATGTCGCCCACCAGCTCGAGGCCGGCCGCGTGCAGGGCCGCCTGGACCCCGTCGGCCCGGTCGCGGGCGGCCGCGTAGGCGCGCTCGCCGGTGATGTGGGCGATCCTGGTGCGCCCGCAGGCCACCAGGTGCTCGACCGCCAGCCGCCCGGCGCTCACGTTGTCGGGCGTGATCGACAGGTCGGAGGGGTCGTCGGACGGCGCATAGGCGTAGACCACGGGCACCGGGATGGCGTGGCCGAGTGACGGGCGGGGGTCGGTCTGCCGGCCGACGACGATGAGCCCGTCCACGCGCCGGCTGAGCAGGGCCCGCAGGTGGTACTGCTCGCGGATGGTGTCGCCGCGGGCGTCGCACAGGAACACGTTGACCTGGCCGGCGCCGAACGCGTCCTCCGCGCCCATGAGGATCGGGATGACGAACCGGCCCTCGAGGTCGCTGGTGAGCAGGCCGACGGTGCCGGTGCGGCCGGCGAGCAGGCCGCGGGCGAGCGGGTTGGGGGTGAACGACAGTCGCTCCGCGGCCTCGACGACGCGCTGGCGGGTGCTGTCCTTGACCTGGTCGCGGCCGTTGAGGGCCTTCGAGGCCGTCGCGACGGAGACCCCGGCGAGGCGCGCGACGTCCGTGAGGGTCACCGCGCGACCGGGTTCGGAGCGTGCCACGGGACCACCTCCTCGTGCTTCCTCGTGCCGTTCGTGATCGAACTGTAACTGCCGGAACCCGTTGACGCGCCAGCCGCACCCCACTACGTTCAGAAAACCTTTTCGGTGAGTTTCGGGAAACGGTCGGTCCGTCGACCTGCCCGTCGACGTGCACGTCGTGGCGTCGCCGGCTCGGCGTGGACCCGCTTGCTCCGCCTCCTCGGACTCGCTCACCGACAAGGGTTTCGCCCCTGGACCCCCGCGGTGCCGACGACGGCACCCGCTCGACGAAGAGCACGAGGAGATGCCCATGAGGATCACCCGCACCCGATCGGCCCGCCTGGCCGCCGGGATCGTGACGGCCGGCCTGCTGGTCGGCCTGGCGGCGTGCAGCAGTGCCGACGACAGCGGCGACGACGGGCCCGCCGTCTCGGCCGGCCCCGACGGGACCGACGACGGCACCACGCTCACGCTCTGGACCCGCGCCCCCCTGGAGAAGCAGGCCAAGCTGCTGGTCGAGGCCTACAACGACTCGCACGAGAACCAGGTCGAGCTGACCGTCGTGCCCAACGACGACTACGTCGCGAAGGTCGGCGCCGCCGCCGGCTCCGACGGCCTCCCGGACCTGTTCGCCGCCGACATCGTCTACGTGCCCAACTGGGTGCAGCAGGGCCTGTTCCAGGACCTCACCGCGCAGATCGACGGGCTGGACTTCAAGGACCAGATCAACAAGGGCCACCTCGCGGCCGGGACCGCCGACGGCAAGGAGCACGTCCTGCCGTTCGTGCTCGACCTGTCGATGCTGTTCTGGAACAAGGACCTGTTCGCCGAGGCCGGGCTCGACCCGGAGAAGGCACCGGCGAACATGACCGAGTACGCCGAGGCGGCCAAGGCCGTGCAGGCGCTGAACAAGCCCGACACCTACGGCACGGCCACCGGCCTGAACTGCGGCGGGTGCCTGGTGTTCACCTGGTTCCCGTCGGTCTGGGCCGACGGCGAGCAGGTCATGAACGAGGACGGCACCGAGTCGCTGCTGAACAGCGACACGGCCAAGGAGATCTACTCCACCTGGAAGGAGCTCTGGGACTCCGGCGCGGTGCTCCCGTCGTCCGAGGACGAGGCGGGTCCGACGTGGACCGCCGGCTTCACCGAGGGCAAGGTCGGCCTGATGTTCTACCCGGCCACGCTGCTGTCGTCGACCACCGGCTTCGACGTGGGCGTCGCCGGCATCCCCGGACCCGAGGGCGGCGCCTCCACGTTCGTCGGCGGTGACGGCATCGGCGTCTCCAAGGACTCCGAGAACGCGGCCCAGGCCTGGAACTTCCTGTCCTGGATGATGTCCGAGGACGCGCAGGTCGGGGTGCTGGCCAAGAACAACGACGTCGTGTCGCGCGCCGACTTCGCGGACAACGAGTACGCCGCCAAGGACCCCCGCCTCGTGACCATCAACGAGGTCGCCGGCCAGGGTGACACCCCCGTCGCGCTGAACTTCCAGCAGGCGTTCAACGCGCCGAGCAGCCCCTGGCTGACCCTGGTGCGCGGCGCGGTCCTCGGCGACGGGGCGAACGTCGACGCGGACAACGACGAGATCACGGCGGTGCTCGGGCAGTAGCCCGCGACCGGTGGGGTGCCGGAGGGCACTGCGGCACCCCACCTCTCCGCCCGACCGACCACGCTCGAGAGGTTCCTCCGATGACCGTCCAGACGGCCACCAGCCCGGCACCACCCCCCACCCGCAGACGCACGAACGGCCACCGCCTGCGCGGCTGGGCCTACGCCTCCCCGACCGCCCTGTTCGTCCTCGTCCTGTTCGTGGTGCCGCTGGCCCTCGTGTTCCGGATGAGCGCGTCGAAGTGGCCGCTGCTCTCGGGCGACCAGGGGATCAACTTCCCCGACAACTTCACCGCCGCCGTCGACAACCGGTTCTTCGTCGACTCCGTGGTGTTCACGCTGAAGTACACGATCCTGGCGACCATCCTGCTGATCGCGCTCGGCCTCGGGCTGGCGCTCATGGTGCAGGAGTCGTCGCGCTGGAAGGGGCTGCTGCGCACGTCGTTCCTGGTGCCCAGCGCGCTCGGCCTGGCGTCGGCGTCGCTGCTCTTCTACGTGCTGTACTCCCCGCTGGCCGGGCCGCTGGCGCCCTTCATGGAGCGGATGGGCTGGAGCTTCCTCGGCTCGCCCGACGCGGCACTGGCCTCGACCCTGTTCCTCATCGTGTGGCGGTACGCCGGGTTCTACATGCTGCTCATGCTCGTCGGGCTCCAGTCGATCCCCGGCGACATCTACGAGGCGGCCCGCATGGACGGCGCCAACCGGTGGCACACGTTCAGCAAGATCACGATCCCGCTGCTCAAGCCGACCCTCGCGCTGACCACGATCCTGTGCGTCACCGGGTCGCTGCTGGCGTTCGAGCAGTTCTACATCCTCACCAAGGGCGGTCCGGACAACAGCACGATCACCGTGGTCCAGCTCATCTACTCGGTCGCGTTCCAGGGCCAGAACGACCTGGGCGTCGCCGCGGCGCTCTCCGTGCTCGTCCTGGCCGCGCTCGTGGTCATCAACGTGGTCCAGCTCCGGGCGTTCCGCGGCTCGGACGAGAGCTGAGGGGCCGACATGACCATCGCCACCGTCACGCACGCGGACCCCACCGCGGAGCTGCCCCCGGTCCGCCGGTCCGCTCCGCCGACCACGATCGCCGGCCTCGCGCTGCGCACGCCCTTCTGGGTCTTCTCCGGCGCGCTCGCCGTGGTCTTCCTGTTCCCGCTGGTCTGGACGTCGGTGGCCTCGGTGTCGCCGAAGCCGGGGACGGGTCAGGTCGACGGCTGGGGCTTCGGCAACTACGTCACGCTCGCCCACTACCAGGCCGGCATCTGGCAGTACCTCGCCAACTCGGTGATCGTCTCCGGGTTGTGCGTGATCCTCACGCTCGCCATCTCCACGTTGGGCGGGTACGCGTTCGCGCGGTTCCGGTTCCCCGGCCGCAACGCGCTGTTCATGCTGACGCTGGCCATCCTCATGGTCCCGTACGCCACCCTGCTGATCCCGCTCTACGTGCTGCTCAACACGCTCGGCCTGCAGAACTCGCTGGTCGGCGTGGCCCTCGTGCTCACCATGTTCCAGCTGCCGTTCTCCACGTTCATGATGCGCATCTCGTTCGAGTCGATCCCCCGGGAGCTCGACGAGGCCGCGATGGTGGACGGCTGCTCGTCGTTCTCCGCGCTCTGGCGGGTGCTGCTGCCCGCGGTCCGGCCCGGCCTGATCACCGTCGGCCTGTTCGCGTTCCTGGCCGCCTGGAACGACTTCTTCGCGCCGCTGATCCTCATCAACGACTCCAACAAGCTGACGCTGCCGCTCGCGGTGGCCAACCTGCGCGTGCAGGTGCAGGGCGTCGTGGACTACGGCGCCACCGAGGCGGGCGTCGTCGTCCTGGCGTTGCCCTGCATCGTGCTCTTCCTCCTGCTCCAACGACACTACGTGCGCGGCTTCATGTCGGGTGCGCTCAAGGGATGACGATGACCACCACCACCACGACCGCCGCCACCCCCGTCGCCCCGTCCCGCGGCACCCTGCGCCCCCTGGGCCTGCGCGAGGTGGAGATCACGGGCGGGTTCTGGGCGCAGCGGCAGGCCGTCAACGCGACCGCGAGCCTCGCGCACATCGAGCACTGGATGGAGCGCGAGGGCTGGATCGGCAACTTCGACCGGGCGGTGGCCGGCGCGCTGCCGCTCGACCGCGGCGGGCGGGAGTTCTCCGACTCGGAGGTCTACAAGCTGCTCGAGGCCATGGCGTGGGAGATCGGCCGCGGCGGCGACGCCGACCTCGACGGCCGCTTCCGGGCACTCGTCGGACGCATCGGTGCCGCGCAGGAGCCCGACGGCTACCTCAACACCATGTTCGGCCGGACAGGTCAGCGCCCCCGGTACAGCGACCTGGAGTGGGGCCACGAGCTGTACTGCTACGGCCACCTGTTCCAGGCCGCGGTCGCGCGGGCGCGGACGCGTCCCGACGCCGACGACGGCCTGCTCGCGATCGCCCGCCGGGCTGCCGACCACGTGGTCGAGACGTTCGGCCCGGGCGGGATCGAGTCCGTCTGCGGGCACGCCGAGATCGAGCCGGCGCTGGCCGAGCTGGGCCGGGTGACCGGCGACCGGCGGTACGTCGACCAGGCCGCACTGTTCGTCGAGCGCCGCGGCACCGGGACCCTGGCGGACATCGAGCTCGGCCGCGCGTACTACCAGGACGACGTGCCGGTGCGGGAGGCGACCGTCCTGCGCGGGCACGCCGTGCGGGCCAACTACCTGGCGGCGGGCGCGGTGGACGTGGCGGTCGAGACCGACGACGACGAGCTGCTCGCCGCGCTGACCACCCAGTGGGAGAACACGGTCGCCCGCCGCACCTACGTCACCGGCGGGCAGGGGTCCCAGCACGAGGGAGAGGCGTTCAGCGACGACTTCGTCCTGCCCCCGGACCGCGCGTACTCCGAGACCTGTGCAGGCATCGGCTCGGTGATGTTCTCGTGGCGCCTGCTGCTGGCGCAGGGGCTGCCGCGGTACGCGGACCTGATCGAGCGCACGCTGTTCAACGTCGTCGCCACGTCCCCGTCCCACGCCGGCACCGAGTTCTACTACACGAACACGCTGCACCAGCGGGTGCCCGGCACGGTCCCGCCGACGGACGTCGCGAGTCCCCGGGCCTCGTCGTCGCTGCGCGCGCCGTGGTTCGCCGTGTCCTGCTGCCCGCCGAACGTCGCCCGGACGCTGGCCAGCCTCGCGGCCTACGTGGCGACCACCGACGACGAGGGTCTCCAGCTGCACCAGTACGCGCCGTCCCGGATCCGCACGAGCCTGGCCGACGGCCGCCGCATCGAGCTCGACGTCGAGACCGGGTACCCCCGCGACGGCGTCGTGCGGGTGAGCGTCGTGGCGACCGAGGACCGGCCCTGGACGCTGAGCCTGCGGGTGCCCGCGTGGGCGCAGGGCGCGACGCTGGTCACGCCCGAGGGTGAGCAGCCGGCACCGGCCGGGACCGTCGCGGTCACCCGGCGGTTCGCCGCGGGCGACGTGGTCGAGCTGCACCTTCCGATGGCGCCGCGGGTCTCGAGCGCGGACCCGCGCATCGACGCGGTCCGCGGCTGCGTCGTGGTCGAGCGCGGTCCCGAGGTGCTCTGCGTCGAGTCGGTCGACCTGGCGGGCGGGGCCGACGTCGCGAGCCTCCGGCTGCGCGGGGTGCAGGAGTCGGACGGCCGGGTGCTGGCGTCCGTGGCGACGACCCCGTACGACGACGCCGAGTGGCCCTACGGGGACCGCGTCGAGCCGACCGGCACCACCGCCGAGGTGCCGCTCATCCCGTACCACGACTGGGCGAACCGGGGTCCGTCGACCATGCGGGTGTGGCTGCCTCTGGCGTGACCGTCCAGATCACCCGAGGGGGTGATCCCATCCCTCGGGACGGCGCTGCTCTGGCCCTGGGACGCGCGACAGGTGCAGAGTGTGCCGGTGGCACACACCAGCAGGGCCGTCGTCGCGATCGCGTACGGCGGGCCGGACGTCCTCCGACTCATCGACGTCTCCCCCGGCGACCCCGGTCCCGGCAACGTGCTCGTCGAGGTCAGGGCCGCCGGGGTCAACCCGACGGACTGGAAGGGCTACGCGGGCGCCTACGGCACCGACCCCTCCAAGCTCCCCATGCGGCTGGGCTACGAGGTGTCCGGCGTGGTCAGCGCCGTCGGGCCGTCGGTCCGCTGGCTGTCCCCGGGCGACGAGGTCATCGCGTGGCGCGTGCGCGGCGGCTACGCGGACCGGATCATCGTGTCCGAGCAGGTCACGGTCCGCCGGCCACCGGCCCTCGACTGGCCCGCCGCGTCCGGGCTGCTGCTGGCGGGAGCGACGGCCGTGCACACCCTCAGCGCGACCGGCACCCGCGACGGCGACGTGGTGCTCGTGCACGGCGGGTCCGGCGGTGTCGGCCGCATGGTCGTCCAGCTGGCGATCCTGCGCGGCGCCCAGGTGATCGCGACCGCGTCCCCGTGGCACCACGACGACCTCAAGGCGCTGGGCGCGACGCCCGTCGCGTACGGCGAGGGCCTGCTCGACCGGGTGCACGAGGTCGCCCGACACGTCGGGCCCGTGACGGTGGCGATCGACTGTGTGGGGACCGACGAGGCCCTGGACACGTCGGTCGCGGTGGTCGCTGACCGGCAGCGGGTGGCGACGATCGCGGGCTTCGGCCGCGCGGCCGACCTGGGCATCAAGGCGCTCGGCGGCGGTGCCGGCGCGGACCCGGGCACCGCGGTGCGCGAGGCCGCCCGTGCGCAGCTGGCGGAGCTGGCCGCCGACGGCACGCTCGACGTCCGGGTGGCGAAGACCTACCCGCTCTCGGAGGTCGCGCAGGCCCACCGGGACGGCATGGCGGGCCACTCGGCGGGCAAGCTCGTGCTGGTGCCCTAGACCAGGCTCAGCACGGTTCAGAACGGCAGCGGCGGCGGCGCGTCCGTGATCTCGCGGCGGTGGTGGTCGTCGAGCTCGCGCAGACCGGCGCTGGTGGCCTCGAGCACGTCGAGCGGGACGCGGACCCGGATCCGGATCGCCTGGACCCCGTTGTCCCGTGCGGGCAGGGGGTTCTGGTGGAGCGCTCCCACCACCGGGAGCAGCTCGGTCTGGGCGTCCGACGACTGTGTCACGCCGGGGACGGTACCCGGACATCAGACCGGACGCCACCCCCGATTTCGGACACCCCGCTGACCTGGCCTCGAGCGCGCCGGTGGTCAGGCGACATCGATCTCGGCGGCCAGCGCGCGGAGCTCGTCCAGCACCCTCCGGACCACCAGGCGCTCGGCGCGGTCCCGGCGCAGCAGCGCGTCGATCCGCCGCCCCGCCCGGACGCCGGCGAGCGGCACGAGCCGCACGTGCGCCCCGCCGCCGAACGTGTAGCGGGGCAGCAGCGACACCCCGTGCCCCGCCGCGACCAGGGCCTCGACCACGTGGAAGTCGTTCACCCGGTGCAGGATGCGCGGTGCCGCACCGGACTGTGCGCCGACCGCACCGAGCACGCCCGCGACCGGGAAGCCCTCGCGCACGGCGATCCAGGACAGGCCCCGCAGATCCTCGGGGCGGACCTCCGCGCGGTCGGCCAGCGGGTGGTCGAGCGGGACGGCGAGGTCGAGCGGCTCGCGCAGCAGCGGCACCACCAGGACGCCCTGAGCAGCCCACCCGGCGCCGTCGTCGGGCCGGTGCGCCACCACCACGTCCATCCGGTCGGTGAGCGCCACGAAGTCGTCCTGCGCCACGTCCTCGTCGGTGCACTCGAGGGTGATCCCGTCGATCGACGCCACCCGCGTCAGCAGTGCCGGCAGCAGCAGCTGCGCGCCGCTCTGGAACGCCGACACCCGCACCACGCCCTGCGGTCGCGCCACGAACTCGTCGCACGCGGCCCGAGCCCGTTCCAGGGCGACCGCGACGTCGACCGCGGCCGCCGCGAGCGCCTCCCCCGCGGACGTGAGCCGCACCCCACGCCCCACGCGCTCGGTGAGCGGCACGCCGACCTCGCGCTGCAGGAGCGCCACCTGCTGCGAGACCGCCGACGGGGTCACGTGCAGGACGGCCGCGGCGGCCGTGACCCCGCCCTGGGTGCCCACCGCCCGGAGCGTCTCGAGCCCTCGTGGATCCATGTAGCGACGCTACATCGTGACGTCAGTTCTTTTCGCTGGTGCTGCACGGTGTTCTGCCCGCATGCTCGGTCCATGCCCGCCCGCGACCGCCTCCTCGCCGCCCTCGTCGCGGTGTGCTGGGGCCTGAACTTCCCCGCGATCCACCTCTCGCTGGAGCAGTTCCCCCCGTTCTTCCTGGTCGCGCTCCGGTTCGCCCTCATCGCCGTGCCGACCCTCCTGCTGGTCCCCCGGCCGACCGCGTCCTGGCGGTGGATCGGCCTGTACGGCCTCGGGTTCGGGGTCCTGCAGTTCGTGTTCCTCTACCTGGCCATGTCGAGCGGCATGCCGACCGGGCTGGCGTCGCTGGTGCTGCAGTCGTCGGCGCCGTTCACCGTGGTGCTCGCCGGGGTGTTCCTGCGCGAGCGGATCACCGCGCGGCAGGGCGTCGGCATCCTGCTCGCGGTGGCGGGCCTGGGCGGGATCGCCGCGCACCGGGCCGGTCTCGACGGTGGCGCGGCGCTGGTCCCCGTGCTGCTCACCCTGTGCGGCGGCCTGGGCTGGGCGGTCGGCAACCTGGGCAACCGCCGCGCCGTGCAGGCGCAGCCGGGCGAGCCGTTCCGGCTCATGCTCTGGATGTCCGTCGTGCCGCCGCTGCCCCTGCTCGCGCTCTCCCTGGTCGTCGAGGGACCGGAACGGATCGCCGACTCGTTCCAGGGCCTGGGGAGCACCCAGGGGCTGCTCGCGCTCGCCGGGCTGCTCTTCACGGTCGTGGTGGCGACACTGGTCGGCTCCGGGCTGTGGACCACGCTCATGGGCCGGCACCCGTCCAGCACGGTGGCGCCGTTCTCGATGCTGGTGCCCGTCGTGGGCATCGGCGCGTCCTGGCTCCTCCTGCGCGAGCGCACGTCGGTCGCCGAGCTGGCCTGGGGCGCCCTCGTGATCGCCGGGGTGCTGCTGGGCAGCACCCGACGGCGTCAGACCACCAGTGCCGTGGCGATCGCGGCGACACCCTCGCCGCGGCCGGTGAGCCCCAGCCCGTCGGTCGTGGTGGCCGAGACGCTCACGGGCGCCCCCGCGGCCGCCGACAACGCCGCCTCGGCCTCCGCCCGCCGCTGACCGATCTTGGGCCGGTTCCCGATCACCTGGACCGTGACGTTGCCGATGGTGAACCCCGCCTCGCGCACGCGCCGTGCGGCCTCGGCCAACAGGACCGCGCCGGCAGCACCCGCCCACTCGGGCTCCGACGTGCCGAAGTTCGACCCGAGGTCCCCCAGGCCGGCGGCGGACAGCAGGGCGTCCGCGGCGGCGTGCGCGGCGACGTCGGCGTCGGAGTGCCCCGCCAGGGGCCGCTCCCCGGGCCAGGACAGCCCCGCGAGGTGCAGGACGGCGTCCGGAGCCGGATCGGGGTCGTAAGCGTGCACGTCGACGCCGATCCCGGTGCGGGGCAGGGTGCTCACTCGGCGCTCTCCGTCGGCAGGGCGGCGATCGCGAGATCCCGCGCGGTGGTGATCTTGGCCGCGCGCTCGTCGCCGGCGACGACCCAGACGGGCTCGCCCAGCTGCTCGACCAGGCCGGCGTCGTCGGAGGCGGCCAGGGCCTCGTCGTGCGCGTGCGCGGCACCCGACGCGTGGGCCCGCAGCAGCAGCTCCCGGGTGAACCCCTGCGGCGTCTGGATGGCGCGCAGCTCGGCGCGCGGGACGGTCTCGAGCACCGGCTCGACGAGGACGCCGCGGTGCGGGGCGACGCGCTTGATGGTGTCCGTGACCAGCAGCCCGGGAACCACCGCAGGATGACCGTCGCGCACGGCCTCGATCACCCGCTCGACCAGGGACGCGGGCGCGAGCGGTCGCGCGGCGTCGTGCACGAGCACCACGTCCACGTCGGCCCCGCGGGGGTCTGCGACGAGGGCCGCGAGTCCGGCGGCGACGGACGCCTGCCGGGTGGCGCCGCCGGCGACGACGAGCAGCGTGACCTCGTCGCTTAGCGCGCTCAGCTCCCGCTCGATGGCGGCGAGGTGGAAGGCGGGCGCGGTGACCACCAGCACCCGGACGCGATCGTCGCCCGCCGCGCGCGCTGCCAGCAGGTTGCGGGCGGCGTGCGCGACGAGCGACTGACCCTCCAGAGGCACCAGTGCCTTCGGGAGGGGATGACCGAGCCTGCTGCCGCTCCCGGCGGCAGTCAGGACTGCAGCGACGCTCACCTGTGTGGCGGCGTCAGGACGCGAGGACCTCGTCGAGGATCGCTTCGGCCTTCTCCTCTTCGGTGTGCTCGGCGAGTGCGAGCTCCGACACGAGGATCTGGCGGGCCTTGGCGAGCATGCGCTTCTCGCCCGCAGACAGGCCGCGGTCGGCGTCCCGGCGCGAGAGGTCGCGCACGACCTCCGCCACCTTGATGACGTCGCCCGACGCGAGCTTCTCGAGGTTCGCCTTGTAACGACGCGACCAGTTGGTCGGCTCCTCGGTGTACGGCGCCCGGAGGACCTCGAACACCTTGTCGAGACCTTCCTGACCCACTACGTCACGCACGCCCACCAGATCGACGTTCTCAGCCGGGACCTCGATGGTGAGATCTCCCTGAGCGACCTTGAGCTTGAGGTAGAGCTTGTCCTCTCCGCGGATGGTCCTGGTCTTGATCTCTTCGATCAATGCCGCACCGTGGTGCGGGTAGACAACGGTCTCCCCAACAGTGAAAGTCATCTGCAGGTGTCCCCTTTCGCAGAGGGGTATCTTATCACGCCGTTTTTCGCCTTTTGCCGCGTGATTACGGCCATCCGCGCAGGTCAAGCGCCCATCGCCGGAGACCGACGACGACCGCCGTCCCGGTGCCCCGCAGCCGGGCGGACCCCCGTGCGGCGGCTAGGCTTGCCCCCGGACGGACAACCCGTCGATCGCCCGCAGTGCCCGACGCCCCGAGGAGTCATCGTGACCTCGCCCCGCCCCCGCACCCTCCGGGTTGCCGCCCTCACCACCGGCCTCGCCGTCGCAGGGCTCGTGCTCGCCGGCTGCTCCGCGACCAACCCGATGACCACCGAGGACCAGTACTCCGCCTCCGACGGCGTCCGCGTGACGCTCGGCGACGTGCGCGTGTCGAACCTCCTGGTGCTCTCCGCGGCCGAGGGCGACGTCGGCTCCGCGCAGGGTGGGCTGATCAACGAGAGCGACGAGGACCGCTCGGTCACGCTCGCCGTCGGCGACGAGGAGACGACCGTCGAGCTCGGTCCCAACGAGACCGTGCTGCTCGGTACCGGGCGCGAGTCCGAGGACGGGTTCGCCGAGGTGACGTTCCCCGCCGTGGACGTCCCGCCGGGCGGCCTGGTGGAGGTGACCGTGTCCACGCCCGAGGCCGGCTCGATCGTCGTCGAGGTCCCCGTGCTCGACGGCACCCTCCCCGAGTATGCCTCCGCGGTGCCCACCGCCTCGAGCTGACCGGACGACAGGAGGGGCCGTCGGCGAACCGACGGCCCCTTCTGCATGCCTGCGGGGTGCTCAGCCGAAGCGGCCCGAGATGTAGTCCTCCGTGGCCTGCACGCGCGGCGAGGAGAAGATCGTCGACGTCTCGTCGATCTCCACCAGCCGGCCCGGCTCCCCGGTCGCCGCGAGGTTGAAGAACGCCGTCCGGTCCGAGACGCGGGCGGCCTGCTGCATGTTGTGCGTGACGATCACGATCGTGTAGTCCGACTTGAGCTCGGCGATGAGGTCCTCGATCGCCAGCGTGGAGATCGGGTCGAGGGCCGAGCACGGCTCGTCCATGAGGAGCACCTGCGGCTTCACGGCGATCGCGCGCGCGATGCACAGGCGCTGCTGCTGGCCGCCCGACAGGCCGGACCCGGGGCGGTTCAGCCGGTCCTTCACCTCGTTCCAGAGGTTCGCGTGGCGCAACGACTGCTCCACCACGTCGTCCGCGTCGCTCTTGGAGATGCGCTTGTTGTTGAGCTTGATGCCGGCCAGCACGTTCTCGGCGATCGACATCGTCGGGAACGGGTTGGGGCGCTGGAACACCATGCCCACCTGGCGGCGGACCGCGACGGGGTCGATGTCGGAGCCGTACAGGTCCACGCCGTCCATCGCGACGCTGCCCTGCACGTGCGCGCCGGGGATGACCTCGTGCATGCGGTTCAGCGTCCGCAGGAAGGTCGACTTCCCGCAGCCGGACGGGCCGATGAAGGCGGTGACCGAGCGGGGCTCGACCGACATCTCCACGTCGGCCACGGCCTTGAACTCGCCGTAGAAGATGTTCAGGTCCTTGACGTCGATGCGCTGTGCCATGGAAGTGTCTTTCAGCCGAGGTTCTTGGGGGCGAAGAAGCGGGTGATCAGGCGGCCGACCAGGTTGAGCAGCATGACGATGAGGATCAGCGTCAGCGCCGCGGCCCAGGCCCGGTCGTAGTTGATGGTCGCGATGCAGTCGGTGGCGCCGGGCGTGCAGGGCACCAGACCCTGCGAGTACTGCCGGTACACGTAGACCGGGAGCGTCATCATCCGGCCCTCGAACAGGTTGAAGTTGATCGAGTCGATCACGCCGACGGTGATGAGCAGCGGGGCGGTCTCCCCGATGACGCGGGCGATCGCGAGCGTGATGCCGGTGCCGATGCCGGCGATCGCGGTGCGCAGCACGACCTTGATGACCACCAGCCACCGCGGCACGCCCAGGGCCAGGGCCGCCTCGCGCAGCTCGTTGGGCACCAGGCGCAGCATCTCCTCGCAGGAGCGCACCACCACCGGGATCATCAGCACGCTCAGGGCCACCGAGCCGACGGCACCCATCCGGATGCCGGGGCCGAGGATCACCGCGAACAGCGCGTAGGCGAACAGGCCCGCGACGATCGACGGGATGCCGGTCATCACGTCGACGAAGAACGTCACCCACCGCGCCAGCTGTCCGCGCCCGTACTCGACCAGGTAGATGGCGGCGAGCAGTCCGATCGGCACGGAGATGAGCGTCGCGAAGAGCGTGATCTCCAGGGTGCCGATGATCGCGTGGTAGATGCCACCGGCGTCCATGCCGCCGAACACCCCGCGCATCGAGTGCGTGAGGAAGTACATGTTGAAGCGCTCGATGCCGTTGACCAGCACGGTCCAGGAGACCGAGACCAGCGGGAGCATCGCGATCACGAACGCCCCGATGATCAGCACGCGCATGATGCGGTCGGTGCGGTGGCGGCGCGGGTCGACCTGCCGGAGCAGGGTCCTCAGCTCGCTGTTGTCCACGGTAGGGGCGGTCATCAGTTCGCTCCCGAGAAGTCCTTGCGGCGCGCGACGATCGCGCGGGCGGCCATGTTGACGATCAGGGTGATGACGAACAGCGCGAGACCCGTGGCGATCAGGGCCGAGACGCCCAGCGGGTTGGCCTCGGGGAACTGGGCGGCGATGTTGGCCGCGATCGTCTGCTGCTGACCCGCCTCGAGCAGGTGGAACGAGTAGAGGAACCCGGGCGACAGGATCATGAGCACGGCCATGGTCTCGCCGAGCGCACGGCCCAGACCGAGCATGGCGGCGGACACGATGCCCGAGCGGGCGAAGGGCAGGACGGCGACCCGGATCATCTCCCACCGGGTGGCGCCGAGCGCGAGCGCGGCCTCCTCGTGCAGGCGCGGCGTCTGCAGGAACACCTCGCGGCTGACCGCGGTGATGATCGGCAGGATCATCACCGCGAGCACGATGCCGACGGTCATGAGCACACGGGCGGTCGGCGAGACCGTGCCCCCGAAGAGCGGGATGAAGCCGAGGTACTCGTTGAGCCACGCCCAGATCGGCTTGACCATCGGGGCGAGCACCAGGCCGCCCCACAGGCCGTAGACGACCGACGGGATGGCGGCGAGCAGGTCGACCAGGTAGCCCAGGCCCGACGCCAGCCGGCGCGGTGCGTAGTGCGAGGTGAACAGCGCGATGCCGAGCGCGATCGGGGTCGCGATCACCAGGGCGAGCGCTGCGGCGAGGATCGTGCCGAAGATCAGCGGGCCGACGAAGTCGAGGAGCGACGTGGCGTCGCCCATCCAGGAGACCTTCTCGGTCAGCTCCGCGGCCGGCGTGGCCAGCGCGGGCCAGGCGCGCAGCACCAGGAACGCGGCGACCGCCACGAGGACCAGGAGGATGAGCGCTCCCGCTGCCGTCGCGGTCCACCGGAACAGCCGGCTGGCGCCCCGGTCGACCACGCGGGTACGACGACGCCGCACGGGCGCCGGCGCGAGCGTCGGGCTCTGCGTCGGCGTCGGCGGGCTCTGGGTGCTGGTCACTTCTCTCCTGCGTCTCGTCGTGGGTCGTGCGTCCGCCGGTGGCGGGCCCGTCTCCCCCCGGGACGGGCCCGCCACCGGCGGGGTCGTGCGTCAGGCGTCAGGCCGCCGCGGTGATCGCGTCGATCGCGGCCTGGACGTCCGTGCGGAGCGCGTCGGACAGCGGCGCGGAACCCGCGGCCTCCTCGGCGGCGGCCTGGCCCTCGGCGCTCACGACGTAGCTGAGGAAGCCCTTGACCAGGTCGGCCTTCTCAGCGGTGTCGTACTGGAGGCACGCCACGCCGTACGAGATGAGGATCAGCGGGTAGGCGCCCGCCTGCGTCGTCTCGCGGTCGATCTTGATGACGATGTCGTGCTCGGCACGCTCGTCGTCGCGCGGGGAGGCGTCGACCGCGGCGGCCGCACCCTCCTCGGACGGGGCCACCCACTCCTCGCCGACCTTGATGCTGGCCACGCCGAGCGTGCCGACCGCCGAGTTGTCCGCGTACGCGATGGTGCCGTCCGCGCCCTGGACCGCCTGGATGACGCCCGAGGTGCCCTGCGCCGACTCACCGGTCTGGAACGGCCAGTTGCCGTCGGCCTCGTACGTCCACGCGCCACCGGAGGCCTTGGCCAGGTAGTCGGTGAAGTTCTTCGTGGTGCCCGACTCGTCGGAGCGGTGCACGGGCGTGATCGCCGTGGCCGGGAGCGTGGCGTCGGGGTTCTCCGCCGCGATCTCGGGCGCGTCCCACGTGGTGATCTTGTTGTCGAAGATCCCCGCGATGGTGGCGGCCGACAGGTTGAGCTCGGTGACGCCCTCGAGGTTGAAGACGACCGCGATCGGGCTGATGTACTGCGGCAGGTCGATGGCCTCGGTGGTGCAGATCGCCTTGGCCGACTCCAGCTCCTCGGCGCTCAGCGCCGAGTCCGAGCCGGCGAAGTCGACGGACCCGTCGAGGAACTGCGTGCGACCGCCGCCGGAGCCGACGGGGTCGTAGTTGATGTTGACGTCAGGGTTCGCGCTCTGGAAGCCGGCGCGCCAGGCGTCCATCGCCTTCTCCTGCGACGTGGCGCCGGCGCCGTTCAGGTCACCGCTGAGCTCAGAGGTCTGCGCGGGGGCGTCCGTGGTGTCGCCGGACCCGGTCGGGTCGTCCGATCCGCAGGCCGCGAGGGAGAGGGCGAGGGCGCCTGTGAGGGCGATCGCGCCGATCCGGCCGTGGAGGGAGAGCTTCACTGTGTTCCGTCCTGTCGATCAGGTGCGCACCGATGTGTGCGCGGCGAGGCTGACGGTAGGAAGCCCACGTGACCAGGTGGGCGGCTGCGGGTGAACCCCAGGTGAACGATGGCGGTACAGCACGACGCCCCGCGCACCGGGTCGGTGGGCGGGGCGTCGGTCGGCGCAGGGGGCTGCTAGTCGTCGTCGGTGAGCTTGTAGCCCAGGCCGCGGACCGTGAGCAGCAGCGTCGGGTTGGCCGGGTCGACCTCGATCTTGGCGCGGACGCGCTTCACGTGGACGTCGAGCGTCTTGGTGTCGCCGACGTAGTCCGAGCCCCAGATCCGGTCGATCAGCTGCCCGCGGGTGAGCACGCGCCCGGCGTTGCGGAGCAGCAGCTCCAGCAGCTCGAACTCCTTGAGCGGGAAGGCGACCGCCTCGTCGCGCACGCGGACGGTGTGCCGCTCGACGTCCATCCGCACCGGTCCCGCCACCAGCAGGTCGTCGTCGTCCACCTCCGGTGCGGCCGGGGCGCCGGCGGTGACGACCGCCTCCCGGCGGCGCAGCACCGCGCGGACGCGGGCCAGCAGCTCGCGCGACGAGTACGGCTTGGTGACGTAGTCGTCGGCGCCCAGCTCCAGGCCGACCACCTTGTCGATCTCGTCGTCCTTGGCCGTGAGCATGATGACCGGCACGTCGCTGACCAGCCGCAACCGGCGGCAGACCTCCGTGCCGGGCAGCCCGGGGAGCATGAGGTCGAGGAGCACCAGGTCGGCACCGAACTCGTCGAACCGGGCCAGCGCCTCGGGTCCGGTCGCGGCGGTGACGACGTCGAAGCCCTCGCGCTCCAGCTGGTACGTCAACGGGTCCCGGTAGGACTCCTCGTCCTCGACGAGCAGGATCCGGGTCATGACGCGGTCCGGCGCACGTGCGCTCCTTCGATGGTGACGGGCAGACCGGGCAGCTCGGCGACGGGCGCGGTGGGCTCCTCCGCGCGCGGCAGCCGCAGAGTGAACGTGGACCCGCGGCCGGGCTGCGACCACACGGTCACCTCTCCCCCGTGGTCCGCGGCGACGTGCTTGACGATCGACAGGCCCAGCCCGGTGCCGCCGGTGTCCCGCGAGCGGGCGGGGTCCACGCGGTAGAACCGCTCGAACACCCGCTCCTGCTCGGCCGGGTTGATGCCGATGCCCTCGTCGACCACCGMGATCTCCACGAGCTCGCCGTGGGTGCGGACACCGACGCCGACGTGCGACGCCTCGCCGGAGTACGCCACCGCGTTGTCCAGCAGGTTGCGCACCGCGGTGACCAGCAGGTCGCGCTGGCCCAGCACCCGCGTGCCGCGCTCCCCGCCGATGTCGAGCCGCACCTTCTTGGCCTCCGCGGTGGTGCGGGCGCGGTCGACGGCCTCCGAGAGGACCCCGTCCACGTCGACAAGCCCCACCTGGCCGAGCGCGCCGGCCACCTGCAGCCGGGACAGCTCGATGATCTCGTGCACCAGCGCGGACAGCCGGGTGGCCTCGGCCTGCATGCGACCGGCGAACCGGCGCACGGCCTCGGGGTCGTCGGCGGCGTCCTGCACCGTCTCGGCGAGGAGCGCCAGCGCGCCGACGGGCGTCTTCAGCTCGTGGGACACGTTGACGACGAAGTCGCGCCGGATCGCCTCGAGCCGCCGCGCCTGCGTCAGGTCCTCCGCCAGCACCACCAGGTGCTCGGAACTCACCTGCGCCACGCGCACCTGGACCAGCAGGACTCCGGGTCCGACCGGCCCGCGGGGCACCTCGAGCACCTCGTCGCGGATCACGCCGTCGCGGCGCACCAGGGCGATGAGGTCGCGGATCGCCGCCGGGGCGACGCGCCCGTCGCGCACGATGCCCAGGGCGTGGGCCGGCGCGCTGGCACGCACCACCTGGTCGGCGTCGTCGAGCACCACGGCCGCCGACCGCAGCACTGCGAGCATGCGCACGAGCCCGTCGTCGAGCGTGGGCTCCGGCCGCGGCGGCAGTGCACGCTGTGTCCGCTCGCTCCAGCGGAACGCCAGGGTCGCCCAGACCCCCGTCAGCAGGCCGAGCCCGCCGGCGAGGAGGAGCAGCAGCCCGTCGATCCCGTCCACGGCACCCACCCTAGGACGCGCCGGAGCGTGCAACACGCCGATGCCGCCACCCGGAGCCCGCCCGCCGTGGAGCGTTCACCGGGCGTTCACTCAGCCGAAGGTCTCCAGCAGCAGCGACCGCTCGGCCTCCGTGAGGTTGGTGGCCACGAGCGTGCTGTGCAGGCCGTGGAGCCGCTCACCCAGACGGTCCATGTCCGCGTTCTCCGTCACCGCGCACAGCAGCGACGTGCCCTCCGTGATCTGCGCACGGATGCTCTCCAGCTGGGCGTCGTCGATGCCCACCGCGGCGACCGCCTTGCTGATCCCCCCGACGGCGGCACCCACCGCGGCGCCGAGGAGCGGCACGAAGAACAGTCCGCCGAACAGCAGCCCCCAGAACGCCCCCCACCCCGTGCCGCGGAGCTTGTCGTCGTGGGAGTGGTGCATCGAGGGCTTCGCGTCACCCTGGGGCCAGCTGATCACCGCGTGGTCGACGATCCGCACCAGACCGTCGGTCTGCGCTGCCTTCAGTGCGTCGACGGCCTTGGCGGCTCCGTCGGCGGTGTCGAACTTCCAGGCCGTGAACGTCGTCATCGTCGTACCTCTCCTGTCGTGCGGGCTTCTAGCGGTTGGCGCGCGCGACCTCGTCGCCGTGCACCGTCAGCGCCCAGAGGATGAAGAAGTCCAGGGCGATGGCGATGAGCGACCACCACGGGGTGATCGGCAGCGACACGAACTGCGCGAGCAGGTTGAGGATCACCAGCACGATCGCCGTGACGCGCGCCCAGCCGGTGCCGGAGAAGAGCGCGAACCCGACGAGCAGCAGCAGGGCGCCCAGGACCAGGTGCACCCAGCCCCACGTCGAGACGTCCACGACGGCGATCCCGTCCGGCGTCCAGGAGACGACCGTCTTCGGGGAGAACGCCGCGACGGCCCCCGCGATGATGTTGAAGAGCCCCGAGACGAGGATCGCGAACGCCGCGAACCACACCCAGCCGACCCATGCCGTCACCCGCTGCGCCATCTGTCGTCCCTCCGTCGACCCCGTCGCCGTCCCTGGTGGCCAGCGCGTCGGAGCCCTTCCGCCATGCTGGCCCAGGTGGGGGTGTCGCTGCCTCACCCGATTCGCATGAGGTGCCGGGGGCGTGTGCACAACGGCCGTCGTCCGTTCACCTGGAGGCGCCCGTCCGTTCACCTGCCGATGTCAGCCTGTCGCTGCGCGCGGCACCTGCCGTGGCGGCACGAGAGGGAGCACATGCGGGACATCTTCGACGCCGAGCTGCACCAGCTGGGCGAGGACCTGGCGGCGATGAGCGGCCGGGTCGAGCAGGCCATCACCAACGCCGGCATCGCGCTGCTCACGGCCGACCTGGCGCTCGCGGAGTCCGTGATCGCCGACGACCTGGCCATCGACGCCATCGAGCGCGACCTCGACGAGCGCTGCGTCCTGCTCCTCGCGCAGCAGCAGCCGGTCGCCACCGACCTGCGGATCGTCGTCTCCGCACTGCGCATGAGCGCGTCGCTGGAGCGCATGGGCGACCTGGCCCGGCACGTCGCGCAGGTGGCCCGCGGCCGGTACCCCCGGCACGCGGTGCCGCAGGCGCTGTCCGGCACGTTCGCGGAGATGCACGACGCTGCTGTGCGCGTGGCCCGGCGCACCACCACGCTGCTGAACAGCCGCGAGATCCAGCTGGCCGAGAGCATCGAGCAGGACGACGACCTCCTCGACGAGCTGCACGAGGACACGTTCGCAGCGCTGCTCGGCGGCTCCTGGGCCGGCACCACGCAGGAGACCGTCGACGTCACGCTGCTGGGCCGGTACTACGAGCGGTTCGGCGACCACGGCGTCTCGGTCGCCCGCCGGGTGACCTACCTGGTGACGGGCGTCGGCCGCCCGGAGCTGGACCGCACCGCCGGCTGACTGCGGCTCAGGTCGACGCCGAGAACGGCAGCTCCCCCGCGGGAGCTGCCGTTCTCACGTTCCGCGCGCCGTCGATAGCGTGGCGCCATGGCGGAGCGGGAGCTCGGGTGGGGCGACGACGACGTCGCCGTCGCCCGCGAGCGGCTCGGCGACGTGGTCGCCCAGCTGCCCGAGACGGTCACCGAGGTCGACGTGTACGGCAACACCGGGTTCTTCACGCGCGGCCGCAGGTTCGCCTGGATCCTGCCCGACCACCACGCCGACGGCCGGCTCGCGCTCTGGTGCAAGGCGGACCGGCACGAGCAGCAGGCGATCGTGGCGCGCGATCCCGCCCGGTACTTCGTCGCCCCCTACATGGGCCGGTTCGGGTGGGTGGGCGCGCACCTCGACGCGGCGCACGACCCCGACTGGGACACCCTCGCCGAGCTGGTCGAGCAGGCGTGGCGGTCCTCGGCGACGAAGGCGGCGATCGCGAGCCTCGACGCGCGCTGACTTCCGGGCGAACGCAGCAACGTCCGCACTCGAACGGGGTGGAACCCTGTCGAGTGCGGACGTCGGTGGGTGTGCCGAGGGTCAGCGACCCTGGTTGGCCACGGCCTTGATGGCCTCCGCGGCGGCCTCCGGGTCGAGGTACGTGCCGCCCGGGTTGGTGGGCTTCAGCGTCTCCTCGTCGAGCGTGTAGAGCAGCGGGATGCCGGTCGGGATGTTGATCCCGGCGATCGTGCTGCTGTCCACGTCGTCCAGGTGCTTGACCAGGGCGCGGATCGAGTTGCCGTGGGCCGCGACCAGCACGACCTTGCGGGCCTGCAGGTCGGGGACGATGTCCGACTCCCAGTACGGCAGCGCGCGGACGAGGACCTGCTCGAGCGCCTCGGCGCGCGGGATCGGCTCGCCGGCGTAGCGCGGGTCGGCGTCCTGCGAGAACTCCGAGCCCAGCTCGATGTCCGGCGGCGGGAAGTCGTAGGACCGGCGCCAGAGCATGAACTGCTCCTCGCCGTACTCCTCGAGCGTCTGCTTCTTGTCCTTGCCCTGCAGGGCGCCGTAGTGCCGCTCGTTCAGGCGCCAGGAGCGCTTGACGGGGATCCAGTGGCGGTCGGCGGCGTCGAGGGCCAGGTTGGCCGTGGTGATGGCCCGGCGCAGCAGCGACGTGTGCACGACGTCGGGCAGCACGCCCGCGTCGGTGAGCAGCGTCCCGCCGCGGACGGCCTCCGCGGTGCCCTTCTCCGACAGCGGCACGTCGACCCAGCCGGTGAACAGGTTCTTCGCATTCCACTCGCTCTCGCCGTGGCGGAGCAGCACGAGGGTGTAGGTCATGGGCCCATCCTGCCGCAGGCGCCCTGAGGCGGCCTGGGACGTCCGACCCTCAGACGCGGGACGCCCGGACCTCGCCGGCCACCGAGTAGACCTTGAGCATCTGGTCCGCGGTGGTCTCCCAGCCGAACCGCTCGGCCACCTGACGGGCACCGACGGCGTACCGCGCGCGGTCCTCGGTGGAGTGCAGCACGTCCGAGATCACGTCGGCCCAGACCGCCGGGTCGTGCCCGCGGACCAGCCGGCCGGACACGTCGTGGTCGACGATCGTGCGCAGCCCGCCGACGCACGCGGCGATGACCGGCACGCCGCTGGCCTGCGCCTCGGCGGCCACGAGCCCGAACGACTCGCTGCGCGACGGCATCGCGACCACGTCGGCCGCGTGGTACCAGCGCGCGAGCGTGTCGCGGTCGGCGGGCGGGTGCACGACGACGTCGTCGGCCACCCCCGTCATGGCCGCGAGCGCCTGGAGCTCCCGCACCGCGCTGGAGCGACCGGACGGTCCCCCGAGCACGACGAGGAGCGGGACGGGCCGGCCGGTCTCGCGCAGGACGCCGAGCGCACTGACCAGCACGTCGGGGGCCTTGAGCGCCTGCACCCGCCCCGCGAACAGGACGATCTGGCGGTCCGCCGGCAGGCCGAGCTCGCGGCGGGCCGTCGCCTGGTCGCCCGGCACGAACCGGTCCAGGTCCACGCCCGGCTCCACCACGTGCACGCGGTCGGGGTCGGCGCCGTACAGCTCGACCAGCTCCTCCGCCTCGACCGGCGTGCTGGCCACCAGCGCGTCCGCCTCGGCGGCGAGCTGCTCCTCCCCGACCACCCGCGCGGTCGGCTCCGGGGTGTCGCCGGGAGCCAGGGACGCGTTCTTCACGCGCGCGAGGGTGTGCGCGGTGTGCACCAGCGGCACCTCCCAGCGGTCCGCGGCGACCTGGCCGACCTGCCCGGACAGCCAGTAGTGGGAGTGCACGACGTCGTACCAGCCGGGCCGGCGGGCGGCCTCCCAGCGCAGGACCCCGGCGGCCATCCCGCACAGGACGCCCGGCAGGTCGTTCTTGTCGAGCCGCTCGAACGGGCCCGCGGGCACGTGGTGCACCAGGATCGGCGGCGTCACGCCGGGGCCGACCTCGTCGGCGAGCAGGACGGTACGGGCGGCGTCCCCCACGAGAGGGCGACCGAGCGCGTCGGCGCCGGGCAGCAGCACGGTCTCGGCCTGGTCCGAGGACGTGGCACGCGTGAAGATCTCGACGCGGGCACCCCGGGCGGCCAGCGCACGGGACAGCTCGAGCACGTAGACGTTCATCCCGCCGGCGTCACCGGTCCCGGGCTGCTCGAGCGGAGACGTGTGCACCGAGAGCATGGCGACGCGCGGGGCGTGCTCGAGGGTCACGGGCGCTCCTGTCGGCGGACGGGTCTGCACCCATTCTCACGCACGGAGCCCGACCTCACCTCACGGCTGGGCGGTGACCTCTGCCGCATGCGCGCCCGACGAGCGACGCGAGTTGAGCTTCGAGCGCAGGTTGCTGAACCCGCTCGGCGGCTTGTAGTCGCCGCGGATCGGGAAGATGTTCCCGTCCGGGAGGAAGCCGCCCGCCGTCGAGGGGTAGAACGCGAGCTCGGGCCACAAGGTGACAATCTCCTTGAGCCGGGCACCGCGGGCGAACGCGGCGGCCAGCTGCGGGTCGTTGCCCGTGTAGGTCAGCGTGAAGTCGTGGTCCTGCACGACGGTCTCACCGGTCGGCACCTCGCCCCGACGCGGGGTCCAGCCCCACGGGCTCTGGGGCTCCTGGTGGTTCCGGTCCGGACCGACCCGGTAGATGTCAAAGCCGTTGCGCATCGCGGGACCTCCTCGTTCGTCGTCGACGAGGAGGGATCGACAGGTACCGGCAGGTGCTGAAGGACTTTGGTCCGTTGTCACCCTTTAGGGCGTCACCTCACCACCAAGAGGTGCGGGGAGCCGATCCACGGCAGGTAGGTCGGGTCGCCGCCGTAGGTGACCAGGACGAGCGAGGTCCGGGTCCCGATGGGCAGCGTCACCACCGCGGTGCCGCGTGCGTCCAGGGTGGCGGTGCCCTTGCGAGAGCCGTTGACCCAGACGTCGACCGTCCCGGTCGGGGTGACCCCCGCGACACCGGCCACCTGGACGTGCACCTGCTTGGGGTCGGACCGGCGCACGGTCCAGTCGGTGCCGTCCGTGCGGACCGTGGGCAGGGCCCGGGTCACCCGCAGCGTCGCGGCCGCCGACGTCGAACCGGTCACCGGCGGGTCGGCCGCCGGCGCGCCCCCGTACACGGCCGTGATCGCGTGCCGACCGGTGCTGAGGTCCGCGGGAAGCCGGACCGTCGCGGTGCCGTCCGCCGCCAGCGGCACGGTGGCCACCGAGGTGCCGTCCACGAGCACCTGCACGGACCCGGTCGGCGAGCCGCCGGGAGCACGCACCGTCACCCGGGCGGTCACCGGGTTGCCGAAGACCTTCACGGACGACGAGAGCGACAGGCTCGTGGTCGACGCGACGGGCGGGGCGGTCGAGACGCCGAGGACGTCGGCCAGGAGGTCGACCGCGCCACTCGCCTGGCCGGACATCAAGGCGTGCTCGGCGTCGGCGGTCGTGGCGGCGTCGTCCGGACCGGAGGCCTCCTGGGCGAGGTCGCGCACGAGCGAGACCACGATCCCTGCCGCGGTGGCGGTGTCACGGTCGGTGCCGTTCAGCTCCTCCGCCGCGGCGAACAGCAGCCGGACCGCCTGCCCCGTGCGAGCCGGGTCGAGTGCCGACCCGTCCCAGATCGGCGCGTCGAGCACGGCCTGGACGGCGTCCTGCGCGTCGCCCGCGGGCAGGGTGGCCACGAGCGCGGTCAGCCGGTCGCGCTGCGCGTCCGTGCGCAGGCCCCAGCCGTACGGGTACAGCGGCGCGTAGACGTCGTCGCCGACGTTGACGGGCACCTGGTCGGCCGTGGCGGGCCAGCTGACGGGGAGGCGGCCGGTGAACGGCCGGGTGCCGAACAGGACGTCCGCGACGCCCGCGCCCTCGGTGCCCGGAAGCCACGAGGCCACCAGGGCGTCGATGGCGCCGAGCTGGTCCGTGACCAGCTGCGGGCGGCCCGACACGACGAGCACCACGCACGGCAGCGCCCCGCAGACCGTGTCGATCGCGGTGCGGTCCGCCGCGCTCAGGCTCAGGGACTTGCCGTTGTTGCCGACGTCGCCCTGTCCCTCGGCGTAGGGCGTCTCGCCGACGACGACGACACCCACCTGCGCGTCCCCGACCGGCGCCGAGGCGTCCTTCGAGTACGTCACGGCCGGGCCTGCCGCCTGGATGCCCTCGAGGACCGACGTGCCCGGCGTGATGTCGCCCGAGCCGCCCTGCCAGGAGATGGTCCAGCCACCCGACTGGTTGCCCAGGTCGTCGGCGTTGGAGCCGGCCACGTACACCGCGGTGTCGGCGGCCAGGGGCAGCAGGTCGTCCGCGTTCTTGAGCAGCACCTGCGACTTCGCAGCCGCCTCGCGGGCCACCGCCCGGTGCGCAGCGGACCCGACCTCGCCGGCCAGCGACCGGTCGGCGAACGGGGCGTCGAACAGCCCGAGCGCGAGCTTCTGGGTGAGGATCCGCCGGACGGCGTCGTCGACCCGCTCCTGCGACACGTCCCCGGAGCCCACCTTGGCGGTGATCGCGGTGATGAACGCGCCGAAGTTGTACGGCGCCATCGCCATGTCGAGGCCGGAGTTCACCGAGCGTGCGGCCTTGTCGGCGTAGGTGCCGCCGGGCAGCTTGTCGATGCCCTCCCAGTCGCTGATGAGGAAGCCGTCGAAGCCGAGCTCGTCCTTGAGGAGGTCGGTGTTCAGCGCCCCGTACTCGTGCATCCGGATCGGGTCCGCGCCCGCGACAGAGACCGCCGAGTACGAGGGCATGATCGAGCCGACCCCCGCCTCGATGGCCGGCACGTACGGGTCGACGTGCAGGCGCCGCAGGGCGTCGAGGCTGTCGACGTGCGTGATGCCCTGGTCGATCGGGTAGCCGGTGCCCGCGAGCGCCGGGTCATAGGTGGTGCCGCCGTCACCGACCCAGTGCTTGGCGGTCGCCAGCACCTTGTCGGGACCCGACAGGTCGCTCGGGTCGGCGCCCTGGAGCCCGACGACCGCCGGACCTGCCATCGCCGCAACGAGCGCCGGGTCCTCACCGAACGACTCGTAGCTGCGGCCCCAGCGCTCGTCGCGCGTCACGCACAGGCACGACGCGAACGTCCACGGCACGCCGGTGGCCCGCACCTCCTGGGCGGTGGTCCGCTCGACCTGCTCGACCAGGTCCGCGTCGCGCGCGGCTCCCAGCCCGGAGTTGTGCGGGAAGATCGTCGCGCCCACCACGTTGTTGTGCCCGTGGACGGCGTCAACGCCGTAGATCAGCGGGATCTGCAACCGCGTGGACAGCGCCTGGCGCTGGAACCCGTCCACCATGTCCGCCCAGCCGGCCGGCGTGTTCTGCGTCGGGACGGACCCGCCGCCGGACAGGACCGAACCCAGACCGAGGTCGGCGATCTGCGCGGGAGACTGCAGGCCCAGCCGCTCGGCCTGGGTCATCTGGCCGATCTTCTCCGCGAGCGTCATCCGGCCCAGCAGGTCCTCGACGCGGTCAGCCGTGCTCGCGCTCGGGTCGAGATAGGTGGCGCCGACCGCGTTGAGGACGATCCTCGGGCTGGTGCCGACGACCGCTCCCGTGGCCGTCAGGTCGACCGCCAGGGTGCGCGCGTCGTCGGTGGCGGCGGTCGCGTGGGTGACCACGTCGATCGTCTGCGTCGCGCCCGTGGCGGTGCCCGCGGGGAACGTGAGGGTGCCGCTGAAGGCGTCGTAGTGCGTGCCGGCCACCGCGGTGCCGGCGCCGTTCGCGTACTCGACGGTGACGTCCGCGGCGAGCGCCTGGCCGTCGGTCGTCGTCAGGGTCACCGGGACCTGCGCGGTCGCGCCGGGGTCGACGAGGACGACGTCCTGGCTGGTGATCGTCGCCGTCGGCGCGGGGACCGCCGAGCCGTAGAGCTGGACGTCGTCGACCGCCCAGGAGACCGCAGTGGCCGTGCCCGGCACCATGGTCAGCGCGTAGCCCCACGCGGACGTCAGGTCGAGCGTGCCGTTGCGGGTGGCCGCGTCGCCGGGCTGGTAGCCGCCGAGGGTGAACGCCGAGAACGGCAGGTCGACGATCTTCCAGCGGCTGCCGTCGCTGGACCAGTTGTCCTTGAACGTGGCCGCCCAGAGCTCCGAGTGCTCGCCGTCCGGGCCGCCGTCCTTGAGCTCGACCTTGATGTCGTCGCCGGCGGTCGGGCTGGCGGGGCGCGTCGGCTGCGAGGCGTACCAGGCCAGCCGGATCCCGCGGAACGAGCTCCAGTCCTGGCCGGCGGCGAGGTTCTGGCTGAAGCCGCCCCAGCCGCCCGACGGGATCAGGTAGTCGCCCGACAGCACGTGGTTACCGGCCGGGGCACCGTCGCGCTCCTGCTCGGTGACGCCCAGGCTGACCAGGTCGGGGGCGGAGCCCCACGTGAAGATGCCGACGGTGGTGCCGGGCGCCGCCAGCGGGACCTCGCCCTCGGCGTCCTCGATCATGCTCACCCGGTCGTACAGGCCGAGGTCGTCGAACGTCCACGCGCCCGCGCCCAGATCGGTCAGGGTCACCGCGAAGCCGGTGCTCGCCGTCGGGTCGAAGCGGGCGTCGGAGGCCGGGTTGCCCTTGAGCCGCAGCTGCGAGAACGCCACGCTGACCTGGCGCCAGCCCGCGGTGTCGTCGGTGACCGAGCGCTCGAACAGCTGGCCGTTGCTCTTCAGCTCGTACCGGAGCTGGCCGCCGCCGCCGGTGCCCAGGAACCAGAACGTGAAGCCGTCGTGCGCGGACCAGTCGGTGGCGGCGATGTCGTGCGTGAACCCGAACCAGTCGCCCGCGGCGGGGGTGCCGCCCACGGTGGCGATCAGGCCGTTGCCGCCGCGGTCGACCGGGCCGGTGCTCAGGACCGGGGTCACCGGCGCGCTGATGCCCCACGTGGTGTACCCGGCGGGGACGCCGGACTCGTAGTCGTCGAGCACGGTGACGCCGCCGACGTCCGGCAGCTCGCCGTGCGGGGTGATGGTGACGGTGCTCGTCGTGCGACCGCCCAGGACCAGGCCCGCGGACGGCTCGGACAGCGTCAGCTCGACCGTGCGCACCTGCCCGAGCGGGCCGTGGTCCACCGTCGGCACGGTGACCCTCGCCTCGGTGGTGCCGGCCGGGAAGGTCAGGGTCTGGTCGACCGCGGTGTAATCGGTGCCGGCCACGCCGGTGCCGCCGGTGGACTGCACGCGGACCGTGGTGTCGGTGGCGTCGGCGACCGCGAGGATGACCGGGACGACCGCGTCGGTGCCCGCCGGGACGGTGGTGCCGGACCGGGCGAAGGCCGCGGCGACCTGCGTCGGCGTGCCGTACACCTCGAGCGAGAACAGCGAGTAGCCGTACCAGTGCGGGCGGGCGGGATCCCAGTCGAAGCTGGTCCGCTGGGTCATGTGCACGCGCACGTACCGCGCGGCGGTGGCCGTGAAGGTCAGGTCATCGGTGCCGCCGTCGCCCGCCGCCTCGGTGTGCACGGCCGCCCACGACGCCGGGTCCTCGGGTGCGGTCGTCGCCACCTGGACCTCGTACCCCGCGGCGAACGCGGCCTCCCACGCCAGGACGACATGGTCGACGGACGCCTCCGCGCCCAGGTCCACCTGGACCCACTGGGTGAACGGCACGTCCTCGTCCGGGCCGTTGCCGCTGGCCCAGCGGGTGGCCGGGTCGCCGTCGATCGCCGCGTCCGGCGGGAACGTGCCGTCCTGGTCCGACTGGAACTGCGACGCCGTGGCCGTGCCGGTGCGCGCCAGGTCACCCGGTGCCGCGGCCGCCGGCGAGGCGAGCGCGACGAGGGTCAGCGGGACGACGAGCGCCAGGGCGGCAAGGCTCGCGGGGACGGGGTTCAGACGGTCGGCACGGCGCACGGTCACTCCCTCGTGACGTGGCCGGGCTCCGTTGCGCAGCCACTTCCGGCCGCGTCCGGTCAGGGCGTCGTTACCCTTCCGTCACGGTCGGCTGCCGCCAGACAACCACAGTCACTTACAGGGCGGTAAGTCGAGAAGATCACGATTCGATAACGGGCTTTTCGGAGGTTCCCGGCAGCACGCAGGACGGGGCCGGCAGGGCCGCCGTCGCGACGACGGAGCCGTCGGGAGCGAGCGTGGCCAGACCGTCGGACACCTGCTGCGCGACGACCGTCCAGCCGTCGACGACCTCGAAGTGCCGCGGCCACGCCCCCGGGACCGGGTCGCCGGCCGCGGGCTCGAGCAGCCCGTCCGCGCGGATCGCGAAGCGGGTCAGCACGTCGGCCGTCCGCACACCGACCAGCAGCCTGTCGCCGTCGCGGACCACGTGCGAGGGCAGCCGGCGCTCCCCTGCCTGGACCGTCGTGGCCGGCAGCGTCTGCACGAGCGCGCCACTGCCCGACTCCCACGCGAGCACCCGGACGGTCACGTCGAGCTCACCGACCACGTACGCGAACCGCCCGTCCGCGCTGAACGTCAGGTGCCTCGGGCCGGTGCCGGCGGGGAGCGCGGCCGCGATCCCGTCCTCGACCAGGTGGCCGTCGACGCGGCGGTACCGGCGGATCTCGTCGGTACCCAGGTCGGACACCAGCACGAACGCGCCGCCGGGGTCGAGCGCGACGAAGTGGGCGTGCGGCGACTCCTGCCGGTCCTCGTCGGGACCCGCGCCGGCGTGCCCGAACACCTGGTCCGGGCCGAGCGCGCTGAAGCCCCCGTCCGCGTCGAGCGGCAGGACGCCGAGCGTGCCGGACGTGTAGTTGGCGACGAACAGGGTGCGGCCGTCCGCGTCGAGGAGCAGGTGGCACGGGTCCGCGCCGCCCGACGGGACCGTGGCCCGGTGCACGAGGGCGTCGCCGACGACGTCGAACGCGCTGACCGTGCCGTCCGCCTGCTCGTTCGCGGCGTACAGGACGGTGCCGCGCAGGGCGAGGAAGCTGGGCGAGGGCGTCTCGACGACCTGACGCGCATCGCTCAGCGCACCCGTGGCGGGGTCGAGGTCGACGCGCCAAATCCCCTCCCCCTGTCCGACGGGTGTACCCGCACCGGCGACGGGATAGGTGCCGATCCACAGGGGTGTCTGCTGCGCGCTCACGGTCAGGGAGCCTACGTCGCGGGACGTCCGAGGAAGCGAGCGCCAGAACGACCAGATGCTCGGACGCTGCGGATCTACAGTCGGTGCAGGACGTCCGCACTCCGTTGGGCACCAAGGCGCTCGAGTGCGGACGTTGCGGGTGGCACTCGCCGTACGTCCGCAGTCCGTCGCGTTCCAGGGCGCACGAGTGCGGACGTTGCGGATCAGGACTGGGAGCGGAGCCACTCCGCCGGGTCGGCCAGCACCCGGGCCAGTGCTGCGAGGGCGCCGCCGGTCATGGCCGGGTACTGGCCGGCGCGGGCGGGTGAGACGGTCAGAGGCGACCAGGGCGCGAAGATCACGAGCTCGTCGAGGCGCGCGGACACCTCGTCGTGCACGTGGTCGAACAGCTGGCCGAAGGTGCCGCCGAGCACCACCTCGCCGACGTCGACCACGTTGGCCACCGACGCGAGCGCGACGCCGAGCGCGCGGGCGGCCTGCGCCACCGCGGCCGTCGCGCGGAGGTCCCCGGTCGCCAGCGCGTCGAGCAGCACGTCCAGCCCGGCGGTCGACGGCAGGCCCGCGGCGCGCAGCATGGCGTCCTGGCCGGCGAGCGCCTCGAGGCTGCCGTCGGAGGCTCGCGGACCGCGGAACGCGTCGACGACGATGTGCCCGATCTCGCCGCTCCAGCCGTGCCGGCCGGGGAAGATCTCGCCGTCCAGCACGATCGCGCCACCGATGCCGACCTCGCCGGAGACGTACGCGAAGCTGGGCGACCCGCGGCGGGCGTGGGCCTCGGCGCGGGCCGCGAGGTTGGCCTCGTTGGCCACCCGCGGCGGGAACGCGTGCAGCGCGGGGTGCGCGGACACCACCCCGACGACGTCGACGTCCCGCCAGCCGAGGTTGGGGGCGACCCGCAGCGGGCCGGTGACGCGGTCGACCAGGCCGGGGAGGGCGAGGGCGGTGCCGGCGACGCGCACACCCGCCGACCGCAACCCCTCGATCACGGGTTCCGCGAGCGCGGCGAGCCGGTCCAGCACGTCGGCGGCATCGGCCCCCCGCAGGTCGTCGAGCTCGACGTGCTCGGCCAGCACGTCGCCCGCCAGGTCGAGGGCGCGGACGCCCAGGTAGTCGACGTTGACCTCCATGCCGACGCCGGCGACGGTTCCCCGCGCGGGGGCGAGCGGGACGGCGGGGCGGCCGGCGCGCTGGGTCTGCGTCGGATCGAGCTCGCGGACCAGACGCGCCTCGATGAGGTGGTCGACCAGCCCCGAGACGGTGGCGCGCGCGAGGTCCTCCGACGCGGCGAGCTGGGCCCGGGACAGCGGCTCGGCGGCGTCGACGATCCCCCGCAGGACGACCCCGAGGTTCTGGTCCCGCATCTGCGCCTGGCGGGCCACGCGCGACGGATCGCGGGGCTCGGGCGTCGGCATGGCTTGACCCTACCGGCTGGAAAGGATAAATTCATCCGGCAAACTAAATTGATCCATCTCGATGAGGAGACGTGTGATGGCACCGCAGCCCACCCGTGCAGACAAGTTCTCGTTCGGCCTCTGGACGGTCGGCTGGAACGCCCAGGACCAGTTCGGATCCGCCAGCCGCCCGTGGCTGGACCCCGTGGAGTCGGTCCACAAGCTGGCCGAGCTGGGCGCCGCGCACGTGACGTTCCACGACGACGACGTGGTGCCCTTCGGCTCCGACGCCGCCGAGCGCGACCGCATCCTGGCCCGCTTCAAGGGCGCCCTGGACGAGACCGGCATCACGGTCGAGATGGTCACCACCAACACGTTCAGCCACCCGATCTTCAAGGACGGCGCGTTCACCTCGAACGACCGCCGCGTCCGCCGCTACGGCCTGCGCAAGGTGGTCCGCAACGTCGACCTCGCCGCTGAGCTGGGCGCCGACACGTTCGTCATGTGGGGCGGCCGCGAGGGCGCCGAGTACGACTCGGCCAAGGACCTCAACGCCGCGCACGACCGGTACGCCGAGGGCATCGACACCGTCGCCGCGTACATCAAGGAGAAGGGCTACGGCCTGCGGATCGCCATCGAGCCCAAGCCGAACGAGCCCCGCGGCGACATCCTGCTCCCCACGGTCGGCCACGCGCTGGCGCTCATCGCCAAGCTCGAGCACGGCGACATCGTCGGCCTCAACCCGGAGACCGGTCACGAGCAGATGGCCGGCCTGAACTACACCTCGGGCATCGCGCAGGCGCTGTGGGCGGAGAAGCTCTTCCACATCGACCTCAACGGCCAGCGGTCCATCAAGTACGACCAGGACCTGGTGTTCGGCCACGGCGACCTGTTCTCCGCGTTCGCCACCGTGGACCTCGTCGAGAACGGCTTCCCGTCCGGCGGCCCCCGCTACGACGGCCCCCGCCACTTCGACTACAAGCCGTCGCGCACGGAGGACATGAAGGGCGTCTGGGACTCGGCCGCCGCGAACATGTCCACCTACCTGCTGCTCAAGGAGCGCGCGCAGGCGTTCCGGGCCGACCCCGAGGTGCAGGCCGCGCTCGAGGAGTCCGGTGTGCTCGAGCTGTCGCAGCCGACGCTGGCCGAGGGCGAGACCCTGGCCGACCTGCTGAACGACACCTCCGCCTACGAGGACCTCGACGTCGATGCCGTGGCCGAGCGGGGCTTCGGCTTCGTGCGCCTCAACCAGCTGGCCCTCGAGCACGCCCTCGGCGCCCGCTGACCCCAGCTCACCGGCGCCGCCCGCCCCGCGCGGGCGGCGCCCCCATTCCTTCCCGCGTCCGGGCAGAGCATCCCTCTGCTCGGACGTCGCGGGTTCACCTGGAGGTAGCTCATGGCACTCGTCGCCGGCATCGACTCGTCGACGCAGTCCTGCAAGGTCGTCGTGCGCGACGCCGACACCGGCGCGCTGGTGCGCACGGGACGCGCGTCGCACCCGGACGGCACGGAGGTCGCGCCCTGGTACTGGTGGGACGCCCTCCAGTCCGCGATCGTCGGCGCGGGGGGTCTCGACGACGTCGACGCGATCTCCGTCGGCGGTCAGCAGCACGGGATGGTCGCGCTCGACGCGGACGGCGAGGTGGTCCGCGACGCGCTCCTGTGGAACGACACCCGCTCCGCGCCCGCCGCGCTGGACCTCATCGACGAGCTCGGCGGACCGCAGGCGTGGGCCGACGCCATCGGCTCGGTGCCCGTCGCCTCGCTGACCGTGACCAAGCTGCGCTGGCTGCGCGACGCCGAGCCGGAGAACGCCGCACGCGTCGCCGCGGTCGCCCTCCCCCACGACTGGCTGACCTGGCGCCTGGCCGGCGCGACCGGGCTCGACGCCCTGGTCACCGACCGGTCCGACGCCTCCGGCACCGGCTACTGGTCGCCCGCCACCGAGGACTACCGCCACGACCTGCTCGAGCTGGCGCTGGGCCACGACGCCCTCGTGCCGCGCGTGCTCGGTCCGTCGCAGGCCGGCCCCCGCTCCACGGGCGGCGCGATCCTCGGCCCCGGCGCCGGTGACAACGCGGCCGCGGCGCTGGCGCTCGGGCTCCTGCCCGGCGACGTCGCCGTGTCCATCGGCACCTCCGGGGTGGTCTCCGCGATCGCCTCGACGGCCACCGCCGACGGCTCCGGCCTGGTCACCGGCTTCGCCGACGCCACGGGCGCCTTCCTGCCGCTCGCGTGCACCCTGAACGCGTCGCGCGTGCTCGATGCGGCCGCCCGGATGCTCGGCGTCGACCACGCCGGGCTGTCCGCTCTGGCCCTCTCCGCACCGGCGGGCGCCGACGGACTCGTCCTCGTGCCCTACCTGGAGGGCGAGCGCACCCCGAACAAGCCCGACGCCACGGGCGCCCTGCACGGCCTGCGGCTGGCCAACACCACGCCCGCGCACCTGGCTCGCGCGGCCGTCGAGGGCATGCTCTGCGCGCTCGCCGACGGCATCGACGCGCTGCGCGCCCAGGGGGTGGCCGTCGAGCGGCTGTTCCTCATCGGCGGCGGCGCGCAGTCGGCCGCCGTGCGTGAGATCGCCCCGTCGGTGCTCGGCCTCGACGTGCTGGTCCCGACGCCCGGCGAGTACGTGGCGGACGGCGCGGCCCGCCAGGCCGCCTGGGTGCTCTCCGGCGGCGCGACCCCGCCGGCGTGGACCTCGGCCTCCGAGGCGACGGCGTACCGCGGCGACCCGGTCCCGCGGATCCGCGAGCAGTACGCCGCGGTGCGCGAGCTCACGGGGACGCGACCGGTCTGACCCGGACATGACGAGAGCCCGGTACGGGGGTACCGGGCTCTCGTCGTACGTGCGTGGTGTCAGCGGGCCGCGTCGTACGCGGCCTTGACCTCCGCGGAGATGCGGCCGCGCTCGGACACGTGGTGCCCGTGCTCCTTGGCCCACTCGCGGATCGCCTGCGCGTCGCCCGACGAGGAACGCCGCCCGCGTGCAGGCGTCGACCTCGTGGCGGAACGACCGCCGACCTTGCGTGCGTGCCCGACCCATTGGGCGAATGCGTCACGCAGCTCGCTCGCGTGACCGGAGGTCAGGTCGATCTCATAGGTGACGCCGTCGAGTCCGAACGTCACGGTCTCGTCTGCAGTTCCGCCGTCGATGTCATCGACCAGCAGGACCTGAACCTTCTGCGCCATTGCGTGCTCCATCTGACAGATGCGGGGAATGCTGTCGCGTTCACTATCGCATCGGCGCATTATGGCGTCAAACGGTCGGCGGGGATTCCTTCTTCATCGCGGCCAATTCTGCGTCACGCTCCGCGGCATCCATTTTGGCCATTGCCTGCCGTTCCGTTCGGTCCGCATTGACGAGCGCGCGGATGGCGAACCAGAACAACAGACCGACGCCGATGGACGGCAGGAGCGCCGCCAGGGCGGTGAGCAGCGGGTTCATGACTGCAACGGCTTCACCAGCGGGAACAGGATGGTCTCGCGAATACCCAGGCCGGTGAGCGCCATGAGCAACCGGTCGATCCCGAGCCCGATACCCCCCGCCGGCGGCAAGGCGTACTCCACGGCCATGAGAAAGTCCTCATCCACGCGCATCGCCTCGTCGTCGCCCGCCGCCGCCAGCAACGCCTGCGCCTCGAACCGGTTGCGCTGGATCACCGGGTCGACGAGCTCGGAATAGCCGGTCGCCAGCTCGAACCCGCGCACATAGAGGTCCCACTTCTCGACGACACCGGTGATGCTGCGGTGATCACGCACCAGCGGGCTGGTCTCCACCGGGAAATCACGAACGAATGTGGGCGCAAAGAGGTGGTCGCCCACCCGGTGCTCCCACAGCTGTTCCACCAGCTTCCCGTGGCTGAGCCGCTTCGGGTCGGTCTCGATGCCGAGCTTGTCGGCGTACACCTGCAGCGCGTCCAGCCCGGTCTGCGGCGTGATCTGTTCGCCCAGCGACTCCGACAGCGACCCGTACATGGTCAGCTCGGCCCACTCGCCGCCGAGCTCGTACTCCTCGCCGTCCGGCAGGACGACCACCGTGGTGCCGAGCACGTCCTGCGCCGCGGTCTGCACGAGGTCGCGCGTCAGGGCGGCCATCGTGTCGTAGTCGCCGTAGGACTCGTACGCCTCGAGCATGGCGAACTCCGGGGAGTGCGTGGAGTCGGCACCCTCGTTGCGGAAGTTCCGGTTGATCTCGAAGACCCGCTCGATGCCGCCCACGAGCGCCCGCTTGAGGAACAGCTCGGGTGCGATCCGCATGTACAGGTCCATGTCGAACGCGTTCATGTGGGTGATGAACGGCCGGGCGGACGCGCCGCCGGGCTGCGTCTGCAGCATCGGCGTCTCGATCTCGATGAAGTCGCGGCGGTGGAAGTTGTCGCGCAGCGAGCGCATGAGCGCCGGGCGCTGGCGGGCGGTCACGCGCGCCGCCGGTCGCACGATGAGGTCGACGTACCGCTGCCGGACCCGCGCCTCCTCGGACAGCTCCACACCCTCGTAGAGGTTGGGCAGCGGGCGCAGCGACTTGGCCGCCATCTGCCACGCGTCGGCGAACACCGACAGCTCGCCGCGGCGGGACGCGATCACGCGACCGTGCACGAACAGGTGGTCGCCCAGGTCGACGTCGGTCTTGAACGCCGCGAGCCGCTCCTCCCCGACGGCCGCCAGGCTGAACATGGCCTGCAGCCGGTTGCCCTCGCCGTCCTGCAGCGTGGCGAAGCAGAGCTTCCCGCCGATCCGGATGAACACGACGCGACCGGCGACGCCGACCTCGTCGTCCGTCTCCTGGCCCGGCTCGAGGTCCGGGTGCTCCGCGCGGACCTGCGCGATCGTGTGCGTGCGCGGCACGCCGACCGGGTACGCCTCGTCGCCGGCGGCGAGCAGCCGGTCCCGCTTCTCGCGCCGCACCCGGAGCTGCTCGGGGGCGTCGTCGGGTGCAGGGGTGCTCTGGGGCGTCTCGCTCACCGGGCGATCTTACCGGCGCACGTCCGACCGCCCCGCGCGCATCACGCCGTCCGGAGCGGCTCCAGGTCCAGCGCCAGGTCGAGGATCGGCGACGAGTGCGTGAGCCCGCCCACCGACAGGTAGTCGACCCCCGTCGCCGCCACCTCCCGCGCGCGGTCGAGCGTGAGGTTGCCGGTGGCCTCGAGCTCCACGCGGCCGGTCGCCAGCTCGCCCCCGCGCACCGCCGACACGACCTCCGCCAGCAGCTGCGTGGGCATGTTGTCGAGCAGCAGGAACCGCGCGCCCGCGTCGACCGCCTCCAGGGCCTGCGCGAGGGTGTCCGCCTCCACCTGGATGGTCACGTCGGGGAAGCACTCCCGGACGGCCGCGACCGCCGCTGCGACGGAGCCGGCGGCGACCACGTGGTTGTCCTTGACCATCGCGACGTCGTACAGACCCATGCGCTTGTTGGTGCCGCCGCCGCAGCGCACCGCGTACTTCTCCAGCGCGCGCAGGCCGGGGGTCGTCTTGCGGGTGTCGAGCACCTGGGCTCCCGTGCCGTCGAGGGCGTCGGCCCAGCGACGGGTGTGGGTGGCGACGCCGGACGCGCGCGAGGCGAGGTTCAGCAGGGTGCGCTCGGCGACGAGGAGCACCTGCACGGGGCCGCGCAGGACGGCGAGCACGTCACCGCGTGCCACCCGGGTGCCGTCCGGCACGCGCTGGTCCACCGACGGCACCGCCAGGCCGAGCCGGGCGGCGACCTGACCGACGACCTCGGGCACCACCACCAGCCCGGCGACGACGCCGTCCTGCCGGGCCACGAGGTCCGCGGCGCCCACCAGGTCCGGCGGGATCGTCGACTGCGTGGTGACGTCCCGGCCGGGTTCCGGTCCGAGGTCCTCGTCGAGGGCGATCGCCACGGTCCGGGCGAGCCAGGCGGGGTCGAGTGCGGTCATGGCGTCAGCCGATCTGTGCGCGTCGGGAGACCAGGTCGCCGTCGGCGTCGAGCGACAGCTCCAGCCGGACCTGCCAGGCCTGCTCCGTGTCGGGGAAGTCGCTGCGCGCGTGGCCGCCGCGGCTCTCCTCGCGCTCGAGCGCGGCCGCGGTCAGCACGGTGGCCACCTGGTGCACGTTGGTCGTCTCCCACTCGGCCACCTGCGGCGCCGCCAGCCGCCGGCCCTCGTCGGTCCGGAGGTGCGCGTCCGTGGGCACCGCCGCGAGCTGGGCGACCGCGCGCCGCAGCCCGTCGCCCGAGCGGAGCGGGCCCGGCCCGTCCGACGCGATCCGCTGCACCCGCGCGCGGGACGCCGCGGCGACGAGCGCCTCGTCACCAGGGCGGGGAACCGGGGTGAGCGGCGGGAGCGCGCCCTGGTGAACCTGGGCGGCGATGTGCCGGGCGGCGCGCGTGGCGAACACCAGGCCCTCGAGCAGCGAGTTCGACGCGAGCCGGTTGGCGCCGTGCACCCCGGTGCAGGCCACCTCGCCGACCGCGTACAGGCCGGGAAGGCTGGTCCGCCCCACCAGGTCCGTGACGACGCCGCCCGAGTGGTAGTGCTGGGCGGGGGCGACGGGGACCAGGTCGGTGGTCATGTCGATGCCGTGCTCGAGCAGGCGCTCGTTGATCGTCGGGAACCGCGAACGCAGGAAGGCGTCGCCGAGGTGCCGGGCGTCGAGCCAGACGTGGTCGGACCCGGTCTCCGTCATCCGTCGCACGATCGCGTGCGCGACGACGTCCCGAGGGGCGAGCTCGGCCATCGGGTGCACGTCGGGCATGAACCGCACGCCGTCGGTGTCCAGGAGCAGCGCGCCCTCGCCGCGCACGGCCTCGGAGACGAGCGTCAGCTGACCCTTCACGCCCGAGCCGAGCCAGAGCACCGTGGGGTGGAACTGCACGAACTCGACGTCGCCCAGCACGGCACCCGCGCGCAGCGCCGCGGCGATCCCGTCGCCGGTCGCCTGCGCGGGGTTGGTCGAGGAGCGGTAGACCTGGCCGATGCCGCCGGTCGCCAGCACGACCGCGCGGCCCAGGGCGGCGCCGACGCCGTCGCGCTGCCCCTCCCCGATCACGTGCAGGGTGACGCCGCACGCGCGCCCGGGGGTGCCGTCCGGTCCCGGCGGACCCGTGAGCACGTCGAGCACGAGCGCGTGCTCGATGACCTCGATGCCCGGGTCCTCGCGCACCGCCTCGATCTGCGCGACCAGCGCGCGGGAGATCTCCGCCCCCGTGGCGTCGCCGCCCGCGTGCGCGATCCGGTCGGCGTGGTGCCCGCCCTCGCGCGTGAGCGAGATGCTGCCGTCCGAGGTGGTGTCGAACACCGCGCCGCGCGCGACGAGCTCGCGGACCCGCGCAGGGCCCTCGGTGACCAGCACCTCGACCGCGCGCGGGTCGCACAGGCCCGCACCGGCGACGAGCGTGTCCTGCAGGTGCGCCGACGGCGAGTCCGAGGGGTCCAGAGCGGCGGCGATGCCGCCCTGCGCCCACACGGTGGACCCCGACGCGAGGATGTCCTTGGTGACCAGCAGGACGCGGGGCACGCGGGTGCGCAGCTCGAGCGCGGCGGTCAGGCCGGCGATGCCGGAGCCGACGACGACCGCGTCGGCCTCCACCGTCCAGCCGGGTTCGGGCGCGGCGAGGCGGGTGGCGAGGCGGGTCACCGCCCGACCATCGCACGTCCCTGCGCGAACGGCACACCGCTCGGTGCCAGCCCGGACCAGCCGTCCGGCACCTGGCCGGGGTCGTCCCCGACCTCGACGACCCGGTTCTGGGCGTCCACGAGCACCACGTGCGGCTCGTAGGTGCGGGCCTCGGCGTCGGACAGCTGCCCGTAGGCGATGAGGATGACGACGTCGCCCGGGTGCACCAGGTGGGCGGCCGCGCCGTTGATGCAGACCTGCCCGGAGCCCGGCTCCCCCGCGATGGCGTAGGTGGTCAGCCGCGCGCCGCTGGTGACGTCCACGACGTCCACCTGCTGGCCGGGCAGCACGTCCGCCGCCGCGAGCAGGTCCGCGTCGACCGTGATCGACCCGACGTAGTGCAGGTCGGCCTGCGTGACGGTGGCGCGGTGGATCTTGCCGGTCATCATCGTGCGCACCAGGGAGGTCACGCGCCCACCTGCACGACCGCGTTGTCGATGAGCCGCGTCGTCCCGACCGTCGCCGCGACGAGCAGCAGGGCCTCGCCGGCGAAGTCCGCGGGCACCTCGGCGAAGGTCACCGGATCGACGAGGGCGACGTAGTCGACGTCGGTCTGCTTCAGGGCCAGCCGGGCACCCGCGCGGATCTCGTCGGCGGTCCCCCGGGCGCGCAGTGCTCGGGACAGGCCGAGGGCGCGCCGGCGCTCGTCGTCGCTCAGGTACGCGTTGCGGCTGGACAGGGCAATGCCGTCCTCGTCGCGCACGATCGGCGCCCCGACCACCGTGACCGGCACGTCGAGGTCCCGGACCATCCGGCGCACCGCGGCCAGCTGCTGCGCGTCCTTGGCACCGAACAGCGCGACCTCCGGGCGGGTCAGGTGCAGGAGCTTGAGCACCACGGTGAGCACGCCGTCGAGGTGGCCGGGCCGGCTCACGCCCTCCAGCACGTCCCCGATCGACCCGGCGCTCACGCGCACGATCGGGTCGCCGTCCGGGTACACGACGTCGGGGCCGGGCGCGAAGACGATGTCGTCGGGGCCGAGCAGGCCGGGCCCCGACAGCAGCGCGAGGTCGCGGTGCAGGTCACGCGGGTACCGGGAGAGGTCCTCCGACGGCGAGAACTGCAGCGGGTTGACGAAGATCGTCACGACGACGGCGTCCGCGAGCTCGCGTGCGCGGGACACCAGCGAGAGGTGGCCGGCGTGCAGGGCGCCCATGGTCATGACGACCGCCCGGCGGTAGGGCCGGGCGGTGTGCGCGGTGCCCGCGTGCCCCTCGGTGCGGGGCACGGCCTGCACGTCCTGCACGGCGAGCGCCGCCGCCAGCTCCTCGCGCGTGTGCACGAGGGTGGGCGTCGTGGTCTGCGTGGTCATACGTCCTCCTGCGGGTCCGGCCCGTCGTCCACCTGCAACGTCCCGGCGTCCTCGTTGATGCCGTCCAGCAGCTCCTGTGCCGCGGCCGACGAGATCAGGCCGGCCGCCAGCGCGCGACCGGTCGCCGAGCGCGCCAGGGCACGGTATCCCGCGACGACGTCGACCGCTCCCGTGGAGGCGGCGAACGTGGTCAGGGCCACACCGTGCTCGCGGACCGTCCCCGCGTCCCCGCGCCGCACCGGACCGGTGAGCGCGGTGATGGCGCCGGGCCCGTCGGTCGACTCCGCGCGCAGGGCGCCGTCCAGCGCGGCCTGGAGCAGCGGTGTGAGCATGCGTCCCGGGTCCGCGACGCCTGCCGCCGCCAGCGCCTGGGCGGCCTGCGCGACGAGCACGACGAGGTGGTTCGCCCCGTGCGCGAGGGCCGCGTGGTAGAGCCCGCGGGCCTCCTCGGCGAGCACGACGGGCTCGCCGCCGATCTCCACGACGAGCGCCTGGCCGATCGGCAGGACCGGGCCCGGTGCGGTCACGGCGAACGAGCACCCGACCAGCCGAGACAGGTCGAGGGAGGTGCCCGTGAACGTCATCGCCGGGTGCAGCGCGAGCGGGATGACCCCCGCCGCGCGCGCCGGGGCGAGCACGTCGACGCCGAACCGCCCCGACGTGTGCACGACGATCTGGCCCACCTGCCACGCACCCAGGTCCGCCAGCCCGCGCACCAGGTCCGGGAGCGCGTCGTCGGGGACCGTGAGGAGCACCAGCTCGGAGCGGCGGACGACCTCGGGGATGTCGAGCACCGGGATGCCCGGCAGGAGGGTCGATGCGCGCTCGCGGGACGCCTCCGAGATCGCGGAGACCGCCACCACCGGATGACCGGCAGCACGCAGCGCGCTGCCCAGCACCGCGCCGACACGGCCGGTCCCGACGACCCCGACGCCGAGCCGGCCCGGGCGGTCCGCCGGGTCCGGTGGGGTCACGCGCCCGCTCCTGCCGGACCGGCCGTCGAGGGTGCATCGGTCTGCGCCTCGGTCGGGGGCGTCGTCGTCGGCTCCGGGTCCGGGTCCGCCGGTGTCGGCGCACCGACGGCGCGCATCCACTGCTCCGGCGTGGCGGACGCGCGAGCGGTCCGCGCGCGCTCGGCCTGCTCGTCGAGCAGGGCTGCCGCGACGCCCGCGTCGAGGTGCTGGACGCTCGGGGCCACCGGTCCCGGCGTGGAGTGCAGGACGAACGACGCGAGCCCGAGCCGCCGCTGGAGCGGACCCTGCGCGAGCCCGAGCGACTGCGTGCGCTCGTGCGGCACCACGTCGACGCTGCGCCAGATGCGGCCGGACCGCGTCACCAGCGCGCGGTCGGTGACGCGCACACCGTGCCGCCGCCAGCCGACCGGGTCCACCCAGCGCGCGCGGCGCGGCGCGGCCGTGAATCCGCCGTCGGTGTCCTTGCCCGTCATCGCGGCCTCGACGAGCGCCGTCGGGTCGTCGACCCCCAGGTCCGGCAGGACGAGCCAGAGCGCGGTCATCGCCTCGCCGCGCGTGGCCACCGGGTGCAGCACGGTGTCCCGCTGCTGCTGGTCGCTCTGGCCGTAGCCCGCCACGTTGATCTCGACGCGCCACCAGTCGGGTCCGCGCCACAGCGGCCCCTGCCGCAGGCGGATGGCCTGCACGCGACCGGGCGGCACCGTCTGCGCGCGTGCCTCGGTCAGCCCGTGCCGCAAGCGGATGCCGTCGGGCGAGATCGCGGCGCGGAAGTTGGCGCCCTGGTTGATGCGGCTCCACACGTACGTGACCGCACCGAACAGGGGCGCGACGAGCACGAACGCGGCGCTGATGTCCCGCGACGCGATGCTCAGCGCGATCGCGCCGGCGACGATCAGCAGCAGCGTCGGCACCGTGCCGGACCGCAGCGTGGCCTTGACCAGCCGGCCCATCGGCAGCTCGTAGACCTGGCGCTCGGGGGCCACGTCGAACGGCTGCGGCGCCGCCGCGCCCGCGGTCGGCTGCTCGGCGTCGGCCACCTGCACCGCTCCTGGGCGCTGCAGCCCCGCGGCGAGCGCGAGCAGCTCGGCACGCAGGGCCTCCGCCTCGGCCTCCCGCAGGAACGCGAGCGACACCGCGGACCCGCTGCCTCCGGCGACCTCGAGCTTCAGCTCGGCCAGCCCGACCAGCCGGGCGAGCAACGGCTGCACCACGTCGACCGCCTGCAGCCGGTCGAGCCGCGCCTGGCGCTGCTGGCGGAACAGGATGCCGGTGCGCAGGTGGACGGCCTCGTCGGTGACCGCGAACCGGGTCACGCGCCACGCGACCGCGGAGTAGCCGAAGCCGATCAGACCGATCAGCAGGATGCCGCCGAGCAGCAGCAGGAACGCCCTGCCGTGCAGGAGGTCGATCGCCTGCTCGATGTTCTCGCCCACCTGGAACCAGCCGATCGCCAGCACCGCGACCAGGACCTTCCAGCCCTTGAGCGCCGGGGTGACGGGGTGCATCCGGCGCCAGCCGGCGACGTCCTCGACGCTCTCGACGTCCGGCGTGCCGGGTGCGTTGGGCGTGCCGGGTGCGCTGGTCACAGCCCCGCCAGCCGCGCCTCGCCGCGGGAGGCCATCCGGTCGCGCAGGCGCGCGGCCTCGTGCGGCGGCAGCCCCTCGATCGACGCGCTCGTGGCCGGGGACGCCGTGTGCAGCTGGACGGAGGCGATCCCGAACTTGCGCGCGAGCGGGCCCGCGTTGACGTCCACGTACTGCATGCGCCCGTACGGGACCACGACGAGCGAGCGGAACATGATGCCGCGGCGCACCAGCAGGTCGTCCGCGCGCTCCGCGTAGGCCATCGCGTTCACCTGGCGCGGCACCAACCACACGATCCACAGCGCCAGCAGCGCGACCACCGCGGGGAACACCCACAACCAGGCCTCGCCGACGAGCACCGCCATGAGGACGAGCAGGGCGAGGATCGGGGTCAGCACGATCGCCGTGACGGTCAGCCGCGCGCCGATGAGCCGCCGCGACACCGGCGTCCACGTGACGTCGGCGGGGTCGAACGGCTCGCGGGTGCTGCGCGGGTCAGCCGGGACGGCGTCGGAGGTCATGGGGTCATCATTCCACCTGGTCAGGTGGCGGTCGGGTCCGGTGCGGGGCGCTCGCGCGCGGCCTCGGTCCCCTCCTCGGGCGGCGGCACCCGGCAGAACCACTCGACGACGAGGCCGACGACCGCGAGCACCACGGCACCGCCCGCCGCGATCCCGGCCGCGACGGCCCGGCCGCCGTTGCCGGGCACGCCCAGGTCGCTGACCAGCGTGAGGACCTGGCCGCCGTACCAGCCGGCGAGCAGCGCGCCCGTGTAGCAGGACGCCTTGGCGAGCACGGCCGTGCGGGCGGCCCGGATGGGGTCCAGCGTCGGCCGCTTGCCGCGCAGGAACTGCCGCACGGCCCAGCCCATGGAGAACACGACCGCGGCGATGAGCAGCTCGACGGCCACCACCAGACCCGGCACGGACGGGAGCATGCCGCCGCGCCCGGCGACCGCGCGCGCCACGATCCACGTGACGGCGGCCCCGGCGACGGCGATGAGCAGGAGGGTCTGCCAGCGGGTGCGGTGCATCACGCGTCCAGGACCTCCGGGCCCGGTCGGGGGCCGGACGGGACGGCGGCGGTGTCGTTGCCCACCGCGGGGATCGGGGCGGTCAGCCAGTCCAGCGCCAGCCAGCGCACGCCGTCGCGGTCCGGTGCGGTCGCGGCCAGCGCGCCGACCGGTCCGCCGCCCAGACCCGGCAGCACCGCGTGCGGGGCCACCTGCGCCCACGGCTGCAGCACGAACGCACGCTCGTGCGCGCGCGGGTGCGGGAGCTCGAGGTCGTCGGTCACGGCGAGCACCGAGCCGTACACCACGATGTCGATGTCCAGGGTGCGCGGCCCCCAGCGCTCGTGCCGCTCGCGTCCGTGCGCGTGCTCGATCGCCTGGGTCGCCCGCAACAGCTCGCGCGGCGCGAGGGTGGTCGTGGCCAGCACGACGGCGTTGAGGTAGTCGGCCTGCTCGGGTCCGCCCACGGCCGAGGTGCGCGCGAGGGCCGAGACCTCGACGACCTCCACGCCTGGGGTGCCGGCCAGGTCGCTCACGGCCTCGCGCAGGGTCTCCTGCGCCGGACCGAGGTTCGCGCCGAGCGCCAGCACGATCTCCACCGGCCCGTCGGGCGCCTGGTCCAGAGCGTCCGTGACGAGCTCGCCGTCCACGACGGCGTCGGGGATCGTCTCCAGCTCCGTCGACCTCGTGTCGGGCCCGCCCACCGAGAGCTCCCCGGGAGCAGGGGCGACGACGGCGTCGGCCCACGCGCCGGCGGGGAGCGCCGCCGCGACCGCGGGGGCACCGGGCGCCGGGGTGACCGGGAAGGCGGCGGTGGACGTGGGGACGGGCCGGGAGACCGGCTCCGCCGCCGTCGGGCGCGGGACGTAGGGCTCGGCGGCCGGGAGCTTGGTGCGGTCGCGGTGGATGGCGACGACCACGTCCCCGAACGGCACCTGGATGGGCGCGTGGGGCTTGTGCACGGCGACGTCGACGGCGTGCACCACCCCGGAGGCGAGGACGGTCGCGGCGATCCGCTCGGCCACGGTCTCGATGAGGTCGACCGGCTCCCCGGACAGCACGGCCGCCACCTGCTCGGCCAGCGCGCCGTAGTCGAGCGTGTGCGCGAGGTCGTCGCGCGCCGCGGCACGCCGGGTGTCGAGGTGCACGACGACGTCCGCGACGAACGTCTGCCCCTCGCGCCGCTCGTGCTCGAACACGCCGTGGTACCCGAGGGCGGTGATGCCCGTGAGCCTGATCTGGTCGAGCCGACGCCCGCTGGCGTCCAGCGCGTCCGGTCGGCTCTCGTCGTTCGTGGTCACCGCGTGCTCCCTCCGGTTCTCGCGTCCTCGTCGACGGCCAGCTCGTCGTCGTCGCCGGGTCCCGCACCGGCACCCGTGCCGGTCGCACCCTGCCACGCCGCCGCCACCCGCACCGCGTCGGCCGAGCCTGCCACCTCGTGCACCCGCACGCACCAGGCCCCCGCGGCCGCGGCCAGCGCGGTCACCGCCGCCGTCGCACGGTCCCGCGCGAGCGGCGGCGCCGGCTCCTCGTCCCTACCCGCCAGCAGGTGGCCGAGGAAGCGCTTGCGGCTCGCGCCGACCAGCACAGGGAAGCCGTCGGCCACCAGCTCGGGCAGCCGCGCCAGCAGGGGCCAGTTGCTGCTCCCTGCCTTCGCGAACCCGAGGCCGGGGTCGAGCACCACCTGGTCGTCGTGCACCCCCGCGGCGCGCAGCGCGTCCACGCGGGCGGCGAGCTCGCGGCGCACGTCGGTCACCACGTCGTCGTAGTCGTCGAGGTCGTCCATCACGTCGGCGTGGCCGCGCCAGTGCATCGCCACGTAGACCACGCCGGTGTCGGCGACCGCGGAGTACATCGCGTCGTCGGCCAGGCCGCCCGAGACGTCGTTGACGATCGCGGCGCCGCGACCGACGGCCGCGCGGGCGACCACCGCGCGGGTGGTGTCCACGCTCACCGTCGCACCGCGGTCCACCAGCTCCTCGACCACCGGCAGCACCCGGGCCAGCTCGTCCTCGACCGCGACGCGGCGCGACCCCGGCCGGGTCGACTCGCCGCCGACGTCGAGCAGGTCCGCGCCCTGCTCCAGCAGCTCGAGACCGTGGGCCACCGCGGCACCCGGGGTGAACCACCGGCCGCCGTCGGAGAAGGAGTCCGGGGTGACGTTGACGACGCCCATCACGAGCGTCCGTCCGAGGTCGTGCAACCGTGCCGGCAGCGGTGCCGGACGGGAGGAGCCTGGGCCTGTCACGGTGCGAGCCTAGGGTCTGCCGGGCGTCAGCGGCCGAGCACGAGGCTCATGGCCTCCGCGCGAGTGGCGACGTCACGCATCTGCCCGCGCACCGCCGACGTGACCGTGCGCGACCCGGGCTTGCGGACGCCGCGCATCGACATGCACAGGTGCTCGCACTCGACCACGACGAGCACGCCGCGCGGCTGCAGCTCGGCGACGAGCGCGTCGGCGATCTGCGAGGTGAGCCGCTCCTGCACCTGGGGGCGCCGCGCGTACACGTCGACCAGGCGTGCGAGCTTGCTCAGTCCGGTGATGCGGCCGTCGGTGCCGGGGATGTAGCCGACGTGCGCGACGCCGTGGAACGGCACGAGGTGGTGCTCGCAGGTGGAGTACACCTCGATGTCCTTGACCAGCACCATCTCCTCGTGACCGATGTCGAAGGTGGTGGTCAGGACGTCGCCGGGCTCCTGGTAGAGGCCGGCGAAGATCTCCCGGTACGCCCGCGCGACCCGCGCCGGGGTCTCCCGCAGCCCCTCGCGGTCGGGGTTCTCCCCCACCGCCACGAGCAGCTCGCGGATGGCGGCCTCGACGCGGTCCTGGTCGTACTCGCCCACTGCCGCGCCCGTGAACGTCACCGGGCCGATGTCGGACACCTGCTCCTGGGCCATCGTCGCGACCTACGCGTCCGGCGTCTGCGACGGCGGGACCTCGATGACCTGCTCCGTCGGGTGACCGAAGGCCGCGGCGGCCTCGTCCTCGGGGATGACCGGGTGCCCGTTCTGGGCGGCCTTCTCGGAGGCGGTCATGACCGGGGGCCGGTCGGACACCGCGCGCTGCTCGCTGGACAACCAGACCTGGCGCGGCGGGCGCTTGGTGATCGGCGCGAAGACCGTGGCCAGCTGCTCCTGGTTGAGCGTCTCCTTCTCCAGGAGCTCCAGCACCAGGGCGTCGAGCACGTCGCGGTACTCGACCAGGATCTCCCAGGCCTCGTCGTGCGCCCGCTCGATCAGGGAACGCACCTCGATGTCGATCGACGCCGCGATGTCCTCCGAGTAGTCCCGCCCGTGACCCATGTCGCGGCCCATGAACACCTCGCCGGAGGCCTGGCCGAGCTGGATCGCGCCGAGCCTGGCGCTCATCCCGAACTGCGTGACCATCTTGCGGGCCGTCGCCGACGCCTTCTCGATGTCGTTGCTGGCCCCGGTGGTCGGGTCGTGGAACACCAGCTCCTCGGCGACGCGACCACCCATGGCGTAGGCCAGGGTGTCCAGCAGCTCGTTGCGGGTGGTCGAGTACTTGTCCTCGGTGGGCATGACCATCGTGTACCCGAGCGCGCGACCCCGCGGCAGGATCGTCACCTTGGTGACCGGGTCGGTGTACCGCAGCGCCGCCGCGACGATGGCGTGGCCACCCTCGTGGTACGCGGTGATCTTGATCTCCTTGGAGTTCATGATCCGCGTGCGCTTCTGCGGCCCCGCGATGACGCGGTCGATCGCCTCGTCCAGCGTGTGGTCGGTGATCGTCTGCTGGCCCGTGCGAGCGGTGAGCAGCGCGGCCTCGTTGAGCACGTTGGCCAGGTCGGCGCCCGTGAACCCGGGGGTCCGGCGCGCGACGACGTTCAGGTCGACGTGCGGCGCCATCGGCTTGCCCTGGGAGTGCACCGCGAGGATCCGCTCGCGGCCCTTGAGGTCCGGCGGGTCCACGGCGACCTGGCGGTCGAAGCGGCCGGGACGCAGCAGGGCGGGGTCGAGGATGTCGGGCCGGTTGGTGGCCGCGATGAGGATGACGTTCGCGTTGACGTCGAACCCGTCCATCTCGACGAGCATCTGGTTGAGCGTCTGCTCGCGCTCGTCATGCCCGCCACCCATGCCGGCGCCACGGTGACGGCCGACGGCGTCGATCTCGTCGATGAAGATGATCGCCGGGGCGTTCTCCTTGGCCTGGTTGAACAGGTCACGGACACGGCTGGCGCCGACGCCGACGAACATCTCGACGAAGTCCGAGCCGGAGATCGAGTAGAACGGCACACCGGCCTCGCCGGCGACCGCGCGGGCGAGCAGGGTCTTGCCGGTCCCGGGCGGGCCGTACAGCAGCACGCCCTTGGGGATCTTGGCGCCGACGGCCTGGAACTTGGCCGGCTCCGCGAGGAACTCCTTGATCTCCTGGAGCTCCTCGACCGCCTCGTCGACACCCGCGACGTCCGAGAACGTGACCTGCGGGGATTCCTTGTTGACCAGCTTGGCCTTCGACTTGCCGAAGCTCATGACGCGCGAGCCGCCGCCCTGCATGTTCGACATCAGGAACCAGAAGATCCCCAGGATGATGATCAGCGGCAGGATGAAGCTGAGGATGCTGGCCCACCACGACGTCTGCGGGACGACCGAGGTGTAGCCCTTCTCCATGTCCGCCTCCGCGATGGCGGTGACGACGGACTCGCCCTGCGGGACCACGTAGTTGAACTGGACCAGCTTGCCCAGGTTGTCGTCGCCCTTGGTGAAGTCCTCCGTGAGGGTCAGGTCGACGCGCTGGACGCCCTCGGTGATCTTCGCCTGCTCGACCTTGCCGTCCGCGATGAGCGTGAGGCCGTCCGACGTGTCGATCTTGCTGATCTTCGGGGCCGCGAGCGTGGACGCGCCGATGTACAGCAGGATCACGGCGATGACGACCCACAGGATGGGGCCACGGGCTAGTCGCTTGACGTTCATGGGCGATCGGGGCAGAGCCCCTCAACCTCCGCTCGCGGGACAGGTGGCCTCGAAGTTACACGGGGAACCTGGGCGGGACCGACCGTGTTCACCGAGGGCGCACTCGACCTCAGGCGCCGTAGACGTGCGGAGCGAGCGTGCCGACGAACGGCAGGTTCCGGTACTTCTCCGCGTAGTCCAGGCCGTAGCCGACGACGAACTCGTTCGGGATGTCGAAGCCGACGTAGCGCACGTCGACGTCGACCTTGGACGCCTCGGGCTTGCGCAGCATCGTCGCGATCTCGACGGTGGCCGGCCCGCGCGAGCGCAGGTTGGACAGCAGCCAGGAGAGCGTCAGGCCCGAGTCGATGATGTCCTCGACGATGAGCACGTGCCGGCCGGTGAGGTCGGCGTCGAGGTCCTTGAGGATCCGCACGACGCCCGACGACTTGGTGCCGGAGCCGTACGACGAGACCGCCATCCAGTCCATCTGCACGGTCGAGTGCAACCGGCGGGCGAGGTCCGCCATCACCATGACCGCACCCTTGAGGACGCCCACGAGGAGCAGGTCCTTGCCCGCGTAGTCGGCGTCGATCTGCGCCGCGATCTCGTCGAGCCTCTGGTGCAGCTGCTCCTCCGAGAGGAGAACCCGCTCGAGGTCGTCGCCCATGTCCGCAGGGTCCACCGAAGTCACTCCTCTTGATCCACCGCCCGTACCGGCGCTTCCCGCGGGGCGGGGGCCGGACCCAGGGCAAGCCTGCCACACGACCGACGGGCCGCGACCCCGCCCGGGAGGGCCACCGCGCCCTGCCCGTGCCAGTCCGTGACCAGCGCGTCGACCGCCAGCACGTGCACCCGCAGGAGCGCGCCGGCGGGGCTCCCGGCGGCGATCACGGCGGTCCGCAGCGCGCGGGTGCGCAGGGCAGGCGCCGCGGCCGCGAGCACGTCGACGTCGAGGCCCCCGTCCACCGACGCCGCGTTCAGCAGGTCGGCGGCCAGCGCGTCCAGCAGGTCCGCGTCGTCGCGCAGCTGGGCCGCGGTGCGGGCGAGCGCCTCCGCCACGCCCGGGCCGAGCACCCGCTCGAGCGTCGGGAGCGCATCGCTGCGGACGCGGCTGCGCAGCGAGGCGTCGGCGTGGGTGCCGTCGTTGGTGGGGTCGTGCCACGGCACCAGGTGCTGCGCGGCGCAGGCGGCCAGGGTGTCGGTGCGGCGCAGTCCCAGCAGCGGGCGGCGGAACCGTCCGCGCGTCGCCGGCATCCCCGCGAGCGTCCGTGCTCCGGACCCGCGGGCCAGTCCCAGCAGCACGGTCTCGGCCTGGTCGTCGAGCGTGTGCCCGAGCAGGACGGCCGCGGCACCGAGGTCGTCGGCGGCACGCTCGAGCGCCGCGTACCGGGCGGCCCGCGCGGGCGCCTCTCCGTGGCCGTCCACCGCGACGCGGACCACGACGGCGTCGAGCCCGAGCCCGCGGCACGCCTGCGCCGCCTCGTCGGCCACCTGCGCCGAGCCGTCCTGGAGCCCGTGGTCGACGACGACGGCCTGCGCGCGCCACGTCGTGGTGGTGCGCCCGGCGAGGAACGCGGCCCCCGCCGCGAGCGCGAGCGAGTCCGGTCCGCCGGAGCACGCGACCAGGACCAGCGCGTCCGGGGGCAGGTCGGCCAGCGAGGCGACGACCGCCGACCGCACCGCGGCCACCTCCCGGGCGGGACCGCTCACCCGTGCACCCGCCTCACCCACGCACGCGGGTCGGAGATCTCCTGCGGCAGCGGCAGGCGCTCCGCCGACGTCCAGACCGCGTTCAGCCCCTCGATCCCGACGTCCTTGCGCACCGCCCGGACGAACGCGGCACCGTCGCGGTACTGCGCCAGCTTGGTGTCCAGGCCGAGCAGCCGGCGCAGCACGCGGTCGACGCCGCGGGCCTTCGCCGCCTCGTCGCGCCGGGCCTCGAACGCCTTGCGGATCTTGCGCACGCTGGGCACCACCCGCGGGCCGACCTCGTCCATCGCGACGTCCGCGTGCCCCTCGAGCAGGGCCATCACCGCGCCGACCTCCTCGAACACCTCCCGCTGGCGCGCGGACAGCAGGTCGAGGACCCCGGCGCCGTCGTCGGCACCGCCGGTCACCGCCCGCCCGACGGCCTGGAGCAGCTCGCCGACGCGCGGGACCAGGGACTTGTCGCCCGCCAGGTCGGTCATCAGCTCGGCCGCGCGGCTGCGCAGGTGGTCCGCGAGCCACGGTGCCGCGGCGAACTGCAGCGCGTGGGTCTGCTCGTGCAGGGCCACCCAGAGCCGGAAGTCGGACGGGTCCACCTTGAGCCGGCGCTCGTGGTGCAGCACGTTCGGCGCGACGAGGAGCAGCCGGCCGCGGCCGTCGTGGGACGTGAAGGGGTCGAACTGGCCGAGCACCTTCCCGGACAGGAGCGCCAGCACGCCGCCGACCTGCAGCGCGGCCGCCGAGCGGGTGGCCGACGACGGCGTCGTGGCGGCGAGCGGGCCGGTCATCGCGGCGAACACCTCGGCGTTGGCCAGGGCCCAGCGCGGACGGTCGACGACGAGCACCGTCGACACCAGCTCCGGCGGGGTCCCGTCCGCCGCCGTCAGTCCCGTGATCGCGCTCGCGTGCGCGGCCGCGCGGCCGGCGGCGTCGCGCAGGTCGTCCACGAGCGCGATCAGCTCCGCGCGGTCCGCCACAGGCCCCGGCGCGGCCAGCCGCCCGGCGATGCGGGCGGCGAGCTCCCAGTCGACCGGTCCTTCGGCGTTGTCCACCGGGTCAAACTAACCGCAGCCGCACCCGGACAACGTGGTGACGAACGAGTCGATGGCCGCGCGCGGGCCCCACTGGCCGCCGTCGGGCGTCGCGTCCGCCATGACGACGAACACCAGCTGGCGCCCGTCGGCGTCGAGCACCGTGCCCGCCAGCGACGTGACGTGCGGGAGGCTCCCGGTCTTCGCGCGGACCAGCCCGCGCGCCGTCGACTGGGTGTAGCGGTCGCTCAGGGTGCCGGTGAGCCCGGCGATCGGCATGCCCGTCGCGACGTCCCGCAGCACCCCGTGCGCGGGGTCGGTGGCCAGCCGCAGCAGGCCGACGAGCAGGTCGGGCGGGAGCACCGACCCCGCGCCGAGGCCCGAGGCGTCGGAGAGGTTGGCGCCCGTGGTGTCGACCCCGGCCACGGCGACCGCGTGCAGGACGGCGGTGGTGCCGCCCTCGAACGTGGCGGGCAGGCCCGCGTCGATGGCGACCAGCCGCGAGACGACCTCGGTGATCGCGTTGTCGGACGTGTCGAGGAAGTGGTGCACGATCCCGTCCAGCGGGGCCGACCGCACGATGCCGAGCTCGCGGGCGTTCTCCGGCATCTCCGACCGCCGCGGCGTGCCGTCGACCGTGATCCCCACCTCGGCCAGTCGCTGCGCGAACGTCTTGGCCGCGGCGAGCGACGGGTCCGCGTAGCGCGGGGGGTACTCCCCGGGCGTGATCTTGGCGGTGTCGACGGCCAGCGGGGTGACCGGCGCGACGAAGCCCGCAGCGATGTCCGCCGGGTTCCACGTGGGGCTCAGCGTGGGACCGGAGAACAGGAAGTCGTCGAACCCGAGGCTCACCGTGGTGACGCCCTCGAGCTGCAGCGCCTTGGCCACCTGGGCGGCCAGGTCGGCCAACCCGGCGTGCCCCTCGACGGCCGCCGGGTCGCCTGCACCGGCGGCGAGCATCATGTCCCCGCCGCCGACGAGCACGATGCTGCTGCCCGCGCCGCGCACGACCCTCGTCGGCAGGGTCACGTCCGGCCCGAGGGTGCTCAGCGCCGCGATGGCCGTCACCAGCTTGGCCGTCGACGCCGGCGTGCGGCCGGCGTCCGGCAGGTGCGCGCCGAGGACGTCCCCGGTCAGCTGGTCCGCGACGACCACCCCGACGCTCGTGCCCATGCGGGGGTCCTTGACCAGCCCGTCGACCAGCGCCTGCACGTTCGCCGCGACGGGCACCGGCGCCTGCGGGTCCAGGTCCGCGAGCGCGGAGCCGGTGTCGACCGGCTCGACCGCGCCCGGGGCGGTGGGGAACGGAAGGGGGTCCGGCGGCGGGTCCTCCAGCGTGACCATGCCCGGGACCACGTCGTACGCGTCCGCCGTCGCGTACGCCCCGCCGGCCAGCACCAGGACGAGGAAGCCCGTGCCGACGACTCTCGCCGCTGTGGTCATCGTCACCCCGCCCCGCTCGCTCCCCGGTGGGACGCCCCGTCCCGCGGTGCGTCAGACTACTGTCCGAGACAAGGGCGCCCCTGACACTCCGGCGCGCCGCATGACGACAAGTGTCGCGACCGCCGGCCGCGGACGTGGGGCGGAGGAGCACTGTGGAGTTCGACGTCACGATCGAGATCCCCAAGGGTCAGCGCAACAAGTACGAGGTGGACCACGCCACGGGGCGCATCCGCCTCGACCGGATGCTGTTCACCTCGACCCGGTACCCCGACGACTACGGCTTCATCGAGGGCACCCTCGGCGAGGACGGCGACCCGCTCGACGCCCTGGTGCTGCTCGAGGAGCCGACGTTCCCCGGCTGCCTGATCCGCGCCCGCGCGCTCGGCATGTTCCGCATGCGCGACGAGGCCGGCGGCGACGACAAGGTCCTGTGCGTGCCGACGGGCGACCAGCGCGCCGCGTGGCGGCAGGACATCGACGACGTGTCCGACTTCCACCGCCTGGAGATCCAGCACTTCTTCGAGGTCTACAAGGACCTGGAGCCGGGCAAGTCGGTCGAGGGGGCCCACTGGGTAGGCCGCTCGGAGGCAGAGGCGGAGATCGAGCGCAGCCGCCAGCGAGCGATCGACACCAACTACTACAGCCACTGAGGCTGCCACCCCCCCACCCGCAACGTCCGCACTCCTGCAGGTTCCAACCCGCGGGAGTGCGGACGTTGTTGTTCTCCCCCTCGTCACGTCCGCACTCGTGTGGGCTCCAACCCGCGCGAGTGCGGACGTTGTCGAGCCGCCCTCCGGACGCTGCTCAGGGCTCCTTCGTCCACAGCTTTCGTCGCGCTCCACGACCTGGCTGGCGCGCGCCGGGAACCTGGGCGGATGGCAACGGGTCGTCAGCCGCGGGTGGAACGCCGTGAGCGCATCGCGGCTCACGCTGCTGAGCAAGCCGGACTGCTCACTCGCCCGCAGATCCGCAGCCTCGGAGTCACTGCCGCCCAGCTCGAGGCGGAGCTCGCCGCCGGCAGATGGCGATGCGTCGGCAGGAACACCGTCGTGGTCGCGTCGCCGCAGCCGAGCGACCGGGTCGACTGGTGGCTCGGCATTCTCGAGTGCGCTCCACGGGCTGCCACGGGTTCGCGCCCCCGAGCCGCCGTCGCCGGGCTCACGGCATTGATCGCGGCCGGGCTCTCGGGAATCGCCGACGACGGCCTCGTGCACATCGCCGCCCCGAAGTCGTCGCACCCGGTCCCACCGTCACCGGGCTTCCGCGTCCACGAGACGCGACGCTGGCGCGACGAGGACATCGTGACCGTGGGAGTCCCGCGAGCGAGGCCCGAGGTCGCGACCATCCAGGCGGCGCTGTGGGCGAGGACGGATCGGGAGGCGACCCTCCTGCTCGTCGCGACCGTGCAGCAACGACTGACGGCGATCGACCCTCTTGTCTCGGTGCTCGAGCGGGTGAAGCGGGATCGGAGACGCTCACTGCTCCGGAGCGTGCTGGTCGACGTCGCAGGCGGAGCCCACTCGCTCAACGAGCTCGACTTCGCCGCGCACTGCCGAGCACGTGGCCTGCCGGAACCTGACCGCCAGGTCGTGGTCTCCTCAGCGCGCGGCGACTCCTACCTCGACGTGCGCTGGCGGCGGCGGCGAGTGGTCGTCGAGGTGGACGGCGTCGGTCACCTCCAGCCAGACCGGTGGATCGACGACAGCCTCCGGCACAACGAGATCGCACTCGGGGGCGACACCGTGCTGCGGATCCCCAGCCTCGGCCTCCGCCTCGATCCTCATCGCCACCTGGATGCCGTGGAGCGCGCACTCCGCCAAGCGGGATGGGTTCCGTCCCCGGCGCGGCCCAGGGTGTGACAACGTCCGCACTCGAACGCCCCCGAGCAGGCACGAGTGAGGACGTCCCCTGGGGGGAGCAGAACGTCCGCACTCGGGAGGGCTCCAGCCCTATCGAGTGCGGACGTTGCGGAAGAGGCGGCGGGTTACGGGCGGCCCGCGAAGGGCATCGTGTTGCCCCAGCGCATCTTGGTGGTGCGCAGGGGGTCGCCCGGCTTCGAGGCCTCCATGATCTGGCCGCCTCCGGCCCAGATGGCCACGTGGTAGATCGCGTCCGGGTTGTTGGCGTCGGTGGACCAGAAGACCAGGTCGCCGGGGCGCAGGTCGTTGTAGCTGATCTTGAGGACCTGCTTGTACTGGTCGCGCGTGGTGCGGGCGAGATTGACCCCCGCGGTGCGCCAGGCGCTCATCGACAGGCCGGAGCAGTCGTACCCGTCGGGGCCGACGCCGCCCCAGATGTACGGGAGGCCGGTCTTCGTCTGCGCCCAGGCCAGCGCTGCGGCACCGCCGGCCGCCGAGCCGCGCGACGTGCCCGTGCCGAGGCCGTACTTGGCGGGCGTCGGGGCGGGCGCGGGCGCCGGGGCCGGGGCGGGAGCCGGCGCTGGCGCCGGAGCGGGGTTGTTCGCCGCGGGCGGGGTCGTCGTCGCCGGAGGGGTCGTCGTGGCGGGCGGCGTCGTGGTGGCAGGCGGTGTCGTGGTGCCCGGCCTCGTCGCGACCGGGGTCGTGGTGGTGGGTGCCGTCGCGGCCGGAGCCGTGGCCACGGGACGCATCGCGGCGGCGCGGGCGGCGGCGTCCTCGCGGTCGCGGCGCTGCTGGTCGACGAAGTCCTGGCGGGCGCGCTCGACCTCGGCGCTGGTCTGGCGGGCGGCGGCGAGGGCGGTGATGAGGCTGTCGCGCTCGGTGGCTGCGGCGGTCAGGGCCGCCGCGGCGTCGTCCTTGGCCTGCTCGGCGCCGGCCAGGGCGTCGGCGGCGGCGGACTTCGCGGCCTTGGCCTCGTCGGCGGCCTCGGTGGCGCGGGCGGCGAGGGTGGTGGCGACCAGCTGCGTCGCCTTGTACTGCTGGACGGCCTCGTCGGCCTTGCCGCTGATGCGGTCGAGCGCGGTGGTCCGGCGCGCGACGTCCTGGAACCCGTCGGACGACAGGAGCGCCTGGAGCAGGTCGGTGGAGCCGCCGGAGCGGGCGAGCTCGCGGGCGATCGCGACGAGCTGGCGGCGGGCGTCCTCGGCCTTGCTGGACGCGTCCTCGGCCTGCGCGACGGCGTCCAGCGACGCCTGCTGTGCGGCGTCGGCGTCGACGACGGCCCGGTTGTAGGCCTCGCCGGCCTGCTGGACCTTGAGCTCGGCGGCGTCGGTCTCGGCGCTCAGCTGCGCGAGCCGGACCTCCATCGAGGCGACCGAGCGCTCCGCGGACTTCACCGCGCCCTGTGCCTGCTGGACGTCCTGCGCGGACGGCGGCGTCGGGTCGGCCAGGGCGCTGGACGCGCCGGCCGCGAGCAGAGCGGCGACGAGGGCTCCCGCGACGAGGGCCCTGCGTGTGCTCCTGCTGTGGCTCACCGTGTGCACTCCCCGACGTGGACGAACGGCTCTGGCAGCCGTTCCTCGAAGGACGCTACCTGCGAAAACCTCAGGAGAGAACACCTGTCACACCAGTCCCACGAGTCACATCCATGTGCTTTGGGACGAACCGGACGCGATCCGTGCGACATCACCCGTTCGCAGCAACGGACACCCGAAGATCCACATCCTGAGACGGCTGTTCCAACGACCGGACGGATCCGCCTACCCTCGGCCCATGTCCCGCCGAATGTGTCGCTGACCCAGCGCACGCTCGGCTGTGCCCGCGGGCAGGTCACCGTCACCAGACGACGGCCCTGACCCCGCCCGAGCCATGGCTCGATCCGTGCGCCACTCCCCCCTCCGCGGGACGGATGTCGGCTGCCCGAGGCCCTCCGCGGATCCGTGCACCACAGCAGATCCATCGACAGTCCATCGACAACGGAGCGCAGCACCATGAGCAACGAGAACTGGAACTTCGAGACCCGCCAGATCCACGCCGGCCAGGAGCCCGACCCGACGACGGGCGCCCGCGCGCTGCCGATCTACCAGACGACGTCGTTCGTCTTCCCGGACGCTCAGACGGCCGCCAAGCGGTTCGCGCTCGCCGAGCTCGGCCCCATCTACACGCGCATCAACAACCCCACGCAGGAGGTCGTCGAGAACCGGATCGCGTCGCTCGAGGGCGGCGTCGGCGCGCTGCTCGTCTCCTCGGGCCAGGCGGCCGAGACGCTCGCGATCCTCAACATCGCCGAGGCCGGCGACCACATCGTCGCCAGCCCGTCCCTGTACGGCGGCACGTACAACCTGCTGCACTACACGCTGCCCAAGCTCGGCATCGAGACGACGTTCGTCACGGACCCGCACGACGCGCAGGCGTGGAAGGACGCGGTCCGCCCGAACACCAAGCTGTTCTTCGCGGAGACGATCCCCAACCCGAAGGCCGACATCCTCGACATCGAGCTCGTCGCCGGCGTCGCGCACGAGTCGGGTGTCCCGCTGATCGTCGACAACACGGTCGCGACGCCCTACCTGATCAACCCGCTGCAGTGGGGCGCGGACATCGTCGTGCACTCGGCCACCAAGTACCTGGGCGGCCACGGCTCGGCGATCGGCGGCGTGATCGTCGACGGCGGCTCGTTCGACTTCGCGCAGCACCCGGAGCGGTTCCCCAACTACAACACCCCGGACCCGTCGTACAACGGCCTGGTGTTCGCGCGGGACCTCGGCGTCGGCGGGGCGTTCGGCGTCAACCTGGCGTTCATCCTCAAGGCGCGCGTGCAGCTGCTGCGCGACCTCGGCCCGGCGATCTCGCCGTTCAACGCGTTCCTCATCGCGCAGGGCATCGAGACGCTGTCGCTGCGGATCGAGCGGCACGTGCAGAACGCCGAGAAGGTGGCCGCCTGGCTGGAGGCGCGCGACGACGTCCTCTCGGTCCACTACGCGGGTCTCGAGTCGAGCCCGTGGCACGCCGCGCAGCTGAAGTACTCGCCGCGCGGCGCGGGCGCGGTGCTCGCGTTCGAGCTCGAGGGCGGGACCGACGCCGGCCAGGCGTTCGTCTCCGCGCTGGAGCTGCACTCCAACGTGGCGAACATCGGGGACGTGCGCTCGCTGGTCATCCACCCGGCGTCGACCACCCACAGCCAGCTGACCCCCGAGGAGCAGGCCCTCTCCGGTGTCACGCCCGGACTCGTCCGGCTCGCGGTCGGCATCGAGCACATCGATGACATCCTGGCGGACCTGGACGCCGGCTTCCGCGCCGCGAAGGGTGCCTGACCGCGCATGAGCACGACGCCGCCGAGACCGCCGGAGCGCAGCACGCGCACCGGCGGTCCGGCGGCGCACCCCGAAGGGAAGCACGTGCCCGACCTGACCCTGTCCCCCGCCCGACCGCGCACCCTCGGGACGCGCGCGCCCGAGACGGGGCGGCCCCCGGTGCCCGTGAGCGCCGCCTGGCGCGACGGCGACCCGGTGGGGCGTCGGCAGTTCGCCGACCTCGGCCCGCTCAAGCTCGAGTCCGGCGGGCGGCTGCCCGCCGTGCGGCTGGCGTACGAGACGTGGGGCGAGCTGAACGAGGACGGCAGCAACGCGGTGCTGGTGCTGCACGCGCTGACCGGCGACTCGCACGTCACCGGCGAGGCGGGCGACGGGCACCCGACGCCCGGCTGGTGGTCGTCGATGGTGGGACCGGGTGCGCCGATCGACACGGACCGCTGGTTCGTCGTCGCGCCCAACGTCCTGGGCGGCTGCCAGGGCTCGACGGGCCCGGCCTCCCCGGGGCCGGACGGCCTGCCGTGGGGCAGCCGCTTCCCCCTGCTGACCGTGCGCGACCAGGTGGCCGCCGAGATCCGGCTCGCCGACCTGCTCGGCATCGACTCGTGGGCGCTCGTCATCGGCGCGTCGCTCGGCGGCCTGCGGGTGCTCGAGTGGGCGGCGAGCGCGCCCGAGCGCGTCGAGTCGATCGCCGCGATCGCGACGGCGGCGCAGACGTCCGGTGACCAGATCGCCGGCTTCCACACCCAGCTCGCCGCCATCCGCGCGGACCCGCACTACCGCGACGGCGACTACTACGACGCCGCCGACGGCGAGGGGCCGCACGTGGGCCTCGGACTGGCCCGGCAGATCGCGCACCAGACGTACCGCAGCCCGCTCGAGCTGGACACGCGGTTCGGCCGCATCCCGCAGGGCGGCGAGGAGCCCTTGGAGGGCGGCCGGTTCGCCGTCCAGTCCTACCTGGACCACCACGGCGACAAGCTCAGCCGGCGGTTCGACGCCAACACCTACGTGGTGCTCACGCGCACGATGATCACGCACGACCTCGGTCGCGACCGGGGCGGGGTCAGCGCCGCGCTCGGCTCGGTCACCGCGCGGGCGCTGGTCATCGCCGTCGACTCCGACCGCCTGTTCCCGCCCGCGCAGTCCGAGCGGATCGCGGCGGGCATCCCCGGCGCCTCGCTGGAGACGATCCACTCCGACTACGGCCACGACGGCTTCCTCATCGAGGAGGACCTGGTGGGCGCGTACGTGCGCGAGTTCCTGGAGCAGGGCGCCGAACGGCGGTAGCCGGCGTCAGGCCCCGCTCGAGGCGGCCGCTTCGTCGCTGTCCGCCACGAGGTGCCGCGAGAGCACCGCGAGGAGGATCACGGTCGGACCCGGCAGCCGCTCGGCACCGACGGTCATCTCCAGGTGCCGGCGCAGGAAGCCGCGCGGGTGGACCTCGAGCAGGACCGCGCCGTCCGCGTCGACCCAGCGGAACGACGTGCTCAGCAGCCCGGCGGACTCCCAGCGGACCGCGCGCCCGTCCACGACACCGGACCGCCGACCGGTCCACCCCGCCCGGCCGACCTCGGCCACGGTGTGACCGGTCACCCCGTCGCGCGCCTCCATCGCTCCTCGCCAGTCACGAGTGAGGGTCCACGGCGCCCCGGCACTGCGCACCTCGTCCGTGCGCTTCGGCGGGCCGGGGGCGATCCGCGCCACCGGTCCCTGCGACCCGACGACCTCGACGGAGCTCCGGCGGGAGGTCGCGGGCGTCGTCGACAGGGTGGAGCCGGGATGACCTACGGAGTCCCAGGGAGCGAAGTCGACCGGCTCGGGCATCGGCCCATCCTGCCGGAACGCTCACCGGCGGCGGGGCGGAACGGGTGAGTTCCAGGACGGGGATGTGCGCCGGACCCGTGGGCGGCACGATGGGCACCATGCCCTCCGGAGAGCTCACCGACGTCCGCACCGCCCTGCACGACCAGTGGGACCGCCTGCGGTCGTGGGTCACGGACGTGGTCGACGACGACGTCGCCGACGCCCCCTCGGTCCTGGCCGGCTGGACGGTCGCCGAGCTGGTCGCGCACCTCGGACGCGCCATGGAGGCCCTCGCGGTGTGCGCCCCGCTGCCGGAGGGCACCGTCCCCCTGACGCTCGGCGAGTACCTCGGCACGTACGCCGACCGGGCCGCCGACATCGCGGAGACCACCCGCAAGCTCGCCGCCGAGATCTCGCACGACCCGCTGACCGAGGTGGACGTCCGGGCGCGGGCGGCCTTCGCGCAGCTGGACGCGCTCGGTCCGGACGACTGCGTGGTGCAGGCACGGCGGGGACCGGTGCTGCTCAGCACGATGGCGATGTCGCGCGTGATCGAGCTGGTCGTGCACGCGGACGACCTCGCGCGGTCGGTCCCGAGGGGCTCGGACCCCGTGGACCCCGGCGCCCTGCGGCTCGTCGCCGACGCGCTCCTGGAGATCGTCGTCGCGCGCGGGGGGTGGAGCCTGGAGGTCGCCGACGCCCGGAGGTGGGTCCGCCTCGCCGCCGGCCGTGAGCCGTACGACGTCGACGCGCTGGCCGACGCCCTGCACCCGCGCTACACGTCGGACGGGGTCCCCGATCTCGGGCGGATGCTGCCGATCCTCTGACGACGCCGGATACGTTGGGCCCGTGATCGCCGCCTACGCCGCCCGCTTCTCGTCCGACGACCCCGTCAGTGGCCTCGAGGTGGGCGACCGGCCCGCCCCGGAGGCCCGCGAGAACTGGTCGGTGGTCGACGTCCGCGCCGCCGCGCTCAACCACCACGACGTCTGGACGCTCCGGGGCGTCGGCATCCGCGCCGAGCAGCTCCCGATGATCCTGGGCACCGACGCCGCCGGGGTCACCGCCGACGGGCGCGAGGTCGTGGTGCACGGCGTGATCGGAGGGGCCAGCGGGCACGGCGTGGGGGCCGACGAGCCGCGCAGCCTGCTGTCCGAGCGCTACCCCGGCACCCTCGCCGAGCAGGTCGCCGTGCCCACGTGGAACCTCGTCGACAAGCCTGCCGCGCTGTCGTTCGTCGAGGCCGCGTGCCTGCCGACCGCCTGGCTCACCGCGTACCGGATGCTCTTCCGGGCGGGCGGCGCGACGCCCGGGCAGCGGGTGCTCGTGCAGGGTGCCGGCGGCGGGCTGGCCTCGGCGGCGATCCTGCTCGGCGCCGCCGCGGGGCTCGAGATGATCGTGACCAGCCGGTCCGAGGACCGCCGCGCGCGGGCACTGTCGCTCGGCGCGGCCGCGGCCGTCGAACCCGGTGCCCGGGTGCCCCGCGTCGACATCGCGCTGGAGAGCGTCGGCAAGGCCACCTGGTCGCACTCGGTCCGCTCGGTGCGGCCGGGCGGGACGATCGTCGTCGCGGGTGCCACCAGCGGCGACGCCGAGCCCGCCGAGCTGACCCGGATCTTCTTCCAGGAGATCAGCGTGGTGGGCACGACGATGGGATCCCGCGACGACCTCCAGCACCTGCTCGCGTTCCTGGCGCGCACCGGCGTCCGCCCGCTGGTCGACTCGACGTTCGCGCTCGCCGATGCCCGGGACGCCGTCCGGCGCCTGGCGGACGGCGACCAGTTCGGGAAGATCGTCCTCGAGCCATGAGCGCACCGGGCGGCGAGTGGGTCGAGGACGTCCTCGGTCCCGACTACCACGTCCGCACGCTCGCCCTGCGCCCTGACGACGAGGGGGACGTGGTGGCCAGCCTGGTCCGCTACGCGCCGCCGACCACCGAACCGCTGCGCCCGTCGAGGGCGATCCTCTACGTGCACGGCTGGTCCGACTACTTCTTCCAGACCGGGCTCGCCGAGTACTGGCACGCGCGCGGCGCCGCGTTCTACGCCCTCGACCTGCGCAAGTACGGCCGCAGCCTGCGTCCCGGCCAGACACCGGGATACGTCGACGACCTGGAGACCTACGACGAGGAGCTCGAGGCGGCGCTCGGCGTGATCACCACCGACCTCGGCGCGCGCGCCCGCGTGATGGTCATGGGCCACTCCACGGGCGGGTTGGTCGCGGCGCTCTGGGCGCACCGCCACCCCGGCGAGCTCAGCGGGCTCGTGCTCAACAGCCCCTGGCTGGAGCTGCAGGGGTCGTCGGTGCTCCGGCACGTCAGCACCCCGGCGATCGCGCGCATCGCCCGGTTCCAGCCGAAGGCTCCCCTGCCGAACATCGACCCCGGCTACTACGCCCGGACGCTCAGCAGCGCGAGCGGCGGCGAGTGGACGTACGACACGGTCTGGCGGCCGACGCCCTCGTTCCCCGTCCGCGCCGGCTGGCTCCAGGCCATCATGGCCGGCCACGCGCGGGTGGCCCGGGGCCTGGCCGTCGAGCAGCCGATCCTCGTCCTCGCGTCCAGCCGGACCGTGATCAACCCGCGCTGGAGCGAGGAGATGCGCCACGCCGACGTGGTGCTCGACGTGGAGCTGGTGGTCCGCCGGGCGGTGCAGCTGGGCACGCACGTGACCGTCGTCCGGATCCGGGACGGGCTGCACGACCTGACCCTGTCGCCGTCGCCCGTGCGCAGGCGCCTCTACGCCGAGATCGACCGCTGGTCCGCTGCCTACGGGTGGAGCTGACCGGGAGTCAGGGACGCAGGATGCCGGTGGCCTCGGCGAGCGTCGGGCCGCCCTCGCCCAGGCGCCACGCGCGCCAGCCGTCGACCAGGTTCTCCGCAGCCACGGCCGCGGACGCCGCCTTGTCCGGGTCCGCGAACAGCTCGCCGGTCGGCAGCTCGATGAGGCCGTCTGTGCGGAGCATGGCGACGAGCCGCTGACCGCGGCGCGCCCGGACCCAGACGAGGGTGGTGATCGCGCGGCGGCTCTTCGCGAGCGTGGCGAGCTCCGGCATCGCGTTCAGGTCGTCGTCGGGGACCGCGTCCCGGACGGGGGCGATCTCCTCGGTCGGGGCCGGTGGAGCGGGCGGCGTCGGGGACGTGGGCGGCGCGGGCATCGGGATCATCGGGACCGCCGGCGTGGCCGGGGTCGACGGGAAGCTGGACGAGATCGGCAGCGGGGCGGACACCGGGACGAACGGGCGGGGGCCGGCCACCTCGTCCGTGCGGTCGCGCGGCGGCGTCCGCGGCACCACCTGGTCGGCGGCGGAGCGCAGGCCCACCACCGGGGTCAGCGTGGTCGGCGCCTCGTGCACGGTCGGCCGCGGCTTCTGGTCCGCGGTGGGCCGCGGCGCCGGCTCGGGGGGCGGCACCCGCAGCGGGGTCGGAGCCGGCGGCGCCGGGGTGGCCGGGGGCGGGGTGACCGCGCGCAGCTCCCCCGTCGCCGGCGTGCGGACGGGCCCCACCGGGGGGACGTAGGGCTCGTACGGCGTGCCCGACGTGAAGCCCTCGCTCGACCGCACCAGGCGCAGCGCCGTGGGCTCGACGGAGCGCCGGGCGCCCTCGTGCGTGGCCAGCGGGGAGACGTCCAGCAGACGGCGGTCGTCGACGCCGCGCACCACGCCCACCTGGAGCACGTCGACGTGCCGGCCCGGACCGCGCAGGAAGCCGAGGGTGTCACCGGCCTCGGCGGCCACCTCGGAGCACAGCAGCACCAGCCGGACGCCCTCGCGACGGTTCGTCTGGACGCCGAACGCCGCCTGCTCACGGAACGCGGCGAAGTCGACGGCGAACCGGCTCGGGTCGGGGTGGTAGGCCCGCGCGAGGTCGGTGGTGGTCATGCGGGAGGCCGCACCGGCGTGCCGCAGGGCGGAGATGACGGCGTCGTCGTCGACGACCTGCACCACGTCGACCACCACGGGACGGCCGGTGGCGTCCAGGGCGAGCAGCTCCGGGAGGTCCGCGTGGTCGGGGGCACCCGTGCGGGAACGGACCGCGAAGAGGGGTTCACCGGCGATGGCGGCGAGGTGGTGCGTGAGGAGCGAGGCACACTCCTGCGCGAAGGAACCGGTCAGGGGCTGCATCGGCTGGACAAGGCGCGGTCGGCCCTCGTCGAGCTCGAAGATCGGCATCTGTCTGGCCTTCCGCGTCCCGTCGTGCGCCCGCGCACCCCGGCCGGCGCGCTCGCGACCACACTGTCCCACAGCGCGCTTTGCACGTCAGCCCGTCCGTCCGACGTCGTCGTCGGAGATCGGTCACATCACCCGGATGCGCCCGGTTTCCACCGTCCGGATCGTCCGATCGGTCGCGTTCGTCACCCGTTGGTGAGCGCGGCCTCGACCCGGTCGACCTTGCCCGTGAGCTCCCCCACGTGCCCCGGCCGGATGTCCGCCTTGAGCACCAGGCTGACCCGGTGACCGTGCCGGCCGACCGCCTCCGTGGCGCGCTTGACCACGTCCATCACCTCGTCCCACTCGCCCTCGAGCGTGGTGAACATGGCGTCGGTGCGGTTCGGGAGGCCGGACTCGCGGACGATGCGGACGGCATCGGCGACGGCGGCGGTCACGGACTCGCCCGCACCGAGCGGGGCGACGGAGAAGGCGACGAGCATGCGGCCCAGCGTGGTGCGCTCAGGCGAGGTTGTCCACCGCGCGGCGGGCCGGCAGGTGCGCGGCCAGGAGCTCCGCGAGGTGCACGCCCTGCACCCCGGCCAGCTGGTCCGCCTGCGTGCGGCACGAGAAGCCGTCGGCCAGGAAGACGTCCCCCGCGGCGGCGTCGCGCAGTGCGGGCAGGAGCGCGTTCTCCGCCACCGCGACCGACACGTCGTAGTGCCCCTTCTCCATGCCGAAGTTCCCGGCCAGCCCGCAGCAGCCCGCGAGCGCCGAGAACTGCGCCCCGGCGTCGGTGAGCAGCCGGCGGTCGGGCGTCCACGTCATCACCGAGTGGTGGTGGCAGTGCGGCTGCACGACGGCCGTGACGTCCGACAGGTCCGGCACCCGCCAGCGGTCGCCGGGGCCGATGGGGGCGGGCGCGGTGAGCAGCTCCGCCAGCGTGCGGGTCTCGCGGGCCACCGCGACCGCGCGCGGGTCGTCCGGGAGCAGGTCGCGCAGATCGGAGCGCAGGACCGCCGTGCAGGACGGCTCGAGGCCGACGATCGGGATGCCGTTGACGGCGAACGGACCGAGCACGCCGAGCAGGTGGGTCAGCTGCTTCTTCGCGCCGTCCAGCTGCCCCGTGCTGATCCAGGTGAGACCGCAGCAGGCGTTGTCCTCGGGGACCAGCACCTCGTACCCGGCGTCGACGAGCACCGCGACGGCGGCCTGCGCCACGGACGGCGCGAGGGTGTCGGAGAACGAGTCGGTCCAGAGCACCACCTGCGGCTTGCGCGGACCGGTCGTCCCGCCGTGCTGGGTGCCCTTGCCGGGACGCCCGAGGAACCGGTCGCCGGGACGCGCACCTGCGCGGACCTTGCGCTCGGGGTGGTGCCGACGCTCGCTCCCACCACCGGAGCGGACCAGTGTCACGCTCTCGCTCCCCGTGCCGCGCACCCAGGAGCGGAACGGCCGGCGCGCGAACGTGACCATCTGCCGCCGGGTGTCCATGCCGCCGCCGGCCAGGACCACCTTGGCGACCGGCCGGGCGCCGAGCACCGCGTTGACCAGCGAAGACAGCCCTGGGACGCCGGTGATCAGCCGCGCCCAGCGGGGCAGCCAGCCGAGGGCGTAGTGCGACGCCGGACGCAGCTTGCCGCGGTACGTCCGGTGCAGGACCTCCGACTTGTACTGCGCCATGTCGACGCCGGCCGGGCAGTCCGACGAGCACGCCTTGCAGGACAGGCAGAGGTCGAGCGACTCGTGCACCTCGGGCGACGACCAGCCGCCGCTGACGAGCGTGCCGTTCGCCATCTCCTGCAGCACGCGCGCGCGGCCGCGGGTCGAGTCCTTCTCGTCCTTCGTCGCCAGGTAGGAGGGGCACATGAAGCCGCCGGTCGCGGTGCTGTCCGCGCGGCACTTGCCGACGCCGACACAGCGGTGCAGCGCGGTGGTCAGGTCGCCCGCGTCGTGCGCGAACGAGAACCCGTGGTCGGCCAGCAGCGGGCGGGCGTGCGGCCGGCGCAGGTCGGCGTCGAGCGGGCGCGGCCGGACCAGCACGCCAGGGTTGAGCAGGTCGCGCGGGTCGAGGAGGTCCTTGAAGGCGCCGAACAGGTCGATCGTCTGCGCGGAGTACATGACCGGCAGCAGCTCCGAGCGGGCGCGGCCGTCCCCGTGCTCCCCGGAGAGCGATCCGCCGTGGCTCGCGACGAGGGCCGCGGCCTCCGTCATGAACGCGCGCAGCGGGTTGCCCGACCGCTCCAGCGGGATGTCGAGCCGCAGGTGCACGCAGCCGTCGCCGAAGTGCCCGTACGCCAGGCCGTCCACGGCGTGCGACGCCATGAGCGCCTCGAGCTCTCGCAGGTACGCGCCGAGCCGTTCGGGCGGCACGGCCGAGTCCTCGAACCCGGGCCAGGCCTGCTCACCGGACGGGGTCCGACCACCCAGGCCGGCGCCGTCCTCCCGGATCCGCCACATCGCGGCCGCCTCGGGTCCGGGCGGGAAGAGGCCCACCGCGCTCGTCCCGGCGGAGGCCGCGAGCGCGTGGGCCCGGTCCAGCGCCTCGGTCAGGTCCGAGCCGCCGACCTCGACCATCAGCCACCCGCCGCCCTCGGGCAGGGGCGGCACCGCGGCGGCACCGCGCACGCGGCGGACCACGTCGACCAGCCGGGAGTCCATGCCCTCGATGGCCAGCGGTGCATGCGCGAGCAGCGCGGGCACGGCGTCGGCGGCCGTCGGCATGTCCGGGTAGCCGAGCACCACCAGCACGGGCGCCGCGGCGATCGGCACCAGGCGGACCGTCGCGCCCAGGAGCGTCGCCACCGTGCCCTCCGTGCCGACCAGCGCCTTGGCCAGGTCGGTGCCCTTCTCGGGCAGCAGGTGCTCGAGGGAGTAGCCGGAGACCTGCCGGCCGAAGCGGCCCAGCTCGGTCCGGATGACGTCGAGGTTCCCGCGGACGAGGGCGTCGAGACCCGGCACGACGTCGAGCGCACCCGCACCCGACCGCGCCTCGAACCGTCGGCCGGTCCCGTCCACCACGTCGAGCGCGAGCACGTTGTCCGCGGTGCGCCCGTACGCCACCGCGCGGGGGCCGCAGGCGTTGTTGCCGATCATCCCGCCGAGCGTCGCGCGCGCCTGCGTGGACGGGTCCGGCCCGAACCGCAGCCCGTGCGGGGCCGCCGCCTTCTGCAGGCTGGCCATGATGACGCCCGGCTCGACGCGGGCGGTCTGCGCCTCCGGGTCGATCTCGAGGATCCGGTTGACGTGCGTCGAGAAGTCGAGCACCACCCCGGTGCCCACCGCGTTCCCGGCCACCGAGGTCCCGCCGCCGCGCGCCGTCAGGGGGACGCCGAGCTCCCTGGTCACCGCGAGCGCCGCGAGCACGTCGTCGGTGTCCCGCGGGAACGCGACGACCTGCGGGACCACGCGGTAGTTCGACGCGTCGGTGGAGAACTCGGCGCGGCGGCGCGTGCTGTCGTCGACCGCCCCGCGCAGGGCGGCCCGCAGCGCCTGCACCACGTCGGCGCTGTCGGATCGGCTCGGATCCCCTGCCACGGTCTCGGTCACGGCCACCACGGGGGCAGTCTCGCACCGGGGACCCGCTCCCCCGCACACGTCACCGAGGGATGGTCACGAGACAGGGACGTCCGAGGAAGTGAGCGCCAGGGTGACCACGTGCTCGGACGTCCTGGGTCCACGCGGTGCAGCGTCCGAGGAAGTGAGCGCCAGGGCGACCAGTTCCTCGGACGCTACGGAATGGGTCGGGTCAGGCGAGCGAGGCGTCCAGGGTGATCTCCGTGCCGGTCAGGGCCTTGCTCACTGGGCACGTCGCCTTGGCGTTCTCGGCGGCGGCCTGGAAGCCCGCGGCGTCCAGGCCCTCGACCTCACCGCGGACCGTCAGCGCGATCGTGGTGATGTGCAGCCCGCCGGCCGGGTCCGGGCGCAGCGTGACGTCGGCGCTGACCTCGAGGGCGACCGGGGTGCCCCCGGCCGCGGCGATGACCCCGGACAGCTGCATGGCGTAGCAGGAGGTGTGCGCTGCTGCGATGAGCTCCTCCGGGCTCGTGGTGCCCCCGGCCTCCTCGGACGTCCGCTTGGGGAACGAGACGTCGAACGTGCCGGCCCCGGAGCTCGTGAGCTCGACCTGCCCGGCGCCCTCCATCAGGGTCCCGTTCCAGGCGGTGCGAGCGGTGCGCGTGGACATGGTGCTCCTTCGTGCTCGATCGGCCGGGCAGATGCCCGGGACCTCCACGCTAGACAGCCGGGCGGCTCAGCGCGCGCGCTCGAGGTGGGCGGTGACGATCTGCGGCGGAGCGCCGGCCTGCCGCAGCGCCCACGCCGCGCGTGCGTGCAGGGCGCGACGCTGGTCGGGCTCGAGCCCGTTGTACAGGGCGCCGCGCACGAGGTCGTGCCCGAACACCAGCCGGTCGCCGCGCGCGCGGACGACGCCCGCGGCCAGGCCGTGCCGCAGGGTGCGCCAGCAGTCGCCGACCGGGTCTCCGACCAGGGACGCCAGGTCGGCGATCACGAACGACGTGCCGAGCACGGACGCCTGCCCGAGCAGCGCGAGGACGTCGGGCCCGAGGTACTCGATGCGCCGCCGGACCACCTCGTCCAGGGGCGTCAGCCAGGCGACGCCCGTCGAGTCGAGGACCCCGTCGGTGACGACCAGGGCACCCGCGGCTCGAGCGGTCCGCACCACGTCCGCCACGAGCCGGGGATTGCCGCCCGTCGTCGCGAGCGTGCCGCGCAGCGACGGCCCCACCGGGCTGCCGACCAGGTTCTCGGCGAGCTCCACCGTGGCGCGCGCGTTCAGCGGCCGCAGCTCGAGGTAGCGGGCCCCCGCTCGCGTCCAGGCGGCGACCGCCGCCGCGAGCTCGGGGCGGTAGGGCACCGGACGCATCGTGAGCACGACGAGCGCCCGGGGCACCGCGCCCTCGTGCGCCAGCTGCAGGAGCACCTCGAGCGAGGGGGCGTCCGCCTCGTGCACGTCCTCGAGCACCAGGGCCCACGGGCGGCTGTCGCCGTGGCGGCGCAGCAGGGCGGCGAACAGCTCGGCCGCGCGGTCGTGGCGGGCGACGGACCGGACGGGGTCGGCGTAGATCGCGTCGAGCAGGTCGGTCAGCTCCGCCTCGACGGGACCGCGGCCGGCTCGGCCCGAGCGCACCAGCAGGGCGTCGGAGAGCAGGGCGAAGGGCCAGTTGCGCAGCTCGCTCGCGCGGGCGGTGAGCAGCTCGACGTCCAGGAGCCGGGCCGAACCGCGCAGGGCGTCGACCAGGCTCGTCTTGCCGACGCCCGCCTCACCCTCGAGCAGCACCGTCATGCCGACCCCGTCGGCGGCCGTCGACAACAGGTCGTCGAGGTCGTCGAGCTCGGCGGCCCGGCCGACCAGGGGCCACGTCCGCCCCGGCTCGGCCGCGGTGCTCATGCGCCCGATCGTAGGGCCGCGGTACCCGATCCGGGCCGGACCGATCAGTCCGTGTACTCCCAGTGCCACGCCTCGGGCTTGCTGCCGCCGCTCTCCGCCCACGACGGGTGCGTCCAGTTCAGGGCCGGAGCGTTGGCCGTCATCCACCGGTACTGCTTGGTGCCGAAGGTCTCGATACCGCCGCCGAGGTCCACCGCCACACCCGTGCCGTGGTTGGACGTCCCGGGCGTCGCGCACAGGTAGCCCTTGGTGCGCTTGCACAGGACCTGGCCGGCGTAGGAGCGGTAGGAGTCGCTGATCGTGAGGTTCGTGCCGAACTTGGCACGGAAGGCGGCATTGAGGATGTCGAGCTGCTCGGCGGCGTCGCAGCGGAGCCGCACGGAGGAGTCGAAGCTCACGCCGCAGAGGGCGGAGTCGGGGATCTTGCCGTTGGAGTAGCCGAGGAGCGACTGCTTCCACGCGGCACGGGTGGCCGCCTCTGCCTCGGCGGCGGCCTGCGCGGCGGCGGCGGCGTCGGCAGCAGCCTGGGCGGCGGCAGCCGCAGCGGCGACGTCGGCAGCCTTCTTCGCCTCGGCGCTCTCCTTTGCGGTGGCGGTGGCGGTGGCGACGGCGGCGACGGCCTCCCGCAGCTCGGCGGTCGTCGCGTCCTCCTCGCCGGTGGTCGGCGGGATCGTCGGCACGGCGGCCGGCGTCTGCTCGAACACGGACGCGGGGTCGGGATCGGCGGCTGGGGTCGGGGTGCTCGTCGCGGCCGCGGCGGGCTCCTCCGCGGCGACGGAGGTGCCCTCCATGCCCGTGACCTCCTCGCGGTCGGCCGAGCGGGACGTCGCGGCGCCGCGGTCGACCTCGGCGGTCGCGACGGCGAGCAGCTCGTCGAGGTGCGCGGTCGCGGCCTCGAGGGCCTGGAGCTGCGAGGCGTCGATCGCGACCTGCGCCGCCTCCGCCTGGACCGACTGCGCGACCTGCATCGCGTCGGTGGCGACCTCGACCGCACCGGCCCGCGCCTGCTCGACCTGGGCGCTCGAGCTGGGGGCCGGGAGTGCGCCGATGAGCGCGCTCCCACCGTCACGGGCATTGGCCGACACGGCCACCATCGCGCACATGCTGAGGGCGAGCGCCGTGACCACGGCACCCTGGGCGAGGCGGGCAGGGTGGGCGACAGCACGCGCAGGCGCAGGGCGCGCCGCAGCGTGCCGGCCACTCGCTGGCCGACCTCGGAACGGAATCTTGTTACTCACGCGTAACACGTTAAGTTCTTCGGCCGGTCGCCCTTGACACTTGAGGCCTCAGGGCGGGGGAGATCTCGTGTGGATCTCGTCACGTCTCCGTCACACAATTCACAGGGACGGGCCGCTACGCTTTCGCCGTGCCCCCCGAACCACCCGCCACCCCGCCCCCGTCGGCCACCCCGGTGCAGGGTCTCGACGACCTCTACGACATCGCCCGGCTGGCCGACCGGCTCGGGGTCGAGCACGCCACCATCCGGGTCTGGCTGTCCCGCAAGGTGCCGTGGCTGCCGCAGCCCGACGGCCGCCTGAACGGCGGTGCGGTCTGGCGCGCCACGACGCTCGAGGGCATCGAGATGCGCCGCGAGCGGGGTCGCCCGGGCCGCAAGCCGAAGTTCGTCCCGCCCCCGTCGGCGGCCGACGTCCCGCGCACGGGGATGATCCCGATCGTCCCCGTGAAGGAGACCGTCTAGAGCACGGTCAGGCGCAGCGCGCCCGGGGCCGACGCCGGCACCGCCGGCCGTGCCGGTCGGACCGGACTCACCCGCGCATAGGGCTCTCCGAGCGCGGGCCGTGGATCCGGGTCCCCCGCGTTGGGCCACAGCGAGAACGCCCGCTCCGCCTGCGCGGTGATGGTGAGGGACGGGTTCACCCCGAGGTTCGCGGAGATGGTCGACCCGTCCACCACGTGCAGGCCGGGGTGGCCGAACACCCGGTGGTACGCGTCGACCACACCCTCGTCCGGGGACCGCCCGATCGTGCAGCCGCCCAGGAAGTGCGCGGTCATGGGCACGTCGACCACCTCGCCGAGGCTGCTCGCCGCGAAGCCGCCGAGGTGCGCGGCCATCCGGCGGTAGGCGGCGTTCGCGGCCGGGATCCAGGTCGGGTTGGGCTCGCCCTCCCCCGGGCTCGACGTCAGCCGCGTGGTGCCGCGCCAGGTCCGTCGCGGTCGCACGGTGATCGACGCGCCGCCGGTCTGCATGACCAGCCCGATGACCGTGCGCTGCGACCAGCTGCCCAGGCCGAGCAGCAGCGACGCCACCTGACCGGGGTGCCGCAGGACGTTGCCGAGCCAGCGCACCGGTCGGGGGACGCGCCCGCCGCCGTCGGTGAGGACGGTGCTCAGCAGGCCCATGAGGTTGGACCCGCGGCCGTACCGGACCGGCTCGAGGTGGGTGTGGTCGTCGAGGTGCACCGAGGACGTGATGGCCACTCCGCGCGAGAGGTCCGGCCGGCGTCGCCAGCCGCGCCACCGCGTCGCCGCCCCGCCGAGCTGCTCGCTGTTGGTCCGGGTCAGCGCGCCGAGCCGGTCGGACAGCCCCGGCAGCGTGCCGTCCGCCTTCATCCGGTGCAGGAGCTCCTGGGTGCCCCACGTGCCGGCGGCGACGACCACCTGGTCGGCGGTCACGGTCCTGGCTCCGCCCCGCCGGCCGGTGCGCCTGGTGCGGACCTCCCACTCGGGACCGCGGGGGCGCACGGAGGTCACGGTCGTCTCGGCGACCACCCGGGCGCCCGCGCGCTCCGCCAGGTACAGGTAGTTGGTGGGCAGCGTGTTCTTGGCGCCGTGGCGGCAGCCCGTCATGCACTCGCCGCACTCGAGGCAGCCGCGCCGCTCCGGACCGGCTCCGCCGAAGAACGGGTCGGGCACCCGGGCGCCCGGCGTCCCGAACACCACGCCGACGGGCGCCAGGCGGAACGAGTCGCCGACGCCGAGGTCGACCGCGGCCCTGCGCACGATCTCGTCCGACGGCGTGCAGGTGGGGTTGTCGACGACGCCGAGCATGCGGCTCGCCTGGTCGTAGTGCGGCGCCAGCTCGGCGCGCCAGTCGGTGATGCCCGCCCACTGGGGGTCCGCGTAGAACGCGTCGGACGTGGGCCGGTAGAGGGTGTTCGCGTACACGAGCGAGCCGCCGCCGACGCCCGCCCCGGCGAGCACCACCACGTCGGGCAGCACGTGGATCCGCTGGATGCCGAGCCAGCCGAGCCGCGGCGCCCAGAGGAACCGGCTGACGTCCCACGAGGTGCGCGGCAGCGTCTCGTCGGTGAATCGCCGACCTGCCTCGAGCACGAGGACGCGATACCCCTTCTCGACGAGCCGCAGGGCGGCCACCGACCCGCCGAACCCGGAGCCGACGACCACGACGTCGTACTCGGCCATGTGCAGCTCCTCGGGATCGGGAGCCCGATCGTAGGCTCGTCCCATGCGCGAGGGCGCCGACCCGACACGCGCCGCCGACGTGGCCGACGCGATGCGCGAGCTCGCCCGTGCGCGGTTCCTGCCCCCGGAGCAGCGCGCCCGCGCGGCCGAGGACCACCCGCTGCCTCTGTGGCACGGCCAGACCAGCTCGCAGCCGAGCACCGTGTCGTTCATGCTCCGGCTCCTGCAGGTGCCCGTCGGGGCACGGGTGCTGGACGTCGGGTCCGGTTCCGGCTGGACCACCGCGCTGCTCGCGTGGCTCGTCGGCCCCCGCGGCGGGGTGCTGGGACTGGAGCTGGACCCCGAGCTGGCCGAGTGGGGTGCGGCCAACCTCGACGCGTGCGACCTGCCCTGGGCCCGCATCGAGCGGGCGACCCCCGGTGCGCTCGGCCGGCCCGTCGACGGCGGGTGGGACCGGATCCTCGTCTCGGCGTCCCCACGCCGGCTGCCGACCACCCTGGTGGACCAGCTCGGCGACGACGGGCGCATGGTGATCCCGGTGCGCTCGACGATGCACCTGGTCGAGCGGCAGGACGGCCGGACCGAGATCACCACGCACGGGTCGTTCGTGTTCGTCCCGCTGCGCTGAGGACGCAGGTCACGAACAGGAAACGATCATTTCGCCAGAAGGTGACGAATGCCGTACCTGCCAGTAACGTGCACCGGGCGTGCGCCTGCGTGTGACTACCGTCACGTTGCGGCGCACGCACGTCGATACTCCTCGAAGCCAGGGATGCGCACATGCCACGTCGACCCGTCCTCGCCGCCCTCACCGCGCTGTCCGTCGCGGTCAGCACCGCGTTACTCGGCGCCACCGGTGCGTCGGCGGCACCCCCGCCGACAGGAACCGGCTTCGACATCACCAAGCCGGGCGGTCAGACGGAGCTCAAGGCGGGCAGGTACATCGTCACGCTCGCCGACGACGCGGTCGCCACCTACGACGGCGGCGTGAGCGGCTTCGCGGCCACCGCGCCCGAGGAGGGCGACCAGCTCAACGCCCGCAAGGCACCGGTGAAGAGCTACCGCGAGCACCTGACCGAGAAGCAGGAGGCGGTGGCCGAGGCGGCCGGCGTCTCCATCGACGCGTCCTACACGCTGGCCCTCAACGGGTTCTCGGCGGACCTCACCGCCGGTCAGGCGGCTGAGCTCCTGGCCGACCGCGAGGTGGTCTCCGTGGTGCCGGACGAGCTCCGCCACATCACCGCGGAGCCGTCGACGTCATTCCTCGGGCTCGAGGGCCCGGGCGGCGTCTGGGAGGCCGTCGGCGGGGTCGAGGAGGCCGGAGCCGGCGTGGTCGTCGGCGTGCTGGACACCGGCATCGCCCCGGAGAACCCGGCGTTCGCCGGGGACCCCCTCGGCACCACCGCGGGCGCCGAGCCCTACCTCGACGGCGCCGCCATCACCTTCCAGAAGGGTGACGGGAGCGTCTTCCGGGGCGTGTGCCAGACGGGCGAGCAGTTCACCGCCGACGACTGCTCCACCAAGGTGGTCGGCGCGCGCTACTACGTCGAGGGCTTCGGCGTGGACAACCTCGGCGACGCCTCCGTGGGTGAGTACATCTCCCCGCGGGACGGCGACGGGCACGGGTCGCACACCGCGAGCACCGCGGCGGGCAACGTCGCGACCCCGACCGCGATCGGCGGCATCGACTTCGGCACCTTCACCGGCGTGGCCCCCGCGGCACGCATCGCGGCGTACAAGGTCTGCTGGACCGGCCCCGACCCGGCCGTGACCACCGACGACGGCTGCACCACGACCGACATCCTGTCCGCCATCGACCAGGCGGTCGCCGACGGCGTCGACGTCATCAACTTCTCCATCGGCGGCGGTGCCGCCACGAGCGTCGCCGCGCCCGAGGACCAGGCGTTCCTCGGTGCGGCCGCGGCCGGCATCTTCGTCGCGGTCTCCGCGGGCAACGACGGCCCGGGTGCCTCGACGACGGACCACGCGTCCCCCTGGTACACCTCGGTGGCCGCCTCGACGATCCCCAGCTACGAGGCCACGGTCACGTTCGGTGACGGCCAGGCCTTCGCCGGTGCGTCGATCACGGTGGACATGGACCCGGCCGCGGAGCCGCTCACCGGTGCGCTGGTGAACTCGACCGCAGTCGCCCTCGCGGGCGGGACCGATGCGCGACTGTGCGCACCCGGGTCGCTCGATCCCGCGCTCGTCCAGCCGGGCACGATCATCGTCTGCGACCGCGGGGTCTACGACCGCGTCGCCAAGTCCGCCGAGGTGGCCCGCGTCGGCGGCATCGGCATGGTGCTGGTCAACGTGACGCCGGGCTCGATCGACACCGACTTCCACTCGGTCCCGACCGTCCACCTCAGCCACGTCTACCGCAGCGCGGTCGTCGCCTACGCGGCCACCCCGGGTGCCACGGCGACCTTCACCACGGGCAACTCGCTGGGTACCACCCCGCCGACCCCGCAGGTGGCGGGCTTCTCCTCGCGCGGCCCGGTGCTCGCCGGCGGCAGCGACATCATCAAGCCGGACATCGCGGCACCCGGCGTCTCCATCCTGGCGGCCGGAGCCAACGCCGAGGGCGGGGACCCGACGTTCCAGTTCCTCAGCGGCACCTCGATGGCGTCGCCGCACATCGCCGGCCTCGCGGCCCTGTACCTCGGCGAGCGTCCGAACGCGACGCCCGCCGAGATCAAGTCCGCGATGATGACGACCGCCTACGACACCGTCGACACGGTGGGCGCCCCGGCGACCGACCCGTTCGCGCAGGGTGCCGGTCACGTGGACCCGACCAAGTTCTTCGAGCCGGGCCTGCTCTACCTCAACGGCCTGGAGGACTGGTACGCGTACCTGGGCGGTGTCGGCTACAACGTCCCGGTCGACCCGATCGACCCGAGCGACCTCAACATCGCGTCGATCGGCATCGGCAGCCTCACGGCACCGGAGACCATCACCCGCACGGTCACCTCGACGCAGGCCGGCACCTTCACCTCCTCGGTGCTGGGGCTCGCAGGCATCGACACGGTCGTGGAGCCGGCGACGCTGGAGTTCGGCGCCGCGGGCGAGACGAAGTCGTACACGGTGACGTTCAGCCGGACGGACGCGCCTCTCGACGAGTACGCGACCGGCTCGCTCACCTGGACCTCGGGCGACACGGCCGTGCGCAGCCCGATCGCCGTGCAGCCCGTCACGATCGTCGCCCCGGCGTCGGTCGAGGGTGAGGGCGTGACCGGATCGGTCGCCGTCGAGGTGACCCCCGGTGGCGACGGCGACATCCCGCTGGCGACCACCGGCCTGTCGGCCGGTGAGCTGCTCGCCGACCCGACGGGTACCGAGACCGAGCACAGCGGGTCCGGGACGACGGGCGACACCGCGGAGTACCTCGTCGACGTCCCCGAGGGTGCGCAGTACGCGCGGTTCGACCTCGACGCGCTCGACGACACCGCCGACCTCGACCTGATCGTCTACCTGCTCGACGCCGCCGGGAACCCGGTCGCGGGCTGGCAGTCGGCGACCGGCTCGGCCGACGAGCGGGTCAACCTGCTCGCCCCCGACGCCGGGACCTACGCGGTCCTCGTCGACGTCTACAGCGCGCCGAACGGTGTCACCTGGGACGCCACGGTCACGTCGGTGGTCGAGGGTGGGGCGCCGCTGACGCTCGACCCGCCGGTCCTCCCCGGCGTGCAGGGCGTCCCGGTGACGTACACCGCGTCGTGGGCCGACCTCACGCCGCGGACCACCTACCTCGGTCTCGTGAGCTACGGCGACACCGGTGAGTTCACGGTCGTGCAGGTGGCCACCGGCGAGCCGGCGACACCGACGACCACGACGCTCGCGGTCACCGGCGGGAAGAAGGCCGGCCAGGAGCTCACGCTCACGGCCACCGTCCTCCCGGCCGAGGCCACCGGCACCGTGACGTTCCTCGACGGGCAGACCCCGATCGGTTCGTCGGCCGTCACGGCCGGCAAGGCGACCGTGAAGGTGAAGCTCGGCGCCGGGTCGCACTCGCTGACCGCGAGCTTCGCACCCACCGCCGGCAGCGGGTTCGCCCCGTCGACGTCGGCGGCCGTCCCGGTCGAGATCGCCAAGTCCACCTCGTCCACCACGTTCACCCTGTCGAAGTCGTCGGCCCAGTACGGGCAGACGACGAAGGCGACGATCGTGGTCACGGGTGCGACCGCACCGCCGACCGGCACCGTCGAGATCAAGGACGGCGGCGTCACCGTCGCGACCGGCACGCTCACCGTGACCGGCCTGCGGGGCGTCGCCGAGCTGGTGGTCCCCGGCACGCTCTCGGCCGGCAACCACCGCCTGGTGGCCGTCTACTCCGGCAACGCGGACGTGTCCGGGTCGCAGGCGGAGAAGCGGTTCACGGTGACCAAGGCGCCCGTCAAGGCGTCGCTGACCACGAAGTCGTGGACGGTCTCCAAGGGCGCGAAGCCCGTGGTGACCATCACGGTGACCGGCGCGAAGGGCGCACCCGCACCCACCGGCTCGGTCACCGTCCTGCTCGGCCTGCACCGCGTGGCCACCGTGCCCGTGACCGACGGGGTCGCCACCGTGACCCTGCCGGCCGTGCAGCGCTCGACCCTGGTCATCGCGACCTACAGCGGGGACGGCGGCTACTGGCCGACGGCCACCTCGCACGCGCTGACCGTCAGGCGCTGAGCCTCCCGGCTCGGTGACGAAGGCCGCGTCGACCTCCGGGTCGGCGCGGCCTTCGCGCGTCCGGGGGTCAGTTGCCCGTGCGCACTGACACGCCGACCGGGCGATCTCGGGGTGTCACGGTCAAGCCGGGGGCCGGTGCCGTCGATACTCGGCACATGGGACTGTTCCGACGCGCAGAGCTGCCGACCGACGGGTCGACGGTGCCGCACCCGCACACCCCCGGCGACGACACCCGCTCCGTGCAGGTGGAGCCGCTCAACCCCGCCGAGCTGGTGTGGGCGGCGCAGCACCGCGAGATCATCACGGGCCTGTGCTCGGGGACGGTGGACACGCAGACCCTCGGCGACCTGTTCGACCGCGTCCAGGCCATCTGGTTGCAGTCCGAGGAGCGCGACCGGACCGACCCGGAGTCGCTGGTGCACGCGTTCGGCGTCACCCTGGGCGACCTCGTCGCGCAGCGGGTGCCCGGGCTGGTGTGGGGTTCCGCGCGCGGTGACGGCTCCCCCGAGCTGGTCCTGACGCACGCGGAGCACGACCTCGTGGTCTTCCCCGTGGCCGCCGTGGGGCAGTCCTGGGGCAGCGCGCCGGTCGGCTGGGTGGCCGAGTACGTGTCCGAGGCGTCCGGGGGCGCCCTCGCGATCCTCGCGCGGGACCGCCAGCCCCGCTGACCGCCCCTAGAACAGGACGTCGGGCTCCGCCGCTCTCGCCGGTGCCGGACCGTCGTCACGCACGCTCCGCGCCGCGACCCCGGCGAGCTCGTCGGCCCGCTCGTTGAACTCGTCCCCGCGGTGACCGCGGACCCACACGAAGCTGACCGCACCGGGCCGCTGCGCGATCTCGGAGTCGATCGACTGGATCAGGGCGAGGTTCTGCACCGGGCCGCCGGCGGCCGTGCGCCAGCCCTTGCGCTTCCAGCTGTGCACCCACTCCGACGAGCACTTGATCGCGTACTGCGAGTCGGCCTGGATCACCAGCGGCTCGTCGCCCGGGTGCGACCGGATGGCCTCGAGGACCCGCCATGAGCTCGGCGACCTGGTTGGTGCCGGACGCGTGACCGCCGCTGGCGCTGCTGCCGTCGTGGTTGGCCCACGCCCAACCGATCGCCCCGCCGGGGTTGCGCAGGCAGGAGCCGTCCGTGCTGACCGTGATCACGGGAGGGATTCTGCCGTGTCGGCGGAGGGTCCCTGCACCCGAACGGGGGCATTCAGTGCACGAGGGCTCACGTCGGGCGCCGATCCGTCCGATGTGGACGGCATGACGACGTTCGACGACACGGACTTCTTCACCGACGCGTTCACCGGGTTCGGCGCCGACGAGGCGCCCCGGCGTCGGTCGAGCCTGCTCACCGCGCTCGTCCTGGTCGCTGCCGCGGCGCTCGTCGCGGGCGGCATGCTCTGGGTCCGGCTCGGGCAGATCACGGTCGACGTGGACCCCGTGGACCCGGCGACCACGCTCGCCGTCTTCGAGCGGCCCCAGCGCTCCGCGGACGTCGTCGGTGCCGACGACCTCTCCGGCAGCCAGATCGACCCCGACAGCACCCGCCTGCTGGCCACGACGTCCGACACCCGCTACTACGCCGGCGTCTCGCAGAGCAGGCTGCTCTGCGTGCTGACCCTCACGGAGGGCGAGCTGCCGACCACCGGGTGCACGTCGACCGACGGCGGCGTCGTGCGCTTCGGCATCGGCGACGAGCTCATGCTCGTGAACGCAGGAGGACCCGCCCCGGCCGCCGCGGACGGCTGGCACGAGGCGGGCCCCCAGGTGTTCCTGAAGGACTGACGCCGCTCACTCCTGCGGCAGGTGCAGCCGCGCACCGAGCGCCGCGGCGCCGATGACCGCACCCGCGCAGGCGAGCACGATGTCCTTCAGCACGTACTGACCCGTGAGGGTCGGTCCGCCGGCGGGGAACAGCTCGCCGTAGAAGAGCACCACCGGCGACATGATGCCGACCAGTGCCGCGGCGAGGATGACCAGGCCGGTGCGCAGGAACAGTCCCGTGACCAGCGTGAGCCCGATGACGGTCTCCATGATCGCGGTGAGCAGCAGCGCCGCCGTGGGGCCGACGAGGCCGAACGTCAGCGTGCCGATGGTCCGCTCGGCCAGCTCCGCCGCCGGGCTCATGCCGGGGAAGAACTTCAGGACGCCGAAGCCGAGGAACACCAGCCCGAGGCTGATCCGCAGCGCGGTGATGGAGTAGCGGGTCAGCACGGTCGCCAGTCCACCGACCACGCGGTCGACCATCGAGGCCGGCGGGACGGAGGGGGCGAACGTGTTGCTCGGCACGGGGGCCGACGTCCGTGCCGCGGGGTGCCGCTTCGACACAGTGGACGTCAGGGTGCGGGCAGAGGACATGGGACGTGCCTTTCCGGTCGAGACCCCGGGGTCGGGGCGCAGGGTGCCGGGGATCTCCGGCGGGGGCGTGGCTACCGGTCGGTAACGCACGTCCCAGCAGGAGGACGGACGTCCATGTCTGATACGTCCGATTCCAGAACGGCCCCTGTCTTTCACCCGCTGAGGGCGTCCACCACCCTCTTGACGCTCGACGACAGGCCCCACGTCTCGGCCAGCGCGACGAGCGCCGCGGCGTCCGCGACGACGCTCGGCAGCCTGTCGTCGAGCTCCCCCACGGGCGCGTCCGGCGCCACGCGGACCACGGCAGGCGCGACCGCCAGGTAGTCCGCGGCCTCCACGAGGCGCTTCCGCTGCGTCGCCGTCAGCCCGGCATCCCCCGCGTCGCGCGCGGCGAGGATCCCGTCCAGCGACCCGTACCGGTGCACCAGCTGCGCGGCCGTCTTCTCGCCGATCCCCGGCACGCCCGGCAGCCCGTCGCTCGGGTCCCCGCGCAGCACGGCCATGTCCGCGTAGCCGGGTCCCGACGAGACCGCGTACTTCTCCTGGAGCACCGCCTGGTCGATGGCCATCAGGTCCTTGATGCCCCGGATCGTGTAGAGCACCCGCACGGGCACGCTGTCGTCGACCAGCTGGAACAGGTCCCTGTCCCCCGTGATGACGTCCACGGGCGCGCGGTCCTTCTTGGCCACCTCCCGCGCGACCAGGGTGCCGATCACGTCGTCGGCCTCGTAGCCGGGCACCCCGACGCGCGCGATGCCGAGCGCCTTGAGCACCTCCACGATGATCGGCACCTGCGGCGAGAGCGTGTCCGGCACCTCCTCGACGCCCGTGGTGCCAGGCACCTCGACCGCCACGCGGTGGGCCTTGTACGACGGGATCGCGTCGACCCGGAACTGCGGCCGCCAGTCGTCGTCCCAGCACATGACCAGCCGCGTGGGCCGGTGGTCGGTGACCAGCCGCGCGATCATGTCGAGCAGCCCACGCACCGCGTTCACCGGCGTCCCGTCCGGCGCCTTCACGGAGTCGGGCACCCCGAAGTACGCCCGGAAGTACAACGACGCGGTGTCCAGCAACAACAGCTTCTCGGTCCGCTCACCCATGCCCGCGAGTCTGTCAGCAACCGCCGACCATGTCGTTGACTGCGCGACGAGGCCCGATACCGACTCTGATCACATGCTCGGGGCATGACGAAGGCCGGTCGGCGTCCCCTCCGACGCCGGCCGGCCTTCGTGCTCTCTCCGCAGGGCTTCCGGGGGGAGTCAGCCCGCCGCGGAGAAGTCCAGCTGGTCGTCGACGACCGCGATGACGCTCCACGTGACGCCGTCGGCGTCCGCGAGCTCGTACGTGGGCACCAGCACCGACGCCCCGGTGGGCAGGGTCGTCAGCGCGACCCCCAGCCGGGCGGAGACCAGCGTGACCTCCTGCACCGGCCACGCCAGCGGGCTCCCGGCCTCCGGCGTCGCGGGGACGGTCGGCTCGGTCATCTCCGGGGAGACGACGGAGTCGTCGGCCACGCGCATGCCCTCGGCGGCCAGCGGCATCACGCCGCCGCCCGTGACGCCGAACCGCGGGTCGCCCAGGCGTTCGACGGCCTCGGTCGGGCTGACGACGTCGTAGGTGCCCAGCGCGACCATCGGCGCGAGCGGCGCGTACACGGACTGCACGCCGTCGGCGACGACCGTGACGCTCGCCGTGACCCCCGTCAGCTGCCCGTCGAGCGACTGGCTGGCGGTGACGTAGGTGACCTGCGGGCTGGACGGTTCCGTCGAGACCGCGAACTCGTAGCCGGCGGTGTCGATGCCCAGCGAGGCGAGCACGTCCTTCGCCTGCTGCACCGCGGCGTCCCCCGTCGGCGCGTTCACGGGGGTCGGGCACTTGGACTGCCCCCCGTCGATCACCGGCTCCGGGAGCGCGACCCCGCCGTCGGCGGCACCGCCCTCCACCGACTCGCCGCTGTCCGGCGCCGAGACCGCGCAGTTCCACGGGTCCCGCGTCGGGTCGTAGTACGACAGGCTCGCGAGCCCGTCCGGGGACAGGGAGACCGACGGACCGGAGCCGTCGTTCGGGCCCACCGTCCAGGTGCCGTACTCGAGCCGGGGCTCGCCGGCCACGCCGAGCGCTGCCGCCGCCGCGACGACCGTCGCCTCCGAGTACACGCCCGCCGCGTCGAAGCCCCAGGCGCCGCCGGAGCCGCCCTCGGTGGACAGCCCGTCCGCGGTGAACACGGTCCGGCCGCCGTACCAGGGGTACATCAGCTTCGCGGCGTCCGGGCTCCCCGCGGCCATCGACGTCGCGGCCTCGTCCCGGGCGACCTCGGGCCCGGGCGCCTGGCCGAGCGTGATCGCCGGAGCCGACGCCACCGTCTCCGGAGCGTTGTTCACGCCGTACGCGTAGCTGCCCCCGCCGATGACCGCGACGCCGGCGACCGCGGCGGCGATGGAGAGCCAGCGCGGTGCACGACGGTTGCGGCGTGCCGCGAGCTCGTCCTGCGGAGCCGCGACGGTGACACCCGTGCCCTCAGCCACGGCCGCGTACAGCGCCGGCAGGTTCGGCTCGCTGCCCGCGGCGGGGTCGGCCGCCTGGAGGCGGGCGAACGCGACGTCGTCGGTGGGCTCGTTGGTGGTTCGGTCGTCCACGGTGCTGCCTCCTGGTCCGGGGTGCGGTGCTCCTCTACCCCTCATGTGTGCCGAGGGGCCCGCACCTTGCACCTCAGGACTCCGCAGCCGCCCAGACCTCGCGCAACCGGGCCCGTGCACGGCTGAGCGCGGCGTCCGCCCCGCCGCGGCCGATGCCGAGCACCTGGGCCAGCGCGTCGCCGGTGAGCCCCTCCCACGCGTTCAGGAGCAGGACCTCGCGGTCGCGGGCACTGAGGGCGCCGAGCACCTCGCGCACGCGCTCCTCCTGGACCGCACGCACGGCGGGGTCGTCGGAGTCGATCTCGTCCGGCACGTCCGCGACCGGGATCGGGCGTCCCTTGCGGCGGTGGTTGGCGACGACGAACCCCGCGGTGCGGTACAGCCAGGGCAGCTCGGCGCCGTCGGGCACGTCCGCGCGCCGGCGCCACGCGACCGTCAGCACGTCGGCGGCGAGGTCCTCGGCCTCGTCGCGCCCCGCGCGACGGACGACGAAGCGGTGGACCGCGGTCGCGTGCTCGCGGACCAGCGCCTCGAACCAGGCGGCATCGTGCGCGGTGTCTCCGGCGTCCCCGAGGTCGGTCGGCACGTCGCCGGTCTCGCTGTCCGGCGTGCTCGATGTCCGCGACGGCACGGTGCTCCCCTGGTGGTGGTCGGACGTAGGCCTACACCTGCACTCTGTCGCGAGCGCACCAGATCTTGCACGCCCCCGCGGGCGAGTTCTCAGAGGCCGTCGGCCACCACGGCGGTGACGCGCAGCCAGGCGTCGCGGGTGGTGGTGCTCAGGGCGTCGTAGTCGATGGGTCCGCCGGCGACGAGCGCCTTGTCGTGCGGCACGTCCAGGACGGCCCGCGTCAGGGCGCCGAAGTGGGACCGGAGGCGCTTCTGCAGGTCCTTGTCGACCTTGGGCTCCGGCGCCGACAGGACCGTGACCGCGCGGCGGACCGCCTCGTCGTGACCGGTGGCCCGCAGGGCGTCCAGGGCCCAGGCGGCCGACTGCGCGGTGTCCTCGCGGACGGTCGAGACCACGACGATCTGGTCGGCGGCACCCACAGCCGCCTGCCAGTTCGAGGCCCGCATGTTGTTGCCGGTGTCGATCACGAGCACCCGGTAGAAGCGCGAGAGCACCTGGTGCAGCGAGCTGAAGGAGTCGGCGTCGACCGACGACGCGGACGCCGAGTTCTCGTCCGAGGCCAGCACGTCGAACTGCTCGCTCGGCTGCGTGCGGACGAACCCGTCGAGGTCGCCGATCCGGACCGTGCCCTCGGTGCCGAGCGCGGGCAGGGCGTTGAGCAGGTCCACCGCCGTGCGCGTGTGGTCGGCGTGCGACGAGCGCCAGCCGAGGGTGCCCCGGGTCTCGTTGTTGTCCCACGCGAGCGTGTACCCGCCACGCTGCAGCCCGAACGTCGCCGCGAGCATCATCGTGGCGGTCGTCTTGTGGGCGCCGCCCTTGGGGTTGATGACGACGATCGTCTTGGGTCCGTCGAGCGTGCGCCGCACCGAGGTCGCCGCGATCCGCCGACGCCGCTCCACGCGGCCGGGACCGGGCGAGATGCCGCCGAACGTCAGCCGCCGGATGCCCGCCTGCCAGCCGTGCTCCGCGGGGCCACCGGTGGCGGCGGGGTGCCGTGCGGCGAGGAGGTCGTCGAGCGTCGGGAGCGACGAGCCGGCCGAGGGCGTGGTCGGGCGCGCTCCGGTCGGTCCAGCGGTGCCGGGGAGGTCGTTGTCCGGGGTCGCCGGGTTCTCGTCCTGCGGTCGGGCGGACGCGCCGCGCGTCGCCGCAGGTCCGCGGGCGGGTGTCGGCGGGGTGACCGTGGAGCTCGCGGGGGGCTGGGTGACCGGCGGACCGCCCGACGGGGTGGACGGGACGGAGCCGGCGGCCGCCGCCTCGGGGCTGGAGGTGACGGTGGCCGAGGTGGCCGGCCGTCCCGGAGCGGGCTTCGCGTCGACCACCTCGGTCGGGCCGGAGTCCGGCGCGCTGTCCGCCGTGTCCCCCGGCGCCTCGTCCACCAGGCCGTCCGGGTGGATCAGCAGCGACCAGACGCCGTCGGGGTCCCGCACCTGCACCGGCACGGGCTGCCCGAGGGACTCCGCGAGCCCGGCGATGCGGCTCGTGATCGCGGCGCCCGCCTCGGCGAGGGTCGCCATGCGCACCCGCTCGATGACCCCGTCGACAGAGATCTCCCCCGTGCCGTCCTCGCGCACCTCGGCGCGGATGTCCGGCAGTCGCGTCGTCGTCGTCGACGAGTTCTGCCCGTCGGTGCGCTCACTCATGGTCTGGTTGCCCCTCGCTTCTGGTCGTCCGCCCCCGAAACTACGCTGCACGGGCCCCGCGCGCACTGTCGAGGCGCAGGCCAGGGCACTGCGAGCGCCCGGGGGAGACCCCGTGAGCAGCAGTCAGGGACCTCCGCGTGAGATCCGGCACTGCCGGACATGCCGGGCGTGTCGACCGTTCAGTCGTCGTCCGTGCGGACCTCGAACCACACCGTCTTGCCGTCCGCGTGGGTCTGGATGCCCCAGTCGGACGACAGCGCCTCGACGAGCGCCAGCCCGCGGCCGCTCGCGGCGGTCGGTTCCGGGTGGCCCACGGTAGGTGTGCCTCCGCCCGTGTCCCGGACCCCCACGCGGACGGTCGCGCCGTCGATCCGGACCTCGACGCGCACGTCGCCGGCCTCGGGACCGTGCACGACCGCGTTGGAGACGAGCTCGGCCGTGAGCAGCTCGACGACCTGGTTGGAGGCCCCGCCGACGCCGGCGTCGGCGATGGTCCGCATGACCCAGTGCCGGACGGCCCTGGGGGCCGACCGCTCCGCCTGGACGACCAGCTCACCCGCGAGGGTCTGGGCGTCTCGACGTCGCACGCTCGCAGCGCTCCGGAGATCTCGCACATCACCCACCCGCCCAGAGTGCCCGACGCGGTCCGTTCCTGCCTGGGGGGACCACCGACGCGTCCGGGTGAACGGCGCCGCGCGCTCAGGGTCTCTGGCTGACCAGACCCACCAGATTGCCCTCGGAGTCGCGGACGAACGCGTGCCACTCGTCGGTGCCCGCCGGGCCCAAGGTGTCGTCGTCGTGCCGGAAGATCACGTGCGGCTCCGACTCGACCGCGACACCGCGGGCGCGGAGCCGCTCGATCGTCCCGGCGACGTCGTCCACGCGCAGGTAGAGCAGCGCGGAGGGGGCGCCCGCGTCGAGCAGCAGCCGGACCCCGTCGAGGTCGAAGAAGAGGAGCCCGGGAGGGTCGAACCGGGCCGTCGGCGGGGCCCCGAGCAGGTCCGCGTAGAAGGCGGCGGCGCGGTCGAGGTCCTCCGCGTGCTGCGCCACCTGGACGAGTCCCATGCGTCCATCCTGCCCCTTCTGAGGTACCTCAGACGAGGACGACCCCACCTCAGTCCCACCGGCCCCCGCCTCAGACGAACCCCGGCTCGATCACCCCCTCAGGACCCGTCGACCGACCGATCCGGCGACCCACCCCTCACGACCAGAGTCGTGGTTGTCAACGAGAGCCGGGCAGATCGTCCGGCGTTCATGAGGAGGACACCATGGCTGACTTCTGGGGACCCGCCCTCGACGCCGAGCTCGCCTACCGCCACGAGCGCCTGTTCACGGCGCTGCGCGGAATCCCGGAGCGGGAGGGCGGTGCCGACGAGGGGGACGCGCTCGCCGCCACCGCCCGGCCCGACGGCTCGCTGCGGCCCGTGCAGCCCACGCACCCGTTGGTGAGTGCGGCGCGTGGGTGGCTGCTGCGAGGATCGGAGACATGGCACGCGGCTCGATGAGCACACCCTTCGTCGCCCGCGCGCTGCAGGTCGACCAGCTCACGCTGGCGCTGCAGCGCGCGGGCGTCGGCGAGCCGTCGACCGTCCTGATCGGGGCGGACGCCGGCGTCGGAAAGACCCGCCTGCTGCGGCACGTCGCCGAGCTGGCCGACGCCGCCGGAGCGCGGGTCGTCGTGGCGCACTGCGTGGACCTCGGCGAGATCGGCCTGCCGTACCTCCCGTTCGCGGAGGCGCTGTCGCAGCTGCACGCGCTGGACCCCGAGGCGGTGGGCGCGGTCGTCGCCAACCGTCCGGCGCTCACCCGGCTGCTGCCCGGCCCGTCGGGCTCGGCGACCGCCCCCGACGACCAGGCGAACCGGCTCCAGCTGTTCGACGGCCTGGTGGAGGCGCTCAGCGCGGTCGGCAGTCCGGGGCACCCGCTCCTGCTCGTCCTCGAGGACCTGCACTGGGCGGACGCCTCGAGCCGCGACGTGCTGCGGTTCCTCGTCTCGCGGCTGCGCGACCAGCACCTGCTCGTGGTCGCCAGCTACCGCACGGACGACCTGCACCGACGCCACCCGTGGCGGCCTGTCGCCACGGAGCTCAGTCGCCATCCCCGGGTGGAGCGGCTCGACCTGTCCCCGTTCACCGACGACGAGCTCCGCGAGTTCACCACCGCGCTGTCCGGCGCCCCGCTGACCGAGTCCACGCTGCGCCGGGTCATCGACCGCTCGGAGGGCAACGCGTACTTCGCCGAGGAGCTGCTGGAGGCCGGGGCCGAGGCGGACGAGCTGCCGTGGTCCCTCGCCGACGTGCTGCGCGCCCGGCTGGAGCTGCTCGACCCGTCGGTGCAGCGCCTGGCCCGCATCGCGTCCGCCGCCGGCCGTCGCGTGTCGGAGCCGCTCCTGCGGGCGGCGGTCGCCGCGGACGCGGACCGGCAGCTGACCGTGCCCGGCGCGTTCGACACCGCGCTCCGCGAGGCCGTCGCCCACCACGTGCTGGTCGGCGAGGACGAGCTCATCGCGTTCCGGCACGCCCTGCTGGCCGAGGCCGTCTACACCGACCTGCTCCCCGGCGAGCAGTCGTCCCTGCACCGGGCGTACCTGCGGGTGCTGCGCGACGACCCCACGCTCGGACCGTCCTCGCAGCTGGCCTCGCACGCGCTGCGCGCACCGGACCTGCCCACCGCCCTGCGCGCCTCCCTCGACGCGGCCGACCAGGCGCGCGAGGTGCTCGCGCCCGCGGAGGAGCTGCGGCACCTGGAGGTGGTCCTCCGGCTCTGGGAGGCCGTCCCGGAGGTCACGGTCTCGCTCGGCACCGACCACATCGACGTGCTCGTCGCTGCTGCCGCGGCCGCGAGCCGCGCCGGACAGGTGGACCGCTCGGTGCAGCTGGCCCGCGCGGCCGTCGAGGAGACAGCGTCGGACGTCCCGCGGCAGGCGCACCTGCGCACCGGCCTCGCGCGGTACCTGCTGGGGATGGAGAGCGTGCACGACGCCCTCGAGCAGTCGTCGCGCGCGCTCGCCGACCTCCCGGACGCCCCGACACCGGAACGCGCCTGGGCCCTGGCCACGTACGCCCGCAGCGCGCTGAACGCGGACCTGGACGACGAGGCCGTGGCCAGCGCCACCCGCGCGGTGGAGCTGGCGCGGGAGGCCGGGGCGGCGGACGCCGAGTCGGACGCGCTGACCACGCTGGCCGTGCTGGTGGTCGACGACGAGGACCGCGCGGCCGAGCTGCTGACCAGCGCGCTCGCCCGGGCACGGGAGGCGTGCGACTACGCAACCGAGCTGCGCACCATGTACAACCTCGCGAGCAACCGCTACTACGCGGGGGACCTGCCCGGCGCCACACAGGTCACGGCCGACGGGGTGGAACGCGCCCGGTCCCTCGGGATGACGTGGAGCGTCTACGGCGTCGAGCTGCACATGTTCACGCAGCTCATCCGGTACGTGTCGGGTGACCTGCGTGCCGCGTCGATCGGCGCCGTCCCCGACGAGCTGGCCGACACGCTCATCGCCGTGAACCTGTACGCGGCGGCGGCCCGCGGGGATGCCGACGCCGCCGAGCGCGGGCACGCCCTGGAGCCCAGCTGGTCCAAGGACGGGCTGATCGCCCTGGTGGCCGGTGGCTGCACGATCGACGCGCACACGTGGCGCGGTGAGCTCGAGGACGCGATCGCGCTGGCGCTGCGCCTGCTCGAGCACCTGTGGCGCGCGTGGTCGGACTACTTCCTGGGCGGCATCTGGCTGGTGGCGCTGGCCTTGAGCGCGCTGGCCGACGCCGCCCAGCAGGAACGCCTGCTCGGTCGGGACGTCTCGGAGCGGCTGGCCCTCGGCGACCGCCTGCTGGAGCGCGCCCGGACGACGGCGGAACGCGGCCGGCCGCGCGGGGGGCGCCTCGGCCCCGAGGGACGGGCATGGTTGGCACGCGCGCACGCCGAGCACTCGCGGCTGGCGGGCACCAACGACGTGGACCTGTGGCGCGCGACCGTCGCCGAGTTCGACTACGGCTACCGCTACGAGGTGGCGCGCAGCAGGTTCCGGCTGGCGGAGGCGCTGCTGGAGAACGGCGACCGGGAGGCCGCGCGCGACGAGGCCGGGATCGCGCTGGCCGAGGCGGACGCGATGGGAGCGGTGCCGCTGGCGACGGCCGTCCGGGGGCTCGCGCGGCGCGGCCGGCTCGACCTGCCCGGCGTACGGGTGGGCGGCGTCGACGTGCTGACAGCGCGGGAGGCCGAGGTGCTCGCGCTCGTCGCGCAGGGGCTGTCCAACCGGCAGATCGGGGAGAAGCTCTTCATCTCCGGCAAGACCGTGTCGGTGCACATCTCCAACCTGCTGGCGAAGCTCGGGGTCTCGGGCCGCGCCGAGGCCGTGTCGGTCGCCCACCAGCGAGGGCTGATCGGTGCGGGCTGACCTGGGCACGGACCGACGCCTCCCCTTAGGTTGAGGACCATGTCGCCGTCGAAGACCCCCGCGGTCGAGCTCGAGGTGCGCGGTCGGACCGTGCGGGTCAGCAGCCCGGACAAGCCCTACTTCCCGGAGCGCGGGCTCACCAAGCTCGACGTCGTCCAGTACTTCGTGTCCGTGGGCGACGGCATCCTCGGCGCCCTGCTGGACCGGCCGACCACGCTGGAGCGCTGGCCCAAGGGCGTGTTCGAGGGCGCCAAGCTGGCCACCCGGATGGACTCGACCGGCGACGCGTTCTACCAGAAGCGTGTCCCGCAGGGCGCCCCCGAGTACGTGAAGACCGCCCGCATCACGTTCCCGAGCGGACGGACCGCCGACGAGGTGGCGCCGAGCGAGCTGGCCGTCGTCGCGTGGGCCGCCAACCTGGGCACGCTGACGTTCCACCCGTGGCCGGTGCTCGGGGACGACGTCGACTCCCCCGACCAGATCCGGATCGACCTGGACCCGCAGCCCGGCACCGACTTCTCCGACGCCGCCCGCGTCGCGCCCCACGTGCGGGAGCTGCTGTCCGAGCACGGGCTGGAGGGGACGCCCAAGACCTCGGGCGGCCGGGGCATCCACGTCTTCGTGCCGATCGAGCCGCGCTGGTCGTTCGTCGACGCGCGCCGGGCCACCATCGCGTTCGGTCGCGAGCTGGAGCGGCGCCTGCCCGAGGCGGTCACCATGAAGTGGTGGAAGGAGGAGCGCGGCGCCAAGATCTTCGTCGACTACAACCAGATGGCCCGCGACCGCACCATCGCGTCCGCCTACTCGATCCGCACCAACCCGCGCGCCACGGTCTCCGCCCCGCTGCGCTGGGACGAGGTCGCGGACGTGCACCCGAACGACTTCGACGTGACGACGATGCCGGCCCGGTTCGCCGAGGTCGGGGACCTGTTCGCCCCGCTGGTCGCGCACGCGGCACCGCGGTACACCATCGAGTCGCTCCTGGAGCTGGCCGACCGCCAGGAGACCGACCACGGCGAGGGCGACCTGCCCTACCCGCCGGAGTACCCGAAGATGCCGGGCGAGCCCAAGCGCGTGCAGCCGAGCAAGGACCGTGACCGCCCCCGCTGAGCCCACGGACGGCATCGTCTATGCGTCCGCGCGCGGCCGGTGGGTGCTGTTCGCGACCGTCCTCGGCTCCGCGATCGCGTTCATCGACGCCACCGTGGTCACGATCGCCCTGCCGACCATCGCCGACGACCTCGACGCCACCACAGCCGACCTGCAGTGGACGGTCAACGCGTACGCCCTGACGCTCGCGGCGTTCCTGCTGCTGGGCGGCTCGCTCGGGGACCGGTTCGGCCGGCGCAGGGTGTTCCTCGTCGGGGTCGTCTGGTTCGCGGTCGCGTCCCTGCTCTGCGCGGTGGCACCGACCATCGGGGCCTTGAACGCGGCACGCGCTCTGCAGGGGGTCGGCGGCGCCCTGCTCACCCCGGGCTCGCTGGCCATCCTCCAGTCGACGTTCAGCGGTCCGGACCGCGGGCGCGCGATCGGTGCCTGGTCCGGGCTCGGCGGCATCGCGGGGGCGGTCGCCCCGTTCCTCGGCGGCTGGATCGTCGAGGTCACCACCTGGCGGTGGATCTTCGGCATCAACCTGCCCCTGGCCGCGGCGGTCGTCGCGGTGACCATGCGGCACGTGCCGGAGAGCGCGGACGCGAGCGCGGTCAAGAAGCTCGACGTCGCCGGCACGGTGCTCGGCGCCCTGGGGCTGGCCGGTCTCACCTACGGGTTCACGGCGTGGACGGAGAGCGGGACCCCCGACGCGCTGGTCGTCGGCACGCTGGCGTTCGGCGTCGTCGCGATGGTGGCGTTCGTCGTCGTCGAGTCCCGCGCGAGCGCGCCGCTGCTGCCGCCTGCCCTGTTCCGGTGGCGGCCGTTCTCGGGCACCAACGCCGCCACGCTGCTCATCTACGCCGCGATCTCGGGGCTGTTCTTCTTCCTCGTCGTGACCCTGCAGGTGGTGGCCGGCTACTCGCCGCTGGCGGCCGGTCTGGCCCCGCTCCCCGTCACCGTGCTCATGCTCCTGCTGTCCCCGCGGGCGGGTGCGCTGAGCACGATCATGGGCCCGAAGATCCCGATGACGGTCGGCCCGCTGGTGTGCGCGGTCGGCGCGGTGATGCTCTCCGGTATCGGACCTGACGAGCCGTACCTCACGCACGTCCTGCCCGGGATCCTCGTGTTCGGGCTCGGGCTCTCGGCCACCGTGGCGCCGCTGACGACGACCGCGCTGGCGGCCGCACCCGACCACCTGGCCGGCGTGGCCAGCGGCGTCAACAACGCGGTCGCCCGGGTGGCCGGCCTGCTGGCGATCGCGGTCCTGCCGCTGGCGGCGGGCGTCGGCTCGTCGCTCACCGACCCGACCACCCTGGAACCGGCCCACCGGATCGCGATGCTCGTGTGCGCCGGCCTGTTGGCCGGCGGCGGGGTGATCGCGCTGCTCACGGTCCCGTCGAGCGCCGACGCGGTGCGGCCGGTGGACGTGGTCTGAGGTCAGCCCCGGTACTCGAAGTGCCAGTACTCCGGGTTGGAGCCGTTCCGCCCGGCCCACGACGGGGAGACCCACCCGTACGACGGCCCGTTGCTGACCAGCCAGCTGCGCTGCGGGGTGTCCCAGCCGTACTCGCACGGGAGCTCCGGCACGTCCAGCGCGAGGCCCGTCCCGTGCGTCGAGGTCCCCGGGGTGGCGGCGACCGAGCCGAGCGCCGCGCGCATGGCCACCTGGGTGTCGTAGTCGCGGTAGGTGAGGTCGAGGTCGAGGTTGTGCCCGAACGCCGCCTGGAACGCCGTGTTCAGCCGCTCGAGCGCGGCCGCAGCCGAGTTCTTCAGGTAGTACGGCGTGCCGTGCGGGTCGACGTCCCAGCTGATCGCCGAGAGCGCCTCGGGGGGCAGCTTGCCGTTGGACCCGTCACCGCCCGCGGTCGCGGGCGACGTGTAGAACGGCGGGCCCGAGTAGGTGGTCCCGCACGAGGGGGCCGACGTCGCCGGCTTGCCCGGAGTCGCCTTCGGGGCAGACGGGCGCGCGGCCGCGGCAGCCGCGGCGGCAGCCTGCTCCTGCACCCACGTGTCGTGCGCCGCGACGACCACGGCGTCGGAGGCGGCGAGCCGCGCGGCGAGCGCGCGCAGGGACGTCGCGCTCTCGCCGGTGGCCGCGAGCGCCGTGTCGGCCGCGGCGAGCTCCCCCGCGAGCGCCTGGCGGAGAGCGTCGTCGCCGATCTTCCCGTCGCTGGTCGTGAGCGTGGCGCGGGCGTGCTCGGCGGCGACCGCGAGCGCGGCGCCGGCGTCGGTGCGGACCGCGGCGGCCCGGGTGCTCGCGGCCTCGGACTCCCGCGCCTGCAGCTCGTCGGCGTCGCGCACCTGGGCCGCGAGCGCGTCGGCCGAGCGCTCCTGCGCGGACGCCTGCTCGGCGGCCACGCGGTCCTCGTGCTCGGTCCACGCCCACGCACTCCCCGCACCACCGACCAGCAGGGCGGCGGTGACGGCGGCGACGATGCTGCGCGAGGGTCGGCGGATGGGGTTCTCCCGGGCGTCGGGCGGTCAGGACCGGCAGCCAGGGTAGCCTCCCGCTCCCCGGAGGCGCCTGTCCGACCGCCGCGGCCATCCGGTGGAACCGCCGTCGGCGCCCTCAAGAACCCCCGCCCGCGGGCCGATCCCGCACCCATGACCGAGGTGCGCCAGACGCTGTCCCTTCCCGCGTCGGACGCCCACGAGATCGTCCCCGGCGTGCGGCCCCTGACCGCCGAGGAGACGGGCCACCTCGACCGCGCGCGCACTCACCTGCGGGCCAGCGGGGTCGACCTGGCCGACGCCCGGGCGGTCGGTGCCTTGCTGCACACCATGCGGTCGCGGTGGGCCGTCGGACCGGCAGCAGGAGTCCCGCAGGCGACGGTCATGGCGCTCGGCGTCGGCGTCGGGGACCTGATCGTCCACCGGGTGCCGGGCGCGCGCTGGGCCCTCCGCACCAAGGGGCCGGCCCCGACTCCGACGGTCGTCTCCGCGTCGGGCACGGACGCGGCCCTGCCGCTGGCGGACGTCGCCGCGCGCTGGCAGACCGGGTGCGGACCGGAGTGGGTGGCCGAGTACGTCGCCGCGGCCGCCGCCCACCTCGCGGCCGACGCGGGTCACGAGGTGCCGAGCCCGCGAAGGCCGTCCCCGAACGCCTTCCGCACCCCCGCCGACCTCCCCTTCCCCCCGTCGCCCGCGGCGCAGGACATCGCCCTCGGGGTGCTCGACCAGGTGCTCGAGGCCGCCCTGACCCCGGGGCGTGCCGCCGTGCCGTTCGCGGTCGTCGACGGAGGCCCGGCACAGGACCCCGCCGTGCGTTCCTTCGACGGCGAGGCCGACGCCCGCGCGTGGGTCCGCGGCTCGGGCGCCGCGCGGGCCGCGGTCGCCTGGTTCGGGCAGCTCCCGACGGCCGGCTCCGCCGAGCCTGCGGTCCTGGTCGAGGCCTCCGACGCCGGTGCCCCCAGCCTCGTCGTCGCGCACCGCTACGTCGCCGCCACGGCGGGAGACGACGGGCGGGCACGAGCCGTCGGCGGCCCGCTCGTCCTCGGGCAGGCCGCGCCCCTGCTCTGAGGCGTGGTTAGTCTGCGACGTGCGCTCCCCTGACCGGGAGCGATCGCAGTCCGAGGAGGAACCCATGCGTTTTCGCACCACGGTGGAGCTCAGCGGGAAGTCCGCGACCGGCCTGCCCGTGCCCGACGAGGTGGTCGCGGCGATGGACCGGGGAGCACGGTTCCCCGTCGTCGTGACGATCAACGGCTTCTCGTACCGGAGCACCGTGACGCCGTACCGCGGGAAGACGATGCTCCCGCTCAGCTCCGAGAACCGCTCGGGCGCCGGTGTCGAGGCCGGCCAGGAGATCGACGTCGACATCGAGCACGACGACGCCCCGCGCACGGTCGAGGTTCCCGACGACCTCGCGGCGGCCCTCGGCGGGCCTGCCCGCGCCGCGTTCGACGCGCTCTCGGTCAGCAGGCAGCGCGCGATCGTCGACCCGATCGAGGCGGCCAAGACCCCGGAGACGCGCGAGCGCCGGATCGCGAAGGCGGTCGACGAGCTGGGCGTCGGCTAGGACTGAGCGCGTACCGGGTACCACCGCGACCCGAACCGCCGGGTCACGCTGCGGCCGCTGATGTCCGCGAGCTCGTCGAGGCGGGCGAGCACGGCCCAACCGACGCGGCGGGCGGTCTGGTCGTCGTCGGCCTGGAACCGCACGGTCACCCGGGCCTGGCCCCGCACGACCGCGACGTCGTGGGCCTCGACCGTGGTCATCGCCTCGGCGGTCGCGACGGCCTGCGGGAGCACGTCCGGCGCGGACACCCCGGGTTGCAGCAGACCGATGGCGGCGGTCACGCGGTAGGACGGCACGTCAGCTCGTGATCTCGGCCCCGAGGATGCCGAGGAACACCTGCAGGGGAGGGCGACGATCCATGGGCGTCACGCTAGCGGGCTGCCGTGGTGCTGGTCAGCCGTCTGACCAGGGAGGTCCGTAGTCGGGCTGGTCGGCGGCCTCCCAGTCGGCGGCGTCGATCGAGCAGGCACCGACGACGTGCCCCTCCACCACGAGCCTGGTCTGCGCGGTCCACCCCGGTCCGGCCTCCTCCAGGTCGCCCGCCGAGACCTCGGCCCCGTCCAGGTACACCTCATAGCCGTCCCCGCTCGCGACCGCCACCTCCTGCTCGATCCCGATCACCGACCCGTCCGCCCGTCGGAGGTCGGTGTCCACCCGCGCGCCGTCCAGCTGCCCGTCCGGGGAGGCCATGGACCACGTGATCCGCAGACCCTTCTCCACGTGGTCGTCGACCTCCCGGTCGATCCACAACCGCCCCTCGTGCATGGCGCCGCCGACGCGCGACGCCGTCGCGGTGGCCGTCGGGGCGGCGACCGTCCCGTCGTCGACGCACGACACCGGGGACTCCCACTCCCCGCCCCACGAGCTCGACGACGTCGAGAACCCGACGCCGACCACGCACACCGCGAACGCCGCGACGCTCACCACCGTCGAGCCGACCGCCGACGGCTCGCGCCGGAACCGTGCGAACCACGGGTGCGCCTCGGGCTCGCGCGTCTGGATCACGAGCGTCCCGATCATCGAGTCGGCGAACGTCTGCCTCCGCGCGTTCCACAGCGGACGCAGGTAGCCGATCAGGAGGATCGAGTCGAGCACGTGCGCCACCACCCGCAGACCGGCGGCGACGATCCCCGCCGGCCGCCCGTCGGACACCCGCACCACGGCGACCCCCGCCACGCGCTTGCCCGGGGTCGCGCCCGTCCAGCCCTGGAGCACGAGCATCGCGACGACGAGCCCGACGAGCCAGCCGCTGGTGTACCACGCGACCGGGTCGGCAGCGCCGGACGACGGACCCCCGAACGTGGGCTGGAGCGACGGCGCGACACCGCCCGACCCGAGCACGAGCCACGTCGCGCCGGACAGGATCGCCCCATCGAGGAGGGCCGCGACCACACGCCGCGACCAGGAGGCCACCAGAGGCGCATCGACGGGCGTCGCGAGGTCCGTGGACAGCGCCACCGTGTCGGTCACGCACAGATCGTGGCAGGTCAGGGCGGTGCGCGTCCGGAGAATGACGGCGACGCGGGCACCCGGATCGTGCCAGGCTCCCGCCCCATGACACGCGAGCACCTCAGCCCGCGACTGATCAGCTGGGCATCGATCCTCGAGGAGAACACCCGGGCCCAGGCAGTCGCCACCTCGACCCTCCCCTTCATCTACCCGCACCTGGCCCTCATGCCCGACGCCCACCTGGGCAAGGGCGCGACGGTCGGCAGCGTCATCCCGACGCTGGGCGCGATCATCCCCGCCGCCGTCGGCGTGGACATCGGCTGCGGCATGATCGCCGTCCGCACGCAGTGGACGTCGGAGCAGGTGCGCGGTCGGGGGTCGCTCGCGACGCTGCGGCAGGCCATCGAGAAGGCGGTCCCGCTGTCGGCGGGTGGCGCGAACCAGCGCCTCACGACGACGGCGGAGTCGCGCGTCGTCACGCTGGAGGACACGGCGGCGGCCGCCGGGTTCGACCCCGGTGCCGATGCCGGGAAGTGGCGCCTGCAGCTGGGTTCGCTCGGGTCCGGGAACCACTTCATCGAGGTCACGGTCGACGAGGCCGACACGGTGTGGCTGTTCCTGCACTCGGGGAGCCGCGGCGTCGGCAACCGGATCGCGCAGCGGCACATCAAGGTCGCGGCCGCGCTCTGCCAGAAGTGGTGGATCACGCTGCCCGACCGCGACCTGGCGTACCTGGTCGAGGACACCGACGAGTTCTGGGCGTACATCCGCGAGCTGCGGTGGGCCCAGGACTACGCCCTGCTCAACCGCGAGGAGATGATGGACCGCGTCGTCGACGCCATCTCCGAGCACATGAGCGAGGCGGTCGTCGAGGCCGAGCGCGTCAACTGCCACCACAACTTCACGGAGCAGGAGACGCACTTCGGCAAGCGCGTCTGGGTGTCCCGCAAGGGGGCGATCAAGGCCGGCGTCGGTGACGCCGGGCTGATCCCGGGGTCGATGGGCACCGCGTCCTACGTGGTGACCGGCAAGGGCGACGCGCTCTCGCTGAACTCGTCGCCGCACGGTGCGGGCCGCAACCACTCGCGGTCCGCGGCGCGCAGGCTGTTCACCCACGACCAGCTGCGCGAGGCGATGACCGGCATCGAGTACCGCGACACGGACGCGTTCATCGACGAGATCCCGGCGGCGTACAAGGACATCGACCGGGTCATGGCCGACGCCGCCGACCTCGTCGAGGTCCGCCACGTGCTGCACCAGATCGTGAACGTGAAGGGCGACTGACCGACGGGCGCGCGGCCGGGGAACCGGCCGCGCGTCAGCGGACCGGCACCTCGACCTCCACGCGGACCACCTCGCCGGTGCGTCGGAACACCCGCTCGCTCACGTCGGCGTCGAGCGCACCGTCACTGCCCTCCACACGGGTGCCGTCGGCGAGGTGCGCGACGACGGTCAGCACCGCACCGGGTCCGTCGACGCGGCGGTAGACCACCGGCACCTGGCAGAACGTGAACGCGAGCGATCCCGCGGGGAGCGCGAGGCCCCGCTCCTGCTGGGCGACGTCGTGGTACGTGAACGTCGTCGGGGCGTTGGTCCACTCGTCGGCGCGCAGCAGCACGGGCCGCACGACGACGCGCCCGCCCTCGACCCGCAGCCCCAGCTCACCGAGCCGGGCGAGGATCTCCTCCTTCACCTGGCCGGTCATGCCGGGCTGCCGGGCACCCTTGCCGGCCGGGGTGTGCGAGTACGGGTCGACGGGGAACGCGCCGTACACGTCGGGGGTCTTGCAGTAGCCGAGGCCCTGCCGGACGTCCTCGTAGGCGTCCGCGAGGCCCGCCACCACGACCGCGTCGGCACCCTCGGCGACCGCGCACTCGTGGTTCTCCTGCACGGCGAGCAGCAGCTTGGACACCATGTGCCAGTAGATGCTGCCGAGCCCCTCGTACGCGAAGAACGACCCCGACCGTCCGGTGAACTGGGCGTGCCGGAACACCTGCTCGAACACGTCGAGCACGGCCTGGCGGCCGTCGCCCACGCCCGGGACCGTGCGGCTCAGTGCGTCGAGGGCGGCGTCGAGGTCACGCGCATTGTGGAGGCCGGGCGCGAACCGGTGGTCGCCGAGCACGTCGCGCAGCACGATCGACGTGTCGCCCGCCTCGACCAGCGCAGCGAGCAAGGGCGCGGACGCGGCCTGCTCGGCGGTGACCAGGTTGCGCGCCAGGAACGTCGGCAGCTCGCGGTCCGGGTAGAGCTGGTAGGAGTGCTGGTCCGCCCGGTAGAGCGCGCTCCGCCGCAGCGACCGGACGAGCTCCAGCGCCTCCGCGGGGGTCAGCAGCCCGGACGACAGCACCGCGACCTGACCCTCGAGCATCTCCTGCAGATGACCGACGGTCGCCCCGTCGCGCAGGTCGAGCAGGTTGTACGCGTGGAACAGGCCGTCCGCGCGACGGTTCGCCCGCAGCGCGGCGTCGACGTAGAGCTGGGCGTCCGCGAGGAACGCCTGGACGTCCGCGGCGGACACCCCCGTGCGCTCGCCGCCGTACCCGGCGTACACGCGGGTGCGGTACGCGGTGCCGGCCGCGCCGAGCGCGTCCATGACGGCGCGCCGGCCCCGGTCGTCGAACCCGGTGCCCGCCTGCTCGCGGTGCTCGTCGAGCGCCGCGTGCACGTCCGTCAGCAGGTTGGCGAGCTCGCTCGTCACCGTGAGGTCGTCCGCGAGCAGGTCCCGGGCGAGGGTCAGGGCGCGGCGCAGGTAGGCGAGGGTGACCACCGACAGGCCCTTGCCGACGAGTGCGTTGTTGGCGTCGTTCCACTCGGGGCGCTGGGTGTTCATCCAGATGCCGCCGTCGGGCACCAGGTTGACGACCTTCGCGAGGATCGTGAGCAGCAGCTTCTCGCCGAGCGAGACGCGCACGAGCTCGCCGTCGGGTCCGTGCACGAGCCGCCCGTCCGCGCCCTCGGTGACGACGCGCCGTGCGACCCGCTCCTCGGTCTCCGTGTCGAACGCGATCGTCGCGATCGGCTCGGTGACCGTCTCGTCGTAGGTCGCGATGCGGTACGGCACGTCGGCGTGCGTGAAGACGGCCCGGTCGACGAGTGCCTCCAGGCGACCCGGGTGGAACCGGTGCGACGCCTCCAGCAGCTTGACCAGGTAGATGACCTGGTGGTCGCTCCAGTAGCCGATGTTCGCCCAGGGGTTCGACGGCTCGGGCACCTCCCAGTCGATGCCGGAGCGCGAGATGCGGTACGGGTTGTACCCGTCGGCCGTCGTCGCGTCGAGGAACACCGCGACCATCGACTCCACGTACTCGGGGAACGACCAGGCCAGCGCCTCCCAGTTCTGGAAGATGTCCCGCCAGTTGCCCTGAAAGTCGACGCGCGTCTCGCCGTGAGCGTCCGTCAGGGCGATCTTGAACTTGTTCCAGGGCCGGCTCGGGTCGCCGTGCCGGCGGCTGAACGTCAGCGGCAGGTACTCGCGCACGAGCCGCAGCAGGTCCGGGTCGCCGGACGCGTCGGCCCGTTCGACGAGGTCGTCCAGCTGCTCGGTCGCGGCGAGCGCGTCGAACCACGCGCCGCTGCGGTCCGCGGTGCGCGGGCTGCGCTGGCCGACGAAGGCGCGCAGGTCGGCCGTCCGCACGGTGTACCCGTCGACGAGGACGCCGCCGCGCATGACGTTGAACAGCACGTTGGCGCGGTGGTGGGCGGTGGCGAGCTCGTCGCCGGTGACCTGCGCGGCGTCGGCGGTGCCGACGAGCCGGTCGAGGTGCGCGCGCGTGCCCTCGACGTCCGCTGCGAGCGCCGCAGCGGCCGCGGCGGGGTCGGCGAGCTGGGTCTGGAGCCGGACGATGTCGGCCGCGCTCTGGTCGACGTCGGCGACGACGCTCCAGCGGCGGTGCTCGCCGGGGGCGATCGTGAGGCGTGCGCGGACCAGGTACGCACCCTTCTCGCCGCGGACCTCGTGCTCCGCGACGACGGGGCGGCCCGCCGCGAACGCGCCGACCTGGCGCGCGGAGAGCAGGTGGTCGACGTCGTCGAGGCCCACCTGCCAGGCGACGGTCGTGGAGAGCGACTCGCTCGGGTCGGCCTTGTCGGTGAGTGTCGAGTTCAGGTACACGAGCCCGAGGCCCGTCGCGGCGTCGACCTCGGCCCGCTTGTACGCGTCGAGCAGGCTGCTGAGCTCGCCCTGCGTCTGCACGGTGACGCCCGCGGGCAGCAGGTCGACGAAGCCGTCCAGGACCTCGACCCGGACGTGCCGGTCGGTCGCCGAGGCCACCTCGACCTCGCGCACGACGCCGTACCGGGCGGCGGTCCGCCACGTGACGCGCACACGGAGGCCGAGGTCAGGGCGGGTCTCCTCGAACACGAGGGTGGTGCCGAGCGGGTCCTTGTACAGGTGGCGCTCGGCGTCCGGGTCGCCCGGCCGGCGCGGCGCGAACGGCTGCCAGAACAGGATCCCGTCGGCCGTGGCGACGCGCAGGAGCGTGAGCCCGCCGGTCCGGCCGGCGCCCGCGGCGACCTTGTCCTCGGTGGTGTAGGTGAACAGGGCGCGGTCGGCCTCCTCGCGTCCGGCGGTCACGCCGCCGGTGCTGGAGATGAACAGCCACAGGTCGCTCGCGCCGACGAGCGTCATGAAGAACGGCGGCAGGTCGTCGTAGGACGTGATGCGGTAGAAGCGTCGTCCGTCGAGGTCGACGAGCCCGGACTCGGGGGCGTCAGGCACATCCGGCATCATGCCCGGTTCGTCCGTAGGTGCGGGCGAGAAAGTCTGCGACGCCATTGCCGATGTCCTTCGTTCGTACGCGCGTGGGCCCAGGGTGGGCCGCTCCGGTGCGGCCGTGGGTGCGCTCCCATACATTGACACGTGTCACCGGAGAAGGCAACGCTGCACGGAGGCATCACCTCCGTGGCCCTACGCCGCCGGGTGCGGGTACTCGGCGGACCGGCCCTGGAACGTGAGGATCGCCTCGTTCCGGATCCGACCGTCCTCGATCTCCACCGCCCGCTGGATCGTGTCCGACGCGGCCCACGACTCCGGGCCCGACATCACCGTGCGCAGGAACGGCATCAGCGCCTCGCTGATCTCCCACGTCGTCGAGTTCCACAGCAGCGACGGGCTGTGGTCCACCGCGTAGTAGTTCGTCGTGTCCCCCACCGTGAACATCGGGTCCGCGAACGACGTCGGCCGCGCCCAGCCGAAGCCCATCCCCTCGTCGACGGACACGTCGACGATGAGGCTGCCCGGCCGGAACTCACCCAGGTCCGAGGTGCGCAGGTACGTCAGCGGCGCGTTCGGGTCCTGCAGCGTGCAGTTGACGACGATGTCGTTCTCGGCCAGGTACCCCGGGAGCCGCACCGGACCGCCCTCGGTGGTGACCGTGCTCTCGAACGGGTCCTCGGGGTTGTGGTCGAAGTGGATGATGTCCACCGACGGGATCGGGGAGCCGACGGCGGCGATCTCCCGGTTGGTCAGCACCCGCACGTCGTGGATCCCGTGTGCGTTGAGCGCCGTGACGGCGCCGCGCGCAGTCGCCCCGAACCCGATCACCACCGCCGTGAGCCTGCGCCCGTAGTCACCGGTCGACCCGCACAGCTGCAGCGCGTGCAGCACCGAGCAGTAGCCCGCCAGCTCGTTGTTCTTGTGGAACACGTGCAGGCCGAAACCGCCGTCCGCCTGCCAGTGGTTCATGGCCTCCCAGGCGATCAGGGTGAGCCGCTTGTCGATCGCCAGCTGGGTGATCCGGCGGTCCTGCACGCAGTGCGGCCACCCCCACAGCACCTGACCGTCGCGGAGATCCTCCAGGTCCGACGCCTGCGGCTTGGGCAGCAGCACGATGTCCGCCTGGGCGATGACCTCGTCGCGGTCGGACATCTGCCCGACCAGGGGCGCGATCTGGTCGTCGGCGATGCCGAAACGGGCGCCGTAGCCCCGTTCGAGGATCATCTGCGCCCGCAGGTCCGCGTCGATGCGCTCGAGGTGACCCGGGTGGATCGGGAGCCGCCGCTCGTCGGGCTTGCGCGACGTGGCCATCACACCCAGGCGCAACAACCCGGGCTTGGCAATCGTTTTACTCATGCTTGATCGTAGTCGCGTGCGGTGCATGTCCACCTGCTGGGCGCGACCGTGGACAATCGCCCCATGAGCATCACCGGCTACGTCCGCAACAACGCCGACCGATTCCGGGTCGTCGTCGCGATGTGGATCGTCGTCGGCTTCGGCGGCGCCCTGCTCTTCGGCTCCTTCGGCCTCATGCTCGTCACGGGTACCGGCATGTTCGCCGACAAGGCGGTCGTCGACCCCGGCCTGGAGTTCTCCCCCGGCCAGGAGGTGGCGGTCGACGACGGCGTCGGCCCCGGCAACTTCATGGTGCTGGCCACCCCCGCCACCGTGGACCCCGGCACGGTCGAGTGCGCCTGGAAGAGCCGGGTGTACAGCACCGGCGAGCAGAGAGAAGGTCGCCTGGACATCGCCCGTCCCGACGGCGTCGCCGAGACCGTGACCACCTACGACTCGACGCCGCGCAGCTTCGTGCCCCTTGCCGCGACCCGGAACACCGAGTGGATGGAGCCGGACCTTCTGACCTGCACCGGGGAAGGCGTCGAGTCCTTCGCGATCAGTTCCACGGACGGGGTCTTGACCGACGGGTTCCGCTTCGGCACCGGTGCACTGCTCCTCGTGCTCGCGCCGGTGGTCTTCGGACTGGGACTGGTCGCCCTCCACTTCACGCGGAAGTGGCACCAGCGCGGGATGTTCCCCGCACCTCCGGTCCCGGCGTACTACCCTCCCCCGGCCCAGCAGGCGCTCCCGCCCGGGCACAACCCGTTCGGTCCGCCGAGCTGACTCACCCCCGGACGCGACACGACCCCAGCGAGCCACGCACCCTGTCAGGCGGTGCGGCTCTGCGCGTCCCAGGCCTCGTTGATGCTGCGGCGCACCTCGACACGCTGCCGGGTCTGGACGATGAAGCCGATCACCGCCAGCACGAGCACGAGCACGAACCAGCCCCAGCCGGCGTCGACCGCGCTGCTGAAGCTCCCCTCCGTGAAGTCGGCGGAGTTCAGGGTGCCCAGCAGCAGCATCAGGCCGGCGACCACGCTGACGGCGCCCGCGAGGGAGCTCGCCACCGCCAGCACGACCATCGGCATGTTCCCGACGACCGCCAGCAGTCCGAAGACCGCGCCGATGGCCACGCCCACGAGAACCGCGACCCAGCTCCAGTCGATCCCCAGGGCGACGACAAGGCCCGCACCGATCGCATAGCCGAACGCAGCCATCGCGAGGATCACGGCCACCGCGAAGTAGAGGTAGGCGAGCACGGCGAAGATCACGGCGAAGACGAACCCCGAGACCCAGCCGAATGCCGTGCCCAGAAAGCTCTCGTCCGCGAGCTCGGCGAAGAGTCCTGCGCCGAAGGCGAACCCGGCGAAGAAGCCCCAGATCGGGAGAACGAGCCGCAGCACGAACTGCCCCGCGAAGAGCATGGCGCCCCCGGCGACGATGGCGAGGATGCCCAACAGGATGTCTGCCATGTCTGCAATGTAGGGCTCACCGACCTCGATCGGTGGGACAACACGGACATCCGTCGCGACGACCGCACAGCGTGCGCGCGCCACGGCATGACGAAGGCCCCGCGCCGGCGCGAGCGCTGGTCACGGGGCCTTCGTGGTGGAGCCGCCTACAGGAGCCCGCGGAAGGCGAACTGGAACGTCAGCTCGGTATCCGTCGGCAGTCGGTACTCGGGATGGGTCTGCGCCCCCCACGAGTCGTCGCCGCCGACCCCGCGGCGCTGGAGCGCCGGCCGCAGGACCGTCTGATAGATCGGCGGCAGCTCGGTGTGGTGCGCCGCGTTCTCCACCTCGAACGGCGTCCACGGCAGAGCCGACAGCTCCATGCCCTGCTCCGACTCCAACCGCAGGCCCGCCCCTTGCTCGTCGGTCACGGTCGCCCAGCGCACGCCGGTCCGGCTGCCCGCCTCCTGCGGACGCAGGTAGGGCGTGAGCGCGGTACGCACGTCGGCCTCCCACACACCCAGTCGAGCGCCGGCTCGGCGGTCGACGTAGGACTCCTCGGGCCCGTCCCCGTACCAGCGCAGGCGGTGGAACGTGCTGTCGGTCGCCAGGAGGAGGCCGAGCTCCGGCATGTCCGGCAGCCCCGCCCCGGGTCGCACCGTGAGGGTCACCTCGACGCGACCGTCACCATCCACGAGGTAGGAGAGCTCGCACTCCCCCGCCGGTGCGGTGGGCAGCTCGTACCGGAACCGGACGCGCACGCCGTCGTCGGTCTGCTCGACCGCGGGCTCGTCGGGGCCGCGGACGGCCGTCGCATACCGGCTGGCGAGAAGCCACGCCCCGTCCTGCGCGGGGGCGCCCCACCCCAGCTCGTTGGAGGTGGGTGCGTGCCAGAAGCTCGGCTGGGGTACCGAGCGCAGGAGCTCGCGGCCGCCGTCGTGCGTCAGCCCGTAGCGGTACGAGACCAGCCCCCCGTGCAGACGTGAGAACAGGGCGGTGAAGTGCCGCCCCCGCACGCCCACGTTGTGGATGCCGTGGACGACCTCCGGCACGGCGGCCCGGCGAACCGGCGTGGAGCCCCGGACGACCGCGACCGTCTGCTCGTGCGCCAGCTCGTGCCCGGCCGACGCCCAGCGCGTCGTACGACGCAGCCGGAAGGACACGTCGACGGTGTACTCCCCGGGTGCGGTCGGCACCGTGACGGGGAGCGCGTAGACCTGCGACCCCCCAGGGGCCACGGCGGTCTCGAGCACCTCCTGCTGCAGCACCCGGCCCTCCCGGGCGAGGGTGACCACGCACTCGTGCGCCGACGACGGGGTGGCCAGGTGCCGGTTCTCGACCGTGACCTTGTCGTCGCCCACCGAGAGCCGGTAGCCCTGGTAGAGGTAGTGCACCTCCTGGGCGATCGGCTTGAGGGTGCGATCGGCGAAGACGATGCCGTTGCCGCTGAAGTCCGAGTCGTGCGGCGCGTCACCGAAGTCACCGCCGTAGCCGAAGTACTCGCGGCCACCGGCGTCCGTGCGCCGGAGCGCCTGGTCCGCGAAGTCCCAGATGAAGCCACCTTGGAACAGCGGCTCACGGTAAGCCAGGTCGACGTACTTGTGGACCGCCCCGAACGAGTTGCCCATCGAGTGGGCGTACTCGCACAGCAGGTAGGGCTTGTCGCGGTGCGTGGTGAGGAACTCCTCGATCTCGGCGGCCGGCGCGTACATCCGCGAGACGACGTCGGTCGTCTGCGGGTGCCGCGGGTCCCAGTGGACGCCCTCGTAGTGCACCGGCCGGGAGTCGAGGCGACGGAAGTACTCCGCGACCTCCAGGATGCCCGTCCCGCCGAACGACTCGTTGCCGCAGGACCACAGGACGACGCTCGGGTGGTTCTTGTCCCGCTCCAGCATGCTCGCGGCGCGGTCGAGCAGGGTGGGCAGCCACTCCGGGCGGTCCCCGGGCAGCGCCTCCTCGATCCCTTCCCCACCGAGCCTCACCCGGTCCCACATCGCGTGCGACTCGAGGTTCATCTCGTCGATGACGTAGAGGCCGTACTCGTCGCACAGCTCGTAGAAGTACGAGTTGTTCGGGTAGTGGCTGGTCCGCACCGCGTTGATGTTCAGCCGCTTCATCAGCCGGACGTCGGCCTCCGTCTGCTCGCGGGTCATCACGCGACCCTGGAGGCCGAAGTCGTGCCGGTTCACGCCGTTGAAGACCACGCGCGACCCGTTGACCTTGAGCAGGCCGTCCTCGATGCCGAACCGGCGCACACCCACCCGCACAGGGACGTGCTCGGTCAGGCGGCCCGACGCGTCGACCACGTCGAGCGCGAGGTCGTACAGGTGAGGGTCCTCGGCGCTCCACAGCCGCGGGCTCTCGATGCGGACCACGAGCTCGTCGTCACCGGCGAGCTGTCCGGCACCGGCGATCCGGGCGTCCACCCTGCCGTCGCCGGACAGGACCACGCGCACGCGCACCGTCGCCTCGGAGAGGTCGTCGGCGACGTCGGTCACCACCCGGACGTCCTCGACGTGCACGGCGGGCCGGCGGTACAGGACCACGTCCCGGAACAGGCCCGAGAACCTGAAGAAGTCCTGGTCCTCGATCCACGACCCGGCGCTCCACCGGACCACCTGCGCCACGACGAGGTTCTCGCCCTCGACCAGGGCGTCGGTGAGGTCGAACTCCGACGGAGTGAAGGAGTCCGTCCCGTAGCCCACGTAGGTGCCGTTCAGCCACAGGGCGACGGCGCTCTCCGCGCCGTGGAAGCTCACGCTCAGCCGTTCACCGGGCTCGAGCGGGTGCTCGAGCGTGAACGTCCGCCGGTACGTCGCCACCGGGTTGTACCGCTGGGGAACCTCCCCCGGCTCGAGCTGCTCGTACCCGTCCCACGGGTACTGCACGTTGGTGTACTGCGGTCGGTCGTAGCCGAGCAGCTGCACGTGGGCCGGCACCGGCACGTCGTCCCAGCCGGAGTCGTCGACGTCCACGCGCTCGAAGCCGGGGACGACGAGCGCGGGGCTCTTCGCGTAGTGCAGCTTCCACAGCCCGTTGAGCGACTGCTCGAAGGAGCTCGTCCCGGTCGCCGCCTCCTGCGCGGAGGCGAACCACCGGTGGTCGGAGTGCGGGTCGAGCCGGTTCTCCTTGACGTACTCGGGGTCGGCGATGCGGTTCAGGTCGAATGTCACTTGATGGCCCCCGTGACGCCCTCGGCAAAGTGCCGCTGCAGCGCCAGGAAGACGACCATCGTCGGCACCGACACGATGAACACAGCGAGCATGAGGCTCCCGTAGTCGGTGACGTACCCGGCGCGCATGTTCGAGAGCAGCATCGGCAAGGTCTGGTACGCGTTGTCGACGAGAATCACCTTCGGCCACAGGAAGTTGTTCCACGAGAACAGGAAGGTGATGACACCCGCTGCCGCAAGGGTCGGCTTCATCGTCGGCAGGTAGATGCGCGCGAAGATGCTCACCTCGCCCAGGCCGTCCAGGCGCGCCGCCTCGATGATCTCGTGCGGGAACGACCGGGAGGCCTGCCGGAACAGCAGGATCAGGAACGGCGTCGCGACCAGGGGCACGATGACCGCGAACGTCGAGTTCACCATTCCCAGCTGCGCGAAGAGGCGGAACAACGGGATCATCGTCGCCGCGAACGGGATCATGATCGCCAGGAGCAGGAACGCCATGACGGCGTCCTTCGCCCGCGAGTGGTAGATCTCGAACGCATACCCGGCGATCGAGCACAGGATCAGGGCGAGCACGGTCGTCGCGATGGCATTGACCGACGAGTGGTAGAGCGCCGACCCCAGGGGCTGCGAGTCGACGAGCGTCTGGAAGTTCTCCATGAGGTGGCTACCCGGCAGCAGCTTCGACGCCACGACCTCGTTGCTCGTGTTCGTCGCCGAGACAGCCATGAAGTAGAGCGGGAAGACCGACAGGATGACGGCGAGAGACAAGAACGCGTATGCGGGGATCCGGCGGAGCTGAGTCTTAGTCACGCTTGTCGCCCACCTTCATTTGAATGGCGGCCAGGATGGCCACGATGATGAGGATCGCGTAGGAGATGGCAGCCGCATACCCGAAGTTCGGGCTGTTGCGGAACGACACGTTGTACAGGTAGTGCGACACCGTCATCGTCGTGTTTCCCGGGCCACCGTTGGTGAGGTTGAACGACTCGTCGAACATCTGCAGCGTTCCGTTGGTCGACAGGATCGCGCAGAGCAGGATGATCGGCTTGAGCTGCGGCATGGTCACGTACCAGAAGGTCTTGAACCCGTTCGCACCGTCGACGCGTGCAGCCTCCAGCGTCGACCGGTCGATGTTCTGCAGGGCGGCCAGGAAGAAGATCATGTTGTAGCCGGTCCACCGCCACAGCAGGCCGAGGATGATCACCATCCGTGCGGTGCCCGTCTGGCCGAGCCAGTTGACGTTGTCGTCCAGCAGTCCGAACTTGATGAGCAGGTCGTTGGCCAGGCCGTCCGTCGCGAAGATCTGCCGGAACACCAGCGAGTACGACACGAGGCCGACGGCGCACGGCAGGAAGATCGCCGTCCGCCAGAATCCCTTGAACTTCAGCCACGGTGCGTTGAGCAGGTTCGCCAGCACCATCGCGAGCACGAGCATGATCGGCACCTGGATGATCAGGTAGATGAACGTCGTGCTCATCGTCAGCCGGAACGTCTCGTCCTCGAACAGCCGCTGGTAGTTCAGCCACAGCGGCTCGGCCCAGCTCAGTCGGGTCCCACGTCCCGTCTGCAGCGACAGGAACAGCGCCTGGATCATCGGCCAGAAGTTGACCAGCACGATGAGGGCTGCGGCGGGAATGATGAACGTCCACCCGGTCAGGCTGCGGCGGCGCGCTATCGCGGACAGGGGTGCCGACTTGGGCTGACGCTCTCGGGACGTCGTCGTCCCGGGCGGGGGCGCGCTCGGTGCGCGGCCCTCGGTCGGTGCAGTGGGAACGGACACGAGCGGCTCACCTCTTCTTCGCGGTGACGGACAGGGCGGGGAGGCGGGCGGCGGAGCCGGGGACCGGCCTCCGCCGCCCGCCCTGAGGTCACCCCATGGCGAACTCGACGGTCTGCTGCGCCTCCTCGAGCGCGGCCTCCGGGTCGGCGCCGTTGAAGATGTTCGTGATGGCGACGCTCACGGCGTCGCGCCCCTCGTAGTAGTACGCGCCCGTGTTGTTGCTGGGCACCTCTGCGGCGAACTTCAGGACGTCGGCGTAGATCGGCTGTCCGCCGAAGAACTCCTGCGGCTCGCTGTAGACGTCCGACTCACCTGCCGGCAGCCAGTTGGCGAGCGCGCCGGAGGCCGGGAGGATCGTGTCGTAGAACTCGGTCGAGCCCGCGAACGTCGCGTCCAGGAAGTCGCTGGCGAGCGCCTCGTTGCCGTTCGGGGTGATCGCCCAGGACGAGCCACCGTTCGCGGTGTAGTTGGTCGCGCCGTCGACGCCGTCGAGCTTCGGGACGTTGGTGACGGCCCACTTGCCGGACTGGTCCGCGGCGGACTGGATGGAGCCGGAGATCCACACGCCGTTGACGATGCCGGCCGTGTTCGAGTTGACGATCGTGTTGATGTACTCGTCCCACGAGTTGACCTCGACGAAGACGCCGGCGTCGACGAGCTGCCCGTACATGTCGATGGCGGCCAGCAGCGCCTCGTTGTCGGTGATGGTCGGCATGCCCTCGTCGTCGAACAGGCTCGCGCCGGCGCTCTGCAGCATCATCATGATCGTGTCGGCCGAGCCGGCCTGGCCCGTGAGCAGCGGCTTGCCCGTCTTGGCCAGCACGTCCTTGCCGAGGGTGAGGAACTGGTCCCACGTGATGTCGGTGAAGTCGTCGACCGTGTAGCCGGCCTGCTCGAGGAGGTCCGTCCGGTACGCGCCGATCGCGGTCCCGTTGTCGAACGGCACCCCGTAGTTGACGTCGTCGTACGTGGAGTAGGCCACGACGGACTCGGGGAACTCGCTGAAGTCCACGTCGGAGTCCGCGAAGTCGGCGAAGATGTCCGGGTAGTTGATGACGTTCTTCTGGAACGCGTTGTTCTGCATGAGGAAGATGTCGGGCAGCTGGTCGGTCTCGCCGGACTGGGCGAGCGTGGTCAGCTTGGTCTGCACGTCCTCCCACGGCGTCTCGACGATCTCGAGCTTGAAGTCCGGGTTGTCGGCCTGGAAGACCTTCTCGGCCTCCTCGAGGGCAAAGATGTTGAAGGCCGGGTCCCACGCCCAGACCGTCAAGGTGTTGTCGCCGGAGCCGCCGTCCGCGCCCGTCGTCTCGTCCGAGCCCGAGCCCCCGTCTCCGCCGCTGCAGGCGGCGAGAGCGAGGCTCAGCGACAAGACGGCGCCCAGCGCCCCGAGCGTGCGTGTCTTCTTCATCGGGTGATCCCTTCGTGCTGTTGGTCGTCCGTGGACCGCCGCCGGCTCGCGCCGAGCCGCCGGCTCCCGCGCCTCACCGCGACATCGCGGCGGGTGAGCGGGACAGGTCGACTGTGCTGTTTGGAGGTCGTGCGCCGTGCCGTAGATGAGGCGTTTCCAGCTCCACGCCAATGGGGTCTCGTCCACACCGACCTCGAGCGACAACGGTGTCCCTCGACCCTTTCTGGCGATTGGTGACGTCACCATAGCAGCGCTCGACGGCCTGCTCTGCAACGCTTTGGTAACGCTAGCGACCACGTTTTCGTGCTGGAGGGCCCCAATGGTTACGTCATCATGCTCGTCACCACTACCATCTGGCCATGACAACCGCGTCAGCACCTGGCCGCCGCCGCTCAGGTCCTTCGATCGGCGACGTCGCCCGTCTTGCCGGCGTCTCACCCCAGACGGTCTCGCGCGTCTCGACCGGCGCTGACTCGGTCCGGCCGAGCACCCGCGCACGGGTCGTCCTCGCCATGGACCAGCTCGGCTACTCACCGAACCGGGCTGCCCAGGCGCTGCGGAACGGCACGTTCGGCGCCATCGGAGTGCTCTCGACCGGCTTCCAGCGCACGGGCGAGGCCCTCACCGCCGAGGCCCTGGTCGAGGCCGCCGCGCTCGAGGACTACTCGGTCACGCTCCTGCACGTGCGCAACCCCGCTCGGGAGAGCTGGGACAGCGCAGCGCACCGCATCTCGCACCAGGCCATCGACGGCCTCGTCATCATGCGGGCCGAGCAGGCGTCCCCGGCGACGCTGGCTCTCCCCGCGGGCATGCCTGTGGCGGTGTCCTTCTCCAAGTTCGCAGGCCACTACCCCACCGTCACCGCCGACCAGGTCCAGGGCAGCGAGGACGCGATGCGCCACCTGCTCGGCCTGGGACACCGCACCGTGCACCACCTCGCTGGGCCGCTGGACTCGGAGCACGCCCTGGTGCGCAGCGGCACGTGGCGCCGCTGCCTCCTGGAAGCCGGGATCCGTCCGCCCGAGCCGGTGTACGGAGACTGGAGCGCGCACGACGGTTACGAGGCGGGGAAGCGGCTCGCGGCCGACCCTGAGGTCACCGCCGTGTTCTGCGCGAACGACGAGATGGCGCTCGGCCTCGTGCGGGCGCTGCACGAGGCCGGCCGCCGCGTGCCTGACGACGTGTCCGTGGTGGGCTTCGACGACATCGCCGTCGCCGGCTGGACCTCACCGCCCCTGACGACCGTCCGGCAGGACTTCCACGCCATCGGCCGCGCGCTCATCACCCTCGTCGTCGGTCAGCTCCGCTTGCGGTCTGTCCCACCGCCGGCCCTGACCGTCGTGCCCACGGAGCTCATCGTCCGGGCGAGCACCGGGCCCCCGCCCCGCTGAGCCGCGCCGGACACCCGGGGCAGCGCGTCAGGCGAAGTCGAACAGCGGCGGGAACACGATCACGACGACCGCGGCCCACGCGGCGTAGACCGGCAGGTAACGCGTCTGCCAGCGCTCGAGCTCCGAGAACACGCCGTGACCACGCAGGAACCGGGCGGTCCGCCACGCCGAGACCCCGAGGTGCACAAGCAGCAGCAGGTTGAGACCGAGCGCGGCAACCTTGTTGGGGCTCGTGCCGAACTCCGCGATCCGCGTGAGCATCGCGGTCAGCATCACGGCGTCGACCGCGAGGGCCGCCCCCACCATGACGAGCTGGAGCCAGTCGGCGAGCGCGGGCGGCGCGAGCGGGTCGCGGGCCGAGATCGAGTAGAGGAGAAGCGCCAGGACCAGCACGAGGATCGCGTCCATCAGGATGAGCAGGTCGCGGTCCACCTCGACGAGGCCCCCGGAGGCGATCAGCGCCGCGAGGACGGCCACGAGCATGACGATGGTCAGCGGCGTGAAGATCCGGGTCAGCACGGGTGCGATGTTCTCGACGACGTCCTGCTTGGCCTCGACGAGCCAGGCGGCGACGACGAGGGCACCCGGGACCGCGAACGGCATCACCCAGCCCGTGATCACCGGCTCGGGGTCGACGCCCACGAGCTGCAGCACCCCGGCGGTGAGGCCGAGGAGGACCCCGCCACCGAGCGCGAGCAGCGTGTAGTAGATCGCGAGCTCGCCCGTGAACCGCACGAAGTCCATGCGTCGGCCGTCGGAGCGCCAGGAGCCGGCGACGTACGCGAGCCCCACCAGCAGCCACAGGACGACGGGTGTGTGGAGGATCGCCAGCACCTCGGTCGATCCCTCGGGGACGAACGGGTACACGTTGAGCACGACGGAGAGAGCGACGAACGGCACGGCGATCGCCGCCACCGTCCGTAGGCCGGCCCGGCGCTTCCACCCGAGGTACGCGGCGAGGAACGGCACCACGAGCAGCCCGATGTTGCGCGCGAGCGCGAGCTCGTCGTCGCCGAACCAGGCGATCCCGGCCCGGACCGCGACGCCCGCACCGACCGCGAGCGCGATCACGACCGCGAGCTCACGCCACCGCGGTGCCGGCGACCCGGAGGAGTCGTCGGGGACGAGCGCAAGCTGCTTCCACAGCCGGTCGGAGTGCTCACGGGCGTACTCGCGGGAGACGGCATCCAGGTTGCCCAGGCGCTTGATCGCGACGAGGAACGCCTCGTCGTCGTCGAGCCCGGTCGCGCGCAGGTCGGTCACCTGGCCCCGCAGATGGTCCTCGAGCTCGTCGACGTCGGCCGACGAGATGACCTGCCGCCGGTGCACGTAGCCGCGCCACCTGTCGATCTGGGCCTCGAGCTCGTCGTCGTGCGCCATCACGCCCACCCCTCCACGACGGTGGCGGGCCGCGGCGCCGACTCCCAGACCTGCCGGAGCGCGTCCGCGACGACGCTCCACTGCGCCTGCCGTTCGGCGAGCGCAGCCCGGCCGGTCGGGGTGATCGCGTAGTGCTTGCGGCGTCGACCCGCCTCGGACGTGCCCCAGGACGACGAGACGTGGCCGAGCCGTTCGAGCCGGTGCAGGAGCGGGTAGAGCATGCCGTCCGTCCACTGCATCCGGCCGCCGGAGAGCTCGCCGACGCGTTTGAGGATCGCGTAGCCGTAGAGGTCCCCGTCCGCGAGGATCCCGAGCACGAGCGGCGTCGCCGAGGCAGCGACCAGGTCCTTGTCGATGCGCACGACGTCTCCTCTACCTTGATGTGCTAGGTATCTAACCCTAGCGGCTCTATGTATCACGAAGGCGCGCTTCGTCACTCGTTCACTGCAGCAGTCCGGCACCGCGGCCGAGTCGGAACGGCGAAGGCCCCGCGCCAGCGTTATCGCTGGTCACGGGGCCTTCGTGTCGGAGCCGCCTAAGAGAATCGAACTCTTGACCTTCTCATTACGAGTGAGACGCTCTGCCGACTGAGCTAAGGCGGCGTCGTCGTGGACCGTGGTCCCCGGCGAGCCCGCTTACTGTACCCGGCGGACCCCCGCCGCTCCAAAGCGAGCGCGATCGTCAGCAGCGCGTGCCGTCGGCCGGGACCGTGCCGGACAGCAGGTACCCGTCGACGGCGGCCGCGATGCAGTCGTTCGACGAGCCGTAGGCGGTGTGGCCCTCCCCCTCGTAGGTCAGGAGCACGCCCGACGACAGGAGGTCGGCCATCTCCTCGGCCCACGCGTACGGCGTCGCGGGGTCGCCCGTGGTGCCGACGACGAGGATGGGTGCCGCTCCCTCCGCCGTGTACGAGGGGAGCCCGCCGACCTCGGGGACGGGCCACTGGGCGCACACCGTGGCGCCGTAGCCGAAGTAGACCCCGACGGTCGGCGCCGCCGCCTCGATCTGGGCGGCCTCGGCGCGCATCACCTCGAAGTCGGCCGGGTCGCGGCTGTCCAGGCAGTTGATCGCGAAGAACGCGACCATCGCGTTCGTGCTGTAGGTGCCGTCCGGCTCCCGGTCGAAGTACTGGTCGGCCAGCTGGAGGAGCATCGAGCCGTCGTTGCTCTCGAGTGCGCCTGTCAGCGCCTGCGTCAGGTAGGGCCAGTACGACTGCGAGTACAGCGGCATCGCGATCCCGTAGAAGGCCAGCGAGGCGGTCAGGTCACGAGCCGTGCCCGTGGACAGGGGGTTGCTGCGCGCACGGTCCAGCAGTCCTGCGATCTGCTCGAGGCCGTCGTCGACAGATCCGTCCATCGGGCATCCGGGCCCCGCCTGGCAGTCGGCGATGTAGGCGCCCAGGGCGTTCTCGAAGCCGACGGCCTGCCCCTGCGACACCTCGGTCGTGGTCAGCGTGGGCGGCTTCGCGCCGTCCAGCACCAGGCGGCCGACCTTCGCGGGGAACAGGGCCGCGTACGTGGAGCCGAGCACCGTCCCGTAGGAGTAGCCGAGGTAGGAGAGCTTCTCGTCACCGAGCGCGCCGCGCAGGATGTCGAGGTCGCGGGTTGCACTGACCGTGTCGACGTGGGCGAGCGAATCGCCCGTCCGCTCCGCGCAGCCGGCCCCGAGCTCGCCGTACATGTCGATGACCGTCTGGATGCCCGCGTCGGTGGAGTAGTCCGCGTCGTAGGCGAGGAGCTCGTCCAGGGCGGGGCCGTCGACGCAGTCCACGGGGCTGGACCGCTGGACGCCGCGCGGGTCGAACGCGACGAGGTCGTACTGCAGCCGCACGTCCGGGCTGACGGTGGACGCGACCGAGGCGAGGAAGTCGACGCCCGACACACCCGGGCCGCCGGGGTTGACCAGCAGGGAGCCGAGCGGCTCGCCACCGGTCGCCCGGAGCCGCGCCAGCGCGATCCCGATCGACGGACCGGACGGGTTCGCGTAGTCCGTCGGCACCTGCGCCGTCGCGCACTCACCCTCCGCGCACGTCGTCCACTCGAGCTGCTGCCCGTAGAACTGCGCGAGGTCGCCTGTCGCCTCGTCGGACGGCGCCGGCGTGCTCGTGCCCGCCGCGGGGGCCGACGCCTGGTTCTTGGGCGCCACGCACCCGGCGAGCAGGACGACGACGACGAGCGCGGCGCTGACAAGGGCAGCGGCGAGGCGTGGCCGCCGGTCGCGTCCGACGCCCGCGGGCGCGACGAGGCGGGCGGAGAGCGGCATGCGCACACGGTAGCCGCCGATCCTGAGCCATCGGCGCCCGGTCCGCCCAGGGGACGCAGCCGTCACTCGATCTGCACAATCGGCGCGGGGAATCACCCCTGCGGGCGCAGTGCCACCGCCATCGCCTCGACGGCGAGCAGCGGGGCGACGTTCCCTGCCAGGCGGGTGCGCGCCTGTCCGACGGCGTCCATCCGGCGCAGCGTCTGGACGGAGGTGCTCGCCTCCGCCAGGGCGCGGACCGACGCCTCGTGCTCGACGTTCACCAGCTCGACGCCCGCGCCCAGCTGCACCACGAGCACGTCCCGGTAGAGCGACAGCAGGTCGACCATCGCGCGGTCCAGCACGTCCCGCTGCGCGCGGGTGGCCCGGCGCTTCTGGTCCTCCTCCAGCTGGCGCACCTGGGTGCGCAGCGCGGGCGGCAGGGTGGCCGCGCCCTCGGCGCCCATGGACCGGAGCAGCTCCGCCTTCTCCTCGGCGTCCCGCTGCTCCGTGGCGGCCTTGGCGTCGGCCTGCGCGGTCTCGACGAGCTCGCCGGCCGCCATGACCGCGTCGCCGACCCCGCGGATCTTCGCGGCGATGCCCAGCACCGCCGACCGGCGCGCACGAGACTCGGGGTCCCGGGCCAGTCGCCGGGCGATCCCGACGTGGCTCTGCGCCGCACGTGCCGCGATCATGGCCACCTGCGGGTCGATCCCGTCGCGCGACACCAGCAGGGCCGCGACCGCGTCGACCGGCGGAACGCGGAGCGCCACGGACCGGCTGCGGGACCGGATGGTGACCAGGACGTCCTGCGGGCTCGGCGCGCAGAGCACCCAGACCGTGCGACCGGCCGGCTCCTCGATCGCCTTGAGCAGCGAGTTGCCGCTGGTGTCGTTCAGCCGGTCGGCGTCCTCGATGATGATGACCCGGTGCCGCCCCTGCGACGGCGACCGCTGCGCGAGCTCCACCAGCGGGCGTGCGGTCTCGGCACGGATGAACACGCCTTCGGTGGCGACGACCGTGACGTCCGGGTGCAGCCCGCGCAGGGTGGTGGTGCAGTCGTGGCACACGCCGCAGCCGCCGGTCGCGCACTGCAGCGCTGCGGCGAACGCGCGCGCCGCGTTGGACCGCCCCGAGCCCGGAGGCCCGGTCAGCAACCACGCGTGGGTCATCGCCGCCGGGTCCTCGACGGCGTGCCGGAGCACCTCCACCGCGGGCTCCTGGCCGACGACGTCATCCCAGACGCTGGTCACGGCGCGACCCCGAGCAGCGGCGCCACGCGCTCGCGCACCGCGGCAGCCAGCTCGTCGACCGGCCTCGTCGCGTCCAGCACGAGCCACCGGCCGGGCTCCGCCGCTGCCCGGCCGAGGAACGCCTCGCGCGTGCGGCGGTGGAACTCGTCGCCGGCGCGCTCGAGCCTGTCCGGGTCGCCCGTCAGCCGCGCCTTGCCGGCCACGGGGTCGAGGTCGAGCAGCACGGTCAGTGCCGGGAGCAGCCCGTCGACGGCCCAGAGGGAGAGGCGCTCCACCTCGTCGGCCCCCAGGTCCCGGCCGCTGCCCTGGTAGGCCACCGACGAGTCGAGGTACCGGTCGGTCACCACGACCGCGCCGCGGGCCAGCGCCGGCCGGACCAGTGACGCCACGTGGTGGGCGCGGTCGGTGGCGTACAGGAGCGCCTCGGTGCGGGCGTCGACGTGGTCGCCGTGCAGGACCGCGTCGCGCAGCAGGACGCCGAGCTCGGTGCCGCCGGGTTCCCGCGTGAGGACGACCTCGCGGCCGAGACCCGTGAGCCAGTCGCCCAGGAGGCGCGCCTGCGTGGACTTGCCGGCGCCGTCGCCGCCCTCGAAGGAGAGGAAGAGGCCAGCAGGAGGCGAGGTCACTGCGTCAGGGTAGCCGCCACCGGTGACAGCCCGGGGCCTCACTCCCCGGGGTAGCTGACACCGATCTGCGCGCGGATGGTGTCCATGGTCCGCAGCACCTCGAGGGTGTTGTCCCAGGTCATCCGCGGGCTCTCCGTGGCGCCCTCGGCCACCCGGCGGGCGACCTCCGCGGCCTCGTACTGCAGGCCCTTGGTGCCCGGCTGGTTGAACTCCCATACCCGGCCGTCGAGGCGCTGCACGTGGAACGAGGTCGGGGCGTAGAAGCTGCCCTTGACCACGATGTTGCCCTCGGTGCCCGAGATGAGCGCCATCGTCGGGGTCTTGGCCCACATCGTCGTCGACAGGGTCGCCTGCGCACGGTCGCCGTAGGACAGGACCATCGAGATCTGGCCGTCGACGCCCGTCGTCGTCAGCTGGCCGACCGCCTGCACGGCATCGGGGACACCGAGGAAGTCGTGGGCGAACGAGACCGGGTACACGCCCAGGTCGAGCAGGGCGCCGCCGGCCAGCGCCGGGTCGAAGAGCCGGCTCGTCGGGTCGAACGTGAACGCCTGGCCGTGGTCCGCGGACAGGTTGATGATCTCGCCGATCTCCCCGGCGTCGATGACCTGGTGCAGCGCGTAGACGTGCGGCAGGAACCGCGTCCACATCGCCTCCATGACGAACACCCCGGCGGCGCGCGCGGCGGCGAAGACCTCCTCGGCCTCCCCCGCGTTCCGCGTGAACGCCTTCTCGACCAGCACGTGCTTGCCGGCCTTGATGGCCAGGAGCGCCTGCTCCTTGTGCTCTGAGTGCGGGGTCGCGATGTAGACGGCGTCGACCTGCGTGTCCTCGACCAGCTCGCGGTAGCCCACGTGGGTGGTCGGGATGTGGTGCGCCGTGGCGAACCGCTCCGCGCGGTCCTTGTTGCGCGAGCCGACCGCGACCAGCTGCGCGCGGGTGTGCGCGTTGACGGCCGACGCGAACGTCGCGGCGATGTTGCCGGCGCCGAGGATGCCCCAGCGGATCGGCGGTGCGGAACGGGGGTCTTCAGCGCGGTCAGCCATGGGCGACAACCTAGCGCGCGTGGCGGTGCGCGCCATGCCGGGCCGGTACCGGTCCGGGCCGCTTCCGGCGCCGAGTTCGTGAGGACGAGTCGAGTTCGTGAGCTGCAGCTCACGAACTCGCCCAGAACTCACGAACTCACCGGGCAGACCGCCTGTTCGGCTGAGCCCTACTTCTTCGCGGCGGCCTTGCTCTTGGCCGGTGCGCGCTTGGCGGGTGCCTTCTTCTTCGCGGGGGCCGACGCGCGCTTCTCCACGAGCAGCTCGATGGCCTGCTCGCGCGTGATCGACTCCGGCGTGAGGTCCCGCGGGAGGGTCCGGTTGGTGACCCCGTCGGTCACGTAGGCGCCGAAGCGCCCCTCCTTGACCGTGATCGGCTTCTCGGACGTCGGGTCGTCGCCCAGCTCGCGCAGCGGGGGTGCGGACGTGGCGCCGCGGCCGCGCTTGGGCTGCGCGTAGATGGCCAGCGCCTCCTCCAGCGTCGTCGTGAAGAGGGCCTCCTCGGACGCCAGCGTGCGCGAGTCCGTGCCCTTCTTCAGGTACGGGCCGTAGCGGCCGTTCTGCGCGGTGATCTCGGTGCCGGACTCGGGGTCGACGCCGACCACGCGGGGCAGCGACAGGAGCATGAGCGCGTCGTCGAGCGTCACCGACTGCAGCGACATCGACTTGAACAGCGACGCGGTGCGCGGCTTCGGCGCGGCGGCCAGTGCCCGCTTCTGCGCGGCTGCCGACAGTGACGTGTCGATCTCCGGGTCGGGCAGGATCTCGGTCACGTACGGGCCGTAGCGGCCGTTGCGGGCGACGATCGGGGTGCCCGCGACGGGGTCGGTGCCGAGCACCTGGTCGCCCTCGGGCTGCGTCTCCAGGAGCTCGCGGGCCTTGGCCACGGTGAGCTCGTCGGGCGCCAGCTCCTCCGGGACGGACGCGCGCCGGGTGGTGCCGTCCTCAGCCGGTTCCGCAAGAGAGTCCTCGAGGTACGGGCCGTACCGGCCGACGCGCAGCACGATCCCCTCACCGATCGGGATCGAGTTGACCTCGCGGGCGTCGATGTCGCCCAGGTTGGCGACGAGGTCCCGCAGGCCCTCGCCCTCCTCGTTGCCGCTGCCGTCGCCGAAGTAGAACCGGGACAGCCACGCCACCCGGTCCTTGTCCCCCGCCGCGATGGCGTCGAGGTCCTCCTCCATCTCGGCGGTGAAGTCGTAGTCGACCAGCCAGTCGAAGTTCTCCTCGAGCAGCCGCGTCACGGCGAACGCCAGCCACGACGGCACGAGGGCCTGTCCGCGGCCGGTCACGTAGCCCCGGTCCTGGATGACGGAGATCGTCGCGGCGTAGGTGGACGGGCGGCCGATCCCGCGCTCCTCCAGCGCCTTGACCAGCGAGGCCTCGGTGAAGCGCGGCGGCGGGGACGTGCGGTGGCCGTCGGCGGTGAGGTCCGACGCGGACAGGGGGTCGCCCTCGGCCATCTTCGGCAGACGGGCGTCGTCCTTCTCGGCCGGGGCCTCCTCGGCGTCCTCGGAGTACCGCGAGACGTCGCGACCCTCCTCGTACGCCGCGAGGAACCCGCGGAACGTGATCACGGTGCCGGACGCGGAGAACAGGACGTCGGTGCCGTCGGCCGCCGTGGCGCCGAGGCGGACCGAGGCGGTCTGCCCGCGGGCGTCGGCCATCTGCGAGGCGACCGTGCGCTTCCAGATCAGCTCGTACAGGCGGAACTGGTCGCCGGACAGCTCCTTGGCCACCTGCGCCGGGGTCCGGAAGTGGTCACCGGCGGGCCGGATGGCCTCGTGGGCCTCCTGGGCGCCCTTGGCCTTGCTCGTGTACACGCGGGGGGCGTCCGGGATGTACTCCGCGCCGTAGAGCTCCGAGGCCTGCCGGCGCGCGGCGTCGATCGCCTGCGTGCTCAGCGACGAGGAGTCCGTACGCATGTAGGTGATGTAGCCGTTCTCGTACAGACCCTGCGCGGTGCGCATGGTCTGCCGGGACGCCATCCGCAGCTTGCGGGACGCCTCCTGCTGGAGGGTCGAGGTGGTGAAGGGCGCGGCGGGCCGGCGCGTGTACGGCTTGGTCTCGAGCGACGCGACGGAGAACGCCGAGTCGGCCAGCCCGGCGACGAGCGCGGTGGCGCGGGCCTCGTCGAGGTGCGCGACGTCGGCGGCCCGCAGCTGTCCGGTGTCGAGGAAGTCGCGACCGCTGGCCACGCGCTGCCCGTCGACCGACGACAGCCGCGCCATGAAGGAGGGCTCGCCGGAGTCGGAGACGGCGAACGTGCCCGTCACGTCCCAGTAGTCGGCGGCGACGAACGCCATGCGCTCGCGCTCGCGCTCGACCACCAGCCGGGTCGCCACGGACTGGACGCGGCCGGCGGACAGACCCTGCCGGACCTTGCGCCACAGCACGGGGCTGACCTCGTACCCGTAGAGCCGGTCGAGGATGCGGCGGGTCTCCTGCGCGTCGACCAGCCGGTCGTCGAGCTCGCGGGTGTTGGCCAGCGCGCGCTGGATGGCCTCGCGGGTGATCTCGTGAAACACCATGCGCTTGACCGGGACCTTGGGCTTCAGCTCCTGCAGCAGGTGCCAGGCGATGGCCTCGCCCTCGCGGTCCTCATCGGTGGCCAGGAAGAGCTCGTCGGAGTCCTTCAGCAGCTTCTTGAGCTCGCTGACCTTCTTCTTCTTGTCCGCGTCGACCACGTAGTACGGCGCGAAGCCGTTGTCGACGTCGACCGCGAACTTGCCGAACGGACCCTTCTTCATGTCCGCCGGGAGCTCGGACGGCTGGGGGAGGTCACGGATGTGCCCGACGCTCGCCTCGACGTCGTACTCCTCGCCGAGGTACCCGGCGATCGTGCGCGCCTTGGCGGGCGACTCCACGATCACGAGCTTGCGCCCTGCAGACATCGGTCAGGCCCTTCTCAGACGTCGGCGGGCCGGACGACCCGCTTCCTCGTTCACCGCTGGGGACTCTACGGCGTGCCGTCAACCCCGTGGCAATCGCGATGCCGCGGCCTGCCGCAGCACCAGCATGACCGCGAACGCCAGGCACGACGCCATCAGAGCGCCCGCGGCACCGCCCAGATACGCGGTCACCTGCTCCGCGCGAGCCTCCAGATCGTCCCGGTTGTCCCACGTGTGCGTCAGGGCGACGACCGCGGACGCCCCCGCCGCGACGCCCACGACGAGGAGCCCCGCGAGCACCGCGCGCATCGTGGCCGGCGCCGGCGGCGGGTCCGACGCGAGGCGGAGCGCACCGGTCGCGGTCGACGGCCGGGCGGGCGTCAGCGCGACGAGCGCACAGGCGATCGCGGTCCACGCGAGCACGACGAGCACGGCCGCGACGACGTCCGACGGCCGGTGCCACTGGCCGATGAGGGTCGAGACGCCCGTCGCGGTCGTGTAGCCCGCGCCGAGCACCGCCGCCCACGGTCGCAGGCGCGGCGGAACGACGAGCAGCAGCGCCGCCGAGATCGAGGCGGCCGCCGTCGTGTGACCGCTGGGCAGGGTGTTGCCGTAGCTGGCCTCCACGCCGAGGTCCGGGCGGTAGAGCACCGCGTTCTTGAGCACCCGGGTGGTGAGGTTGGCGCCGATCATCAGCACGGCCACCTGCACGGCCAACGACCAGCGGCGGCGCAGCGCGGCGATGAGCATCGCGCCCAGGAGCACGGCCGCGATCGCGCTCACCGACACCACGTCGAGCACCCGCTCCGCCACCCGCCACAGCTGCGTCTGGCCGTACAGGGCGCCCTGCAGCGCGGCGTTCTCCACCTGCTGACCGGCCAGCGTGTCCACGAACACGCGCCAGAGCACGAACACCCCGGCGAACGAGAGCAGCGCCACCAGGACCGCGATCGCGACGACCACGCCACGCCGGTCCGCGGCAGCCGGGAGCGGCCGCGACGGCGCGGGGATGACGGGGGTGTCGCTCACCGCACAAAGGTAGGTCACCCGAAGGGGTGCACCCGGAGCCGTACCGAGGTGCAGACAGCCTCACGGCGCCGGCGTCGGCTCCCCCGGCCCGACCACCACGGCGTGCCGGCAGCCGCCCAGCCGCGCACGCACGTCGGCGTCCGCGTTGATGCACAGCAGGCAGCCGCCCCGGCGCTCGAGCTCCCACCCCGCCTCGTCGATCGCCTCGGCCGCGTGCACGCTGCGCAGGCTCACCGCGGCGAGGTCGAGGACCACCAGCGACGCCGTCGCCGACAGCACGCCCAGCAGCGCGCGGAGCCGGCCGACGTCCGCGCGGCCGAACGAGCCCGCGGGTCGCACGTTCGCGGTCAGCCAGGGGTCGAGGAGGGGTGCGGGTGCGGTCGCTGCGGTGGCATGCAGGCTCATGGGGGGCCTCCCGGCTCTGTCGGTCACGCGATGCGTGCTCGGCACCCACTTCACCGACCGGGACTGTGGACAGCCTGGACGTGACCATCTCTTTGCCTGTGGGTTGCGTCGACCGCGAGCGCGGTGTCCTCCGCGATCAGGTCCATGTTGAGCGCCGCCGCCGCACGCGTGCCGGCGGCCATCGCGCCCGTCACCTGCGCCATGAGGTCGGTCGCGTTGCCGGCCACCCACACGCCCGGGACGCTCGACGCCCCCATGAGGTCCGACGCGGCGTGCTCCCCGACGCCCATCTCGTGCGGCACCGCGACCAGCCCGAGACCGGCGAGCCCGTCCAGGCGCGCGACGAACCGCGGCATGACGGTCAGCGCGGACCGCGCGACCACCTCGCCCGACTCCAACCGCACACCGGTGAGCCGCCCGTCGGTCGAGAGCACCTCGGCGACGACCCCGGGCACCACGCGGATGCCTCGCGCGGCCAGCTGCTCCGCCTGCCGGGTCGGGTCCGGGGCGGTGTGCTGGAGGAGGACCACGTCGTCGGACCACTGCCGGAACAGCAGCGCCTGGTGCACCGAGCGCTCCGAGGTGCCGAGCACCCCGATCGGCTGGTCGCGCACCTCCCAGCCGTGGCAGTAGGGGCAGTGCAGGACGTCGTGGCCCCAGCGCTCTCGCAGGCCGGGGATCTCGGGCAGCTCGTCGACGAGGCCGGTGGCCACGAGCAGCCGGCGCGCACGCTCGGTCGTCCCGTCCGCCAGCGTTACGACGAACCCGTCGTCGTCGTGTGCGGCGGCGACGACCCGGCCGGGACGCACCACACCGCCGTACCCCGCCAGCTCGGCCCGCCCGCGCTCCAGCAGGTGGAGCGGCGACACGCCCTCCTGGCCCAGCACGCCGTGCACCCCGTCGGCCGGCGCGTTCCTGGGCGAACCGTCGTCGATCACCAGCACCGACCGGCGCGCCCGCGCCAGCGTCACCGCCCCGCTGAGCCCCGCCGCACCACCACCGATGACCACCACATCTCTCATGCGGAGAGCATCAGACGCCCACACGCCGACCGGCAAGCATCCTTGCCGAAGTGGCAAACTGCGACCCATGGATGACATCGACCAGCTGATGCGCACGGTCGGCCCCCGGCTCCGCGCCGTCCGGCAGCAGCGCGGGCTCACGCTGGCGCAGGCCTCGGACGGCACCGGGATCTCCGTCAGCACCCTGTCGCGTCTGGAGTCGGGAACCCGGCGCCCGCAGCTGGAGCTGCTGGTCCCCCTGGCCGGCCTGTACCGCGTGCCGCTCGACGAGCTGGTGGGCGCGCCCGCGACCGGGGACCCGCGCATCCACCCGCGCCCGGTCACCGAGCACGGCAAGACGGTCATCCCCCTGTCCCGGCGGTCCGGCGGCATGCTCGTCTACAAGCTGGTCCTGCCGCCCGGCCCGCCGACGCCCGACCCGGAGCTGAACACCCACGACGGCTACGAGTGGCTCTACGTCATCGACGGCCACCTGCGCCTGGTGCTCGGCGAGCACGACCTGGTGCTCCCCCCGGGCGAGGCCGCCGAGTTCGACACCCGGGTGCCCCACTGGTTCGCCAACGAGGGCCCCGGCCCGGTGGAGCTGCTGGTCATCTTCGGCACCCAGGGCGAGCGGGTGCACCTGCGCGCGTCGCCGCGCAGGAAGGAGCAGGGCCGCCCCGCCCCCGGCTAGCAGCCCCGTGGAGAGGGAGCCGGGGGCAGGGCGGGGCTCAGCGGACCTGCAGCTCGACCGGTACCGGCTGGGGCTCGAACCCCGCGGCGGCGACCGTCGCGGGGTCGTGGCGCAGGCACGCGACCGACCGGCGCGGGTCGTCGCCCTCGACCGCCGGCGCGACGAGCTCCGGGGTGATCGCCGCGCAGGCGTCGAACACGTGCGCGCACCGGGTCCGGTACGGGCAGCCCGTGGGCAGGTTGGACATGTCCGGGGGCGACCCCGGGATGCCGGTCAGCTCACGCCGCGGCCCGCGCAGGGGCGGGAACGAGTGCAGCAGCGCGTCGGAGTACGGGTGCCGCGGGCGGCGGTACATGTCCTGCGCCGAGGCGTCCTCGACGATCTCGCCGGCGTACATGATCGCGATCCGGTCGGCGATCTCGATCAGCAGCGACACGTCGTGCGTGATGAAGATGACCGAGAACCCGAGCCGGTCGCGCAGCTCCGCGATCTGCTCCACGATCTGCCGCTGCATCACCACGTCGAGCGCCGTCGTCGGCTCGTCCATGATGAGCACCTGCGGGTCGAGCGCGAGGGCCATGGCGATCATCACGCGCTGCCGCATGCCGCCCGACAGCTGGTGCGGGTAGTCGCGCAGCCGGTCGGCGGAGATGCCGACGAGCTCGAGCATCCCCGCGGCCCGCTCCAGGGCCTCCTTCTTGGTGACCCCCGGCAGGTGCGCAGCGATGCCGTCGGCGATCTGCCGGCCGATCCGGTACACCGGGTTGAGGGAGTTCATCGCGCCCTGGAACACGATCGCGAGGTCCTGCCAGCGGGTGGCCCGCAGCTCCTGGTCGTTCAGCGTGAGGATGTCGGTCTGCTGCCCGTCGCGGTCGGTGAAGACGACCTCGCCGCCCGTGATCAGCCCGGGTGGCGGGAGCAGCCGGGTCGCCGCGTACGCGAGCGTCGACTTGCCGCAGCCGGACTCGCCCGCCAGGCCGAGCACCTCCCCGCGGTTGAGGGTCAGCGACACCTGGCGCAGCACGTGCGTCGGGTCCTCGTCGTACCCGTAGTCGACGGAGAGGTTCTTGATCTCCAGGACGGGGTCGGTCGCAGCGGCGTTCGCCCGGAACGCGCGCTGGGTGGTCACCGCACTCATGCGCGATCTTCCTTGGCCTCGTAGACCACCGGCGTGAAGCCGATGCGCGGACGGATCTTGCGCTTGCGCATCGAGCGGGCGTTGAGGCCCACCGACCGCAGGCGCGGGTTGACGAACTCGTCGATCCCGAAGTTGATCAGCGTCAGGGCCATGCCGAGCAGGGCGATGAGCAGACCGGCGGGGACGAACCACCACCACGCGCCGCGCTGCAGGGCCAGCTGTGCCTGCGCCCAGTACAGGACCGTGCCCCAGTTCCACTCGTTGGTGGGCGTGATGCCGACGAACGAGAGCGTGATCTGGGACAGGACGGCGAACCCGACCGTGCCGACGAAGCCCGCCGCGATGATGGCCGTGAGGTTGGGCAGGATCTCCGCGGAGATGATCCGCCACGTGCTCTCGCCGTTGGCGCGGGCGGCCTCGACGAAGTCGCGTTTCCGGAGCGAGAGCGTCTGCGCTCTGAGCACGCGTGCGCCCCACGCCCAGCCGGTCGCCGCGATCACCAGCGCGACCGTGAGCCCCCCGGCGGACGGCAGCTGGCCGGCGATGATGATGATGAGCGGCAGCTGCGGGATGACCAGGAACACGTTGGACAGGGCGGACAGCGACTCGTCGCCGAACCCGCCGATGTAGCCCGCGGTGACGCCGACGATCACGCCGATCACCGTGGCCACCGTGCCGGCCACGAACCCGACCACCAGCACGCTGCGCGTGCCGAGGATCAGCTGGCTCATGATGTCCTGCCCCTGGTGCGTGGTACCCATGAGGTGCGCCCACGACGGCGGCTGCAGGATGGCCGACGACCGCTCGTTCGGGTCGTACGGCGCGATCCACGGCCCGATGATCGCGATGAGGAAGAAGAACCCGAGGATCACGAGGCCGGTGAGGGCCTTCGCGTTGCGCATGAACAGGAACCGGCGCTTGCCCGTGCGCGGGGCCGTCGCGTCGGGCGTGATCTCCAGGTCCTCGAGGAACGCGGCTTCGACAGTCATGTCAGCCCTCCTGACGCGTGCGGGGGTCGAGGAAGCCGTAGGCGACGTCGGCCGCCATGTTGGCGAGCAGCACCGCGAACGTGATCACCAGGAAGCACCCCTGCATGAGCGGGTAGTCCTTCGCGTTCACGGCGCTGAAGAGGTAGTAGCCGATGCCCTGGTACGAGAACACGATCTCCATGACCAGGGTGCCGCCGACGATGAAGCCGAGCGACAGGGCGAAGCTGGACACCTGCGGCAGGATCGCGTTCCGGGCGGCGTAGCCCATCCGCACGGTCCGCTCCCTGAGGCCCTTGGCCTGCGCGACGGTCACGTAGTCCTCGGAGGACACGGTGACCATCATGTTGCGCATGCCGAGCATCCAGCCCGCGATCGACGAGATCACGATCGTCATGGCCGGCAGGAACCCGTAGTAGATGACGGACCCGATGAACTCCCACGACAGGTTGGGCACCATGCTGCGGTCGTAGCTGCCGCTCGCGGGGAACCAGCCGAGCGTCACGGAGAACAGCGAGATGGCGATCAGGGCCAGCCAGAAGTACGGCACGGCCGAGAAGAAGGTCGACAGCGGCAGCAGCCCGTCCATCCACGTGCCGCGGCGCCAGCCGATCCCGGTGCCGACGAGCGTGCCGATGGTGAAGCTGATGACCGTCGCGACGCCGACCAGGCCGATCGTCCACGGCAGCGCCTGCCGGATCACGTCCGCCACGGGCGCCATGTAGGTGAACGAGATCCCCAGGTCGCCGTGCAGCAGCAGCTGCCAGTAGGCGACGTACTGGTCCCAGAGGGACATGTTCTCGTCCAGCCCGAACAGGGCACGCAGCGCCTCGGCGGCGTCGGGGCTGATCCGGCCCTGGTTCTTGGCGATCAGGGCACTCACCGGGTCGCCCGGCATGATCCGCGGGATGAAGAAGTTGATGGTGATCGCCGCCCAGGCGGTGATCGCGTAGAAGACGATGCGTCGGGTGAAGAACCTCATCGGTCGTCCTCCTTGACGATCGCCAGGAGCGTGGCGTCCACGGTCGGCCGCTCGCCGTACGCGTCGAGCACCGAGCCCAGCGACGGGCGGTCCTCGCGGTCGGCGTAGCCCCAGCAGGCGGCCTCGCGGCCCTCCCCCACGGAGATCAGCGGTGGCACCTCGGTGCGGCACACGTCGTTGGCGAACGGGCAGCGCGGGTTGAACCGGCAGCCGGCAGGCGGTGCCACCAGGCTCGGCGCCTCGCCGCGGGCGCCCCGGGCGCGGGCCTCGAGATCGTCCGGGTCGGGCGCGGACCGGACCAGCAGCTGCGTGTACGGGTGCTTGGGGTCCTGCGTGACCGACTCCGAGTCGCCCTTCTCGACGACCCGCCCGGCGTACATGACCATCGTCGTGTCCGCGAAGTAGCGGGCCGACGCGATGTCGTGCGTGATGTAGAGGATCGCGAGCTGCAGGCGGTCCCGCAGGTCGCGCAGCAGGTTGAGGATGCCCAGGCGGATCGACACGTCGAGCATCGAGATCGGCTCGTCGGCGAGCAGCACCTCGGGGTCGGCCGCGAGCGCGCGGGCGATGGCCACGCGCTGGCGCTGACCGCCCGACAGCTCGTGCGGGAACTTGTCGATGTACCGCGCGGCCGGGCGCAGCTGCACCCGGTCCAGCAGCTCCTCGAGGGCGGCCTCCAGCTCGACGCCGCGCAGGCGTCCGCGGTGGATCTTCAGGCTGCGCGTGAGCATGTAGCGCACGGTGTGCACGGGGTTCAGCGACCCGAACGGGTCCTGGAAGATCATCTGGACCTTCCGCACGTACTGGTGGAACGCGCGGCGGTTCTTCACGGTCGCGTCCTGCCCGTGCAGCAGGATCTGCCCGCCGGTGACGGGCATGAGCTGCGCGAGCAGCCGGGCGATCGTGGACTTGCCGGACCCCGACTCCCCCACCAGCGCGACCACCTTGCCGCGGTAGAGGGAGAGGTTCACGTCGTCGACGGCGTGCACGACCTTCTGCGAGCGGAAGCCGCGGACGGGGAAGTGCTTGCGCAGGTCGATCGCCTGCAGGACTGGCGGGTCTTCTTCGTGCGGGGAGCTCATCGGGTCACCTTGGGGGTCGGGTGGGGCGAGCCGGAGCCCGCCCGCCGCACCACGAGCATCACTCGGTCGGAGTCAGCTTCGACAGGATGAGCGCTGCCTGCGGGCCCGTCGGCTGCGGGTTCGCGTACGGGTCCTCGTCGGTGGGGAAGCCCGTGTAGTTGACCGTCGAGTACTGCGCCACGGCCGGCCGCGACCAGATCACGAGGCCGGGGACGTCCTCCACGAAGTGCTTCTGGACGACGTCCAGGGCAGCCGCGCGGTCGTTGTCCGAGGTGCCGGCCTTGAAGTCCGCGAGCGCCTGGGTGACCTCGTCGTTCTGGTAGCGACCGAAGTTCCAGGTCGCCGACTCACCGAGCGGCACGTAGGACGCGCCGTCCATGATGTTGGCGTACATGTTCCACGGCGTGCTGCCGCCGTCGGTCCAGTGCAGCGAGGCCTGGAAGTTGCCGAACGGGATGATGTCGTTGAACCAGGTGTCCTGGACGACGCCCTCGACGGGCGCCTCCACACCGAGCGCCTTGGCACCCTCGGAGATGATCCCCAGGGCGTCCAGGTAGTCGGTCCAGCCGGTCGGGTTCTGCAGCGTGAAGGCGACCTTCTCGCCGTCGGGGTCCACGAGGGCACCCGAGCCGTCCCAGGTGTAGCCGGCCTCCGTGAGGACGTCCTTGGCACCGTCGACGTCGACCGAGAGCTCCTGGTCCGCGTACGCGTCCGAGATGAACGCGTCGCCCGAGGGCTGCGGCAGGCCGGTCACGCTCTTGATCTGCGGCCACACGCCGTACCCGGCCGTCGCCGAGATGTCCGCACGGTCCACGACCATGTTCAGCGCCTTGCGGAACGCCACGTCGTTGAACGGCTTCGTCTCGTTGTTCAGGTAGAGCACGTCGACGCCGAAGCCGCCGCCCGCCACCTGGTGGAAGTGGTCGGGGTCCTTGGCGATGAACGTGTTCTCGAAGTCCGGGATGAACGTCCAGCCCCACTGCGCCTCACCGGTGGTGAGGGCCGTGGTCAGGCCCGCGTTGTCGTTGAACGTGTCGTACCGGAGCGTGCCGACCTTCGGGGTCTCGCCCCAGTAGTCGGTGTTCGGCTCGAGCGTCACGGCCTGCGGCGTGAACGACTTGAGCTTGAACGGGCCGGTGCCGATCATCTCGTCGTCGGTCCACGTCACCGGGTCCTCGCTCTCCCACAGGTGCTTGGGCACGATGAGGAGCTTGAGCAGCTTGACCTGGTTGACGTACTGGCCGGACAGGAAGTTCACCGTGACCGTGTTGCCGTCGACCGTGATGTCGCCGTACTGGTCGGGGAAGTCGGTGTTCAGCTCCTTGTTGTCCTTGCGGAGCTGGATCGAGAACGCGATGTCCTCGGCGGTGAAGTCCGTGCCGTCGGACCACTTGACGCCCTCGCGGGCGGTGATGACGGCCTGCGTCGAGTCCGGGTTCCACTCGACCTTCTCGGCGAGCCACGGCGTCGGGGGGTCCGTCGGCTTGAGCTCGTTGACCTGCATGAGCGACTCGTAGACCGCGAACGCGTACCCGAGCGAGAGCGACGCGGAGCCGTTCGCGAGCGGGTTCTGGTTGGGCTGCTGCGGGCCGTTCGGCATGCCGATCGTCAGGATCTTGTCCGAGACGCCGTCGGCGCCCCCGGTGCTGTCGTCGCCACTGCCACCGCTGCCGGAGCAGGCGGTGGCGAGCAGCGCGAGAGTGGCCGCCGTAGCGATCACCGTCGAGAGCTTGCGGATTCTCACGAGTGCCTCCTTGCACTGATGTCGGAACTGCTGGTCGTACCGGTCCGACGGGACTGCGGATCTCGTCGGACCGGAGCTGTGCTGGTCGGGCTGCTTGGTCGGGCTGCTTGGTCGGGCTGCTTGGTCGGGCTGCTTGTGTCGCTACGCCGGCGCGGGACTGGGGAGGGCCACGTCGACCGTGAGGCGCAGGTCGCTCGAGGAGCGGCCGACGCGGATCGGATAGGTACCGGCCGGGGTGACCCAACCGGGCTGTGCCGAGTCCCAGGTCCGGAACGCCTTCGCGTGCACCCGGACCCGGACGACCGCGTGCTCGCCTGCGGCGGCGTGCACGACGCTGAACCCGCCGAGCCAGCGGACGGGCCTGTCGCCCGGAACCGGTGGCTCGACGTAGACCTGGACCACCTCGCGCCCGTCGCGGGCGCCGGTGTTGCGGACGGTGACGTCCAGGAGAACCGACCCGTCGACCTCGACGGAGGACACGGCGGACTCGTACTCCCACGTGCTCCAGCCGAGGCCGTGACCGAAGGGCGCCGCCGGGGTGCGACCGAGCCTGAGCCACGAGCGGTACCCCACGTGGACGCCCTCGTGGTACTCGATGACGCCGTCGACGGGGATCGCGTCCGGCACGGGCACGTCGGACTCGTGGGCGGGGAGCGTCCAGGGCAGGCGCCCGGTCGGCTCGGTGACGCCGGTGAGCACGTCCGCGAGCGCCTCGGGCCACTCCTGGCCACCGAGCCACGCCCACAGGACGCACGGCACCTCGTCGAGCCACGGCAGCAGCACGGGGGCGCCGGCGTTGACGACGACGATCGTGCGCGGGTTGGCGGCCAGCGCGGCCTTGACCAGCTGGTCCTGCGTGCCGGGCAGCGCGAGGCTCGTGCGGTCGTAACCCTCGGACTCGATCTCCTCGTTGGTCCCGACGACGACGATGGCGAGATCCGCGGCGGCGGCGGCCTCGACGGCGACCGCGAGCAGCTCGTCCGGGGACGTGCCGGGGACGCGGTGCACCAGCTCGGCGCGGGCGAAGCTGGCGTACCCCACCGGGTGCACGGCCTGCACGAGCGCGTCGACCTCGACCGTCGTCGGCTCGGTCACGTCGATGACCAGCGTCGCCGGCACGGGCTGGTTGACGCTGGAGTCGAGGATGACCTCCGCGCCGACCACCCGGTCGCTCGTGGAGAGGACCTGCCCGCCGACCGTGATGCGGTGCCTGCCCACGGTGCCGACGCCGACCTCGTGCCGGCCGGGCTCGTCGAGGCGGACGGTGGTGCGGATGCGCAGCGCGGCCGCGGGGCCGGGCACCTCGCGGAGCCAGCCGTTCCAGTCGGTCACGTCGGCGGCGGCCAGGACCGCGCCGTCGGCGTCGAGCAGCTCGCCGAGCGCGCCGACGTGGCCCTCGGGCGTGGTGCACCGGCCGGCCAGGTCGAGCGACGGCGGCAGCAGGCGGGACACGGCGCCGGGGTGCACGTCGACCTCGACCTCGCCGAACGCCTCCCGGATCGCCGCCTCGGGGGTCGACAGGTGGTCCGGACGGACGAACGCGGAGCCGCCGCCCTGCACGAACGGGTGGACGGCGTTGGGACCGAGCAGGGCGATCCGGGTGACGTCGTCGGGCGAGACCGGCAACGCGTGCTCGTCGTCGCGGAGCACGACCATCGACCGGGAGACCAGCTCGCGCAGCACGCCGCGCACGTCCACGTCGGCCACGCGGTCGCGGCTCGCACCCGACGGCGCCACGCCCTCGAGCGCACCGACGCGCTGGGCCAGCCGGAGCAGGCGGAGCACCTTGGCGTCCAGCAACGCCTCGCTGACCTCGCCGGCACGGACGGCGTCGAGCAGGCCGTCGCCCCAGGGGCCGTCCGGTCCGGGCATCTGCAGGTCGAGGCCGCCCTCGGCGGCGCCGGCGACGGACTTCGTCGCCACCCAGTCGCTCATGACGACGCCGTCGAAGCCCCACTCCTCCTTGAGCACGCCGGTGAGCAGGGGGCGGTGCTCGGCGGCGGTCGCGGCGGTGGTCCCGTCGTCGATCCCGGAGTACGCGCTCATCACCGACCACGCCTGGGCGTCGTGCACCAGCCGCTCGAAGGGCGCCAGGTACACCTCGCGCAGGGTCTGCTCGTCGACGCGCGACAGGTAGCTGGTGCGCTGGGTCTCGGAGTCGTTGGCGACGAAGTGCTTGACGCACATGCCCACGCCGCGGTCCTGCGCGGAGCGGACCACGTGCACCGCGATGTCGCCGGTCAGCAGCGGGTCCTCGGAGTAGCACTCGAAGTGCCGGCCACCGACGGGCGTGCGCTGGAGGTTCACCTGCGGGGCGAGCACCACGTCGACGCCGTGCCGGCGGGCCTCGGCGGCGAACACGTGGCCCAGCTCGTCGGCCAGGTCCACGTCCCAGGTCGCGGCGAGCGCGCTCGGGGCGGGGAAGCTGGCGGACGTCTCGTCGGCGGAGTCGGAGACGCCGCGGACGCCGGCGGGGCCGTCGGACACGTGCATGGCGCGCAGGCCGATGTGCGGGATCGCGGTGGTGGACCAGAGGCCGGCGCCGACGACGAGCCGCGTCTTCTCCTCGAGACTGAGGGCAGCCAGGAGGGGATGCAGGTCGGTGGCGGGCCGTTCAGCCGTGGGCGGCTGGGTGGCCGTGTCGAGTGACACAGCGGGTTCTCCGATCGGACAGCGTTGTCGTCTGGGGAGAATGAAAGCACAACTTACTGACTTGTCAGTAAGTGGCTTGATCACAGTATGGTTTCAGTCATGGACGACGCCGTTCCCCCCGCCGCTGCGCCGAAGCGCCGCGCGCGGCAACCCCGCCAGGCCACCACGGAGCGCCGGGCGGAGATCCTGCGGGCCGCCGCCAACACCTTCGGGTCCAAGGGGTACAAGAACGGCTCGCTCGCCGAGGTCGCCGAGCAGGTCGGCATCACGCACGCGGGCGTCCTGCACCACTTCGGGTCCAAGGAGCAGCTGCTGGTCGAGGTGCTGGAGTACCGCGACAAGGAGGACGTCCGCGACCTCGAGGGCCAGCACATCCCCGGCGGGCTCGGCCTGTTCCAGCACCTGGTCCGCACGGCGCGCATGAACGTCGACCGCCCCGGCATCGTGCAGGGCTACTCGGTGCTCACCGGCGAGTCCGTGACCGAGAACCACCCCGCCCGCGCCTGGGTCACCGACCGGTTCCGCGTGCTGCGCGGTGAGATCTCGGACGCGGTGATCGCGGTCGGGGAGGGCACGGTGTCCCGGGAGACCGCCGACTGCGCCGCGAGCGCGATCATCGGCGTCATGGACGGCCTGCAGGTGCAGTGGCTGCTCGACGAGGACGTCGACCTGCCCACGTCCACCCAGTTCGCCATCGAGGCGATCCTGGCCGCGGCGCTGCTCGGCGACGACCGCCCGCACCCGCTGGACTGATTCCTCAGCAAGTTCACAGGTTCGGTCCAGGGCCACAACAGGTAGCCCGCCCACGCTGAGGTCATGACGACGACCATCAGCCACCGCCCGGACGCGCTCTCCCGTGCCGACGGATCCCCTGTCCGTGCTCTGGTGGTCGACGACGAGCCGACCCTCGCTGAGCTGCTGTCGACCGCCCTGCGCTACGAGGGCTGGCAGGTCGACCACGCGCTGACCGGCCACGCCGCCGTCCGCGCCGCCAAGACGCTCGACCCCGACGTCATCGTGCTCGACGTCATGCTCCCCGACCTGTCCGGCATCGACGTGCTGCGCCGGGTCCGCGCCACCCACCCGAACGTCCCCGTGCTGTTCCTCACCGCCAAGGACGCGGTCGAGGACCGGATCGCCGGCCTGACCGCGGGCGGCGACGACTACGTCACCAAGCCGTTCAGCCTCGAGGAGGTCGTCGCGCGGCTGCGTGCCCTGCTGCGGCGGACCGGTGCAGTGTCGTCGCGCGAGGAGGCCGTGCTCGTCGTCGGCGACCTGCGGATGGACGAGGACAGCCACGAGGTGTCCCGCGACGGCGAGGACATCCGCCTGACCGCCACCGAGTTCGAGCTGCTGCGCTACTTCATGCGCAACCCGAAGCGCGTGCTGTCCAAGGCCCAGATCCTCGACCGCGTCTGGCAGTACGACTTCGGCGGCCAGGCCAACATCGTCGAGCTCTACGTGTCCTACCTGCGCCGCAAGATCGACAAGGGCCGCACCCCGATGCTGCACACCCTGCGCGGGGTCGGCTACGTGCTGAAGCCGTCCGTCTGATCGTGCCCACTCGTCCGCGCTGGACGCTGCGCCGGCGCCTCGTCGTGATGGTCGTCGCGCTGGTGGCGATCGTGGCAGGCGCCATGGGCACCGTGTCGACGCTCGCGCTCCAGGGCTCCCTGGTCGCGCAGCTCGACGAGAAGGTCACCGCGGCCCACCGGCGCGCGGCGGACTTCCCGCGGCAGGGCACCCAGGACCCGGGCGAGGTCTTCGCGGCCCCGCCCGGCACCGGTGACTTCCGCCCGGGGCAGGACGCCGGCACGGTCAACGTGGAGCAGCCCGCCGGCGTCGACCCCGCAGACCTCACCGTGTTCCAGGCGGGCTACATCGACGACGACGGCACGCCGACCGCGCTGACCGACGCCCAGACCGCGCAGATGCTCGCCGTCCCGACCGACGGCGACGCACACACGATCACCCTGACCGGGCTCGGCAGCTACCGGGCGGTCTCGAGCGTCGACGCCGACGGCACGACGACGGTCACCGCCCTGCCGACCACCTCGGTGTCCAGCACCGTCACCACGTTCGTCGTCGTCGAGCTCGTGGTGGCCGCGATCGCCCTGCTGGTCGCGGCGGCCGCCGGGCTGGTGCTCGTGCGCCGCGAGCTGCGACCGCTCGACCGGGTCGTCGGCACGGCCAACCGCGTGGCCCAGCTCCCCCTCGACCGCGGCGAGGTGGTGCTCGCCGACCGCGTCCCCGCGCAGGACACTGACCCCGCCACGGAGGTGGGCCAGGTGGGTGCTGCGCTCAACCAGCTGCTCGGGCACGTGGAGCAGGCCCTTGCGTCCCGGCACGAGTCCGAGTCGCAGGTGCGCCAGTTCGTCGCCGACGCCAGCCACGAGCTGCGCACCCCCCTGGCGTCCATCCGCGGGTACGCCGAGCTGGTGCGCCGCTCCCCCGACGAGATGCCGGTCAGCGCGCTGCAGGCGATGTCCCGTGTCGAGTCCGAGTCCCTGCGCATGACCGCGCTGCTCGAGGACATGCTGCTGCTCGCGCGGCTCGACGCCGGGCGTCCCCTGGCCTCGGAGCCCGTGGACCTGACCGTGCTGGCCATCGACGCGGTCACCGACGCGCACGCCGCCGGCCCGGACCACGACTGGCGCCTCGACCTGCCGTCGGGCGACGACCTCGAGGACGCCCTCGTGGTCGGTGACGACCACCGGCTGCGCCAGGTGCTGGCCAACCTGCTGTCCAACGCCCGGCTGCACACGCCCGCCGGCACCACCGTCACGGTCCGCGTCCGGCGCGCCGAGCAGCAGGTCGTCGTGCAGGTCGCCGACGACGGACCCGGCATCCCGCCCGCCCTGCGCGAGAGCCTGTTCCAGCGGTTCACCCGCGGCGACGCCTCACGCAACTCCGCCAGCGGGTCCACCGGTCTCGGGCTCGCGATCGTGCACGCAGTGGTCACCGCGCACGGCGGCACCATCACCGTCGACAGCGGACCGGGCACCACGTTCACCGTCACCCTGCCGGCTGCCCCCGGCGGGGTGCCGGCCCGGACCTAGCCACCCGGGCGTTGGCGCGAGAGCCTGGACCCGTTCTCGACCCTGATCCTGGAGGAGTGGCCATGGCGGACCTCAGCAAGGCGTTCAGCGGGTTCTCGACCGACGACGTCCCCGCAGCGATGGCGTTCTACGCCGACGCGCTCGGACTCGACGTGACCGAGGAGAACGGGATGCTCTTCCTGCATCTCGACGGCCACGACGTGCTGGTCTACCCGAAGGGTCCGGCGCACACGCCCGCGACCTACACGGTCCTGAACTTCCCGGTGGAGGACGTGCCCGGCACCGTGGCCGAGCTGCGCGGGCGCGGGGTGCCGTTCGAGCGGTACGAGGGCACCGACGTGCAGACCGACGACGACTACGTGTTCCGCGGCGGGGGTCCGCTGATCGCGTGGTTCACCGACCCGGCCGGCAACATCCTGTCGATCATCGCGGCCAGCTGACGAGAACACCCTCGGTCGCGATGCCCGGACACCGGGATGCGACCGAGGGTGGTTTCGACCGTCAGAGCGGGAACGCGTTGTAGAAGTCGACGATCTCCGCCACCGGGGCCGTGGCGTGGAAGACCGTGGTGCCGTTGGTCCAGACCGCGATGCCGGTGCCGTCGCCCGCGTCGGCGATCGAGTACGTGCCGGCCGCCGCTCCGCCCGCCGTGACCTCGCCGGTCTGCGGGAGGGTCGGACCGGTGGGAGACGCGGACGGGTCCGGGGCGGGTGCGGCCGGGACGGCGGCGACGAGGCTCGCGGCGAACGCGGTCGCCTCCGCGGGCGTCTCCCACTGGCCGGCGCGGACCGTCACGGTGCCGCTCCCGCCGTCGGAGTACGTCTCGGTGTAGGCCTCGATGGCGCCTGCGGCCTGCCACTCGGCGTCGGCGACGGACGTCGCGAGCGCGTACTGGAGCACGGTCGTCGGCAGCGCCGCGGCGAACGCGGTGGTCGCGGGCCGGGCGACCGGCTCGAGGGTCGGTGTCGGGGACGGCAGGAGGATGGTCGTCGCCACCGCCGGCGGCGCCTCGTCGGTGTCGCCGTCCCGGCTGACGAGGATCCCGACGACGATCGCGGCGATGACCAGCACGACGACGCCGATGATCACCGGGATCAGCCAGCGGGGACGGCCGGAGCCGGCGGGGTCGGCAGCGGCCGGCTCCTGGTCGAAGGCCTGCGCGGCGAACGCTGCGGGGGTGCCGGCGGCCGGTCCTGTCGGCGCCGTCGGGGGCTGCTGCTGCGTCGCCTGCCAGTTCGAGATCGGCGGCACCGGCTGGCCGACAGGTCGTTCGGGGCCGGGACGGCCGGTGTCGCTCATCGAGGCTCCCTCGTGCATCGCGTCGCCCGAACCCTCGCCGGACGCCCCGCAGCCTACCTACGCACGCTCACCCCACGACGTCACGACGCCGGAACGCGGCCAGCCCGGCGCAGATCAGCCCGACCGCGACCACGACCAGGGCCAGCACGGGCGGCCAGTCCATCGGCTCGGCGGGCAGCTGCGGGGTGTACGTGAAGGGCGAGAGCACGTCGGCCCCCTCGGGCAGCAGCCGGGCGAACATGCCCAGGACGCCGACATAGGTGACGTAGGCCCAGACCAGACCGAACGCCCGCGGGGCCACGCCCATGACGACGACGGCCACGCCGAGCACGATCCCGACCGCGGGCAGCGTCACGGCTGCGGCGCCGACCATGCGCCCGACCCAGGCGTCGTCGTCCAGCGAGATCGCCGCCATGACCCCCATCAGCAGGCCCGTGGCCAGCATCATCACGATCGCCGCGACACCGGCGACGGCGACCTGCGCCCCGAGCCAGCGCGCACGGGACACCGGCCCGGCGAGGACGAGCGCGCCCCGGCCGGCCGTCTCCTCGGCCCGCGCGGCGCTCACCGCCGTCGCGCAGTACGCCCCCGCGACGACCGCGAGGAACACCATGTACACCGAGAAGGCCGAGGCCGCGGCGCCGTGGGCCCCGGTCGGGAACATCTGCTCGAGCCGCGGCTCGTTGGAGATGAAGTCCACCAGCGCCCCGGCCAGCAGCCCGATGAACCCGCCCATGGCCACGATCCCGATCCCCCACGCGAGGATGGCGCCCGCCTGGCGTCGCAGGGTCAGCGCGAGCATCCCGGTGAGGCGTGTCGACGCCCGCGGCGGTCCCACCCGCTCCGCCAGCAGGCCCGTGCCGAGGTCGCGCCGGCCGACCAGCCAGAACGCCACCGCCACGAGGCCGAGGGACACCACGAACCCGATCGCCAGCGGCCAGAACCGCTCGTCGACGTAGGCGCGCGTCGCCTGCGCCCACCCGAAGGGCGACAGCCACGTCAGGACGCTCGTGCTCTCCGGCCCCCGCACGTCCCCGATCGCGCGCAGCACGAACGCGACCCCGAGCGCCGCCATCCCGAGCGAGCTGGCCGCCCGCCCGTGGGCGGTGAGCTGGGACGCGACCGCGGAGATGCCCGCGAACACGAACCCGACCATGACGATCCCGCCCGCGAGCGCGACCGAGCCGACCGCGTCGAGCCCCGCGCTCAGCAGGGCGAGGAACGTCAGGCCGCCGACCGCGAGGGTCGCGACCGCAGCGGCGACGAGCCCGGCGACAACCGGCGCGTCCCGGCCGACGGGCGCGGACCGCACCAGCTCGAGCCGGCCGTCCTCCTCCGCCGCGCGCAGGTGCCGGGTGACCGTGAGCAGCGCCATGATCGCGACCGGCACCATGACCCAGAGCCCGAGCTCGTTGGCCGTCATGGCGCCGACGGTGTAGTCGTCCAGCCCGTAGCCCGGTCCGGCCAGGGCGGTCGCGGCGGGCGACGAGATGAGCTGCGCGCGTCCGGCCAGCGACTCCGGCGACGAGTAGAGCTCCGTGAGCGCGCTGACCGACACCTGCGTCAGCCCGGCGACCGCCACGGCCCAGATCGCGGTCCGCCAGCGGTCGAGGCGCAGGGCCACCCGGACCAGCCCGGCGGTGCCGGACAGCTGGCTCCCGCGTGCGTCGACGACGGTGGTCATCGCGATCCCTCCGGAACCCCCAGCGTCGCCAGCTCGTCGCTGTACTCGCGCAGGAACAGGTCCTCGAGGGTCGGCGGGTGCGCGGTCAGCGACTGGACGCCGAACGCGGTCAGCCGCGCGAGGACGTCGTTGAGCGAGGCGGTGTCGACGTCGACCGTCAGGTGGCCGTCGTCGCGCTGCACGTGGTGCACGCCGGCCAGCGCGGCCAGCGTGTGCTCGGCGTCGTCGGCGTCGCGCAGCCCCGCCGTGACGGTCGTCCGCGTGAGGCTGCGCAGCTCCTCGAGCGACCCGCTCTGCACCGCCCGGCCCTGCCGGATGATCGTCACGCGGCGGCACAGGGCCTCGACCTCCGCGAGGATGTGGCTGGACAGCAGCACGGTGCGCCCGTCGGCCGCCGCCTCCTGCACCACCTGCTGGAACACCGCCTCCATCAGCGGGTCCAGGCCGCTGGTGGGCTCGTCCATGAGCAGGAGCTCGACGTCCGCGGCGAGCGCGGCGACGAGCGCGACCTTCTGCCGGTTGCCCTTCGAGTACGCGCGGCCCTTGATCCGCGGGTCCAGCTCGAACCGCTCGATCAGGGCGTCGCGGCGGCGGGGGTCCAGCCCGCCCCGGAGCCGGCCGAGCACGTCGATCGACTCGCCGCCGGACAGGTTGGGCCAGAGGGTGACCTCGCCGGGCACGTAGGCGAGCCGGCGGTGCAGCGCGACGGCGTCCCGCCACGGGTCGCCGCCGAGCAGCTGCAGGTCTCCCGCGTCAGGGCGCAGGAGCCCGAGCAGCACCCGGATGGTGGTCGACTTGCCGGCCCCGTTGGGTCCGAGGAAGCCGTGCACCTCCCCCGTCCGGACCGTGAGGTCGAACCCGTCGAGCGCGCGCTTGGCGCCGAACGTCTTGACGAGTCCGCTGACCGCGATGGCGTCGGTCATGGCTTCTCCTTGTACTCCAGGTAGGCGTCGAGGTAGGAGGTGTCGGTGAACAGGCCGTGCGTGTAGAGCTCGAGGCCGGGAAGCATCGAGGCTCTCGTCAGCTCGTCGATGGCCGTGGCCGGGTCGTCCGTCGGGGCGACCCCTCGACCGGCGGCGGCGTCGAGCTGGGCGAGCAGGATGAGGCCGACCTGCGTGGCGATGACCTGGCGGGCGCGGCCGCGAGGGTCCGCCGACGCCCGTACGGTGCCCGCCGCCTCGCCCGCCTCGAGGTAGGCCTCGGCGTCGTCGACGAGCCCGTCGACGAAGTGCCCCGCGAGCGCACCGCCGTCCAGGAGGCTGCGGACGATGTAGGCGAAGAGGGGCGCGTACTCCTGCACGCGCGCCAGCATCCCGATCGTGTCCGCCGGGGAGGCGTTCGTGATCGCGGCCGACTTCTCCTCGCGGATGACCGTGAGCACGTGCTCGTCGCACGCGGCGCGCAGCGCGTCCTTGGAGCCGAAGTGGTGGATCACGAGGGCGGCGCTGACACCGGCGTCCTCGGCGATGGCACGCACGGGCGCCCGGAACCCGTCGCGGCCGAAGCGCGCGACGGCCGCATCCCGGATGCGGGCGCGGGCGGTGAGATCCTCTGAACGCACGTTCACCACACTAAACACTCGTTCAGCCGCGCCGCAAGGCCTCTCTGTCAGAGCCTCCGGCTAGCGTGCGGCGCGTGACCACCACCTCCTCGAAGCGGCCCGACCGCAGCGCGCGTCCGGCGTTCCGCTGCACCGAGTGCGGGTGGACCGCCAGCAAGTGGGTGGGCCGGTGCGGCGAGTGCCAGGCCTGGGGGTCGGTCCTCGAGGACACCGGCCCCGGGGGCGGCGCACCGCGTACGGTCGCGACCTCCCCCACGCGCTCTCCCGCCCGGCCCATCGACCAGATCGACGTCGAGACCGCCCGGGCGCGCCCCACGGGGGTCGACGAGCTGGACCGGGTGCTCGGCGGCGGCCTCGTGCCCGGCGCCGTGGTGCTCCTGGCCGGCGAGCCCGGGGTCGGCAAGTCGACCCTGCTGCTCGACGTCGCCGCCCGCGCGGCCCGCACCGGGCGCAAGGTGCTGTACGTGACCGGCGAGGAGTCGGCGGCGCAGGTGCGCCTGCGGGCGGGCCGGATCCACGCGCTCGACCCCCAGCTGCTGCTCACCGCGGAGACCGACCTCGGCACGGTCCTCGGGCACATCGAGCACGTCGACCCCGACCTGCTGGTGCTCGACTCCATCCAGACGATCGCCTCCGCGCAGGTCGAGGGCACCGCGGGCGGGGTGTCCCAGGTGCGCGAGGTGGCCACGGCGGTGATCCAGGCGGCCAAGGCCCGGGACCTGCCCGTCGTGCTCATCGGTCACGTCACCAAGGACGGCTCGGTGGCCGGACCGCGCACGCTCGAGCACCTGGTGGACGTCGTCTGCCAGTTCGAGGGCGAGCGCCACTCCCGCCTGCGCATGCTGCGCGCGACCAAGAACCGCTACGGCCCCACCGACGAGGTCGGCTGCTTCGACCTGTCGGAGTCCGGGATCGTCGGGCTGGCGGACCCCAGCGGGCTGTTCATCTCCCAGGCGCTGCACGCGGTCCCCGGCACCTGCCTGACCGTGACGCTGGAGGGCCGCCGGCCGCTGGTGGTCGAGGTGCAGTCGCTCGTGGCGCCCAGCGCGGTGCCCAACCCTCGGCGGACCACCAGCGGCGTCGACAGCAGCCGGCTCGCCATGGTGCTCGCCGTGCTCCAGCGCCGGCTGGGCGCGCGCCTGGCCGACCAGGACGTGTACGTCTCGACGATCGGGGGCGCCCGGGTGGTCGAGCCGGCGGCCGACCTCGCGCTGGCGCTCGCCGCGGTGAGCTCGCGGGAGAACGTCCCGCTGCCGCGCGGGCTGGTGGCCATCGGCGAGGTGGGGCTCGCCGGGGAGATCCGGACCGTCTCGGGCGTCGGCCGCCGGCTCGCGGAGGCGGCTCGGCTCGGGTTCACGCGCGCGATCGTGCCGGCAGGGGCGCTGGACGGCGCGACCCCTCCGGCAGGGCTGACCGTCCTCATGGCCGCCGACCTGGGAGAGGCCGTCACCGCGGCCGGTCTGGTGCCGGACCTCGCCGGCAGCGCCGCCCGCTGAGATCGGATCCGCCTTTCCTCTTGACCGGTACAGAACTCACCGGGTTACTTTATCGGTACAGAAGGAATCGAGACCGACAGGAGAACCCTGATGTCGATGGACACCCCTCAGTTCGGACTGCTGTTCGGTGTGACCGCGGCGCGGCACGAGGCCGAGAGCGCACGGCCCTGGGCGCCCGAGGTACCGGAGCCGGAGCGCATCCCGCGCGTCCGCCGGGCCCGCGCACCGCGCACCCGCCGCAGCCTGGCCGGAGCGCTGCACCACCTGGCCGACACCATCGCCCCCGCGAACAGCTGCGAGGGCTACCCGGCGCGATGATCGCCTCCCCACCGGGACCGGCCCCGGCGACCTACCCTGTCCCGCATGGAGCGGAACAGGGTGGCGTCGTGTCCCGGGTGACGCTGCAGACGATCGCCGACCAGGTGGGCGTCAGCCGGATGACCGTGTCCAACGCGTTCTCCCGGCCGGACCAGCTCTCGGCCGAGATGCGTCGCACGATCCTCGCGGCCGCGGCCGACCTCGGCTACGTCGGACCGGACCCGTCCGCCCGGGCGCTGGCCCGCGGGACCACGGGCGCGGTCGGCGTCCTGCTCACCGAGTCGCTGGGCACCGCGTTCCTCGACCCGATCGCCGCCGCGTTCTTCGGCGCGGTGGCCGAGGAGCTGGCCCCGACCGGGCTGGCGGTGGTGCTCCTGCCCTCCACCAGCTCCGAGGGCATGATCCCCGCCCGCGACATCCCCATGGACGGCGCCCTGGTCTACGGGTGCGCCGGCGACTACCCCGCCGTCGACTGGCTGGTGAAGCGCCGGCTGCCGCTGGTGTTCGTCGACGGCGAGCCCGTGGCCGAGGCCTCCAGCGTGCTCCTCGACGAGCGCCACGGGGCGCGGCTGGGCGCCCAGCACCTCCTGGACCTCGGGCACACGCGCATCGGCATCTTCACCATGAACTCGACCGAGCCGCCCGGCTGGGCACCGGACCCCGCCTCGGCCGGCTCCGGGTTCGTCGCCCGCGAGCGCCAGATCGGCTGGGTCGAGACGCTCCGGGCGGCCGGGGTGACCCCGGTGGTCATGGAGGTGCACGACAACGCCGAGCCCTACGTGTCGGAGGGCGCGCGGGCTCTGCTCGACGGGCCGGACCGACCGACCGCGGTGCTCTGCTTCTCCGACCTCATGGCCGCCGCGGTCGTGCATGCCGCCGAGGAGCTCGGGCTGCGCGTGCCGGACGACCTGTCGGTCGTCGGCTTCGACGACTCCCCCCTGGCCCGCCGGCTGCGCCCCGCGCTGACCACGGTCCACCAGGACTTCGCCGCCAAGGGCAAGGCCGCCGCCGCCGCGCTGACCTCGTCCATCGCCCGGTTCCGGGCCGGCGCCGCGCCCGAGCCGGAGGAGCACCGCATCCTCGTCGACCTCGTGGTGCGCGACAGCACGGCGCCGCCGCGGCCCGCCTGAGCGTGTCGAACGAGCGAACCCTCGTCCGCCCTGCGGTTCGCGAGAGCCGCCGAGCCCGCCCATCGTTACCATGCAACCGTGCCGTCGCACCTGCACGCCTCCGATGACCTCCTGAGGTCCACGCTCGCCGCCGTCGCCCCGGGTGGCGAGCTTCGCGACGGTCTGGAGCGGATCCTGCGCGGACGGACCGGCGCACTGATCGTCCTGGGCTTCGACCAGACGGTCGAGAGCATCTGCTCGGGTGGCTTCGTCCTGGACGTGGAGTTCTCCGCCACCCGCCTGCGCGAGCTGGCCAAGATGGACGGCGCCGTCGTCGTGGACGCGGGCATCTCGCGGATCCTGCGCGCAGCCGTGCAGCTCCTGCCGGACGTGACCATCGAGACGTCGGAGTCCGGCACCCGGCACCGCACCGCCGAGCGCGTCGCCAAGCAGACCGGCCTGCCGGTCGTGTCGGTCTCCGCCTCGATGCGGATCATCGCCCTGTACGTCGGCGGTCAGCGGCACGTCATCGAGGACTCGACGACGATCCTGTCCCGCGCCAACCAGGCGCTGGCCACCCTCGAGCGGTACAAGTCGCGGCTCGACGAGGTCAGCGGCACCCTGTCCGCGCTGGAGATCGAGGACCTGGTCACCGTCCGCGACGTGTCCGCGGTGGTGCAGCGCCTCGAGATGGTCCGCCGCATCTCCGAGGAGATCGAGGGCTACGTCGTCGAGCTGGGCACCGACGGTCGTCTGCTCACCCTGCAGCTGGACGAGCTGGTCGGCGGCATCGGCTCCGACCGGGCGCTCATCATCCGCGACTACGTCGACACCAGCCGCCGGGACGTGGACTCGGTGCTCGACGAGCTGGCGGAGCTGGACTCCACGGAGCTGCTCGACAACGCGCGGATCGCCAGCGTGCTCGGCCTGCCCGGGGGTGGCGACGCACTCGACGCGGCTGCCGGACCGCGCGGCTACCGGCTGCTGTCCAAGGTCCCCCGCCTCCCCGGCGCCATCGTCGACCGGCTGGTCGCGCACTTCGGCGGGCTGCAGAAGCTGCTCGCCGCGGGCATCGAGGACCTCATGGCCGTCGACGGCGTCGGCGAGCAGCGCGCGCGGGCCGTGCGCGAGGGACTGTCCCGGCTGGCCGAGTCGAGCATCCTCGAGCGGTACGTCTAGCCCAGTCCGAACACCGCGGGCGGGGCGCCGGTCCCGGCGAGGGTGAGCTGAGCGGAGTATGTGCCGGCGCCGGGCGCGGGCAGTCCCTGCGGGCAGCCCTCGGCCGAGCGGATGCGGTTCCACGCGAACGAGGTGGTGTCGTTCCCGCCGGCCGGGAGCAGGAGGACGCGCTTCTCCGTGCCGGGGACGATGCAGTCGCGGCTGGACCACACCCGGTCCGAGCCGGAGGTGACGAGGATCTCCCGGTGGACCTCGCCCGCATCGAGCAGGCAGGCCTCGGTGCCGGTGTTGGTGATCGAGACCGTGAACGTGGCGCTCACGCCTGCCGCGAACGACACGGCGTCCGGTGTCATCGCCATGCTCAGCACGGCGGGGGCGCAGCCGGCGACGCCGGCGTCATCGGTGGGCGTCTGGCTGGGCTCGGGTTCCGATGCGGCCGAGGTGGTTGGCGCTGCCGCGGGGTCATCCGGCGAACCCGATCCGGAGAAGAGTCGCACGACGAAAGCCACAAGCAGGCCCAGGAGCGCGAGGAGGGCAATGACGACTCCCAGCACCACCAGCCGACGCACCCAGTAGACGCGGGCGGGGAGGCGTCGCGACTCGCTCATGCGTCCTCCGGGCCGGTCGACTGCGCCGCGCGATCCCGCAGCGCGACCACCGTAGAGGCAGGTCCGCCGACCTGCGCGGCGGACGCGCGGGCGCGCTCAGAGAGCGAGACGAACGATCGCCCGGCCGTCCTTGGGCCGCGCCACCACGTCGAAGTCGGCCGCGAGGAAGAGGCTGACGGTCCCGCGGTAGAGGTCGGCCGACGAGAGCCTGCGGGCGCCCGGCTCGAGCGGATACCCCTCGAGCGTGTGAGCGCCGGATGCCCGGGCGTGCTCGACGGCCGCGGCGAGCAGGGCACCGGCGACACCCTGGCGTCGGAACCCCGTCCGCACGACGAAGCAGGTCACGGCCCAGATCCCGGGGTCGTCGAGGTCCGCCTTGAGCTCGCGCGTGGTCATCGACGGGCTGGTCCGGATGCGCGGGAACTCGGAGCGCGGCGCCACGGACGCCCAGCCGACCGGGTCCCCGTCGAGCGTCGCGAGCACTCCCGGGCGCGCGCCGGGCTCGGTGATCCGGGTGGCGAGCCGGTCCCGGAGCTCGTCGACCGGCATGGTCCGGAACTGCGAGTTCGGCACCCGGTCGAACTGGCAGAAGCACCTGCCGGGGTCACCGGGACCCTCGAAGACCGCCACCGCGTCGTCGACGCTCGTGCACGGAGCCGCCGTCAGCTCAGCCATGCGCCCACGGTAGCCACGACGTCGGACAGCCACCTGTCACCGCGTGAGGCAGGATGCTGCGGTGCCGCCGTCCCCCGCCCAGCTGCGCGAGCCGGTGCTCGCGTGGTTCGACGTGCACGCGCGTGACCTCCCGTGGCGCGCGGCCGACCGGACGCCCTACGGCGTGCTGGTCAGCGAGGTGATGCTGCAGCAGACCCCGGTGGTCCGCGTCGAGCCGGCGTGGCGGGCGTGGATGGCCCGGTGGCCGACGCCCGAGGCCCTCGCGGCCGCGTCGACCGCGGATGTGCTGCGCGCGTGGGACCGGCTGGGCTACCCGCGCCGCGCGCTCCGGTTGCAGGAGTGCGCGCGGGCCGTCGTGGCGAGGCACGGCGGGGTCGTCCCGGCCGACGAGCCGTCGTTGCTGGCGCTGCCCGGCATCGGCTCGTACACGGCCGCCGCGGTGCTGGCCTTCGCGTACGGGCGGCGGTCGGTGGTGCTCGACACCAACGTCCGGCGCGTGCTGGCCCGCACGGTCGACGGCGTCGCGCTCCCGGCGCCGAGCCAGACCGTGGACGAGGTCCGCCGCGCCACCAGCTACGTGCCCGACGACCACGCGACCGCCGCCCGGTGGGCCGCCGCGTCGATGGAGCTGGGTGCCCTCGTCTGCACCGCCCGGTCCCCGCGCTGCGACGTCTGCCCGGTGCGTGACGTGTGCGCCTGGTACGCGGCGGGCCGGCCCGCCGACGAGCATGCCGGACGTCGCCGGACCCAGTCGTTCGAGGGCACCGACCGGCAGGTGCGGGGACGCGTGATGGCCCTGCTCCGGGACGCCCTCGGTCCGGTGCCCGCCACCGCCGTCGATGCCGTCTGGCCGGACGCGCCCCAGCTCGCCCGCTGCGTCGACGGGCTGGTGGCCGACGGGCTGGTCGCCCGGGACCCGGCGGCGAGCGACGACGACCCCCCGACGTACCGGCTCCCGTCCTGACCGCGTGGGACGATGCGGCCATGCTGACCTCCGCCGACGTGCTGAACCAGAAGTTCGCGGCCACCAAGTTCCGCGAGGGCTACGACCAGGACGAGGTCGACGACTTCCTCGACCGCGTCGTCGAGACCCTCAAGGAGCAGGAGGGTGCCGGGCGTGCGGCGAAGCCCCTGACGGCCTGGGACGTCGGGCAGGTCCGGTTCCAGACCACGAAGTGGCGGGAGGGCTACGACCAGCAGGAGGTCGACGCCTTCCTCGACCGGGTGCGCGAGCAGCTGGCGGTCGACGCCGCACCGCCGTCGGAGCCGTCGCCGGCCCGGCAGCCCAGCACGGCGGGCCTGCCCGCCGTCTCCGCGTCGGCGCTGACGGCGGGCCTGCCCGCCGTCTCCGCGTCGGCGCTGGTCCTGCACCTGCAGACGATGCGCGCGACCCGACCGCTCGGGGCGCCCGACACGATCTCTGTCCGGCTCCCCGACGGGACCCTGCGCCCGGTCACCGACCTGCGGAACACCGCCGACGGCATCGAGCTCGTCGTCGGCTGATCTCCCGGGCCTACCGCTGCGCCCACGTCTCCTTGGTGATCTCGTACCGGAAGCCGCCCAGCTCGGAGCCCTCGACCATGAGCATGTCCTCGGGAGTGTCGAGCGTCTCCGCGACGGTCATGTCGACCTTCTCCATCACCTTCTGCGAGGCGCGGTTCAGGTACATCGTCGCGCCCCAGACCACGCGCACGTCGAGCTCGGTGAACGCCTTGTCGAGCAGTGCGCGCGAGCCCTCGGTGGCGTACCCCTTGCCCCACGCGTCCTGGCGCAGCCGGTACCCGAGCTCGACCTCGTCCGTCGGACCACTCGGCTCGGGACGCAGGCAGAACCAGCCGACGAACGCGCCGCTGTCCTTCTCGTGCGCCGCGAACACCCCGAACCTCCCGTCCCACCGCTCGTAGCCCCGAAGGAGGCTCGGCAGGTCGCGCTCACGCACGAGCTCCGGCGCGGTCGGCTCGCCCCCGCTGAGGTAGCGCATCACCTCCGGGTCGCTGTCCAGCTCGATCAGGAGGTCGGCGTCGTCGGCGGAGAAGGGCCGCAGGGTCAGGCGCTCGGTCGCCAGATAGGTGGTCACGCCCTGAGCGTGCCCGACACGGACCGGGCATCCCACCGATTTACAGCTCGATGAGCATCCGGGTGTTGCCGAGCGTGTTCGGCTTCACGCGCGCGAGGTCGAGGAACTCCGCGACGCCGTCGTCGTGGGACCGCAGCAGCTCGAGGTACACGTCGGGCGTGACGGGTGTGCCCTCGATGACGTGGAACCCGTGGGACTCGAAGAACGCCACCTCGAACGTCAGGCAGAAGACGCGGCGCAGTCCCAGCTCACGGGCACGGTCCAGCAGGGCGTCGAGCAGGGCGTGCCCGACCCCGGTCCCCCGGAACGTGCGGTCGGCGGCGAGCGTGCGGATCTCCGCGAGGTCCTGCCACATCACGTGCAGGGCGCCGCAGCCGATGACCGTCTCGTCGTCCGCCTCGGCCACCAGGAACTCCTGCACCGCCTCGTAGTACCCGACCCACTCCTTGGCCAGCAGGATGCGCTCGGCGGCGTACGGCTCGACCAGCGCGCGGATGGCGCGGACGTCGGCAGGCAGGGCGGGGCGGACACGGAAGGACACCGGGACAACCTAGCCGCGAGCTGGACGCCCCCGCGGGACGGCTCACACCGCGGGCTCGGGCTCCGCCCCACGCGGTGCCGGGATGGTCTCGTCGGGCATGCCGTCCGCGATCGCCCAGGCCTCCTCGGTCACGGTGCGCGGCCACAGAGCCGCGGCGACCAGGTAGGCCAGGAGGGACGCACCGAAGCCCCAGAAGGTCGGCCAGCCGTCGAACGAGGCGTCGATCAGGTCGTTCGGGATGTACCAGACGTCGTTGGGCACCCCGTAGACGGTGGGCGTGAGGACGAAGAGCACGAGCCGGACGCCCACACCGACCACGAGCGCCGCGACGGCCGCCCGGGTGCCGCCGCGCTTCCAGAACAGGCCGAGGATGAACGGCACGAGCAGCCCGGCGAGCATGAGGTCGAACGCGAGGGTCAGCAGGATGCCGGTCTGGGCCACCTCGAGCGCCACCGAGACGCCGAGCACGACGATCGGGACCATCGCCACGCGGGTCCACAGGAGCAGCGGGTCCCGGACGCCCTCCTCCTTCACGGAGACCACGCGGCGGACGCCGACGATGTTCCGGACCGCCACGGCGGAGGTGGCGAGGATGGCCCCGGACGCGGTCGAGAACGAGGCGGCGACGATCCCGGACAGGACGAGCACGGTCAGCCCCGAGGGCGCGTAGTCGTCGAGGAGCTGGAACAGGATCGGCCCCGCGTCCGTCGTCAGGCCGAGCACCGACGACGCGGACAGGGCGACCATGGCGAACGCGACGCCGATGATCGCCGTGCCGGCCGCGCCGGTGAAGCAGGACTTCTGGGCGGTCTCCGGGTTCCGCGCCGCGAAGATCCGCTGCATGAAGTCGATGGCGACGATGTCCCCGATGCCCAGCGCGACGAGCGTCGCCCAGTTGATGGGTGCGCCGGCGCTGGTCTGCGTCAGCTGCTCGAAGTCGAACGGTCCCATCCCGTCGGCCACCTCGAAGCCGTAGGTCATGCCGAACCAGATGACCAGGGCGGCGGTCGCGACGATCGTGATGACGATCTGGATCGCGGCCGTGTAGGCGTCGGAGAACATCCCGCCGCCGATCGTGTAGACGAGCACCAGGGCGACCGCGATGAGCACGCCGACCGTGTAGTCGAGGCCGAGGAACCGCTCCAGCAGGAACCCGCAGGCCACCAGGTTGCCGGCCATGAGGATGGCGAACGCGAAGATCATGAACACCGACGACGCCACCTCGACCCCGCGCCCGTAGCGCAGCCGGTAGAAGTCGGCGAGCGTGAACAGCTTCATGCGGTTCATCGGCTTGGCCAGGAACAGGCCGGTCAGCAGCAGACAGATGGCCAGCCCGAGCGCGAGGGACGCCCCGGCCCAGAACCCGAAGGACGCCGACAGGTCGGTGTTGCCGACCGTGGCGTTCGAGTCGACCGCGGCAGCCATGAGGGAGGCCGCCACCAGGGGGACGCCCAGGCGGCGCCCGGCGACGAGGTAGTTGGCGCTGTCCCCGTCGACCTTGCGGGCGACGACGATGCCGACGAGGACGACGGCGAGGACGGAGAGACCGACTCCGGCGATGATCATGGGGGCTCCGGGGGGCGAGGGGGGATCGACCAACCGCCGGCCCGGAGTTTCTGTCGGCCGACAGGTTCATTGACCACCCGGCCTGTGTCGGATCCGCTGCACGCACGAAACGCTTGTGTTAATTCGGCGTCCGCAGCACTCGCGTGACGCGCGCGAAGGGCTCAGGCAGTGAGTGACACCGGCAGAGCGCGGGCCAGCGCGATCTCGGTCGGCGTGCAACCGACCAGCCGCAGGACGCCGTCGGCCACCGCGTCCTGCACCGCGGGGACGTCGAGGTCCGGGGTGTCGCGGCGACGCAGGATCACCGACTCGACGAGCCCGAGGACGAGCTCCCCGCGGTCGTCGGCGTCGTCGGACGCGGCCGCCGCGAGCTCGCTGTACCGGGCGCGCAGCCGCGAGCGCAGCGCGTGGAACTCGGCGAACTGCTCGCCGGCCACCTCGGGCAGCACGTACAGGACGCCGAGGTTCACGGGTCCGGCGCTGAGCAGCGCGACGTCGGCGTGCACCAGCGCCCACAGGCGGGCCGCGGCGGGCTCGGCGCCGGCGGCGAGGGCGTCGGCGAGGTCCAGCGAGGGGCGGACGGTACCGACCAGCAGCTCGAGGAGGATCGCGTCCTTGCCGGCGAAGTGGTGGTAGATCGAGGCCTGGCGGACCCCGGCGGCGTCGGCGATCGCGCGGGTGCTGGTCGACGTGAAGCCGACGGTGCAGAAGAGGGCGGCGGCGGCGTCGAGCACGTCGCGACGGGTGTCGCGCTCACCGTCGGGGTCGCCGCTCGCGCGCGGTCGACCGGGTCTGCGTGCCATGGCGAGCCGACGCTACCACCGGCCCCGAACCCACCCCGGCGAGCCTGCAGCGTCCGAGGATCTGGTCGCTCCGGCGCGCACTTCCTCGGACGCTGTGGAGTTACAGGAGGTTTACCTGGCGGAGACGAGGTGGGAACGTCCGGGCACGAGCCTGTTTCTGTCAGTCGACAGAAATCGAGGACGCGATGACCTCCACCACCACCCGGACCACGGCCGGCGCCCGGGAGCACGCCCGCGCGCAGGAGGCCGCCGCCGCCGGCACGGTCCCGACCATGCCGGTCCGCCCCGCGCGCGACTGGCCGACGACGCCGAGCGAGGTCGACCCGGCCACGCTGGTGCACGCCGAGGTCGTCGCCGGGGGCGGGTACACGCACCTCGCCGTCGCGCGTGGGACGCACCTCCGCCTGACCGACCTCGTCGGCGACGCCTGCGCCCACGTGCTGGCCTACCGGCTGGACCGACCGTGGGAGCGGCTGAACGTCGCGGACACCGTCAAGGTCCAGTGGCAGGTCTACCTGACCGCCGGCCACCTGCTGCTGAGCGACCAGGGCCGCGTGCTCGCGAGCATCGTCGGGGACACGTCGGCCCACCAGGACGCCCTCTACGGCACCTCGTCGCGGGCGCGGAACGAGGAGCGCTACGGCGACGGCAGCGCCCAGGGTCCGACTCCGGCCGGCCGCGAGCTGTTCGCCCTGGCGGCGGCCAAGCACGACCTCGCGCGCCGCGACCTGCCGCCGAGCATCTCGTTCTTCCAGGGCGTCAGGATCGACGACGAGGGCCGCCCGGTGTTCGAGGGCTCCGCGGGGCCGGGCGCCTCGCTCACCCTGCGGGCCGAGGTGCCGCTGCTGCTGCTCGTCGCCAACACGGCCCACCCGCTCGACCCGCGCGACTACGTCAGCACCCCGCTCGAGGTCCTCGCCTGGCGCGGGGAGCCGACGGCGGAGACGGACCCGCTCTGGACCGCCACGCCCGAGGGACGCCGTGCCTTCGTGAACACGCTCGCCGACCTCACCGCACGGGGGCTCGCATGACCACGCTGCTCGACACCGTCGTCCCCGCCCGCGCGCCCTGGTCCGCGGTGGTGCGCGAGGGCGAGGTCCTCACCATCGTCGACCTCGGCGGCAACCAGGCCGTCGACTTCCTGGTGTTCGACGCCGCCGACACCAGCCTGCGCTACAGCGCCCCCGACACCATCCAGGGGCAGGACTCGGTGTTCCTCACCACGGGCTCGGTCCTGCGCGACTGCGAGTACGGCCCGCTGATGACCGTGGTCGCCGACGAGGTCGGTCGGCACGACACGCTCGGCGGCGCCTGCTCCAAGGAGTCGAACACCCTGCGCTACGGCCACCACACCTGGGCGCAGCACGCGTGCGTGGAGAACTTCCTGGCCGAGGGGGGCCGGTACGGGCTCGGCAAGCGCGACCTGGTGTCGAACATCAACTGGTACATGAACGTGCCGGTGGACCCGGACGGTGCGCTCGGGATCGTGGACGGCATCTCCGCGGCGGGCCTGTCCCTGTCCCTGCGCGCCCAGCGGGACGTGCTGGTCATGGTGAGCAACTGCCCGCAGATCAACAACCCGTGCAACGGCTTCGACCCGACGCCGGTGCGGATGGTGATCTCGTCGTGACGTTCGACACGCTGCTCGTCGCCAACCGCGGGGAGATCGCCGTCCGGATCCTGCGGACCGCGAAGGAGCTGGGCCTGCGCACCATCGCGGTCTACTCCGACGCCGACGCGGGCGCCGCCCACGTGCACCTGGCCGACACCGCGGTGCGCCTCGGGCCGGCGCCCGCGGCGCAGTCGTACCTGCGCGCGGAGCTCATTCTCGACGCGGCCCTCGCGCACGGCGCCGGCGCGATCCACCCCGGGTACGGGTTCCTCAGCGAGAACGCGGCGTTCGCGCGCGCGGTCGAGTCCGCCGGGATCGCGTTCGTCGGGCCGACGCCGGAGCAGCTGGAGCTGTTCGGCTCGAAGCACACCGCCCGCGACGCGGCCCGGGCGGTCGGCATGCCGATGCTCGCGGGCACCGGCCTGCTGGGCTCCCTCGACGAGGCGATCGCGGCGGCCGACGTGATCGGCTACCCCGTCATGCTCAAGGCCACGGCGGGTGGCGGCGGCATCGGCATGCGGGCGTGCCACAGCCCCGACCAGCTGGTCGCCGCGTGGGAGGCGGTGCGCCGGACCGCCGGGGCCGCGTTCGGGTCGGCCGGCGTCTACCTGGAGCGGCTCATCACGGCCGCGCGGCACGTCGAGGTGCAGGTGTTCGGCGACGGCCTCGGCCGCGTGGTGACCCTGGGCGACCGCGACTGCTCCCTCCAGCGTCGGCACCAGAAGGTGGTCGAGGAGGCTCCAGCCCCGAGGCTCCCCACCCACGTGAGGTCCCGGATCGACGACGCCGCCCGCATGCTCGCCGAGTCGGTGAGCTACCGGTCGGCCGGCACGGTCGAGTTCGTGTACGACGCCGAGCGGCACGAGGCGGCGTTCCTCGAGGTGAACACGCGCCTCCAGGTCGAGCACCCGGTCACGGAGGCGGTGTTCGGTGTCGACCTGGTCGCCTGGATGATCCGGCTGGCCCAGGGCGACACGTCCGTCGTCGACACCCCGCTCCACCCGCGCGGCGCCGCGGTCGAGGCTCGCGTCTACGCGGAGAACCCCGACCGCGACCACCTCCCGAGCGCCGGGACGGTCACCGCGTTCGAGGTCCCCGGCGACGTCCGTGTCGACACCTGGATCGAGCCCGGCACGGAGGTCTCCACCCACTACGACCCGCTGCTCGCCAAGGTCGTCACGGCCGGCGCCGACCGCGAGAGCGCCTGGCACGCCCTGGGCGTCGCGCTGGCCGACACCCGCCTGACGGGCATCGCGACCAACCTGGGCCTGCTCCGCACGATCGTGCACTCCCCCGAGGTCGCCGCCGCCCGGCACCACACAGGCACCCTCGCGCACCTCCGCGACGAGACGCCGCGCCTCGAGGTCCTGCGCCCCGGCCTGCTGACGACGGTGCAGGACTGGCCCGGTCGCACCGGTCTGTGGCACGTCGGCATCCCGCCGTCGGGCCCGATGGACGACCTCTCGTTCCGGCTGGGCAACACCGCGCTCGGCAACCCCGAGGGGGCCCAGGGCCTGGAGTGCACGATGGCCGGTCCGGAGCTCCGGTTCGTCACGGGCGCGACCGTCATGGTCACCGGCGCACCGGCCGCGGTCACCCTCGACGACTCACCCGTCCCGCAGTGGGAGCCGGTCGAGATCCCGGCGGGCGGCGTCCTCGCGATCGGTGCTCCCGCGACCGGCATGCGGACGTACCTGCTGGTCAGGGGCGGTCTGGACGTCCCGCACGTGCTCGGGTCGGCGGCGACGTTCGACCTCGGTCGCATCGGCGGCACCACCGGGATGCCGCTGCGGCCGGGCGACCAGCTGGCGATCGCGGCACCGACCGGGACGGCGCGGGCGGTTCCCGCGAGCGACCGGCCACTCCTCACCGGCAGCTGGCAGATCGGCGCTCTCGAGGGTCCGCACGCGGCACCGGAGTTCTTCACGCCCGACGACGTCGCCGAGTTCTACGCCGCCACCTGGGCGGTCCACTTCAACTCCGCGCGCACCGGCGTCCGGCTCGTCGGACCCAAGCCCACCTGGGCACGCCCGGACGGCGGCGAGGCGGGACTGCACCCGTCGAACATCCACGACACCCCGTACGCGGTCGGCGCGGTCGACTACACCGGCGACCTGCCCATCCTGCTCGGCCCCGACGGGCCGTCGCTCGGCGGCTTCACGTGCCCGGCCACGGTGGCGCTCGGGCAGCTGTGGAAGCTCGGTCAGCTGCGGCCCGGCGACACCGTGCGGTTCGTGCCGGTCGACGAGGCCGAGGCGGACGCGCTCCGGGCGAGACCGCAGGCGGCCCCACGCGCGACGAGGAACGCGCACGACGACGGCGGCATCCTGGCCCGCACCGACTCCGACACCGAAGTCACCTACCGCCGCAGCGGCGACGACAACCTGCTGGTCGAGTACGGCGCCATGACCCTCGACCTGGCCTCCCGGATGCGCGTGCACGCCCTCGCGCAGGAGGTGCAGCAACGGGTCGACCACGACGGGCTGCGGGGCATCGTCGACCTCACGCCCGGCATCCGCTCGCTCCAGCTGCACGTGGACCCCGAGCGCCTGCCGCTGCGCACGGCCCTCGACCTGGTCCGCGAGATCGAGCACTCCCTGCCGGCCACCACCGACCTGGTCGTCCCCAGCCGCACGGTCCACCTGCCGCTCAGCTGGGACGACCCCGCCACCCGCGAGGCCATCGAGCGCTACATGGCCGGGGTCCGCGACGACGCGCCCTGGTGCCCGTGGAACATCGAGTTCATCCGCCGCATCAACGGCCTGACCTCCGTCGACGACGTCCACCGCACCGTGTTCGACGCGTCCTACCTGGTCATGGGCCTGGGCGACGTGTACCTGGGCGCCCCCGTGGCCACCCCGCTGGACCCGCGGCACCGGCTGGTCACCACCAAGTACAACCCCGCCCGCACGTGGACCCCGCAGAACGCGGTCGGCATCGGCGGCGCCTACCTGTGCATCTACGGCATGGAGGGTCCGGGCGGCTACCAGTTCGTCGGCCGCACCATCCAGGTCTGGGACACGCACGCCCGCCACCGACCGTTCGAGCCGGGCACGCCGTGGCTGCTCCGGTTCTTCGACACCATCCGCTGGTACCCGGTGGGTGCCGACGAGCTGCTGGACCTGCGCGCCGACATGTCCGCCGGCCGCCTCGACGTGGACATCGAGCCCGGCACGTTCTCCATCGCGGAGCACCAGCGGTTCCTGGCCGAGAACGCGTCGGACATCGCCTCCTTCCGCGCCCGGCAGGCGTCGGCGTTCGGCGCGGAGCGCGACGCGTGGGCGGCGGCGGGCGAGTTCGACCGCGTGAGCGAACCCGACGCCCCGGCCCCGGCAGCGGACACCGAGGTTCCCGACGGGTGCGAGGGCGTCGAGGCGCCCTTCGTCGCGACGGTCTTCCGGGTGGACGTGCGGCCCGGCGACGTGGTCGAGCGCGGTCAGCAGCTGCTGGCGCTGGAGGCGATGAAGATGGAGGCCCCGGTGACCGCCACGGTCAGCGGCACCGTGGTCGACATCGTCGTGACCCCCGGCGACCAGGTGGGCCCGGGCCAGGTGCTGGTCATCGTCGAGCCGGCGGCGGTGACCACGGCCGCCTGATCGTCACACCCGAGCGCGCACCCGCCTCGGGTGGGGCGGCTCCGCCGCGTCGAGCAGCCCGGTGGCCGTGATCTCGTCGACCACCAGGTCGGTCACCACGCCCGCGCGCAAGGCGGCCAGCAGCGGCGCCACCTTGTTGTCCCCGGCCACCACGCACACCCGGCGCGGGATCCGCTGCAGCTCCACGGGGGTCGGGCCGGTGGCGCGCTCGTTGAGGTGCACGTCCTGCCATGACCCGTCGGCGCGCAGGAACACGGTGCACACGTCGCCGACGACGCCCTCCTCGTGCAGGTTCTTCACGTCCGCGTCGTCGAGGTAGCCCGCCGAGTACACGTGCGACGGCACCGCCCCCGCGACCGCTCCGACGGAGAACACCGCGATGTCCGCGCGCCGCTGCATGTCGAGCACCCGCCGGACGGACCGCTCGCGCCACATGGCCGCCTTGGTGTCCGGGTAGTCGAAGAACGCGGGCACCGAGAAGTGGTGCACGGCGGCGGCGAACGCGGTCCCGAACGTCGAGATCAGGTCGCTGGCGTACTCGATCCCGCTGGTGCGCATGTTCGCGGCACCGTTCAGCTGGACCACCGCGGAGCCCCGCGTCGGCTTCGGCGCGAGGTACCGGGACACCGACGCGAGGGTGGTCCCCCACGCGACGCCCAGCACCATGTCGGAATCGAACCACGAGGACAGCAGGCGGGCCGCGGTGATGGAGACCTGGTCGAGCCGCTCGATGTGGCTCGCGGAGTCGGGCACCGGGACCACGTAGGTGTCGATGCCGAACGTCGCCGCGATCGTCCGACCCAGGCCGGGTGCACGCGTGCTCGCCGGGCGGAGCGTGATCTCGACCAGCCCGGACTGCCGGGCACGCTTGATGAGGCGCGAGACGGTGGACCGGGAGGTGCCGAGGTGGCGGGCGATGACCTCCATCTTGATGTCCTGGAGGTAGTACATGGACGCGGCCCGCAGCACGTCCTGCTCACGCTCGACGTACATGGACACCCCCTCCCGGCTCACAGCCGATGTTGCACGTATGTGCACCGCGGTTGCGCGTTCGTTCGCCTCATGACGACGATAGCGAGCATGCCCGTACTGGGCGAGTGGGACATGAAGGACACACAGAGCCACCGGGGGTACCACGGATGAGGACGGCGCCGCTGACGGCCCAGGCACGACAGGACGCACTCGACGCGATGCGCGGGAGTGCCGAACGCGGGAACGAGCTCGACGTCCTGGTGATCGGCGGCGGCGTCACGGGCGCCGGGATCGCCCTCGACGCCGTGAGCCGGGGACTGTCCACCGCGATCGTCGAGGCCCAGGACTGGGCGAGCGGCACGTCGAGCCGGTCCAGCAAGCTGGTGCACGGCGGCCTGCGCTACCTGCAGATGCTCGACTTCCACCTGGTGCGCGAGGCGCTCACCGAGCGTGACCTGCTCATCAACCGCCTGGCGCCGCACCTGGTCAAGCCGGTCAGCTTCCTGTACCCGCTGGAGAACCGCATCTGGGAGCGGGCCTACGTCGGCGCCGGCGTCGCGCTCTACGACACGCTGGCCTCGGTCACCGGCTCGCGTCGCGCGCTCCCGATCCACCGGCACCTGACCCGCAAGGGCATGGAGCGGCTGTTCCCCGACCTTCGGCACGACGCCGCGATCGGCGCGGTCCGCTACTGGGACGCCAGCGTGGACGACGCCCGGCTCGTCGAGACCCTGGTCCGCACCGCCGTGAGCTACGGCGCGCACGCCGCGTCCCGCACCCAGGTGCTCGACCTGCAGACCACCACCGGCGGCGCGGTCACGGGCGCCGAGGTGGTGGACCTGGAGACCGGCGAGCACATCGACGTCCGCGCCCGGGCCGTCATCAACGCGACCGGCGTGTGGACCGAGCAGACCGAGGCGCTCGCGGGGGCCGAGGGCGGCCTGCGCGTGCTGGCCAGCAAGGGCGTGCACATCGTCGTGCCACGCAGCCGGATCTCCGGCGACACCGGGCTGATCCTGCAGACCGAGAAGTCGGTCCTGTTCATCATCCCGTGGTCGCGGTACTGGGTGATCGGCACCACGGACACCCCGTGGGAGCAGGAGCTGCTGCACCCCGTCGCGACGAGCGCGGACATCGACTACGTCATCGACCACGCCAACACGGTGCTGTCCCGGCCGATCACGCGCGAGGACATCATCGGCACCTGGGCGGGCCTGCGCCCCCTGCTGCAGCCGCAGGTCAAGGCGGGCACCAGCTCCGCCAAGGTGTCCCGCGAGCACACGGTCGCCTCCCCCGCCCCCGGCTTCACGGTCATCGCGGGCGGCAAGCTCACCACCTACCGCGTGATGGCCAAGGACGCGGTCGACTTCGCGATCGGCAGCCGGGCGACGAGCCTGCCGTCGATCACGCACGACCTCCCGCTCGTCGGCGCCGAGGGGCTCCAGGTGTTCCAGCGCCAGGCCCGGGCCATCGGCCAGAAGTACGGCTGGAGCCGCCCGCGCATGGACCACCTCCTGCACCGGTACGGCTCCCTGCTGGGCGAGCTCATCGACCTCGTCGACGCCGACCCGTCGCTCGCCGAACCGTTGGAGCACGCCGACGCGTACATCCGGGCGGAGATCGTCTACGCCGTCAGCCACGAGGGCGCGCTGCACCTCGACGACGTCGTCATGCACCGCACGCGGCTCAACTACGAGCAGGCGGACAAGGGCGTCGGCGCCCTGGAGGAGATCGGCGACCTGGTCGCCCCGATCCTCGGCTGGGACGCGCACACGCGCAGCCAGGAGATCGAGGCGTACCGCGCACGCGCCGAGGCCGAGGACGCCGCCGCTCTGGAGCTGGACGACGCCGAGGCCGAGAAGGTGCGGCTCCGAGCAGCGGACGTCTCGCCGATGATCGGTGACGCGTCGGTGAACGCCGGCACCAAGCCGGGCTCCCCTGCCGGGAAGGGGTCCTCAGGCCCCGTAGGCACCTGAAACTCCCCGCGGCCATCCGCGGGGTGCACGTGACAACGACGTCCGTCAGAAAGGGTCGACAGTGGACTTCACAATGGGAGATGCCTTCGTCTCGGAGGTGATGGGCACCGGGATGCTGATCCTCCTCGGTGCCGGCGTCGTCGCGAACGTCATCCTGCCGAAGAACAAGGGCTTCGACGGCGGTTGGCTCCTCATCAACTTCGGATGGGGCCTCGCGGTGTTCGCGGGTGTGTATGTCGCGTACAAGTCGGGGGCGCACCTCAACCCTGCGGTGACGATGGGGCTCTGGACCAGCGGGGCGGACGAGTTCGCCCCGGGCATCCCGGTCACGGCAGCGAACGGCTTCCTGTATGTGGTCGCGCAGATGACCGGCGCGGCACTAGGCGCCGCTCTCGCGTTCCTCGCCTACAAGAAGCACTTCGACGAGGACGCCGACGCGGGCGTCAAGCTGGCCGTCTTCTCCACCGGCCCGGCGATCCGCTCGTACGCGTGGAACTTCGTCACCGAGGCCGTCGCCACGTTCGTCCTGGTGTTCGTCATCCTCGCGTTCGGCAAGACGCCGGCCGAGCTCGGCCCGCTGGCCGTGGCTCTCCTGGTGGTCGGCATCGGCGCCAGCCTCGGTGGTCCCACCGGGTACGCCATCAACCCCGCACGTGACCTGGGCCCCCGCATCGCCCACGCCCTCCTGCCCATCCGGGGCAAGGGCGCGAGCGACTGGGCCTACTCGTGGGTGCCGGTCCTCGGCCCCTTCGTCGGCGGCGCGATCGGTGGCCTCGTGGCTGCCTGGTACATCGTCTGACGCCCACACAGTCGTCCCTCGTCCGGGCGGCGCGCACCAGCGCCGGTGCACGCCGTCCGGGCCGCCCCTGAACCACTGGAGGAGTTCCCACCATGCCCGACACCCAGTACGTCCTGGCCATCGACCAGGGCACCACCAGCACCCGCGCCATCGTGTTCGACCATTCCGGCCAGATCGTCGAGTCCGGCCAGATCGAGCACGAGCAGATCTTCCCGCGCGCCGGGTGGGTCGAGCACAACGCCGAGGAGATCTGGAAGAACACCCGCGAGGTCGTCGGTCTCGCGCTCACCCGCGCCAACCTGACGTACCGGGACCTCGCCGCGGTCGGCATCACCAACCAGCGCGAGACCGCCGTGGTCTGGGACCGGACCACCGGCAAGCCGGTCTACAACGCGATCGTCTGGCAGGACACGCGCACGCAGAAGATCGCCGAGGAGCTGGGCGCGCTGGGGGGCGGCGCGGACCGGTACAAGGCGAAGGTCGGCCTTCCGCTGGCCACCTACTTCTCCGGCCCGAAGATCAAGTGGATCCTCGACAACGTCGACGGCGCCCGCGCCAAGGCCGAGGCCGGTGACCTCGCGTTCGGCAACACCGACGCGTGGGTGCTGTGGAACATGACCGGCGGCGTCGACGGCGGCGTGCACGTCACCGACCCGACCAACGCGTCCCGCACCATGCTCATGGACCTCGCGACGCTCACGTGGGACGCCGACATCGCGGCCGACATGGGCATCCCGCTGTCGATGCTGCCGGAGATCAAGTCGTCGTCCGAGGTGTACGGGAAGGGCCGCGAGGGCGGCATGGTCCCGGGCGTGCCGATCGCCGGCATCCTCGGCGACCAGCAGGCGGCCACGTTCGGTCAGGCGTGCTTCGAGGTCGGCATGGCCAAGAACACCTACGGCACCGGCAACTTCATGCTCATCAACACGGGCACCGAGCCGATCCCGTCGAAGAACGGCCTGCTGACGACGGTCTGCTACAAGATCGGCGACCAGCCGACCGTCTACGCGCTCGAGGGCTCGATCGCCGTGAGCGGCTCGCTCGTCCAGTGGCTTCGCGACAACCTCGGGATCATCTCGTCGGCACCCGAGATCGAGGAGCTGGCCAAGACCGTGGACGACAACGGCGGCGCCTACTTCGTGCCGGCGTTCTCGGGCCTGTTCGCGCCGTACTGGCGGTCCGACGCCCGCGGCGCCCTCGTCGGGCTCACGCGGTACGTCAACAAGGGGCACATCGCCCGGGCCGCGCTCGAGGCGACGGCGTTCCAGACCCGCGAGGTCCTGGACGCCATGAACGCCGACTCGGGCGTGGACCTGACCGAGCTCAAGGTCGACGGCGGCATGGTCCAGGACGAGCTGCTCATGCAGTTCCAGGCGGACATCCTCGGCGTCCCCGTGGTCCGGCCGAAGGTCGCGGAGACCACGGCGCTCGGTGCGGCCTACGCGGCCGGCATCGCGGTCGGCTTCTGGAACGGCGAGCAGGACGTCATCGACAACTGGGCCGAGGACAAGCGCTGGGAGCCGACGATGGACGCGGACGAGCGCGCCCGGCAGTACCGGCTCTGGAAGAAGGCGGTCACCAAGACGTTCGACTGGGTGGACGACGACGTGAGCTGACCTGAGCACGACGAGGGCCGGGGTGGCAGGTTCCCCCGGCCTTCGTCGTGCCCGGGCTACTGCGCGACGGGCGCGACGGGCTCCGCGGGCGCGCTCGGGCGCTCCAGCGCCGCACCCTCGATGTCCACGTTCGGGATGATCCGGTCGAGCCAGGCCGGGATCCACCAGGCCGACTTCCCGAGCAGGGTCATGGCCGCCGGGATCATCGTCATGCGGACCACCAGCGCGTCGAACAGGATGCCGATGGCCAGCGCGAACGCGATCGGGCTGATCTGCGCGGACCCGCTGAACACGAAGCTGGAGAACACCGAGATCATGATCAGCGCGGCGGCGAGCACCACGCGGGCACCGTGCGCGAACCCCAGGCGGACCGACGTGACCGGGTCGGCACCGTGCACGTGCTCCTCGCGCATCCGGGACACCAGGAACACCTGGTAGTCCATGGCCAGCCCGAACAGCACGCCCACCAGCAGGATCGGCAGGAAGCTGAGCAGCGGGCCGGCCGAGTCGACGTTGAAGATGCCCGACATCCAGCCCCACTGGAACACCGCTGTCGTCGCACCGAACGCCGCGGCGATGGTCAGCAGGAACCCGAGCACCGCGGTGATCGGGACCAGCAGCGAGCGGAACGCGACGAGCAGCAGCACGATCGCGAGCCCGACGACGATGAGCAGGAACAGCGGGAACGCGTCGGCCAGCTTCTCCGTGATGTCGATGTTCGCGGCGGCCGCGCCGGTCACCCACAGCTCGGTGCCGGTGGCGGACTCGAGGTCCGGGCGGGCGTCGCGGATGGCGTGCACCAGGCCCGCGGTCTCCTCGGAGTTCGGCGCGCCGGTGGGGATGACCACGACGAGCGCGGCGTCGGCACCCTCGGACGCACCGGGCGCCGCGACGGGGGCCGCATAGGCGACGTCCGGGAGCTCGGACACCCGCGCGACGACGGCGCCGACCGCGTCCGGCAGGGACGACGGGTCCTCTGCCGCGTCGACCAGCACGACCAGCGGACCGTTGAAGCCGGGGCCGAAGCCCTCGGCGAGCATCTCGAACGCCTGGCGGTCGCCGGACCCCTCGGGCTCGCGGCCGGCGTCGGGCAGCCCGAGCCGCAGGCTCAGCGCCGGGATGGCGATGGTGAGCAGCACGGCGGCGCTGACGACGAGCGTGATGATCGGGTGGGTGGTGACGAACGCGCCCCAGCGGTTGCGCGCCTCGCGCGAGTGCTCGGCCTGCCGCATCGCCCGGCCGCGCGGACGCAGCCGCTCGCCGGCGAAGCCCATGATCGCGGGCAGCAGGGTGAGGGCGACCGCGACCGCGATGACGACGGTCGCGGCGGCCGCGAGGCCCATGGCGGCCAGGAACGGGATGCCGGTGACCGTCAGGGCGGCGAGCGCGATGACGACGGTGGTGCCCGCGAACCCGACCGCGCTGCCCGCGGTGCCGACCGCGCGGCCGGCGGACTCGAGCGGATCCATGCCGTCGGCCAGCTGCTGGCGGTGCCGGGAGAGCAGGAAGAGGGCGTAGTCGATGCCGACCGCGAGCCCGAGCATGAGGGCGAGGGTCAGGGTGGCCGACGAGATCACGGTGATGCCGGACAGGGAGAGCACCCCGGCGATGCCGATGCCCACGCCGAGGAGCGCCGTGAGGATCGGCATGCCCGCGGCGAGCAGCGACCCGAACGTCACGACGAGCACGACCAGTGCGACGACCAGGCCGATCGCCTCGGTGGGGCCGGCCAGCTCCAGTGGCGCGGTGAACGGGCCACCCGACAGGGCGACCTCGTACCCGTCGGCCTCGAGCGCGTCGGCGGCGTCCTCGAGCACGTCGGTCGTCGCCGCCGGGACGTCCTCCATGCCGACCGTGAACTGCACGTCGACGTACATCACGCTGCCGTCGGGGGCGACCGCCTGGGCGGTCACGGGGTCGGACACCCCGGCCACGTCCTCGGCCTGCGCGACAGGGCCGATCGCCGTCATGACGTCCTGGATCCCGGTGCCCTCCAGGAACGACTCACCCTCGGGCGCGGCGACGACGACGCGGGCGCTGGACGGCGCCTCGGCGTCCTGCGCCTGGGACGCGCTGTTGGATCCCACACCCGCGGCCTGGTCGCCGAGCCGCTCGGCGACGAGCGCCTGGGCACGGTCGGACTCGGTGCCCGGGATGGAGAACGAGTTCGAGAGGTGCAGCCCCGACGACACCGCGCCGAACGCGGCGGCGGCGAGCACCAGCAGCCACGCGACGAGCACGATCCAGCGGTGCTTGTAGCTTCCCCGGCCCAGACGGTCCAGCACGCGTGCCATGTTCACTCCTTGGTCGACGCTGCAGGATACCCGACACCTGTCGGTTACTGACGATGGCATCATGTGACGCGTGACAACCCAGGACGACGGCGCCCGGGTGGATCCACGAGTGCTGCGCACGCGTCGGCTGCTCCAGGATGCACTCCTCTCGCTGGCCCGCGAGCGGAACCTCGACGAGATCTCGGTGGCCGACGTCGCCGACCGGGCGACCGTGAACCGCAGCACCTTCTACCAGCACTACCCCGACACGGACACGCTGCTGGCCGACGCCCTCGACGCGCAGGCCGCCCTCGTCGGCGCCGACCTCACCCAGATCCACCCCGACGCGGCCTCCGGGACAGCCCCCGACGTGCTGGTCCGGTACGCCACCCACGTCGCGGAGAATGTCGGGCTGTACCGCAGCGCGCTCGGCGAGCACGGCTCCCCCGTCGCCGTGACCCGGTTGCGCCGGCGCATCGGCGCGCTCGCGCTCGAAGGCCTCGAGCTGCACGGCGCGCCCCCGGCGCTCGCCGTCCTGCCCCTGCCGATCGCCGCCGCCGCGCTGGCCGGATCGGTCATCGGAGTGCTCGTGGCGTGGCTCGAGCGCGACCCGCTGCCGCCGGCGGAGGACGTCGCCTCCTGGGCCTGGTCGGCCGTCAGCGGCTGGCCCCCGCAGGACTGAACCCGCAGCGTCCGCACTCGTGCGTGCTCGGACCCGCCGGAGCGCGGACGTCGTCGCCACCGATGACCTTGCGTCCGCACTCGTGCGGGCTCAGACCCGCCGGAGTGCGGACGTCGTCGGCGCTCGCCGGAGGCTCGTCGGCGGTCAGGTGAAGTACGCGCCGCCGTTGACGTCGAGGACCGTCCCCGTGACGAACGCGGCGCCGTCCGAGGCCAGGTAGAGCACCGCCTCGGCGATGTCGTCGGGCGCCCCCGCCCGGCTGAGCGGTGACGCGCTGACCGCGGCGCGCTGCGCGGGCTCGGGGGTGTGCGCGGCGTGCAGCGGCGTCCCGGCGACGAAGCCGGGCGCGACGACGTTGACGGTGATCCGGCGCGGTCCCAGCTCCCGCGCGAGCGCCCGGCTGAACCCTTCGAGCGCGGCCTTGGCCGTCGTGTACGCCACCATGCCGGTGCCGCCGCCGCTGCTCGCCGCCTGGGCGCCGATCGTGATGATCCGCCCGCCGTCGGGCATCACCGCGAGCGCGGCGCGGCTGGCGTAGAACGCGGACGAGAGGTTGAGGTCGAGGACGCCGTGCCAGTGCGCGTCGTCCATGGCCGGCACCGCGCGACGCTCCACGGGTCCGCCGACGTTGTTGACCAGGATGTCGATGCCGCCGCCGAGCATGCTCGCAGCGTCGCTGACTGCCTTGTCGACGTCCCAGCTGCGCCGCAGGTCCACCTGGAAGGACGCCGCCGTCCGGCCGAGGTCCTTGATCTCGGCCACGACGGCCGAGGCGTCGTGCGACAGGTGCGTGATCGCCACGTCGGCGCCCGCCCGGGCCAGGGCGAGGGCGGTGGCGCGGCCGATCCCCGAGGCACCGCCGGTGACGAGCGCGCGACGGCCGCTGAGCTCGTCCTTCACCGCGATGACCTCCTGTGCCTGGTGTTGAGCGCACCGTACGTGAGCGATTCGTCCCGCTCAACAGCAGGTTGTCCGAATCGTCCGGTTGGCTCAATGGTCAGTGGCTCCCGGTAGCGTCCTGCCCCATGCGCCTGGCCACCTGGAACATCAACTCGATCCGCGCCCGCACCGACCGTGCGCTGGCCTTCCTCGAGCGGACGGGCGTCGACGTCCTGGCCCTGCAGGAGACCAAGTGCAAGGACGAGCAGTTCCCGCGCGAGGGCTTCGAGGCGCTCGGGTACGAGGTGGCGACCACCGGGTTCAGCCAGTGGAACGGCGTCGCGATCATCTCCAAGGTGGGTATCGAGGACGTCGAGGTCGGCTTCCCCGGGATGCCCACGTGGGGGGACCCGGCGGCGGCCGAGGCCCGGGCGCTGGGCGCGACGTGCGGCGGCGTGCGGGTGTGGAGCCTGTACGTGCCGAACGGGCGCGAGCTCGAGGACCCGCACTACGCCTACAAGCTCGACTGGCTGGCCCGCCTGCGGGACGCCGCCCAGGGCTGGCTCGCCGCGGACGCGCAGGCGCAGGTCGCCCTCGTCGGCGACTGGAACATCGCGCCCCTGGACACCGACGTCTGGGACATCGGCTTCTTCGCGGGCCGCACCCACGTGTCCCCGGCCGAGCGGGACGCGTTCACGGCGATCGCCGAGGCCGGGTACACCGAGGTCTCGCGCGTCCACCAGCCCGCCGAGCACACCTACACGTACTGGGACTACCAGCAGCTCCGGTTCCCCCGGAACGAGGGGATGCGCATCGACCTCACGTACGCGACGCCGGCTCTGGCGGCGCGGGTGACCGGCGTGAGCATCGAGCGCAACGAGCGCAAGGGGAAGGCGCCGTCCGACCACGTCCCGGTCATCCTCGAGATCGCCGGCTGACGGCGGGCCCGATGCGGGTGATGTCGGTGGGAACAGCGGTCGCCAGGCACCCTCGTTGGGCTAGGTTGCGCGCATGAGCAACGAGCCCGGGGGGCCGGCTCCGGTTCCCGACCCCTACGCCGCCCCCGACCCGGCACCCGCGGCCCCGGTGCCGCCCAGCGGCTACGAGTCCGTCCCTCCGAGCGGGTACGAGGCGGTGCGGACGCCCGTCGGCGAGACGCCACCGACCTACCCGTACGGCGCGGCGCCTCCGGCGGCGAACCCGTACGCCCAGCAGCCCGGCGCCGGCGACGCACCGCCGGCCTACGGGGCACCGCAGTACGGCGCACCGCAGTACGGAGCACCCCAGTACGGCGCGCCGCAGTACGGGGCTCCGCAGTACGGCGCACCCGGCTACGCCCAGACCCCTCCCCCGTACGGCGCGCAGCCCTACGGGTACGGGCAGCCGTATGCCGCGCCCCCCACCGAGGGCATGGCGATCGCGTCGTTCGTCACCAGCACCGCCGGTCTCCTGTTCTTCGGCGGCCTGCCCGGCCCCGTCGGCCTCGGGCTCGGCATCGCCGCGCTCCGGCGCATCGCGGTCAACGGCAAGGCCGGGCGGGGATGGGCCATCGCGGGCATCGTCGTCGGCGCGGTCGGCATCCTGTGGCTGCTCGCGATCGTCGCCTACATCATCTTCGTCGTCGCCCTGATCGGAAGCTCGGGCAGCGGGTTCTGGGACGAGGTCGAGCAGGGCTTCGAGGAGGGGTACGAGCAGGGCACCGACGGCTCGGGGTCCGACCAGCTCCCGGAGTTCGCCCTGCGCACCGACCTGGTGGCCGGCACGTGCCTGACCACGTACTCGTGGGAGTACGACATGGCCGACACCGAGCCCGTGGACTGCGCCGTCCCGCACGAGGCCGAGGTGGTCGGGCTGATCACGATGACCGGGCCGGTCAGCCTGGACGCCGACGACGCGTTCGACTCGGCGTACAACGACGCCTGGGACGAGTGCGACCAGCTGACCCAGGGGCTCCTGCCCGACTACTTCTCGAACGGCAGCATCGAGCTGTACTACCCGCACCCGGACGACTTCGCCGCCGGCAACACGTCCGCCTACTGCGTGTACTACGGCGACGAGACCGGCATGACGGGATCGGCCACCGCGGGCACCCTCGAGCTCGCCGCCTCGGGGACGTCCTCCTGAGCAGTCCCACCGACCAGTACGCGTACCCGGAACCGCACTACGCCCCCGGGTGGGCCCCGCCGCGGCCGCGGCTCGAACCGACGGCCGTCTGGTCGCTGGTGACGGGTGTGGTCGGGCTCGGGCCTGCGGCACTCGTGCTCGCGATCGTCGCGCTCCGCCGGATCGCGTCGCGGCACACCCGTGGGCGCGGCCTCGCGATCGCGGGGGCCGTCCTCGGCGTCCTCGGCACGGTGGCCCTGGCCGTCGGGGTGACCGCCGTCGTGCTCACCACGCTGGGCACGCGCTCGCTGCCGGCCGACGTGGCCGCAGCCCGCGACGCCCGGGCGCAGCAGCTGGTCACGGGCAACTGCCTCGCGTCGCTCCCGGCGGACGGCCCGGTCGGGTCGGTCCGGGTGGTCCCCTGCGCCGATCCGCACGAGGCGCAGGTGGTCACCGAGTTCTCGTTCGCCGCGAACGCCGTCTGGCCCGGGCAGCAGGCGGCGGACGCCCGGGTGGCCCGCGCCTGCGTGCTCGACGACGACGAGATCGCCGAGGGCGTGCGGACGGTGACCTGGTCGCCGACCGAGCGCTCGTGGGCCGACGGCGACCGGGTGGGGCTGTGCCTCGCGGTGGTCGACGGCGGCGGCGTCACGGGCTCGTTCCTCGACGGCTCGGCCGAGGTGCCCTGACAGACTCTTACCACGTGGTAAGAATTGGGTTATGGTGGCGGGCAACGAACCCCAACGAGGAGGTACCCCGCGATGACGCAGGTCTTCGACGTCGAACGTGTCCTGGCCCAGCTGACCCTGGAGGAGAAGGCGTCCCTGACGTCCGGCTCCGACTTCTGGCACACGCAGGGCGTCGAGCGCGCAGGCGTCCCCGCGGTCATGGTCACCGACGGCCCGCACGGCCTGCGCAAGCAGCCCGAGGAGGCCGACCACCTCGGGCTCGGCAACTCCGTCCCGGCCACCTGCTTCCCGACGGCGGCCGCCCTCGGCTCGTCGTGGGACGTCGAGCTGGTCACCCGCGTCGGCGAGGCGCTCGGTCGCGAGACGCGCGCCAACGACGTGGCCGTGCTGCTCGGCCCCGGCGTGAACATCAAGCGGACCCCGTTGTGCGGGCGCAACTTCGAGTACGTCTCGGAGGACCCGGTGGTCGCCGGCGAGCTGGGTACCGCGATCGTCCGGGGCATCCAGAGCCAGGGCGTCGGCACGTCGCTCAAGCACTTCGCGGCCAACAACCAGGAGTCGGACCGCATGCGCGTGTCCGCCGAGGTCGACGAGCGCACGCTGCGCGAGATCTACCTGCCGGCCTTCGAGCGCGTGGTGACGAACGCGCAGCCGTGGACCGTGATGTGCGCGTACAACAAGGTCAACGGCACGTACGCCTCCGAGAACCACTGGCTGCTCACCGAGCTGCTGCGCGACGAGTGGGCGTTCGAAGGGCTCGTCGTCTCCGACTGGGGCGCCGTGCACGACCGCGTCCCGGCGCTCGCCGCGGGCCTGGACCTGCAGATGCCCGCCGCCGGCCCGCGTCCCGACGAGGAGGTCGTGGCCGCCGTCCGCGACGGCTCCCTGGACGAGGCCGTGCTGGACGTCGCCGCGCGCCGGGTGCTCGGCCTGATCGCCCGGTCGCTGCCCGGCCTCGAGTCGGACGACTCGTTCGACGTCGACGCCCACCACGAGCTGGCCCGCGAGGCCGCGGCCGCCGGGTCGGTGCTGCTGAAGAACGACGGCGGGCTGCTGCCGCTCGCCTCCACCGAGGGCGTCGCCGTCATCGGCGAGTTCGCCCGCACCCCCCGCTACCAGGGCGCCGGCTCGTCGCAGGTGAACCCGACACGGCTCGACGCGCCGCTGGACGCGCTGCGGGCGGCCGGCGAGCTCGCGTTCGCACCCGGCTTCACCATCGCGGGCGGGCCGTCCGGCGACGACGCGGCTCTGCTGGCGGAGGCGGTCGACGTGGCGCGCGCGGCGGACACCGTCGTCGCGTTCCTCGGCCTGCCGGGTCCCGACGAGTCCGAGGGCTACGACCGCCCCCGGCTCGGGCTCCCCGACAACCAGGTCGCCCTGCTCCGGGCGGTGGCCGAGGTCAACCCGCGAGTCGTCGTCGTGCTCGCCAACGGCTCCGCGGTGAGCGTGACCGACTGGCGCGACCTCGCGCCGGCCATCCTGGAGACCTGGCTCGGCGGCCAGGCCGGCGGGTCGGCCGTCGCGGAGCTCCTGCTCGGCGTCCGCACCCCGTCCGGCCGGCTCACCGAGACGATCCCGCACCGCATCGAGGACACCCCCGCGTTCGGGAACTTCCCCGGCGAGGCCGGCGTCGTCCGCTACGGCGAGGGTGTGCTGGTGGGCTACCGCTGGTACGACACCCGCGCGATGGACGTCGCGTACCCGTTCGGTCACGGCCTGTCGTACACGACGTTCGGCTACTCCGACGTCGCGGCGACCGCCGACGGTACCGACGTCTCCGTGACCGCCACGATCACCAACACCGGCTCCGTCGCCGGCGCCGAGGTGGTCCAGGTCTACGTCCGCGACCCGCAGGCCTCCGTGCTGCGCCCGACGCGCGAGCTCAAGGCGTTCGCCAAGGTGGCGCTCGAGCCCGGGGAGTCCCGCGCGGTGTCGTTCACGCTGGGCGCCCGCGACCTGTCCTACTGGCACCCCGGCCTGCACCGCTGGGTGGTCGAGGGCGGCGAGTTCGTCATCGAGGTCGCCGCGTCGTCGCGTGACCTGCGCGGATCGGTGTCGCTGCAGATCGAGGGCGAGCCGCTCTGGGGCGAGCTCACGCCGATGTCCACGATCGAGGAGTGGCTCGCGCACCCGGTCGGCGGTCCGCTGCTGCAGGCCGCATTGGTGCCGCCGGCCGACATGGGCCCGCTCGACGAGACGATGCAGGCGATGATCCAGCAGATGCCGGCGAAGGTGATCGCCGACTTCGGCCTCTCGGGCTTCGACCGCGAGACGCTGGACACGCTGGTGGCCAAGGTCGCCGCGGGCTGACGCCCACCGCCGCGAGAACGGCACGTCACGCTGCCGTTCTCGCGGCTGGGACACTCGTGCGATGGACCTGGACGCGGTGCTCGCCCGGTTGGACGCCGCTGGGGTCTGGCTGGACCCCGGGCTGAGCGCCGACGAGCTCGCCGACGTCGAGCGGCGGTTCGGGTTCACGTTCTGCGCCGACCACCGCGAGCTCCTGACGCTCGCCGTGCCGGTCGGTGACCGCTGGCCGGACTGGCTCGACGAGGACGAGTCGTCCCTCCGAGCGCAGCTGGCGTGGCCGGTCGACGGGGTCGTCGTCGACGTCGTCGAGAACGACTTCTGGCCGGCGTCCTGGGGTCCACGACCGGCCGACGAGCGCGAGGCGGCGGCCCGCCTGCACCTCGCAGAGGTCCCGACGATGGTCCCCGTGTACTCGCACCGCTACCTGCCGAGCGGTCCCGCGGCGCAGGGGACGCCCGTCTTCTCGATCTACCAGACGGACGTCATCCACTACGGCTCCGACCTGGCGGACTATCTCGAGCGGGAGCTCCTCGGCCGGTCATCGCCGGTGCCCGCGCCGGACGCCTCGCTCAGGGTCCCGTTCTGGTCCGACCTGGTGGACGGCGTCGACCCCGCCGACCTGTAGGTCAGTCGGACAGCAGCGCCGCGACCTGGGCCCGCAGGGCCTCCGCCATGTCGGGACGGTCATCCGGGGTGTCGGCGGCGAGCAGCCACTGGATCTGCATGCCGTCCATCACCGCGACCGTCAGGCGCGCGGCCATGTCCGGGTCGATGCCGGACCGCAGCCGGCCTTCGTCGCGCCGACGCTCGAACTCGGCCGTCGTGGACCCGACGACCGTGCGGTAGCGGGCCTGGAAGAACGCGTGCGCCGGGTGGTCCGGCGACGTCGCCTCCGCGGAGAGGGTCGCGAACAGCTCGACGATCCCGGGGCGGGCCGCGTTGCGCTCGACGATCCTCGCGAGGGCGTCGAAGTAGTCGTGCCCCGCGTCGAGGTCGGCCTGGAACGCCGCCTCGTCCACCTCGTCACGCCGCTCGAGGACCGCGGCGAGCAGTACGGCCTTGCTCGAGAAGTGGTGCAGCAGGCCGGGGTGGGAGATGCCGACGCGGGAGGCCACCTCGCGCAGGGAGGCCGTGTGGTAGCCGACCTCGCCGAACAGCAGCATCGCCGCGTCGAGGATCTCCTCGCGGGTCGCGCGGCCCCTGGCGTAGCCGGCGGCGCGGGCGGTGGAGGGAGGGGCCTGCGTCGTCATGGCGCCAGGATGTCACGCGGACGCCAATTCCGACCAGATGGTAAGAGGTGCCTTCCGCCAATCCCGACCACGTGGTAACTTCCCGCTTACCACGTGGTCGGGATTCAAAGATGGTCCGGCCCGCTGTCCGACACAGGAGTCGACATGGCCCTCTCGCAGCCCCCGGCCCCGCTCACGAGCGCGGCACCCCCGGCACCGAGCACCACGGCGCGCGAACCGCGCAGCTACCTGCCCTCCCTCAGCCTCGCCAACCTCGGCGTCTACGTCGCCCTGCTGACCCCGGTGATGGTGTCGATGGCGTTCAAGATCGACCACCTCGTCGGCAGCGAGGCAGCGCCGGCCACCCTCGGCATGGTCATGGGCATCGGCGCCCTGTTCGCCCTCATCTGCAACCCGCTGGCCGGCCGCCTCTCCGACCGCACCACCAGCCGGCTCGGGATGCGTCGCCCGTGGATCATCGGCGGTGCGCTCGTCGGCACCGCGGCCCTCGTCGTCGTCGGCACCGCGCAGTCGGTCGCGCTCGTGCTGGTCGGCTGGTGCGTGGCGCAGGCCGGGTTCAACGCCGTGCTCGCCGCGGCCAACGCGACGATCCCGGACCAGGTGCCCGTCGAGCGCCGCGGCAAGGTGTCCGGCCTGGTCGGCATGGCCCTGCCGCTGGCCATCCTGCTCGGCAGCGTGATCGTCAACCGGATCTCCGCCGACGTCACCCGGTTCCTGGTCCCGGCCGCCCTCGGCCTGCTCTTCTCGCTCCTGCTCGCCGCCGTCCTGCGCGACCGCCGGCTGCACGAGGCGCCCGCGCAGAGGTTCACCGCCGGCCAGTTCTTCGGCTCGTTCGTCTTCAACCCCCGCAAGCACCCGGACTTCGGCTGGACCTGGCTGACCAAGTTCATGGTGATGTTCGGCTACGCGGGCATCGCGACGTTCCTGCCGTACTACCTGATCGGCCGGTTCGAGCTGTCCGAGCAGGAGGCCACCGGCGCCATCCTCACGGCCACGTTCGCGTCGGTGATCGGCATGGTCATCTCCAGCCCGATCGGCGGCATCCTGTCCGACCGGTTCGGCAAGCGCCGCCCGTTCGTCGCGGCCGCCGGCGCCATCATGGCGGTCGGCCTGGTGGTGCTCGCGTTCGCGCCGTCGATCGCGATGGTCGTCGTCGGGCAGGCCATCATCGGGCTCGGCGCCGGCGCGTTCTTCTCCGTCGACATCGCGCTGGCCACACAGGTGCTGCCCAGCAAGGACGACACCGCCAAGGACCTCGGCGTCCTCAACATCGCCAACGCGCTGCCGCAGTCGCTGGCGCCCGCGATGGCCCCCGCGATCCTGGCCGTCGGTGCCCACCTGCCCATCGGGCAGTACCCCACCTGGTACCTGTTCGGCGCGCTCGTCGCCCTGGCCGGCGCCGCGCTGGTCTACAAGATCAAGGGCGTCCGCTGATGCGGGAGTACGAGGACCGGACGCGGCCCGTCGACGAGCGCGTCGAGGACCTGCTCGGGCGGATGACGCTCGAGGAGAAGGCCGGCCAGCTGTTCCAGCACATGATCACCAGCGGTCCGCTGGACGAGAACGACCCGGTGTTCGGTCTGCCGTCCGCCAAGGAGTACGTGCACGGCAAGCACATGACGCACTGGAACCTGCTGGGGGTGCCGGGCAGCGCGCGGGAGATCGCGCAGTGGCACAACGGGTTGCAGACGCTCTGCGCGGAGACGCGGCTCGGCATCCCCGCCACGATCGCCACCGACCCCCGGCACGCCTTCACCGACAACCCGGGCACGGCCCTGCTCTCAGGCCCGTTCTCGCAGTGGCCGGAGACGCTCGGGCTGGCGGCGACGCGCGACGAGGCGCTCACGGAGCAGCACGCGGACATCGCGCGCCAGGAGTACCTCGCGGTCGGCCTCCGGACGGCGCTGCACCCGCAGGTCGACCTGGCCACCGAGCCCCGCTGGGCCCGCGCCAACGGCACGTTCGGGGAGGACGCGGACCTGACCGGCCGCATGGGCGCCGCGTACGTGCGGGGGTTCCAGGGGCCTGACTTCGGGGTCGACAGCGTCTCGACGATGACCAAGCACTTCCCCGGCGGCGGCCCGCAGAAGGACGGCGAGGACCCGCACTTCGCCTACGGACGCGAGCAGGTGTACCCCGGCGGGCGGTTCGCCGAGCACCTCGAGCCGTTCAAGGCGCTCCTGGCAGCAGGGACGCGGCAGATGATGCCGTACTACGGCATGCCGGTCGGGTTGGAGGGCATCCCCGAGGTCGGCTTCGGGTTCAACAAGCCGGTGCTCGACCTGCTCCGCGACGAGCTCGGCTTCGACGGGATCATCTGCACCGACTGGGGCCTGGTGACCGACGCCGAGGTGTTCGGGCAGCCGTTCCCCGCGCGGGCGTGGGGGGTCGAGCACCTGTCGGTCGAGGACCGCGTCGCGCTCATCCTCGACGCCGGCGCCGACCAGCTGGGTGGCGAGGCGTGCCCGGAGGTCGTCGTGTCGCTCGTGCGCAGCGGCCGGATCACCGAGGCGCGGATCGACGCGTCCGTCCGGCGGCTCCTGCGGGAGAAGTTCCTGCTCGGGCTCTTCGACGAGCGTCGTTACGTGGACGTCGAGGCGGCGTCGCTCATCGTCGGCTCCGAGGAGTTCCGCGCCGCGGGGGTGGCCGCACAGTCCGCCGCGGTGACGGTTCTGACGAACGACGGCATCCTGCCGCTGGCCCCCGGACTGCGGATCTACGCCGAGGGGTTCGAGGGCACCGTCAACGACCCCGCCGACGCCGACGTCGCGATCCTGCGGCTGCAGGCGCCGTACGAGCAGCGCGGTCCCGGGTTCGAGTCGTTCTTCCACGCCGGCTCGCTCGACTTCCCCGAGTCGGAGGCCGCGCGCATCACCGCGATCTGCGCGCAGGTGCCGACCATCCTCGACGTCTACCTCGACCGGCCGGCGATCCTCACGCCGCTGGTGGAGGGGGCCGCGGCGGTCGTCGTGAACTTCGGCGCCGGAGCCGGTCCCCTGCTCGACGCGCTCCGCGGTGCCGCGCGCGGAAAGCTCCCGTTCGACCTGCCCCGGTCGATGGCCGCCGTCGAGGCGTCCCGCGAGGACGTCCCGTTCGACACCGCCGACCCGCTGTTCCGGTTCGGGCACGGCCTCACGCTCTGACCGAGGCACTCGCGTGAAGACTTCGTCGCGTCCAGCGCGACGAAGTCTTCACGCGAGACGGGTCAGGCCCCGACCACCAGCCCGGTCTCGCCGCGGTCCACCCTGACGACATCCCCGTCCTTGATCTCGCCCGCGAGGATCTGCCGGGCCAGCCGGTCGCCGATCTCGCGCTGCACCAGCCGGCGCAGCGGACGAGCACCGTAGGCCGGGTCGTAGCCCTCGATCGCCAGCCACTCGCGCGCGGCCGGCGAGACCTCGAGCGTGAGCCTGCGGTCCTTCAGGCGACGACCCAGCGCCGCCACCTGCAGCTCCACGATGTGCCCGAGCTCGTCCAGCGACAGCGGGTCGAAGAGCACCACGTCGTCGAGCCGGTTGAGGAACTCCGGCTTGAACGCGGTCCGCACCGCTGACATGACCGCCTCGCGCTTCTGCTCGTCGGACAGGAGGGGGTCCACCAGGAACTGCGAGCCGAGGTTCGACGTGAGCACCAGGATCACGTTGCGGAAGTCGACCGTGCGCCCCTGGCCGTCGGTGAGGCGACCGTCGTCGAGCACCTGCAGCAGCACGTCGAACACCTCGGGGTGCGCCTTCTCCACCTCGTCGAGCAGGACCACCGAGTACGGCCGGCGCCGGACGGCCTCGGTCAGCTGACCGCCCTCCTCGTACCCGACGTACCCGGGGGGCGCGCCGACGAGCCGGGCGACCGAGTGCTTCTCGGCGTACTCGGACATGTCGATGCGGACCATGGCGCGCTCGTCGTCGAACAGGAAGTCCGCGAGCGCCTTGGCCAGCTCGGTCTTGCCGACACCGGTGGGCCCGAGGAACAGGAACGAGCCCGTGGGCCGGTCAGGGTCGGACACCCCCGCACGCGCGCGCCGGACCGCGTCGGACACCGCGGCGACCGCGGGACGCTGCCCGATCAGCCGCTCGCCGAGCACGTCCTCCATGCGCAGGAGCTTGGCGGTCTCCCCCTCGAGCAGCCGGCCGGCGGGGATGCCGGTCCACTGCGCGACCACCTCGGCGACCTCGTCGGGACCCACCTTCTCGGCGATCATCGGCGGGCCGTCGGGGGCCGCGTCGACCGAGGCCTCGTCGGCCTCGGCAGCCGCGATCTGCTCCTGGAGCGCGGGCAGCTCGCCGTACTGGATGCGCGCGGCACCGGCCAGGTCGCCCTCGCGCAGCAGCCGCTCGGCGTCCGAGCGCAGGGCGTCCAGGCGCGCCTTGAGGTCACCGACCAGGTTGTGCCCGGCCTTCTCCTTCTCCCACCGCGCGGTCAGCGACGCGAGGTCCTCGCGCCGGTCGGCCAGGTCCTTGCGCAGGCGCGCCAGCCGGTCGGCCGAGGCGGGGTCGTCGGACTCGGAGAGCACGACCTCCTCCATCTCGAGCCGGGTCACGGCACGCTGCAGCTCGTCGATCTCGATCGGCGACGAGTCCAGCTCCATGCGCAGCCGGGACGCGGCCTCGTCGACCAGGTCGATGGCCTTGTCGGGCAGCTGCCGGCCGGTGATGTACCGGTCGGACAGGGCCGCGGCGGCGACCAGGGCGGAGTCGGCGATGGTGACCTTGTGGTGCGCCTCGTACCGCTCCTTGAGCCCGCGCAGGATGGCCACGGTGTCCTCCACGGACGGTTCGCCGACGAACACCTGCTGGAACCGCCGCTCGAGCGCGGGGTCCTTCTCGATGCGCTCGCGGTACTCGTCCAGCGTCGTCGCACCGACCAGGCGCAGCTCGCCGCGCGCCAGCATGGGCTTGAGCATGTTGCCCGCGTCCATGGCGCCCTCGGAGCCGGCACCCGCACCGACGACCGTGTGCAGCTCGTCGATGAACGTGATCACCTCGCCGTTCGAGCCGGTGATCTCCGCGAGCACCGCCTTGAGCCGCTCCTCGAACTCACCGCGGTACTTGGCGCCGGCCACCATCGCGGCCAGGTCGAGCGCCACCAGCTTCTTGCCGCGCAGCGACTCGGGCACGTCACCGGCCACGATCCGCTGGGCGAGCCCCTCGACCACGGCGGTCTTGCCGACGCCCGGCTCCCCGATGAGCACCGGGTTGTTCTTGGTGCGACGGGAGAGCACCTGCACGACGCGACGGATCTCGGCGTCGCGGCCGATCACCGGGTCGAGCTTGCCGTCGCGGGCGCGCTGGGTCAGGTCCATGCCGTACTGCTCGAGCGCCTTGTACGTGCCCTCGGGGTTGGGCGTCGTGACCCGCGCGGAGCCCCGCACGGCGGGGAGCGCGGCGGCGAGCGCGTCACGGGACGCACCCTGCGCGCGCAGCGCGTCGGCCACACCGGACTGGCCGGTGGCGAGCCCGAGCAGCAGGTGCTCGGTGGAGATGTAGTCGTCGCCGAGCGAGCGCGCCTCGGCGGACGCGGCCTCCAGCGCGGTCGACGTCGGGCGCGACGCCGACGGCTGCGCGACGGTGGAGCCGCTGCTGGAGGGCAGGTTCACCAGCATGGCCCGGACGGCCCGTCCGAGCGCGCCGCGGTCCGCTCCGACCGCGTCGAGCAGCCCGTTGGCGACGCCGCCCTCCTGCTGGAGGAGCGCGTTCAGCACGTGCGCGGGCTCGAGCTGCGGGTTTCCGGCGGCCGATGCCTGCTGGATGGCGTCGCCCAGGGCCTCCTGGGACCGGGTGGTGAACTTGTCGTCCACGTGACCTCCTGTGTTCGTGTCTGCTTGTGGCAACCACCGCCAGAGTTGAGTCTATTCCGCTCAAGTCTGCGAGCCACCCCGGACGCTACCCCCGTGCGACGATCACGCCATGACCGACGACGTGCTCGGGCCCGGCTGGACCGCACAGACGCTTCCGCTGCGGCCGGACGGGCGGAGCCCCGACCCCGTGGCCACGCTGGTGCACCGCACCGGTTCTCCGAGCCGACGCGCTCTGCTCTACGTGCACGGGTTCGTCGACTACTTCTTCCACACGCAGTTCGGCGACGCGCTCGCCGCCCACGGCTACGACGTCTACGCGCTCGACCTGCGCGACTACGGGCGCTCGATCCGCGACGGCCGGCCGCCGAACCACGTCACCGACCTGGGCGCGTACGCCGAGGAGATCGACGCCGCGCTCCGGATCATCCGCACCGACCACGACGAGGTCGTCCTGCTGGGTCACTCGATGGGCGGGCTCGTCACGTCCCTGTGGGCGGACGCCCGCCGGGGCGAGCACCTCATCGACGCGCTGGTGCTCAACAGCCCGTGGCTGGACCTGCGCGGCTCGTGGTTCGAGCGCACGGTGTTCACCGCCGTGCTGGACGGCGTCGGCAAGGTCGCCCCGGACCTCCCCGTGGGCAAGATCGGCCCGTTCTACGGGCGCGCACTGCACGAGGGCACCGGCGGCGAGTGGTCGTACGACCTCGCGTGGAAGCCGCACGACGGCTTCCCGGCCCGCGCCGGGTTCGCCCGGACCATCCGTCGCGGCCACGCTCGCGTCGCCCGCGGCCTGGACATCGACGTCCCGGTCCTGGTCCTGGCCTCCGACGCCTCCGGCCCCGACGACGTCTGGCACGACGCCCTGCTGACCACCGACTCGGTGCTGGACGTCGCGGACATCAAGCGGCTGGCCCCGAACCTCGGGCCGGACGTCACGTTCGTCGAGATCCCCGGCGGCACGCACGACCTGGCCCTGTCCCCCGCGCCGGCCCGCGACACGTACGTCGCCGAGGTGCTCAGGTTCCTGGACGCGCGTCTGGGCTGACCGGGTCCAGCAGCGGCGGCCGGTTGGTGACCACCAGCCAGGCCGCGAGCGTGGCGAGCACCAACCCGACCAGCAGCGACACCTGGGGCACCACGGCGACCGCCATGAACAGGCTCAGCCAGCCGTTGCGGGTGGCGGCGACGACGATCCCGACCACCGCCGCCCCGACCGCGAGCGCCAGCGGCACGGTGTCCCAGGCGGTGTGCACCGCGAACCCGAGCGCGACGCCGACGAACAGCGCCGGGAAGATGCGCCCGCCACGGAACCCGGAGGTGGCGGCCACCAGCAGCGCCGCCAGCTTGATGCCGGCCATGGCCAGGAACCCGAGGGCGGTCGTCGTGGCGGCCAGCCCCGGCAGCTCCTGCATCTGCGACAACCCCTTGAACAGGGTCACCTCGCCGCCGAGCGCGCCGAGCAGGCCCAGCAGCAGGCCCCCGGCCGTGAGCATGAGGACCGGGTGGCCGATCCGCAGGAACAGCCGGTGCATCGGCACGAACAGGTACACGGCGACGAGCCCGACCGCGGCGGCGCCGACGGCGATGACGATCGCGTAGCCCAGGTCCTCCAGCCCGCCGTAGGTGTACGCGGGGACCTGCACGGAGAGGTCCAGGTCCTCCAGCTGGAGCATCGTGAGCGCCCCGGCGGTGGCCGCGACCAGCGGCGCGAACAGCCGGTCCCACAGGGGGATGCGTCGGTCGCCCGCGTCCAGCTCCGAGAGCAGGAGCGCGGCGGCGACGGGCGTGCCGAACATCGCGCCGATCGTGCCGGACACCGCGATGGCCAGCCACACGTTCGCCTTGACCTTCGGCAGGAAGCGCAGCCCGAGCGCCACCGCGAGGCCCACGTTGATCCCGATGATCGGGTTCTCCGGCCCGAGGCTCACGCCGCCCGCGAGCATGAGGACCAGGGCGAGCGCCAGCCCCGGCAGCACCCGCAGGCCCAGGGGCGCGGCGACCAGCTCCTGCGTCGCCGGGTCCGGGCCCGCGTGCCCCGGCACGTAGCGGATGACGAGCCCGATGAGCAGACCGATCGCGGTGAGCACCCCGATGATCCAGAGCGCGGAGTTCCGGTCCACGCCGACCGCCGCGCTGAGGTCGTCCCAGATCCAGCCCTCGAGCAGCCCGGCCAGCCGGCTGAGTGCGTAGAGGGTCAGCGCACAGCCGATCCCGACGATCGCCGCGGGCACCGCGAGCCGCAGCAGGCTCAGGACCGGCACCCGGAACTCCTGCTCGGTCGCCATGTCAGAGGCCCGGGTCCTGCGGCTCGGACAGGGAGAGCGTCGCGCCGACCACCGCGGGCGTCGCCGAGATCCGCCGCTCCAGCGACGCGAGCACGTGCGACGCGTCGTCCTCGGCCATGTTGCCCGCGAGGTCCACCGCACCCACCAGGTAGATCTGCCGCGCACCGACGAACTCGAGCCGCAGCTCGGTGACCCGGTCGATCTCCGGCAGCTCCAGCAGGGCACGCACGGCCGCGGCCTGCAGCCTCGGGTCCACGGCCTGGCCGACGAGGAACCGCCGGTTGCGGTCGATGAGCACCACCGCGACCACGGCCAGCAGCACCCCGACGAGGATCGAGCCCACCGCGTCGGGGACCGGCGAGCCCGTCACCTGGTGCAGCGCGATGCCGACGAAGGCGATGAGGATGCCGACGAGCGCCGCCGCGTCCTCGAAGAACACCGCGCGCACGGTCGGGTCGGACGTCTCCAGCACGTGCTCGAGCACGTCCCGGTCCTGCCGCGCCGCGGCACGCTTCACCTGGCGCGACGCCTGCACGAACGAGATCCCCTCGAGCACCGCGGAGACCCCGAGGACGACGTAGGCGATGCCGAAGTTGCTGGCCGGCTCGGGGTGGATCAGCTCCTGGACGCCGTGCGTGATCGACACCCCGGCGCCCACCGCGAACAGACCGATCGCCGCGAACAGCGACCAGACGTACACCTCGCGGCCGTAGCCGAGCGGGTGGCTCGGGTCCGGCGCCCGTGCGGCGCGGCGCTGCGCGATGAGCAGGAAGACCTCGTTGCCGGCGTCGGCCCACGAGTGCGCCGCCTCCGCGAGCATCGACGCCGCCCCCGTCATCACGGCGGCCACCGTCTTGGCGACGGCGATGAGCAGGTTGGCGCCGAACGCGACGACGACGGTGAGCGTGCTCTCGCCGTGGGAGCCCTCGGTCGACCCCGCAGCGGACACCACGGCGACGGGCGCTTCCGTGGGGTCGCCCGCGGCGGAGGGTGCCATGAGACGTGACTAGCACAGGCAGCGGGTGATGTCTCCCCCACAGGACGCGTTCTGGCTGGTCGCCCGCGTGCGGCCACCGCGGCAGGGGTGTTGGGTGAGCGCATGACGACCCACCGCGAGGCCTGGCCCACCGGCACCCCGGCGTGGGCCGACCTCACGGTGCCGGACCTCGCCGCCGCGCGCGCCTTCTACGGTCCGCTGTTCGGCTGGGAGTTCGAGGTCGGCGGTCCCGAGGTCGGCTCGTACACGCAGGCGTTCGCCGACGGGCGCCGCGTCGTCGGGCTCGGGGAGCCCATGAGCGAGGATCCCGCCCCGCCGCCCGCCTGGTGCGTGTACCTCGCCACCCAGGACCTCGCCGCGACCGCCGACGCGATCGCCGAGGCCGGCGGGAAGCAGGTCGTCGCGCCGATGCCGGTCCTGGACCTCGGCCGCATGGGCATCTTCGTCGATACCGCCGGGGCCGTGTTCGGGGTCTGGCAGCCCGGCGCGCACACCGGCTGGGACGTCGTCGAGGAGCCCGGCTCGGTGGTCTGGTCCGAGGTCATGGTGCACGACCAGCCCGGAGCCGTCGCGTTCTACGAGCGGGTGTTCGCCTACGACGTCGAGGACCTCAGCGCCCCCGGCTTCGCGTACGCGTCGGTGTCCGTCGGCGGCGCACCCGTGGCCGGCGTCGGTGGCTACGGCGCGCAGGCCGGGGCCGACGCGCCCGCCGCGTGGACCCTGTACTTCGGCGTGCCCGACACCGACGCGTCGGCCGCGCGCGTCACCGAGCTGGGCGGCACGGTGGTCAGCCCGCCGACGGACTCCGCGTTCGGGCGCATGGCGATCGTGGCCGGGCCGTTCGGCGAGGTCTTCGCGCTGATGGGGCCGACGGCCGACGCCTAGGCTGGACCCTCGTGACCCTCCCGTCCGACGCGTTCCGGCTCGTGGCGTCGCGGCCGCACGAGCCGCTGCGCACGTTCCACCCGCGTCGCGCTCCCCTAGGCCCCGAGCGCGAGGACGCCCTGCGGCACCTGTGGCCGCGGCTCGGGTTCTCGGTGCACGACGCGGGCTCGCCGATGCCGCTCTCCCCGGACGGCACCCTCGACACGGTCGCCCTCTTCGGGCGGTCGGCGCCGGTGGTGCTGGAGATCGGGTCGGGCATGGGCGAGACGACGACCGCGATGGCCGCCGCCGACCCCGCGCGGGACTACCTGGCGGTCGAGGCGCACCTGCCCGGCGTCGCGAACCTCCTCGGCCTGGTCGACCGCGCGGGGCTCACCAACGTCCGGGTGGCCCACGGCGACGCCCTCGACCTCGTGCGGACCGCCGTGGCCGAGGAGTCGCTCGACGCCGTGCACGTGTTCTTCCCCGACCCGTGGCCCAAGGCCCGCCACCACAAGCGCCGCCTGGTGCAACCGTCGCACGTCGCGCTCCTGCGGTCGCGCCTGCGGCTCGGCGGCACCCTGCACTGCGCCACCGACTGGGCGGCGTACGCCGACGCGATGCTCGCCGTGCTCGCCGCCGACCCGTCCCTCGAGAACACCGTCGACGCGTTCGTCCCCCGCCCGCCGCACCGGCCGGTCACCAAGTTCGAGCGACGCGGCCTCGACCTGGGCCACGAGGTCCGCGACCTGGTGTTCCGGAGGATCCGATGACGTTCCGCATCCTGCTGGTCCCCGGCGTCAACCCCGACCGCTGGCTGCGCGTCTGGCAGCAGCGGCTGACGGACGTCCCGGTCGAGCTGGTGCACGCGCAGCCCGACGAGGCCGTGACGGTTCTGCGGTCGGGCGGCGCCGACGTCGCCCTGGTCCGGCTGCCGGCCGTCGGCGACGACCTGTCGACCATCCCGCTCTACACCGAGTCCACGGTGGTCGTCGTCCCCAAGGACCACGTGTTCAGCGTGGTCGAGGAGATCGACGCCGCAGACCTCGACGACGAGCTGCTCGTCGTGCCCCTCGACGACCAGCTGCGCTGGGCCGACCACCCCGGGACCGCGTTCGCCGGCGACCCCGTGCCGACCACGGCCGACGCGGTCGAGCTCGTCGCCGCCGGCGTCGGGGTGCTCGTCCTGCCGCAGTCGCTCGGGCGCCTGCACCAGCGCCGCGGGCTCGTCGTGCGGACGGTGCGGGACGCACCCGGCTCCGCGGTCGGGCTGGCGTGGGTCACCGACCGGTACGACGACCTGACCGAGGAGTTCATCGGCATCGTGCGGGGTCGCACCGCGACCTCGTCGCGCGGCCGGGGCGCCCCGACGCCGGAGGCGGCTCCGCCGAAGCCCCGCGGCGGCGCGTCGGGCAAGGGCGGGTCCGGCAAGAGCACGTCGGGCAAGGGCGGGTCCGGCAAGAACGCGTCGGGCCGCACGTCGCCGGCCAAGGGCTCCGCCACGCCCCGCGCGCGCAAACCCCGCCCCCGCTGACCCGCCTCACCCAGCGAGAACGGCCGGCCCCGGGGCCCGCGGGAGTAATGTCCGGATCCGGGGGTACCGCGACGACGCGAGCCGGGAGGTCCGATGAGCAGCGCCCTGACCGACGAGTCCCCCGCACCGGCGAAGGGGCTGAGCTCCGGCAGCCTCGGGCTGTGGGGCAACACCGTCATCGGCCTCGCCAGCACCGCCCCCGCGTACTCGCTCGCGGCCACGCTCGGCTACGTGGTGCTGGCGGTCGGCGAGAAGTCCCCCGCCATGTTCCTCATCGCGTTCGTGCCGATGCTGCTCGTCGCGATCGCGTACCGCGAGCTCAACTCCGTCATGCCGGACTGCGGGACCACGTTCACGTGGGGCGCCAAGGCGCTCGGTCCGTGGGTCGGCTGGCTGGGCGGCTGGGGGCTGGCGGTGTCCGGGATCATCGTGCTGGCCAACGTGGCCGAGGTGGCCGCCGTCTACTTCCTGCGCGCGTTCGGCCTCGACGAGGTGGCCGAGAACCGCATCGCGGTCCTGCTCATCGGCGTCGGCTTCATCGCGGCCATGACGTGGGTGAGCTACCGCGGCATCCTGGTCAGCGAGCGTCTGCAGAACGTGCTCGTCGTCTTCCAGTTCATCGTGCTCGGGGGGCTGAGCATCCTGGCGCTCTGGAAGGTCTACGGCGGCACCGCCGGACCGCAGGCCGTGCTCCCGGAGTGGTCCTGGTTCAGCCCGGCCGGCCTGTCGTCGTCGGCCATCGCCGCCGCCGTGATCCTGTGCATCTTCATCTACTGGGGCTGGGACGCGTGCCTGGCCGTCAACGAGGAGACCAAGGACCTCGCGCGCACCCCCGGACGCGCCGCGGTGCTGGCCACGGTCATCCTGCTGGTCACCTACTGCCTCGTCGCCGTCGCCGTGCAGGCGTACGCCGGGTTCGGCACCACGGGGATCGGCCTGAACAACGAGGCCAACATCGACGACGTGGTCACCGTGCTGGGCGGTCCGCTGCTCGGGCCGGTGATGGCGTTCATCCTGCTGCTGGTCATCGCGGTGTCCGCGACGGCGTCGACCCAGACCACGATCCTGCCGACCGCCCGCGGCACCCTGGCGATGGCCGTCTACAAGGCCGTGCCGGAGCAGTTCGCGCGCGTGCACCCCGTGTTCAAGACGCCGTCGTTCTCCACGCTGGTCATGGGGATCACCGCCGGCGTCTTCTACATCGTGCTCAAGCTGCTCAGCGAGGACGCCCTGTTCGACTCGATCGCGTCGCTGGGCCTCGCCGTGGCGTTCTACTACGCCGTGACTGCGTTCGCGTGCGTCACGTACTTCTGGCGGTCCATCTTCCGCAGCGCCCGCAACTTCTTCCTGCGCGGCCTGTTCCCGCTGCTCGGCGGCGCCGGGATGGTGTGGGCGTTCGGCATCTCCGCGCGCGACATGCTGGACCCGGACTACGGGTACACGAGCTTCGGCGGGGTCGGCGGCGTGTTCGTCATCGGCGTCGGGATGCTGGTCCTCGGGGTGCCGCTGATGGTCGCGTGCGCGGCGAAGCTGTCCCTGCGTCCGTACTTCCGCGGGGAGTCGCTCAACCGTGACACCCCGGTGCTGGTGCCCGACTTCGAGCCCCCGCGCGGAGGCCTCTGATCAGGCCTTGCCGGTGGCGGCCTTGCGGTCGGCCTCGGCCTTGCGGTCCGCCTCGCGCGACTCCTGCAGGCGCTCCTCGAGCCGGACCTGCGCGGCGATCTCGCGCTCGCGGACCAGCCAGTTGGGCGGCTCGGCCTGCAGCGCCTCGATCTCCTCGGTGGTCAGCGGGTCCGTGATCCCGCCACGGGCGAGGCCGCTGATCGAGATGCGCAGGCGGCCGGCGATCACGTTGCGCGGGTGCGGCCCGTCGCGCCGCAGGTCCACCAGCCACTGCGGGGGCGTGCGCTGCAGCTCGGTCAGCTCGTCGCGCGTGATCATCCGGTTCTGGAAGTCCTCCGGCGTGGCCGGCAGGTACACGTCGAGCTTGGCGGCGGCGGTCGACGCCTTCATCTCCTGGGACTTCTTCGCGGGTGTCACGCGACAAGGGTAGGCCCCGGCACCACGTCACAGCGTCCGAGGAAGTGAGCGCTCTGGCAGCCACTTCCTCGGACGCTGCGCGTGTCAGCGCTCGGGCGGGACCGGGTGGGTGTGCCAGATGCGGTCGATGTAGTCGCGCATCGAGCGGTCGGAGGAGAAGAAGCCGGACCGCGCCACGTTGAGCACGGCCGACCGCGTCCACGCCTCGGTGTCCGCGTACGCCTCGTCGACCCGGGCCTGCGCGTCGATGTACGCCTGGTAGTCGGCGAGCACCAGGAACCGGTCCTCCGACAGCAGGTTGGACACGATGGGCTCGAACGTCGTCCGGTCGCCGCCGGAGAACGTGCCCGACGCGATCAGGTCGAGCGCGTGCCGCAGCGAGCGGTTCTCCTCGTAGTACGACGTGGGGTGGTAGCCACGGTCGACGATCTCCGCGACCTCCGGCTCGAGCAGCCCGAACAGGAAGAAGTTGTCGTCGCCCACGAGCTCGCGGATCTCGACGTTCGCGCCGTCGTCGGTGCCGATCGTCAGGGCACCGTTGAGCGCGAACTTCATGTTGCCCGTGCCCGACGCCTCCTTGCCGGCCAGCGAGATCTGCTCCGACAGGTCCGCCGCGGGGATCAGCTTCTCCGCGAGCGTCACGTTGTAGTTGGCAGGGAACGCGACCGTGAGCCGGCCCTGCAGCGCGGGGTCGTTGTTGATGGTGCGGCCGACGGCGTTGATCAGGCCGATGGTCTGCTTCGCCATCTTGTAGCCCGGGGCGGCCTTGGCACCGAACGCGAAGGTGCGCGGCGTGACGTCCTCGATCTTCACGGCGCCGGACGTCACCTGGTCGTACAGGGTGACCACGTGCAGGAGCTTGAGCGTCTGGCGCTTGTACTCGTGCAGGCGCTTGACCATCACGTCGAGCATCGTGTCCGGGTCGATCGCGATGCCGTCCCGCTCCGCCAGCACGTCCACCAGCCGGAGCTTGTTCGCGCGCTTGACCTCGCGGAAAGCCTGCCGGAACTCGGCGTCGTCGGCCAGCGGCTCGAGGTCCTTCAACCGCTCCAGGTCGGTGACCCAGCCGTCACCGATCGCCGCGGTGACCAGCTCGGACAGGCCCGGGTTGGCCAGCCGCACGAACCGCCGGGGCGTGACGCCGTTGGTGACGTTGGTGAACTTGTCCGGGAAGTAGTCGGAGAAGTCGTGCAGCACCTTGTCCTTGAGCAGCTGCGAGTGCAGGGCGGCGACGCCGTTCACCTTCGAGCCCGCCACGGTGGCCAGGTACGCCATCCGGACGGCCCGCTCGGGGTACTCGGCGATGATCGACATGCGGCGCACGCGCAGCTCGTCGTCCGGGTAGACCTCCCGGAGCTCGGCCATGAAGTCCTCGTTGATCCGGTAGATGATCTCGAGGTGGCGCGGCAGCAGCTTGCCCAGCAGGTCCACCGACCAGACCTCGAGCGCCTCCGGCAGCAGCGTGTGGCAGGTGTAAGCGAAGCACTTCTGGGTGACCGCCCAGGCGTCGTCCCAGTCCCAGCCCTTCTCGTCGACCAGGATCCGCATGAGCTCCGGGATCGCGATGACGGGGTGGGTGTCGTTGAGCTGGAAGATGATGCGCTCGGGCAGCTTGTGCAGGTCGAAGTCGCCGGGCAGCACCTGGTCGAGGAAGTCGCGGATCGAGCAGGCGACGAAGAAGTACTGCTGCTGCAGGCGCAGCTCCTTGCCCTGCGGCGTCGAGTCCTCCGGGTAGAGCACCTTGGAGATGTTCTCCGCGAACGTCTGCGCGCGGACCGCCTGGGCGTAGTCGCCCGCGTTGAAGATCTCCAGGTCGAACGCGCGGGTGGCACGGGCGCTCCAGAGGCGCAGCGTGTTGACGCGGCCGTTCTCGTAGCCCGGGACCATGTAGTTGTACGGGACGCCCAGCACGCTCCAGCCCGGCACCCAGCGGCTCCGCGTCTCCCCGTCGTCGGCCACGTACTGCTCGGTGTGACCGCCGAAATCGACGGTGACCGCGGCCTCCGGGTGCGGGAACTCCCACGGCGACCCCAGGGCCAGCCAGTTGTCGGGCTTCTCCACCTGCCAGCCGTCGACGAACGTCTGGCGGAAGATCCCGTACTCGTACCGGATGCCGTAGCCGATGCACGGCACGTTCATGGTCGCGAGCGAGTCGATGAAGCACGCCGCGAGCCGGCCGAGGCCACCGTTGCCGAGACCGGGCTCGACCTCCGCCTCGCGCAGCTCCGCCAGGTCGATGCCCAGGGAGGCGAGCCCCTCCTCGACGACCTCGTCGAGGTCTGCGGCGAGCAGCGCGTTGTCCAGCTGCCGGCCGAGCAGGAACTCCGCCGACAGGTACGCGACCGACTTGGCCTGGATCTGGTACTGCCGCCGCAGCGTCTCCATCCAGCGGACCATGAGGTAGTGGCGCACGGTGCGGGCCATGGCGAGGTACTTGTCGTTGACCGAGGCGCGCGTGAGGTCGGTGCCCTGACCGAAGTTCAGCTCGCGCAGGAACTCACGGACGAAACCGTCGACCGTGTGCTCGGGGGTGGCGATGGGCGTGGGTGTCGAGTTCTCCGTCACCCGAGCCACGGTAGCGGGCGTCCCGGCCAACGACCGAGCCGTGCGATCACTCGTAACAAACGGACTGGTCACACCCTGGCGGCGCAGCGGCGCGCTTCCCTAGGGTGAGGCTCAGGGCCCGGGACTCGCTCCCCGCCCCCGACGCGAAGGAGCACCTCCGATGGTCGTCTTCCTCATCCGGGCGTTCATCTTCCTGGCCTCAGCGGCCCTCGGCCTGTGGATCGCGTCGCTGATCGTCGACGGGTTCACCGTGACGGCCTCGGGGTTCCTCGTCGCCGTGATCGTGTTCGCCGTCCTGCAGAGCATCCTCACGCCGTGGTTCCTCGTGATGTCCCGCAAGTACGCCAACGCGCTCACGGGTGGCGTCGGTCTGGTCTCGACGGTCGCGGCGCTGTGGGTGGCGACGCTCATCGGTGACGGCCTCACCATCAGCGGCACCTCCGCGTGGGTGTTCGGCTCGCTCACCGTCTGGATCGTCACCATGCTCGGAGCGCTGATCCTCCCGCTGATCTTCCTGCGCAACCGCGTGCAGAAGAACAACGCCGCGGTCTGAGGGGCTCACCAGCCGCTGGACGAGTCCGCGTGCAGCTCAGGGCACGCGTCCGCGCCCTCCGCCAGCAGCTCGAAGTGCCAGATCTCGTTCGCGTACGTGCGGCACAGGCCCAGCTCGAACCCGTGCTCACCGAGCCAGAAAGCGCCCTCCGTCGGGCCGACGTCGATCGCCGTCCCCTGCACGTGCGCCGAGGACTCGGGCGGGAGCACCCACCGCCGCGCCTCCTCGATCGACCCGTAGCGCTCGACCGCGTCGTCGACGATCGCCTGCTGCTCCGCCGCGGAGCGCCAGCCCGAGGTCAGGGTGAGGGGCACGCCGGCGAGCTCAGCAGCCGCCTGCGCGGCGGCGAACCGCTGCTCGAGCTCCGGGCTCAGCCCCTGGGCGGTCGTCGGGGTCGGACCCGGCGTCGCCGCACTGCCGAGCGTGTGCACGAGGCCGACGACGGCGACGCAGACCACGACGACCGCGCTCGCGACCGCCCATCGCGCACGGCGACGGCGCACTCGTTCCGGTAGTCGTCCGACATAGAGGGTCACGGTCCTCACTCTGCGACGGTCGGACGCCCCGGCGAATGGCCCTCAGGGCGGATCTCGGTCCTCGGCCGTTGGTCCCCCGGGCGGACCGCCGTCATCCCCCAGGTCAGTCGTGGTACCCCATCGGGAAGCCGCTGTCGCCCTCCGCCCAGACGTCGGTCGTCGCCCGGGGCGGTGGCACGTGCCGGACGTCCCCGCACCGCGTGCACCGCCACGTCGAGTCCACCGCGGCGACCCGGACGTACGTGTGGTCGATCGGGAGCTCGCACCACCACCAGGCACCGGGCGGCTCGTGGTCGGGCGTCCGGTCACGCAGCACTGCGACCAGGTTGATCAGTGCGAACACGGCCACGAGCGCGAGCACGATGCCCAGGAACGCTCCGCCGAGCCAGAACCAGGAGGTGGGGAGCAGCAGCCCCAGAGCCCCGCCGAGCGCGACGGCCAGCACCACCGAGCGGAAGACCACGCGTCGTCGTCGCATCGCACGCCTCCACCGGCGATCCTCCTCCGCCGGCCCGCCCGTGGGAAGCAGGAAGGCGCGGTGCCCACGGCACCGCGCCTTCCTCGATGTGCGCCCGAAGGGACTCGAACCCCCAACCTTCTGATCCGTAGTCAGATGCTCTATCCATTGAGCTACGGGCGCATGGCCCCCGAAGGGCCGCAGACGACGATACAGGTCAGGTGCCCGGTCGCCCAAACCGTGGGCACGTGACACGTCACACGCCCGTGGCAGGATCGCGCAGGTGACGACCACGCAGCGACTGGGCACCGGCGGCGGCCGGTGGGGCATGCGCGCGGACGTGCTCCGGCACGGGGGCGGCCACGACGGCAGCCGGGTCGGGTACATCGAGCTGTTCTTCGACCTCGTGTTCGTCTTCGCGGTCACGCAGCTGTCGCACAGCCTCATCGCGCACCCGGACCTCACCACCCTGCTGCAGACCCTCGTGCTCGCCTGGGCGGTCTGGTGGCTGTGGATCGACACCACGTGGGTGACCAACTGGCTCGACCCGGACAAGACCCCGGTGCGGACGATGCTGCTGGTCCTCATGCTCCTGGGCCTGCTCATGTCGAGCGCCATCCCGGAGGCGTTCGAGGGCAAGGCGCTGCTGTTCGCGGTGCCGTACGTGGCGATCCAGGTGGGCCGGACCGTGTTCACGGTGTGGGCGATGGGGCGGCACTGGCCGGAGAACGCCACCAACTTCGTGCGGATCACGGTGTGGCTGAGCGTGTCCGGGGCGTTCTGGATCGCGGGTGCGCTGGTCGACGAGCACCTGCGGCCGGCGCTGTGGATCACGGCGGCACTCATCGACGTCGTCGGCCCCCGGGCGCTGTTCTGGGTGCCGTTCATGGGTCCGACGGACCCGACCACGTGGTCCGTCCGGGGCTCGCACATGGCCGAGCGGGTGGCCTTGTTCCTCATCATCAGCCTGGGCGAGTCGATCATCGTCACCGGCACGGCGTTCGCGGAGCTGGAGCTCGACGCCACCACGCTGCTGGCGTTCCTCGCGGCGTTCGCCAGCACCGTGCTCATGTGGCTGCTGTTCTTCGACCGGTCCGAGCGGTCCGCCACCGAGTACTTCTCGTCGCGCGCGGAGCCGGGGATGGTCGCGCAGACCGCCTACACCTACGTCCCGTTCCTGCTGATCGCGGGGATCGTGCTGACGGCGGTGGCCGACGAGCTCGTGCTCCTGCACCCCCTCGGGCACACCGACACGTGGACCGCGGGGCTGATCTGCGGAGCCGCGGCGGTGTACCTGCTGGGGAACGCGTTCTTCCGACGGGCGACAGGTGGCCGGTGGTCGACGCCGCACCTGGTCGGCGTCGCGGCGGTGCTCGGGGTGTTCGCGCTGAAGGACACGGCCTCGCCGCTGGCCCTGAACTGGGTGTCGAACGCGGTGCTGCTGGCGGTGATCGTCGGCGACGTGGTGCTGGCGCGCCGGGGCCGGACGCAGCAACAGCCCGAACCCTGAGGGCTCGGGCTGTTCTGACGAGCGGAGACGGTGGGATTTGAACCCACGGAAGGCTTACGCCTTCACGACCTTAGCAGGGTCGCGCACTAGACCGGGCTATGCGACGTCTCCAGGACCAGCACAGGGTACCCGCGCCGGTGGCCCACCACCAAAGCGGCCCCTGACCTGCGGCGTCGTCGCGGCCTAGCTCTTCGGCACCCACTCGTTGGCCCGCTTGCCCTCCGCCGCGAGCCGCGCCGACTCCTCGATCCGAGCCGCGCGCGTGGGCTCGCGCTTGGCCTGCACGATCCAGCCGAGGATCGCGCGCCGGGTCGACGGCGGGAACGCGTCGAACTGCGCGCGCGATCCGGGGTAGCGGTCGAACGCCGCCGCCAGGTCGTCCGGAACCACCAGGTTCTCGACGTCGTCGAGCAGCGTCCACGACCCGTCGGCCTTGGCCGCGTCGATGACCGTGCGGCCGGCCGGGGTCATCCGGCCCTCCGCCTCCAGCCGGACGATCCGCTCCTTGTTGGTCCGCGCCCAGCCGCTGCCGGGCTTGCGCCGCGTGAACCAGAGCATCCGGCGCTCGTCGTCGAGCGTCTTGCTCGTCGAGTCGATCCACCCGACGCACAGCGCCTCCTCGACCGCCCGCTCGTACTGCACGGTCGGCCTGCCGGTCGCGGTCTTCCACGAGACGAGCCACGCCCCGGGCACGGTGTCGTGGTGCGCGCGCAGCCAGTCGCGCCACTCCTCGATGGTCTCGGGGTGCACCCGTGGGGCGTCGTCCCTGCGGTCGGCCATCGACTCCTCCTACTTCCCGTCGCGAGCGGCCTCGGCCGCGTCTCGTGCACGCTCGGCGCGGTGGAGCTCGCGCTCCGTGACCGCGACGTCCTTGTCGTCGGCGCGCAGGGTCTGCTGCGCCGAGGCCACGTCCTTGTCCGCGACCGTGGCGGCCTTGCCGGCGGCGGCGAGCCGGCGCCGGACCTCCGCGAGCTCACGCACGAGGTCGTCCTCCTCGTCGTGGGCGCGCGCGGCACGCTCCTCCGCCCGGGCGACCTCGGCGGCGCTCTCGTCGCGTGCCTCGACCGCGGCCTGGTGCCGACGCCGGGCCTCCGTGGCGGCCCGCTCGGACTGCTCCCACGCCGCCTGCGCCTCGTCGCGGGCGCGCTGTTCGCGCTCCTCTCGACGCCGGCGTTCCCGGTCGGCGGCGGTCTCCTTCGGTTCAGCGCGCTCGGACTCTCCGACGAGCCGGAGCTGTCCTCGCGCGGCGGGCGGGCTCGGCGCCTTCGGTGCCTTCGGTGCCTTCGGTGGCGTCGGGGGCGTCGGGGGCGCAGGCGGGGTCGCACCCTCGGCCGTGTCCGCGCTGCCGAACCCCGCGTACTCGCGCGCCGCAGTGAGACGACCGGAGACGACCTCGCGCGCCACGGCCGGGTCCGCGAGCGCGGCGGTGAGCGTGGCGTCGAGCTCCTGGACCACCGCGTCGCCGATCTTCTGGCCCGTCGGCTGCGCGAGCCGGCGGGCCCGGGCCACCAGGGAGCGGACGAGCTGGCGGCGCTGCGACGACAGCTCGCGCAGGGCCGGTCCGTCCAGCGACCGCTCGGCGTCCCGGAGCCCCTCGCCGAGCGCGACGATCTGACCGGCCATGGCGGGGTCGTCGCGCACCAGCAGGTTGACCAGCCACGCGGAGACGGTCGGCTTGCGCAGCTCTCCGATGGCGTCGGCGAGCTCGCGGTCCTTGTCGGCCCTGGCGGCCTTCACGGCCGCGGCGCGGCGGGCGACGAACTCCGCGGGCGGCCCCGCGTACAGCTCGTCGGCGACGTCGTCGAGCTCGCTCATCGGTCCGCCCCGGCGCTGGTGTGCACGCTCCGACCCTGCCACGTGCCCGTCCACCTGCGCACGGATCTCCGCTCGGGTCGCGCGACCGACCACCCGCGGTGATGATCTGGGACGACGGATCGAGCAGCGGTCCCGCCGAGCCGGTCTCCCGGGGAGTGACGACGATGGCCCTGCCTGGCAGCGTGCGACTGCGGGCGCTCGGCCCGAGCAGCGGCGCACCGACGATCCCCGGCACGGTCGGCGACGCCCTGCGCGACGTCGTCACCTGGCCCGCCGACCTGGTCCCGGGCGAGGGCCGCACCACCGAGCTGTGGGAGCTGCTCGCCACGCTCGGCGCCGCCGACCTCGGCGTGGCGCGGGCGGTCGAGCCGCACCTGGACGCGCGCGCGATCCTGGCGCAGGCCGGCATCCCCGACGACGCCGGTCGGACCTGGGGCGTGTTCGCCGCCGAGGGCCCGGGCGTGCGGCTCGACGCGACGCAGGAGGACGGCGGCTGGCGGCTGCACGGGACGAAGCCGTGGTGCTCGCTGGCCGGCCTGCTCGACGCCGCGCTGGTCACCGCGCACCTGGCGGACGGATCGCGCGGCCTGTTCGCGGTGGGTCTGCGCGAGCCGGGGGTCCGGCTGGTCGACCAGGAGTGGGTGTCCCGGGGGCTGGCGGAGATCCCGAGCACCGCGGTGGCGTTCGACCACGTGCGCGCGACGCCGGTGGGCGCGCCGGGCTGGTACCTGGGACGGCCGGGGTTCTGGTGGGGCGGCATCGGGGTGGCGGCGTGCTGGTTCGGCGGTGCGGTCGGGATCGGCCGGCGGGTGCACGCGCAGGCGCACGGACGCGACGACCCGCTGCTGGCCATGCACCTCGGCGCGATCGACCAGCGGCTGGAGTCCGCCCGCCGAGCGCTCGCCGAGGCAGCCGACCTGGTGGACGCGGACGCGCTCGACGCCGCGCAGGGCCGGCTGCTGGCCAAGCGGGTGCGGGCGACCGTGGCGGGTGTGTGCGAGGACGTGCTGCGGACGGCCGGGCACGCCCTCGGTCCGGCGCCGCTGGCGCTCGAGGCGGAGCACGCCAAGCGCGTCGCCGACCTGCAGGTCTACGTCCGCCAGCAGCACGCCGAGCGCGACGACGCCTCCCTGGGACAGGCGCTCGCCGCCGTCGAGGCTCCGCCGTGGTGACGTTCGACGGACGGGCACCGGGCACGCCCGCTGACACCTGGTTCGCCGACGCCCGGTTCCGCGACCTGCCCGCGCTCGCGCTCCGGCGGACCGGACGCACCGTGGTGGTCGCCGCCCACCCGGACGACGAGACGCTCGGGGCCGGTGGCATCCTGGCCGAGCTGGCGGACGCCGGTCACCCGGCCGAGGTGGTCGTCGTCTCCGACGGCAGCGCGTCGCACCCCGGCTCCCCGACGCTCACGCCGGAAGCGCTGGTGGGGGTCCGCTCCGCGGAGGTGCGTGAGGCGGTGCGCCTCCTGTCCCCCGACTCCCCGGTCACCCTGCTGGGCCACCGCGACGGGGGTCTGCGCGAGGCGCGCGACGCGGTCGAGGCGGACCTCCGGACGCTGCTGGCGGACGGTCCTCCCGTCGACCAGCTCGTCGCCCCGTGGCGTGGCGACGGACACCGCGACCACCGGATCGTCGGCGAGGTCTGCGCGACCCTGGCCGACGAGCTCGGCTGCGCGCTGCTCGAGTACCCGCTCTGGCTCTGGCACTGGGCGACGCCCGCCGACCCGCGCGTCCCGTGGGACCGGCTCCGGGTGGTGGACCTGGCTGACCGGTCGGTGGTGCGCAAGCACCGGGCCGTCGCGGCGCACGCGACACAGGTCACCGCGCTGTCGTCGGACCCGCGCGACGCCCCGACGCTGGACCCCGCGTTCCTGCGGACGTTCGACCGCGACGTCGAGGTCGTCGTCGCGCAGGAGCCCGCCCGGCCCTCGCTGACCGGGGAGTTCTTCGACGCCACCTACGGCCGGCACGCGGACCCGTGGGGGTACACCGACCGCTGGTACGAGGAGCGCAAGCGCGCGCTGACGCTCGCAGCACTGCCGGACGCGCGGTTCGGCCGGGTGCTGGAGGTGGGGTGCGGGATCGGCGTCCTCACCGCGCAGCTGGCCGAGCGCGCCGACGACCTGCTGGCCGTCGACGTGTCGGCCGCCGCGGTCGAGCGGGCCCGCGAGCGCGTGCCGGGCGCGCGGGTGGAGGTCGCGGACATCGCGTCCCGTGTGCCGGAGGGTCCGTTCGACCTCGTGGTCCTGTCCGAGGTCGGCTACTACCTCGACCGGCCCACCCTGGTGCGCGTGCTGGGCGAGCTCCGCGCGCAGCTCGCCCCCGGCGGGACCCTGCTCGCCTGCCACTGGCGGCACCCGGTCGAGGCGTACCCGCTCAGCGGCGACGACGTGCACCGCGTGCTGCGCCGCACCACGGACCTCACGCTCCTGGCCGAGCACCGGGAGGCCGACCTGCTCCTCGACGTCTACGCCGACGACCCGCGGTCGGTGGCCGAGCGGACGGGGCTGGCATGAGACCGCGCATCGAGCACGTGGTCGTCGTGGTCCCCGCCCGCGACGAGGAGCAGCTGGTGGGCCGGTGCCTCGGCTCGCTGCAGTCGGCGCGGCAGGCGGCCCGGGCCGTGCGGCCGGACCTCACGGTCGACCTGGTGCTCGTGCTCGACCGGTGCACCGACGGCACCCGGTCCGTCGCGCTCGGGCACCTGGACGTCCGGCTCGTGGACCTCGACGAGGGCCGTGCCGGAGCCGCCCGCGCGGCGGGGGTGCGCGACGCCCTCGCCCGCTCGACCGCGGACCCCGCGCGGACCTGGGTGGCCGGCACCGACGCCGACTCCGTGGTGCCCGAGGGCTGGATCCTCGAGCACCTGCGGCTCGCGGACGCCGGCGCGGACGTGGTCGTCGGCACGGTCCGCCCCGACCCCACCGACCTGTCCCCCGCGCAGCTGGCCGCGTGGCGGACCACCCGCGTGCCCGGCCGACCCAACGGGCACGTGCACGGTGCGAACCTCGGCGTGCGCGCCGACGCCTACCTGCGGGCGGGAGGCTTCCCCGACCTGCCCGAGCACGAGGACGTCGACCTGGTGGAGGCGGTCACCGCGCTGGGCGCGCGCGTCGTCGCGACGGACGACTGCGACGTGCTCACCTCGGGACGCCTGGTCGGTCGGACGCCGGGCGGCTACGCGGGCTACCTGCGCTCGAGGTTCGGCTCGGCGGAGGACGAGGCCGAGTCGGCCTGAGCCTCCACCAGCTCGAAGACGACCGTGCGATCCGGCACGGAGACCTGCGTGACCCGGACGCGCACATCCTCGCCCAGGGGCAGGCCGACGCCCTCGATCCGGCCCCGGACCGCGGGATCGCGGAGCTGGACCACGCCCTGGTCGCGGTCCTCCCGCACGTCGACGATCGCCCCCTCGAACACCTCGCCCACCCGCCCGGCGAGCAGGGCCGCCTCGACCAGGTCCAGGCAGCCGCGCTCGAACTCGGCCGCGTGCTTGTCCCCGCCGGCCATGAGCCCGGGGAGCTCCGGCAGCGCGTCCCGGACCCACGACGGGACGGGCTCGCCCGCGCAGAGCGCCAGGCACGTCTCGCCGACGAACCGGTCCACGAGCCGGCGCAGCGGCGCGGTCGTGTGGGCGTAGGGCGCGGCGATCGCGGCGTGCAGGGGCGCGGCGGGGACCTCGCCGTCGAACGCCACGTAGGCCGCGCCGCGCAGCAGGGAGGTCGCGTCCGTGAGCAGCGCGGCATGGGTCGGGTTCGACGCGTCGAGCTCGCGGATGACGTCGCCGGGTGTCGCCCCGGCGGGCCACGGCACGCCCAGCGCGTGCGCGGACAGCCGCAGCCGCTCGACGTCCCGCGGGTCCGCCGCCGGGAGCGTGCGGACGATCCCGATCCGGCCGTCCAGCATCAGCTGCGCGGCGCACATGCCCGTGAGCAGGGAGATCTGCGCGTTCCACTCCTCGACGGGCAGGGTGGCGCGACTGCCGAGGGTCCAGGTGCCGTGGGCGTCCTGCTCGACCACCTGTTCCGGCGTCGGCAGCGTGATGCCCCCGCGGGCACGCTCGGCCGCCTCGCGGAGCGTGCCGACCTCGCGCAGGAGCTGGAGCGTCTCGTCGGCGGTCCCGTCGTCGAGCGCCGCCTGCGCGCCCACGTAGGTCAGCTGGGCTCGGCTGCGGACCGAGGCCCGCACGACGGTGACCCCGACCGGGGCACCCTCGGCGTCGAGGTCGATCGTCCACACGAGGGCCGGCGTCACCTGGTCCGGCAGCAGGCTCGCGACGCCCTCGGACAGCTCCGGCGGGTGCAGCGGGGTCCGGCCGTCCGGCGCGTACAGCGTCTCGACCCGCTCGCGCACCTCGCCATCGATCCGGCCGCCGGGACGGACCCACGCCGCCACGTCGGCGATCGCGTACCGGACCCGGAAGCCCGGTGCGCGGCGCTCGATGTGCAGCGCCTGGTCCAGGTCCTTCGAGCCCTCGGGGTCGATGGTGACGAACGCGATGTCCGTGGCGTCGGACCGCTCGCCCTCGGGACCCCGCGCGATGACGGCGGCCGCCTCGGCGAGGACCTCCGGGGGGAACTCCGCCGGGATGCCGAGCTCGCGACGCAGGTCGTCGAGCCCGCGCCGGACGAGGACGTCGACGGCCTCTCCCTGCGCCTCCTTCGGCGGGCGGGCATGCAGCTGGACGTGGCGTCGGGGCACGCGGCGAGCCTAGACGCGCACCGCGGTCACCCGCTCGCCGGCGGGCGTCGTTCGCCGACCTGGGGTCAGGACCAGGTCACCGGCACGTCCTCGAACGCCGGCCAGCCGGCGTCGACGCTGACGGCCAGCGCCTCGGTCGTGTACAGCGGCGCCGGGAGGGTCGCCTCGAACCGCACGGGCACGCCCGGGACGAGGGAGAGCCCGAGGTTGTCGGTCGACCAGCGCTGGCCGGTGTTGGACAGGGTCCGGTAGTCGACCAGACGCACGCGGTCCGCGACGCTCGGCGTCAACGAGTGGTCGTCCATCAGCTCGTAGAGCGTCGCAGGCTCGCTCGACCCGCCCAGCCGCTCGACGACGATCCGCAGCCGCATCGACGCGCCGCGCACGTCCAGGCCCTCGACCCCGACCCGCAGCTGCTCACCGGGCCGACCCGGGGCGTCGACGGTCTGCTCCGCCAGGAGCTTCGCACCGGACTCCGGCACGGGGTCGACGAGGCCGGCCTCACCGTACGGCCCGGCCGCCGCAGGCCCGACCGTCGGCTCGGGGGTCGCGGGCGCCGTCGTCGCGGGAGGCGCCCCGACGTAGTGGAGCTCGACGCGCCGGTTCTGCGCCCGGTCGTCGGCGAGGTCCTCTCCGGCCTCGGAGACCTTCAGGCGCGACTCGCCGTACCCGTGCACGTCGAGCACGACGTCCGGGCGGGCCGCACCGACGGCGGCGGCCACCGACTGTGCGCGCCGCTCGGACAGGCCCTGGTTGTGGGCGTCGTCGAGCACGGAGTCGGTGTGACCGTCGACCGTGACGGTGGCGCCGGCGGGGACCTGGGCGACGAGCGCACCGATCGCCGCGCGAGCGGGCTCCGCCAGGTCACTGCCGTCGACCACGAACAGGATGTCCGACGCGAGGGTGACCGACGTCTGGTCCTGCACCTGCTCGACCTGCTCCACCGTCCGGACGGCCGCGTCCGGGTCGTAGGGGCGCACCGTGAAGAACGGCGGTGAGTCGCTGTAGTCGCGCACGGCGAAGAGGCCGTTCGTGAGGACGTCGTCGGTGAGGGCGGGGAAGTCGTCCAGCGTCAGCGGGGCCTCGTCGCCGGTCGCCGGGGAGGCGGCGGACACGAGCAGGGCGACGACGACGAGGGTGAGCGCGGCCGCGGCGGGCCGTCGACGGGCGATCGGTCGCACGGCTCAGTCCTCGTACGTCACGGGGACGTTCTCGAACGGCGCCCACGAGGCGACGAGCGAGAGGTCGAGCGCCTCGACCCGCTCGGTCGGTGCGGCGAACCACGCCTGGTAGAGCACCGGCTCGCCGTTGGCGGCCTCCGCGCGCACGGTGTCCGTCGCCCACTGCTGACCGGTCTCGCTCAGCACGAAGTACTGCGTCAGGTGCTCGAGGTCGTTCAGCGCCGGGAGCAGGTCGCCGTCGCCGGTCATCTCGTAGACGTTCGCGGTGTCTCCGTCGGCCAGCGAGTCGTCGTCGGGCGTGAACCAGACGCGCAGCTCCATCGTCCTGCCCTGCACGACGAGCGGCTCCACCTCGACCCGCACCTGGGAGTCCGACCCGCCCGGAACCGGGAACGTGGCCTCGAACACCGTCCCGGCCTGCTGCGCGGTCCCGCCGGGGCCGGTGGTCGCGACCGCCGAACCCGTCCCGGAGGGCTCGGGATCGTCACCGCCCGTGCATCCGGCGAGCCCGAGGACACCGACCAGCACCACCGTCACTGCGACCGACGCGCGCACGAGCTCTCCCTCCGCCCGGAACGCCCGGGTCAGGGGGTCGACCGTACCGGCTTCGAGCGGTCCGGAACGGCGGGTCTCAGAGCCACGACGGCCCGCGGCGGAGGGCGTGGGATTCGAACCCACGAGAACGGGGTTGTCCCGCTCCAACGGTTTTCAAGACCGTCTCTTTCGGCCGCTCAGACAGCCCTCCCGCGCGGGCGCAGGCCCGCAGCGGCACGAGTCTCCCACAGCGAGTCGCGCGCACATGGTCTAGACCAGTAGAGTCGCGCAGGTCACCGTCGACCCGTCCTTGGAGGCAGGCCATGCAGCGTTCCGTCGTCGTCGCTCTTCCCGGAGGGCTGCACGCCCGCCCCGCCGCGCAGTTCGTCGCCGCTGCCGGCCGCCAGCCCGCACGGGTCACGATCGCGCGGGCCGGCGGCACCCCGGTGGCCACCGCCTCGATCCTCGCGATCATGACGCTCGGTGTCGGGGTGGGCGACGAGGTCGTGCTGGCGACGGAGGACGACGGCGCCGACGCGGTCGCCTCGATCGACGCGCTCGAGCAGTTCCTGCTGCAGACCGACTAGAGACCCAGCTCCTCGAGCACGTCCAACGACGCGCGCACCGCCGACCGCGCCTCGTCGGCGGTGCGCTGCGCGAGGGCGAGGCCGGCCAGCTCGCGGCACCGCTCGAGCGTCACGGTGGCCAGCACCGCGCCCACGTCGGGCAGCGCCCGGGGCGTCATCGACAGCGACGCGACGCCGAGCCCGACCAGCACGGGGGCGAGCACCGGGTCGGCCGCCGCCTCGCCGCAGACCCCGACGGGCCGGCCGCGTGCCTCGCCGCCCGCGCACGCGAGCTGGACCAGGGACAGCACGGCCGGCTGCCACGGGGTCGACAGCCGCGCCAGGCCCGCGAGCTCCCGGTCCGCCGCCATCGCGTACTGCGTGAGGTCGTTGGTGCCCAGGCTCGCGAACCGGGCGTGCAGGAGCAGGTCACCGGCACGGAGCGCGGCCGCGGGGACCTCGACCATGACCCCCGCGTGCGCCAGGCCGTGAGCGGCGCAGCGCTCCACGAAGGCGTCGGCCTCGTCCGCGGTCGCCACCATCGGGGCCATCACCCAGACGTCCGCCGACGACGCCGCCGCGGCCTGCGCGATGGCGGCGAGCTGGTCGTCGAGGACCCCGGGGTGCGCCCACGACGTGCGCAGCCCGCGCACGCCGAGGGCCGGGTTGGGCTCCCCCGCGGCGGTGACGAACGGCAGCGGCTTGTCGGCACCGGCGTCGAGCGTGCGGATGACCACGCGTCGGCCGGGGAACGCGGCGAAGACCTGCGCGTAGGCCGCCACCTGCTCGGGGATCCCGGGCGCGGTCGTCCGGCCCAGGAACTCGAACTCCGTGCGGAAGAGACCGATGCCCTCGGCCCCGGCCTCCGCGGCGGCCGCGGCACCCGCCGGGTCCGCGACGTTGGCCAGCAGCGGCACGGCGTGACCGTCCGCCGTCCGGCCTGGCCGTTCGAGGCGGGTCGGACGAGGGCGGGCGCGACCGACACGTTCGACGGTGTCGGCGTCGGGACCCCGCACGACCTCCCCCTGCGAGCCGTCCACGAGGACCGTCTCACCGTCGGCGATCGCGTCGGCGCCCGCCACCGCGACGACGCACGGGATGCCGAGCGCACGCGCCAGGATCGCGGTGTGGGCTGTGGGTCCGCCGCCCGACGTGACGACGGCGAGCACGTGCGCCGGGTCCAGCCGCGCGGTGTCCGCCGGCGCCAGGTCCCTGGCCACCAGCACGAACGGGGTGCCCGGGTCCGGGACGCCCGGGGGCCGCTGACCCAGCAGCTCGGCGATGATGCGGTCGCGCACGTCCCGGACGTCCGCCGCCCGGTCCGCGAACATCCCGCCCAGCGCACGGAGCTGCTCCGCGACCAGCTCGGCCGCGTCCCACACGGCCCGCGCGGGCGTGGCCCGGTTCTCCAGGACACGCCTCCGGGCCTCGTCGGCGAGCGACGGGTCGGCCGCCATCGCCGCGGTCACCACGAGGATGTCGGCGGACTCCCCGGTCGCCGCGTCGGCCGCCCGGGCCAGGGCGTCCTGGACCCGGGCAGCCGCGTCGTCCACCGCGGCCGCCGCCGTGACCAGGTCCGTGCCCGGAGCCGACGGCTCGGGCGACGGTGCCGGTGGGGCGTCGGGCATGCGCGCCACGACCCCCACCGTGCGGCCCGGGCTGACCCCGAACCCCCTCATGGTCAGCGCGGCGGCGACCGCGGAGGTCATCGTGCGGGAGCCGTCTCGTCGACCGCCGCAGGGACCGTCACGTCGGCCGGCCGGTCCTCCGTCGTCGTCGCCGTCGAGTCGTCGTCGTCGTCCTCACGTCCCGGCGTCCGCAGCTGCCAGCGCGTGATGACCCATCGGAACAGGACGTAGTAGATGACCGCGTACCCCAGACCGATCACGATGAGCCACAGGGGCTTCTCCGCGATGCGGAAGTTGAGCACGTAGTCGATGGCCCCGGCGGAGAACCCGAACCCGTCGCGGATGCCGAGCGCGTTGACGAGCGCGAGCGACGTGCCGGTGAGCACCGCGTGGATGGCGTACAGCGGGTACGCGACGTACACGAACGCGAACTCGAGCGGCTCCGTCACACCCGTGACGAACGAGACGAGCGCGGCGGAGCCCATGATGCCCGCGATCACCTTGCGGTTCTTGGCCTTGGACGTGTGGACGATCGCCAGGGCCGCGGCGGGCAGGGCGAACATCATGATCGGGAAGAAGCCCGTCATGAAGGCGCCCGCGGTCGGGTCGCCGTGCAGGAAGCGGGCGATGTCGCCGTTCCAGACCTCGCCGTTGGCGTCGGTGTACTCACCGAACTGGAACCAGGGCATCGAGTTGAGCAGGTGGTGCAGGCCGATCGGCACGAGCAGACGGTTGGTGGTGCCGTAGACGAACCCGCCGAGGATCACCGAGCCGGTGACCCACTCGCCGACCGCGGTGAAGCCGGCGTCGAAGGCCGGGTACACGAGCGAGGCCGCGACCGCGATGAGGATGGCGGCACCGGCGGTCACGATCGGCACGAAGCGCCGGCCGCCGAAGAACGCCAGGTAGGGCGGGAGCTTGATGCGGTAGTACTTCTGGTAGAGCAGAGCGGCGACGAGGCCCATCACGATGCCGCCGAGCACGCCGTAGTTGATGAGCTCCTGCTTCTCGCCCTCGGCCGCCGCGCCGAGGATGTACGGCGACAGGGCCGTGGTGACGCCCTTGAACACGAGATAGCCGATGAGCGCGGCCAGAGCGGTCGAGCCGTCGGACTTGCGGGCGTAGCCGACGGCGACGCCGACCGCGAAGAGCATGGCGAGGTTGGCGAACAGGGCGTCGCCCGCGGCGGCGAGCACGGACGCGACCGGCAGCAGCCAGTCGGCGCTCGCGCCCAGCCCGTCCTTGCCGAGCATGTCGTCCTGGCCGAGCCGCAACAGCAGCGCGGCGGCGGGCAGGGAGGCGATCGGGAGCATCAGCGAGCGGCCGATGCGTTGCAGCTGGGCGAGGCCGGGGATGCCCCGCTTCTCGGAGACGTCGGCGGTGACGGTGGTCATGGAGCACTCCTCTATGGGTGGTCCTGAAGCTCTCGGGGGATGTCTGGTCTGGACCAGTTGCGAGCAGACTGGTCTAGACCTCATGATGTGTCAAGGGTCACGTCGCGCCGACGCAGACCGTCGTCGCACAGGACACGAAGGAGTCGCCGCGCGTGGACGAGCCGGAGCAGGGCAGCGCGCACAAGTACCTGACGGTGCGCGACCACCTGGCCACCCTCGTCGCCCAGGACCTGCGGGTCGGTGACGCGATCCCGTCCGAACGACACCTCAGCCAGCAGTTCGGGCTCTCCCGGATGACCGTGCGGCAGGCCGTCGACACGCTCGTCACCGAGGGCGTCCTGGTCCGCGAGCAGGGGCGCGGCACGTTCGTCGCGCCCCAGCGCATGGACTTCGAGATGCGGCTGACCACGTTCGGCGAGGAGATGCGCCGCCGCGGCATGGAACCCGCCACGACCGTGCTCACCGCCCAGGTCGTCGCCGCGACCCCCGACGTCGCCACCGCGCTCGAGCTCGAGCCGCGCCAGAAGGTGCACTTCCTCTACCGGGTGCGCAGCGCCGACGGCCTCCCCATCTGCATCGAGCAGGCGTGGGTACCCGTCGCCCTGGCACCCACGCTCTTCGACGACGGACCCCCGGCGAGCATGTACGAGGCGCTGCGGGACCGTGGGCTGGCACCCGAGTGGGGCGAGGACACGCTGTCCGCCGACGAGGCCACCGACACGGAGGCGTCCCTGCTCGGGCTCGGCGACGCCCGAGCCGTCCTGCGCGCCGAGCGCCGCACGTACTCCGTCGACTCCGCGACGATGTTCTCCCGCGCCTGCTACCGCGCCGACCGCTACAGCGTGTGGGTCCCGCTGCGCGCGCCGCGGCCCGCGCTGGTCCCCCGACGACGGGCCGAGGCCGACCTCGAGCCCGCACACACCCCCACCTCAGGAGGACGACAATGAGGCCGCAGAGCAAAGACCAGGCGGCGGCGATCCTGGCCGCCCTCGGAGGCGTCGACAACATCGACGAGATCGAGCCGTGCACCACGCGGCTGCGGTCCCTCGTGCGTGACGCGAGCCGGGTCGACGCGGCCGGGCTGCGTGCCGCCGGCGCGTTCGGCGTGATGATCTCCGGCCGGGTGGTGCAGGTCGTGGTCGGCCCGCACGTCGACCTCATCGCCACCGACCTCGACGAGCTGATGTGAGGGTGCCCGACATGACGAAGGCCGAGAAGATCCTGGCAGCGCTGGGCGGGGACGCGAACGTCCTCGACCTCGAGCCCTGCATCACCCGCCTGCGGGTCGAGGTGGAGAACCCCGCGCTCGTCGACGAGCGCGGGCTCAAGGCAGCCGGCGCGATCGCCGTCGTGCGGTCCGGGGTGGCGGTGCAGGTCATCGTCGGGCCCGAGGCGGACACGCTCGCGTCGGACATCGAGGACCTCCGGTGACGGCCCTGCTCACCGTGCTGTCCCCCGTCAGCGGGCAGGTGCTGGGGCTCGGCGACGTCACCGACCCCGTGTTCTCAGCCGAGCTGGTGGGACCCGGCCTCGCGCTCGACCCCGAGCGCTCCGCGGCCGCCCAGGTGATCTCCCCCATCGACGGCACCATCGTCAAGCTGCACCCGCACGCGTTCGTCGTCCAGCACGACGACGGCCGCGCGGTGCTCGTGCACCTCGGCATCGACACCGTCGAGCTCGGCGGCACCGGGTTCACCCTGCACGCCGCCGAGGGGTCGGTCGTCACCGCGGGACAGGTCGTCGTGAGCTGGGACCCGTCGGCGGTCGCGGCCGGCGGCCGCTCGCCTGTGTGCCCGGTGGTGGGCCTGGAGGCCGGTGCCGACGCCCTCACCCGCCTCGCGCTCCCGGGCGACACGGTGTCCGCCGGCGAGCCCCTACTGTCCTGGGCATGACCGCGCTCGAGATCGCCGTGCAGGACGTGGCCGGCGCGGTCGCGTCCGCCGCGCTGGGCGCCGACCGGCTGGAGCTGTGCGCCGCGCTGGCCGCCACCGGCGGGATCACCCCGTCGATCGGCCTGCTCGACGCGATCCTTGCGGCCGTCCCGTCGAGCGTCGGCGTGCACGTCCTGGTCCGTCCGCGCGCCGGGTCGTTCGTCTACTCGCCCGAGGAGCTCGCCGTGCAGGTCGGGGACGTCCGGGCCGCCGTGCGCGCCGGTGCCGCCGGCGTCGTGGTCGGTGCGCTGCGTCCCGACGGCTCGGTGGACCGGGACGCGGTCGCACGGCTGGTGCAGGCCGCCGACGGGCGCGAGGTCACGTTCCACCGGGCGTTCGACACGCTCACCGAGCCGGCTCCGGCCGTCGACCAGCTCGTGTCGCTCGGCGTCGTGCGCGTCCTGACCTCCGGCGGTGCCGCGCGCAGCGTCGACGGCCTCGCACGGCTCACCGACACGGTCACGCACGCCGCCGGCCGACTGCAGGTCATGGCCGGGGGCGGGGTGCGGCCCGACGACATCGCCGCGCTGCTGGGCACCGGCATCGACGCCGTGCACCTGTCCGCCAGCCGGCACGTCGACGAGTCCGGCGGACCGGGCAGCGGGTCCGCCGGGTACACCACGACCGACCCGGCGGTCGTCGCGGCCGCCGCGGCGGCGCTCGGACGGCGCGGCGGCCTACACCCCGTGGATCGCCTCCAGCCGTCCTGAGCCGATCGCCGACGTCAGCGCGGAGTGGTCCTGCTCCGTGCGGTCGGCGTAGTCGGCGGCGAAGTCGGCGAACGCCTCGTCGGCCACCTTGGACCCACCGAGGTACCGCGCGATCGCGACCCGGTCACCGGACCGGGCGTGTGCGCGGGCCAGCGTCCAGGCGCACAGGCCGCCGTACCGGCGGAAGCCGTCCGGCTGCATCTCCTCGATGACCGCCGAGCCCTTCCAGTCGCGCAGCTGGCGGATGTAGAAGTCGCGCTCGACACCGTCGATGCCCGTGCTCCGCTGCCACCCGAGCAACGCGTCGCTCGCGGCCTGCATGAGCCGCTGCCCCTCGACCACGCGCTGGCCGGAGTGGGTGTACTCGCTGGCACCCAGGAACTGCTCGAGCACCGACGCCTGCGCCTCCTTGGCCTGCAGGACGAGCAGATCGTCCTCGTCGACACCCTGCAGGAGCAGGATCCACGCCCGGGTGCCGACGCTGCCGACGCCGACGACCTTGCGGGCCATGTCGATCACCCGGTACTCGCTGAGCAGGTGACGGCGCGCCGGCTCCAGGCTGCTCTGGTAAGCCCGCATCAGCTCGCCCATCGCCTCGGTGAAGATGCGCGCGGCCGCATCGCCGAGCATCTCCTCGAGCGAGGTGACCAGCGGCGGGTCGGACCGGAACCGTCGCCGCCCGTCGACGATCTCCGTCAGCTTGCCCACAGCACGCAGGTGGTCGTGGGTCCGTGCCTTCTTCACCGTCGACTCCGTCCGCCTCACCTGCGCCTTGCCGAGGTCGTCGCGGTGCTCGCGCAGGAAGTCGTCGATGTCGATGCGTGCGTACCAGACCTCGAGGTTCCCCTTGTCGGCGAGGTCGCGGATCGCCGTCCGGTACGTCTTGGCGACCTCCGTGAGGATCTTCCGCCGCGCCCGGTCGTCGACCCCGATGCTCCGTGCCGCGACCTCGACGCTCGCCACCAGGCGCTTCACGTCCCACTCGAACGGTCCCGGCAGGGTCTCGTCGAAGTCGTTGAGGTCGAACAGCATCCGCCGCTCGGGGGTGCCGTACACGCCGAAGTTCGACATGTGCGCGTCACCGCAGAGCTGGACGTCGAGCCCGGAGTCGGGGACCGCCGCGAGGTCGGACGCCATGAGCAGCGCGGCCCCGCGGTAGAACGCGAACGCGGAGGTCGCCATGCGCCCGTACCGGAGCGGGACCAGCTCAGGCAGCCGGGTGGTGCCCTGGGACACCAACAGCTCGATCGGCTCGGGCCGGGAGTCCCCCGCGCCCAGGTGTGCGAGCGCCTCCCGCGGCATCAGCACCCGGGCGGCGGCCCCTCGGGCCTCCCGCTCCTCGCGCGTCAGGTGCGTCACCGGATCGGCTGCCCGCCGGCGAGCGGGGACCAAGGGCGGCGCGGCCCTGACCGCGCGGGGATCGAGTGCTGGGTCTCGGAGCGCTCCGCCGTCGTGAGTCACGATCCGAAACTAGGCCCGCGGGCGCCCGGGCGGAAGGGTGCCTACCCTCCGGCCCGCTCCCACCAGCCGGCCGGCCACCCCGGCGAGACGATCGTCAGCCCGTGCAGCGCCGACGCCTGCGCCAGCTGGAGGTCGTAGGTGGCGACGCCCCCGACCCCCGGGTGCGCCAGCGCGGCCCCCAGGTGGAGCGCGATGAACGGCGGCAGCACGCCCGAGACCTTGGTGGCCGCCCGGAGCGTCTGGTCGGAGAACCGGATGACCTCGAGGCGCTCCTCCACGTCGTGGGCCACGCCGGTCGCCTCGACGCCGCGCGGTCGTGCGGCCCGGCGGAGCTCGGTCAGGCCGAGGGGCGTGGTGAGGAGCTCGTCCTCGTGGTCGGCGGTCCACTCGAGCCACTGCGTGCGGCACGGCGCGCCGACGAGGTACCGGGACAGGGCCGACCCGTCCGCGTACACGCGCAGCGTCGGTGTCGGCACGGGCGCGGGCGCCACGTCCTCCGGCGTCGGCTCCTCGACAGCGCGGGGTTCGTCGTCCGGTGCCGGCCGCGGCTGCGGCAGGACCGCGTGACCGTCGTCGCGCGGTCGCGGCGACGGGCCGAAGGGCGAGGCGGTCACGCCCCCATGATCCCTCACCTCGTCGGCGGACGACCGCGGCCGGTCCCCCACAGGGAACCGGCCGCGGTCGGGTGAGACCTCTCGGGTCACCGGCTGCGCAGACGCTCCATCGCGAGCTGCACGAGGGAGATCAGCGCCTGCTTGGTGGCCGCACGCGACCGGGCGTCCGTGTAGAGCACCGGCACGTGCGCCGGGATCGCGAGCGCCTCGCGGACGTCGTCCAGCTGGTGCTTGGCGACGCCGTCGAAGCAGTTGACACCCACGACGAACGGGATGCCACGGCTCTCGAAGTAGTCCACGGCCGGGAAGCACTGGTCGAGCCGGTCGGTGTCGACCAGGACGACGGCGCCGATGGCACCGCGGACCAGGTCGTCCCACATGAACAGGAACCGGTCCTGGCCAGGGGTACCGAACAGGTAGAGCCAGAGCGACCCCGGCAGGGCGATGCGACCGAAGTCCATCGCCACCGTGGTGGTGGTCTTGCGGTCCGACACACCGCCGGCGTCGTCGACGCCGACAGAGTGCTCGGTCATCGCGGCCTCGGTGTTGAGGGGCTCGATGTCCGAGATGGAGCCGATGAAGGTCGTCTTGCCGACGGCGAAGCCGCCTGCGACGACGATCTTGACGACGGTGGGTGCGACGCTTCCTGCCGTGCCCGCCGGAGCGGCCACAGCGGCGTCAGAGGGCGGAAATGCCATTGAGAACACTCTCCAGCACGCTGAGGGACAGGGCAGGGGACTCACCGGTGTTGACCTCGACCGGCTGTGAGGTGTGCACACGCACGAACTGCTGGTCGGCGAGGTCGGACACGAGGATCCGGATCACGCCGAGCGGCAGGTGGAGCAGAGCAGAGAGCTCGGCTACCGAGATGTAGTTGGACGCGGCATGTTGAAGGATCGCCCGCTTCTCGGGCGGGAGGCCCTGGCTCGTGACGGCGCCGGGCATTGCCTCGACCAGCGCCTCGAGAGGCAGGTCGGAGCGCGCCGAGCGCACGCGGCCACCGGTCACGGCGTAGGGCCGGACCGTTCTGGCCTCGTACTCGATGTGCTCGGTCATGAGTCTGTCTCTCTCCGTAGCCTCAGGCGACCGGCGTGCGAGTGACGCCGTCGACAGGGAGCTGACCCCGCATCTCGGAGATGAGCTGCGGCGTGAGGGTGGCCTCGGTACGAGAGACGAGCATCGCCATCTCGTAGCCGATGAGGCCCACGTCGCAGCTGGACTCCGCGACCACGGCGAGGACGGAGCCGTTCGAGACGCTCATGAGGAAGAGGAACAGTGAGTCCATCTCGATGATCGCCTGACGCACCTCCCCCGCACGGAGCTGGCGCGCGGCGCCACGGGTCAGGCTTGACATCCCGGAGACGATCGCCGCGAGCTGGTCGCCGCTGGTGCGGTCGAGCTGCTCGGACATCGCCATGAGAAGACCGTCCGCAGACACCACGAGTGTGTGGCGAGTGCCGGGCACGGTCCGGACGAAGTTGTCCAGGAGCCAGCCGAAGTTGGCTGCCTCGGTGCTGAGCGCGGTCACACTTCCTCCTTGCTGGTGCAGTCGATGACTGCGGGGTCAGACGCCACCATGGCGGTGACGACGGTAGTGGGGTCGGGGGCAGTCATCAGCTCACGCCGTTCTGGCCGGACGGGTCCTCCATGGCGCGACGGCCACGAGAGGTCCCGGACTGGAAGCTCGACAGACGCGACCGGAGCTGGTCCGCATCACGCTGCACAGGCTTCCCTTCGTCCTCGGAGACAGTCGTCGCCGGGACAGCTGTGGGGACTCGCTTGGTCAGGCGCTCCGCGTTGCCACCCGTCGCGGCCGGCCGGTAGGCCGACAGCTGCGAGAGCTCGGAGAGTGCCTGCTCCTGGATGTCCGAACGAAGGGCCAGCATGGCGGCCACCTCGTCGTCGAGCGTGCCGACGCGCGGGGCGACCGACGGCGGGAGCGCGGGCTGCGGGACCGTCGACGACGGGGCACGGTTGCCACCCGGGCGTGCAGCCCACTCCGGCGGCGACCACTGGCCGGCCGCGGCGGGCTCCAGGGGAGCCGGAGCCTTGGGCAGCGGCGCGGCAGGTGCCGGAGCCGACCAGGTGGTCGACGCCATCCACGACTGCGACGAGTCTGCGCCGGAGGGCGACTGCGGAGCCGCTGCTTCCGACGTCCACGCCGAGGTCCGCACGGGGGCGACCTGGCTGGCGGGCTCGGGGGCGACCGGTGCCTGCGCGACCGGGGCGGCGAGCTCAGGGGCGACCTCGTCACCCTTCTTCCGACCGAACAGGCCCCAGCGGCGGCGCCCCTTGGCGTCGTCGGACGGCGACTGCACGAGGTCGGAGAACGGTGCCTCGGGTGCCGGCGCGGCCGGAGCCGACGCCGTCGGCGCCCACGTCGGTGCGGCGACGGGCTCGGGTGCCGCGAAGGTCACCGGGGCCTCGTAGGCGGGTGCCTGCGGGGCGTACGCGGAGGGCTCGGGCGTGACGGCGGCTGCCGCCTCGATCGGCGTGAACATCTGCGTCGGCTGGTCGACGTGCGGCTGCGGGGCCTGCGTGGTCGGCCACGCCGGCGCCTCCTGCACGGGAGCTGCCCACAGGGGCGCCTCCTGCACGGCGACGGGCTCCGGCTCGGGCGCCACCTCGGGCTCCGGCTCGGCCTCGGCCGCGGTGTCCGTGCCGTACGCGGGCTCGGGGTCGGGCTCGAGGTAGACGCGTCGGAACGCGACACCGTCGACCACGGCGAGCTCGGGCTCGGGCTCCGGCGTCACCTCGGCGACCGGGGCAGCCTCGGTCGGCTGCTCCGCCCACTCGGGCGCCTGCCAGGTCGGCGGCTCCCAGACGGGTGCCGGCCAGGCGGCGTCGTCGGCGGCGGGCGTCTGCTCGTCCGCGGGCGCCACCGGCTCCTCGACGGCCTCGGCCGTCTCGGCGACGGGCTGGGCCGCTGCTGCAACGGGCTCCGGCACGATCGGCATGGCGCCGGTGTGCCAGGCACGGGCCTCGTCGAGCGTCCGCTCGAACGGCTGGTACGGCGCAGCAGGGGCGCCCCAGCCGGCGTAGCCGCTGTACGAGGTGAAGCTCTGGACAGGCGCCACGGGCGCGTCCGGCGCGGCCACGTCCTCCGCCGGCGCGGCCGCCGGGGCGGGGACGCGTCCTGCGAGGGCGACCGGAGCCGCCTCACCGACGACGGGAGCCTGCCAGGCGGGCTCGTCGTCGACGATCGCCTGGTCCCAGGCCTGCGCGTCGGAGGCCGAGGGCGCGACCCAGGCCGAGGTCTCGGCACCGGTGGTCTCGTCCCAGGTCCGGGTCTCGGCAGCCGGGGCGTCGACGCTGTGGGTCTCGGCGACCGCGGGGGCCTCCCACGCCGGGGTCTCCGCCGCGGCGGGCTCGTCCCAGGTCGGGGTCTCCGCGACAGCCGGAGCGTCCCACGCCGGGGTCTCGGCGACAGCGGGGGCGTCCCACGCGGGGGTCTCCGCGACAGCCGGGGCCTCCCACGCGGGGGTCTCCGCGACAGCCGGGGCCTCCCACGCGGGGGTCTCCGCGACGGCGGTCTCGTCCCAGGTCGGGGTCTCCGCAGCAGCCGGAGCGTCCCACGCCGAGGTCTCCGCGACAGCCGGGGCCTCCCACGCGGGGGTCTCGGTCGCGGCGGGCTCGTCCCAGGTCGGGGTCTCTGCGACAGCCGGGGCCGCCCACGCCGGGGTCGACGCGACGGGCGCCTCGGTCGGCGCCCAGGCGGGAGTCGGCTCCCAGACGGGCGCCTCCTCGGCCGCAGGAGCGGCCGCGGTCAGCTCAGCCTGCGCGGCGGCGGCGTCGGCTGCGGCGGTCTCGGCGGCCCGCGCCTCACGGTTGCCGGCCTCCTGCACCTCCCACGAGTCGTCCTCGTCGGCGAGCTGCGGCACCACGATCGGCTCGGCCGGTGCAGCGTGCGCACCGCTCGACATCCACGGGGCGCGGACGGCGTTGGACTGGGCGGGCGGGAGCGCGCGCTCCTCGTCCTCGGACATCAGGCCCGGGACGACGAGGTTCTCGCCGGTGTCCGTGGACGCGGGGGTCTCGGTGCGTCCGCGGAAGCCCGAGAACAGACCGGCGCGTGCGGCGGGAGCAGGGGCGGGGGCGCTCGCCGTGGTGGTCGGCTCCTCCGGCTTCGCCCACGCGGACGTGGCGGCACGGCTACGGCTCGGCAGACCACCCTTGAGCGGGGCCAGCGTCTCCGGCTTCCAGTCGGAGCCGGCAGCGGAGATCTCGGGCGCGATGTGGCCGTCCGGGGCCTCGGGCAGGACGAGGTTGTCCTCGTCGAACGTCTTCTTCGACCGCGTCGGCAGCCCGGAGGACTGCGCCAGCTCGGTGACGGGGATCGGGCCGACCGGCTCGTCGGAACCGTCGTCGCGACGACGGCGGTGCGGCAGGCCGAGCGAGGTCTGGCCGTCCGTCAGGGCGGCGAGGTCGACGGCCTCGACGACGGGGGCCTCGATCTGGGGCAGGCCCGGGTCGTTGCGCGGGGCGGCCAGCTGAGCCGGTGCACCGTTGCCGTAGAGGTTGGTCTCGGTCATCACGAACAGCGTGGCCGGGAAGCGGACGATCGTCTCGGTGCCGGTGCCGTGGGCGGCCTTGAGCAGCTTGACGTCGGCGCCGAGGCGCTGGGCGATGCGGCCGACCACGAAGAGGCCGAGGCGCTGGTTGCCCAGGGAGTCGCTGGCGGAGGTCGAGATGATCTTCGCGTTCGCGGCCTCGAGCTCGGCGTCGCTCATGCCGAGGCCCTGGTCGAGGATGCGGACGACCACGAACTGGCCCGAGACACCGGTGGTGACCGTGACGGGCGTCTCCGGCTCGGAGAAGATCGTCGCGTTCTCGAGGAGCTCGGCGAGCAGGTGGGCGGCGCCGAGGGCGTTGAAGCCGTGCATGTGCGGGTCGACCTGGAGGTCGAGCTCGACGCGGTCGTACTGCTCGATCTCCGACGAGGCGGTGCGGACGACGTCCGACAGCGGCATCGCGTCGCGCAGACGACGACCGGAGTCGATGCCGGCGAGCACGAGGAGGGACTCCGCGTTACGACGCATGCGGGTGGCGAGGTGGTCGAGGCGGAACAGGTTCGCCAGGGTGCTCGGGTCTTCCTCGGCACGCTCCAGCGAGTCGATGAACGACAGCTGGCGGTTGAGGAGCACCTGGTCACGGCGGGCCACGTTGACGAACATCTCCGCGATCGAGCCACGCAGAGCGGCCTGCTCCTGGGCGACCTGGACCGTGGTCGAGTTCACCGAGTTGAACGCGGCGGCCAGCTGGCCGACCTCGTCGCGGGAGGTCACGGGGATGGGCGCCAGGGTGATCTGCGGACCCTCACCGGGGATGGCCACCTGCTCGACCAGTCGCGGCAGCTGCTCGCGGACGTCGGCCGCCGCCTTGGTCAGGCGGCGCAGCGGGACGACGATCCCGCGGGAGACGAGGAGGGCGAACGACAGGGAGGCCAGGAGGGCCAGGATGACGATGCCGATGGTGATGAACGTCCGGCTCCGTGCGTCGTCGACCGCCTGGCCGGCGACGTCGCTGGCCGTGGTCAGGACGTCGTCGTTGAGCTGCGACAGGGTGCCCAGCTGGTCCTGGATCTCCTTGAGGTAGCCCGCCACGTCGATCTGGGCGAAGCCCTGCGGGTTGCCCTGCTCGAGGAGGGCACGCATGCGCGTGAAGTTGGAGGTCGGGTCCTTGGTCGGCAGCGCCAGCTCGTCGACGCCGAGGGCGGTGACGGCGTACTGGGCGCGCCCACGGGCCAGCTCGGTGGCGGAGACCTGGGTCGCGTACTGCCGGACGGAGGCGGGGGCCGCCGCGCGGGTGGTGAGCAGGGCGATGCCGTCGATCATCTCGACGACCAGGTTGTCGGCGGTGGTGCCGATCTCGCGGTAGGCCGTGACGTGCGCGGCCAGGTCGCGGTTCTCGAGGCTGTTGGAGACCTGCTCCATCAGCGACAGCTGGCCCTCGATGATCTGCGAGTAGTTGCGCTCGATCTGCGCACGCTGGGACTTGATGTCGACACCGGTACGGACGGCGGGAAGCATCGTGTTGTGCGCCAGCTGGACCTCGACGAACTGGTCGACGACCGGCTTCGGGAACTGGCTCAGGTCCAGGTCCGCCGTGATCGGCCGGACCGACGCGAGCGCCTCGTCGGTGGCGGCACGTGCCGCCGCGATCTGCTCGGCGGTGCCGCCGTTGAGCGAGAGGATCCGCTCGGCCTGCATGTTGGACGAGACCGGCGTGTACGCCTGCAGCACCGTGATGACGCTGTCGGCGGCCTGGGCGTAGCGCAGCTCGGAGAGTGCGTTCCACGAGATGTACCCACCGGCTGCGAGCAGCACGATCATGGGGACGGCAAGGACAGCCATCACTTTGGCGCGGATGCCGAGCCGTCGCAGCATGTCGTTCCCTTCCGTCTTCCGACAACCCGGTGTTGCCACCAGGTCGTGCCGGTCGTTCCGTCTGGGCCGTATGACCCAGGAGTGTCCCGATGGCCTTCATCGGCTGTTGGACGCCAGACCATTAGCCCGCGGCAGAGTTTGCCATGGACCTCACCCGCGGGGATACGGCGACCGGCCACCCCTTTCGGGTGTCGTGTGCTAGCACTCCGGTTCCGCCGGCCTGCAGAGTGGCCTGCGGGGATACCGTACGGACGTGCGTGCGGTCGTGATCACGAAGCCGGGCGAACCGGACGTCCTCGCTGTCGAGGACGTGCCGGACCCCGTCCCGGGCGCCCGGGACCTTCTCGTGGAGGTCGCCGCGGCCGGTGTCAACAGGGCGGACCTGCTCCAGCGCGCGGGCCACTACCCCCCGCCGGACGGGGCGCCCGCGTGGCCGGGGCTCGAGGTCGCGGGGACCGTGGTCGGCCGCGGCGCGGACCTGGGGGCGGACGACCTGCAGGTGGGCGACCGCGTCGCGGCGCTGCTCCCCGGCGGCGGGTACGCCGAGCTGGCCGCCGTGCCGGCCGAGCTGGCGCTCCGCGTCCCGGAGGGACTGCCCCTCGTCGACGCCGCGGCACTGCCCGAGGCGCTCGCGACCGTGTGGTCGAACCTGCGGGCGGCGCGGCTCTCCCCGGGGGAGAACCTGCTGGTCCGCGGCGGTTCGGGCGGGGTCGGGTCGATCGCGGTCCAGCTGGCGCACGTCCTGGGCACCCGTGTGATCGCGACGGCCGGGGGGCCGCAGCGCACGGCCCGCGTCCGCGACCTCGGGGCGGACGTGGCCCTCGACCACCGCGAGCCGGACCTCGTCGCCCGGGTCCTGGACGCGACGGGCGGCCACGGCGTGGACGTGGTGCTCGACGTGCTGGGCGCCGGTGGCCTCGCGGACAACCTCGCGATGCTCGCCGACGACGGACGCCTGGTCGTGATCGGGATGCAGCAGGGGCGGCGCGCGGAGCTGGACCTGTCGGCGCTGCTGGCCAAGCGGGCCAGCATCCTCGGCACGATGCTGCGCTCGCGCCCGCTCGACCAGAAGGTCGCGATCATGGACGGCGTCCGCCGGCACGCATGGCCGTTCGTCGCCGACGGGTCCGTGCACCCGGTCGTGCACGCGCGGCTGCCGTTCGGCCGGGCGGCCGACGCCCACCGGATGCTGGAGTCCGGCGAGGCGTTCGGCAAGGTGCTGCTGGTCCCCTAGTCGAGCAGGCCCGCCGCGAGGGCAGGCACGATCACCGGGGTGAGCGGGAGCCGCGGGACCAGCGTCGCCTGGACCGCGTGGTAGAGGTCGGCCTTGCCGGCCCAGACGGTCCGCGACACCTCGTTGTCGGTGCCGAGCTCGTGCCACCACGACCCGCCGACCCGGTCCAGGTGGTGCGCGCCGATGTACTCCCACCACTGCGTGTACGCGTCGTCGAACCGCTGCTCGCCGGTGGCGGCGTGCAGCGCCGCGGCGGCGGCCACCCCCTCGGCGGCCACCCAGTGCATCCGCTCGCGCACGACGGGCGCGCCGGACCAGTCGACCGTGTAGACGAACCCGGGGGCGCCGTCGACGTCCCAGCCCTCGCGCACGGCCGCGTCGAAGAGCGCGATCGCGTCCTCGAGCATCCAGGCGGGGGCGACGTCGCCGCGGGCGGTGATCGCGGCGCGCGCGTGCAGGGTCAGTCGCGCCCACTCCAGCCAGTGGCCGATCGTCGCGCCGTAGGGGCGGAACGGGTGCGCCGGCGTGTCCACGTTGTACTCGAGGTCGGGCACCCAGTCGGCGTCGAAGTGCTCCGGGATCCGCCACTGGTTGCCGGCGGCCAACCCGTGCACGACGCGCTCGACGATCCGCAGCGCCCGGTCCAGCCAGACGCGCTGCCCGGTGACGTCGGCGGCCGCGAGGTAGGCCTCGACGGTGTGCATGTTGGCGTTGACGCCGCGGTAGCCGTCGAGCGTGCCGAACGCCCGGTCCCACTGCTCGACGACCATGCCGGCCTCGTCGTCCCAGAACCGCTGCTCGGAGACGGCGAGCGCCTCATCGAGCAGCGCGCGGGCGCCCGGACGGCCCGCGGCGGTGGCGCTGGAGGCCGCCAGGACGACGAACGCGTGCGGGTACGCGGCCTTGTCGGTGTCCCGCGGGGTGCCGTCGCGCTCGACCTCGGCGAACCAGCCGCCGTGCTCGTCGTCGTGGAAGGCGCCGGTCAGCGCGGCGAGGCCGTGGTCGACGATCGCCGCCGACCCCGGGCGGCCCAGCAGGTGCCCGATCGCGTACACGTGGGTCATGCGGCACGCGATCCAGAGCTCGAGCGGGCTGTCGACCGCGGCACCGGCCTCGTCCTGGCGGGCGAACCCGCCGGGGACCACCGAGGCCCGTCCGAAGTCGAGGAGCCGGTCGGTCTCGTCCTCGAGCCACCGGGCATGGGCAGGTGTGGTGAGCCAGGCCATGGCGCACACCCTAGCGAGCAGGAAGCGCCGCCCGATCGCTGCGCTCGGGACCGGAGTCGGTGAGAATGCCCTGGTGACCGACAACGACCCGCAGGACGCCGCCCCGACCGACGAGAAGCCGCGCGTGGTGGTGATCGACCCCGAGAGCGACACCGCCGACGACGAACCCGAGGACATCGTGTCGCTGGTCGGCCAGCCCGCGAAGGTCATGCGCATCGGCACGATGATCAAGCAGCTGCTCGACGAGGTGCGCAGTGCACCGCTCGACGACGCCGCCCGCGCCCGCCTCGCCGAGATCCACGAGCGGTCCCTGCACGAGCTGGAGGAGGGCCTCTCCCCCGAGCTCGTCGCGGAGCTGCACCGGATCACGCTGCCGTTCGTCGAGGACCAGGCGCCGTCCGACGCCGAGCTCCGGATCGCCCAGGCGCAGCTGGTGGGGTGGCTCGAGGGCCTCTTCCACGGGATCCAGACCGCGCTCGTGGCGCAGCAGGTGGCCGCGCAGAACCAGCTGACCGGCATGCGGCGCCAGCTGCCCTCCGGTCCGGTGCCCGGCCTGGATGCTCCAGCGACCGAGGCCACCGGCCGGAACCCCTCCACCGGGCAGTACCTCTAGGCCGGCGGCGGCGCCTCCTCCGTCGGCGGCTCCTCGCGGTCGAGCCCGGTGAGCACGATCGCGCCCGAGACCAGCAGCAGGCCGACCACCTCGAGCCCGTGCGGCACCTGCTGGAGCATCACGGCCCCGATCACCGCGGCCGTCGCCGGGAGCATCGCCAGCAGCACGGCGAACGTCGCGGCCCGGACGCGCCGCAGGACCAGCTGCTCGAGCGCGTAGGGGATCACCGACGAGCACACCGCGATCCCGACGACGAGCGCCGCCAGCTGCGGGTCGCGCAGCACGGGACCGGCGCCCCAGGCCAGGAACGGTGCGAGCACCACCGCACCCGCCGCCATCGCCACCGACAGGCCGGTGATTCCGCCCGTCGCCGCCCGGGCGACCCGCCGCCCGAGCAGGATGTACGCGGCCCAGCAGGCGGCTGCGACGGAGATCGCGACGAGCCCGATCACCGCATCCGGCCCGGTGTCCAGGCTGACCCCGGCGAGCAGGACGACGCCGATCGCGGCGATCGCGATGCCCACCCGGTCCCGCCAGCCGCGGCCCGTGAAGGCGGCGACCGCCACCGGCCCGAGGAACTCGATCGACACCGCGGTGCCCAGGGGCAGGTGGTCGATGGCGATGTAGAACGCCACGTTCATGACGCCCAGGACGACGCCGAACACCACCGCGGTGCGCAGGTCCTGCCGGGTGAACCGGGACCGCCACGGGCGTCGCCAGAGGACCAGCACGACGGCGGCGACCGCGATGCGCAGCCACGCCACCGTGGCCGCTGCGACGGTGCCGAAGATGCCGACGGCGAGCGCGGCGCCGAGGTACTGCGTCAGCCCCGAGAGGATGAAGAGCAGGGGCGCGGGCACCGCCTCAATCTAGGCGGTGCCCGACGCCCTCAGCCCTTGACCGACCCCGCGAGCAACCCGCGCACGAAGTACCGCTGCAGCGACAGGAACACGACCAGCGGCACGACGAGGGCGATGAACGCGCCCGCCGACAGCAGCTGCCACTGCGACCCGCGCGTACCGCTCAGCTCCGCGAGACGCACGGTCAGGGGCGCCACGTCGGTGGTCCCGCCGGCGAACGTCAGCGCGACCAGCAGGTCGTTCCACACCCACAGGAACTGGAAGATCGCGAACGACGCGATCGCGGGCGTGAGCAGCGGCATGAGCACCTGGAAGAAGATCTTCACGTGCCCGGCGCCGTCCATCCGCGCGGCCTCGACCAGCGACGGCGGGATGTCCTTCATGAAGTTGTGCAGGATGTAGATGGCCAGCGGCAGCGCGAAGATCGAGTGCGACAGCCAGATCACCCAGAACGACCCGGCGATCCCCCAGTCCACGTACTGCGAGAGCAGCGGGATGAGCGTGACCTGGATGGGCACCACCTGGAGCGCGAACACCGCGACGAACAGGATGTTGCGGCCCTTGAAGTCGATCCACGCGAACGCGTAGGCCGCCAGCAGCGCGAGCGCGATGGGGATGATCACGGCCGGCAGGGTGATGACGATCGAGTTCACGAAGTAGGTGGCCAGGCTGGTCGACGACCCGAACAGGGCTTCCTGGTAGTTCTCCAGGGTGAGCTCGAAGTTCCACGGCAGGGTCCACCAGCCGGATGTCCGGATCTCCGACCGCGGCCGGAAGGACGTGATCAGCAGGCCGAACGTGGGCACGGTCCACACGATCGCGATGAGGATCGCGACGAGTGACGTCCACGGCGAGCTCAGCTTGCCCTTGACGGCGGCCGCGCGGGAATCCGCGCGGGACATCCGCGTGGGCTTGCGGGTGGTGTCGACCTCCTCCGGGTCGACGAGCGTGGCGGGGGGCAGCGGGGCGGACGCGGCGGTCATCGGATCTCCTCCGAGAGGCGGAGCTGCCGGACGTTGTAGACGATGATCGGGATCACCAGGACGAAGAGGATGACCGCGAGCGCGGCACCCAGTCCGGCCTGCTGCGCGCGGAAGCTCTGCGTGTAGAACTCGTAGGCCACGACGGACGTGTTGAAGTTGCCGCCGGTCATGGTCCGGACGATGTCGAAGACCTTGAGCGTGCCCATGGCGATCGTCGTGATCACGACGACGAGCGCGGGACGGATGCTCGGCACGGTGATGAACCGGAACATCCCGATCCCGTGCAGCCCGTCGAGCCGGGCCGCCTCGGTGATGTCGTCGGGGATCGCCTTGATGGCCGCGGACAGCACCGTCATCGCGAAGCCGGCCTGGATCCAGATCATCACCGCGATGAGGAAGAACGTGTTCCACGGTTGGTTGAGCAGGAACTGGTACGGCTCCAGCCCCAGCCACACCAGGATCTGGTTGGCCAGGCCGATCTGCTGGATGTTGCCCTGGTTCGGCTTGTACTCGTAGACGAACTTCCAGATGATGCTGGCGCCCACGAGCGAGATCGACATGGGCAGGAAGATCAGGGTCTTGGCCAGCGACTCGTAGCGCGTCCGGTCGACCAGCACCGCGTAGATCAGCCCGATCGCCGTCGCGAGGATCGGCACCAGGATCACCCAGAGCATCGTGTTGCGGAGCACGGTCTGGAACTGGTCCTGCGTGAAAGCGGTGACGTAGTTGTCGAGGCCGACGAAGTTCTTGCTCTTCGCGTCGTACAGCGACAGCTTGATCGTGTTCAGCCCGGGGTACACCAGGCCGAAGACCACGAAGATCAGCGTGGGCCCGAGGAACCCTGCGACGACCACCCAGGTCGGGACCTTCTTCAGCTTGTCGATCCCGAAGAGGATCGCCCCCATGATGCCGACGAACAACAGGATCGCGATGATCATCAACGCGAACTTGTGTCCCACGGAGTCGGCTTCGATGAACCAGTCCATTCCTCACCCTTTCCCTCGTCGTCGAGGTGGCGCGTTCCGGACGATACGCCCGGAACGCCGGGATGGGGGCCGCCGAGCCGACGACCCCCACCCCGCCTGCGTCAGCCGGTCAGGACGCCGGCCAGGCCGCCTCGATGTTGTCGAGGGTCTCGGCGTCGGACTGGTTCTCCGCGATCCACGCGGTCATCTGCTTCCAGAACGCGTCGGCGCCGACGGCACCGGGCATCTGGTCGGACCCGTCGAACCGGAAGGTGTAGCTGTCGTCGGTCAGCAGGTCGAACGACAGCTTGTCGATCGGCGACTGCAGCAGCTCCGGGTCGAGGCCGCTGTTGGCGCTCAGCCAGCCCTGGCCGGTGGCTGCGGCCTTGGCGTTGGCCCACTCCGGGCTGGACAGGTACGCCTGGAAAGCCTGGACCTCGGGACGGTCCGCGAAGGCCGTCACGAACTCGCCACCGCCGAGCAGCGGCTTGTCGTCGGCCGACTCACCGGGCAGGTAGAAGGCGTAGACGTCGCCGTCCTCGGCGACCGTCAGGCCCTCGTCCCAGTTGGCCTGGTAGAAGTTGGCCGCGCGGTGCAGGAAGCACGTCTGGTCCGGGATGCCGTTCGCCGACTCGTTCCACGGGGCCGTGGCGATGGACTGGACGTCGCCCAGGCCGCCGTTCACGTAGTCCGGGTTCTTCAGGATGCCGCCGACGGCCTCGAGGGCGGTCAGGACCTGCGGGTCGTTGAACGGGATCTCGTGGGTGACCCACTGGTCGTAGACCTCGGGGCCGGCCGTGCGGAGCAGCACGTCCTCCAGCCAGTCGGTGGCCGGCCAGCCGGTGGCGTCACCGGACTCGATGCCTGCGCACCACGGCTTGGCGTCGGGGAAGTCCGCCGCGATCGTGTCGGTGAGGGCAAGGAGGTCGTCCCACGTGGTGGGGATCTCGTAGCCGTTCTCCTCGAACGCGGCCGGGGAGTACCAGACGAACGACTTCACGTTGGCGCCCAGCGGCGTCGCGTAGAGAGTGCCGTCGACCGTGCCGTAGTTGACCCAGCCCTCGGTGTAGTACTCGTTCGCGTTGTCGATGACCGCCTGCGGTGCGGCGACGACCGTGTCCGGGTAGTCGGCGACGATCGACGCCAGGAAGCCGGGCTGCGGGATGTACGCGATGTCCGGCGGGTTGCCGGCCTGCAGACGGACGGGCAGCTGCGCCTCGAACTCACGCGACCCCTCGTACTCAATGGTCGCGCCCGTGCACTCCTCGAAGGGGATGTACGAGTCGGTCTGCTGGACCGACTCCGGGTCGACGATCGACGTGTACACGCTGATCGTCTTGCCCTCGAGGTCGCCGTACTGCTCGAACGCCGCACAGTCGGTCGAGCCGGAGGCGTCGTCGCCCCCACCGCCACCGTCGTCATCGCTCGAGCACGCTGTGAGAACCAGCGCGAGACTCGCCCCCGCCGCTGCCGCTGCCAGGTAGCTGCGGCGCCTGCGTGTGCCGTTCATGAGACCTCCACGTCGTCATGCTCCGGTATGGCGCCGGCGGTTCCCCGGCGCCCTTGCAAGCGATGCAAGCCTTTACGCAAAGCAGACGCAACCGTTGGGACCGGGCAATACGGTCACGATTGAGTCACAGGTCGACCTCGATGCAGGTGGACGACGGAAATCGTGCGGAAACACCCGCGGAACGCACGAGATCGTCAGCCGCGTGGACGGTCCACGGGGACGTCAGACGAGCAGGCTGCGCAGGACCGCGAGGGCGCCGTCGTCGTCGATGGTGCCGGTGACCTCGTCGGCGGCCGCGCGGACCGCCTCGGGCGCGTGGCCCATGGCGACCCCGCGGGCCGCCCAGCGCAGCATCTGCACGTCGTTGCCGCCGTCGCCGATCGCGACGGTCGCGTGCGGCTGCACGCCGAGGTGCTGGCGCACCTCCTCGAGCGCGCTCGCCTTGGACACCCCGCCCGGGGTGAGGTCCAGCCACGCGGACCACCCGACGGCGTACTCGACCTCGTGCAGGCCGACGCGCTCGACGAGCTCGTGGAACTCCTCGGGCGTGCCCTGCGGGTTGCGGATGACCACGCGGGTGGCGGGCGTCGCGGTCAGCTCCTCCCAGGACACCACCTCGAGGTCGCCGGACAGCTCGCCGTCCGGGAAGTCGGCGGAGACCCGGAAGCCCAGGCCGAGGTCCTCGACGGCGAACAGCGCGTCGGGCAGCTCCATCGCGATGGCCCGCAGCGCGGGGCCCGGGTCGAACGTGACCACCCGGACGATCTCGTAGCCGTTCTCCGCGGCGGGGTCGAGGCGGGCGGTGACCGCGCCGTTCGAGCAGACGACCCACCCCTCGGTGAGCCCGAGCTCCTGGGCCACCGCCGCGGCGGAGTGCACCCCGCGGCCGGTCGCCAGGACCACGTGCAGGCCCGAGTCGCGGACCTGCAGGACCGCCTCGCGCACCTCGTCGGAGATCGTGCCGTCGTAGGACATGAGGGTCCCGTCGACGTCGAGCGCCACGAGGCGGCAGCGGGTCATCGCACCGGCTCCAGCACCTCGAGGCCGCCCAGGTACGGGCGCAGCCCTTCCGGGACGCGCACCGATCCGTCGGCCTGCTGGTGGTTCTCCAGGAGCGCGACGATCCAGCGGGTGGTGGCCAGCGTGCCGTTGAGCGTGGCCACCGGGCGCATCGACCCGTCGGCCGTGCGCTCGCGGATGCCGAGGCGACGGGCCTGGAACGTGGTGCAGTTCGAGGTGGACGTGAGCTCGAGGTACCGCTCCTGGCTGGGCAGCCACGCCTCGCAGTCGAACTTGCGGGCGGCGCTCGAGCCCAGGTCCCCGGCGGCGGTGTCGATCACGCGGTACGGCAGCTCCGCGAGCGCGAGCATCTCCTCCTCCCAGGCGAGGATGCGGCGGTGCTCGTCGAAGGCGTCCTCGATCGTCGTGTAGGTGAAGGCCTCGACCTTGTGGAACTGGTGGACGCGGATGATCCCCCGGGTGTCCTTGCCGTACGAGCCGGCCTCGCGCCGGTAGCAGGCCGACCAGCCGGCGTACCGCTTGGGGCCCTTCGACAGGTCGAGGATCTCGCCCGAGTGGTAGCCCGCGAGCGCCACCTCGCTGGTGCCGACGAGGTACAGGTCGTCGGCCGGCAGGTGGTAGATCTCGTCCGCGTGGGCACCGAGGAAGCCCGTGCCGGCCATGATCTCCGGCTTGACCAGCGTCGGCGTGATGACCGGCGTGAACCCGGCGCTCAGGGCCTTGTCGACCGCGGCGTTCAGGAGCGCGAGCTCGAGGCGCGCGCCGATGCCGGTCAGGTAGTAGAACCGCGCGCCGGACACCTTGGCCCCGCGCTCGGTGTCGATGGCCGCGAGGCCCTCGCCCAGCTCGAGGTGGTCCTTGACGGGGAAGTCGAAGTCGCGCGTCTCGCCGACGTACTTGAGGACCACGTAGTCGTCCTCGCCACCGGCGGGCACGCCCTCCTCGACGACGTTCGAGATCCGGCGGCTCAGCTCGGTGGCGCGCGTCTCGGCGGCGTCCGCGTCGGACTGCAGCCCCTTGACCTGCTCGGCCAGGTGCTTGGCACGGGTCAGCAGCGCCTTCTTCTCCTCGCCCTGCGCCTGCGCCACCAGCTTGCCCAGGGACTTCTGCTCGGCCCGCAGCGTCTCGAACTCGGTCAGCGCGGACCGCCGGAGCGCGTCGGCGCCCAGCACCTCGTCGACGAGGTGAGGGTCGTCGCCGCGCGCCACCTGGCTGGCCCGGACAAGGTCGGGATCCTCCCGCAGGAGCCGCAGATCGATCACCCAAGAACCCTACAGACCCGCGGGTGACCACCCGAACCGGGAGGGCGTGGCCTGGTGGGCCGTAGATTCTGCCCATGACATGGGAGGCGTGGGTGGCCGTGTGCGCGGCCGTCGCCGCGCTGTCCGCGCTCCTGCTGGTGCTCGTCCTGTGGTTGCGGCAGCGCGAGCTGCGTCGCCGGATCGAGTCGCCGCGGTCCGGGGCGAACGAGCGGGCGCTGCGGCTGGCACGGGACGTGGACGAGACAGGGCAGCAGGTCGCGTTCGTCGCCAACCCCTCCAAGCAGGACGTCCCCGCGCTCCGGGCGGCGGTGCAGCGCGCGTGCGAGGAGCAGGGGCTGCCGGCGCCGCTGTGGTTCGAGACGACCATCGCCGACCCCGGCGTCGGCCAGGCGCGCAAGGCGATCGCGGAGGGCGCCGACGTCGTCGTCGCGATGGGCGGGGACGGCACGGTCCGGGCGGTGGCCGAGGGACTCGTCGGCACCGGGGTGCCCATGGGGCTGATGCCGCTGGGCACGGGGAACCTGCTGGCCCGCAACCTCGACCTGCCGCTCAGCGACCCGCTGGCCGCCATGCGGATCGCGCTCGAGGGACGGGACCGCACCATCGACGTCGGCTGGCTGCGGGTGCACCGGTGGGAGTCCGAGTCCGAGGACGACGACGACCCGGCGGACGAGGTCGACCTGCCGCGCGACCACATCTTCCTCGTGATCGCCGGCCTCGGGTTCGACGCCGCGATGGTGGCGGACACCGACGAGCACCTCAAGGCCCGGGTCGGCTGGATCGCCTACTTCGTCTCCGGCATGCGGCACCTGCACGGCCGCCGCACCCGCGTGCACGTCCGGCTCGACGACCAGCCGATGACGTCCACCCGGCTGCGCAGCCTGCTCATCGGCAACTGCGGAAAGCTGCCCGGCGGCATCACGCTCCTGCCCGACGCGCTGGTCGACGACGGGTGGCTGGACGTCGCGGCGATCGACACGCGCGGCGGGATCGCCGGGTGGGCGCAGCTGTTCGGCGAGGTGGTGCTGCAGGGCGCCGGTGTGCGCAACGACCTGCCGGCCAAGATCGGCCGCATCGACCACACCCGCGCGCAGGAGGTCCGCGTGGTGGTGCAGGGCGGCGAGCACGTGCAGGTGGACGGCGACATCGTGGGCCGGGTGACCGAGCTGTCCGCTCGGGTGGACCACGCGGCGCTCGTGGTGCGGGTCGCCGCGACCTGATCCGGACGTCGACGGGCAACCCGGTCATCCACCCCCGCGGTGCTGGTCCCGACCGCTACGATCCCCGGCGAACGAGGCCGCGACGGCGCGGCTCGCACCGGAAGGACCCCCGTGACCACCACCCTGCGCGCCGCCCTGTCGGCGGTCCTGCTGGCCGGCTTCTACGTCGTCGCGCTCGCGATCATCGTCGGCATGGGGGCCCTCAGCTGGTGGGCGTTCCAGTCCGACGCGGAGGCGGCCGCCGCCAAGCTCGGCTTCTTCACCGCGGCCATCGCCGTCGGCGTCGTCGTGGCGCTGTGGAAGGTCGCGCGGGCGCGCCCGGAGCCCGACGCGGGCCCGACGCTGACGCCCGCCGACGCGCCCGCGCTCTGGGAGACCGTCCGCGAGCTCGCCGCCGAGGCCGGCACCCGCGCACCCGACGACATCCGCCTCCTCCCGGACGTCAACGCGGCCGTCTCCGAGGACACCCGCCTGCTCGGTCTGGTCGGCGGCACCCGCCACCTCTACCTCGGGGTCCCGCTGCTGCAGACGCTCGACGTGGGCCAGCTCCGGTCGGTGCTCGCGCACGAGCTCGGCCACTACTCCCACAGCCACACCCGCCTCGGTCCGCTGACGTACCGCGGCGGGCAGGCGATCGTCGCCACGCTCGAGCAGCTGTCCGGCAACGTGGTCGGCTGGTTCCTGCGCCTGTACGCGCGACTCTTCTTCGTCGTGTCCGCCGCCGTGAACCGTCGTCAGGAGCTCGAGGCGGACGAGCTCTCCGTGCGGATCGCCGGGCGCGCGACCGCGCAGAGCGCGCTGCGCGAGCTGCCCGTCGCGGACGCTGCCTGGTCGTTCTACCTGCACAACTACCTCGACGACGCGTGGGAGTCGGGGTACGCGCCGACCGCGCACGGCTTCTTCGGCGGCTTCGGGCACCTGGTCACGGCGCGGACGGCCGAGCTGGCGGAGATGCGCGACGACGCGCCCCCGGCCGAGCAGTCGCGGTGGGACAGCCACCCGTCCATCGCCGTCCGCGTGGCGGCGATGGACCGCATGCCCGACGTGGCGGTGGGCCGGGACACGCGTCCGGCGTGGGCCCTGATCCCCGGCTTCGAGCGGCACGCCACCGAGCTGGCCGCCCGCGTCGTCAACGTCGAGGGCCGCACGCAGCTCGACTGGGAGGAGCTGACCGCCACCTCCCTCGTGCTCTCCCGTCAGCGGACCGCCGACATCGTGTACCGCGCGGCGGCCCGGGTGGCCGGCCAGCAGCGCGCGAACCTGGGCACCGTGCTGGACGTGGTCGCCGGTGGCCGGCGCGCCGAGCTGGAGAAGGACCTCGGCACCGAGGGCGACCAGCTCGCCGACCTCGTGGAGCTGCTCGTCTCGCAGGCCGCCGTCCAGGCCGGGGTCGCGCGGTGGCAGCACTCGTGGAGCGGCCCCGCCCAGCTGGTGGACCGCGACGGCCAGGTGCTCGACCTGGCGCCGGTCGCGCGCGCCGCACTGCAGCCGGAGACCGCCGACGCCGCCCGCGCGCGGCTGGCCGAGATCGGTGTCGACGTCACGTCCACCGGCCAGGTCGCCGACTCCGCCACAGCCCACGGCGGCGAGGTGCTCGGCGGGCTGGCGAGCGTGAAGGTCGACGGCGCGAAGCACGACGTGATCGTGCTCGACATCGGCATCATCCTCGTGCCGACGCCGAAGAAGGACGAGTACGGCAAGGCGCGGATGATCTCGCTGCTGCAGTCGGGGTCGGTCGTGCAGCTCGCGTCCTACCACCGGTTCCTCGCCTACGAGCAGATCGCCACCGCGCGCATCGTGAAGCGGACCCCCCTGCAGGCCGAGCTCACCCTGCACGACGGCCGGACGGTGTCCCTCAAGGAGACGTGGACGGGCGAGACGCTCGACAAGGAGAGCTCGCTGCGGCTCCTCGAGCGCCTGCTCGCGTACGAGCCCGAGGGCGCGCAGCCCTGACCCTCAGGTGGACGAGCCGCCCCGGAGCGCCTGCAGCCACGCGCGAGCGCCGACGAAGTCGGTGTCCGCGGTGCCCACGTGCACGGTCGGCTCGACCGCGTCGGCCCGCGGGTAGGAGCCGAGGAACCGCACGAACGGGCAGCGACGGCGCAGGCCCATGACGGCCTCACCGACGCGCTCGTCGGTGATGTGGCCCTCGGCGTCGAGGGAGAACGAGTAGCGGCCGAGGGCGTCCCCGATGGGGCGGGACTCGATCCGGGACAGGTTCACGCCCCGGACCGCGAACTGCTCGAGCATGGCGAGCAGCGCGCCCGCCTCGTTGTCGGGCAGGTGCACGACCAGGGTCGTCTTGTCCGCGCCGGTGGGCGGCGGCACGTGGCCGGGGTGCCCGACCACGACGAACCGGGTCTGCGCCGAGACGTTGTCGGCGATGTGCTCGGCCAGCGGGACCAGGCCGTACGAGTCGACCGCAGCAGGCGGCACCAGCGCGGCGTCGAAGCCCAGCTCGGCCCCACCCGCCGCGATGAGCGCCGCGGGAGCCGTGTTGGACGTCGCCGGCACGTGCACCACGGACGGCAGGTGGTGCGCCAGCCAGCGTCGGCACTGCACCCACGCGTGCGGGTGCGCGGAGATCCGCCGCACGTCCGCGAGCCGGACCCCGGGCGCCGCGGCCAGCGTGAACTGCACCGGCACGAGCATCTCGCGCAGGATCACCAGGGGATCGCCCGCGGCCAGGCTGTCGAGCGTGGCCGTGACCCCGCCCTCGACGGTGCTCTCGATGGCCACCACGGCGAAGTCGGCCTCGCCCGTGCGGACGGCGTCGATGGCCGACGCCACGTCGGACACCGGGAGGTCGACGCACTCGCCCGCGGGCGCGACCTGGCGCAGCGCGGCCTCGGTGAACGTGCCGGCCGGACCCAGGTAGGCGTACCGCGGTAGGCCCTCGGACATGGCGTCCCTCCCGTGCAGATGATGTGCACGCTGCACGGATACCCCGCAGCGCCGCCGGGGTCGAGGGTAGTGCGCCCGTAGGCTGGAACGGTGCTGACCCCTGCCCGCCCGCGCGCGTCCCTGCTTCGCGGCGCGGTGCTCTCCCTGGTGCTGAGCCTGGCGGGCATCCTCCTGGCGACCCCCGCCCAGGCGGCAGACGAGCCTCCGGTCCTCCTCGTCGGCATGACCGGGGTGCGCTGGGACGACGTCACCACCCTGACCACCCCAGCCCTGTGGAGCATGTCCCGGGAGGGCTCGATCGGTCTGGTCGCCGCCCGGAGCGTCGCGTCCCGGTCCTGCCCCGCGGACGGCTGGCTGGCGGTCTCCACCGGGACCCGCGCGGCCGACCTGCGGGCCGACGACGGCACGTGCCGCACCCTGCGCGACCCCGGCGAGAGCGGCGAGGTGCCGGGCTGGGACGACTACGTCGCGGCGGCCGACGCCGAGTCGTACGGCGCCACCCCCGGGCTGTTCGGGGACATGCTCGCGGAGGCCGGTTCCGCCGTCACCGGGATCGGTCCCGGGGCGGCCATCGCGCTCGCGGACACCGACGGCATCCCGGTGGGCACCCACGAGACCCTCCCGACGAACTCCCTCGGCCTCACCCGCGCGGTGCGCGACGCCCTCGACGCGTCGCAGCTCGTGGTCGTCGACGCCGGCTCGCTGCGCGACCCCGGGTACGCCACGACGGCCCGGCCCAGCACCCCGCAGCCCACCGAGACCGCGCCGGGGGACGTCCTCGAGGAGCCGACCCCGCCCGAGGTGTCCACGCCCGACGCGATCACCGAGCCGTCCCGGGCACTCCAGGCGCAGGTCATCGACGCCCGGATCGGCGCCGCCATCGCCGGCGCCCAGCGCTCCGGTGCGACCGTGCTCGTGGTCTCGCTCGCCGACTCCGGGCGCACCGCGCTCCAGCTCGCCGCCGCCACCGGGCTCGCGCCGAACGGTGAGGAGTACGCCGACAGCCTGCTGACCTCGGGCTCCACGCGGCAGGCGGGCGTGCTGCAGACCGTCGACGTGACGCCGACCCTGCTGGCGGGGATCGGGCTGGACAACAGCGCCGCGGCCCTCAGCGGAGCGGAGATCCTGCCCGGCCCGCCGACGTCCGCGGCGACCGCCCGCGTCGCGCACCTGCTGGACGTCCAGCGCCACGCCACCATGGTCACGCGGGTGAGCGGTGCCTTCTCGACCCGGCTGGTGCTCATCCAGGCGGTCCTGTTCATCGCCGCCGCGATCATCCTCACGCGCACCGGCCGTTCCGACCGCCCGCCCCTGCGTCCCGCGCTGCGCGTGCTGCAGGTCTCCGCGCTCGCCCTGGCCGCCGCGCCGGTGGCCTCCTTCCTCACCAACACCGTCCCGTGGTGGCGCTCGAGCATGCCGGTCACCGCGTTCTGGTGGGTGCTGCTCGGCTGGATCGCCGTCATCACGGTCCTCGCCCTGGTGGGACCGTGGCGGCGCAACCTGCTGGGCCCCGCGGGGCTCGTCGCGGGTGTGACCGTGGCCGTGCTGGTGGTCGACGCCTGCACCGGCTCCACGCTGGTGATCGACTCCCCGATGGGCGCCCACCGGATCCTCGCGGCCCGGTTCTACGGGATGAGCAACCAGGCGTTCGCGCTCCTGACGGCGGCCGGCCTGCTGCTCGCCGTCGCCATCGCCGACCCGCTCCTGCGGCGCGGCCGGCGGGGGCTCGCGACCGCCGTCGTCGCCGGGCTCGGCCTGCTGCTCGTGGTCGTCGACGGCGCCCCGGGTCTGGGCAGCGACTTCGGCGGCCCGCCCGCCCTGATCCTCGCGTTCGCGATGCTGACCATCGTGGTGAGCGGCCGGCAGGTCAGCTGGAGGTGGATCGGGCTGATCGCGCTGGTCGGCGTCGTGGTGGTCGGCGGGTTCGCGGTCCTCGACTGGATGCGTCCGGCAGCCGACCGCACGCACCTCGGCCGGTTCTTCGCCACCGTGCTCGACGGCGGGCTGTGGGACGTCGTCGGGCGGAAGATCGCCGTGAACCTGCGCGTGCTGACGTCCTGGCGGTACCTCGTCACCGCGATCGGAGGCATCGCGCTCACGTGGCTCGTCGTCGTGGGCGGCCGGCCGCGGCGCGGCGAGCTGATGGGCACCGGCAGCCCCCTGGCCGGGCTGACCCGCGCGGTTCCCCTGCTCCGGCCGGCGTTCGCGGCGATCGCCGCTGCGCTGACGGTCGGCTTCCTCATGAACGACTCGGGCATCGTCGTGCCGGCGACGGGCATCGCGGTCGCGGTCCCGTGCCTGGTCGCGGCGGCCGCGCAGTGGCGGCTCGGGGCACCGGACGGGGAGCTGGCCCCCGCGGAGCCCGCGAAGGAACCCGCGCGCGCCGACTAGCGGTGCGTCTGCGGCGGCTTCTGGGCGGGCGCGACGCTGCGCTTCACGGCCCCGGCGGCGCGGCGCACCCGGCGCGCGTTGACCGCCAGCTGCACGTCCCGGTACTGCGCCGCACGGTGCAGCTGACCCTTCAGGTCGGACCCGGACGGCCGGTGCCGCAGGTCGCAGGGCACCTCGACCACGCGGAACCCGCGACGCAGCAGGTCGATGGTCATGCCGGTCTCGACGCCCCAGCCGTGGGCCAGCGGGGTGGCGGCCTCGAACGCCGCGCGCGTCAGGCAGCGCATGCCCGAGAGCGGCTGCGTCGGGGTCCAGCCGGTCATCGAGGCGATGGCGCGGCGGGCGGCGCCGACGACGATGCCGCGGCCTCCGGCACCGGGCTGCGGCGGGATCAGGGCGATGGAGAGGTCGGCGTGGCCCTCGAACACCGGCGGCACCAGCGGGGCGGTGTTGACCGCGGTCTCCCCCAGGTCGCCGTCGATGAACAGCAGGATGCGGGGCTGGCGGTCGGGGGCGTCGCGCATGGCGACGACGGCGGCACCGGTCTCCATGGCCGCAGCCTTGCCGCGATTGTGCGAGTGCCGGACCACCACCGCACCGGCCTCGCGGGCCACGTGCTGGGTGTCGTCCTCCGAGCCGTCGTCGACCACGAGCACCAGGTCCACGTGCGGGATCGCGCGCGCCGAGCGGACCGTGGCCGCGATCCGCCGGGACTCGTCCTTCGCGGGGATGATCACGGCGACGCGCTGGCGGGCCTTGTGGACGGCCGCCTTCCGCTCGTCGACGGCTGCCTTGCGGGCCGCCGCGGGCGAGTCCGGCACCGGCGCGGCCACCCCGTCGGCGGTGGGGTCCGCAGGGGCCGTCGTCGCCTGGTCGTCGGCGGCCTTGCCGCCCGTGCGCGTCACGTCCGCCACCCTATCTATCTGAGCGGAGCCTGCCGGTCAGCGCAGGGTGACCTGACGGGCCACCAGCCCGGCGCGGGCACGGCGCTCGTTGGCGTCGAGCGCCGTGGTGTCGGCGAGCGCGGCCTCGAACGCCGGCACGAAGTCGGCCAGCGGCTTCTCGATGTCCTCGGCCTCCGACCCCTTGGCCAGCTCCCACACCGGGACGACCAGGCCGGCCGAGCGGAAGTAGCCGACGAACTTGGCACCCTCGAACCCAGACGCGCGCTTGGCGTGCAGGCGCGCCAGCCCGTCGAGCACCACCTGCTCCTCGTGCGGCTGCGCCCAGCGCAGGAACTCGCGCGCGCCCATGCGGCACCAGTAGGCGGCGTCGGCGGCCTCGAGCTTGACCGTGTCGATGATGCCGCCGTCGGCCTCCTCGATCGCGGCCTGCAGGTCCGGGGTGCGCTCGGTGTCCGGGGCCAGCCAGTACGCGAACGAGTCCTGGACGGTGACCTCGAACGGCACGCTCAGGTCGAGCACGTCCTGCAGGCGCGGGCCCGGCTCGGGCAGCCCGATGGTCTCGACCGCGGTGCCGGCCTCGACCTCGATGGCCTCGAGCAGCGCGTGCGCCAGGTCGCGGCTGACGTCGTTGGAGCTGCTGGTGGTCTGCAGCGCCAGCAGGATCACGCCGTCGGCGCGGTGCAGGGCGGGCCAGCTCGTCGGGAGCACCGTGGTGACCAGCACGTCGCGGGAGCCGTGCTCCTTGGTGGTGCGGGCGGTCGCCGTCGCCGCCGGGACGAGCTCCTTGAGCGCCACCCAGTCGGGCTCAGCGGGGAGCCCCTCGAACGGGCGCAGCACGAAGTCGGACGAGTTCTTGGCCATGGCGGAAAGGCTACCGGTCGGTGCGGGCAGGGGTGTGCGGGACCTCGGGGCGTAGGGGAGGATCAGGGACATGGACCCGCGCGCCGGAACACCTGCCCAGCCGTCCGACCTCGTCGACCTGGACGCCCTGACCGGCGCCTACTACGACCGTGAACCCGACCTGGACGACCCCGCGCAGCGCGTGGTGTTCGGCACCAGCGGCCACCGGGGATCGGCCCTGGACTCGGCGTTCAACGAGGCCCACATCGTCGCGATCACCGCAGCGATCGTGGAGTACCGCCGGTCGCAGGGCACCGACGGTCCCCTGTTCATCGGCCGCGACACGCACGCGCTGTCCGACCCCGCCTGGCGCTCGGCGCTCGAGGTCCTGGCGGCGGCGGACGTCGAGGTGCACGTGGACGCGCGCGACTCGTGGACCCCCACGCCGGGCGTCTCGCACGCGATCCTGCGGCACAACGGCGCCGGCAGCTCCGAGGGCGTCCGCACGCAGGGGCCCGGCCTGGCGGACGGCATCGTCGTGACGCCGTCGCACAACCCGCCGCGCGACGGGGGCTTCAAGTACAACCCGCCGGACGGGGGCCCCGCAGGCTCGGAGGCCACCGGCTGGATCGCCGACCGCGCCAACGCGATCCTCGCGTCCGGCTGGAAGTCGGTCCCGCGCGTGAGCGCCGAGGCGGCCCTGGCGGCGGACACGACGCTCAAGCACGACTACCTGTCCGCCTACGTGGCGGACCTCGCCAACGTCATCGACGTCGACGCCATCCGCTCGGCCGGCGTGCGCATCGGCGCGGACCCGCTGGGCGGCGCGTCCGTCGAGTACTGGGGCGAGATCGGCGAGTACTACGGGCTCGACCTCACCGTGGTGAACCCGACGGTCGACCCGCAGTGGGGGTTCATGACGCTCGACTGGGACGGCAAGATCCGGATGGACTGCTCGTCGCCGTACGCGATGGCCTCGCTGGTCAGCCGCATGGCAGGGGACCCGGCGCCGTTCGACATCGCGACCGGCAACGACGCCGACTCCGACCGGCACGGCATCGTCACGCCCGACGGGCTGATGAACCCGAACCACTACCTCGCGGTCGCCATCTCCTACCTGTACGGCGGCGCGCGCCCGGGCTGGCCGGACGGGACCGCGATCGGCAAGACGCTGGTCTCCTCCAGCCTCATCGACCGGGTGGCCGCCAAGCTGGGCCGGCGCCTGCTCGAGGTGCCGGTCGGGTTCAAGTGGTTCGTGCCCGGTCTCGTGGACGGGTCGGTCGGGTTCGGCGGCGAGGAGTCCGCGGGGGCGTCGTTCCTGCGCAAGGACGGCACCGTGTGGACCACCGACAAGGACGGGATCCTGCCGGCGCTGCTGGCCTCGGAGATCCTGGCGACCACCGGCAAGTCCCCCTCGGTGCACCACCGCGAGCTCGTCGCCGAGTTCGGGGAGAGCTGGTACGCCCGGGTCGACGCGGCGGCCACCCGCGAGGAGAAGGCGACGCTGGCCAGGCTCACGCCGGAGCAGGTCACCGCGACCACGCTGGCGGGCGAGGCGATCACCGCGCGGCTGACCGAGGCGCCCGGCAACGGCGCGTCGATCGGCGGCCTGAAGGTCACCACGGAGAACTCCTGGTTCGCCGCCCGGCCGTCCGGCACCGAGGACGTGTACAAGATCTACGCCGAGTCGTTCGTGTCCGCGGAGCACCTGGCGCAGGTGCAGGCGGAGGCGAAGGACGTGGTCTCGGCGGCGCTGGGCGCCTAGCGCGCCTCAGTGCTGGGGCGCGCGCACCAGGTCCTGGTAGTCGGGGTGCCGCGCGATCCACGCCTTCACGTAGGGGCAGAACGCCACGACGTCCCGGCCGCTGGCCCGGACCGCGTCGAGCGCGGCCTGCACGAGCGTGGACGCGATGCCCTGTCCCTCGAACGCCGGGTCCACCTCGGTGTGCGTGAACACGACCGTGGCGCCGATCGTGTCGTACACCGTGAACCCGAGGAGCTCGCCGTCGGGGGTGCGCGCCTCGAACCGGTGCTCGTCGCGGGCGTCGCTGACCTGCACGTCCGTCATGCCTTGAATGGTGAGGCACGGCGCGCCCGCGCGGTAGACCTGATGACACACTGACTGCATGCTCCAGCCGTACCGCGACGTGCTGACGCGTCCCGGGGCCCTCGCGTTCTCCGGTGCGGGTGTGCTCGCCCGGCTGCCCATGTCCATGGTCGGCATCGGCATCGTCCTCATGGTCTCCACGGTCTACGGCTCCTACGGCCTGGCCGGTCGCGTGTCCGCGGTGTACGTCGTCGCGCAGGCCCTGTGCTCCCCGCAGCTGGCCCGGCTGGTGGACCGGCACGGGCAGGGCCGCATCATGCGCCCGGCCGTGGCGATCGCGGCCGTGGGGCTCGTCGGCGTCATCGTCGCGGCGTCGCAGGAGGCGCCCGAGGGGTGGCTGTACGCCGCCGCGGTGGTCACCGGCGCGGGGATCGGGTCGTTCGGGTCGCTGGTCCGGGCGCGCTGGGCCCGCGTGCTGGGTGCCGAGCCGCACCGGATGCACACCGCGTACTCGCTGGAGTCGGCGCTCGACGAGCTCGTGTTCATCGTCGGCCCCGTCCTGGCCACCGTGCTCGCCACGGGCGTCGCCCCGGCGGCCGGCCTGATCGTCCCACTGGTCGCCATGCTCGTCGGCGGCTACTGGTTCCTCTCCCTGCGCACCACGGAGCCGCCGCCCGCCCCGGTCGGCAGCCCGCGGCCGAAGGGGTCCGTGCTGCGCAAACCGGGGATGGTCGTGCTGGCGATCGTCTTCGTCGCGATGGGCTCGATCTTCGGCGCCACCGACGTGTCCACCGTGGCGTTCGCGGAGGAGTCCGGCTCCAAGGGGTCCGCGGGGATCATCCTGGCGATCTTCGCGCTCGGGTCCCTCATCTCGGGGCTGCTCTACGGCACGCGGGTGTGGAAGCGGCCCCTGTACCTGCGGTTCGCCACCGGGATGGTCGCGCTGGCGGTCGGCGTCTGCTTCTTCTTCCTCGTGCAGTCGCTCGTCGCGCTCGCCGCGGTCATGTTCGTCGCCGGGTTCGCCATCGCTCCCACGCTCATCAACGGCAACGCGCTGGTGCAGGACCTCGTGCCGCGCGAGCGGCTGACCGAGGGACTGACCTGGGTGGGGACGTCGCTCGGCGTCGGGGTGTCGGTCGGGTCGTCGATCGCGGGCGCACAGATCGACGCCGACGGGTCGCACGCCGGGTTCCTGGTGGTCGTCGTCTCCGCGGGGCTCGCGGTGGTGGCCACGCTCGCGGCGCTGCGCACCCTGCGCGGCGACGCCGGCGAGCACGTGCACGACTCCGTGGAGGCCGGCTCGCCCTCGTCGACCGGCGGCGCAGCGGTGGCGGCGTGCGAGGTCGCGGAGTCCGTCGAGCCGGCGCGCTCGGTCGGTACCCTCGACGCGTGAACAACGCCCTGACCTCGCTCGTTGCTCCGATCGGACCGCTCTCGGACGTCGAGCGCCTCACCGGCGGGCAGTTCGCGACGACGTACCGGGTCACGCTCGCCGACGGCACCCGCGTCGTCGTGAAGACCGCGCCGGTCGGCACGGACGGGCTGCTGACCTACGAGCACGACCTGCTGCGCGCCGAGGCGCTGGTCTACGGCCTCGCCGCCGACCGGCCCGCGCTTCGCATGCCGCAGGTGCTGCACACGGACTTCTCGCGGACGCTGCTGCCGAGCGATGCGCTCGTGGTCAGCCACCTGCCGGGGGTGCCGTGGGTCGACGCGGGCTTCGGGCCGGCGTCGTCGGACCCGAGGACCGTGCGCGCGGAGCGGGAGACCGGAGCCGTGCTGGCAGCGCTGCACGCGATCGAGGGGCCGGCGTACGGCTACCCGTGCGGGCGGCAGGAGGCCACCTGGACCGAGTCGTTCACCGGCATGATCGACGAGCTCCTGGACGACGCCTCACGGTGGTCGGTGCCCGTACCGGCGGCCGAGGTCCGTGCGGCGCTCGAGGCGCACCGGCACGTGCTCGACGACGTCCGCCGTCCGGCGCTGGTGCACACCGACCTCTGGGCCGGGAACGTGTTCGTCGACACGGGCACCGGTGAGGTCGTCGGGATCATCGACCCCGAGCGCGCGTTCTGGGGCGACCCGCTGGCCGACCTGGTGGGCGTCGACCCCATGGGCCGCGAGCCCGGCACGCCCGCGCTGCTCGAGGGCTACGGTCCGCTGGACGTCGACAGCCCGTCCGCCCGGACCCGTCTGGACCTGTACCGGATGCGGTTGTGCCTGGTGATGATGATCGAGATCACGCCGCGGAAGTTCGAGGGCGACTGGGTGGAGCCGCACCGCGCGGCGGTCACGGCGAACCTGCACGCGGCGCTCGCGTCCCTCGGCTGACCGGGTGACGTCAGGCTCGACGCCGACGTGGGCGCACCCGCGTGTAGGTGAGGATGGGCGGATGCTCCCGCTGTGCCTCTCCCGTCCTGCCCGCGGTGCCGCCGTCGCCCTCGCGATCGTGGTCCTCGCCGGCTGCTCCGCGGACGGCGGCGGCGGCCCGGCGGCGGCCCCGTCGACCTCCTCGACCCCGACGCCCGCGCCGCTGACGTTCGAGGAGGCGACGACCGCGCTCACCGAGACGCTCCTGCCCACCGCGACAGTCCAGCGCTGCGACGAGTACGAGCCGGGCTCCCCCGAGGCGCAGGAGTACCTCGACCAGCTCGCTGCGGAGATGGCCGCCACGGAGGCCGAGGAGGCCGCCGCGCCGAGCCCGACCCTGCCCCAGTGCGGCAGCCCGACGCTCGGCGACCTGCGGGCCGCGTCCCTCGCCGGCCACGCCTTCGCCGTGGGTGACCCGGTCGCGCTGCCCGTCGCCGGCGGCGCTGCGCGGGCGGTCGAGGTGTACGAGATGAGCGACGCGGACTCGGCGCAGACCGCCGTCGCGACCGAGGCCGCCGACCTCGACGGCTGGGCCGCCGACAAGGAGACGCCTCGGGTGGACAACGCCGACGGCACCTACCTGCCGCGGACCGTGATCTCCGCGGCCGGCGTGGGCGAGGTGGACCTGCCCGGCTGGACGGCGTGGGTGCTCTCGCGCGACGAGGCGTCGTTCCAGGACGACGGCAGCGCCGCAGCGGACCCCTACTCCACGGCGTTCCTCTGGGCCGCGCGCGACAGCCTCGTGATCCGCGTGCAGGTCGTCGGCGACACACCCGGCCAGGCCGTTGCGACGGCCCTCGACACCGCGACCCGGTACACCGAGGCCCTCGACTGACGTTCGTGCCAGGTAGTGCGAGGTCGCCGCCTCGGGCCGACCATGGGGGATCCGCCCAGCACCCCGGAGGTCACCCGTGGCACGACGTCGCTCCATCGCCGACCTGCTCGTCGCCCAGCTCGTCGCCGCCGGTGCGCGGCACATCTACGGGATCGTCGGCGACAGCCTGAACCCCGTGGTCGACGCCGTGCGGCGGGCGCGCGAGGACGGTGTCGACATCGCGTGGGTGCACGTGCGGCACGAGGAGGCCGGGGCGTTCGCGGCCGCCGCGGAGGCCGAGCTCACGGGCCGGCTGGCCGTCTGCGCCGGGTCGTGCGGACCGGGCAACCTGCACCTGATCAACGGCCTGTACGACGCCAACCGATCACGCGTCCCGGTCCTGGCCATCGCGTCGCACATCCCCAGCGCGCAGATCGGCACCCAGTACTTCCAGGAGACCCACCCCGACCGGCTGTTCCTGGAGTGCTCGGTGTACTCGGAGATGATCTCGACCGCCGCCCAGGCCCCGCGGGTCATCCGGTCGGCCATCCACCATGCCTACGGCGCTCCCGGGGTCGCGGTGCTGACCCTGCCCGGTGACATCGCGGACCTCGACGCGCCCGACGCCGGCATCGACGTGCTCACTCCCCCACCGGCCCCGCGGGTGGTGCCCGACGACGGTGCCGTGCGCGCGCTCGCCGAGGCGATCGACGCGGCGGGCAAGGTGACGATCTTCGCCGGGGCCGGTGTGCGCGGCTCGCGCACCGAGGTGCTGGCGCTGGCACGGGCGCTCAACGCACCGGTCGGACACAGCCTGCGCGGCAAGGAGATCATCCAGGTCGACAACCCGTACGACGTCGGCATGTCCGGGCTGCTCGGGTACGGCGCGTGCCAGTCGGCCATGGAGGGCGCCGACCTGCTGCTCCTGCTCGGTACCGACTTCCCGTACGACCAGTTCCTGCCGTCCGGCGTCCGCACCGCGCAGGTGGACATCGACCCGACGCGCCTGGGCCGGCGGACGCGCAACGACCTGGTCGTCCTCGGCGACGTCGGCGAGACGGCCACGGCGCTGCTCGCGCTGGTGAAGCCGAAGCGGAGCCACCGGTTCCTCGACCAGATGCTCAAGAAGCACCACCGGGCCATGAGCGGCGTGATCGGCGCGTACACCAAGGACGTCGAGCACACCGAGCCCATCCACCCCGAGTTCGCTGCCGTGGTGCTGGACGAGGAAGCACCCGAGGACGCCGTGTTCACGGTCGACACCGGCATGTGCAACGTCTGGGCCGCCCGGTACATCACGCCCAACGGTCGTCGGCGGGTGATCGGGTCGTTCCTGCACGGGTCGATGGCGAACGCCGTCCCGCACGCGATCGGCGCGGCCCTGTCCGGCGGAGGTCGGCACGTGGTCGCGATGGCCGGGGACGGCGGCCTGTCGATGCTCCTGGGCGAGCTCATCACGGTGAAGGCCCTGGACCTGCCGGTGAAGATCGTCCTGTTCGACAACGCGACGCTCGGCATGGTCCGGCTCGAGATGCTCGTCGACGGGCTGCCCTCCTACGCCACCGACAGCCCACGGATCGACTACGCCGCGATCGGGTCGGCGATCGGCATCCCGTCGGTCCGCGTCGAGAAGCCCACCGAGATCCGGGCCGCGCTGCGTCAGGCGTTCTCGCACGACGGTCCCGCGCTGATCGACCTGGTCACCGACCCGCGGGCCCTGTCGCTGCCGCCGAAGATCACTCGCGCGCAGGTCTCCGGGTTCACCGCGGCGATGAGCAAGGAGGTGCTCGGCGGCGGGCTGGGCGAGGTCATGGCGATGGCCCGCTCGAACCTGCGGAACGTGCCCAGGCCCTAGGGCACCGGGTGGCGGGCGTCGTAGTCCCAGAACGAGCGCTGCGTCCGGACGAGCACCCACAGGAGCACCACGCACAGGCAACCGCCGACCACCGCAGCCCATCCCTCGCCGACCTTCTCGGCCGCCCCGCCGAGCAGCGCCTCGCCCAGCCGGGGTCCACCGGCGACGACGACGATGAACACGCCCTGCAGCCGGCCGCGCATGTCGTCGGGCGTCGCGGTCTGCAGGATGGTCTGCCGGAACACCGAGCTGATCGCGTCCGCCGCCCCGGCGACCACCAGCATGAGCACCGCGATCGCGAGGGCCAGCCAGAGCACCTGGTCCGGATGCCCCTGGCCGGCGAGCACGAGGACCAGCCCGAACCCGGCGATGGCCAGCCCCCAGACCGTGATGGCCACCGCGATGATCCGGCCCTGCCAGCGGATCCGGGTCAGCCCGCCGGAGAACAGCCCCGCCAGCCCGACGCCGACCGCCGCCGCCGCGGCCATCACCCCGGTGGTCGTCGCGCCCCCGCCCAGGTAGACCAGCCCGACCGCCGGGAAGAGCACGCGCGGCGACGAGGTGATCATGGCGACCAGGTCCACGGCGAACGTCATGCGCACGTTCTTCTGGGTGCCCAGGTACCGGAACCCGTCGACCACGGACGCGAACCCGGCACGCCCCCGGCGCGTCTCGGACGGCAGCGGCGGCTGCGCGGGGAGCTGGAAGACCGCGAACAGGGCCGCAGTGAACAGGACGGCGTCGACCGTGTACGCGACGGCGTAGTCGAACGCGGCCACCAGGAACGCCCCCAGCAGCGGGCCGACCGTGAACGCGACGCTGAACCCGAGGGTCTGCAGGGCGTTCGCCGCCGGCATGAGCTTCGGGTCGAGCAACCGGGGGATGATCGCGGACCGCGCCGGCGAGCTCACCGCGAACGCCCCGGACTGCACCGCGACCAGCGCGAACAGCACCCACACCTGCGTGTTGCCCAGCCAGGCCTGCGCGGCCAGCCCGAGGGTGACCACCCAGGTCACGACGGACGCCACCAGCGCGACGGTGCGACGGTCGTAGTGGTCGGAGATCGCGCCGCCGTACAGCCCGAAGAACACCAGCGGGACCAGCGCACACAGGCCGAGGATGCCGACCGAGGCCGTCGACCCCGTGATCCCGTACACCTGCAGCCCGACCGCGACCACAGTCAGCTGCGCGCCGAGGTTCGAGACGGACAGCCCCCACCACAGCCGTCGGAACGCCGGGCTGACACGCAGGGGTGTCGTGTCGACGACGAGCGAGGGCATCGGGCGAGTTTAGTTGCCCGAGCGACGCGGACTGTCGGCGAGCTCGGTGCTTCGCGCCCGGCTCGGTGGCTGGAGTCACCGAGCCGGGCTGTAGCCACCGAGCTCGTCGTCCCGGGTGCGCGTGCGAGGCTGTCGCCGTGAGCAGCCAGCCCGAGCACCTCGTCGTGATGGGGGTGTCTGGCACCGGGAAGTCGACGACCGCCCTCCTGCTGGCCGCGCGCCTCGGGATCCCGCTGATCGAGGGCGACGACCTGCACCCTGCGGCCAACGTCGAGGCCATGCGCGCCGGCCGGGCGCTCACCGACGACGACCGCGGTCCGTGGCTGCGCGCCATCCGAGACGCGATGACGGCGGCCGACGGACCGACCGTCGTGACCTGTTCGTCGCTGCGCCGGTCCTACCGCGACGTCCTGCGCACCGCGCAGGGCCGCGTGCGGTTCGTGCACCTGGTGGTCCCGCCCGACGAGCTCGCCCGCCGGCTGACGGAGCGCACCGGCCACTTCATGCCGGCGACCCTGCTGGCCAGCCAGCTGGCGACCCTCGAGCCGCTGGCGGCCGACGAGGACGGGGTGGACGTCCCGGTGACCGGCCCGCCGGAGTCGGTCGCGGAGGAAGCCCTCCACCTGCTGGCACGCCCGCCGAGTTCGTGAGTTCGGGTCGAGCTCGGCAGTTGCAGCTACCGAACTCGGCGGGGACTCACGAACTCGCGCTCCCAGGCAGCGCGACGGGCCGGCCGCCTGAGCGACCGGCCCGTGCGACAGCCCTCAGGCCTCCAGCGACGTGCCCGTCTCCAGGAGGGTCTTGAGGTCCGACAGGATCTGCGGCCAGCCGCCGCCGAACTGCGGCAGGTCGCCGGAGATGAGCGCCGCGGTGCGCGGTGCGCCGGTCACGTCGTGCACCAGGGTCAGCTGCGTGACGCCCTCGCCGCGGGGCTCGATCTCGTAGGTGAGCCGCGTGAACCCTTCCGCGCGGGCCTCGTCGTCCCACAGGGTCCGCCAGGTGAGCACCAGTCGTGAGTTCTCGACGACCTCGACCACCTCGCCGTCGAGGATCGGCTGGTCGGCGGGGGTGCCGTAGGCGACCATGTCCGCCGACGGGAGCGTGGTGAACGCGCCGCCGGGCGTGAGGTCGAACGTCGAAGGGCTCTTGTAGCCGTAGCGGGCGGTCCACTCCGGCGAGGTGATGGCCTTCCACACGGTGGCGGCGTCGGCCTTGATCCAGATGCGGTTGACGAGAACGGTCGTGGTGGCCGTGGCGGTCTGCGAGGACATGGTGGTCTCCAGGGCTGTCTTGAGGTCGGTCAGCGCGTGCAGGCGCTCGGCGCCGAGCACGTCGTACTTGTCGATCCACCGCTCGTGGATCAGCTGGATCGGGACGGCGTTGAGGAAGTGGAGCTTCTCCCGCCCCGATCGGCGCGTGACGACGAGGCCCGCCTCCTCGAGCACCTTGAGGTGCTTCATGACCCCGAACCGGGTCATCTCGAGGCCCTGCTCGAGCTCTGTCAGCGTGCGGCCGTCACGCGTGTAGAGCTGGTCGAGCAGGTGGCGACGGGTGGCGTCCGCAAGTGCCTTGAACACCAGGTCCTCGTCCATGCCGACAACGATAGGTGACTAATTAGTCACATGTCAACGACTACCAGCCCCAGCTGCCCGGCGACCCCTTGAACGGTCCGACGACGCGCGACGTGATCCAGCCGCCGTAGAACTCCCCGGCCTGCGGCACCACCAGCTCACCGTCGACCGTGCAGGTCAGGTCCGTGGCGTACAGGGCGACCCGGTCGGTGAGCGACTCGTACCCCGGCAGCGGCGCCGGGTAGGTCCAGCCGACCCGCGACAGCAGACGTCCCCCGACGCGCAGGGACACGTACGACGCCCGACCCTTGAACTCGCACACCGACGAGCCCACCGCCGGCTCCAGCACCCCCGGCTCGAACGCGTCGACCGGCAGGTAGTACACCGGCGGATGGCTGGTCTCGAGCACGCGGACCGCGCCGGTGGTGCTCGCGACCGGGACACCGTCCAGCGTCACGACCACCCGCTCGGACGTCGGCTCCACCCGTGGCGGCCGCGGGTAGTCCCAGACGGACTCCTGACCGGGAGCGGCCGGAAGCGGGGTGGGGGTCACCGCTGCCCGGGGTTGGCGTCGTCCGCGTCCATCAGCGGCTCGACCACCGTCGGCGACGCGTCGTCGGTCGGATACTTCGTGGTCGACGACGACACCGCGCTCTTGGCCGTGTCGACGGCCTTCTCCCACGCGGCGGCGCCCTGCTTCTTGGCGAACGCGGTGGCCTGCGCCTCGTACTCCTGCACGTAGTCCTGCACGCGCGGGTCGTGCCAGACGTCCCCCGCCCAGACCTTCATCTTCTCCAGCTGACGGCGCCCGGACGGCGTACCGAGCAGGTACCCCGCGGAGACGCCGGCGACGAACACCACTCGCTTGATCATGCGTAGTCCTCCCGAACTCGGCTGAGTGTCCGAGCGTAGGCACGGTTCCGCGTCGACGCGCGGTGGAGTGCTCCGCGCACAAGACTGGAGGGGGAGGCGACGATGAGCGAGCAGACGGTGACGACGACACCCCTCAAGCGGTCCATCGGCCGCAGGGTGCTCCTGCTGTTCGTCGTCGGAGACATCCTCGGTGCCGGCATCTACGCGTTGACCGGCAAGGTCGCCGCCGAGGTGGGCGGCGCGATCTGGCTGCCGTTCCTGTGCGCGTTCGTGCTGGCCGGACTGACCGCGGCGTCGTACGCGGAGCTCGTCGGCCGGTTCCCGCAGGCCGCCGGCGCCGCGCTCTACGCCAACCGCGCGTTCAAGCGCCCGTTCCTCACGTTCATGGTCGCGTTCGCCGTGATGATGTCCGGGATCACCAGCGCGTCCGCGGCAGCCCGCGCGTTCGGCGGGGACTACCTGGCGGAGTTCGTCACGGTCCCGACGCTCGCCGCCGCGTGGTTCTTCCTCCTCGCCATCACGGCGGTCAACCTCATCGGCATCTCGGAGTCGGTGCGGGTCAACGTGGTGCTCACCCTCGTCGAGGCCACCGGCCTGCTGGTCATCCTGGCGATCGGCGTGTGGGCCCTGGTCAGCGGCGACGGTCAGCCCGGTCGCACGATGGAGCTGGAGACCGACGGGACGCCGTGGGTCGCGGTCCTCGGCGCCACCGCCCTCGCGTTCTACGCGCTGCTCGGCTTCGAGGACTCGGTCAACCTGGCGGAGGAGACCAAGAGGCCCCGCCGCGACTTCCCGCGCGCCCTGTTCGGCGGCCTCGCGATCGCCGGCCTCATCTACCTCGGGGTGGCGTTCACGACGTCGATGCTCGTGGACACCGAGACCCTCGCCGGGTCCACCGGTCCGCTGCTCGAGGTGGTCAAGGTGGCCGGCCTGACGTTCCCGCCCGGACTGTTCGCGGTCATCGCGCTCCTGGCGGTCACCAACACCGCGCTCATCAACATGATCATGGCGTCGCGCCTCGTGTACGGGATGTCCACCGAGGGCATCGTGCCGAAGGTCCTCGGGCGGGTGCACGAGCGCCGACAGACCCCGTACGTGGCGATCGCGTTCACCGTGCTCATCGCGCTGACCCTGGTGAGCACCGGCGACCTGGCCGGGCTCGCCGACACCACCGTGCTGCTCCTGCTGCTGGTGTTCGTCGTGGTCAACATCTCCGTGCTGGTGCTGCGCAAGGAGCCCGACGACGAGCCCGCCGAGGACGACGACGGCCCCTCGTTCCGCGCGCCCACCTGGGTCCCCGTGGTCGGCGCGGTCGTGTCGCTACTGCTCGCATCCCCGCTGACCGGCCGCGAGGCCGACGTCTACCTCCGCGCAGGCCTGCTGCTGGCCATCGGCGTGGTGCTCTACGTGATCAACCGGCTGGTGGTCGGGCACGTGTCCACGAACTGAGGGCGCGCGCGGGTCACGCCGTCACCGGCGCTCCTCGCCGGTGGTCTCGTCGAAGGCTTCGTCCTGGATCTCGCGGAGGGCTCTCTGCAGGTCCACGCGCTCGTGCAGGCGCTTCTCGAGCCGCCTCATCCCCCAGCGAGTTCGGGGTAGGAGCTCGGGGATGTGCAGAGCGGTCAGGTCGTCGAGGGGTTGGCTCTGGTTGAAGGCGTCCTCGACCATCAGCGCTTGCTGCTTCCGCGCGAGCCTCCGTGCCATCCGCTGCAAGCCGTACCTGGTCCGGGGCGCATAGTCGGGGCGCTTCGTCCGGTTCAGGGATGGTGCGGCGTCCATGATCGCGTAGAGCCTGATCTCGAGATCTTGCAGATCGCTGGCCATTCCGGCCAGCCGCTCGCTCGTGAGTCCGGGAGGTCCGACCCACCGGCCTCGGTAGGCACCGTCTGCATACACGGTCTCCTCGTGCCCGGAGATGAGCGACATGGTCTCTGTGGCCAGCGCCCCGAGGTCACGGGCCAAGGGGCGGTAGTCCGCGGCGGCCCGACGGTTCCTTCCCTCCTTCTGGGCTGGCTCCAGCGCGGCGTTCAGCGCCGACGCGACAGCGGTCAGCACCGACAGAGTCGCCGTGACGATGGCGCTGGACGTCACGAGGCTCAAGGCGCTCAGCGACGCCGCAACGGCAACCAGGAGACGAGCCCACGTGTCGACCAGGCCCCACAGGGTGGCGCGGCTGTCGTGCCACCTGCTCGCGTACTCGGCGTACCTGGCCCCTCCGTCCGCTCGCTGGAAGAGCTGGTCCCCCGTCGCTGGCGCCCGACTTCGATCAGGACGACCGTTCGCCGCCGTCGACGCCGATCCGCCCGACATCGCCGAGTCGGCACCGGCGCCTGGACCCCCGGCGAGTGCGCCCTCGCGCGTTCGCCCCGCTCCGCTTCGCGGCGGCGGCGTGTTCGCGGCAAGGCGTGTCACCGCGACATCCAGAGTGTTCGGCAGCAGCGTGCGGCCCGCTTGTGCAGCGGTGTCGGTGTCGGTCATCGGATCCCCCTACCCTCGACTCCGGCGTGCCGACGGACCGGCACTCCGGCCGGGCGGTGCACGAAACGGCGAGGTGGCGGGCCTTGCTCACCGCATGCCGCACCGCTCGCGTGGCGTCGTCCTCCCTTCACGCTGCTCGTGCGCCGGCCACCCCTGAAGGGCCGAAGGTCCCTGACCGCGCTCCGACGCTGCGGGAGGCAGTCGAGATGCTCAGCGGACCCGCAGCCGTCGGGCCTCGTCCTCGAGGTCGAACGAGCGCGCGATCGCGGTCTCCACCCGACCGGCGTCCCAGACCACGTGGGGGTCCGGCTCGAGGTAGGACAGCACGGTCGCGACGACCGCGTACGCCTCGGTGGTCCACGGCGACTCGGTGGTGGATCCGAGCGCCCGCATGAGCAGCGGCGGCTTCGACGGGACGATGGCGGCGCGCGCGACGAGACCGCTCATCAGCGCTCCCGTCGCCTCGGCCATGAGCGTGAACCCGGTGTCGGGATCGAGCCACGGGACGAGCCGGTAGCCGACGACGTCCGGGAGCCGGGCGTACACACGCGCGCGGCGGTCGGTGAAGGCGCGCTCGGAGCTGGCGAGCTCGGCGGCGACGGCGTCGCGCAGGTCGCCGGGCGGCAGGCTCGAGCAGGTGGCCCGGAGCGCCAGGTGGTCGCGCCACGCGCTCGAGCCGGCAATGCGGCCGAAGTCGCTCTCGGTGGCCACCCGCAGGCTCTCGACCACGAGCGTCCGCCTGCCCGCGGGCGTCGCCAGCACCTCGCGGTGCTCGACCACCAGGTCGCGGACCGCGGCGATGTCCTCGTCGGACTCGGGCTCGAGCTCGGCGTTGCGCACCACGCGCAGGAGCACCTGCTGCAGGAAGTCCGCCTTCGTCGGCCAGTGCCGGTACGCGGTGGCACGGGAGACGCCGGATGCGGCGATGGCCTCCTCGAGGCTGATGTGGTCGAGGCCGACCGTGAGCCCGCGCTGCCGGATGAGCTCGACCGCGGCGTCGATCACGCGGGAGCCGGCGCTCCCGGTGCGTTGACTCGTCTGAGACATGATGTCTATTCTGCATGAGACATCATGTCTCATCGACTCGGGAGACCTTCCGTGCCTGCTCATGCCGTCCTCGGTCTGGTCGCGCTGCTGCTGTCCGTGCTGGCGGCGCTGACCGCACTCGTCTACGTCGCGGCGCCGCAGGCCCGGCGCACGATGCGATGGCCCGTCGTCATCGCCGGCGTCCTGGCGATGGCGGCCATCGCGTTCGCCGGCGGGACGGGCACGACGCTCCTGACCGCCGTCGAGTCCCTGGGGTCGGCCGGGGAGGTCGCCGCCGCGCAGGCGCACGGGCACGGATCCGACGCGCTGACCACCTCGGTGTTCCTGCTGCTCGCCTCGACGCTGGCCACCGTCTGGGGGCCGCTGCGCCCGGCGCGGCCCGCCGGGGGCACCGCAGCGCGCTGGTGGGCCGCGGTCGTGGGCGTGCTCGCCGCGGCGACGCTCGTCTCGGCGGCTGTCGTCCTCGGGGCGGCCCTCGAGGCCGTCACGGCCGGCAACCCGGCATGGCAGGTGGGCTGACATGCGGGTCCTGATCGTGGTCGAGTCGCTGTTCGGGAACACCCACGTCATCGCCCAGGTGGTCGCCGACCGGCTGCGGGAGGACGGCGTCGAGGTCGAGCTGGTCGACGCCGCGTCCGCCACCCCGCACCTCGACGACGCGGATCTGGTCCTGGCGGGCGCGCCGACGCACAACCTCGGCCTGCCGACCGGCACGTCGCGCGCGTCGGCCGTCCACCGCGGGGCGCACCCCGTCAGCTCCGGCCTGCGCGAGTGGATCGGCACGCTCGGGGCGTCGAGCACGCCGGTCGTCACGTTCGCGACCAAGGTGCAAGGCCGGTTCTCCGGCTCCGCCAGCAAGGCGGCCGTCACGATGCTGCGGCGCCGAGGGCTGAGTGCCCGGCAGGGCACGGACTTCGTCGTCGCCGGCACCACCGGGCCGCTGACCGACGGCGAGACGGACCGCGCGCGGAAGTGGGCCGGCACCCTGCAGGGATGACGGCAGGACCCGGCTGGGCGCCCGACGCGCGGAGCTCGTCTCACGCTGTGTGCAGCAGATGTCCACGGCGACGCGCGTCTGATCACGATCGCGCAACGACCCCGTCGTAACTGTCCTGGGATGCCCGGCAATGGGTGCCGGCCGCGTGCTGCGAGCCGACAGAGCGGCGCACGGCTCGCGCTTCACTGTGTCCTCGGAACTTCACTCCGGAGCTCCCTGACTGAGGAGCTTCTGGTGCGCGTCACGCGTCGTAGTGCATTCGTTTCCCTGACCGCTGCTGCGCTGCTGGTTCTCGCCGGCTGCTCGGGCGATGCGCCTGCGAGCACGGACCGCGTCGAGTCCACCCCCGACGAGCAGGTCGAGTCCAGCGCACCGGCGACGGACGAGGCGTCGCAGGAGACTGGCGAGGTCGCTCTCGGATCGGTGGGCTTCGTCGCCGACGACATCCTTCCGACGGTCTACGCGACCCTGGTGAACTCGACGCTCGACGTCGTCATGGTCGAGGTGAACTACGCCGCTTACGACGCCGCGGGGGCGGTGCTGGGAACGACCGCGTCGTACGACGTCATCGCGTCGGAGACGACGTCGCAGACCGCGACGTACATCAGCGTCCCGGATGGCTCCGCCATCGCCAAGGTCGACGCCCAGGTGACGGTCTCCGACTCCCAGCCGGATGCGCACCCTGACATCGCGATGACCGCCGGGAACATCACGATCCTGGCCGACGAGTGGTCGACCAAGGTCACCGGCACGATCGACTCGACGTACAGCCAGTCCGTCACGAACGTGGCCGCGGCAGCGATCTGCACGGACGCCGCCGGCACCGTGGTCGCAGCCGGATCCACGTACCTGAGCGGAACGGTCGTGCCGGGCACACCGGCGCCGTTCGACATCAGCCTCACGGCCGCGTCCGTGCCGACGGCCTGCACCGTGACAGCGGGTGTCTCGAACATCTCCGAAGGCAGCTAGCTCGCCGCGTCCGCCCGCCCGGGCCCGATCGCGCCTGCGATCGGGCCCGCCGCGTGCCCGCGAAGGGGGACCTTTAGCCCTGCCCGACTGCCGAACGCGCGCGCTTGAATGGAGCCTGAATCGATTCACGGCGTCATCGACGACGCCAGAAGGAGGCTGCACGATGTCGCACCGCATGATCTGGAACCAGACGGCGTACTTCGGCCCCGGCTCGATCGAGGTCGTCCCCGACGAGCTGACCCGGCGCGGGTTCACCAAGGCGTTCGTCGTGTCCGACGCGGTCCTCGTCGAGACCGGCGTGACCGCGCGCGTCACCGACCTGCTGGACACGGCCGGCTTCCCGTACGAGGTCTACAGCGACGTCCAGGCGAACCCGACGATCGAGAACGTGCAGGCGGGTGTCGCGGCCTTCGCAGCGGCCGGCGCGGACGTGCTCGTCGCGATCGGTGGCGGCTCTCCTCAGGACACGTGCAAGGCGGTCGGGATCATCTCGGCCAACCCCGAGTTCGCCGACGTCCGCTCGCTCGAGGGCGTGGCCCCGACCACGCACCCGTCGGTCCCGATAGTCGCGATCCCCACGACGGCCGGCACCGCGTCCGAGACGACGATCAACTACGTCATCACCGACGTCGAGCGCCAGCGGAAGTTCGTCTGCGTCGACCCCCACGACATCCCCGTCCTGGCCGTCGTCGACCCGCAGATGATGGCCACCGCCCCGCGCTCGCTCAAGGTCGCCACCGGCCTGGACGCCCTGACGCACGCGATCGAGGGCTACATCACGCAGGGCGCGTGGGAGCTGTCCGACCTGTTCCACCTCAAGGCCATCCAGGTCATCGCGGCATCGCTGCAGGCTGCGGCGGACGGCGACGAGTCCGCGGCCGAGCGGATGGCGCTCGGGCAGTACGTGGCCGGCATGGGCTACTCGAACGTCGGCCTCGGCCTCGTGCACGCCATGGCGCACCCGCTCGGTGCGTTCTACTCGGCGCCGCACGGCGTGGCCAACGGGATCCTGCTCGCGCCGGTCATGGCGTTCAACGCGCCGGCCAGCGGGGAGAAGTACCGCGACATCGCCGCCGCGTTCGGGGTCGCCGACGCCCAGACGATGCCGCTCGACGACGCCCGCACGGCCGCGGTCGCCGCCGTCGCGGCGCTCACCCGTCAGCTGGGGAACCCGACCGCTCTGCGCGAGGTCGGCGCCACCGAGGCCGACATCGCCGCGCTGGCCAAGGCGGCGTTCGAGGACGTGTGCGCCGGCGGCAACCCGCGCGAGGCTTCGGTGGCGGACATCGAAGACCTCTACCGCTCGCTGCTCTGACGGGAGCGGCTGGCGGTCGTCGGGCCGTCAGCCGCAGTCGTCGCAGATGCCGGTCGCGGGGAGCGCCATGGCGCAGGTCGGGCAGATCGCGGCCACCCGCTCGGGGGCCGCGGGGGCGCGCCGGGCGGCCGGTGCTCTCCGGACCGGAGGGGCGGGTGCGCGGCGTGCGGACGGCGGCTCGGTCACGTCGAACCCGCGCTTGCGCAGGACCGCGGAGCCGCCCGAGCCCACCTCGTCGGCGCTCGCGAGCCTGCCGGTCGCGTACCGGTGCGCGACCCCGAGGATGGCGGTCGAGTCGTAGCTGCGGCCCTCGTGCACGAGCGGGTACCCGCCCGGGGCGAAGCCGTAGACGCCGAGGAAGTCGTCGCCGCCGCGCGAGTCGTACTCGGCGATGGCCTGGAGGATGTGCTGCCGGGTGACGGCGGAGAACGTGGCCACGAGGACGAGGGTACGTCAGCCCTCCGCGCTCAGCGGGAGTCGCCGGACGCTGCGGAACCGGCGCGGGGTGCCGTCGACCGGGTCGGTGAACGCGATCTCCCCGGCGAGCAGCTGGAGCGGGCGGCTGAAGTCGTCGACCTCCACCTCGTGCACCACCGGGTACAGCGGGTCGTCGACGATCGGGATGCCGAGCCCGTGCAGGTGCACGCGCAGCTGGTGGGTGCGGCCCGTGCGCGGGGTCAGCCGGTAGACCCCGCGGCCGTCCACCCCCGACTCGAGCTCGACGAGCGTCTCCGCGTTCACCGGGGCGCCGGGCACCACCTCGGCCTGCCAGGCGCCGCGCTCCTTGTGCAGGTGGTCACGGACCACGACCGGGAGGACCAGGTCCTCGCGCAGCGGTGCCAGCGCCCAGTAGGTCTTCTCCACCGCCCGGTGCTCGAACAGGGTCTGGTACGGCCCGCGCCACCGGGGCTCGGTCGCCAGCATCAGCAGGCCGGACGTGACCCGGTCCAGACGGTGCAGCGGCGACAGGTCCGGCAGGCCCAGCTCGGCACGCAGCCGGACGACGACGCTCTGGGTGACGTGTCGGCCGCGCGGGATCGTGGACAGGAACGCCGGCTTGTCGACGACCACCAGGCGCTCGTCGCGGTGGACCACGTGGATCGGTGCGGTCACCTCGGGCTCCTCGCGCAGGTCGCGGTGGAACCACACGAACCGGTGCGGCGCGTAGGGGTCCTCGGAGCGCACCGGGCGGCCGTCCTCGTCGACGAAGCGGTGCGCCTCCAGCATCTGCGGCACGTCGACGTGCTCGGGCAGCCGGTCCCGCAGCCAGGCGCCCATCGTCGCCCACTCGTCCGTGCGGGAGCGGTCGCGATCAGGGGTCCGCAGCCAGGCGGCGCTGAGGCCGTGCCGTGCCGGGAGCGGTGATCTGGGGGGCACCTGCCGATGCTACGGGCCGCCTGAGCAGCGGCTCAGTTGGCCTCGGAGCGCCCCGCGCGCCAGTACCCCATGAACGCCACCGACGTGCGGTCCACGCCGCACTCGGCCACCAGGTGGCGGCGCAGCGTCTTGATGACGGCGGCCTCACCGGCGAGCCAGGCGTACAGCGCGGCGTCGGCTCGCAGGGGCTGGCCCTGGGCGTCGACCGGGACCTCCCACAGGAGCCCCTCGTCGATGTCGACGTCCTCCAGCTCGACGTCCGGCGCGGGTGCCTGACCGGGCAGCAGTCGCGCGCACGCGGCCTGCACGGCAGGGACGAGCAGCTCGCCGTGGGGGCGACCGTCGCGGCCGTACCAGCGGACCGTCACCCCGTCCGGCGCCACAAGGTCGAGCCGGTCGCCCGAGAGCGGCATCTCGATCAAGGCCTCGCCACGGGCGTCGGCGGGCAGGCGCTCGAGGATGCCCGCGATGGCCGGCAGCGCGGTCTCGTCGCCGGCGATGAGCAGGCGGTCGGTGTGCGCCGGGGGCACGAAGTCGACGCCGCCGTGCGGGCCCTCGGCCTCGGCGTTGGGGCCGAGGATCACCAGGTCGTCGCCGGGGGCCGCGTTCAGGGCCCAGCGCGACGCCGGTCCCAGGTCACCGTGCAGGACGATGTCGACGTCCACCTCGCGGCGGTCCTGGCGCACCCCGCGGGCCGTGTAGGTGCGGATCGGGTGGCGCTTGTCGTCGGGCATCGCGCGCCAGCGGCCGTACCAGTCGGCGCTGGACTCGAGGCTGAGCAGCTCGTCGTACGGGGAGTTCTCCAGCGGGAGGAAGAACTTGATCCGCTGGTCGAACCCGTTGTCCGCGAACCTGTCCAGGTCGTCGCCGGTGAACGTCACGCGCAGGACGCTCGGGCACATGGTCTGCACGGCAGCGACCTGCACGGCGAACATGCGGAAGGGCAGCGCGGGGGCTTCGACCGAGACGGGCACGTCGCCCAGGGTAGAGGAAGGTGAGGCTGTCCTCACTACCGAGTTCGTCACAGTGCGCTCCTTCGCGTCCGCCACAGCAGGGAGATGAAGTAGGGGGTGCCGATCATGGCCGTCAGCAGGCCCGCGGGGATCTGCGCCGGGGCGATCACCGTCCGGCCGAGGGTGTCCGCCACGCTGACCAGCAGCGCGCCCAGCAGGACCGCGACCGGGATCACCCGCGTGTGCGAGGAGCCGACGAGCGAGCGGGCCAGGTGCGGGGCGATGAGGCCGACGAACCCGACGACCCCGATCGCCGACACCGCGGCCGCCGTGAGCAGCGCGGTGACGATCAGCAGACCCAGCCGGGTGCGTTCCAGCTGGACCCCCAGCACGCGGGCCACGTCGTCGTCGACCGCCAGCACGTCGAGGTCCCGGCGCCAGCGGACCACCAGCGGCACGATCACGAGGAGCGCGACCGCGACCGGCCACACCTGCTCCGCCGTCCGTCCGTAGGTCGAGCCGGACAGCCAGGTGAGCGCCATCGTCGTGTTCCACGGGCTGGTGAGCACCACGAGCAGGGTGATCAGCGACGTCGCCACGGCCGACACCCCGATGCCGACGAGCACGAGCCGGTCGGAGCTGAGCCCTCGCCGGTTGGCCAGCGTGTAGACGAGCGCGAACGTGGCGAGCGCACCGACGCAGGCCGCGGCGGACACGATCCAGAAGCTGCCACCGGGCAGCAGGACGATCGCGAGCACGGCACCGACGCCGGCGCCGCCGGTGATGCCGAGCAGCGACGGCTCCGCGAGCGGGTTTCGCGCGACCGCCTGCACCGTCGTGCCCGCGAGGCCGAGGGCCGCGCCGGCAAGAAGGGCGGCGAGCACGCGCGGGCTGCGCTGGTCGAGGACGAAGCTGACCTGCCGGCCGCTGACGCCCGCGAACCAGTTGGCCACGTCGCCCGTGAGGAGCAGGCGGTCGCCCAGCAGGAACCCGGCCACCAGCGCGGCGATGACCGCGAGCGCGAGCACGACGACCACGAGCGCCACCCGGGCACGCGTCGCGGGGTGGGCGCCGACGGACGCGGTGCTGCGGGCAGGACCGGAGTCGCGCAGCCGACGGGCCAGCCAGACCATCACGGAGGCGCCGAACAGGGTGGTGACGATGCCGGTGGGGATGGCCACGCCCGCGACCCCGGGCACCGCCAGCCGCAGCAGGACGTCGGCGCCGAGCACCACGACGCAGCCGGCGAGCGCCGCCAGCGGCAGGAGCAGCCGGTGCCGCGCCAACCCCGGGACGCGCCCGGCGACCAGTCGCGCGATGACCGGTGCGGTCAGACCGACGAACCCGATGGGCCCGGCGACCGTGACCGCGACCGCGGCGAGCAGGACCGCCAGCAGGACTGAGACCACGCGGGTGCGCCGCACGTCGAGGCCGAGCACCGCGGCGGTGTCGTCGCCGAGGGCGAGGACGTCGAGCCGGCGCGCCCAGACCACGAGGGCGACCCCCGCGAGCAGCACGACCGGCGCCGCCTGGGCCACCTTGGACGTGCCGGACTGCACGATCGAGCCCTCGCCCCACGCGAACATCCCGGCCGTCTCCTGCTCGAACAGGAGCATGAGCAGGATGGTCAGGGACGAGAGCGCGAGCATGGTCGCGGACCCCGCGAGCACCAGCCGGGTGGGTCCTTCGGCGCCGCCCCGCGCGATGGCGAGCACCAGTGCGGCGGCCCCGAGGCCACCGACGAACGCGAGCGCGCCGTTCACCGCGAACGGCAGCGTCAGGCCGGTGACGGCGGCGAGCACGACGGTGAAGTAGGCGCCGGCGTTGACCGCCAGGGTGTCGGGCGAAGCCAACGGGTTGCGCGCCACGGACTGCAGCGCGCTGCCCGACAGGCCCAGAGCGGTGCCGACGATCAGCGCGGCGAGCACCCGTGGCGCGCGCGAGGCGACGAGCACCGCGAGGGCCTCGTCGTCACCCGATCCCGTGAGCAGGCCCAGGAGGTCGCCGACCCCGATCCGGGAGGTGCCGAGCGTCAGGTCCACCAGCGCGAGGAGCACCACCGCGACGACCGCGGCGGCGAACACGGCGACGATCCGCGCCGGCTGCGCGCCGCGGGTACGCGCGGGCACGGCGGCAGGATCCGCCACGCCCAGCGCGGCGGATCCTGCCTCCATCGGTGCGTCGACGCTCACGGGGCTGCTGTCAGGCCGCGGTCAGTGCCGCGACGGCCGCGTCGATGAACGCCGACGCCGACTGCGGGCCGCCGAACATCCAGATCCCGTCGGGCAGGCGGGCGGTGTTGCCCGCGACGACGAACGGCAGCTGCTCCCAGATCGCGTTCCCGGCGAGCCCGTCCTTGAACGCGTCGCCGCCGTCGGTGTCGTTGCCGACGTAGAGGAAGTGGATGTCGCCCAGGCTGGTGAGGCCCTCGACGTCCGTCTGCGCCAGGCCGTAGTCGGGGTCGCCCTCGCCGGTCCACGCGTTCGTCAGACCGAGCTCGCTGGCGACGCCGCCGAGGAACGAGCCGGGCGTGTACATCCGGATCGACACCGCACCGTCGGACACCCAGCCGTCGGCCATGGTGAACTCGGCGCCGGCCAGGCCGGCCTCGTCGAGCTGCGCCTTGGCGTCCTCGACCGTGGAGTCGAAGTCCGCGAGCGCGGTCTCGGCCTCGTCGGAGGTGCCGGTGGCCTCGCCCAGGATCTCCAGCGTGCTGCGCATCTTGCCGATCGGGTCGGTCGCGTCCGAGCCGCGCAGCGCGATGACCGGGTACTCGGCCTCGATCTGCTCGATGACCTCGGCCGGCAGGTCGGTGGTAGTGACCACCAGGTCCGGGTCCAGGGCGGCGATCGCGTCGAGCGACGGCTCGCCGCGGAAGCCGACGTCCGGCGTCGACTCGTCGAGCGGCACGACGGTCGCCCAGGTGTTGTAGCCCGCGACGTCCGCCGCGCCGACCGGCGTGACCCCGAGCGTGAGCAGGTTCTCCGTCAGGCCCCACTCGAGCGAGACGACCTTGGTGGCGGGGCCGTCGAGCTCCACGGTGCCGCGGTCGTCCGTGATCGTGATCGGTCCACCGGCGGCGGACTCGGACGCCGAGGCGTCCGGCGCGTCCGCTGCGTCTTCGGTGGTGCCGCAGGCGGCCAGGAGCAGGGCTGCTCCGGCGAGCAGGGCGGGGAAGGCTGTCTTGCGCACAGGGGTGTCCTCAGAGGTAGGTGAGACGGGGGGACTAGACGGAGGTCAGGTGCTGGCGGTGCGTGTGCTTGCCGACCGGGCGGGTGTGCACGCGGCCGGTGTGCTCGTCGCGCACCACGTCGATGCGGATGCCGTACGTCTCGGTGAGCGCGTCGGCGGTGAGCACCTCGTGCGGGCGGCCGGAGCCGACGACCACGCCCTGGCGCAGGAGCACCACGTGGTCGGCGACGGCGGCGGCCTGGTCGAGGTCGTGCAGGACGACACCGACGGCGACCCCGTGGTCGTCGGCCAGGTCCCGCACCAGATCGAGGATCTCCACCTGGTAGCGCAGGTCGAGGTAGGTGGTCGGCTCGTCGAGCAGCAGGACGCGGGTGTCCTGCGCGAGGCAGGTGGCCAGCCACACGCGCTGGAGCTCGCCGCCGGAGAGCTCGTCGACACCGCGGTCGGCCATCGAGCCGACGCCCGTGACCTCCATGGCCCAGGCGATCGCGCGGGGGCCGTCGGCGTCGTTCTGGCGCCAGCGGCCGCGGTACGGGTGCCGGCCGTAGCCGACGACGTCGCGGACGCTCACCCCCGAGGGCGTCGGCCGCGACTGCGACAGGAGCGTGACCCGGCGTGCGAAGTCCTTGGCGGACAGCGTGTGGGCGTCGGGGACGTCGGGGAGGCTGACCGTCCCCTCCTGCGGGGCGTGCAGCCGGGCGAGCGCGCGCAAGAGGGTCGACTTGCCGGAGCCGTTGGGCCCGATGAGCGCGGTCACCTGACCGGGCTGCAGGCACAGGTCCGCGGCGGTCACCACGACGGTGCCGTGGTACGCCAGCGTGAGGCTGTCGCCGCGGAGGGCGTCCTGCTCGGGGGTGGTCACACGGTGAGGTTAGCCTGCACTAAGTAAGGGTTGGCAAACCTTGTTCGTATGATGGGCGTCACACCGTGGCGCCGAACGCCAGCCCCAGAAGGTACGTGGCCGCCGCGGCGCCGTACCCGATGGCCAGCTGACGGAGCGCGCGCTTGACCGGCGACGCCCCCGAGAGCACCCCGACGGTCGCACCCGTGGTCAGCAGCGCGAGCCCCACCAGCACCGACGCCCACACCACCGCGGTCAGGCCCTCCGCACCCAGCAGGTACGGCAGGACCGGGATCGCCGCGCCCGAGGCGAAGAAGCAGAAGCTGGCCGCCGACGCACCGACCGCGGTGCCGACGGCCTCGTGCTCGTCGACCTCGTCGGCGCTCGTCGGCGCGACCGACCCCGGATCGCCGAGCGTCCGCAGCCGCTCGTCTGCCCGTGCCTGCGCCTCCGCCGGCTCCATGCCGCGGGCGCGGTAGACCAGCGCGAGCTCGTTGGCGTCGACGTCCAGGTAGGGCAGCGCCGCGCGGGCCGCCTGCCCCGGGCGGGACGCCTCGAGCAGCTCCCGCTGCGAGCGCACCGACACGTACTCCCCCGCGGCCATCGACAACGCTCCCGCCAGCAGACCGGCCAGGCCGGTCAGCAGCACGATCGACGCGGACGCCCCGCTGGCCCCGATGCCGAGCACCAGCGCCAGGTTGCTCACCAGCCCGTCGTTGGCGCCGAACACCGCAGCCCGGAACGTGCCCGAGATCCGGTTGCGCCCCCGGGTGGCCAGACCGCGGACGACCTCCTCGTGGATGGCCTCGTCGGCCGCCATCGTCGGCGTCGCGTCGGCCTCGCCGTCGTATCCCGACCGCGCCTCCGCGCGCTGCGCCAGGGCCAGGACGAACACCGACCCGAACCGGCGGGCGAGCACACCGAGCACCCGGGTCCGGAAGTCGCCGCGGCGGGGCTTGCCGACGTCGTCGCCGAGCAGGTCCAGCCAGTGCTGCTCGTGACGACCCTCCGCCTCGGCCAGGGCGAGCAGGATCTCCCGCTCCTCGCCCGTGCGGCGCGACGCGATGTCCCGGTAGACGGCCGCCTCCGCGCGCTCGTCGGCCAGATACTGCCGCCACCGCCGGATCTGGGAGCTCGAGGGCGTCTGACGTGCGGGAACGTCCGCGCCCGACGAGGTGGAAGAGGTCTGCACGCACTCATCGTCCCAGCCGCGAGGGCGAGAAACTGGCTCCAGGGCGGTGTTCAGGTTGCCGAATCATCAGTTGTGCACAACCGTGGCCGGGACCGACGGGGGGCCGATGCGGCCTTCCGACCACTCCCCGGGAGGCTCCCGATGTACGCCGAGACGGCCGTGTCGCCCTCGCTCTCCGCGATCGCGCCCGCACGGCACTGGGCGCGGGACCGACTGGCCGAGGCAGGTGTGGACGACGGACGTCTCGAGCTGCTCGTCCTGCTGGTCAGTGAGCTGGTCACCAACGCCGTCGCGCACGCCGACCCGCCCGTGACCCTGCGCGTGCACGTGGACGACGAGCGCACCCGCGTCGAGGTCACCGACGGCGTCCGCGAGGTGCCCGTGGTGCGCAACCCGCCGCCGACCGCGTTCGGGGGCCGGGGCGTCATGTTCGTCGACCGGCTGTCCAGCAGCTGGGGGACGGTCGAGGAGGAGGGCGACGCCGCGAAGGCGGTCTGGTTCGAGCTCCGGCACGACGACGTCAGCGAGCTCGGCGCCTTCTCCACCGAGCGCTGACGCCCGCGGCCTGAGGTCGGACCAGGACCACGGCCCGACCGCTCCCGGCGTCCGGTAGGTTGCGACCGCCCGTGCCGTGGGACGCGAAGGAGGGGCTGTGGCGACGATGGCGGACGTCGCACGGCACGCCGGTGTGTCCGTGAAGACGGTGTCGAACGTGCTCAGCGGCTACCCCCACGTCCGCGACACGACCAGGGACCGGGTGCTCGTCGCTGTCGACGAGCTCGGCTACGAGATCAACGTGACGGCGAAGATCTTCCGCTCCGGCCGCAGCGGAGTGGTGGGTCTTGCGGTCCCCGAGCTGGGTCAGCCCTACTTCGGCGAGCTGGCCGACGAGATCCTCTCGGCCGCCCGCAGCCACGGCCTGCAGGTGCTCATCGAGCCGACGGGATTCACGCGCGAGGGTGAGCTCGCCGCGCTGCGGGTACCCCGCCGTGGCCTCGTCGACGGTCTGATCTTCAGCCCCGCGGCGCTCGTCCAGAGCGACGCGCACCTCCTCGACGACCTCGGCTACCCGCTCGTCCTCCTCGGCGAGCAGCTGTTCTCACCGAGCGTCGACCACGTCACCATGCGGAACATCGACGGCGCCCGGGCGGCGACCGACCTCCTCCTCGACGCCGGCCGACGCCACATCGCCGTGATCGGCATGCTGCATGCGGAGACCGCCGGATCCGCCTCTCTGCGCTACGCCGGGTACCGGCAGGCGCTCGAGGCACGCGGGATCCAGGTGGACACGCGTCTGCTCGGCTGGTCGGACGAGGCCTGGCACCGGGCCAATGGCGCGCGCGCGATGGCCGCCGTGCTCGACTCCGGCGTGCGGGTCGACGGCGTGGTCGCGTTCAACGACGCGCTGGCCATCGGCGCGATGTACGAGCTGCAGACGCGCGGCCTGGCGATCCCGCAGGACGTCGGCGTGGTCGGCTTCGACGACATCGAGGACTCGCGCTACTCCGTGCCGACGCTCACCACCGTCGACCCCGGCCGACGGGAGATCGCGCACGTCGCCGTCGACATCCTCCGCCGCCGGGTCCGCGAGCGGCTCGACCCGAGCGCGGTGGACAGCGCGCCGGTGCTCTACCTCGCCGGCATGCGCCTCGTGGAGCGAGAGAGCACGCCGCGACGCGACGGCTGACCAGGACGCGGGTCCGATACTTGCGTGCTCCGCTCGGCGTTCACGGCCGAGCGTTCGATGCCATCGCTGCGCCTTCACCGCCCAGGGCATTGTTTACACCGATGGAAGTCACCCATAAGAGTTAAGAAACGTTTCGCTGGAGTTATCGCAACTACCGGAGCGCTCCCATCCCTTGACCGTGCCTGAGGGACCTCAGAAGGTGAGGCGCCGGCGATCAGCCGACGAGCGCACCACCGAGGAGGATCAATGACGACCCCACGACCAGGACGCCTGACCGCGGCCATCGGCGGCCTCGCCGTCGCCGGCCTGTCTGTGGCACTGGCCCTGCCGGCGGCGGCAGCGGGCAGCACCCTGCAGGCAGCGGCCAGCGAGAGCGGGCGGTACTTCGGCACCGCCATCGCGGCCAACCGGCTCAGCGACTCGACGTACACGACCATCGCGAACCGCGAGTTCAACATGATCACCGCCGAGAACGAGATGAAGATGGACGCGACGGAGCCGTCGCAGAACCAGTTCAGCTACGGCAACGGCGACCGGATCGTGAGCTGGGCGCGGCAGAACGGGAAGCAGGTGCGCGGCCACGCGCTCGCCTGGCACTCGCAGCAGCCGGGCTGGATGCAGAACATGTCCGGCACGTCGCTGCGCAACGCGATGCTGAACCACGTCACCCAGGTGGCCACGCACTACAAGGGCCAGATCTACGCCTGGGACGTCGTGAACGAGGCGTTCGCGGACGGTTCCTCCGGTGGGCGTCGCGACTCCAACCTGCAGCGCACCGGCAACGACTGGATCGAGGCCGCCTTCCGGGCCGCCCGCGCTGCGGACCCGGCCGCCAAGCTCTGCTACAACGACTACAACACCGACAACTGGTCGCACGCCAAGACGCAGGGCGTCTACAACATGGTCCGCGACTTCAAGTCCCGCGGTGTGCCGATCGACTGCGTCGGCTTCCAGGCGCACTTCAACTCGGGCAACCCCGTCCCGTCCAACTACGACACGACCCTGCGCAACTTCGCCGCGCTGGGCGTCGACGTGCAGATCACCGAGCTCGACATCGAGGGCTCGGGGAGCTCGCAAGCGCAGCAGTACCAGGGCGTGGTCCAGGCGTGCCTCTCGGTGTCCCGCTGCACCGGCATCACCGTGTGGGGCGTCCGGGACTCAGACTCGTGGCGTGCCTCGGGCACGCCTCTGCTCTTCGACGGCTCCGGCAACAAGAAGGCCGCCTACACGAGCGTGCTGAACCAGCTGAACGCGGGCGGGACCACCACCCCGAACCCGACGCCCACCACGCCGGCACCGACGCCGACGACGCCCCCGCCCACGGGCGGCGGGAGCTGCACCGCGACGTACTCGGAGGGGCAGAAGTGGAGCGACCGCTTCAACGGCACGGTCACCATCCGCGCGAACACGAACATCAGCGGCTGGCAGTCGACCGTCACGGTCAGGAACCCGCAGCGGATCATCGCGACATGGAACGGCTCGCCGACGTGGGACTCCTCCGGCAACGTCATGACGATGCGGCCGAGCGGCAGTGGCGCGCTCTCCGCGGGTCAGACGACCTCGTTCGGCTTCACGGTCCAGCACGGCGGTAACTGGACGTGGCCGAGCCTGACGTGCACGGCCTCCTGACGATCTGAGGGCAGGTCCGCACGCGCGACGGGCGCGGCACCGATGGTGTCGCGCCCGCCGGTGCGTCTAGTCCTCCCAGGGCGGCGTCTCGTCGAGCTTCGTGTAGTACTTCGCCAGGTGGCTCTTGATACGGTCGCGGTCCTTGTCCGGCACGTCGACCCCGCCGCGCGAACCCTGCATGACGGCCGCGGCGGCGAACACTCCCCGCGGTACGGCCTTCAGGCGCCCGTCGATCACGTCGGCGACCAACAGCTTGTACGCGGTGAAGTTCTGCTTGTTCTCGGCGTCGTACCAGACGTGCGCGTCGCGGTACCTCTCGTTCGGCTCGTCCTCGGCCTCGGCCCAGGCGCGGACGCGCTTCTCGGCGGCGTCCCCGTCCCAGGCCCGGTCGCGGTCGGCCAGCGGGAGGTCGCCGAATGCGGTGACAGCCATGTGCGGACTCCTCTCGGTCGGTCGTCTCACGACCGTGGCACCGGCGTCGCCGGCTCGCATCCGCTACGCGTCCGCCCAGGCCTCCCGGCCGGTCCGGACGGTCTCGCCGGTGCGCGCCGCCTCCTCGATGGCCAGACCGAGCAGGTGGTCCTGGCAGCCGTCGGCCAACGGGTAGGGCGCCGGGCCCTCCCCGCGTACCCACGCACCGGTCGCGTCGAGCAGCGCGGCCACGGCGATGTCGTCGTCGGCCAGACGGGCGCCCTGGAACGCGTTCCGGTACAGGACCCGGCCGTCCAGGCTCAGGTGCTCGAGGTCGAAGCCGTCGAGGTTCTGCTCCAGGCCGGTGACCCGTCGGACGATCGGCGACGTGATGACCGTGCGCTCGTCGACCCACCGCGTGACCGCGTCGTCGACGATCTCGCCGTGCGATCCGCGGACGACGATCCGGTTGGTCCGCAGCGGGTTGTGCCACTGGTTGTCGGTGAAGTCGTAGAGCGCGCTGCGCCCGTTGCCGAAGTCCAGCGTGGCCAGGATGTTCCACGCGTCGGCCGGCTCCGTGGCACCGGTCCAGCCGTCGCGACCGAGCGGTCCGAGGAGGGGCGCGGTGAACGTCGAGGCGCGCACGGTGACCTCGCCGCGGCCGGCGTCGAGCAGCCGACGGATGAGCCCGACCGCGTGGTACAGATGCGTGGAGCTGATCTGTACGCTCGTCGGTCGGCCGATGGTCCCGGCGTCGACCACCGCGATCCGGGCCGCGTGAGACGGCATCGACGGGCTGTGCTCGGCCACCTGGACGAGTCCCGACGAGCCGACCTCGGCCCAGAGCTCGCGCAGCCCGTCGGCATCCGGTGCGGGCGGGGTCTCGGCGAGCATCGGGATGCCCAGCGACACCAGCTCGGCGGTTGCCTCCGGGGTCACGGGCCACGGGACCGAGACGACGACGAACTCCGGGCGGTCCGTCCCCGAACCGGGGAGCGCGCTGGTGACCAGCTCCTCGATCGTCCGGACGGTCGGCACGCCCCACGCGCGCTCGACCTCGGCACCCCGCTCGGCGGAGCGCGTGACCACGCCGGTGACCTGGAACCGCTCCGGCATCAGCCGCGCCATGCGGACGAAGAACTCCGCCCGCCACCCGCTGCCGACCACGCCGAACCTGATGGGTGCCATGGAACCGTCCTCGTCGTCGGTGGGTGCGTCGGCGTCGAGACTAGTCGGCGGTCACCTCGGTGACCCGGCCGTCCTCCACGTGCCACCGGCGGGTCAGCCGGACCGTCTCCAGCATCCGCCGGTCGTGCGTGACCAGCAGGATCGTCCCCTCGAAGCTGTCGAGCGCCTGCTCCAGCTGCTCGATCGCGGGCAGGTCGAGGTGGTTGGTCGGCTCGTCCAGCACCAGCAGGTTCACGCCGCGGGCCTGCAGGAGCGCGAGCGCGGCGCGGGTCCGCTCCCCCGGTGACTGCGACGACGCGGGTCGGTGGATGTGGTGGCCGCCCAGACCGAACTTGGCCAGCAGCGTGCGGACGTCGGCGGTCGGCCAGTCCGGCACCTCGCGGGAGAAGGCGTCGACCAACGGCTCGTCGCCCTCGAACGCGCGACGCGCCTGGTCCACCTCACCGACCAGCACGCCCGAGCCGAGGTCGACCGCGCCGGACGTGGGCTCCAACCGCCCGAGCAGCAGAGCGAGGAGGGTCGACTTGCCGGCGCCGTTCGGACCGGTGACCGCGACGCGGTCCTTCCAGTCGAGCTGCAGGTCGACCGGGCCCAGGGTGAACGCTCCGCGCGTGAGGACGGCGTGCCGCGCGACGGCGACGACGGCACCGGAGCGGCCGGCCGTCGCGATGCTCATCTGCAGCTGCCACTCCTTGCGCGGCTCGTCGACCACGTCCAGGCGGGCGATCATCTTGTCGGTCTGCCGCGCCTTCGCCGCCTGCTTCTCGGACGTCTCGCCGCGGTGGTGCTTGATGTGCTTGTCGTTGTCGGTCGCCTTGCGACGTGCGTTGCGCACGCCCTTCTCCATCCACGCGCGCTGCATGCGGGCGCGAGCGTTCAGCGCGTCGCGCCGGGCGGCGTACCCCTCGTACGCCTCGCGGGCCTGGCGGCGGGCGATCGAGCGCTCGTCGAGGTAGGAGTCGTAGCTGCCGCCGTACGTGGTGACGCGCTGGAGGCTCCGGTCGATCTCGACGACGGCCGTGACCGTGCGGCTGAGGAACTCGCGGTCGTGGCTGACCACCACGATCGCAGCCTCCGACCGGTCGACGAACTCCTCCAGGAGATCCAGCCCGGCGGCGTCGAGGTCGTTGGTCGGCTCGTCGAGCAGGTACAGGTCGTACCGCGAGAGGAGCAGCGCCGCGAGACCGACCCGGGCGGCCTGCCCGCCGGACAGCGCGGTCATCGGGTGGTCGAGGTCGACGGTCAGCCCGAGGTCGTCGGCCACCGTGCCGAGCCGGGCCTCGAGGTCGGCGCCGCCGAGTGCGAGCCAGCGCTCGAGGGCCTCGGCGTAGACGTCGTCGGCACCGTCCTGGCCCGCGCCGAACGCGTCCGCGGCGTCGTCGAGCGCGCGCTGCGCGTCCGCGACACCCGTCCGCCGCTCGAGGTGGGCACGCACGGACTCCCCGTCGACACGCTCGATCTCCTGCGCCAGGTAGCCCAGCTGCGCGTGCGACGGCGACACCGCGACGCTCCCGGAGTCCGGCTGCCGACGGCCGCCGAGGATCTGCAGGAGCGTGGACTTGCCAGCGCCGTTGGGGCCGACGAGGCCGAGCACGTCCCCGGGCGCGACGACGAGGTCAACACCGGAGAACAGCTCACGATCGCCGAAGCCGGCCCCGACACCCTTGGCCTGCACTGTTGCGGTCATGCGGTCATTCTCCTTCGGCCGAGCCCCGCCGACGGACGGCGGGACTCGGAGAAGGTACGCGGACGTCCGACCGTGCTGCTCCCTGATTAGGAGTCGAGCGCCGCACGCAGACCGTCGACAAGGGGTGTCGTCGGCCGACCGATGAGCGTCCGCAGGTCCGACGTCGCGTCCGCCAGGTCGCCGCGGCGGATGCCTGCGTCGAGCGTCGCGACGAAGCCCGCGGTGCCCTCGTCGAGACCCACGCCGAGCAGGATCGCGCGGTGCGCGTCGAACGAGACCTGCTGGGCGACGACGGGGACGCCGAGCAGGGTGGACGCCGCCTCGGCGAGCTCGTCGAACGTCCAGGCGACGTCGCCCGAGAGCTCGTACACGCGGCCGTCGTGGTCGCCGCCGAGCAGCACCGCGGCGGCGCCGGCGGCGTAGTCGCTGCGGGTGGCGCTGGCGACGCGGCCGTCGCCGGCGCTGGTGAGGATGACGCCCGTGGTCCGGGCCTGCTCGACGGCGCCGACGTAGTTCTCCGTGTACCAGTTGTTGCGCAGGATGGTCCACGCCAGCCCGGACGCCCGGAGGAGCTCCTCGGTCGCCTTGTGGTCCGGCGCGAGGACGAGCTCGGTCGTGTCGGCGTGCGGGGCGCTCGTGTAGACGACGCGGCGGACACCGGCGGCCTTGGCGGCGTCGATGACCCGGCCGTGCTGCGCGACCCGCCGGCCGACGTCGCTGCCGGAGACGAGCAGGACGGTCTCGGCGCCGGCGAACGCGGTCTCCAGCGACGCGGCGTCGTCGTAGTCGACGGCGGCGGTCCGGACGCCCAGGTGCGCGAGCAGCTCGGGGCGGCGGCCGCCCGCGACGATCTGGTCGGCGGCGAGCCCGCCGGCGAGGAGGTGCTGGACGACCAGCGGGCCGAGGTGGCCGGTGGCACCGGTGACGACGACGGACATGGGGAGTTCCTCTCGGTGGAGCGACTGGGTGTCGTCCGCCGCAACCGGCCGCGTGCCGGGAACCTTCCAGATCGTGGGTACCCACTTTGGCGTAAGGTACGCACGTGACGGTGAGCAACGAGGTCAGCGCCCTGGAACGCCTGATGACCGACGGAGTTCTCGCGGCCGCGTGCCCGTCGCGCGTCGTCCTCGACCACGTGACCAGCAAGTGGGGGGTCCTGCTGCTGGTCGCCCTGTCCGAGCGCACCATGCGGTGGGGCGAGCTGCGACGGATCGTCGAGGGCATCAGCGAGAAGATGCTGGCCCAGACCCTGCGCACCCTCGAGGCCGACGGGATCGTGCACCGCGAGGTGACCGCCAGCATCCCGCCGCGCGTCGACTACTCCCTCACCGAGCGCGGGTCCGAGCTCGTGGCCCGGCTGCTGCCGCTGATGGAGTGGATCATGGACAACGCCGAGGAGATCGTCGCCGGCTGAGCGGCAGCCAGGCGCTCATCGGCGTCGACAGGGGCTTGCCCGAGCGTGCCCTGAGGTGTTCCGTCGGACGAGTGAGGGTCCGCGACTGAACTCGGGCCCCTCGGATGCCGACAACTAGGCGTGGGCTCCGCGATCCGGGCCCGCCTCGCACGTCGACGTCTTGGAGGGCAGGCCGTGTCTACGCCGAACGACGCGTTGCACGCTGCTCTGATCGCTCGCCCGCAGCAGACCGCGCGGGAGCTGGCGCAGGCACTCGCGGTCGCCGGGCACCCCGGCCTGACGGATGCCGAGGTGGAACAGGTCCTCCACCGCGACCCGCGCCTCCGGTACGACGGGAGCACGCCGCCGCGGTGGCGCGCCCTGGGTGCCGGCCACCCGAGCACGGTCCTGCAGATCCCGACCCCGCACCACCCCGCGACGCAGGTGCTCGCACCCGCGGCGTCCTTCGGCCACCGGGCTGCGGCCGACGCCTCCCCGCCGGTCACGCCGCGCGGGATCCTGCCTGCGGCCGCGTTCGCGGGCAGGCCGTCGGTGCGGCTCCTGGACGACGCCGCACCCGCAGAGACGATCCCGGACGCCGCCGTCCCACCCCTGGCAGCGCCGATGCCGGTCCGCGTCCCCGTGATCGCCCGCCTCGCGGCCATCGACCCGCCGCCCGCAGCCGTCGAGGCTGTCGCACCCCCGGTCACGACGCCGCCGGCACTGCCCGCCCGTCCGGTCGCGACGCCTCCCGCCCTGCCGGCACGGCCGGTCCCGATCCACTCCTCCAGCGCGACGGCGACGCTCCCGGCACACCAGACGACGCACCCCGTCGCCCGGATCGCCGAGCCTGTCGCCCCGGTCGCGCCGGTCGAGTCCCTCGCACCTGTGACCAGGACCGTCGCGGCTCCCTCCGTCGCGCCGGTCGCCCCTGTCCGCGCCGCTCCGCCGGTCGCCGACCGCGGCCCCCTCCCGCCCGGCGGCGAGGTCCGGTACGTCGGACCCCAGCTGCGCCGGTGGCAGAAGGACGTGCTCGACGCGTGGCTGGCCGCGGGCCGTCGCGGGATCGTCGAGGCGGTGAGCGCGCAGGGCCGAGGTGTCGTCGGCGTCCTGGCCACCTGGGACGCCCTGACGCGCGGCGAGAAGGTGCTCGTCCTGGTCCCCACGACGGACCTCCTCGAGCAGTGGCTGACCACCCTGACGGTCCAGCTGCCCGGCCTGTCGCTCGGTCGTCGTGACCTCACGACCGCGCACACGTTCGACGAGTGCGACGTGCTGGTGTCGTTGGTCAGCAGCGCGTTCGGGCGTGACCTCCTGGAGGACCGGGCGGGCCTGCTGGTCGCGGACGAGGTGCACAAGTACGGCTCGGCCCGTCCCGCGGAGACGCTGCGCGAGGGGTTCGGCGCGCGCCTCGGCCTGACGACGTCGGTCGAACGCCAGGACGCCGGGGTCGACGAGGTGCTGCGGCCGTACTTCGGCACGGTGCTCGACGGCTGTGACCTGCGCCGCGGCCGTGCGGAGGGCGTGCTCGGCCGGTTCCGGCTCGCCCTCGTCCCCGTGGACCTCGACCTCGCCGACCGGGCGGAGTACGACTCACTGTCCGCGCAGCTCACCGCGCTGCACGAACGCCTGGCCGCGTACGGCTGTGCGCCGGACACGTTCCACGACGACGCGATCCGGCTGCAGGGCGGCTGGCGGGAGAACGCGCGCGCCGCGGCCGACGCCAGCGCGTGGCTGCGCGCGGTGAGCAGCCGGCGCGACCTGCTGGCGACGTCGGCGGCCAAGATCGATGCCGTGGCGCAGCTCGCGCCCCTGCTCGCCCGGTCGGCCCGCGGCCTGGTCTACACGCACACGAAGGACGACGCCGACACCGCCGCCGCGCGACTGCGGTCGGTCGACGTCACCGCCTCGTGGTTCCACAACGGTCAGGAACCCGAGGTCCGTCGGAACACCCTGCGCGACCTGCGCAGCGGCGGCGTCACGGTGCTGTCCGTCCCGAAGGTGCTCGACGAGGGCCTCGACCTGCCGGCGATCGACGCGGTGGTGATCCTCGCCGGGAGCCGGACCCGCCGACAGCTGGTGCAGCGCGTGAGCCCGGTCCTGCACCCGGCGCAGGCGGACCGGCTTCCCGTGGTGGTCGTCGTGCACGCCCGGGGGACGGTGGACGCGGACGACGGCTTCCTCGCGGAGCTCACCGAGGTCGCCACGGAGGTCCGCGTGTTCGACGAGGACGCCGCCGCGGTCACCGACTGGTTCGTCGGCGCCTAGTCCGGCTGCCGCACGTCCGCCCGCTCGAGGCGCCTGCGGACTCCCTCGCCGCCGATGCGCTCGATCTCGGCGCGCGGTCCCACCACGACGAGCAGCACCCGGGCCCGTGACAGGCCGGTGTACAGGAGGGTGCGGGCGCGCTGCGCCTCCCGGAACCCGTTCACCGCCAGGATCACGACCGTCCGCTCGAGGCCCTTGAACCCGAGCACGTGGCCGTAGAAGACCTCCTCCCCGGCGAAGAAGCCGTCCCAGTAGCCCGTGTGCCCGGCGCCGCTGACGAGCTCGACCTGGAGCGGGTGCCGCGAGCCCGTGGCGAGGAGCGCGACCTGTCCGGGCAGCCAGCCCTCCTCGAGCAGCGCGTCCACCGTGTCGTCAGCCACGTCGATCGCTCGGTCGTACGGCACGTCGAGGATCCGTACGGGGGCACCGTCCATCCCGCGCGGGCGGGTCACGTCGTCCCGGAGCGAGCCACACAGCTGCGCGATCTGCTTGGTGGAGCGCAGGTTCTCGTCGAGCCGGACCGGTGGCGTGGCGATGGGCGCGACACCGTCCCGGCCGAACACCCTCTGGGCCTCGTCGAGAAACACGAACAGCCCGCCGTTGTCGGGGTCCCGGAGGCACCGGACGAGCGACGGCCACCACTGCTCGCCGAAGTCCTGCGCCTCGTCGACGACGACGGTGTCGAACAGCTCGCTCCGCGGCCGGCTGTCCGCCAGCTCGCCGAGACGCACCGGGAGGATGCGCTCGAAGAAGTCCACGTCGTCATCCGCACCCTGCTGGGCGCCCCACGCGATGGGCAGGTCGTGGAACAGCCCGACGAATGCGGGGCGCTCCTTCGGCTTCCACGTCTGCGTGATCCGCTGGAGGTACCTGCCGAGCCCGCGCGAGTAGCAGAGCAGCGCCACCCGCTCGCCCCCTGCGGCTCGTCGCCGGGCCTGCTCCAGCGCGAGCCACGTCTTCCCGGTGCCCGCACCGCCCACCACCTGCAGCCGGTTGAACGAGGTGAAGTGCTCGAGCATCCGGGCCTGGTCGCGGGTGAGGTGGTCCAGGTGGTCCTCGAACTGCGCCGCGTGCGCCAGCACCTCGACCTGGGACGGGAAGCTGCCGGCCAGGTAGTCGACCAGGTCCTCCAGGGCGGTCTCGCCGAGCGGGACGTGCCCCGCGCCGTGCCCGTCGATCGCGTGCTTCACGAGTCCCGCGGCGCTGCCGACGTCGTTGCGGTCCATGAGCATCGTGCGCGGCAGGTCGGTGGCCGACCAGTCCTGAGGGACGTAGACGTGAGGGAGCGCGACGACGTGCACCGAGCGCGCCCGGGCGGCGTCGAGGCCGTGTCGCGACAGCAGCTCGTGCAGCACGTGCCGGGCGTCCTGCACCTGGTGGACGGGGTCGATCCGGTGCCGCCGCTCCCCCGAGCCCTGCCACCACGTCCCGCCCTCGCGCGTCACGTGGCCCCCCTTGACCTCGATCACCGCCAGCCCGACGCCCGGCCACGCGACGAGCAGGTCGATCTCGCGCTCGGTCGAGCCGTCCTGGAGGCCGACCCCCGCGACGAGCGCCACGTCGTCCGGCAGCTGGTCCCGGAGCGCCTCCCAGACCGTGCGCTCGGCGCCGACGTCGTCGCGGAACTGCGGGTCCTCGGGGTAGAGGCGGGGCATGGCACGTGTCTAGCGCACCCGCAGCCACGCTGTCCGAGGCGCCCTCTACCCTCGGCCCATGTTCCTCCTCGACGACGGTGGCCTCGTGCTCAGCCCGAGCGACCTGGCCAACGCCGCCGCCTGCGAGCTCGCCGTGCTGCGGAACCTCGACAGCCGGCTCGGCCTGGCGGAGCCCACGCCGATCGCGGCGGACGCCATGCTCGCGCGGGTGTCCGCGCTGGGCACGGCGCACGAGGACCGGGTCCTGCAGGAGTACCGCGCGTCCGGCGAGGTCGTCACGATCGCCCGCCCGCGGTACGACGAGGCCGGCGACCGTGCCGCCCTGGAGCGCGTGCACGCGGCCACGCTGGCCGCCCTGGGGTCCGGCGCCGACCTGATCTACCAGGCGGGGTTCTTCGACGGCCGGTTCACGGGGTGGGCCGACTTCGTGGTGCGCGAGGACGGCGGCTGGGCGGTGCTCGACACCAAGCTGGCCCGGAGCGTGAAGGTCACCGCCCTGCTCCAGCTGGCGGCCTACGCGGACCAGCTGATCGGTGCGGGCATCCCCGTGACCGACGAGGTGCACCTGATCCTGGGCGACCGGACGCGGTCGAGCCACCGGCTGGCCGACCTGCTGCCGCTCTACCGCGAGCGCCGGACGCGGCTCGAGGACGTGCTCGACGAGCACCGCGCCGCGCGGGAGCCGGTGGCCTGGGGGGACCCCCGCTACCGGGCGTGCGGTCGGTGCGACGTGTGTGCCGCGCAGATCGCCGCGCACCGGGACGTCCTCCTGGTCGCGGGGCTGCGGTCGACGCAGCGCGCGCGGCTGGCGGCGGTCGGGATCGGCACCGTCGACGAGCTGGCCGCGAGCACCGGCCCGGTCGTGGGGATCGGGGGCGCGACGCTGGCGAACCTGCGCCGGCAGGCGGCCCTGCAGGTGCGGCAGGAGACGGCGACCGAGCCGCTGGTGTTCGAGGTCATCGACCCGGGGGCGGTGCAGGACCTGCCCGCGCCGGACCCCGGCGACATCTTCTTCGACTTCGAGGGGGACCCGCTGTGGACGGACGACACGGTCCCCGCCGACGCGCCCGCCGACTGGGGGCTGGAGTACCTGTTCGGGGTGGTCGAGGCCGACGGGACGTTCCGGCCGTTCTGGGCGCACGACCGCGCTCAGGAGAGGCAGGCGTTCGTCGAGTTCCTCGCGTACGTCGCGGAGCGCCGCACCGCGCACCCCGGCATGCACGTCTACCACTACGCCCCGTACGAGCGGACGGCCCTGCTCCGGCTGGCCGGACGGTACGGCGTCGGCGAGGACGTGGTGGACCAGCTGCTGCGCGACGGCGTGCTCGTCGACCTGTACGCGACCGTGCGCCGGGGTCTGCGGGTGGGCAGCAGCTCGTACTCGCTGAAGAAGCTCGAACCCCTCTACATGGGCGACGAGACGCGGGAGAGCGAGGTGACGACCGCGGCCGACTCGATCGCCGAGTACGCCGAGGCGTGCGACCTGCGCGACGCGGGGAACGAGACCGCCTGGCAGGCGAAGCTCGCCGAGATCGCCGAGTACAACCGGTACGACTGCGTCTCCACGCTCCGGCTGCGCGACTGGCTGCTGGCGCACGGCCCGGCTCCGACGGGTTCCGCGGCGGGCGAGCTCGAGGAGCCCGCGGACGAGGACCCGCTGGTGGCGGACGTGCTGGCGAGGTCGGAGGCGCTGGACGACCCCGGTGACCAGCAGGCGGTCCGGATGCTCGCCGCGGCGGTCGGCTACCACTCACGCGAGGCGAAGCCGTTCTGGTGGGCCCACTTCGACCGGCTGCAGTCCGATCCCGCCGAGTGGCTGGACCCGCGCGGCACCCTCCTGGTCGACGGGACCCCCGAGGTGGTCGAGGACTGGACCATCGGACCCGGCAAGCGCACGTTCGCCCGGACGCTGCGGCTGACCGGGCAGCTGGAGCCGGGCAGCGACCTGCGTGCGGGCGGCACCGCGTACGCGCTCTACGACCCGCCGCCGGAGTACGCGCAGACGTCGAGCACCGGCCACCGTGGCTGGACCTCGGGGGTCGACATCCTGGAGGTGACGGTGCGCGCGGCGACCGACTCGGCGTCGGGCACGCGCGACGTCCTGCTGGTCAGCGACCGGTTGCCCACCGGCGCGACCCCGGGGCCGGACCTGCCGATGGCGCTGGCACCCTCCGCCGGCCCGGGCGTGAAGAGCATCGTCGAGGCCATCCGCACGCTGGTCGGCGGCGTGGCCGACGGGCTCCCGGACCTCCCGCCCCTGCCCGCGGTCGACATCCTGCGCCGCGTCCCCCCGCGCACCCGGACCCTGCCGCTCCCGCGTCCCGACGACGTCAGCGGGACCACGGAGGCGATCATCGGCGCGGTCCTCGACCTCGACGGCTCCTACCTGGCCGTGCAGGGGCCGCCCGGCACCGGCAAGACGTACACCGGCGGTCACGTCATCGCCGCGCTCGCCGCGCAGGGGTGGAAGGTGGGCGTCGTCGCGCAGTCGCACGCCGTCGTGGAGAACATGCTGCGCGCGGTGAACGCGGCCGGTCTGCCCCCGGAGCAGATCGGCAAGAAGGCGCAGGACCAGCACCCCGACGACGCCGTCTGGCAGTCGCTGCCGAAGGGCAAGGACGCCACCGCGTTCCATGCCCGGCAGGCCGGCGGCTTCGTCATCGGCGGCACCAAGTGGGACTTCACCAGCCGCGAGCGGATCCCCGACGGCGGCTTCGACCTGCTCGTGATCGACGAGGCGGGCCAGTTCTCCCTGGCCGACACCATCGCGGTGTCGACCGCCGCCCGGAACCTGCTGCTGCTCGGCGACCCGCAGCAGCTGCCGCAGGTGACCCAGGGCCGGCACCCGGAGCCGGTGGACCGGTCGGCGCTCGGGTGGCTGGTGGACGGCCAGGACACGCTGCCGGACGAGCTCGGCTACTTCCTGGCCCGCACCTGGCGGATGCACCCGGCACTCTGCGCGGCCGTCTCGCGCCTCTCCTACGAGGACCGCCTGACGGCGGTCCCGCGCACCGCCGACCGCGAGCTCGAGGGCGTCGCGCCCGGGCTGCGGACGGTCGTCGTCGACCACGAAGGCAACGCGGTCTCGTCGCCCGAGGAAGCCGCTGTGGTGGTGGACCAGGTCCGGGACCTGCTCGGTCGCCGCTGGACCGACGGGACCAGCAGGCCGCTGACCGGGGCGGACATCCTCGTCGTCGCCCCCTACAACGCCCAGGTCTGGACTGTCGCCCGCGCAGTGAGAGACGCCGGGATCACGGGCGTCCGGGTGGGCACGGTCGACAAGTTCCAGGGCCAGGAGGCCGCCGTCGTGCTGGTCACCACCTGCGCCTCCTCGGCCGACGACGTGCCGCGCGGGATGGAGTTCCTGCTCAACCGCAACCGGCTGAACGTGGCGGTCTCCCGGGCGCAGTGGTGCGCGATCATCGTCCGCTCCCGCCGGCTGACCGACTACCTGCCCGCACGCCCGGAGCAGCTGGCGGAGCTGGGCGCGTTCATCGGCCTGTGCACGGACGCTCGCCGCGCGGAGGAGCCCCGCAGCCGGTAGAACCGAACCCCATGACCATTGTCGGCTTCCACAACTCGCACGAGCAGGTCCACCCCGCCGCGCTCCTGGCGGCCACCCGGCGCGCCGAGGAGGCGGGGTTCGACGCCGCCATGTGCTCGGACCACTGGGCCCCCTGGTCGGTCCGGCAGGGGCACTCCGGCTTCGCGTGGACGTGGCTCGGCGCGGCGCTGGCCACCACGCAGCTGCCCTTCGGTGTGGTCAACGCGCCGGGCCAGCGGTACCACCCGGCGATCATCGCGCAGGCGGTGGCCACCCTCGGGGCGATGTTCCCCGGGCGGTTCTGGGTGGCGCTGGGCTCCGGCGAGAACGTCAACGAGCACATCACCGGCGGGCGCTGGCCGGCCAAGGCCGAGCGGGACGCGCGCCTGCGCGAGTGCGTCGAGGTGATCCGCGCGCTGCTGGACGGCGAGGAGGTCACGCACGACGGGCTGGTCACGGTGGACCGGGCCAAGCTGTGGACGCTTCCCGACGAGAAGCCGCTGCTCATCGGCCCGGCGGTGACCCCGGCGACGGCCCGCGCGCACGCGGACTGGGCCGACGGGCTGGTCACGGTGAACCAGTCGCCGGAGATCCTGAAGCGGGTGCTGCACGAGTACCGGGACGCCGGTGGCCGAGGGCAGGTCGCCCTGCAGGTGCACGTCTCCTGGGCACCGTCCGCCGAGCTGGCACTGCAGGTCGCCAGGGAGCAGATGGCCGGCCAGGTGTTCGGTCCGCCGGTGGCGTGGGACCTGGACACCCCGGAGGCGTTCGACTCCCTCGGCGTCCACGTCGGCGACGACTCCCTGCACCGCAGCGTGCTCGTCGACCACGACCCGGCGCGGCTCGCCGACCGCGTGAGCGAGCTGGTGGCCATCGGTTTCGACGCCGTCTACCTGCACCAGGCAGCCACGGACCCTCGGCCCGGCGACGACAAGCACGACGACGCCGCACCGACGAGCACCCCGCGCAGCGCCACCCTGGACGCGTTCGTCGACATGGCCGCCGAGCACCTCCTCCCCCAGCTGAAGCAGGTGACCGCATGAGGATCCACGACACGGGCGACCTCTGGTGGAAGAACGCCGTCATCTACTGCCTGGACGTCGAGACGTTCATGGACTGGAACGACGACGGCGTCGGCGACCTGCCCGGCCTGGTCCAGCGCCTCGACCACCTGGCCGACCTGGGCGTCACGTGCCTGTGGCTCATGCCCTTCTACCCGACGGCCGACTACGACGACGGCTACGACATCTCCGACTTCTACGGGGTGGATCCCCGCCTCGGGCACGCCGGTGACCTGGTCGAGGTGATCCGGACCGCCAAGGACCGCGGGATCCGCGTGATCGTCGACCTCGTCGTGAACCACACCTCCGAGAAGCACCCGTGGTTCCAGAGCGCCCGCAGGAGCAAGGACAGCCCGTACCGCGACTTCTACGTCTGGCGCTCCGACAAGCCGCCGTCCACCAAGGACAAGGTCGTCTTCCCCGACAAGGAGACGGGCATCTGGACCAAGGACGACGCCACCGGCGAGTGGTACCGGCACACGTTCTACCACCAGCAGCCGGACCTCAACACCGCGAACCCGCAGGTCAGGGACGCGATCGCCAAGGTCATCGGCTACTGGGCGGAGCTCGGGCTCAGCGGGTTCCGCGTGGACGCCGTCCCGTTCTTCCTGGCCGACGCCGCGAAGACACCGGGCGACAAGGTGGAGGACAAGCACGACTTCCTCAAGGAGCTGCGGTCGTTCCTCACGCGCCGGGTGGGCGACGCGATCCTCATGGGCGAGGTGAACCTCCCGTACGCCGAGCAGAAGCTGTACTTCGGCGGCGACGCGGCCGACAGCGACGAGCTCACGCTCCAGTTCGACTTCATCGGTATGCAGAACCTGTACCTGGCGCTGGCCCGGCAGGACGCCCGGCCCATCGCCAAGGCCCTCGGCGACCGCCCGGAGATCCCGCACGACGCCCAGTGGGCCACCTTCGTCCGCAACCACGACGAGCTCACGCTGGACAAGCTGTCGGAGGACGAGAAGCAGGAGGTGTTCGACGCCTTCGGCCCGGACCCGGACATGCAGCTCTACGACCGGGGTCTGCGCCGACGCCTGCCGACGATGCTCGGCGGCGACCCGCGCCGCATCCGGATGGTCTACTCCCTGCTCTTCTCGCTGCCCGGCACCCCGGTGCTGTTCTACGGCGAGGAGATCGGGATGGGCGAGAACCTGGCCGCCGAGGGTCGGCTGGCCGTCCGCACCCCCATGCAGTGGACGTCCGGCCTGAACGGCGGGTTCTCCCGCGCACCGAAGCGGAAGCTGGCCGGACCGGTGACCGAGGGCGGGTTCTCCCCCGAGCACGTCAACGTCGCCGACCAGCGCCGCGACCCCGACTCGCTCCTGTCCTTCGTGCAGCTGCTCGTCCGCCGCTACCGCGAGTGCCCCGAGCTCGGCTGGACGCCCCGCGCCGAGATCCTCGACCAGCCGTTCCCGGCGGTGCTCGCGCACCGGAGCACCTGGGACGACGGGTCCCTCGTGGCACTGCACAACCTGGGCACCGAGGCGGTCGTCGTCCCGCTGCGGCTCGACGACTGCGACGAGACCGTCCGGCTCGTCGACCTGCTGCAGGACGGGTCGTGCACGATCGACGCCCGCGGGGCCACCGAGGTCGAGCTCGAGGGCTACGGGTACCGCTGGCTGCGCGTGATCCGGGAGGGCGACCGGCGGCTGCTCTGAAGCGATTCGTGCCGCCCAGCCACCGGCCCGCTCAGCGGACTCCCAGCAATCTCGCGTACCGTGCCGAGGTCCGCCGCCTCCCCGGGCGGGACCCGAACCGACGGAGGACCCTCGTGCGCCGCACGACCACCGCCCGCCGCGGCCTCGCCGCCGCAGCTCTCGCCCTCACCCTCGGCCTCTCGCTGGCCGCCTGCGCCGGCGACTCGGCCGACGACCCGACGCCCTCCGCGACGTCGACGTCGACCGCCGACCCCGCCGACGTGGCCGCCCTGGCCAAGGTCGAGGTCGAGGGCGAGCCCGGCAGCAAGCCCACCATCACGCTCCCCACCACGCCGTTCACGGTCTCGGCTCTCGTGGTCCGCGTGGTCGACGAGGGCACGGGCGACGAGATCACCGAGGGCCAGACCCTCTCGATCCAGACGACGGCGGTGTCCGGCACCGACGGCACCGAGCTCGGGGACACGTACTCCAGCACTCCCGAGAAGATCGTGGCGGACGACCAGCTGCTCCCCGACCTGCACGACGCGCTCGTCGGCCAGAAGGTCGGCGTCCGGATCCTGTTCGCCGTCCCGGACGGCGAGGGCACCAACGTCGTCGTCGGTGAGGTCGTCGAGGCCAACGACACCGTGCCGGCCCTGGAGCGCGCCGAGGGCGAGGCCGTGACGCCCCCCGCCGGCCTGCCCACCGTCACGCTCGACGCCGACGGCAAGCCGTCGATCACGCCGCTGACCGACCCGGCGCCCACCACGCTCGTCGCGCAGCCGCTCATCAAGGGCACCGGCGCCGAGGTGACCGAGGACCAGACCCTGACGGTGAACTACACCGGCTGGCTCTGGGACGGCACGCAGTTCGACTCGTCCTGGGACTCGGGCGAGCCCGCGACCTTCGCGCTGACCGGCGTCATCCCCGGCTGGACGCAGGGTCTGGCCGGCCAGACGGTCGGCAGCCAGGTGCTCCTGGTCATCCCGCCGGACCTCGGCTACGGCGACCAGGCGAGCGAGACGATCCCCGCCGGCTCGACGCTGATCTTCGTCGTCGACATCCTCGGGGCCGTCTGACCGACCGAACGGAGGACGAGCCCGGGACGCGCCTCGCGTCCCGGGCTCGTCGCGTCCTAGGGTGGCTCAGGAGCAACCTCGAACCAGGAGTGAGCCATGGACCAGGCAGCGACGCCGAGGATCCGGACGGTGGCGCTGCTGGGCGCCGCCGGGTCCGGCAAGACGACTCTCACGGAGTCGTTGCTGCATCGGGCCGGGGTGCTCACCCGAGCGGGTCGCGTCGAGGACGGCTCGACGGTGACCGACCACGAGCCGGAGGAGATCGCGCGCGGGATCTCCCTGGGCCTCGGCGTCGCCCCCTTTCCGTGGACCGCGACGGACGGCAACGCCTACGACGTGACGCTGCTGGACGCCCCCGGCTCGGCGGACTTCGCGGGCGCGGTCGATGCCGCACTCGCCGCCGCTGACCTCGCCCTGATCGTGGTCAGCGCGGTGGACGGCGTGCAGGCGGGCACGTACGCCGCGTGGCGGCTCGCGGCCGAGGCCGGGGTGCCGCGGATGCTCGTCGTCACCAAGGAGGACAAGGCGCGGGCGGACTTCCGGCACGTCCTGGCGGACCTGCGGTCGGCGTTCGGCGACGGCCTGGTGCCGCTCGAGCTTCCGCTGGGCGAGGAGACGTCGTTCACGGGCGTCGCCGACGTGCTCAGCGAGCAGGGCCTGGCCTACGACCGGGACGGCCACCACCACACCGAGGCCCTGCCGGCCGGGCTGGCCGACGAGGAGCACCGCCTGCACGACGAGGTGACCGAGGAGATCGTCGCGCACGACGACGACCAGCTGGAGCGCTACCTGTCCGGCGAGGTGCCGACCACGGCCGAGCTGGAGAGCACGCTCGCCCAGGAGGTCCGGGCCTGCGAGGCGTTCCCCGTGCTGCTGGCGTCCGGCGTCACCGGCGTGGGCGTCGACCGGCTGGCGGACCTGCTGTGCGAGCTCGGGCCGTCCCCGGCGGACCGCACCGCCCGCGTGCTGGCGGGCAAGACCGAGGTCGAGGTGGCCGCCGACCCCTCCGGACCCACGCTGCTGTACGCGTTCCGGACGATGGCGGACCCCTTCGTCGGCCAGGTGACCATGTTCCGGGTGCTGTCCGGCACGGTCCGCAACGGCGACCGCCTGCTCAACACCACCACGCGGACGGAGGAGCGCATCCCCGGGCTGTTCCGGCTGCGCGGCAAGGAGCACCTCCCCGTCGACGCCGTCCCGGCGGGGCAGATCGGCGCCGTCGCCAAGCTCACCGGGACCCCGTCGGGGAGCCTTCTGGCGGAACGCACCGGGCCGGGCGCGTCGATGACCGCCCGGCCTCCCCGTGCCCGGGACACCGTCTACGCGCTGGCGCTCGAACCCGTCACGCAGTCCGACGACGACCGCCTCTCCGCCGCGCTGTCCCGCCTGACCGCCGAGGACCCGACCCTGAGCATCGACCGCACCGGCGACAGCACGGTGCTGCGCGGTCTCGGTGACACGCACCTCGCGGTCGCACTGGAGCGGCTCGCGCGTGTGTTCGGGGTGCACGTCAGCACGTCACCAGTGCCGGTCGGGTACCGGGAGACGATCCGTCGGCTCGTCGAGGCGGAGGGCAAGGTCAAGAAGCAGTCCGGCGGGCACGGGCAGTTCGCCGTCGTGCAGCTGCGGGTGTCCCCGCTGCCGCAGGGCTCGGGGTTCGAGTTCGTCGACGCCATCGTCGGCGGCGCGATCCCCCGCACCTACGTCCAGGCGGTGCACAAGGGGGTGGTCGAGGCGATGGCCTCGGGCGGCCCGCACGGGTACCCCGTGGTGGACCTGCGCGTCGAGGTCTACGACGGCAAGTCGCACTCGGTGGACTCCTCGGACATGGCGTTCCGCACCGCCGCGGGCAACGGGGTGCGCGAGGCCCTGCACGCCGCCGGGACCACCGTGCTGGAGCCCATCAGCCACGTGGCGGTGACGGTGCCGATCGCCGCGCAGGGCGACGTCATGAGCGACCTGTCCGCGCGCCGGGGGCACATCAACGCGACGACGTCCCTCGACGACGGGCTGGTGCGCATCGACGCGTCGGTGCCGGAGGCCGAGCTGGGCCGGTACGTGCTGGACCTGCGCTCGCTCACCGGGGGCCGCGCGGAGCTGACCATCGCGCCCGACCGGTTCGAGGTCTGCCCGGACCACCTGGTCCCCGCGTGACCGAGCTCGCCGAGCTGGGCCGCCTCGTGCGGGAGTTCAGCACCGAGCGCGACTGGCAGCAGTTCCACGACCCCAAGTCGGTGATCCTCGCGCTCGTCGGGGAGGTCGGGGAGCTGGCGGAGCTGTTCCAGTGGGTGCCCGCCGACGACGCGGTCGCGCAGTTCTCCGCACCCGACCGGCATGCGCGCGTCGCCGAGGAGATGGCCGACGTCCTCGTCTACCTGGTGTGCCTGGCGGACGTGCTCGGCGTCGACCTCGGGGAGGCGGCGCGCGCCAAGCTGGCCGCCTCGCACGTGCGGTTCGCCGCCGACCAGGTCCGGGGCGTCGCACCCCACAAGCCGTAGCCTCGACACCATGGCCCGGTACTTCGACGTCCACCCCGAGAACCCTCAGCCGCGGTCGATCGCGCAGGTGGTGGACCTGCTGCGCAACGACGCGGTGATCGCCTACCCCACGGACTCCTGCTACGCGCTGGGCTCCCGCATCGACAACCACGACGGCGCCGACCGCATCCGCAAGATCCGGCACCTCGACGACCGGCACCACTTCACGCTGGTCTGCGCCGACTTCGCGCAGCTGGGCCAGCTGGTGCACCTGGACAACAGCGCCTTTCGCGCCATCAAGGCGGCGACCCCCGGTCCGTACACGTTCATCCTGCTGGCCACCCCCGAGGTGCCGAGGCGGCTGGCGCACGCGAAGAAGCGGTCCGTCGGCGTGCGCATCCCGAACCACCCGGTGGCCCAGGCGATCCTGCGCGAGCTCGGCGAACCCCTCCTGTCCAGCACCCTCCTGATGCCCGGCCACGAGTGGCCCATGGTCGAGGGCTGGCAGATCAAGGAGGAGCTGGACCTGGTGCTCGACGCGGTGGTCGACGCCGGCGACTGCGGCACGGAACCGACGACGGTGGTGGACTGGACGGAGGGCACCCCCGAGGTGGTCCGCGTGGGCGCCGGGGACCCGGACCGGTTCTGACCGGCGCCGGGCGCCGAGCTCGGTGGTCGGTGCCCAGCTCGGTGCCTCTACCCACCGAGCTCGACGCGAAGCACCGAGCTCGAGGAGCGGCACATGGCCTACGTGGGAGTGGTGGGGCCGTCGGGCGCGGCGGCTGACGAGCTCGTCGACGCCGAGGGGCTCGGACGCGGACTCGCCGAGCGCGGGCACGTCGTCGTGTGCGGCGGGCTCGGCGGGGTGATGGCGGCGGTCTCACGTGGGGCTGCGGGGGCCGACGGGACCGTCGTCGGCCTGCTGCCCGGGGCCGACCGGGCAGACGCCAACCCCTTCGTCACCGTCGCGATCCCCACCGGGCTGGGCGAGCTGCGCAACGCGCTGCTGGTGCGCTCGAGCGACGTGGTCGTGAGCGTCGGCGGGTCCTGGGGCACGCTGAGCGAGGTGGCGCTGGCCGTGCGGACGGGCGTGCCGGTGGTGGCCATCAACGGCTGGCGCGTGCCGGCGCCCGCGGAGGGTCCCGCGCAGGTGTCGTCGGTCGACGAGGCGCTGCACCTGGTCGACCGGCTGCTCGGCTGAGGAGTGGTAGGAATGCCCGCGTGACCGACGACTCCCCCTCCCCCGTGGTCGGGCCGGACCTCTCGTGGGGGCCGCCCGCACCGGCACCCGCCCCCGAGCCGCCCCGGTACGCGCCCTGGTGGCAGCGCGCCGCCGGCTCGGTGGTCGACGTGCTGGTCGCGTTCGCCGTGTACCTGCTCGGCGTCGCGCTCACGCTCCTGACCGACCCCGACGGCACCGCCGAACCCCCGACGGTCGGCGGAGTCGTCGTCGTCGCCGGCGCGGTCCTGATCCCGGTCGTGTGGATCTGGAACCGCGGCGGCCAGCAGGGTCGTTCGGGCCAGTCGCTGGGGCGGTCGCTGACGGGCACCCGGCTCGTCTCGACCGCGACCGGGCAGCCGATCGGGTCCGGACCCGCGCTCAGCAGGGACCTCTTGCACGTCCTCGACCTCCCGCTGCTGGTCGGCTTCCTCTGGCCGCTGGGGGACCGGCGTCGGCAGACGTTCGCGGACAAGGCGGCCGGGACGGTCGTCGTCCGCGACGCGTGACCCCAGACGGGTGAATCGGGCAACTGGTTCTCGGGTGGGGTCATCGGGCATAGTCCGTCGTCAGAGCGCGATTTGGCCCGTCCGATGTCCCCCGGGGCAACCTCTTTCGAGTGTGGACACACGCTGCACGAGACGGGCATACCTGGCACGATGCTGACTTGCCGCCGAGCCGGGCGGTGCGATGACGGATCTGACGGCGACTTTGGGGGCCGACATGAAGTTTGCGATGGGTTCAGACGTCCTCTCGACGCTGACCAAGAAGACCTCGACGTCCAGCGAGGATCTCGGAGCACTGGTCAAGCAGCTCTCGGCCGCCGCCGAGCCTCTCCACGGCAAGTTCAACGGTGCCGGTCGCGCCGCCTTCGACAAGTTCAAGGGCGAGACGGACCGCATCTCGGCAGACCTCAACGCCGCGCTGGCGGGCGTGCTCGGCGGCATCGCCGGCATGGACCGCTCGTTCGGCGAGGGCGACCAGCAGATGGCGGACGAGACCCGATCGACCGAGGGTGGCACCGCGTTCGACGCGGCGCGCTTCGGTTCCACCAAGGCCTGAGGGGGACCACCATGAGCACCGGCAACAGCATCGACCGCCGCGACTACGAGCTCGCCGCCTCGCAGACCGCGCAGGAGAACTTCAACGCGGTCGCCTCGCGCCTCGAGTCCCTCATCGACGCCCGTGACCGCGACGTCAAGAGCGCGATGGCCGACTACACCGCCGACGGCGTGTCCGAGGACTACGCCGCCAAGGAAGCCCGGTGGAACCGGGTGGCCGGCGAGGTGCGCACGATCATCCGCACGCTCCGTGGCGCGCTGGAGAAGAACGACACCACCGCCCAGGACACCCTCAAGAAGGCCAAGGCCGCCGTCGACGCGATCGGCTGACCCGATGACGGGATGGCGGATCGAACCGGAGGGAGTGCAGACCGTCCTCACCAAGGTGGGCACGGCTGCTGAGTTGCTCGGCACGGCGGTGGAGAACCTTCCCCCGCACGCCGAGACGGTCGTGGCAGGGTCGGCCAACTCGCCGATCATCGCCGACGCCATCGCGGGGTTCTTCGAGTTCTACAAGCCCACGCTGACGTCCATCGGCAACCGCATCAACGCGTCCGTCGGCGGCGCGGCCGCGGCCACCCGGTGGTACCTCACGGGCGACGAGACGATGGCCGCCGAGCAGCAGGCGGCCGCCCAGACCGTCGCCGGCACGGGTGTGTCCACGTTCACCGTCCCCCCGGTGCCGGGTTCATGAGCGCGGACATGTGCTACGCGGGCGGCGGCATCCAGCCGTACGCGATCCCCGGTGCGGACCTCGACCCTGACGGCGTGATCTCCGCCGCTAACTCGCTGAGCACGGGCGGCGGGTCCGTCCGGGACGCGGGTGCGGACGTCGTCGGGAAGTGGCGTGGCCTCGGGGCGCACTACGAGGCGCCCGAGTCGGGGCAGCTGTTCACCGTGATGGACCCCGTGGAGACCAACGCCCGCACCTTCGGCGACGCGGTGCAGCAGGTCGCGACCGTGCTCACGGCCTACGCCGANCAGTGGTCCGGCCCCTTGGTCTCCACCTGCACCCCGTGATGGACCCCGTGGAGACCAACGCCCGCACCTTCGGCGACGCGGTGCAGCAGGTCGCGACCGTGCTCACGGCCTACGCCGAGGAGATCCGCCCGATCAAGGCCTCCCTGGACGCGGTCAGGCGCGACGCGTACGCGTTCCGGGACAAGATCGCCTCGAACTCCGAGTGGGACTACGACCAGGACCTGGTCGACGAGAACACCGACCTGGTGAACCGGGTCAACTCTGCGCAGGTCAAGCTCTGGGACGCCGAGCGGACCTGCGCCAACGGCATCCGGGCGCTGTACTGCGCCGCCCCCTGGCACGCCGCCACCAGCGCGGACGACCCGCTGGGCTACGGCGTCTCGGAGATCCCCGCCGACGCCCCGATGGCCTGGGGCTCCTCGGTCGAGCGCCAGGACCACTGCCCCAAGTCCGCGGCCGTCGGCGTCAAACGGTTCGTCTGGGACGGCGTGGTCGTCGACGGACTGTGGGGGACCGTCGTGGGCCTCGGCGCGCTGGTCGGCATCAAGGACTGGAAGTGGTCGGCGGACAACTTCACCGAGTCGTGGACCGCGATGGGCGGCCTGATCGGGTACGCCGACGGCGAGTGGTCCTGGGGCAACGCGGGCGACTCCTGGCTCGCGCTGGGCAAGGGCCTGATCGCCTACGACACGTGGGAGGACGACCCGGCGCGCGCCGCGGGTGGCGCGGTGTTCAACATCGCCACCATCGTCATCCCCGCCGGCGCAGCCGTCTCCGGCACCAAGGCCGCCGCGACAGCGGCCGGCACCACCGGACGCGCGGCGGCCCTGCTGTCCAAGGGCGCCCGCATCGTCGACTTCCTCGACCCGGTCTCGCTGGTCATCAAGGGCGGCCAGTTCGCCCTGCCCAAGCTCGGAGACCTGCTCACCGGCATGCGCGGCGCCACCGAGGGCCTGGAAGGCGCCCTGCGGATCCCCGACGTGCCCACCAACCTCGACCTGCCGACCAGCAACCTCGACGACCTCGCCGACGGCCTGCCCCCGCTGCGCGACCCCGACGCCGAGGTCCCGACCGTGCACGAGCCGGTCGAGGTCCCCGTCCCGGCGAACCAGCTGGTCGGACCCGACGGCAACCCCATCCGGGACACCCCCGGCGGCACCGGCTCGGGCGCCGACGACCTCGCCGGCCCGCAGGCACCGCCGGCCGGTCCGATCCACACGCCCGGGACGGACGCGCCGACGGGTGGGTCGTCGCACGGCCCCTCCACCGGAGACGGTGCGGGCACCGGCGGCTCCACCACTCCGCCCTCCGGTGGGGGTCATGCTCCGGCGACCCCGATCGGTGGCGGATCGGGCGGTCCCGTCGACCCCGTGACCCCGACCGGTCCCGGCTCGGGTCCGGTCGACCCGGTCGCACCGCACGACCCCTCGAGCCCGGCAGGCGGGCCTCCGCCGCCCACCCCGCCGGGCACCGGCTTGGGCAGCTCGCCGTCCGGTCCTGAGCTCAAGTTCACGGACGTGCTCGACGACGTCCTGCTCGACAACGGGCTCAACCGCACCCACTTCCGCGAGCTGCTGCAGACCCGCGTCGAGGACCTCACGCGCGCGCAGGTGGACGTGCTCGTCGACATCCGGCAGGCCATGCCGCCGGTGTACGCCGACACCCTCCTGCAGAAGGTGATCACCCAGGAGCAGGCGCTAGGCCTCCTCGACGGGGACGCAGCGCGGTTCATGGAGCCCGACCAGCTTGCCGCCGCCAGGGCATCCGGCGCGCAGCAGGTTCCCACCATCGGTGGGTTCGTGTCGCGCCTCATCGACGTCGACGGTGCCACCCCGGCGCAGCTGTACCACCAGCTCGGTCTGAACTACCCCGGCAGCACGTTCAGCCCCGACGGTGGTTCCGTGTTCACGGTGCGTTACATGGCCGGCGACGGGATCGCACCCGGGCCGCTGCCTACGCCGGTCGTCGCGGGGATCCCGGACGGCACCTTGCGGGCGATGGCGTCCATGCCCGACAGCATCTTCCAGATCACGAACGACGCGGCCCGTCGGACCGCGATGTTCGACTGGGTCAGGACGGTAGACCCGAGCTCGACGTACGACGCCGCTCGCGCGTTCGACGTCGACCGGGCGACCGGTGTGCCGAACGTCGGCCCCGACCGCAACCCCTTCCGGGGATCGGGCTGGAGCGGGACGTCCTCGGCGTACAGCCCTGAGCTGGCATACGGATCCAACAAGATCCAGATCATCGAGGGTTCGGAGCTCTGGCGCGTCCGACCCGACGGAACGCAGGAGATCGCCGCTGTCTACACAGGCGGTGTGTGGAGGGTCGTCCCGTGAGAGCTGGGCCCTACGCGGAGGTTGACGGCGTCACGTACCCCGCCGTGGCCCTGCACGGCCCGACCGTCCGGATTCTGGCCTTCGGCGACGAACAACCGCTCCCCGGGTTCGAGCACGACGGGTGGGACCGGTGGGGTCGTCTCGTGGACCGGTCGGCGATCAGTCGCCTGTTCTGGGTGCAGACGACTGCCACGTGGTCGGGCAGGACGGTCACTGTCGACAACGTCGTCGGCAACAAGGCGACGTTCAGCTACGACGGGGACGACCTCCCCCTGGACAACCCCGCCGTGCGCCGCATCGGTCGCTTCGAGTGGCAGGGCACCGTCCCGGTCGATGAACTGAGCGACGTCGTCGAGGTCGTCACCGACGTCCCGCTCTGACGTGCGGGCCGGACCGTCGCGCACCGCGATCCGGGTGGGCCACTACGCCGACGTCGCCGAGGCTGTGCACCCGTGCGAGGCGCCGTACTCCCCGCGCATCCGGCTGCGGTCGACGGAGGCTGACGACGACCCCACGCTGACCATCCGCGAGGTCGATCGGGCCGCCGTGACCCGGGTGTTCCGTGTGACGACGACCGCCGTGTGGCACGACGCCCCGGTGGAGGTGCAGGCCATCCGCCTGGCCGGCGTGGTCGTCCTGGGACAGGCCGCGAGCCGCCCGCGCGGCGTTGCGGTCCGCGATACCGGGTACACCTGGCAGCAGGTCGTCGACCCGACCGAGCTCACCCAGGTCGTCGAGCGCGAGACGGATCTCCTGCGTCGCCGGCCGCGTTGGGTGGTCGACGGACCCGTGCCGACGCAGGTCGGCACGTACGCGGAGGTCGGCGGACGAACGCTGCCGAGCGGTGAGGCGTTGGCGGGTCTGCTGCCCGTCGGGGACGCGATCGCCGGTCTCGGCGAGGTGACAGCCATGAGCACGGTGTCGACGACCGCGAGCCTGGCCGGTGCGCGCGTGACGGTGCGATCGGTCGACGGGTCGAACGCCCTGGTCGAGCACACCGACGGCCGCGCGGACGTCGTGCCCGTCGGTGACCTGACAGACGTGGCGGAGGAGATCAGGTCACTCCCGGTACCGGCACCACCGGCAGCACCGACCGCTCGCGTGATCCGGCCGCCCCGACTCGCACCCGGCGCAGGAGTCAGTCCCGAGCTGGCCGAGTGGGTGACGAGCGGTGGCACGCGGAACCGCGAGCTGCGCGACCTCGTCGCGGCACTGGCCAGGGCGGCGGACGCGGACGGTGCGGCGATGATCGCGCAGGAGACACCCCGGATCCTGGCGGTCGACGACGACCTCGACGATGCCCGGGGCTACCTCCGGCTGGACTGGACCCTGCGCACCGCGACCGCCACCTGGGCCGCGATCGGCGGCTTCGCCGACCTGGCCGACGCCCTGCGGATGCTCCCGCCGGTGACCGACGACGACACGGCGCTGAACGCCCGGCCCCTCCTCGAGCAGGCGAGTCCCGTGATCGACCGGGTGCGGATCGCCGTCCGCCGCGGCCCCGCAGACCAGTGGGAGGAGATCGCGTGGCGAGCAGCGCGCAAGGGCGGCCGCGCCGACGCGCTCGTCGAGGTCTGCAAGTCGGTGCCGGTTCACGGTCGCGCGGTGGGGACGTCGGGATCGGCTCCCGGTGCGATCGCGGCTCTCACCTCGCTGGCCGGAGCGATCCGGTACGACCTCGGGCGCATCGTCGCGAAGCGCGGCATCGACCCGGCGGTGACCGACGCATCCCCCTACCCGCTGGGTGCTGCGTTCCGCCGGTCGGCGATGGAGCTCCTGGTCCGGGCCCTCGCCCTCGGGGCGCCGACGTGAGCGAGCTGTGGACGTGCCCGGTCCGCCTGCCGCTCCTGCGACATACTCGGTAGCCGTTGCCGACGACCCCGGAGGACCACTTGTCCGTCATGCAGAAGGCCGTGACCCCCGCCATGAGCGCGGCGTACCTCGACGGTGGCTACGACCGCCTCGCGGGGTTCGTGGTGCGCGCGGAGGACGTCGCGTGGGCGACCACGCCGGCCGACCTGTTCGAGGCGCACGGGCTCGGCTTCCCGGGGTCCCCGTTCACTGCTGACGCCCCGCACGTCGACGTCCTGCGCTTCCCCGCGACGCCGCAGCTGCGGTTCGAGAACGCGACGGGCGGCCCCGACCAGAAGACGCGCGAGCTGACCGGCGGCCCGTTCGTCGACCGGCCTCCGTTCCAGGGCACCGGGTTCGTGCTCGCGCCGGGCCACCTCGTCCCGCTCTACTGGCTGGTCCACTCACGGGTGCCCGCCGGGTCGGAGCTGGTACGCGTCGCCGCCGACGGGACGAGCACGCTCCTCGCCCGGTACGTCGACGTGGGGTACGCGTGGGTGTCCGACGTGGTGACGGTGACGCCCTCGCCGAATCCGCGGATCTCGCGCCTGGTGGGCCCGATGGCCAAGTGGGAGAACACCTACCTCAGTGCCGACGTGCTGGGGGACGACGTGGTCGTCGTGGCGGAGGTCGAGCCGCCCGCCGCGTACGGATTCGAGCGGACGCCCGCGGGTCGGTTCCGTCGCGTGGTGCCGAAGGCCGAGACCACCGAGCTGTTCGAGATGGACATGTCCGGCCGGTGGAACGGGCTCGAGGTCCGGGTGGTCGACCAGTGGCCGACGCCCGACGGTGCCGGTGTCTCACGCGTGTCCTACACCGGCCACAACGCCGACCTGGCCGAAGGGCTGCAGCTGCCCAAGGTCGACGCGGCGGTGTACGAGGTCACTGTGCCGACCGACCACCTGGTCGAGGTGGTCACCACTCAGCTCGTCCCCGCGTCGTGGACCACCTCGGGCTGAGCGCACCGGTGTCGCTCGGGGGGCGGTCGCAGGGCCGCGGGAAACGTGCCAGTATCGGCGGTCGCAGAGGGCCACGACTGACCGCCGACCGCCGTGGCACCCAGCTACATCGAGGGGGTCCGCCGGCATGACCGTCGCCGTCGCCGCCTCCTGTGGCGTGTGCGCGTCCGCTCTGCCCGGCGGGCGCGACGTCTGCCCTCGGTGCGGATCGCGCGTGCAGCACCCGCAGGCCACGATGCCCACCGTCCTGGCCGGCACCCTGCCCGCTGCCGCAGGGTCCCGTGCGGGGGCCACGGCCGTGGACGTCGTCCTGCTGCTCGTCGCGGTCTCCCCGCTGGTGATCGGCCTGCTGAGCGAGTCCGGCGCCCGTGCCGCGCTGATCGCGACGGGCGCCGTGCTCGTCGTCGGCCTGCTGCTGGCCATGTGGGTCTCGCTCGCTCGTGCTGGTCAGACCCTCGGCGGCGCGCTGCTGGGACTGCGGACCGTCGACGCTCTCACCGGGCTCCCGCCCGGCACCGGCGTGGGGCTGCGGACGTGGTGGCGGGACACCGTGACGCTGGACGTGCGCGCGGGCCGTGACCCGTTGCACGACGTGACGCCGGACGGACCGCACGAGACCACGCAGGTCGCGGCTGCTCCCGCGACGCGGCGACCCCGCGCGGTCGGGCCGGACGTGACCGCTGCGGCCTCCGGTCCCCGGGAGATCGGGCCCGACGTCGCCGCCGCACGGGCGATACCGACCGGAGCCACCCGCGCCGCGCGCCGCGCGGGAGCCCCCGCCACCGGCGCGGTGCCGGCCGTGGCCGCCCCGCCGACCACGAGGCCCGCCACGGGTGCCTTCCCCACCGTGCCCGCCCCGCCGACCACCGGCGCGGTGCCCGCCGTCTCCCACCCGTCGACCACCAGACCCGCCACGGGTTCCTTCCCCGCCGTCCCCGCCGAGCCCGACGGGTCGCGCCGCTCGCGCCGGTCGCAGCCGCCCACCGGCGCGGTCCCCGTCATCGACACCCCCGCCGCGGGCGCCCCGGCGGTGAGCGGCATGGTCCTCGTCGCCGCCGACGGCCACCGCCTCGAGGTCACCGGCCTCACGCTCGTCGGCCGCAACCCGGAGCCGGTGCGCGGCGAGGTCGCGGACCAGCTGGTCCCGCTCATCGACCTGTCCCGGTCGGTGTCCAAGACGCACGCGTCCCTGCGCTGGGACGGCCGCACGCTCTGGGTGGCGGACCGCGGCTCCACCAACGGCACCACCGTGTCGATCGGCGGCGGGGCGCGCACGCTCCTGCCCCCCGGCGGCGAGGAAGCCCTGCCGGTCGGCACGTCGGTGCACTTCGGCGACCAGACGTTCACGGTCGAGGGGCCGGTGGGCGCGTGACGGCTCCGCACCCCGCGATCGACGCCTCCGCGGGCGAGGTCATCGCCACCGAGACCCGCGCCGAGATCGCGTACCTGAGCGAGGCCCGCGCGGACCTGCTGGTGCAGGCGTCGGCCGCGCACCGGACCGTCGCCCTGGTCAGCGACGAGGTGACCCGGATGACGTACCCGCTGCGCGAGGCGTTGCGCGACGCCGGCGGCCGGTGGGTGGTCCGCGGGACCGACGGCACGCTGCGGGACGGGCTCGACGGTCGGCGCCTCGCGTCGATCGCGGACGCCGCCGACCGCACCCCTCTGAAGCACGCCGACGACGTCGCCGTGCGCTTCCTGCGGCCCGTTCCGGCCGAGTCGGTGCAGCTGCTGATCTCGCAGTCGGTCCGGCACAAGGCCGCGGACACCACCCTGCTGGGCGCCACCGCGGAGCTGTTCGCGCAGGAGCTGACGGGCGCGGTGCCCAGCGGCTGGGGCGCGCACGAGCCCGCGGTCAGCACGTGGGACCGGACGCGGTTGACGGAGCTGGCCCGCAAGCGGATGCCGAACGAGACGGTCGTCATGGTGGCGGGGTCACCGGAACGCCCGCTGATCGGCACGCTCCGGACCGCCCGCACGGAGAGCGGGCTCGAGGAGACGACGCAGCTGCTCGTCGGCATCGGCGAGCCCGGCAGCGACCAGGCGCGGACCGCGATCGACTCCCTGCCGTCGGTGTTCGCCGCGCTGGCCACCCACCAGATGCCCCTGTTCGGGCTGGTCATGGGTCGGCACGGGCGTCGCGACCTGACGTTCCCGTCCGTGCTGGAGGCGCCGCCGACCCCCCTCGGCCTGCTGATGGGCCCGCCGGGCGTGCGCGAGCTGGGCCTGCCGGTCGACGAGCTCACCGCGCGGCTCGGTGCCCGGGTGGTCGGCCGGCCACGCGTCCCTGGCCTGTACTTCCCGCTCGGCACGCTCGACCGCGAGGGGTGGACCGCGCTCGACGCGGTGCTCGACGCGATCGGGCACGACAACGTGCGGCGCGCGCTGGGCACCGGCGGACCGTTCGAGGAGGTGCTCGATGGCCCGCGACCCTGACGCGATCCTGCTCGAGTCGGTCAAGGTGCACCGCGGCCGGCTGCGCGCGGCGTTCCTGCACGGCGACCTGCGCGACCGCCGGACCACCAACGACAACGTCCGCCGGTTCGTCGGCAGCACGGTGATCGCCGCGCTGCTCTGCGCCGGCTGCGCCGGGTACTCGTTCATCCAGGCCAACAGCGGCTCGCTGCGTGGCGGAGTCGGCACCACCGTTCCCTCGTCGACCGGGGGGACCCCGTGAGCACGTTCACCCGGCTGACGCTCGTCGGCTCCGTCCGTCGCGCCGAGGTGGTGGTGCCCTCCGACGAGGGTGTCGCCGCGATGCTCCCGCAGCTGCTCGAGATGCTCGGCGAGGCCCCTCGGCTGTCGCCGCAGGCGGTCGCGCTCGTGCGGGTGTCGGGCGACCAGGTGGACCTCGCGCTCGACCCGGCCTCGCAGGGGCTGGCCGACGGCGAGGTCCTGCGTGTCGTCCGCGCTGCCGCCGCTCCCCCGCCGCCGCAGGTCGCCGACGTCACCGACGCCACCGCCGAGGAGCTGCGCACCCGTGCGGGCCGATGGTCGGTGGGCACCCGCCAGGCGGTCGCCGCCACGGGCGCGGGCCTCGCGGTCACCGTCAGCGGCATCGTCGCGGCCGGGCACGTGGACGCGGGACCCGCCGCGATCGGTGTGGGGCTCGCCGCGCTCGTCCTGCTGGCCGCGAGCGCCGGACTGGGCCGTGGCGGGCAGCGCTACGCCGGTCTCGTCCTCCTCGCGCTCGCCCTCGGCTGCGCGGTGCCGTTCGGGCTGCTGCTGGACGCGAACCTCCTCGAGAGCGTCCTGGCGGCGGTGCTGCTGATCTGGGTCGCGCTCGGTGCGGGCATCGGGGTGGGCCGCCGGGACCGGGGAGCGCTCGCGGGCGCTCTCGCGGGCGCGCTGATCACGGGGCTCCACCTCGCGCTCGGTGCGCTGGTCGACGCCGTGCACGCGGACACCGCGGTCGCGGTCGTCGCGGTCGTCGCGTGCGGGCTCCTGCCCTGGTGGGCGATGACCTCGTCGGGCCTGACCGGGCTCGACGACGCCGCGCTCGACGGTGCCGCCCCGAAGCGGACGCGCGTGCGGACCACACTGGACGAGGCCTACCGAGGGCTCACCTGGAGCGCGGTCGCGGTGGCCGTGGCGATCGCGATCTCCTGCACGGGCCTGGTCGCGTCCGGTGACGACGGCGCCACGCTGCTCGCCGGGATCGTGCTCGCCGTCGTCGCGCTCCGCACGCGCAGCCTCCCGCTGCGCACGCAGGCCGTCGCCCTCTGGGTGGCCGTCGTGATCCCGTTGGTGGTCGGCGTGCTCGGCCCGTGGGGTGCGCAGGAGCCGTGGCTCGCGGCCGGGATCACCCTGGGCGTCGGCGTGCTCACCGCCGTCGTCGCCGGCGCGCGTCCGTCAGGTCAGCAGCGGGCCCGTCTGCGCCGGCTCGGTGACCTCGCGGAGCTGATCGGCGTGCTGGCCGTCCTGCCCGTCGCGCTCGGCGTGTTCGGCGTCTACGGCGACCTCCTGGGCACGTTCTGATGCTCGTCCGCGACGCGCTCCGGCTGGGGTTCGCCGGCTCGACGGCGGTGGCCCGCGACCTCGTGGCGGCCGACGAGGGCCTGCGCCGCCCGGTGTCGACCAGCCGGCGGATCGCGATCGTGCAGGCGCACGGCGGTGCCGGGGCGACGACGGCGACCGCCGGGGTCGCCTCCGTGCTCGCCGGTCGGCGGCCGACCGGGGTGCTGGCCATCGACGCCGGCCACGGAGGCGCGTCGCTGGCCGCCGCGTGCGGGATCGACCAGCCGCTCGCGTGGGCCGACGGCCGCGCCCGGACCGCGGGGATCGCCCGGGCGGACCAGGCGCGAGCCGCGCTCCCGCGCACCCGCGACGGGCTGGCCGTGCTGGGCGACGGATCCGCGTCGGCGCCGTGGCCTCCGCAGCCGCGGACGTGGCGCGAGGTCGTCGACCCGGTGGGCCGGTTCTTCGACGTCGTCCTCACCGACTGGGGCGTGCGCGTCGGGGACGAGCTGGCCGTGGTGGCCGGCGACCACCACGTGGTCGTGGTCGTCGCCCGGGCGGACCGGGCCGACGCCGAGCGGGGCGTCGCCCTGGCGTCGCACCTGGCGACCACGGAGCAGCGCGCGCCCACGGTCGTCCTGCTGCTGGTGGACGTCGGAGGCACGGGCGGTCCCTCCGCGACCCCGGCCCGCGAGGCGCTCGCCGAGCACGCCGTGACCGTCCGGACCGTTCCGTACGACCCCGCTCTCGGTGCGGGCGCGGCGTCCCCGGGGACCGACGTCCGCACGGCCTTCTCCACCCTCGGCGCGCACCTGCTGACCCTCGCGTGCGACCCGCACGCCGCCCTGACGGCGGGGGACGCGGCATGACGCGCACCCTCGTCCACCGCCCGGCCCGCGTGGTCCGGCCCCTCGCCCCGCCGCCGGACGTCCCGGTCGCCGCACCGCCGCAGATGAACGACGCGGCCGGCGGGTCCGGTCTGCAGTCGATGCTCCCCGTGGTCGGTGCCGTGGGGTCGATGACGATGATGCTGGTGCTGCGCGGCAACCCCCTGTTCGTGCTGGTCGGGGTGATGGTGCTGGTCGTCGCGCTCGTCGGTGGCGTCGGCATGGCGCTCAGCCACCGCGGCACGGCGGCGCGCGGTCGGCGGCTGCAGCGCGAGCGGTACCTGGACTACCTCGAGGGCCTGCGCTCGGACCTGCGAGACGCGGAGAACGACGCCCGCGACGTGGCGCGCACGGTGCACCCGGACCCGGTCGCCCTGGTCGACGTGGTCCGCGACCCCGAGCGCCGGTGGGAGCGCCGCCGGACCGATCCCGACTTCCTCGACCTGCGCGTGGGAGCCGGCGACCGACCCTGGTTCGAGCTGCGCGTACCCGAGGACCCCAACCCGACGCAGCCGTTCGACCCCGCGATGGCGGCCGAGGCGGAGGCGGTCCGGATCCGGCACGGGCGCGTCCCGCAGATGCCGATCACCGTGCCGCTGGACCGGGTGGGCGAGGTGGCCGTCATCGGCCCCCGGGACGCCTGCCTCGCGGTCGTCCGCGCGCTCACGGTCCAGGCCGTCGCCCTGCACGCCCCCGACGACCTGCAGGTCGCGGCCACGTTCTCGGCGGACCGGGCCGGCGACTGGTCGTGGCTCGGCGCTGTCCCGCACGTGGTCGACGACGCGCTCTTCGACGGTCCCGTCCCCGCCCGCCGGGTGGCCCCTGACCTGCCCGGCCTGGTCCGCGTCGTCGGCCCCAGCCTGGTGGACCGTGCGCAGGCCGCCGCCCGGGTGCGTCGCGGCGGAACGGGTGTCTCCGCGAGCGCCGGGTACGAGTCGCGCCTGCTGGTGCTCGCCGACGGGCACGGGGCCGTGGCGGGCGTCCTGCCCCCGGTCGACGCGGCCCTCGGGCTCGCCGACCTGGGCGTCACGGTGGTGCACCTGCTGGCCGACCGGCTGCACGAGCCCTCCGACACCGCGCTGCGCCTCACGGTCGACGAGGACGGCACCGTCACCATCGAGGACCTGCGCGACGAGCACCCGGTGCCGGTCGTCGCGACGGTGGACGACGTGTCGGTCTCCCTGGCCACCGGCCTGCTCCGTGCGCTGGCGCCGCTGCGCCTCACGCTCGACTCCGTCGGCGGCGGCGGTCCGGCGGCCGCGGTCGGCACCGACGAGCTGCTGGGCGTCACGGACGTGACGGCCATCGACGTCGGCCGCACCTGGGCCGGCCGGTCCACCCGCGACTTCCTGCGCGTGCCCATCGGGGTCGACGACACGGGGTCACCCCTGCTGCTGGACCTCAAGGAGTCTGCGCAGCTCGGCATGGGACCGCACGGGCTGTGCGTCGGCGCCACCGGCTCCGGCAAGTCGGAGATGCTGCGCACGCTCGTCGCGGCGCTGGCGATCACGCACCCGCCCGAGGACCTGTCGATGATCCTCGTCGACTACAAGGGCGGCGCCGCGTTCGCGCCGTTCGCGTCGCTGCCGCACGTCGCCGGGATCATCGACAACCTGGCCGACGACGCCGGCCTCACCGAGCGGGCGCGCGCGAGCATCGCCGGCGAGGTGGTGCGCCGCCAGCAGGTGCTCCGCGACGCCGGCAGCTCGCCGTCGATCACCCACTACCGCGAGCTGCGCGCGCAGCAGCCGGACCTGCCGCCGCTGCCGCACCTGCTGCTGGTCATCGACGAGTTCGGCGAGCTGCTCACCGCCGACCCGGACTTCGTGGACCTGCTGCTCACCATCGGGCGCATCGGCCGCTCGATCGGGATGCACCTGCTCCTGTCCAGCCAGCGCATCGAGTCGGGCCGGCTGCGCGGCCTGGAGACGTACCTGTCGTACCGGATCGGGCTGCGGACGTTCTCCGAGGCGGAGAGCACCGTCGTGCTGGACACCCCCGACGCGTTCCACCTGCCGGCCGTCCCGGGGTACGGGTACCTCAAGGTCGACACCACCGTCTACCAGCGGTTCCGCGCGGGCTACGTCTCCGGCCCGGTGCGCTCGGAGAGCGTGCAGGAGCCGGAGGTCGACGAGGAGCTGCACCGGCCGCTCGTGCTCCCCGTGCACCACGGCGTGCTCGCCGCCAACGGCATCGAGACCGGGGGCGGCGGCGAGGTCGAGCTGGTCCGGCCGTCGGTCGGTGCGTCGATGGTGGACGTCATCGTCGGGCAGCTGTCCGGTCTGGCGACGCCCACGCGTCCGGTCTGGTTGCCGCCGCTGCCGTCGCGCCTGCCGCTCGGCCGGGTGCTCGGGACGCAGCACCCGCACCTGTCCGTGCCCATGGGGCTGCGCGACGACCCCGCCAAGCAGCAGCAGGCGCCGTGGCTGCTGGACCTGACGCGCGCCGGCGGCCACGTGGCCATCATCGGCGCCCCACAGACGGGCCGGACCACCCTGCTGTGGACCCTGGCCGCGGGGCTCGCCCTCACGCACACGCCGCGGCAGGTGGCGGTCTACGGGATGGACCTCGCCGGCGGTGGCCTCGCGCGGATCGAGGGGTTCCCGCACGTCGGCGGCGTCGCGACGCGGGCCAGCCGCGACCGGCTGCGGCGGCTGCTCGAGGAGCTGCACGGCATGCTCGCGCTGCGCGAGCGGGTGTTCGCGGACCACGGGATCGACTCGCTGGCCATGCTGCGCGCCGAGCACGCCGCCGGGCGCACGCCGGAGCTGGCCGCGGCGGACGTGGTCCTGCTGGTCGACGGCGTGGGTGCGCTGCGGTCCGACTTCGAGGAGCTCGACGAGCCGTTCTCCGACCTGCTGGCGCGCGGCAGCGGGTTCGGGGTGCACGTCGTCGCGACGATGACCCGCTGGAACGAGCTGCGGATGCAGGCCCAGCCGCTGGTCGGCACCCGGATCGAGCTGCGCCTGAACGACCCGGCCGACTCCACCGTGGCGCGCAAGCTGGCCGCGACCCTGCGCGCGGACCAGCCGGGCCGCGTGCTCACCGACGAGTCGCTGTTCGCGCAGGTGGCGCTGCCGTTGCTCGACGACGGGGACTCCGACGAGGTGGGGTCGTCGCTCCAGGCCCTGGCGCGCAGCACCGCGCAGGAGTGGGCCGGCCCCGCCGCCCCGCCGATCCGCCAGCTCCCCGAGGACCTCGACCCGGCCGAGCTGCCCGACGCCCTGGACGAGCCCGACCTGGTGCCGGTGGGTCTGCGCCAGGACACGATGGGCCCGTTCCTGCTCGACCTGGCCGGCCGCGACCAGCACCTGCTCGTGCTCGGCGACCCGCGCTGCGGGAAGACCACGCTGCTGCGCACGATCGTCGCGGGGCTGGTCGAGCGCGCGACGCCCGACGAGCTGGTGGTGGCCCTGTTCGACCCGCGCGGCGGTCTGGCCGACCTGTGCCCGGAGGAGTACCTCGGCGGCCGCGCGACCAGCGGCCCGCTCGCCCTCCAGCTGTCCACCGCGGTCGCCGCCGAGCTGGCCAAGCGGACCGACGGCAGCGCCCCCGGCCCGCGGATCGTCGTCGTGGTCGACGACTACGACATCCTCGCGTCGGGCGGGACCGACCCCCTGCGCCCGCTCCTCGCGCACCTGCCCGCCGCCCGTGACCTGCGCCTGCACGTCCTGCTCACCCGGCCGGTGGCGGGTGCCTCCCGCGCCCTCTACGACCCGGTGCTCCAGGCCATCCGCGACACCGGCGGCAGCGGGCTGCTCATGGCGGGCGAGCGCTCGGAGGGCCAGGTCTTTCCCGGCACCTACGCCGAGCAGCTGCCGGCCGGCCGCGGGCGGCTGCTGCGCCGCGGCGAACGGCCCACGCTCATCCAGGTCGCGCACACCCCGGAGGTGCTCAGTGCCCCGTGAGATCGTCGTCCTCAGCCCCACCCCGCCGGACGCGCGCGCCCTGGTCGAGGCGGGAGCGTCGGTGGACCCGGAGCTCGGCCTGCGCACGCTGCACGGCGGCGCGGTGCACCAGGTGGTCCGCGCCGACGGCGGCGAGGGGCGCGCGGTGCTGAGCATCCACCAGCCGCTGACGGTCCAGAACGCCGCCGAGATCCGTCGGCTCCTGCCGTCCGTGCGACAGCTGCCCTCATGGGCCACCGACGGCAGCCCGCTGTGGTGGGTCGAGGCGCTGGTCCCGTGGAACGCCGCGGACGCCCGCACCGGCCTGGCGGTCGTGCAGGAGATGACCGCGCGCCTGGGCGGGCTGTGCGTGGTCCAGGACGGCGAATGAGCCTCGACCTGCTCGCCCCCGAGGCGCACCGCTGGCTGACCGGCCCGGTGCCGGACGGCATGCGCGTGGTCGTGGCCGGCGTCGCGGGCGGGGTCGGCACGACGACGGTCGCGGCGCTGCTCTGGCGGATGCTGGACGGTCGGTGCGCGCTCCTCGACCACTCCGGGGGGACGCTGCACGCCCGCACCGGCTCGACCGCGACGCGCGGTCCGGTCGTGGTGCACGACCTCGGCCCGCACGCCCTGGCCGGCGAGAGCACCGCGCTCGAGGACCCGGCTGCGGTCGTCGTGCTGGTGTGCGCGAGCCACCCGGCCGGCCTGGCGGCGGCGGCGCGTGCGTTCGAGCAGCTCGAGCCGCGCTCTCCCGGCCTGCGCGGGCGGGCGCTCGTCGTCCCCGTCGCGGTCTCCGGGCCGGGGCTCGGTGCTCGCGAGCTCACCGGGCCGGTGCCCGTCCTGGGCCTCCCCCGCAGCCGCGCCCTGGCGGCCGGCGGTGTCCTGCCGCCGCTCGACCGCGACCTGCGGGCGACGCGGGCGGCGGGTGTCATCGGCGCCGAGGTGGTCCGCCGCGCGCGGTGGGTGGCGACGGTCGGATGACCCCGTCCGGCGTGCCGACGACGCCGGACGACGTCGTGCGCGCCGCGTCGGCAGCCCCTGACCTGGCGGCGCTCGACGCGGTGGTCCCCACGTGCCGGGCGTGCCCGCGGCTGGTCGCCTGGCGCGAGCTCGTCGGCGTCGAGAAGCGGGCAGCCTTCCGCGACGAGACGTACTGGGCGCGACCGGTGCCCGGCTTCGGCGACCCGGCCGCGGCGGTGCTCGTCGTCGGCCTGGCCCCCGCCGCGCACGGTGCCAACCGCACCGGCCGGATGTTCACCGGCGACCGCTCGGGCGACTTCCTGTTCGCCGCGATGCACCGCACCGGCTTCGCCAACCAGGCGACCTCGACCGCGCGCGACGACGGCCTGACCCTGACCGACGTCCGCGTGACCGCCCCGGTGCGGTGCGCCCCGCCCGCCAACGACCCGACCCCGCAGGAGCGCCGGACGTGCGGGCCGTACCTCGCGCGCGAGCTGGAGCTGGTGCGGCCGCGGGTGGTCGTCGTGCTCGGCGCGTTCGGGTGGCAGGCGCTGCTCACCACGCTCGCCGAGCAGGGCTGGGTGGTCCCCCGTCCGCGGCCCCGGTTCGGGCACGGCGTCGAGCTGGCCCTCGCCGGACCGGGTGGCGCCGCGGTGGTGCTCCTCGGCTGCTTCCACGTCAGCCAGCAGAACACCTTCACCGGCCGGCTGACCCCGGAGATGCTCGACGCCGTGCTGCTGCGCGCCCGGACCCTCGCCGGGTGACATCGAGACAATCTCCTGGTGTCCGATATGTCCGTCTCGCTAGGCTCCGGACAACTCAGGGGGAGGCTCGACGATGAGCACGACGACGTACTCGGACGACGCAGCGGCAGCAGGGCCCACCGGCCACCCGGAGGTGATCGACCAGGCCGGGCTCGACCGGATCCAGCAGGAACGGGTCTTCGACGCCGTGACGCTCCAGCCCGACGAGGCGAGCCTGCAGACCCTGCGGGACTTCACGGTGCGGTACACCGACCGCTTCCTGGACCGACCGATCTACACGCTCGCCTGGCCGTCCCGGCTCTACATCCCGGGCTCCGCCGACGGGCACACCTACTGGGTGACGCAGCCGCCCGCCGGCAACCGCTACGCGTTCGCGTGGACCGGCGCCACGGGTCCCTCCCCCGGTTCGTTCGCGGACAAGGCGACCGGGAACCTCGCCGCGGTCATCAGCCCGACGTCGACCAAGGGCACCTTCCAGGCGTGGGCGGGCATCGGCATCGACTACCGGCCCACCGCGCGGCTGTCCGAGGTGCGGTTCGGCGGATCGATCACGGCGCTGGGGATCGACACCGTGACCGTGCTGTCGCGTGACAGGACCGCCGGGTACGCGCATGTCGCGGCGTTCGCGGACGTCTTCCTGCAGGGGTGGGAGATCAACCCGGTCACCGGGGCGTGGGACAAGCTGAACCCGTTCCTGCGGCACAACGTCTACAGCGACCCGTTCCACGGCGAGGGCAGCATGGCGGCCCTGTCCCACCCTGTGACCCTCTCGGACTCGACGTTCGGCACGCGGTTCCTCGTCGAGGGCGGCAAGCGGTACGCGTTGGCGGTGACGGTCGAGGTGGCGCTCGTCGTCGACGTCCGCGAGCGCGACGACCGCACCCCGTACCAGCTCCGACCGGGCGACCAGTTCGGCCTCGAGGCCCGGCTCGGTGGCGCGATCAGCCAGATGACGGTCGACACGACGGTCGTCTACCAGGCCTGAGCGGCTGTCGGTCGCCGGGACTAGCGTCGGCGGACATGGAGATCTCGTTCGTCGCGGGCTTCGGCCCGATCACGCGGGACGCGGACGCCGCCCGCTCGTTCTGGGGCGACGGCCTCGGCATCGCCCTCGAGGAGCCCGCGCCCGGGTACCTCACCAGCGACGACCTCGAGGGCGTCAAGGCGTTCGCCCTCTGGCCGCTCGCGCAGGCGGCGCAGTCGACGTTCGGCGCGCCGGACTGGCCCGGGGACGTGCCGACGCCCCAGGCGTGGATCGAGTTTGACGTCGCCTCCGTGGGCGCCGTCTCCGAGGCAGTCGCGGAGCTGGCGGCGAAGGGTCACCGGCTGCTCAAGGGTGCCACCGAGGAGCCCTGGGGTCAGACGACCGCGCGCCTGCTCAGTCCCGAGGGCCTGCTGGTCGGGGTGACGTTCACGCCCTGGATGCACCCCGGCGCCTGACACTTCTTTGTTCATTCGCCGAAGAAAGTCGGTAGGCTGCCTCCGTGATCAACGGAGATGACCTCGGGTACGTGGCGGGCATGACGTGGGGCTGGACCGGTGCGCGGGGCACGTGGGGCGGGCCGGAGGCCGAGCGGTCGATGGACCTCATGGTCGGCCGGCTCGGGGTGACCTGGACGGCGATCACGTTCGGCGCCCTGCAGGACACCGCGCAGTCGACGCAGATCCACTTCCGCGACCAGCCGACGGTGACGGACGACGAGGTCCGGTGGGCCGTCCGGGCGGCCAAGGCGCGCGGGCTGAAGGTCTGCCTGAAGCCGGTCGTGAACGTCCGGAACGGGACGTGGCGCGCCCACATCAACTTCTTCGACATCGACGTCCCCCCGGAGCCGAAATGGTCCGAGTGGTTCGCCGGCTACACCGAGTTCATCGTCCACCACGCGCGGATCGCCGCCGAGGAGGGCGCCGAGATGCTCTGCATCGGCTGCGAGATGGTGCAGACCGACCGCCGCGAGGCCGAGTGGCGTGCGCTGATCGACGAGGTCCGCGCGGTCTACCCCGGCCTGGTCACCTACAACTGCGACAAGTACCAGGAGGACCACGTCGGCTGGTGGGACGCGGTCGACGTCATCTCGTCCTCCGGCTACTACCCGGTGGACGACTGGGAGAACCAGCTGGACCGCATCGAGCCGGTGGTCGCCGCGCACGGCAAGCCGTTCTTCTTCATGGAGGCCGGGTGCCCCAGCCGCGTCGGCTCCCCCGCGCTGCCCAACGACTGGGCCCTGCCGGGGGCGCCCTCGGAGCAGGCGCAGGTCGACTGGTACGAGGCGGCGTTCGGGGCGTGCTCGCGCCGCGACTGGGTCCGCGGCTTCATGCTCTGGGACTGGCCGGCCCGGCTGTACGACGAGGCGGACGCGGCGGCGAACGACGACTACTGCATGTTCGGCAAGGCCGCCGAGAGCGTCGTCCGCGCCGCGTACACGCGGTCCAGGTAGATCAGCGGACGACGACCGACTTCGTCAGCTTGTCCGAGAACGTCTGCCGCTTGCCGTCCCAGAGCGGCCACAGGTAGCCCAGGTAGAGCACGAAGCCGTCCACGTAGTGCGCGACGTCGCGCACGAACGCCATCCAGACGCCGAGGGGCTCGCCAGTCACGTCGCGCTGCAGCGTGATCCCGAGGGCCTTCTTGCCCCAGGACTGCCCGGTGCGCCCGCCGCGGACCCACCGGTTCCACACCCACAGCCCGACGGAGACCACGGCAAGGATGCCGAGGGTGAGCGCGCCGGTCGCGGTGGGCTCGCTGGTCGGGTTGCCGTAGTTGTCGTACCCCGGCACGGAGGTCACCGTCATCACGAGCAGGCCCAGCAGGTACGGCACGAAGGCGAGCGAGTCGAGCAGGTAGGCGCCGACCCGCATGATCCAGGTGGCGTAGGACGGCTGGAACCCGAACCCGAACCCGAACCCCGCGCCGGGGTAGCCGTAGGCGGGCTGGCCGTAAGCCGGTGCTCCGTACACGGGAGCGGAGCTGTAGGCCGGTGCGCCGTACGCAGGAGCACCGTAGGCGGGCGCCGGCTCGCCATAGGTGGGCGCCGGGGCGCCGTACGCGGGTCCCGGGGACCCGTAGGCGGGCGCGGGAGCGCCGTACGCGGGCGCGGGCTGCCCGTACGGCGACGGCGCCGCGTACGGGTCGGCGGCGGGCTGGTTCCAGCCGGTGCTCGGCGGCTGGAACGGGTCCTGGGTGCTCACGGTTCTCCTGTACGACGGGTACCGTCCGCGGGTGTCGACGACGGCGCTGCTCCCCCATCGACACCTGGGACGTATCGGTTGAGCACCGTGACCGACGATCTGCGCAGCATCACCGGGTTGCCGTAGCGGCCGGCGCACCCTCGGCCGCTACGCGAGCAGCTCCAGGTGCGACGGCACCCGCGGTTCGACCCGCAGCCGCATCCCCGCCTCGGCGGGCGTGCGGTCGCGCTTGCGGTGGTTGCAGGCCGCGCAGGCGGCGACCGTGTTGAGCCACGAGCTGGCGCCTCCACGGCTGCGGGGCAGCACGTGGTCGACGGTCAGCGCACCGCCCGTGCCGCAGTACGCGCAGACGTGCCCGTCGCGCGCGAGCATCCCCGCCCGGGACCACGTCGGCACCCCGCCCCGGTGCCGCCAGCGCATCTGCACGTAGCGGACCAGGCGGAGCACGGCGGGCAGCGGGTACGGGCCGAACGTGCGGCCGTCGACGGCCTCCTCGACGACGGCGACGCGGCGGTGCAGCATGCGGACGGCGTGCGCGAGGGAGACGCGGTGCAGCGGCTCGTAGCCCGCGTTGAGGACGAGTACTCCCGCCATCGTCGTTCCTCTCGGTGGTGCCCCACGCTGGAGTCGAACCAGCAGCCTCCGGCGTCGTAGGCCGGCACTCTGTCCTGTTGAGCTAGCGGGGCGGATCGGTGTGTGGTCGCGAGCGGAGGAGTCGAACCTCCCGGGGCGGGGCTCATCGACCCGCCGGCGACCTGCGCCCGCGGCGACCAGGGTGCGCGCCGGAGCCACGATCGGGCCAGTGAATTCCTGCTCAGTCGAGGGAGATCCGCAGCCCGACGCCCGCGGCGGCCGTGGCGATGGTGACGTCGAAGAAGCGCGCGTAGTCCTCGGCGACCCGGTGCAGATGACCGAAGAGCTCGACGGAGATCGCGCCGACGAGGGACGTGAAGAGGGTCGCCGACCGGATCGCCGTCCGAGCCACGTCGTCGGGCACCGTGCTCGGGTCGGTGAAGCCCGCGGAGGCGTAGGCCTCGGGCGCCATCCGGCCCGCCGGATCGAAGTCAGGTCCGGCCGGGTCGAGGATGCCGTCGCCGCCAGCCTCCATGAGCAGCCCGATGATGACCTGCCACAGCCGCAGGGCGGACTGCACGGTGTCGTCCGGGGCCCGGTAGCCGCGCACCGGGGTGCCGTAGATGAGCTCGAACGAGTACGGCTGGTCGAGCGCCCACCGCCGCACCGCACGCGCGACCGCCAGCCAGGCCTGAGCAGGGCCGATCTCGCGGGCGTCGGCGGCGGCCTGCTCGGCGACCTGCCCTACCGCGTCGTACGCCTCGATGATCAGCAGCGTCAGCAGGGCGTCGCGGGAGGGCACGTACCGGTAGACCGCCGACGACGCCATGCCGAGGTCCCGCGCGACCGCCCGCAGGCTCAACGCCGCGGACCCCTCGGCCTCGAGGCGGGCGCGTGCTGCGGCGAGCAGCTCGGACATGAGCTCGGCCCGCGCCCGTTCGCGTGCGCGCAGGGGGGCGGTCGCCGGCTCGGTCATGGCGTCAGTGTGCCAGAACTGCGAGCACTGCTCTTGTTCTCGTCGACACCATGTGCGAGCATTGCTCACATCACAGAGCACTGCTCTCACTTCGATCTCGGGAGACCTCGCCATGAGCCGCCACGTCATCGTCGGCAAGGGTGCTGTCGGCACCACGCTGGCCCACCTTCTTGCCGCCGACGGAGTCGACGTCCTGGTGCTCAGCCGGTCGGGCGGAGCCTCCGACGGCCGCATCTCGCACGCGGCCGTCGACGCGACCGACGTCGGCGCCCTGACGGCGGCGACCCGCGGCGCCGAGGTCCTCTACAACTGCGCCTCGCCCGCCTATCACCGCTGGCCCACGGACTGGCCGCCGCTGTGGGCCTCCCTGCTCGACGCTGCCTCCCGGACCGGAGCTGTGCTCGTGACCGCCGGCAACCTGTACGGCTACGCCACCCACGGCGCCGTCATGACCGAGGACTCACCGCTCGACGCCACGGACTCCAAGGGCGCCGTCCGCGCGCAGATGTGGCGCGACGCCGAGGCCCGGCACAGCGCGGGCGACCTGCGGGTCACCGAGGTGCGCGGGGCCGACTACCTCGGCCCGCTCGCGGACTCCCAGGCGATGGCCGGGCCACGGTTCGTCGGTCCCCTCCTGGCCGGCAAGGTGGTGCGTCCGGTGGTCGCCGTCGACCAGCCGCACAGCTGGACCTACCTGCCCGACTTCGCCCGCGCGCTGGCAGCTGCGGGCGCCACCCCCGCCGCGTGGGGACACGGGTGGCACGTGCCGACGGCGGAGGCGTTGACGCTCCGCGAGCTCGGCGAGCGGTTCGCGGCCGGCGGCCCGGCACCGCGGATCCGCCCGATCCCGGCGGCCGTCGTCCGCGCTCTGGGCCGCGTGTCGCCGCTGCTGCGGGAGGTCGCCGCCGTGTCGGACCACTTCACGCAGCCCTACGTCATGGACACGACGGCGTCGTCGCGCGTGCTGGGGCTCGTCGCGACGCCGTGGGACGTGGCGATCGCCGAGACGCTCGGCCGGACGGTTGTCGGAGGTCGGGCGTAGCGTCCGGTTCATGAAGTTCGGTGTCACCGCGACGTGCGGATCTGCTGCCCAGAACATCGAGATGGCGGTCGCCGCCGAGGAGGCCGGCTGGGACGGCTTCTTCGCGTGGGACGGCATCGCCATCGGCCCGATGGACACGTTCGACCCGTGGACCCTGCTCGGCGCGGCCGCGGTGCGCACCAGCCGCGTCACGCTCGGCGCGATGGTGTTCTCGCTGCCGCGCCGGAAACCGTGGGAGGTGGCCCGGCAGGCGCTCACGCTCGACCACCTGTCCGGCGGCCGCCTGGTGCTCCCCGTCGGACTCGGCGCCATCGACGACGGCGCGTACAGCCGGGTGTCCGGCGAGCACGTCGACGTGAAGGAACGAGCAGCGCTTCTCGACGAGTCCCTGGCGATCCTTGACCTCGCCTGGACCGGCGAGAAGTTCAGCCACGAGGGCACCCACTACCAGCTCACCGACTTCGAGTTCCAGCCCACGCCGGTGCGCGGGACCATCCCGGTGTGGGTGATCGGCGCGTGGTTCGCACCGCGGTCGATGCGCCGGGCGGCCGGTCGGGACGGGGTGCTGCCGATCCGGCGGGAGGACGGGTTCGACCCCCTGACGCCGGACCAGCTCCGCGAGGTGTCGGCATGGGTGAGCGAGCAGCGCGGCGGTGAGCCGTACGAGCTGGTGGTCGAGGGCGTCCTCCCGACCGACCCCGCCGAGGCCGCGGACAAGATCGCCGCACTCGAGGAGGCCGGCGTCACCTGGTGGATCGACTCCAACTGGAACTTCGACACCGTCACCCCGGACGGCCTGCTCGCGCGGATCCGACGAGGCCCCGTGTGACGGTGACCGTCGCCGACTGCGAGCGCGTCCAGCTCAGCTGGTTCCAGCTGCGCGCGCGGACGCTCGGCGGCGAGGCGTGGGAGGACGACGGGCTGGTCTGGGCGAACGGCGACCTCCTGTTCCCCCAGGTCATCGACCCGGCGGCACTGGCTCGCGGCGTGGAACGGGTGCGGGCCCGGGGAGCCGCGTCCGTCGGCGCGTGGCTCGGGCTCGACGTCGACCCGGCCCCACTCGCGGCCGCCGGGTTCGAGCGGGGCTGGGAGCCGTGGTGGATGGCCGGGCCGGCGGACCTCGGAGGCATCCCGGCGGACGCCCGCGTCGAGCTGCAGGAGACGACCAGCGACTACCGCGGGATGCACGCCGGCTACGCCGCCGAGCTCGCGATGGCGCGGCTCCGTCCCGCTCGGGCCTGGTACGCCGCCGCCTACGAGGAGGGCCGGTTCGCCGGTCGGGCGTGGTCGCACCGGGTCGGTGACCTCGCGGGGGTGTTCGACGTCGACGTCTGGCAGCAGTTCCAGCGACGCGGTCTGGGCACCGGCCTGATGCAGGCGGTGTGCTCCGCTGCGGCCGGTGCCGGGGCACGGACGATCGTCCTCAACTCGACGCCGGCAGGCGTCCGGCTCTACGAGAAGTGCGGTCTGGAGCGCATCGGGACGGGCATCACGTGGTGGCTGCACCTGCCGATCGGCGCCGGACGGTCTCCCGGTGCGTCACACTCTCTGTAGAGACGAAGGAGCACCATGCTGACATGCCCGGTCTGTACGTCCGGAGAGCTCGAACTCGTCGAACGGTTGGCGGACGATCGCCGCATCATCCGATGCACCGCGTGCGCGCACCAGTGGACCCGTGGGGAGTCGAAGGCGCAGGCCGCCCTCCCGGCCTCGTCGGCCGACCTGCAGGCCCGGTTCCCGGACCGTTCCGCGGTGGACCCGGCCCGTCTGGAGCAGGTCCAGTCGCTCGCCGCGGCGGCGGCACCCACCGAGCGCGGGTTCGACTGGTCCCACTACCAGCAGGTGTTCAGCCGCGACGAGGTCGCTGACTGCGACCCCCGCGACCTCCTGTCGTTCGTCAACGAGACCCCCGGCGCCACCAACGCGACCACCGCGTCGTTCAACCGGGCGTGGAAGTCGATGGGCGAGCGTGAGGCGTCGGCCCGCACCCGCAACACCATCCGCTACCTGCTCTACGGGCCCACGACGGTCCCGCTGCCCGACCGGCTCACGCGACTGATCCTGGGCCAGGGCGGTCTGGGGATGACGGGCTTCAAGGAGCCGGCGCTGACCCGCGTGCTCGTCGCCATGTCGCCCGACGCCTACCTGCCGATCTCGACGTACGGCGGCGCGCGCGGCGGCAAGCGGGAGATCGCGCAGCGCGTCTACGGGCTGACGCTCCCCGAGGTGGCCAAGGAGCAGTTCACCCTCGGGCGGCTGATCCTGTGGAGCAACGACCTGCTGGTGGACCTGGTCGAGGACGAGTTCGACGACCTCACCCAGGCGGCCGCGTTCCTCACCAGCGTGAAGGTGCCGGTCCCCGCCTGATCACTCGTCGTGCGGCCGCGCCAGCTCCTCGCGCAGCGTGGCGACGACGTCCGGTCCCAGCTCGAACCCCTGCGAGCTGCCCGGGTTGATCACGATGCCCACGTCCGCGGGCATCCGCAGCAGGACCTCGCGCACCGGCATCGCCACGGCCTCACCGCCGAGGCGACCTTCGTCGTGGAACCGCTGCACCGACGAGAACGCCACCAGGTGGTGCGCTCCGTCGCGGTGCACGATCGCCGGGATGAACCCCTCGAGGTGCTCCCCGACCGGTGCGCCGCTCGGCACGGCCAGCTGCTCGTAGGCGAACCGCGTGAGCAGCTTGGCGCCGTCGATCGTCCCGGGGGCTGCGGTGCGCAGCGCCTGGTCGAAGTCCTTCATCGTGGTGCTCCCTCGTCGTTGCGGGCGAGGGTCACGCTACCTGCGGATCAGCCGGTCGCGAGCCGGAACAGGCTCGGCGTGACCACCTCGAGCCGCAGGACGTCGAAGCCCGTGTGGTGCCGGCGTCCGACGACGTGCCGCGACCACGCGAGCTCCCGGCACAGCTCCTGCGTGGACCACACCTGCCCGTTCGGCCAGCCCGGCGTGTCCAGCCGCACCCCCATCACCTCGCCCATGACGAGCGCCCAACGCGTGTCTGGGCCGTCGGGGACCTCCCCGATCGGGTGTGCGACCGCCCAGACCGTCGAGCCGACGTCCGGCTGGTGGTCGTCGGCCGCGGAGTACAGACGAGGGACCTCGAGCGCGATGGCCATGGCACCTATTCCAGCGCGGTGACGTGGCGGCCAGGTGGCCTCCGGTCGACGGCTCGGTGACGACTCAGCCCGGGGGCGGTCCGCCGTGAGCGTCGACCTTGCGCGGCAGCACGAACACCAGCGCGAACGCGACGACGGCCAGCGCCGCGCTCACCGCCATGGCGTGCGCGGCACTGTCGGTGAACGCCTGCGCGATCTGCGCCGGGTCGTTGCTGGTGATGTGCAGGGTGCCGAACAGGACGCTCCCGATGACGGCGATGCCGATGGCCGATCCGACCCGCTGCATCACGCCGATCACGCCGCTGGCCGCCCCGGCCTCCGAGCGGTCCACGGTCGCGACGATGAACTGGGCGTTGGGCGCGATGAACAGCCCGCTGCCGATGCCGCCGAGGAGCAGGGGCGCAAGGAGCTCCCAGTGCGTGAGGTCGGCCGCCGGCTCCGTGCGCAGCACCAGCCACACCCAGATCAGGCCGACTGCGACCATGGCGGTGCCGACGATCAGCACGGTCCGCCCGAGCCGCTGCGCGAGCCGGTTGCTCTGCGACGCCCCGATGATCGACCCGATCGCGAACGGCACCGCCACGAGCCCGGACTCCAGCGCGGTGTGCCCGAGCCCCGCCTGCCACAGCAGCGAGATGGTGAAGAAGATGGACGTGAACGCCGCGAAGTAGACGAGCGCGAGGATCGTCCCGCCGGTGAACGCCGGGTGCGAGAACAGGTGCGGCGGCACCATCGGGTTGTCGTCCTCGATGTGCTTCTCCCAGAACGCGAACGCCACGATCAGCAGCACCCCGACCGCCAGCGTGACGAACGTCCACGCCGGCCAGCCCTTGTCCTGTCCCTCGATCAGCGGCACCAGCAGCGCGATCAGTCCCGCGGTCACCAGCGCCAGACCCACGAAGTCGTACCCGGGCTTCTGCTTGCCCTCCGCTCCCGCCGGCAGGATCTTCGCCGCGGCGATGAGGGCGATGACACCGATCGGCAGGTTGACCCAGAACACGAGCCGCCAGCCGTTCTCGTCGCCGAACGCCTCGATGATCAGCCCACCGAGGATCGGCCCCAGCGCCGTCGACACCCCGATGACCGACCCCATGATCGCGAACGCCTTGCCGCGCACCTGCGGGGGGAACAGCAGCTGGATCATCGCCGTGACACCCGGCACGAAGATGCCCCCGGCGAGCCCCTGCACCGCCCGCGCGACGATCAGCTGGAGGCTGTCCTGCGCGAACCCGCAGAACGCGCTCGCGACCGTGAACAGCAGCAGCCCGGTGAAGAACACCCACTTGTGGCCGACCCGGTCACCGATCCGGCCCGCGGGGATCAGCGCGATGCCGAACGCGAGCGCGTAGCCGCTGATGATCCAGCTGAGGGTGGCTTCCGACGCGTCCAGGCTCAGGCGGATCGTGGGGAGCGCGACGTTGACGATCGTGGTGTCCAGCAGGGCCATGAACATGCCGGCCATGAGGACGATGAGTGCGTTCCACGCGGAGCGGGGGACGGCGGGGGGCTGAAACGTTCGGGCCGCCGTCGCGTCCGTCATCTGCGAATCCCTTGTGCGGATGGACGACGCGTCACATGAGCGCCGCTCACCACCCTCCCCCGGCGGGGCTCACGGCGCAACGCAGGCTGAGGCGCCGCGGACGACCGGCCAGATGCGCCACGAGACCTGCTCCGAAGGGATGGACCCTCCCGCGGAGCGTCTCGGCGAGACTCCACTCCCACGACTGCGAATGATCACGACTGGAAGCACCGTAGGAAGGTCTCGGCCACGACGCGCATCCGCGCTTCGTGCTCGTGGATCTCGGCCGCCGGTGCAACGAAGTCGATGGACACAGTGACGTCTGTACCCGCGCTGCTCGGGGCGAGCGTGACGGTCCGATCCACCCGGGTCGGTGCCGTCAAGTACCGGACGGTCACGGATCGGCCGACATCCTGGGCGACGACCTCGAGCACCTGCACGAACGGAGGGTCCGACGCCACGATGCAGATCTGTTCGCCGACCTCTCCCACCGGGGTGTCGGGGAGTGCGACGACGCTCGCTGCGCCCTGCCCGGTGGCGTCGAGCAGGTCGACTCCGGTGGTGCGGACGGCGGGCCACACCTCAGCCGGCGGTGCGGCAACCGTCCCGACGGCGACCGCCCGGCCGGCGGCCTGCGGGACGGGGTCGCGGTCGCGCCGGGCCGGATGCTCCGACTGTGCGGGCACGCCTGCAACATGTGCCGACATCCTCTCGAGTCGCGCGTCGAGGCTGGCGCTCGCGAGCGACACATGGGCTTCGAGCTCGTCCTTCGGTACGGTCGCGCGAACTCGATAGGTCAGCTCACAGCTGCTGGGGCCCAGAGGCTCGATGATCGAGGTCATCTCGATGCCGTTGGTCAGGTTCCGGCTGACCACACTGCGACCGGCCTCCATGTCGACGCGCTCGACGAGGGTCGCGCTGATCCGGTCGTCGTCGGCGCGGGCGAGGGTGACTCGTCGTTCGCCGACGAACCCGGCAGGCGTTCCCGGGACGACGAAGGTCCAGAGGTGCTCGGCGGCCGCGGTGCGTGCGAACAGCGCGGCATCGCTGACCAACTCCCACACCTCGGACGCGGGTGCCGAGATCAGCGCGCGGCGATCCACCACCATCGCCCCTGTCCCGCGTCCACGCCGTTGCCACCAGGTACGTCCCATCGAGCACCTCCGTCCTCGGTCTTCGGGTTCGGCATCGTCGACCTTGATGCCGTGCGCCCTCCGAAACCCCCCCGCAACACTCCGCACGTACCGTCCCCAGAACAGGCATGGACGCAGGCGTCTCCCGCACGCGACCCTGTCCCCACCCGGACGAGCGCAAGGAGCGGCGGATGTTCGAACGCGTCGACCCCTTCATCGGCACGGAAGCCACGAGCCTGCCGCCGCAGCAGGGCATCGCCACCAGCTGGTGGTGGCCCAAGCCGCAGGTCGGCAACACGCACCCGGGTGCCACGTACCCGCTCGGCATGGTCAGCGCGTGCGCGTACAGCGGCGCGTACCCGACGGGCTACGGCCGCTACGACCTCGGCACCGAGGGCCTCCCCACGGAGATGCACGAGCGCCAGGTGGCCAGCGGGTTCACGCACTTCCAGCAGTCCGGCACGGGCGCCATCCGCAAGTACTACAACTACTTCCGCGTCACCCCGATGCTGCAGCCCCTGGACGGTCTCGGCGACGTGTGGGAGATCGTCGACGAGGCCGCGGAGCCCGGGTACTACGCGGCCACGCTCGAGTCGGGGATCCGCGCGGAGATCACCGTCGGCCCCAAGTCGGCCGTCCACCGGTACACGTTCCCCGCGCACCGCGATGCGCGGCTGGTGATCGACTTCTCGCTGGGCGGTCTGACGATCCCCTACGGCCGCACGGTGCCGCTGCGGGCGCACCTGCACTCGCTGAGCCCGGGGATCGCGCAGGGCGAGATCGTCGTCGAGGGTGCGCCGCTGGCCATCCACGTGGAGTGCGACGACCCGCGCTGGCGGCAGATGCTCTGGTACGACCGTCGGCTCATGCCGGGCGGCACGCGGCTGGACTTCGACCGCATCCGGCCGACCACCCTGCGGCCGTTCGGGCTCATGTGGGCCGGGCCGTCGGAGCCCGGTCAGGTGGTGGAGCTGCGGTTCGGGTTCTCGCTGCGCGGCGTGGACCAGGCGCGGGAGAACCTCGAGCGCGAGTGCGGTCCCGGGCCGTCCAGCTTTGCGACGAGGCGCGCGGCGACTGCGGAGAAGTGGCAGGAGAGCCTCGGCAAGATCCGGGTGGACACGCCGTCGAAGGACAAGCAGACCGTCTTCTCGACCGCGCTCTACCACTCGCTGATCAAGCCGTGCCTGGCGCTCGACGAGTCGCCGTTCTGGCCGACCGACGGCCCGTTCGCGTTCGACATCGCGACCATGTGGGACATCTACCGGACGCAGCTGCCGCTGCTGACCACGCTCATGCCGGACAAGGCGATGGAGCTGGCGAACGCGCTCCTGTACATATCCGAGGAGGAGGGGAACCTCCCGATCGGGTACCGGATGGCCCGTGGCGCCGACCAGTTCAGCCGGCAGGCGAGCGCGCTGGCGCACACGTTCCTGTCCGACCTGTGCCAGCTGGGACTGCCCGGGATGGACTGGGACTGGGCGCTGGTGCACATGCACAACGACCTGCGCCGCACGTACGGCGAGGACTTCCTGCTCCGCGGCAAGGTGCACCCGATCAGCCACACGCTCGACCTGGCGTTCGGGTACTGGTGCACCTCTCAGATCGCGGCGCACGTCGGCGACCCGATGCTCGTCGAGCAGTTCACGCCGCTGGCCGCGCGCTGGGTCAACGCGTTCGACGAGGAGACCGGCCTCCTGCAGGACTCCACGTACTACGAGGGCGGGCGCTGGAACTACTCGTTCCGGCTGCTGCACGACATGGCCGCGCGCATCAAGCTCTCGGGCGGCGATGACGCCTTCGTCGCGCAGCTCGACCAGTTCTTCGGGTTCGACGCCCCACCCGTGAAGCAGCCGGGGCTGCGACCGGACCTCGAGGAGATGGCGGCCGGCTACGCGCTCAACCGGTTCGAGGGCCTGAACAACGAGCCCGACATGGAGGCTCCCTGGTCCTACCACTACGCCGGCCGGCCCGACCGGACCGCCGAGGTGGTGCAGGCGATCGTGCAGAACCAGTTCGGCGTCGGCCGCGGCGGGCTGCCGGGCAACGACGACTCCGGCGGGTTGAGCTCGTGGTTCGTCTGGGCCTCGCTGGGGATCTTCCCGGTCGCCGGCCAGAACCTGTTCCTGATCAGCGCGCCCGCGTGGCGGGAGTCGAGCATCGAGGTCGGCGACCGCAGCTTCGTCATCGAGACCTCAGGGTTCATCGAACCGACACCCGACGGACCTACGCAGTATGTACAGTCCGTCCACCTCGACGGTGAGCGTCTCGATCGCACGTGGCTGACCGGCACCGAGCTCCACCGCGGCGGACGCCTGCACCTGGAGCTCGGTCCGACGCCCAGCGCCTGGGGCACCACCGTCCGGCCCCCGTCCGTCAGCACGACCCCCCCGACCACCGCGCTGCGGCGCTGACCCCAGGAGTCGCCGTGTTCCCGAACCGCCGTCTCGTCATCGTCGTCCGCGCCGACCCGGTCATCTGCGGGCACTCGGGCGAGGCCCGCAACCTCGCGGAGGCCGCCCTGCAGCGGGGTTTCGACGACGTCCGCATCGTCACGTGGCCCATCGACCGGCTGCAGGCGACCGGCCTGCCGCTCAAGCCGCTCGACGGCGTGCTGCCCTACTCGCCGGGGATCACCGTCGAGCGCCCCGAGCCCGTCGGCGACTACAAGGTCCCCGACGGCCGCTGGCTCGCGGGGATCGTCGGCCGCCTGGTGGAGCTCTTCACCGACGGCGTCCCGACGGTCGCCATGTCCCTGTACCTGAGCCCGCACTCGCTCGCGGTGGCCGACGCCGTGCACGTCGCCCGACGGACCGGCCTGCCGGTGAACGTCACGACCGTCGCCGAGGCGGTCGGCTCCGACGTCACCAACGTGGTGCGCGCCTGCGTCGAGAAGGACGAGTTCGGTGCGGCCGCGCACGTGCTGTCCAGCTACCTCGAGCACGACGTGTGCCTGGCGGTCAGCGACTACACGCGCGAGCTGATCATCGCCGAGGCCGCCGCGATCGACGCCAAGCACGGCACCACGTTCGCCGCTCAGTGCCGCGAGCGCGTGACGGTCTCCTACCCGGCCATCGACGTGGGCTCGTACCTGGACCTCGACGCCGCCGAGACCGACCGCGTCCTGGCGTCCCGCGGCCTGGAGCGCGACGGCTACGTCCTGTTCCTGTCCCGCCTCGCGCACGCCAAGGGGGTCGACGACCTCATCGCCGGCTTCGCCGCCAGTCGCGCGGCCGACTCCCTCCGGCTGGTCGTCGCGGGCAGCGGACCCGACGCCGACCGGCTCCAGGAGCTCGCCGCCGCGTCGAGCGCCGCCGACCGGATCGTGTTCTTCGACGACGTCGACGACGACGAGAAGGCCCACCTCATGGCCGCGTCCGCGTCGTACGTCCTGCCGAGCAAGCCGCGGCCAGAGTTCGTCGAGACGTTCGGGATCGCGCTGGCCGAGAAGATGCTCGCCGGCGGCGGCCCGGTCATCACCACCGACACGGGGGGCATCGGCGAGGCCGTCGGCGACACGGCGATCATCGTGCCGGTGGAGTCGCCGTCGTCCATCGCCGCGGCCCTGGACCGCGTGCTGACCATGTCTCCCGACGAGCGCGCCGGCTGGGAGACCCGCGCCCGCCTGCACGCGATGCAGTTCGACCGCGGGGCGGTGCTGGACGCGATCCTGGACCGCGTCGCCCGGGTCGAGCGGGTCCCGACGCCGGTCGGCTAGACACCTCCTGAGTCCGACGGCCCGAGCGGCACACGACGGCACGCGCGAGCGAGAGCGGACGAGCGCCGTCCGGCGGCTGCGTCGCGGAACGCCGCCGGCAGGTCGACCGTGCGACCCAGCGAGGTCGCGAGCGCGGCGACTGCGTCGACCCACCGTCCCGCGTCGCGCCGACCGACGACCGCGGGGAGAGTGGCGACGAGGATGTCCAGCACGAGCGCAGGGTCGACTTGCGATGCGTCGAGAAGCGACTCCAGGAGGCGGCTCCCGACGACCACGCGAGCAGCGAGCAGGAAGCCGATCTCGGACGCCACGTCCTGCGGGTGCGCAGCAGCACCGAGGTCGATCAGGGCGTCGGTGGCGACGGTCCGGGTGACGGGGTTGTTCGCGGCCATCCCGAGCACGAGCGCCGAGCACGTGACCGGTCCGACGGGTACCGTGCTGCGCCCGAGTGCGGCCAGCACCGGCTCCGCGGCGGACTGCTCTCGGGTGAGCGAGCGCCACAACCGCGGGTGGAGATGGGCCGCGAGCAGGTCGGGACGGTGCGGGACGAGCCACGGCCAGGACGCGGTGACCTGGGCGAACGCCGTGCCCCAGATCCCGTCCTCGGCCTCCAGCGCCGCACCCGGCAACGGGTCGGAACGGTCGAGGACGGCTGCGATCAGGTCGCCAGCCGACCCTGGCGCACTCTCTCGGTCCACCCACGCGACGATGCCGTGGTGCACGGTGCCGGAGGTGTCGGTGGCTGATCCCACGACGCGCTCCCAGCGTGGGGCGTACGCCCGGAGGCGGTCGGCCTGCGCGTCGGGCACGCCGGACAGCTGCTCCGGTGGGACCCGAAGCATCGCAACTCCGTGATCGAGCGGCAGGTGCGCTGGGGCACTCCCGAGCCGCGCCGACAGGACCGCTGCCGGTATCGCGCCGTCGGTGGTGGTGGGTAGCGAGAGCAGCTGGGCTCCGCCGGTCGACACCGACCGGGCCACCTCGTGGATCCGGAGGGTGAGCAGTGCCGCGAGCGACCAGTCCGGCCGCCGCTTGTACTCGACCGAGAACTCTCGCTCACCGGTGTCAGCGGCGAAGTCGTACTCGTACGGCCGACCGCGATACCCGGGCCCGGGATCCGCGCCATCGAGCCACACCAGCGCGAGGGCGGCAAGGTCGGCGCGGACACCTGTCCCCGACCAGGCGTCGTCGGGCCAGGCGACCGTCGCGACCTCACGGGCGTGGGAGACCAGCGCCGCCGTTCCGGCGGCGGGTGCGGAGCGCGCCAGCCGTGCGACGCCCTCGAGCGCGCGCTCGACGTCGACCGGTTCGGACGCGTCCTCCAGCAGGCGGACGAAGAGCGCGAGCAGCTCGTCCGCGTCGGCGACGGGCACGACCGGCGTCGGGACGGTCTCGATGGTGGCCCGTGCCGGCGCCGGCGCCGGCAGCTCACTCGGCGGCTCGGGGGGTCCGGTCAGCGTCGTCGCGCGCTCGCGGACGTCGGCGTTCCGATGCTGGAGCGCCACTGACGCGACGCTCGCGGCCTCCCGAGCCAGCTCGGGGTGAGCCTCGACGATCCGGTCGAGGAGGGCGAGCGCAGCCAGGGCGCTTCCCTTCTCCGGTCTGCCGAGGACGACGGCCAGCGAGGAGAGAGCTCCTGTCGTCACGGGTCGGAGCTCCGCGAGGCGTCGCAGGGCGAGGCCGACCACGGATCCGACCGGCATGGCGAGCAGCCGCACGTAGGTGTCCACGCGGGCTGCGACCTCGGCACTCGTCGGCGCCAGTGCATCGTGCAGCCGGACGAACCACGTCAGGTCGACGGCTGCCCAGTCCCGGGAGAACGTGCCGAGCGTCGCATCCAGCAGCCGATCTCGCTCAAGCCTGCCCTCCCGGCTGAGCTCGAGGATCGCGTGCTGCCAGGTGAGGTCGGGCCGTGACGGCGCTGCTTCACTTCCCGGCGCGGACCAGCTGTCGTCGACTCGCGCCAGCACGCGCCCGGAGCGCTCGGTGACGAAGAGTCGCCAGAGCTCGTCGTCGAGGATCCCGGAGGTGCCGCGCAGCCTGTCGACGAGCGTCTCGCCGGTCGGTGCCCCGAGCCGCATCTCCGGCAGGAGACCGGTGAGCATCGACATCGCATACTCGGGCGCGTCCGGCGTCGGGATGCAGCCCTCTTGTGCAAGGGCGTGCAGGAGAGGGAAGGCCGGCGCGGCGCCTCCGTCGCGCAGGAGCGCGGCGGGGAGCGCGGCGAGCCACGCCGGTGACCGGTCGGTCAGGACCGCGACGGCGAGAGGCGCGGTACGACGGTCCAGCTGGTAGTACATGGCCACGTCCGCGACCTGCCGCGGCCCGCCGGCGAACCCGAGCACGACGAGCACCGACCCCGGCAGCCCCAGGAGCTGGCCCTCGAGCTTCGCTCGCAGGTGCGGCCACGCCGCCTTTCGCTCTTTCTCGGTAAGTGGTCCGAGTGCGGCGACGAGCTCGTCGAGGCGTGCCCTGTCGGCAGCCAGCTCCCAGACCCGCGTCGCGAGGTCGTCGTCAGCCACGGGCCGCCAGCTCCACCGCCAGCACGTGCTTGCACGGCCCACGCGTGTCCTGGTGCCGCCCGTACCAGGGGCACGTGCACCTCGTGCCCGTCGCAGTCGTCCGGACGACATACTCGATGTCGCCGCTGCGCACGCGCGCCACGTCGCCGTCCGCCTGCACGGCGCCGGCCTCGACGAGCGCGCGCGCGTCGGCGAGCCGCGGATGCATGCCGAGAAGGACCGCCGGGTCGTACGGGAGCTCGCGGTGGAAGTAGCCGGCGTCGTGCGCGTCGTACCCGACCCGGCCTGCGGCGCCCAGCCGGCCGAGCGCACGCAGCACCCGCTCGGCGGGAAGTCCTGCGTCGCTCGCCAGCGCGAGGACGTCGATCCGCGGCTCGAAGGCGAGGAGCGCGGAGACCAGGTCCGCATCGGCGGCGGAGTGTGCGTCAGCGAGGTCGCGGAGCACGCCGCCCTCGCCGGAGAACCCTCGGCCGACCTCGGGGCTGAGCGTGACCGACACCCGCGCATCCTGGAGGGAGAGCTCCCAGATGGCCGGGGCCGCGCCGACGACCGCAGGGGCGTATGCCCGCAATCCCGTTGCGAACCGCAGCAGCGGCTCCAGGACCCGCAGACGGTGTGCCCCTGCGACAGGCACCGACGACGGCGACGCTCGGCCGGCCAGCCGGAGACCACCCCCCGTCGACGTGGCCCACAGGAGGGCCGATCCGGTCCGGGGCAGACTCTGCACGAACCGTCGAGCCTCGACGGCGCCCATCTCCAGCACCGGAACCATCGTCGAGCCCGCCACCTGGACCTCCGCGAAGCCCTTGAGCCAGCGCTCGGGCAGCGGCACCTTCTCCTCTGTCACGGAGAAGGCAGCGGTGGTGACGGTCAGGTCCTCTCCGACCGACAGGTGCAGCGCGTCGTCGCCGCCGATGCCCGCGAGCGCCTGCCGCATCGGTGGGTTGACGTCGACGTTGGTCGTCCCCGTCGCCAGCGCGGGACCGCCCAGCGCTCCGGGAAGCACGTCGAGCCGCACGTGCACCCCGCAGCACGCGGAGAAGCTCTCGAACCGCAGCCGGTCCCCGTTGCTGGTGACCACCGGGTCCGCGGCGCGCAGGACCGCGGCCAGCATGCCGGGCGGCACGTAGAACCGGGTGCGCGCGACGCGGGCGACCATGAGCAGGGCGACCGCCATCTGCTCGGCGTGCCCGAGGGTGCCCTCGAAGAAGTGCGGGTTCGGGTCGAGCTCGCCGCCGCTGGTGGCCAGCCGCAGGTCGGGCAGCCCGTCGAGGACGCCGACCGATGACGGCCGGACGTACCGGTAGACCTGCTCGACGGCCGCCACAATCGCCGAGAGTAGGGCACTCGTGCGCAAGTATTGCGAGGTGCGGACGACGACGGTCTTCGACCGGATCACGACGACGACCTTCGACGACCTGGCCGACGTGCCCGATGGGGCGATCAGAGGACTGCTCTACGAGTTCGGCGAGAGCGCCCTCGCTGAGCACGAGGATCCGACATTCGCCCGGACCTGGGGCCTGTGGCGTGCGGTGAACGCCTCCCTTACAGCGGCCTCCGCGGGTGACCGGCCCGGCACCGAGCGGAACGGGGTGCCAGGGTGGCTCGACCGGGTTATCGCTTTCCGGCTCGACGCGCTCTCGACTCACGCCACGGGTGATGGCGACTTCAGGACGATCCGCATCCTCGAGCGCCGAGGCTTCGCGAGCCCACCGCACGACGACACCTACACGCTCGCTCTCGTCGGCGGCCTCGGCGTCGCCGACACGGCCGCCACGTTGCGGGCGGATCCGCAGCTGCTCGCCACAGAGCTCTGGCGGATCTTCGAGGTCGAGGGCGGAGGCGAGGTCAGTCTCACGGCGGTCGACAAGTATTCGCACGACGACGACAACAGCTGGGCCGCCACCATCCGGCTGCTCGTCGCCTCCGGAGACCTCGATCGCGACCGCGTGCTGGACGCGACGCTCGCCGCCCTCGACCGCGACTTCAGCGCGTTCCGTGCGGGGTGGTTCAGCCGGCTATGGGTCTCGCTGGAGCCCACCGCCGACGAGTCCGCCGCGCGCCAGTCGGCCTTGCGCTCCCTCTTGCGCAGCGACGTGAAGCCCACGGTCGCCCTCGCCGTGACGCACCTGCGCGCGGTCGCAGGAGCCGGGCGGATGGACGATGCCGACACCGCGCGAGCGCTCGGCCCAGCCGCCCTTGCCCCGGTCAAAGGCACCGCCCTGGCTGCTCTCCGGCTGGTGCGCGACCTGTACGCGACAGGAGGCGCGAGTCGCGACGACGTTGTCCACGTGGCGTCGGAGGCCCTCGGGCACACGCACGCGGACGTGCAACGCTCCGCCGCGACCCTGCTCGTGGAGCTCGGGGCCAGGGACGTCGTCGCGTCGATGCGCGCCGCCCTCGCGCCGAGCGTCGCCGTGGACTTCGTCGCGGCGGCACATGCGCTGCCGGAGCCCGAACCGGCGACTCCCGCCGACTTCGCTCTCGCGACGACCCTCGTGCCCACCACCGGACGCGCGGTGACCGAGCAGCTTTCGGCCCTGCTCGAGGACGACGCCGACGTCATCGGTCTCGAGCTCGTCCTGGCGGGGCTGTCCGCGACTCCCGACGCGGATCTGCTCTCACCCCTCCGCGCCCGGGCGGTACGCCTGGTCGAACGAGCCGAGCGCGAAGGGCAGGCCCCGGCGCCCCTGCGCAGCGAGATCGCGCGCCTGGTCCTGCGCGGACTCGGCGAGGAGGTCTGCCCGCTTCCGCTCGCCCACAGCGGCTACCTCACCAACGCCACGCTGCCCGTGGCGTTCCTGACCGGGCGCATGGACGAGCTGGCGGACGTCCTTCGCGGCCACCGCCCACCGTCGGTTCTGCTGGCCACGCCCGAGGACGGGTCAGGCTCGATCCGGGCGGCGACGCTGGTCGAGAGGCTGACGAGAGCGCCCGAGCCAGCACCGCTCGACCTCGTCGCCGCGTTGCTCCGCCTCCACCCGGGCGGCCGCGCCGAGGCCCTGGCCGCGGCTGCGGCTCTGCCTGCGGCCGTCCGGTACGCGCTGGGCGGCGCCGAGGCGCCGGAGCAGATCGCGCCCGGGGAGGAGTCGACGTGGGTCGCGGCCGGGCGCGCGCGGAGCGTGACGGAGGTCGACCCTGTGCTCCTCCGGTCCGGCCTCGGCGGCCCTGGCCGGGCTCATCCCATCGGTGCGCGTGTCCGGACGTCCGCCGAGATCGAGCAGTACGACGACGGGCGCGGTGTGCGCACCTGGACCTCGTGGAGATGGGAGCTCCGCCTCACGCAGCCGCTCTACCACGTCGCTCGCGACCAGCCCACGGGCATGCGCCAGCTGGGGCGCGGCGACGCGCGGTGGAGGGCGGCGACCGAGGACGACCTCGACCCGCAGGAGGTCACGACGCGGGTAGCTGACACCTGGAGCGCGAGCTTCGGGCGATCCGACCTCGGCGCGTACGTCGGCTGGGCGGCGACCATCTGGCCCGCGGACGCCGAGCACTTCCTGGTGTCCACCGCGGGCTCGGTGCTCGACGCGGCGATCAGCACCGAGGTCGAGTACGACGCGGTCCGGGTGCTCGACGCGCTCGGTGCCCACCCGGGACGGCTGGGACACCTGTCCGCAGTGACCCTCGCCGCCGGTCTCGCAGCGGGGCGGCAGGACCAGAGGGTGCACGCGGTGGACGCGGTGGACGCTCTCCTGCGGGCAGGTCGCCTGCGCCCCGAGATGCTCGCCGAGGGCGTCACGTCCTTCGGTGGAGCGGGATCGCTGGTCCGGACCGCGTCCTCCTGGAAGGACCTTGCGTCGATCTCGCCGCAGGCCTCCGCGCTCGTCGTCGACACCCTGACCGCCGCACTGCCGGACGCGGACCGCGCAGCCACCGGGATGCACGCGGTCCTGGCAGTCCTCGAGGACGAGCTTCTCCGAGCGGCGCGGCCGACGCCGGCGACCCTGCAGCCCTGGCTGCGGGGGTTCACCGGCAGCTCGAGGGCTGCCCGCACGGCCGGGCGGCTCGCCTCGAGGTGACCGCGTCGCGTCACATCGCCATCGAGCCCGCTGGAAGCGAGCTGGACCGCGCCGCCCGGTGTGCGAAGGGTGCCGGCGGCCGTCGGCCGACATTGACGCGCTCATCAGCGCAGTCGGACACTGGCGGGATCGACGAGGGTCGGTCGACCCTCACCCCGCAGGAGGCATCGTGGCCGACAGCGCGATCTACCCGCAGGCTCCCCCGCTGACCGAGGACGAGATCACCGAGCTCCTCCAGACCGCGGACATCGCCCGCCTCGCCACGCACAACGAGGACGGCAGCATCCACGTGGCGCCGCTGTACTTCGTGTACGAGGCACCCGACATCCTGCTCGGCACGCAGAGCATGTCGCAGAAGGTGCGGAACATCGCCCGGGACCCGCGCGTGACTGTGCTGGTCGACGTCACCGCCCCGGCACTCGTCGGCGCCGTCGTCTACGGCACCGCTGAGCTGGATCATCAGGACGTCGTAGCCAAGCGCGCCACGATATTCCGCCGGTACATGCCCGACGACGCCGCCGACGCCTTCGCGCACCGGCTCGCCGACACCTGGGAGCCGGTGGTGATCCGGGTCCGCCCGGATCGCGTCGTCTCGTTCGACTACCGCAAGGGGTTCCCCACGTTCGACTGATCCGGGCGACCCGCCGTCGCCGCGCGCCCGTCGCGCAGCGCACGTACGGTCGAGGCTCCGCCTGTCACCGTCGTGAGGACCCGCCCGATGGCGCCCACCGAGCCCCTGATCTTCGTCCTGCACGGTGCCCGCGGGGACCTCGCGCGGCGCATGGTCCTGCCCGCGCTGGCCACCCTCGAGCGCCGCGGTCTGCTGCCCGAGCGCTGGGCGCTGCTCGGCACGGGACGCACCCCGATCAGCTCGACGGAGTTCGACGAGCTGCTCCGCGCGGCGGTCGAGGAGTTCGGCGATGAGGAGGCGGCCGAGGGCGTCCCCGAGCTGACCACGCACACCGCGTACTGCGGTGACGTCACCGAGGACGGCAGTGCCGACGAGCTGCCGGGAGAGCTGGACCGGCTGCAGGGCGTGCTCGGTGGCGGTGCCACGGTCGTCCACTACCTCGCGGTACCGCCGTCGTCGTTCGCGCCGATCACGCGGGCGCTGGACAAGGCCGGGCTGACCGACGGTGTCCGGGTGGTCTACGAGAAGCCGTACGGCACGTCGCTGGACACGTTCCGGGTCCTCGACGCGACCGTGCACGCCGCGTTCGACGAGGAGCAGGTGTTCCGGATCGACCACTTCCTGGGCAAGGAGGCGACGCAGAACCTGCACGTCCTGCGGTTCGCCAACGAGCTGTTCGGTGGGATCTGGAACCGGCAGCACGTCGAGCAGGTGCAGATCGACGTGCCCGAGACGCTGGACGTCGCGCAGCGCGCCGAGTTCTACGACGCGACCGGCGCCGCGCTCGACATGCTGGTCACGCACCTGTTCCAGGTGGCCGCGGAGGTCGCGATGGAGCCGCCGCGCAAGCTCGACGCGGCGAACCTGGGCAAGGCACGCGAGGACGTCATCCAGCACTTCCGCCCGCTCGACCCCGCGACCGACGTGGTGCTCGGGCAGTTCGAGGGCTACCGCGACATCGACGGTGTACCCGACGACTCCACCACCGACACGTTCGTCGCCGCGCGGCTCTGGGTGGACACCGAGCGGTGGAAGGGCGTGCCCTTCCTGCTGCGGACCGGCAAGCGGATGGGCGGCTCGGCGCAGCAGGTCACCCTCGTGCTGCGGACGCCGGAGACGCTGTTCGGCTCCCCCGTCGGCCCCAACCGTGTGATCGTCTCGCTCGCCGGCTCGGGCGAGCTCAAGGTGACGACGACCGTCAAGAAGCCCGGCGCGTTCCTCGAGCTCGGGACCGGGACGGCCAACCTGGAGCTGGCCGACGTCGAGCCGGGCGAGTCCCTGCCGCCGTACGCCGGGCTGCTGGAGGACGTGCTCGTCGGCGACCGCACCCTGTTCACGACGCCCGCCGGGCTGGAGTCGGCGTGGATCGCGTTCGCTCCGCTGCTGGGCGGCGACCGTCCGACGCCGGAGCCGTACGCGGTCGGCTCGTGGGGGCCGAATTCCGCCGAGAGGCTGGCCGAGCCGCACGGCTGGGTGCTCGGCGACTGAGACCAGCCCGCCCGGGCGCGTCCGACGAGGGAGCGTGCTCGTACGATGCGCGCGTGACCGCCCCCCGCCTCGAGCTCAGCTTCCTCACGTTCGTCCCGTACGACGACCCGGCCGACGCGGGCCAGTCCCTGCGCGACGCCATCGACCTCTTCCAGCACGCGGAGGAGCTCGGCTACGACATCGGCTGGGTCCGGGTCCGTCACCTGGAGAAGTTCCTCTCCTCGCCGTTCCCCCTGTTCGCGGCCATCGGCCAGGCGACCACGCGCATCCGGTTCGGCACCGCGGTCCTGCCGATGCGGTACGCCGACCCGATCGCGGTCGCGGAGGACGCCGCGACGGTCGACCTCCTGTCCGGCGGGCGGCTCGAGCTGGGCGTCGCCGGCGGGATCAAGCCGTCGGCCGCGCTGCTCGACGGGGTCTACGGCTCCAGTGAGCTCTCGTTCGACGACGAGTCCCAGCACCGCATCTCCCGGCTGCGCGCGGCGCTCGCCGGGGAGCCCGTCGCGGTCGCCCCGGAGGGCGGCTTCCCGATCGCACAGCCCGGCACCCCGCTGACCGTCACGCCGCACAGCCCCGGCCTCGCCGATCGCGTCTGGTACGGACCCGGATCTCGGGCGACCGCCGTGCGGACCGCCGAGCAGGGGATGGACCTGCTGGTCTCGACGCTCAACGGGGAGGACGACGGGCGGTCCTTCGAGGAGACGCAGCGCGACCAGATCCGCGCGTACAAGGAGACGTTCGACGTCCCCGGTCGGACCCCGCGCGCGGTCGCCGGACGGATCGTCCTGCCGAGCGTCACGCCCGCGGACGACGAGCTCTTCGCCGAGTACATCGCCTGGTACGCGGGCCGCTTCGACGCCACGGGTCGCCCGCCCGCCGGCACCGGGTTCGGGGTGTTCAGCCCGACGCACCACGGGTCGCCCGACGAGGTCGTCGCCAGCCTGCAGGCCGACGTCGCCCTCCAGGAGGCCACGGGGCTCGACATCGTCCTCCCGGCGAACGCCACGCACGGGATGAGCCGCCGCATCCTGGAGAACGTGGCGACGAGCATTGCGCCCCGACTCGGCTGGACCCCGGCCTGACGCGCGGCGTGCTGCAGACCCGGTACCGCGTCAGGCGCTGATCACATCGCCGGCGGTGCCGTCACCTGGTCGGCCGGCGGGGCCTCGATCGTCACGGGACCGCCCCAGTTGCTAAGCGTCATCTCGATGTGCGAGCCCATCATGTCCATCACGAGCTTGCGGGGCAGCTTGTCCTCCCCGACCCAGTACGTGTACGTGATCTCCTTCGGCACCTCCACGCCCGCGGCGGCTGCGGCGGCGAACTGCTCGGCGGACGCACCGGCCATCTTGCTCGTGTCGACCACCACGTCGTACGGCTGCGCGCTGACGCCGTCGAGCTGCTCGGCGGCGCCGGACTTCGTGACGCTGACCAGCGCGGGGAGGATCTCCGCGAGGCTGTCGGTCGCGCTGGCGCCGGTGGTCTGCGAGAGCGACGCGGTCAGGGGGTTGCTGGTGTCGGTGGGGTCCAGCTGCCAGAACATGCCCCCGGTCAGCTCGCCCATGTTGATGTAGAGCTGGCCGCCGACGATGCGCATCTCGATGGGCGCGGTCATCTGCGCGCTGCTCATCGTCATGGTCAGCTCGTTGCCGGCGTCGGTGACGCGTGCCTGGCCCTGGGCGGTCATGGAGGCACCGGCGACGTCGGTGACCATCGTCGTGTCGTAGGTCTTCGCGGCCAGCATCGCCGTGGCGATGTCCCCCAGGTTGTCGGCGGTGAGCTCGAAGCCGGCGGGCTCGACGACGGTCTCCTCCTGCTCGACCGAGGCGCTCGCGGAGGAGCTCGGCGCGGCCTCCGGCGCGGAACCTCCGCACGCGGTCAGCGACCAGGCGAGGACGGCGGCGGCCGGGACGGCGAGCAGACGACGGGACACGCGCACGGGGGAACTCCCAGGGTGGGGAACGAGGGGAACGAGGGGAAACCCTTCCATATCGACCGCCGTCGCATCGCCGGTCGTCGGGTGATCTGTGCACGATGCACTCCTGCGCCTCAGCCCTCGCACAGCCACGGCACAGGCTCGCTCGGCTGAATGGAACCCGTCCCACTAGGAGGGTTCCCATGACTCAGTACGCGCTCCTCGCGCTCGACCTCGTCGCCATCAGCGTCCTCGCGTTCGGCGTCTACTTCCCCCGGCACCGGCGGCGTGACCTCGTCGTCGCGTACCTCGGCGTCAACGTCGGCGTGCTGGCGGTGGCGACCGCCCTGGCGAGCAGCGCGGTCGGTGCGGGCCTCGGGCTCGGGCTGTTCGGCGTGCTGTCGATCATCCGGCTGCGGTCCACGGAGCTGACCCAGCACGAGGTGGCCTACTACTTCTCGGCGCTGGCGCTCGGACTGCTGGGCGGGCTGGCGGTGACGCCGTCGGCCCTGAACGCCTCGCTGATGGTCCTGATCGTCGTGGTCATGGCCGTCGGCGACCACCCGCGGATGCTCCGGCAGTACCGGCAGCAGACGATGGTGCTGGACTCGGCGATCACCGACGAGACCGCGCTGGTCGCGCACCTGGAACGCCTGCTCGGCGCCACCGTGCACACCGCGATCGTGCAGCGCGTCGACCTGGTCAACGACACCACCTGCGTGGACGTCCGGTACGAGCTGACCACGGCACGGGCCCGGGTGGCGGTGTCGGCATGAGCTTCGAGCCCATCGACCTCGTCGAGCTCACCGAGCGGGCGAGCCTGCAGACCCGGGTGGACCGCAAGTACGTGGTCCCGGCGGAGGCGGTCCCGGTGCTCCTGCGCGGCATCGAGCCGGGTGCGCGCATCCTCCAGATCGGCGACGAGCGCGACTTCGCCTACGAGTCGGTCTACTTCGACACCCCCGACCTCACCAGCTACCTCGGGGCGGCCCACCGGCGTCGGCGGCGGTTCAAGATCCGCACGCGCACCTACGTGGACTCCGAGCTCTGCTGGGTCGAGGTCAAGACCCGCGGTCCGCGCGGCAGCACGGTCAAGACGCGCCTGCCGTACGACCCGGACGACCGCGACACCCTGACCGACGAGGGCCGCCGGTTCGCCGACGACGTCCTCGACAGCACCGGCCTGTACAGCCCGACCCTGGTCAGCACCTACCGGCGCACCACGCTCTTCCTCCCCCGGACCCAGAGCCGCACGACGATCGACACCGGCCTGGTGTGGACGTCGGCCCTCACGGGCGAGTCGAGGGCGCTGCCGGACCGCGTGGTCATCGAGACCAAGACGGGCTCGACGCCCTCCTCCACCGACCGCCTCCTGTGGCGGCACGGCCACCGCCCGGTCCGCATCTCCAAGTACGGCACCGGTATGGCCGCCCTGCACACCGACCTCCCCCACCACCCGTGGCGCCGCGTCCTCGACCGGCACGTCACCCGTTAGGAGCACACCCTCATGCGACGCCTCACCCCGAAGATCCTCGTCCCCGCCGCCCTGGTCGCGGCGCTCCTCGCCGGCTGCACGGCCACGGCCGACGCCGCGTCCACGACGGAGTCGAGCACGACAGTGACCACCACGTCCGACGCGAACGTCACCGTCGAGCAGGCGATGGCCGCCAACACCGCGCCCGACGACGTGGACCTGACCGCGTCGGACGACGAGGTCGCCATCGACCTCGACAGCCCGACCGCGACCGACGGCGTGACCGTCGACGGGAGCACGATCACGATCACCGCGGCCGGCACCTACCGGCTGAGCGGCACCCTGGCGGACGGCTCGGTGGTCGTGAACACCACCGACGACGGCGTCGTCCACCTGATCCTCGACGACGCCTCCCTGGCCAGCTCGACGACCTCCCCGCTGCAGGTGCTCGACGCCGACCAGGTGGTGGTCCACCTCGAGGGCGACAGCACCCTGTCCGACACCACCGCCTATGCGGACACCGACGAGGCGAGCGCGGCCCTGTACAGCAGCGCCGACCTCACGATCACCGGCGACGGCTCGCTGACCGTGGCGGGCAACGCGAACGACGGGATCGCCGCCAAGGACGGCCTCGTCATCGCAGGCGGCACCATCACGGTGGACGCGGTCGACGACGGCATCCGCGGCAAGGACTACCTCGTCGTCTCGGGCGGCACGCTCGACGTCACGGCGGGGGGCGACGGCCTGAAGTCGGACAACGACGAGGACGAGACCCTCGGGTACGTGGAGATCACCGGCGGCGACGTCACGATCGAGGCGGGTGATGACGGCATCGCGGCGCAGACTGACGTGATCGTCGCGGACGGCACGGTCGCGGTCGTCTCCGGCGGCGGCAGCGGGACCGCGGTCGCGGACGACGCCTCCCCCAAGGGCGTCTCCGGCACGGTCTCCGTGGTGGTCGGCGGCGGGCAGCTGCTGATCGACGCGGCCGACGACGGGATCGGTTCGGACGGCGTCGTCAGCATCGCGGGCGGTTCCGTGACCATCGACGCGGGGGACGACGGCGTGCACGGCGACCAGGCGCTGCAGATCAGCGACGGCACCGTCGACATCACGGGGTCGAACGAGGGCCTCGAGGCCGGCCTCATCACCCTCGGCGGCGGGGACATCAGCGTGGTCGCCAGCGACGACGGCGTGAACGCCTCCGACCCCGACGCCACGGGAGAGCAGGCTCCCGGAGGGACAGCGGCCGCGGACGTCGGCCTGACCATCACGGGCGGCACGATCGTCGTCGACTCGGGCGGGGACGGGCTCGACGCCAACGGGTTCTTCACCATGACCGGCGGCACGGCCGTCGTGAGCGGGCCGACGAACGACGGCAACGGCGCACTGGACGTGGACGGCACGTTCGACGTCTCCGGCGGCACGATCCTCGCGGCCGGCGCGTCCGGCATGGCGATGACCCCCGGTGCCGAGTCCGCCCAGTCGTTCGTCGCCTTCACGTTCTCCTCGACCCAGTCCGCCGGCACGGTGGTCCACGTCCTCGACGCCGACGGGAACGAGCTCGCCGCGTTCGAGTCGTCGAAGGACTTCACGTCGCTGGTCTACGCCTCCGCCGACGTCGTCTCCGGCGAGACGTACTCGGCGGCGACCGGCGGCTCGGTCAGCAGGGAGACCGTCGGCGGGCTCGCGGAGCCCGGCGACAGCAGCGGCTCCACGGTCGTGGCGACCGGCACCGCCGGCGAGGCGATCGCGGGGATGGGCGGCGGCGGCCAGGGCGGCCCCGGCGGCGGCGGTCGCCCCGGCACCCGTCCCTGACGCGGGACGACGGCCCCGGCATCCACGGATGTCGGGGCCGTCGACGTCACAGCACGACCGGCGTGCGGAGCGCCTCGGTCGGCACCTGACCCGGCTGGCCGACGCCGGTGGTGATCCGGCGCTTGAGGCTGACGTTGATGTACCAGCTCCACGCGTCGTGGCAGATCTCGTAGCACTCGTGCGCCGGCACCAGCCCGAGGTGCGTGAACGTGAGGCGCGTGCCGGAGTCGGTCGGCGTGATGTCGAACCGGATGCGCGTGCCCACCCACTCGGCCGTGTCCGCGACGAAGTTCAGCTCGGCCTCGAGGACCAGCCACTCGACCCGCTCCCCCGGCACCACGTCGGTCAGCCGCTGGACGGACCGGTGGATGGGCTCGTTGTGGAAGATGAACTCGTCGCCCAGCTGGGCGGTCCCGCCCTCGATCGCGTCGACCCACCAGCCGCGCACGTCGGTGACGGCCGCGAACACCTCGTCGGGCGTCTGGTCGACCGTGTAGGTCGTCGTGAAGTCCTCGCTCATGGTCAGCTCCTCGCATCTGCAATTGATTGGTTGCAGATCGACGATAGGCGTCGCGAGCACCAATAGCAACCATCTGATTGCACTTTGTTTCGGCGCGCGCGATCGGGCACCCGCGGCCACGATCGACACATGGCCGACGAGCGCGACGACGCCCACCGCGAACCTCCGGGCACCTCGGAGGCCGTCGTCGACGCCGTCGGTGCGCTCACCGCCGCGTTCGAGGTGGTCGAGCACGCCCGCGGCATGCTCTACGCGTTCCACCGGCTCACGGGCCGCGCGGACAACGAGCTGGCCGAGGCCCTGGACCAGCTGGCGGAGGCGGGGCACCAGGAGCTGGCCGACGAGCTCCGCGCCGAGCTCGTCGGCCGCAACGTGCTGCCCGGCCGGTGGACGTTCCAGGTGGTCGAGGCCTACGACGAGCAGTACTACCGGGTGTTCGAGGCGGCGGAGAAGCGCGTCCGCGACGAGCTCATGGCCGGTCGCCGGCACGTGTACGAGGCGCGGCTCAAGGAGGAGAACCGCACCCACGGTCGCCCCGGGCACGAGGCACGTCCGGAGGCCTAGCGGCCAGTGACGCGCGCCTTCCCGGCCGCGAGGTCGAACAGCCGCGGCAGGATCTCGTCGCCGGCTGCGCGCAGCCCGTCGTGCAGGTGCTCGTTGGTGATCCAGACGTCGAGGTGGCCGACCTCGGTGGCCAGCGCGAGGTCCAGGTCCACGTACGGGTCGTCGTAGTACTGCACGGCCGCCACCGGCACCTCGTTCGACGCCAGCCGGTCCAGGTCGTAGAGCGCCGGCCACGACGTGCGGGCGGCGAGCTCCTCGGCGGCCCCCCGGAACGGGCGCAGCGCACGGTGCTGGGAGTACATCCAGGGGAAGATCACCTCGCCGGTGAGCTGCAGCGGGCGGGCGGCCGACGCGAACGACGGCCACCGGTCGTGCTCAGCCTGCGCGGCCCAGCCGGGCTCCCGCTCGCCCTGGTGGTAGATGACCTCCTGCAGCACCGCGTAGAGCGGCCCGCCGTCGAACCCGGTCTGGTCGGCCACCGCCGCGAGGAACCCGTCGGACAGACCGCCGTCGGCGCTGAGCGCGGTGTCCAGCAGCCAGTGCACCGAGTCGATCCCGGTGCTCATCCCGAGCGGCATGCCCAGCTGCTGCAGCCGCTCGGGCGTGAACGGGTCGCCGTTCGGGAGCACCGCGTCGCGCTCGCCGAGCAGGTCCGCGATGCGCCCGAGCACCGGCACGTCGGCCGGGTGCAGCCGCGCGAGCTCGCGGTTGCGCGCCGCCTGCCGGCGGTACGTGTGCGCGTAGACCTCCTCCGCGGTGGCCGTCGCCGGCGGGAGTCCGCCGGTCACGAAGCAGCGGGTGAGCGCACCGGGGTGCCGCGACAGGTACGTGAGTGTGAGGAACCCCCCGTACGACTGGCCGAGGGTGGCCCACTGCCGGCCCGCGTAGACCGTCCGGCGCAGGTGCTCGGCGTCCTCGACGATGGCGTCCCCGCGGAAGCACGCGAGGTAGTCGGCGGCCTGCGCGGCGTCGTCGAACCCGCGGATCACCCGTCCGTCCACCGGCGACGAGCGTCCGGTCCCACGCTGGTCCAGCAGGATCACGCGGTACCTCTCCAGGGCTCTCGCGATCCAGCCGTCGCCGAGCGGCCGCGGTCCCTGACCGCCCGGTCCGCCCTGCAGGAACACCAGCAGCGGCAGGTCGTCGGACGCCTGCTCCGGGTCCACCAGCTCGCGGGCGAACACCTCGATCGACCCGAAGCGCTCTGGCGCGGACCAGTCGACCGGCACCTCCACCCGGTGCTCGCGGACGGTGAAGCCGGTCATCGCGTACTGGTGCGTCACACCGCCAGCCTAGGGTCGGGGCAGAACCACCACCCCAGGAGGTCCCCCCTGAGCAGCACCGGCGTCGGCTTCCGGTCCGACCGCGGCCCGATCCTCGTCGCCATCATGGTGACCACCGGTCTGGTCGCCATCGACGCGACGATCCTGGCCACCGCGGTGCCGACGATCGTCGCGGACCTCGGCGGCTTCACCAGCTTCCCGTGGCTGTTCTCCGTCTACCTGCTCACCCAGGCCGTGAGCGTCCCGATCTACTCCAAGCTGGCGGACACCGTCGGCCGCAAGCCGGTGGTGCTCCTCGGCATCGGCCTGTTCCTGCTCGGCTCGATCCTCTGCGGGTTCGCCTGGAGCATGCCCGCCCTCATCGCGTTCCGCGCCGTCCAAGGCCTAGGCGCCGGCGCGGTGCAGCCGATGGCCATCACCATCGCCGGCGACATCTACACCGTCGCCGAGCGAGCCAAGGCGCAGGGCTACATCGCGAGCGTCTGGGGCGTGTCGTCGGTGGTCGGGCCCACGCTCGGCGGGGTGTTCTCCGAGTTCCTGTCCTGGAACTGGATCTTCTTCGTCAACATCCCGCTGTGCCTGGCTGCCGCCTGGCTGCTGGTGCGGTACTTCCACGAGACCGTCGAGCACACCCGGCACCGCATCGACTGGGCCGGCGGCGTGCTGCTCACCACCGGGATGAGCCTGCTGATCCTGGCCCTGCTCGAGGGCGGGAACGCGTGGGAGTGGCTCTCCGTGCCGAGCGTCGGGGCGTTCGTCGTCGGCGCCCTGATGCTCGTCGCGTTCGTCCGCGTGGAGCAGCGCGCGGAGGAGCCCGTGCTGCCGCTGTGGGTGTTCTCGCGACGGCTGCTGCGGGCCTCGGCGCTGGTCGGGGTGGGCGTCGGGATCATCCTCATCGGGCTCACGTCGTACGTGCCGACGTTCCTGGAGGCGCTGCTCGGCGTCTCGCCGCTGGCGTCCGGGCTCACGCTCGCGGCGCTGACCATCGGCTGGCCGATCGCGGCGTCCCAGTCGGGCCGGCTCTTCCTGCGGCTCGGGTTCCGCACCACCATGCTCATCGGGTCCGCGGTGGTGGTGCTGGGCACCGGCGGGCTCGTGCTCGCCTCGATGCACCCCTCGGTCTGGGCCGTCGGCCTGGCGTGCTTCGTGTCCGGTATCGGGCTCGGGCTCGTCGCGTCCCCGAGCCTCATCGCCGCGCAGTCCAGCGTCGGTTGGGGCGACCGCGGGGTGGTCACGGGCGCCAACCTCTTCGCGCGGTCCATGGGCAGCGCGGTCGGCGTCGCGGCGCTCGGCGCGCTGGTCAACGCGCTGATGAGCGGCGAGACCCCCGCTCAGGACCCGGCGCAGTTCGGGGACGCCGTCACGCTCGCGTTCGGCGCCGTCACGCTGGTCGCGCTGGCCACGGTCGCGGCCGCCGCCTCCATGCCCCGCACCACGGTCGAGCACGGCTCGGTGAGCGAGGCCACCGCGGCCGGGCCAGACTGAGGGGCGTCTCCCGAGAGAAGGGCACGACCCATGGGTATCGAGGATCTGGTCGGCAAGGCGAAGGACGCGCTCAGCGGGCACGAGGAGCAGGCCAAGGACGCCCTGGACAAGGCCGGTGAGGCCGTGAAGGCGCGGACCAACGACAGCCAGGACAGCACGGTCGACAGCGTCGTCGAGAAGGCCAAGGACTACCTGGACGAGCAGAAGAAGTAACGACGGGGCCCCCGGTCACCGACCGGGGGCCGTCGCGCTCGTCAGTCCTGCTGCAGGCAGAGGTACGTGCCGGCGTCGTCACCCTCGAGGTAGATCTCCCCCGGGCACTGCTCGATGTCGTCGACCAGGGAGACGGCCTTGTACTCGTGCGCGTCCTCGCACGAGACCAGCTGGGCGGTGTCCTCGTCGTCGATGTGCCAGCACGAGCCGGCGGAGGCGGACAGGCTCTCCTGCCCGAAGAACGAGGCGGCAGCCGTGACGCCCGTCCCCACCACGAGCACCAGCCCGACGATCGCGACGATCCTCGCGGTCCCCCGCAGCGACGGGGCACCCTCCTTGCGGGCAGACCGGTAGGCCGCGAACGCCCGGACCAGGGAGATGACGCCGACGATCATGCCGCCGTACCAGTAGACCCCGCTGGTCGAGTTCGACGTGACGATCGTGGAGATCGCACCGGCCAGGAAGAACCCGATGCCCACCCAGAACGACGTGACCGCCTGCTTGTAGTGCCGGGTCCCCTCGGTGGTCTCGCCCGCGAGCGTGACGTCGTCCTCGACCCACAGGAGCCAGCCGGGAGGCGGCGCGGGCAGCGACGGGTCCGGCGTCCAGCCCGGCTCGGGCGAGAACCCCTCGGGGGGTGCCGGCCAGTTCGGCGGCGGGTTGAACTTCACGGCGGGCTCCATTCTCTGCGAGCGCTGATCGCGCCCTGTGACGCCCTCATCGGTTGCCCCGGATACGCACTTGAGCCCACCGGGAATGCGTCTGCCCGGCACGACGGTTCGGGTTCACATGCCTCTCACCGGTGAGTACCTCCCGAGCACGTCCGACTGGGCCCGCAAGCAGGCCGAGACCTTCGAGCGCACCGACGGCCAGAAGGCCAACACCCTGCAGGGCAAGCCGGTCATCGTGCTCACCTCCGTGGGCGCGACCAGCGGCAAGCTGCGCAAGACCGCACTCATGCGCGTCGAGCACGAGGGCCGGTACGCGGTCGTCGCCTCGAAGGGCGGGACCCCCGAGAACCCCGCCTGGTACCGCAACCTCGTGGAGCACCCCCACGTCGAGCTGCAGGACGGCGCGGTGAGGAAGGACTACCTCGCGCGCGAGACCAGCGGCGCCGAGCGCGATGAGTGGTGGGCGCGCGCCACCGAGGTCTGGCCCGCGTACGACGGGTACCAGACGAAGACGGACCGGCTCATCCCGGTGTTCGTGCTGGAGCCGATCGAGGACTAGAGCTTCGCGCCCGTCCGCGAGTCGAAGTGCGGGTTCGCGGCGATCGAGTGCCGGTACGAGTACGCGAAGTAGATGATCACGCCCACCGCCAACCACGCGAGGAACCGCAGCCAGGTCAGGGTGGTCAGGTTCACCATCAGCCACAGGCACGCCACCCCGGCGACGATCGGCAGCGCCGGGGACCAGGGCACCCGGAACCCGCGCGTGAGGTCCGGCCGCCGCTTGCGCAGGACCGGAATACCGAAGCTGACCAGCACGAACGCCGACAGCGTCCCGATGTTGATCATCTCCTCGAGCAGCTCCACCTCGGACAGCCCCGCGATGATCGCGACCACGATGCCGACGCCGATCTGCAGCCGGACCGGGGTGCCGTACTTGGGGGAGGTCCGCGACGCGCCCCGGGGCAGCAGGCCGTCACGGCTCATGGCGAACACGATCCGGGTCAGGCCCAGCAGGAGCACCATGAGCACCGACGTGAGGCCCACCAGGATCCCGACGGAGATCACGCGCCCCGCCCAGTCGGCGCCGACCAGGACGAACGCGGTGGTCAGCGACGGGGTGTCGGCCGCCGCGAGCTCGGTGTAGGAGACCATCCCGGTGACCACCACCGTCACCAGGATGTAGAGCACGGTGACGATCGCCAGGCCGCCGAGGATGCCGCGCGGGACGGTCCGCTGCGGCTCCTTGGTCTCCTCGGCGGTGGTCGCGACGACGTCGAACCCGATGAACGCGAAGAACACCAGAGCCGCCCCGGACAGGATGCCGATCACGCCGTACGAGGTGGGCTCGAGGCCGAACAGGAACGCGAACACCGGCTGCTCGAGCGAGGTGCGTTCCGGGGCCGGCTGCGACGGCGGCACGAACGGCGAGTAGTTGGCGGTGTTCACGTAGAAGAAGCCGACGACGATGACGAAGATCGTGATCGCGACCTTGATGATCGTGAAGATGCTGTTCACGCGCGTGCTCAGCTTGGTGCCGAAGACCAGCAGCGTCGTGAAGACCGCCACGATGACCACCGGCCCCCAGTCGACGTCGACGGGTCCGATCGCGATGGTCGTGGGCACGTCGAAGCCGAACAGCCCGAGCGCGTCGGCCAGGTAGACGCCCCAGAACTTCGCGATGACCGCGGAGCCCAGCAGCATCTCGAGGATGAGGTCCCACCCGATGATCCAGGCGACGAACTCCCCCATCGACGCGTAGGAGAACGTGTAGGCGGAACCGGCGACCGGCAGCGTCGAGGCGAACTCGGCGTAGCACATGATGGCCAGCCCGCACACGATCGAGGCGATGATGAACGAGACGATGACGGCCGGCCCGGCGTAGTTCGCCGCCGCGGTGGCGCCCACCGAGAAGATGCCCGCGCCGACGGCCACCGCGACACCCAGGACGATGAGGTCCCACGTGGTCAGGGTCCGGCGCAGCGCGCGCTCGGGATCGAGCGACTCCTCCATGGAGTCCTCGACCGACTTGCGGCGGAAGATGCTGGTGTCCACGGCCATGTGCGACCACCCCCGGGGACGAGCATGCCGGTTGTGGCCCGTTTCGTCTTGCGCTCGCGTCAGCCGCTCGTGTCAGCCGCTCGCGTCAGCCGAGCAGCAGGTACCAGCCGCCGACGCCGATGATGCCGCCCAGCAGGGGGGCCGCCACGGGCACCCACGAGTAGCCCCAGTCCGACGGACCCTTGTGCTTCAGCGGCAGGAACGCGTGCACGAGGCGCGGACCGAGGTCACGCGCGGGGTTGAGCGCCGGGCCGGTGGGACCGCCGAGTCCGGCGACGAGGCCCCACACCAGGAACCCGAGCGCGAGGTGGGCGACGGCAGGCTCGTTCACCGCGAGCGGCGAGTGCACGATGGCCAGCGCGCACGAGAAGAGCACGACCGATCCCAGGAGCTCGGACAGGAACCCGTTGAGCCGCGAGTGCACGGCGTTGACTGTGGAGAACGTCGCCAGGATGTCCGCGGGGTCGGTCGTCATGTCGTAGTACGGCTTGTGGGTGACGACGATGGCGATCTGGCCGGCCATCGCGCCGAGCATCTGCGCGACGATGTAGGGCGCGACCTCGCTCCACGGGAACATGCCCCAGACGGCGAGGCCGACGGTGAAGGCGGGGTTGATCTGGTTGCCGCTGATCCCGCCGAACATCATCGCGGGGATCATCACGCCGAACCCGTAGCCCATCGCGATCAGCGACCACCCGCCGCGGTACCCCTTGGAGCCCTTGAGGTGCACGTTCGCGACCGTGCCGTTGCCCAGGATGATGAGGATCGCGGTGCCGATGAACTCGCAGGTCAGGCGGATGGCCAGGCTGTACGACGGATCCATCGGCGCTCCACTGTTCGATCCGGCTCAGGCGGGGTCAGCCTGGCACAACCGGTGGGCGCCGCACGAACGCCGCGAGCGCGACACCGACCGCGTACGCGACGAGATCGAGGGCGACGAAGGTGGTCCCGAGCACGTACCGGGCGGCCGGCACGGCGGCGACGGCTGCGGCGGGGATCCCGGTGAGCTGCGCGAGCTCCACCAGCGCGCACACGCCGAACGCGACGGCGGCCACGGCCCACCGGCGGGCGCGCGGGGCGACCACGACGAGCAGGGCGTAGACGAGCGCCGCGTACAGGACGTCGCCGACCTTGTCGGCGAGCGGTCCGTCCAGCCGGGACACGAGGAGCCCGAGCGCGACAAGCCCGGCGGCCGCGAGCGCGGCGGGCATGCGCTCCCGCAGCACCTCGCGTGAAGGGTCGGTGGCCGTGCGCGGTAGGAAGTCGTCACGCGAGCGGTCGTCCGGCACGTGAGCGACCGTACGTGCCGGGACGCGGAGGTCGTGTCAGGCCTTCGTGCAGGTCCTGCGCTCGTACAGCCCGATCTTGAGCTCGATCGCGTCCAGGTGCGTGGCCACCTCGGCCAGCTGCTGCCGGACGCGGTCGCGGTGCGCGACCAGCAGCTGGAGCCGCTCGGCCTCGTTGCCGTCACCCGCCCGGACCAGGTCGGCGTACTGGCGGACCTCCCGGATGGGCATGCCCGTGGAGCGCAGCCGGGTGACCATCCGGATCCAGCCCAGGTCGTCGTCCGAGTACCGGCGGTGGCCCGACGACGCCCGGTCGACCGCGTCGAGCAGCAGCCCGTCGCGCTCGTAGTAGCGCAGGGTGTGGGTGGTCAGGCCGGTGGCCTCGGCCGCCTCGGCGATGCTCAGGGTCACCCGGTCCGTCACGACGCTCATGGCGTCGATGGTGCGCCTTCGAGTGCACTCGAAGTCAAGCGGGCCGCCCCCAGCCCCGCGTGTCCACAGGGACGTCCCGCGTGCCGCGTGCGACGTCCACGATGGGCCGGTGACCTCCTGGCACCGCCCCGGCCCGTGGCTCGTCGGCCTCGTCGTCTGCGTCGCGATCGGCGCCGGCGCACCTGCCTGGTCCCAGGCGCGCGTCGCCGCCCGGTACGCGGTGACCGCCGACGACCTCGCCGCCGGGCGGGCGGCGCTCGACACCCTCCCCGTCCGCGGCAAGGCGCCGAGCACCGGGTACGCGCGGGAACGGTTCGGCCAGGCCTGGGCCGACGTGGACCGCAACGGCTGCGACACCCGGAACGACATCCTCCGGCGGGACCTCCTCGAGACCGCGGTCGAGCACTGCGTGGTGCTCCGCGGCACGCTCGAGGACCCCTACACGGGCGTACCGATCCCGTTCGCCCGTGGACCTGACTCGGCGGCCGTCCAGATCGACCACGTCGTCGCGCTCTCGCACGCCTGGCAGACCGGCGCGCAAGAGTGGTCTCCGGCGGAGCGCGAGGCGTTCGCCAACGACCCCGCCAACCTGCTCGCCGTCGACGGTCCCGCCAACCAGGAGAAAGGGGCCGGCGACGCGGCCACCTGGCTGCCGCCCAACCGCGGGTACCGCTGCGTCTACGCGCTCCGGCAGGTGCGGGTGAAGGCGGCGTACGGGTTGTGGGTCACCGCCGCGGAACGTGCGGCGCTGGACCGGGAGCTCGGCAGGTGCGTCGTCGGTACGGTGAGGCCACCATGACGCTGCGCCTGCCTCCCCTGCTCCTGGGCCCGACGACCAAGGGCGTCTGGGCGCCGACCCCGGTGACTCGCTCCGAGTTCGTCGCCGCGGGGCACACGCTCACCGACGGCTCGCTGACCTGGCCCGCGATGACCCTGGACGCTGACGCCCTGGCGCACAACCTCGCCGAGCTCGCCGCATTCAGCGCCCGGCACGGGCTCGCGTTCGCGCCGCACGGCAAGACGACCATGTCGCCCGAGCTCTTCGCCGCGCAGCTCGACGCCGGGGCCTGGGGCATCACCGTGGCCACCGGCAACCAGCTGCTCGCCGCGTACTCGTTCGGCGTGCGGCGGCTGCTGGTCGCCAACGAGGTGCTCGACCCGACCGTGCTGCGCTGGATCGCGTCGGTCACCGACGCCGAGATCCTCGTCTGCGTCGACTCCGTCGAGGCGGTGGACGCCGCCGCCGCGGTCGGTGACGGTCACCTGCGTGTGCTGCTCGAGGTGGGCTTCGGAGGCGGTCGGACCGGCGTGCGCACCGGTGACCAGGCGCTCGCGGTGGCGCAGCGCGTGGCCGGGGTCCCGGGGATCGAGCTCGTCGGGGTCAGCGCCTACGAGGGCGGCCTCGGCGACGTCGACGCGGCGCGCGAGTTCCTCACCGACGTCCGTGCCGTGGCGGAGATGCTCGTCGGCGCGGGACTGCTCGGGGAGCACGTCGTGCTCTCCGCCGGCGGGTCCGCGTACTTCGACGCGGTCGCGGAGGTGCTCGGCGGGTCGGAGGTCGCCGGGGTGCCGAGCACGACGATCCTGCGGTCGGGCTCCTACGTCACGCACGACCACGGCACCTACGTGGCGTCGACGCCGTTCACCCGCATCGCCGGCGGCCTGCACCCGGCGCTGCGGGTCTGGGCGCAGGTCTCGTCGACCCCCGAGCCCGGGCTCGCGCTGCTGGGCGCCGGCAAGCGCGACGTCCCCTACGACGCCGGCCTGCCGGTGCCACTGCGCCGGCACCGCGCCTCCGAGGCGCCGGTCGCCGTGGAGGGCTGGTCCGTCACGCGCACCAACGACCAGCACGCCTACCTGGAGGGCTCCGGCACCGAGCTGCGCGTCGGGGACCTGATCGAGCTCGGCATCTCCCACCCGTGCACGGCGTTCGACAAGTGGCGGGTGGTCCCGGTGCTCGACGCCGACCTCCGCGTGATCGACGTCGTCAGCACCTGGTTCTAGCGGACGCCCTCCGCGGCGATGCGCGTGAACGACGTCTCGAAGTGGGCGGCGGCGAGCTCGGGCGTGGGTGAGAACGCTCAGTCGTCGTCGGACGTCAGCCGGCCCGCGATCACGTCGATCTCGACCTTGATCCCCGCCAGCTGCGAGCCGACCGTGGTGCGCGCCGGCATCGGGTACGGGAAGAACTCACCGTAGGCCGCGTCGAACTCCGTGAAGTCGGCGAGGTCGGCCAGGTGCACGGTCGTCTTCACCACGTCGCCGAGGTCGAGCCCGGCCGCGACCAGCGTCGCCTCGACGTTCCGGAGCACCTGGCGCGTCTGCTCGGCGACCGTCGGGGCGATCTCGCCGGTGACCGGGTGCTGCGGCCCGAAGCCCGCCGTCCACACGAGGTTGCCCAGCCGGATCCCCTGCGAGTAGTTGCCGGCGGGCTGCGGTGCGTCGGGGGTGCTGATCTTCTCGCGGGTCATCGCACTGCCTCTCGGTGGTGAGCGCTACGGGAGACAGTCTTCCTCAGCGGACCGCGCGACCGGGGAGGGCGCCGGTGAGGCGCGCGTCGCGCAGGGTCGGGACACCGTCGACCAGGACCGCCTGGACCCCCGTCGCCAGCCGGCGGGGGTCGTCGTAGGTGGCCCGGTCGGCGACCGTTTCCGCGTCGACGAGCACCACGTCGGCCCGCGCGCCCGGCCGCAGGGTCCCGCGGTCGTCGAGGCCGAAGCGCCGCGCAGCCGTCGTGGACAGGTGCTGCGCGGCGGTGGGCCAGTCCCAGTCCCCCAGCTCCCGCACGTGCCTGCCGAGGAAGCGGGCGAACGTCCCCCAGCCGCGCGGGTGGGGGTGGCCGCCCTGGTAGATCCCGTCGGACCCGGCGCAGTGCGCGGGGTGCCGGAGCAGGGCGCGCACGGACTCGTCGGAGTTCGTCGGCGGCTGGGCGAACACGCAGCCCACCTGGAGGTTCGTCGTCACCAGCAGGTGCAGGACGGCGTCGCCGGGGGTCATGCCGAGTCGGCTCGCCACCTCGAGCAGCGCCAGCCCCTCCGCCCAGGGCATGCCCGGCACCCACGCCAGCGTCACCCGCGGCCAGACGTCGTCCCGCGCGGGCAGCCGGTCGCGGACGGCGGGGTCGGCCAGGAGCGCGAGCGTGCGGTCGGCGTCGGCCAGCGGCAGCCAGTCCGGGAGTGCCACGAGGGCGAGGATCGACGCGCCGCGCAGGTACGGGTAGGCGTCGAAGGTGAGGTCGAGGCCCTCCGCCAGGGCGCCGTCGACGAGCGGGCCGAGGCGCTCGGCGGGCCCGTGGTAGTGCGACACGTGCGTGCCGACGCCGGTCGCACGTGCCAGGTCGAGGAGCTCCGCGAGCGCGGCGGGGGCCTTGTCCTCGTACCCGCGCATATGCGACACGTGCGGCCGACCCCGCCGCGCCAGCACCTCGCACAGGGCGAGCAGCTCGGCACGGTCCGCCGACGACGCCGGCGCGTACTCGAGCCCGGTCGACATGCCGCGGGCGCCGTCGTCGAGGGCCTGCTCCAGCAGGCGAGCCATCGCGTCGACCTCGTCGGGCCGGGCCGGCCGGTCGTCGGCCCCCAGGACCGCGTACCGCAGCGTCCCGTGCGGGACCAGGTAGGCGGTGTGCACAGTGGTCGCGCGGTCGTAGGTGTCCAGCAGGTCCGCCACCGTCCCGCCGCGGAAGGTCGGGTGGGTGCCGTTGATGGCGGCGAAGTACCGCTCGGCGTACTCGGTGGCCCCCGACCCCGCCGGCGAGGGCGCATAGGAGACGCCGTCCTGGCCGAGCACCACCGTGGTCACGCCCTGGTGGGTCAGCGCCGCCTGCACGTCGGGATCGAGCACCGCGGCATCGGCGTGCGCGTGGGCGTCCACGAACCCCGGCATCACGATCAGACCGCCCGCGTCGACGACGTCGGCACCGTCGACCGGCAGGTCCGGACCGATCTCCGTGATCCGGTCGCCGACCACCCGCAGGTCGGCGCGGACCAGCTCGTCATGGACCAGCAGCCCGCCGCGCACCAGGATCACCGGACGATCATCCATCGGGATTGACGATGAATCGTGTCCGGAGCAGCGTGGCGCCCATGACCACCCCCGAGCCCACCGACGACCCGCAGGCCTTCGCCCGCGCGTTCGAGGAGGCGTTCCAGCAGACCTACCTGCGGTTCCACCGTCGCGACGGCAAGCGGTCGCAGATGTCCGGGGCATCGCGGGCGGTCCTGCTGCACCTCGCGCACGCCGGACCGCTGACCGTCGGCGAGGCGGCCAAGCACCTCGACCGCGCGCAGTCCGTGATGAGCGACATCGTCACCCAGCTCGAGTCCAAGGACCTGCTGGCGCGCGAGCCCGACCCCCACGACCGGCGCCGCACGCTCGTCTGGCTGACTCCGGCCGGGTTCGACGCCCTGGACCGCGAGCGCCAGGTCCTGTCCACCGAGCTGATCGCGCGCGCGGCCGCGACCCTGTCCGCCGAGGACCGCGTGGCCCTCGTCGGCACCCTGCACGCCCTCAACGAAGGAGCACGACCATGACGACGCACGACCTGCACTGCGACAGCTGCGGCATGCCCATTGAGTCCGGGCAGTACTGCGCCTACTGCACTGACGCGGACGGGAACCTGCAGGCGTTCGACGAGCGCTTCGAGCGGATGGTCGGCTGGCAGTCGCGGCAGCACCCGACCGCGCCCCGCGAGCAGCTGGAGACCGAGACGCTCGCGTACATGGCGACGATGCCCGCGTGGAAGGACCACCCCCGCGTCGCCGGGCGCACCGCGTGACCGAGGTCGTCCCCCTGACGCCGGAGCGCTGGCCGGCGCTGGAGGAGCTGCTGGACCACGGCGGCCCCGCGGCCCGGTGCTGGTGCATGGCGTGGCGGATCGGACCCGAGTACCGGCGCCGGACCGCCGAACAGAACCGCGCCGGTCTGCACGACGTCGTCGCCGCAGGACCCCCGCCGGGCGTGCTCGCGTTCCGGGAGGGCGTGGCCGTCGGCTGGTGCCAGATCACCCCGCGCGGGGACGTCCCGGCGATCGACCGGCAGTGGCGGCTCCGCCAGGTCGACGCGGCGCCCGTCTGGGCGATCACCTGCTTCTACGTCCGCAAAGGGCACCGCCGCGCCGGGGTGATGGCGGACCTCGTCACCGGGGCCGTCGACCTCGCGCGCGCGGCCGGCGCGCCCGCGGTGGAGGCCTACCCGCTCGACGGCGCGGTCTCCCCCAGCGCGACGAGCACCGGCTACGCGACGACGTTCGCCGCCGCGGGGTTCGTGGAGGTGGCTCGACGCTCCCCCGAACGCCCGGTCATGCGCCTCCTGCTCTAGAGCTGCAGCCCGATCAGCCAGACGGCACCGAGCGCGAGGGCGGCCAGGCACACGAGCAGCAGGATGCCCACCCACAGGGCGCCGGGGGTGTGCGTCAGCCGGCCCAGCAGGCCCGCGTCGGAGGTGTCGGCCACCCCGCGGCGACGCGCTCGCCGGCGCTCCGACTGCATCTCCAGCACCGCGCGCGGCGCACCCAGCAGCAGGAACCAGGTCATCGCGTACGCGGCGACGCTCTGCACGGTCGCCGAGCCCCACACCGTCACGCCGACCAGCAGCGCGCCGGTGACCAGCACGGACCACAGGCCGTACCAGTTGCGGATCTGCACCAGCACGAGGACCAGCACCACGAGCAGGATCCACAGCAGCGCGACCGCGTACCCGCGGGACAGCAGCCAGGCCGCGCCGACGCCGAGCACCGCCGGGCCGAGGTACCCCGCGGCGACCGTCGCCACCATGCCCGGACCCCGCGGCTTGCCCACCGACACCGTCAGGCCGGAGGTGTCGGAGTGCACCCGGATGCCCGAGAGGCGGCGGCCGACGAGCACCGCGACGCCTGCGTGGGCCGCCTCGTGCACGATCGTCAGCCCGTGCCGGGCCACGTGCCACGCGGTCGGCACGAGCAGGACGAGCAGCACCCCCGCCGCAGTGAGGAGCACCACGGTGCTCGACGGCACCGGTTGGGGCGTCGTGATGTCCTGCCAGGCGTCGCCGAGCCAGTCCACGGGGGTCCTTCGTCCGTCGTCGACCACCCAGCCGGGCGGGCAGGACGGACCCTACCCAGCGGGGGGCGCCTCGGTGGGCAGGACGACGTCCGTGCCGTTCGCGGTGATGCGCACGCCGTCGGCGACGACGGTCGCGTCGGAGAGGACCAGCCCCTCGGGCAGTCCGCTCACGGGGATCTCGATGTCGGTCAGGCGGCTGCCGGTCGCCCGCGGCAGGTCGTCCACCGAGACGGTCAGGCCGGCGATCTGCACGTTCTCGACGGTCACCAGCAGCCGCCCGTCCTCGACCCGCGGCACCAGGTTCGACGCCAGCTCCAGGCCGAGCACCGTGCCCGAGGCCGTCAGCGCCTGGCCGTCGACCGCGACCGCGATGTCGAGCTGCGACCGGTCGGCGACGATCTGCTCGATCGACGCCGTCGGCAGCGTCGCGGCGATCGTCGCGGTGCCCAGCGTGTACGGCTCGGAGGTGGTCACGTCCTGCGCGTCGATCGTCACGTCCGTGGCGTCGATGCCCTCGAGCGTGACCCCGTCGACCGCGCCCGTGACCTCGTCCACCGAGCCGGCCAGGAGCTGCGTGAGGAACGGGAACCCGACGATGTCGACCGTAGGGGTGCCGACGACGTCGAGGTTCTGCTCGATCGCCTCGGCCACCCGCCGCTCCGCGGTCGAGTGCGTCACCCGGTCCGCCACCAGCACGCCGGCGGCAAGCACGACGACCACGACGATCCCCCCGGCCACACCGCGTCCGCTCACGGGCTCACGCTAGGGGCACCGGCGGCCGCGCGCCGGTCAGGACGGGAGCGGCTCCGTCGGGCACGTCGAGAGCACCCGGACCATCGCGTCCTGCTCCGCCTGCGTCACCCACAGCCCGTACGCGTCCTTCACGCCGACCTGCCGCGCCACGTACGCGCACCGGTACGCCTTGTGGGGCGGCAACCACGTCGCCGTGTCCCCATCGCCCTTCTGCTGGTTCAGCGGACCGTCCACCGCCAGGAGGTTCAGCGGGTCGTTGGCGAACGCCTCACGCGTGGCGACGTCCCACTGCTGGGCACCCTTCTGCCACGAGTCCGACAGCGCGACGACGTGGTCGATCTGCACCGCCGAGGACGTGCCCTGCCCACGCACGAACAGGATCGTCTCGCCCGAGTACGGGTCCTGGAGCGTGCCGGACGCCACCACGCAGCCGTTCGTCCCCTCCTTGAGCACCTCCGGCTCGAGGTCCCGGCGCAGGATGTCGTTGCGCGTGTCGCACCCGTTGCGGTCGACGTCCTTCCACGTCTGGCCGTACAGCTCCCGGTCGTAGCCGGTCGTGGGTGCACGCCCCTTGACCGGCAGCAGGACGGCGGTCGCGAGGGCGGACCTCGTCTCTGCCGGCGGTGCGGGAGCAGGCTCGCCAAGGGTCGGGGAGGGGCTCGCGCTCGCGGTCGGCGCGGGGGTGGGCGTCGCAGCCGTGGTGCGCGGCGCCGTGCTCTGCGTGGTCGGTGCCGACGCGGGCCGGGCGGGCTGTGCCGGCGGTGAGGCGACCGCTGCAGCGGCTGCGAGACTGACGAACGAGCCGACGAGCAGGGATGCCGACGCCCCCCGACTCATCGGTCCGCCCAGCCACGAGCGTCGGCGCACGAGTGCGTAGAGCGCGGTGGCCCCGAGGTACACGCTGGCGAGGATGACGGCGTCTGACCAGGCCCGCTGCAGACCCACCAGTGCCACGACGAGCAACCCGGCGATGCCGAGGATCCGTGCCGGCCCCCACCACCGCCTGGTCGGTAGCTCCTCAGGCGCGGGATCAGGAAGGGGAGGGTCGTCCCACCATGCCTCCCCCATCGGCCCCGTCACCCTCTGAGTATCGGCACCCTCGCGGTGGACCGTGACGGACCGAGGTCACGTGCGACGGGAGACGTGTCCCACGGACTGGACACAGCGGGAAGATGATTGCGGTCCGCAACCTTGGGTCTGTCATGGCCCGGATCCCCGCGACGCGCGTGAGCGTCGGCTTCGTCCTTCTGCTGTCGGCGCTCACCGCGATCGGCCCCCTCACCTTCGACACCTACCTCGCCGCGTTCCCGCAGATCGCCGACGACCTGAACGCCCCGGCCGCGGCCGTCCAGCTGACCATCGCTGCCTCGCTGGCCGGGCTCGCCCTGGGTCAGCTGCTGTTCGGGTCGATCTCCGACGCGTTCGGTCGTCGCCGGCCCCTGCTCGGCGCGCTCAGCGTGTACGTGCTGACGTCCGTCGGCCTCACCCTCGTGGAGAACATCACCGCGTTCACCGCGCTCCGGTTCGTGCAGGGCTTCACCGCCGCCGCCGGGATGGTCCTGTCGCTGGCGATCGTCCGCGACCGGTTCGAGGGCCTCGCGGTGTCGAAGGTGATGGCGCGCCTGATGCTCGTCGTCGGCGTCGCCCCGATCCTCGCGCCCACCATCGGCGCGCAGCTGCTGCTGTTCGGGACCTGGCGGCTGATCTTCGTGTTCCTCGCCGCGACCGGCGCGATCCTGCTGGTCACGGCCTGGTTCACGCTCCGCGAGTCGCTGCCCTCCGAGCTGCGCCGCACCGGTGGCACCGGGGCCGCGCTGCGGACGTACCGCGACCTGCTGACCGACCTGCCGTTCCTCGGGCTCGCGCTCATGTCCGCGTTCTACCTGTCGGCCATGTTCACCTACGTCGCGTCGTCGACCTTCGTGTTACAGGACGGCTACGGCCTCTCGCCGCAGGAGTTCGGGTGGGTCTTCGCAGCCGGTGCGGTCGCGATCACGGCCGGGTCGCAGGTGAACGGCGCGCTCGTCGGGCGGTTCCGTCCGGAGCAGATCCTGTCCGGGGCCGTGGCGGCCGGCCTGGTGCTCAGCCTCTCGCTCTTCGCGGCGACGCTCCTCGGCGCTCCGTTCTGGCCCGTCACCGTCCTGCTCGTGCTCACCCTCGGTACCGCGGGCTTCGTCCTGCCCTCGGCGCCGGCGATCGCGCTGGCGTCGAACCCGCACCGGGCCGGGTCGGCCGCGGCGCTGCTCGGTGCTCTGCAGTTCGGGCTCGGCGCGGTCATCGCCCCGCTGACGAGCCTCGGCGGGGAGCCGACCGCCGTGACGATGGGCGCCGTGATGGCCGGGGTCATCGTGGTGGCGGCCGTGCTGCTCGTCGCCGTGCGACGGTCCTGGGCGCGCGGTCCGGTCGAGGAGGCAGAAGGTGTCGTCGCGGCTGCGGGGCTCACGGAGGCCGAGCCGGCCTCCGTGGCGAGCGTCCGCGGCGCCGAGCGCGACCACCTGTCCGCGACGAAGGCCCGCGCGTTCGCCGCCGCGGCCGAGCCGGACGCGGTGCGCTTCCCCGGCTGAGCCGACAGCGTCACCACATCGCAACCTCGCACCTCCGCAAAGGTGTGGCGCAGGTCACATCGGCGACCTAGCCTGGACGTACGCGCACGATGAAGGACGCACGATGAGCTGGGTGATTCTCGCCGCAGTCTTCTTCCTTCCGGCGCTCGTCTTCGGGGCGATCTGGCAGCTCTTCCCGTCGCCCGACGAGCCGCCGCGATGGCGCACGTTCCTGGCCACCCGGCTGGAGCGGCTCGCTGCGCGTCTGCGCCCGCCTCGGCCCCCGACGTACGACCCGTTCATGACGCTGCGCGTGCAGGAGCGGCTGGGGGTGGTCGCCGACCATGTGCGCTCGCTGGAGCTCGATCCGCACACGTTCGCTCGTGCCGAGCGCATCATCGCGTCGCAGCTGGCCTACGACCAGCTCTTGATGGAGGCGTGCCAGCTGGCGGGCGTCGAGGTCCAGCCGGCGGCTAAGGGTGACCCGGCAGAGCGGTTCCGCGAGGAGGTCGAGCTCGCCTCCCGCGGCTGGGCCTGGTGAGCCGTTGCCGCTGAGCGGTGTCAGCCCGCGCGCACCAGCAGGGTGCTCGGACCCTCGGCGGTCGGGCGGATCTCGATGCGGTCGGCGATCGACTGCTTCAGAGCCTCGACGTGGGACACGACCCCCACCACCCGACCACCCGCGCGCAGGCGGCCGAGCTCGGCGAGCACCGCGTCGAGCGTGTGCGGGTCGAGCGAGCCGAAGCCCTCGTCGACGAACAGCGTGCCCAGGTCCATGCCGCCGGCCTCGGCGGTGACGACGTCCGCCATGCCGAGCGCCAGGCAGAGCGACACGTAGAACGTCTCGCCGCCGGACAGGGTGCGCGGGTCGCGCGGTTGCCCGGTGACGTGGTCGACCACCCGCATGGCCAGACCGGTGTTGCGCGCGCGCACGTCCTCCTTCTCGTCGCTGCGGACCAGCTCGTAGCGACCGTCGGACATGAGCAGCAGCCGCTCGTTCGCGGCCGCGACCACGTCCTCGAAGCGGCGCACGAGCACGAACGTGGCCAGCGAGAGGCTGCGCGCGTTGTCGCCCCCGCCCCCACCGGTCAGGTCGGCCAGCCGGGACACGGGACCGGCGGCCTCGACCTCGCGCGCGAGCGCCTCCGCCGCCGCCAGCACCTCGTCGGCCGCAGCGGTCGCGGCCGCGGCGCGCTCAGCGGCCACCCGGGCCTCCCCCGCGGCCTCCTCGGCGCGCGTCCGGGCGAGCGCCTCGGCGGAGCGCGTGCCGTCGACGTCCACCACCAGGTCCTCCGCCAGCTCCGCGATCGCGGGTTCGGCCAGACCAGCCGCCACGCGGTCCAGCGCGGACGCGTACGCGGTGACGATCCGGTCCAGCTCGGCGAGCACCTCGGCGGCGACGGCCGCTGCCCGGGCGGAGCCGGCGGAGTCGAAACCGTGCTCGGTCAGGCCCTGCACCAGCTCGTCGCGGCGGCGGTCGCGCTCGTCCTGCGCGGTCTCCTCCTCGGCCAGTGCCTCCAGGACCCCGGCGGACGCCGCCGACCGTTCGAGCAGCTCCGCGTGCCGCGCCGCGACGGTCGGGTGGTCGTCGCGTCCGGCGACGACCTCCGCCTCGGACGTGTCGAGGTCCAGCACCGTGACCTCGAGGACCGACCGGTCCCCCGTCAGGCGAGCGACGGCCGCGGCGCGTTCGGCCTCGCGGTCGTGCGTCTGCGCGTCGAACCCCTCGAGGGCCGCAGCGTTGCGGGCCACCTCAGCCTCGGCCGTCCGGGCGTCGTCCAGCGCGGCGCGCGCCACCGCCGTCCGCTGCTCGGCCTCCTCCGCGGTGACCTGCCCGACGCGAGCGCGCAGGGAGTCCACCCGCTCGGCGAGCGCGCTGCACCGCTCCGCAGCCTCGCGGAGACCGGCCTCCGCCCTCGCCCTGTCCGCCTCCGCGCGATCGACCTGCTCGGCGGACACGTGGTCCGCGTCGAGCACGGCCTTCGCGGGGTGGTCCGCCGACCCGCACACGGGGCACGGGTCGCCGTCGTCGAGCCCCGCGGCGATCTCGCCCGCCAGGCCCCTGATGCGTGCGGCCCGCAGGTCACGCTCGGTGTCCAGCGCCGCCGTCGCCACGGCCGCGGATGCCGCACGGACCGCGACCGCGGCCGCCAGCGACGTCTCCGTCGCCGCCAGCTCCCGGTGGGCGACGACCAGCTCGGTGGCCGACGCGAGCGCGGCTTCGTGGTCCCCCCGCAGTGCGGCGCGCGTACGGGCCGCCTCCAGCTCGGTGAGCAGGGTGGCGCGCGCGGCGGGCCGCACCGCGAGCCATGCGTCGTCCGCGGCGATCGCCGCGACCAGGTCGTCGATCGCATGCCGGGCGTCCCGGACCGCGCGCCGCCGAGCCTCCAGACCCGCCTCGACGTCCACGAGCCGCGCGAGAGCGGCAGCCTCCTCGACGGCCACCCGGCCCGTCGCCTGCACGTGCGCGCGCAGCGCGGTGCCCGTCGGGGGTATCGCGATGTCGTCGGGCGCGGCGTCCAGCGCGGCCCGGAGCGCCTTGCGGGCTCCGTCCAGGGCGGTCTCCGCACGCTCGAGCCCGACCAGCAGCGGTCGGACGGCCTGGGCCGAGCGCGCGGCCGTCAGCCGCAGGACGGCCTCGGCGTTCACGTCCGCGGCGGCGTCGAGGGCCGCACGCTCCGTGCGCAGCGCAGAGCGGCGAGTGAGCAGTGCATCCGTGGCCGTCACCTGGTCGAGCAGCGCCCGTGCCTGCCGGCGCACCTCGTCCGCGGTGGTCGCCGCCTCGCGGGCGGTCTCCGCCACCCGCAGCAGCCCGTCGGTCCGTGCGGCGACGGCCGCCTCCACGCCGGCGACCAGGCCCTCGCTGCGCAGCACCGCCGCGTCGATCGCGGCGCGGACCTCGGCGGCGTCGTCGCTGGTCAGTCGAGCCGCGCCGACCAGCTGCGACGAGGCGGACACCAGCGCCGCGCGGGCGGTCGCACACGCCCGGTCCCCCTCCCGGCGCATCTCCGCCAGCCGCTGCGCGATCCGGTCGTACACCTCAGTGCCGAAGATCTTCTGCAGCAGGCCGCGCCGCTCCTCCGGCTTGGCGCGCAGGAAGTGCGCGAACTCGCCCTGCGGCAGCACGATCGTCTGCACGAACTGGGTCCGGTCGAGGCCGACCGCCTTCTGGATCTCGGCACCGATCTCGTCGAGCCGGTTCCCCAGCGGGACACCCACCGCGTCGAGCGTCGCCAGGTCGAGGTCGACCCCGGCCGGCAGCCGCCAGGCCTTCACCGTCGCGTTCGCCGTGGTGGTGCCCGAGCCGCGCCGCTTGGCGCGCTGGTACGCCGGGGTCCGCCGCACGCGGTAGACCCCCGCAGGCACCTCGAACACCAGGTCGACCACGCTCTCGACGTCGTCGGCCGCGTACGCCGAGCGCAGCCGCTCCTCCGACGCCTCGCTCGACGCGACCTTCCCGTACAGGGCGAACACGATGGCGTCGATGAGCGTCGACTTGCCCGAGCCTGTCGGCCCCTCGAGCAGGAACAGCCCGGCCTGGCCGAGCGCGTCGAAGTCGACGGTGTGCCGGCCGGCGAACGGCCCGATCGCCTGGAGCGTGAGGGAGCGCAGGTGCATCAGGCGCTCCGCTCCATCGCGGTGACGTCCTCGTAGGCGCGACGCAGCACCGCGGCCTCGGCGGGGGTCGGCCCGTGGCCGGTGACGTGCGTGAGGAAGTCGGCGGCCACGACCAGCGGGTCGCGCGCCGCGGTGACGACGGTCGCGCGGGCGACACCGGCGGTCTCCGCGGCCCGGTGCTGGACGACCAGTGCGTGCGGGAACCGCTGCTTGATCCGTCGATAGAGGTCGTCGGGGCGGTGCGCGTCGGTGACCGTCACTCGCGTCCAGGCGTCCGTGTGCGGCTCGCCCGCGGCGCCGAGCAGGTCCTCGAGCGTGCCGGTCACGTCCGCCAGTCGGCGTGGCACCGGCGCGTCGACCAGCGACGTGCGGACGGAGCCGCCGGACAGGTCCACCAGCACGGACGACTTGGCGTGGTGCTGCTCGGAGAACGAGTACGCGAGGGGTGAGCCGCTGTACCGCAGGACCGTCCCGTCCACGCCGGTCAGCTGCTGGGGGCCGTGCAGGTGCCCCAGGGCGACATAGTCCGCACCCGCGAACACCCCGGCCGGCACCTGGTCCACGCCGCCGACACGGATGTCCCGCTCGGACTCCGTCGGCGCCCCGCCGATCACGAACGCGTGCGCGGCCACCACGGACCGCGGTCGTGCCGGGCCGGGCCGCGACGCGAGGTCGGCACGGATCCGACGCATCGCCGCCGACGCCACCGCCTCGTGCGACCGAGCCAGCGGCTCAGGACCGTCGGCCAGCTCGACTCGGGCGAAGTCGGGGTCGAGGTACGGGATGCCGTACACCAGCACGTCGCCGTCGTCGTCGGGAAGCACCACCGGCTCCGCCAGCCCGGCGACCCGCGTCCGCAGCCGGACCCGGTCCCGCATGAGCGCCGACCCGAAGCCCAGCCGCGTGGCCGAGTCGTGGTTGCCGGACGTCACGACGACCGTGGTGTGCTCGGCCAGCCGCGCGAGCGTCTCGGACAGGAGCGTCACGGCCTCCACCGGCGGGATCGCCCGGTCGTACACGTCTCCCGCTACCACCACGGCATCCACCTGCTCGGCGCGCACGACGTCGACCAGGTGCTCCAGGTACGCCGCCTGGTGGTCGAGCAGATCGACCCCGTGCAGCGTCCGGCCCAGGTGCCAGTCCGACGTGTGCAACAACCGCATGCCGCGAACGTAGACCAGCCCACCGACACGCCCGCCGACCCTGCCGGGGTGTTGCGTCAGACGCGCGTCACAGGCTCCGCGGGGAGCTCGCCGGACAGCCCGACCATGTCGAGGACGTCCCGCAGCACGCGGTGCGGGTCGAGGAGGGTGACCGGGATCCGGGCCTCCGAGGCGGCGAGGTGCAGCTGCAGCACGAAGGCGATGCCGGAGGAGTCGATGAAGGTCGCCTGGGTGGAGTCGATGACGACCGGGTCGCCGGCCACGAGTGCGAGGCCCATGCAGGCGCTGGCCTCGTCGCGCAGCGCCGCGTCGATCTCCCCGACCAGGACGATGACGGTCCGAGCATCCTGCGCCTCGACCCGGATGGTGCCGGCCGCGGCCGCGTGCTCGATCAGGTCCATTGCTCCTCGGTTCATGCCCGACGCGGCACCGGAACTCCTTTCCGGCGGGACGACGCTACCGGTCCAGCGGGAACGCGCCATCCGAGGGGAGAAACGGACATGGACCGCCCGGGGTTCCCGGTTAGCCTCGAGGAATGGCCTCCCACGAGCTCCCGCCCAGCCACGCCGACCTGCTGGAGCGCCCCCTGTTCGCGCACCTCGCCACGGTCGCGCCCGACGGCTCCCCGCACAGCAGCGTCATGTGGTTCGTCTGGGACGGCGAGGTGCTCCGGTTCACGCACACGTCCACGCGGCAGAAGTTCAAGAACCTCCAGCACGAGCCCCGCGTCGCGATCTCGATCCACGACCCGGAGAACCCCTACCGCTCGCTCGAGGTGCGCGGCACGGTCGAGTCCACGGTCAAGGACGACGAGGTCGCCAGCTTCTACAAGTCGCTGCAGAAGCGGTACGGCCAGGACTACGAGATCACCGACGCCGCCCGGCGCGTGATCCTCACGGTCCGGCCGACCACCTTCGTCACGAAGTAGCGGGCGCCTCGGGGTCGGTCACGTCCGCGACCGTCGCATCGAGCGCGCGCACGAGGTCAGCCCCGTCCACGTTCGCCGCCACCCCGTGCGCCCCGCCCCCGATCGACACGGTCCGGGTGGGCACGCGGGAGTCCGCGACGACGGGCCACGCGACGAGCGACCCGAACGGCGTGATCGTGCCCCGCACATAGCCGGTGACGTCCCTGGCGGTCTCCGCGTCGGGCATCGACAGCCGGGTCACGCCGAGCAGGGCGCGGAGCTTGGGCCACGAGATGGTGCGGTCGCCCGGGACGAGCACGAAGAGGAAGTCGTCGTCGCCGCGGCGCACGACGATCGTCTTGACGATGCCGGCCGGGTCGACGCCCCGGGCCGCGGCCGCCTCCGCCAGCGAGCTCACGGGACCGTGGCGGGTGACCTCGAACGTGATGCCCGAGGCCTCGAGGCCGGAGAGCGCGCGGCGCTCCCCCTCGGTCGGTGCAGCGGCTGCATCGCTCATGCGGTCACTGTAGGACGGGCTCGTGGACGGCACCGGGCTGCGACATGCTGGGCGCCCGACGATGAGAGGCCTGCATGACCGACGACATCCTCCGGCTCGTGAGCGCTGCCCTCGGAGTCCCGGTCACCGACCCGCAGCCGCTCGCCGGCTCCGACCGGTCCGTCGTGGTGCGGGCTCATGTGCCGGGAAGCACCGTGGTGGTCAAGAAGTACCCGGACGGGACGTCGTCGTCGTTCCTCCGGGAGGTTGCGGGGCTGACGGCACTCGACCACACCCCCGAGCTGCTCGCGGTCGACCGCGACCGCGGTCTGGTCGTCATGAGCGACCTGGGCGCCGGCCCGACGCTTGCCGACCTCCTGCTCGGCGACGACTCCGCGAGTGCGTGGGACGGCGCGCTCAGCTGGGTCGAGGCGCTCGGCGACGCACTCGGCCGCTCCCGGGCCGGAACGCCTGCGTTCGCCGCAGCCCTCGGCGAGCTCGCCGCCGACGAGCCCTCCGCCGCGGCGCGGGTCGGGGTGCGGAGGCTGCTCGCCGACGTGCTCGGCCTGCCCGCCGACGCCGCGATCGGCGCGGAGCTCGACGCGATCGCGGCCCTGGACCACCGCGACCCGGCCACGGACGTCGTGTCGCCCACCGACACCTGCCCCGACAACGCGATCCGCACGCCCGACGGCTGGCGCTTCCTCGACCTCGAGGGTGCGACCGTGCACCACGTCGCCTACGACGCCGCCTATGCCGCGATGCCCTTCTCCACCTGCTGGTGCGTGTTCGATCCGCCGCCCGGCTTCACCGACCGCCTGCTCGGCCGGTTCACCACCGCCCTCGCGCCTCACCTCCCCGACGTGGTCCGTGAGCCGGGGTGGACGCTGGCCGTCGACCGCGCCTGCGCGGCGTGGATCCTCGCCATGACGGGCTGGCTGATCGACGGGGCCGACGAGGACCGCCCGCGCGTCGGTCCGCCCGGTGTCCCGTCGCCGTCCTACCGGCAGCTGCTCACCACGCGCTGGCGCTGGGGCGCGGTCCGGCTGCACACGACCCTGCCGGGTGTGGCCGGCCTGCTGGGGGCCGCGGCAGCGTGGGCCGATGAGGAGTGGGGGGAGTCCGCCGCGCCCGTCGGGCCCTACCGCGCGTTCGCCCGCGACGAATGAACGAGCGGTCCGCGCCCTTCACCTGGGAGACTGGACCGTCGTGAGCGCGCCGTCCCCCTCCCCCGCCGACCCGTCCGGGTCCGGTGGCGGGCGACCCCCGAGGCGCCGGGGTCGCGGGCGCCGGACACCGGACGCGACCGAGCAGCAGGCACGACGCTCGTCGGGTCGGCGGTCCTCGGGTCGCGACGACGCCGCCCGTACCGCCGCCCGCCGCGCGCGGGCTGCCGCGATCCGGCAGGCCGTCGACCTCCCGCCGATCGTCTACCCCGAGCAGCTCCCCGTCAGCGCCCGTCGGGCCGAGATCAGCGACGCGCTCCGCGACCACCAGGTCGTCGTCGTGGCCGGCGAGACGGGTTCGGGCAAGACGACCCAGATCCCCAAGATCGCGCTCGAGCTGGGCCGTGGGCGCGCGGGCCAGATCGGGCACACGCAGCCGCGCCGGATCGCCGCGCGCAGCGTCGCGGAGCGCATCAACGAGGAGCTGGTCGGCGACGCTCCGCTGGGCGGGATCGTCGGCTACCAGGTGCGGTTCACCGACGAGTCGAGCGAGTCGACGCTGGTCAAGGTGATGACGGACGGCATCCTGCTGGCCCAGATCCAGCGCGACCCGATGCTCTGGGCGTACGACACGCTCATCATCGACGAGGCCCACGAGCGGTCGCTCAACATCGACTTCATCCTCGGGTACCTCACGCGGCTGCTCCCCCAACGACCGGACCTGAAGGTCGTCATCACGTCGGCGACCATCGACTCCGACCGGTTCGCCAAGCACTTCGCTTCCGCAGATGGTCAGCCCGCGCCCGTCGTCGAGGTCACGGGACGCACCTACCCCGTCGAGATCCGCTACCGGCCGCTGTCGCCGGACGTCGAGGAGGGCGCGCCAGTCAAGAAGCGGGGTGCCGAGGACCGCGACCCGATGACCGCCATCTGCGAGGCGGTCGACGAGCTGAGCCTCGAGGGGCCTGGCGACATCCTCGTGTTCCTGTCGGGCGAGCGCGAGATCCGGGACGCCGAGGACGCCCTCCGCTCGTCGCTCGGCGCGCGCGTCAGCGACCCGCGCACCCCGGGCGCCGTCGAGCTGCTCCCCCTGTACAGCCGGCTGTCCGCCGCCGAGCAGCACCGGGTGTTCGAGCGGCACCAGAACCGCCGCGTGGTCCTGTCCACCAACGTGGCCGAGACCTCCCTGACCGTCCCGGGGATCCGGTACGTGATCGACCCCGGCACCGCCCGCATCTCCCGGTACTCCAAGGCGACGAAGGTCCAGCGCCTGCCGATCGAGCCCATCTCGCAGGCGTCGGCGAACCAGCGCTCCGGGCGGTGCGGCCGTGTCGCGGACGGCATCGCGATCCGGCTGTACTCGCAGGACGACTTCGACGCGCGGCCGTTGTACACCGAGCCGGAGATCCTTCGTACATCGCTGGCATCCGTGATCCTGCAGATGATCGCGGTCGGGGTGGCGACGACCCCCGAGGACATCGGCGACTTCCCGTTCGTCGACCCCCCGGACACCCGCGCGGTGCGCGACGGCGTGCAGCTGCTCACCGAGCTCGGCGCGCTGGGGGACGGCCGGCTGACCGACGTCGGGCGGGCGCTCGCGCAGCTGCCGATGGACCCGCGGCTCGCGCGGATGATCGTCGAGGGCGGCCGCCGTGGGGTGGCGCGCGAGGTCATGATCATTGCCGCCGCGCTCTCCATCCAGGACCCGCGCGAGCGGCCGGCCGACGAGCGCGAGAAGGCCGACCTGTCGCACTCCCGGTTCGCAGATCCCACGTCTGACCTGCTCAGCTACCTGAACCTCTGGCAGTACCTGAAGGACCAGCAGCGCGACCTGTCGGGGTCCGCGTTCCGCCGCCTGTGCCGGTCGGAGCACCTCAACTACCTGCGCATCCGCGAGTGGCAGGACGTGGTGACGCAGCTGCGCGAGCTGGCCAAGCCGCTGGGGATCGTGATGAACGCCCCGCGCCAGGCCACCGAGTCGGACGGGCTCCAGCTCGAGTGGGACGGCGACCGGATCCACGTCGCGATCCTGGCCGGGCTGCTGTCGCAGATCGGGATGCAGGAGGCGACGGAGGTCTCTGCGACGGGGAAGGGTCGGACGCAGGGAAGGCCTGACCGACGCGCCCGCAACGAGTACCTGGGCGCCCGTGGGGCGCGGTTCGCGATCTTCCCCGGGTCAGGTCTGGCCCGGAAGCCTCCCGCCTGGGTCATGGCCGCCGAGCTCGTCGAGACCTCCCGCCTCTGGGGCCGCGACGTCGCCCGCATCCAGCCCGAGTGGGCCGAGGACGTGGGCGCTCACCTGGTGAAACGCACCTACTCCGAGCCGGCCTGGTCCACGCGGCAGGGTGCGGCGACGGCCTTCGAGAAGGTGCTGCTGTACGGCGTCCCGATCGTCAACCAGCGCCGGGTCCTCTTCTCCAAGGTCGACCCCGAGCACGCCCGCGAGCTGTTCATCCGGCACGCGCTGGTGCAGGGCGAGTGGACCACCCACCACGAGTTCTTCCACGAGAACCGGCGCCTGCTCGCCGAGGCGGAGGGCCTCGAGGCGCGCGCGCGCCGGCGGGACCTGGTGGTCGACGACGACACCCTCTTCGCGTTCTACGACGAGCGCGTCCCGGACGACGTGGTCTCCAGCCGGCACTTCGACCAGTGGTGGAAGACGGCCCGGCGCGAGCACCCCGACCTGCTGACCTTCACGCGCGAGCTGCTGGTCGGCGAGGCCGGCGCGATCGACGAGTCCGCGTTCCCGTCGCGCTGGCCGCAGGGTGATCTGCGCCTGCCGCTCACGTACCAGTTCGAGCCTGGTACAGAAGCCGACGGCGTGACTGTACATATCCCGTTGTCGACGCTCGCCCGGTTGATGCCCGAGGGGTTCGGCTGGATGGTCCCGGGCCTGCGCGAGGATCTAATCACCGCCACGATCCGCTCCCTGCCCAAGCCGGTCCGTGTCCAGCTGGTCCCCGCGCCCGACGTCGCCCGCGGCGTGGACGCCTGGATCACCGAGCACACCGCCGACTGGGAGGACACCGTCCGCGCGGGGGACGCCGCTCCGTCGTTCCGGGACGTGTTCCGCCGGGCGGTCCGCGAGCTCCGGGACGTCGACGTCCCCGAGGACGCGTTCGACGACGACCGCCTGCCGGCGCACCTGCGGATGACGTTCCGCGTGGTGGGCGACCGCGGGGGAGTGGTGGACGAGGGCAAGGACCTGCTGGTCCTGCAGCGACGGCTCGCCGACCGCACGCAGAAGGCGGTGGACGACGCCGTCCGCACCGCCGTGCGCGCGGCGATGGAGGAGGCACGCAAGGCGGCACCCGCGGAGGCACCCGCCCCGACGCCCGCGCCCGCGATCGACATCGAACGCACCGGCCTGACCACCTGGCCCGCCGACCTGCCGGAGCTCCCCGACGTCGTCGAGGTCGGCCGCGTCCGCGCCTTCCCGTCCCTGGTCGAGGAGGAGCAGTCGGTCGCGATCCGCGCGCTGGCCGACGAGTCCGCTCGCCCCGAGGCCGCGCGTCGCGGGCTGCGCAGGCTGCTCCTGCTCGACGTCGGCCTGGCGCAGGCCCGGATCACCACGCGCTGGACCGGCACGCAGGCCCTCACGCTCGCCGCGAGCCCGTACCCGAGCACGGACGCGCTGGTCAGGGACGTGCAGCTCGCCGCGATCGAGAGCCTGATGACCGAACCGGCGGCGAACATCCGCACCGCGGAGGCCTACCGTGCGCTGCGCACGACGACGCGGGACCGCCTCGAGGACACGGTGTTCGCCGTCGTCACCGACCTGGTCGCCGTCCTGACGGCGTGGCGCGAGCTGGACGCGGAGATCCGCGCCCGGTCGAGCCTCGCCCTGCTGGCCACCGCCCAGGACATCCGCGCCCAGGCGGCGAGGCTGGTGCACGACGGGTTCGTCAGCGAGGTCGGCGCCGCGCGGCTCCCGCACCTGACCCGCTACCTGCGGGCGGCCCGGCACCGGCTGGTCAAGGCCGCGGACAACCCGCAGCGCGACGCCGACCTGGCGTGGCAGGCGCAGGACGTCGAGGCGCTCTACCGCCGGCTCGTCGCGAAGCACCCGCAGGACGCGGGGCTGACGGAGATCCGCTGGATGCTCGAGGAGCTCCGCGTCAGCCTGTTCGCCCAGCAGCTGGGCACCCCCGTCCCGGTGTCGACCACCCGCATCAAGAAGGCGCTCGCCGCCTACTGACCCCGTCGGAACAGCACAGCCGCCGCCAGCCGCGCGACCACGAAGATCCCCAGGCACCACACCACGGCCGCGAGCGCCGAGTCCCCCGCGCCGGCGCCGAGCAGCAGCCCGCGGAGCGTGTCGGTGATCGGGGTGATCGGGTTGTAGGTCGCGATGGCCTCCAGCACCGACGGCATCGACTCCGGCGGCACGAACGCGCTGGACACGTACGGCAGGAACAGGATCGCGAACGTGAACCCGCTGGCCGCCTCCGGCCCGGACGCGACGACCCCGATGGCGACGGCCACCCACGTGAGCGCCAGGACGAACAGCCCGATGAGACCGATCGCGGCCACCCACTCCCACGCGGTCGCCGACGCGTCGAACCCGATGAGGAACGCGATGCCGATCACCAGGGCGGTCGACACCGCGTTGCGCGCCATGCTGGCGACGACGTGCCCGGTGAGCACACCGGTGGAGCGGATGGGCAGGGACCGGAACCGGTCGATGATGCCGCCGGTCATGTCGCTGGCGACGTCCACGGCCGTCGTCGACGAGCCGTAGCCCGCGGTGAGCAGGACGATCCCGGGGACCACCCAGTTCACGTAGTCGCCCCCGGTCTGGATGGCGCCGCCGAACACGTAGACGAACAGGAGCAGCAGGATCACCGGGAGCATCACCGCCATGAGGACGGTGTCGAGCTGGCGCAGCGACCGGCGGATGCACCGACCGATCAGCGCGGTCGTGTCGTGCGCGGTCCAGCCGAGGGCCGGAGGTGCAGGGGCGAGCGTGGTCATCAGGACTCCCGGGAGGCGACGAGGACGGGTTCGGTGGACCGGCCGGTGAGGGTGAGGAAGACGTCGTCGAGCGTGGGGGAGCGGACCTCCCAGTGCTCGACGTCGATCCCCCGGCGCTCGACGTCGGCGAGGATCCGCCGCACGTCGGGCACGGACCCGTCCGTGACGATGCGCTCCTCGGTGCCGTCCTTGAGCCGCAGCTCGACGTGCGCCGAGCCGACCGCCCGCTTGAGCTCGCGCGCGGTGCCGTCCGCGATCACCCGGCCGTGGTCGATGACGGCCACGCGGTCGGCCAGCTGGTCGGCCTCCTCGAGGTACTGCGTGGTGAGCAGGACGGTGGTGCCCGACGCGACCACGGAGCGGATGACGTCCCAGAGGTCGTTCCGGCTGCGCGGGTCGAGGCCGGTGGTCGGCTCGTCGAGGAACACCACCTGCGGCCGGGAGAGGAGACCCACGGCCAGGTCGAGGCGCCGCCGCATCCCGCCGGAGTACGTCTTGACCACGCGCTTGCCCGCGTCGGTGAGGTCGAACAGCTCGAGCAGCTCGGCGCTGCGGGTGCGCACCTCGGCGCGCCCCAGGTGCGCGAGCCTCGCCATGAGGTGCAGGTTCTCGGTGCCCGTCAGCAGGTCGTCGACCGCCGCGAACTGCCCGGTGAGGCTGATGGCCGCTCTGACCTGCGCCGGCTGACGCACCACGTCCACGCCGGCGACGTGCGCGGTGCCGCCGTCGGGCTTCAGGAGCGTGGACAGGATGCGCACCGTCGTGGTCTTGCCGGCGCCGTTGGGGCCGAGCAGGGCGAGCACCTCCCCCTTGCCGACGTCGAGGTCGACGCCGTCGAGCACGGTCAGGTCGCCGTAGGACTTGCGCAGCCCCCGGGCGACGACGACAGGAGCAGTCATCGCACTCTCGCTTTCTGTGTATGGCGTAAACTGTGTGTGTACTTCATACACACTTGTAGGATCACGGGTCAAGGAGGTGCCGTGGACGACGACGAGGCACGTGAGGCCGAGGAGGCCCGCCGCGAGGCCGAGCTGCTGCGACGCGACCGCGAGAAGGCCGAGCGGGCCGAGGCCAAGGCGGCCGAGCGCGCCAGGCGCGACCTCGAGAAGGCCGACCGGGACGCTCGCAAGGAGGTCGAGCGCCGCGAGCGCGACCGGCTGAAGGCGCTGCAGGACGCCGCCAAGGAGGAGGAGCGCCGGCGCAAGGAGCAGGAGCGCGCCGCTCAGCAGGCGGTCAAGGAGGCGGCCCGGCAGCTCCGGGAGGCCGAGAAGGCGCAGCGTGCCGCGGCCCTGGCCCAGCAGCAGGCCGCGCGCGAGGCGGAGAAGGCGCGCCGGCACGCCGTGCGCGTCGCCGGCTCCGAGGGCGCGCCGATGGACCTCCCACCCGGGATCGCCGTCCTGTGGCGCACACCGGCGCCCGGCCGACCCGGACCCCGGCCGGGCCTCACGCTCGAGCAGATCGCCGACGCCGGCATCGCGCTGGCCGACGCCGAGGGGATCGAGTCGGTCTCCATGGCCCGGCTCGCCGAGTCGCTCGGGTTCACCACGATGTCGCTCTACCGGTACGTCTCGTCCAAGGACGAGGTGCTCAGTCTCATGTCCGACCGGGCGTCGGGGCGGCCGCCCGTGCTCGGGCCCGAGGTGGGCGGCTGGCGGGAACGGCTCGAGCTGGTCCTCGCCGTCCAGCAGCCGATCCTGCGCGCGCACCCGTGGCTGGCGCGCGCGTCCGCGGTCCTGCACGCGGTCGGGCCCGGGCGGCTCGCCTGGATGGAGGCGATGCTCTCGGCGCTCGACGGCACCCCGCTGACGGAGCACCAGAAGGTGGGAGCCATCGGCCTGCTCGCCTCGCACACCCTGGACCAGCTGCGGATCGGCGAGGAGCTGAGCGGCGCCGGGCGCACCGCGGCCGTCGGCACCACCGCCGGAGGAGCCCTGCCGCCGGACCTGGGAGAGCTCATCACGATTCTCGCCACCCCGGACGAGCACCCCACACTGCGCCGCGCGGCGAACGCGGGGGCCTTCTCCTTCCCGGAGGACGCGCCCGAGGACGACCAGCTGGACTTCGGCACCGTGCTCATCCTCGACGGGATCGAGAGGCTCATCGCCCTGGCCTCCTGAGCCGCCCACAGCCCCATCGCGTGCACAGGCGGCGCCCACTTGTCAGCCCCGCCGGGCAGACTCGACGCATGACCTCGCCCGACGTCCCGCTCACCGGCCGCTGCTTCGGCGACGGCACCCCGCTGTACGAGCAGTACCACGACGAGGAGTGGGGCAAGCCCGTCCACGACGAGCACGCCCTCTACGAACGGCTCGCCCTGGAGGGCTTCCAGTCGGGCCTCGCGTGGATCACGATCCTGCGCAAGAGGCCCGCGTTCCGCACGGCGTTCGCGGACTTCGACCCGGAGGTGGTCGCGGAGTTCGGTGACGAGGACGTGGCCCGCCTGATGGCCGACGCCGGCATCGTGCGCAACCGCGCCAAGATCGAGGCGACGATCGCCAACGGCCGCGCCCTGCGCGAGCTGCACGCGGCGGGACGCACGCTCGACGCGGTGCTCTGGTCGCACGCGCCCGACCGGACGGGGTACCAGCGCCCCGCCGGCTGGGCCGGGGTGCCCGCGCAGACGCCGGAGAGCCGCGCGCTGGCCAAGGAGCTGAAGTCGCTCGGGTTCCGGTTCGTCGGCCCGGTCACCGCCTACGCCGCGATGCAGGCGTGCGGGGTCGTCGACGACCACCTGGCCACGTGCCCGTCGGCGTGGGGCTCCGCCGGCACCGGAGCGCTCGCCGGGTGAGATTTGCTTCTGGCGGGTGATCGTGCGGGCCGCCCTCTCGGCACCGCGCGCCCTGCGGACTACAGTGCCGCCATGACGGAGATGCCCGACCCCGACGTTCGGCGTGATGCCGCGCGCGCGGCGGCCGAGGCGCTGACGGACAACGTCGTCCCCGACGCAGAGATCCTCGAGGCCGTCCAGGTCGGGCTGCTGTCCGTCCCGGCCGGCTCGCCGAACTCGTGGTTCGACGTCCCGTCCCAGCGCAGCCGCATGCGCTCCTCGAACCTGGTCCCGCGCCGCCCGCACTAGACGGCCGCCGAACCAGGCATGCTCCCGCGGACGGCGACGTCTCACGGGTCGATCACTGTTGCCCAGCATGTGATCTGCGGACTACCATCGCGCCTACCATCCAGAGCGGCCGAGAGACCTGGCTCGACGACGCCGCAGCAACCCCCCTCCTCGCGAGGGTGTGGGTGCTTCCGCCAGGGGCGATGGAGTGAGTCATGCCCCCACAGGACACGTGTCCCCGCACCACCGCGGTGCCGACGACCCGGCCGGTCGCGCCGTGAGCGCAGCCGTGGCTGAGCCCCGCACCCCCGGGCTGCACACCGCGACCGCCCGGCGGGCGCAGAACGCGAACGACCGCCCGACGATCTCGTTCGAGCTCTTCCCGCCCCGGAACCCCGATGCGGCTCCGCGCCTGTGGGCCACCATCCGCGAGCTCGAGTCGGTGCACCCCGACTTCGTCTCGGTCACCTACGGCGCCTCGGGCAAGACCCGGGTCACCACGCGCGCGCTGGTCCGCCGCCTGCTGCAGGAGACGTCGCTCAACCCGATCGCCCACCTGACCTGCGTCGGCACCTCGCGCGAGGAGATCACGACGATCGTCGGGGAGTTCCTCGACGAGGGCCTGCGGTCGTTCCTCGCCCTGCGGGGTGACCCGCCCACCGACCAGAGCGACTGGCAGGCACACCCGGACGGCCTGCAGACCGCGGGCGAGCTGGTCGAGCTCCTGCGCGAGATCGAGGCGCAGCGGTGCCTGGACAGCCCGTCGCAGGCGGTGCGGGCGCGCGTGCGACCCCTGTCCGTCGCGGTCGCGGCGTTCCCGCGGGGCAACCACGCCACGGGCGGCACCCGCGCGCAGGACGTCGCGTCGCTGCTGGCCAAGCAGCAGGCGGGTGCGGACTTCGCGATCACGCAGGTGTTCTTCGACGCGGACGACTATCTCGGTATCGTCGCGGAGGCCCGTGAGGCCGGCGTGACCATCCCGATCATCCCGGGCATCATCCCGACCACCGACCCGGCCCGGCTGCTGCGCGTGCAGGAGCTGACCGGCGTCCCGGTACCGAAGGACCTGATCGACCTGCTCGGATCCGCCGACGACGAGCTCGACCGTCATCGGCGGGGCATCCGGGCCAGCGTCGACCTGGTCAACGGCGTCCTGGACGGCGGCGCACCCGGCGTCCACCTCTACACGTTCAACCAGCACCACGCCGCACTTGACCTGCTCGAGGGTGCACACCTCGACGGCGGAGCTCGGACAGCTCCCGACCTGGCCAGCTGGCCGCAGGACACGGCACCCGCCCGACCCCCGAGGGACTGAACCACATGACCGAGAACAGCCCGAAGTTTCCCGCCAGCTCCGTGCTCGGCTACCCCCGCATCGGCCCGCGCCGCGAGCTGAAGAAGGCCCTCGAGGCGTTCTGGGCCGGTCGCACGACGGCCGACGAGGTCGAGGCGACCGCCGCCGAGCTGCGCCGCCGCACCCGCACGCGGCTGGCCGAGCTCGGCCTGGCCACCGACGTGCCGGCGATCCCGAGCGCGTTCTCGTTCTACGACCAGGTGCTCGACGCCACCGCCGTGGTCGGTGCGGTGCCGGCCCGTTTCGCGGACGTCGTCGGCGCCGACGGCACCCTCGACCTGGCCGGGTATTCGACCGTGGCGCGCGGCCGCGGCGACGACCTGCCGCTCGAGATGACCAAGTGGTTCGACACCAACTACCACTACCTGGTCCCCGAGATCGGCCCGGAGACCACCTTCCGCTACGCGAGCACCCGCCCGGTGCGCGAGTTCACCGAGGCCCTCGCCGACGGCGTCCTCACGCGTCCGGTCATCGTCGGCCCCGTCACGTACCTCGCGCTGGCCAAGGCAACCGAGGACGCCCCTGAGGGCTTCGCCCCGATCGACCGCCTGGCGGACCTCCTGCCGGTCTACGCGGAGCTGCTCAAGGACCTCGCCGCCGCGGGTGCCACCTGGGTGCAGCTGGAGGAGCCCGCGCTGGTCTCCGACTCCGTCGCCGTCCCGGCCGAGCAGCTGCTCGCGTCCGTGATCGAGGCGTACCGCGCCCTGGCCACCGAGCTGACCCGCCCGGAGCGCCCGGCCATCCTGGTCGCGGCCCCCTACGGCGACCTCGGCGCGGCGTTCCCGGTCCTCGCCGCCACCGATGTCGAGGCCATCGGCATCGACCTGGTCCGCGGCCACGCGCCGGCCGAGTCGGTCCCCGGCCTGTCCACCAAGACGCTGGTCGCCGGCGTGATCGACGGCCACAACATCTGGCGCGCGGACCTGGACGCCAAGCTGGCCGTCCTGGAGCAGCTCGAGGGCCTCGGCGCCGCCGCCGTCACGGTCGGCACGTCGACGTCCCTGTTCCACGTGCCGCACACGCTCACGGACGAGCCGAACCTCGACGAGACCCTGAAGACCTGGCTGGCGTTCGCCGACGAGAAGGTCGTCGAGGTCGTCACCCTGGCCGAGGGCCTGACCGAGGGCCGCGAGGCCATCCACGAGCAGCTGCTCACCGCCACGGACGCGGTCAACTCCCGCCGGACCGCGCCCGGCGTCGTCAACCCGGAGGTCCGCGACCGCGTCGCCGCCCTCGGCGAGAACGCGTTCAGCCGCGGCTCGTTCGACGAGCGCAAGGTCGCGCAGGCCGCCCGGCTCAACCTGCCCCCGCTGCCGACGACGTCCATCGGCTCGTTCCCGCAGACCACCGAGATCCGCACGGCACGCGCCGCGTTCGGCAAGGGCGAGCTGACGGAGGCGGAGTACGACGAGGAGATGAAGGCGGAGATCCGCCGCGTCGTCGAGCTGCAGGAGAAGATCGGCTTCGACGTGCTGGTGCACGGCGAGCCCGAGCGCAACGACATGGTCCAGTACTTCGCGGAGAACCTCGACGGGTTCGCCGTGACGCAGAACGGCTGGGTCCAGTCCTACGGCTCGCGCTGCACACGTCCGTCGATCCTGTGGGGCGACGTCTCGCGGCCGAAGCCGATCACTGTCGAGTGGTCGTCGTACACGCAGTCGCTCACGGAGAAGCCGGTCAAGGGCATGCTCACCGGCCCGGTCACCATCCTGGCCTGGTCGTTCGTCCGCGACGACCAGCCGCTCGGTGACACGGCCAACCAGGTGGGCCTGGCCCTCCGCGACGAGATCGCCGACCTCGAGGCCGCCGGCATCGCGGTCATCCAGGTGGACGAGCCCGCGCTGCGCGAGCTGCTGCCGCTGCGGGTCGAGGACCACGCCGCCTACCTCGACTGGTCGGTGCGCTCGTTCCGGCTGGCCACGGCCGGCGTCCGCCCCGACACGCAGATCCACACGCACCTGTGCTACTCGGAGTTCGGCGAGATCATCGGCGCGATCGACGGGCTCGACGCGGACGTGACCTCCATCGAGGCGGCCCGCTCGAAGATGGAGATCCTCGGCGACATCTCGGCGGCCGGCTACCCGCGGGGGATCGGCCCGGGCGTCTACGACATCCACTCGCCGCGCGTCCCCAGCGAGGCCGAGGTCGAGGAGCTGCTCACCGAGGCGGTCAAGGCCATCGCGGTCGACCAGCTCTGGGTCAACCCGGACTGCGGCCTGAAGACCCGCCGCTACGAGGAGGTCGCCCCGTCGCTGGAGCACATCCTCGCGGCCACGCGGGCGGTGCGCGCCACCCTCTGATCGACCCGACGGCCCCGGACACGAGCAGGTGTCCGGGGCCGTCGTGCGTCCTAGGGTCGGTCGGGTGACGATCTTCGACTCCGTCCCGCTCGACCAGCTGCGTCGCCGGACGAGCGTGAAGTGGCGGCACTACCCGCCGGACGTCCTGCCGCTGTTCGTCGCCGAGATGGACGTCCCCCAGCCGGAGCCCGTGATCCGGGCGGTCACCGACGCGCTGCGCTCGGGGGACACGGGCTACGCGGAGGGCACCGCGTACGCCGAGGCCTTCGCGGCGTTCGCCGCCGAGCGCTACGGCTGGGACGTGGACGTGCCGGCCACCCGGACGGTGCCGGACGTCATGCTCGGGATCGTCGAGGTCCTGGGGCTGCTCACCGGTCCCGGCGACGCCGTCGTCATCAACCCGCCGGTGTACCCGCCGTTCCGGGGCTTCGTCGAGCACGCCGGCCGCAGGGTGGTCACGGCTCCGCTGTGCCCGGACGGACGGCTGGACCTGGCCGTGCTGGGGGAGGCGTTCGCGCACGCGCGTGCGCAGGGTCGGCGCGCGGCGTACCTGCTCTGCCACCCGCACAACCCGACGGGCACCCTGCACACGGCGGCCGAGCTGCGGTCGGTCGGCGAGCTCGCGGCCCGGCACGGCGTGCGGGTCGTCGCCGACGAGATCCACGCGCCCCTGATCCCCACCGCGGCGGACGGCTCGGCCCCGCAGTTCGTGCCGACGACGACGCAGATCCCCGACGCCATCGCCCTGCACTCGGCGTCGAAGGCGTTCAACCTGGCCGGTCTGCGGGCCGCCCTCGCGGTGCCGGGTCCCGCGGCGGCCGAGGACCTGGCCCGTCTCCCGGAGCTGGTCGGCCACGGCGTGATGCACCTGGGTGCCGTCGCGCAGATCGCGGCGCTCCGCGACTGCGGCCCGTGGTTGGACGAGGTCCTGCGCGGGCTCGGAGAGAACCAGCGGCTGCTCGCCGGTCTCCTCGCCGACACGCTGCCCGAGGCCGCTTGGGCGGTTCCCGAGGCCACCTACTTCGCGTGGCTGGACCTGCGCGCGGTGCCGGCGGTGCGCGCGGGTGCGGACCCCGCACGGCTCGCCCTGCAGCGCGGTCGGGTGGCCCTCAACCAGGGCCTCACGTTCGGCGTCGAGGGCACCGGCTTCGTCCGGCTGAACCTGGCCGCCTCGACCGCGACCCTCACCGAGGCCGTCAGCCGCACGGCTCTTGCCCTGGCGAACTGAGACCGATTCGTGACCAACCGCCACCCACCCGGGCTCATGTCCCCCCTGGGCACGTGCCGATCACTCCCACAGCAGGGCCGTACAACGACGTAATGGGAGATCGACATGGTGAAGTGCGACGAGTGCAGCGCCGCCGTGCAGGTGTGCGAGCGGTGTGACGGCGCCGGTCGCAAGCGCTGGTCGGGCGAGTGCAGCTACTGCCGCGGCACCGGCCAGACGTGCATGAAGAACGCCAACCACCGCTGGTGATCTGACCAGCGCACCCGCCACCGGAGGGGGCAGGCACCACCGGCCTCAGCCGAGGCGGACGGTCAGGCTCGCCAGCCTGTCCACGATGCGCACGTCCGCGTCGAGCCAGGGCACGTCGTGCCACTGGTGCAGGGGGAGCCACCGCAGCTCGTCGTGCTCGACGAGAGGCTCCGCCGTGCCCTCGACCACCTCGGCCAGCCAGATGCGCATCACGTACTCGTCCGACAGGCGCCAGAGGCCGCCGTCGGGACCGACGAGCTCGTCGCCGAGGCCGATCCGCACGCCGAGCTCCTCGCGGATCTCGCGGTGCAGTGCGTCCTCGGGCGACTCGTCGCCGTCCACCTTGCCGCCGGGGAACTCCCAGCGGCCGGCCAGCCGCGCCGGCACAGCCCGGCGCGCGGCCAACAGCTCACGAGGGTCGTCCAGGTCGTCGACGATCGCGGCGGCCACGACGAGCACGGGTGAGGTCATGCGGTGAGTCTGCCAGGCCCGCGCAACGCGGGGCCGGCGACAGTGGGACGGCCCGGTGTCTTGAGCCGTCGGAGCACGGTCAGCGGATGCCGTGCGCGATAGCCCAGGCGACGGCCTCCGCGCGCGTCGAGGCACCGATCTTGCGGTACACGCTGCGGACCTGCGACTTCACGGTGTTCCTCGTCACGAAGAGGCGCGTCGCGATCTCCTCCAGGGTGACGTCCTCGGCGAGCTCCGCCAGCACGACGCGCTCGCGACGCGTGAGTGCGTCGTTCGCGACACCGACAGTCCTGCTCGTCTCCAACATGCTCATGATGTCCTCCGGTGTGCTGCGTGGATCCGGGGGTTCCGGCTCACGCTCTGGGCTGCGTACCGGATGAGAGAGGGCTGGTCGTGAGCCATGACGCCACTTCCAGCAATCTCGTCATGCGCGGGTTCCCCCCCGCCATGCGCCCGATCGCGCGTGCCACCCACAATGAACGTCGACTGCTGAGTCAGATACGCCGAGCGCGTGAGCACCTGCGGGTTTTCACCCGAATGGCTGACGCGCGCGAACGCACGTGACACTGGTGCAACGGTGCAGCTGCCCGCTGGGTTCAGCCCGCGTTCTGAGCCGTGTACTCCTCGGACGTGAGCAGCGGCCCGGTCGAGGTGACCTCGACCTTGAGCAGCCAGCCCTGTCCGTAGGGGTCCGAGTTGACCACCGACGGGTCGTCGACGGCCGCCTGGTTCACCTCGACGACCGTGCCGGACACCGGCGAGTACAGCTCCGAGACCGACTTGGTGGACTCGATCTCGCCGACGACCGCGCCGGCGGTGATCTCCTCACCCACGGCGGGGAGCTCGAGGTAGACGATGTCGCCGAGCGCGTCCGCAGCGATCCCGGTGATGCCGACGGTCGCCGGGGCGCCGTCATCCAGCCATTCGTGCTCGACCGTGTAGTGCAGGTGGGTGGGCAGCTCCGCTGTCATGTGTCTGGCTCCTGTCGACTTCTCTAGGGCTTGGTCTACCGGGGTCGGCGGTAGAAGGGAAGAGCCACGACCCGGACGGGTTCGAAGCGTCCGCGCACGTCAACCGCCAGCTCCGTGCCCGGGGCACTCACCTCGGGGGTCACGTAGGCCATCGCCACCGGGTGGCCGAGGGTCGGCGAGGGCGCTCCCGAGGTGACGGTACCGACCGTCGGAGCGTCGGCGGCGGTGGAGTGCTTCACCGGGTAGCCGTGTCGGGCAGCCCGTCGGCCGAGGCCCTCGAGCCCCACCAGGACACGCGCCGGCTCCGACTGACCGCGGGCCTCGAGCGCGGCGCGGCCGACGAACGGGAGAGGGTTGCCGTCGGCGTCGACCTTGTCCAGCTTCACCACGCGGCCGAGCCCGGCGTCGTGGGGGGTGGTGGTCCGGTCGAGCTCGTTGCCGTACAGCGGCATGCCGGCCTCGAGGCGCAGGCTGTCGCGCGCGGACAGGCCGGCGGGGACCAGCCCGGACGGCTCTCCGGCCGCGAGGAACGCCTGCCACAGGGCGGGGGCCAGGGGCGCGTCGAGGAAGAACTCGAAGCCGTCCTCGCCGGTGTAGCCGGTGCGCGCGACCAGGACCGGCTCGCCCTGGAACGTCATCGGCATGGCGGCGTAGTACTTCAGCGTCTCGGCGTCGTGACCGGCCTCGGCGAGCCCCTCCGTCGCCCGCAGGATCTCCAGGGCGCGCGGGCCCTGCACGGCGATGAGAGCCGTCTGCGGGGAGAGGTCCTCGACGGTCACGTCGAAGCCTGCCGTGCGCTCGGCGAACGCGGCCAGGACGGTGTCGTGGTTGGACGCGTTGGCGACGACCAGGAACGTGTCCTCCGTGTCCCGGTAGACGATGAGGTCGTCGACGACGCCCCCGTCCTCCGCGCAGATCATGGTGTAGCGGGCACCCAGCAGCTTCAGCGTGGACAGGTTGCCGACGAGGGCGTAGTCGAGGAACCGGCCGGCGTCCGGCCCGGTCACCCCGATCTCGCCCATGTGCGACAGGTCGAACAGGCCGGCGGCCGTGCGGACCGCCGTGTGCTCGGCGATGTCGCTGGTGTAGCGCAGGGGCATCTGCCAGCCGGCGAAGCTGGTGAGGGCGGCGCCGAGGGCGACGTGCTCGGCGTGCAGGGGGCTCTCTACGTCCACGGTCTCGTCCTTCATTCGGCGTAGGCCTCGATGGGCGGGCAGGAGCAGACCAGGTTCCGGTCGCCGTGCGCGCCGTCGATCCGGCGCACGGGCGGCCAGTACTTGCCCTCGCGCAGCGCGGCCACGGGGAACGCGGCGAGCTCACGGGGGTAGGCGTGGTCCCAGACGTCGGCGGACAGCGCCGCGGCGGTGTGCGGCGCATTCCGCAGCGGGGAGTCGGCGAGCGGCCACCGACCGGCCTCGATGGCGTCGATCTCGCCACGGATCGAGACCAGGGCGTCGACGAACCGGTCCAGCTCGGCCAGGTCCTCGCTCTCGGTCGGCTCCACCATGAGCGTGCCCGCCACCGGGAAGGACAGGGTCGGGGCGTGGAAGCCGTAGTCCATCAGGCGCTTGGCCACGTCCTCGGCGGTCACCCCCGTGTCCTTGGTGATGTCCCGCAGGTCGAGGATGCACTCGTGCGCGACGAGCCCGTTGGGGCCGGTGTAGAGCACGGGGAAGTGGCCCGACAGGCGTGTGGCCAGGTAGTTCGCCGCCAGGACGGCCGTCTCGGTGGCCGTCTTGAGGCCGTCAGGACCCATGAGCGCGACGTAGGCCCACGAGATCGGCAGGATGCCGGCCGATCCCCAGGGGGCGGCGCTGACCGGGGCGACAGTGTTCGTCGTGGCCGACGCGGGGGTCGGGTCGCCCGGCAGGAACGGGGCCAGGTGGGCCGCGACCGCGACCGGACCGACGCCAGGTCCGCCGCCGCCGTGCGGGATGCAGAAGGTCTTGTGCAGGTTGAGGTGGCTGACGTCGCCACCGAGCTCGCCCGGACGGGCCAGGCCGACGAGCGCGTTGAGGTTGGCGCCGTCGATGTAGACCTGACCGCCGGCCTCGTGCACGAGGTCGCAGACGGTGCGGACACCCTCCTCGTAGACGCCGTGCGTCGAGGGGTAGGTGATCATGATCGCCGCGACCTTCGGGCCGTGCTGCTCCAGCTTGGCGCGCAGGTCGTCCAGGTCGATCGAGCCGTCGTCGGCCGTGGCGACCACCACCACGCGCATGCCCGCGAGCGCCGCCGACGCCGCGTTGGTGCCGTGCGCAGACGCGGGGATCAGGCAGACGTCGCGCTGGTCGCCGCGGGACGCGTGGTACCCGTGGATGGCCAGCAGCCCGGCGAGCTCGCCCTGGCTGCCCGCGTTCGGCTGCACGGAGACGGCCGCGTAGCCGGTGATCTCCGCCAGCCAGTCCTGCAGCTCCGTGACCAGCTCCGCGTAGCCCTCGGTCTGGTCGGTGGGGGCGTACGGGTGGATGGTGGCGAACTCCGGCCAGGAGATCGGCTCCATCTCCGCGGTGGCGTTGAGCTTCATGGTGCACGAGCCCAGCGGGATCATCGTGCGGTCCAGAGCCAGGTCCTTGTCCGAGAGGCGGCGCAGGTAGCGCAGCATCGCGGTCTCGGAGCGGTGCAGGTGGAAGACGGGGTGCTGCAGGTAGGCGCTGGTGCGACGCAGCCCGGCGGGGAGGGCGTCGGAGCCGTCGGTGCCGAGGAACCCGAACGCGTACGTGCCCTCCTCGGCCTCCAGGGTGGTCACCCCGGCGGCCGCGAAGGCGAGCACGATCCGCAGCAGGTGGTCGTCGGTGGTGCGCTCGTCGCACGCGATCTGCACGTGGTCGTCGTCGGGCGCCCAGAGGTTGACCCCGGCCTCGGCGGCCTGCGCGACGACCGCGCGCGCCTTCCCGGGGACGACGGTGCGGACCGTGTCGAAGAACGTGGCGTGCTCGACCGTGACGCCGACCCCGTCGAGCAGCTCGGCCAGGCCTGCCGCCCGTGCGTGCACACGCTCCCCGATCGCCCGCAGGCCGTCAGGCCCGTGGTAGACCGCGTACATCGACGCCACGATCGCCAGCAGGGCCTGGGCGGTGCAGATGTTGCTCGTCGCCTTCTCGCGGCGGATGTGCTGCTCACGCGTCTGCAGGGCGAGCCGGTAGGCGCGGGCGCCGTCGGCGTCGATGGAGACGCCCACGAGCCGGCCGGGCAGCATGCGCTCGAGACCGGTGCGCACGGCCATGAACGCGGCGTGCGGGCCACCGCCGAACAGCGGGACGCCGAAGCGCTGGGCGGAGCCGACGGACACGTCGGCACCGAGCTCGCCGGGTGAGGTGAGCAGAGTGAGCGCGAGCAGGTCCGCGGCGACGGTGACCAGGCCGCCGCGCGCCTTGGTGTCCTCGATGACCGGCCGGAGGTCGCGGACGCGGCCCGAGGCGCCGACCTGCTGGACGACGACGCCGATGAGGTCGCCCTCGATCTCGGGCAGTCCGTCGGAGAGGTCCGCGACGACGACCGGCAGGCCGATGGCCTCCGCGCGGCCGAGCGTGACGGCGAGCGACTGGCCGAACAGGTCGGCGTCGAGCACCACCGTGCCGGCCTTGCCGCGGGCCGCGCGCCACATGAGCGCGACCGCCTCGGCGACCGCGGTGGCCTCGTCGAGCAGCGACGCGTTGGCCAGGTCCAGACCGGTGAGGTCGGTGACCATCGTCTGGAAGTTGAGCAGCGCCTCCAGCCGGCCCTGCGAGATCTCCGGCTGGTACGGGGTGTACGCGGTGTACCAGGCGGGCGACTCGAGCACGTTCCGGCGGATGACCGCGGGGGTGATGGTGTCGGAGTAGCCCTGGCCGATCATCTGCGTCATCACGCGGTTGCGGCCGGCGATCGTCCGCAGCGCGGCGAGGACCTCCTCCTCGGAGCGCGCGGAGGGCAGGTCCAGCGGGCGGTCCGTGCGGATGCTCGCGGGGACGGCGGCGTCGACCAGCTCGTCGAGCGAGTGGTAGCCGACGACGGAGAGCATGTGGGCGGTCTCGCCGCCTCGCGGGCCGATGTGGCGGTCGGCGAAGACCTCGGCCGCGGGCGTGTGCTCCACGCTGGTGAACGGGACGGCGTCGGACCTGGTGTCCAGGTGGACGGCGGGGACACCGTTCAGGACGGCGTCGTGCAACTGGCTCAGATCGGTCACGGGCTGCTCCGCAGGGTCGTCCGGACGTGCCGGGACGGTGGGTGGGCTCCCCGCTCTGTCATCCGCGCAGACTCGCGCAAACCTGAGAGTTTTGCCGGTCCGCCTGTCGGGGCGCGCCGACTTGCACCGTCGGTGGGACCTCGTCGTGAACGACGTGGTCCGCTTTCCAGAGTTGCCTCGCCGTGGCGGTACAGGGGCCTGAGAGATTCCCGGGGAGGGTTGCTCCTTCGGCGCCCCGCAACCTTCTGCGGGAGCTCTCCCGCCGCGGTTCGAGCAGCGTGTGAAGTTGTGTGGCCAGCGTACCGGGCGATGTCCAGGGTGCAGGCCGACCGTCCACGTGGTGGGGTCGCGTGCGTAGATTGGCCCGGTGCAGACGCCCACCTCACCCCTGGCTGCGGTGATCGTCGTGTCCGACCGGTCCGCCGCCGGCGAGCGCGAGGACCGGTCCGGTCCGGTGGCCGTGGACAAGCTGTTCACCGCCGGCTTCGCGGTGGACGGGGTGGCGGTGGTGCCCGACGGTGCCGAGTCCGTCGAGCGGGCGGTGCGTGCGGCCCTGCAGGGCGGTGCGCGGTTCGTCGTGACGTCCGGCGGGACCGGCGTCGGGCCTCGCGACCGGACCCCCGAGGGCACCCGGCCGGTGCTCGACCGCGAGCTGCCGGGTATCGCGGAGCTGCTCCGGCGCGAGGGTGCGACGACCGTGCCCACCGCCGTCCTCTCGCGCGGGATCGCCGGGGTCACCGAGGGCGGCGCACTCGTCGTGAACCTGCCGGGGTCGCCGTCCGGCGTGGCGGAGGGCCTCGACGTGCTGCTCCCGCTGGTCGACCACCTGCTCGACCAGCTCGTCGGAGGGGACCACTCGTGATCGCGCGCGTCGTCGACGAGCCCCTCGACCTGCAGTTCCACGTGGAACATGTGAGCGACCCGCGGGCCGGAGCGGTCGCGACGTTCGTCGGGCTGGTGCGCGATCACGACCCGTCGGTCGAGGGACGGGTGGTGGGGCTGGACTACACCGCGCACCCGACCGCCGAGGCCGTCCTTCAGCGGATCGCGCACGACGCGCTGACCGACGACGTGCTCGGCATCGCCGTCAGCCACCGCGTCGGGCACCTGGCGGTCGGGGAGGCAGCGATCGTCGCCGCCGTCGCCACCGCGCACCGCGCCGAGGCGTTCGAGGTGTGCCGCGCGCTCGTCGAGACCGTCAAGGCCGAGCTGCCGGTGTGGAAGCGTGAGGTCCTCGAGGACGGCTCGCACGTATGGGTGGGGATGTCATGACGGAGCAGCTGGTGGACCGGTTCGGGCGCGTGCACCGCGACCTGCGGATCTCGCTGACCGACCGCTGCTCGCTGCGCTGCACCTACTGCATGCCCGCCGAGGGCGTCCCCTGGCTCGCGCGCTCCACCATGCTGAGCACCGAGGAGATCGTGCACGTCGCGCGCGTCGGGGTCTCCCTGGGCATCACGGAGATCCGCCTGACCGGCGGCGAGCCGCTGCTGCGCGTGGACATCGTGGACGTCGTCCGTCGGCTCACCGCGCTGACCGGCCCGGCCGGCAGCCCCGAGGTGTCGCTGACGACGAACGCGCTGCGCCTGCCCGGTCTGGCCTCGGACCTCAAGGACGCCGGCCTGTCGCGCGTGAACATCAGCCTGGACACCCTCGACCGCGCCAAGTTCCTGTCGTTGACGCGCCGCGACAAGCTGGTGGAGACGCTCGCCGGGATCGCCGCCGCCGACGCCGCCGGGCTGCACCCCGTGAAGATCAACGCGGTGGCCATGCGCGGGGTGAACGACGACGAGGTGGTGGAGCTGACGAGGTTCGCCGTGGAGCGCGGCTACCAGATGCGGTTCATCGAGCAGATGCCGCTCGACGCCGGGCACACGTGGGACCGCGCGGAGATGGTGACGCAGGCGGAGATCCTGGCGCGGCTGCGCGCGGAGTTCACGCTCGAGGAGGTGCCCGGTCGCGGTGCCGCCCCCGCAGAGCTGTGGACCGTCGACGGCGGACCCGCGACGGTCGGCGTGATCGCGTCGGTCACCGCGCCCTTCTGCGGCGCGTGCGACCGGCTGCGCCTCACGGCCGACGGACAGCTGCGCGCGTGCCTGTTCTCGCAGACGGAGACCAACGTGCGGGACCTGCTGCGCGGCTCGGAGGAACCCCCCGCCCAGATCGGCGTCGGGCCTGGTCAGGCAGTGCGGATCGGCACCGACGCCCCTGTCCGGCCCGCTGCGGCCCCGGCCGACGTCGACACCGCCCTGGCGGACGCGTACCGCCGCTGCCTGGCGGGCAAGAAGGCCGGGCACGACATCGACGACCCGAGCTTCCTGCAGCCGGACCGCCCGATGAGCGCGATCGGCGGCTGAGGCGCCCGCACGCTCGCCGTCGCCGTCGCGGTCGCCGTCGCCGTCGCGCTCGCGTGAAGAGTTCGTCTCGTCTGGTGCAACGAAGTCTTCACGCGAGGGATCTCGGCCGCGCTCGAACGGCGCGCTGCGGTCAGCCGCCCGCGAACGGGGGGAGCACGTCGAGCGTGGCGCCGGCCGGAACCGGGTCGTCGGCCTCCACGCGAGTGCCGTCTGCGAGCAGCGAGCACCGGCCGAGCACGCGATCGAGCCCGGGACCGTGCGCGGCGACCATCGCGGCCCTGACCTGAGCGGCCGACCCCGCGGGCAGCTGCTCGGTGTCCACCCCCGCGGCCTCCGCGGCGGCGGCGAAGTAGCGGACCGTGATCACGGCTCGACGGTCCAGGCTCCGGCCTCGGCCTCGATCCGCGCCAGGATCGGCGCCGGGTCGGCACCCGCAGCCGCGAGACCCGCGATGAACATGGTGATCGGCACGGCCGGCCGGGCCACCTGGTGCGCGACGTCGGCGGCGACCCCGAGGAGCCGGTCCGTGTCCACGAGCGCGGGGTCCACGCCCAGCGCCGCGGTCAGGCTCTCGATCCAGGCGGGCAGGTCGGCGCCGGGTGCGCGGCGGGGGTCGTCGGTCATGGCTCGATCCTGTCACTGAGCGACGCGTCGAGTCGTTCGACGTCGGCCCAGGTGTCGGCATCGGCGGTCGCGCCGTGCTCGTCGGGGACGTCCACCAGCCGCAGTCCGCCGACCAGTCGGTGCATCGCGGCGCCGCGCACGTCGGGAAGCGCGTCGAGCGCGGACCGCAGCGCGGCCCGCCGGTAGACGGCCACCAGATGCTGCGGACGACCCTCGGCACCGACCATCCGGGCGCCGTCCGCATCCTGCACGGCGGCCAGCAGCGCGGGCAGCACGCGTCCGGCGAAGGGCACGTCGCACGCGAGGACGACGACCTGCTCAGGCCCGTCGCCGGGCAGCCGGTCGAGCCCGGCGGCGAGGCCCGCGACCGGGCCACCGTCCGGGGGGTCCTCCAGCACGGTCACGATCCCCGGCCTCGCCAGCTGCGGGGGACCCACGACGACGACGTGGGAGGCACCGGCGACCGCCGTGAGCGCGTGGTCGAGCAGGGCGACCCCGCCGACCTCGACCTCCGGTTTGCTGGCGCCGCCGAGCCGCCGCGCCCGCCCGCCGGCCAGCACGATCGCGTCGAAGGTCACGACTCGCGCCGCCACTCGCCCGAGCGCCCGCCTGACTTCGCCTCCAGCTGTACGTCGGCGATGCGGACGGACTTGTCGAGGCCCTTCACCATGTCGACGACCGCGAGCGCCGCCACCGACACGGCCGTGAGGGCCTCCATCTCGACGCCCGTGCGGTCGGCCGTGCGGACGGTGGCGGTGATGGACACGCCCTCGTCGGTGATCTCGAGGTCGACCACCACGCCGTGCACCCCGATGACGTGCGCCAGCGGGAGCAGCTCGGGGGTGCGCTTGGCGGCGGCGATGCCGGCGATCCGGGCGACCGCGAGCACGTCACCCTTCGGCACCGCACCGTCGCGCAACGCCGCGATCACGGCGGGCCCGCACTGCACCCGGCCGCTGGCGGTGGCCGCCCGGACGGTCGGCTGCTTGGCGGTCACGTCGACCATCCGGGCGTGCCCGGCGGCGTCGAGGTGCGTGAACTGCTCGGTCATGGGCTCACCTTCAGGACGGTGACGCGGTCGCCGGCGACGACCGCGTCGATCTCGGCGGGGATGACGGCGAGCCCCTCGGCCAGGGCGAGGCGGGCGACCAGGTGCGAGCCGGAGCCGCGCGCGGTCGCGCGCACCACGCGGTCGGGGCCCACCCAGCGCACGGGCATGAGCTGCGCGCGTCCGGGCGGGGTGGTCCAGCCCTCGTCGGCCACCGCCTGGACCGTGGGTCGCTCGACCTCGGCCAGCCCGCGCATCCGCAGCAGCGCCGGGCGCACGAACATCTCGAACGACGCGAACGAGCTCACCGGGTTGCCCGGGAGCGTGTAGATCGGGGTGCCGCCGGGGAGCCGGCCCAGGCCCTGCGGCTTGCCGGGCTGGACGGCGACGGGCAGGAACTCGACGCCCGGCTCGTCGGCCAGCGCGGCCTTGACCACGTCGTACGCACCGACACTGACCCCGCCGGACGTGATGATCGCGTCCACCGACCCGTCGAGGTCCGCGAGCACCGACCGCAGGGCGTCGACGTCGTCGGGCACGGGACCGATCCGTACCGGCGTGCCACCGGCGTCCCGGACCGCGGACGCGAGCAGCCAGGAGTTCGAGTCGGGGAGCTGGCCGCGGCGCAGCGGGGTGCCCGGTGCCACGAGCTCGTCGCCGGTGGAGACGACCCCGACGCGCGGCCGGCGGTGCACCCGGACGGTGGCCCGGCCGAGCGAGGCGACGGCGGCGATCGCGGCGGGTCCGAGCAGGGTTCCAGCGGCCACGACGACGTCACCGGGCACGGCGTCCTCGCCCGCCCGGCGGATGTGGACCCCGGCCGCCGGCGCCTCGCGCACCCGCACGGTCGCGGTGCCGGCGTCGGTCAGCTCGACCGGCACGATCGTGTCCGCGCCCGCGGGGACCGGTGCACCCGTCATGATCCGCGCCGCGGTGCCGGGACCGACCACGGGCTCGTCGGCCGTGCCCGCGGGCAGGTCCGCCACCACTCGGAGGGTCGCCGGCAGGTCGACCACGTCCTCGTGGCGCACGGCGTAGCCGTCCATCGCGGAGTTGTCCCAGCGGGGCAGCGGCTCGTCGGTCCGCAGGTCGTCGGCGACCACGAGGCCGTCCGCGTCGTCGAGGAGCACCTCGACCGCGGGCAGGGGCGAGGCCAGCGCGAGGGCGGCCGCGCGGTGCTCGGTCAGGGAGCGCACAGTCAGCGCGCGTCCATCCAGGCCAGGATCCCGCCGTCGACGTTCGACGCGTCGAAGCCCGCTCCACGCAGGATCTGCGCGGCGGTCAGGGAGCGAGCGCCCACCTGGCAGTGCACGACGATCTCCTTGTCGTGCGGCAGGTCGGCCAGGGCCGTGCCGTCGAACAGGGTGCCCAGCGGGACGAGGACGGCGCCGGGGATGGACGCCTGGGCGTGCTCGGCGGGCTCGCGGACATCGATGAGCAGGAAGTCGTCGGTGCCGGCCTCGCGGGCGGCCAGCCGCGCGACCAGCTCGGGGGCGGTGACGACGGGGACGTCGGACATGGCGGGCTCCTCGGATCTCGGGCGTGCGGTGGGGCGTGCGGCCAGGGGGATCTCGGTCCACCGGCCACGCAGCGCGTCGATGACGAGCACGCGGCCGAGCAGGCTCTCGCCGGTGCCGGTGATCAGCTTGACCACCTCGGTGGCCATGACGGAGCCGACCTGTCCGCAGAGCGCGCCGAGCACGCCGGCCTCCGCGCAGGACGGGACCTCGTCGGGCGCGGGCGGCGAGGGGAAGAGGTCGCGCAGCTCCACGCCCGCCCGTCCCCAGAACACGGTGGTCTGGGCGTCGAACCGCAGGACGGACCCCCACACCTCGGGCAGGCCGAGCCGGACGCACGCGTCGTTGACCAGGTAGCGGGTGGGGAAGTTGTCGGTCCCGTCGACGACGACGTCGTAGCCGCGCAGGATCTCGTCCACGTTGTCGCTGGTCAGCCGCGTGCGGTGGGCCACCACGCGGATGTCCGGGTCGAGGGCGACCACGGAGTCGCGCGCGCTGTCGACCTTGGCGCGGCCCACGTCGGCGGACCCGTGGATGACCTGGCGCTGCAGGTTGCTGACGTCGACCACGTCGTCGTCGACGATCCCGATCGTCCCGACGCCGGCCGCCGCGAGGTACTGCAGCACCGGGGCGCCCAGGCCACCAGCACCGACGACGAGCACCCGGGCGTTGCGCAGCCGGCGCTGGCCATCGACCCCGATCTCCGCGAGCAGCAGGTGGCGGGACCCGCGCTCGGTCTGCGCAGGGGTCAGGGGCGGACCCGGGGGGACCAGGGCGGACAGAGGCACGAGATCCAACCTACGTCGCGGCGGGCGGCTGGATGACCGTCGCCTCGGACCGGGCACCCGCAGCACGCGCCGCGGCCACGACCGCCTCGACGTCCACCAGCGGCCCCTCGACCAGCACGGGCTGGCCCTGCAGCGACGAGCCCGACCAGCTCACGGCCGCGTGCTTGGGCGGCCGGAAGTCGACGGTGCGGGGCAGGTGCACCACGGCCGCAGCCCGGACGCCCAGGTCCTCGGCCCGGCGCACCAGCACGCTGCGCACCGCGTCCAGCCGCTCGACGCTGCGGACCAGCACGCGCTGACGACGCTCGCTGGTGCGGAACGTGACGACCACCAGCCCGTCGTCACCGGCGACGTCCCCCGTGGCCAGCGACTCGAAGTTCACACCGCGCGTGGCGAACACGCCGGCGAGCGCCGCGATCGTGCCGGTGCGGTGGTCCGCCCGCACGAACGCCACCCAGCGGTCGTCGTCGTCGGAGATCATGCGCCGCCCCCCGGCCACGGCGCGTTCGCCGCGTCGATCCGGTCGGCCACGGCGGTCAGCCGGCGGACCTCGTCGGGCGCCGGCTCGTCCAGCAGCACCCGCGACCAGCCCTCCTGCCCGACCACCACCGGGACGCCGAGCACCCCGGTGCGGTCCAGCACCTCACCCGCGAGCGCCACCTGCCCGGCCACCACGATGTCCCGGCCGTCCAGGATGGTGTCGACCAGGTCGATCGTCGCGCTCGCGGTGCCGGCGGCCGTCTTGGCCCCGCTCTGGTGCGTCATCCACGGGCGGGCGACCACCCGCAGGTCCGGCGGCCAGCTGTCGATGAGCGCGAACGCCTCACCGATGTCCCGGGTGGCCCCGAGCTGCTCCTTGGCGGCCGCGATCTCCGCGCCGAACCCGTCGAGCGACCGCCCGCCGCGCAGCCGGGCCACCGCCCGCCGCCGCTCGTCCACGTCGAGCCCGCTGATCCGCACGGACGACCAGAGCGGCACCAGGTCGTCCCCGTGCTGCCCGGCGACGAACCCGGCCACGCGGTGGCGTCGGACCCCGAGCGACACCGCGATCTCCCGCCGGAACCGCAGGGTGTCCAGCCACGCGCCCATCCCGATCACGCGGTGCCGCTTGAGCGCGGACGCCATGACCGCGACCCCGAGCTCGACGGGGTTGGAGACCACGACGACGACCTCCTGGCCCGAGCCGTACCGGGCCAGCGCGTCCGCGTAGGCCGTGAACGCGGCGAGGTTCTGCTCCGCGAGCTCCGCCCTGGTCATCGGGGCCCCCGCCGACGCCGGTGCGGTCGCGCCCGCGGCGACCACCACGACGTCCGCGACCACGTCCGCCGGGTCCAGGGCCACGTCGAGCAGCGGCGCGTGCTCGTCGTACGCGTCGATCAGGTCCGCGCGCAGCCCGTGCACCGCGCGGCCGGAGGCGCCGTCGAGCCGGCCGACCAGCTGCAGCCGCGAGCTCGTCGGCAGGATCCGCCGCTCCACCAGCTGCGTGCAGATCTGCCGTCCCACATCGCCCGTCGCACCGAGCACCGCCACGTCCATGGCCGCGACTGTAGGGGGCGCGTGTTACGTCAGGGTTCGCTGCCAGGCGACGATCCGGTCCACGGCCTGGCGCACCACGTCCACCGACGACGCGAACGACAGCCGCACCCAGTGGTGCCCGTCCACCGGGTCGAAGTCGGTGCCCGGCGTCAGGGCGACCCCCGCCTCGTCGAGCAGCCGCGCGCACCAGGTGATCGAGTCCAGGCCGCTCGCGGAGATGTCGCCGTACAGGTAGAACGCACCGTCGGCCGGGGCGATGCGCGCCCAGCCCAGCTCCGGCAGCCGGTCGAGCAGGTGTGCCCGTGCCGCGGCGTAGCGCTCGACGTTATCCCGGGCGGCGGCGTAGCCGGCGGGGCTGAACGCGGCGACCCCGGCGTGCTGGGCCAGGGCCGGCGGGCAGAGGGCGACGTTGCCGGCCAGCGCGTCGACTGTCGTGATCAGGTCGTCCGGGAGCACCAGCCAGCCGAGGCGCCAGCCCGTCATGGCCCAGTACTTGGAGAACGAGTTCACGACGACGGCGCCGCGGCCCAGGTACCGGGCGGCGGTGGCCGTCGCCTCGGAGCCGTAGGTGATCCCGTGGTAGATCTCGTCGCTGATCAGCCGGACGCCGCTGCCGGCGCACCAGTCCGCGATCGCGGCCAGCTCGTCGGGGTCGATCATGGTGCCGGTCGGGTTGGCCGGGCTGGCGATCACGAGCCCCTCGACCGGCGGGTAAAGCGCCTCGAGCTGCGCGACCGTCGGTTGGTACCGGGTCTCCGGCCCGCACGGGATCACCACGACCTCGCACCCGAGGGCCGCGAGGATGTTCGCGTACGCGGGGTAGCCGGGGACCGCGAGCGCCACCCGGTCGCCGACGTCGAACGCCGCGAGGAACGCGAGCACGAAGCCGCCGGACGAGCCCGTGGTGACGGCGACCCGACCGGGCGCCACGTCGACGTCGTACGTGTCGCGGTAGTGCTGCGCGATCGCCGCGCGCAGGGCCGGGGCACCCAGTGACTCGGTGTACCCGAGGTCGCCCGAGGTCAGCAGGTCGATCGCGCGCTGCCGCACGACCTCCGAGGCCCCCGTCGACGGCTCGCCCGCGCAGAGGTTCAGCACGTCCTCGCCCGCTGCCCGCCGCGCGTTGGCGGCGGCCAGGATCTCCATCACGGCGAAGGGCGGGACGTGGGCGCGAGCGGCAACCTTCATGGGCTCATCGTGGCGCACGGGCCCGGCATCGGCGCCGGACCCGTGCACCCGACGGTCAGCTGTTGTCGACGGTGTCCGCCCCGGCCGCGTCGGACTTGATGCGGTCGATGGCGTTCTGGGCCGACGCCTTCGCCGAGTAGCCCTCGCTCGATGCGAGGACGTTGCCGTTGGTGGCGACGATCCGGAACCGGAACTCGCCCGCCTTGTCCTTGTAGATCTCGAACTTCACGACAACCTCCGGGAGTTCTTCCGCGGGTGCCGCCGGCGTTCGTCGACGGCCCTGCCAGTCTGTCGTGCTGGACGGTCCACCGCCCGGTCTAGCCTTCGTGTCGTGATCGTGGACTGCGCGCTCTACTCCGCCGGACGCCGGCGGCACCACATCGACGACCTGCGCCTGGCCCTCCAGGAGGCCGAGGCGGAGGACGGCTTCGTGTGGATCGGCCTGGTCGAGCCCACCGCCGAGGAGTTCGACCAGCTCGCCAAGGGCTTCGAGCTCCCGCAGCTGGCCATCGACGACGCCATCCGGGCCCACCAGCGGCCCAAGCTCGAGCAGTACGGCGGGGTCACGTTCGCGGTGGTCAAGCCCGTGCACTACGTCGACCACGTCGAGGTGGTCGAGGTCACCGAGCTCGCGATCTTCCTGGGCGAGCGGTTCGTCATCGTGGTCCGGCACGGGGACACGAGGATCCCGGCGCTCGTGCGGGCGGCTCTCGAGGCCGACCCCGAGATGCTGCAGCACGGCCCGCCCGCGGTGCTGCACGGGATCCTGGACAAGGCCGTCGACCAGTACCTCGACGTCACCGCGGCGATCGACGAGGACCTGGACCAGATCGAGGACCAGGTGTTCGGCGACGACCCGGGCAACGACCACGCCGAGCGGATCTACAAGCTCAAGCGCGAGGTGCAGCAGTTCCGCCGCGCGGTCGTGCCCCTGGTCCAGCCGCTGACCCGGCTGGCCGAGCAGCAGATGCCGTGCATCCCGGCCTACTCACGCCCGTACTTCCGGGACGTCCAGGACCACGCCCTGCGAGCCGCGGAGCTCATCGAGGCCGCGGACGCGCTGCTCACCGGCGTCCTGCAGGCCGACCTCGCGCAGGTGACCGTCGAGCAGAACCGCGTGACGGTCCAGCAGAACTCCGACATGCGCAAGATCTCCGCGTGGGCGGCGATCGCCCTGGTGCCCACCGCGATCGCCGGCCTGTACGGGATGAACTTCGACTACCTGCCGGCCTCGGACTGGGCGCTCGGGTTCTGGATCGTGCTGGCCGGCATCGGCGTCGTCTGCGTCGGACTGCACCGAGCCTTCCGGCGCAACCGCTGGCTGTAGCTACGCGGGCAGGGACGCCTCGATCAGCTCGACGATCTCGGGCGCGTCCGGAACGGTCTGCGGGCGGAACCGGTGCACCGACCCGTCCGGCGTGACGACGAACTTCTCGAAGTTCCACGTGACCCGGCCGGCCTTGCCCGACGCGTCCGGCGTCTTGGTCAGCTCGGAGTACAGCGGGTGCTGGTGCCGGCCGTTGACCTTGACCTTCTCGAACATCGGGAACGTCACGCCCCAGGTGGCCGAGCAGTACTCCGCGATGGCCTCCTCGGAGCCGAGCTCCTGGAGGAACTGGTTGCTCGGGAAGCCCAGCACGGTGAAGCCGCGGTCGCCGTAGGTCTTCTGCAGCTGCTCGAGCGTCTCGTACTGCGGGGCCAGCCCGCACCGGGACGCGACGTTCACCACCAGCTTCACCTTGTCCGCGTAGGCGCCGAACGTCGTGGGCTCGCCCTTGAGGGTGGTCAGCGGGATCTCGTCGAGGGACATGCCTCGGTCAACCATGGCGACTGACCTGCGCATTCCCCAGCGCCGCTCGAACATGGTCGACGATCCCGTCCGCCGCTGCCTCGATCTGCGCGAGGCAGTCCTCGAAGTCCTGCGCGCCGCCGTACCAAGGGTCGGCGACGTCGAGGTCGCCGGTCGCCGCCGGGTCGAACGAGCGGTAGAGCACCGGCTCGGCGTCCAGCCGCCGCAGCGCCCGCGCGTGCGCGTTCGTCATGGCCAGCACCAGGTCGCGCTCGTCGCCCGGCCGCACCTGACGCGCCCGGTGGCCGTCGCCCGCGGGGTAGCCGTGGGCCTGCAAGACGGCCCGCGCGCGACGGTCCACGGGGTTGCCGTGCTCCTCGGCGCTGATGCCGGTGGAGTCGACGACCACCCGGTCGCCCAGGCCGGCGGCGGCGAACCGCTCGCGCAGGACCACCTCGGCCATCGGGGAGCGGCAGATGTTGCCGGTGCAGACGACCATGACGGAGTACGGGGTGGGCATCCCGCCATGATCGCCGCTCGACGTCACCTGTGCGCCCGGAACACCTTCGCCGCCGGGCCGAGCCGCAGGAGCACGGTCTCGCCGGTGGCGTCCTTGAGCCCGTCGTTGTCCGTGATCGCGTAGACCTGGCCATCGCCACCGATGGTCAGGCCCTCGAGCTTCTCCTGCGTCCACCCGTTGGTCGCCCGCAGGTCCGGGACCAGGTCGCGGACCAGCGTCTTGGTCAGCGTGCCGACGGTGCCGGGTGCGGGGTCCCTGGCCGGGATCCGCACCGTGTAGACGGCCTTGACCTTGGCGTCCGGGCCGTTGAGCTTGTCGCGCTCGATGACCGCCAGGGTGTCGCGGTCCACGACGGTGATCTCCGACAGGCCGATCCAGTCGCCGGCGGTCGTCGTCGTGCCCAGCGGGTAGGCGAACCACGCCCAGGTGCCGGTGCGGACGTCGTAGCGGCCGATGCGCGCCCGGGTCTCGTCGCCGGTGAGCCCGCGCTGGAGCGCGACCCACACGTGCTCGCCGCGGGAGTCCTCCGTGGCGGCGACGCCCTCGATGCCCCACTTGCTCAGCCCCGCCGAGACGTCCGCGGGCAGCGGCACCGTCTGCTGGATCGCGCCGCTCGCGTCGGTGCGGACCAGGGCGTTCGCGGCGCCCGTCGCCCCCTCGGACCCCAGCCAGAACCCGCCCCGCCGGCGCGCCGAGACGCCCTCGATGTCCAGCGATGCCGTCGTGCCCCCCTGCGTCACGACGACGTCGCGGTCGATCACCGCCGGCGTCCGCGACACGTCGAGCCGGAGCAGGTGCGCCGTGGAGTAGGCCGCGTCCGACGCGGTCCACAGGTGCTTCTTGTCGGTCGGGTCCGCGCTCAGCGCGCCGAGCGCGCCCCAGCCGATCGGGTTGCCCGCGGCGTCGTCGGCGGAGACGACGCTCGGGAACTTCGCGGTGCCCGCCGTCCTGGCATAGGCCTTGCCACGGCCGAAGACGGTCACCGACGAGCGGACCAGGACCGACGCGTCATCGGTCTCGCTGGAGACCAGCAGCAGGTCCCGCGACGGCACCGGCAGGATGCCTTCCGGCCCGTTGGTCGTCGCCAGCACCTGGACGAACCGCGGGTGCGCGGCGTCGTCCACGTCGTACACCGCGACGAAGTTCGACCGCTCGGAGCCGACGAACGCGTACCGCTTCCCGCCGAGGGTCGCGACCGCCAGCCCTTCGATCTCGACGCCCTTCTTCCCGGCGCGCGACTCGGAGTGCAGCCCGGTCCGGACGGCCAGCCGCTCGAGCTCCGCACCGGCGTCCCAGACCACCGCGCCGGAGGTGTCGAAGACGGTCCACCCGCGGGTGCCGCCCTTCCAGTCGCCCTCGTTCGCGGTCGCCAGGTGCGTCGCGTCGAGCCACGCGACGGCGTCGGGCTCGCGCGGCGTGGCCGGGATGGACCCGGTCTGGTTGATGACACCGTCCTGCGCGGTGTCGATGCCGGTCACCGCGACGCTGCCCGCGCTGAACACGCGCGAGACGGTCCCGGAGGCGATGTCGACGAGCGCGACGCCGTTGTTCTCCTGCAGGGTCACCGCGACCGTGGTCCCCGTGGGGTCGATCGCGACGTACTCCGGCTCCGGGTCCTGCGGGGTGTCGAGCCCGGCGAGCGCCTCCGCCGTGAACGGCACCGCCCGGGTGGTCCAGGTCGCGGGGTCGGTCCCGGGCAGGTCCACGAGCTGCAGGAACCCGCCGGGCAGCTGCGGCAGATCGCCCTTGGCGCCGCCCGTCGGCTTCACGTCCTCGTCGCGCTGGTTCTCGATCGCGATCGCCGCGTGCGTCTTGTCGGGCGTGAGCGCGATCGAGTCGGGCTGGCCGCCGAGGTCGATCGTCCGCACCAGCGCGTGCGTGGCCAGGTCGACCACCGCGAGCAGTCCCGACGGATTCGTGAAGCTCTCCGACGTGTCGACGACGACGAGCACGTAGCCGCCGACCACGGCCACCGACGTCGGCTCCGCGTGGTCGCCCACCCCGAGGTCCGCCGCCAGGTCGAGCGCGCCCAGGCCCCGCGGCTTCGCCGGGTCCGTGAGGTCGACGAAGCCGATCCGGCCCGCGAGCGCGTCGGTGTGGATGAACGTCCGACCGTCCTCGCTGACCGCGGAGATCTCCGCGACGGTCGGGTCCGCTGCCGGCACGTCCGCCGGGCGGTTCAGGTAGACGGGATACGTGGCGAGGCGGTGGAACACAGCCTGGGGGGACGGCTGGGGGTGCGCCGTCGCGGCGGTCGCTCCGAGGCCCGCGCAGAGCACGGCGGTGCAGGTCAGCGCGGCAAGGGTGCGGCGGGCGTACGGCATCGAGGTCCCCTTCGATCGGTGTGCACCGAGGGTGACCAGGGCGGATGTCCGAGTTGCGGCAGGCAGGTGAACGGGGGTGGGCGGCGACGTGACGTTTGCCACGGAGGGAATCACGGCCCGTCGTCGCCCGGTTGTCGGGAGCATGCGAGCCATCACCTACTCCCGCTACGGCGCGTCCGACGTCCTCGAGCTCACCGAGCAGCCCACCCCGAAGGTCGGCCCCGACAGCGTGCTCGTCCGCGTGCGCGCCGCGTCGGTCAACCCCGTCGACTGGAAGGTCCGGGCCGGGTACCTCGACGCGATCCTGGACGTGACGTTCCCCGCGGTCCCCGGCTGGGACGTGGCCGGCGTGGTCGAGCGCGTCGGCCTCGACACCCCCGAGTACGAGGTCGGCGACGAGGTCTACGGGTACGTGCGCCGCGACTGGGTGCAGGGCGGCACGTTCGCGGAGTACGTCGCCGCACCCGTGCGGACCCTTGCGCGCAAGCCGTCGACCCTCTCGTTCGAGGAGGCTGCGGCCGTGCCGCTGGCCGGCCTGACCGCGTTCCAGGCGATCCGACGAGCCGGCGTCCGCGAGGGTCAGACCGTCCTCGTGCACGCCGCCGCGGGCGGGGTCGGCGCGTTCGCCGTGCAGATCGCCCGCTCGGTGGGCGCCCGGGTGATCGGCACCGCGTCCGCGCGCAACCACGAGTACCTGCGCGGCCTCGGCGCGGAGCCGGTGGAGTACGGCGACGGGCTGGCCGACCGCGTGCGCGCGCTGGTGCCCGACGGCATCGACGTCGTGCTCGACTTCGGTGGTGACGACCTCGTCGAGACCTCGAAGGCCCTGCTGGCCGACGGCGGGGTCGTGGCCTCGATCGTCGACGCCGCCGCGCGCGACGAGCTCAGCGGCCACTACGTCTGGGTCCGACCGAGCACCGCGGACCTCGACGCCCTCGCAGCCCTGATCGACGCGGGCACGGTGAAGGTCGAGGTCGCCGAGGTGTTCGAGCTGGCCGACGCCGCCGCGGCCCACGAAGCCAGCCAGACCGGCCACGTGCGCGGCAAGGTCGTCGTCCGCGTCGACTGACCCTCGCTCCCGCAACGGCCCGCATCCTCCCCAGGGTGCGGGCCGTTCGTGCTTGGCAGACGCGTACTAGTCGAGATATATTCTGAATCGAGCATTCGAACTGGAGCAGGAGGAGCCGTGGCGTCACGCAGCCGCACCAACCCGCTGGCCCTCGCCGTGCTCGCGCTCCTGTGGGAGCGCCCGATGCACCCGTACGAGATGTCGATGACGCTGCGCGAGCGCCGCAAGGACGAGTCGGTCCGGCTGAACTTCGGCTCGCTGTACTCGGTGGTCGACTCGCTGGTGAAGCACGGGCTGATCGAGGCCGCGTCGACCGAGCGGGAGGGCAACCGCCCGACGCGCACGGTGTACCGGATCACGGACGCGGGCGCGACGGAGGCCATCGACTGGCTAACCGACCTGGTCCGCACGCCGGCCAAGGAGTTCCCGCAGTTCGAGGCCGCGCTGTCGTTCCTGCCCTTGCTCGGTCCCGACGACGTCGTCCGCCTGCTGCGCCTGCGCCAGACGTCCCTCGAACGGCAGGTCGCCGGCCTCGAGAGCGGGCTCGTCGACGCGCGCGCGATGGGCCTCCCGGCGATCTTCTCGCTGGAGAGCGAGTACGAGGTCACGATCGTCCGCGCCGAGCTGGGGTTCGTCACCGCGCTCGCGACGAGCATCGCGGACGGGTCGTTCGAGGGCGTCGACCTGTGGAGGGACCTGCACCGACGCGCCAGCACGCACGGCCGGCTGGACCCCGATGAGCTTGCGGAGGCGCTCGCGCCGTATCTGAGCCCTCCGCAATGAAGAAGGTCGGCCCAGGTGCTTGGAACACCCGGGCCGACCACCACGAACCGACCGGGACCCGTGAGGGCACCTGTGCGATCCGCCGCACGAATCAGCATAGGTGGCAGCTCGGTCGGACCACCCGCCGTCTCCGGACGGCACGACCGAGAAGGCGGCACCATGCCCGCAGCACCCGTGGTCGAGGCACTCGACCTCGTCAAGACCTACCCCGGCGGCCGCGGCCGACCGGACGTCCGGGCCCTCGACGGCCTCACGCTCAGCATCCCCGGCGGCACCGTGCACGGGCTGCTAGGCCCCAACGGCGCCGGCAAGTCGACCACCACGAAGGTGCTCACCACCCTCGCGCGCGCCACGTCCGGGGTCGCCCGTGTGGGTGGTCGCGACGTCGTGCGGGAGGCTGACGCCGTCCGCCGGAGCATCGGCTACGTCTCGCAGGGCACCGGCGCCGACCCGCTGCTCAGCCCGCGCGAGAACCTCGTCATGGCCGCGCGGCTGCGGGGACTGTCCCGAGCCGCCTCGTCCGACCGCGCCGCCGCTCTCGTCGACCGGTTCGGGCTCGCCGAGGCTGCCGACCGTGGCGCAGGCAAGCTCTCTGGCGGCACCCGGCGCAAGCTCGACGTGGCACTCGGTCTCGTGGGCACCCCGCAGGTCCTGTTCCTCGATGAGCCCACCACCGGGCTCGACCCCGAGGCACGCGCTGCGATGTGGGCGGAGATCCGACGGCTCGCGGGTGAGGACTCGCTGACCGTCGTGCTCACCACCCACTACCTCGAGGAGGCGGATCGGCTGGCCGACGGGTTGACGATCGTGGACCGGGGCCGGGTGGTCGCGTCCGGTTCCCCGGACGCGCTGAAGGCCACGCTCGAGGGGGACACGCTCACGGTCGACCTGGTCGAGCCGACGCCCGACCTCGTGCGGTCGGCGGTCGCGTCGATCGCCGCGCTGCGCGAGGTCGTCGTCCACGTCGAGGGGCCGACCGGTCGCCTCGTCGCACGCACCACCGACGGACCGGCCGTCGTCGGCACCGTCATCGCCGCCCTGCAGGCGGCCGGCGTGCGGCACGGAGCCGTCGCGGTCTCCCGTCCCACCCTCGACGACGTCTACCTGCGGCACGCCGGCCGCTCGTGGACCTCGGCCGACGTCGCCTCGAAGGAGGTCGCCCGATGAGCACGCTCACCGTCACCCGTCCCGTCACCACGCCGACCCGCGCGTCCTGGGTCACGCAGACCGTGGAGATCACCCGTCGCTGGACCGTCGACGCGATCCGGCAGCCGTGGGGTCTCGGGGTGGCGATCATCCAGCCGGTGATCTGGCTCGTCCTGTTCGGGAACGTGTTCTCGTCCGTCGGCACCGTGCCGGGGTTCGGCACCGACGACTACCTGACCTTCCTGGTGCCGGGCATCCTCATGATGACCGTCCTGTACTCCGGCGCGTGGGCGGGGACCGGGTTCATCGACGACATCCGCTCCGGCGTGATGGACCGGATGCTCACGTCCCCGGTGTCGCGGTCGTCGCTGGTGGCCGGTCAGCTGGTGCAGCAGCTGCTCGTCTGCGTGGTGCAGGGGATCTGCGTGATCGGGATCGGCGCGCTGGCGGGTGCGCGCTACGCCGGAGGTGTCGGAGGCATGGCCCTCGCCATCGGCGCGTCCCTGCTGCTCGCGGCGGCGTTCTGCTCGCTGTCGGCCGCCGTCGCTCTGCTGGCCCGCGACCAGACGGCGCTCATCGGCATCTCGACGATCATCGTGCTGCCGGCGACCTTCGTCTCGACCGCCCTCATGCCCGCCGCCCTGCTGCCCGACTGGGTGCAGTCGGCCGCGCGGTACAACCCGCTCACGTGGGCGACGGAGATCGCCCGCACGGCGATGTCCCCGTCGGTGGACTGGTCCCTGGTGGCCACCCGGGGCGCACTGCTCCTGGCTCTGGCGACGCTGGTCGCGTGGTGGTCGGTCGCCGCGATGCGCACGTACCAGCGCTCGCTGTAGAACCCGCAACGTCCGCACTCGATGGGGTTCAGACCCGCTCGAGTGCGGACGTTGCTGGTCCCTGGCAGGGACGCCCGCACTCGGTCGGGTTCAGGCCTTCTCGAGTGCGGACGTTGCGGTCAGTGGGAGGTGGTGCGGCCGAAGTGGAACTTGGCCGTCGCCGGGCTGCTGGGCCAGCGGCTGGTGACCACCTTGCCGCGCGTGTAGAACCGCACGGACTCAGGGCCGTAGATGTGGCTCTCGCCGAACAGCGAGTTCTTCCACCCGCCGAAGGAGTGCCACCCCACTGGCACGGGGATCGGCACGTTGATCCCGATCATGCCGACGTTCACCGCGCGCTGGAACGTGCGGGCCGCGTCGCCGGAGGACGTGAACAGGGCCGTGCCGTTGCCGTACGGGTTGGCGTTGACCAGGGCGATCGCCTCGGTGAGGTCCGCCGCCCGGATCACCACGAGCACCGGCCCGAAGATCTCCTCGACGTACGCCCGCATGTCGGTGGAGACGCCGTCCAGGACCGTGGGGCCGACGAAGAACCCGTTCTCGTGACCGGCCACGGAGTGCCCGCGACCGTCGACGACCGCGGAGGCCCCGTTGGCGACCGCGTCGGTGACGATCTCCTCGATCCGCAGCTGCGACGCCTTGGTGATGACGGGGCCCATGTCGCTGTTCGGGTCCGTGCCGGGTGCGACCCGCACCTTCTCCGCCCCGGCCCGCAGGCGCTCGAGCAGCGCGTCCGCGACCTCGTCGACCACGACGGCCACCGAGATCGCCATGCACCGCTCGCCGGCCGCGCCGAACGCCGCACCGGTCAGGTGCGTCGCCGCGAGGTCCAGGTCGGCGTCGGCCAGCACGACCGCGTGGTTCTTGGCCCCGCCGAGCGCCTGCACCCGCTTGCCGTGCGCGGTGGCCGTGGCGTGCACGTGCTGCGCGATCGGCGTCGAACCGACGAACGACACCGCCGCGATGTCCGGGTGGGTGAGGAGCGCGTCGACGGCCACCCGGTCGCCCTGCACCACCGAGAACACGCCGTCCGGCAGCCCCGCGGCCTTCCACATCTTCGCCAGGAACAGGGACGACGACGGGTCCCGCTCGGACGGCTTGAGGACGAAGGCGTTGCCCGTGGCGATGGCCATCGGCGACATCCACAGCGGCACCATGGCGGGGAAGTTGAACGGGGTGATGCCGGCGACGACGCCCAGGGGCTCCCGGAACGAGAACACGTCGACACCCGTCGCCGCCTGGTCGGAGTACTCGCCCTTGAGCAGCTGCGGCATGCCGCAGGCGTACTCGATGACCTCGAGCCCGCGGGCGATCTCCCCGTGGGAGTCGGCCAGCACCTTGCCGTGCTCCGCGGTGATGATCGCGGCCAGCTCGTCGGTGTGCTGCACGATCTGCTCGCGCAGCGCGAACAGCACCGCGGCCCGCTTGGCGACCGGCTCCTGCGACCAGCTCTCCGCGGCGACGACCGCTGCCGCGACGGCCGCGTCGACGTCCGCCTGCTCTGCCAGGAGCACCCGGCCCGACACCTCCCCGGTCGCGGGGTCGAACACGTCCTGGGTCCGGGACCCCTCGGGGGTCGTCACCTGGCCCCCGACGACGTGACCGATGAGCGGAGCAGTTTCGACGAGCGCGGACATCAGAGGCCCTCTTCCGTGCGGATCCGCCGGCGTTGCCGGATCGAGCCAATCTAAGTCCGCCGTCAAGAACACGGAACGTCCGCACATCCGGTCGCCAGAACCTCCACATCCGCGGACGTCCGCACTCGTGCGGCCTGGAACCCGCCGGAGGGCGGACGCAACGAGCAGGTCCGCCGCAACGTCCGCACTAGTGCGGGGCAGAGGCCGATCGAGTGCGGACGCTGCGGGAGGATCGGGATCAGTCGCGAGCCGTGAGGATCAGCGGGCCGTCCGGGGTGATCGCCACCGTGTGCTCCACGTGGGCGGCCAGGGAGCCGTCGCCGGTGCGGATGGTCCAGCCGTCGTCGTCGATCGTGTACTCGTCGCCGCCGGCCATGAACCACGGCTCGATCGCGATCACCAGGCCGGCCTTGAGCTTCTGCCCGGTGCCGCGGCGCCCGAGGTTGGGCACGTGCGGGTCCTCGTGCATGGTCCGCCCGACGCCGTGGCCCCCGAAGTCGGCGTTGATCCCGTACCCGCCGGCGCGGCCGATGGTGCCGATGGCCGACGAGATGTCGCCCATCCGCGCACCGGGCCGGGCCGCGGCGATGCCGGCGTCGAGAGCGCGCTCGGTGGTCTCGATCAGCTTCTGCACGGTCGGGTCCTGCGTGCCGATCTGGAACGTCAGCGCGGAGTCGGCCACCCAGCCCTGCACCTGCGCGGCGAAGTCGATGCTGAGCACGTCCCCGTCGGCGAGCACGTAGTCGGACGGCAGGCCGTGCAGGGCGGCGTCGTTGACGGAGGTGCACAGCACGCCCGGGTACGGCATCGCGCCGAAGGACGGGTGGTAGCCCAGGTACACCGAGTGTGCGCCGGCGGCGTCGATCATCTGGTGCGCGTGGGTGTCCAGCTGCTTGAGGGTCATCCCCTCGCGGGCGACGTCACGCAAGGAGGAGAGCACGCCGGCGACGAACTTCCCGGCAGGGCGCATCTGGTCGATCTGGGAGGGGTTCTTGAGAGCCACGCCTCCAGCCTGCCACGAGATGGGCAGGCAACAGCCCGTGGGCCAGGCCTCCGAAGAGGCCCTGCCGCGAAGGACGAGGTCGCGGCTCCCACGGGCTGCGGTGACTGCCATGGATTCGCTCGCCGGTCCGGGTGGGCCTGCGGGCGGATCGTCTGTGCAATCCGTCCGAGTACTTTCGGGCGACTAGCGGACAGTCACCTCACGCGTCCTGGAATAGAACATGTCCTGGACCACCTCCTTCCCGTGTGCGACGACCGTACGTCCGGATCGGGACGGCGCCAAGGGGTTTTCCGGGTGGCGAACACGGGAACACGTGGCGACCCTGGACGGGTGATCTCCGCGCTGCACGTCCAGCTGGCCAGCTCCGACCCCGCGGCCGACCGGGCGTTCCTGCGGGACGTGCTCGGGTGGTCGTCGGTCGAGGACGCGACGTCGGGCGACGGGTGGCTGATCTTCGCGCTCCCGCCGGCGGAGCTCGGGGTGCATCCCGGCGACAGCGCGGACGGCGCGACGCTGCACCTCATGTGCGACGACCTGGACCGGACGCTGGCCGACCTGGCGGCCAAGGGCGTGCGGCCGATCGGGCACCCGCACACCGAGGACTGGGGCGTCGTCACCCGGATCCCGCTGCCCAGCGGCGGGTCGCTCGGGCTGTATGAGCCGCGGCACCCGTCACCGCTCACGATCTTCGGCGGGCCGGCCGTCCGCGAGCCGATCACGCGGCACGCGGGCCTGGAGCTCTCCCTCTCGACGACCGTGCTGGAGGCGCGCGACGCCAACGCGCTCGCGGACTTCTACCGACGCCTGCTGGGCTGGCGCGTGATGGGCGAGGAGCCCGGCTGGGTGCTGCTCCGACCGCCCGGGGGCGGGACCGGCGTCGCGTTCAGCTCCGACCCGCTCTACGAGGCACCGGTCTGGCCGGCGACCACGGACCACCAGCAGATGATGGAGCACCTGGACATCTGGGTGAACGACATGCCGCGCGGCGTCGAGCACGCGCTCGCCGAGGGCGCCACGCTCGCGGAGCTCCAGCCGCAGGAGGACGTCCGCGTCATGTTCGATCCGGCCGGCCACCCGTTCTGCCTCTTCGAGAGCTGACGGTCTCGAGCCACCGCGCGAACGTCACCCGACCGATCGCGTTCTCGGGCGTGAGGTGGTCGCCGCGGCGGAACCCGCCCAGCCCCGGCACCGGCACGCTCCACACCGGTCGGCGCCTACCGGTCGCCGCGAGGTACGTGCGCATGAGCTCGGTGGTGGAGAGCACCTCCGGCCCGCCCAGGTCGTCCACGCGGCCGGACGGGCCGGCGTCCACCAGCTCCACCAACCGCCGAGCGACCTCGCGGACGTCGACGGGCTGGTCGTCCATGCCCGCCGGGGCGATCGCGACCGGTCCCCGCGACAGGACCTCCAGAAGGGTGGCGACGAAGTCGTGGAACTGGGTCGCGCGCTGGATGGTCCACGGCACGCCGCCGTCCTCGATGATCTCCTCGACCCGGCGCTTGGCCTTGTAGAGCGGGAAGGGCACCCGGTCGACGCCGACGATCGAGATGTAGACCAGGTGCGGCACCTCTGCCGCGCGGGCCGCGAGGAGCAGCTGCACCGCAGCGTCGAGGTCGCGGTCGGGCTTGCGCGGGTCGCTGGCACAGTGCACCACCGCGGCGACGCCGCCGAGCGCCTCTCGCAGACCGTCGCCGGTGAGCAGGTCGCCGACCACCCACTCGACCGCGTCCGGGACGGCGGGCGACGGACCACGCCGGCTGAGCACCCGCACCGGCCGGCCGGCGTCGAGGAACGTGTGCACGAGGGCTCGGCCCAGGGTCCCGGTGCCACCGGTGACCAGCACGGGGCGTTCGTCGTCGGCCATGCCCGCCATCCTGGCGCACGCTTCGGGGTGCCGACGAGCCCGCAGGAGCGGTCGATCCGGCCGCGCCTGTGACGGCCAGGCCCGCTGGGGTGCCTGGAGACCGGTACCCGGTGCGGCCCTGGTCGGGCACGAACGCGGCCCGGGTCGGCGTTGACCCGGGCCGCGTCGCGGTCGTCGCTCAGGCGCGGTCGACCAGGAACTGCGTGTACGCCGGCACCGTGAGGAACGTCGGGAAGTCCTCCGCCAGGGCCACCTGCCGGAACAGGTCGGCCGCGTCGTCGTACCGGTCCCCGTCCCACCGCGGCAGCTCGCCCAGCACGTCGGCCAGCACCTTCTCGACCCGCTCGGCGTCGATGCGCGTGCCCTCGGCGGTGACGACCTCCTGGTGCACCCACTGCCACACCTGCGACCGCGAGATCTCGGCCGTGGCGGCGTCCTCCATGAGGTGGTCGATGGCGACCGCGCCGATGCCCCGCAGCCACGCCTCGAGGTACCGGACGCCCACCGACACGTTGCCGCGCAGCCCGCCGTCGGTGACAGCCCCGGGCTCGCCGCCGCCGGCCGACGGGATGTCCAGCAGGTCCGCGGCGGTGACGTGGACCTCCGACCGCAGCCGGTGACGCTGGTCGATCCGGTCGCCGAGCGCCTCGTCGAACACCTCGCGCGCGACGGGCACGAGGTCGGGGTGAGCCACCCAGGTGCCGTCGTACCCCTGCCCGGCCTCCCGCTGCTTGTCCGCCCTGACCTGCGCCAGCGCCTTGTCGGTGACCTCCGGGTCGCGGCGGTCGGGGATGAACGCGCTCATGCCGCCGATGGCCTGGGCGCCCCGCTTGTGGCAGGTGGCGACGAGCAGCTCGGTGTACGCCTTCATGAACGGGACCGTCATCGTCACGCTGCCGCGGTCCGGCAGGACGAACCGGGGCCCGCGAGCGCGGAAGTTCTTGATGACGCTGAAGATGTAGTCCCAGCGGCCGGCGTTCAGGCCGGCGCAGTGGTCGCGCAGCTCGTAGAGGATCTCCTCCATCTCGAACGCGGCCGTGATGGTCTCGATGAGCACCGTCGCGCGGATGGTGCCGTACCGCAGACCCAGGTAGGTCTCGGTGAACCGGAACACCTCGTCCCAGAGGCGCGCCTCCAGGTGCCCCTCCAGCTTGGGCAGGTAGAGGTAGGGGCCGCGGCCGGAGTCGATGAGCGCCTGCGCGTTGTGGAACAGGTACAGGCCGGCGTCGACCAGGCTCGCGGAGGCCGCACACGTCTGACCCGCGCGGTCCGTGAACTCCAGGTGCTTCTCGGTCAGGTGCCAGCCGCGGGGACGGAAGACGATCGTCGGGGTCACCGCACCGACCGCGTACTCCTTGCCCTCGGGCGACGTGAAGTCGATCTGCCCGCGGATGGCGTCGAACAGGCTGTGCTGCCCGCCGATGACGTTGGTCCACGTGGGGCTGGTGGCGTCCTCCATGTCCGCCAGCCAGACCTTCGCGCCGCTGTTCAGCGCGTTGATCGTCATCTTGCGGTCGGTGGGGCCGGTGATCTCGACGCGCCGGTCCTCCAGGCCCGGACCCGGACCGGCCACGCGCCAGCTGGTGTCGGCCCGGATGCCCGCGGTCAGGGGCAGGAAGTCGGGGTCGGCTCCGTTGGAGAACCGCGTCCGGCGGTGCTGGCGGCCCAGCAGCAGGTCGTGGCGTCGGCTGGAGAAGCGCAGGTGCAGGTCGGTGAGGAAGTCGATGGCCTCGGTGGTGAGGATCTCGGTCGCGCCGGGCACGGACGGCCCGGTCTGCTCCAGATGAGGTCGGATCAGCGGCGGGGGGATGGTGATGGTCATGGCGGTGCTCCTGGTGCTGGGGGCCACGAGTTCGGCAGTTCCGGTCGAGCTCGGTTGCTACAGCTGCCGAACTCGACGCGAACCACCGAACTCGCGGCCTGGGGAAGGGAGGTCAGTGGGTGAACTGGGCGGTTTCCGTCGAACCCGCGAGCGCGAGGGTGGCGCTCTCCGGGGAGATCGCCGTGGCGACGCGGTCGAAGTAGCCGGTGCCGACCTCGCGCTGGTGGCGCGTGGCGGTGTAGCCGTCGGACTCGGAGGCGATCTCGGCCTCCTGCAGCTCGACGTACGCGCTCATGCCGCGCTCGGCGTAGCCGCGGGCGAGATCGAACATCGAGTGGTTGAGGGCGTGGAACCCGGCCAGGGTGATGAACTGGAACACGTACCCGTGGCCGGCCAGCTCCCGCTGGAACCGCGCGATCTGCAGGTCGTCCAGCTGCGAGCGCCAGTGGAACGACGGCGAGCAGTTGTACGCGAGGAGCTTGCCGGGGAACCGGTCGTGGATCCGCTCGGCGAACTCGATCGCGGCCGCGACGTCCGGCGTCGACGTCTCCACCCAGATGAGGTCGGAGTGCGGCGCGTACGCCTCGGCGCGGGCGACGACGGGGTCCAGTCCCGGGCGCACCCGGTAGTAGCCCTCGGCGGTCCGCTCCCCGGTGAGGAACGGCTCGTCGCGGCTGTCGATGTCCGACGTCAGCAGGTCGGCACCGAGGGCGTCGGTGCGCGCGACGATGACCGTGGGCACGCCGGCGACGTCGGCCGCGAGCCGCGCGGCGGACAGGGTCCGCACGTGCTGCGACGTCGGCACCAGGACCTTGCCGCCCAGGTGGCCGCACTTCTTCTCGGCCGCCAGCTGGTCCTCCCAGTGCACGCCCGCCGCACCCGCCTGGATCATCGAGTGCATGAGCTCGTAGGCGTTCAGCGGCCCACCGAACCCGGCCTCGGCGTCAGCGACGATCGGCGCCAGCCACTCCCGGGTGCGGCGACCGGTCTCGGCGAACTCGATCTGGTCGGCGCGCAGGAGCGCGTTGTTGATGCGGCGCACGACGGCCGGCACCGAGTTGACCGGGTACAGGGACTGGTCCGGGTAGGTCTGGCCCGACAGGTTGGCGTCGGCCGCCACCTGCCAGCCGGACAGGTAGATGGCCTCGAGCCCGGCGCGGACCTGCTGCACGGCCTGGTTGCCGGTCAGCGCGCCCAGCGCCGGCACCAGCGTGCGGGAGTGCAGGAGCTGCCACAGGCGCTCGGCCCCCCTGCGGGCGAGCGTGCTCTCCTCGCGGACCGACCCCCGAAGGGCGACGACGTCCTCGGCGGTGTGGGTGCGGCGGATGCCGGCCCACCGCGCGTCGAGGTCCCAGCTCGCCGCGAGCTCGGCCGCGGTCTCGGTCTGGTCGCCGTGCCTGTACGTGCTCATCGTGATCCTCCGTCATTGGCGGTTCTTCTCGGCCCTTCGGCCTGACCTCGACTTTCCTCGCTGTTCCACGGTTCTTCCCTGGCAAAGTCGGCAGAAGATCGGCGTTCCTTCTCCTGGACAGAAGCGCAGACGGCAGGCGATGGTGGACGCATGACGACGACGGCCAACGGCGGCCTCGACACGCTGGTGCTGGGACGACGGATCCGGCACCTGCGCACGGGCCGGAACATGACGCTCGACGACCTGGGCACGGCGATCGGTCGCGCGCCCTCGCAGGTGTCGATGCTGGAGAACGGTCACCGCGAGCCCAAGCTCTCGCTGCTTGCCCAGGTGGCGGAGGCGCTCGACGTCCCGCTGTCCGAGCTGCTGCGCACCGAGCCGCCCACGCGCCGCGCCGCCCTGGAGGTCGAGCTCGAGCGCGCGCAGCGTGGCCCGCTCTTCGCGTCCCTCGGCGTCTCACCCGTGAAGGTCGGTCGCTCCCTGCCGGCCGACGCCCTCGAGGCGCTGGTGCGCCTGCAGGCCGAGATCCAGCGCCTGCTGACCGAGAATGCGGCCACGCCGGAGGAGGCCCGCCGCGCCAACGCGGAGCTCCGCATCCGGATGCGCGCGCAGGACAACTACTTCCCGGAGCTCGAGGACCACGCCCGCCGCCTGCTCGCCGCGATCGACCACCCCGGCGGCCCGCTGTCCCAGCGCGCGACCGCGGACATCGCCGCGCACCTGGGCTTCGGCCTGCACTACGTGCCCGACCTGCCGCACTCCACGCGCTCGGTCACCGACCTGGCCAACGGCCGCATCTACCTGCCGCAGGGCAACCCCGGCACCAGCGACGCCCGCTCACCGCTCCTGCAGGCCATCGCCAGCCACGTGCTCGGTCATGCCGAGCCCAAGGACTACGGCGACTTCCTGCGCCAGCGCGTCGAGGCCAACTACCTGGCCGCCGCGCTGATGCTCCCGGAGGACGGCGCGGTGCCGTTCCTGCAGGAGGCCAAGGCCGAGCGGCGGCTGTCGGTGGAGGACCTTCGCGACGCCTTCGCCGTGCCCTACGAGACCGCCGCGCACCGGTTCACCAACCTGGCCACCCGCCACCTGGGCATCCCCGTGCACTTCATGAAGGTCCACGAGGGTGGCACCCTGCACAAGGCCTACGAGAACGACGGCGTGAAGTTCCCGGCGGACCCGCTGGGCGCCATCGAGGGGCAGCCCGTCTGCCGGCAGTGGACCGCCCGCGTGGTGTTCACCCTGCCCGACCGGTTCTCGCCGTACTACCAGTACACCGACACGTCGTCCGGCACGTACTGGTGCACGAGCCGCGTGCAGCCGTCGTCGCAGGGCGCGTTCTCTGTGTCCGTCGGGGTGCCGTTCGCCCAGGTCCGCTGGTTCCGGGGCCGCGAGACGACCGAGCGCGCGGCGTCGAAGTGCCCGGACCCGACGTGCTGCCGCCAGCCGCCGACCGACCTGGCCGAGCGCTGGTCCGACAAGTCCTGGCCGAGCGCCCGCCCGCACGCCTCCCTGCTGGCCGCGCTGCCCGTGGGGGTGTTCCCCGGGGTCGACACGACCGAGGTCTACCGATTCCTGGACCGGCACGCGCCGCAGGCGTGAGGTCGGGCTGCGGTCACCTCTTCTTCTCGCAGGCGACCCCGTCTCCGTCGCGGTCGAGCTTGTCGCTGTAGCCGGGGTCGCCCACGCGGAGCGGCGCTGCGCCCGCAGCCCGGACCGCGTCGCAGTTCTTGTAGGAGACCGCGCCGCCCGACGACGTGCCGGGTGCCTTGCTCGCCGCTACCGCCTCGGCGGCGACGCGAGCGGCCTCCGCGTCGGCGGCCGCCTGCGCCTGCCGGGCCGCTTCGTCCGCCGCCGCCTGAGCAGCCTTGGCCGCGGCTGCCTCGGCAGCGACCCGCTCCGCCTCGACGCGCTGCTCCTCCGCGACCCGCGCCTGCTGCAGGGCGGCCTCGGCTGCTCGCAGACGCTCGGTCACCGCAGCCGTCCGACTGCGCAGGTCCGCGACCATCACCGCCGGCAGCCCCGACGCCGCGTCCCCGTCCAGCTGGGAGGTGACCGCCGCTGCCGTCACCAGCGCGGCCGCGACCGCGGCTCCACGCCGGTCCACCTCGTCGAGCCCGGCACCGGCAGGCAGCGACGCCGCCGCGGCGACGGGCTCCTCGCCGGCGACCTCGAGCGCGCTCACCTGCGCCGACACCGTGCACTGCGCATCCGCGCCGAACAGCCCGACTCCGGCCGCGATCGCCTCCTCCTCCGCGGCAAGCACCTCGTCGGTGACCATCGTGTTGGCGAGCGTGTGCCCCAGCCCGAGCCGAGCCGGCTCGGCGTTGATCAGCACGTCGTCGGCGTAGACGGCGGCGAGGTTCTCGCCGGAGACCTCGACGCGCACCTCCGCCCCGGCGGGCAGCAGCTCCCCGAGCGCCTGTGCCGCTTCGGCCCCGAGGCACTCGTCCAGCGCCGGCGAGTCGAGCCCGAGCAGCGTGACGGCGGTCGAGGTCCCGTCCTGCTCCAGCTCGACCGTGTTCCCGTCGACCACCCCGACGACCGTCACGGCGTCGTTGCCGGCACCGAGGTCGGAGGCGGCGGCCGCGCTGCAGCCGGTCGCGGTGGCTGCGACGAGAAGACCGAGGAGGGCGACGAGCGACCGGTGGGAACGCATGCTGGCGACATCGGTCGTCAGGCGCGCCCGGTTGACCGCCGCCCGGACCGTTCAGCCGTCCGCCCGATCAGGCGACGGCGGCGCCACGCTCCGTCCGCACGCGGCGGATCGCCGCGGCGAGTCCCGTACGGGCTGCGAGCGCGTCCACGTGCACCAGGGCGTCGGCGCCCAGGTCGCGGTGCAGCTCCACGAGGTCGGCGAGCAGGTCCTGGTGCGGGACCGGCACCGTGGCGTCGAGGAGTGTCTCCGTGCCGTCGGTCACCATGTACGCCATCGCCGGACCGAACTCGTCGGCAGGCGCCACACGGAAGCGCACCGACCCGACCTCGACCGGCGCGGGGAGGGCCTGGCCGCGCACGTGACCGATCTCGAGCAGGTCGCGGATCGCCTTCGCGCCGGCGGCGTCGAGGCCCGCCGAGGCGTCGAGCGAGTCGAGGTCCGCGAGCACGACGCACCCCTCGCCCGGCTCGTCGGCCCCCGGGTGCCAGGAGGCGTCGACCTCGAGCGCGAGGAAGCCGCCGCTGACCGAGAACGCGTCCCGGATGAGCGCCGCACGCTCGTCGGCCGACATCCCGCGCAGGGGGTGGCGGCGGGTGGAGCCGGCGGAGCCGCAGGAGCAGGACAGAGTGATCATGTCCACCAGGGTGCAGCCGACCACTGACACTCGGTGGTGGGCTCGCCGGGGAGGTCCGGATCGGTCAGGCCGGCGGGTCCCACCGCTGCACGGCTGCGGCCGCCCGCGCCGAGGCGGCGTCGGGCATCGCCCGCAGGAGCAGGTCCCGTGCCGCGGCGGCGGGCGCCCAGCCCAGCTGGGCCACTCGCCCGACCATCCGCGCCCGGCGCGCGATCGCCTGCGTCCGCGGACGCCGCAGCCGGTCGTACTCCCGCAGCGCCGCGCGCAGGTCGCCGTCGCACAGGACGGCGAGCGTCGCGGCGTCCTCGAGCGCCTGCCCGCCGCCCTGCCCCACGTCCGGCGTCATCGCGTGCGCCGCATCCCCGAGCAGGGCGACCCGACCCTGCACGAACGACGGCAGCCGGCCGCCGAGGTCGTGGATGTCGTGCCGCAGGACCGCGGCCGGGTCGGTGCCGGCGACGAGCGCAGGGATGGGGTCGTGCCAGTGGTCGAAGCGCCGACGGACCTCCGCGCCCTCGTCGGCGAACCGGGTGCCCGCGGGAACGCTCGCGACGGCGAACCAGTACACGCGGCCGTCCCGGAGCGGCACGTACCCGAAGCGCTCGCCGCGGCCCCACGTCTCGCCCGCGCCGCCGAGCAGGTCGACGGCACCCTCGGTGACTCCCCGCCACGCGGTGTAGCCGGCGTACCGGGGCGACGCTCCGCGGGCGAACGTCCCCCGGACCGCGCTGCGCAGACCGTCGGCGCCGACGACGAGGTCCCCGGCCGTGCGGCCGCCCGAGGAGTCGACGACGACCCCGCGCGCGTGCTCGACGCCGGTGACCGTCACGCCCGTGCGCACCGTGCCCGCGGGCAGCGCGCCCAGCAGCACGCGCTGCAGGTCCTGCCGGTGCACCACCGCGAGGTCCTGCGTGGAGCTCGCGGGGACCTCGACCAGCCACCGCCCCGACGGCTGCCGCTGGCCGGTCCGCAGGGTCGAGTCGTACGCCGCGGCGACCGCGCGGACCTCGTCGGCCAGGCCGAGAACTCCCAGCGCGGCGAGCCCGTTGGCGAACAGGGAGATCCCGGCGCCGGGCGCCGTCAGGTCGGGGCTGCGCTCCAGCACCGTGACGTCGTGCCCTCGGCGGTGAAGTCCCACCGCGACCGCGAGCCCACCGATCCCTGCGCCGACGACCGTGACCTGCATGAGCACAGGATGCCGGGTCGGAGGGCCGATGGGACACAGTCGCGGCCCCCGGTCCGTGGACCGGGGGCCGCGCTGAGGGGACTACGTGGCGTACGTCTCGAACTCGGCCACCCGAGGCGTCGACGACGACCCGGTGATCTCGAACGTGACCTTCTTCAGCGACGTCGTCGTGAAGCTGATGACACCCGCGCCGCTGCCGGTCTTCAGCACCGCGCCCGTGTCACCGTTGAGCACGCGCCAGGTGCCGATCCGGCCGGTGGCCCCGGACGCCTCACGGATGGTGATCGTCGACACCGACTTCGCTGATCCCCACTTGACGGAGATGCTCCCCGTCGAGCCGTTGGGCGACCAGTAGGTGCTCGTGGACCCGTCGATCACGTTGCCGTAGCTGGTCCCGCTCGCCTTGCTCGAGCCGTCCGCGCCCGCGCCGATGCTGAGGTTGGTGCCGGTGGGCGCCGTCGACGTCGGGGTGGGCGTCGGGACGGGGGTCGTGGTCGTCGGCGTCGGGGTCGGCGTCGTCGGGGTGGGGGTCGGCGTCGTGGGGGTGCACGAGCCGTTCGAGACCTTCAGGCCCGTGCCCGCCCCGGCGGTCGCCTTGACGATCGCCGGCACGCAGCTCGCGCCGTCCAGCGTGTACGAGTACGGGATGCCGACCGTCGTCGTGGACGTCGGGTTCGGGCCGGCCGGCTGGTTGTCGCCGCTGCGGGCGGACCATGTCACGTTGTCGAAGACGTTCCCGGCCACCTGCCACGTCCCGGCCTCGCTGGTGTAGAAGGTGCCGAGGACGTCCTTGGAGTCCTTGAAGTAGTTGTTCTCCACCTTCGCCTTGGCGCCGGCACGCGAGTTGATGCCCGACTCGTTGAGCTTCGAGTACGAGTTGTTGTAGATGTGCGCGATGCCTCCACGCAGCAGCGGGGTGCGCGAGTCCAGGTTCTCGTACAGGTTGTGGTGGAACGTCACGAAGCCGTTCGACCGGTCGCTCTCGCTCGAGCCGATGAGCCCGCCGCGGCCCGAGTTGCGCAGGATGCTGTAGGACAAGGTCACGTACTGGGTGTTGTCCTTCATGTCGAAGAGGCCGTCGTAGCCCTCCGACTCCCCGCCCGAGGCCTCCAGCGTGGCGTGGTCCACCCACACGTTGCGGACGCCGCTCTCCATGCCGATCGCGTCGCCGCCGTTGGACGTGGGCGAGCCCGACTTCTTCACGTTCTTGATGGTGACGTTCTGGATGATGATGTTGCTGGACTCGCGGATGTGGATGCCCAGCTGGTCGAAGACGGCGCCGCTGCCCACGCCGACGATCGTCACGTTGCTGATCTGCTTGAGCTCGATCACGCCGGCCGCGGTGCTGCAGCTGTCGCCGGACACCTTGGCCGTGTTGGCGTGGTTGATGGTGCCCTGCACCTGGATCGTGATCGGCGTGCTGCTGCTCGCGCGGTTGCACAGGGCCGTGTGGATCGCGGTGCCGGTGGTCGCGGTGACCGTCTGCCCGCCCGCACCTCCGGTGGTGCCGCCGTTGACGGACGCGAAGCCGGTCGCCGGGCCCGTCGCCGCCTGCGCAGCCGAGACCGTCAGGGCCGTCACGCCGATCGCGGTCGCCAGCGCCACCGTGGTCCCCGCTGCCAGGAGCCGGGGTGCGAGTGGTCGTCTCATCGTTGCCTCACTTCGTCGTGGGAGCTTCCCCGGGCTGCGAGAGACCGGTTTCACGACAGTAGGAGAGCGTTTTCCACGATCACAACCCCGCCTAAGCGTTTAGCCCAGGACGACCCCGCGGCTGGGTCGGGGCTACCGCCGCGCGCGCAGCGGGTGCCGGTGCGGCCGCAGCCGACGAGGGAGACCCGGGCCTGCCTTCTCGAGGTGCGACCGGCGCTGCTCGAGGCGGACCTCGAGCTGGTGCTCCTCGTGGCGGTACATGGCGATGGCAAGGTCCGGGTGCATGAAGGGTCTCCTCGTTGAGCACTCATGGCAGGTAGAGCGGCTTGTGGCCGGTTCCACTCTCCTCCTGCGCGAGCGCCGATCAGCGCGCCAGGACCACGGATCACCCGGTCGTCCGCGCTGCCAGCGGGTGATATCGCAGCCGTGGGGGTACAAGGTCCCAGAACGCGACGGCGCGGCCCTCCCTCGGGACCACGAAGGTTCCCGGGGGAGGGCCGACGACCCGCTCAGATCGCGACGATGTCGATCTGCGCGAACTCCTCGTCGCCGATGACGGACCGGATCCAGTCCTGCGCCGCCTGGGTGTCGACGCGGTAGCCGAAGTCGGTGCCGCGGCAGTACGAGTTCAGACCGAACGAGGTCACGGCCACGATCGTGTTCGACGTGTAGCCGCCGTAGAACACCGGGCCGCCGGAGTCACCCGAGCAGGTGCCGCCCTTGCCCTTGCCATTCCCCGTGGTCTGGATGTTGAACCCACCGGTGTTGTTGCTGGTCAGCTTCGTCAGGCGAGCGGACGCCATCAGCCGCTCGCGGAACGACTCGACCGCGACCGGGCTGCTGTAGGACAACCCGTACCCGCTCGCCGTGAAGGTCACGTTCTTGGTGCCCTGCGCCGTCGCAAGGCTGTCGAGCGACCCGACCGCGGCCAGCGACCCGTACTCCGCCAGCTCGATCGGCTGGTCGAGGATCACCAACCCGACGTCCTTGGTGTCCGGGAAGCCGGCGAAGTCGTCGAAGCCCCAGTTGTAGGTCTCGTCGGACGTCGCGCAGACGACACCGAGGGTGTCACCGGCGCAGAACTCGGGGTAGCCCGTGAACGGGTCGAGCCCCGTCGCGGGGTCGTAGTTCACGCCCGCGTCCTGCTGGAAGTAGACGACCGCGGTCGCGACGTCCTCGGTGCAGTGGCCGGCCGTGAGGAACACGGTCGGGGTGAGCAGCGAACCCGAACAGCGGCCCGCGAACACACCGTCGGCGTCGAAGGTGGTGAGCAGGCCCACGTAGGGGTGCTCCACGTCCTTGACGTAGTTGCCTGTGATCGCGGCAGCGGGTGTCGCCGACGCGAGGAGCAGGCCGACCAGCGCGGTGAGCGCGAGGAGGGTCTTGCGCACGTTGCCTCCCATGGTGAGGGGCGGTCTGGGTGGCCGCCTCAGCGCAGGCTAGGCCGGGCGCGTCTCGGGGGCATCCCGGACGAATGGGACGCGCGAGACGGGACGTTCGGCCCTCTTGCGAGCAGGTCCTGGAGGCGTTCCCTGAAGCAAGGCGAAGGGCCGGTGACCGGCATGTTCCAGGTGCGCATCCACGGACGGGGCGGGCAGGGCGTGGTCACGGCCGCCGAGCTCCTCTCGGTGGCCGCGTTCCGCGCCGGCCGTCACGCGCAGGCGTTCCCCAGCTTCGGCTCCGAGCGCACCGGCGCCCCCGTCGTGTCCTTCTGCCGCATCGCGGACGAGCCGATCCGCTCGCACGACCCGGTCGCCGCGCCGGACGCGTTGATCATCCAGGACGTGTCGCTGCTGGGACGGGTCGACGTGCTCGCCGGGATGGTGCCAGACGGCTACGTGCTGCTCAACACCGTGCGGACGCCCGCCGAGCTCGGGCTCGGGTCGGCGGTGGCGGCCCTGCCACCCGGCCACGTCGTGACGGTGCCCGCGTCGGAGCTGGCGATGGAGCACGTCGGCCGGCCCGTGCCGAACGTCCCCCTGCTCGGCGCGTTCGCGGCGCTGACGGGGGTGATCACCCTCGACGGGGTCGTCGCCGCCCTCGAGGAGCGCTTCCCCGGACCGCTCGCTCGGTCCAACGCCGCGGCCGCCGAGGCCGCGTACCGGCTCGTCGTCGAGGAGGCCGCTCATGCTCCGGCAGGTTGAGGGCTCGAAGGCCGTGGCGGCCGCCGTCGCCGCGTGCCGGCCCCAGGTCATCTGCGCCTACCCGATCTCGCCGCAGACGCACATCGTCGAGGAGCTCAGCCGGCTGGTGAAGGCCGGCGAGCTGACGGGCTGCGAGTACGTGAACGTCGAGTCGGAGTTCGCCGCGATGTCCGGGGCGATCGGCGCCAGCGCCGTCGGAGCGCGGTCTTACACGGCGACCTCCAGCCAGGGCCTGCTGTACATGGTCGAGGCCGTGTACAACGCGTCCGGCATGGGGATGCCGATCGTGATGACCGTGGCCAACCGGGCCATCGGGGCGCCCATCAACATCTGGAACGACCACGGCGACTCCATGTCCCAGCGCGACTCCGGCTGGATCCAGCTGTACGCGTCGAGCAACCAGGAGGCCGCGGACCTGCACCCGCAGGCGTTCGCCATCGCCGAGGAGCTGTCCGTGCCGGTCATGGTGTGCATGGACGGGTTCGTCCTGACGCATGCCACGGAGGGGATCGACGTGCTCGACGCGGCGGGCGTCGACGCGTTCCTACCGCCGTTCGAGCCCCGCCAGATCCTCGATCCAGACGAGCCGGTGTCGATCGGGTCGATGGTCGGCCCGGACGCGTTCACCGAGGTGCGCTACCTCGCGCACCTGCGCCAGCTCGAGGCGCTCGAGGTCATCCCCCGTGTCGCCGCCGACTTCGCGGCTCGGTTCGGCAGGGACTCGGGCGGTCTGCTGCGGCCTTACCGGACCCAGGGCGCCGAGACCGTCGTCGTCGCGCTCGGATCGGTGTTCGGGACCCTCCAGGACGTGGTCGACGCCGAGCGCGACGAGGGAGTCAGCGTCGGGCTGCTCGGGGTCACGTCGTTCCGGCCGTTCCCGTACGCGGCGCTGGCGGACGCCCTGGCGGGGGTGCGGCGCGTCGTCGTGATCGAGCGGGCGCTCGCCGTCGGTGCGGGCGGGATCGTCTCCGGCGACGTCCGTCTCGCACTCGCCGGGACCGGGATCGGCCAGCGCACGGTGATCGCGGGGCTGGGCGGCCGACCCGTCACGACGACGTCGCTGCGGGAGCTGCTGGGCCGCGCGGTCCGCGACGAGCTCCCGGAGCTCACGTTCCTCGACCTGGACACCGCCGTCGTCGACCGCGAGCTGGAAAGGCTCCACCCGAGCCTGAGGGAGGTGCGGTCATGAGCGCCACGCCGGTGAAGTTCTACCAGGTCGGCAGCTTCGCGGTCGGCAACCGGCTGCTCGACCCCGAGCTGCGCAGCGCGCAGTCCGAGCAGGGTCGCGCCAACTCGCTGACCTCCGGTCACCGCGCCTGCCAGGGCTGCGGCGAGGCGCTCGGCGCCCGGTACGTGCTCGACGCGGCCATGCGCGCGTCGGGCGGCCGGATGGTCACCGTCAACGCGACGGGGTGCCTCGAGGTCTTCTCGACGCCGTTCCCGGAGACGTCCTGGCGCGTGGCGTGGCTGCACTCCCTGTTCGGCAACGCACCCGCGGTCGCCACCGGCGTCGCGGCCGGGCTGCGTGCCACCGGCAAGCCGGACGTGCGCGTGGTCGCGCAGGGCGGTGACGGGGCGACGGTGGACATCGGCTTCGCGTGCCTGTCAGGGATGTTCGAGCGCGACGACGACGTGCTCGCCGTCTGCTACGACAACGGTGGCTACATGAACACCGGCGTGCAGCGCTCGGGCGCGACGCCTCCCGCCGCTCGCACCATGACCACGCAGGCCGTCGGCGAGCACCCCGGCAACGTCTTCGGCCAGGGCAAGGACGTGCCGCGCATCGCGATGGCCCACGAGATCCCGTACGTCGCGACGGCCACCGTCGCGGACCTGCGCGACCTCGAGGCGAAGGTGGAGAAGGCCATGGGGATGCACGGCGCCCGCTACCTGCACGTGCTGGTCCCGTGCCCGCTCGGCTGGGCGTCGGCGGCCAAGGACACCGTGCGGATCGCGCGCCTGGCCACCGAGAGCGGCTACTTCCCGGTCTTCGAGGCCGAGCGCGGCGAGGTCACGTCGGTGCGCCCGATCCGGCACCGCGTCCCCGTCGAGGAGTACCTCGCGCTGCAGGGCCGCTACGCGCACCTGTTCTCGCCGGTCCGGCGCGACGACGTGATCGACCGCCTGCAGGCCATCGCGGACCGGAACATCGCCCGGTACGGGTTGCTGGAGGAGGTGCACTGATGACCAAGCCGTTCGCCATCACGCTCGACGTCGGCTCCAGCCTGGCCAACCACACGGGTGCCTGGCGCCAGGAGCGACCGGTCTACGTGGACCTCACGCCGCCATGCGCGCACGCGTGCCCCGCCATGGAGGACCCCCAGAAGTGGCTGTACGCCGCCGAGGACGGCTCGTACGAGCAGGCCTGGCGCACGCTCGTGGAGTCCAACCCGTTCCCCGCGATCATGGGACGCGTCTGCTACCACCCGTGCGAGACGGCCTGCAACCGCACCTTCCTCGACGAGGCGGTGGGCATCAACGCCGTCGAACGGTTCCTCGGCGACCACGCCATCGAGCAGGGGTGGACGCTTCCCGCACCTGCGACGACGACCGGGTATCACGTGCTCGTCGTCGGCGCCGGCCCCACGGGCCTGTCGGCGGCGTACCAGCTGCGCCGGCTGGGCCACGACGTCACCGTCCGCGACTCCTCGCCGAAGCCCGGCGGGATGATGCGCTACGGCATCCCCGCGTACCGGCTGCCGCGCAACGTCCTCGACGCGGAGGTCGCCCGCATCATCGACCTGGGCATCACGCTCGAGCTGGGCCGGCGGGTGGACGACGTGCTGGCCGCCATGGCGGAGGGGTTCGACGCCGTGTTCCTCGCGGTCGGCGCGCAGCTCGGCAAGCGCGCGTACGTGCCGGCCGGCGAGGCCGCGCGGATCGTCGACGCCGTCTCGATGCTGCACGACGTCGCGCAGGGCGAGCCGCCCCTGCTCGGCCGTCGGGTGGTGGTCTACGGCGGCGGGAACACCGCGGTCGACGCCGCGCGGACCGCGAAGCGCCTCGGTGCGACCGACGCGGTCATCGTCTACCGCCGCACCCGCGACCGGATGCCCGCGCACGACTCGGAGATGGCGGAGGCGCTGGAGGAGGGCGTCGTCGTGAAGTGGCTGTCCACGGTCGCGCACGCGGACGCCGGGCACCTGCGCGTCGAGCGGATGGAGCTCGACGAGAGCGGCTTCCCGCAACCGACCGGTGAGTTCGAGGACCTCGAGGCCGACTCCCTCGTCCTCGCGCTCGGCCAGGAGAGCGACCTGACGCTCGTCGACGACGTGCCGGACGTCGCGCTCAGCGACGGGTCGGTCCAGGTGGACTCGTCCTTCATGACCGGCCACCCCGGCATCTTCGCCGGCGGCGACGTGGTGCCCGCCCAGCGGACGGTGACCGTCGGCGTCGGGCACGGGGCCCGGGCCGCCCGCGCGATCGACGCGTGGCTGCGCCAGAGCCCCGTGGCGGAGCCGACCGAGGCGCCGATCGCCGAGTACGCGTCGCTCAACACCTGGTACTACGCCGACGCCCCGCACGCGGTCCGACCGCGCCTCGAGGCCGCCCGACGCACCTCCGGGTTCGAGGAGGTCGTCCAGGGGCTCGACGCCGAGACCGCCGCCTACGAGGCCCGTCGCTGCATGTCCTGCGGCAACTGCTTCGAGTGCGACAACTGCTACGGCGTCTGCCCCGACAACGCGGTGATCAAGCTCGGCCCCGGCATGCGGTTCGAGATCGACTACGACTACTGCAAGGGCTGCGGGATCTGCGTCGCCGAGTGCCCGTCCGGCTCGATCCTCATGGTCCCCGAGCCGCGGTGAGCGTGGGCACGGAGACGACAAGGCCCCGAACCCTAGGGGTTCGAGGCCTTGTCGATGTGTGCGCGAGGGGGGATTTGAACCCCCACGCCCTTTCGGACACTGGCACCTGAAGCCAGCGCGTCTGCCGTTCCGCCACTCGCGCGCGCCGCAGAACATTAGCACGATCACGAGGGTCGCCAGACCAGCCCGGGAGGCTCCCGGGGGCTCGCCGCGCGCACATCACCCGGCATCCGGCCCCGTACCGGTGGGTCACGGATACGATCAAGGCGGATTGCGGGTGCTGTACCTGCACGCAGAGGCGCACGAGGGACGGGGGAGGTGGCAATGGGCATCCTCGACAGGTTCGAGAACGGCGTCGAGCGCGTCGTCAACAACGCCATCGCCAAGGCCTTCAAGAGCGAGCTCAAGCCGCTCGACCTCTCCAGCGCGCTGCGTCGCGAGGTGGACGACCGGGCCGCCGTCGTGGGTCGTGACCGGACGGTCGTGCCCAACGAGTTCACGATCGAGCTCGCGACTGCCGACTACGACCAGGTGGAGTCGTGGGGTGCGGAGGCGTTGGCGGACGAGTTCGCCAACAACGTCACCGACTACGCCGCGAGCCAGCGGTACGCGTTCGTCGGCCCGGTGACCGTGTCGTTCAGCGAGGACAGCGAGCTCGAGGCCGCGCGGTTCCGCGTGCACAGCGCGACGGTGCGCGGTGCGGTCGCCCCGGCCTCGGCGACGTCGGCGCCGAGCGCGCGCCACCCGCTGGTGGACATCGACGGGCAGCGCTACATCCTCACCGGGCCGGTCACCGTCATCGGGCGCGGCTCCGAGGCGGACATCATCGTCGACGACCCGGGCGTCTCCCGTCGCCACCTCGAGATCCGGGTGACGTCCGACGGGGTGGTCGCGACGGACATGGGCTCCACCAACGGACTGTTCGTCGAGGGCCACCAGGTTCCGGCCGCGACGCTGCTGGACGGCAACACACTGACCATCGGCCGCACCCGGATCCTGTTCTGGACCGGCGGCGAGCCGGACCCGGACGAGTGACGCCGGCGCATGAGTGAACTGACGATCACCCTGCTGCGGCTGGGTTACCTGGCCCTGCTCTGGGTGCTCGTGCTCTTCGCCATCGGGGTGCTGCGCCGCGACCTGTACGGCACGCGCATCACCGACCGGCGTCGGCGCAAGGCTCCCGTCGCGGCGGCCGGCGCGGCCGCCGTCGCCACCGAACCGGCCAGGCCTGAGACCGCGCCGACGCGCACCCCCCGCTCGACCCGCAGCGGCGCCGGCCCGTCGCGGCTGGTGGTCACCGAGGGTCCGCTGCGCGGCACGATCGTCCCGCTGGGGACGTCGGCGGTGCTCATCGGCAGAGCGCCCAGCTGCACGCTCGTCCTGGACGACGACTACTCGTCGTCGCGGCACGCACGGATCTTCCCGCAGGGTGGCCAGTGGTTCGTCGAGGACCTCGGATCGACGAACGGGACATTCGTGGCGGACCAGCGCGTCGAGGCTCCGACCCCCGTCCCGACGGGTACACCCGTGCGCGTGGGCCAGAGCGTTCTCGAGCTGCAGAGGTAACCCGGTGACCGTCGCACTCAGGTATGCGGCGCGGTCCGACGTCGGACTCGTGCGCTCCAACAACCAGGACTCGGCCTACGCCGGTCCGCACCTGCTCATGGTCGCCGACGGCATGGGCGGGCACGCCGGGGGCGACGTCGCCTCGTCGGTGGCCGTCGCCGCGTTCGCGCCGCTCGACGGGGAGTCGCACGGTCCCGACGACGCCCTGGACGAGCTGGAGACGGCGCTGGCCAACGCCCGCGACGAGATCATCGCCCGCAGCGACGCCGACCCGGACCTCGGCGGCATGGGGACGACCGTTCTGGCCATCCTGCGCGCCGGCAACAAGCTCGCGATGGTGCACCTCGGCGACTCGCGCGGCTACCTCATGCGCGACGGCGTCCTCACGCAGGTCACCACCGACCACACGTTCGTGCAGCACCTGGTGGACATCGGCCGGATCACGCCGGAGGAGGCCGAGCACCACCCGCAGCGCTCCGTCGTCATGCGCGTGCTGGGCGACTTCGACCCCGAGGTCACGCCCGACCTGTCCGTCCGCGAGGCCCGCCCGGGCGACCGCTGGCTCCTGTGCTCCGACGGCCTGTCCGGCTTCGTGAGCGCGGAGACCATCGAGGAGACGATGGCCACGATCGACGACGTCGACGCGTGCGCGGACCGGCTGGTCCAGCTGGCGCTGCGCGCGGGCGGCGGCGACAACATCACCGTGGTCCTGGCGGACGTCATCGAGCTGGACGCCGTCGCGGACGGTGCGGGTCCGACGACGAACGCCACGGTGGTGGGCGCGGCCGCGCTGAGCCGCAACGCGCCGACGGCCGCCGCCGACGGTCCGGCCGCCCGCGCAGCCGGCCTCACGCGGGCTGCGCCGGTGGAGGAGGACTCCCAGGAGAAGGCAGCCGAGCCGCCCACGGCGGACGAGGACGACGACGAGGCGCCGACGCCCCCGCGGCGCTGGCGCTCGGTCGTCGCGTGGGTGGTCGTCGCCGTGGTCGTCCTCGGGGGTGCCGCGATCGCCTACGGCTGGACGCAGACGCAGTACTACGTGGGCGTCGACGGCCAGGAGGTCGTGATCTTCCGCGGGATCCCGCAGGACCTCGGGCCCGTCCCGCTGTCCTCCGTGGTGGAACGGACCGGTACCTCGCTGGAGGACCTCGCGTCCGGGTACCTGCGCGCCCGCGTCGAGCAGACCATCCACGCCGAGTCCCTCGACGACGCGCGCGACCTCGTCTCCATGCTCGAGGAGGACACGGCGCCGCCGAGGCCGTCGCCGTCCTCGTCCCCGTCCCCGTCCGTCTCCGTCACCACGACGGCCGCACCGTGAGCCGCGCGTGATGGCTACGGTCCAGCCGCACCGAGTGCGGGCCGGCCGGGGTGTCGAGCTCGGCCTCCTGCTGCTCGCGCTCGCCATCGGCGTCGCCTCGTACGCGCTCGTCGGCATCGGCACCACCGACAAGGTCCCGCCGGACGTCATCGGCTACGGGGTCGGCATGGCCGCGCTGGCGATCGGCATCCACCTGGTCCTCCGGTGGCGCGCGCCGTTCGCGGACCCGGTGATCCTGCCGATCACGGTGGCGCTCAACGGCATCGGGCTCGCGATGATCTACCGGATCGACTTCGCGTACACCGCGCGGGGCCGCGAGGACACGTTCGCGCAGCGCCAGCTGGTGTGGACGGCCATCTCCGTGGTGCTCGCCGCCGCGGTGATCATCCTGCTGCGCGACCACCGGACCCTGCGGCGGTACACGTACACCGCGATGCTCGCCGGTCTCGTGCTCGTCATGCTGCCTCTGATCCCCGGCCTGGGCGTGCTGATCAACGGTGCCCGCATCTGGGTGCGCGTCGGAGGGGTCGGCTTCCAGCCGGCGGAGTTCGCCAAGATCGCGTTCGCCATCTTCTTCGCGGGGTACCTGGTCACCCATCGCGACACGTTGGCGCTCGCCGGGCCCAAGGTGCTGGGCCTGCAGCTGCCGCGACCGCGGGACCTCGGACCGATCCTCATCGTCTGGGGCGCGTCTGTCGCCGTCCTCGTGCTCGAGCGTGACCTCGGCACCTCGCTCCTGTTCTTCGGCCTGTTCGTCGCGATGCTCTACCTCGCCACGGAACGGCTCAGCTGGGTGGTCATCGGCCTCCTGCTGTTCGTCGTCGGAGCCGTCCTGGCCGCGAGCGCGTTCTCGCACGTCGGTGCGCGGTTCGACGCCTGGCTGCACGCGTTCGACCCCGCGGTGTTCGACCAGAGCCCGGGCGGGTCCGGGCAGCTGGTGCGCGGACTGTTCGGCATGGCCAGCGGCGGGCTGTTCGGCACCGGGTGGGGCCAGGGGCGCCCCGACCTCGTGCCGTTCGCGGAGTCCGACTTCATCGTCGCGTCGCTCGGCGAGGAGCTCGGGCTCACCGGGCTGCTGGCCGTCCTGCTCTTCTACGCGATCCTCGCCGAGCGCGGCATGCGCACCGCGATCGGGGTGCGGGACGGGTTCGGCAAGCTGCTCGCGGGGGGTCTCGCGTTCATCGTCGCGCTGCAGACGTTCGTCGTGGTCGGCGGCGTCACGCGGATCATCCCGCTGACCGGCCTGACCACCCCGTTCATCGCCTACGGCGGCTCGTCCCTGGTGGCCAACTGGGTGATCGTCGCCCTGCTGCTGCGGATCTCCGACGAGGCCCGGCGGCCGGCGCCGTCCATGAAGCCGTCGCTCACGCCGGTCGCGGGTACTCCGGTCGTCGGCGGCAGCAATGAGGATGATCAGCCGACCGAGATCATGCGGGGGGTGCGGTGAACACTCCCCTGCGCCGCCTCGCGACGGTCGTCCTCGTCATGTTCGTCGCCCTCATGGCCAGCGCCACCTGGGTGCAGTACTTCCAGGCCGAGCGGCTCAACAACGACAGCCGCAACGTCCGCACGCTCTACCGCGAGTTCGGCAACGCGCGCGGACCGATCGTGGTGGCCGGCGAGGCGATCGCGCTGTCCGCGCCCGTGGAGGACTCCTACGGGTACCAGCGCTCGTACACCAACGGTGAGCTGTACTCGGCCGCCACCGGCTTCTACTCCGTGGTGAACGGCCGCACCCAGCTCGAGCGCGCCGCCAACGACGAGCTGACCGGCCGGGGGGACCGCCTGTTCTTCTCGCGCATCCGTGACCTGCTCACCGGCAGCCAGCCCGAGGGTGCGGCCGTCGAGACGACCCTCAACCCCGCTGCGCAGCAGGCCGCGTTCGAGGGGCTGGCCGGCCAGCAGGGAGCCGTCGTCGCGCTCGAGCCGTCGACCGGCAAGATCCTCGCGCTGGTCTCGACCCCCGGCTTCGACCCGAACGTGCTCGCCTCGCACGACATCACGGCCGCGAGCGCCGCGTACCAGGCGCTGGACGCCGCCGACGGCAACCCGCTGCGCAGCAACGCGACGCAGGAGCGGTACCCGCCCGGCTCCACGTTCAAGCTGGTCACCGCGGCTGCCGCGCTCGAGAGCGGCGCCTTCACGCCGGCGAGCGTGCTGCCCGCACCCCAGCAGCTCACGCTGCCCCAGACCACCGCGACCATCGGGAACTTCGGCGGCGGCGGCTGCGGTGCGGACCCGATCACGCTGGCGGACGCCCTGCGCGTCTCCTGCAACACCGCGTTCGGCCAGCTCGGCCTCGACGTGGGCTCCGACGCGCTGCTCACGCAGGCGGAGCGGTTCGGGTTCAACGACCCCGACCTCACCATCCCCATGCTGGTGGCCGAGAGCGTGTTCCCCGCGGACATGGATCTGCCGGTCACGGCCCAGTCGGCCATCGGGCAGCGGGACGTGCAGGCGACGCCGATGCAGATGGCGATGGTCTCCGCGGCGATCGCCAACGGCGGCCGGCTGATGACGCCGTACCTCGTGCAGACGGTCCGGTCCGCCGACCTGCACCTGGTCGACGAGACGGAGCCCACCCTGTACTCCACCGCGGTCTCGCCCGGCACGGCCGCGTCGCTGCGGGACATGATGGTCGGCGTCGTCGACAGCGGGTCGGGCGCCGCCGCGCAGATCCCGGGCGTGCAGGTGGCCGGCAAGACGGGGACCGCGCAGACCGCCGACGGGCAGGCGCCGCACGCCTGGTTCACGGCGTTCGCGCCGGCCGACGCGCCGCGCGTCGCGGTCGCGGTGATCGTCGAGCACGGCGGCAGCGCCGGAAACGAGGCCACCGGCGGACGGATCGCGGCACCCATCGCGAAGGCCGTCATCGAGGCGGTGCTGGCCTCGTGAAGACAGCAGCGGGAGTCCTGCTCGGCGAGCGGTACCGGCTGGTCCGGCAGATCGCCGTCGGTGGCATGGGTGAGGTGTGGGAGGGCTACGACGACGCCCTCGCCCGCCCGGTCGCCGTCAAGGTGCTGCGCTCGGAGTTCGCCGGCGACCGCGGGTTCCTGGAGCGGTTCCGCACCGAGGCGCGCAACTCGGCGTCCCTGTCGCACCCGAACATCGCGCAGCTGTTCGACTACGGCGAGCAGGAGGGCTCCGGCTTCCTCGTCATGGAGCTCGTCGTCGGCGAGCCGCTGTCCGACCTGCTCGAGCGCGAGCCCGTGCTGCCCACCCGTCGCCTGCTGCCGATCCTCGCGCAGACCTCCCGCGCGCTGCACGCCGCGCACCTCGCCGGGGTCGTGCACCGGGACGTCAAGCCCGGCAACATCCTGCTGGGCCGTGGCGGCCGCGTGAAGATCACCGACTTCGGGGTCTCGCTGGCGCGCAACCAGGTGAACATGACCGCGACCGGCATGGTCATGGGGACCGCGCAGTACCTCTCGCCGGAGCAGGCCGTCGGCAAGCCCGCGACGCCGCTGTCCGACCTGTACTCGCTGGGGATCATCGCGTACGAGGCGCTCGTCGGGCACCGGCCCTTCACCGGGCCGACGGCGGTCGACATCGCCGTGGCGCACGTGAACAACCCGGTCCCGCCGCTGCCCTCCGGCGTCGACAAGCAGCTCGCCGCGCTGGTCATCCGGCTGCTGTCCAAGGAGCCCAGCGCGCGGCCCGCCTCGGGTGAGGAGCTCGCGCAGCTGCTGGACAAGATGGTGCCGCGCACGCCGCCGTCGGGCATCCCCGTGCTGGTCAGCAAGCACCAGCGCACCCCGGACACGTTCGCGACCGCCGTGGCGTCGGGGGGCACCCCTGCGGAGGCACCCCCGCCCTCCTACCCGCCGCGCCGGACCCGCCGGGCCGACGAGCCCATCGGACGGGCTGCCGCCCGGCGCGCGTCGACGACCACCGGGGTGCGCCTGGGCCGGACGGGTCGGCTGTCCTGGCCCCTGCTCGCGCTGGTCCTGCTGCTCATCGGCCTCCTCGGGGCTGCGCTCGCGACACGGTTCACCAACGCGGACGGGCCTCCTGGCGACCAGACCAAGCCGTCGGCATCGGTCGACCATTACCCTCGTGGCGACGCCCTCGATGGGATGATCACGGAGAACGGGTCCGGCGCGCACGCAGCGGGCCCGGCATCGACGGAAGCAAAGGACGCCTAGTGGTGGACGACGGATCCCGCATCCTCGCCGGACGGTACGAGGTCGGCGAGCTCATCGGCCGAGGTGGCATGGCCGAGGTGCACATCGGGCACGACACCCGGCTCGGTCGCACCGTGGCCATCAAGATCCTGCGCTCCGACCTGGCACGCGACCCCTCGTTCCAGAACCGGTTCCGCCGCGAGGCCCAGTCCGCGGCCGCGCTGAACCACCCCGCCATCGTGTCGGTCTACGACACCGGCGAGGACGTGTTCACCGAGCCCACCGGCGTCGTGGCGCACGTGCCGTTCATCGTCATGGAGTACGTCGAGGGGCACACGGTCCGCGACATCCTGCGTGACGGCCACGCGGTGCCCATCGAGGAGGCCGTGGAGATCACGGCCGGCGTGCTGTCCGCGCTGGAGTACTCGCACCACGCCGGCATCGTGCACCGGGACATCAAGCCCGCGAACGTGATGCTCACCCCCACGGGCGCGGTCAAGGTGATGGACTTCGGCATCGCGCGCGCCATGGCCGACTCCGCCGCGACGATGACCCAGACGCAGGCCGTCATCGGCACCGCGCAGTACCTGTCGCCCGAGCAGGCGCGCGGCGAGACCGTCGACGCCCGCTCCGACCTGTACTCCACCGGCTGCCTGCTGTTCGAGCTGCTCACCGGCCGCCCGCCGTTCATCGGCGACTCCCCGGTCGCCGTGGCCTACCAGCACGTGCGCGAGGCCGCACCGGTGCCGTCGACGTTCGCGTCGGACGTGCCGGACACGCTGGACCGCATCACGCTCAAGGCGCTGGCCAAGGAGCGCGACGCCCGCTACTCGAGCGCCGCCGAGTTCCGCTCCGACCTCGAGGCTGCCGTCCGCGGCGGTGCCGTGGGCGCGCCGGCCGTCGGGGCGCTCGCCGCCGCGGCACTGATCGCGACCCCCGCCACGGAGGCCACGCAGGTCATGGCCCCGCCCGTCGCCACGACGCAGGCGATGCCGCCGGCCACCTCGCCGTGGGCGTCCACCGGTGCCGCGGTCGCCACGGCCGGCCCGCCCGAGGAGGACGAGGGGAACAAGCGACCGTGGCTGCTCCCGCTGCTCATCGGGATCGCCGTCCTGGCCGTCGCCGGCATCGTCGCGCTGCTCATCGCCAACGCGAACAAGAGCAACGCCCCGGAGCCGATCACCGTGCCGTCCGTGGTCGGGATGACCGCGGCAGCGGCCGAGGAGGCGATCACGGACGCCAACCTGATCTTCGTGCGGGCGGAGGAAGCCTCCGACACCGTCGAGGCCGAGCACGCGATCAGGACGGACCCCGAGGAAGGCGCCGAGGTCACGGCCGAGGACGCGATCACCGTCTTCATCTCCACCGGGCCCGCCAGCCTCGCCGTCCCCGACGTGTCGGGCCGCACCGAGCAGGAGGCGACCGACATCCTCACGGGTCTCGGCCTCGTCGTGTCCGCCAACCGGCAGGACGACGACAACCCCGCGTTCCCGCAGGGCCAGGTCACCAAGACCGATCCCGCGTCGGGCACGTCGGTGAGCGCCGGGTCCACCGTCACGCTCTTCGTGTCCACCGGCAACGTCCTGGTACCCGACGTGACGGGCAAGACGAAGGCCGAGGCGACGCAGATCCTCAACGACGCCAAGCTGCAGGTGAACACGTCGCCGGTCGAGTCCGCCACGCAGGCGCCCGACACCGTCGTCTCGCAGGACGTCCCGCCCAACACACCGGTCAAGCAGGGCCGGGTCATCAACCTGCAGATCGCCACGGCGCCCACCACGGCGACGATCCCGAACGACCTCGTCGGAAAGACGTACGAGCAGGTCGTGGCGCAGCTGCAGGGGCTCGGGCTGTCGAGCTTCAACCGCATCGACGACCAGTCCGAGTCGCCCGCAGGCACGGTGATCCGGACCGATCCCACCGCCGGCGACGAGGTCCCGCTGGACCAGCAGATCGACATCCACGTCGCGAAGGGACCGGGGAACAACCCGGTTCCCACAGAGACCCCCTAGGTGGCATGACGAAGGGGCCGTCCCGGTCGGGACGGCCCCTTCGTCGTACGGTCAGAGGCGGACGAGCGGGTGCAGCCCCTCGGAGCGCGCCACGGCCTGGTCGTCGCCGCAGATCTCGAGCCAGTTGGCCAGCAGCCGGTGGCCACCCTCGGTGAGCACGGACTCGGGGTGGAACTGGACCCCGTGCAGCGGGAGGGTCACGTGCTGCAGACCCATGATGATGCCGTGCGCGGTGGCGGTCACCTCGAGCTCGTCCGACACCGTGTCGTTCACCACCGCCAGCGAGTGGTAGCGCGTGGCGGTGAACGGGTCGGGCAGCCCGGCCAGCACGCCCTCGCCCTTGTGCTCCACCTGGCTGGTCTTGCCGTGCATGAGCTCGGGCGCGTGCGTGACGGTCCCGCCGAACACCTCACCGAGCGCCTGGTGACCGAGGCAGACGCCCAGCATCGGCAGACCGGCGTCGGCGCAGTCGCGGATCACCTGCATGCTCTGGCCCGCGTCGGCGGGCGTACCGGGACCGGGGCTCACCAGGACGCCGTCGAAGCCGGTCCGCTCGGCCACGGGCGGCACCGCGTCGTTGCGGACGACGACGGTCTCCGCGCCCAGCTGGTTGAGGTAGCCGACGATCGTGTAGACGAACGAGTCGTAGTTGTCGATCACGAGGATCCGCGTCACGTCACTCACCCACAGTCGTCTCGTTGAAGGGCATGAACGGCGCGACGGCCGGGAAGACCCACAGGAAGCAGGCGGTCAGGACCGCGAGTGCGGCGACCGTGAGGATCAGCACGCGCACCGCGGCGGGTCCGGGCAGCCGGTGCCACAACCATCCGTACATCAGCGCCCTCCGTCCCGCTCGCAGGTGACCATCATGCGCCACCGACCAGCTCGGCCGGGATCCCGTCCGACGTCGGCGCCCAGTAGTCGAGCACCCCGTGGACGATGAACCGCTCCCGCGCCGAGAACATCGGGTGGCAGGTGGTGAGCGTGATCATGCGCTCGGTGGGGGTCGCACCGGGGTCGCCGGGGACGGGGGCGATCACCGAGACCTCGGACGGCATGACGATCTGCGTCGACGTGACCCGGTAGACGTACCAGATGTTGTCGGTGGTCCGGATGACCAGCGGGTCGCCCACCTGGAGCTCCTCGACCCGGTTGAACGGCTTGGCGTAGGTGGTCCGGTGTCCAGCCACCGCGAAGTTCCCGAGCCCGCCGGGCATCGCGGTGCCCTCGTAGTGTCCGGCGCCGAGCACGTCCAGCACCGTGGCGCGGTCGGTCCCCTGGCTGATCGGGCGCTCGGGCTCACCCACCCAGCGCGGCACCTGGATGGTCGCGAAGGTCGTCGCGTGCGGCGGCTCGGCCATCACCGGCGGCTCGTCGCGCCGCGGCGGGGCGATGACCGGTCCCGCGGGTGCCCCGGCGCTCGGCGTCGCCGTCGGGACCGGCTCGAAGGGGAGCTCGCGCACGATCTCGGCCTGCGCGCGGTTGCCGACGACGTCGGTCCACCACAGCTGCCACACGAGGAACGCGAAGAGCAGGACGCCGAGCGTGATGAGGACCTCGCCGATGACCCCGACGACCCCGTAGACCGTGTGCCGGACGCGTCCGGCCGCGGCCCTCTTCTGCCGCTCCCGCCGGGTGTCGGGCGACGGCTCGACCGTCGTCCCGCTCACCCGTCAGCTCCCGGGGCCGACGAGCTGGGGGACGCGCGGTCCTCGGCCTCCGCCTCGGCGGCCTCGAGCCCGGGCAGGATCTCGACGCCGTCAGGGACGCTCGCGGACGTCAGCTCTGTCGCACCCGAGTAGGCCCCGAGCGCGAGCGGCTCCTCCGCGTCGATCACCGACCAGCCGAGCCCCACGTCGGCGGCGTCGCGCAGGTACGACTGCACGGCCGGCGAGGCGAGGAGCGCGCGGCGCAGCTCCGTCGGGTCGCCGATCGCGCGCACCACGTACGGCGGGGAGTACAGCCGGCCGTGCAGCTTGAGCACGTTCCCGACGCACTGGAACGCGCTCGTGGAGATCACCCGCTGGTCCATGAGCTCCATGGCCTCGGCGCCCCCGGCCCACAGCGCGTTCATCACGGCCTGCAGGTCCTGCTGGTGCACCACCAGCACGTCGGGGCTCACCTCGTCGCGCCGCGGCGAGTCGGTCGGCGCGTCCTCGAGCTGCACCGTGACTCCCGGGCCGACGACGGGCACCAGACCACCCTCGACCACGTACCCGGTGCCGGGGGTCCCGGGAGGGCTTCCGCCGGCGGCGTTCTCGCTGGTCGTGAGGTCGTCGACATCGGCCCGGAGGGCGTCGACCTCGGTGGCGAGCCGTGCGACGCGGTCCGTCTCCACCTGGACCAGCTCCCGCAGGTCCTGCGGGTGGCGGTCGCCGGAGGCGCGGGCGAACTTCGCGTTGGCCGCGAACAGGGCCCCGGACAGGGCGAGCACCAGAGCGACCGACAGCGTCCCGCGCGCGACGACGCGGCGCGCGCGGTGCGGGTGGTCGGTCACGGACGGCTCCTCGGACGGGCACGGTTCGGGTGGGCACTACGCTAGGTCACGATGCGACGGGTCCGTGACGACGCGGCCTCGGTGCATCATCGACGAACCCTTCTCGACCACGCCGTTCCCCGCCGTGGTCTCCCGCGGCCCCGGGGCCGCACCGCTGCAGGACAGGAGCACCGGACGTGCCTGAGTCGAAGTCGCGCAAGAAGGCGACGTACACACCGCCGCCCGCCAAGTCGACGGGACCCAAGGTCAACGCGCCCTGGTTCCTCCCCGTGATGCTCGGGCTGATGATCCTCGGACTGATCTGGATCGTGGTCACGTACCTCACCCAGTCGCAGTACCCGATCCCCGGCATCAACCAGTGGAACCTCGCCATCGGGTTCGTCCTGATCATCGCCGGCTTCGGCATGACGACGCGCTGGCGCTGACGCTCCCCACGCTCTGACTCCAGGCGCCGCTCGCACCCGCGGGCGGCGCCTTCGTCGACCCCTGCGGACGGGTGACCGGTATGTCCGGCAGTGGGCGTCGTCCCCACCCTCGCACCACCGACGTCATCCCCAGCCCCGCGTCCTGACCTGCAGGAACGCGCGGACTGTCCCCAGCGGTGCACAAGTCTGTGGATAACTACACGGGTGTAGTTCCACAGGTGTGGGCAACTGTGGGGACACGCACGACGGGGTCGGATCCTGCTGTGAGCGGCGCTGGGACTAGTCGAAGGCGCCGACGGACGCGTACGTGAGCAGCGTGGCCACGAGCAGGACCGCGCAGAGCGTCACGGGCGCGGCGACGGCGACGAGCCGGCGTCGGGACGCAGGCGCGTAGGCGTAGGCCGCGGCGAGCAGCCCGCCGGTGACCAGCCCGCCGACGTGCGCCTGCCACGCGATGTTCGCCATGACGAACCCGAGTGCCAGGTTGATGCCGATGAGCACGAGGATGCCGCGGACGTCCCCGCCGAGCCGCTTGCTGACCACGAGGATGGCGCCGAACAGGCCGAACACCGCACCGGACGCACCGACGCTCGTGGTGGCCCAGCTCCCGGTCGCGGTGGCCAGCAGGACGGACCCCACCGAGCCGCCGATGGCCGACACCAGGTAGAGGGTGATGTACCGAGCGCGGCCGAGGGTGTTCTCGAGCGTGGGCCCGACGAACCACAGGGCCACCATGTTGAACACGATGTGCAGGTACTGCCCGGGGGAGTGCAGGAACGCGGCGGTGAGGAAGCGCCACGGCTCGTAGAACCCGAGGATCGGCGAGAACAGCCAGCGCCCGGTCCACGACGGCAGGACCAGCTGCAGGACGAAGCTGACCACGCACAGGCCGATGAGCGTGAGCGTGACGACGGGCCGGCCGTCGTGCCGCACCCCGCCGAGCGCGGTGCGGGTGCTCGGCACAGCCCGGGCCGCCTCGGCCACGCAGTCGACGCAGTGCACGCCGACCGCCGCCTGGCGCTGGCACTCCGGGCAGGTGGGCCGGCCGCACCGCTGGCACCGCACGTACGACACCCGGTCGGGGTGCCGAGGGCAGACCGGCGGCGCGACCGGCGCGCCCGGCTGGGAGAGCTCGCTGATGGTGGTCTCAGTCCTCGACGGTGATCGAGTTGATGACGATGTCCTCGACCGGGCGGTCACCCGGGCGGACTCGCGTCTTCTCGATGGCGTCGACCACGGCACGGCTCTCGTCGTCGGCGACCTTGCCGAAGATGGTGTGCTTGCCGTTGAGCCACTCGGTGGGCGCCACCGAGATGAAGAACTGCGAGCCGTTGGTCCCGCCGACCTTGCCCGTGGTCGGGTCCAGGCGCTTGCCGGCGTTGGCCATGGCGAGCAGGTAGGGCTCGTTGAACGAGAGCTCGGGGTGGATCTCGTCGTCGAACGTGAAGCCCGGGCCTCCGCGACCGGTGCCCAGCGGGTCACCGCCCTGGATCATGAACCCGGAGATCACGCGGTGGAAGACGACCCCGTTGTACAGGGGGTCGGTGCGCTCCTCGCCGGTGGTCGGGTCCGTCCAGGGGGTCGTTCCCGTGGCCAGCCCCGTGAAGTTCTGCACCGTGCGGGGCGCGTGGTTGGGGTAGAGCTCGATCCGGATGTCTCCGGCGGTCGTGTGCAGGGTCGCAAACATGCGAGAAGTCTCGCACGCGACCCTGACGAAGACCTTGGAAAGAGCGGTCGCGCAGGCCACGGGCCGAATACCACCCTGCACGGGTGCGCCCACGGTGGCAGAGTGGGACGCCAGTACAGCCGACGAGCCGGGAGCCGAGAATGCCGTTCACGAAGAGCCCGAAGATCGACGTCGATACCGAGAAGCTGAAGGACCAGGCGGCCGACCTGGGCGCCACGCTGGCCGACGCCGCGCGGAGCGCCAAGGAGACCGCGGGCACCGCGGCGTCCAAGGCCGGCGACGCCGCGACCCAGGCCAAGGACTGGACCACGCCGCGAGTCGAGGCGGCCATCGACTGGCTGCTGCCGCGGGTCGAGCACCTGTACAAGGAGAGCGTCAAGGCGGCCGCCCCCAAGGTGGAGAGCGCGGCCGCAAAGGCGTCGCCGGCCATCGACAGCGCCCACGACAAGCTGGTGGACGACCTGCTGCCCAAGCTCGTGGCGGCCATGAACGACGCCGCGGTCAAGGCGGGAGCAGCGGTCGAGCACGCCGCCGACTCCGCCGCGACCCGGGGCAAGGGCAGGGCAGCTGCCCTGGCTGCCGCCGCCGAGGCGGCGTCGGGCAAGAAGAAGCACACCGGCGCCAAGGTGTTCTGGCTGCTGGCCGCGCTGGTCGGCATCGGCGCGGGGGTCGCCGCCTGGACCCGGTCGCGATCGAGCGTGGACCCGTGGGCAGAGCCGTGGGAGCCGACCGACACCGGGTCGGCGCACACCCGCGTGGGCGACGCCGCGGACGCCGTGGGTGAGGCGGCCGGCAGCGCGGTCGCGAAGGGTCGCGACGCCACGCGCAAGGCGGCCGAGAAGGTCACTGCGGCCACGGAGAGCCTGTCCGAGAAGGTGGCGGAGGCGAAGGACGACCTGACCGAGAAGGTGTCCGAGGCGACCGACGTCGCCAAGGAGAAGGTCGCCGGCGCGACGGAGGCAGCCAAGAAGGCCACCGCCCGTCGGACGTCCAAGCCGGCCGACACCACGACGCCCGTGGTGGTCGACACCGACGCGCCCGTGGCGGAGCCGGTGATCGACTCCCCGCCCGACCCCGTCAAGGACCTCGGCGAGGGCGACCGCCCGCTCTGAGCCCCTCTGACCCGCACGGCCCCCGGTCCTCACGGACCGGGGGCCGTCGTCGTCTGCCTAAACGTTTTGGGCGTTGACCCTCGTCCGCCGCTCTGAGGACGATGCGCGAGGCGCGTCGTGCCGGGGCCGCACCGAGGCGACGCCGGGGCCTCCCGCCGACCCACTCGAGTCGACCGTCCCCAGTGCCGTGGAAGAGGACCCCATGCACCGCCCCAGAACCCGTGGTCGCGTCGCGATCGCGTGCACGACCGCCGTGACCGTCGCCGCCGGCCTGCTCGTCGCACCGCTGGCCGGCGCCGCGACCGCCGCCGACCCGGCGTACAACTACGCCGAGGCCCTGCAGAAGTCGATGTTCTTCTACGAGGCGCAGCGCGCGGGCGACCTGCCCGCCGACAACCGCGTGAGCTGGCGCGGCGACTCGGCGCTGACCGACGGCGCCGACGTGGGCAAGGACCTCACGGGCGGCTGGTACGACGCGGGCGACCACGTGAAGTTCGGCCTCCCGATGGCGTTCAGCTCGACCATGCTCGCGTGGGGTGCCATCGCCGCCCCCGCCGGCTACACCAAGGCCGGGCAGCTGGACGAGCTCAAGAGCAACCTGCGCTGGGTCAACGACTACTTCATCAAGGCGCACACCGCGCCCAACGAGCTGTACGTGCAGGTGGGCGACGGTGAGGCCGACCACAAGTGGTGGGGTCCCGCCGAGGTCATGACGATGGCCCGGCCGTCGCACAAGATCAGCGCCTCCTGCCCCGGCTCGGACGTCGCCGGCGAGACCGCGGCGTCCCTGGCGTCGGCGGCGATCGTCTTCAAGACCGACGACCCGACGTACTCCGCCACGCTCCTGTCGCACGCCAAGCAGCTCTACGCGTTCGCGGACACCTACCGCGGGAAGTACTCCGACTGCGTGACAGCGGCGGCGGCGTACTACAAGTCGTGGTCCGGCTACCAGGACGAGCTGGTCTGGGGCGCCTACTGGCTCTACAAGGCGACCGGTGACGCCACCTACCTGGCCAAGGCGGAGGCGGAGTACCTCAAGCTGAGCGTCGAGAACCAGACGTCGACCCGGTCCTACAAGTGGACCGTCGCGTGGGACGACAAGTCCTACGCGATGTACCCGCTGCTGGCCATGGAGTCCGGCAAGCAGCAGTACGTCGACGACGCCAACCGGTGGCTCGACTACTGGACCGTGGGCGTCAACGGCCAGCGGATCCCGTACTCGCCCGGCGGCCAGGCCGTCCTCGACTCGTGGGGATCGCTGCGGTACGCGGCGAACACGTCGTTCGTCGCGCTGGTCTACTCCGACTGGCTGACCGACACCACGCGCAAGGCGAGGTACCACGACTTCGGTGTGCGCCAGATCAACTACGCGCTCGGCGACAACCCCCGCAAGTCCAGCTACGTCGTGGGCTTCGGCGCCAACCCGCCGCAGAACCCTCACCACCGCACCGCGCACGGCTCGTGGCTCGACTCGCTGACCGCGCCGACCGCGACGAGGCACGTGCTGTACGGGGCGCTCGTCGGCGGACCCAGCGGCGCCAACGACTCGTACACCGACCTGCGCTCCGACTACACCGCCAACGAGGTGGCCACGGACTACAACGCCGGCTTCTCCAGCGCGCTCGCACGGCTGACCCAGGAGTACGGCGGCACCCCGCTGTCCGGCTTCCCGGTCGCCGAGCAGCCTGACGGGGACGAGATCTTCGTCGAGGCCATGCTCAACCAGCCCCCCGGTGGCACGTTCACCGAGGTCAAGGCCATGATCCGCAACCAGTCGGCCTTCCCGGCACGTGCGCTCAAGAACGGCACCCTGCGGTACTGGTTCACGCTCGACGCCGGCGACTCGGCGGCGAACCTCACGCTCTCGGCCAACTACAGCGAGTGCGGACCGCAGACCGCGAAGCCGGTGAGCGCGGGCGGCACCCTCTACTACGCCGAGCTCAGCTGCGTCGGTCAGAACATCCACCCCGGTGGTCAGTCCCAGCACCGCCGCGAGCTCCAGTTCCGGGTGACCGGTGGTTCCACGTGGAACGCGACCAACGACCCGTCGTTCGCCGGCCTGAACACCACCGCCCTGGCCAAGACACAGGCGATCACGCTCTACGACGGCGGCCGGCTCATCTGGGGCACCGAGCCCACCGGCACGGCCACCGACACGACCGCGCCCAGCGTCCCGGGCACCCCCGTGGCGTCCGGGATCACGTCGACCGGTGCCTCGCTCGCCTGGACGGCGTCGACCGACGCCGGCAGCGGCGTGGCGGGCTACGACGTGTACCGGGTCCAGGGCGCCACCTCGACCCTGGTCGCGTCCACCACCGCCACCACGACGGTCCTGTCCGGCCTCACGGCGAGCACCGCGTACTCGTACGCGGTGCGGGCCAAGGACGTCGCGGGCAACGTGTCCGCCGCCTCCGCGGTCGGCACGTTCACCACGGCCGACCCGCCCGTGGAGGTCCAGCCGCCGGGGAAGCCCGGCACGCCGGTCGCGTCCGCGGTCACCGCGACCGGAGCCACCCTCACCTGGACGGCCGGCACCCCGGGGACGTACGCACTGACGGGGTACGACGTGGTCCGCATCAGCGGGTCGTCCTCCACCGTCGTCGGCACGGCCACCGGGACCACCTTCGCGCTCACCGGCCTGACCGCCGGGACCGCGTACACGTACGCGGTGAGGGCCAAGGACGTCGCCGGGAGCGTCTCGGTCGCATCCTCGTCGGTCACGTTCACCACCACGGCTGCGACCGACACCACCGCACCGACCGTGCCCGGCACGCCGGCGGCGTCGTCGATCACCCAGACCGGCGCCACCCTCACCTGGGCGGCGTCGACCGACACCGGAGGCAGCGGACTGGCCGGGTACGACGTGTACCGGGTGCAGGGCTCGACCTCGACCCTGGTCGCCTCGACCACCGCGACCTCGACAACACTCGCCGGGCTGACCGCGAACACCGCGTACACCTACGCGGTGCGGGCCAAGGACGCGGCCGGCAACACCTCGGCGGCGAGCTCGCCGGTCGCCTTCACGACTCTCCCGACGACGACCGGCAGCAGCTGCGCCGTGGCGTACTCCGCCAACAGCTGGAACGTCGGCTTCACCGGGAGCATCAAGGTCACCAACACGTCGACCACCCCGCTGACCTGGACCCTCGGGTTCACGTTCCCCTCGGGTCAGAAGGTGACGCAGGGCTGGAGCGCGACGTGGACCCAGACCGGGTCGGCGGTCACCGCCACGGGGCTCTCGTGGAACGTGACCCTCGCGCCCGGTGCCAGCACCGACATCGGGTTCAACGGCTCGCACACCGGCACGAACACGGCCCCGACGGCTTTCACGGTGAACGGGGTGGCCTGCACGGTCTCCTGACCGGCGGCACGACGAAGGGCGCTCACCTCGCTGACCGGGGTGGGCGCCCTTTCGGCGTTGCTCGGGTCAGTCGGCGCTGTGCACCGGACGGACGTGCTCGCCCATCTCGGCCAGCTGCGCCTTCATCTCGCCGACGGTCAGGGTGTGCTCCACGCGCGGCGAGTAGAGCATCGAGCTGGTGATCGCTCCCGTGGCGCCGATCCGGAACGCGTCCGCGACGTGGCTGACCAGACCTGCCCCGCCCGACGCGATGACCGGCAGCGACACGGCCTCGGTGATCCGCTGCGTGATGTCCAGGTCGTATCCCGAGCCGGTGCCGTCGCGGTCGATGCTGTTCACCACGATCTCGCCGGCGCCCAGGTCCTGACCCCGCTTGGCCCACTCGACCGCGTCCATGCCCGTGTAGGTGCGAGCGCCGTCGATCGCGATCTCGTACCCGCTGGGGATCGTCCCCGTCGGTTCCACGCGCTTGACCTGCATGCTGAGCACGATGCACTGGCGACCGAACTCGACCGACCCCTGCGTGATGATCTGCGGGTTGCGCACGGCCATCGAGTCGATGCTGATCTTCTCCGCCCCTGCCCGGAGCACCTCGTGCATGTCCTCGAGGTGCCGGATCCCGCCGCCGACCGTCAGCGGGACGAACGTGCGGTGCGCCGCCCTGCGGACCATGGCGAGGTCGATCTGACGCTTCTGGGCGCTGGCCATGATGTCGTAGATGACGATCTCGTCGACGTCCTCGTGGTACAGCCGGTCGGCCAGCTCGGCCGGGTCCCCCACGTCGATGTTGTCCTGGAACTGCTGGGCCTTGGTGACGCGGCCGTCCTTCACGTCGAAGCAGGCGATCAGCCGGTTAGCGAGCATCGAGGTCCTTCACGTCTAGATCGCAGAACGCCTTGAGCACCTGCAGGCCGGCGCGCGCGCTCTTCTCGGTGTGGAACTGCGTCGCCATGATGTTCTTGTGCGCCACGGAGGCGGCGAATTCCTGGCCGTAGGTGGTGACGCCCACCAGGGTGGAATCGTCGGTCGGAACGGCATAGAAGGAATTCACGAAATAGTAGAAGCCGCCCGGCGTGAATGCGTGAGAGAACGGGTGGTCACCGCGCACGTCGACGTTGTTCCAGCCCATGTGCGGGACCCGGACCTGCGACTTGTCGAACTCGTGCACCGACCCCTTGAGCCAGCCGAGGCACTCGACGTCGCCCTCGTCCGAGTGCTCGAACAGCACCTGCAGGCCGACGCAGACCCCGAGAAAGCCCTGACCATCGGCCAGAACCTTCTCCGAGAGGTGGTCGATCCAGCCCTCCTGGGCCAGCGACTCCATGGTCACGCCGGCCGCGCCGACCCCGGGGAGGATGTACTTGTCGACCTCGTCGCACTCGCCGGGCTTGGCCACCAGCGCGTGGGGGACACCGAGGTGCTCGAGCGCATAAGAAATGCTCTGCGAATTACCGGTGCGGTAGTCGATGATCCCGATCACTTGCCCAATCCTACACCGGACACCCGTCTCATATCCTGGACGTCAGTCGAGGAACAGGGCCTTCAACCGCACGGTGGTGAACGCCAGGCCCAGGCCGATCATCACCACGAAGTACGCCACGTGCGTGAGCATCGAGCCGTCCACCACCCCGAGCGTCAGCCCGCGCACCAGCTCCACCGCGTGCCAGAGCGGGAGCGCCTTGATGAGCCCCTGGATCCAGCCGGGGTAGACGGTGATCGGGTAGAAGGTGGCCGAGAACAGGAACATCGGGAGCATCACGAAGTTGATCCAGTCCATCTGCTGGAAGGTCTTCATGTAGCTGGTCACGGCCATCCCGACGCTGGCGAACCCGAACGCGACGAGCAGCACGGCGGGCAGTGCGAGCGCCGCCGACCAGGCGAGGTTGAGGCCCATGACCTGCATGACCGTCAGGAACCCGAAGGCGTAGACCCCGCCACGCAGGAGCGCGTAGGTGATCTCCCCGAACGCCACGTCGAGCGGCCCGAGCGACGTGGCCAGCATCGCGTCGTACAGCTTGCCGAAGTGCATCTTGAAGAACACGTTCCACGTGGAGTCGTAGACGGCACCGTTCATGGCGGAGACCGCCAGCAGGGCCGGCGCGATGAAGGCCGCGTACGACACCGAGGTCCCGTCGGGCAGCTCGACGTCGCCGATGAACGAGCCCAGGCCGAGGCCCATGGCGAGCAGGAAGAAGACCGGCTCGAAGAAGCCGGAGAGCACGATGATCCCGCTGGAGCTCTTGGTCGCCTTGAGGCCCCGCGCGACGACGGACCGCGCGTTGCGCGCGTACAGCGCGCTGATGGCACTGCGGGTCGGCTCGGTGGTGGTGGTCGACGTCATCCTGCCCGGAGCCTCCTCACGAAGACCCGTCGCGCCATCACCCAACCGCCCGCGGCGAGCACGAGCAGGACCGCCAGGTGCAGCCCCACAGGCCACGCGTCCGGCGGTGAGCCGTAGGACAGCGACCGCCCGATCTCGCTCGCGTGCCACAGCGGCGACACCCACCCGATCCACTGCAGCCAGACGGGCAGGGTGGCCAGCGGGAAGAACGTGCCGGAGAACAGGAACAGGGGCGTGAAGACGAACCGCTGCACCAGGGCGAACTGCCCCTTGTCCTCCGTCAGGCTCGCGGAGAACGCCATGACCGGCAGGCCGAACGCCAGGCCGGCCAGCACGCCGACCAGGGGCATGAGCGCCCCGGTGACCGGGTCGCCCACGGCCCCGAACGCGACGATCAGCAGGTAGTAGATGGTCGTGGTGAACAGCATCCGCACGACGACCGACAGGACCAGCCCGGCGGCGATCTGCGGGGGTGCGATCGGCGAGGCGTTCATGCCCCAGAAGATCCGTCGCCACTTGAAGCCGGCCATGATCACGAAGGTGAACTCGTCCATGGCCACGGTGACCGCGGCGGTCGCCAGCAGTGCCGGCGCCACGAACCACACGTAGTCCACGAGCCCGTCGGCGCCGGACGCGATCGGCTGGTCGAGGAACGTCGCGAGCCCGAGCCCGATGCCCAGCAGGTACAGCAACGGGTTGCCGACGCTGCCGACCACGATGGTCCAGCCGTACGCCTTCATGCCGCGCAGCTGGTGCTCGGCGATGTACCAGGCCCCGAACCGGCGTGGCCGGACAGCAGCCTGGACCGCTGCCTCGGTGACTGTGGCGGTCATTCGATCAGGCTCCGCCCCGTGAGCCGCAGGAACACGTCCTCGAGGCTGGAGCGCCGCACGAGGGACGTCGTGGGGTGCAGGCCCAGGTCGGTCACACGCTCGAGCACCGCCTCGCCGTCGTCGGCGTACAGCAGCACGCGGTCCGGGAGCACCTCGATCCGCTCCACCAGACCGGCCATCCGCACGGCGGCCTCCGCGTTGCGGTCGGACCCGAAGCGCAGCTCGACCACCTCCCGCGTCGAGTACTGCCGGATCAGGGCCGACGGGCTGCCCTCGGCCATGATCTTGCCCTTGTCCACCACCACCAGCCGGTCGCACAGCTGCTCGGCCTCGTCCATGTAGTGCGTGGTGAGCACCAGGGTGGTGCCGCGCTCCTTGAGCCGGAACAGCCGGTCCCAGAGCACGTGGCGCGCCTGAGGGTCGAGCCCGGTGGTCGGCTCGTCGAGCATGAGGATGCGCGGCTCGTTGATGAGCGCGCGGGCGATGGTCAGGCGTCGCTTCATGCCGCCCGACAGGTCGTCGACCTTGGCGTTCCGCTTCTCCTCGAGCTGCGCGAAGCCCAGCAGCTCGTCGGCCCGCGTCGCGCACACGGACCGCGGGATGCCGAAGTAGCGGCCGTACACGATGAGGTTGTCGCGCACCCGCAGCTCGGTGTCGAGGTTGTCCTCCTGCGGCACGACCCCCAGCAGGGAGCGGATCTCCGGGCCGTGCGTGTCGGGGTCCAGCCCGAGCACCGTCAGGTCACCGGCCGTGCGCGACGAGACGGCGCCGACCATCCGCATGGTCGTCGACTTGCCCGCTCCGTTGGGGCCCAGCAGGCCGAAGGACTCGCCCGGGGGGACCTCGAAGTCGATGCCGTCGACGGCGGTGAAGTCGCCGAAGCGCTTGGTCAGGCCGTGGGCGGCGATCACGGGTGCGGTCACAGCGGTCCAACCTAGACGAGCGGACCCACACAGCCGAGCCCATTGAAGTTGACCGGGGCAGCCGGGCACGGAAACCTGCGGCCATGGATGACCTCTGGCCGGTGACAGGACTGCGCGTCCGCAGCGGAGACCTCGAGCTGCGCTACATGGACGACGAGGACCTCGCTGCGCTCGCGCGCCTGGCGGGCGACGGCGTGCACGCGCCGGACGCGATGCCGTTCACCACCCCGTGGACCCGTGGCACGCCGACGGAGGTCGCCCGGAGCGTCCTGGCGTACCAGTGGGGAGCCCGCGCATCGGCCTCACCGGAGAAGTGGAACCTCGAGCTCGCGGTCGTCCGGGCCGGCGAGGTGCTGGGCACGCAGGAGCTCACGGCCCAGGACTTCCTGGTGACCCGCTCGGCGGAGACCGGGTCGTGGCTCGGTCTGCGGCATCACGGCCAGGGCGTCGGCACCCGCATGCGCCTGATGATCCTGCACCTGCTCTTCGAGGGGTTCGACGGGCTCCGCGCGACGACGAGCGCGTTCGCCGACAACGCGTCGTCGAACGGTGTCACGCGCCGGATCGGCTACACCGAGAACGGCGTCGACGTCCTGGCCCGCGAGGGCTCCCCCGCCGAGAGCCGTCGGTACGTGCTCGACCGCGCGACGTGGGACGCGCGGCCGCCCGAGCTGCGACCCGACGTCACGCTCGTCGGCGTCGAGGCGGCCCGGGAGCAGCTCGGTCTCTAGCGGTCGTCCGCCGCGTCGTGCACGTACCGGGCCACCTGCACCCGGTTGGTCACCTCGAGCTTGGTGAACAGGCTGCCCACGTGGGTCTTCACCGTGGCCACCCCGAGGTGCAGCGACCGGGCGATCTCGGTGTTGGTGAGCCCGTTGCTCACCGCGTCGGCGACCTCCCGCTCCCGGTCGGTCAGCCGGGCCAGGAGGGTCCGGGCCTTGCGCCGACGACCGTCGTCGGCGGGCCGGGTGACCGCGGCGATCAGCTGGCTGGTGACGCTGGGCGACAGCATGGGCTCGCCGAGGGCCACGCGCTGCACGGCCACGACGAGATCAGCCGGCGCGGTGTCCTTGAGCAGGAACCCGGCGGCGCCCAGCTGCAGCGCGGTGAGCACCATCTCGTCGGTGTCGAACGTGGTCAGGACGATGATCCGTGCCGTGGTGCCTCGTTCGCGCAGCCGGCGGGTGGCGGCGAGGCCGTCCATCCGCGGCATCCGGATGTCCATGAGCACCACGTCGGGCAGCTCGCGCGCGACGACGTCCAGAGCCTCCTGACCGTCTGCCGCCTCACCGACCACCTCGAGGTCCGGTGAGCCGCCCAGGATCATCCGCAGGCCGGCGCGCACCAGGGCGTCGTCGTCGACCACGACCACCCTCACGCCGGCCACGGCAGCCTCGCTTCCACGACGAACGCCCCGTCCGGCCCGATCCCGTGATCGAGCTCGCCTCCGGCCAGCTCCGCCCGCTCCGCCAGCCCGGCCAGGCCGACCCCGCCGCGCTGCCCGTCGGGAGGTGAGCGGACCGGGTTGCGCACCTCGATCTCCAGCCGTGCACCGGGTCCGCCGGACAGCCGGACGCTCACGGGCTCACCGGGGGCGTGCTTGCGGGCATTGGTCAGGGCCTCCTGGACGATCCGGAACGACGTGCGGGACAGGGTCTGCGGCCGGGGTTCCTCGACGAGACCGGTCGTGTCGAGGTCGACGTTGGACCCCGCCTCGCGCGCGTCGGCCAGCAGCGCGGGCAGCTCCGCGAGCGTGGGCTGCGGGGGTTCGATGCCCTCGGCGCCTGCGCCGGCCCGGAGGACTCCCAGCACCTGCCGGAGCTCGCTGAGGGCCAGCTGGGCGTTCGACTGGATCGTCTGCGCCGTCTCGCGCGTCTCCTCGCGCGTCAGGTCGTCCCGGTAGGCGAGCGCGCCCGCGTGCAGGGCGACCAGCGAGATCCGGTGCGCGAGCACGTCGTGCATCTCCCGCGCGATCCGGGTGCGCTCGGCGTCGCGGGACCGCTCCATGGCCAGCTCCCGCTCGCGCTCGGCCGTCGCCACCTGCTCGCGGAGCGACGCCACCAGCTCGCGCCTGGTGCCGATGTAGTAGCCGGTCGCGACGACCGCCGCGAAGTAGGTGACGCTCACGAGGAACCCGACGAGCACGAGATAGCCGCTGTTGTCCCGGTCAGGGAAGGCCACGCGGTAGAACAGCTCGGACACCAGACCGGTGACGAGCGCGACCACGCCGGCCGCGATCACCCACCTCCGTCGCCGCCAGGTGGCCATTGAGACCAGGGAGATCGTCGCGGCACCGACGCTCGCCGACGAGACCGTCGTCGCGAGGAGCGTCAGGAGGGCGACCGCCAACGGGTACCGGCGGCGGAGCGCGAGCAGGCAGGTCGTCATCACGCCCAGCGCCAGGTCCACCACGACGAGCGTCCCGGCGACGTTCTCCGCGGCCGCGGGCGAGACCGAGAAGTGCTCGGCCGCGGTCACCCCCCAGGCGGCCAGTCCGACACCCGCGGCCACGAGGTACCGCCACACGCTCGACCACGTGGACAGCGCGGGCTGCTCCTGCGAAGGCAGGTCGGTGTCGAGGGACATGACGGCAGCCTAGGCAGCGTGCCGGACCGCTTCGCCCACCTTGCGGCCGGACCGCCTCCACCGTCCGGTGGACCCGGCCCCGCCTCGTCGAACGGACGCCGGCTGGTGGCCGGACGTGGAGCGACGGGACGTCAGGGCAGGAGCAGGAGCCGGAGCCGGTCGAGGGCTGACCGCGCACCGCTACTCCTCGACGGGGGCCACGGGTTGCCGCAGGATCGTGCGCATCTTCTCCGGTGCGACCCTGCGGCGGTCGCTGAGGTAGATCTCGTGGTGCGTCCCCGTCATCCGCAGCCCGTTGCCGGGGATGAACTCATGTTGCAGCTGCGCCAGCACAGGAGCCTCGTCGTCGAACGAGCCGACGTGCAGCGTCTGCACGCAGCGGCCCTCGGCCAAGGTCTCCAGCCGGACGTCGTCGAGACGCGCTGGTCGATCGTTCTTGCCACGGACCTGCTCGACGGCCACGGAGTACCGGGCATCGTCGATCCAGTCCGGGACCATGAGCAGCAGCGTCCAGTCCCACCGGGACTTGTCCCGCGCCACCGTGAAGGAGTCCATGTCGTCGGCCCGCCAGAGGCCCTCCAGCGGCGGCACCACGTAGTCACGTCCGAGCTCGCGCTTGCTGGCGAACTTGAGCGTGTACGCCACCGGGTAGAGCGCGCCGACGGCGTCCGTGAACTCGGGTGAGGTGTTGGGATCCCCGTGGCCGTCGATCATCAGGTACCGCATCTCCGGCACGTCCACGAGCCGGACGATGCCCCGCTGGGCGCGGTAGCCGTCGAGGGTCTTGCTGAAGTCGGTCTTCTCAGACACGAGTGCCCCTGTCGAGGTGGTCGACAGGGGCAGCGGTGACACTGGTGGAGCCAAGGGGACTCGAACCCCTAACCCCCTGCTTGCAAAGCAGGTGCGCTACCAATTGCGCCATGGCCCCGTTGCGCATCCCCGGGGCGGGTCACTCGAAGGTGTCGGTGACCTCTGCCCACAGGTCTCGCTCGTCGCGATCCTGCGCGTACTTCTGCCACACGACGAATCCGACGGCGGCGGCTGCCACCAGGAGCAGGAGCTTCTTCATCGGTTCCCCCACGGGTTTGGGAGTGGGCCTAACAGGACTTGAACCTGTGACCTCTTCCTTATCAGGGAAGCGCTCTAACCGTCTGAGCTATAGGCCCGTGCACTACGCGCGCCGCAGTGGCGCCGGATGAGACTACCCCAGCGCGGGGGCCCCACCCAAACCGGCTCTGGTCACTCGTCCGTCATGGTCACGTGCACGCCACCGACGAGCGCCGCCACGATGTTGTAGAGGAACGCGCCGATGGTGGCGAGGGCCGTCAGCAGGAAGACGTCGATCACCGCGATGAGCGTCGCGCCGGAGATGATCCGCTGGAACTCGACGTACTGCAGGATGTCGATCCCGCTCTCCGTACCGGTGATCTGGGTGACCAGGTCGTTCGCCTTGGTGAACACCTGGAGCCCGTTCAGCGTGAACCAGACCACCGCCGCACCGACGACGATCATCACGCCGATGGCCACGGACAGCAGGAACGACAGCTTCATCACCGACCACGGGTCGACGCGGGAGATCGCCAGCCGGACCCGGCGCGGGGCGCCGTGGGGGCCGACTGCCGGGATGCGTCCCGTGGTCGGCCGCGCGCCGGTGAGGTTGTCGGACGCGGTGGCCGGCCGGGGGGCCGTGGTGCTGGCCGCCGGGGCAGTTGCCGGGGTGGTCGTCATGGTCGGTTCCTTGGTACGGGGTCGAGTGGCCGCGGCTATCGCTGCGGACGTCGCGACGCCGGCCTTCTTCAGCCAGACGGTGGCGGTGTCCACCGCCACCATCATCGGGGACGGAGGGTCGTGCTCGTCGCCGACTGCCGGTGCGGAGGTGTCACGATCCTGTGGAGATGTCGCGGTGACCGGCGCGGCCTCCGTCTTCACGGCACTCGTCGGGCGCTCCGGCTCCTCCGCCCGCTCCGCCGGCGGCGACGCCTTGGTCGGGGCGACCGTCGGCGGCATCACGCTCGCGGACACGGTGAACGCGGTGGTGCCGTTGGAGCCGTTCAGACCCGGCACGTGCGTCGCGGCGTCCTCGGTCGACGTGCCGTTCCACGCCGACGTCGATCCGGCGCGGGGAGCCGAGGTCGTCGTGCGACCGGCGGTCGTCGGCGTCGTCGGTCGCTTGCGCGGCGGGATCGAGGGGGGCGTGGAATCGGTCATGCGTCCTCCGCTGACGGGTCGGTCACTGCCTGGTCGACGGGCGTCTCGGCGTCACCGGGAACGTCCGGGACGTCGGAAACCTGACCATTCTCAGCGCCCACGGTACCCGGCTCCTCGGCGAGGTGTCGCTCAGTGTTCCGCGCGACCGCGATGATGCGGTCCCCGTTGTCGGGCTTGGCGAAGATGACACCCTGCGTCGTGCGACCCGTGGCGTTCACCTCGGACGTGGCGGAGCGCACGATCTTGCCGCGCTCCATGATGACGAGCACCTCGTCCTCGGGGTCCACCACGAGGGCGCCGACGAGGTCGCCGTTCGCCTCCGGGAGGTTGGCCACCTTGATGCCCAGACCGCCGCGACCCTGCTGCCGGTAGTTCTCCACGGTGAGCGCGGTGCGCTTGGCGATGCCGCCCTGCGTCACGGTGAACAGGAACGCGTCCTCACGCACCACGTCCATGGCGAGCAGCTCGTCGTCCGCGCGGAACTTCATGCCCGTGACGCCGGAGGTTGCCCGGCCCATCGGGCGCAGCGACTCGTCGGAGGCGGTGAACCGCACCGACTGGCCCTTGCGGGACACCAGGATCAGGTCCTCGTCAGAGTCGACCAGGCGGGCCGAGACCAGCTCGTCCGGCAGACCGTCCTCGTCCTCGCGCAGGTTGATCGCGATGACGCCGCCGGACCGGTTGGAGTCGTAGTCCGACAGGCGCGTCTTCTTCACCAGGCCGCGCTGCGTGGCCAGGACCAGGTACTCGGCGTTGGTGTAGTCGCGGATGTCGAGCACCTGCGCGATCTTCTCGCCCGGCTGGAACGCGAGCAGGTTGGCCACGTGCTGACCCTTGGCGTCACGACCGCCCTCCGGCAGCTCGTAGGCCTTGGCCCGGTAGACGCGTCCGAGGTTGGTGAAGAAGAGCAACCAGTGGTGCGTCGTCGTGACGAAGAAGTGGTCGACCAGGTCGTCCTCGCGCAGCTGCGCACCGCGCACGCCCTTGCCGCCACGACGCTGCGCCCGGTAGTTGTCCGACCGCGTCCGCTTGGCGTAGCCGCCGCGCGTGATGGTGACGACCATCTCCTCCTCGGCGATGAGGTCCTCGACGCTGACCTCGCCGTCGAACGGCAGGATCGTCGTGCGGCGCTCGTCGCCGTACTTCGCGACGATCTCACCGAGCTCGTCGGAGACGATGTCGCGCTGGCGCTGCTCCGAGTTCAGGATCGCCTGGTACTCGAGGATCTCGGCCTCGAGCTTGGCGTACCGCTCGAGGATCTCCTGGCGCTGCAGCGCAGCCAGCCGGCGCAGCTGCAGGTTGAGGATCGCGTTGGCCTGGAGCTCGTCGATGTCGAGCATCGCCATCAGGCCGGCGCGCGCCTCGTCCGCGTCGGGCGACCGGCGGATGAGCGCGATGACCTCGTCGAGCGCGTCGAGCGCCTTGAGGTACCCGCGGTAGATGTGGATGTCGGCCTCGGCCTCGCGCAGCTTGAACGCGGTGCGGCGGACGACGACCTCGAGCTGGTGGGTGACCCAGTGCCGGACGAACGCGTCGATGCTCAGCGTGCGCGGCACCTCGTCGACGAGGGCGAGCATGTTCGCGCCGAACGTCTCCTGCAGCTGCGTGTGCTTGTAGAGGTTGTTCAGCACGACCTTCGCGACGGCGTCGCGCTTGAGCACGATCACGAGGCGCTGGCCGGCGCGACCCGAGGTCTCGTCGCGCATGTCGGCGATGCCGGTCACCTTGTTCTCGCGGACCAGGTCCGCGATCTTCTTCGCCAGCGTGTCCGGGTTCACCTGGTACGGCAGCTCGGTGACGACGAGGCAGATCCGGCCCTGGATCTCCTCGACCTCCACCACCGCGCGCATGGTGATCGAGCCGCGGCCGGTGCGGTACGCCTCCTCGATGCCCTTGTGCCCGAGGATCGTCGCGCCCGTGGGAAAGTCCGGGCCCTTGATCCGCAGCAGGAGGGCGGCGAGAAGCTCCTCGCGGGACGCCTCCGGGTGGTCGAGGTGCCACTGGACGCCCTCGGCCACCTCGCGCAGGTTGTGCGGCGGGATGTTGGTGGCCATGCCGACCGCGATGCCCGCCGAGCCGTTGACCAGCAGGTTCGGGAACCGCGACGGCAGGACCGTGGGCTCCTGGGTGCGGCCGTCGTAGTTGTCCTGGAAGTCGACGGTGTCCTTGTCGATGTCCCGGACCATCTCCATGGACAGCGGGGCCATCTTGCACTCGGTGTACCGGGGCGCGGCGGCGGGGTCGTCGCCCGGGGAGCCGAAGTTGCCCTGCCCGGAGACCAGCGGGTAGCGCAGCGACCAGTCCTGGACCAGCCGCACCAGGGCGTCGTAGATCGACGTGTCACCGTGCGGGTGGTACTTGCCCATGACGTCGCCGACCACGCGCGAGCACTTGGAGAACTGGCGGTCCGGCCGGTAGCCACCGTCGTACATCGCATAGAGCACGCGGCGGTGCACCGGCTTGAGGCCGTCGCGCACGTCCGGCAGGGCGCGGCCGACGATGACGGACATGGCGTAGTCGAGGTACGACCGCTGCATCTCCAGCTGCAGGTCGACCTGCTCGATGTTGCCGTGCTCGATCTCGTTGCCGGTGGTCTCGCTCAACGGGGTTCCTTACTTCGGTGCGGGCGGTCGGACGACGGGGTTCCTCGACTAGACGTCGAGGAACCTCACGTCCTTCGCGTTGCGCTGGATGAACGAGCGGCGGGACTCGACGTCCTCGCCCATGAGGACCGAGAAGATCTCGTCGGCCGCGGCGGCCTCGTCGAGCGTGACCTGCAAGAGGGTGCGGTGCTCGGGCGACATGGTCGTCTCCCACAGCTCCTGGTAGTCCATCTCGCCCAGACCCTTGTACCGCTGGACCGAGTTGTCCTTGGGCAGCCGCTTGCCGGCCGCCTGACCGTCGGTGATGAACACGTCCCGCTCACGGTCCGAGTACACGTAGTCGTGCTCGGCGTTGGCCCACTTGATCCGGTACAGCGGCGGCTGCGCCAGGTACACGTGGCCGTGCGTGATGAGGTTCGGCATGTAGCGGAACAGGAGGGTGAGCAGCAGGGTGCGGATGTGCTGACCGTCGACGTCGGCGTCGGCCATGATCACGATCTTGTGGTACCTCAGCTTGGACAGGTCGAAGTCCTCGCCGATGCCGGTGCCGAACGCCGTGATCAGCGCCTGCACCTCCTGGTTGCCCAGGGCGCGGTCCAGCCTGGCGCGCTCGACGTTGAGGATCTTGCCGCGGATGGGCAGGATCGCCTGCGTCCGCGGGTTGCGACCGCGCACCGCCGAGCCGCCGGCCGAGTCGCCCTCGACGATGAAGATCTCGCACTCCTCCGCGCGGTTCGACTGGCAGTCGCGCAGCTTGCCCGGCATGCCGCCCGACTCGAGCAGGCCCTTGCGGCGGGTGGCCTCGCGCGCCTTGCGGGCGGCCATGCGGGCGGCCGCGGCCTGGATCGACTTGCGGATGACGTCCCGCGCCTCGTTCGGGTGCGAGTCCAGCCAGTCGCCCAGCTGCTCGTTGACCACCCGCTGCACGAACGTCTTCGCCTCGGTGTTGCCGAGCTTCGTCTTGGTCTGGCCCTCGAACTGCGGCTCGCCCAGCTTGATGGAGATGACCGCCGTGAGGCCCTCGCGGATGTCGTCGCCGGTGAGGTTCTCGTCCTTCTCCTTGAGGATGCCCTTCTCACGCGCGTAGCGGTTGATCAGGGAGGTCATCGCCGCACGGAAACCCTCCTCGTGCGTGCCGCCCTCGGTGGTCGAGATCGTGTTGGCGTAGGTGTGCACCGACTCGGAGTACGCGTTGGTCCACTGCATGGCGATCTCGACGGCGATCCGGCGCTCGGTGTCCTCGGACTCGAAGTCGATGATCTCCGGGTGGACGACCTCCACCTTCTTGGCGCCGTTCAGGTGCTTGACGTAGTCGACCAGGCCGTCGTCGTACTTGTAGGTGACGGTCCGCGCGGCCGGCGCTCCGCCCTCCTCCTCGGGCTCCTCGCCGCCGACGACCTCGTCGCCGGTGTCCAGGTGCTCGGGACGCTCGTCGGTGAGCGTGATCTGCAGGCCCTTGTTGAGGAACGCGTACTGCTGGAAGCGGGCGCGGAGCGTCTCGAAGTCGTACTCGGTGGTCTCGAAGATGGCCGGGTCCGCCCAGAACGTCTGCGTGGTGCCGGACTCGTCCGTCGCCTCGCCCTTCTGCAGCTCACCGAGCGGCTTGCCTCCGTCGGCGAAGTCCTGCTGCCACACGAACCCGTCGCGCTTGACCACGGTCTCGACGCGGGTGGACAGCGCGTTCACCACGGAGATGCCGACGCCGTGCAGACCGCCGGAGACCGCGTAGCCCGCGCCGCCGAACTTGCCGCCGGCGTGCAGGATCGTCATGACGACCTCGACCGTCGGCCGGCCCTCGGTCGGGTGGATGGCGACCGGGATGCCACGGCCGTTGTCGACCACGCGCACGCCGCCGTCGGGCAGCAGCGTGATCTCGATGTGGTCGCAGTAGCCGGCCAGCGCCTCGTCGACGGAGTTGTCGACGACCTCGGTGACCAGGTGGTGCAGACCACGGGCACCGGTGGAGCCGATGTACATGCCGGGGCGCTTGCGCACCGCCTCGAGGCCTTCGAGCACCGTGATCGCGGAGGCGTCGTACCCGCCGTTGCCGCTCTTGATGGTGCTGGACGGGGTGGTGCTCTGCTCAGCCACGGGCGGTGGTGCTCCTCAAGCTCTCACACGCGACGGAGCGCGCCGACCGAACTTCACCGGGTCGGATCACTCCATGACGCTGGAGTTCCGGGCACAGATGCGCCAGGAATGACCTTCACAGTCTACCTGGTGGACGGGCTCAGACCCTCTTTTCCCACAGGTGGCGACGTGCTCAGCGGAACGTGTCGCGCTCCCCGCGACCCGCCACGCGCTTCGGACCGGTCTTGAACCGGGGGCCGCCGGGGTTCAGCACGGTGATCTCGAGGACGATCCCGTCACCCAGATCGGCCGCGAACCGGCCGAGCATGGCCGGTGCCAGGAACTTCAGCTGCGTGGCCCACGACGTCGAGTGAGCGCGGAGCGTCAGCGCCCCGCCCTCGAACGACACGTACTCGCAGTGCTCGGCCACCTGGGGCCCGACGAGCTCCGCCCACCGGTGTTTGAGCACACCCGCCACCTGGTCCGAGGTGCCGCCGAGCTGGTCGAGCAGGCCGCTGACCGTGGACCCGATGAGCTGCGGGTCCCGCGCACCCGGGCCCGCCGTGCCGACGGCCACCTGGACGAGGGGTCGGCGCCGCGCGGGGTCACCGGGCCGGAACCCCCGCTGCGCCGCGGCCGCCTTCGCACGCCCCAGCGCCCCGAGGGCCACCTGGCGCGGGGGTGTCAGCTCGACGAGGTCGCGCAGCGGGGTGCCGTCCACGGGCCGGGGCTGGGGGAACAGGCTGTCGTCAGAGGACACGGGCCACCTCGCCGCCCATGACGTCCACGCGCGCGCCGGCCAGCGGCGCCGGCACGTCGTCGGCCACCGCCGCGGTGATGAGCACCTGCCGGGCCGGGGCGACGAGCTCCGCCAGGCGGTCCCGCCGGCGTGCGTCGAGCTCAGCGAACACGTCGTCGAGGATGAGCACCGGCTCGCCGTCGGGGCCCCAGTCGCCACCGACGCCCTCGTCGCCCCTGGTCAACAGCTCGTACGAGGCCAGACGCAGCGCGAGCGCGAACGACCAGGACTCCCCGTGGCTCGCATACCCCTTGGCCGGCAGGCCCCCGAGCGTGAGGACGAGGTCGTCACGGTGCGGCCCGACGAGACTGACCCCCCGCTCGATCTCCTTGCTGCGCAGCCGACCGATCGCCTCGAGCAGCTGCGCCTCGACCAGCTCGACCGAGGCCGACTCGTCCGCGGTCTCGAGGACGGCGTCGAGGGAGGCCTTGTAGGTGACGATGGCATCGCCCTGCCCCGCGCTGACCTGCGCATATGCACGCTCGATGTGCGGTGCGAGCGACCTGACGAGGCCCCGACGGGCGACGATGATCTGGGCGCCGGTCTGCGCGAGCTTGGCGTCCCACACGTCGAGCGTCCGCAGGTCCGCACCCGCACCCCGACGGGCCACCCCGGCCGACTTCAGCAGGGCCGACCGCTGACGCAGCACCCGCTCGTAGTCCGCCACCGTGCCGGCGACCCGGGGCGTCAGCTGCACGAGCAGGTCGTCGAGGAACCGGCGGCGACCATCGGGATCGCCCTTGACCAGCGACAGGTCCTCCGGCGCGAAGAGGACCGTCCGCAGGATGCCGAGCACGTCCCGGGCCCGTGTGGGCGAGCCGCCGTTGACCCGCGCGCGGTTGGCCTTCCCCGGCGTGACCTCGATCTCGACCAGCGTCGAGCGCGGCCGGCCGGGCTCCAGCTCGCGGACCACCTTCGCCCGGACCACCGCCCGGGTGGTGCCCGCGCGCACCAGGGCGGCGTCGGTCGGCACACGGTGGCTGCCCAGCGTGGCGACGTAGCCGAGCGCCTCGACCAGGTTGGTCTTGCCCTGCCCGTTGGGTCCGACGAGCGCGGTGATGCCCGGCTCCAGCGGGAGCTCGACCTGCGCGTACGAGCGGAAGTCCGTCAGGGAGAGGTGCGCGACGTACATCGTCGGTTCAGGCGGGCGGTGCGGGTGGGGCGCCCGCCGGCTTCACGGCGTGGCCGCCGAACTGCTGGCGCAGAGCAGCGACGGCCTTCATGGCCGGGGACTCCTCCTGGCGGGAGGCGAACCGGGCGAACAGCGACGCCGAGATCACCGGCGCCGGGACCGCGAGGTCGATCGCCTCGTCGACGGTCCAGCGACCCTCACCGGAGTCCTCGACCCAGTCATCGATCTCGCCCAGGCCCGGGTCCTGCTCGAGCGCCTTGACCAGCAGCTCCAGCAGCCACGACCGCACGACGGTCCCACGCTGCCACGCGCGCATCGTCCCGTGCACGTCGGTGACCAGGTCCTTCGCCGCGAGCAGCTCGTAGCCCTCGGCGTACGCCTGCATCAGCCCGTACTCGATGCCGTTGTGCACCATCTTGGCGAAGTGGCCGGCGCCGACCTTGCCCGCGTGCACGAAACCCTCGGCCCGCGGACCCTCCGGCCGCAGCGCGTCGAAGACCGGCATGACCGTCGCGACGAGCTTCGCGTCCCCGCCGACCATGAGCCCGTACCCGTTCTCGAGGCCCCAGACACCGCCCGACACCCCGGCGTCGAGGAAGCCGACACCCGTCGCCGCCAGCAGGTCCGCGTGCGGCTGGTCGTCCTGGTAGTACGAGTTGCCGCCGTCGATGACGATGTCGCCGGCCGTCAGCAGCCCGGCCAGGTCGTGCACCACGGCGTCGGTGATCTCGCCCGAGGGCACCATCACCCAGACGACACGCTCGCCCGCGGGGAGCGCCTCGACCAGCGCCTCGAGCGACGGGACGTCGGTGACGTCGGGGTTCCGGTCGAAACCGGTGACCTCGATGCCGGCCGCGCGGATGCGCGACCGCATGTTCGCGCCCATCTTGCCCAGACCGACCAGACCGATGTGCATGGCGTGCCTCTCTCGTCGCGACCGCGTCTCACTCTGCCGCAGGACGCGACCGTGCGCCGATCAGCTGGCGAAACGGATGGGCACCAGCAGGTAGCGGTACTCCGGGTTGTCCTCGCCGTCCAGCGTCTCCTGCCCGGTGAACTCCACCGGCTTGTTGGGGTGCGTGAACGACAGCCGGACGAACGTGGTGCTCAGCGCGCCGAGCCCGTCGAGCAGGAACTGCGGGTTGAACGCCACCGAGATGTCGTCGCCCACGAGCGTGGCCTCGAGGGCCTCGGACGCCTGCGCGTCGTCGCCCTGGCCGGCGTCGAGCACGACCTGACCCTCGCTGAACGACAGGCGGATCGGGGTGTTGCGCTCGGCGACCAGGCTGACGCGCTTGGCCGCGTCCGCGAGGGCGTGCGTGCTGACGATCGCGTGGATGGGCGTCTCGTCCGGGAACAGCCGGCGGACCGCGGGGTAGTCCCCGTCGACCAGGAGGCTCGTGGTCTGGCGGCCGGCGGCCTCGAACCCGATCATGTCGACGCCCGAGCCCGTGGACAGCGCCACGGTGACCGAACCGGCGCTGCCGAGCGACTTCGCGGCGTCCGACAGCGTGCGCGCCCGGACGAGCGCGACGGTCGAGATCTCCGGCGACGACGGCTTCCAGGTGAGCTCGCGCAGCGCGAGCCGGTAGCGGTCGGTGGCCAGCAGGGTGACCTTCTCGCCCTCGATCTCGACGCGCACGCCCGTGAGCAGCGGCAACGTGTCGTCCCGGCTCGCGGCGACGGACACCTGGGCGACCGCGTGGGTGAGCTCGTCGCCGTCGACGGTGCCCGTGGTCGGTGGCATGACCGGGAGGTTCGGGTAGTCCTCGACCGGCATCGTCAGGAGCGTGAACCGGCTGGCCCCGCAGGTCACGACGACCTTGGTGCCCTCGAGCACCACATCGACCGGCTTGTCCGGCAGGGAGCGGGAGATCTCCGCGAGCAGGCGTCCCGAGACCAGCACGGAGCCGGCCTCGCTGACGTCCGCCGGGATCTGCGACCGCGCCGAGACCTCGTAGTCGAAGCTGGAGAGCTGGACCGTGCCCGTGGTGTCGGCCTCGAGCCGGACACCCGCCAGGACGGGGACCGGCGGCCGGGTGGGCAGGCTGCGCGCCGTCCACGTGACGGCGTCCGCGAGCACGTCGCGGTCGACCCGGAACCTCATACCTCACCTCTCGTCGAGCTGGCCCGGCCGGCGACTCGCCACGGTTGTGGGGAGTGCGGGCAGTCAGGCATCAGGCGAACACTACGCGAGAGGTCGGACGCTCGGTACGGGCAGTCGGATGACAACGACAACGGTGTTGTTCTCGGCCGGGTCTGCGCTGGGTCGGGCCTTTGGCGGTGTGTGGATCCCCCTCATAGAGATGTCTCATCATCGTCATCGGTCCTGTGCATCATGTGGATCGTCGGCGTCCGTGCAGGTCAACCCTCGATCAGCCTGTGCACGCCGGTTGTGGGCCGAATCGGACTCTCCGTGGACGGGGGTGGACGGCTGTGGTGGGCCGGTTCTGCGTCCACCGGTCGGGGCCTCCCCGTCCACACCGTGACAGGGGGTCATCCACCGTCGTCCACAGGTGAGTGCACAGGTGTGGAGATTCGTCCCATGCATGTCTCATTCCGAGGGTGAAGGTTGGGGTCAAGACCCTCGTATCGTTTCGATGGTGAGAGTTGTCTCATGGCATTCCGCGGGAAACGACCGTTTGTGAACGTCCACATCTCGCCCGAGATGTCCAGTTGGCCGTATTTCCGCAGGTCGGAGCCCTCTGGTTGTCGCCCGGAGCGACCGATGCGTCGTTCAGGTGAATGCCGTCACAAGCGTCCCCAGGTGCCTGTGGACGGCTGTGGATAACTAGGGCCGGTCAGCCCCGGTTCTGCTGCTTGATCCGGTTGGTGAGCTCGGTCACCTGGTTGTAGATCGACCGGCGTTCGGCCATGAGCTCACGGATCTTGCGGTTGGCGTGCATGACGGTCGTGTGGTCACGGCCGCCGAACGCCTGGCCGATCTTGGGCAGCGACAGGTCGGTCAGCTCGCGGCACAGGTACATGGCGATCTGGCGGGCCGTCACGAGCACCCTCGAGCGGCTCGAGCCGCACAGGTCGTCGATGCTCAGACCGAAGTAGGCCGCCGTCTGCCCGATGACCTGGGTGGCGGTGATCTCGGTGGTCTGGTCGTCGGTGATGAGGTCCTTCAGGACGATCTCCGCCAACGACAGGTCGACCTGCTGCCGGTTGAGGTTGGCGAACGCGGTCACCCGGATCAGCGCACCCTCGAGCTCCCGGATGTTGGTCGAGATCTTGCTGGCGATGTACTCCAGGACGTCCGGCGGTGCCTCCAGGCGCTCGCTGCCGGCCTTCTTGCGCAGGATCGCGATGCGCGTCTCGAGGTCCGGCGGCTGCACGTCCGTGATCAGGCCCCACTCGAACCGGGACCGCATCCGGTCCTCGAAACCGTTGAGCTGCTTGGGCGGCAGGTCGGACGTGATCACGACCTGCTTGTTGGCGTTGTGCAGGGTGTTGAACGTGTGGAAGAACTCCTCCATCGTCTGTTCCTTGCCCTGCAGGAACTGGATGTCGTCGATGAGGAGGACGTCCACCTCGCGGTAGCGCCGCTGGAACGCGCCGGCCTTGCCCTCGCTGATGGAGTTGATGAAGTCGTTGGTGAACTCCTCGGAGTTCACGTACCGCACCCGCACGCTCGGGTAGAGGTTCTGCGCGTAGTGGCCGATCGCGTGGAGCAGGTGCGTCTTGCCCAGACCCGAGTCGCCGTAGATGAACAGCGGGTTGTACGCCTTGGCCGGTGCCTCCGCGACGGCGACGGCGGCCGCGTGCGCAAAGCGGTTGGAGCTGCCGATGACGAACGTCTCGAAGAGGTACTTGGGGTTGAGTCGCGCGGGCTCGGCGGGCTGACGGCGGTTGGGCCGGTCGTCGTTGCGGCCCGGGTAGCGGCGGTCGCGTGCCGAGCCGCCGTGGTTCGGTTCCTCGTCGTCGTCGTCCGGGACGAGCGACAAGTCAGGGCGTGCCTCGCGCCGGGCGTCGGCCTCGTCGGCCTCGCGCGCGTCGTGCGACGGGCTGTACGGCTCGTGATCCTGCGCGGGCGCGACGACCCGCAGGGCCGGCGGTGCGTCCTCGGCGAGCTCGGGATCGACCGTGATGGCGAACCGGGCCTCGCGGCCGAGCGCGGTGCTCAGCGCACCGGTGACCTCACCGCGGACGCGCGACTCGAGGTAGTCCTTGGTCAGGTCGTTGCCCACAGCGAGCAGCAGGGTCCCGTCGAGGAGTCCGAGCGGGCGGGCCAGCCGGACGAACGCGATCTGGCGTGGCGTGATGTCCGGGCTCGACTCGAGGGTCGACACCACGTGGCCCCATACCCGGGAGAGCTCTTCGTCCTGTGACACGTGCTACCTCGGTTGTTCGATCGCGTGGGTGGTCGAGTCTCGCATGACCGTGCGTTGTCCACACAGTTGTCCACACCTGTGAGCAGATGGTCGCGCGGGGCTGGTGGTCGCGGTTCCGCGATGAGGACGGCACTGACAGCGCCGCTCTCGCGCGTGGTGCGCGCCGCGCCGTGCCTCTGTCCACCACGTCGTGGTCCACAGCCTGCGCACCCTGGCAACGATGACCGATCGTAGTGGCAGGTCCCGTCCGGGCGGCAGAGCGGCAGCGGGTGACTGTGGCAAGATCGAACCGGCGCGTCGCGTGCATTTGACCGGCCAGTACGGCGGGAAGTACGGTATTGCAGCCTTCTCGATGGCTCCTGCTGGCGCGCCCTGACGCCGCACGCACGCGATGCGTGTCCTGGGAGCATCGATCCTGGCAGCCTGAACCTGGTCGCGCGGCACATGCGAGACCCACCCGATGTAGTTGGAGACTCTCGTGACCAAGCGCACCTTCCAGCCGAACAACCGGCGCCGGGCCAAGACCCACGGCTTCCGCCTGCGCATGCGCACGCGTGCCGGCCGCGCGATCCTGGCGGCTCGTCGTCGCAAGGGCCGCGCGGAGCTCTCGGCCTGACATCACCGTCGGTGCTGTCCGCCGCGCACCGGATGCGCCGCGCTGCCGACTTCGAGCAGGCGGTGCGCCGAGGTGCGCGCGGCGGACGGGACACCCTCGTGGTGCATCTGACGACCAGGACCGACCACTCGCCCTCGGGGCCTGTGGTCGGTCTTGTCGTGTCCAAGGCGGTCGGTAACGCGGTGACGCGGAACCTGGTCAAGCGACGGTTGCGTGAGCTCGTCCGAGCACGTCTGTCGTCCATGCCGGCCGACGCGGGCATCGTCGTCCGCGCCCTGCCGGCAGCTGCGTCCCAGCCGTACGCGCAGCTCGGAGCAGACCTGGACGCGGCGCTCGAGACGGCGGCACGCCGCGCACGACGTCGAGTTGAGGCGTAGTCATCCCATGACTAGTCGTTCGGTGCTCCGTGCCATCGTGCGTGCTCCTGCGCAGCTCCTGCTCCTGCTGCTCAAGGGGTACCAGCGGTTCATCTCGCCGATGACGCCGCCGACCTGCAAGTTCTACCCGTCCTGCTCGCAGTACGCCGTGATCGCGGTGCAGCGCCACGGTGCCCTCCGCGGCACTGCGCTCGCCGTCTGGCGCGTGCTCCGCTGCAACCCCTGGAACCTGGGTGGCGTGGACGACGTTCCACCAGCACGACCCGTCCACCGCCATCTCGACGTGGCCTCGTCCACACACTGATCCCCCGAGGAGTTCTCCCCGATGAGCTGGTTCGACGGTCTGCTCAAACCGATCATGGTCGTCGTGGCCTGGATCATGGTCCAGTTCCACTCGTTGCTGACCACCCTCGGACTCGACCCCGAGAGTGGCGCCGCGTGGGGCCTGTCCATCGTGGGCCTGGTCATCGTGATCCGGATCCTGCTCATCCCCCTGTTCTTCCGGCAGATCAAGGCATCGCGCGGCATGCAGCTGCTCGCGCCCGAGATGCAGGCGATCCAGAAGAAGTACAAGGGCAAGTCGGACCCCGCCTCCCGGGAGGCGATGAGCCGCGAGACGATGGCGCTCTACCGCGAGCACGGCACCAACCCGTTCGCGTCGTGCCTGCCGATCCTGCTGCAGTCCCCCATCTTCTTCGCGCTGTTCCGGGTGCTCATCGAGCTCCCCCGGATCGCCGCCGGCACCTACCCGCCCATCGGGCCCATGACCCCCGAGCTCGCCGCACAGGCTGAGGCGGCGACGATCTTCGGTGCCCCGCTCTCCGGCACCTTCATGCAGGCCGGCTCGGGTCCCGACGCGATGAACATCCGCATCGTCACCGTCGTCCTCATCATCGCGATGTCCGCGACCACGTTCCTCACCCAGCGCCAGCTGACCATGAAGAACATGCCGCCGGCCGCGCTGCAGGGGCCCATGGCGCAGCAGCAGAAGGTGCTGCTCTACGTGCTGCCGCTGATCTTCGCGTTCTCCGGCGTCAACTTCCCCATCGGTGTCCTCATCTACTGGACCACCACGAACCTGTGGTCGATGGGCCAGCAGTTCTACACGATCCGCCGCATGCCGGCCCCGGGCTCGCAGGCCGAGATCGCCATGAAGGAGCGCAAGGCGCGCAAGGCCAAGGCGCACGGACTCATCGAGGAGCCCGAGTCGACGGTCGTCATCGAGGAGAAGCCGCGCGGGCAGCGTGAGCAGCCCAAGCGCAAGGACCGCAACAAGCCGCGCGTCATCGAAGACCGCACCGTCAAGCCCGTCACGCCGACGGACGACGAGCCCGACGGACCCAGCACGCCGGCGCCCGGCGCCCCCACCAAGCCAAAGAAGTAGCGCACCAGCGCGACGACGATCGGAGAGAGACTCCATGACTTCGACCCAGCCTGAAGCCCCCGTCGAGCCGACCAGCACGAAGCGACTCGAGGAAGAGGGGGAGATCGCCGCCGACTACCTCGAGGAGCTGCTGGACATCGCGGACCTCGACGGCGACATCGACATCGACATCGACCACGGCCGTGCCGCCGTCGAGATCGTCTCCGAGGACCCCGCCGACAAGTCGCTCAGCCGGCTCGCCGGACCCGACGGTGAGGTCCTGGACGCACTCCAGGAGCTGACCCGACTGGCCGTGCAGGCGAAGACGGGTGAGCGGAGCCGCCTGATGCTCGACGTGGCCGGTTACCGTGCTGCCCGCCGTGCCGAGCTGGTCACCGTCGCCACCGAGGCGATCGACCGCGTGAAGGCCTCCGGCGAGGCGGTGGCACTCGCCGCGATGAACCCGTTCGAGCGCAAGGTGGTGCACGACGCCGTCGCTGCTGCGGGGATGTCCAGCGACTCCGACGGCGTGGAGCCGAACCGGCACGTGGTGATCCGACCGGCGTGATCTAGTGGCGTGACGAAGGGGTGGATCCGCTTGGGTCCACCCCTTTGTCGTCCGTGTTTCACGTGAAACGTGGCAGCCGGTGCAGCGGTCCCGTGGGCTCCGGGTGCGTTCAGTCCCCGCTGTTTCACGTGAAACAGCGGCGACCTGTATGGCTCTCGCTTGGTGTTCGGTACGGACCCCGCGGGTCGACGGGAGAGCAGGCAGCCGGTTGACCCCTGTGCCCCCGGCAACGGGTGGCCACACCGCTGAGGAGGTCGGTCCAGGGCGGAGCCGCACGCTGTGCCTACTGGCGCCTTGCGTAGTTGCGTCCGTTCGCCCGTTGGTGGCTCCGGTCCGGCGGGACCTAGCCGTCGGGGAGAAGTCACTGTTTCACGTGAAACGCCCGCGGGTCGGTTCCACCGGGTCGAGTGCGCGTCTCGCCTGAGCGTGGGACTCCTGGCCCCGACGAGGGGCCGATGGCGCGCGCCTAGCTCAGGTCCGAGTCCTGGCACCGTGCGAGCGCAAGCTACCGGCTCGGTGACAGACTCACCTCATTCCGGTGATCAGCGCTCCCAGCCGGCCTCGCATCCGTTGAGCTGGCTCCGTGGCGCGCGAGAACGAGCAGGATCGGGCACTGAGCCGGCGTTCGTGCCGTGCGACCCGACCCGCGCATCGCTCAGTCAGAGTGCACGCTCAAGTGCAGTATCGGCGCGAAGCCGTCGCGGGTACGGGTTCTCCTTTGCCGTCCCCGTGCGGTGCAGCATGCGCGTGTCCTGCCACAGGAGTGCGAACGGACTGCCCGTCGCGACCCGAACAGGCGGAAGTCCGGGCGACTGGCTCGGGCTCGCGGTGCGACACCGGTGCGTCCTGAGGGGACTCAGCAACACATTCCTCGCTTGGCCGGGTGGGTGTGGGTGCATAGGGACGTCGGGACGTGCTGGAGTGCCAATGTTCCACGTGGAACACACGACCAACCTCGCAAGTCATTGTCATGCGCCTGGAGGACGGGCCTCGAGCGTTCGACAAGGTCAGCGGTGCGACGCGACGGTCGAGCGAAAGGTCCACTGAGTCCTCGGCTCACAGACCGCCCCGCGGGGCTTTGCGACTGGACGTGGACGGGCGGGTCATCACGTCAGCATGCTCACGAGATCTGCGGGATGGCCGCAGTCGGCCCTTGTCGTCGTGTTTCACGTGAAACCGAGACGCTGTGCGGGTATTCACGGAGGGACGGGCACGGCGGGCCGTAGGCGCTTCTGGCGGGGTGCTGCGGTGCGGTGCGTCTGTCGCCAGGCCCTCGCTCAGCCTGCCGCGAATCCGAGAGTGCCGCGTGGACCGCGTGGCCGCTGCCGGCCGCCAGCTCGCGGTGGAGGGGCTGAGGTGGAAGCCAGCAGGTGAGGGGCGGTAGCAGCACGTTCGCAGAGGTCCGGCGGCGACGGGCGGATTTCCCTGCGCTACTCCGCGGAGGGTCCTGGGTGCGCTGGACTCGACCCCGAACGGGAGCGGAACGAGAAGGTCTCGCCGGGGGGGCGTGCGTGGACCCTCGGCACGATGAGGAAGGGGTGCGTTTCACGTGAAACAGCGCGCAGTGCGATGGGTCGTGCGGCGCAAGGCTCGTTGCCTCGTAGCGCTCGATGTGTGGCGTAGGCATGTGTGGCGTAGGCATGTGCGGCGCCACCTGGCTCGATCTGCCAGGTGGCGACAGGCTGCCCTGCACCCTCGACCGGCGGCGGGGGACGTCCCGCGAATGGTTGCGGCGGGCTCGGAGCAGCTAGTGCGGGTCCACGAGTGCTCCACGGCGTGCTCGGCGTGACGGGCAACACGGCGGTCAACACCCACGACTGGCATCCGGCGACCCGGGACCTGCGATCTGCATCGGGAGATGTTCCACAGGCACCGCGAAAGGTGGGGTCGCACAGGCGCGCCGGCCGAGGGTGTGACGAGGAAGCTCTAGCGTGCGAGGAGCTCGGAGCGGAGCGGAAGGAGCAACGCGCGCTGCGGCGCGCACCATGCAGCGTGCACCGACCTCCTTCACGGTGCGACGGCAGCGTCGTGCGACAGCTCACGACGCATGACGCCCCGAGCGTGCCGAGTGAGCGCGACCTGAGACCCGCGCCGGTCGCGGCCAGCGGAGCGCACCGGTCGGCGTCGTGCGGAGCGAGTGCGACCCGGGCCCCGCGCCGTGTGGGCAGCCTCGAGTGCCGTGCTCTGTGCGATCTGCGATGAGCGGCTCACGGACGGAGGACCGGCGGACGAGTTGTTCACAGAGTCACCAGCGGACGACCCCGCACGGGTCACCAGGGGAGGACTCACCCGGGAGCCCTGCTGATGAGTCGGCCTGGAGATGACGGCCTTCTGCCTCAGGCGACCGTCGCGTGGCGTTCGTCTACGGCGACCTAGCTGGACGCGGAGCGCCCACCTGCCCTGTCGGACGCGGTGCGAGCCAGGGCGCGTCAGATCGTCCCCTGAGCGCGCTCCGCCGGTGATCGTCACCGGGTTCGCACGACTGGCAAGGCGATGCGGCGATCTGGTCCGTGGACGGAGCCGCTGGTCACGGCGTCTTCCGATGGCTTCCTCCACGGTGCTGCTGAGCTCCGACCTGTGGCGCCTAAGAGTTCCAGACTCCACGCAGGCACCAGCAGCGGCTCGCGGCAAGCGCTCCGACTGAGCGCCGCCGTGGGGCGGGGCGTCTCCATGCGAGCTGCTCAGTAGGTCGGCGGTCACATGGGCTGTGGTGAGGGGGCCGGTGCAGAATCGCCTGCGCGTTCCACGTGAAACATGGGCTGTCGGGCGCCTGACATCGGGTTGGCGAAGCGTGGTCAGCCGTACGGGAGTCGGGAGTTGTGCACCGAGTCGAGGTTCATCGTGCGTCTGGAGCGAGCACGCGAAGCGGGTGACTGGACGCCCAGTGAAGACCGGACATGTCAATCGTCGACATGTGCTGTGGACGGCGAGGGGAGCGGACTCCCGCACGGTACGGTAGGGCCGCGCGAGAGCCCTGGCAGTCCTCCGACGGTGGTCCGCAGCGCCCGCACGCGACGTTCAGCAGCACTGTTTCACGTGAAACCTGGGGGACCTGACGGTGGCAGAAGTTCAGTCGGACGCGACCGACAGAACCGACCCGCTGGATGGCGACCCTCGTCTCGAGCCCTACTTCGGCCCGGCGTGGACGGCGGTGCTCGGGTTCCATGACCTGCTGGTGTCCCAGGGAGAGCTGCGCGGGCTGGTCGGCCCGAGGGAACTCTCGCGTCTGTGGGAACGGCACCTGCTGAACTCCGCCGCGGTCGTGCCGTTCCTCCCGCGCGAGGGACGGATCATCGACCTCGGGAGCGGAGCCGGCTTGCCGGGCATCGTCGTCGCGTCGATGCTCCCGGAGGCTGAGGTCGTTCTCCTCGAGCCCATGGAGCGACGCACGGCATGGCTCAGCGAGGTGGCGGAGGTCCTTGGCCTCAGCAATGTCGTGGTGCGGCGCGGTCGAGCACAGGACGAGCACGGGCTCCTGTTCGGCGACGCGGTGACTGTGCGAGCGGTCGCGTCGCTCGACAAGCTCTACCGGCTCGCGATGCCGCTGCTCGTGGCCGGCGGTTCGCTCGTCGCGCTGAAGGGCGGCAAGGCGGAGGAGGAGATCGAGGCGGCCAAGCATGTCGGCCGCAAGCTCGGGGCCGGCGTGGCATCCGTGGTGGACGCCCCCACGATCGAGGGAGTCGAAGTGACGAGAGTGGTCCGCGTCGTACGGGAGGCAGTGCCTGGTGTTCGGTAGGAAGAAGCGTCGTCAAGAAGCGGATCCCGTTCAGGCCCCCGCCGGGCCGCCCGAGCCGCCTGCTATCAGCACGCCGGCCTGGGCCCCCCAGCAAGGAACCCCGCTGCCCAATGACGCGCCCGTGGCGCCCCGCGACCCCGGCCTGGCCGCTGTGCCGCAGCCTGCGTCGACTGAGACGGTCCAGCAGGCTCCGGAACGCGGAAGTGTCGCGCAGGGCACCGCCCCTCAGGACGCCGCGCCCACGACGACAGTCCAGCAGCCCGCGGGTCGGCGGATCGACGACAGCCAGGTGCCGGTCGGTGCCGGCACGCACGAGGACGAGTTGCCGCAGCCAGCCGGTCAGTACCGTCCGTCCGCACCGGCGCTTCCGCAGCAGGAGAAAGCTCACCAGCAGCTCGGATCGACGACGCCGGCTGCGCCCGAGTCGGCTCCTGGCCCGGACCAGAGCCCGAGCAGCGTGACCGACGTCGCCGCCGCACGGGCCAGCGCGAACGCCGCTGCGGCGCCTGAGTCGGCTGCCTCCGACGGGGGTTCGTCGACGGGGCGCCAGCGGCGGAGTGTCCGGCCCGAACCTGTGAGCGCCGGCGAGCCATACATCCCGACAGTGCCGGCTCCGACAGTCCAGGATCTCGGCGCGTCTGTTCCACGTGAAACATCGCACAGTGACCCGGCCCCCGCACTGACGAGCGAAGGCTCTGGATCATGGGACGACCGCAGCGTCGCCCCAGGTCACAGCGTCGAGAACGGCAGCGACACGGCCGTCATCGAGGGGAGTGCGGGGACGTCCGCGCGGGAGACCCACCAGGCGGAGAGCGCGGCAGTGGCCCCGGCACGTGACACCATCACGCCCATGCCTGCTCGCCATGATCTCGACCCCGAGGAGAGCCGTCGCGCGGCGCTCGTCGACAGCCTCCCGGTCGTGTCCGACGACACCCCGCTGATGGCGGAGCTGAAGCAGGACGCCCGCCGTCGGATCGAGCTCCGCGGCCGACGGTTCCCTCGCCCGCCGCAGACCCGCATCATCACGGTGGCCAACCAGAAGGGCGGCGTCGGCAAGACGACGACGACCGTCAACCTGGCGGCGGCGCTGGCGCAGGCCGGCCTGAACGTGCTGGTCCTCGACAACGACCCGCAGGGGAACGCGTCGACCGCTCTCGGTGTCGAGCACCGCGCCGGGACGCCGTCGATCTACGAGGTGCTGGTCGATGGCGCGCCGATGGCCGACGCGGTCCAGGAGAGCCCGGACGTGCCGAACCTGTGGTGCCTGCCCGCCACGATCGACCTGTCCGGTGCGGAGATCGAGCTGGTCTCGATGGTGGCGCGCGAGACCCGGCTCCGGAACGCGCTGGACGCCTACCTCGACGGACGGGTCGCCAACGGGCAGGAGCGGATCGACTACGTCTTCGTCGACTGCCCCCCTAGCCTCGGCCTGCTCACGGTGAACGCGTTCGTCGTCGCACGCGAGGTGCTGATTCCCATCCAGTGCGAGTACTACGCGCTCGAGGGGCTCAGCCAGCTGCTGAAGACGATCCAGCTGATCCAGGCGCACCTGAACCCACGGCTGCACGTGTCGACGATCCTGCTGACGATGTACGACGCACGCACGAACCTGGCGCAGCAGGTGGCGACCGAGGTGCGTACGCACTTCCCGGAGCGCACGCTGCGCACCACCGTGCCACGGTCCGTCCGCATCTCGGAGGCACCGAGCTACGGCCAGACAGTCATGACCTACGACGCCGGATCCTCCGGAGCCCTCGCGTACCTCGAGGCCGCCCGCGAGGTGGCGGAGCGGGGCGCCACCGAGCTCGAGGACGGCCACCACAGCAACGGGCAGTCGTCGAACGGCACCGCCCCGACAGACCACGAGCACCAGACGGCTGCGGCCGTCCGTCAGGAGGAACTGTGAGCGAGAAGCGACGCGGTCTGGGCCGGGGCCTTGGAGCCCTCATCCCCACCGGCCTGGACGGCCAGCGGCCGACCGGGGCGGAGCGTCCGGTCGACGTGTTCTTCCCCGACCGTGAGCGGGAGAACGGCGAGGCAGCCGCCGCGGCCGCCGCGCTGGCGACGGCGACCCTGACGGAGGAACCACCCGCCGTCGAGCCGACGGAGCCGAACGGGCACGACGGGTCCACCAACGGGGTGGCCCACGTCGACATCACCGTGCCGGTCGAGGCACCGCGGGCGGATGAGCCGCCGATCGCCGCGGCGTCGGCCGACGGGCTCGTCCCGGTGCCCGGTGCCCGGTTCGCCGAGCTGCCCGTGGGGGAGATCCGTCCGAACCCGAAGCAGCCGCGCACCGTCTTCGACGAGGACGCGCTCGACGAGCTGGTCGGATCGATCCGCGAGGTCGGCGTCCTGCAGCCGATCGTGGTGCGCGATGCCGGCGACGGCTACGAGCTGATCATGGGCGAGCGGCGGTGGCGCGCGACGCAGGCGGCCGGCCTGGCGACGATCCCCGCGATCATCCGTGACACCGACGACTCCGACCTGCTGCGCGACGCGCTCCTGGAGAACCTGCACCGCTCCGAGCTGAACCCGCTCGAGGAGGCGGCCGCGTACCAGCAGCTGCTGGACGACTTCGGCTGCACCCACGAGCAGCTGGCGACGCGCATCCAGCGGTCGCGTCCGCAGATCTCCAACACGCTCCGCCTGCTCAAGCTCCCGCCGCTGGTGCAGCGCCGGGTGGCCGCTGGCGTGCTGTCCGCGGGGCACGCTCGCGCGCTGCTCGGGCTCGCCGACGGCGCGGCGATCGAGCGCCTGGCTCAGCGCATCGTCGCCGAAGGGCTGTCGGTCCGTGCCGTCGAGGAGATCGTTTCCCTGGGCGGGGACGCAGCGCCGGCCGCGCGCCGGACCGCGCCCCGCGCGGGCGTGAAGAACGAGGCGCTGGACCACCTCGCCGCACGACTCTCGGATCGATTCGACACCCGCGTCAAGGTGAGCCTCGGCAAGTCGCGTGGCCGGCTGACGGTGGAGTTCGCCTCGGTGCAGGACCTCAACCGGATCCTGGCCAGCCTGGCCCCGGAGGACCCGGGCCTGCTCAAGGGCTGACCCGCGTACAACTCGGGAGAACGCAACCGTACAAAACGGTCAGCGGGCGAGCGCGGCCTCGACGAGCGAGCGGTAGAGCTCGCCGAGGGACAGGCCCGCCGCCTCGGCCGCCTGCGGCAGCAGTGACGTCTCAGTCATGCCGGGAGCCACGTTGACCTCGAGGAACCAGACGGTGCCGTCGGCGTCGACGATGAGGTCGGTGCGGGACAACGCATCCAGTCCGAGCGCGCGGTGCGCGGCCACGGCCACGTCGCCGACCGCAGCAGTCAGCTCGGGTGAGAGCCGGGCGGGTGCGAAGTACTCGGTGCGCCCCGGGTTGTAGCGGGCGTCGAAGTCGTAGGGCCCGTCGGTCACGATCTCGACGGCGGGGAGCGCCATCGGTCCGTCGCCGGTGTCGACCACGCTGACGGCGACCTCGGTGCCGAAGACAGCCCGCTCGATGAGCGCCGTGTCGCTGTACGCGAAGCAGTCGACCATGGCCTGCGGGAGAGCATCTGCGCTGGTCACGAGCGTGACGCCCAGCGCCGAGCCGCCGCGGGAGGGCTTCACGACGACCGGGAGACCGAGTCGGCCGACGATGGCGTCGAGCACCTGACGCGCACCCAGCTCACGGAACAACGACTGCGGCAGCGTGACGAACTCCGGCGTCGACAGCCCTGCGCGAGCTGCGACGGTCTTGGCGATCGGCTTGCTCCACGCGATGCGGCTCTCCCGCGGACCGGTGCCCAGGAGCCGCAGCCCGAGCATCTGCACGACGTCGCGCACCGAACCGTCCTCGCCGCTGGTCCCGTGCAGGAGGGGCCACACGAGATCGGGCTGCAGCTCGACGAGGGCGGGCACCAGGTCGGCGTCGACGTCGTGGACCGAGACCTCGACGCCCACGGACCGCAGGGCGTCCGCGACCCGTCGGCCGGAGCGCAGGGAGACGTCGCGCTCGTGGGAGAGGCCCCCGGCCAGGACGACGACGCGGGGGGACGGGGTGGCGGTCACGGTGCGAGGACTCCGATGGCGAGAGAGGACGGGGGCGGGTCAGGCGACATCCGGGCCCGGCTGCTGCACGTCGCCGTGGCCGGCGGACCCGGTCGTGCCGAACAGCTCCACCAGCTCCCGCTCGCCCGCTACGACACCCGCGAGTCGGCGCACGCCCTCTCGGATGCGCTCGGGTGTGGGGTAGCAGAAGGACAGGCGCATGTGGTCCGCGCCGGAGCCGTCGAAGTAGAACGCGGTCCCCGGGACGTAGGCGACGCGGGCGGTGACGGCTCGCGGCAGCATGTCCTTCGCGTCGAGGCCGTCGGGCAGCTTGACCCAGGTGTAGAAGCCGCCGTCGGGAACGTTCCACGACGCGTCGGGCAGGTGCTCGGCCAGCGCGGAGATCATGGCGTCGCGCCGCTCGCGGTACTGCTCGCGGTAGATCTTGATCTGGCCCTGCCAGTCGCAGGTGGACAGGTAGGTGGAGATCGCGATCTGCGAGGCGTTCGACGGGCAGAGGATCGCGGACTCGCTGGCCAGCACCAGCTTCTCGCGCACGGCGTGCGGGGCGACCACCCAGCCGACGCGGTAGCCGGGCGCGAAGGTCTTGGAGAACGAGCCGAGGTAGAGCACGCCCTCGTCGTCCATAGAGCGCATCGCGGGTCGCGGGTCCCCGGAGAAGCCGAGCAGCCCGTAGGGGTTGTCCTCGAGCACGAGGACGCCGTAGCGCTGCGCGATCGCCAGGATCTGGGGTCGTCGCGACTCCGAGAGCGAGACGCCGGCCGGGTTGTGGAAGTTGGGCACGGTGTACAGGAACTTGACCCGGCGGCCCTCGCGGGCGAGCGCGGCCAAGGTGGACTCGAGCGCCGCGGGGATCAGCCCGTCCGCGTCGATCGGCACGTGCACGACGTCGGCCTGGTACGCCCGGAACACGCCGAGGGCGCCGACGTACGACGGGGCCTCCGCGACGACGACGTCGCCCGGGTCGATGAAGATGCGGGTGACCAGGTCGAGCGCCTGCTGCGACCCCGTCGTGACGACGACGTCGTCGGGGTGCGCGTCGATGCCCTCGAGCGCCATGACGTCGAGGATCTGCTCGCGCAGGGTCTCGTCGCCCTGGCCGGACCCGTACTGCAGCGCCTGCAGACCGCGCGTGGCGACGACGCGCTGCGCCAGGTCACCGAGGATGTCCATCGGGAGGCCTTCGAGGAACGGCATGCCCCCGGCCAGCGACACGACCTCGGGCCGGTTGGCCACCGCGAACAGGGCGCGGATCTCGGAGGACCGCATGCCGTGGGTGCGTTCGGCGTACGACCCGAGCCACTGGTCGAGACGCGTCCCGGTGCCGGCGGCGGAGGACGTGGGGGGGCCCGACGTCTCGCCGTCGGGAACGGGGTGCGCAGTCATGCAGCCGAGTTTCCCACGGCGGCGGCGATGCTCAGCGCACCGTCCCAGCGACACGAACGGCCCCGTCGGAGCGACAGGGCCGTTCGGTAGAGGCGGAGCGGGAGGTCAGACCGAGGCGAGCACGCTCTCGATGTCCTCCGCGATCATCGACTTGGGCCGCGCGCCGATGACGGACTTCACCAGCTCACCGCCCGCGTAGAAGTTGAGCGTCGGGATGGACACGATGCCGTAGTCGCCCGTGACCTGGGGGTTCTCGTCGGAGTTGACCTTCACGATCTTGACGCGGCCGCCGTACTGCGCGGCCAGCTCCTCGAGCACGGGGGCGACCATCCGGCAGGGACCGCACCAGGGCGCCCAGAAGTCGACGATCACGGGGATCTCCGACTCGAGCACCTCGGACTGGAAGGTGGCGTCGGTGACGGGGGTGGTGGCGCTCATCGGATCTCCTCGGCGTAGGTCTCCACCGGCGGGATCGGGTGCACGAGGTCACCCAGCGAGGCCAGGAAGTGCTGGGCGTCCAGGGCGGCCGCGCACCCGGAGCCGGCGGCGGTGATGGCCTGGCGGTAGGTGTGGTCGACCAGGTCCCCGCACGCGAAGACGCCGGTCAGGTTGGTGGCCGTGGACCGGCCGATCACCTGCACGTAGCCCTCGTCGTCCAGGTCGACCTGGCCCTTGACCAGCTCGGAGCGCGGGACGTGCCCGATGGCGACGAAGACACCGGTCGCCGGGTGCTCGCGGGTCTCGCCGGTGACCGTGTCGCGCAGGGTGACGCCGGTGACCTTGGCATCGCCGTGGATGGCGACGACCTCGCTGTTCCAGGCGAACTCGATCTTCGGGTCGTTCGCGGCGCGGTCGGCCATGATCTTGGAGGCGCGCAGGTGGTCGCGGCGGTGCACGAGGGTGACGCGCTTGCCGAAGCGGGTGAGGAACGTGGCCTCCTCGACGGCCGAGTCGCCGCCGCCGACCACGATGATCTCCTGGTCACGGAAGAAAAACCCGTCGCAGGTGGCGCACCAGGACACCCCGCGGCCGGACATGCGCTTCTCGTCGTCCAGACCCAGCTCGCGGTACGCGGAGCCGGTGGCCAGGATGACCGCGCGAGCCTGGAAGGTCTCGCCGTTGAGCGTCTCGATGGTCTTGATGTCGCCGGTGAGGTCGAGCGAGGAGGCGTCGTCCCACAGCACCTCGGCGCCGAACTTCTCGGCCTGCTTCTGCAGACCCTCCATGAGCTCGGGGCCCTGGATGCCGTCCGGGAAGCCGGGGAAGTTCTCCACCTCGGTGGTGTTCATCAGCGCGCCACCGGCGGTGACGGAGCCGGCGATGACCAGGGGCGCCAGGCCCGCGCGGGCAGCGTAGATCGCGGCGGTGTAGCCGGCCGGACCCGAGCCGACGATGACGAGATCGCGGACGGTGGTGGACTGCTCGGTCACGAGACTTCCTTGCGGTTCGGCATGCCGGAGACGATCCGGCGGGGCTGACGGATCAACCGATCCTAGGCCGGATCTGTTCCAGGCCCCGTCAGGACAGGGCGATCTCGGTGAGCTCGAGCCGGAAGCCGCCGTCGGGTGCCGTCGGGAGCTGCGTGATCCACAGGACGATCGACTGCGTCTCCGTGGCGGGGTTCAGGGTGAACACCGCGTCCGGTCCGAACGGTCCGGACGCGAGCACCGCCCCGGCGGTCGGGTTCGCGGCGTCGGTCGCCCGGATCTCCACGTTCCCGCCCGTGCTGTTCGAGTGCAGCGTGACGGTGCTGACCGTGGTCGTCGTGGTCAGGGTGATGGCGTACCCGACGGCGTCCTTGAACCCCGCGAAGTCGTCCCGCTTGTAGGTCTGGGTGTACCAGAACGTGGCCGGGTCGCTGTCGTACGCCTTGGCGACGTCCTCCTGGTGCTCGCCGTCGGCGTCGGACGGGTCGATCGTCGTGGCGGACGCGATGACCGGTGCTCCGCCCACCGGGGCGGGGGGTGCGGCCGGCTCCTCCGCCGCGGGGGCCGCGGGGGTGGAAGGCGCCGCGGCGCTTTGCGACGTCTCGGGATCTGCCGTGGAGCCGCTCGGGTCGAGCGACGAGAACAGCGCCCGGAACGCGAGGACCACGCCGACGATCACGACGAGGACGACGACGATGAGGACCAGCGCGGTCGGGTCGAACCGGAGCTTGCTGGGCGGGGTGGACTCGGCCCCGATGACGTCGCCGAAGTCGAAGGTGTCGGGGCGCGGGGCGGGGGGCCCGACCGGCGGCGGCGGGGCAGCGGCGCGAGCGACGGGGGGGACCGACGACGGAGCGGCCGCCGCGGTGGACCGGGCCACAGGTCGGCGCACCACGGTCGGGAGGACGGGAGGCTGGGGCGCCGGTTCGGGGGCCGAATCCGGCGTCGGGGGGAGCTGCGTGGTGGCGGCCGTCGGCGGAAGGGCCTGCGTGGTGGCAGCTGCCGGCGGAAGGGCCTGCGTGGTGGCGGCCGCCGGTGCGACGGCCTGCTCGGGAGCGGCGGCCGCACCGAGAGAGCTGGTGCGCGACGGCGTCGCCGGTGGCGGGGTGCCGGGCCGGTTGGCGCCGGGCGGGTCCTGCTGCTGGAACGCGGTCCGCACGGACTGCCGCTGCACGGTCACGGGCGCGGTGTCCTGCTGGTCGTCCTCGTCGGGCACGGGAATGCCTCCTCCGGGTGCCGCAGCACCGGTGGGCGGGAACTGCGCGGTGACGGGGCCACCGAGCGCAGACGGGTCGGGCACGGACGTGCGGATCTCGCCCCACGGTTCGAGCTCGCGCACCAGCTCTCCGGGGCTGTGCGGGCCGTCGTCATTGGGTCCGAGGGTGACGACGCAGAGCGTGTCGAGGTCGTTGGGCACGCCGGGGACCAGGTCGGCGGGCGCCACGGGGGCGCCGTCGACGATCGGGGCGGGAGGCAGCGTCTCGCCGCCCGGTGTCTGCGGGGCGCGCGGATCGGCCGGCCAGAGCCCGGTGAGGGCGGCGTAGAGGAGCCGGACCAGGCCGACGGCGTCGGCCCGCGAGGTGGACCGGGCGTCGCCGCCGGAGTCACCGAGAAGGGCCGCGTCGAGGGCGAGACCGCCCAGCAGCACCCGTCCGTCCGGGCTCACGTGCAAGACCGACGGGCGCAGGGCGAGGTGGTGGACGCCGCGGCGCCGGGCGACCTCGAGGGCCGACGCGGCCTCGCCGACCACCGCGCGGGCCTGCTCGGCCGTGAGCGGGGTCTGTGCGACCAGCCGTGCGAGCGAGGGGCCGACGCGCTGCTCGGAGACCACGTAGCCGTAGCCCTCGTGCGTGCCGACGTCCAGCACGCGCACGAGGCGGGAGTCGGTGACGAGGGCCGCGCGGCGGGCGGCGTCGAGCGCGGGGGCGACCGCGCCGTGCTCGAGGATGCGGACGCGGACAGGCCGGTCGAGGATCTGGTCCGTGGCCTGCCAGGCACTGGCGCCCTCGAGGTCGGACACCACCGGGGACAGCACGCGGTACCGGCCCGCGAGCACGGTGCCCCGTCCGACGACCTCGCTCACCAGCACCTCCGTGTCGATCACCTGGACAGGACACCCTGCATGCTAGACGTGCCGGATCAGCGGCGTCGCCCGGTCAGCCGGCGGAGGACCGGCAGGAGCAGGCTGTCCAGCTCGCGCACGCGCAGCACACGGAGCGCGCCGACGTACACCAGGCCCATCACGGTGCCGACGACGGCACACTCGATCACCGACGCCATCAACCCGGTCGACAGGCCCCGCCCGAGCAGCAGCAGGACCAGGCCACCGATCCCCGCGGACACGAGGGCGGCCAGCGTGGAGCGCGCCAGCACCTGCAGCACCCGGGACCCGTCGATGCCGTCCAGGCGCCGACGCAGGCGCCACGCGGCGATGACGGCGCCGACCACGTAGGACAGCGACATCGCCGCGCCGGCGCCCGCCACCCACGAGGACGGGTGCAGCAGCACGCGGGAGAGCAGGGCGCCGACGACGACGACCGCCGCCATCACCACCTGGATGGGCACCATCGACCGCGCGTCCTCGTAGGCGTAGTACACCCGCTGGAACATCGACCAGGCACCGAACGCCGGCAGCCCGAGGATCATCGTCAGCACGACCGCCGCGACGGCGTCGGCCGACGCGGCCGAGGCGGTAGCCAGCACGACGCGCGTCAGCGGCAGGTCCAGCACGATGACGGCCGCCGTCGCGAAGATCGTGAACACGCCGACCACCCGCAGGCCCGACGAGAGCGTGGCGCGGACACCGGCGACGTCGGCCTCGTGCGCCTGCCCGGACAGCCGCGTGAACAGGGCGGTGGCCAGCGAGACCGTCACCAGCGAGTGCGGCAGCATGAAGATCAGGAAGGCGACGTCGTAGGCCGCGGTGCCTGCCACGGCGCTCGCGGTCGCACCGTCGGCGACGGCGGCTGCCGGTGCGGCGGACGCGACGCGGGAGACGATCAGGTACCCGAGCTGGCCCACGGCCAGGCCGGCGAGCGTCCACGTGGCCACCCCGCCCGCCGCGCTCAGGCCGGAGCCGCGCAGCCCCCAGCGCGGCCGGTAGTGGACGCCGGCCCTGCGCAGGGCGGGGATGAGCACCACGGCCTGGGCGACCACGCCGAGCGTCGCCGCGCCGGCCAGCAGCGCCGTCTGCCCGGGTGTCCACGAGGCGGCGTCGGTCACGCCGGAGCTCTTCCACACGCCGAACACCGCGATGAAGACGCCGAAGCCGACGATCGCCACGATGTTGTTGACCGCCGGCGCCCACATGTACGGACCGAACGACCCGCGCGCGTTCAGCACCTGGCCCAGCAGCGCGTAGGCGCCGTAGAAGAACAGCTGCGGGATGCACCAGTAGGCGAACGTCGTCGCCAACGCGTCCTGCGCCGGGTTGCCGAAGTTCGAGTACAGGCTCACGAGCACCGGTGCCAGCAGGGTGAGCACCACGGTCGCGGCGGCCAGCGCCACGAACCCCAGGGTGAGCAGCCGGTCGACGTACTCCTGGCCGGCCTTGCGCTTGTACGCCCGGACCACCTGCGGCACCAGGATCGCGTTGAGCACGCCCCCGGCGAGCAGCATGTAGAGGACGTTCGGCAGCTTGTTGGCCACCGCGAAGGCGTCAGCGGCCTGGCCGGTCGCGCCGATCGCGCTGACCATGACCATGCCGCGCAGCAGCCCGAGCACCCGGGAGACCGCGGTGCCTGAGGCCATGAGGGCGGCGCCGCGGCGCATCCCGTCGTCGTCGGTCACCGAGGCTCCTCCGCCGGGGCTGTCTCCTCGGGAGCGGCGCCCCCGAGCACGGGCAGCGACGTGGGAGCGTCGGCCTCCGCCTCGGTGCGGGCCCCGCGGCGTCCGCTCTGCCCGCGCCGCACGGTCCGGATGATGCCGAGGACCAGGCCGATCGCGAGCAGGACGCCGACGACGATCGTGCCGATGCTCTCGATCGTGGGCGCCACCTGTGCGGTGAACCGGACGGTCGGGGAGACGGCCATCCCGTCCGGAGCGGTCAGCTGCGCGGTGACGGCCACCGAGCAGTTGGCCCGGGCGCTCAGGGGGACCCGCACGCTCGTCTCGCTCTGCGCGTCGACCTGCACCTCGGGGATCTCGCCGACCTCCAGGCACGCCGTGCGCGGGGTCACCTCGAGCAGGACCGTGGCGGGGACGGTGAGTGCGTTCTGCACGACGACGGAGAGCGCACTGCTCGCCGCGATCACCCGGAAGTCGCTGACCGGGGCGATGCTCAGGCCCGTGGTCCGCTCGCCGACCTCGGTGACGACGGACGTCACGAGGTCGTCCCGCCCGGCGGGATCCACGCGCCAGGCGACGGACAGCGGTTCGAGGACCTCGGTGTCGACGCCCTCGAGCAAGGTGGCGGGGTCGCTGGTGACCTGGGCGAACGCGACGGCGTGTGCCCGGGCGTCCGCGAGAGCCCGCACGCCGCTCACGGAGAGCTCGTCGGGGTCGGTGGTGCGAGAGGGGAGCGTGGTGCGGGCCTCGGGCTGGGCGGCGTCGAGGAGGCTCGACACCGGGGCGAGCCGCACCCAGGGCGTGCTGCCGAACGCGGCCAGCAGCGCGGACACGTTCTGCGTGTCGGGCTCCCACGCACGTCCGGGTGCGAGCAGGAGGTGAGGTGGCTCGTCACCCTCGCGGGTGATGACGGCCAGCTCGGCGAGGGCGCGCTGGACGGTGGTGGTCGTCGTGGCGCCCGGCTCGACGTCCTCCGGCGCCGTGAGCAACCCGGTGAGGGTGGCGTCGGGTCGGAAGGCGGTGGTCGGACCCGCGGCCGTCTGGACCCGCACGGCCGCACCGGGCGTCACCTTGGCATCCGTCTCGGTGGACGGCGGGAAGATGATCGCGTCGGCACCCACCTGGGCGGTGACACCGGCGGTCGCCTGGTCGGGTGTCTCGGTGCCGGGTGCCCACAGCAGACCGGAGGACGTGGTGAGCCCGGGGATCCCGGTCTGCGCGGTGTGGTCCACGGCCAGCTGGACCAGGTCCGGGTGCTGGGCGTGCGCGGCCGCGGCGATGTCGGGGTCGGACCAGGGCAGCGCCACGACGTCGTGCGTGCGAAGCCCGCTCGTGAGGTCGGTGGCCCATGCCCGGGTGCTCGGCGAGCCCGCCTCGGCGGCCTCGAGCAGCGCCGGGTCGATCGCGACGCCGACGTCCCCGTCGGCAGCGACGACGGCCGCGAGGTCGTGCAGGCGCCCGCCCGTCCCCGTCTGCTCCTCGAGCTCGGCTGCGCTCTCGTCCGTGCCGGTGGGCGGACCGACCATCGGCACGAGCACAGAGACGTCCGTCTGCGGCACGTCGTCGGTGGTGAGCCACAGGACGAACGTGCGCTGGAGCCCGACCCGGCTGGACCCGTCCAATGCCTCGACCACGAGCCCGCGGGGACCCCAGGTGTCGGCGCCCTTGAGCAGGCCGATGCTCTCGGCGGGGATCCTGAGCTCCACCGGGACGCTGGCGCCGGGGAGCAGCGGTGCGGCCACCGGCACGGTGGTGTCGCGCCTCGTGCGGGACAGGCCGCTGGTGCCGGCGGAGGCCCACGCATCCACGTCGGCGCGCGAGAAGACCCGGAACCGGCTGAGCCGCAGCGCGGCCGCGGGCTCCTCGATCGCCACGTCGCCGTCGTTGCGCAGGGTCGCCCGGACGAGCAGGTCCTCGCCGGGCCGCAGCACGCTCGGCGACACCTCGGTGATCTGCACGGTGACCGGCAGGTCGGGGTCGGCGGTGGTGGCGGCCGTCGCAGGGGGCGCTGCCGCGAGCGCGCCGACGAGAGCCAGGGCCGCGCAGAGCACCCGGCGCCGCAGCGAGCGCCCGCTCATGCCTCGCCGACGAGGACGACGAGCGCTGCCTCGGCCAGCCGCCGCTCGTTCGGATAGGCGAGCACCCCGTGCAGCTCGGCCACCGGGATCCACGCCGCGTCCTCGGCCTCGCCGTCGGGGTCACCCTCGACCGAGAGAGTCCCGCCGGTGGCACCGAGCAGGAAGTGGTGCACGACCTTGTGCACGCGGCGGTCGTCGCCGCTGAACCAGTAGTCGATGACGCCCAGCCGGCGCAGGACCTGTCCGGTGATGCCCGTCTCCTCCGCGATCTCGCGGACGGCGGCCTCCTCGGGCGTCTCGTTTCCCTCCAGGTGGCCCTTCGGCAGGCACCACTCGAGCCGGCCCGCACGGTTGCGCCGCGCGATGACGGCGGCATGGTCGACGCCGTCGCGACGGCTGACGACGATGCCGCCGGCCGAGGTCTCGTCCACCACGGGCAGCGGCGCGGCGGGGACGCGGACCAGCGAGTGCCGGGGGTCGATCCGCAGCGGATGGCCGCCCGGCGGCGCTGGGACGCCCCCGGGGACGGGTGGGCGCGCCGGGCTCGACATATCGACACTGTAACGACTGGGACGGTGCGCTCCTGCCCGCAGACGCCTGAGCAGAGCCTCGGGTCTGGCAGGCTTGGACGAGTGCCGTCCCTCGATCCGACCGTCAGCCCCGAGTCACCCGACCTGAGCGCCGCCCTGGTGGCGCTGCAGAAGCGCGCGCTGGGCGTGCTGGCGGGGCTGCCTGCGGACGCCCTCGAGCTGGGCGAGCTGTTCCGCGCGGCCGGCCACGAGCTGGCTCTGGTCGGCGGCCCCGTGCGGGACGCGTTCCTCGGCCGGACGTCGGCGGACCTCGACTTCGCCACGTCGGCGACCCCGGACCAGACGGAGTCGATCCTCGCGCGCTGGGGTGACGCGCACTGGGACATCGGCAAGGAGTTCGGCACCATCGGCGCCCGGCGGTTCGCCGGCCGCCGCTCGTCGCTGGCGGAGGACGTCGTCGTCGAGGTCACCACGTACCGCACGGACGAGTACGACCCGGCGTCCCGCAAGCCGCAGGTGGCGTTCGGCGACTCGCTCGAGGGTGACCTGTCCCGACGCGACTTCACGGTGAACTCGATGGCCGTCCGCGTGCCGGAGCTGACCTTCGTCGACCCCTTCGACGGGCTGACCGACCTGGCCGCAGGAGTGCTGCGCACCCCGGTCGACCCGCGGCAGTCGTTCGACGACGACCCGCTGCGCATGATGCGAGCCGCCCGGTTCGCCGCGCAGCTCGGGTTCGCGGTCGATCCTGCGGCGCACGCGGCGATCGTCGACATGGCCGACCGGATCGCGATCGTCTCCGCCGAGCGCGTGCGCGACGAGCTGAGCAAGCTGCTGGTCTCCGCGCAGCCGCGGGCCGGGCTCGAGGTGCTGGTGGACACGCGGCTGGCGGAGCACGTGCTGCCCGAGCTCCCCGCCCTGCGCCTGGAGATCGACGAGCACCACCGGCACAAGGACGTGTACGAGCACTCGCTGACGGTGCTGGACAAGGCGATCGCCCTGGAGACCGGCCCCGACGGCGCGGTGCCCGGCCCCGACCTCGTGCTCCGGCTGGCGGCGCTGCTGCACGACATCGGCAAGCCGAGGACCAAGCGGCTCGAGGACGGCGGCGGCGTCAGCTTCCACCACCACGAGATGGTCGGCGCCAAGCTCGTGGCCAAGCGGCTGAAGGAGCTGCGGTTCGACAAGGCGACCGTGCAGGCGGTCGCGCGGCTGACCGAGCTGCACCTGCGCTTCCACGGCTACGGCGAGGGCAGCTGGACCGACTCGGCGGTGCGCCGCTACGTCACGGACGCCGGCCCCCTGCTGGAGCGGCTGCACCGGCTGACTCGGTCGGACTGCACCACGCGGAACCTGCGCAAGGCGGCCCGGCTGTCCGCGGCGTACGACGACCTCGAGGCCCGGATCGCGCAGCTGCGGGAGCAGGAGGAGCTCAGCTCCATCCGCCCCGACCTCGACGGCACGCAGATCATGGAGATCCTCGGGCTGGCGCCCGGGCGCGAGGTCGGCGAGGCCTACAAGCACCTGCTCGAGCTGCGGATGGAACGCGGTCCGCTGGGGTCGGAGGCCGCGCGCGAGGAGCTGCTCAGCTGGTGGGCAGCGCGCGCCTGACCACGAGCAGGCAGACGTCGTCCTCCTGGTACGGGCCGATGAACCTCTCCACCAGCCGGTCCCTGACGGTCGTGGCGTCGACGTCGTCGGGAAGCGACGAGAGCTCCGCGGTGAGCAGGGCGATCCCCTCGCGCAGGCCACGGTCGCGCCGCTCGACCAGTCCGTCGGTGTACAGGACCAGGGTCGCGCGCGGGGGCACGTCGATCGTGGCCTCGGCACCGCCCGGACCGGCGAGGCCGATCGGCGTGGACAGACCCTCGTCCAGCGCGCGGACCTCGCCCCCCGCGAGGCGCAGGAGCGGCGGCGGGTGCCCCGCCCGTGCGTAGGTGACGTGGGCGCCCTCCCCGTTCGGACGCCAGCGCAGGTACGCGCACGTCGAGATGTCGGCGATGTCGAGGCCCCGCACCAGCTCGTCGGCTCGGGCCAGGACCTCGCCCGGCGACGACCCTTCCCACGCGTAGGACCGCAGCAGCGAGCGGAGCTGGCCCATCGCTGCCGCTGCGCGCAGGTCGTGGCCGACCACGTCGCCGACGGCGAGCCCGATGGCGCCGTCGGGCAGCGGGAGCACGTCGAACCAGTCCCCGCCCACCTCGGCCTGGCGGCCGGACGGGATGTACGCGGCAGCGACGTCCAGCCCGGGGATCTCGGGGATCTCCGGCAGGAGGCTGTGCTGCAGGGTCAGCACGGCGGTGCGCTCGGCCAGGAACAGCCGGACGTTGTCGAGCGCCAGCCCGGCCCGGCGCCCCAGGTGCGCGGCCGTCACCACGGCGTCCGCACCGAACCCGTCGACCGCCACCAGGGTGAGCACGCCGAGCACCCGGTCGCGCGCGCGCAGCGGCACCACCATGGCCTGACCCAGGCCCAGCCGACGCAGCAGGTCCAGCTGGTCGGGGGTGGTCCGCCCGGGCAGCGACGCGGTGTCGATGGCGTACGGGGTCGCGACGAACCCGGGGCTGCTGGTCAGTGCCTCGGCGATCTTGGGGGCGCGCGTGAGCCAGCTGATGTCCTGGTTCGCCAGGGCCCGGACGGTCTCGCGGTCGTGCAGGTCACCGGCGACGAGGTGCACGCGGGAGAACCGACCGCGGTCGTCGGTGATGGCGACGAATCCCCAGGCCGCCAGCGCGGGGATCGCGATGTCCCCGAGGGCGTCGACCGCCGCGTCGTAGTCGAGGTTCTTGGCCAGCTCGTCGCTGATGTGGGCGAGCAGGTCGAGCCGGGCCGCCGTCTCGTCGACGAGGTCGAGCTCGAGGTCCCGCACCTGGTCGGCGGCCACCCGCTCGGTGACGTCGGCCTGGATCCCCACGTGGTGCGTCACCCGCCCGGTCTCGTCGACGACCGGGCTGATCACCACCTGGTTCCAGAACGGGGAGCCGTCGCGACGGTAGTTGCGGATGACGGCCGCGACCGCCCGCCCGTCGTCCATCGCGGTCCGGATGCGCCCGACGGCGATCGGGTCGGTGTCCGCGCCCTGCAGGAACCGGCAGTTGCGGCCGAGCACCTCGTCCGCCGGGTAGCCGGTGAGCCGGCTGAACGCGCCGTTGACCCACACCAGGGGGTCGTCCGGCCGTAGCGCGTCCGAGATGGACAGTGCGAGGTCGCTGGAGAGCACGGCGTTCAGCGGCAGGTCGTCCTCGTGCTCGACCACCTTGTCGTCGCTGCTCACGAGGCCAATCGTGCCTCGGTGACCCGCCCCGCGGGTACCCCCCGGGAGGCCGATCCGTACAGCGCGGCGAACCCGGCGTACGCGACGGCGAGCACGAGGAAGAGCCCCTGGGAGTAGCCGGTGTCGGGCAGGGTGACGGCCCCGAGCGCGGCGGCGCCGACGAACGCGGCGTTGTACAGGACGTCGTAGAGCGCGAACGCCCGGCCGCGGAAGGCGTCGTCGGTGTCGCGCTGCACGATCGTGTCCACCGCGATCTTGGCGCCCTGCGCGGCCAGACCGAGCGCGCCGGCGGCGACCAGCACCGCGACCCGGGACGCCGAGGCGACGAGCAGCAGCTGGCTGACGGCCGCCAGGCCGAGGCAGAGCACGATCCATACGTGCGGGCCGGTGCGCGGTGACAGCACGGGCGTGAGCACCACCGCGAGCACGAAGCCGGCCGCCGACGCCCCGAGCACCAGCCCGAACGTCCGCAGCCCCTGGTCCGCGTCCGCGGGGTCGGACAGCAGGTTGCGGGCGATGAGGATGCTCGCGATGAACGTGACGCCGTAGAGGAACCGGTGCGCGGCCATGATGCCGAGCGCCCGGGCGGGCGTCCGCCGCTCGATCAGGTGCCGCGCGCCGGCGACCAGCCCGTGGGCGAGGCTGCTCAGTGCCGCCTTCATCTGGCGGGCGTCGGCGCGCTCGTCGGGGCCCAGCCGGTCCTTGCCCAGCCGGGTGGCCAGCACGGCGGCGGTCGCCATGACCGCGGCGGCGACGAACAGTGCGGCTCCGTCGCGGGTGTGACCGGCGGGGAGCACCAGGCCGAGCACGAAGCCGATCCCGGCACCGACACCGGCCGCGGCGGCACCGAGCGTCGGGGTGAGCGAGTTGGCGGTGAGCAGCAGCGGACCGTCGACCGTGCGGGGCAGCGACGCGCTCAGCGCCGACAGCAGGAACCGGTTGATCGACAGGTTGACCAGCGCGAGCACGTAGACGGCCGGCCCGACCCCGTCCGTCACCATGATCAGGGCGATGACCACCGTGATCCCGACGCGCACGAGGTTGCCGACGAACAGCACCTGGCGCCGGCGCCACCGGTCGAGCAGGACGCCTGCCCACGGGCCGACGATCGTGAACGGGAGCAGGAGCACGGCGAACGCGGTCGCGACACCGGCCGCGGTGCTGGCGTTCTCCGGCGAGAAGAAGAACAGGGTCGCGAGCCCGACCTGGAACATGCCGTCGGCCGTCTGGCTCACGAGCCGGACGGCGAACAGCTTGCGGAAGTCCTTCAGGGGCCACAGGGCCTTGAGGTCGGCGATCACCTGCACCAAGTCATCCTCCCACCCGGCGGGAGTCCGTCCCCGCGCCAGGCGCGGCCGACGGCGCCTCGTAGCTGAAGACTCTGTCGCGCCCACCGCGACAAAGGCTTCAGGCAGTGCGTGCGGTGCAGGTGTCGCTGCACGGTCGCAGTCGACCGGGCCAGCCGCGCGAGCGCAGCGCGGCCGCGACCTGCGTAGCTGTCGCACACGGCTGCACCACGACGTGCCGCCAGCGGTAGCGGAGAGTCAGCTCGGAGTGCTCGATGACCACCGCGTTGTCCCGCCACGTGTCCTCGTCGGTGCGACCGAACGGGTGGGCGAGCTGCCCGTCGAGCTCGACGCGCACGCCGAGGGCTACGTAGACCCGGTCGGCGCGGATCCACCGATCGTCGATCCGGTGGCGCACCTGTGTCCGGGCGACCGGCAGCCCGTGGCGTCGTTCGACGTCCCGTTCGTACCGGTGCTCCAACGGCGACTCGATCCCGCGGTCCGTGTCGCCGAGGAGGTCGACCAGAAGCCGACGATGTCGCAGCCGGTCACGCCTCCCCGCCTGCAACAGCACGCGGCCGGGGAGCACACCCTGGCGCACGGCGTCGGACACCAGCGCGACGACCTCGTCCTCGGACCGCAGCTCACGCACCAGGTCGAGGACGGTCTCGTCGACGCCCACCGCTCGCAACCTGCCGCCCGCCCAGGGCTGCACCTGCCGTCGGTGCACCGTGAGCCCCGGCTGCGTGGTGACGACGCGACGATCCGGGATGCTGACGACGAGGGCCGAGCCGGGGTGCTTGACGATCCCGTGCAGGAACGCCGCCGACCGGTGTGAGAGAGCAGCACCCTCCCCGGCGAACAGCAGTGCGCCTCGGGCCTTCTCGTGCCAGGTGATCGCTCCGGAGTGGAGCAGCACGACGCCCCGGAACAGAAGCTGCCACTCCCCGGTGGCGACGCGTCGCGCCACCATCGACCGGCTCAGACCCCACGTCTGCAGCTGCTGCGTGGTGGCGACGCCGTTCTGGTGCGCGATCGTCAGCTGTGCGGAGGCGGTCAGTCGCGCGGGCAGCCGCCCCACGACAGGGCCACTGGTCCCTTCGCGACGAGCTCCCGTCATCCCTGGAGCCTGCGGCATGGGCGCCGACCCTCGCTCGCTGCATCCACAAGGGCCACGGGTCATCGACCAGCTGAAGGCTTTGTCGCGCCTGGCGCAACGAAGTCTCCAGCTGCTGCGCACGGCCGCGACGACGAAGGCGCGCACCCCCGCGGGGATGCGCGCCTTCGTGTCAGATCAGCGGGTGAGTCGAGCTCAGCGCTCGCGCTCGCCGCGGATGAAGGCCTCGACCTGCTGGCGACCCTCGGTGTCCTCGGTCTGCACGGGCGGGGACTTCATGAAGTACGTCGACGCCGACAGGATCGGGCCGCCGATGCCGCGGTCCTTGGCGATCTTCGCGGCACGGACGGCGTCGATGATGATGCCGGCCGAGTTGGGCGAGTCCCAGACCTCGAGCTTGTACTCGAGGTTCAGGGGCACCTCGCCGAACGCGCGACCCTCGAGGCGGACGTAGGCCCACTTGCGGTCGTCGAGCCAGGCGACGTAGTCCGACGGGCCGATGTGGACGTTGCGGTCCGACTTCTTGCCGCCGAGCGGGCCGCTCAGGTTGGAGGTGACGGCCTGCGTCTTGGAGAGCTTCTTGGACTCCAGGCGGTCGCGCTCGAGCATGTTCTTGAAGTCCATGTTGCCGCCGACGTTCAGCTGGTACGTGCGGTCCAGCACGACGCCGCGGTCCTCGAACAGGCGGGCGAGCACGCGGTGCGTGATGGTCGCGCCGACCTGCGACTTGATGTCGTCGCCGACGATCGGGACGCCGGCAGCCTCGAACTTCGCGGCCCACACCGGGTCGGACGCGATGAAGACGGGCAGGGCGTTGACGAACGCGACGCCGGCGTCGATGGCGCACTGGGCGTAGTACTTCGCGGCGATCTCGGACCCGACGGGCAGGTAGCAGACGAGGACGTCGGCACGGGCCTCGCGCAGGGCGGCGACGATGTCGACCGGCTCGGCGTCGGACTCGGTGATGGTCTCGCGGTAGTACTTGCCGAGGCCGTCGTTGGTGACACCACGCTGCACGGGCACGCCGAGCGGCGGGACGTCAGCGATCTTGATGGTGTTGTTCTCCGAGGCGCCGATGGCCTCGGACAGGTCGAATCCGACCTTCTTCGCGTCCACGTCGAACGCGGCGACGAACTCGATGTCGCGGACGTGGTAGTCGCCGAACTGCACGTGCATCAGGCCGGGCACGGTGCCGCTCGGGTCGGCGTCGGCGTAGTAGTGCACGCCCTGGACGAGCGACGCGGCGCAGTTGCCGACGCCGACGATGGCGACGCGGATGGAGGTCATCCTCGCTCCTTCTCGGTGGTTCGCGCGGGGGCGACGTCGTCGTCCTCCACGGGTGTGTCAGCAACGGCCGGATGACCGGTGCCTGCGGGACGGGTGCGGCGCACGCCGCGCTCGTTGTCGATCAGCCCGTCGAGCCAGCGGACTTCACGCTCGACCTGTTCGAGGCCGTGCCGCTGGAGCTCGAGGGTGTACTCGTCCATGCGCTCGCGGGTGCGGGCGAAGGACTGGCGGACCGTCTCGAGGCGTTCGGTCAGGCGCGAGCGCCGACCCTCGAGGATCCGGAGGCGGGTCTCGGCGTCGGTCTGCCCGAAGAAGGCGAACCTGACGTCGAAGTTCTCGTCCTCCCACGCGGCCGGTCCCGACGACGCGAGCACCTGCTGCAGGTGCTCCTTGCCGTCGGCCGTCAGCTGGTAGACGATCCGGGCACGCTTGGACGCCACACCGTGCGGGGTCGCGAGCGACTCGATCCCCTGGATCCACCCGCGGTCGACCAGCGACTTGAGGCAGGGGTACAGGGAGCCGTACGACAGGGCGCGGAACGACCCGAGCACGAGGTTGAGCCGCTTGCGCAGCTCGTAGCCGTGCATCGGGGACTCGTGGAGCAGCCCGAGGATGGCCGGCTCGAGCACGTCGGAACGACCGCGCACGGGGGCACCTCCTCAGGATATTGGTCGAGTCGATGTATCAACTCGATACATCCGGAGAGTATGTCGAGAACGAGGATACGAGCAAGTCCGGCCCCCACGGTGACCCCCGTCACCTCTGCCCTCCCAGGTGCGGCGGCGGTTCGCGCACGGCGTGCCGATCATGTGAAGGCTCGTCGGATCCACGCCTGAGCCCTCGCGACCGGGACAGGGAGGTCCCCCATACTGAGCAACGCGGCTGACGCCTGCCCGGATCCGGGCGGACCGGCCGGACCCAGTCGTCGGACGGAAGGCAGCGCGTTGGCAGGCACGAATCGGAGGGCACCCGCTCGGGGCAAGCGCACCGCGCCCCGCGGCACGGCGACCTCGTCGCGCAGCAGCGCCCCCAAGCGTCGGTTCTTCGACTACCCCCGGTCGGGCTTCCACGGCCTGCACCGCTGGCTGCCCTCGTGGCGGTTCATGGTCGGCACCATCCTCGCGGTCGGTTTCCTCGGTGCCGGCGCGGTCGCCGGTGCGTACGCGTACACGAAGGTCCCCGACCCGGCCGACGACACCCGCGCGCAGACGACCACCGTCTACTACGCCAACACCGACGGCAGCCAGGGCGAGGTCATGGGCACGTTCGCCGCCCAGAAGCGCCAGCTCGTCGACTATGCGACCCTGCCTCCGTACGTCGGCCAGGCGGTCGCCGCCGCCGAGGACAAGACGTTCTTCACCAACAACAGCGGCGTCTCGATCACCGGCATGGGCCGCGCGCTCCTGAACAACCTGCGGGGCGGCGCGACCCAGGGCGGGTCGACGCTGACGCAGCAGTACGTCGAGCGGTACTACGTGGACAAGACGACGACGGACTACGTCGGCAAGTTCAAGGAGACCCTCCTGGCGATCAAGATCGCCAGGAAGGAGACCAAGCCCCAGATCATGGGCCGCTACCTCAACACCATCTACTTCGGGCGGGACACGTACGGCATCCAGGCGGCGGCGCAGGCCTACTTCGCCAAGGACGCCAAGGACCTCACGCCGTCCGAGGCCGCCCTGCTGGCCGGGATCATCCCGTCGCCCAACAACTGGGACCCGCAGGTCAGCCCCTCCAAGGCCGAGGCGCGCTGGAACATCGTCCTCGACTCCATGGAGGAGGAGGGCTGGCTGGCGCCCGCGGACCGTGCGGCGATGACCTTCCCGCTGACCGTGGAGTACAAGCGCGCGGACTCGATGGGCGGCACGGCGGGGTTCTTGCTCGAGATGGTGCGCAACGAGCTCAAGCGCGAGCCCCTCGCCCTGACGGACGACGAGATCAACCGCGGTGGCTTCCGGGTGCAGACCACCATCCAGAAGCCGCTCCAGGACGCGGCCGTGGCGACCGCGAACGGCTTCCTCGACGGGACGCTCCTGGACCAGGACGGCGCCGCGCCGCCCAACCCTGCGATCCGGGTCTCGGTCTCATCGGTGGATCCGCGGGACGGGGCGATCGTGGCGCTCTACGGCGGCCGCGACTACCTCACCGACCAACGCAACGCCGTCACGTACGACAAGGTGCAGGCCGGTTCGACGTTCAAGCCCTTCACCCTCCTCGCCGCGCTCCAGTCCGGGGTGTCCCTGACCGAACGGTTCAGCGGCAAGTCCCCGCAGACGCTGGACGGGTGGGACTCGACGTCGAAGAAGGTCAGCAACTTCGGCGGCACGTCGTTCGGCAACATCGACCTCGTCGAGGCGACCGCGCAGTCGGTCAACACGGTGTACGCCCAGCTCAACCTCCAGATCGGTCCGGAGAAGACGGCCGAGGCGGCCAAGCAGGCCGGCATCAGCACCGTCGTCGAGCCCAATGCCGGCAACGTGCTCGGCAGCACCTCTGTGCGCCCGATCGAGATGGCCACGGCCTACGCGACGATCGCCGCCAACGGGACGCGCCACGACGCCTTCATCGTCCGGTCGGTCACCAACCCCAACCAGACCGTGGCGTTCGAGCACCCGGACACCTCCGTGCAGGCGTTCTCGCCCGACGTGGCCGCCGACGCCACCTACGCGATGACCCAGGTGGTCGAGAAGGGCTCCGGCAAGGACTGGATCAAGCCGCTCGGCCGCCCGATCGCAGGGAAGACCGGCACCTCGACGGACAACAAGTCCGCCTGGTTCGTGGGGTTCACCCCGAACATCGTCACCGAGGTGTCGCTCAGTCAGACGGGCGCGGACGGCAAGGCCCAGGACACCATCACGCCGTTCGGCAAGACGAAGAGCGGCCGGACGATCGAGGAGATCACCGGCGCGACGTGGCCGGCGTTCATCTGGCAGTCGTACATGAACGTGGTCTTCGCGCAGCCGCCGTACGCGGCCGTGGTGGACTTCCCGCCCCGGGCCAACGTCGGCTCCAAGCCGACCACGACGCCGACCCAGGCGCCGACCGAGACCGCGGCTCCGACGGAGGCCCCCACCGAGCAGGCGCCGACGGAGGTCGCCGTCCCCTCGGGGCTCGAGGGCAAGCTCGAGGCCGACGCCACGGCGGCGGTCGTGAACGCCGGGCTCGCGGCGAACGTGGTCTCCGAGCCGTCGGACACCGTCACGTCGGGGCGCGTGATCCGGGTGGACCCGAAGGGCGGTTCGACGGTCGCCTCGGGGAGCGCGGTCACCCTCGTCATCTCCACCGGGCCGAAGGCCCAGCCGACGCAGCAGCCGCCGCCTCAGCCGACCCCGACCGAGACGGCAGCAGCCCCCTGATCCTCGGCGAGGGTCGGCCGTCCGCCCCTCGCCGGAGCTTCCGGGCCCTTGCTCGTCCACAGCCGATTTCGGCGGTGGCCCCGGGCCGGGTAGCCTTGGAGATTGCTGTGCCCGGAGGGGACCGTCGTCATGGACGGATCGCTCCGCGCAGCGACGCACACACCCTCCTGCCACGGATCGACCGTGGCCGCTGAGACCAGAGGAGGTGGGTATGAGCCTGCGTCAGTACGAACTCATGATCATCCTTGACCCCGAGATCGAGGAGCGCACCGTTGCTCCGTCGCTCGACAAGTACCTGACGGTCGTCAAGACCGACGGTGGCACTGTCGACAAGGTCGACATCTGGGGCCGTCGTCGGCTTGCCTACGACATCCAGAAGAAGTCCGAGGGCATCTACGCCGTCATCGACTTCCACGCGACGCCTGCGACCGCCAAGGAGCTCGACCGCCAGCTCGGCCTCAACGAGGTCGTCCTGCGGACCAAGGTCCTGCGCGCCGACGCCTGATCTCTTGTGGGCGGCCGCCCGTAACGTGCGGCTCCACATCTTCCGACTGATCGAACGAACGAGGAGCTGGGCATGAGCGGTGAGACCGTCATCACGGTGATCGGGAACCTGACCGGGGATCCCGAGCTGCGCTTCACCCCCTCGGGGGCAGCTGTCGCGAACTTCACCGTCGCGTCCACCCCCCGTACGTTCGACCGCCAGAGCAACGAGTGGAAGGACGGCGACACGCTGTTCCTCCGCTGCTCGATCTGGCGGGAGGCGGCCGAGTCGGTCGCCGAGTCGCTCACCAAGGGCACCCGCGTCATCGTGACCGGCCGGCTCGTGCAGCGCTCGTATGAGACCCGCGAGGGCGAGAAGCGCACCGTGTACGAGCTCCAGGTCGACGAGGTCGGCCCGTCCCTGCGCTACGCCACGGCCAAGGTCACCCGGACCCAGCGTTCGGGTGGCGGCGGCGGTGGCTTCGGCGGCGGGGGCGGCGGCGGCTTCAACGGTGGCGGCGGCGGTGGGTTCGGCGGCTCCGGCGGCGGTGGCGGCACTCAGCAGGACGACCCGTGGGCGACGCCCGCGGGTGGTGCTGGCGGTGCCGGCTACTCCGACGAGCCCCCGTTCTGATCGGCGCCTGACACTCAGACATTCCCCATCCCTGGGCACGGCAACGCCCAGGGCTCCAGCAGACAAGGAGCACCACGATGGCCAAGCCCGTGGTTCGTAAGCCCAAGAAGAAGTTGAACCCGCTCAAGGCGGCGAAGATCGACGTCGTCGACTACAAGGACACTGCGCTGCTGCGCAAGTTCATCTCCGACCGCGGAAAGATCCGCGCTCGCCGGGTGACCGGTGTGTCCACGCAGGAGCAGCGCGCGATCGCGCGCGCTGTCAAGAACGCCCGCGAGATGGCCCTGCTGCCGTACTCGTCGTCGGCACGCTGAGAAAGGGGACCATCATGGCGAAGATCATCCTGACCCACGAGGTCACCGGTCTCGGTGAGCCCGGCGACGTGGTCGAGGTGAAGGACGGGTACGCCCGGAACTTCCTCGTCCCGCGCAGCCTGGCGACGCCCTGGACCAAGGGCGCCGAGAAGGACGTCACCGCGATCCGCAAGGCCCGCAAGGCCCGCGAGATCGCGACGCTCGACGACGCCAAGGCGATCCGCGACTCGCTGCAGAGCAAGCCGGTCGTCGTGTCGGCCAAGGCCGGCGAGTCGGGCCGTCTGTTCGGTGCCGTCACGACCTCCGAGATCGCCGAGGCGGTCAAGAAGTCCGGCGCTCCGCAGATCGACAAGCGGAAGGTCGAGATCGGCCAGCCGATCAAGGCCCTCGGCGAGTACCAGGTGTCGGTCCGTCTGCACGCAGACGTGTCCGCGACGGTGACCGTCAAGGTCGTCGCAGCCTGAGCTGAGCACTCCTGAGGAGCGCCCCGTTCCCCTGAGGGGAGCGGGGCGCTTCTATGCGCCCGTCACCATCCAGGCCGTGCCGCGGGCGCGCCAGCCGGTGGTCGCCGCGCGGGCCAGCATGAACACGCCCGCGAACGCGGCCCAGAGCCACGCCAGCCCGGCGGCTCCCGGCGGCGCGGCCTCCCGGACGGCCAGGGCGAACGGCACGTAGACGACCAGCGTGGCCATGCCGGCCCACGCGAGGAACCGTCCGTCGCCGGCGCCGATGAGCACGCCGTCCAGCACGAACACCCAGCCGGCCATCGGCATGGTCACCGCGGCGACGACGAGCGCGGCGACGGCGGCCCGGCGGACGTCGGCGTCGGACGTGAAGAGCGGGACGTACAGCGCTGACAGCCCGCCGACGACGAGACCCAGAGCCGCCCCCGCCCCGACGCCCCACTGCAGGGTCCGGCGCAGGATCGCGCGCACGCGGGGGACGTCGGCGGCGCCCAGGGCGTGCCCGACGAGGGCCTGCGCGGCGATGGCGAGGGCGTCGAGCGCGAACGCCGCGAGCCCCCAGACCGCGTTGACCACCTGGTGCCCGGCCAGCTCGACCGCGCCGAGGCCGGTGGCCACCCACACGGTCAGCAGGATGGCGAGGCGCAGCGACAGCGTCCGGACGAACAGCGGGGTGCCGGCGCGCGCGTTGGCCCAGATGCCGCCGGCGGCCGGCCGCAGCTGGGCACCCGTGCCGCGCGCTCCCCGGACCACGACCACGGTGAGCGCCACGGCCATGCCCAGCTGCGTGAGCGCGGTGCCGAGCCCCGACCCGGCGATCCCCATGCCCACGCCGTAGACGAGCAGGATGTTGAGCGCGGCGTTGACGACCGCACCGCCGGCCGCCACGACCAGCGGCGTGCGGGTGTCGAGCAGCCCGCGCAGGGCGCCCGTCGAGGCGAGGACCAGGAGCATCCCCGGCAGGCCCGGCGACGACCAGCGCAGGTAGATGACGGCCTGCTGGGCGACCTCGCCGGACGCCCCGAGCGCCTCCACGAGCCAGGGCGCGCTCAGCCACGTGGCCGCCGCGAGCACCACCCCGAGTCCGAGCGCTAGCCACATCCCGTCGACCCCGACCTGGAGGGCGCCGGTCCGGTCCCCCGTTCCCAGGCGCCGGGCGACGGCTGCCGTCGTGGCGTAGGCGAGGAACACGCACAGCCCGATGACGGTCATTAGGACGGTCGACGCGAGCGCCAGACCGGCCAGCGGGGCGGTACCCAGGTGGCCGACGACGGCCGAGTCGACCAGCACGAAGAGCGGCTCGGCGACGAGTGCGCCGAGCGCCGGGACGGCGAGCGCGAGTATCTGCCCGTCCAGGCCTTGGGGTCGGTGTCCGACAGGTGAAATCTCGGCCAACCTTTCTCGCGTCCACAGCACGTGCACAGCGTTTGCCCGGGTGAGAGGCAGATTCGGGCGCCGATTCACCCGCTCGTCCACACCCCTGTCCACGGCCTGTGGACAAAATCGGACACGATCCACAGCGCGACTCACAGTAGGCGAGCGTTCCTCCACAGACGCGCCGGTGTCCCCCCACAGCCGAAGGTCGTGTCGCCCACAGGCGCGCGCGCCGGTTTGGCGGCGCTGCCCGGGCCCCCTAACGTCGCGTGTGCGGGACCTGCCAGAGCACGGATGTCAGTACCCCCATGGAACATGTGTACGACGACGACGATGGGGATCAGGTGACGATCGAGGAGCTCGAGTACGGCGCGCCGTCGGGCACCCACCGCGGCGGTGGCGGCGGCTACGACCGGACCCCTCCGCAGGACCTGGACGCCGAGCGCTCGGTGCTCGGCGGCATGATGATCTCGAAGGACGCGATCGCGGACGTCGTCGAGCAGATCCGCGGCACCGACTTCTACCGCCCGGCGCACGAGGTCGTGTACGACGCGATCATCGACCTGTACGGCCGCGGGGAGCCGGCCGACGCCATCACGGTCGCGGACGAGCTGACCAAGCGCGGCGAGATCCAGCGCATCGGCGGCGCCCCGTACCTGCACACGCTCATCTCGTCGGTCCCCACCGCCGCCAACGCTGGCTACTACGCACGGATCGTGCGCGAGCGGTCGGTGCTCCGCAAGCTCGTCGAGGCCGGCACCCGCATCGTGCAGCTCGGCTACGGCACCGACGGCGGCGACGTCGACGAGATCGTGAACAACGCGCAGGCCGAGGTCTACGCGGTCACCGAACGCCGGTCGTCCGAGGACTACATGATCCTGGGCGACATCATCGGCGGTGCCGTCGACGAGATCGAGGCGGCCGGCCACCGCGGCGAGGGCATGATCGGCGTGCCGACGGGGTTCTCGGACCTGGACCGACTGACCAACGGGCTGCACCCCGGGCAGATGATCGTCCTGGCCGCCCGTCCGGCCATCGGCAAGTCGACGATGGGCATCGACATCGTCCGGTCCGCGTCGATCAAGCACGGCATGACGTCCGTCGTGTTCTCCCTCGAGATGAGCCGCAACGAGATCACCATGCGTCTGCTCTCGGCCGAGGCGCGCGTGCACCTGCAGAAGCTGCGCAACGGCCAGATGGGCGAGGACGACTGGGCCAAGATCGCCGCGACCATGGGCAAGATCTCCGAGGCCCCGCTGTTCATCGACGACTCCCCCAACATGTCGCTCATGGAGATCCGCGCCAAGTGCCGGCGGCTCAAGCAGAAGCACGACCTCAAGCTCGTGGTCATCGACTACCTGCAGCTCATGTCCTCCGGCAAGCGCGTGGAGTCCCGCCAGCAGGAGGTCTCGGAGTTCTCCCGAGCGCTCAAGCTGCTGGCCAAGGAGCTCGAGGTCCCGGTCATCGCCATCTCGCAGCTGAACCGTGGCGCCGAGCAGCGCACCGACAAGCGCCCGCAGATGAGCGACCTGCGTGAGTCGGGGTCCATCGAGCAGGACGCCGACATCGTGATCCTGCTGCACCGCGAGGACGCGTACGAGAAGGAGTCACCCCGCGCCGGGGAGGCCGACCTGATCGTGGCCAAGCACCGAAACGGTCCGACGGACACGCTCGTCGTGGCGTTCCAGGGTCACTACTCGCGCTTCGTGGACATGCAGGCCTGACTGCCTGCTGCTCGACGAGCGACAGGTGAGTGAGTTCGAGCCACCTCGACCGTCACCGCGAAGGCTTCCGCCGCGTCGGCCCGCACGCCGGACCACCGAGTACGTCGCGGCGGCCCGCGCCACGGACGTCCGGCAGACCGAGCAACCTTTCGGCCACCCGCTGCGTGTTCTGGGCATGACGACGTTGATCGGGGGCGTACCGGTGGAGCCGGACGGCATGGTCGAGGTGATCGTCGACCACACGCTGCACGATCGGGCGGCGGAGTTCACGGCGTTCATGGTCGAGGCGGAGCCGCTGCTCAATCGCATGGCATGGCTCCTGTGCGGCGACGTCCACCGTGCCGAGGAGCTCGTGCAGCAGGCTCTCGTCCGCACGTACGTGGCCTGGCCCCGAGCCCGGTCGGGCGACCCACTGGCCTACGCGCGCAAGACGCTCACCAACCTGCGCATCGACACCTGGCGCAGGCACCGACGAGAGCTGCTGACCTCGCCCGAGGGAATGCCCGAGCTCATCGCCGCCGGTGGAGCGGGCACTCACACGCACGCCGACCGGGACGTCCTCGTCCGCGCCCTGCTCCAGCTCAGCCCGCGTCGGCGTCGGGTGGTTGTCCTGCGGTACCTGCTGGACCTGTCGGAGCGTGAGGTCGCTGACGACCTGAGCATCTCGGTGGGCACCGTGAAGTCCACTGCGTCGCGCGGTCTCGACCAACTTCGCACGCTCTTGTCCGTCTCTACGGTCGCTGAGGAGTCCCGATGAGCAACGACGACGCCTTCATCGCCCACCTGAAGAATCTCGAGACGCCGGCGCCGCCGCTGCCCGTCGACCACCGCCGCGTTCTCGCGGCCGGTCGCCGCCGACGCGGGACGCGCGCGGTCGCTGTCTCCGCCATCAGTGCCGTCGCGGTCGCAGGGCTGGTCACTGCGGCGGTGGCCGCACTGCCGAGTACGCGCGACGCCGCTCCGCCAGCGACGACGGCGACGACGGCGACGAACACACCGACGACCGCGCCCGCCCCGGAGCCGTCGCCGACGTCCGCGCACGCTGTGATCGACCCGGTGACCGGTCTGGTCACCACGCCCCTCTCGAGCTTCCATGCCAGCCAGCACGACCTCGACATCATGATGAGCGCGTGGGACCTCGCCCGGTCGCGGTGCATGGCCGACGCCGGCTATGCCGACAGCTTCGTGTTCGCCGTCACGCGCACCCCCGAGCCGGACCTGTCGAGGCAGTACGGCATCTGGGACCGAGACGAGCTCCGGCAGCGCGGGTACGCAGGCCCGGCCTTCGATCCGTACGACGGTGAAGGCAGCGAGATCCACGTCTCCTCACCTGCGGTCGACGCGGCGATGCAGACGTGCGCGGACCAGGTACGGCCGAGGGGTTTCATCTTCGAGCCCACCTCGTTCGACGACGTCGCGCCCGCCATGGGTGTCCAGCCTGCGTATCGCACGCCCGAAGGGCAGGCGGTGATCGCCGAGTGGGCCGCTTGTCTCGCTGCTCATGACGTGACCGCGCCGGACGAGGAGGGCTCGCTGCAACCCGCCGGCGTCCTGAGCACGAGCCTGCAGGAGCAGGTGCGGATCGGCCTGATCGACATCGACTGCAAGGAGTCGACGAACCTCCGTCAACGGTTGGCGGACATCGACGCCGTCAACCAGCAGGCGTACCTCGACTCGGCGCCGGAGTATGTGTCGGCGTACCGCGCGACGGTCGCAGCGGCGTTGGCCGCCTCGCGTGCGTACCTGGCGGAGGCTGGTATCGACATGCCGTAGTCCGGGCCAGCCCGGCTGTTTCCTCGGGCGGCGGGCGGCGGGCGGCCGCCCGCGCAGCGGTTACGGGACGTCGACCGGGGGTGGCGGTGGCGAGACCTCGTGCGACGTCTCTCCCGACGACCGGCCGCGTCTGCGTCGTGCGCGGAAGCGGAACCACGCGATGGCGAGCCCGACCAGCGCGACCAGCACCAGCAGGGGCGCCAGGATCGCGGCGAACGACAGCCCGACGCTCGTGGCGTCCTCGACGGTGCTCACCACGGGTCCCCCCGTGCCGAGCGTCGTGACGTTGACGACGGGCCGCGCGGCGGCCTTCGCGCCGTGCACGACGAGGGCCAGGACGATCCCGATGACGATCGGGACCCACTGGCCTGACTCGACGAACGCCTCGGGATCCGTGACGACGGTGGTCTGTGAGCTCGAGCCCGCACCGAACGCGATGCCGCCCGCGACGGGCCGCACCACCGTCTGCACGATGTCGTTGACGCTGTCGACGCCGGGGACCTTGTCGGCGACGACCTCGAGCGCCAGGAGCACGGCCAGCACGGCCAGGACCCAGCCGTTGGTGAGCCACTCCCACCCGGCAGGCGGGTTGATGAGATCCGTCCACCGCGCGAGCGCCCCGATGACGAGCAGCGGGATGTACGCGTTGAGACCGGCCGCGGTGGCCAGGCCGGTGCCGGTGAGCGCCTCGAGCATGCGGCCAGCATCCCACTGCGGCCCGGAACGGCGAGCTCATGCCCCGCTGACGATCACCAGCTCGTTGCCCTCGGGGTCGGCGACCTGCCAGCGACCTTCCGACTCGTCGAGGAGCCGGGCGCCTGCTGCGAGGGTCGTGGCGAGGCGGGTCTGCGCGAGGTCCGACGGCACCGCGAGCTCGACGTGGAGGCGGTTGCGCTGCCGGCGACGCTCCGTCTCCGACGTGTCGATCTCCTGGAACACCAGCACGGGGTTCAGCCGCCGCGGATCGATGATGTCGGTGTTCCAGTCCCGCCGGTCGGGGGAGTATCCGAGTGCGGCGACCCAGAACGCGCGGACCGCGTCGACGTCGGCGGCGTCGAGGAAGAGCTGGGCGAAGCGCGGCAGGCCCGGATCCGCCGTCGCCCCGAGCTCGCGGGCAGCCGTCTGGAGGGTGGCGGCGAGGTCGGTGAAGTCGAGCTCGAGGCCGTGGGCATCGTCGACCCACTGGTCCTTGCCGCTGTCGAGGATCACGAGCCCGGGGCGCAGGTCGATCAGCAGCGGGAAGCCGGCGTCGTCGGCCAGCGCCGCCGCCGCGGTGGCCAGGTCCCGCTGCTGCGTCGGCGAGGTGGTGCGGTAGCACGCCATCGCGCTGAAGACCGCCTGCCAGTCGGCCGTGCCGCTGCCCTCGCCGAGCGCGTCGCCAGGCACGAGGTCGACCTCGTTGCCGTCGGGGTCGGCGTGACAGACCCCGTACGAGCCGTATGCCTCGCCAAGACCCCCCTGCTCGACCGCCCCGGCCGGCCGCACCACGTCGAGGTGGATGCGGTTCCGCAACGGCCGTGGCTCGGTCGACGACCGCAGCCGTATCGCGGGGTCGCGCCGCAACGGATCCGCCAGACCGCCGTCCTCCCCGGGCGCGTAGTCGAGCGCGCGCTGCCAGAACGGCCTGATCGCCGACGGGTCCGCGGAGTCGAACACGATGCTCAGGTGCTGCAGGACCGCAGGGTTCGCGACCAGCCCGAGCTCCCGCGCGGCCGCCGACACCGCCTCGGCGTGCTCGTCCGAGTCGAGGCGCACCCGGACGCCTGTCGCGCGCACGTCGACCACGGCCTCGGTCGACAGCTCCACGATGCGCCCGGCCAGCGCAGCCCCGCCGACCAGCGACGGCGCGTCGAACCACGCCGTCGCCTCGCCGTCGACCACGCGCCAGTCCGTTCCGGTCCCTGTCGAGTCCATCGGACGATCTCCCTCCGGATGACGGTCGTGGTCAGTATTCCGGGTCGGGTGGAGTTGGGCCATGGAGCCCTCGGAGGGTCGTCCCTACGTCGTCTTCAGCTCCTCGGCGAGCATCACGAGGATGCCGCTGGGGCCGCGGACGTAGGTGAGCCTGTAGACGTCCTCATACGTCGCCACGCCGCGGAGCGGATGGCAGCCGTGCCTCGCGGCGATCTCCAGGGCTGCGTCGATGTCGTCGACGGAGAAGGCGACGCGGTGCATGCCGATCTCGTGGGGGAGCGTGGGCTCCGTCTCGATCGCGTCGGGGTGGATGTACTCGAAGAGCTCGAGGCGACCGTGAGGCCGAGGTCGGTGAAGAACGAGATCGCTTCGTCGAGGTCACGGACCGCGATGCCGACGTTCTCCAGCCTGATGGGCACGTCAGCATGCTAGCGAGGCGGCCCGGACAGCCCGATCTCCGTGGCCGGATGGGTCGCGCCCCAGCTCGCCAGCATGCGGAGGCCGTCCTCGTCGGGTGAGCCGGCGGGGGCGGTGAAGGTGATCAGGGTGAGGCCCGGGTCGACGGGGAGCTCCAGCACCTCGAAGTCCAGGTGCAGCTCGCCGACGACGGGGTGTCGGACGTGCTTGCGCCCGGTGCGGTGCAGGCGGACGTCGTGCGCGGCCCAGCGGGTGCGGAACTCCGGCCTCTGGGTGCTGAGCTCGCCGACCAGGTCGCTCAGCGCCCGGTCGTAGGGGTCACGGCCGGCCTCGGTGCGCAGCTGGGAGACGGCGTCGTCGGCGGCACGATCCCAGTCGACCCAGAAGTCGCGGGCTCGGTCGTCCAGGAAGGTGAACCGGGCGTGGTTGGCCGGGGTGTCGGCGGGGTGGGGTGTCGTGTAGACGGGTGCGAAGAGCGCGCGACCCAGGACGTTGGCGCCGATCGCGTCGAGGCGGGCGTTGTTGACGATGGCGGGGACGGTCTCGCCGATGAGGTCGAGCAGGCGCTGCACGCCCGGCCGGACCTGTTCGGCGGTCGGCCTACGGCGCGACCGGGTCGCCGGCGCAGCGGCGCGGGCCAGATCGGCCAGGTGGGTGCGTTCGGCCTCGTCGAGCTGCAGGGCGCGGGCCAGGGCGTCCAGGACGCTGTCGGAGACCCCGGCCAGGTTGCCGCGCTCGAGCTGGGCGTAGTACTCGACGCTGACCCCCGCCAGGTCGGCGACCTCGCTGCGCTTGAGCCCGGGTACGCGCCGGTTGCTGGCGAAAGCGGTCAGGCCGACGTCCGTCGGGGTGAGCCGTGCCCGGCGGGTGCGCAGGAAGTCCTTGACCTCGTCCCGGTTGTCCACCCAGCCACCGTACGGTCGGACCGCCGGTCCTGGGGTGGGCTGTCGGTACGCCCTCCAGCAGTGACTTCTCCAGCCTCCTCGTGGCGGGTTGCATGGCTGGTGCCGCACGAAGCGGCGGACCGAGACGAGATCGAGGCACGAGCATGAGCGAGCAGCAGCAGGTGTGGATGGTGACCGGCGCAGGCCGTGGGATGGGCGTGCAGATCGCCCAGGCGGCACTGAGCGCAGGGCACGCGGTGGTGGCCACCGGTCGCGACCCGAGGCGGGTCGAGGACGCGATCGGCGCGCACGAGGACCTGCTGACCGTCGCACTGGACGTCACCGACGCGGCCGCGGCCGAGACGGCAGTGGGTGCGGCGGTCGACCGGTTCGGCCGGATCGACGTGCTCGTGAACAACGCCGGCAACTTCTACGCCGGCTTCTTCGAGGAGATCAGCCCCGAGCAGTTCCGCGCGCAGATGGAGACCAACTTCTTCGGCCCGCTGAACGTCACCCGCGCGGTCCTCCCGGTCCTCCGCAAGCAGCGCAGCGGTCACGTCATCACGATCACCTCGGCCGCCGGGATCATCGGGCAGGAGTTCTGCGCCGCCTACGCGGCGTCGAAGTTCGCCCTCGAAGGCTGGATGGAGTCGCTCCGGTACGACGTCGAGCCCTACGGGATCAGCACGACGATCGTCGAGCCCGGCTTCTTCCGGACCGAGCTCCTCGTCGAGGGTGCCTCCTCGATCTGGCCGGAGCTGTCCATCGAGGACTACGCGGACCGCACCGCGCAGACGATCGCGGCGTGGAAGAGCATGAACGGCCAGCAGGGCGGGGACCCCGCCAAGCTCGGCGCGGCCCTCGTCACCATCGCCGCCCTCGACACTCCGCCGCTGCGGTTCGTCGCGGGGGCCGACGTCGTCGAGGGCGTCGAGCAGAAGGCGCGGCTGCTCCTCGACCAGGTCGACGCCCACCGCGAGCTGTCTTCCGCCCTGTCCCTCGACGAAGGCTGAGGAGAGCCACCAGTCACTGCCCCACGACGACCGACCCGGCGCGACGCACTCGTGCCGCTGCCAGACGTGCCTGGAAGCGGTGCGCGGACTTACGGATCGGTGGCAGCAGCTGGAACACGCTCAGCACCGCGAACACCAACGTGTTCACGCCCACGAACAGGCTCAACGCCTCGAACCACGTCGACTGGAGCACCGAGGACGGCAGTGGGTTCCACCGGCCCAGCAGGGGCGCGGCGAGCAGCACGGGCAGGGCGAACGCCGTGACCGTGGGCCGCGGGACGTAGTTCCAGCCGGACTTCTTGCCGGTGGCGATCTGCACGAGCGACGTGATGAACGTCGACTGCAGGAACAGCGCGTACCCCAGCTCGATCACCAGGGGGAACGCCACCAACCGTCCCCGCCACCCCTCCGCCCAGGCCGTCACGACGCGCTCGATCAGGAAGACCAGCCCGACCGTGGTCCAGAACGCCGACCAGCGGAACCCGTCGGCGGCGAGCAGGGCGATGGCCATGAGCAGCAGGTAGGAGTTCAGCGCGATGACCCCGTACGCGAGCCCGACCTGCTGCCACCAGTAGTGGGCGGTGGTGCGTGTCAGCCCGTACGCCGCGATGTTCTCGAGCGCTCCACGCTGCCACCGGTTGCGCTGCCGGCGCAGGTCCCGCCACGTCGGCATGACCTCGGTGACGACCCGGCACTCCGGCGGGGACGACAGCTCCGCACCGAGCGTCTTCAGCGCCAGGGTGATCTCGTTGTCCTCGGTCATCGCCAGCGTGTCGTAGACGTCCCCGGGCCGGCCGGGGATCAGCGAGCCCCTGGCCTCGGCGACGGCGCGCAGCGCGTAGGCGCGGATCACCGACGCGGTACCGGTCAGGACGAACACGTGGCCTTCCCGACGGCGGAGCACCCGCTGGTAGCGGGCGAACTCGTTGCGCTGCATCTGCCCGAGGACCCGCCCACCCTCCTCGCCGGAGAACAGACCGCCGACCGCGATCAGGTCGGGTTCGTCGTCCAGCCGGCCGAGAGCCACCTCGAGGAAGTCGGGCGTGATCGTCGAGTCGGCATCCATCACCAGCACGACGTCCGCGGGGCCGGCGGTCGGCAGCAGTCCGGCCAGCACCTGGTTGAGCGCCCCGGCCTTGGCCTGCCTGTTGCCCACGGTCTCGACGACCTCGACGCCGCGGTCCCGAGCGATCTGCACGGTCGCGTCCGTGCAGTTGTCCGCGACGACGACGATCCGGTCCGGTGCACGGACCTGCCCGAGCAGGGAGGTGAGGGTCCGACCGAGGACGGCCTGCTCGTCGTGCGCCGGGATCAGGACGGTGCAGTGGACGACCAGTCCCGCGGCGGCGTCGGCGGGGATGGCGGATCGTGGCCAGGGGGGCGGGTCGTCCAGCGCGAGCGCGCGCGTGGCCGAGGCGCCGAGGACGCGACGCCCCAGCGCCGCGGTGCCGCGGGGAACCGGCTGCTCGAGCCCGCGACCCCGCGACAGGACGCGCATCGCGGCGGCGGTCTGCTGGGCCGCCATCGCGACCAGGAACGCCGCGACCGCCAGGCCCACACCCAAGACGATGATCGGCCGCGGCGCCGTCAGCTCGACGTCCACCGGCAGGATGGCGATCGTGAGCTCGGCGTCCGGGACGATCTTGGGAGCGCTCGTCGCCAGGAGCCAGACCGCGCACCCCAGCAGCAGCGCGGCGGCCAGGGCGAGCGCGGCGGTGACCCAGCCGAGCCGGGCGGCGCGACGATGCCAGGTCTGCGGCGGTGTCGGGGTCATCGCTGGTTCCGTCGCTGGGCCAGCACGGCCGTGACGAGGCCGGTGAGGACGATGATCAGGCCGAGCCAGAGCAGGATCGTGCCCAGTCCGGCAAACCCGGCGATCACGAGCGCCACCCCGACGAGCGTGATGATCAGCCACAACGGCATCGAGCGAACCCCCCGGCCAGTCGGCCACCACCGCCGTTGGGCAGCCTACCGCCGGCTCTCGGCGGGCGATCCGGTACGCCGAGGCTGCGTCCGCCGCCGGTCGACCAGCACCAGGAGAGCGGGCACGACGACGAGGGCGCCGGCCGCCAGGGTCAACGCGGACCACCCGGCGAGTGCGAGGACCACGGTCGAGGTGAGGGTGCCGGCCGCCGCGGAGACCCACACGACGGCCTCGACCGAGCCTTCCACGTCGGTCCGCTGCTCCGCCGGCAGCCCGACGGCCAGCGACGCGCTGCCGCCGACGAAGCACAGGTTCCACCCGTAGCCGAGCGCGAACAGGCCCACCGCCTGCGGGACCAGGGCGCCGGACGCGGCCACGACCGTCGAGGCCAGCAGCGTGCCGAGGCCGAGCACCATCACCCGCCCCGGACCCAGACGGTCGACGAGGCGACCTGTGAGCGGTGACAGGACGAACATGCCGAGCGTGTGGGCGGCGAGGACGACGCCGACGACGTCCAGCCCGTGATGCTGCAGGTGGAGCTGCACCGGCACCGACGTCATCACGGCGGCCATCACGACCTGCCCGGTGACCATCACGGCGAGGCCGTCGCGCCCGGCCGGGGATCCCAGGACGGTCCGCACGGGTATCCCGCGCCCGGTCCGGGGTCGCCGGGCCGTGCGCAGCCCGCTCACCGCCAGCGCGGCGAGCAGTCCCGCCGGGACGCTGAGCAGGAACGCCCCGGACAGGGCCGGCCGTCCGACGGCCTCCGCGAGGCGCGCGGTCGGGAGCAGGAGGAGGGGGCCGCCCACGGCCCCGACGGTGCCGGCCCAGACGATCAGGCCGATGGCGACGCCGCGTCGTCGGGCGGGCACCAGCTCGGCGGCCGCGTACCGGGACAGCTGCGCGGCGGCGTTCCCCAGGCCGATCAGGAGCATGGCGCCGACCAGCAGCGGGACGTGGCCGAGCGGCACGGCCACCGCACCGGCCGCGGCGCCGAGCGCGCTCGCCAGGTATCCGAGCCGCAGGGCTGTCCCGGTGCCGGCGCGGTGGGTGAGCGCGGTGACCAGGAGGGCGCCGAGCCCGGTGCCGACGACCGCCGCGGTGCCGGGCACCCCGCCCCAGGCTCGTCCGAGGACGTCGACCGCGACCAGCGCGGCGACGGTGCTGGTCGTCGCGATGACCGCGCTGCTCAGGGCGGCACCGGTGAAGAGTGCGAGTCGTGCGGTTCCCGGCGTCATGCGATCGACGCTACGAAGTCGTTGTCCTTCGGTGAATGGCCGATCAGAGGCGTTGCCGTCACTTTGCCTGTCGATCGCGAGGCGTTCCGGCGCTACGGTTTTCGGATGAGCAGACCGCTCGACAGCACGGACTGGCGCATCCTCTCCGAGCTGCAGGACGACGGTCGCCTGTCGTTCAACCAGCTCGGCCGCAAGGTCAGCCTGTCCGCGCCCGCGGTCGCCGACCGGGTCCGGCGGCTGGAGGAGGCGGGGGTGATCGCCGGGTACCAGGCCCGGATCGACCCCGCGCGCGCGGGCCTCCCCCTGACCGCGTTCATCAAGCTGCGGTGCTCACCCGGACGCTGCCTGCTCCGGACCACGGCGTCCGACGAGTTCCCCGAGGTCGTCGAGATCCACAAGCTCAGCGGCAGCTCGTGCACCCTCCTGCGGGTGCGTGCCGCGTCGATGCCGCACCTCGAGGAGATCTTCGAGCGCATCGGCAGGCACGGGGAGATGGACACCCAGATCGTGCTCTCCACCCAGTACGAGGGCCGCCCGGTCGCCGAACCGCCCGCGCACACCCGGTCCGCGCAGCCGTCGCAGGGATGGAGCCGCGAGGCCCGGCCGGACGACGCCTGACCAGGAGCTCAGCCCAGTCGGAACTCGTTGCCGTCGGTGTCCGCGAGCTCGACGGCGCCGTCCTCGACCTCGCCCAGCCGGGTGGCGCCGAGCGCGACGAGCCGGTCCACCTCGGCCTCCAGGTCACCGTCGACGAGGTCGAGGTCGAACCGTTGGCGGTTCCTGCCCTGCTTCGGCGGCACCGGCGGACCGCCCCACGCGACCTTGGTGCCACCGAGCGGGGACTGCACCGCGGTCTCCTGGTCCTGGTCCCACACGAGCGGCCACCCGAGCGCCTCCGCCCAGAACAGCCCGACGTCCCGGGTGCCCGTGCACGCCACCTCGCCGAGGAAGCCGCACCCCGCGAGGAACCTGTTGCCCGGTTCGATCACGCACAGCTCGTTGCCCTCGGGATCGGCGAGCACCACGTGCCCCTCCTCGGGCAGCTGCCCGACGTCCACGTGGTTGCCACCCAGCCGGAGCGCGTGCGCGACGGTCGCCTGCTGGTCGGCCGGGCTGGTGCTCGTCAGGTGGAGATGGGTGCGGTTGAGGCCGACCCTCGTCGTCGGGCTGGGCACGAAGCGCAGTGCGACCTGGGTGTCGGACCCGGGCAGGAGGGCTCCGCGGGAGTCCGCGACGACATCACGTCCGAGGATCCCGGCCCAGAACTCGGCCACCCGGAGGGGGTCGTGGGCGTCGAACGCGAGGGCCGTCAGTCGGGAGGGCACCCTCGCAGGCTAGGCGCGACGCGAGATCCCGCCACACACTTTTCGGCAGTGCGCCGGTCACTGAGCGGGCACGCACCCGCCGTCGGCGATCATGCCGTCGGTCTCCACCTCGGCGTGCTCGGCGTCGAGCGTGCCGACCAGGCACAGACCGCCGACGGAGATGATCACGCCGATCGACGACGGTGCGGCCGGATCGCCGGCCGGCGCGACCCAGGGCAGGTCCCGGTCGAACCCGGCGACCTCGAGCGCGTCCTGCACGGCGTCGACCGACAACGGACCGCCGACCAGGGAGACGAGAGCCTCCTGCGCGGCCAGGCGCTGTGGCTCCACCTCGGCCCGGCCGTCGTCGCTGGGCTCGAAGCGCTGCCGGTACGCGTCGTTCAGGGCCATCGACGCCTCGCCGTCGTAGGGGACGCAGTCGTCCGGCATCTCCTGGCCCTCGACGACGGGGCAGGCCGCCGTCGGCGTCGTGGACGCCGAGGGGTCGCTCGTGGCGGCGGCGCCGGAGCGTGAGGCACAGCCTGCTGCGCTCGCGGCGACGAGAACGAGGGCGATGAGCGCGGCCGTGGCGCGCGAGCGGCTGGGCATGCCCGACAGGCTGCCACAGGAGCCCGCGCGCCCGTGCTGGGTCGGTGGCGTCACGTGCGCGGCCGGGCCGCGCGCGCGAGCAACCCGTGCAGGCGGTCGCGCTCGGAGCGGTTGGCCTCCAGGTAGGCCAGGGTCTTCGCCTGCGCGGCAGCCGGTGCGCGGCTCAGGAAACCGGGGTCGGCAAGGCGCGACGACAGGCGGGCCTCCTGCTCCTGGACCTGCGCCAGCTGCCGCTCCAGCGAGCGCCGGCGCGCGTCGTCGAGCTCCGGGGCGGCGGGAAGGGTCAACGTCCCGCCCAGCCGGCTGATCCGGGTGCCCTCCCCGGGGTCCGCGTCGGTGAGGCGCGCCGTGCGGCACAGCTCGGCCCACAGGGCGATGCCGTCACCCCGCGCCGGCAGCCACGCCGCGGCGGCGAATCCCTGCCGACCCCGGTGGGCGCGGGCCGCGTCGCGCAGCTCGCGGAGCTGCGCGCCCGCCGACTCGGCCTCGTCGTCCGGCTGCGCGGGCGTCGGGAACGGCTCCTGGTCCATGATCCCGGTCCAGCCGAGCTCCTCGGCGAGCTCCTCGGTGAGGAACGGCAGCATCGGGTGCAGGGCCAGGAGCAGCGCACTCAGCGCGTGGGACAGCGTGGCGATCGCACCGCCGTCGCCGTCGTACAGGTCGTCCTTGCGCGCTTCGAGGTGCAGGCCCGACAGGTCGTCCTCGGCCAGGCGGGTCAGGGCGTCCGTCGTGCGAGCCAGGTCCCCGCGGTCGTAGCCCGCGTCCGCCTCCGTCAGAGCCGCGTCGAGACGGGTCAGCAGCCACCGGTCCAGCAGGTGCGGCGGCGTCGGCCGCGCGGGCTCCCAGGTGCACCCGAGCCGGGCGGCCAGGCCGGCGATGCTGCGCAGCTTGGTCAGGTACCCCCTGGCGCGCGTGAGGTCGTCGAGACCGAACGGGACGTCCGCGCCGGGGCGAGCCTTCCTGGCCATCGAGAACCGCAGCGCGTCGGGCCCGTGCTCGGCGATGAGCGGCAGCGGGTCGATGGTGTTGCCGAAGCTCTTGCTCATCTTCTTGCCGCGCTCGTCGCGGACCATGCCGTGGAAGAGCATGCGCCGGAACGGTGCCTGTCCGGTCAGGTGGGTGCAGAGCAGCATCATCCGGAGCGCCCAGAAGAAGATCAGGTCGTTGCCGGTGACGAGCAGGTCGTTCGGGTAGAACCGTCGCAGGTCAGGGGTGTCGTCGGGCCACCCCAGGGTCGAGAGCGGCCACAGCGCCGACGAGAACCACGTGTCCAGGGTGTCCGGGTCCTGGGTCCACCCGGCAGGGATCGGCTCGTCCGACGCGAACGCGCGCGCCTCCCCGTCGGGGCCGTACCAGATCGGGATCCGGTGGCCCCACCACAGCTGCCGGGAGATGCACCAGTCGTCGAGCGTGTCCGCCCACCGTAGGTAGTCCCGCTGGGCGTCGGCCGGTTCGATGCGCGTCGCCCCGCTCGTGATCGCCGCGGTCGCCGCAGCAGCGAGGGGGCGGGTGCGCAGGTACCACTGGGGGGTGGAGCGGATCTCCAGCGCGGTCCGGCACCGTGAGCAGGCCGGCGAGCCGGTCGACTCGTCCGCCTCGATGTCGGACAGGGTCGTGGCGCACCCGGGACACCACGGGGTCTCCCGCTCGGCCCGGTAGATCAGGCCCTCGTCGAACAGGCGCGTGAACGCCGAGCGGGTGGCCTGGCTCGGTCCGTCGTCGAGCGTGAACGTCAGCCGGTCCCAGTCCGGGCTGTCGCCGAGGAGACGCATCTGGGTGGCGATGCCGTGGGCGCACGACCTCTTCCACGCCCACGCGCGGCGTGCGAACTCGTCCCGACCGATCTCGTGGCGGCTGGTGCCCTCCGCGCGCAGCCGGCGCTCGAGCAGTGCGTTCGTGGCGATCGCGGCGTGGTCGAGGCCGGGGAGCCACAGGGTGGCCGCTCCCGTCATCCGCTGCCGTCGGGTCAGGGTGTCCGAGAGGGTGTGCTCGTAGGCGTGCCCCAGGTGGAGGTCTCCGGTGATGTTCGGCGGGGGCAGGATCATCGCCCACGCCGGTGCGTCGGGGGTTCCCGTCGCCGCGAAGGCGCCGGCGTCGTGCCAGCGCCGATAGCGGTCGCCGGGGGTGGTCGAGGTAGGCATGGTCGTGGTCCGTCCGTACGGTCCTGGAGTCGTCGCTCGAGTCGAGATCTGCTCGACGAGCGCAGGAGAGCCCTCGCCAGGTGTCCTACGGACGGCGAGGGCTACGGTACGAGCGCGAGGCGCAGCGAACCCAGGAACCGGGGTGCGCGCGCGGTGGCCATGCCTCCATTGTGCGCGCTGCGCGCTCCGGCGCACCTAATTCACCCGACGCGCAGCCGCGGTGCGGCGGCACGCCCACGGACCGGGACCTCATCGTGCGATGGCATCAGACGAAGCAGGACGTGCCGACGAGCGGCGTGGTGATCGACTCCACCGCACCGGTCGAGCGCGTCGTCGACGAGATCCTCCGTCGATGCCACCCGGACGTGAGCACCGTGCATCTGGCCGTGCGGTTCGACGTCGACGACGAGGCCCTCTCCCGGCTCCACGCCCGAGCGTTCGACAGCGAGAGGCCCGCGCAGGTCGTTCCCTGGGCGAGCCGGCTCAGCAGGCACGCGCTCACGTGGATCGGCGCTTTCGAGGACGATCGCCTCGTCGGCTTCGTCCATGCGTGCTGGGACGGCGGCGCGCACGCGTTCCTCCTCGACGCCGTGGTCGATCCCGAGCGGCAGCGTCGCGGGATCGGTCGGCGACTGGTCGAGGCGTTGGTCGACGAGGTCCGGTCGGCCGGGTGCGAGTGGCTGCACGTCGACTACGAGCCCCACCTGGAACCGTTCTACCGGCAGTGCGGGTTCGTCTCGACGCGCGCGGGAGTCCTGAGGCTGCAGCGGTAGACGGAACCTGGTCAGTGGTGGTGGCCGTGCCGCCCGAGGCTCTGCTCCGGGGTCACGCCGGGCCGGGTCCACTGCGGCACGGGCCGGCTCGTCGGGGCCCAGCCGGCCGTGCCGTCGGCGTCCGAGCGCCAGAACCAGCCCGGCTCGCGTCCGGCCGGGACGTCCTGCCACGCCTCGCCGCGCCCGTAGGGAGTCATGTCGAGCAGGCCGAACGACCCGTCGGCGACCTCCACCCCGCGGCCTGTCGTCGAGTAGGTGAGGAACACGCGGTCGCCCTGGCGCAGGAAGCACGCGAACGAGCCCATGTCGCCGCCGACGGGAGCGTCCACGCCACGCACCGAGTACCAGGGCTGGGTGTAGCCCATGAACGCGACGAACGGCTCCACCTCGTCCCAGCGCCCCTCGGTCAGGACGGCGAACGAGACGCCGCGGGCGTTCAGGTAGACGGCGTCGCGGACGTGCCAGGCGGTGAGGGTGCAGCCCTCGCACTGACCCTGGTGGGGCGCGCCGTCGTGCCACATGTGCTTGTAGACCACGAGCTCGTCGCGACCCTGGAAGAGGTCCACGAACGGGACCGGGCCGTCGGGTCCGACCACCTCGGCCGTCCCGTCGAGCTCCACCATCGGTAGCCGTCGGCGGGCGGCTGCGAGCGCGTCGCCCTCGCGGGTGTGCGCCTTCTCGCGGACCAGCAGCGCGTCGCGGGCAGACTGCCAGGTGGGCAGGTCGACGACGGGCGGGTGGGCCGGCGGTGTGGTTGTCATGGTGTCCTCCAGGTCTCGACGACGGTCACCAGGAAAGACTCGCGACCGAGCCGAGAATCGACACTCAGCGGTTCACGCCTCCGGGATGTCGCGGCCGAACGTCTCGAGGGTCACGACCTCCGGGGCCGGGCCGCCGCGGTGGCCGGTGTCGAGGGCGTCGATCGAGGCGAGCTCGTCGTCGGTGAGGTCGAAGTCGGTGACGGCGAAGTTCTCCGCGATGCGCGCGGGCGTGACGGACTTGGGGATCGCGGAGCGGCCCTGCTGCAGGTGCCAGCGCAGCATCACCTGCGCGGGCGTCCTGCCGTGAGCCTCCGCGACGGCGCCGATGACCGGGTCCTCGAGCGTGGAGGTGTGGCCGGCGTCGCGGTAGAACGTGATGCCGCCGATCGGTGACCACGCCTGCGACACGATGCCGTGCTCGGCGTCGGCTGCGAGCACCGTGGGCTGGCGGAAGTACGGGTGGACCTCGATCTGGTTCACGGCCGGCACCACGGTGGTGGCCTCGAGCAGGTCGGCCAGGTGGTCGGCCATGAAGTTGGAGACGCCGATCGCGCGGACCCTGCCGTCCGCGAGCAGCTGCTCGAGGGCGCGGTAGGCGTCGATGGTGAGGTCGAACCGGCTGGGCAGCGCCTGGTGCAGGATCAGCAGGTCGATCGTGTCGACGCCGAGCTTGCCGGCGGACTTGTCGAACGCGTGCAGCGTGGCGTCGTACCCGAAGTCGCTGATCCAGACCTTGGTCTCGACGAACACCTCGTCGCGGGGCAGCCCGGACTCGCGGATCGCCCGGCCGACCTCCCGCTCGTTGCCGTACGCGGCGGCCGTGTCGATGTGCCGGTAGCCCACCTCCAGGGCGGTGCGGACGGCGGCGACGGTCTCGTCGGGCGGGGTCTGGAAGACGCCGAAGCCCAGGGCGGGGATGGTCACGCCGTTGTTCAGGGTGAGGGTGGGGATCGTCATGCCTGCCACGGTACGAAGGGTTCCGGACGACCGGGAGGGTCTGGTGTTACCTCCCCGGCAGGTCCCGGGAGACGTACCGTCGATGGCATGGACCTGAGAGCCGAGACGCGTGAGTTCCTCACGACGCGGCGCGGCCGGATCACCCCGGAGCGCGCGAACCTGGCTGCCTACGGCGGGAACCGGCGCGTGCCCGGGCTGCGCCGCGAGGAGGTCTCGATGCTCGCCGGCGTGAGCATCGACTACTACACGCGCATGGAGCGGGGGAACCTGTCGGGGGTGTCCGAGGAGGTCCTCGAGTCCCTCGCGGAGGCGCTCCAGCTCGACGAGGCCGAGCGGGGTCACCTGTTCGACCTGGCCCGCGCCGCGAACGCCTCGGGGGTCGCCCGCACGCGTGCCCGCCGCGCCCCGGCACCGGTGCTGCGTCCCGCGGTGCAGCGCATCGTCGACGCCCTGGACGGTGCACCGGCGTTCGTCCGCAACGCGCGGCTCGACGTGCTCGGGTCCAACCTGCTCGGTCGCGCGCTCTACGCACCCCTGTACGACTCGCCGCAGCTCGCGCCCGGAGGGCCGGTGAACACGGCCCGGTTCCAGTTCCTCGACCCGGCCGGTGCGCGCGCGTTCTGGGGCGAGAAGGCCGACCGGATGGCGCACGACGCCGTCGCGATCCTGCGCGCCGAGGCCGGCCGCAACCCGTACGACAAGCGGCTGACGGACCTGGTCGGCGAGCTGTCCACCCGCAGCGAGGACTTCCGCCGCCTGTGGGCCTCGCACGACGTGCGCTACCACCGCTCGGGCACCAAGGTCTTCCACCACCCGGCGGTCGGCCTGCTCGAGCTCGACTACGAGGCCCTGGTCCTGCCTGCCGACCCGGGGCTGCAGCTCAACGTGTACACCGCCGTCCCCGGCTCACCGTCCGCGGACGGGCTCAAGGTCCTCGCGTCCTGGGCGGCGACGACCCTGGTCGCGGTCGAGCCGGCGCAGGGCTGAGTCGCTCGCGGTCAGGCGCCGCCGGCGGCAGCGGCCGCCGCGAACAGGGCGAGACTGCGGCCCCACGACCGGGCGTGCTCGAGCTCGTCGGGCAGCAGCCCGCTGCTCCGGCCGGTCACGGTGAAGGACTCGGGCGGGACCACGAGGACCGCTCCCGCCTTGGTGAGCCGCTTGCCGATCGTGGCAGCGGCGGAGCCGGAGAGCCGGCCGGCGACCGCGGTGTCGAAGACGGCGGTCGGCTGGCCGGAGACGCGGCCGACCAGCTGGTCGAGCCACTCGCGGACGCCGTCACCACGCGACACGGTCTCGGCGACGTCTCCGCGCGCCACGTCCCGGGTGCGCGCGGTGGACAGTCCGCGCTGGTGGGTGGGTGCGCCGATCACGAGCAGGCTCGGCCGCGTGCTGAACGACGGGACGTCCGCCAGTCCCACCTCGCACACGGTGGTCGGGATGCGCAGGTCGGCCAGCCCGGCGGCGATGGCCTCGGCGATCGCAGCGGTACTGCCGTACATCGACTCGAAGACCAGCAGCGCACTCATGGACTCACAGTCCCCTGCTGCCGGGCAGGTCACGCAGGCCTAACGTCCTCACCCGCGCGAGAAAGATTGACAGGAATATAGTTCGTCGACATCTAGTTGGAGGCGACATGGACTTCTTCGACGCACTCGTCCGGTATGAGACGGAGCTGTGGAACCACCTCGACGAGCGGCTCCGGGACGCCGATGCCGTCTCGCTCGCGACCCTCTCGGCGCTGCGGGTGGTCGGGCGCCACCCGCAGGACTGCCGGGTGCATGAGATCCGCACCGAGCTGGCGATCACGGTCGGTGCCGCGAGCAAGCTGGTGGACCGGCTGGAACGCGACGGGTGGGCGGTGCGCAGCGCGAACCCGGGCGACCGGCGCTCGTCGTTCGTCGCGCTGACGCCGGCGGGTTCCGACGCGCTCGCGGCCGGCTCCGCGCTGCTCGAACGGGAGCTCCGCGAGCAGCTGGGCGACGAGCCGGGTGTCGCCGACGCCACCGCGGTCCTGCTGCGGCTGCGGTCGCGGCTGGGGGTGCGGTGATGCGCGCCGTCGTCGTCGACGCCCCCGGCGGCCCGGAGGTGCTGCAGGTCCGTGACGTGCCGGCCCCGCACGTCGAGGACGGTCAGGTGCTGGTGCGGGTGCGCGCGTTCGGGCTCAACCGGTCCGAGCTGCACTTCCGCCGCGGGCAGGCGTCGTCGGGCAGCTTCCCGCGGATCCCGGGGATCGAGGCCACCGGCGTGGTCGAGTCGGCGCCGGGCGGGGAGGTCGCGGTCGGGATGCAGGTCATGACGATGATGGGCGGGATGGGTCGCACGTTCGACGGCGGCTACGCGGAGCTCGTCGTCGTGCCCGCCGCGCAGGTCATCCCCTTCACCAGCGAGCTGCCCTGGGACGTGCTCGGCGCGGTCCCGGAGATGCTGCAGACCGCGCACGGGTCGCTGGCGATCGGCGTGCGGGCGCGCCCCGGTGACGCGGTGCTCGTGCGCGGGGGGACGTCGTCGGTGGGCCTGGCCATCGCGGTGCTCGGACGCCTCCGCGGGCTGACCGTGCTCTCGACCACCCGCTCGGCGGACAAGCTCCGGCTGCTCGAGGGGGTCGGCGTCGCGCACGCGCTCGTCGACGACGGCGACGTGGCCCGCCAGGTGCGCGAGCTCGTGCCCGCGGGCGTCGACGGCGCCGTCGAGCTGGTCGGCGTGAACACCCTGGCCGACACCCTGCGCGCCACCCGCGCCGGTGGCACCGTCTGCTTCACCGGCATGCTCTCGGACCAGTGGACGATCCCGGAGTTCTACCCGATGGACTGGTTGCCCAACGGCGTCCGGCTGACCGGGTACTCCGGCGGCTCGGCCGACCTGCCGGCGGACGTGCTGCAGGGGTTCCTCGACGCGGTCGCCGCCGGCGAGGCGCGGGTGCCGCTCGGGCGGACGTACCGGCTCGACGACATCGCGCAGGCGCACCGGGACCTGGAGGCGGACGCCGTCGGCGGGAAGGGTGTGGTGGTCCCGTGACACCCGACACCGTGTGCGTGCGCGTCTGGGCGGGAGAGCAGGGAGCCGGCTGGCGCCGCGGACTGTGGGCGCGGCTCCTCCTCCTTTTCAAGGTATAGCGGGCCGGGGGGCTTGCGGCAAGGCCCCCGTCGCGGCGAAGAATCTCCGACCGTGAACCCCGTGACCACCCGTGCGTTCGACCTTCCCGACCACCTCGCCGCCAAGGCGGACCCCGCGCTGATCGCCCGCGACGAGCAGCACCTCGCGGCCATCGGCGAGACCCTCGCGCAGCAGATCGCGGAGCTGTCCGACCGCCTCGCGGCCCAGCGCGCCGCCCCCGGACGTGCCGGTCAGCAGGCGCTGGACCGCGACCAGGAGATCCACCGCCTGACCGCTCGCCTGCGCACCCTGCGCCGGTACGGCCTGGACCTGTGCCTCGGTCGCATGGTCGGGACGGACGACGCCGAGCCGGTGTACGTCGGACGGCTCGGCCTGACCGACCGCGCCGGGCGTCGGTTGCTGGTCGACTGGCGCTCCCCCGCGGCGGAGCCGTTCTTCGGGGCCACCTATGCGCAGCCGATGGGCCTCGCGAGCCGACGCCGGTACCGCTGGACCGGCGGCCGGATCGGCGACTACTGGGACGAGGTCTTCTCGACCGACGGGGTCGAGCCGAACCTCGCCCTCGACGACCAGTCCGCGTTCATCGCGAGCCTGGGCAGCGACCGGTCGGACCGGATGCGCGACGTGCTGGGCACCATCGCGGCCGACCAGGACGCCATCATCCGCGCGGGCTCCCGGGGCGCCCTCGTCGTCGACGGCGGTCCTGGCACCGGCAAGACGGTCGTCGCCCTGCACCGCGCGGCCTACCTCCTGTACTCCGACCCGCGCCTCGGGCACCACCGCGGTGACGTGCTGGTCGTCGGCCCGCACGAGCCGTACCTGGCCTACGTCTCCGACGTGCTGCCGAGCCTCGGCGAGGAAGGGGTGCAGACGTGCACCCTGCGGGATCTCACGCCCGAGGGGGCTGCGGCCACCGTCGAGACCGACGCGGAGGTGGCCCGGCTGAAGGCGTCGGCGAGGCTGGTGGAGGCGATCGAGCCGGCCGTGCGGTTCTCGGAGATGCTCCGGCGCGCCCTGGCCAGGAACAGGGAGCTGGCCGGCGCGTTCAGCGGCGCGTGGCCGGTGCTCGAGGCCACGGAGCTCGTCGGTGACCTGTGGTCGGTCCCCGCCTACCTGCGACTGTGCGCCCCCTGGCTGACCACCGAGGAGATCCGCACGCTCGAGCGCGAGGACCCCCAGGCGTGGACGGTGTCCGACCTGCCGTTCCTCGACGCGGCCCGGCAGCGGCTCGGCGACCCGGAGGTGTCCAGGCGCCGGCGCCGGAACGAGGCCGCCCTGGCCGCCGAGCGCGCCCGGATGGCCGACGTGGTCGACGACCTGATCGCGGCGGACGACTCGGAGCTGCTCGTCATGTCGATGCTGCGCGGCCAGGACCTGCAGGCCGCCCTGGTCGACGGCTCCACGCTGCCGACCGTCGACCCGGACCTGCTCGCCGGGCCGTTCGCGCACGTCGTGGTGGACGAGGCACAGGAGCTGACCGACGCGGAGTGGCAGATGCTCCTGCTGCGCTGCCCGTCCCGGAGCCTCACGATCGTCGGCGACCGCGCGCAGGCCCGCCGCGGCTTCCCTGAGTCGTGGCAGGAGCGGCTCGAGCGGGTGGGCCTCCAGCGCGTCACGACCGCGTCGCTGAGCATCAACTACCGGACGCCCGAGGAGGTCATGGTCGAGGCGGAGCCGGTGATCCGGGCCGCGGTCCCGGACGCGAACGTCCCGACGTCGGTCCGCGCGAGCGGCGTGCCGGTGGTCCACGACGACGCAGCGGCGCGTGACGCGATCCTCGACGCGTGGCTGGCCGCGCACGCCGAGGGGATCGCCTGCGTCATCGGCGACCCCACGTTCCCGGCCACCGCCCGCGTCCGGTCGCTGAGCCCCGAGCTGGCCAAGGGGCTCGAGTTCGACCTGGTGGTGCTGGTCGACCCGGAGGCGCTCGTCGCGGTCGACCGCTACGTCGCGATGACTCGGGCGACCCAGCAGCTCGTCGTCCTCACGACCGCGGCCGGACCGTCGTAGCAGACCACCCCGGTCACTCCTCGATCGCGGCGTCGAGGGTGCGCAGGTGCTGGCGGAAGGTGATCCCGTCCCGGTCCCGGGACACGAGGTAGTCGGCGAACCGGGTCTGGTGGCGCAGCGTCGTCCCGAGCTGCATCCGGGCGGCCTGGAGTCGCTCGGTGTCCCGGATCCGTGCGGCGGCGACGGCGATCTCGGACGCACGCGCGGCGGGCAGGAACACGACGCCGTCGTCGTCGGCCAGCACGACGTCGTCGCCCGTGATCGTGTGCGCGCCGCACCGTGCCCACGCCAGCGCATCGGCGGGCTGGGCGTCGAGGCGTTCGGGCCCACCGGGGGAGGCGCCGAGGCTGAGCACCGGCAGCGCGATGGTGCGCAGCTGGGCCGTGTCGCGGTGCAGCCCCCAGATCACGATCCCCACGAGCCCCGCGCGCGCGACCTCCAGCGCCACCAGGTCACCCACGCAGGCCTCGTCGGTCCGTCCGTCGTTGTCCACGACGAGGACGTCCCCGGGATCGGCGCGCTCGAGAGCCTCGAGGAACACGTCGACGCTCCCGACGTGGCGCACGGGCCGGGCGCGGCCGACCACGTGCACGCCCGCCCACAGGGGTCGCAGCGAGGGAGGGCCGCACCGGACGGCGACGCCGAGACGGAGGCAGGCGTCCGCGACGTGCGGCGTGGTCAGGTCCAGGAACGTGGTCTGCAGGGTCAGTGCGTCCATGACCGCATCCTTGCGGGTGATCCTGCGATCCGTCGTCGAGCACCGCGGCCTCCCCCTGGAGGGACGAGATCTCGCCTCGTGCGTGACGATCGTCCGAAACCGCCTCCGATCAGGTGAAACCTGGGCGGAACCGTCGCCCGTCGGCCGTGCGGCTCTATACGTTCAGCCTCGCCCTGGAGCCGTCCAGGCAATGAGCTCGGGGGGAACGGCATGCCTGCAGGGCGCGCTCGCGGACGTACGCACACACTCATCGGCGGGCTGGCCGTGCTGGCCACCGGCCTGGTCGGCCTCGTCGTCGCACCGGCGGCGCACGCCGCGCCCGGAGCCGTCCTCGACCTGCCCGGGTGCTCGGACAACGTCCTCGCGCGCAACGACGACCTGTCCACCGGCGTGGTGGACCTGCCGTTCGAGCTGAACTTCTACGGCGAGGGCTACTCGCAGGCGTTCGTCAACAACAACGGCAACATCACGTTCGACGAGCAGCTGGGGACGTACACGCCCTTCGGCCTGGTGGCGACCATGCGGCCGATCATCGCGCCGTTCTTCGCGGACGTGGACACGCGTGGAGGCGCGGGGGTCGTCACCTACGGGTCGACGACGTACTCCGGCCGGGACGCCTTCTGCGTCATGTGGCCGAGCGTCGGCTACTTCCCGAACGCCGTGGACAAGCTCAACACGTTCCAGCTCCTCCTGGTGGACCGCTCGGACCGCGGCGACGCCGACTTCGACATCGTCTTCAACTACGACCAGATCGAGTGGGAGACAGGCTCGGCGTCCGGCGGCAACGGCGGGCTCGGGGGCAGCTCCGCGCACGCCGGCTTCTCGAGCGGCTCCGGCACCGCGGAGACGTCGTACTCGTTCCCCGGGTCCGGCACCAACGGCGCGCTGCTCGACTCCTCGCCCACCGGCCTCGCTCACGGCAGCCGCGGCTCGTCCGTGGCGGGCCGGTACGTCTTCGCGATCACCAACGGGTCCCCGAACCACCTGGCGCGTCCGGCGGACGAGCTCAACGGCATCCGCGCGAGCTCGTTCTACGTGAGCGACCCGGTGAACTCCGCGACGGGCAACCTCGTGCTGCCGGCGGTGGACCTCGACGGGGTCGGCGGGCGCAGCGGGTTCGACGTCTCCCGCACGTACAACTCGCGCGACGGGCGCACGGGACGCTTCGGCCAGGGCTGGTCGAGCCTGCTCGACGTCCGCCTCACCACCGCGGACGGCGGCGTGCTCGAGCTGGCCGAGCCGGACGGACGCATCGTGTCGTTCGCGCCCGACGGCACCGGTGGCTGGTCCGCACCGGAGGAGTTCTCCGGCGTGCCGGCGCTGGACGAGCAGGGCCGGGACCGCATCGACTTCGTCGACGGGTCCTCGTGGACGTTCGACGACGAGGGCGGGCTCGCGGTCGTGCGCGACGCACTCGGCACGGAGCTCACCCTGGTCCGCGACGCCGGCGGAGAGGTCGCTCGCGTGGTCGACACGGCCGGCCCGGAGCTGACCGTGACCTCGACCTCCGCCGGGCTGGTCAGCGAGGTCGCGGCCTCCGACGGTCGCACGGTCCGGTACGCGTACGACGGCACCGACCTGGTGAGCGTCACGGATGCGGCGGGCGGGGTCACCTCCTACACCTACGACTCCGCCGGGCACCTGCTCACGGAGGTGGGTCCCGACGGCCGTGAGGTCATGGCCAACACGTTCGACGCGTCGGGCCGCGTCCTCACGCAGGTCGTCGACGGCGGCGAGGTGTCGTTCACGTACGACGACCTCGACGGGACCACGACGGTCCGTGACGCGCGGACCGGCGAGCAGACGGTCGTCGCGCACGACACGCAGGGTCACCCGACGGCACTGACGGACGCGGCCGGCGAGCGCGTGACGCTCGCGTACGACGCGGAGGGCAACCTCGTCTCGTCGACCGACCGCAGCCAGGCCACGACCACGGTGACGTACGACGAGGACGGCAACCTCCTGTCCGCCGCGGACGCGCTGGGCGGGACCTCCACGTGGGAGTACGACGCGGTCGGTCGCGTGGTCGCGCAGACCGACGCCGGCGGCGCGCGCACGACGTTCGGCTACGAGGGCGACGAGCGCCTGGCCAGCACGACGACGACGGCGGACGGAGCGGTGACGACCTCGGTCGTCGAGGACGGACGCCTCCTGTCGGTCACTGACGCGGACGGCGTCACGCAGGCGTTCGAGTACGACGCGGTGGGCAACGTCTCGGCCCTGGTCGACGGGCTCGGTGGACGGACCACCTACGCACGGGATGCCGCCGGTCGCATCGTGACGCAGACGAGCCCCGCCGGACGCGTGACGTCCTACACCTACGACGCGCTCGGTCGCACGGCGAGCGTCACGGACGCCGCCGGGACCCGCTCGTCCACCTTCGACGCGGTGGGCAACGTGCTCACCGAGACCAGCCCGACGGGTGGCGTCACCACCTACGAGTACGACGCCGAGGGCCGCCAGGTCACGGCGACCAACGCCGTCGGCGACGCCGGCCGCACCACGTACGACGAGGCCGGCCGCATCGCGACGACGACCGACGCGCGCGGTGGCACGACCACCTACGCGTACGGCGCGCTCGGCCGTGTCGAGTCGGTCACCGGCCCGGCCGGTGACGTGACGACCTACACCTACGACGCCGACGGTCGCGTGGCCACGGTCACCGACGCCGCCGGCGGGGTGACCACGCAGGCGGTCGACGCGCTCGGCCGCGTGACTTCCGCGACCGACGCGGCGGGCGGCGTCCGGACGTACGAGTACGACGCGCGCGGTGCCGTCTCGGCGTCGGTGGACCCGGCGGGCGGGCGGACGGTCGCGGAGTACGACGTGCTCGGCCGGCCGGTCGCGGTCACCGACGCGACGGGCGCCACCAGCCGCACGGCATGGACGCCCGGCGGCCGGGTGGCCTCGAGCACGGACGCCACCGGCGTCACGGTGACGTACGGCTACGACGCCGCGGGCAACAACGTGACCGTGCGCGACGCCCTGGGCGGCGTGCACCGGATGGCCTACGACGCGGACGGCCTGCTCGTCGGCGAGACCACGCCTGCAGGCCGGTCGGTGACCTACGGCTACGACGCAGCGGGTCGCTCGGTGCGGACCGCCCGGCCGGACGGCTCGGCGGAGGTGCGGGAGCTCGACGCCGCCGGGAACCTGGTGGGCCTGGTCCAGCCGACCGGCGGTCGGATCGTGTACGGCTACGACGCCGCAGGTCAGCTGACCTCGGCCACGGACCCCCTGGGCGCCCTCACGACGTACGTCTGGACCGCGGGTGTCCTCACGTCCACGGTCGACGCTTCGGGCGCCGCCGAGACGCGGACCTACGACGCGGCCGGGCGCCTCGCGTCCGTGACCGACCGCAGCGGCGGCACGACGACCTACGGGTACGACGCGCTCGGGCGGACGGTCTCGGTCGTCGACCCGACCGACCGCGGCGAGCAGCGTGCCTACGACGCCCTGGGGCGGCTCACGCAGCGCACCTACCGTGGCGGTGCGTCCGTGGGGTACACCTACGACGCCAACGGCGTGCGGACCTCCATGACGGACCCGCGCGGCACCACGACGTACCAGTCCGACGCCGCCGGCCGCCTGCTGAGGCAGACCGGACCGGACGGCACCGTCCAGGCGTGGGCCTACGACGCCGCCGGTCGGACGACGGGCGTCACCTACCCCGGCGGCAAGGTGCTCACGCAGACCTACGACGCCGCGGGCCGCCGGGTGTCGGCGACCCACCCGACCTGGGGCACCGCCACCTGGACGCTCGACGCGGACGGCCGCGTGACCACGGAGAGCCTCCCTCGCCAGCAGTCGCGCACCATGTCCTACGACAGCAACGGCCTGCTGAGCCGGGTCCGCCAGTCGGTGCTCGGCGCCACGTCCGACGTGCGGGTCACCCGCGACGCCGCCGGACGCGTCACGGGGACGACGACCGTCGGCGGGCTCGCCACAGGTACCGCGAGCTACCGGTACGACGCCGCGGGCCAGCTGGTCTCGGCACGGACGCTCGACCTCAACCTGCTCACGCCGACGAACCAGGCCTGGACGTACGACGCGACCGGCAACCGGGTCACGGAGACGACCGACGGCACCCAGACGCGCTACACCTACGACGCCGGGCAGCGCCTGGCCTCGGAGACGACCCGCAGTCGCACGACGACGTTCGCGTACGACGCCGCCGGGCGTCGGGTGGGCGAGACCGGCTCCGGCACGTCGCAGGCGTTCACCTACGACCCCGCCGGTCGCCTCGCCTCCACCGTCTCGCGGTCAGGTCTCCTCTCGGTGACGGAGCGCCGGACGTACGACGGTGACGGCCTGCTGGTCGGCACCACGTCCACGCGGGGCTCGCGCACCGTCGCGACCTCGCTCGCCTGGGACCGGACGGCCGCGACGCCCGAGGTGCTCACGACGACGGCCGGGGGGCGTGCGCAGTCCTACGTGCACGGCGTGCTCGGCCCGCTCGGCGTCGTGCGCGACAACGGCACGACCGGCACCTTCGCGAAGGACGCCTTCGGGTCGGTCACGACGACGCTCGCGACGGCCGACGTCGCGACCGCCTCCGGGTACGACGCGTTCGGTGAGGCCGACCTGAGCCTGTCGCTCTCCGACCTCACGCTCACGCCGACCTTCGGGTACCGCGGCGAGCTCACCGTCGGCGACGACTACTACCTGGTCGAGCGGAACTACGACCCGGAGACCGGGCAGCTGCTCAGCCCCGACCCGGTCAGCCAGCCGGGTGGCTCGGCGTCGGCGACGAACGAGTACGCGTACGTGGCCAACGACCCGCTCGACCTGGTGGACCCGCTGGGGCTGAGCCCGATCTCCGACGCGTCGATGGCCGGCCTCGGGGTCGGCTCGACGATCGCGGCGGCCTCGGCGTCGGCGCCCGACATCACCGAGTGGTCCGCGCAGCACCGTGCGGTGCAGGTGCACTTCGCTGCGGTCAAGCGGCCGGGCGCGCGCCTCGAGGTGTGGGTGCCGAACGCCGGCGTGAACGGGAACGGCGGCCGGGCGGACATCGTCGACGACCCCGAGATCTGGGAGGTCAAGACCGCCCGCTGGCACCGTGACCCGGTCAAGCGCCAGATGGCCGTCAACCAGCTCGCGGCCTACGTGACCCATCTCCCCGGGGTCAGGGGCGCGGCCTACGGCGAGTACTGGTTCCCGTACCAGCGCGGGCAGATGGTGGTGAAGTCGCACAGCATGCCGGGCATGCTCTGGTACTACTACCGCCCCGCGCAGACGCCCCGACCCGTGCCCGTGCCCGTGCCGGTCCCTGTGCCGGTGCCCGTGCCCGTCCCCGTGCCGGTGCCCCAGCCGGCCCCGGAGCCGGTGCCGAGCTCGCCCACCACCGGTTGGCAGCCGCCGAGCTGGCTCGGCCCGGTGGTCGGCGGCATCGTGGTGGTCGGCGGTGTCGCGCTCATCGTCGGCACGCTCGCCGAGGACGTCGCGACCGGCGGCGTGGGCATCCTCGACGACCCCGCGACGCTCACCGCCGGTGGTGGCATGGTGACCTGGGGCTGGGCGACGCTCTTCGGCCTCGGCACGGCGGCAGCCTGGTGAGGACAGTGGAGGGATGACCACGGACGGCGAGGGCGGGGACCACGTGCGCGAGCCGGCGATGTTCGGTGGCGTCGTGGTCCAGTCCAGCCAGCCCTCGGACGAGGCCGTCGTCGCCGTGCTGCGGGACGGGCTCGAGCGGGTGGTCGCGCAGTGCATCGGGATCGACCTCTCGTGGAGCACGACGGCGGTCGTCGCGTCGGACGACCTGTCCTCGGAGGACACGGACATCGGCCGGCCGGGCATCGACTGGGAGTTCGCGCTCGGCCGCGGTGAACCGCTGCGGTCGGTCACGCTCACCGGGATGGCGACCGCGCTGGAGGGCTACGACTGGCACCCGAAGTGGCTCCCGGTGACGGTGCACGCCAGGATGCCGGTCCCCGTCGCGCACGGCCGGGGCGACGGCGGAGGGCTCACGGTCGGGCTCTCGATGCACCGCTGGGCGATGTACGGGGGCGGCGAGGACCTGGTGCGGGTCGCTGAGCTGCTGACGCCCTGGCTCCTGGACGCCGCGGACCGGCTCGGCGCCGACACCGGGTACGCGACGCTGGACCAGGTCACCGCGGAGGACGACCAGAGCCCGTGGGAACGGGTGACCCGGTGCGCTCCGTCGCTGCGGGACGTCACGCGGACCCTGTGGGGGTACGGCTGGGGCACCCTGCTGTCGCCGGTGCACGTGGAGGCCGTCGGTGGGCTCGACGCGCTCCGGGGTGTCCTCCCCACGGTCGAGCTCCGCGATGCCGGATCGGGGCGGACGTGGCTGACGCTCGGCCCGGACCCCGCCGCTGTCCGGCCCGAGGACATCGCGGCGCTCCGTGAGGTCCTGGCCCCCGCGCTGCCGGTCGGCTCCCGGACGCTCGAGGAGTGGGAGCGGTCCGTGGCCCTGGGGGAGCACCCCGAGCGGTACGTCGTCTGAGGGGACCACCAGGGTTCGACCGCCCGGCGGGTCAGGGTCGAACCAGGGCCTGACCAGGGGCTTCACCGATGCCGCGCGCGTCCGGGTGACGGGACCATCGTCACGGAACAGCTGTCCGGACGTGCACTGAGGTGAGGACCATGACGAACCAACCGACCACTCCCATCGCGAGCGCCCGTGGGCTCGTGAAGACGTACGGCAAGGGCGACACGGCGGTGCACGCCCTCGCGGGGGTGGACGTCGACTTCGGTCGCGGCGAGATGACCGCGATCATGGGCCCCTCGGGCTCCGGGAAGTCGACGCTCATGCACTGCATGGCCGGCCTCGACCGCACCGACGCCGGGACGGTCGTCGTGGACGGGCTCGAGGTCAGCGGAATGAACGAGCGGCGGCTGACCAAGCTGCGCCGCGACCGCCTCGGGTTCATCTTCCAGGCGTTCAACCTGGTGCCCACCCTGACGGCGCTGGAGAACATCACGCTGCCGCTGGACATCGCGCGCCGGCCCGTCGACAAGGCGCACCTCGCCGAGGTCGTGGAGGCCGTCGGGCTGGCGGACCGGCTGAGCCACAAGCCGTCGGAGCTGTCGGGTGGGCAGCAGCAGCGCGTGGCCTGCGCGCGCGCCCTGGTGTCCCGGCCCGCGGTGGTGTTCGCCGACGAGCCGACGGGCAACCTCGACTCCACGTCCTCGGCGGAGGTGCTCGGGTTCCTGCGCCGGTCCGTGGACGAGCTCGGGCAGTCCGTGGTCATGGTGACGCACGACCCGACCGCCGCGTCCTACGCGCACCGCGTGCTGTTCCTGGCCGACGGGCGCGTGGTCGGCGAGCTCACCGACCCGACCCCCGAGTCCGTCCTCGCGGCGCTCGCGGCCATGCGGCCGGCCCGGCAGGGTGCTCCCGTCCTCCTCGCGCAGACCGCGAGCCTGTGATGGGACGCGTCGCACTGCGCGGCATCCGCGCGCACCTGGTGCGGTTCCTGCTGTCCGTGCTCGCCGTCGCGCTGGGCGTCGCGTTCGTCGCGGGCACGTTCGCGCTGCGCACCATGCTCTCGGGCACCTTCGACGGGATCGTCGACGCCGCGGCCCCCGGGGACGTGTACGTGCGCGTGCTGCAGGCCGAGGGGTCGTCCGTCGTCACGGGCACGGCCAACGCCACGGGCGAGAGCGTGCCGCGGGACCTGGTGGAGGAGATCGCGGCGGTCGACGGCGTCGCCCACGCGGTCCCCGGCGTCTCGGGACCCATCGTCCTGGTCGGCGCCGACGGGACCGCCGTGCAGAGCACGCAGGCCCCGTCGTTCGCCCTGATGTACGTGCCGGACGACCCGTCGCTCGACGTGGTCGAGGGGCGCGGCCCGCAGCGGCCCGGCGAGGTCGCCCTGGAGTCGGCCACGCTGGAGTCGTCCGGCCTCGCGGTCGGCGACACCACCGACGCGGTGCTCGGGGGCGAGGTCACGCAGGTCGAGGTCGTCGGCCGCGTCGACCTCGGCGGGCCGATGGCGGGCGCGACGATCGTGCTCGTCGACGCGCAGACCGGCCAGGACGTGCTCGCGCCCGAGAACGGTGTCAACGACATCGCGGTGTACGCGGCGGACGGCACGTCGGTTGACCAGCTGGTCGACCGGATCGCCGCGATCGCCCCCGACGGCCTGGAGGTCGTCACGGGTGACGCGCTGCGCGCCGAGAACAAGACCGAGATCGCCAGCCAGCTCGGCTTCGTCACGACGTTCCTGCTGGTCTTCGCGGCGATCGCCCTGTTCGTCGGGGCGTTCATCATCTCCAACACCTTCGCCATGTCGGTGCGGCAGCGGATGCGCGAGCTCGCGCTGCTGCGGGCCATCGGGGCGTCGCCCGTGCAGGTGTTCTCCTCGGTGCTCGTGCAGGCCGCGGTCGTGGGGCTGCTCGGCTCCGCGCTGGGCATCGCGGGTGGGCTCGGGCTGGTCTCGGCGCTGCGCGTCGGGCTCGGCTCGGCCGGGATGGACCTCGTGGGGACGATCCCGCTCGACGTCACGACGGTCGTCGTGTCGCTCCTGGTCGGCACGGTCGTCAGCATCCTCGCGGCCGCGCTTCCTGCGCGGCGGGCGGCACTCGTGCCCCCTGTCGAGGCGATGCGCGACGACGTCGCGACCCCGGAGAAGTCACTGCGCTGGCGCGCGTTCGGCGGGCTCGTCGTCACGGGTGCCGGTGTGGCCGCGCTGGTGGTCGCTCTGCTGCGGCCGGAGGCGGACTCCGCGGAGGTCTGGCTCGGCACGGGTGCGGCCGCGGTGCTCGTGGGGGTGCTCATGCTCTCGCCCGTCGTCGCGCGCTCGGCCGTCGGAGTCCTCGCGTGGCCGTTCGTGCGGCTGCTGCGGCCCATCGGGCGGCTCGCCCGCGGCAACGTGGTGCGCAACCCGCGCCGGACCGCCAACACGGCCGGCGCCCTCATGATCGGCATGGCGCTGGTCGGCGCGGTGTCGGTGATCGCCGTGACCGCTCAGCAGTCGGTCGCCGGGGTGGTCGAGGCGCAGACCAACGCCGACGTCGTGGTGCGGTCCGCGACGCAGGTGATCCCGGCCGGTGCGGTGGACGACGTCGTCGCGCTGCCGGAGGCGGGCCGTGCGGACCCGATCGCGTTCGCCCCGCTCGGGGTCGCGGTCGGCGATGCGACCCCCGAGGTGCAGTACGTGATCGGCCTGGACTCCGGGACGCTGGGCGGCTCGGTCGAGGTCGACGTGGTCGACGGCTCGCTCGACGGCCTCGGTGCCGGCGAGGTCGCCGTCCTGGAGTCCGCCGCCGAGGAGCACGGCTGGGGCGTCGGCGACACGCTCAAGGTCAGCGGCACGGGAGGGCCGCAGGACCTCACCGTCACGGCGGTCTTCACGACGAACATCCTCGGGTCGCCGCTCGTCGTGGACCGGGGGGTGCTCGACGGCCTGCTGCCGCGCGAGCAGCAGATGGTCGACACGATCCTCGTGTCCGCGGCCTCCGGGGTGAGCACGGCCCAGCTGCAGGACGCGGTCGCCGAGACCGTCGCTCCGTACGTCGTGGTGTCGGTCCTCACCCGTGCCGAGTTCGTGTCGAGCCTGGCCGACCAGGTGAACCAGGTCCTGGTCATCCTCTACGCGCTGCTCGGACTGTCCGTGGTCATCGCGGTGCTCGGCATCGTCAACACCCTCGCCCTGTCCGTGATCGAGCGGACGCGGGAGATCGGGCTGCTCCGGGCCGTCGGGCTCGGGCGCCTGCAGCTCGCGGGGACGGTGACCATCGAGTCGGTGCTGACCGCAGTGTTCGGCACGGTGCTGGGCCTGGTGGTGGGCGTGGCGCTCGCCTCGACCCTGCCGACCCTCTTCGCGGACGAGGGCCTCTCGACGCTCGTCATCCCGTGGGGGAGCCTCGCCGGGATGCTCGTTCTCGCGGTGGTGGTCGGGGTGCTCGCCGCGGTGTGGCCGGGCTCGCGTGCCGCCCGCATGAAGGTGCTCGACGCGGTCGCGTACGAGTGAGGTCCCGCCGAGGGCGCCCGGAGGGGGCGCCCTCGGCCGGGGTCAGTGCGCGCCGGCGAGGACGGCTTCGTGCTCCGTCCGCTGCGGCATGAGCTGGTCCTTGGTGCCGCGGACCAGGAACGCGGCGATCGCCGCAGCCGCGAGCATGCCGACGCCCGAGGCGAGGAACGCGGTGGAGTACCCGTCGGTGAACGCGGCGAGCTGTCCCGCCCCGCTGTCGAGCGAGTCCGCGACGGTGTTCGCGTAGAGGACCGTGAACACGGCGATGCCGATCGAGCCGCCGATGTGGAACGTCGAGCTGACGGTCGCGGACGCGACGCCGGCGTCGTGCGGCTGGACCCCGGTGAGCGCGAGGTTCTGCAGCGGCACGAACAGCCCGGAGAACCCGATGCCGAGCAGGACCAGGCCGGGCAGCACGCGCGTGAAGTAGCTGCCGTCCGGGGTGATCGCCATCGCGAGGAAGAACAGCCCCGCAGCGCAGAACAGCGGGCCGGCGACGAGCAGGGGTCGAGGACCGAACAGGTCGAGCACCCTGGTCGACACCGGCGTGCAGCCCATGATCATGACGGTCATGGCGACGTTCGCGACACCGGCGAGCAGCGGGGTCAGGCCCATCACGATCTGGAAGTAGAGCGTCAGGTAGAGCATCGACCCGAGCATCACGGAGCCGATGACGGCCTGGATGAGGAACGCCCCGGCGCGGACCCGGTGGGCGACGACGCGCAGCGGCAGCAGGGGCTGCTCCACGCGGGTCTCGATCCAGACGAAGAGCGCGAGCAGGACCACGCCGCCGGCGAGGAAGCCGAGGGTGTCGGCCGAGCCCCAGCCGTGCTCGGCCCGCGTGAAGCCGTAGACCAGCGAGCCGAGCCCGAGGACCACCGTGACCGTGCCCCAGACGTCGTAGCGGTTGTCGCCCTCGGCCTTGCTCTCGGTGAGCAGCAGCGCGCCGCCGATCATGCCGATCACCACGAAGACGACGTTGACCAGCAGGCACCAGCGCCAGCTGGCGAACTCGGTGAGCACCCCGCCGAGGAGCAGACCGATCGCCGCCCCGGTGCCGGCGACGATCCCGATGATCGCGAACGCCGTGTTGCGCTCCTTGCCGTGCGAGAACGTGACCGTGACCATGGCCAGCGCCGCGGGAGCCAGCAGCGCCGCGAACGCACCCTGGACGCCGCGGGCGGCGATGAGCTCGGTCCCGCTCTGCGCGAGGCCGCCCCACGCGGAGGCCAGCCCGAAGCCGACCATGCCGACCATGAACGTGCGCTTGCGGCCCCAGTAGTCGGCGATCCGCCCACCGAGCAGGAGGAGCGAGCCGAACGTCAGCGCGTACGCGGTGACGAGCCACTGCCGCTGGTCGTCGGACATCCCGAGCGCGGCCTGCGCGTCGGGCAGGGCGATCGCCACGATGGTCGTGTCCAGCACGACGACGAGCTGCGTGAGGGCGAGGACGGCGAGGGCCCACCAGCGGGCGGCGGGCTTGTCCAGGAGTGCGGACATGAAGAAACCTCCAGGGCTTCATCGGACGAAGTCGCTGGAGGTTTCTAGCCCCGGACCGCGGTGCTCCTCAGCATCCGCGACCGCCCCGGCCAGGTCGCCGGGCAGAGCACCAGGATACGTGCCGGTGCTGCGCGAGGGTGTGGGAGGGCCGTGCCACGCTCGTCACATGACGACCGAGTCGCGGCATCTGAGCGTGCACATCGACAGCCCGGTGGGTGAGGTCTACGCCTTCGTCTCCGACCCGGCGAACCTGCCCCGGTGGGCTCCCGGGCTGGGGACCTCCGTGGTCCACGAGGACGGTCGCTGGTTCGTCGAGACGTCGCAGGGGCGGGTGCAGGTCACGTTCGCCCCGCAGAACGAGCTCGGCGTCCTCGACCACGTGGTGGTGACTCCGACGGGCGAGACGGTCTACGTGCCGCTGCGCGCGATCGCCGACGGCGACGGGTGCGAGGTCGTGTTCACGCTGCGCCGGGCGCCGGGGATGACCGACGCCGAGCTCGAGCGCGACGCGGGCCTCGTGACCGGCGACCTGGCGCTCCTCAAGAGCATCCTGGAGCGCTAGCCGAGCACGTCGATCGTCGAGCGGTCGCCCTCGAACGGCCGCAGGGTGTCCGGGGCGGGGAACGCGAGGACGTGGCGGGTCACCTCGACGTCCACGGAGCCGAAGTCGTCGGTCTGCACCACGACTCGGTCGGGTGTCACCTCTACGATCCGGACGCGCGCGCGGGTGCCGTCCGGCAGGTCGAGCTGCCACAGGTCCGAGAGCCAGTGCAGGCCGCGCTCCTCCAGGGCCTCCTCGGCCTCCAGCCACTCGACGGGTCCGGTGAGCTCGCGCCCGAGGGCGTCCAGCGCGACGAACGCGTCGCCGTCCGGGCGGATCCAGCCGAGGCGCTCGCGGTCGCCGGGGCGCACGTGCTCGATCCAGTCCTCGCTCAGCATCGGGCGATGGTACTGCTCGACCGAGCGCGTCGAGATGCTGCCGCGTTCCGTCAGGATCCCGACAGCCGCTCCGCCTCGCCGCCCTCGTCGGGGGCACCGGCCCTACGCTCCAGAACCCCCGACGTGGAACGAGGTCCGCGCATGAGCGACCCGACCGTGGTGTTCGTCGCCGGCATCGGCAACTCCGACCCGGACCACTGGCAGCGCCTCTGGCACGCCCGGCTGCCCGGCAGCGTATGGGTGGAGCACCGCTCCTGGGACGACCCGGTGCGCGACGAGTGGGTGCGCGATCTCGAGGAGACCGTCCACGGGATCGACGGCCCCGCGTTCCTCGTCGCGCACAGCCTGGGCTGCACGCTCGTCCTGCAGTGGGCGGCGGAGCACGTCGGCGACGGCGTGGTCGGTGCGTTCCTCGTCGCCCCGCCGGACGTGCACGGACCGGTCTTCCCCGCGCGCGCGGTGGGCTTCGACCGATGGGTGCCCGCGCGGCTGCCGTTCACCACCGTCGTGGTCGTCTCGGACGACGACCCCTACGGCTCCCCGGCGCACGCGGAGGAGCTGGTCGCGCTCGTCGGCGGCGAGCTGGTGACCGTGGGGTCCGGAGGGCACCTCAACGCGAGCTCGGGCCTGGGTGACTGGTCCGAGGGCTGGTCCGTCGTCGAGGAGCTCAGGTCGGCAGGACGGCTGCGATCGCGCTCACCTCGATGAGCGCGCCGGGCACCCCCAGACCGGCGACGCGTGCGGCGGTGACGAGCGGGGGCTTGTCGGAGCCGGCGAGCCGCGGCGCGATCGCCCCGTACGCGGCGCCGAGGTCGGCGTCCTGTGCGATCAGCACGGTCCACTGCACGACGTCGGCGAGCGACGCCCCGGCGGCCTCGAGCGCGGTGCTGACGTTGTCGATGGTGCGGACGGACTGCTCGGCGACGTCGTCCGAGACCACCGCCCCGGTGTCGTCGACGCCGTTCTGGCCGCCGACGTAGATGGTCGTCGCGCCCGCGGGCACGACGGCGACATGGCTGAATGCCGGGCTCACCACGAGACCGGCCGGTTGCAGGCGGGTGATCTCCATGGGATCCACCGTGGCACGGACCTCTGACACACGGAGCAGGATCCGAGAAGCACCGGGCGGGCACTCGTTCGTAGCGTCGTGGCTATGGCAACCATCGACTCCGTCCTCATCGGTGCGGCCGACCCGTCGGCCGCCGAGCAGTTCTACGCCGCGGCCTTCGTTCCGCACCTCCCCGTGCACGTCACGGCATCGCAGGAGCCGACGACCGGCTTCCGCGGGTTCACCCTGTCCCTCACGGTCGCCCAGCCGGCCGATGTCCGCGCGCTCGTCGACGCCGCACTCGACGCAGGCGCTGTGAGCCTCAAGGCCGTGACGAAGTCCTTCTGGGGCGTGGGCGGCTCGGTCCAGGCACCGGACGGCACGATCTGGAAGATCGCGACGCCGGCGAAGAAGGACACCGGCCCGGCGACGCGGGAGGTGGACCAGGTGGTGCTCCTGCTGGGAGTCGACGACGTGGCCGTGACCAAGCGGTTCTACGTCGAGAGTGGGCTGACCGTGGCGAAGAGCTTCGGCCGCAAGTACGTCGAGTTCGAGAAGGGCGGCGGCCGGATCACGCTCGGGCTCTACGGTCGACGCGCCCTGGCCAAGGACGCCGGGGTCGACCCGGCGGGCTCCGGCTCGCACCGGCTCGCGGTCGTCGGCGATCTCGGGTCGTTCGCGGACCCGGACGGGTTCGTGTGGCAGGCGGCGTCGGTCGGGGCGGATCAGGGTCAGAGCACGTCGTAGAACAGGTGCGCCGCGTTGCGGGTGATCACGGTCGCGGACTCGTCGAGCCGCAGGGTCTGCCGCGTCCCGACGAACAGCGGGGTTCCTGCGCCGAGCAGGAGCGGTGCGACGTGCAGGTGCAGCCGGTCGACGACGCCGTCGCGCAGTGCCGAGCCGCCGAGCTCACCGCCGCCCATGATGAACACGTCCTTGTCACCGGCGACGGCGACTGCCTGGTCGAGCGCGTCGCGCAGGCCGGTGGTGACGATGGTCATCCGGTCGGTGAGCCGGACGCGCGCAGGTGCGTGGTGCGTGACGACGAAGCAGGGCGGCGGCTCGTCGCCCTGGTCCGCGCCGTAGTGGCGCTCGTCGTTCCACCCGTCGGGGGCGTCGACCACGTCGAACGTGTGGCGTCCCATGACCACCGCGCCGGTCGCGGCGGTCAGCGTGGCGAGCACCTCGACGTCCTCGGGTGTCCGGTCGCCGATCGCCCACTCGTGCAGGGGCAGCCCGTCGTCGCCGAGACCGTTGTCCGGGCCCGCGTTCGGGCCGGTGACGAAGCCGTCGAGCGAGATCGTGATGTCGAGGATCACCGCCATGGCAGACCACGATGCCACCGGTCCGGTATCTGCACACGGCCGCAGCGGTCCTTCGCGGGTGACCCCAGGAGGCCCCGCATGTCCCGACTCGTCCTCGACCGCCCGGCCGACGCGCGGCGGGCGGCGGCCCTGCTCGCCGACGGCCACCCCGTGGCCCACGGGTTCGGCACCATCTACGCCCTGACCGGCCGCGGCGACGGCGTCCGCCGGCTCAACGCGCTGAAGGGCCGGCCGCTGGACCAGACGGGCAGCCTCACCGCGCCGACCGGGCACGTCCTGGACGCGTTCGACCTCCGAGCACTACCGGTCGGGGTGTCCCACGGCCTGGTGCAGGACGTGGTCGACGCGTTCGGCGCGCTGGGTCCCTTCGGCTTCCGAGGCCCCGCCGCGCGACACGTCCCTGAGGGCCTGACCGCGCAGGACCGGGGCACGACGACGACGCAGGTGATCGTTCCGGGCGACGCGTGCCCGTCGCAGGTCTTCCTCGCGGCCGCGGCCCGTGCGGTCGACCACGAGCCGCTGGTGATCTCGTCGGCGAACCGGTCGCGGCACGTCACCGGCGGCCATGACGCCCCCGTGCACTGGCGGGCCGACGCGCTGCGGGCGGAGCTCGGCGACGAGGGGCTGGTGTACCTGGAGCACGCCGACGAGGACGCCGCCCGCGCCCGCTTCCCCCGGCACACCCCGGTGTCGACGACGATCCTCGGGCTGCACCGCACCGAACGCGCGCACGGACGGGTGCACCTGGTGCTCGAGCGGCACGGCTCCCTGCACGCAGACGACGTCGCCGACGTGCTGCGCGGCCTCGGCCTCGGGCTGACGATCGGCGATCGGGCTGCGAGGCGCCTGGAACCCCGCGTCTACGCCGCGCTGGAGACCGTCGCCTGACGCGTCAGCGGTAGACGCGCAGGTAGTCGAACTGCGCGGTCGCCCCGACGCCCCCGTGTGACAGCAGCCCCACCCGCAGGTCGGAGCCCGCCGGGAACGTCCACACGCCGCCCGCCACCCACGTGCGACCGTCGGTGCTGGTGAACGCCTGGACCTCGTGCTCGCCCGCGGCATCGGTCCGGTGGGCCTGCCGCAGCCAGGTGGTCTCGGCCGGGGGCCCGACGATCGTGCCCCCGAACGCGAGCCGGCCGGCGTACGGCTGCTCGGTGCCGAACTCGGTCTGCCGGGTGTTCCAGATGGCCACGTGCGACAGGCGCGCCCAGCGGTCGTCGTCGACGTACGCGATCAGCCCGCCCTGCTGGAAGTTGCGCACGGTGTCGGTGCCCAGGTCGACGGTCAGCCGCGTCTCGGCGACCCAGTCGGTCTCGGGCACGTCGCGCAGCAGCAGCCCGGCGTCGTTGCCGGTGCCGACCAGGTCGCCCGCCTCGGTGGGCCAGCGCAGCACGCCGTCGGCGACCGTGACCTGCGGGTCGCGCACGCGTATCCAGCCCGGACCGAGGGCCGAGCCGTCGAGTTCGTCGCTGAACGTGGGGTCGAGGGTCCCCGGTCGAGGCACCCGCACGCGCTCGGTGACGAGGCGGGAGGCGGGCAGCGCGCTGAGGTTGTCGACGCGGACGCCCGGCCCCGTCGCCACCGCGCCCGCACGTCCCCCGGCACCGGCACGGCGGGGCGGGGCGCGGGTGACCACCGCGAGCGGGTCGCCGAGCCGGGCGTGCGTGAGCTCCGCGGTCGCGACACCGTCACGGACGGTGAGGGCGAGCGAGTGCCACGCGGTGAGGTCCAGGTCGGCCGGCAGCGGCGCCACCGCCCCTCCGGAACCCCACGCGAGCACGAGCTCACGGGCGACCGGATCCACCGTCGCCGTCGCCCCGCGCGTGCCGGTGGTGAGCCCTGCGGCCGAGGTGCCGTCGGGGTCGGTCCGGAGGTCGGCCTCGACCCGGACGTCGCGCCCGGGGACCGGACGCGTCAGCGAGGCGGCGCCGCGCGACACGAGGTGCCGGCCGGCGTCGACCTCGTCGTCCGTCGCCCACCGTCCCGACGTGGTCCAGCCGCGCGGGACGCCGGGGTCGAAGCCGGTCGCGCCGCCCGTGACCGGACCCTGCTCGCGTCCCTCCGACGCCCGCGCCACGGGCCAGCCGTCGATCCAGTCCAGCCGGTCGAGGAGCATCGGGCGCTCGTTGATCCCGTCGGTGCCGTCGAGGTACGGGTCCGCCCGGTCGATCGCGTGGTAGACGATCCAGTCCTGGCCGCCGAGGTCGGTCACCACGGCGTTGTGACCGGTCCCCACCCACCGGTTGCCGTTCGGCGCGAGCACCGGGGTACCACCCGCACGCGACTGGTTCAGCGGCACACCCTCGCGGTCCACGAACGGGCCGGTCAGGTCCCGCGAGCGCCCGACGTGCACGCTGTACCCGGTGGTCGGACCGGCGCAGCAGTTGGCCGAGGACGCGAACAGGTACCACCAGCCGTCGCGCTGGACCACGTAGGCGCCCTCGTACTTGTTGTCGACGGCCACCTGCACCGGTGCACCGACCGCGGCCGCCCCGTCGGCGGACAGCTCCGTGACCCAGATGCCGCCGTAGTAGGAGCCGTAGAACAGGTGCTCGGTGCCGTCCGGGCCGACCACGTGCGACGGGTCGAACGTCCAGAGGAAGTCCCCGTCACCCCCGGGGCCGTGCCGGGGGCCGACCACGGGCGCGGCGCTCGCCGTCCACGGTCCCGTCGGCGTCGGCGCCGTGGCCACCCCGATCGCGTTGTCGTTCGGCTCGGCGGTCAGGGTCGTCTCGGTGACCACGACGTACATCCGGTACTCGCCGTCGACGTACCGCACGTCCGGCGCCCACAACGCCGCCCCGCGCTCGCGGTCGGCCCACGCCGGACGCGTGTCCTCGGTGAAGGCGTCGCCCACGTACTCCCAGGTCACCAGGTCGGCCGACCGGGACATCGGGATCAGGTGACGCGTCGCCTCGCCCTCCCGCAGCGGGTCGGTGGTGCCGTACGCGTACCACCAGCCGTCCTTGCCACGGAGCACGGCGGGGTCGGCGAAGGTGTCGGCGAACCCCGCGCTGACCGGGTTCGTGTACTCCGCCCGTCCACGGTCCGGGGCGGCGACCGCCCCGCCGGGCACCGCGAGCACCAGGCCGAGGGCGAGCACGGCCGCGAGCGAACCGGGGAGCCTGCGCATGGGAGCCTGCCGTTCGTCGGCGGGTGGCGGAACTCCCGTTGTACGCCGCTCGGCCGGACCGGGCCAGCCGAGCGGCGTCGTCGGGACCTCAGGCCGCGCTGTACTCCACCGCCACGTCGACCACCCAGGTGACACCGAAGGGGTCCGTGAGCATCCCGTAGAGGGGGGCCCACGGCGAGGGCGCCAGCGGCACGACGACGGCGGAGCCCTCGGCCAGCCGCTCCCAGAGCGCGGCGACCTCCTCGGCGGTGTCGCCGCGCAGGGAGACGAAGAACGGGTCGTCGCCCGGGCTCCACGGCCGCGCCGCCGGCACGTCGTACGCCATCACGCGGAAGCCGTTCTCGGCGGCGACCTGGCCCCAGACCACCTGGTCGGCCTCCGCCGGGTCCTGGACGGCCCCCATGTCCTGGTAGCTGATCACGGTCAGGGCTCCGCCGAACACGGAGTGGTAGAAGCCGAGCGCCGCGCGAGCGTCGCCGCGGAAGTTCAGGTGGGTGGTGGTCTGCACGGTCACGGGCGTGTCCTTACCTGGGTCCGACGAGGCGGGAGGTCCGTCCTCTGCACGCCACTCTGGGCGGCGTAGCGGTCAGGTCCTGTCCTGCTCGACGTGGCGCCTTGACCTGGCCCTCTCTCCAGGAGAACGGTGGGGCCGACGTCGTCGGTGCGCGAGCGAGGAGTGTCATGGCGAACAAGTCGTCCGGTGCGGGAGGCGGAGCCGTCTACGGGATCGGGTTCGTCGGCGCCGCGGTGTTCTACTTCCAGCAGGCGGACACGTTCTGGTCGTTCGTGCTGGCGATCCCGAAGTCGCTCATCTGGCCCGGGATCGTGGTGTTCGAGCTGCTCAAGGGCTTCTACGGCTGACCGCCCGGTCAGCCCCGCAGGGGCCGCCCTCGCGCGTCGCGACTGAACCGACCGCGCCGCACCGACAGGTACAGCAGGCCCTCGGCGAAGCCCCAGACGCCCATGACGATCGCGGCCAGGCCGAGCGTGAAGAACCCGCCGACGACGGTGATCGCGAGCATCGTGAGCCCTCGTCGCCAGTAGCCGAGGTAGAGGCGGTGCAGGCCGAGACCGCCGAGGAAGACCCCGAGCAGACCGGCGGCGACGCGCGACCGGGTGAGCTGCGGCCATCGCCACGGCACCCGTACCGCCTCGCGGTGTCCCGGCACAGCTGAGGCCGTCAACCACCGCCACCGCCATCGTCGCGGCCCGCGCACCGTCTCGCGGGCGACGGGCACCGCGTCCTGCACGTCGGGCACCCGACCGGGCGGGTAGCGCACGGTGGCCGAGAGCGGCAGGAACGGTGGGGGCGGCGGGTGCAGCGGGCGGCGAGTGACCACAGGGCGCTCGCGGACGTCGTCGTCGAGGTCCAGGACGTCGAGCCGGTCGATGGTGTCGGTCACGGGTGCTCCCGCGGGTCGGCCGTCGCGAGCTGCGGCGGATCTTCCGAGGGTAAGCCGTGTGCCGCGAAGCCGGTAGCGTGCCGGGCCTGCCTGCCTGTCGGAGCCCGGTCCTAGCCTGACCGGTATGAGCGACCTCTCCGACCTGCGCGGCTCGCAGTTCCAGGACGCCGACCTGCAGGGATCGCGGTTCACGATGGTGGACCTCACCGGCTCCACGTTCCGCTTCGCGGGGTTCCACGGGGTCGTGATGCGCGGCGTCGAGCTCACCGACACCACCATCGACGGCGAGGTCCAGAACCTCGTCATCAACGGCATCGACGTCGCCCCGCTGGTGGAGGCCGAGCTGGACCGGCGGCACCCCGAGAAGCCGCTGTTCCGCCCGACCACCGCGGACGGGTTCCGGCAGGCGTGGGACGTCAACGAGCGGCTCTGGGCCACCACGGTCGACCGCGCACGCCGGCTGCCCGCGGAGCTGCTGCACGAGTCGGTGGCGGAGGAGTGGTCGTTCATCCAGACCCTGCGGCACCTGGCCTTCGCGTCGGAGTCGTGGGTGGCGCGCGGGATCCTCGGCGACCCGAGCCCGTGGCACCCGCTCTCGCTCCCGTGGGACCAGATGCGGCCGCGGCCGGGCGTGCCGCGGGACCGGGACGCGCGACCGTCGCTCGACGAGGCGCTCGCGCTGCGCCTCGACGGAATGGCGGTGGTGCGCGGGGTGGTCGACGACCTGACCGACCAGCAGCTGGACCGCATGACCGAGCCGCTCGTGGGTCCGGGGTGGCCCGACGAGGGTGCCACCTTCCCGGTCCGCGACTGCCTCCTCGTCGTGCTCAACGAGGAGTGGTGGCACCGCAGGTACGCCGAGCGCGACCTGGCCGTGCTGGAGGCTCGCGGCGGATACTGACGACGTGAGCGGAGCAGGTCCTCGTCCTCGGCGCACGTACTCGCCGGGTCGGTGGCGCTCGGTCGGGAACAGGGTGATGCTCCCGCTGGTGCGGGCCGGGCTCGTCCCGTACACCTGGATGCTGATCACCCGCGGCCGCACCACCGGGCTGGCTCGGAAGGTGCCGGTCACCCCGGTGGAGCAGGACGGGCGGCGGTGGCTCGTCGCGCCGTACGGCGCCGTGGCCTGGGTGCACAACGCCCGCGCGGCCGGACGCGTGCAGCTGGCTCGGCGTCGCGACGTGCGCACCTACGCCGTGCGGGAGGTGACCGACCCGCAGGAGGCCGCGCCGGTCCTGCACCGCTACGTGCAGGTCGCCTCGGCGACGCGCGCCTACTTCTCCGCCGACCGGTCCGATCCCGTGGACGCGTTCGTCGCCGACGTCGCGGACCATCCGGTGTTCGAGCTCACTCCGGCCTGAGCCGCAGCGGTGCCCAGAACGACCACGGTTCCCCCTCCGGACCGAGCGCCCCGTACTCGCGCACCCCGTAGGGCTGGTCGGCCGGCGGGAAGCTGATCGTGCCGCCGCGCGCGACGACGGCCGCGTGGTGCGCGTCGACGTCCTGCACGGTGACGACGAGCATCCCGGTCGCGGCGCCGAGCGCGGCCGGTGACGCGAGCCCCCACTCCGGCGCCACCCGGTGGAGCATGACGACGCCGTCGGCGGTGCGGACCTCGGCGTGCACGACGACCCCGTCGTCCGCGCGGTGCAGCGCTCCGGGTTCCAGCCCGAAGACCTCGACGAGGTGCCGGTGCGCGGCCTCCAGGTCGGCGTAGACGAGGACCGCGACCCGGCGCAGCGGCTCGATGGCGGTGACGGCGGTGTCCTCCAGCACGGCGAGCAGGCGGCGGCACACGTCCTCGTCCGCGCGCTCGATCGGCTCGTCCGCTCGGGCGTCGGTCAGCCGGTGCAGCAGCCGTTCCATCCGGAGCACCTGGTCCTCGAGGGACGCCAGGTGGCTGCGCAGGGCTCCGTCGAGGCTCCACGTCGGATCGTCCAGGGCGGTCGCGATGTCGTCGAGCGAGGCGCCGAACCGTCGCAGCACGCTGATCCGGTAGAGCCGCTCCACCTGCTCGCGGCGGTAGACGCGGTGGCCGGCGGCGGTGCGCTCCGGGGTCAGCAGCCCGATGTCGTCGTAGTGGTGCAGCGTCCGCACGGTCAGGCCGGAGACCTCCGCGAGCTCGCCCACCCGCCAGGACGCACCGTCCATGGTCAGCGCGCGGACGAGTGGATCGCCCAGCGGTGACCGAACGGGTCCACCAGCCAGCCGCGCTTCTCGTCGCCCTGGTCGGAGGGCTCCCGGTCCGCGGTCGCGCCGGCGGCGACGGCGGCCGCGTAGACGGCGTCGACGTCGTCCACCCCGAGCACCATCGCGGACGTGCTGTGCCCGAGCGTGGCCGGGGCGTAGGCGCCGTAGTCGTGGAACTCGTCGGACAGGTAGAACGCGACCTCGCCGACGCGGAGCTCCACGAACCCGATCCGGCCGTCCCCCTCGTCGCGCTCGCCGGTCTCCTGCGCACCGAACGCGGCGCCGTAGAACGCGATCGCGGCTGCCGCGTCGTGCACGGTCAGGTACGGGACCAGGGTCGTCATGGTGCCTCCTCGACTCGCGCGGCGCCTCGTCGTCGCCGCTGCGCCCGACGCTAGGCCCTCACGTCACGTGAGGTGCAAGCGCGTCGCGACGGTGATCAGGTGCGAGCTGAGCCCGAGCAGGCTGGGCTCCGCCTCGATCACCCGCGCGGAGTCGAGCACCACCTCGCGGTCGGCCGCGTGGTCGAGCGCCGGCGCGATCGCCCGGATCCAGTGTGCGAGCCCTTCGACGCCCACCGTCTCCGTGACCTCCAGACCTGACTCGGTCGCCTCGGCGCCCAGCTCCTCCGGGCGGTGGAAGTACGCGGTCGTGAACCAGCGGGGGTCACCGGTCGGGTTCTCGTGGACCCCGGTCGCCAGGTCCTGCGCGACGATCGCCCGGAACGCGGGGTCGAACAGGTAGGACTGCGCGAGCCCGTCGAACAGGGACGCGAACCGGGAGATCGCCATCGCGATCACCACCCCGCCCGGCACGACGACGCGCCGCGCCTCCCGCCACGCCGCCAGCCGGTCGGCGCGGTCGGTCAGGTGGTAGAGCGGGCCGAGCAGGAGGACGGCGTCGGCCGACGCGTCCGGCAGCGCCAACGCGCGAGCGTCGCCCACGGTCGCGGTGAACTGCTGGCGAGCACCGAGTCGCGTCTCGGCCCGCGCGACGTGACCGGGCAGGAGGTCGACCAGGTGCACGGTGTGCCCGTCGGCCAGCAGCCACTCCGCGTGCACGCCGGTGGCCCCGCCGACGTCCAGCACGCGCGAGGAGGGGCGCAGGTGGCGACGGACGATCTCCTGCACGCGCGCGAGCTCCAGCCGGCCGAGGCCCTGACGCAGGCGCTGGTCCTCGTCGTACGCGGTCTCGTAGTGCTCGTGGATCGGGGGCTGCTCCATCGCGACAACCTACGGGCGCCCCGCCGGCCGCAGCACCGGGATTTCCCCTCAGCCGACGAGGGCGTCGACCGCGAGCATGGCCGCCGCGACCGGCGCGAGCGCGGCCAGGACGAACGTGGTCCGGGTCCGCCACCGGGGCGCCCACCCGCGTCGTGCCTGCGCGATCGCGACGACCAGCGCGAGCACGGACGGGACGAGCGCGTACACGACCAGGACCGCCGCCACGAGGTCGCCCCAGGACTGCGGGTCGCGGGCTGCCTGGATCGCCGCGCTCGCCGCGACCACGACGCCGACCGCAGCGATGCCGGCCAGCACGAGGGCGGTCCAGCCGAGCACCTCGGCCCAGGGAAAGCGTCGCGTCATGCCCGGACGGTACTGCCCCACCGTCGGAACACGACGACCGCTGTGAGCACCAGCAGCGGCAGGACCACGAGCCCCTCCGGACGCGCTGAGTGGACCAGCGGGCTGTCGATGACGACGACGTCGGCCGCCAGCAGCGGGAACGCGACCGCGTTGGCCATCCCGTGCCCGAGCACCGCGGGCCAGACGCTCCCGGTGCGGTCGCGGGCGACGCCCCAGATCACGGCCATCGCGAGGACTGCCACGGTGAACAGCGGGAGCTGCGCCGCCAGGGGCAGGTCGGTGTAGCCGTCGCCGAACGCGACGATGTACGGCACGTGCCAGACGGCCCACAGGACGCCGACGGCGAGGTGCCGCCGCAGCGCGGGCACGCCGAGTGCGGCGAGCCGCGGCTCCAGGTACCCGCGCCAGCCGAGCTCCTCGAACGCGGCGAACGTCAGTCGGGCGAGGAAGCCCGTCGCGAAGAGCGCGGCGAACCGCGGCCCGGCGCCGGGTGCCACGTGCACGTCGCCCGTGAGCGCGCCGAGCGCGATCGGGACGGCGAAGAGCACGGGGAACAGCAGGAGCGCGACGGCGTACCAGCCGCGCTCGCGGCCGAGGCGGAGGCCGGCGTCGGCCCAGCCCTCCCGGCCGATCGTGCGCAGCCCGACGGCAAGGAGCATCGGGCTCAGCACGAACAGGAGGGCGCCTGCGCTCGTGCCGGGGTCGTCCGACGCGGCCATGACCAGCCCGCCGAGCGCGGACAGAGCGAGCACGCCGACGGCGTAGATCGCGACCCCGCGGCGGCTCGCGAGGCGGGCAGGTGCTATGTCGATGGCAGTCATGGCAGCTCCTTCGGGCGTGGGGCATCGCCCGGCCGCCGGGTGGCGGTCGGTGGGGGTGCGGGTGGCTCAGTCGGTCAGCTCGGCGAGCAGGTCCTGGGTCCAGTCGAGCTCCGCGCGTGCGTGCGCGAGCCCGTTCGCCAGCGTGGCGAGCCGGAGCCGCATCTCCAGGTCGAGCGTGATGCCGGCCGCGGCGACCGCCCGCTCGCTGGCGTCCCGCGTCTGCTCGAGGACGGCCGCCAGCTCGCGCGCCTCGTCGGCCCGCTCCTGCAGGACGGTTCGGACGCGGTCGACGCCGAGCCGGCCGACGAAGAACAGCCGCACCAGGAACACCTCGCGCGACGGCACGTACTCGACCGGGGACGCGAGCCAGTCGTCGAGCTCCGCCAGCCCCGCCTCGGTGATCGCGTGCTCGCGGCGGTCGGGCTTGCCCTCCTGCGGGATCGTCGTCACCGAGACCAGCCCGTCCGCGGCCAGGTGGCCGAGGGTGCGGTAGATCTGCGCCTGGTCGGCCGGCCAGAAGTGCGCGACCGACTCCTCCATGTGCTTGCGCAGGTCGTAGCCGGACATCGGGGCGATCGACAGGAACCCGAGGACGGCGTGCTTCAAGGACATGCAGCCACCATAGAGGACTTGTCACCTATAGGACAAGTCCTCTATCGATCGTCCAGCGTACTGTCGCGTCGTGCGGAGCGAGTACTCAGGCGAGGGTCTCAGCGAGGACCAGCTGGCGGCGACGCCGCTGGAGCAGGTGCGCAGGTGGGTAGCCGAGGCCGAGACGAGGCAGGCCGACCGGGGCGACGTCGTCGAGCCCGTCGCCCTCTCCGTCGCGACGGTCGACGCCGACGGCCTCCCCAACGTCCGCACCGTCCTCATGCGGTTCCTCGACGGGCGTGGTCCCGGGTTCGTCACCGACCTCGGCTCGACGAAGAGCCGCGAGATCGGTGCCACCGGCGGGATGGCTGCCTCGCTCACCTGGCCGGCCATGTACCGGGCGGTCCGGTTCCGCGGGCGGGCGTTGCCCGTCGGGCGCGACGAGATCGCCGCCTACTTCACCTCCCGGCCGTGGGGTTCACGGATCAGTGCGTGGGCGTCGGAGCAGTCGCAGCCGATCGCCGACCGGGCGGCGCTGGTCGCGGCCTACGAGCGGTACGCGGCCCTCTACCCCGACACCGGCTCACCGGACGACGTCCCGGTGCCGGACGGCTGGGGCGGTTGGCGGATCGACTGCGACGAGGTCGAGCTGTGGGCGGGCCGGCGCGACCGGCTGCACGACCGGCTCGTGTTCACACGCGCGGCCGACGGGGGCCTGGACGTGGCGGACGCCTGGACCGTGCACCGGCGACAGCCCTGATCAGAGCGGCCGCACCATCTCGAGCTCGGGGCCGATCGACCCGGTGAACGTGACGCCGGACGGCACGAAGCCGGCGCGTCGGTAGGCACCCTGGGCCCGCGCGTTGTCGCGGTGGACCCCCAGGCTCAGCTCGTCGAAGCCCTGGTCACGCGCCCACTGCGCGGCCGAGTCCAGCAGCCGGTCGATGAGTCCGTCGCCGCGGTGCTCCGGCCGCACGTAGACGCCGACGACGACCGCGCGGCTGCGCTCGACGGGCACGCCGTGGTAGTCGACCGAGCCCGCGCGCTGGACGATCACCGTCACGGAGCCGGCCCAGGTCTCGCCGTCGACGGCGACGAGCTGGGCGACGTCGTCCCCCGCGGCCGCACGAGCTGCGCGGTCCTGGAAGAACTCGTCGGGCTCCGCCGTCGCACGCTCGTAGGTCTCGAGGAACGCGATGCCGGCGGCCGCGTCACGGAGCGCGTCCAGGCGCAGCGCACGGGCGAGCGCCCACTCGTCGGCCCGGATGCGTCGGACGACGACCAGGGGCACCTCGGCGGAGGATGAGAACCCCGGCCGGTAGTCGCCGTACCGCGCCCAGGTCAGCCGGACCCGTACGAGCACCACGCCGTCGTCCGACAGGGAGGCCTCGAACTGCGGGAACGCGTCGAGGTACGCCCGAGCGCACAGGTCTCGTGCTGCGCCCGCGGGGAGGTCGGCGACGCCCTCGCACTGCAGCGTGGTGCCGTCGCGACCCCCGACGACCACCGCGACCCCCGGGTTCCGACGGAGGTTCGCGATCTTGCGCGACGTCGCCCGCGCGTCGAACACCAGCTCCGCGCGGTCGGTCGCGGTGATCGGGAGGTAAGCCGCCTGCGGCGATCCGTCCGGGCCGAGCGACGACACGACGCCGTCGCCCTGAGCGCGCACGTACGCGATGAGCTCTGCACGATCCATCGCGGCATCGTAGGGGGCTCAATGTCGTGGACGAGGGCGGACCACCGCTGCCATCGTCGGCGGGATGGACCCTGACCTGCTCTGGGACGCCGAGACCGCCCGCCGCTACGACACCCCCGGCACCGGCATGTTCGCGCCCGAGGTGCTCGGGCCGACCGTGGACCGGCTCGTCGCGCTCGCGGACGGCGGCCGCGCCCTCGAGCTCGCCATCGGCACGGGCCGGGTCGCCGTTCCCCTGGCGGAGCGCGGCGTGCCCGTGGTCGGCATCGAGCTGTCGCCGCACATGGTCGGGCAGCTGCGGACCAAGGTCGACGAGGACACGATCCCGGTGGTCCTCGGTGACATGTCGACCGCGACGGCGCCGGGCGAGTTCAGCCTCGTCTACCTCGTGTTCAACACGATCGCCAACCTGCTCACGCAGGAGGCGCAGGTGGCGTGCTTCCGCAACGCCGCCCGGCACCTCGCTCCCGGCGGCTCCTTCGTGATCGAGCTCTGGGTCCCCGAGCTGCGCAAGCTCCCGCCCGGCGTGGAGGCCACGGTCTGGCTCAACGAGCCGGGGTACATCGGCCTCGACACCTACGACGTCCTGCACCAGCGGGTGGTCTCGCACCACTTCCGGTTCGACGAGGGCCGCCAGGCCACTCTCGGCCGGACGCCGCACCGGTACATCTGGCCGTCGGAGCTGGACCTCATGGCGCAGCTCGCCGGGCTGGAGCTGGAGAGCCGGCACGCCGACTGGTCCGGCGCGGAGTTCACCGCCGACTCGCGTTCGCACGTGTCCGTGTACCGGCGCTGAGCGGGTGGGAGGATGCCGCGCATGGATGTTCTGCGGCACTTCTCGTCCGACGAGTACGCGCAAGCCCTGGGGGACTGGGACTGGACCGGGGTCGGCTCGCTGTCGCCGGTCGGCGCGTCCGCGTTCGGCGACGTGTTCCTCACCGGGCCGGACGGTATCTCGATGCTCGACACGCTCGAAGGGCGGCTCGTGCCGGTCTTCGTCGACCGGCAGGAGATGGATCGCGCCCTGGCGACGCCGGAGGGCGCGGACCGGTTCCTGACCGCCGGGCTCGCGGTCGCAGCCCACGAGCGTGGGCTCGTACTGGAGCCGCACCAGGTGTACGCCTACACCGTCCACCCCGTTCTCGGTGGCACGGTCAGCGTGGACAATCTCGAGGTCCTGGACTTCGTCGTGTGGCTGTCCCTCACCGGCCAGCTGCACGAGCAAGTACGCGGCCTCGCCCCCGGCACGCGGGTCACCGGCGTCTCGTTCGCGCCGGACGAGCTCGAGACGAAGCCGCGACGCGGACTCTTCGGCCGTCGATCCAGGTAGGGCCGGTGCCTCACGCCGGCCGGTAGGCAGTCGCTGAGAAGGACGCCGGGTGGCCGGCGCCGGTCAGGTCCCAGGCCCACAGGCCGACGAACGCCCCGCTGAACCCCATCGCGCGTGGTCGGCCGCCGTGCAGCTCGACGGCGGGCGGCATGCGGCTCAGTGTGATCCCCGCGGGGACCAGCCGTCCGCCCCGGCGAGGTAGGCGCGGACCGTGAACGCGGCAGCCGCGGAGCGGTCGAGCTGCGGACGGTCGTCCGTCACCAGCGCGCCGGGTCCGCGGTTGTGGTGCTCGGCGAACCGGGCGTCGCGCCAGGACCAGCCGCCGGAGAAGTCGGCCCACGCGACCGCGCCGACGTGGTCCCCGATCCAGGAGTCGCGGATCAGCACCTGCCCGATCGCGTTCGGGTCGTTGCTCGGGTGCCACGGCCGACCGAGGAACACCGTGCCGGCAGGGGCGTCGCTCGTGAACCGCACCCGCGTGAACAGGAACCCGTAGGGGTTGTCGATCATGGTGCTCGGTGCGGTCACGTACCCGTTGTTCGTCGTCGAGCCGCGCGTCAGCGAGTGGACCTGTCCGCCGTCGAACACCGCGGTGGCGCGGCCGAAGATGAAGTCGACGTCTCCCTCCACGTAGCAGTCGCGGAAGTACGCGCGCGCGACGACGGTGGCCGCCGAGCTGTTCACGTACAGGGTGTCCTGGTTGCCGAGGAACCGGACGCGGTCGAACACGAGCCGGTCCGCGCGCGTGAGGACCGCGACGGCCTGCCGGTTGGTGATCTCCGGGTGCGCGGCCTCGTCGAACAGGTTGGCGAACGTGAGGTTCCGGGCCGTGAAGTCGGCGCCGTCCAGCGTCACGCTCGCGCTGCCCGACGTGCCGTAGGGACCGGAGCCGTCGGGCTTGGGTGTGCCGTTGGCGTTGTCGTACGCGATGACGACGTCCTGCGCGTGCCGGCCGGTGCCGACGAGCGTGAGGAACGGCTTGGTGGCGGGCACCTTGACCAGCTCGCGGTACAGGCCAGGCCGCACGGCGATGACCCACGGCTCGCTGGCACTCGCGGGTGCGGCGTCGATGGCCGCCTGGACGCTGGTGAAGTCCCCGCGGCCGTCGAGCGCGACAGTGGCGTCGGGACCCCGGCCCTCGTGGGCGACGGCGGCGCCGGCGAACCCGCTGAGCGCGACGCCGAGCACGGTGAACATGACGAGAAACAGGCCTGTACGTCGTCGTACGTGCATCTCAACCCCTGTGAGAAAGCGCTTGCCCGGCGGCGGGACGACGCTAGGGGAGCCGATCGAGGGACGTCAAGAGGGCGGACCCGTGGAGCCGCGCACCACCAGCTCGGTGGCCAGCTCCATGTGCAGCGCCTCGACCTTGTCCCGGTTCATCAGCCGGCTCAGCAGGGCGACCGCCGTGCGGCCCATCTCCTCGAGCGGCTGCCGCGCGGTGGTGAGCTCCGGCGTGGTGGCGCGGCTGATGTCGATGTCGTCGAAACCCGTGATCGACAGGTCCTGCGGGACGGCGAGCCCACGCGACTGGGCGGCCCGGAGCGCGCCCACCGCGATCTTGTCGTTGAAGCAGACGAGCGCGGTCGGCCTGTCCGGCAGGTCCAGCAGGTGACCGGCGGCCTCGAACCCCTCCTCGAGGGTCGGCGGGACCAGCCGGATCAGCGTCGGGTCGGACAGGATCCCCGCCTGGCCCATCGCCGCGTGATGGCCGGCGAGCCGGTCGCTGCCCGCCAGCCACTCCTGCGGCCCGGCGATCACGCCGATGCGACGGTGCCCCAGCTCGAGCAGGTGGGCGGTGACGCGGCGGGCTCCGGTGACGTGCGCGGCGGACACCGACGCGATGTCCGGACCCGGCCGGGTGCGCGGGTCGACGACGACGAACGGGAACCCCCGGCGGCGCAGGGCGAGGAGCTCCGCGGGGTCCTCCGGCGGCAGGACGAGGATCGCCCCGGCGGCCGTGCTCGACAGGGTGGCCAGCGGGTGGCCGGCCTGGGACGACTCGCCGGCATCGAGGTGGACCACCCGGTCCTGCAGGCGCAGGGTCTCGGTGACCGCCGAGACGATCAGGCCGAAGTAGTCGCTCAACAGGTAGGGGCAGCGGACGAAGACCGGTCCGGTGCGGGGGATCGCGCTCCGGCGCGGCACCAGCACGGCGGGGGCCCGCGCGGCGATGGCGGCCTCGACGCGGGCGCGGGTGTCCGGGGCGACGTTGGTGTGCCCGTTCAGGACGCGCGAGACCGTCGCGATCGACACCCCGCAGTCCGCGGCGATCTGCCGCACGCTGCTCTGGGCCATCACGTTACATCCCGTTTCATTGACAAGGTAGGCCTGTAGGGACACGGTATGTCCGATACGAGCGAAGTGTTACAGAGTGTTTCATGGCAGCGCCGCCGTGGACAAGCCGCTCGGCGAGGAGCACACGATGAGACGAACAGCACTGTCCCTGCTGGCGGTCGGATCCTTGGTGGTCGGGCTCGCGGGACCGGCGTCGGCGGGTGACCGAGAGGTTCCGCAGGCGCAGGTCTGGGTGACGACGCCCGACCGCGCGGAGCTCCTGCAGCAGCGGGACCCCGTGGCCTTCGAGCGCGGCGGCAGCGACCTGACCACGATCGAGGTGGACCCGAACCAGCGGTTCCAGACGATGGACGGCTTCGGGGCGTCGATCACCGACTCGTCGGCGAGCCTGCTCTCCGCGCTCCCGGCCGCCGCGCGCGACGAGGCGATGCGGTCCCTGTTCGACCCGCGCGCCGGCATCGGCGTCAGCTTCCTGCGCCAGCCGGTCGGCTCGTCCGACTTCACCGCGGAGGCGGAGCACTACACGTTCGACGACGTGGCGCCGGGGCAGACCGACTTCCCGCTGGAGCACTTCTCGATCGCGCACGACGAGGCGCAGATCCTGCCGTTGCTGCGCGAGGCCAAGCGCCTGAACCCGGCGCTCAAGGTCATGGCCACGCCGTGGAGCCCGCCGGCCTGGATGAAGACCACCGACTCGCTCGTCGGCGGCCGCCTCAAGGACGACCCCGCGATCTACGACGCCTACGCCCGGTATCTCGTGAAGTTCGTCCAGGCGTACACCCGCGCGGGCGTCCCGATCGACTTCCTCTCGGTCCAGAACGAGCCGCAGAACCGCACGCCGGACGCCTACCCGGGCACGGACATGCCGGTCGCGCAGCAGGAGAAGGTCATCCTCGCGCTCGGTCCGCTGCTCAAGAAGGCGAGCCCGCGGACCCAGATCCTCGGCTACGACCACAACTGGGCGACGCACCCCAACGACGCGGCGAACACCCCTCCCGGTGAGGACCCCGCCACCGACTACCCGTACCAGCTGCTCTCCGGGCCGGCCGCCAGGTGGATCGCCGGCACCGCGTACCACTGCTACTACGGCAACCCGAGCGACCAGTCCGCGCTGCACGACGCGTTCCCCACCAAGGGCATCTGGTTCACCGAGTGCTCCGGCTCGCACGGCCCGACGGACACCCCGGAGCAGATCTTCCGCGGCACGCTCACCTGGCACGCACGGACGATCGCCATCGGCACCACCCGCAACTGGGCGCAGTCGGTGGTCAACTGGAACATCGCCCTGCGCGAGGACGGCACCCCGCACCTGGGCGGCTGCGGCACCTGCACCGGCCTGCTGACCATCGCCGACGACGGCACGGTCCGCACCGACGCCGAGTACTACACGATCGGACACCTGGCGAAGTTCGTCCGGCCCGGTGCCCAGCGCATCGCGTCCACCAGCTTCGGCACCACCGGCTGGAACGGTCAGATCATGGACGTCGCGTTCCGGAACCCGGACGGGTCGACCGCCCTGGTCGTGCACAACGAGAACGACGACCCGCGCAGCCTCGCGGTGGCGGTCGGTGACCGGTCGTTCGAGTACACGCTGCCCGGCGGTGCGCTGGCGACGTTCACCTGGCCGGCCTCCCGGGCGCTCCGGGACGTCCCGCGCCAGCTCGACCTCTCGGGTGCCACGGCGACCGCGTCGCTCGCCTCGGCCGACGCCGGCCTGGCCGTCGACGGTGACGCCTCGACCCGCTGGTCCAGCGGAGCCGCGCAGGTGCCCGGTCAGTCGCTGACCGTGGACCTCGGCCGACCGACCGGGTTCCGGCAGGTCGCCGTCGACTCCGGCGACAACCTCGGTGACTTCGCCCAGGGCTACCGGGTCGAGGTCAGCCTGGACGGCCGCCGGTGGCGCACCGTCGACGAGGGACAGGCGACCGGCCAGCTGACGACCGTGACGGCCCAGCCGACCCTCGCCCGGTACCTGCGGATCACCTCGACGGCGACCGCCGGGAACTGGTGGAGCGTCGCGGACGTCCGCCTGTACCGCTGACGACGGCGGGGTGGCGCGCACGCAGGACGCGTGCGCGCCACCCGGACGTCAGGAGGCGCGATCCAGGGTGACGCGGTCCGGGAGGTCGCCGTGCTTGCCCGGTCCGTGGCCGTGGCCGGGCCACGTGTGACCGTCGCCGGGGCCTGTGACGCCGTTGATCGCCTCCGTGTCCCACGCGAGGCTGTGGGTCGACGCGGCGATCGCCTTGGTCATGATGCCGAGCGCGTCCCGGTTCACGTTCGACAGGGTGTCGCCCGCCTGGTGGTAGTTCGGGTCGTACGGGATGCCGACCGTGCCGCCGAAGAGGGCGACCTCGGCCGCGGTCTTCGATCCGTCGGCACCCGTGAAGAGGCCCGACGCCGGGACGCCGTTGAGGATGAACGCCTGGTAGTCGGACCGGCCGGAGAACTGGGTGTCCACCCACGGCTGGCCGGTGGCGTCGAACCACTCCGTCAGCACGTCCTCCGTCGCCTCGGAGCCCTCAGGGACGACGACCGGTGCGGGATAGGTGGACTCGTCCGCGTCGTACACGCCGATGAGGTAGTTGGGCGAGCCGACCATGTCGTAGTTGAGGTACGTGGCGATGCGCTCGAGCTCGCCCGGCTGCTCCTTGAGCTCCGCCACGTACGCAGCCGAGCCCTCGAGACCGAGCTCCTCGGCGCCCCACCACGCGAACCGCACGGTGTTGTGGTGCCGGGTGTGGGACTTGGCCAGCTGGACGGCGACCTCGAGGATCGCGGCCGACCCGGTGCCGTTGTCGTTGATCCCCGGTCCCTCCTCGACGCCGTCGAGGTGCGCGCCGAGCATCACGACGTTGTCGTCGCGACCCTGACGGGTCTCGGCGATCACGTTGAACGACTCCTCGGTGTTGAAGTGGAGCGAGACGTCGAGCGTGACGTTCACGGGACCGGCGGCGACCGCTGCCGCCAGCGCCTGCCCGTCGGCCTGCTTGATGCCCGCGACCGGGATGGCGACGAGGCCCTCGGCGCCGAGCGTGCCGTTCAGCTGCACGTCGGCCACGTTGTTGTAGACCACGACGCCGACCGCGCCGGCGGCCGCGGCGGTCGTCGCCTTGATCGCGAAGCTGCAGGTGCCACGGCCGACCAGGGCGATCTTGCCGGCGACCGTGCCGCCCGCCCATGAGCCGGCAGCGCAGCCGAGCGGATCCACGCCGGACGTCACCAGCTCCTGGGTGACGCCCCCGGTCGGCGAGTTCGGCGAGAACGCCATCTGGTCGACGTCGTAGCTCGCGGCGGTCGGGGAGTTCTGGGTGAAGGTCGCGGTGTCGACCTCCTCGACCTCGAACGTGAACGGGTCCCGCTCCGTGCGGTAGCCGGCCTTCTTCAGGGTGCGCTCGACGTAGCGCGCACTCGCCTCGTAACCGGGCGTGAGGGCGGCTCGGTTGCCGCCGTTCTGATCGGCGATCTTCTGCAGGGCCTCGAGGTGCCCCAGGACGTTGCGGGTGGTGACCTTCTGCGCGAACTTCTCCTCGGGCGTCCCCCGACCGTGCGCCGCCGCCGGGGACGCGAGGGCCCCGGCGGCGGCGATGGTGACGGACGAGACGAGTGCGACCAGTGTTCGACGTGGCGCCACGGACGGGCCTCCTCACGTGTCGGCGCAGCCCGTGGGCCACGCCGGGGCCGACCCCCTGCCGGCCGACCCCACACCAGCACAGATCGGGCACCCGGGGGAAGACTCAGATCGACCGGAGCACCTCGTCGGCGAAGCGGGCCGACCGCTCGCGCAGGCCCTCGATGCGTCGGGCGACGACGCCCGCGGGGTCGTCGCCCGCCTCGATGATCGTGGGTGTGCGCCGGACGTTGGTCGAGCAGCCGAAGGTCGTGCAGATCAGGGTGCCGATGGTGTCGCCGTTGCGACCGGGTGCGCCGGCGCGACGGGCCACGTACATCGAGACGTCATCGGTCGCGTAGACGTCCTCGCACCACGCGCACACGGCCCGCCGGCGCTTGCCGGCGACCTCGGGCGAGCGCAGGGCGATCCCGACGCGGGCGTCCGCGACGGGCAGGACCACGTACGCGCGCAGGGGTGCCTTGCGGTCGATCCAGCCGAGGTAGTCGAGGCGGTCCCAGCGCAGCTCCGACAGGTCGGCGGGGAGGGTCAGCTGGGCGGCCTCGCGGCGCGAGCAGTTCACGAATGACGCGCGGATCTGCTTCTCGGTCAGGGGGTCCATGGGCTCAGGCCGACAGCGCCTTGCGCACCGTGAGCAGGAGCTGGCCGACGACGTCGTGCGGGGGCGTCGTCCCCTCACGCAGCTCGCTCCAGGCCAGGTAGAGCGACGACCACAGGGTGCCCTGCAACCAGGCGGGGCTGAGCCGCGGGTCGAGCGTGCCGTCGGCGAGTCCCCGCGCGATCGCGTCGTCGAGCGCCCGGGAGAACCCGTCCTCGTCGCCGCAGGCCTCGAGGGAGATCGTCTCGGTGAACAGCAGGGTGAGCAGGTCGCCCAGCGTCAGGCAGGTCTGGCACGCGCGGAGCAGGGCGTCGAGGCCCGGACCCTCGTCGAGCCGCGCCCGGACCGCTGCCTCGCCCAGCCGGTGGCCGGCCTCCTGCGTCACCGCGGCGAGCAGGTCGGCGCGGTCGGGGAAGTACCGGTGCAGGGTGGTCCGGCCGACGTCGGCGGCGTCGGCGATCTGGCCGAGGCTCGCGCCGGGCTCCTGGGCGAGGACCCGGACCGCAGCGTCGAGGATCGCCTTGCGGGTCCGGATCCGCGTACCCGTCTCGAGCTCGACCGTCATCCCCCAAAAGTACCAGCACGTTCCACCACGGAACACTGTTGACCTCTATGGAACATCAATGTTCCACTGGAGGAATGACGGACTCCGAACCTCCGCGCGGCGAGAAGCTCCGCATCCTCCTCGGCTTCGCGCGACCGCACCGCCGCGCACTGCTCCTGGGCCTCGTGCTCAGCCTCGCGGCCACCGCCATGGGCCTGGCGACGCCGATGGTGACCAAGTGGGTCCTCGACTCGCTGTCGACGGGGGTCAGCCTCGCGCAGCCGGTCGCGCTGCTGCTGGTGATCCTCGTGCTCGGCTCGGCGATCGGGCTCGCGCAGTGGATCCTCATGGGCACGGTGGCCGAGCGGATCGTGCTCGACGCGCGCGAGACCCTGGTCCGGCGGTTCCTGCGCGCCACGGTCCCGGCCGTGACGCGGCGCCCCGTCGGTGAGCTGGTCACGCGCACCACCTCGGACACGCTCCTGCTGCGCGAGGCGGCGTCGTCGAGCCTGGTGAGCCTGGTCAACGGCGTCGTGGCCCTCGTCGGCACCCTGATCCTCATGGCCGTGCTCGACCTGGTGCTCCTGGCCACGACCATCGGCGCGATCATCGTCGTCGGCATCCTCATGGCGCTGCTGCTGCCCGGGATCGCGAGCTCGCAGCAGGCGGCGCAGGAGTCGGTCGGACGGCTCGGCGGCACGCTCGAGGGGACGCTGCGGGCGGTCCGGACCGTGAAGTCGAGCCGCGCGGAGGAGCGGCAGGGCGAGCGGATCCTGGCGGACGCGCGCGACGCCAAGGACCACTCGGTGCGCGCGGTACGGACGACCGCCGTCGCCTGGACCATCTCCTGGGGCGGGATCCAGCTGGCCATCGTGGTGATCCTCGGGCTCGGCGCGTGGCGCGTGTCGGAGGACCTGCTCGCGGTGTCCAGCCTGGTGGCGTTCCTGCTCTACGCGTTCAACATCGTCGGACCGATCACCGAGCTGACCCAGGCCTTCACGCAGCTGCAGTCGGGCATCGCGGCCGCCGCACGCATCCGCGAGGTCACCGACATGGACAGCGAGCAGCCCGTGGCCTCCACCCCGCGCGAGGGCGTCCCCGACGACGCGACGCCGGTGATCGAGCTGCGGAACGTGACCGCCGCGTACGGCCCGGACGCGGAGCCGGCGGTGCGGGACATCTCGATCACGGTGCCGCGCCGGGGCCACACCGCGCTCGTCGGCCCGTCGGGTGCCGGCAAGACGACGGTGTTCTCCCTGCTGCTGCGCTTCCTCGAGCCGCAGTACGGCGAGCTGCTGCTGGACGGCCGCCCGTTCGCCGAGATCGGGCACGACCGGCTGCGCGAGCGGTTCGCCTACGTGGAGCAGGAGACGCCGATCGTGCCCGGCTCGATCCGCGACAACCTGGTGTTCAGCGCGCCCGACGCCACGGACGAGGAGCTGGACCGGGTGCTCGCGGCGGTCCGGCTGGACGGGGCGTTCGACGCGCTCCCCGAGGGGTTGGACACGTCGCTGACCTCGACGTCCGTCTCCGGCGGCCAGCGGCAGCGCATCGCCCTGGCCCGGGCGATCCTCAAGGCGCCGGACGTGCTGCTGCTCGACGAGGCGACCGCCCAGGTGGACGGACTCACGGAGTCGGCGATCCACGACTGCATCCGAGACCTGGCGTCGCGCGGGGCGGTCGTGACGGTCGCGCACCGGCTGTCCACGGTGCTCGACGCCGACACGATCCTCGTGATGGAGGACGGCGCGGTCCGGGCCCGCGGCACGCACGAGGAGCTGCTGGCGACCGACGCGCTGTACCGCGACCTCGTCGAGGCGCTGCGCATCGGGGTGGAGCTGCCGGGCCGCGAGAGCGTCGGCGTGTAGCCCTCAAGATGCTCAGCATGCTGAGTTTTGGCACGCTGGACGCATGGAGACCCAGAGCACTCTCGTCGACGCCCCCGCCACCACCCGCGACCGGGTCCGCCAGGTCACGGTCCTGCTCGGGGCGGTCGTCGCGATCGCCGGCGCAGCCGTGGGTTCCGGCGCGTTCGGCGGCCAGCCGATCGCGGAGGCCGCCGGAGGTGCCCTGTCCGCGACGGCCACACCGCTGGCCCCCGACTCCCCGGCGTTCTCGATCTGGTCCCTGATCTACCTCGGCCTCGGCGTCTTCGCGGTCGTCCAGGCACTGCCGCGCCAGGGCGCCGACCCGCGGCTGCGTGCCGTCTCGTGGTGGGTGCTGGCGTCCATGCTGCTCAACGCGCTGTGGATCGGGGTCGTTCAGGCGGGCTCGGTGGGCGGCAGCGTCGTGGTGATCGGCGTGCTGCTGGCCGTCCTCGCGGTGATCTTCGTGCGGCTCGTCCGGATCGCCCACACCGGCGCGGCCACCTCCGTGATCACCGACACCACCGTCGGCCTCTACCTCGGCTGGGTCAGCGTCGCGACGCTCGCCAACATCGCCGCCTTCCTGGCCGACGCGGGTGCCGGGGAGCTCGGCCTGGGCGCGACGGCGTGGTCGGTGATCGTGCTCGCCGCCGCGGCGGCGCTGTCGGTGGCGTACGCGGTGGTCGGCCGGACGCGGCCGTCGGTGATCGTGCCGATCGGGCTGGCGATGGCGTGGGGGCTGACCTGGATCGGCCTCGGACGCACCACCGGCCCGGTGGTGGACCAGACGGTGGCGACGGCCGCGTTCGTCGCAGCCGCCGTCGCGCTGCTGGCCCCCGTCGTCACGTCGGTCGCGGCCCGCCGCTGCTGACGCCCGCGACGGACCACCCTCTCGCGTCGGTGGCCCGCACAGGGGACGCTGGTCCGATGGAGCTGGAGTTCAGCGGCGAGATCATCTACTGGCGCGGCCCGTCGCCGTTCCACTACGTCCCTGTCCCCGAGGCCGAGAGCGCGGCGATCAAGGCGGTGTCCTCGCAGGTCAGCTACGGGTGGGGGGTGATCCCCGTGCTCGCGCGCATCGACGACACCGAGTGGGAGACGTCCCTCTTCCCGAAGGACGGTCGCTACCTGGTGCCGGTCAAGGACATGGTGCGCAAGGCGGAGGTCCTCGACGTCGGCGACACCGTCACGGTACGGCTGCTCCTGGGTGGGCCCCGCTGAGGCGTCGCGCGCGGATATCGTCGGGCGCATGCCGACGACCAGCTTCCCCACCGACGCCGCTGCCTGGCCGGACTTCCTGGCCACCACGGTCGACGCCCGCCTCGACCACGCCCGCGCCCTCGTCGCGCGCCTGAAGGACGGCTCGCCGCGGACGTCCGCCGAGGTGCTCGACCTGTGGAACGACTCCGACATCGCGATCGGGACGGCGTCGTCCGCGGCACACCTGCTGGCCGAGGTGCACCCCGACGCCGACCTGCGCGCGGCCGCGGAGGAGCGGGCGCAGGCGGCCGAGGACCTGGTCACCGAGCTCGGGCTGGACCACGAGCTGTGGCAGGTGCTCGCCGCGACCGACCCGGACGGGCTCGAGCCGGGTGCCGTGCGGGTGCGGGACCGGGTGCTGCGCGACTTCCGCCGCGCCGGCGTGGACCGCTCGTCGGAGGACCGGGACCGGCTGCGCGCGCTCGCGCAGCGGTGCACCGAGCTGGGCCTGGAGTTCTCCCGGAACATCCGCGACGGCGTGCGCAGCATCCGGGTGCGGCCCGAGCAGCTGGACGGGCTGCCCGAGGACTTCCGCGCGGAGCACCCGGCCGACGAGGACGGACTGGTCACGCTCACCACCGAGTACCCCGACCTGCTGCCGGTCCGCACGTACGCGACCGACCCGTCGGTGCGGCTCGCCCTGACCACCGAGCACCAGCGCATCGGCTGGCCCGCCAACGAGCAGGTGCTCGCGGAGCTGCTCCAGCTGCGCGCCGAGCGGGCCACCCTGCTGGGCTACCCGGACTGGCCCACGTACGACGCCGAGGTCAAGATGATCGGCTCGGGCAGCGCCATCGCGGACCTGGTCGAGCGGCTGGACGGTCTCACCGCCGAGCACGCCGCGCACGACGTGGACGTGATGCTCGCGCGGTACCGCCAGGACGTGCCCGGCGCCACGGCGGTCACCGCGGCCGACAACCTGTACTACGACCAGATCATCAAGAACGAGCAGTACGACGTGGACTCCCGCGAGGTCCGCGAGTACTTCCGGTACGAGGCCGTGAAGCCGGGCGTGCTGGACGTGGTGTCCCGGCTGTTCGGGATCGCCCTGCAGCGGGTCGAGGCGCCGACGTGGCACGAGGACGTCGAGGTGTACGACGTCACCGACGACGGCCGCGCGATCGGGCGGGTGTACCTCGACATGCACCCGCGGCCGGGCAAGTTCAACCACGCCGCCCAGTTCCCGCTGGTGCCGGGCATCACCGGTCGCTCGCTGCCCGAGGGCACGCTGGTGTGCAACTTCCCGACCGGCCTGATGGAGCACGACGACGTCCTGACGTTCTTCCACGAGCTCGGCCACCTGGTGCACGAGGTGCTCGGCGGCAACCAGCCGTGGGCCATGTTCTCCGGCGTGGCCACCGAGTGGGACTTCGTCGAGGCGCCGAGCCAGCTGCTCGAGGAGTGGGGCTGGGACGCGGGCGTGCTGGGCTCCTTCGCGACGAACGCCGCCGGGGAGCCCATCCCCGCTGCACTGGTCGAGCGGATGCGCCGCGCGGACGCGTTCGGCCGCGGCGCCTGGACCCGCCGCCAGCTCAACTACACGGCTCTGTCGTACGGCCTGCACGCCGATCCCCCGGCCGACCTGGCCACGTACACGGCCGACGTCGACGCGCGGTTCGGTCCGTACACGCCGATCCCGGAGACCCACCAGTACGCCGGGTTCGGGCACCTCGACGGGTACGGGTCGGCCTACTACACGTACCTCTGGAGCCTGGTGATCGCCAAGGACCTGCGCACCGCGTTCACCGACGGGCTGATGGACCCGGTGGTCGGCCGGCGGTACCGCGACGCGATCCTCGCGCCCGGGGGTTCGGCCGACGCCGCCGACCTGGTCGAGCGGTTCCTGGGCCGGCCGTCGTCGTTCGAGGCGTTCGAGGCGTGGCTGGCCGAGGGGACGGTCTGACCGTGACCCGCACCGTCCAGCTGCGCCGCTACAACCTCAAGCCGCACCTGGTCGAGGAGTTCCTCGTCTGGTGGCCGACGCGCCTGGTGCCCGCACGGAGCCCTTTCGGGTTCACGGTCGAGTCGGCCTACCTGAACCGGGAGACCGCGGAGTTCACGTGGGCGGTCAGCGCCGAGGGGGACGAGGGCGAGTTCCGCCGGCTCGAGCAGGTGTGGATGAGCTCGCCGGAGCGGACCGCCGTGTTCGAGGGCATCGACGGGTGGAACGAGTCGACGGTCATCGCGTTCGTCGAGCGGTTCGTCTGAGCGTCACCGCGCGAAGGCCGCCGTCCAGAAGTCGGTGAACACGGGCGTCGGCTGCGGTGACGTCCACGCGTCGGTGGTCAGCAGGATCGCGACGGTGTCGGTGACCGGATCGGTCCACCACGTCGACCCCAGGCCGCCGTCCCAGCCGTAGCTGCCGGCGTGCCGACCGTCGGGGAGGTCGGCGAGGAGCACGCCGATGCCGAGCCCCCAGCCCTCGCGGCCCTCTTCGTCGTGCGCGCCGCCCTGCGCGGTCAGCATGTCCGCCTGCGGAGCCGCCCGCAGGCTCGTCGCGAACGCGTGCAGGTCCGCCACCGTGGAGACCAGACCGGACGCGGCGTCCGGGAAGGTCGGCGGCCGCGCCCACTGCCCGTCCACCTCGTCGTACACGTCGGCCCCCAGCCACTGCCGGCCGAACCGGCCCAGGCGGTCGGGCGGGACGTGGAAGCCGGTGTCCACCATGCCGAGCGGGTCCAGGAGCCGCTCGGCCAGGAGCTCCGGCAGCGGCTGACCCGCCGCGCGCGCCACGAGGACGCCGAGCACCTGGGCGCCCGTGTTGTACAGCCAGCGGGCGCCCGGCTGCGCCGCGAGCGGGACGCTCCCCACCACCCGCATCCACTCGTCGGGGGCCGGTGACTGCTGCGGGGCGGGCGGACCGACCGGCAGCCCGCGCTCCGCCAGGGCGCCGAGGACCGTGCCGGGGAACGGCCCGGCGAAGTCCATGCCGAGCCCGAGCCGGAACTCGAGCACGTCCCGCACGGTGATCGGCCGGTCCGCAGGGACGGTGTCGTCGATCGGGCCGGCGGGATCGCGGAGCACGCGGCGGTCGGCGAGCTCCGGGAGGAGGCTGTCCACGGGGTCGTCCAGGCGGAGCAGCCCGTCGTCGACCAGCTGCATCGCGAGCGCCGCGACCACGGGCTTGGTCACCGACGAGATGCGGAAGATCGTGTCCGTCGTGCTGATCCCCGCGGCCCCGGTGCTCACGTCCCCTGCCCGGTCCACGAGCCACGCGGCGCCGTGCACCTCACCGGAGCCGACCCGGTCCTCGACCGCCGTCCTCACGTCCATCCGCCCACTGTGCCCCGAGGGTCCGACACGCCCTCGCGCACCAGCCGACTGGTCCGATCGGATGATTGCGGTCGCTCGTGGAGCGTTCCGACGGATGACGGGCCCGGGCCGACCCCATCTCGGGCAGGATCGCCGTCCACGGGACTACTGCAGGGGGCATCGTGCGAGTGCGACGGACGCTGGCGTCGGCGGTGACGGCGGTGGCTCTCGCGGCCACCGCGGCCGGGTGCATCGACCACCCGCCGGACGCCGCGGAGCTGACGAACGAGAGCGACCAGCCCGTGGTGGTGACGTTCGAGGGGTCCGACGAGGTCGTCGAGCTCCCCGCCCGGGCGGGTCGGAGCCTGCCCGGCGACGACTGCGTGGGGACCGGCATCGTCGTGTCCGCGCAGGACGGCACGGTGCTCGCCTCGTTCGACGGCGGCGCGTGCACCACCACGATCCTCACCGTGCACGACGACGGCGAGGTCACCGTGCACGACCGCGGTGAGGACGACGATCGGCCGACCCGCGACGAGTGACCGACCCGAGCGCTAGTTTCGGCTCGTGCCACGCCGCGACGACCACTCGGTGTCACGCCGGCTGCGACTGACTCTCGGGATCGTGGCCGTGCTGGTCGGCGCCGTGCTCGTGGTCCGGCCGTTCTCGTCGCTCGCCGTGCTGGTGGTCGTCGTCGTGGTCGGGCTGGTGGTGCTCGGCGTCGACGAGCTGGCGGACGGCGACCGGTGGTCGGTGGTCCGCGGCTCGGTGTCCCTGGGTGCCGCGCTCGCGGTGGTGGTGTGGCCGGGCGTGACGATCCGCGTGCTGGCCCTGGTGGTCGCGGGGGCCCTGATCGTCGACGGCGTGCTCGACCTCGCCCGGTCCCGGGGCGTGCACGGCACGGCCCGCGCCAACGCGGTGGTCGGGGGTGCCACGGCGATCGTGCTCGGTGTGCTGGCGCTCGCCTGGCCGGACGTGACCGTGCTGGTGGTCGCCGTCGTCTTCGCGGTGCGGCTGGTGATCGTCGGGGTGCGCGAGATCGTCGCCGGTGCCCGCGGGCAGGACGCCGACCTCGGCCGGCTGTGGCCGCGCCGGGCGGGTCCTCGCGGTGGGTGGTGGCGGCTGACCGGCTCGGTGCTCGGTGCGCTGGTGGCGCTCGTCCTGGTGCTGGCCGGCGTGGTCGTGCAGCGTGGCGTGCCCCGACCGGACGCGTTCTACGACCAGCCGGACGACGTCCCGTCCGCCCCCGGACAGCTGCTCCGCAGCGAGCCGTTCACCAGCGACGAGATCCCCGACGGCGCCAGGGCGTGGCGGATCCTCTACACGACCACCCGCGACGAGGGGCGCCCGGCGGTCGCCAGCGGACTGGTCGTCGCGCCGGACTCCGCATCGCCGAGCCCGGTGGTGGCGTGGGCGCACGGGACGACGGGTGTGGCGAGCGGGTGTGCGCCGTCCGTGCTGACCGACGGGCTGGGCGCCGGCGCGATGTTCGTGCAGGACGACGTCCTCGCGCAGGGCTGGGCCATGGTCGCCCCCGACTACACCGGTCTGGGCACCGAGGGCCCGCACCCCTACCTCATCGGGCTGGGCGAGGGGCGCTCGGTGCTCGACGCGGTCCGGGCGGCGCACCAGCTCTCCGCCGTCGACCTGGCCGACGAGACCGTCGTGTGGGGGCACTCGCAGGGCGGCCACGCGGCCCTGTGGACGGGGATGCTCGCGCCGACGTACGCACCCGAGCTGCAGATCGACGGGGTCGCCGCCCTGGCGCCCGCGAGCAACCTGCCGGCGCTGGTGGACGTCGTGGAGACCGTGACCGCGGGGGAGCTGTTCGCGTCGTACGTGGTGGAGGGCTACACCGCCGAGTACCCCGACGTGAGCTTCGACGAGCTGGTCCGGCCGGGCGCGCGGATCATCACGCGCGAGATGGCGCAGCGGTGCCTCGCCGAGCCCGGCGTCCTCGTCTCCGTGCTCACCTCGCTGGCCCTGGACAGGCCGATCTGGTCCGGCGACCCCAGCAGCGGGGTGTTCCTCGACCGCCTGGTCCAGAACGTGCCGTCCGGACGCATCGCCGCGCCGCTGCTCGTGGCTCAGGGGGCCGACGACGCCCTGGTGACGCCGGCCGCCCAGGGCGCCTACGTCGACGACCGGTGCGCGGCCGGCTACGCGGTCGACTACCGCACCTACGCCGGCCGCGGTCACGTCCCGCTCGTCGAGGCGGACTCCCCGCTGGTCCCCGAGCTGCTGGCGTGGACCACCGACCGCTTCTCGGGCGAGCCGGCCGCGGACACCTGCCCCTGAGTCAGTCGAACAGCTCGCCCAGGAAGCCGCCCGGGCGCTTCTTCTTCTTGTAGGAGTCATCGCGGTCACCGCGGTACCGGTCGTCCTCGGGGTACCGGCTCGGTGGCGGCGCCGGCGCGGTGCGCGAGCCGTAGAACGCGGCCTCGGCGTCCGTGAGCCGCTCGAGCTCCCCGCGGTCCAGGAAGATCCCCCGGCAGCCGGTGCACTGGTCGATGGTCACGCCGTTGCGCTCGTACGCGCGCATGTCGGATCCGCACTTGGGGCAGACGAGCGGGGTCATGGGGTCTCCGTCCGGATGGGGGCTGTCCAGGGTGGAACGACCGGGGCGGCCGGAGGGTTTCCTGTGCCTCGGCCGAAGGGACGACGACGCCGCGGCCCATCGGCCGATGACCGGCACGCCGTGGGTGACCAGGCTCGGACCACGACGATCCGCACCTGACGAAGGGGGCCCCGTGCCCAGACACGAGTGGCGCATCCCGGCCGGCCTGATCCTGTTGAGCCTGGTCCCGATCCTGGCCGGCGCGATCCGGTTGGCGGAGCTGGCCGGCAGCCCGGAGGTCAACCCGGGCAATGCGCGGTTCGTCGCGATGCCGGTGCCGGTGGTCGTGCACATCGTGGCGGCGAGCGTGTTCTGCGTGCTCGGCGCGTTCCAGTTCCACCCCGGGCTGCGGCGCCGGCGTCCGCGGTGGCACCGGCTGGCCGGCCGCGTGGTGGCCCCCGCCGGGATCGTGGCGGCGCTCGCGGGCCTGTGGATGGCGGTGTTCGCGGAGCTGCCCGCCGGGGACGGTCCCCTGCTCGAGGCGTTCCGGGTGGTGTTCGGCTCCGCGATGGTCGCGTTCCTCGTGCTCGGCGTCCTGGCCATCCGGCGCCGGGACGTCGTCACGCACAGCGCCTGGATGACGCGCGGCTACGCAATCGGCCAGGGCGCCGGCACGCAGGCCGTGCTGTTCATCCCGTGGACGCTCGCCGGGACGGTCGGCGAGACGAGCCGCGCGCTGATCATGGGTGCGGCGTGGGTGCTCAACCTCGCTGTGGCGGAGTGGATCATCCGCCGGCGTCGGCGTCCTGACCGGGCAGCCACCCGCCCGGTCAGGACGACCGCGGTCAGCTCCGCGGCAGCGCGCCCGGCAACGGCGGGACGACCGGCGGCAGCGGACGGTCCGGTGCCGCACGGCGTTCCGCGGTACCGAGCGGCACCGTGAACGGCTGCACGTCACCGGTGCACACCGTCCCCGCGGCGGGGGTGCGTCCCCGGAGCAGGTAGGTGTCCACCGCGTCGGTCACGCAGGCCGAGGTGCCGTACGCGGTGTGACCCCAGCTGTCGCTGGACAGCAGGCGGCTGTTCGGCAGCAGGCTCGAGGCGGTCACGGCCCCGTCGTAGTTGGTGGCCGGGTCCCAGTAGTTGCCGACGACCAGCACGGGCGCCGCGGTCCGGCGCGTGAACGGACCGGCGTAGGCGTCCTCGTCGCGCACGGTCCACGTGGAGGAGGCGCACGGCGCCGACGCCCACGTCCACATCGGGCCGAACCCCGCGGCCACCGCGTCGGCCCGGGCCGATGCCTCGACCCACTTCTCGGCGCGGGCGGGATTGAGGCCGTCGGTGCACAGGACGCTCTGGAACGCCTCGGGCGAGTTGTCGTACGGGAACCCGAGGCCGAACGCGTCGCTGCGCTGCACGGGTGCCGCGAGTGCCTGGAACTTCGCCACCAGCGCGGCACGGGCCGCACCCGGGTCGCCCGCGCCGGGGTGCAGCAGGCTGTGGATGAGCGTGAGGTCCTGGTCCACGTAGCTGTAGCCCTCCGGGGCGTACAGGTCCCCGAGCATGAAGCTGATCAGCGTCGCGTAGGTGAGGACGAAGACCACCTCCCCGGTCTCGTCGGTGATCGTGAGCGGCTCCTCCTTCAGGGAGGCGACAATCCCGGCGTAGACCGTCTCCGGGTCACCTATCCCGGCAACGCTGCAGAACTCCGGGCCTGCGGCGGCGCACCGGGCGAGGACCTCGTGGAACGCCTTCGACGCGCCCTCGCCGGACCTCAGACGCTGCGTCTGCGGCACGCTCGCGGTCGCCGGTGTGCCCGTCCACGCGAGGGGGTCGAGCACGCCGTCGATGACCACCGCACGCACCCGGTCCGGGAACAGGTTGGCGTAGACGTTGCCCAGGTAGGTGCCGTACGAGAAGCCGAGGTACGTGAGCCGCTGGTCGCCGACCGTGCGGCGCAGCACGTCCATGTCCCGGGCCACCTCGGCGGTCGACATCGACCCCGACAGCGGGGTGCCGGTGGTCGAGCACGCGACGCCGAACGCCTTCGCCGAGGCGATGTACGCGCCGGTCTCCGCATCCCCGACGGGGAACGGTGTGGTCAGCAGCGGGCCCAGCGCGTTCGCCTGCTCGCCCAGGTTCCGGAAGCACTGCACGTTGCTGCTGTAGTTGGTGCCGCGCGGGTCGAACCCGACGACGTCGAACCTCTCGAGCACCGCGGGCGAGAGGAACAGCGACGCCTGCGCCGCGATGGCCACGCCGGAGCCGCCCGGACCTCCCGGGTTGACGAACAGCGTGCCGATCTTGCGGGCCGGGTCGGTGGCCGGGACCCTCAGCAGCGCGACCTCCGTCGAGGCCTTGCGTGGCTGGTCGTAGTCGAGCGGCAGCTGGACGGTCCCGCACTGGGTCCGAGGCCCGAAGGCCGTGCTGCAGTCGAACCACTGCGGGTCCGGAACGGGGACCCGGTCCACCCGGGCCGCCTCGGTCCGGCTGGTGCGGTCGGACGGTGGCGCGGCGCCCGCGCCGGTCGCTCCGAGGGTGGCGGCGAGGCTGAGCGCTGCGAGCAGCGTTCCCCACCTGCGGACATGGAGACGTACGGCAGTCATGCATACCCCCTGCACGTGTGTCCGCCGGCCGCTCGCCCCCTGCGCTCGGTCCGGCCCTGGACGCGTCACACCCTGTCGAACCTCAGGGCGGCGCGACAAGCCCTCGATCGCGTTATCGTCGCCGGGGCCACGACGACGAGGGAGGTGGCCGGTGACCGACTGGGGACCGCTGCCGTACCACCGCGACGTCGCGGCGCTGCTCGAGCGCGAGAACCCGGTGGCCTTCGGCTCGCTGCGTCCGCGGGTCTCGGCACCCTCCGGCGAGCTGGACCAGCTGCTCCTGCGTCAGACCTACCGCGTGGACGCGGCCGGGCACCCGGAGGTGCACGCCGCGGTCCAGCGCGCCGCGGACGCGCTCGGTGTGACCGTGCCCATCGAGATCTACGTCGACGAGGGCGGCCAGGGCAGCAACGCCGAGCTGGTCTACGTGCCGGACCGGGCGGTGCTGGTGCTCACCGGCGGCACACTCAACCTGCTCGACGCCGACGAGCTCTGCGCCGTGGCCGGCCACGAGCTGGCGCACCACCTGCTCTGGTCTGCGGACGACGGCCGGTACCTGGCGGCTGCCCGCCTGCTGGACGCCGCCGAGTCCGATGCCCGGACCCCGTCGGAGTACCTGGAGACCGCCCGCCGGTTCCGGCTGGCCACCGAGCTGTACGCGGACCGCGGCGGCATGCTGGCGTGCGGGTCCCTGACCACGACGGTGAGCGGCCTGGTCAAGATCGTCACGGGACTGGCCAAGGTGGACTCCGCGGCGTACCTGCGCCAGGCGGCCGAGGTGGACTACTCCGTCCCCAGCGCGGGCACCACGCACCCGGAGACCGTCCTGCGGGCGTGGGCGCTCCAGGAGTGGGCCGAGCGCGGACCCGGCGCGGACGCGGCCGTCGCGGCAGCCCTCGGCCCGCAGCTGGACCTCGGTGCGCTCGACGTGCTCGGGCAGGACCGGCTGGCGGAGATCACGCGGTCGCTGGTGTGGATGCTCGTGGCCGACGACATCGTGCGCAGCGAGGAGGCGCTCGACCTCGCGCAGCGGTTCGGGGTCGTCGTCGGCGGGCCGCCCGCCCTCACGGACACGCCGTCGAACCTGGCCTCCGAGACGCGCACCTACCTGGCGGCCGTGCTGGTGGACTTCGCCACGGCCGACGACGGCGGCGGGGTCGACGACCTCGGCGCGGTGCTCGCGGTCGCCCGCCGGGTCGGCCTCGGCGACGAGGTGCTCCGCCTCTTCACCGACGAGCTCGACCTCGGCGAGCGGGCGCTCGCCAAGGTGACGGCGGCGGCGGGCTGATGCGCGCGCTGATCGGCCGTGCCGTGGCCCGCGGCGGGTTGCCCCCCGACGACGTCCTCGGCCTGCTGCTCCCGATGTTCCACACGGTGCAGTCGCTGCACGAGACCGGCCGGGTCGCCCCGCTGCGCGGGCTCGGCGCCCTCGCGCAGACCGACGACGAGCCGGTGACCGTCGACGTCACGCAGGCCGGGCCGCCGCACCGGAACCGGGCGGCGATCGCGGCCGCGGAGGTGTCGGCGGCGGTCGAGGTCGAGCATCGGGGGACCGTCGAGCGGGACCTCTCCGGTGCCGCCGGCGAGACGCGCACCTCCTCCGAGGAGGGCGCCGTCCGGATCGTCGCCGGGTGGCAGCGCTGGGAGCACCTGGCCGGCCACCACGACGAGCTCACCGACATCGCGAGCCTGGGCGAGCTGTTCGTCGCGCTGGTGTGCGGCCTCGACCTGGCCGACGAGGCCGACGCGGCCCTGCTGCAGGAGCGCCGGAACAACCTGTTCGCCCTCGCGCCGGCCCTGCACCCGGTGCTGGCCACGGTCGCGAGCTCGATGATCGCGCCCGACCGCCGACGCCGCGCCCAGGATCTCGCCGACGTCATCACGCGGCTGGAGACCTACCGCGACCAGCCCGAGGACTTCGACCTCGAGCGCGTGCTCGGCGCCCGCACCGACCGCCGGGCCGCCGTCCTGGAGCACCTGCGCGACCGCCTGTTCGACGCGTCCCGGCGCAACCCGCTGCTGCACTTCCGGCCCACCGGGCGGACCATCAACCTCACCGAGGCGTCCGTGCCGCTGGTCCTCGACGTGCGGCACATCCGCGCGTCGCAGCTGTTCACGTGGGGCGGGCCGGCGTCCGCGCGGCTGGTGGACGGCAAGGCCGTCGACGTCGGCTCGCTGGTCCGCTGGGACGACGCCCCCTACGCCGCGGCGGCCCTGGACGCGCTGATCTCGTCGGCCCGCCGCGACCGTGCCGAGTACGGGCGGGACCAGCTGCGCCTGGTGGTCGCGTTCCTGCGCTGGCACGACGTGAAGAACGACCCCGGCACGCCCGTCGACTCGCCGCTGGTGCTGGCTCCGGTGACCCTGACCAAGCAGCGGGGCGTGCGCGACGCCTACCGGCTCCAGCTCACCAGCACGCAGGCCGAGGTCAACCCCGTGCTGCGGCACCAGCTGGACGAGCTGTTCGGGCTGCGGCTGCCGGAGACGATCGACCTGGCGTCCGAGGGGGCCGTCGAGGAGCTGCGGGCGAGCATCGAGAAGCAGGCGCGCGCGACGCAGCCGGCGGTGGTCGTCGGCCTCGTCGACAAGCCGCGGATCGAGCTGGTCCGGCACCGGGCGCAGGTGGCGCTGCAGGCGTACCGGCGGCGCCGACCGAGCACCCGTCCCCTGGTCGGCCGTCGGCAGTACGCGTACTCGTACACGCGCCCCGGATGGAACCCGCTCGGTGTGCAGATCTTCCAGGACCGCATCCAGCGCCGGCCGATCCCGCTGTCCGTGGAGCTCGGCGACGCGCCCGCCCCGCAGCACGTGGTCGAGACGTTCTCGGTGCAGACGCAGGGCGACGACAACCCGTACACGTGGGACGTCGACCTGACCATGGTCACGCTGGCCAACTTCAACTACCGCACGCTCAGCCTGGTCCGCGACTACGACTCCCTCCTGGCCGAGCCGATGCCGAACGAGGCGTTCGACGAGCTGTTCTCGACCGCCCCGCGGGACGTCGCCGAGCACGGCGCGACCATCGCCGTGGCCGACCGGTACCTCGTGGTGCCGGCGGACGCCTCGCAGCTGGGCGCGGTGGCGCTGGCCCGTTCCGGCGACAACTTCGTCATCCAGGGGCCGCCCGGCACGGGCAAGTCGCAGACGATCACCAACCTGGTCGCCGACTTCGTCGCGCACGGCAAGCGCGTGCTGTTCGTCTGCCAGAAGCGCGCGGCCCTCGACGTGGTGCACGCGCGGCTGCGGGCGCAGGGCCTCGGCGAGATCTGCACGCTGGTGCACGACAGCCAGGAGGACAAGAAAGAGTTCGTGCACGGGCTGCGCGACACCTACGAGCGCTGGCTGGCCGACGACGAGCCGCTGGACGCCGTCGAGGCCCGCCGGACCGCGCTGATCGACGCGACGACCGCCGCGCTGGCCGAGGTCGGCGCGTACGAGCAGGCGCTCGGCGGGGTGCAGGACGTGCTCGAGCGCCTAATCGCGCTGCGCGGGTTCCGCTGGGGCGACGACCTCACGCCCGCCCAGCAGGCGCTCCTGCCCGAGCCCGCCGACTGGGTGCCGGCGCGTCCGCTGGTCGACGCGCTCGCGGCTGCGCTGGCTCGCGCCGGTACGGCCCCGGTGCTCGCGCGGACCCCCGCCCGGCTCATCGACCCGTCCGTGCTGGACCAGCCGCGTGCCGACGCCGTGGTTGCGCAGCGCGCACAGGAGGCCGCCGCGGCGGTCGATGCCGTGCTCGCCGTCCTGGGCGACGGCGGCGACCTCACCGTGGACGACGCCGACGCGGTCGGGCAGATGCACGCGGTGCTCGCACCGCTGGTCCAGCGCGACCTCGGCTCGGCGGTCACCCCGCGCACGCCCGCCGCCCGCCGGCTGCAGGAGGCGACGGTCGCCTGGCGGGAGACCGAGGCGGTGGCGGACGCGGCCGACCGCGCGGCCTCCGGCTGGCGCGAGCCGCTCTCGGCCGCGGACGCGGCGGCCGCCCTGGAGATCGCCCGGCGCCGCGAGACGTCGATGTGGAAGTTCCTCGACGGCGGCTGGCGGAGGGTGCGCAAGCTGGTGGACGCGGGGTTCGACGCGGGCGACCGGCAGGTCCGGCCGACGGCGACGCAGGCGCTGGAGCTCCTCGTCGCGCGCTACGACACCGCGGCACGCGCCGACGCGCTCTCGCAGGAGCTGGCCCGCGACTGGGGGCACGGCGACCTCGCGGTCCTCTCGGACAGGATCGCGGCCATCCGGAGGTACACCGGCACGCTCGCCGTGTGGCGCACGCGGTTGGCGGACACCGAGCCGGACGACGTCCTCGACCGCCTGCCGGAGCTCGTCGAGACGGTCCGGACGCATCTGGCCGGGCTCGTCGCGGGTGCCGACGACCTGCCGATGAGCGCCCTGCGCGATGAGCTGCGCGGGCTCACCGGTGCGGACGGGCAGGCGCTCGTGCGCGCGGCGGCCGGCACCCTGCGGGACCTGGCGGCGGCGCCGACCGTCCTGCGCGCGCTGCGGCAGCTCGACGCGTCCCCGGACCAGCTGGAGCACGCCGTCGTCGCCGCGTCGATGCGGGAGGCCCGCGCACAGGAGCCCGCGCTCAGCCGGCTCGACGGCGACCGGCTGGCCGACCTGCTGGACCGCGTGGCCGAGCGCGCCCCGGAGCTCCAGCGCGCCAACGCCGACGTCGTCACCGCCCGGCTGCGCGCACAATTCGTCGAGGCGGTCGCGCACTCGCAGCGCAGCGTGAGCGGCATGCACCTGGAGGACCGCGCGCTCAAGGCGGTCTGGATGGCCGGCCGGCGCGAGCTCGAGCACGAGTTCGGCAAGGTCCGCGCGTACAAGTCGATCCGGCACCTGGCCTCCGCCGATCCGGGGGCGGTCGTCGCGGCGATGCGACCGGTGTGGCTGATGAGCCCGTCGTCGCTGTCGGACACCCTGCCGCTGGAGACCACGTTCGACGTGGTGATCTTCGACGAGGCCAGCCAGATCCCCGTCGAGGAGGCCGTGCCGGCGTTGTTCCGCGGTGCGCAGGTGATCGTGGTCGGCGACCGGATGCAGCTGCCGCCGTCCCGGTACTTCCAGGTGGGCGCGCCCCCCACGGAGGAGCCGGTGGAGGACGACGACAGTGCCCCGGTGGGCGTGGTGCTCGACTCCGACAGCTTCCTCGCGGTCGGGTCCGTGCGGCTGCCGTCGACCATGCTCACCTGGCACTACCGCAGCCAGTACGAGGCGCTCATCCAGTTCAGCAACGCGGCGTTCTACGAGGGCCGGCTGACCACGATCCCGGACCGGACGCTCACCCACGTCCGCGCGCGACCGCTGGAGGTGACGGTCGCGTCGGTCCCCGAGCCGACGGACGTCGCCGCGGCCGTCGACGGCCTGCTCGAGCGGAGCATCAGCGCGATGCGCGTGCTTGACGGTGTGTACACCCAGCGGACCAACCCGCAGGAGGCCGTCTGGATCGCGCACCTGGTCCGCGAGCTGCTGGCCCGCGGGACCGGCCAGACGCTCGGGATCGTGGCGTTCTCGGAGGCGCAGCAGTCGGAGATCGAGCGCGCGCTGGAGCGGCTGGGGCGCGAGGACGCCGACTTCGCCCGTCGGTACGACGCCGAGCTCACCCGCGAGGAGGACGGCCAGGTGGTCGGGCTGTTCGTGAAGAACCTCGAGAACGTCCAGGGTGACGAGCGCGACGTGATCCTCATGAGCGTCTGCTACGCCGCCGGCCCGGACGGTCGCATGCGCATGAACTTCGGACCGATCAACAACGCCGGCGGCGAGAAGCGGCTCAACGTCATCTTCAGCCGCGCCCGCCGGCACATGGTGCTGGTGAGCAGCATCGAGCACACCGCGATCACCAACGTCTACAACGACGGCGCCAACACCCTGCGCGGCTTCCTGCACTACGCCGACGCGGTCTCCAACGGGGACGCCGCCGCGGCTGCCGGGGTGCTGGCGGGGCTGCGGGAGCGGTCCGGACGGGTGCCGGCCGCGGTCGTCCCGCCGATCGTGGAGCAGATCGCCGACGCGGTCCGCGCGGCCGGCGTGGAGGTCGTCGCCGGTGTCGGGCAGTCCGCGTTCCGCTGCGACCTGGCCCTGCGGCCCCCGGGCGCCGCTGCCCACACGGTCGGCGTGCTGGTCGACCAGTCCGCGCGGCTCGCCGCCCACTCCCTCGACGAGCGCCGGGTCACGCAGCCGACGGCCCTGCGCTCGGGCGGCTGGCGCGTGGTGCAGGTGCTCGCGACGGAGTGGGAGGCCGACCCGGACGGCGTCGTGCGGCGGCTCGTCGCGGCGGTGGGCTTGCCGGACCGGCAACGCGGCTTGCCGCACGCCGATGTCGCGGCCGACAGTGGCGCGCATGACTGAGCACACGCACGGCGAGCACTACTGGGACGAGCACTACGCGACGATCGACCCCTCGTGGGGGACGCGCCCGAACGCGGTGGTGGTCGACGTCGTCGGATCGCTCCCGCCCGGCCGCGCGGTCGACCTCGGCTGCGGCCACGGTGGCGACGCCCTCTGGCTCGCATCCCTCGGCTGGCACGTGACGGCGGTCGACGCGGCGGCTGTCGCGCTCGGCCGGGTCGCCCAGGCGGCCGCCGACGCAGGCCTGACCGACCGCGTCACCGTCGAGCAGCACGACCTGCGGGTGTCGATGCCGTCCGGCCCGTTCGACCTGGTGACGGCGACCTACCTCCACGGACCGGCGGAGTTCCCGCGCGCGGAGGTGCTGCACCGCGCGTCCCAGCTGGTCGCGCCGGGAGGACTGTTCGTGGTGATCGAGCACGCGTCGTCGGCCCCGTGGTTCTGGGACCAGCACCGGGTCTTCCCGACGCCCGCCGAGTCGCTCGCCTCGTTCGACCTGGGCGAGGGCTGGTCGGTCGAGCGGCTGGACGCCCCGCGGCGCACGGCCTCCGGCCCGGACGGTCAGACCGCGGAGGTCTCGGACAACATCATCGCGGTGCGCCGGACGAGGTGAGTCCCAGCGCCGCGTGCCGACCCCGGTAGATCGCGGTGCGCAGCTCGATCGACCACTCGTCGAGCGTCGGCATCCCGACCGCGTCCGCGACGGCGAGCTCGGCCTCGATGTCGTACGGGACACGGACGACCTGGATGCTGAACGTGTCGCCGATGGCCTCGAGGATCACGTACGACGCGGTCGTCTCGTCGAGCGGGTTGCCGACGCTGCCCACGTTCACCAGGGTCCGGCCGTGGTCGGTCTCGACGTAGGCGTCGTGGACGTCGCCGTAGAGCACGACCGTCGGCTCCGGGCCGTCGCCCGTGAGCTCAGTGGTGGCGAACATCGCCGCGAACTCGTCCTCGGTGTGGTGGAAGTGCACGCGGGTGTAGACGCTGGTCGCCGACGCGTGGACCAGCCGGATCCTGCGGCCGGCGAGCACGAGGTGGTGGCTGAGAGGGAGGGCGGCGAGCCACGCGCGGTCGTCGGCGGTGAGCTCGTCGTGCCACCAGCGGATCGCGAGGTCCTCGTGGTCCGCCGACTCCGGGAGGAAGTCGTCCCAGTTGCCGCGGATCGTGACGGCGCAGCGCTCGCGCGTGCGTGCGATCGCCGCCGCGCCCCGCGGTCCCTTCCCGGCCACGTCACCGAGGTTGAGGATCGTGGCGATGCCGCGGGCGTCGATGTCGGCCAGAACCGCGTCGAACGCGGTCAGGTTCCCGTGCACGTCGGACAGGACCGCGATTCGCATGCGCCAAGGTAGCGGGGACCCTCGGCCGTGACGACTGGCCCGCGCCGGCCGGGGCCCGCTCGCGCTGGCTAGGATCCTGGATCGGGGCGAGGGGGATCCCCGAACCGTCTGCTCCGCGGCGTCGAGCTCCACCGGAGGTGCCTGTCATGCGAGAGGTCGTCCTGTACGAGCTGGTGTCGCTCGACGGCGTGGCCGAGGATCCCTCGGCGTTCTTCACCACCTGGGACGACGAGCTGGATGCCAACCTCGCCGCGGTGATCGCGACGCAGGACGCGGTCGTCCTCGGCCGACGCAGCTACGACGAGTGGGCCGGCTACTGGCCGAACAGCACGGTGCAGCCGTTCGCCGACTTCATCAACGGGGTCTCCAAGTACGTCGCCACCTCGACGCCGCTCGATCAGGAGTGGGCGCACGCGACGGCGGTCGACGGCGACCTGGTCGAGTTCGTGCACGACCTGAAGCGCCGTCCGGGCGGCGACATCGGCGTGCACGCCAGCATCTCCGTCGCGCAGTCGCTGCTCGCAGCCGGCGTCGTCGACGAGCTCAGACTCGTGGTCGCGCCGACCGTCGCCGGCGGCGGACGCCGGCTGCTCGACGGGCTGCCGTCGATCCAGCTCGACACGATCCGAGCCGTGGTCTCACCGACCGGCCATCTGCTGCTCGACTACCGCGTCACCGGGTAGCCAGAACGCGCGCGCCCCTCAGAAGGGCGGGTCACCGGAGTCAGCTCGTGGCGCGGATCGTCGTCGGTGCTCGAGGGCCTCGGGCGGGACGAGCACGGGGACCGGATGTCGCGCACTGGTGATCCCGTGCCGATCGGTCCACCGCGAGACGCCGGTGTCCCTGTCGTACGTGACCTTCCACCAGCCCTCAGTCTTGGCTTGGTGGTGGTGCTTGCACAACGAGTGCAGGTTCGCCTCGCAGGTCTGGTCGTGGCCGCCCGGGATACGGGTGTGGTCGTAGGGGATGCGGTGGTCGATCTCGCACCTGGTCGCCGGCTGGCGGCAGCCGGGGAACGTGCAGGTCACGTCACGGGCCTGCACGGTGCGGGTCAAGTCGGCGCCGGGCCGGTAGGACTGCGAGCCCACGGAGCGCACCTGTCCGGTGGCGGGGTCGGTGAGGACGCGTCGCCAGGTGGCGTCCTGGGCGAGCTCGCGGGCGACCTGTGCCGGGATCGGACCGTAGGACTCGAGGGCGGCGGGGTGGTCGTTCAGGCCGGCCAGGGTGGTGGCCGCGACGGTGACGTGCAGGGCGACTCGCTGGCCGTGGCGGGTGGGGAGCGCCGTCCCGTCGGGGGTCGCCTGCCGGTCCAGGATCGAGGTGAAGACGTCGCTGAACGCGTCTGCGCGGCGTTGGTCGATGCTGCGCCCGTCGCCGTCGAGCGCGGCGTGCCCGGCCAGGGCGTCGATCGCGGTGAACGCCGCGGTGGCGTCGGCGGCAGGCAGGTAGGCGATCAGTCGGGCCATCGCGTCCGGCGCCAGCTCCAGGAACACTCCGCGCCGTTCGCGCTCCACCACCCGACGCTTCTCGGCGACTGTGGGGCCGGCGGCGATCAGGGCCGCGCGCACGTGCCGGGTCAGCTGCGGTCCCGTCATCTCGGTGGCCCGGTCGACCGCGTCGCTCACCACCGCGCCGACCTCGTGCGCGGACAGAGCGGTCCCGGACCGGTGGATCTCGTCCAGGATCACGTCGACCTTGCGCGCGTCCACCGCCCCCGACGCCCACGCATCACCCAGGGCCGGGTGCTGGGCCGTGCCCCACGCCCGCATGAACAGGTTCTCTGCGTGCCGCCTGGTGGACACGAGGACGCACGCGAGCTCGTCCGGGACGTGCCGCAGCGCGTCCGGCGTGCGAGCCTCGAGCTCGCGAACCCACACCGCCTGCGCGGCCTGGACCATGTTCAACGCCTGCTGCCAGGCCGCCACCCCGTTCACCAGCGCCGCCCCGGAGAGCTCGGAGACCGGCACCGAGCTCAGCATGGCGACGAGTGCGGCGGCGTCCGCACCGGGCAGAGGGAACTCGTCCACCGCACCCAGATCCACCACGCGCTCACCCGCCGGCGCCGCTCCCGGACGAGCACCGCGCCCGGAGTCCAGCCAGACCATCGCGGGCGACCGGTGGGGGGCGGGCGGTGCCTGCCGGGGGTGCGAGGTGGGTGAGGGAGACGGTGTGGGCGAGAAGGTTGACGTCGTGGGCCGGACTGCACACCCGGGAACCGATGCACGCACGACGGGGTCGTCGTCGACCTCGCGGCTCTCGAGAACGAGCGTCACCCTGATCACCTCCGGCCACTCTTGCCAGATCCACCTGATATCGAACAAGTGTACGATTCATCACCGACATTCGGGGGGCGCTGTCCACAGGTCAAGGTGGGCTAGCGAGGGTCGCAGGGGAAGGGCAACCACCCCGAGTGGTACTCGGACCTCCGCTGGAGAGTGGTCCGGTCATTGCCTCGATGCAGCGACCGACCGCAGCCCCACCGGCGCGCCGCCGTCGCCGTGCATGAGGTCCTACGCTCCGCCCTCCGCCGAGTCCACCGATCGCACCACCCGGCACGGCACCCCGACCGCCACGACGCGGGGCGGGATGTCGTGCGTCACCACGCTGCCGGCGCCGATCACGCTCTCCGCGCCGATGGTCACGCCGGGCAGGACCACCACGTTCGACCCGATCCACACGTCGTCCTCGATCCGCACGGGCAGGGAGAACTGCCGGCCGCCGGCGCGCTCCTCGGGCACGGTCGGGTGGCCCGCGGTCGAGAGGGTGACGTTCGGCGCGATCATCACGCGGTCACCGATCACCACGGAGGCGTCGTCGACGATCACGAGGTTGAAGTTCGCGTAGAAGTGCGACCCGATGTGCACGTGCGAGCCGTAGGACACGTGGAACGGCGGCTCGATCCACACACCCTCACCGACGGACCCGAGCAGCTGCTGCAGGAGCGAGGTGCGCAGGGCCGCCTCCCCCGGCCGGGAGTGGTTGAAGTCGTGCGCCAGCTCCTTGCCTGCGAGGCGCTCGGCCTCGAGCGCCTCCAGCCCGGGGCCGTAGTCCACGTAGAGCCCGCCCGTGTCCATCACGGCTCGGACGGCGTCGTACTCGTCGGTCATCTCACGCTCCTCTAGGGTGTCCCGCAGACATCATCGTCGAATCGATCCGACCCCGGGACATCCTCATGAACGCGCCCTACCAGGACTCCTCACTGACCGTCGCGGAGCGCGTCGCCGACCTCGTCGGGCGCATGACGCTCGAGGAGAAGGTCGGGCAGATGATGCAGCTGAACGCCCAGGGCGGTGTGGAGGACCTGGTGCTGAACCTGCACGTCGGGTCGATCCTGCACACGTCCCCCGAGCGGGTGCGCCAGGCGCACGAGCTGACCCCGCAGACCCGGCTGCAGATCCCGCTGCTGATCGCGGAGGACTGCATCCACGGGCACTCCTTCTGGGAGGGCGCGACGATCTTCCCGACGCAGCTCGGCATGGCGGCCAGCTGGGACGCCGACCTGCTGGAGCGCGTGGCGCGGGCGACCGCGGTCGAGGTGGCCGCGACCGGCATCCACTGGACGTTCTCCCCGGTGCTCTGCATCGCCCGCGACCTGCGCTGGGGCCGCGTCAGCGAGACGTTCGGCGAGGACCCGTTCCTCATCGGCGAGCTGGCGTCGGCCATGGTCCGCGGCTACCAGGGTGACGGTCTGTCGGACCCGACCGCGATCCTGGCCACCGCCAAGCACTTCGCCGGCTACTCCGAGACGCAGGGCGGCCGCGACGCCACCGAGGCCGACATCAGCCGCCGCAAGCTGCGCTCCTGGTTCCTGCCCCCGTTCGAGCGCGTCGCCCGCGAGGGCTGCCGGACGTTCATGCTCGGCTACCAGTCGATGGACGGCGTGCCGATCACCATCAACGAGTGGCTGCTGGGCGAGGTGCTCCGCGGCGAGTGGGGCTACGAGGGCACGCTCGTCACCGACTGGGACAACGTCGGCCGGATGGTGTGGGAGCAGCACATCCAGCCCGACTACGCGCACGCGTCGGCCGCGGCGGTGCGGGCCGGCAACGACATGGTCATGACCACGCCCGGCTTCTTCGAGGGCGCGCAGGAGGCGGTGCACGAGGGGCTTCTCGACGAGGCCGCCCTCGACGCCGCGGTCGGCCGGATCCTCACGCTGAAGTTCGAGCTGGGCCTGTTCGAGGACGCCCGCCACCCGAGCGTCGAGCGTCAGGCCGCGGTCATCGGCTCGGCAGAGCACGCCGAGCTCAACCTCGAGGTGGCCCGCCGGTCGCTCGTCCTGCTGACCAACGACGGCACCCTCCCACTCTCCGCGCAGCCGACGACCATCGCCGTCGTCGGCCCCAACGCGGACGACCAGCACACCCAGCTCGGCGACTGGGCCGGTGCCTCCGGCCAGGCCGACTGGCTGCCCGACGGCCACCCGCGCGAGATGACGCAGACCGTCCTCGACGGCTTCCGCACCCACGCCCCGGCCGGCTGGACGGTCACGCACGCGCGCGGCGCCGAGATCCTCACGCTCGGCGTCGACCCGGAGGGCGAGTTCTTCCCCGACGGCCAGCCGCGCCCGAAGGTCGTCTTCCCGGCGGCGCCGGACGAGGCCCTGATCGCGGAGGCCGTCGCGACGGCCGAGGCCGCCGACGTCGTCGTCGCCGTCGTCGGTGACCGCATCGAGCTCGTCGGCGAGGGCCGGTCCACCGCCACGCTCGAGCTGGTCGGCGGCCAGGTCGCCCTGCTCGACGCCCTCGCCAAGACGGGCACGCCGCTGGTCGTCGTCGTCATCGCGAGCAAGCCGCTCGTCCTGCCCCCGAGCGCGATGAACGCGGCCGCGATCGTCTGGGCCGCCAACCCGGGGATGCTCGGCGGCCAGGCGATCGCGGAGCTCGTGCTCGGGCAGATCCAGCCGTCCGGCCGCCTCCCGATCTCATTCGCCGAGCACGTGGGCCAGCTGCCCGTGTTCTACAACCAGCTCCCCGGCCAGCACGGCAGCCGGTACGCGGACCTCACGCAGCGCGTGCCGTTCGCGTTCGGCGAGGGGCTGTCGTACACGACCGTCGACTACGCGGACCTGCGGGTCCTGGAGCCCGTGCTCGGGGTCGCCGACACCGTGCGCGCGCAGGTCACGCTGCACAACACGGGGGACCGGCCGTCGCGCGAGACCGTGCAGGTCTACGTGCGGGACACGGTCACGTCGGTGACCTGGGCGATCAAGGAGCTCAAGACGTACCGGCAGGTCGAGGTGGCGCCGGGCGAGCGGGTGACGGTGGACCTCGCCCTCCCGGTCGCGGACTGCACGCTGGTCGACGCGGGCGGGACACGGATCGTCGAGCCAGGGAAGTTCGAGCTCCTCGTTGGCCCGTCGTCGCGCGACGAGGTCCTGCTGCGCGCGGGCTTCCTGGTCACGGCCTGACCTGTGGCCATGGAGCAGCCGGCACGGGGGAGCCGGACGGCGCGGTGACATGATGTGCCCCGTCGAGCGGATCGACGGACGTGACGGGGGAGGACCATGCGCCGAGGGACGAACCTGCCGCGGATGGCCGGGTTCAACCAGACGGTGATCCTCGACGTGATCCGCCGCGCGGACTCGGGCCTCACCCGCGCGCAGCTGGCCCGCCGGACCGGGCTCTCCGCGCAGACGGTCACCAACGCGACGCGACGGCTGCTCGAGCAGGGTCTCGTGCGCGAGGAGGGCGAGGGCACGCGGCTCGGTCCGGGCCGGCCGGGCACGCTGGTCCACCTGGACGCGCGCGGCCGGTACGCCATCGGCGTGCACCTGGACCCCGCGACCATGACGTTCGTGATCCTCGACCTCGCCGGGAACGCGGTGGCCGAGTCGCACCGCCCCGTCCCGCGCCCGGACCAGCCCGACCGCGTGGTGGAGGGGATCGTCGGCGCGATCGAGGCCCTGATCACCTCCGCCGGCATCGATCGCTCGCTGCTGCTCGGCGTCGGCATCGCGAGCCCGGGGCCCATCGACGTCGAGCGGGGCGTGGTCCTCGACCCGCCCCACCTGCCGGGCTGGGACGGTGTCCCGCTGCGCGACGCGGTGCAGGCCGGCACCCGGCTGCCCGTCATCCTCGACAAGGACACCATCGCGGCGGCGTCGGCCCACCTGTGGGACCCGGGCGTGCACAGGTCCAGCGAGTTCGTCTTCTTCTACCTCGGCACGGGCGTGGCGATGTCCCTGGTGATCCGCGACGAGGTGGTGCGCGGCGCCTCCGGCAACGCCGGCGAGGCGGGGCACTTCGTGGTCGACCCGACCGGGCCGCTGTGCGACTGTGGCAAGCGCGGCTGCCTGGGAGCGGTGCTGGGCCTCGAGATCCTGGTGCAGCAGGGCCGCGCGGCGGGCGTCCCGCTGCCCGAGGCCGGCGACGTGGTCGAGCTGGACCAGGCGTTCACCGCGCTCTGCGCGGCGGCCGACGCGGGTGACGCCCGGGCCGCCGAGGTGCTGGAGACCGCCGGGCGTCGGCTCGGGATGGGCGCGGTGGTGATCACGGACCTGGGCGACCTCGACACGGTGATCGTCGGCGGTCCGCTGTGGTCGCGCATGGAGAGGCACGCGATGCCGGCGCTGGAGAAGCTGGTGGCCAACCACCGCGTGCCCAGCAGCGAGCACTCGGTCGCCGTGCTGGGCTCGCCGCTCGGGTCCCAGGTGGGTGCCGTGGGGGCGGGGCGGCTGGTGCTCAGCCAGGCCTTCACCCCGCGGACGTCCGACCTCCTCCTGGGCGCCTGACACCCCCTCGTGGAGATCCGGACGAACAGGGCTTGTTAATAAGTCGTTTCGCGTTAATAATTGACCCCGGCGTGCGGCAACGAAGCCCGGCACGCGAGGAAGCACGGGAGCAAGGGAGCATCCATGCGTCTCAAGGCAGCAGTGGCCGCGTCCGGAGTGCTGGCGCTGGCCGCACTCACCGCCTGTAGCGGTGGTGAGGGCGGCGCTGACGGCGATGACACGGCCGGCGCGTCCACCGTCACGGTGGCGTACCAGAAGACCACCGCCTTCCACCAGCTCGACGACATGCTTCAGCAGGCCAAGACCCAGTTCGAGGACGCCAACCCGGACATCACGATCGACCTCCAGCCCATCGAGGCGGAGCAGGACCAGTACTTCACCAAGCTCGCGCTGATGAACGGGTCGCCGGAGACGGCACCCGACGTGATCTACGAGGACACGTTCCAGATCCGCTCCGACGCGGCCGCCGGCTACCTCCTGCCCATCGACGACTACCTGGCGGACTGGGAGGACTGGGGCCAGTTCTTCGAGAACGCCAAGCAGGCCGGCCTGGGCGACGACGGCAAGACGTACGGCGTCTCCATGGGCACCGACACGCGCGGCATCTACTTCAACAAGACGATCTTCGAGCAGGCCGGCCTGCCGGCGGACTGGCAGCCGGAGAGCTGGGACGACATCCTGACGGCCGCCCGGGCCGTCAAGGAGAAGGTCCCGGACGTCATCCCGCTGAACATCTACGCGGGCAAGGCGGCCGGTGAGGCCACCACCATGCAGGGCTTCGAGATGCTGCTGTACGGCACCGAGGACACCCTCTACGACACCGACTCGAGCAAGTGGGTCCTGGGGTCGCAGGGGTTCACCGACTCCCTCGAGTTCCTCGACACCGTCTACGGCGAGGGCCTGGCTCCGAGCCTGGACATCGCGCTCGACGCTGCCGTCGGCAACCGCGTCAGCACCGAGCTGCTCCCCCAGGGCAAGCTCGCCATGGCGGTCGACGGCTCGTGGATGCCGGGCGGCTGGATCTCCGGGGAGAACGCCTGGCCCGAGTGGGAGCAGACGATGGGGATGGCCAAGATGCCGACGCAGGACGGCGGCGGTCCCGGCTTCACCTCCATGTCGGGCGGCTGGACCCTCGCGGTCGGCGCGAACGCCGAGGACCCGCAGGCGGCGTTCGACTTCATCACCACGGCGCTGAACAAGGAGAACACCTTCAAGTACGACACCGAGAACAGCCAGATCGCGGTGCGCAAGGACGTCGCCGAGGACCCGGAGTACGTCGCCTACAACCCGTCGTTCGAGTTCTTCTCCGCGCTCGTCGACGTGACGCACTTCCGTCCGGCCACCCCGGACTACTCGCAGATCTCGTCGAACATCCAGGTGGCTGCCGAAGCGATGGCCACCCAGCAGCAGTCGCCGGAGGACGCGGCCAAGGCCTACGACGCCGCCGTGACAGGGATCGTCGGCGACGACAACACGACGACCGACTGACCGTGGCTGATCTCGCACTGTCCACCACGGTCGACCGCGGCCGGGGGATCGCCCCCCGGCCGCGGCGGCCGGCCAGACGGGTCGCCCTCACCCGGGCGCTCCCGCTCGTCCCGGCCGTCGCCCTGCTGCTGCTGTTCCTGGCCGGGCCGATCGTCTACTCCCTGTACGGCTCACTGACCAACACCGCCCTGACCGGCTACAAGGCGGCGAACCCGGACTTCATCGGTCTGGACAACTACGCGGCACTCTTCTCCAGCCCCGAGTTCTGGAAGTCCGTCTGGCTCACCGTGCTGTTCGTCGGTGCGTCCGCGGTGATCGGCCAGAACGTGCTGGGGATGCTGCTCGCGCTGCTCATGCGGTCGTCGGTCAAGCCGCTGCGGTCGATCGTCGGCGGGCTGGTCGTCACCGCCTGGGTGCTGCCGGAGATCGTCGCGGCGTTCGCGCTGTACGCGTTCTTCTCCACCGACGGCACACTCAACACGATCCTCGGCCGGGTCGGGCTCGAGGGCACCACCTGGCTCATCACGTTCCCGATGTTCGCGGTGATCATGGCGAACATCTGGCGCGGCACGGCCTTCTCGATGATGGTCTACAACGCCGCGCTGTCCGAGGTGCCGCCCGAGATCACCGAGGCCGCCGAGATCGACGGGGCCGGCCCGTTCCAGCGGTTCTTCCGCATCACGCTGCCGATGATCCGCCGGTCCATCTCCACCAACCTCATGCTCACCACGCTGCAGACCCTCGGCGTCTTCACGCTGATCTGGGTCATGACCGGGGGTGGTCCGGGGACGGCGAGCTCGACGCTGCCGGTGCTCGCGTACCAGCAGGCGTTCAAGTTCTCCCAGGTCGGCTACGGGACGGCGATCGCCACCGTGACGCTGGCCGTCGGGGCGATCTTCTCGATCGTCTACATCAAGGCGCTGAAGCCGGAGGTGGACTGAATGTCCGTCGTGGACCTGCCAGTCAGCACGCCGGTCGTGCCGCCTACCCGCAAGGAGCGCACCGCCCTCGCCTCCCCGCGCGGCCGGACCTCGCGGTGGGTGTCGTCGGTGATCCTCGGGCTCATCGGGCTGACCTTCCTGGTCCCCCTCGCGTGGATCGTCCTGGCCTCGCTCAACCCCTCCGCGACGGTGGGCGTCACCTGGCCGGGCAACCCGACGTTCGACAACTTCACGTCGGTGTTCACGTGGGAGCAGACGCTGCTGCCGCTGTGGAACTCGACGGTGATCTCGATGGGCACGGCCGTCATCACGGTGGTCGTCTCGGTGCTCGCGGCGTACCCGCTGTCGCGCTACCAGATGCGGTTCCGCAAGTCGTTCCTCTACGGGATCCTGTTCGCCACCTGCCTGCCCATCACGGCGATGATGGTGCCGGTCTACGCGCTCTTCGTGAACCTGCACCTGCTCGACTCGGTGCCCGGGACCATCTTCTTCATGGCGGCGACGTCGCTGCCCATGGCGATCTGGATGACGAAGAACTTCATGGACTCGGTGCCGATCTCCCTCGAGGAGGCGGCCTGGGTGGACGGCGCGAGCGCGATGAAGGCGCTGCTGCGGATCGTCCTGCCGCTCATGCGACCCGGCCTGGCCGTCGTGTTCATCTTCGTGTTCACGATGGCGTGGGGGAACTTCTTCGTCCCCTTCGTGCTCCTGTACAGCCCCGAGAACCAGCCGGCCGCCGTCGCGATCTTCGACTTCTTCGGCACGTACGGCTCCGTCGCCTACGGCAAGCTCGCGGCCTTCTCGATCCTGTACGCCACCCCCGTCCTGGCTCTCTACCTGCTGGTCCAGCGGTTCTCCGGCGGCTCGTTCGCCATGGCCGGCGCCGTCAAGGGCTGACCATCTCTCTCGACTAAGGAGCACGATGCACGGCAACCCCCTGCTCGCCGAGGCGCGCATCGACCGGTTCGTGGCCGACCAGATCGTCCCGGCGGTCTATCGCGCCCGGGTCCCCCTCGACCTGACCGCGTGGTCGGCTCCCGGTGAGCCGGTGCCGTTCCGGGAGGCGACCGGCCAGGAGTACGCGCCGGTCGCGCCGGGCCTCGCGTGGGGCGCCCCGTGGAGCACCACCTGGTTCCACGTGACCGGTGAGGTGCCGGAGGAGTGGTCGGGCGAGGGCACCGCGGTCGAGCTGGTAATCGACCTGGGGTTCTCCCGGTCGAACCCCGGGTTCCAGGCCGAGGGGCTGGTGTGGCGGCCGGACGGGACGACGATCAAGGGCGTCTCCCCGATGAACCAGGCGGTGCCGTGGGCCGGCGAGGGGCGGATCGACGTGTTCGTCGAGGCGGCCGGCAACCCCAACATCGCCAGCAACTTCGGGTTCGTCCCGACGCCGTACGGGGAGCTCGCCACGGCGGGCAGCGAGCCGCAGTACGTGCTGCAGTACGTCGACGTCGCGCTGCGGGACGTCGCGGTCTGGGAGCTGCTGCAGGACCTGACGGCGCTGATCGGGCTGATGAAGGCGCTGCCGGTGGACTCGACACGACGTGCGAGCATCCGGTTCGGGCTCGAGGACCTGCTCGACACGGTCGATCCCGACGACGTCGCGGGGTCCGCGGGCGCCGCCCGCAAGTCGCTGCGTCCGCTGCTCGACGCGCCGGCGTCGGCCAGCGCGCACCACGCCTACGCGGTGGGGCACGCGCACATCGACTCGGCGTGGCTGTGGCCGGTGCGGGAGACCGTGCGCAAGTGCGCGCGGACGTTCTCCAACGTGATCGCGCTGATGGACGCCGACCCGGACTTCGTGTTCGCGTGCTCGTCGGCCCAGCAGTACGCGTGGATGAAGGAGTTCTACCCGGAGCTCTTCGCCCGCATCAAGGAGAAGGTCGCGGCCGGCCAGTTCGTGCCGGTCGGGGGGATGTGGGTCGAGTCCGACACCAACATGCCCGGCGGCGAGGCGATGGCGCGGCAGATGGTGGCGGGCAAGCGGTTCTTCCTGGAGGAGCTCGGCGTCGAGACGCAGGACGTCTGGCTGCCCGACTCCTTCGGCTACTCCGGGGCGCTCCCGCAGATCGTGCGGTCGGCGGGGTCGCGCTGGTTCCTGTCGCAGAAGCTGTCCTGGAACGACACCGACCGGATGCCGCACCACACGTTCACGTGGGAGGGCATCGACGGCTCCCGGGTGCTCACGCACTTCCCGCCGGTCGACACGTACAACTCCGACCTCTCCGCGGTCGAGCTGCTGCACACCGAGCGGAACTTCGCGGAGAAGGGCGTCGCCGGCTCCTCGATCGTCCCGTTCGGCTGGGGCGACGGCGGCGGCGGCCCCACGCGGGAGATGGTCGCGTCCGCCCGCCGGTTCGCCTCGCTCGAGGGGGCGCCGACCGTCGAGCTCGGCAGCCCGAACACGTTCTTCGCGCGCGCGGAGGCCGAGCTGGCCCAGCCGTCGGTGTGGACCGGGGAGATGTACCTCGAGTTCCACCGCGGCACGTACACCTCGCAGGCGCGCACCAAGCAGGGCAACCGGCGCAGCGAGCACCTGCTGCGCGAGGCCGAGCTCTGGGCCGCGACCGCCACCGTGCAGCAGGGGGCCGAGTACCCGTACGACCGGCTCGAGCGGCTCTGGCGCACCACGCTGCTGCACCAGTTCCACGACATCCTCCCGGGCAGCTCGATCGGCTGGGTGCACCGCCAGGCGGAGGAGACGTACGCCGCGATCGGGGAGGAGCTCGAGGGGCTCATCGCCGACGCCGCGTCTGCCGTCGTCGGCGACGGGGACCTGGCTCTGCTGCTCAACGCCGCGCCGCACGCCCGGTCCGGGGTGCACGCGCTCGGGGCGGGTCCGGTCGAGGTCGCCGGCGGTGACCCGGTCATCCTCGTGCGTTCCGAGGACGGCACGATCGCGCTCCGCAACGGCCTGGTCGACGTCCACCTGACGGCCGGCGGGCAGATCGACTCGCTGCGCGACCTGGTGGCGGACCGCGAGGTGATCCCGGCGGGCGCGCTCGCCAACCTGCTCCAGCTGCACCGCGACGCCCCGGCGCAGTGGGACGCGTGGGACATCGACAAGGAGTACCGCCGGGTGGGCACGGACCTGCTCGACGCCGACAGCCGCGAGGTGGTCTCCGAGTCCGCCGACGCCGTCGTCGTGCGCACCACGCGCTCCTTCGGCTCGTCGCACCTGGTGCAGGACATCACCCTGCGGCGGGGCAGCGCGGCCGTGGAGATCGTCACGGACGTCGACTGGCACGAGCGGCAGAAGCTGCTCAAGCTCGCGTTCCCGCTCGACGTGCTGGCGGACCGGTCGGCGGCGGAGACCCAGTTCGGGCACGTCTACCGCCCGACGCACACCAACACGTCGTGGGACGCGGCCCGGTTCGAGATCTGCGCCCACCGCTGGGTGCACGTCGGCGAGACCGGCTACGGCGTCGCGATCGCCAACGACTCCACGTACGGCCACGACATCACGCGCCGGCCGGGCGGCTCGGGGACGACCGTGCGGCTCTCGCTGCTGCGGGCCCCGCTGTTCCCGGACCCCGAGGCGGACCAGGGGCGTCACCGGCTCACCACGGTCCTGCACCCGGGCGCCGCGATCGCGGACGCCGTCCAGGACGGCTACCGCACCAACCTGCGCGAACGGGTGGTGAGGGGCGCGCACGCCGCCGACCCGCTGGTCACCGTGTCGAACGCGGCCGTCGTGGTCGAGTCGGTCAAGCTCGCCGAGGACCGCAGCGGCGACGTCGTCGTGCGGCTGTACGAGTCGCTGGGCGGGAAGGCGCGTGCGACGCTCGTTCCCGGGTTCCCGGTGTCGGGCGCCCGGCCGGTCGACCTGCTGGAACGGGACGTCGACGCCCCCGGCGTCACCGCGACCGACGAGGCTGTCGAGCTCGAGCTGCGCCCGTTCCAGCTGGTCACGCTGCGCCTGCCGAGAGTATGAGAGGACCTGCTGTGAAGACGTTCACCCTGCCCGGCACGGACATCGTCGTCCCCAACGTGGTGCTCGGCCTGATGCGCATCGCCGAGAAGTCCGACGACGAGATCCGCACGCTCGTCGCCGCCGGCCGCGACGCCGGGATCACGATGATCGACCACGCCGACATCTACGGCGGGGCGATGCACGTGTGCGAGCGGCGGTTCGCGGAGGCCATGCGGCTGACGGCGGCGGACCGCGCGGAGCTCGTCATCCAGACGAAGTGCGGGATCGTGCCGCCCGACGGCTTCGACTTCTCCTCCGAGCACATCATCGAGTCCGTCGACGGCTCGCTGGCCGCGCTGGGCACCGACTACCTCGACATCCTGCTGCTGCACCGCCCGGACGCGCTGGTGGAGCCGGAGGAGGTGGCGCGGGCGTTCGACGAGCTCGAGGCCGCGGGCAAGGTGCGCGCGTTCGGGGTCTCCAACCAGACGCCCGGGCAGATCGAGCTGCTGAAGAAGCACGTGCGGCAGCCGATCGTCGCCAACCAGCTGCAGCTGTCCATCACGCACTCGTCGATCATCGCGAGGGGCGTCGCGGCGAACATGCAGGCGGAGGACCAGTCGATCGACCGCGACGGCGGCATCCTCGACTACTGCCGCCTGAACGACATCACCATCCAGGCGTGGTCGCCGTTCCAGGCCGGGTTCTTCACCGGCGTCTTCCTCGGCTCGCCCGACTACCCGGAGCTCAACGCGGTCATCGACCGGCTGGCCGGCCAGTACGACGTCCCGCCGATCGCGATCGCCACCGCCTGGATCACCCGGCACCCGGCGCAGATGCAGGTGGTGCTCGGGACCACGAGCCCCGACCGCGTGACGGGTGCGGCGCGGGGTTCGGACATCCCCCTGACACGCCCGGAGTGGTACGAGCTGTTCCGTGCCGCGGGCTACATCCTCCCGTAGGCGATCCCGGCGAGCGCCCACTGCCGCACGGGCAGCGCCTGCGTCGCCGCGCAGGTGGAGAGCAGGGGTGCCGACGAGGTCTCGACGAGCTCCACCGTCACCGGCCCGTCAGCCGTGCCGAGCCGCACCGACCAGCCGTCGTCCGTCTGCCCCTCGCCGAGCGGCGGGTAGGCGTCGAGGTGCTCGTCGCCCAGCTCCGCCCGCGCGAAGTGCTGCGCGGCCTGGACCGGGTGCGAGGACGAGCTGCGCCCGCGCAGGAGCTCCGGGACGACCCGGCCGTCGAGGTACGCGTCGGCCACCGCGACCGCGTCGCCGTCGTCGACCCAGCCGTAGTACAGGCCGTGCGGGAGCAGGACCATCGTGCCGGCGAACCGGTCGCCGCCCAGGTGCGAGCACTCCCAGGTCTCCTCGGGGTACTCCGACGCCAGGCGCGCGGCCACCGCCCGGCCGCGCACCGCGCAGCACTGGTCGTGCCGGCCGTGGGCGCACACGGCGAAGACGGGGCGGTCGGAGGGTGCCCCCGCCGAGCCGTCGAGGGGGATGTCCAGCAGCGCGCGCCGATCGTCGACCCACCCCCAGCGCACGGACTCCTGGCCCGGCCGCGAGTCGACGAGCGCCCAGCGGGTGCCGTCCTGCACGGCCCGCCGTCCGGGGCGGCGGATGGCGAGCGGTCGGATGCCGGCGCCCTCGATGCGGTGCACGAGGGCGCGGCCGAGGTCGTGGTCGAAGGGCGGGTCGAGCAGGGCGTGCCGACCCCACCCCGCCTGGTTCTCGACCAGGAACCAGCGGTCGCCGTGCGACCCGGTCGCGACGAGCGAGTCCTGGCGTGCGCGGGCGCCGTCGCTGCAGGGCACCCACCCCTCGATCACTCCGACGTCACCACCACACCCTCGCGCAGCAGCCGCCGGACGACGACGAGCGCGCTGGCCAGGTCCAGCCCGGGCAGGGACCCGACGGCGACCGGGTCGCCCGCGTGCAGGACACGGATCGCCGCCTCCGCCTCGACGGGGAGGGACAGGACCGTGCCGCGGGCGGTGATCCGGACGCGGTCGCCCGCGGTCTCGACGCGGCCTCCCAGGGACGGCCGCCACCGGACGCGCGTCGCCTCGGTGAGGCCGGTGATCGCGGAGAGGGTGGCCAGCGGAGCGACGGGCTCGGGCCGGGTGTCCCGGCCGAACCGCGCGCCGAGGCCCCGTGCGGAGAGCTCCGCGGGATCGGCGGTCGACGTGAGCGCGCGGACCAGGTCGGCGACGGTCTCCTCGACGATCGGCCGCAGCTGGTCCGGGTCGGACACGTCGATCCCCAGCGGCAGCGACGCGCGCAGAGACTCGGTGTCCCCGACGACGCTCAGCAGGGTGTCGACGACGTCGGCACGCGTGTAGGCGGCCATGCCGACGGTCAGGTGGATGGACGTGTCACCCAGCGCCGTGGCGGAGTGGATCCACCCGCGCGGCAGGTAGAGGGCGTCGCCGGGCCGGAGCACCTGGTCGATGACGGGCTCGCCGCGGCCGGCGTCGGCGACCGCGGTCCGGTGGTCCGTCCACACCTGGGTCGTCAGGGGATCGGGGTGCACGGGTGCGTGGATGACCCAGTGCTTCTCGCCGGACACCTGCAGGACGAACACGTCGTGGGTGTCGTAGTGCGGCGAGAACCCCTGCGACGACGGCGGCGTGACGTACGCGTTGACCTGCGCGGGGTGCCCGAGCTCCTCGACCAGCCGCCGCGTGAAGTCCACCAGCGGCGGCCACATCCGGTGCAGGCCCTGCAGCACGATCGTCGCGCCCGCGGCGAACTCGGCCAGCACCTTGTCGCTGGAGACCTGGTCGGACACCTCGGCGCCGAACCCGCCGGAGGACGTGAACCGACCGGGTTCCAGCACGGTGCCCTCGTGGGCCAGCCGGACGAACGGTGTGCGCAGGCCGCGCCGGCCGACCAGCTCGTCGACGGCAGCGGGGGAGAACAGGTCCGCGAAGTCGTCGTGGGCCACCGACAGCAGGGGCGCGCGCCCCCAGTGCTCGCGGGCGAACTGCTCCGTCGGCACGTCGATGCAGCGCGAGAGCGCGGACCGGAGGACCGGTCCGCGCTCCACGAGGACGTCGGGCGTCACTACGCCGAGCCGTCCGCCCCGCCGTCGTGGCCGCCGGGGTTGGCGCCGCCGTCGGCCACACCTTCGCCGGCGGAGCCGTCCGCGCCGCCGTCGTGCCCGCCGGGGTTCGCGCCGCCGTCGGCCACACCTTCGCCGGCGGAGCCGTCCGCGCCGCCGTCGTGCCCGCCGGGGTTCGCGCCGCCGTCCGCCACGCCCTCGCCTGCGGGTGCCGGCTCGCTGGTGATGTCGTCGTCGTTGATGCTCATGGACACTCCCTCGTTCTCGCAGCCGTGCAGCGACGTCGCCGCCTCGGCGAGCGTATCCACGCCGTGCCGACGACGCCCGACGACCGAGGAGCTACTCGTGCCGGCTGCGCAGCGCGGTGGCGATGCGTTCGATCAGGTCGGTCGGCACGGGATCGCGGTACAAGAGCTTCACCGTGTCCTTCGCCGACCGGTGCGGGGCGACCTCGGCCTCGAGCTCCGGGTCGAGGGTCGCCACGGGGTAGAGGCCCACGTGGTGCTTCCACCCGGCGAAGTGCAGGGCGTAGCGACCGCCCAGCATGAACGCGGGCATGCCGTACCGGATCCGTTCCTCGGCCCCCGGCAGAGCCCGGCGCAGCGCGGCGGCCACCTCGGCGAGGATCGGACGGACGTCGTCCGGGAACGTGGCGATGTACTCGTCGGTGGTGTTCACCTCAGACCGGCTTCGTCGCCTTGCCGTCGAGCCACAGCGTGTCGCTCTCGTCGCGGTGCACGCCGTCGGTGCCGACGTGCTTGGTACTGATGGTCGGACCCTTGGTGATCACGTGCCACAGGGCCATGGCGTGCCCGCGGCCGACGCCGTAGTCCTCCTGCAGCCAGGTCACCACGCCCGCCGCCTTGGCGCCGGGGGCGTCGAGGCCCTTCTCGTGCGCGATCTCCACCAGCTGCCGCGGCGTGAGCCCGGTCTTGTCCTCGATGGTGTCCAGGTACGCCTGGAACGACATGGCTGTCTCCTCTCCTCACGTGGAACCTAGCGGGCAGCCGCGCTTGACGGGTGTGCGACATGTTCGTAATGTCGCACCGCAAGAACTGGACAATTCGGCTGCATAAAGTCGTGCAGACGGCACTCCCCGGTCGCGATGAACCGCACTCATCTCGCCGTCGCTCATCCCCCACGCGCACCTTCGCGCGCCCGGGGGTCGACCCCGCAACGACGCGGGAGAACGAGGACGTCATGAGAACTCGGTTGAAGCGCGCGCTCGTGGCCGGTGCCGCGATCGCGCTCGTCGCGCCCCTGGGCGTCACGCTCGTGGCACAGGGTGCGTCCGCCGCACCCGTGCTGCTCTCCGCGGGCAAGCCCGCGACCGCCAGCAGCACCAACCAGACCTACGTCGCCGGCAACGTCACCGACGGGAACCAGGCCACCTACTGGGAGTCGGCCAACAACGCGTTCCCGCAGTGGGTGCAGGTGGACCTCGGCGCCGCCGCGACGGTGACCGACGTGACCCTGAAGATCCCGGCGGGCTGGGGCGCCCGCAACGAGACGGTGACCCTGCAGGGCTCGACGGACGGATCCGGCTTCAGCACGCTCAAAGCGTCGGCGTCCTACGCGTTCACCGGCGGCAACACCGTCGCGATCGACGTCACCGACACGAGCGTCCGGTACGTGCGCGCGTCCGTCAGCGCGAACACCGGCTGGCCGGCCGCGCAGCTGTCCGAGGTGGAGGTCTACGGGACCTCCTCGACGCCCCCGGTGGACCCGCCGGCCGGCACCGACCTGGCGCAGGGCCGCCCGATCACGGCGACCTCCGTGCAGCAGAGCTACGTGGCGACGAACGCGGTGGACGGCTCGACCAGCACGTACTGGGAGGGTGCGCCCGGCGCCTATCCGTCGAACCTGACGGTGTCGCTCGCGGCCCGGTCCGCTCTCACGGGCGTCGTCGTCAGGCTCAACCCGGACCCGGCGTGGGGCAACCGGACGCAGACGTTCGCGATCCAGGGCCGCACCGGCACCGGCAGCTTCACCGACCTCACGGCGTCGGCGGCTTATGCGTTCAGCCCGTCGAGCGGCAACACGGTCACGATCCCGGTCTCCGGTGAGGCGACCGACGTGCGGCTCGTGTTCACCGCGAACACCGGCTCCTCCAACGCGCAGGTCGCGGAGCTGCAGGTGTTCGGCACCGGCACGCCGCCACCCGTGGGCCCGGACCTCCAGGTGGCACTGACGACGAACCCGATCGGGTTCTCGCCGACCACACCGATCTCCGTGGGCGCCACGGTCCGCAACGCCGGCACGGGTGCATCGGCGGCGACGACGGCCGCCGTCGCGCTCGGCGGCCAGAGCGTCGGCACCGCGACCGTCCCGGCGCTCGCCGCGGGCGCGCAGACCACGATCACGGTGAACGCGGGCACCCGCGCCGCCGGCTCCTACCCGCTCACGGTCACGGTGGACCCGGGCAACACCGTCGCCGAGTCGAACGAGACCAACAACGCCGCCAGCGGCTCGGTGATCGTCACCGCACCGCCCACCGGGGACGGGTCCGACCTGGCCGCCGGCCGGCCCGCGACGGCGTCGTCGACCGAGTTCACGTTCGTCGCCGCCCACGCGGTCGACGCCGACCCGAGCACCTACTGGGAGGGCGCGGGCGGCGCGTACCCGAGCTGGCTCGCGGTGAACCTGGCGTCACAGTCGACGCTCCAGCAGGTGATCGTCGGCGTGCCGCCGGTCGCCGCCTGGGGCGCCCGGACGCAGACGTTCTCGATCGAGGGCCGCGTCGGCTCCGGGGCGTGGAGCACGCTCAAGGCGTCCGCCGCGTACGCGTTCGCGCCGGGGTCGGGCAACAAGGTGACGATCCCGGTCAGCGGTTCGGCCACCGACGTCCGCCTGGTCTTCAGCGCGAACACCGGTGCGGGCAACGGGCAGGTCTCCGTGCTCCAGGTGGTCGGCGTCCCGGCGCCGAACCCGGACCTCACGGTCACCGCGGTCACGGCCAGCCCGGCCGCACCCGTCGAGACCGCCGCCATCACGCTCGCGGCGACCGTCCGGAACGGCGGCAACCTCGCGTCGGCCGCCACCACCGTGGACCTGACGGTCGACGGAGCTCGCGTGGACACGGTCGCCGTGCCCGCGCTCGCGGCCGGCCAGTCCACGACCGTCTCCCGGGCCATCGGCACCCGCCCCGCCGGCTCGTACACGATCGGCGCGGTCGTCGACCCCGCCAACACGGTCGTCGAGCAGAACGACGCCAACAACGCGTTCACCAACCCGACCAAGGTGGTCGTCACCGAGGCGCCCGGCCCTGACCTGCAGGTCCTCGCCATCGCCTCCAACCCGGCCAACCCCGCGGTCGGCTCGTCGGTGTCCTTCACGGTCACGGTCAAGAACCGCGGCTCGTCGGCCGCTGCCGCCTCCACCACGCGGCTGGTGGTCGGCACCACGACCCTGAACGGCGCGACCGGTGCGCTCGCCTCCCAGGCCACCGCCACGGTCGCTCTGGGTGGCACGTGGACCGCCGTCACCGGCGGGGCCACGCTGACCGCCACGGCCGACGCGACGAACGCCGTCGCCGAGACCAACGAGAACAACAACACGCTCGCCCAGTCGATCGTCGTCGGACGCGGGGCGGCCGTGCCGTACACGTCCTACGAGGCCGAGGCCGGCACCTACACCGGCACCCTGGTCGAGGCCGACCCGCTGAGGACGTTCGGGCACACCAACTTCGGGACCGAGTCCTCGGGCCGCAGGTCGGTGCGCCTGACCAGCCAGGGGCAGTACGTGCAGCTCACGTCCACCAACGCCACCAACTCGATCGTGATCCGGAACTCGATCCCGGACGCGGCGGGCGGCGGCGGCCAGGAGGCGACGATCAGCCTGTACGCCAACGGGACCTTCGTGCAGAAGGTCACGCTCTCCAGCCGGCACAGCTGGCTGTACGGGACCACCGACCAGCCCGAAGGCCTCACCAACACCCCGGGCGGCGACGCCCGACGGCTGTTCGACGAGTCCCACGCGCTGCTCGCCCAGTCCTACCCGGCGGGCACGGTGTTCCGGCTCCAGCGCGACGCCGGCGACACCGCGGCGTTCTACGTCCTCGACCTGATCGACCTCGAGCAGGTGGCGCCCGCGCTGCCCAAGCCCGCGGAGTGCACCTCGATCACGGCCTACGGCGCGGTGCCGAACGACGGTCTCGACGACACCACCGCGATCCAGGCAGCGGTGACCGCGGACCAGAACGGGCAGATCAGCTGCGTGTGGATCCCCGAGGGCCAGTGGCGCCAGGAGAAGAAGATCCTCACCGACGACCCCCTGAACCGTGGGACGTACAACCAGGTGGGCATCTCCGACGTGACGATCCGCGGGGCGGGTATGTGGCGCTCGCAGCTGTACTCGCTGATCGAGCCGCAGGACGCGAACACCCTCAACCACCCGCACGAGGGGAACTTCGGGTTCGACATCGACAAGAACACCCAGATCTCCGACATCGCCATCTTCGGCTCCGGCCGGATCCGCGGCGGCGACGGGAACGACGAGGGCGGCGTCGGCCTCAACGGCCGGTTCGGTGCCGGCACCGCGATCAGCAACGTGTGGATCGAGCACGCCAACGTGGGTGCCTGGGTGGGCCGCGACTACGACAACGTGCCCGAGCTCTGGGGCCCCGCCGACGGGCTCCAGTTCACGGGCATGCGCATCCGGAACACCTATGCCGACGGGATCAACTTCTCCAACGGCACTCGGAACTCGCGGGTGTTCAACTCCTCGTTCCGGACCACCGGCGACGACGCGCTGGCCATCTGGGCCAACCCGTACGTCAAGGACCGGAACCTCGACAACGCCCGCGACAACCACTTCGTGAACAACACGATCCAGCTGCCGTGGCGCGCCAACGGGATCGCCATCTACGGCGGCTCCAACCAGTCGATCGAGAACAACCTCGTCTACGACACCATGAACTACCCGGGCATCATGCTGGCGACCGACCACAGCCCCCTGCCGTTCGGCGGGACCACGCTGATCGCCAACAACGGCCTGTACCGGACCGGCGGGGCGTTCTGGAACGAGGACCAGGAGTTCGGGGCGATCACCCTGTTCCCGTCCACCCTGCCGATCACCGGCGTCACCATCCGGGACACCGACATCGACGACTCCACCTACGACGGCATCCAGTTCAAGAACGGCGGTGGGGCCATGCCCGACGTCCGGATCACGAACGTGCGGATCACCAATTCGCGCAACGGTGCGGGCATCCTGGCGATGAGCGGGGTGAGCGGCAACGCGATCCTGTCCAACGTGACGTTCGCCGGGAACGCCGACGGGGACGTGGTCCGGCAGCCCGGGTCGCAGTTCACGATCACCGGCAGCTGAGCACGCGCCTGAGGGCCCTCGGTCAGCCGGGGGCCCTCAGGTACGTCTCGATCTCAGCCGGGGTGTTCACCAGCAGGCAGAACTCGTTGCCCTCCGGGTCGGCGAGGACCGCCCAGGGCGCGTCACCCTGGCCGATGTCGACCCGGACGGCACCGAGCTCGAGCAGTCGCGCGAGCTCGGTGCCGTGGTCCTCCGGGGGCCGGAGGTCGACGTGCAGGCGGTTCTTCACCGTCTTGGTGTCGGCTACCCGGGTGAACAACCAGTTCGTCGACCCACCGCTCGGCGACCCGATCGCCACCTCGGCGCCGTCGTCGGACCGCCAGACCTCCTGCCACCCGAGCACCCGGCTCCACCAGGCGGCGAGGGCGCCGGGATCGGCGCTGTCGATCGTGAGGTGTCCGACGACGGGAGTCATCCCCCGGACGCTAGCGGCGGTTCAGGAGAGCCGCTCCCGCAGGTGCACCTCCACCAGCTCGCCCGCCGCGCTCTTGCCGATCGTCGTGCACAGCGCCTTGCGCAGGGGGAGCCAGTGCGGCCCGGTGCCCGACGGCATCAGGGTCGCGGCGAACTCGTGCCCGTCGAGCGTGCCGGTGACCTTGACCGCCTTGCGGGTGCCCAGCAGCTCGGCGGAGCCGTCGAGCTCCAGGTAGGTGGCGAAGGCCCCGTCCTTCCGGATGGGTGCGGTGAAGGTGGCGTCGATCGTCATGCGCCCAGCATCTCGCGGAGCCGCACCCCGAACGCCTCCGGCTGCTCGGCGAACCCGATGTGGTCGCCGGGGAACAGGGTGGGCTCGAGGCCGAGCAGGTCCGCGAGCGCCCGGGAGGTCCGATCGCAGAGTTGCCCGGTGGACTCCGCGCCGATGCCGATGACCAGCCGTGTCGGCGCCGCCGTGAGGGCGTCGATGTTCGGCCGGAAGCGCACGGTGTGCCGGATCATGTGCGCGAACTGGAAGTGCTCGTCGGCCGCGGCCTGCCCCTCGCGGGGGGACCCGAAGAACATCTCGAACACCTCGTCGGGCATCTGGAGGTTCCCGATCACCATGAACTGCTGCCACGCCGACCGGGTGTCGCCCGTCAGGTAGGTGGCGATCATCCGCTCGGTCTTCTCGTACAGGTCGGCGTGGTCGGGGAGCAGCTCGTCCAGGGGCGGCTCGTGCACGATCGCCGTGCGCACCAGCTCCGGGTCCCGCTCGACCAGCGCGAGCAGGCTGACCGCTCCGCCGCTGGAGCCGAGCACCGTGGCGGGTCCGGCGTCGACGTGCCGGATCAGGGCGGCCAGGTCCGCGGCCCGGTCGACGGGAGTCGAGTCCTGGTCGGGGTGGTCGACCGGGCTGCGGTTGATGCCGCGCGGGTCGGTGGTGAGGACGGTGTGGTCGGTGGCCAGCAGGTCGGCCAGCGGCGCGAACGAGGTGGCGTCCATCGGGGCGCCGACGAGGACGATCAGGGGGCCGGTGCCGCGCAGCTCGTAGTGCAGTCGGGCGCCGGGGACGTCGAGGGTGGTGGCGGTGGTGAGTGTGGTCATGCCCCTAGGACTTGCGGCGGGGAGCAGAATCATCGGTCATGACGGACGTCTCCGAGATCCGCGCGCAGGACTTCACCGACCTCGTCGCGCCGCTGCGCGGTGAGCTGCACGCGCACTGCTACCGGATGCTCGGCTCGGTGCACGACGCCGACGACGCCCTGCAGGACGCGCTGCTGCGGGCCTGGCGGGCCATCGACGGGTTCGAGGGTCGGAGCTCTCTGCGCTCGTGGCTCTACCGCATCGCCACCAACGCCTGCCTCGACGCGATCGCCCAGCGCGGTCGTCGGGCACTGCCTGTGGACCTCGGCCCGTCGAGCGACCACGCCATCGTCGGCGACGCGCCCCTGACCGAGGTTGCCTGGCTCGGTCCCTACCCGGACGCGCGGTACGAGCAGCGGGAGTCGGTCGAGCTCGCGTTCGTCGCCGCGCTGCAGCACCTGCCCGGCAACCAGCGGGCCGCGCTCCTGCTGTTCGAGGTGCTCGGCTTCTCCGCCGCCGAGATCGCCACGTGGATGGACACGACCACTGCGTCCGTGAACAGCGCCCTGCAGCGCGCGCGGGCCACGGTCGCGGAGAAGGTGCCTGCGCGGGACCACCAGCCGCCGGCCGACGCCCGCGTCCGGGAGGTCGTGGCGGCGTACTCGTCGGCCCTCGAGCGCGGGGACGTGGACCTCCTGCTGTCCCTGGTGACCGACGACGTCACCTGGTCCATGCCGCCGCTGCCGCACTGGTACCTGGGGCGTTCCGCCGTCGGCGACTTCGCGACCACCATCGCGTTCGTGTGCGGCTCGTGGCGGCACGTGCCGACGAGCGCGAACGGCCAGCCGGCGGTCGCGTCCTACCTGCGAGGGCCGGGCGAGCACGTCCATCGGGCGTGGTCGATCGACGTGCTCACGTTCCGCGGGGACCAGGTGGCTGAGCTGACCGCGTTCATCGGCCCGGAGCACTTCGAGGCGTGGGGGTTGCCTGTCACCCTGCCGTGAGCCGTCCGGGTGACGGCCGCGTCGTTCGGGCGCCGCCCGGTCCGCGTCGCTCTACCGTCGACGCGGAGGTGGGGCGGTGCTGTTCGTGATCACCTGCTGGGTGCTGCTCCCCGTGGGGGTCGTGCTGGGCGTGCGAGCGCTGCGGCGGCGTGCCCAGGCCGAGCGCCGGCTGTGGGGTCGGCGGCCGATGTCGCTCGGGGAGGAGCTGCGCTGGCTGCTCGTCCTCCTGATCCCGTGGGGTCTGTTCCTGGCGCTCGGCGCCTACGCCATCGACAAGAACTGCGTCGAGGACAGCTTCTCGATGGAGCTGGCCCCGGGCACGACCGTCGCCGAGTACTGCAGCGGGGTGCTCCGGGAACAGTTCCCGGGCACCCTGATCGCCGTGACCACGTTCTTCGCGTCGGTCGCGCTGCTCTGGACCGCCGTGGTGCTGGTGGTCCGGGCGCGCGAGCGTCGGCGTTCGTGGATCAGCTGACGCCGGGCCGCCGGCGCTCCCGCCGTGGTCGTCCGTCCGCCGGCTTCTCCAGCACGAGCCACACCACGACGGCCACGAGCAGCCACACGAGCACGCCGACCGACAGGTCCGGCCACAGGAAGACCAGCGCCACAGGAACCAGGATGCTCGGCACTCCACGGGCGAGGATCCAGCGGCGGTTCTTGCCCACCAGCAGGGCGGTGACCACACCGATCGCGCAGTAGGCCGCGACCGCGCCGCACAGCAGCGTCCGGTACTCGTCGGGCAGAGGCTCGTGGGCGTGCTCGACGGCGACCCCGAGGGCGGCGGCCAGTGCCGCGAGCGCCCCGGTCAGCAGCGCGTGCAGGAGCATGACGATCCGTGGCGCGACCGTGTGCGGCCTGAGCTGGGGGATGCCCGCGGTCCCGTGCAGCAGCCCCGCGGTCCACACCGCAGCCAGCAGGGCGAACGCACCGAGCGCGACCAGAGCCGGGTCCTGGTTCCAGGTCTCGGAGTCGGCGGCGGCGTCGATGATCTGGATGAGGCCCTCGCCCAGCACGATGATGACGAACAGGCCGAGGCGCTCCGCGAGGTGCTCCTCGTCGGTGTGGGTGCCCTGGAGCACGAAGGGCCGGCCGCCCCCGGGACCGCCCCGCCGTCCACCCTGCCCGCGCTCCAGGCGCTCCTCGGCGTTCTGCATCGTGCGCGTGGCCGAGGCAAGAAGCAGCACGACGAGGTCGATGGCGATCCCGACCACCCACAGCCAGTACTTCAGCGGCGCGTCCACCCACAGGGAGACGAGCCACGGCACCGCCCCGAGCCCGTACTGCGCCAGCGGCCAGTCGAGCAGCACCTTCCCCCGCGCGATGACCGCACCGGAGAACCAGCGCAGCGCGACGTACGCGATGACGAACGCGTTGGACCGTGACCCGTGGATGCCCGGCACCGACGCCGCCATCACGGCGAGCCCGAGCATCGCGGTGATCAGGACGCCGGTGCGCGCGTCGTCGCCCGCGATGTTCCCGTACACCGCGAAGCCGGCCCAGGAGATCCAGAACGCCAGGTAGAGGACGGCGTACAGGCCGAGGGTGGTGGGCTCGGTGTCCTCGTGCAGCAGGTGGGCCAGCTGGCCGACGCCTGCGACGACCACCAGGTCGAAGAACAGCTCCTTCCAGGTGGCGTGCCGCTCGATGGTCGCGACGGGCTCGGATGCCATGCGGTCAGTAGACCGCACCCGAGGCGGCGCCCGCCCGCCCCCTGGCAGGGGACGGGCGGGCGCCCGGTCGATCAGTGCGTGCCGCAGGTGGCCGTCAGGCCGGTGCCGCTGCCGTTGGCGATGAAGCCGGCGGTGGCGGTCCCGCCGGCGGGAACTGCGCTGTTCCACGCAGCGCTGGTGATGGTGTTGGCACCCGCCAGGGAGCCGTTCCACGCCTGGGTCAGGCTCGCGCCCGCGACCGACGTGTGCCAGCCGGTCAGCGCGGTCGAGCCGGCCGTGATCGTGACCTCACCGACGAAGGCGCCGGGCCAGGAGTTGACCACCTTGACCGTCGCCGTGCACGCGCCGGTCCCGCCGGTGGGAGTCGGCGTGGGGGTGGGCGTGACCGTCGGCGTCGGCGTCGGGGTGGGCGTCACCGTGGGGGTGGGCGTCGGGGTCGGGGTGACCGTGGGGGTCGGCGTGGGCGTCGGGGTCGTCGTGCCCCCGCCGATGTTGATGTCGCTGCACAGGTAGTACGGCTGGTCCAGGTGGCTGGCCTGCCAGATGGTGTACAGGACCGCGCGGCCGCTGCGGCCGGACAGGTTCACGTCGGTCTGGTACAGCCCCGTGGTGCCGTAGCGACCGGTCTCCTTGACCAGGTCGAGGTCGTCCCAGCCGAGCGCCTCGGTGGTCGGGTCGAAGCCCGCCTTCGAGACGTAGATGCGCAGGTAGTCGGCACCATGCTTGGCACCGTCGGTCAGGGTCAGGGTGAACGACGTCGGGACGCCCTTGGCCACCCAGGGGCCGACCGCGTCGAGTGCGTCGTAGCGGGGCGACTGCGTGCGGCCGCCCGAGCACAGCTGGCCGTTCGGGATGACCGCCTGGTGGTTGCCGCCCACGTTCTCGCGGTACAGCCCGTTCCAGTTCCACATGGCGTTCGGGTCGGCCTTCCAGGCCTGCCAGCACATGGGGTCCTTCTGCTCCATGGTGGGGTCCAGGTGGTTGCTGCCCCAGCGCTCCCAACAGCCGTAGTTGCGGGTGGGCGGGTCGGTGACCGACCCGTGGGCGGACGCAGGCTGCGAGGTGATGACCGCTGCACCCAGCGCCAGGACCACCGCGAGGAGCGCGGTGGCCAGAGTGCGAGGTCGTGCTCGGACAGACATGGGTTCCCCTTCTCGAAGACGTCGTCGTTGACCCCCCGGAAGCGCCCTCGCCAGCAACCGTGTCGCTGACGGGGCGACGGGGGCGTCCGTCCACCCTCACGACACCGGGCCGGGGTGACCAGGCGCCGAAGCGATTCACATGCGCGTCAGCAGCCAGTCCAGGGCGTCGGGGGCCGCACCCAGCACCGACACGTGCCCGTCACCGGGGCGCAGCCACAGCTCCGCGGACGGGATCCGGTGGGCCAGCCATCGGCTGTGCGCCGCCGGCACCACGCGGTCGGCGTCACCGTGCAGGAGGAGCACGGGGGCGGTGATGTCCGCGGGATCGAAGCCCCAGGGCGCGACGTAGGCCAGGTCGTCGTCGACCATCCCGCCGATGCCGCCCTTCTGCGCCTCGCCGGCGATCCGCGCGAGCCAGCCCCAGACGCCGTCGAGGGCCGCGTGGTCGGAGGGCGTGAACATCTCCGGGTCGTACTCGCCGGTGGTCAGCTCGCGCTCGAGGGCGTCGCGGCCGTCGACGGCGGCGCGGAGCTCGGCGGTACCGGCGGGGTTGATGCCGGCGAACCAGTCGAGGCCGTCCGCCGGGTGGGGCGCGAGGCCCGATCCGCTCACCGCCGCGACCACCCGGTCACCCAGGAGGGCCGCGCAGGCGAGCGCGTGCGGACCGCCGCCCGAGTGGCCGAGGACCGCGAACCGGTCGATGCCGAGGGCGTCCGCGATCGCCTCCACGTCGGTGGCCGCCGAGGCGATGTCCCGGCCGGGGTGCGGGGTGGAGCCGCCGTAGCCGGGCCGGTCGTAGGAGACCCAGCGGACGGCCGTGCTCAGCGGCAGCAGCGGCTCCGGGGGCGTGCCCACGTTCGGGGTCCCGTGGTGCCAGACGACGGTGAGTCGTGGCTCGTCGACGGGGACGTCGTAGGCGCGCAGCGTGCGGCCGTCGGGCAGCTCGACCAGGGTGGGGGCGGTCACCGGTCGAGCCTAGGGACGTGCGGTTGTGCTCGCCGCCCGGCGCCCGACACCATCGGCACGTGATCCACATGGACGTCGCCGAGCGTCGGGCACGGCTCGCTCGTCGGCACGCGGTGGCGCCGCCGTTCCGGGTGGGCTCCGTCGAGGCTGCCGCCGAGGCCATGGTCTGCCTGCACGGCACCGACCCGGCGGGGCTGTACCTGTCCGCGTGGGCGCGGACGGACGGCTTCACGGTGCCGGACCTCGACCGAGCGCTCTACGACGACCGCACGCTGGTCAAGCACCTGGCGATGCGGCGCACCCTGTTCGCGGTCACGCGCGACCTGCTCCCGGTCGTGCAGGCGGCGTCGAGCGACCGCGTGGCGGGCGTCGAGCGGCGCCGGCTCGAGAAGGAGGTCCGCGAGGCGGGGCTGGTCGAGGACGCGGAGCGGTGGTTCGACGAGGTCACGGCCGCCGCCGTCGCCGGCCTCGCCGACGGGCCGCTGACCGCGGCGCAGCTCCGCGACCGCGAGCCGGTGCTCGAGGGCTCCATCGCGTACGGGCACGGAAAGTCGTGGGCCGGCTCGTTCGCGGTGGTGTCGCGCGTGATGACCTGCCTGCAGGCCGCCGGGACGATCGTGCGCGCGGGCAACCTCGGCTCCTGGACCAGCTCGCGGCCCACCTGGGCGCTCGCGAGCGACTGGCTGGGCGCGGAGATTCCCGCGCTCCCGGAGGACGTGGCCCGGGCGCAGCTGGTCGAACGGTGGCTGCGCCGGTTCGGGCCGGGGACCACGCTCGACGTGAAGTGGTGGCTCGGCTCGACGCTCACCGCGGTGCGGCAGGCGCTCCGGGATGTCGGCGCGGTCGAGGTCGCGCTCGACGACGGGACCGGCTGGGTCATGCCCGACGACGTCGACCCCGTCGGCCCGGTCGCGCCCTGGGTCGCCCTGCTGCCCGCCCTCGACCCGACGACGATGGGGTGGTCCGAGCGCGACTGGTACCTCGGGCCGTACCGGGCGCAGGTGTTCGACTCGGTGGGCAACGGGGGCGCGACCGTCTGGGTGGACGGGCGGATCGTCGGCGGCTGGTCGACGAAGGACGGCGCCGTCGACCTGGTCCTGCTCGAGGACGTCGGTGCCGACGCGCGGGCCGCCCTGGACGCCGAGGCCGACCGGCTCACCGCGTGGCTGCACGGCACGCCGGTCATGCCCCGGTTCCCCGCCCCGCTGGTCACCCCACCCCGGCGACCGCCTGCTTGATGAGGTCCGCGACCTCGTCGGGGTGGCTGATCATCGCGACGTGCGAGCTGTCGATCTCGACGGTCGTCGACCCCGCCCGGGCCGCCATCGCCCGCTCGGCCGCCGGCGGGATGACCCGGTCCGACGACGCGACCAGGTACCAGGACGGGAGCGTCTTCCACGCGGGCGGCCCGGACGGCTCTCCGAGCGTCGCGAGCGCGGCGGGCCGCTGGGAGACGGCCATGACGGCACCCACCTCCGGGGGCAGGTCCTGGCAGAACGTCTGCGGGAAGATGTCGACGTTCAGGTAGGCGTCGCCGTTGCCCTCGCCCGCGTCCGGGAACGGGCGCACCGTGATCACCTGCGTGAGGTCCGGCGGCGGGCCGTCGGCGCCGAGGGCCGTCGCAGCGCCGACCGGCTCGCCCTCGTCGAGCGCGAACGCCGCGATGTAGACCAGGCCTTTCACGTTGTCCGCTCCCACGGCCGCGTTGGTGATGACCGCGCCGCCGTAGGAGTGGCCGACGAGGACGACCGGGCCGTCGATGGTCGACACGAACGCCCGGACGTAGGCGGAGTCGGCGGACACGCTGCGCAGGGGGTTGGAGGGCGCGTACGCGGTGATCCCGGCGGCGCTCAGGCGGCTGATGACACCTCCCCAGCCGGAGGCGTCGGCGAATGCTCCGTGGATCAGGACGACGGTGGGGCTCATGGTCGGTTCCTCTCGGGCGACTGCGGGTGAGGCTCAGTCTCCGGACGGGCGTGCCTCGGTCGGTGGCCCCCGCGTGCACGGATCTGGTCCGGCTGTGCACGATCCGTCGTGAGACGGCAGGTGCCAGAGGCGGGTCGGCGACCGTACGGTTGCTCACAACCGAGACGCCCGACTTGTGAGGTTCCGGTATGAGCCTGGTCCTGCGCTCCGACGACCTGCCGCCCGACGACCGCATCGAGATCATCCACGACGCCATCTGGGCCGGGGTGCTGCCGGTCGAGATCGACTACGACCGGCCGGCACCGCAGATCGAGGTGCTCTGCAAGGTCGCGCAGGCGGGGCCGGTGAACTTCTCGTCCGCCCGGTCGACACCGACGATGCTGCGGCGGACCCCCGCCCTGGCGCGGCAGGACCACGACCCGACGGTCTTCCTCGCGGTGCATGTCTCGGGCACGACGATGGTCGCGCAGGGCGAGCACCAGGCCGTGCTGCGCGCGGGCGACATGGTGGTCTACGAGAGCACCCGCCCGTACACGGTGCTCAACACCGACCGCACGGAGCTGCACTACTTCCAGGTGCCCCGCAGCGCGCTCGCGCTCGCGGAGGGGACGCTCGCCGCCGTGACCGGGCTGCGGATCGGTCCGGACAACAACGCGCTCGCCGCCGTCGTGGCCCCGTACTTCGACTCGCTCGGGAGCACCGACGTCCTCGACGACCCAGCGGCCGCCGCCCTCGTCGCCGGGCCGAGCATCGACCTGCTCCGAGCGCTCATCGCCACCCACGTCGCCGACCGCGAGCTCGCCGCCGCACCGCTGCACGGGTCGCTCGTCCTGCGCGTCCAGGAGTACGTCCGCGCGCACCTGGCCGACCGGGGACTGTCCGCGGCGACGATCGCCGCGGCGCACCACGTCTCCGTCCGCCACCTCTATGCCGAGCTGGCGCGTGCCGGGATCCGGCTGGGGGACTGGATCCGTGCGGCACGCCTCGAGGCGTGCCGACGGGACCTCCGGGACCCCGCGTCCGCGCACCTCACCGCCGCGACCGTCGGGGCTCGCTGGGGGTTCACCGACGCCTCGCACTTCGGCCGGGTGTTCCGGGACGCGTTCGGGGCGACCCCGCGGGAGTGGCGGCTCGCGGCGTCCGAGGGGGCGGTCTGACCTGGGCGAATCCTCCGTTCGTGGGGCCCCGTGGGAGGATCGTCCGTTGTCCCACGACGAGAGGACGAGGATGAGTGGTCTGTCGGGCACCCCGCGAGCGGTCTTCGTCGACCCCTCCGGACGCCGGGGCCGCACGGTGCGGAGGGTCATGTGGACCCTCGGTCTTCTCGTCGGGCTCTACTGCGCGCTCGTCGTCGTGGCTCTCGTGCTCCCGGTCGGCATGAGCAGGCTCGCCGTCCCCGGCCTGGGTCCGCTGCTCCCCGGGCCCGTGGCTCCCGCGCTCGCGGACCCCGGCTCGGACAGCGCGCCCCTCGCGCCCCTGACCACCCCGTCGGCCACTCCCTCGACCACGCCGACCACCACGCCCGCGCCGCGAGTGTCACCGACGCAGGCGGCCGCGTCGGCAGTGACCACCGCGCCGACGCCCGCGGCCGTCCCGGTCCCCGTCGCGACGCCCACCCCGTCGACCGCGCCGGGCCGCTCCGCGGAGGCGCCCGGGCAGTCCGCCGACGCGCCGGGCAACGACCCGACCGCCAAGCCCGTGCCGGCGTCCACGCACGCGGCCGTCCCGACCCCGCGCCCGACCAAGGGCTGAGCACCGTGCTGGACGAGATGGTCGGCATGGCTGCTGCGCCCGCACGGCGGCGCGGCGCACACGTGGAGTACGTCGCCCGGCGCCCCGCCCTGGCGCACTGGGTCCTGCTCGTCGCCGTGCTCTCCGCACTGCTCCTGGCGCTCGGGCTGCAGACGCTCTCGTCCGGCGTCGGTGGCGCCGGGACCGCCGAACCGCGGGAGCGCGTCGCCGTCGCCGCGCCGACCGGGGGTCCCGTCCTGGTGCAGGACGGTGGCCGGCTGGTGGGTGTGCCGATGCAGGACCGGACGGTCGCGCTCACGTTCGACGACGGTCCCGACGCGCGGTGGACGCCGCAGGTGCTCGAGGTGCTGGCCAGGGAGGACGTCCCGGCGACCTTCTTCGTCGTGGGCGCCCGGGCCGTCGAGGACCCCGCGCTCGTGCGTGAGGTGCTTGCCGACGGGCACGAGGTCGGGGAGCACACGTGGTCGCACGCCGACCTGTCGGCCGTCCCGGCCTGGCGGCGGAACCTCGAGCTCTCGCTCGGCCAGCTCGGCCTGGCCGGCAGCACCGGTCTGAGCACGTCGCTGCTGCGTCCGCCGTACTCGTCGTCGCCCGGCACGCTCGATGCCGCCGAGCTCGCGGCCGCGACGAGTGCCACCGACGCCGGCTACCTGGTGGTGCTCGCCGACCGGGACACCAAGGACTGGAGCAGCCCCGGGGTCGAGCAGATCGTCGCGAACGGCGGACCGACCGGCACCGACGGGCACATCGTCCTGCTGCACGACGGCGGGGGTGACCGGTCGGAGACGATCGCCGCCCTGCCCGCGCTGATCGAGAGCTACCGGGCCGCCGGCTACCGGTTCACCACGGTGTCCGAGGGGATCGGTCTGACGGGTGGCGCGTCCCGGCCGGCCGAGGCCGTCCCCGCGTTCCAGGGGCAGGTCCTGGGGTTCGCCGTCCGGGCGTCGTCGTGGCTGGTCACCGCCGTGAGCTGGGCGGTGCTCGGGTTCGGCCTGCTGTCGCTCCTGCGGACCGTGCTCGTCGTCGCGCTCGCCCCGCACCACGTCCGGGTGTCGGCGCGGCGGGTGTCCGGCGAGCCGTGGCTGCCGCCCGTGAGCGTGCTCGTGCCCGCGTACAACGAGGCGGTCGGCATCGAGCGCGCGGTCCGGTCCCTCGTCGCGAGCGACTACCCGGTCCTCGAGGTCGTGGTCATCGACGACGGGTCGACCGACGGCACTGCCGACGTGGTCGAGCGCCTCGGGCTGCCGGGGGTGCGGCTCCTGCGCCAGGCCAACGGGGGCAAGGCCGCCGCGCTGCGCACCGGCACGCGGGCGGCGTCGCACGACGTGCTGGTGATGCTCGACGGCGACACCGTGTTCGAGCCGGACACCATCCGGATGCTCGTCCAGCCCCTGCGGGACCCGGCCGTCGGCGCCGTCAGCGGCAACACGAAGGTGGGCAACCGCCGCGGTCTGCTCGGGCGCTGGCAGCACCTGGAGTACGTCAGCGGGTTCAACCTGGACCGTCGCCTGCAGGACCTGTGGGGGTGCATCACCACCGTGCCCGGCGCGGCCGGGGCGTTCCGCCGGCAGGCCGTCGAGGCGGCGGGTGGCCTGAGCTCCGAGACGCTCGCCGAGGACACCGACATCACGATGGGGGTGCTGCGGGCGGGCTACCGGGTGGTGCACGAGGAGCGGGCCCGGGCGTGGACCGAGGCGCCGAGCAGTGTCAACGACCTCTGGCGCCAGCGGTACCGGTGGAGCTACGGCACGATGCAGTGCCTCTGGAAGCACCGCCACGCGGTCCTCGACCGGGGAGGCAGCGGGCGGCGGCTCGGGCTGATCGGCATCCCGTACATGCTCCTGTTCCAGGTGCTGCTGCCGCTGCTGGCTCCGGCCATCGACCTGTTCGCGCTCTACGGCCTGTTCACGGGCAACGCGCAGTCGGTGCTCACGATCTGGCTCGCCTTCGCGGTGCTCCAGACGGCGGTGACCGCGTACGCCCTGCACCTGGACGGCGAGAGCCTCCGGCCGCTGTGGAGCCTGCCGCTCCAGCAGGTGTTCTACCGGCAGCTGATCTACCTGGTCGTCATCCAGTCCATCGCCAGCGCGGTCGCCGGTGCGCGGCTGCCCTGGCACAAGCTGCACCGGTCCGGTGACGTCGTCGTCCCTGCCTGACGGCTCGATGCCTTGTATCTTGCGAGCACCTGCTCGGTGAGACCCTCGAAGGAGCACGCGCCCATGGCATCGCCCCAGGGCCTCGCGCCCTCGACCCGCACACTGCTGTTCCTCTCGGCCGCCGTCGTGGTGCTCGCCGGGATGCACGCCGCGCGCGAGGTGCTCGCCCCGCTGTTCCTCGCGGCGGTGCTCGTGATCATCGTGCACCCGCTCCGGCACCCCCTGGAGCGCCGGGGATGGCCGCGCGCGGCCGCGACCACCGTCGTCATCCTCGTCGTCTACCTGATCCTGCTCGCCCTGATCGCGATGCTGACGTTCGCCGGCATCCAGTTCGGCGGGCTGGTCCAGGACTACCTGAACGAGCTGCAGTCGTCGATCGCCGACATCACCGCGTGGCTCGCGTCGATCGGGGTGGACCAGAGCTCGATCGACTCGATCCGGGACGCCCTGCAGCCGTCGCAGCTGGTGGGCGTCGCCGCGTCGCTGGGCGGCGCGGTCATGGGCATCCTCACGACCCTCTTCGTCGTGGTCACCTACGTCATCTTCATCTCGGTCGACGCCGCGCGGTACGACGGCGCCGACGACCACTTCGGCGCGACGCAGGGCAACGTGCTCGGCCGCGCCACGACCTTCAACATCGGGGTCCGCCGCTACTTCGTGGTGAGTGCCTCGTTCGGTGCGGTCGTCGCGATCATCGACGGGCTCGCCCTCTGGGCGCTCGGTGTCCCCGCCCCCGCGGTGTGGGCGATCCTCGCGTTCGTCACCAACTTCATCCCGAACGTCGGTTTCGTCATCGGCGTCGTCCCGCCCACGCTGCTCGCCCTCGTCGTCGGTGGGTGGCCGCTCGCGCTCGCCGTGGTCGCCGTCTACAGCGTGGTCAACGTGGTGCTGCAGGTGCTGGTGCAGCCGAAGTTCGTCTCCGACGCCGTGAACATCACGCTCACGCTCAGCTTCGTGTCGGTCATCTTCTGGACCTTCGTGATCGGGCCGCTCGGTGCGATCCTCGCGGTGCCGCTGACCCTGCTGACGCGCGCGGTGCTGTTGCAGGGCGGGCCGGCGACCGCGTGGTACTCGTGGCTGTCGGGGGAGGACCTGCCGAAGGCGAAGGAGCTGCCGCCGGCTCCCGCGCCGGACGCCGAGGCGGACGTGGACGAGCCGGCTGCGAGCTGACTACTCCACGCTCTCGATCCGCGCCGGGAACGCGCGTCGCGCCACTGCGATCACCACCAGGCTGACCGCTACCAGGCCGGCACCGGCGTAGGGCAGGGCGCCCAGGCCCGGGCCGACGAGCACCAGCGCCCCGAGCGCCGCACCGCCGCCGATGCCGATGTTCGCGGTCGCGTTCACGAGGGCGCCGATGACGTCGGGGGAGCCGCCACGCGTGCGGATCGCGGCGGCTTGGAACACGGACGCCATCGCGCCGAACGCGCCGGACCACGCGGCGGCCGCGACGAGCACCCCGACGCGCGACGGGAACACGAGCCCGAGCGCCAGCAGGGCGAGCGCCATGACGGTGTGCACCACCAGGGTCCCGCGCCGGGGGTTCCGGTCGAGGGACAGCGCGGCGTAGGCGGTGCCGACCAGCCCCACGGCGCCGAGCCCGAGCAGCACCGGCCCGACGGCGGTCTCGCTCAGCCCGGTCGCCAGCAGGATCACCGACACGTAGGTGTAGACGGTGTACTGCGCGAGGTAGGTGAGCGTGTTCGCCGCGGACACCACCCCGAGCCGGGTCCGCCGGTCGGTGCGGGTGTGGGCGGGGTGCGGGGCGTCGTCGTCGGCGGAGACGGCCGGGAGGAGCAGGGCCACCAGCAGGGTCGCCAGCGCGCACACCCCGGCGAGGACGAGGAACCCGTTGCGCCAGCCGACGGCGGTGCCCAGCGCGGTGGACAGCGGGACGCCGAGCACGAGCCCGGCGGACGCCCCCGCGGTGACCAGGGCGAGCGCACGACCGGTGACGTGCGGCAGGACGAGCCGCGACGCGTACCCGATGCTCAGCGAGAAGAACAGCGCGTGCGCGATCCCGCCGACCGCGCGCCCGGCGGCGACCAGCCCGAACGAGGGCGCGATCCCGACGAGCGCGTTGCTGACCGTGTAGGCGACGAGTGTGCACAGGAGCAGCCCCTTGCGCGGCAGGCGCCGGGTGCCCAGGGTCAGCGGGATCGCCAGCGCGGCGACCATGAACGCGTACACGGTGACCAGCAGCCCGGCGATCGACTCGGTCACCTCCAGGTCGGAGCTGATCTGGGGGAGCAGCCCGACCGGCACGAGCTCGGTGGTGATCGCGACGAAGGTCGCCAGCGTGAGGGCGCCGAGGCCGCCGGCCGCCTCGCCGACCGACCCAGGGCGCCACGTGCTCTGCTCGGTCCCGGTCACCGGCGCATGCTCGCACGCACCCCCGACAGGCTCACAGCGCCCGCTGCCACTCCGCGTCGACGCTCGCCTGCCGGAACCCGAGCGCCACGTTGATCGCGAGCATGTGCGAGTTCTCCTGCGCGTTCCAGGTGTGGATGCGCTCGGCGGCGGGCCGGACGCCGGGGAGCGCGTCGAGGACGGCGATCTTCGCGACCATCCCGAGGCCGTTCCCGCGGTGCTCGCGCAGCACCAGGGTGTCGCCCTGGAACACCACGGCCGGCTTGTCCAGCGGGTACTCGACCATCGAGAACGCCGCGAGCGTCCGGGTGGGCACGTGCTCGACGACTGCCACGAGGAACCCCTGCCCGCGCGAGCGCATGTCGGCGGCGTTCGCGACGACACGGTCGGCGTCCCACGGGTCCTCGACCAGGTCGAGGCCGGCCGACGGGGCGTCGGTGCTCATCCGGGTCTTGAGCACGGCCAGCTCGTCGAGCCACTCGGCGGCGTACTCGTCCCGCATGGTGTGGACGCGATAGTCGGGTGCGGGATCGCGCCGCAGCGGGCCCAGCACCGACTCGGCGACCGGGAGGTCGAGCACCGAGTGCCGGACCACCTGCTCGAGCGCGAGCCCGCGGGCGAGGGCGAACCGGGTGGCGTCGTCGTGGAGCGGGATGCGTCCGCTGCCGGTCGGGGACTCGAGGGCGTCCGGCCCCGGTGGGGGCTCGGGTGCGTAGCTGGAGTCGGAGATGACGACGCGGCGACCGGCGTCGCGGGCGATCTCGAGCCCTGCGTCCCAGAGCGCCGAGCCGATGCCGCGTCGTCGCCAGTCCGGGTGCACGGCGACGTAGACGACGGCGACGTGCGCGTTGCCGACCAGGGGGAGGCCGATCATCGCCCGTCCGACGACGGCCCACGGCTCGCGCGAGCCGCGGGGGACCGCGACGAGCCGGTGGACCTTGCGGTGCGGCTCGCTGAGCGTGGCGCGGGTGGTCGGCACGTCGAGGGAGAAGTCCGTCGAGCCGTGGATGGCCAGGTCGACGGCATCACCGACGTACACCGTCCCCTCGACCGTCCAGGCGTCGGGGTGGGCGGGGTCCGCGGGGACGTGCACGAGGTCGACCATCGGGCCAGCCTCGTGCCCGTCCCCGCGGCGCGGCAACGTCAATGCCGCAGGGCGCGCAGGGCGAGCACCGAGATGGGCACGAGCGCCAGGTGGCAGCAGGCCAGCGTGACGGTGCTCGCTGTGTCGAAGTCCGCCGGGACGGTCATCACGAGGATCGTCGCGACCGCGAGCACGGGGGCGACGACGAGCGCGGTGGGGATCGCCCAGGACCATCGCCGGAGCAGTGCGGCCACGGTGAGGCCCACGAGCAGCGGCACCGCGGTGAACCCCGCGACGGTCAGGGCGTCGACGGTCGACGGCGACCCGCCGGCCGCCGTGAACTCGTAGTCCGCCCCCGCCGCCCGCCCGATCCCGTAGATCGCCAGGTTCACGACGACGGCGACGAGGACCGCGCCGACCACGACGACCGTGGCGGGCCGCGTGCGCACCCGCGTGGCGGTGGCGGTCACTGCCGGACCAGGAACGCCTCGATGCGGTCGAGCGCCCCGACCCAGACCTCCTGCCCGAAGAAGTCGCGCACCTCGACGGCCGGGAATCCGCTCTGCACGATGGTCATGAGGGTGCCGCCGTCGACCGCCTCGAACGTGATGTCGACGTGCGTGGTCATGGACGAGCCGTCCGGGCCGCCCCCGGACGACTCGGTGACCAGCCGGTGCGGGCGGTCGATGACCAGGAACGTCTGGGTCTCGTGGAAGAGGGTGTCGCGGTCCGGTCCCCAGACGGCGGTCTGCTGGCCGCCGACGCGGAGGTCGACGGTGATCTCCACGATCCCGGGCGTCTCGTCGAGGATCGAGAACCAGATCTTCTGCTTCTCCGCGTCGGTGTAGGCGTCGAACACCTGCTCCGGGGTGGCGGGGAGGACGCGCGTCATGCGCAGCTCGAGCGTGTCGGTGGTCGTCATCAGTCCGTGCCCTTCTGGAGAGTGAAGTAGGCCTCGAGACCGTCGAGTCGACGCTCCCAGAGCCGCTGGTAGAACGAGATCCATGCCATGGCGTCGTCCAGTCGCTCCTCGCCGAGCCGGCACTGCCGGGACCGGCCGACCTTCTCGGTGCGGACGAGGCCCGCGTCCTCCAGGACCCGCACGTGCTTGGTCATCCCCGTGAGGGTCATGCCGTGCGGCTCGGCGAGCTCCCCGATGCTGGCGGGGCCGTCTCCGAGTCGCGTGAGGATGTCGCGCCGGGTCGAGTCGGCGAGCGCCGAGTAGATCCGGTCGAGAGTGTCATGCTGAACCATGTGGTTCACCATACGACACTGAACCGATTGGTGCAATGACGGGCCGTAGGATCGTGGGGTGCGAGCGATCAGAGGGAAGGTCGGCGTCGTCGCGGCCGTGGTGCTCGCGGTGGCGCTGGCGCTGTCCGTCCTGGCCGGGCTCGGGACGCGACCGACCGGGATCCCCGACGACGGACCGTGGGCGGTCCAGCTCACCGAGCCGGAGGGCGACTGGGCCTCGTGCCTCGACGATCCCGCGCTGACCAGCCCGACGACCTGGCAGTCGACCGTGACGGCCGTGTTCGCGACGGGAGCGACCGAGGCGGACGTGCAGCGCGTGCTCGACTGCCTCTCCGACGCGATGACCGGCGGGAGCGTCCAGGTCGGGACCGTCGAGCCGGTGGACGCCTAGCCCGTCACCGGTCGGTCAGGGCCAGCTTCGCGCCGAGGGCGACGAACGCACCCGCGAAGGTCCGCCGCATCCACAGGACCACGCGGGGCCGCGACACCACCTGCGACCGGACGGCGGCCGCGCACCCGCCGTAGATGCCGAACACGACGAACGTCATCGCCATGAACACCCCGCTCAGCGCGACCATGTGCAGCAGCGCACCGGGCTCGTCGGGACGCACGAACTGCGGCAGGAAGGCGAAGAAGAAGAGGGTCAGCTTGGGGTTGAGCACGTTGAGCAGCACCGCGGACCAGATGACGCGGCCCGCGGAGAGCGGCTCGGTCTGCCCGCTGACGATGATCTCCGACCGGTCCCGCCACATGCGGACCGCCATGTAGAGCAGGTACGCGACGCCCAGGAGCTTGAGCGTCTGGAACGCGACCGCGCTGGTGTTGAGCACCGCGGCGAGCCCGGTCATCGCGGCGACGACGTGCGGCACGATGCCGAGCGTGCAGCCGAAGGCCGCGACCAAGCTGGCGCGGGTGCCGCGCGAGAGGCCGGCGCTCACCGTGTAGATGACGCCCGTGCCCGGGGTCGCGACGATGACCAGGGTGGTCAGCAGGAAGGCCACGGTCATGGCCAGCAGTCTGCCCCGCGTGCTACCGGGTGGCCAGGACTTCGTCGAGCACGGTCCGCAGGCGGACCGCGAAGTCGTCGGGCGTGCCCGCCGGGAGGTCGTCCACGTCGAACCACGCCACGTGCTCGCTCTCGTCGCTGACCACGGGCACCGCGCCGGCGGGCGCGTAGGCGACGAACCCGACGTCCCAGTGCACGCGGCACCGACCGAAGGCGGCGGACAGTTCGTGGCGGTGCACGTCGGCGGGCAGAGGACCGCCGGGGAGCAGGTCGACGATGCCGCCCTCCTCACGGGCCTCCCGGTAGGCGGCGTCGGCCAGCGAGGTGTCACCGGGCTCCAGATGGCCACCCAGCTGCACCCAGAACTGCCCCTTGCGGTGGAAGCAGAGCAGCACGCTCGACAGGTCCGGTGTGAGGACGAAGCAGCTGGCCGTGAGGTGCTCCGGGGCCAGCGAGCGGTCGACCGCGGCCGGGCCCGACGCGGCCACGAACGCGCGGTACTCCTCCAGCAGCCCGGCCTGCGCGAGGTCGCGGGGGGTCCAGGCGTCGAGCACGTCGGTGTCCACCGCGGCAGCGTACGGTGCCCGCTCCGAGTGGCCGGTCGGCGGAGCCGGGCTCATACTCGCCGACGTGACGATCCCCCACGAGACGCCCGCCGAGCAACGCCTCGACCATGCCCCGCTGCGGTCGGCGGTCATCGTCAACCCCAACCGGGTCGAAGGTCTCGACGAGCTCCGCGCCGGCATCCGGGAGCAGCTGGCCGAGGCCGGCTGGCCCGAGCCGGCCTGGCTGGAGACGACCGCGGAGGACCCCGGCACCGGCCAGGCGAAGCAGGCGGTGGCCGACGGCGCCGACGTGGTGTTCGTCGCCGGCGGCGACGGGACGGTGCGCGCGTGCATCGACGGGCTGGCCGGCACCGAGGCGGCGCTCGCGATCCTGCCGGGCGGCACCGGCAACCTGCTGGCCACGAACCTCGGCATCCCCACCGACACGATCGAGGGCGTGCAGCTGGCCCTGGACCGCGGCCGCCGGCTGGTCGACCTGGGGGAGGTCGAGGGCCAGACGTTCGCCGTCATGGCCGGGATGGGCCTGGACGCGGCGATGGTGGACGACGCCCCCACCAAGCTCAAGGCCGTCATCGGCTCCGTGGCGTACGTGTACTCGGCGCTCAAGCACCTGAACGACGCCGAGATGAAGGTCGAGGTCCAGGTCGACGACTACCCCGTGCTGCGCCGCCGCGCCCGCACGGTGCTCGTCGGCAACGTCGGCCGCCTGCAGGGCGGGGTCAACCTGCTGCCCGACGCCGAGCCCGACAACGGCCAGATGGACGTCGCCGTGCTGGCGCCGAAGAACCTGGGCCACTGGATCCAGACCGCGGTCGGCGTCCTGCGCCCGGGCCGCAACAAGGTGCCCAACATGGAGGTGCTGCGCGGGTCGCGGATCACCATCACGAGCGACCGCCCGCAGCCCCGCCAGCTGGACGGCGACGTCATCGACCCGTCGACCACGCTCGACGTGACGGTCCGCCCGGACACCCTGTGGGTGTGCGTCTACCAGCCGGACACGTCCGAGGACCTCACCGAGGGCGCACCGGTCCAGGACTGATCACAGCTCGTCGTGCGGCACCACCAGCACGGGGACCGGTGAGTGCCGGATGATTCGCGTCGCGTTGGTGCCCAGGAACACGCGCCGCAGCGCGCCGGCGCTCGACGAGCCGAGGATGAGCAGCTCGTTCGGCAGCCAGTCGACGGACGTGAGCGCCTCCCACCAGCTGCTGCCGGACGCGACGACGAGTTCCACGTCGTCGTCGAGGTCGCTGCCGAGCCGGGCCTGCAGGGCGTGCTGCGCGTCGACCATCTGGGCGCGCCACTGCTCGTTGACCTCCGCCTCGATGTCGGTGCCGATCTCGGGGGGGTACATGGTGGGCGACCGCACGCCGAACGTGGCGATGCGCAGCCCGACGTCGATCTCGCGGGTCAGCCGTGCGGCCCACCGGACGGCGGCGGACGCGAGGTCGGTGCCGCTGAACGAGCAGGTGAGACGGTGCGCGACCACGTCGGCCGCCGGGCCTGGCGGGCACCGGTAGGAGTGCGGCGCGATGGCGAGCGGGACCGGCGACGAGTGCAGCAGGTAGTCGGCGGTGGACCCGATCACCACCCGCCCCGGGGTGCCGGTGGGCGACGAGCCCAGCACCAGGGCGGTCGCGTCCCGCTCCTCGGCGAGGACGGCCAGCGCCCGCGGCGTCGAGCGGTCGTGCAGCCGGACGAACTCGATGGTCAGGTCGTCGGCGCGCCCGCCGAGGGCGTCGAGCACGGCGGCCTCCGCCTCGTCGGCCCGGGCCTGGACCCACTCCTGCATCTCCCCGTCGACCCGCGCCATCGACGGCACCGTCCAGCCGGGCGGGACGACGGTCGCGATGACGAGTACGTCCGGGCCGGTCGCCTCCGGCAGCGTGCGGGCCAGCGTGACGCCGAGGTCGATGGCACCGTGGGAGTCGCCGAACGGGTTGGCGCCGACGACGATCGTCATCGCACGTCCTCGTCCTGCAGGATCCCGGCCTCCGCCGCGCGTTGCAGCACCGAGTGCTTGCGCCCCCAGAGGAAGTAGAACGCGAGCACCACGGAGAGCCAGAGCAGGAACCAGGCGTACGTGTACCAGTGCAGGCCGGACAGGATGTAGAGGCAGGCCAGCACGGCGAGCGCCGGGGTGACCGGGTAGCCGGGGACCTTGAACCCGCGGGGCAGGTCCGGACGGGTGCGACGGAGGATGACCACGCCGACCGAGACCACGATGAACGCGATGAGCGTCCCGATGGACACCAGGTCCCAGAGGTAGTCGAGCGGGACGAACGCGGCCAGCACCCCGACCACGCTCGCCACGATGACGGTGTTGTTCACCGGCGTGTGCGTGCGCGGGTTGACCCGGGCGAACGACTTCGGCAGCAGGCCGTCGCGACCGATGGCGAACAGGATGCGCGTCTGCCCGTACATCGTCACCAGGGTCACCGAGAAGATCGAGATGACCGCACCGGCGGACAGGATGGTGCCCGGCCAGGTGGCGCCGACCACGTCCTCGAGGATCTTGGCCAGGCCGGCCTCGCCCTGCTCGGTGTCGCTGAACGCCTCCCACGGCTGCGTGCCCAGGGCCGACACGGCGACCAGCACGTAGATCGTGGTGACGATCGCCAGCGCGCCGAGGATCGCGCGCGGCATGGTCTTCTGCGGGTCGCGCACCTCGTCGCCCGCCGTGGAGATGGCGTCGAGCCCGATGAACGTGAAGAAGATCGTGCCGGCGGCGGCCGTGATCCCGGTGACCCCCATGGGGGCGAAGTCCGCGAAGTTGTCGGCGTTGAACCCCGTGAAGGCGACCGCCACGAAGAGCACCAGCACCGCGAGCTTGATGATGACCATCGCGGCGTTGACCTTGGCGGACTCCGACGCACCCCGGATCAGCAGGACCGCGCACAGGGCGACGAGGACCAGCGCCGGCAGGTTGATCAGGCCCGGGTCGGCGTCCCACGGCGCGGTGGACAGCGCCGTCGGGATCTCCCAGCCGATCAGGTTGTTCAGGAGCTGGTTCAGGTAACCGCTCCACCCGACCGCCACGGCTGCGGTGGAGACGCCGTACTCGAGGAGCAGGCAGGCCGCGACCCCCATCGCGACCACCTCGCCGAGAGTCGCGTACGCGTAGGAGTAGGTCGACCCGGAGACGGGCACGGCCGACGCCATCTCCGCGTAGGACAGCGCGGACAGCCCGGCCGCCAGGCCGGCCAGGAGGAACGAGATCACCACGGCGGGACCCGCGTCGGGAACCGCCTCGTGCATGACGAAGAAGACGCCGGTGCCGACGGTGGCACCGACGCCGAACATCATCAGGGTGAACGTGCCGAGCGAGCGCTCCAGGCCCTCGCTGGACTTCGCGCTCGCGGTGGTGATCGGCTTCTTGCGCCAGATCTGCGACCTGAGGGACACCTGCGGAACCGTCATGGGCGGGCCTCTCTGAGGGGGCCCACCTGCCCGGGCCGTCGCCGTGTGTCCCGCAACCGTAGGAGCAGGAGGGACCGGCGGCAAGGCTGGTGGACCCGTACAGGTACCACACTGCCGACTCCCAGAACACGCGCTGAGACGCTGCGCGATTTCCGGTACGCACGCATCTGTTTGTCGCTACTGTCCGCGCATGATCATCACAACACTCGCCACCGAGGTGGCCACCACGACCACCAGCGTGAGCCCCGTCCCCGGCGTCATCGGCGGGCTCGTCGGCTACCTGATCGGCGCGTTCGCGCTGTTCGGGATCTTCAAGAAGGCAGGCGAGCCCACCTGGCAGGCGTTCGTCCCGATCTGGAACACGATCGTCCTGCTCAAGGTCGCGGGCAAGCCGCTCTGGTGGATCGTCCTGTTCCTCATCCCGATCGTGAACATCGTGATCCTGGTCCTCGTCTACCACGCCCTGTCGCTCTCGTTCGGCCACGGGGCAGGCTTCACGGTCGGGCTGGTGTTCCTGCCGATCATCTTCCTGTACGTCCTCGGCTACGACTCCAACCCCTACCGGGGCGCGGACGCGGCTCAGCCGGTCGGCTACGCCACCGCCTGACACAGCTCTGCGAGAGGCGGCCGTACCCCCACGGGGTGCGGCCGCCTCGTGCGTGGGTGACCATCGCGCATGACGACTTTCGACGCCCTCGCCGACGAGGGGTTCATCTCCCTGACCACCTTCCGCAAGTCCGGGGTGGGAGTCCCGACGACCGTGTGGGTGGGGCGCGACGGCGACTCCCTGCTCGTCACCACGCCGCGGGGCAGCGGGAAGGTCAAGCGGCTCGGCCGCGACCCCCGCGTGGAGATGTCCCCGAGCAGCCGGTTCGGGAACGTCGACGACGACGCCCCGACGGTGACCGGCGTCGGCCAGATCCTCGACGACGACGCGGCGCGCGAGCGGTGCAACGACGTGATGGTCGAGAAGTACGGCCTCGAGTACCGCGTGATGATGGGGATCGAGAAGCTGGGCCGCAAGGGCGACGACAACCGGGTGATCCTGCGCATCACGCGCGACTGAGCGCGGGCGTAGCCTGCCCGCCGTGCCCCTGAGCCACGCGGAGATCACCGCGACCCTGCGTGCTGCCGGCTGCGTGTTCGCCGAGGACGAGGCGACGCTCCTGCTCGAGACGGGGTCCGACGACCTCGAAGGGCTGGTGGCCCGACGCGTCGCCGGGGAGCCGCTCGAGGTCATCGTCGGGTGGGCGGAGTTCTGCGGGCTGCGGATCGGGATCGACCCCGGGGTGTTCGTGCCGCGCCGCCGCACCGAGCTCCTGGTCCGGGAGGCCGCGCGGCTGGCCCCGCGGACCGCCGAGCCGGTCGTGGTGCTGGACCTCTGCTGCGGCTCGGGGGCGCTCGGGGTGGCGCTCGCTCACCTGGTGGGTGCGGTGGAGCTGTACGCGGCCGACGTGGAGCCCGCGGCGGTCCGCTGCGCGCGCCGGAACGTGGGCGCGGTCGGGGGGCAGGTGTTCGAGGGGGACCTGGACCAGCCGCTGCCGGCGTCGTTGCGCGGTCGGGTGCAGCTGCTGGTCGCCAACGTGCCGTACGTGCCGACCGACGCGATCGGGCTGATGCCGCCCGAGGCGCGGCTGCACGAGCCGCGGGTCACGCTGGACGGCGGGTCCGACGGGCTCGAGGTGCTGCGCCGGGTGGCGTCGGTGGCGCCGCGGTGGCTGGTGCGGGGTGGTCACCTGCTGGTGGAGACCAGCGAGGGGCAGGTCCCGGCCGCGGTCGAGGCGTTCACGCGCGCGGGGCTGCTGCCGCGGGTGGTGGTCGACGAGGACGCGGGGGCCACGGTGGTCGTCGGGACCCTGCCGTAGGGCTGCCGGACTGCGGCATCTCGCGGGTGGGGGGCATGATCAGCCCGTGACCGATGCGTACGCCGGGCCCGAGGGGCAGGCCGACCCGACGTACCAGCGGTTCGCGCGCCTCGCCCAGGCCTTCGTCGGCGCACCCGTGTCGCTCGTGTCGTTCGTCGACGACGTCGGTCAGGTGTTCCCCGGTGCCCTCGGGCTGCCCGAGCCCTGGATGTCGCGGCGCGGGACCGAGCTGTCCCACTCGTTCTGCCAGTACGTGGTGAGCTCGGACGCGCCGCTCGTGGTCGCCGACGCGCGCGACGTCGACTTCCTGCGCGACAACCTCGCGATCCCGGACCTGAGCGCGATCGCCTATGCCGGCTTCCCGCTGCACGACCTGGACGGGCGGGCGGTCGGCTCCCTGTGCGCGATCGACGACCAGCCGCGGGAGTGGACGCCGGAGGAGCTCGCGGTGCTCTCCGACCTCGCGCAGGCGTGCTCGTCGGAGGTCCAGCTGCGGGCGCTCGGCGATCGGGCGCGACGGGCGCAGCGCTCGGCCACGCAGAGCGACCGGCACGCCCGCCTGATGCTCCTCATGTCGGAGGCGTTCGCGGACGCGGTGTCGGTGGACGACGTGCTGGACACGATCCAGCGCGTGGCGGTGACGGCGGCCGGCTCGCGGCGGACCGCCGTGGCCGTGGTGCACGAGCAGGTCCTCCGCTGGGTGCGGTACGAGCAGGTCGACGGCGTGCCCGCGGCTCTCTGGGGAGACGTGCCGCTGTCCGACACGCGGTGGCCGTCCGTGGCGGCGGTGACCGGCGACGGGCCGCAGATCTTCGAGGACGGCGCGGCGATGGCGGCCGCCTTCCCGTCGACCGCCGGACTGGGTGGTGACGGGGCGCTCGCGATCCTGCCGCTGACTGCGGCCACCGGGGTGCTCGGCGCCGTCCTGCTGCGCTGGCAGCTGCCCCGCGGGATGGACGGCGAGCTGCGGTCCGTCCTGAGCGCGCTGGCCGCGTACGCCGCCCTGGCGCTCGACCGGGCGCAGCTGCTGGAGGAGCGGCGCGAGGTCGCGCACGTGCTGCAGGCCGCGATGCTGACCGACCTGCCGACGGTCGACGGCCTCACGATCAGCGCGGCGTACGCCCCGGCCTCGACCGGCGAGGACGTCGGCGGGGACTGGTACGACGCCATCGCGCTGCCCGACGGGTCGACGGCGCTGATGATCGGCGACGTGACCGGGCACGACATGGGCGCTGCCGCGCTCATGGGGCAGCTCAGGTCGATGCTGCGCGGGCTGACCTGGACGTTCCAGGAGCCGCCCGGCGCCATCCTGCGGCGGCTGGACGACGCGAACCTGGGCGTGGGGCTGCGGGCGACGGGCTCGGCCGTGCTGGCGCACCTGGACCCGGTCGGCGCCGACGGCGGGCGCGAGCTGCGCTGGTCCAGCGCCGGGCACCCCCCTCCCGTGGTGCTCCGCAGCGACGGTGCGGCCGTCGAGCTGGAGGGCACACCCGACCTGCTCCTGGGGTTCCGGTCGGGGGCTGTCCGCCGGGACCACACGGTGGTCCTGTACCCCGGCGACGTGCTCGTGCTCTACACGGACGGCCTGGTGGAGCGCCGGCGGGAGAACCTCCGCGCGGGCCTGGCCCGGCTGGTCGCCACGGTGCAGACCGTGGTCCCGGGAGACCCGTGGGCGCTGATCGAGGCCCTGGCTCCGTCGACCCTCCGGCGCGACGACGTCGCCGTCCTGACGGTCACCCTCGGATGAGCACCGCCGTCGCTCGTCTCGTGGCGCTGGCCGACCCGGAGCGCGCGGCGGGGATGGCGGCGTTCTTCAAGACCGGACCCGGGGGGTACGGCGAGGGCGACCAGTTCCTCGGGCTGACCGTCCCGCAGGTGACCGCGGTCGCCAGGGAGCACCTCGGCCTGCCGGTCGCCGCCGTGGAGGAGCTGCTCGAGGACGACCGGCACGAGGTGCGGCTGCTGGCGCTGAAGATCATGGCGATCGAGTGCGCGGCGAAGCGGACCTCGTCGGAGCGGCGGCGCGAGCTGCTCGACCTGTACCTGCGGCGCACCGACCGCGTGAACAACTGGGACCTGGTCGACGCCAGCGCGCCGGACGTGCTCGGTCGCGCGGTACTGGCCGGCCTGCCGACCGACGTGCTCTACCGCCTGGCCGCCTCGGACCTCCTGTGGGAGCGGCGCATCGCGATCGTCGGGACGTTCCCGCTCATCCGTGCCGGGTCCCTGGACCACACGTTCGCGCTGGCCGCGCTGCTGGAACCGGACCGGCACGACCTCATTCACAAGGCGATCGGGTGGATGCTGCGCGAGGCCGGCAAGAAGGACGAGGCGCGGCTCCTGGCCTACCTCGACGCGCACGCCGCGACGATGCCCCGGACCACCCTGCGGTACTCGCTGGAGCGGCTGGACTCCGAGGTCCGGACGCACTACATGCAGGCGAAGCAGCGGGTCAGCTGACGATCTCCAGCCAGTGCGGGTTGGTCATGATGCCCAGGAGGTTGCCGAACGGGTCGACCACCGAGGCGGTGACGAACCCGGCGCCGCGCTCCACGATCCCCTCGTGCTGCGTGGCGCCCAGCTGGAGGAGCCGCGCGAGGGTGCCCTCGAGGTCGTCGACGTGCCAGGAGACGACGGCCCCGCTGGGGCCACCGGCGCCGGGGACGTAGCGGCGGTCGATGATGCCGAGCTCGTCGAGGTGGTCGCCGATCCGGAACTCGACGTACCCGTCGCGGACGAAGTACGGCTCGACGCCGAACAGCTCGGCGTACCAGGTGCGGGCGGCGTCGAGGTCGTCGGCGAAGAAGGAGACGTTGGCGAGGCCACGGAAGGTGTTCGTCGTTGTTGTCATGAGTCCAGGATCCTCGGCTAAGTGCTCACCGTCTGAGCACTTTGTTTGCGACTCTTGACCATGCGCGCAGACCGGTTGGTGGCCACCCTCCTGCTGATGCAGGCGCGCGGCCGGGTGACCGCCGCGGACGTCGCGGACGAGCTCGAGGTGTCCGTGGCCACCGCCCGGCGCGACCTCGAGGCGCTGTCCACGGCGGGCATCCCGGTCTACCCGCAACCGGGGCGCGGAGGCGGCTGGTCGCTCGTCGGCGGTGCGCGCACGGACCTCACCGGGCTGACCGCGTCCGAGGCGCAGGCCCTGTTCCTGCTGGTCGGCTCGTCGTCCGACCGGTCCGCCGACGCGACCTCCGCCCTGCGCAAGCTCGTCCGGGCGCTGCCGGCGACGTTCCGGGCGGAGGCCGAGGCCGCCGGGAGGGCGGTGCTGGTGGACCCGGTCGGGTGGGGATCCTCCGCCCGCGCGCGGCAGCCCTGGGTGGAGGAGCTGCAGGGGGCGGTCGTGCGTCGGCGGCAGGTGACGCTCGTGTACAGCGGGCGCGCCGGCGAGTCCGAGCGGACGGTCGACCCGTGGGCGCTCGTCGACAAGGGCGAGCACTGGTACCTCGTGGCCGGGACGCCCGCGGGCCGGCGGACGTTCCGGCTGGACCGGATCATCAGCCTTGCCGTGCTCGACGCCGCGGCGGCGCGGCCCGACGACCTGGACGTGGCCGGGATCTGGGAGTCGGTGGTCGACGAGGTCGAGGAGCGCCGCTCGCGGGTGACCGCGACCGTGCTGACGACACCGTTCCTCGTGCGCGTGCTCCGAGGTCAGTTCGGGCGGCACGTCACCGTGCTCGGGACCGAGGCCGACGGTCGGGTGCGGCTCGAGGTGGGGTCGCACACCGCGCGGTCGGTGGCGGAGCACCTGGCGGGGTTCGGGGCGGCCGTCGAGGTGCTGGAGCCCGCCTCCGTCCGGGCCGAGCTGTCGGTCCTGGGCACGGAGCTGGTCGGGCTGTACGAGGGTGTCGGTGGTCCTCGCTAGCGTGCCGCGCATGATCTCCGAGGGAACGTTCACGGTCAGCGGGTTCACGGGCGTGCCGGTCGAGCAGGACGCCGAGCCGGTCAGCACGGCGCTCGCTGTCGGGGTCGCCACGATGGTCAAGCAGTACGCGGGCGGCGTCGAGGGGCGGTCCATCACCCTGTTCACGTCGGCGTTCGACCCGGAGCACGGCGTCGGGACGTACGTGGCGATGGAGTCGTTCGAGGGCACCCTCGACGGACGCGCCGGCACCTTCAACTTCGTCCACGCGGCGTCGACGCACGGCACGGACCGGTACGACGAGCACTTCGCGGTCGTCCCGTCGAGCGGCACCGGCGAGCTCGCCGGGATCGCGGGCGGGGGCGCGCTGGTGGTGGACGCGGACGGCACGCACCGGATGAGGTTCGACTACACGGTGGGTTGAGCGTCGTGCTCCGCGGCCGCGAGCCGCGCGAACGTCAGGAGCTGCTTGCGCATCATCACGAGGTCGCCCCACGCGAGCAGCCAGGCGCCGACCGCTCCCAGCCGGGTGGTCGGCTCCGGGCTCCGGAGCACCGCCACCAGCCGGGTGCGCGCCGGGCCCGCCGGGAGCACCGCGTAGGTGACGGCGACGTCCCCGAACACCCGCGTGCCGGCCGCGTTCATCCGCACGGTCAGGTGCTCGCCAGGGGCGAACGAGACGAGCGTGAAGATCCGCGAGAACGTCTGGCCGACCTCCAGGTCCCACGTCCACGGCACAGGCACGCGCGGGCTGCGTCGGCCGCCGTTGTCGATCCAGTCGTAGCTGTAGGGCGCCACGCGGAACTGGCACACCCACCGGAACACCACGTCGGGGGGCGCCTCGACGTCCACCCCGCGGAACAGTCGTCGCGCGGGTGCGGGGACGAGGTCGTCGCACGGGTACGAGCGCCGCTGCTCGGACCCGGTCACGCCCCACGCCGTCGCGATCGTCATGGCAGTCACGCTAGGGGGAGCCGGGTACGGGCGCCCCGACCCCTCAGCGGGCTCTCAGCGCGGGAGCGCCCGGACCGTGTTGTTGCGGGCGTCGTGGGTCAGCTCCGCCAGGCCGAGCGCCTCGAGCAGCGGCGGCAGGTACATGCCGAACCGTCCGCGGTAGCCCTTGCGCAGCCCGTACCAGCCGCCCACCGGGTTGGCCTCGTCGCGACCCCACGCCTCGACGGTCCCGGGTGCAGCCGGCTTCTGCTCGTCCGCGGCGCCGAGGGGCACGGCGCCGCCCTGCTCCAGCAGCCACACGTGCAGGTCGTCGACGGCGCTCAGGTGGTACCTCAGCGTCGTCGAGCCCACCTGGCAGACGAGCGCGGGCGGGTCGGCGGACTCGTCGCGGTACATCGTGTACGCCGACGAGCCGGGTGCCGTGGTGAGCTGCCAGGGGTCGTCCTGGGTTCCCGTGCCGGCCATCGGTCTCTCCCTCGGACGTCGCGAAGCGTGTCGGTCCACTATCGACCCGGCGGGCGGTCCTGCGCAGTGTCCGAAGCGCCCGATACGCTCGCGACCGGCATCGACGCAGGAGGCTGGATGAGCGGGCTGGTGGCTGCAGGACTGGTGAGCGCGGTGTCGGACGAGCCCTGGTACGTGGTCGTCGCGACCCTCGGACCGCTGGTGGCGGCCATCGGCGCGATCGGCGCGCTGATCGTCGGGATCCTCACGGTGCGGCAGCGCACGGCCGCCGACTCGCGGTCGCAGTGGTGGGCGCGCGTGCAGTGGGCGGTGGACCTGGCGTTCTCCGCGGACGAGAGCAGGCGGGCGATCGGTCTGGACGCCCTCGTGCTGCTCGCGTCCTCGCCGCTGGCCGGCCCCGACGACGACGCGTTCCTGGCGGGCCTGTCGCTCGACGTCCTCGACGCCGCCGAGGAGCGGGGGGCCGGCGACGACGCGGACTTCGTGCCCGTCGACGACGACCGGACGCCGGTGCGACCGTCCTCGGCCCGGCCGGTGGTGCGGGTGTCGCGGTCCGAGGTCGCGGCCGCGCGGCTGCGCGTGGTCACCGACCGCGGGCGTGGGCGGCCCACGCCGTCGTGGATCGCGCGGCTGGCCCAGACGAGCGACGTCCGCCACTGACCAGCGGGGATGTCACCCGATCGGGCAAACACTTACCGACCTGTCAGGGTTGACACGAGTCACTAGCTGAGTACCTTTCGTCCTGACCGGCACCGAATGTCCGGTCACCGGCGCCAACGGCGGTGCCTCCTCGCGCGCGGGGAGCCGTCTTGCGACGTCCCCTGTGCGGAGAAAGGTCCCTCATGCTCCTTCGTAGGCAGAGCCCCTCGCGTCCCCGACGCCGACGGACCGCGACGGTGCTGGCCACCGCGCTCGCCGTCGCCCTGGTCCCCCTGATCGCCGCCCCCGCCCAGGCGGCCGCTCCGGTCGACCTCGGCCCGAACACGATCGTCTTCGACCCCAGCCAGCCGATCGAGCAGATCCAGGCGACGGTCGACGCCATCGCGACCCAGCAGGTCCCCGCGCACTTCGGGCAGGGCCGGTACGCGCTGCTGTTCAAGCCGGGCACGTACGGGACGCCGGAGCAGCCGCTGCGGTTCGAGGTCGGCTACTTCACCGAGGTCGCCGGTCTGGGCCAGGACCCCGGCGACGTGGTCATCAACGGTGCCATCGAGGTCTACAACCAGTGCCTCCCCGTGCCCGAGGGCGCGGACCCCAACTGCATCGCGCTGGTGAACTTCTGGCGCTCGCTGTCCAACCTGACCATCCAGTATGCGGCCGGCGACGCCGACGGCTGCCGCAGCTCGGCCAACTTCTGGGCCGTCTCGCAGGCCGCCCCGATGCGGCGCGTGAACGTCACGGGCGCCAACGTCAGCCTCATGGACTACTGCACGGCCGGCCCGCAGTACGCCTCGGGCGGCTTCATCGCCGACTCGACGCTGCCCTTCGTGGTCAGCGGCAGCCAGCAGCAGTTCCTGGTCCGCAACGGCTCGGTCGCCGGATGGAGCAACAGCGTCTGGAACCAGGTGTTCGCGGGCGTCCAGGGTGCTCCCGCCACGAACTTCAGTCCGGTGGTCGGCGAGCCCAAGTACACGACGCTCGACACCACGCCGGCCTCCAAGGAGAAGCCGTACCTCTACGTGGACGACGCGGGCAAGTACCAGGTGTTCGTCCCGGCGGCGCAGAAGAACTCCGCCGGAGCCACGTGGGCCGCGGGCAGCACGCCCGGCAAGTCGCTGCCGCTGAGCAAGTTCTTCGTCGCCAAGCCGGGCGACAGCGCCTCGAAGATCAACACCGCGCTGGCGCTGGGCAAGAACGTGCTGTTCACGCCGGGCGTCTACCACGTGAACAAGACGCTCAACGTCCTGTGGCCCAACCAGGTGGTGCTCGGCCTCGGGCTGGCGACGATCATCCCGGACAACGGTGTGGTCGCCATGCAGACGCTCGACGTCCCCGGCATCGACATCGCCGGGATCATGTTCGACGCCGGCACCAAGAACTCCCCGGCGCTCCTGCAGCTGGGCACCAAGCTCTCGACGCTCGACGGCAAGCACAAGAAGCCTCTGCTGAGCAGTGCGAACAACCCGACCGCGGTGCAGGACGTGTTCTTCCGGATCGGTGGCGAGGACGTCGGCAAGGCCACGCAGAGCCTGGTGGTCAACACCAACCAGACGATCATCGACCACACGTGGGCGTGGCGGGCGGACCACGGCACCGGCGTCGGCTGGGACATCAACACCGCCGAGACCGGCGTGCTGGTCAACGGCAACGACGTCACCGCGACGGGCCTGTTCTCCGAGCACTACCAGAAGTACAACGTCATCTGGAACGGCGAGCGCGGCAAGACGATCATGTTCCAGAACGAGCTGCCCTACGACGCGCCCGACCAGGCGTCCTGGCAGCACGACGGAGTCAACGGCTGGGCCGCCTACAAGGTGGGCGACAAGGTAAAGGTGCACGAGGGCTGGGGCATGGGCGCGTACATCTACACCAACGTGAACCCGACCCTGCACCTCAGCCGGGCGTACGAGGTGCCGGTCACGCCGGGCGTGAAGCTGCACAACGTGCTGACGGTCTCGCTGAACGCGGCGGGCACCATCGACCACGTGGTCAACGACACGGGCGACCCGGTGACGCCGACCTTCGCGGGCCCGAGCACGGTGCTGGAGTGGCCGGTCCCCTGAGCTGACCGGTAGAACGGCGAAGGGCCCGACCATCGCGGTCGGGCCCTTCGTCGTCAGGATCGCAGGACGGCCCGACCCGCGCGGCGCAGCGCCCTGCCGACCTCGGCGGGCTCGACCCCCGCGCCGGTGGCCATGGCCCCGTCGCGGAGCATGACGAGCTGCACCGCGACGGAGCGGGGCTCGGGGTGGCCCAGCTCGGCGACCAGCTCCTCGGCCACGTCACGGAGCCACTGGCGGTGGCGCTCGGCCACGGCGCGGACCGGGTGCGCGACGTCGGGGTACTCCGCGGCGGCGTTGAGGAACGGGCACCCGCGGAAGGCGCTCCCGCACACCTGGGCGGCGAGCTGGTCGGCGTACGCCGCCAGGACCGCCGTCGGGTCACCGCCGTGCTCGGCGCGCCACGTGGTGACGGCATGCCGCTCCGCCGCGGCGACCGTCTCCAGGTAGGCCTCGACGAGGTGGTCCTTCGTCGGGAAGTGCCGGTAGAAGGTCACCTTGGTGACCCCGGCCTCCGCCATGACCGCGTCGGCGCTGACCGCGCGGATCCCCTCGAGGTAGAACCGCGGCGCCGCCGCGTCGAGGATCCGGCGGGCGACGTCGGACTGCCCGCCGTCGCGCGTCGGCCGCCCGACGATCGGGGCGTCTGCCAGGGCCGTCGTCATCGCGGCAGTGTCTCCGCGGGCTGCGCCGCGAGGGCGGCACGCAGCGACCGCCAGGCGCCCGTCGACCACAGCGCCCAGAGCACCAGCACCGGCTGGCCGAGCAGGCGGACGGCCCGGGCGGAGTCGGACTCGAGCCCGAACGCGTCGGTCCGGGTGACCAGCTGCGAGATGTTGCCGGGGAAGATCGCCACGAAGAAGCCGGCGGCGATCCAGCCGACCGCCGCGCGCCGCCGTCCGGGCGCCGCGAGCAGCGCGCAGCCGAGCGCGATCTCCACCACGCCGGACGCGAGCACGACGGCGTCCGGGTCGGCCGGGAACCACGTCGGCACCTGCGCCTGGAACTCCTCGCGCGCCACCGTCAGGTGCGAGGTCCCCGCGAGCGCGAGGGTCGCGCCGAGCCACACACGCCCGACCGTCCGGAGCACGCCGCTGCGCCGGCTCGGCGGGTCCGCGACGACGTCGCCGCGGAGCACCGTGGCGAGCGCGCGTGCCGTGCGTCCGACGTTCATGCCGTGGTCGTCGTCAGGCGGACGGCGATGTTGCCGCGCGTGGCGTTGGAGTAGGGGCACACCTCGTGCGCGCGGGCCACCAGACGCTCGGCGGTGGCCTGGTCGAGCCCGGCGATCTCGGTGTGCAGCGCCGCCTCGATGGTGAAGCCGCCCGAGCCGGTGGTCACCAGGCCGATCTCCGCGACGACCGCGGAGTCGGAGAGCGGGGTCTTCTCCGCGGCCGCGACGGTCTTGAGGGCCGAGTGGAAGCACGACGCCCAGCCGGCAGCGAAGAGCTGCTCCGGGTTGGTGCCGCCGCCGCGACCGCCGAGCGCGGCGGGGACGGCGAGCGTGAGGTCGAGGGTCCCGTCGTCACTGACGGCACGCCCTCCGGCACGCCCCTCCCCGGTCGCGGTGGCGATGGCGGTGTACAGAGCGGCCACGAGATCTCCTTGGTAGACGAACTAGTACACCTACCTTAACCCTGGTCGTCCGGGAGGGCGATCCCGAAGATCTTGCGCCGGGCTTCGCCGAGGGTGTCGGCCCCGGGCTCAGGGGCGGGGAAGGCACCCGTGCGGGGCGGACCGACCCACAGGCGCCACCACCCCTCGGCGTCGCGGAACACCTGCCCGGAGGTCTCGAGCCGCGCCCTGCCCGCGGCGGCCAGCTGCGCACGCGCGGACTCCTCGCGCGACGGCGGCACGAAGCCCACGACGTGGTTGCGGCACACCACCACGACGCGTCCGCCGCCCTCCGTCTCGAGCGTCAGGTCGACGCGCACGGGTGCCTGCGCGGCGCGCTCGGCGGGGATCAGCGCCCCCGCGAACGCAGTCTGCAGCGCGACCGCCTCCCCGGCGACGAACCCGTCACCGACGTCCGCGGGGACCGCGCCCCGACGCGCGAAGAGCTTCACCGGTCCAGCGTCCCACGCGCCGTCAGAACTCGTCCGCCCCCGATGTCGAAGGAGCCGCGTCCCGTTCGACGACATGGTGCAGGCCCGGCCCCGGCACTAGCGTCGAGGTGGCCACCGAGCGGAGGAGTTCACCATGAAGGTCCTGGTCATGATCAAGGGCGACGGCGCCGACGAGGACAAGATCGCGCCCACGGACGAGATGTTCCGGGAGATGAACGTCTACAACGAGCAGCTGGTGAACGCCGGGATCATGCTCGCCGGCGAGGGGCTGCAGCCGAGCAAGGCCGGCGCCAAGGTGGTCTGGGACACCAGCGGCGAGGTGTCGGTGGTCGACGGACCGTTCGCGGAGGCCAAGGAGATCATCGCGGGCTACTGGATCTGGCAGGTGAGCTCGCTGGACGAGGCGGTCGAGTGGGCCAAGCGGTGCCCATCCACGGCGGAGATGCGGTCGGTGCTCGAGATCCGGCCGTTCTTCGAGATGGAGGACTTCGCGAAGGTGGTCTCGCCGGAGGTTCTGGAGCGGGAGCAGGCGATCGTCGACCGGTTGAAGGCCCAGCAGGGCTGATGAGCGACGCGCGGCGGACCGTCGAGGTCATCTGGCGGATCGAGTCGCCGCGGCTCATCGCCTCGCTCACCCGGCTGGTCCGGGACGTCGGGCTCGCCGAGGAGCTGGCGCAGGACGCGTTCGTGACCGCGCTGGAGCAGTGGCCGGTCACGGGCGTCCCGGACAAGCCCGGTGCGTGGCTGATGGTGACGGCACGGCACCGGGCGATCGACCTGGTCCGCCGGGAGCAGAACCGCGACGCCAAGTACGCGGTGCTCGCGCGCTCGCTGGCCGACGAGGCGGGGGCGGACCGGATCGTCGACGAGCCCATCGGCGACGACCTGCTCTCGCTGGTCTTCCTCACCTGCCACCCGGTGCTGCCGCGGGAGTCGCGGATCGCGCTGACGCTCCGGCTGTTCGGCGGCCTGACCACCGACGAGATCGCCCGCGCCTACCTGGTCCCGTCGCCGACGATCGGGCAGCGGATCTCCCGCGCCAAGCGCACGCTGGCCGAAGCGCAGGTGCCGTTCGAGGTGCCGCAGGCTGACGCGCTCCCGGCGCGGGTGGGCTCGGTGCTCGAGGTGGTCTACCTGGTCTTCACCGAGGGCCATGCGTCCACCAGCGGCGACCGGTGGGTGCGCCGGGACCTGGCCGACGAGGCCATGCGCCTGGGCCGCGTGCTCGCAGGGCTCCTCCCGCGCGAGCCGGAGGTGCACGGACTGGTCGCCCTCATGGAGCTCCAGGCCTCCCGCTTCGACGCCCGCGGCGACGGCGTCCTGCTCCAGGACCAGGACCGCAGACAATGGGACCGGACCCTGATCGAGCACGGCCTCGGGGCGCTCGACCGGTCGATCTCGCTGCGCCGACCGCTCGGTCCGTACACCGTGCAGGCGGCCATCGCGGCGTGCCACAGCCGGGCGCGGTCGTTCGACGAGACCGACTGGGAGGCGATCGTCGCGCTCTACGACGCGCTGGCGCAGCTGGCCCCGTCGCCGGTGGTCGAGCTCAACCGGGCGGTCGCGGTGCTGCACGCAGACGGACCACAGGCGGCGCTCGACGCGCTCGACGCGGTGCACGGCGACCCCCGCATGGCGCGCTACCACTTGTACGGCGCAGTCCGCGGGGACGTGCTGCTCCGGCTCGGGCGGGCCGACGAGGCGGCCGAGGTGCTGGAGCGGGCGGCCGGCCTGGCGCCCACCCAGCGCGAACGGAGCCTGCTCATGGCACGGGCGGCGGCGGCCGTGCCCGATGTCGGAGCCGGCTGACACCATGGGCGACATGACGGAACCGACGCAGACGGACGTGGCCGTCCCCGCGCCCGAGCGACCCGGTTGGCGCCGGGACGTCACCATCTTCCTGACGGGGCAGACCGTCTCCCTGTTCGGCTCGATGCTCGTCCAGTACGCCGTGATGTGGCACCTGACCCTGGAGACCAAGTCCGGCGGGGTCATGGCCATGTACGCGGTGTTCGGGTTCCTGCCGCAGGCCGTGATCTCGATCTTCGGCGGTGTGTGGGCGGACCGGCTGGACCGCAAGAAGCTGATCATCGGCGCCGACGCCACCATCGCGATCGTGACGCTCGCCCTGGCGATGTTCATGGCCGCGGGCGCCACCGACCTCTGGCTCATCTTCGTGGCGATCGCCATCCGCTCGGCGGGCGCCGGGATCCAGATGCCCGCGGTCGCCGCGCTGCTCCCGCAGATCGTCCCGGCGGACAAGCTCATGCGCGTCAACGGGATCAACGGCACCATCCAGTCGGCCATGATGCTCGTCGCTCCGGCCGCCGCGGCCGCGGTCTACGCGAGCATGTCGATCGTCGCGGTGTTCTACATCGACGTGGTCACCGCCGTGATCGGGATCGGGCTGCTGCTGATGGTCACCGTCCCGCGGCTGGTGCGGTCGGCGGAAACCGAGCACCTCGGCTACTTCGACGACCTGGTCGGCGGGGTCAGGTACGTCGTCTCGCACGCGTTCGTCCGCTGGGTGCTGGTCCTGTACGCCGTGGTGTTCGTGCTCATCGTGGCGCCCTCGTTCCTCACGCCGCTGATGATCGTGCGGACGTTCGGCGACGAGGTGTGGAAGCTGACCGCCAACGAGCTGGCGTTCAGCATCGGCATGGTGCTCGGCGGCGCGGCGGTGGCCGCCTGGGCGGGGAAGTGGAACCGGGTCCGGATGATCCTGGGCTCCACGCTGGTGTTCGGCGGCATCTCCGTCGGGCTCGGACTGTCCACCAACCTCTGGGTGTTCCTCGGCTTCATGTTCCTGCTCGGGCTGTTCGTGCCGGCGTTCTCCACGCCCTCGTTCACGGTGCTGCAGGAGACCGTGGAGCCGGAGATGCAGGGGCGGGTGTTCGGGTTCGTCGGGATCGTCATGGCGGTGTCGATGCCGTTCGGGATGGCGGTGTTCGGGCCGCTCGCGGACCGGTTCTCGGTGGAGTCGCTGCTGATCTGGGCGGGGATCGCGCTGCTGCTCGTGGTCGCGCTGGCGCTGCTGGTCCCGGGCGGGCGGCGGGCGATCCGCGAGGCGAACGCGCACGCCGAGGCGTGAGGACGTCGGGCACGATGGCCGCATGATCGCGCCCTTCACTCTGACCGGCCGGCACGTCCAGCTCGAGCCGCTGGCCGTCGCGCACGTCGACGCGCTCGCCGCTGCGGCCGCCGAGGAGCGCGGCAGCTACGGGTTCACGTGGGTGCCCGACGGGGCCGAGGAGACCCGGACGTACGTCGAGGCCGCCCTCGAGCACGCCGGCGGGGGCCGCTCGGTGCCGTTCGCCGTGCGCCGGCTGTCGGACGGGGCTCTCGTGGGCAGCACGCGGTTCCTGGACCTCGAGGTCTTCGAGAACCCGGCGCCGTGGCCTCCGGGCATCGGCGTCGGCGGTGCGCCGAGCGACGAGAACCCCCCGTCCGTCGCCGAGATCGGGAGCACCTGGTACGCGGCGTCGGCGCAGCGCACGGCGGTGAACACCGAGACCAAGCTGCTCCTGCTCACGCACGCGTTCGAGACGTGGAAGTCCCTGCGCGTCACCCTGAAGACCGACGCGCGCAACGCAGCGTCGCGCGCGGCCATCGAGCGGATCGGCGGCCAGTTCGAGGGGGTCCGGCGCGTCCACACGGTGGCCACGGACGGCGGCCTGCGGGACACGGCCTACTTCTCGATCGTCGCCGCGGAGTGGTTCGCGGTCCGCGCGGGACTGGTCAGCCGGCTGGGCTGAGCGCGTCGCGGCTGCGGGTGAGGAACTCACGCTCCGCCTCGTTGGCGGTCAGGGCGAGCGCGGCGGCGTAGGCGGCTGCCGCGTCCGTCGGCCGGTCGAGGCGGCGCAGGAGGTCGGCGCGGACCGCGTGGAACAGGTAGAAGCGCTCCAGCGGCAGACCGTCCACCAGCGCGAGCCCGGCAGAGGGCCCCTCCAGCTCCGCCACCGCGACCGCCCGGTTGAGCGCGACCACCGGGCTGGGCGCGATCGACATCAGCTGGTCGTACAGGAGCACGATCTGCCGCCAGTCGGTCCCCGCCGGCTCGCTGTGCACCGCCTGCATCGCGGCCTGCAGCTGGTACGGACCGAGGTGGTCGCGGCGCAGGCACCGGCGCACGAGCTCCCGGCCCTCGTCGAGCTGCTCGGCGTCCCACAGCGCACGGTCCTGGTCGCGCAGGAGCACCAGCTCGCCGGTCGCGGAGACGCGGGCGTCCCGGCGGGCGTCGGTGAGGAGCATCAGGGCGAGCAGGCCCAGAGCCTCGGGCTCGTCGGGCATGAGCTCGACCAGCACCCGGCCCAGCCGGATCGCCTCGGCGCAGAGGTCGTCGCGGGTGAGGGCGGCCGAGCCGGTGGTGAACACCAGGTAGACCACCGCCAGCACCGCCCGGAGGCGGTCGGGCAGGTCGGCGTCGCGGGGCACCCGGTAAGGGATGCGGGCGTCGCGGATCTTGCCCTTGGCGCGCACCAGCCGCTGCGCCATCGTCGGCTCGGGCACCAGGAACGCGTGGGCGATCTCCTCGGTGGTCAGCCCGCCGAGCAGCCGGAGCGTGAGCGCCACCTGCGCCTCGACGGACAAGGCCGGGTGGCAGCCGGTGAACACCAGCCGGAGCCGGTCGTCGCGCACGGGCCCCACCTCCACCGGTTCCTCGCGCTCGTGCAGCAGCGCGGCCTGGGCGTGCCGGTCGTCGCGGGACGCCTCGCGGCGCAGCCGGTCGATCGCCTTGCGCTTGGCCGTGGTGATGATCCAGCCGGCCGGACTGGGCGGGAGCCCGTCGACCGGCCAGTGCAGCACGGCCGCGGCGAACGCCTCCTGCACCGCCTCCTCGGCGACGTCGAGGTCGCCGAAGGTGCGGGTCAGGACGGCGACTGCGCGGCCGTGCTCCGCGCGGAAGACGTCGGCGACGGACTCCGGTCCCACTAGTAGCGGAACGGCCGCACCTCGATGGGCAGCCCCGTGGCGACGGCCAGCCTGCCGCCCCAGTCGAGGGCCGCGTCGAGGTCGTCGGCGTCGATGATCGTGAACCCGCCCAGGTGCTCCCGCGCCTCGACGAACGGGCCGTCGGTGGGGATGACGTCGCCGTCCTTGGCGCGCAGCACGGTCGCGGTGCTCGGGTCGTGCAGGCCACCCGCGTAGACCCAGACGCCGGCCTCCCGCATCGCCTGGTCGACGTCGCCGACCGCCTGCATGATCGGCTCGAGCACCTCGGGCGCGGGCCGCGGTCCGACCGGCTCCATCACGCTCAGCAGGTAGTGGCTCATGGCGTCCTCCTCGATGTGCGGCCGCCGGCCCTGCGCCGGCTGCTCACCCCCTGTACGAACGGTGAGCAGCCGGATCGACAGCTACGAAGGAACGTAGTCGAACGTGTCCGGGTCGGGGCCGGTCCGCTCGTCGCGGTTGAGCGCCGAGATGTCCGCCACGTCCAGGTCGGCGAGCTCGAAGTCGAAGAGCGCGAAGTTCTCCTCGATGCGGCTGCGGGTGACCGACTTGGGGAACACGATGTCGCCGCGCTGGATGTGCCACCGCAGCGTGACCTGCGCGGGGGTCTTGCCGAGGGCCTCGGCGATCCGCACGATCGTCGGGTCGTCCAGCACCTTGCCCTGCGCGATCGGGCTCCACGCCTCGGTGGCGATGCCGTGCTCGGTGCCGTACGCGCGCACCGCCGCCTGGGTGAGGTACGGGTGCACCTCGATCTGGTTCACCGCGGGGGTGATGGTGGCCTCCGCCTTGAGGCGGTTCAGGTGGTGCGGCTGGAAGTTGGAGACGCCGATCGACTTGGCGCGGCCGGACCGGTAGAAGTCCTCCATGGCCTTCCAGGTCTCGACGAAGTCGCTCACCGTCGCCAGCGGCCAGTGGATGAGGAAGAGGTCCACGTAGTCCGTGCCGAGCGCCTCGAGCGTGAGGTCGAACGCGATCGCCGCGTCCCCGGGGTCGTGCATGTCGTTGTTCAGCTTGCTGGTGAGGAAGACGTCCTTGCGGTCCAGGCCGGACGCGGCGACGGCGTCCCCGACGCCCTTCTCGTTGCCGTACATCTGCGCGGTGTCGATGTGGCGGTAGCCCACCTCGAAGGCCTGCAGGACCGCGTCCTTGGTCTCCGCGGGGTCGATCTGGAAGACGCCGAAGCCCAGCTGGGGGATCTGCACGCCGGTGTTCAGGGTGATGTTCGGGACGGTGGTCATGTCTCCATTCGACCCCGCGCGGGCCGCGATCGCCTGTTATGGTGACCAACTAACCAGTTGGTTGCACATGGCGAGGAGCTTCAGATGTATGTCGTCCCCGACCAGTCCGGCCGCACCGTCGTCGTCACCGGAGCCAACAGCGGCACCGGGCGGGAGGCCGCCGAGCGCCTGGCCGCCGCAGGTGCGCACGTGGTGCTCGCGGTGCGCAACGCCGAGAAGGGCGAGAAGGCGCTCGCGGAGATCGTCGCGGCTCACCCCGACGCCTCCGCGGAGGTGCGGCTGCTGAACCTCGCCTCCCTGGCTTCGGTGCGTGTGTTCGCCGAGTCGCTCGCGCGCGACCTCCCGCACCTCGACACCCTGATCAACAACGCCGGCGTCATGGCCCCGCCCACCCGCTTCGAGACCGAGGACGGCTTCGAGCTGCAGCTGGGCACCAACCACCTCGGCCCGTTCGCGCTGACCAACCTCCTCCTGCCGCTCCTGCTCGCCGCCCCCGAGGGCCGCGTGACCACGATGAGCAGTGGCATGGCGAACGTGGGTCGCATCCGGTTCGACGACCTGCAGTGGACCCGTCGCCGCTACAGCCCCACACGGTCGTACGCGCAGTCGAAGCTGGCCGACCTGCTGCTCGCCCGGCAGCTGGCACGCGTCTCGATGCAGCGCGGCTGGACCCTGCGCAGCAACGCCGCCCACCCGGGGTTCACGCAGACCAACCTCCAGACGGCCGGCGCCTCGCTCGGGCGTGACTCGGTGCACCGCTCGCCCATCGGCAACCTGCCGTTCGTCCCGTCGCAGCAGCCGGAGCAGGGCGCCGAGCCCATGCTGTTCGCCGCGGCCGACCCGAGTGCGGTGGAGGACGGCTACTACGGGCCGTCGGGTCGGTTCGGGCTCGTGGGCCCCACCGGTCCCGCCCGCCTCAACCGGCGCATGCGCGACGACGACACCGCCGCGCGGCTCTGGGCGGTGGCGCAGGACCTCACGGGCACGGCCCTGCCCGCGTGATGGCCGCCGACACCCCGCGCCGGATCCTCGACGCGGCGGCCGACGAGTTCGCCGAGCGCGGGCTGGCCGGCGCGCGCGTCGACCGGATCGCCGAGCGGGCCGGCGCCAACAAGCAGCGGATCTACGCGTACTTCGGCAGCAAGGACCAGCTGTTCGACGCGGTGATCGAGGACCGGATCGAGCAGCTGCTGGACGCCGTGCCGTTCGACGCGGCGGACCTGCCCGGGTATGCGGTGCGGATCCTCGACTTCAACCTCGCGCACCCGTCACTGGTGCGCCTGCTGCTCTGGCACAACCTGGAGCGTCCGGCGGTGCTGGCCCGGCTGCCGCAGTCGGTGGAGTCGCACGCGCGGAAGGTGGCGGCCCTGCGCGCCGCGCGCGGCGACGACGAGTGGGCCGCGGACCGGCTTCTCGGCCAGGTGCTCGGGCTGGTGCACGGCGTGACGCTCGCCCCCGGGCCGGACCTGGACCAGACCCGGGCGGACCTGCACCGGGCGGTCAGCCTGCTGGTCGGCTGACTGCCTCGACCACCGCGCGCAGTCGCTCGGGCTGGACCCCGTCCTCCTTCGCGATCGAGCGACGGATCACCCCCGCGAGGAGTGTCAGGGGCCCGCGCACGACGACATCCGCGACCAGGCCGAGGTCGGTGCCGGCTGAGGTCGGGGTGAGCATGTAGGTGTACACCGCCGTCACCGGTCCGGAACGCGACAGCAGGGCCAGCCGCCGGGGCGCGTCCAGACCGTCGACGAGGGCGGTCCGCTCCTTGCCGCGCACGGTGAAGGTCACCGTCGACCCGGGCGCCACCGGCCCGGTCATGGCGGAGACGCCGGGCATCCAGCGCGGGGCGAGCGACCAGTCGGTGAGCGCGGCCCAGACCGCGTCGGGCGGCGCGGCGATGCTCGTCGTGGTGTCGATCGCGATGGTCATGGCGCGACGTTAGGCGTTCGGGCCGACGCCGTCTTGGACGGAATTGACCACCGGCGCGAACCCCGGCTCGGTGGGCACGTCCCCGTAGACCGCCCGGTACGCGGCGAGGTACGCGGCCGGCGTCGTGCCCGTGTGCCGCCGGAAGTGGCGGATGAGGTGCGCCTGGTCGTACCAGCCGCGGTCGGCGGCCACCTGCCCCCAGCCGACCGGACGGCCGGTGTCGAGCGAGGCCAGCAGGTCGCGCATCCGGGCCACGCGCGCGAACGTGCCGGGGCTCAGCCCGACGACGCGCCGGAACCCGCGGTCCAGGTGGGCGTGGGACAGGTGCACCGACCGCGCCACGTCGGCCACCGGCCGGCCCGGCTCCGCGACGAGGGCGCCGACCGCCGCCTCGACCGCGTCGGTGCAGCGGGGCAGCGCGCGCTCCCGCCCGGCCACCGACTCCGCCAGCGCGGCCTCGACCGCGGAGATCATCGCGTCCGCGTCCTCGAGCCCGAGCAGCTCCCGACGCAGCGGCGACCACGCCTCCGCCCCGAGCAGCCGGCCCCGCAGCGCCCGCGGGTCGACGCCGAACGCGGTCGCGCACCCGATCGGCGTCGCGACCACGCCGACGCACCACGTCTCGCCGAGGGGCCGGTTGAGCATCGGCTGGTCGTCGGGACCCAGCAGGAACCCGGTCCGCGCCAGGTGCACGTCGCCGGTCCCGTTGCGCGCGACCTGCGCGATCGGGGGACCGAGCACGAGGCCCAGCACGGCCGAGCCCGTCGGCGCCACCCGCTCGGCCGGTGCGCGCAGCCGCCCGCGGGCGTACCAGATGCTCGCCACGTACCGCCCGAGCCCGCCGGTGGGCTCGTGCGTGACGAAGGTGAACGCGTCGGTCACCCCGTGATCGTCCCGCAAAGGAGTGTCGGCGGTCGGTGCAAGGGTGGCACTCTGCCCGCGAGAGACACCCCGCGCCACCGACCTGCAAGGAGTCAGGTATGTCTCACCCCCTCACCTCCCGCGTCACCGGCCCCGTGCTGACCCCGGACCACGAGGGGTTCGCCGAGGAGATCGCCCCCCACAACCGTGCGATCGCGCACGCGCCCGACGTCGCGGTCGGTGCCGCGAGCACACAGGACGTCGCCGAGACCGTGCGCTGGGCCGCCGAGCAGGGAGTACCCCTCCACGTGCTGGCCACGGGCCACGGCGCCACCACGCCGGTGACCTCGGGCGTCCTGCTCACCACGCGCCGGCTCGGTGGCGTCGAGGTGGACCCGGAGACCCGCGTCGCGACGATCGGTGCCGGCGCGCGCTGGTCCGACGTCGTTCCCGTCGCCGACGCCCACGGGCTGACGCCGATCGCGGGGTCGTCGGCCAACGTCGGCGTGGCCGGCTACCTCCTGGGCGGAGGGCTCGGTCCGTTCGCCCGCAGCCACGGGTACAGCTCGGACCTGCTCGAGTCCCTCACCGTGGTCACCGGGACGGGTGAGGTGGTCGAGGCGTCGGCCGAGGCGCACCCGGACCTCTTCTGGGCGCTCCGGGGCGGCAAGGTCGGCCTCGGCGTGGTGACGCAGCTCCGCCTGCGCCTGGTCGCCATGCCCGAGCTCTACGCCGGCACGCTGTTCTTCGGCGCCGAGCACATCGACGCCGCCCTGCGCGGCTGGCTGGCGTGGACGCCCACCGCGGACGCCGCGACGACCACCAGCGCGGCGATCGTGCGTTTCCCACCGCTCGAGGTCATCCCGGAGTTCCTGCGTGGCCGCACGGTCCTGCTCCTGCGCGTGGCCCGCCCGGGCGACGAAGCGGCGGGAACGGCGGCCGCCGCGCCCCTGCGCGCCCTCGCGCCGGCGTTCCTGGACACGGTCGGCGTCCTGCCCGCCGCCCGGGCGGCCGAGATCCACAACGACCCGGGCCAGCCGGGACCTGGCTGGGTGCGCGGGATGCTGCTCGACCGCGCGGACGACGAGCTCGCCGACGCGTGGCTCGGGCTGGTGGGTGCCGACGCGACGACGCCGTTCATGGCCGCCGAGCTGCGGCACGTCGCCGGGGCCACCGGGGTCGACGTGCCGGGCGGGTCGGCGGTGTCCGGGCGCGGGTCGGCCTTCGTCGTGGCGGTCGCGAGCGGCGACCCGAGCCGGTTCGCCGAGCTGCCGGCCGCCGCCGACGCGATCACGGAGGCGTTGGGCCCGTGGGCATCGGCCGAGGTCAACCCCAACTTCTCCGGCACCGGGACGGCAGTCTGGGAGCCGGCGGCGGCCGACCGACTGGTGCAGGTGCGGCAGACGTACGACCCGGCGGGGGTGTTCGCGTGACCCCGTCTGGGGAGGAGTGGTGAAGGCTGCACCGTTCCCGCCCGCCGGGTGACCCGGTGGTGACACGCTCTCGGAGCGTCGTGCGGACGAGTGGGCCTGGCGTGCAACAGCAGGAAGCGGCACGATGCCGCGCGACGAGGGGACAGCATGTCGTTCGCAGGTGAACGCGCAGTGGCCGGTCGGCGGCTCGTGGGCGGCGGGATCGCCCTCGTCATCGTGGCGGCCGGTCTGACCGGGTGCTCGGCCGAGCCGCCCGACCCGACGAGCGCGACCGAGGCGCTCGCTGCTGCCCTCACGTCCGGCGACTTCACAAAGGCACCGTTCGCCGGCGGGACCGCCGACGTCACGGCGGCCACGGACATCCGCACCAGCGCCTACGAGGGCCTCGCTCCGTGGGAGCCCACCGTGACGGTGGTCTCGACGACGGTGGACGAGCAGGACGAGGACGTCGCGACGGCGACCCTGGGGTTCACGTGGGACGTCGACGACAGCGACTCCGACTGGACGTACGAGACGCACGCGAAGCTCGCCCGCGACGACGAGGACGTCTGGCACGTCACGTGGTCGCCCGCGCTGCTCGCACCGGACCTGGTCGCCGGAGAGGTGCTCGGCGTCGAACGCTCCCGAGCCGAGCGCGCCAACGTGCTGGGCGCCAACGGGGCCGTCATCGTCGAGCCGCGTCGCGTGCACCGGGTCGGGATCGACAAGACGCGCCTCGCCGCCCCCGAGCAGGACGCCGCGGCGCGCGAGCTGGCGCGGCAGCTGGGCGTCGACGCGGACGCCTACGCAGCGAAGGTGGTCGGTGCAGGCGAGAAGGCCTTCGTCGAGGCGATCACCATCCGCGACGGCGACACCGGCTACGACATCCCGGTGCTCGTCGGGCTTCCCGGCGTGATCGAGGTGCCGGACACGTTGCCGCTCGCCCCGACGCGGCAGTTCGCCCGGCCGATCCTCGGGACGGTCGGACCCGCGACGGCCGAGATCATCGAGAAGTCGGACGGTGCCGTGTCCGCCGGGGACCTCGCGGGGCTGTCCGGGCTGCAGCGCCAGTACGACGCACAGCTGCGCGGCCTGCCCGGTCTGACGATCACCGCCGCGCAGGCCGACGGTGCGGCCAAGCGACAGCTGTACGCCGTCGAGGCGACGCCGGGCACCCCGCTGACGACCACCCTCGACGTCCGTCTGCAGGAGGCGGCGGAGTCCGTCGTCGCCACCGTCGGGCCCGCGAACGCGATCGTCGCCCTCCGCCCGTCGACCGGCGACGTGCTCGCCGCCGCCAGCGGGGTGGGCGGCGAGGGCATGTCCACCGCCACGCTCGGCCAGTTCGCCCCCGGCTCGACGTTCAAGGTGGTCAGCGCGCTCGCGCTGCTGCGGTCGGGGCTCACGGCGGACAGCGACACGACCTGCCCCGCCACCGTCTCCGTGGACGGGCGCTCGTTCTCCAACTTCCCCGAGTACCCCACCGACAAGCTGGGCACCATCCCGCTGCGGACCGCCTTCGCCCACTCGTGCAACACCGCCTTCATCTCGGCGCGCGAGCAGGCCAACCAGGACGCGCTCATCGACGCCGCCGGCTCGCTCGGGCTGGACCCGCACGCGACCCTCGGCTTCCCCGCGTTCCTCGGGGACGTCCCCGCCGACTCCGACGGCACCGACCACGCCGCGTCGATGATCGGGCAGGGCCGCGTGCTCGCGTCGCCGCTCGGCATGGCCACGGTCGCCGCGTCCGTGGCGAAGGGGTCGACGGTCCTGCCCCGGCTCGTGGTCCCTGCCGAGGGCGTCACGACCCCGGAGCCGAGCGAGGAGGACTCGGCGGAGCCGAGCGAGACCGCCCCGCCCGCCGCCCCGCTGACCGCCGACGAGGCCGCCACCCTGAAGCAGCTGATGCGCGGCGTGGTGACCGAGGGTGGCGCGACGTTCCTGCAGGACGTCCCCGGTGACGAGGTGGCGGCCAAGACCGGCACCGCGCAGTTCGGTGAGGCCGGCAACCTGCAGAACCACGTGTGGATGATCGCGATCCAGGGCGACCTCGCGGTCGCGGTGTTCGTCGACGTCGGCGAGTACGGGTCGACCACCGCGGGCCCGCTGCTGGAGCAGTTCCTCCGGGCGGCGCAGGGGTGATCGTCGGAGCACCTGGCGCTGTGAGAGCGTCGGAGCCATGAGCACCGAGGACACCCGCACCCAGTACGAGCGCATGGTCGCCGGCGACTGGTACGAGGCCGACGCCCAGATCCACGAGCTGACCAGCGCTGCGCAGGCCCGTGCCGAGCGGTTCGCGCAGGCCGTGAAGGACGGTGCCGACGACGCCGTCGACCGGCTGCGCGAGCTGCTCGGGTCGCTCGGGGACGACACCTGGATCCGCCCGCCGCTGTATGTCGACTACGGCGTGCACCTGCACGTGGGCGCGCGGACGTTCGCCAACTTCGGCCTGGTCGCGCTCGACGTGGCGCCCATCCACATCGGCGACGACGTGCAGATCGGCCCGAACGTCCAGCTGCTCACCCCGATCCATCCGGTGGACCCGGAGCCGCGACGGAACAAGCTCGAGGCCGCCAAGCCGATCACCATCGGCAACAACGTGTGGCTCGGCGGCGGCGCCATCGTGTGCCCGGGCGTGACCATCGGTGACAACACGGTGGTCGGCGCGGGAGCGGTCGTCACCAAGGACCTGCCCGCCAACGTCGTCGCGGTCGGCAACCCTGCGCGCGTGATGAAGGAGATCTGATGACCGAGCGTGCCGTCGGCGTCATGCTCCCGCGGGACCTGCCCGCCGACCGGTTCCGCGCCTACGCGCAGCGGGCCGAGGCGTTGGGGTTTGACGAGCTCTGGGTGGTGGAGGACTGCTTCTTCCGCGGCGGCGTCGCGCAGGCCGCCGCGGCGCTCGCGATGACGGAGCGCATCCGGGTCGGCATCGGCATCCTCCCGGCGGCGGTGCGGAACGCGGCGTTCACCGCGATGGAGGCCGCGACGCTGGCGGAGCTGTTCCCGGGGCGGATCGATGTCGGCATCGGGCATGGGATGCGCGGCTGGATGACGCAGGTCGGCGCGTGGCCGGCGAGCCCGCTGACGATGCTGGGTGAGCACCTGGACGCGGTGCGGGCGGTGCTCCGCGGTCGGTCCGTGGACGCCGAGGGTCGTTATGTGAACCTCGACGGGATCGACCTGAACACCCCGCCGAGCAGCGTGCCGCGCGTGCTGGCCGGGGTGCGCGGGCCGAAGTCGCTCGCGCTCGCGGGTCGGTCCGCCGACGGCACGATCCTCGCGGAGCCGGTCACGCCCGAGTACGTGGCCGAGGCGCTCCGGCACATCGCGCCCACGCGGGAGCACCGGATCGTGGCGTACTGCGTCGCGGTGGTCGACGACTCCCCGGCTGTGGCCCGCGACGCCGCCCGGCCCGCGCTGGAGTGGATCGGCGAGCCCGACTGGGACGTGCACGTCGCTCCGCTGCCGTTCGCCGGCGAGTTCCGCGCGCTGCGGGCGGCGTCGAGCACCCGCGCGGAGTTCGTCGCGAGGATGCCCGACGCGTGGGTCGATCAGCTCGCCGTCGTCGGCACCGTCGACGACGCCCGCACGCGGATCGGTCAGCTGCACGACGCGGGAGTCACGACGGCGGTGCTGATCCCGGTCGGTCCGGATCCGCTGGTGGCGCTGGAGAACCTGGCGCGGGTGCTCTGAGGAGGTACGTGGCGAGTCGCGTGACCGTGTCGGCGAGCTCGGTGGGTTCGATGACGACCACCGGGGCGGTGAGCGCGATGCGGGCAACGATCATGGCGAGCCACTCGAGATCCTCGCTGCGGATCTGGACGACGCACGAGTCCTCCCCCGTCTCGATCGGTGTGTGGTCCACCCATCGGAGCGCACCCTCGAGCTCGGCGAACGGGGCGTCGACGACGAGCGTCGCTCGATGCTGGCGGAACAACGAGCCGAGTGAGCTCGCGACGAAGCTCGCCGCATCGCCGCCCGGGATCTGGCGGGGCGTGAAGTGACTGCCCGCCGGCCGGGGCTCGCGGAGCCGATCCAGCCGGAACGTGCGCCAGTCCTCGCGTCGGTGGTCCCAGGCCACGAGATACCAGCGACGGCCGGCGGTGACGAGCTGGTGCGGCTGGACGAGCCGTCGGCTGTCCGTGCCATCACGCCGTCGGTAGTCGAAGCGCACGTCCTCACGGTCTCGGCACGCCGCGGCGAGCACGCTGAGCGCCTCGGGGTCGATGACGTCGTCCTCGGCCGGAGATCGCATCGACGTGACGCTCGAGTGGAGCGCTGACACACGCCGGCGAAGGCGATGCGGCAGGAGCTGTTCGATCGTCGTGAGGGCGCGCAGCGACGTCTCTTCCATGCCGCCGATGGCGGCCTCCGCGGCGTAGCGCAGCCCGACGGCGACCGCGACGGCCTCGTCGTCGTCGAGGACCAGGGGCGGCAGGTGCGCCCCCGTGGCAAGTCGGTAGCCCCCGTGCTTTCCCGACGTGGCGTCGACTGGGTAGCCCAGCTCGCGCAGCCGATCGACGTCACGGCGCACGGAACGCTCGGTGATCTCGAGGCGTTCGGCGAGCTCGGCTCCACGCCACCAGCGATGGGTCTGCAGGAGCGAGAGCAGCTGGAGCGCTCGACCGGTGGGGTCCTTCCGCATGGTCGAAGTCTGGCATCGGTCGAGGACCGATCCTGTCCGCAATGCTTCCTATGGTGGCGGCGTCACCCATCGAGAGGACCGTCGCCGTGTTCGATCCCAGCAGTTTTCCCGAGCCGACCATGATTTCCGTCAACGGCGTGAAGCTCGAAGTCTTCGAAGCAGGCAGACAGCACGCCGGACGACCCGTCGTGCTCTGTCACGGCTGGCCGGAGCACGCGTTCTCCTGGCGCCACCAGGTGCCCGCCCTCGTCGATGCCGGCTACCACGTCATCGTCCCCAACCAGCGGGGCTACGGGGGCTCGTCCCGTCCGACCGAGGTGACGGACTACGACATCGAGCACCTGACGGGCGACCTCGTGGCACTGCTCGACCACTACGGGTACGAGGACGCCACGTTCGTCGGGCACGACTGGGGGGCCAACGTCGTCTGGGGGCTGGCCCAGCTGCACCCGCACCGCGTGAACAAGGTGATCAACCTGAGCCTGCCGTACATGGAGCGCGGCCCGGTGCCCCCGATCGAGTTCCTGGAGGCGGTGTTCGGCGGCGACCTCTACCTCGTCCACTTCAACCGACAGCCCGGTGTCGCAGACGCGGTGCTCGAGGCGAACACCTCCCAGTTCCTGCGCAACCTGTACCGGAAGAACGAGCCGCCCGCGGAGCCGGCGCCGGGTATGGCGATGATCAACCTCGCCCTGGCGGAGACGCCCAGGGGTGAGGCCGTCCTGAGCGACGACGAGCTGGCCGCCCTTGTCTCCGCCATCGAGTCATCGGGGTTCACGGGCGGCCTCAACTGGTACCGGAACCTCGACCGCAACTGGCACCTGCTGGCAGACGCGGACCCGATCATCCGCCAGCCGACCCTCATGATCTACGGCGACCGGGATCAGGTCGCGAGGTCCGAGAACCTTGCCGAGTTCGTGCCCCACGTGGACGTGGTCAGCCTGGAGTGCGGTCACTGGATCCAGGAGGAGAAGCCGGAGGAGACCAACCACGCGATCCTGAGCTGGCTGGAACGGCAGGGTGCCAGCCCGGTCGGCTAGAGGCCGAGGAGGTCAGCGATCTCCGACGCCACCGTGGAGGGCGCCCGGCCGACGTTGCTGACGACGGCGTCCTCCACGCCGGCCGTGACCAGCAGGACGGCGAGGACGTCGGTGCGGGCCAGGTGCCAGTCGCGTTCCGGGCCGGGGTCGTGGCGGGCGACCAGGCGGGCGTGCCGGGCATCCGCGGGTGCGTCGAGGCGCACCACCCGCACGGTCTCGCCCAGGGCTTCCGCGTAGGCGTCGCGCTGCGCCACGGTCTCGACGACCCGGGGAAGGATCAGCACCTCGAGCCCGGCGTCGCGCCAGTGCGGGCGCATCGCCCGGAGGTGGTCGACGACCACACGCTCGTTGAAGGGGTCGTCGGGCGGCGCGGGTGTCTCGTTGGCTATGGCGTCGACGTCGAGCTCCCCCGCCGCCCGCCCGCGCGCCAGGAGCTCGTTGCGCAGGGCAGCCGCGACGGTGGTCTTGCCCGCCCCGACGGTCCCGGAGATCACCACGACGTCCATGACCGCCATCCTTCACCATGTTAAGAACTCTTGACACCGTGTCTGGTTCGCCATACCTTCGCGGTGTCAACAATTCTTTACACCGGAGGCTCCGATGGGCGTCGAGACCGAGACCCGCACCATGCAGGCGATCGTCCAGAGCGCGTACGGAGCGCCGGAGACCGTCCTCACCCACCAGACGGTCGCGCGGCCGGTGCCGAAGGCCGACGAGGTCCTCATCAAGGTCCACGCGTCGTCGCTGAACTTCGCCGACGTCGCGATGGTCACCGGCCGGCCGTCGCTGATCCGGGCCGTCATGGGGTTGCGGCGACCCCGCCACACGGTTCCCGGCAGGGACGTCGCCGGCGTCGTCGAGGCCGTCGGCTCGGACGTCACCGACCTGGCGGCAGGCGACGAGGTCTACGCCGAAGCGACCGCGGGATCGTGGGCCGAGTACGTGGCCGTCCCGGCGAGATTCGTCGGTCGCAAGCCCGCCACCCTGAGCTTCGCGGACGCGGCGACGCTGCCGCTGGCCGCAGGCACGGCCCTGGACTGCGTCGCCGGGGTCCGGCCGGGGCAGAAGGTGCTGGTCAACGGCGCGTCCGGCGGGGTCGGGACGTTCACGGTCCAGCTGGCCAAGGCGCTCGGCGCGGAGGTCACAGGGGTGTGCAGCGGCCGGAACGTCGAGCTGGTCCAGGGGCTCGGGGCGGACCACGTGATCGACTACGACAGGTCCGACTTCGCAAGCTCGGGCGAGCGCTACGACCTGGTGATCGACCTCGTCGGCAACCGGACTCTCGCCGCCTGCCGACGGGCGCTGACACCTGGCGGCACGCTCGCCCTGTCCTCCGGCGGCGGCGGCCAGGTGATCGGCCCGATGGGCCGCCTCGCCCGGGCGGTGCTGCTCAACCCGTTCGTGAGCCAGCGTCTGCGACCGGTGTCGGCGACGCGGAGCCGCGCCAAGCTGGACCGCCTCACCGAGCTCGCCGAGGCGGGGCAGATCGTGCCGGCCGTCGAGCGCACCTACCCTCTGAGCGACGCCGCCGAGGCGCTGCGCCGCCTGACGGCGGAGCACGCCCGGGGCAAGACCGTCCTCACCGTCGCCCAGGAGCGCTGATGTCGTACGAAGAGCGGAACGTCTGGGTGTTCCTCGTCGTCGCCGTGCTCGCCTATGCGGCGTACGTCGTGGTGATCCTCAGCCGCGCACGGGACACCCCGCTGACCGAGGTCGCGTACGCCGGGCCGCTGCTGTGGTCGATCGGCGGCGCGATCGTCGCGTCCATCGTCGGCACCATCGCGGTCTCGCTGGCCAACCGACGCGACGGCCACCTGAGCGACCAGCGCGACAAGGAGATCAACCGGGTCGGCGAGCGCACGGGTCAGTCCTTCGTCGTGATCGGCGCGCTCGGCGCGATGGTCCTCGCGATGCTCGAGGCCGACTGGTTCTGGATCGCCAACGCGATCTACCTCTGCTTCGTCCTGTCGGCCGTCCTCGGGTCCCTCACCAAGCTCGCCGCCTACCGCCAGGACTTCTCGACGTGGTGAAGCCGACCCAGGTCACCAACGCCATCCGCACCCTCCGGTTCACGCACGGGGAGATGACCCAGGCCGAGCTGGCGGAGCGCATCGGCGTCACCCGCCAGACCGTCATCGCGATCGAGCAGGGCCGCTACTCCCCATCGCTCGAGATGGCCTTCCAGATCGCTCGCGCGTTCGACGTCCCGCTCGACGACGTCTTCCAGTACCCGGGCTGACCCCTCGCCCCACCCGCACGAGGCCACGCGGTCTCGCGATCCGTCCTGCCCACAGAGAGGCACTGCCATGCGCACTGCTCGACTTGCCGGTCTGCTCTACCTCGTCGTCGCCGTGTGTGGTGGCTTCGCCGAGCTGTTCGCCCGGGCGAAGGTCCGCGCGTCCGACGACGTCGCCGAGGCCCTGCGCGAGAACGCGGGACTCATGAAGCTCGCGTTCGCCGCGGACCTCGTCGCGTTCACCGCGTTCCTGCTCGTCGGCATCGCCCTGTACGCGCTGTTCACGGAGGTCCACCGGACCGCCGCGATCACCATGCTCACCATGAACGCGGTGGCCGTGGCGATCCAGTGCCTGAACATGGTCAATCACGCCGGCGCGGTGATGGCGGCGGAGCGGGGCGCCGACGAGCTCGCCGTGCTGCTCCTCGACCTGCACGGGGTGGGGTACCTCGTGGCGCAGATCTTCTTCGGTGCGTGGCTCATCCCGCTCGGGTACCTGGTGGTGCGGTCCGGCTGGGTGCCGCGGCTGTTCGGGTACGCGCTGGTGGCCGGCGGTCTCGGGTACGTGGCGGGGGTGGCCGTCGAGCTCGTGGCGCCGGGCGCGGACGCCGCGTCCATGGCGCTGGGCCTGCTGGGCGGGCTGTCCGAGATCGCGTTCCTGCTGTGGCTGCTGGTGAAGGGTGTGTCCGCACCCGTTCGCGAGCGGGTGCTCGTGCCCTAGTTTGGCGATATGTCCGACGCCACCCTCAGCCTGCTGGTGCTGGCCGGGTGCGTCGGGCTCTTCGTCTGGAACCGGCTCTCGGTCGGCGTCGTCGCGATCCTCACGGCGCTGACCCTCTACGCCACCGGCCTGATCACCGCGAACGAGGCCGTCGCGGGGTTCGGTGACCCGGTCGTCGTGTTCATCGCGTCCCTGTTCGTGCTCAGTGAGGGTCTGGAGTCGTCGGGCGTCACCGCCTGGGCCGGTCAGCAGCTGATCGCGCGGGCGGGGACGGCGCGGAGCCGGCTGCTGATCGCCCTCATGTTCCTGTCGGCGGTGATGGCCGCGCTGGTCACCCCCAACGGCGCCGCGGCGGCCCTGCTGCCGGTGGTGGTGCTGGCGTCGCGACGCTCGAAGCAGTCGACGTCGCAGATGCTCATGCCGCTCGCGTTCGCCGCGAGCGCCGGGGCGCTCCTGGTGCTCAGCGGCAGCACCGTGAACGTCATCGTGTCCGATGCGCTGGTCACTGCCACCGGCGAGCAGTTCGGGTTCTTCGAGTTCGGCCTGGTCGGGCTGCCGCTGGTGCTCGCGACGATCGCGGTCTCGGTGCTCGTCGGCCGGCGGCTGCTGCCCGACCGCTCGCCCACCGCGCTGCCCGCCGACTACTCCCGGCACGTCGACACCCTGGTCGAGCACTACAGCCTGGACGTGGGCTTCTTCCGGCTCGCGGTCGCCCCGGGGTCCGACGTGATCGGCAGCCGGCGCGAGCAGGTCGAGGTGCCCGACGGCGTGGTGCTCATCGGGGTGCAGCGGGCCACCGGTGAGCCCGCCGCCGAGGACGAGACGCTGAGCGTCGGCGACGTCGTCGTCGTGACCGGCGAGAGCGCGGGGATCTCGTCGCTGGTCGAGCGGCACGCCCTGACGGTGGCGACGACGCCGCTGTCCCGCGGCACGCGGGAGGCGCTGCTCGGCCGCGAGGTCGGTGTCGCCGAGCTGGTGGTTCGGCCGCGCTCGCGGGTGATCGGTCAGGTCGTGTTCGCGGGGCTGGTCCGCTCGGGGGTCACGGTGCTGGGCGTGCGCCGGCTGGGCAAGGACCGTGGCGCCGACCACCTGGTGCTGGCCGAGGGCGACTCGCTGCTCGTGCACGGTCCGTGGCCGGCCGTCGAGGCGTTCGCCGCCGGGGACGACGTGCTCATCGTCGACAGCCCCGAGCTGGTACGGCGGCAGACCGTGGCGCTCGGACCGACGGCGTGGCGGGCGGTCGTGGTGCTCGTCGTCACGGTCGCGCTGCTGGCCACCGGCGTCGTCCCGCCTGCGATCGCCGGGCTGGTCGGGGCGACGCTCATGGTGATGACCGGCGTGGTCGGTGTCCCGCAGGCCTACCGGGCGGTGTCGTGGCAGGTCGTCGTCCTGGTCGGCGGGCTCATCCCGCTGTCGGTCGCGATCGCGTCGTCGGGTGCCGCCGACCTGGTGGCCGGGTGGCTGGTGGACCTCGTGGGCGACGGCGGTCCGCGCGTGGTGCTGGCCACCCTGTTCGTCCTCACGCTCGTGCTCGGCCAGGTGGTGAGCAACACGGCCACGGTCCTCATCGTCGCGCCCATCGCGGTCGCCATGGCCGACGCGTCCGGGGTGGCGCTCGCGCCGGTCCTCATGCTCGTCGCGGTGGCCGGCGCCGCGTCGTTCCTCACGCCGATCGCCACCCCGGCCAACATGATGGTCATGGGGCCGGGCGGCTACACGTTCAGCGACTACTGGAAGCTCGGCCTCGCGACCACGCTGGCGTGGTTCGTCGTCGCCATCCTGCTCATCCCCGTCATCTGGCCCACGTAAGGAGCACGACGATGACCTTCGACCCGATCCCCTCGCGCGCGCTGTTCGAGGACGTCTCGGTCCGGGTGGCGCCACCCGGTGCGGGAGCCGGTCGCGCGCTCGGGCTGGCCGTGACCGTCACCGGTGAGGTGCCGTCGGGGGTCCCGCTGGACCGTGCCGCGCTCACCGAGTGGGGGTTCCGCGGCTCCGTCGGGGAGATCCTGATCCTGCCGCGCGAGGGCGGCGCGGTGGTGGCGACGGGAGTCGGTGACGACCCGTCCGACGCCTCGTTGCGCGACGCGGCGGCGGCATTCGCCCGGGCCGCGGGTCGCGACGACGTCCTGACCACGGACCTGGTCGGTGCGGGGGCATCGGTGGAGAGCGCGGCCCAGGCGGTCGTCGAGGGGATCCTGCTCGGCCGCTACCGGTACGACGCCCTGAAGACCGACCCGTCGACCGTGCCGGTCCGGGAGATCGTGCTCCTGGTGTCCGACGAGTCCGCCGACGACGCCCGCCGCGGAGCCGACCGCGGCGTCGTCCTCGCCCGCGCGGCCTCCCTGTCGCGCGACCTGGCCAGCACCCCCGCCGGGCACCTCACCGCCCCCGACCTGGCCGACGTCGCCGTCTGGCTGGCCGGCGAGCACGGGCTGGACATCGAGGTGTTCGACCAGCAGGCGCTGGTCGAGATGGGCTGCGGCGGACTGCTCGGCGTCAACGCGGGGTCGGTGGTCGAGCCGCGCATGATCGTGATCCGCTACGTGCCCGCGACCGAACCGGCAGGTCACCTGGCGTTCGTCGGCAAGGGAATCACCTACGACTCCGGCGGCATCAGCCTCAAGCCCTCGAACGCGATGCACGCGGCGATGAAGATGGACATGAGCGGGGCCGGCGCGGTGCTCGCGGCGATGACCGCGCTCGCGGATCTCGAGGTGCCCGTGGCGGTCAGCGCGTACCTGGCCTGCACGGACAACATGCCGTCGGGCTCGGCCACCAAGCTCGGCGACGTCCTGACCAGCCGGGCCGGCCGCACGATCGAGGTGGTGAACACCGACGCCGAGGGGCGCCTGGTCATGGTCGACGCCATCGCGCTCGCGCTGGAGGACGGCGTCGACGCCATCGTGGACATCGCCACGCTCACCGGGGCCGCCCTGGCCGCGCTCGGCATGCTCACCGCGGCGGTCATCGGCAACGACGACGGGATGCTCGACCTCGTCGAGGCCGCCGCCGAGACGACCGACGAGCAGGTCTGGCGGCTGCCGCTGGACCGCCGGTACCGCAAGCAGCTGGACTCCGAGGTCGCGGACATCAAGAACCTCGGCGGCGAGTTCGCGGGGGCCATCACCGCGGCGCTGTTCCTGGCCGAGTGGGTGGGGGACACCCCGTGGGCGCACCTCGACATCGCGGGGACCATGCGGTCCGACGCCGACGACGCGTGGCGGACCAAGGGCGCGACCGGGTTCGGCGCGCGGCTGCTGGTCGAGATCGCGTCGACGTTCGCCGGCCCGGCTCGGTGACGTCGCCGTGATCGAGCGCCGCGCGATCCAGGGGTCGATCGCGGGGGCGGCCGTCCTCGGCACCCTCGCGGTCGTCTGGGGCATTGCCGCCCAGTCGCGCGTGCTGCTGTTCGACGGCGCGTTCATCCTGCTCGGCATCGTGCTCTCGGCGCTGTCGCTCATGGCCTCGCGCGCCGCCGCGGAGAGTCCGACCACGCGGTTCCCGTTCGGCAAGGCGGCGGTCACCCCGCTGGCCATCGCGGTCCAGGGCGTGGCACTGCTGGGCACCCTCCTGTACGCCGCGGTGGACGCCGTCGCGATCATCACGGCCGGCGGCTCCGACGTCGCTGCCGGCACCGTCGTCGCGTACGGGCTGATCACGATGGTGTGCTCGTACGCGCTGAGCCGCTGGCTGACCCACCGCGCGCCCACCTCGGAGCTGGTGGCGGCCGAGGTGGCCCAGTGGCGGGCCGGCGCGCTGCTGAGCCTGGTGTTCGCCGTCGGTGCGGGGCTCGCGCTCGCCCTGTCCTCCGTCGGCGACCTCGTCCGGTACGTCGACCCGGTCCTCGTCCTCGTGGCGTGCCTGGTGCTGGCGCCCATCCCCCTGCGGCTCCTGCGGGCCGCCGGGCTCGAGCTGCTGGAGGCGGAGCCGCCGGCCGACATCCGACGAGCTCTGGCCGAGGCCGTGACCGCCGTGCGGACCGAGTTCGGGCTCGACGAGCCGTTCGTCCGCTCCACCAAGCTGGGCAGCCGGCTGTACCTGGAGGTCGACTTCGTGGTGCCGGAGGGCGTGTGGGACGTCGGCGGCGAGGACCGCGTCCGCCGCGCGCTCATCGGCCACCTGGAACCGCTCGGGTACGAGCTGTGGGCCAACGTGGAGCTGACGACCGACCCGGAGCTCGCCCGGTGACTCTCGCGTGAAGACTCTGTTGCTCTGAGCGCGACAAGGTCTTCACGCGAGGACGGGATGACGACGGCTAGAGGTAGATCGACGCACCCGGGCCCAGCGGGATGCCCAGCAGGTACCAGACCACCAGGAGCGCGGACCACGTGATCAGCAGCACCACGGTGTACGGGAGCATCAGGGAGATGACCGATCCGACGCCGACCTTGCGGCGGTACCGCTCGGCGAAGATCACGATCAGCGCGAAGTACGGCATCAGCGGCGTGGCCACGTTCACGGGTGAGTCGCCCACGCGGTAGGCGGCCATGGCCAGGTCCGGGGAGATGCCCAGCTGGATGAACAGCGGCACGAACACGGGCGCGAAGATGGCCCACTTGGGCACCACGCCGCCGATGAAGATGTCGATGATCGCGGTCATCGCGATGAGCCCGAGGATCAGCCAGACGGTGCTCAGGTTGGCGGCCTCGAGGGTGTCGGCCATGTTCACCGCGGCGATGGTGCCCAGGTTCGAGTAGTTGAAGTACGCGATGAACTGGCTGATCACGAGCAGCAGGAAGATCAGCCCGGAGAGGCCGGCGATGGTCTTGGTCATCGGGTTGATGACGTCCATCGAGCCGTGGATGGTGCCCGCGCCCTTGCCGTAGGCCAGCCCCATCACGAAGAAGTACACGAGGATCAGGAAGATGATCGAGTTCAGCAGCGGGGAGTCCTCGATCAGGCTGCCGGTCTCGGGGTTGCGCAGCAGGGCGTTCGGCGGGAGCGAGAGCGCCAGCACGACCGCCGTGGTGCCGAGGAAGGCCCAGAACGCCCAGCGCAGACCGTTCTTCTCCTCGGCGCTGAGCTCGCCCGACGGTGGCTCGTCGGCAGTCTCAGGGCCCTCCGACGGGTGGTAGGCGCCGAGACGCGGCTCCACGAACTTCTCCGTGAGCAGCGTGACCACCACGGTGACCAGCAGGGTCGAGACGATCCCGAAGAACAGGTTGCCGGTGATCGCCACGTGGTTGGCGGGGTCGGCGATCGCCTCGTTGGTGATCTCCGCCAGCATCCCGTCGACGGGTGTGATCAGCACGTTCACCGCGAAGCCGCCGCCCACTCCGGCGAACGCGGCCGCCAGGCCGGCCAGTGGGTGCCGGCCCAGGGACAGGAACACCGCGGCGGCGAGCGGGATGAGCACCAGGTAGCCGGCGTCGGTGGCGATGGAGGACAGGACGCCCAGCAGCACGATGATGAACGTGATCGCGCGCGGCGGGGTGACCTTGACCAGGCGCTTGATGAACGAGGCGATCAGGCCGACCTCCTCGGCCATGCCCACGCCGATCATGGCGACGACGATGACGCCGACCACGCCGAAGTTGTTGAAGTTGGCCACCGGCGACGTGAACACGAACCGCAGCCCGTCGGCGTCGAGGAGGCTCTGCGCGGCCACCGTGACGGTGACGGGCTCCTCGGCGCCGATCTGCGCCTGCTCGAACGTGACGGTGCTCCCGGCTGCCTGGAACGCCGCCGAGAGCACCATGATGAACGCGATCAGGATGAGGAAGATGATCACCGGATGAGGGACCTTGTTGCCCACCCGCTCGATCCAGTCGAGCACCCCTTGCAGGGGCGACGGCTTGGCGACGACCTCGGCCTGGCTCATGTGCGCTCCCCTGCTCGAACCGCTGTGTGCCCGACGCTAGCGAACGACCGGACATTTCTGACCCCCCGTGATGGGATGGCGTGATGAAGCAGCCCGTCTACGCCCCTGGTCAGTCCGCATGGATCCGCGATCTCGGCCGCACCGGCCTGCGCGTCTCGGCGGTCTGTCTGGGCGGCGGTCCGCTCGGCAGCATGCCGGCGCTGTTCGGCCGTGACGTCTCCTCCGACGAGGGCGTCGCCACCGTGCTGGCCGCGCTCGACAGCCCGATCCGGTTCATCGACACGTCCAACGGCTACTCGGACGGGGAGAGCGAGCGCCGGATCGGTGCTGCGCTGAAGGAGGCCGGTGGCGTCCCCGAGGGCGTCGTCATCGCCACCAAGGTGGACCCGTCCGGCCGCGACTACTCCGCCGACCGGGTGCGCGCGTCCGTCGCGGAGAGCCGCGAGCGCCTCGGCCTCGACCACCTGCCCCTGGTCCACCTGCACGACCCGGAGTCGTTCGACTTCTCGGAGATGTCGGCGCCGGGCGGGCCGGTCGAGGCCCTCGTGCGCCTCAAGGAGGAGGGGCAGGTCGGCGCGATCGGCCTGGCGGGCGGCCGGGTGCAGGAGATCGCGAAGTACCTGGACCTCGGGGTGTTCGACGTCCTGCTCGTGCACAACCGCTGGACGCTCGTGGACCGCAGCGCCGGTCCGCTGCTCGAGGAGGCCACCCGGCAGGAGATGGGGATCCTCAACGCGGCGGTCTACGGCGGCGGGATCCTCGCGTTCCAGTCCGGCGGGCCGACGGGCTACGGCTACCGCCCGGCACCACCCGAGACCCTCGCGGCGATCAAGGCCATGCGCGAGGTCTGCGCCGACTTCCACGCGGACCTGGGCACGGCGGCGCTGCAGTTCTCGCTGCGGGATCCCCGGATCGCCTCGACCGTCGTCGGCATGAGCCGCCCGGGCCGTGTCGGTCGCACGCTCGACCTGGCCTCCGAGCCACTGCCGGATGCACTGTGGCCGGCGCTGGAGGCCCTGGTCCCGCCGCCGCACGTGTGGCTCGACGCGGGATAGCGTCGGGACCATGAGTCGCGTCGTGGTCACTGGTGGGAGCGGGAAGCTCGGTCGTGCGGTCGTGGCGCACCTGGCGGAGCACGGGTACGACGTGGTGAACGTCGACACGGTCCTGCCGCCCGAGGGCCAGAGGGCGGTGTTCACGCGCGTCGACCTCACCGATCTCGGGCAGGTGACCGAGGCGCTGACCGGCATCGACGACCGGTACGACGGCGTCGACGCAGTCGTGCACCTGGCCGCGATCCCCGCGCCCGGCCTGCGTCCGAGCGGTGCCACGTTCGCCAACAACGTCGTCGCCACGCACCACGTCTTCAGCGCCGCGCGCCGGGCGGGCATCAAGAACGTCGTGTGGGCGTCCAGCGAGACCGTCCTCGGCCTTCCCTTCGAGACGCCCCCGCCGTACGTCCCGGTCGACGAGGAGTACGCCGTCCGCCCGGAGAGCACCTACTCGCTCGGCAAGGCCGTCGAGGAGGAGATGGCCCGGCACTTCACGCGCTGGGACCCCGAGCTCAAGCTCATCGGGCTGCGGTTCTCCAACGTCATGGACGTCGCCGACTACGCCGCGTTCCCGGGCTTCGCGGACGACCCCCGCAGCCGGATCTGGAACCTCTGGGGCTACATCGACGCCCGCGACGGAGCCCTGGCGGTCCGGCTCGCGCTCGAGAGCGACCTCACCGGGTTCGAGGCGTTCATCATCGCCTCCCCCGACACCGTGCTGCAGACGCCGTCGGCTGACCTCGTGGCGCAGTACTTCCCCGACGTGCCCGTGCACCGACCGATCGAGGGCCGCGAGACGCTGCTGTCGATCGACAAGGCGCGACGCCTGCTGGGCTACGACCCGCAGCACACCTGGACCACGGAAGTGTGAACCTGCGGGTGAACCCACCCGCAGGTCATCTCACGGACACATCCGCTTGCTTGGCTCCCCTCTGTATCTCCGGGGTGCGTTCGCGCCCCTTCGGGGCACAGACCCACCTCGACGACGCGGCCGACATGCCGCGCGGCCACAGGGGAGCCACCGATGAGCACCGCTGCACCGTTCGCTTTCCTGGTCCACCCGCGAGCTCGCGTCGCCGAGGACCTGGCCCGCATCTGGCGCCCGCTCGGCCGGGTGCCGGAGCGGCTCATCGACACCGCCGTCCGTCGCCTCCCGCTCCCGCCCTACGCGATGTCCCGGGTCCACCTCGACGACCAGCCCGTGGGCCACGTGGTGCTCGTCCCTTTCGGGGCGCGGCACCTGCTGTCCGAGCCGCACGAGGGCCGTGCGCGCGTCGGCCGGGCGATCGACCACGCCGCGCGGCTCGGTGCGGGCGTCGTCGGCCTGGGGGCGCTCACGGCGACGGTCACCGCGGGCGGCGCCACCCTGCGCGGCCGCACCGACATCGGCGTCACCAACGGCAACGCGTACACCGCAGCGATCGTGGAGGACCAGCTGCTGGACCTCGTCGCGGACCTGTCGGACCGCCGCGTGGCCGTCGTCGGCGCCACCGGGTCGGTGGGCACCACGCTGGTCCGCCTGCTCGCCGCGGGCGGCTCGGTCGACTCCCTCCTGCTGGTGGCCCGCGGGACCGCGAAGCTCGGGGCGCTGGCCGCGGAGGTCGGGGGTCGGGTGCCGACGACGACCTCGACCGACCTGCACGACGTGCGCGGCTGCGACGCCGTGGTGCTCCTGACGGCGTCGGCCGACGCGCTGCTCGGCGCCGAGCACCTGGCGCCGGGCGCCCGCGTGCTGGACGCGACGCAGCCCCGCAACACCTCTCCCGACCTCGCGGAGGCCCGGCCCGACGTGACGCTGGTCGACGGCGGAGTCGTCGAGATCCCCGGGATGCACCTGCGCGGCGGGGACATCGGGCTGCCGCGCGGTCAGGCGTACGCGTGCTTCGCGGAGACGTTCCTGCTCGGGCTCGCCGGGCACGTGGGGCACTTCTCGACGGGCGTGCCGACGCTCGACCACGTGGCTCACGTCCGGGGGCTGGCCCGGCGGTTCGCCGCGCACGGTTTCGCTGCCGCGGCGCCCGCGAGCTTCGGACGCCCGCTCGTCGGTGCCCGATGAGGCGCGTCGTCCTGCTCGGCGGCGGCTACGTCACCCTGCACGCGTACGGCGCGCTCGTGCGACGGCTGCGCGGTGCCCTGCGTCGCGGCGAGGTCGAGATCGTGGTGCTCAGCGCGGACACCGTGCACAACTTCCACGGGTTCACCGGGGAGGTGGTCGCCGGCCTGCTGCCGATCGCGCTGACGCAGACGCCGCTGACCGAGGCGATGCCGCGCGCCCGTGTGCTGCACGCCCGGGTCACCAAGGTGGACCTCGTCGGCCGGCGGGTGCACTTCTCCGGCGTCGACGGGGACGACGACCTGGCCTACGACGCGCTCGTCGTCGGGACCGGCGGGCGTGAGCCGCTGGACGCGGTCGACGGGCTCGCCGGTCGAGGGCTGACCCTGCGGGGACCCGGCGACCTGGCCGAGCTGCTCCAGCGCGTGCGGGTGGTGGACGGACCCGTGGTGGTCGTCGGCGGCGGGCTCGCGGGGGTGGAGCTCGCCGCCGCGCTCGCCGCACGGGTGCCGGACGTGGTCCTGGTGCAGTCGGGGGACCGGGTGGTGCCCGCGCTGCACGACGAGCAGCCCCGGCTCGCCGCCCGCTGCAGGGCGGAGCTGGCGCGGCTCGGCGTGGACGTCCGCACCGGCGTACGGGTGGTGGCCGCCGACGACGGCTCGGTGACCCTGTCCGACGGGTCGGTCGTGCGGACGCACACCGTCCTGGCGACCACGGGGCAGCGCGCCGTCGTGCTCCCGGGCCTGGACCGGCTCCCGCGGGACGACCGCGGTCGCCTGGTCACCACGCGCGAGCTGCTGGTGGCACCCGACGTCTGGTCCGCGGGCGACGCGGCCTCGGTCGCGCACCCGCGCAGCGGTGTCCCGGTGACCTCGAACGCGCTGTGGGCGATCAAGGCGGGCGACCAGGTGGGTCGGAACGTCGCCCGCGCGCTGGCGGGCCGCCCGGGCCGGCGGTTCCGCTACCTCGGGCTCGGGCAGGCGGCGTCGTTCGGCGTCGGCCGCGGGGTCGCCGACCTCTACGGGTTCCCGCTCACCGGGTGGGTGGCGTGGGTGATGCGGGTCGGGTTCTTCGTGCGGTTCATGCCCACGCGCTCCCGCGCGGTGCAGGTGCCGGGGGAGCTGGTCCGGCGAGCGCGACAGGCCGCACCGGTCCGGCCGCGGGTCGTCGCCCCCCGATGAACGTACGACGACGGACGGTCGGGACCGCACACCGACCGTCCGCCGTCGCCCGCCCGGGCCCCTCGGGGGGCCCGGGCGAACCAGGGGTGGAGCTAGTTGCGGTTGATGGTGAACGTGGACGTCGTGTTCTTGATGTCCTGCGCGTTGTTGCTCAGGCGCAGGTTGGTGAACGTCACCGAGCCCACCGCCGGACCCTGACCCTGCTCGGGCATCTCGTTGACCCAGATGCCGAACCCGGACTTGGCGTCCCAGGCGTCCCCGCTCTTGCGCGCCCCCGTGATCGACACGTTGGTGAACGTGGTGTCGGTGATCGGGTTCTGCGGTGAGCTCGGTCCGGTGTAGTTGGTCTGGAACATGATCCCGGAGTAGGTCGGGTCGACGATGTCCACGTCGCTGACCCGGATGCCCTGGAACTTCTTCGACGCGGAGAACACCCAGATCGCGGGGAACGTCTGGTTGCCCCAGAAGTGGCCGCCGGCCCGCACGATCGAGATGTTCTGGAAGCTCGTCGGCGCCGCGGAGCCGAACTCGTCCATCGGGTACCCGAAGTCGAGCGAGCTGATCGTGATGCCGGAGTACACGAGCGTGTCCGCGATGTAGATGTTCCGGAACGTGTTCCCGTACCCGCCGTAGACCGCGAGACCCGCCGCACGCCACGTGACCAGCGAGGTGAGGTTCTCGTAGACGTTGCCGGTCTGGCCCGTGCCGCCCGCGTCGGTGGCCGCGAACAGGGCGAACGAGTCGTCACCCGTGCCGCGCGCCTCGATGTTGGCCACCCGGTTGTTGGCGCTGCCGTTGGTCATGTTGATGCCGTCGGCGAACGTGTTCCGGATGCGCGAGTCGGTGATCGTGCTGTTGTCCATGTTGGACGCCCAGAACATGCAGATCATGTGCTCGACCCAGAGGTCGTCCACCGTCATGTTCGCCACGTTGGTGAAGTCCAGCACCTTGCCGGGGCCGTCGATGCGGCTGGTGTAGTTGCCGAAGTAGGCGAACCCGCGGAACTTCGACCCGTTGGACGACGCCTCCGCGCGGAAGCCGACGTCGGTGTTCTCCTGCCCGGTGGGCGCGAAGAACCGTGTGAACCACGGACCGGCCCCGACGATGTCGACCGCCTTGCCGTAGACCTGGAACTTGCTCGACGTGCTGTAGTCGCCGGCGGGCAGGTAGACGCCCTTGATCGCGCCGGTGGTGTCCATGCGCGCCCGGTCCAGCGCGTTCTGGACGTCCTGGTGCGTGAACCCGGTGGGCTGCACGTACTGCGCCGGGTTCGGGTTCGGGTCGGCCGTGGCCAGCTCCGTGTTGATGAAGTCGATCGTCACCGGCTGCGGGTTGCTGGCCGTGCGCTGCAGGCGGAGGGTGGCGCCGGCCGGGACGGTGGTGCCCAGCAGGGTGCTGGCCTCGTCGTAGATGTGCCGCGGTCCGCCGGAGCCGGGGGTGTTGTTCGGTCCCTTCTCGTCCCCGTACAGCCACGCGAACCGGGAGGTCAGGTCGAGGCGCTTGAGGTAGGTGCCGTTGACGAAGACGTCGATGCTGCCGGACTGGCCCGTGCCGGCCGCGTTGTCCGGGATCGAGAACCGCGTGACCAGCGTGTTCGTCGGGTTCTTCGTCGTCCACTCGACGTACGCGCCCGTGGCGGACAGGGTGGCGGCGCGGCGCCCGGAGGCCTCGCCGGCGAGGTCGCCGACCGTGCGGTTGGGGCCGACGAGCACCGCGCCGCCGCCGGTGCGGCCGTCCTCGGACTCGTACATGTCGAAGGGCAGGCGGGCGCCGCGGCCGACGAAGATCCCCGCGGAGACCACATTGTTCGCCTGCTTGCCCGGTACCTCCGTGGAGTCGGCGGCGACCGCGCTGGACACGTCGTACGTGCCGTTGCCGGCCGTCCAGGTGCCCAGGGTCACGGTCCCACTCGTCGCCGTGGCAGCGATGGCACCGCTGACCGAGCCGGTGAGCGTCCGCACCACGGTGCCGGTCGTCGAGTCCTTGATGGTGACCGTCAGTCCGTGCGCGGCGGTCGACGTGGCGATGTTGCCGTTGTTGGCGACCGCCCCGGTGAACGTGACGACCGCCCCCGCGGCCGGGTTGCTCGGGCTCCAGCTGACCACCGGGACCAGGTCGGAGCTGGGCACGGGGGACACGACCAGCTTCGTCGGGTTGCTGTAGCCGTTGTTGGACTCGTTCTGCTCGACCACGGTGTTGGCCGGGTCGGCGGTGGCGCCGACCGTGTACGAGCCGGCGGCGCGGGCGCCGATGCTTCCCGTCACCGTGGCGGTGGCACCGGCGTTCAGGGCCCCGACGTTCGCGTTGACGGCGTCCTGGCCGTCCACCTGGAAGGCGAGCGTCGTGGCGGCGGAGGCCGCGGTGCCGACGTTCTTCACCGTCGCGGTGAGCGTGACGGGGGTGGACTCGGTCGCGTTCGCCGGGCCGGTGACGCCGGTGACCGTGAGGTCGGGGTTCGGGGCTGCGGCGCCGAGCACCTGCAGCTCGGCCACCTGGCCGTTGCCGGCACCGGTGTTGCCGGTGAACACGAGGCGGACGTCGGTGGCGGTGCCGCTCACGGGCACGGTGACCGTGTTGCCGGTGGACGGGCTGAACGCGCGGGCGGCCGACGGCGCGAGCGTGGTGAACGCCCCCGTACCGGTGCGGCCCTCCACGGAGAACGTCTGCGCGCGGTTGCCCCACGCGCCGTCCGGGTTGAGCCTGACGGTGACCGCGGACAGCTGGCTGGCTGACGCGAGCGTGACGGTGAGGTTCCCCGGGTACTGGCCGCCGGCGCCCTCCCAGTAGGTGCCGAGGTTCCCGTCGACCGCGTTCGCGGCCACATAGGCCCACTCGGTGGAGGACGCGACGATCGGCCTGCTGAGCGCGAGGTTCTGGCCCGGCGGCGGTGTTGTCGGCGTCGGCGTCGGGTCCGGCGTGGTGGTCCCGTGGACCTCGAGCTCCGAGAGCTGCCCCGCGGGCCAGCCGGTGTTGCCGGTGATGCTCAGCCGCACGTACCGGACGGACGTGTCGGTCACGTCGACGGTCACGGTGTTGGCCTGAGCGGGGTCGAACGCGTACCCGGCCTGCGCCTTGAGCGTGCTGAACGTCGAGCCGTTGGTGGAGCCCTGCACCGTGATCGTCTGCGTCCGGGCGCCCCAGGCACCGGTCGGCAGCTTGAGGGTCAGGTCTGTGACCGTGGCGGCGCTGCCGAGGTCCACCTGGACCCACTGCGGGAACTGGTTGTTGGTGGACTCCCAGTACGTGGCCTGGTTGCCGTCCGTGACGTTGCCCGCGCCGTAGACGTCCACGGTGCTGCTGGCGGTGGCGGGCTTGCCCGCGGCGAGGTTCGGGCCGGCCGCGGCCGCGCCCTGCGCGAAGACCGCGAGGCCGAGCGGGGCGACGAGCGCCGCCGCGGCGGTGGCCACGACGGCGAGCCTGACGTTCCTTCTCATGGGTCGTCCTCGTTCTCCCGCCGGGGCGGGGTCGATGCCGAGTGCGCTGCCCGTGTCTCGAGCGCCCGACGCGGACGCAGGGGCCGGACCGGCGATGGGGCGTCGGTGCCTCAGGGCCGAGTGGTACGGCGACGCCCGTTCCGTCGTTGCGACCCTCTGCACGACTTTGTGCGTGTGGTCTGTCGATTTCTTGCGGCGTCGTGAGCAGACACTACGAACCGCCGCCCATGCAGTCAAGGGCGGTCCGAAGTGCGACACACGAGGGTGTGACTCCGGCGTCGTCCGGGAAGGGCTCGAGGCTCAGGTACCGTCCACGCGTGACGCTCCGACGGACCCTGGCCCGCGCCTACTGGCGGCTGAGCCGCTGGACCCTGCAGACCGAGCGTGTGCCCGTGGACGGCGCCGGGCTGCTGATCGGCGCACCGCACACGTCCAACTGGGACTTCATCCTCATGCTGGCGATCAGCGGCGAGGCGGACCTGACGGTCAAGTGGCTCGGCAAGCAGCAGCTGTTCCGCGGACCGGCAGGACCGGTGATGCGGGCGCTCGGGGGCATCCCCGTGGACCGCCGCGACCCCGCCGGGCTGGTCGACGAGCTGGTGGCGCGGATCCAGGGCGGCGACCGCTTCTACCTCGTCGTCACGCCCGAGGGGTCGCGCAGCGGCTCCGGCTGGAAGTCGGGGTTCTACCGGATCGCCCGCGCCACGGACCTGCCGGTCACCCTCGGCTACGTCGACCGCACCACCATGACGGCCGGCCTGGGACCGTCGCTCCACCTGACCGGGGACGTCGCCGCGGACATGGACGAGGTGCGCGCGTTCTACGCCGACAAGTCCGGGTTCGCGCCGTCCCGCCGGACCGAGCCGCGCCTCCGGGAGGAAGCCGCTCCCGAGTGACTGTCCGAGGGCTTCGCTACGGTCGGGGCGCACCCGTCCCCACGTGAGGAGCCCATCGTGGACGAGTTCGACTGGTCGATCCTGAGCGTGCCGACGCCGCGCGCGGTGGTCCGCGGGCAGCTGGAGTTCTCCTGGTGGGAGCTCGGTCGGCGCCTGGAGACCGTCACGCAGGACGAGTTCCAGTGGGAGCCGGCACCCGGCGCGCTGAGCGTCCGTCGGCGCGCCGAGACCACCGCGCCGCGCACGTTCGGCGTCGGCGAGTGGGTCGTCGAGTGGCCCGAGGGGCCCGACCACCCCGGCCCGCGGACCGTCGCGTGGCTCGTCGCGCACCTGACCGAGGTGCTCACCGAGCGGTTCGACTGGACGTTCGGCGCCCACGAGGCCAAGCGGCCGACGCTGACCTACTCGGGCGAGGTCGGACCGGCCGTCGCGGAGCTCACGCGGGTGGCCGACGCCTGGCGCGCGGGGATCGCGGGGATGTCCGACGATGACATCTTCACGGTCGGCCTCAGCCAGGCCACCGAGATCGATGCGCAGTCGCCGTTCGCGCACCTGGTGGCGCACATCAACCGCGAGATCATCCACCACGGGTCGGAGATCTTCACGCTCACCGACCTGTACCGCGTGCGGGGAGGCTCACATGTCTGAGAACCACGTCGCCCGAGCGTCCGTCGACATCCCGGCGCCGGCCGAGACCGTCTGGGACACCCTGGTCGATTCCGAGGTCCGTGGATGACCGCGGTCAGTCCGGTCCCCGCGAGCCTGTGGTTGCCGTTGGTACACGCAGGGGTGTTGCGGGTTCGGCTGCGTCGCCCTGCGCCGCAGTGACGTCCGCACGCAGCAGGGCCGCCTCGAGGCGCCGCTGGCGGAAGCGCTCGACCGGGAGGTCGATCGCCACGAGCAGCCCCGCCGCAGCCGCGATCGACGCGGGGAGCAGCACATAGCCCGGCGCTGCCACAGCCTTGGCACCTAGCACGACCAGGACGAGCACGTGGACCAGGTACAGCGGGTACGACAGGTCGCCGATCATCCGGTCCCACCGGTTCTTGCGGGTGAGGGAGAAGATCGCGGGGACGAGCAATGCCATTGCGTATGGCGCGACGAACGTGAAGTTCGGCATGCTCGCCTGAGCGCGCGGGGCGACGACGAGCAGCGCCACGGAGGCGAGCAGCGCGGCGGGTGGGCCCCACCGTCGCGCGGTCGGCGTGAGACGGGCTTGGACGGCGGGCAGGCGGGCGCACCGGTAGGACAGCATCCCCGCGAGGAAGAAGGCGATCGCGGTGAAGAAGAACCGGTAGGACCACGGGTCCTGGGCGTAGCCGAGGCTGTTGAGGACCACGCGCAGCGTGACGGATGCAGCGACGGCCAGCACGGTCCAGCGGATGCGCAGGCGCACGAGCCACGGCGCCAGCATGTAGAAGCCGAGCTCGAGGCTCACGGACCACGCAGGCGGGATGAGCATGTAGCGGTAGCCCGAGTTCGCCTCGGCCCAGAAGTTGCTCGTGAAGTGGAAGTCACCGGTCTCGGGCGTCACTCCGAGGAACAGCATGACGTCCTGCCCGAGGAGCGTGAGGTTCGACAGGACGACGAGTCCGATCGACGACGCCGAGAGGTCCGACAGGTGCCCGAACGGCTGACGGTCGCCGAGCCTGATGATCACGGCCAGAGTCGCGGCGCACACCGCGAGGTACACCGGCATGAGCCGGAGCACACGGGCTCCCATGAACGTGCGCCACCGCTTCTCCGGGAGCCGCAAGTACTTCTGCTCCAGGACCATGGCCATGTAGAAGCCGCTGATCACGAAGAAGCAGTTGACCGCGAGGATCCCGCCGCCAAGCGTCACGCCACCGATCGACGAAGAGTGGCCGAGGACGACGGCTGCGGCGAGGAGCAGCCGGATTATTCCCACCCGCGAACCGTAGTCGCTCGTCGCGGACGAGCAAAAAGCGTCGGACCGCCCTGCATTCCGGCGGCGGTCGATGCGCAGTCACCGTTCGCTAGCCTAGAGGCGGGCATCAGCCACGAGAGCATCCGCGTGCGGGGAGGCTTACATGTCTGAGAACCGCGTCGCCCGAGCGTCGGTCTACATCCCGGCGCCGGCCGAGGCCGTCTGGGACACCCTGGTCGATCCCGAGGCCACCTGGATGATGGGCGCGCGCGTGACCAGCGCCTACGTGGTCGGCGTGCCCATCACCTTCGACGGCGAGTGGGACGGCAGGCCGTTCCAGGACCACGGCGAGATCCTCGAGGTCGACCGACCGCGCCGCCTGCGCTACACGCACTACTCACCGCTGAGCGGGCAGCCGGACGTCCCCGAGAACTACCACCACCTGACGTTCACGTTCGACGAGGACGAGGGGTCCACGGCCGTCACGCTGGAGCAGGACGGCAACGGGTCGGCCGAGGAGGCGGCGCACTCCACCGCGAACTGGGAGCAGGTGCTGGGCGCCCTGCGCGACGCGGTCGTTGCGGATGCGGGGCGCGCGGGCTCGTCGTAGCGTCGAGGAGTTGCCAACCCGAGAGGAGTGATTCTGATGGGTCTCGACGACAAGATCAGCAACGCTGCGGAAGAAGCCAAGGGCAAGGTCAAGGAAGCGGCCGGCAAGGCGACTGACGACGAGCGTCTCGAAGCAGAGGGCAAGGGCGATCAGGCCAGCGCGAACGTGAAGCAGGCTGGCGAGAACATCAAGGACGCGTTCAAGTGATCTGACCCGTCCCGGCACGACGCGAAGGCCCCCACCATGGCGGTGGGGGCCTTCGTCGTTCACAACATCTCTTTCGCAATAACTCTTGCGCAATGATCGTTGCGAGTTCTAGAGTCGCACCATGAGCACCGAGCAGAGCACCGAGACCCGGCTGAGCCGGAGCGATCCCGAGCGGATCCGCGCGCTGGCGCACCCCCTGCGGCTCGCGCTGCTCGAGTACCTGGACGACACCGGTGAGGCCACGGCCACCCAGTGCGCCAAGCACACCGGCGAGTCCGTCGCCAACTGCTCGTTCCACCTGCGCCTGCTGGCTCGCTACGGGTTCATCGAGCCCGCCGAGCAGCGCGGCCGCGAGCGCCCCTGGCGCCCGAGCGCCCGGCGCGAGCAGTTCGTGCCGGACGAGTCGGTCCCCGGGTCGGTGCGCGCCGTCGTCGAGCTGGCGGAGGTCGCCGTCCGCCAGGAGGCCGAGGGGTTCATCGGCTTCCTGCACCAGCGCGCCGACCGTGCCGCGGAGCTGACCGGACGGTCGCTCCCCGCGTCGATGACCAAGGACACCTTCTGGGCGACGCCCGACGAGACGGACGCCCTGCTCCACGCGGTCGGCGCCCTCCTCGAGCCCTACGTCGCCCGGATGAAGGACGCCTCGTCGCGTCCCGCCGGCGCCCTGCTCATGCGGTGGTTCGCCACCAGCCACCCCGACCTCGCGGTCGACCCTGCACCTGGTCCGGAGGCGCCCGACGCCCCCCACCCGCTCGCTCCCCACGCATCCGAGGAGGCGTGACATGGTCGCGCTGACGTACGACGTGCGCACCGTGCGCATCCCGATCCCCCGACTCGTCCTCCGTTCGTCCCGTGCGCGGCTCGCCCGCCGGGTGGTCGTGCCCGCCGAGCCCTGGCAGCACGCCGAGCGCCTGGTGCACGAGCAGCGCCGCGAGTCCCACCTCGACGCCGCCGTCGCGCTGCGCCGCTGACGGGACGGTCGTAGCCTCGGGCCAGGAGGTCCGATGGTCCGTACGACGGTGGTTCCCGTGGTCGTCGACCGGCCCGCTGTGCCCTACGTGGGCATCACCGCGTCGGTCACGCCCGGCACGTTCGCGCGGGCCGCGGGCGGGTTCCCGGAGCTGTTCGCCTGGCTGACCGCGCACAGCCTGCACCCGGCCGGTCCGCCGTTCTTCCGGTACGACGTGGTCGACCCGGAGCGCGGCATGGTCGTCGAGGCCGGGGTGCCGCTCTCCGAGGCGGTGCACTGGACGGACGGGGGCGTCGTCACCGGCGTCCTGCCCGCCGGCCGGTACGCGGTGACCAGCCACGTCGGCCCGCCCGACGAGCTGGTGCAGGTGACCGCGGGGATGCAGGCGTGGGCCGCCGCCGAGGGCCTGCGGTTCGACCGCTGGGACACCCCCGAGGGCGAGGCGTGGGGGTGCCGGCTCGAGCTCCAGCTGACGGATCCGCTGGTCGAGCCCGAGATGGCCCGGTGGGAGACGCAGCTCGCGCTCCGGCTCGCCGACGACGAGCCGGCCGCCGGCACCGGCGGCGACCTGGGGGACATCGGGCTGCTCTGAGCCATCCGTGGGGGCGGCGGCGTCGAACCACTGCTGACCCATCCCCCGACGGACGACGGACCCGATGTCCCTGCTGCAGCTGTCGACGCCACCGGCGTGCCTCCCCGGGCGCTCCGGTGTGCGGCGCGCGACCGCCGAAGGGCGAGCGGCGATGCGGTGGGGCACACTGGCCCGCGTGGAGCGAGGACCTGGCGAGGCGGACGCGCCGCGCTCCGCCGAGTCCCTGCTCTCGGACGTCGCGCAGGGCGACGACTCGGCGTTCGCGGTCCTCTACGACACCCTCGGCCGCGGGGTCTTCGGCACCTGCCTCGGCGTCCTGCGGGACCCCGACCACGCCGCCGAGGTGGCCCAGGAGGTCTGGGTCGAGGTCTGGCGCACCGCCGCCCGGTTCGACGCCGCCCGCGGCTCCGCCCGCACCTGGACCCTGACGCTCGCCCACCGGCGGGCCGTCGACCGCGTCCGGGCGGTGCAGGCGCAGCGCGACCGCGACCAGCGGGTGCTCGACGGGAGCACCGAGCGGGAGTTCGACGTCGTCGCGGACGAGGTCGAGTCCGCCCTTGAGCAGGTCCGCGTCCGCGACTGCCTCGGCACCCTGACGTCCACCCAGAAGCAGGCGGTGGTCCTCGCGTACTACGGCGGCCGGACCTACCGTGAGGTGGCCGACGAGCTCGCCGCGCCGCTGCCCACGGTGAAGAGCCGCATCCGTGACGGCCTGCTCCGCCTGCGCGACTGCCTGGGGGTGACGTCATGACGATCTCCGACGACGACGCCCGCTCCCTGCTCGGCGCTTACGCGCTGGACGCGGTCGACGCCGACGAGCGCACCGCCGTCGAGCAGCTCGTCGCCACCGACCCCGCGGCCGCCGCCGAGCTCGCGCAGCTCAGCGCCGTCGCGGCGACCCTGGGCGACGCCGTGGCCGGGGAGCCCCCGGCCGCGCTGCGCGCCTCGGTCCTGGCTGCGATCGCCGACGTCCCGCAGCTCGGCCCGCTCGGAGGTCCGCGCCACGCGGTGGCGGACGCACCGGCGGGTCGCGCGTCGCCGGAGAGTCCTGCCGCGTCCGGCGCCGCTGCGCCCCTCGACGCCCCGGCGCCGGGTGTGACGAACCTCGCCGACCGTCGACGCCCGTCCCGCACGCGCTGGCTCGCCGTCGCCGCGGCCGTCGTCATCGGCGCCGCCGTCCCCACCGCGCTCGCGGTCCAGCAGGCGCAGCGCGCCAGCGAGGCCGAGCAGCAGCAGCAGGCGCTCGCGGACCTGCTCACCGACCCGTCGGCCGTCGTCGTGCACGGCGACGTCACCGGCGGCGGCACCGCGACCGCGATCCTCACCGACGACCGCGCCCTCTTCAGCGCGACCGGCCTGCCGGACCCCGGCGACGACAAGGCGTACCAGCTCTGGGTGGTCGACGCCGACGGCGCCGCGTCCGCCGGAGTGCTGGCCGACGACGCGGGCGCGGTCCGCCAGCTGGCCGACGACTTCTCCGCGGGCGCCGCCCTGGCCATCACGGTCGAACCGGCCGGCGGCTCCACGCAGCCGACGACGGACCCGCTGGTCGTCCTCTCGGCCACCTGACCCACCCCGCAGATCACCTTCAGCCGCCCGCGGGCTCGGTGCTTCGCGTCGAGCTCGGTAGCTGGAGCCACCGAGCTCGACGGCAACCACCGAGCTCGACACCGGCCGGTTGCCGCGGCAGGTGCGGGTCAGGACGCGACGGAGCCCCCTCGCCGTACCCTGCGAGGGGCTCCGCTGCTCGCCCGGTGAACCGGCGAGCGCAGACGGACCGGCCGCCGAAGCGACCGGCCCGCCGGGTCGTCACATCGTCGGCATGAGCACCGAGTCGATGAGGTAGACGGTCGCGTTGGCGGTGTGGACGCCGCCGCAGATGACGGTGGCGCCGTTGACCATGAGCGAGTCGCCGGAGCCGGTGACCTCGACGGTGCCGCCCTGGACGGTGGTCTGCGTGCCGACCACCATGTCCGGCGACAGCTGCCCGGGCACCACGTGGTACGTGAGGATCGACGAGAGCGTCGCGGAGTCGGTCTTGAGGGACTCGATGGTCGCGGGGTCGATCTTGGCGAACGCGTCGTCGACCGGCGCGAACACCGTGAACTCGTCACCGTTCAGGGTGTCGACCAGGTTGACGTCCGGGTTCAGCTGGCCGGACACCGCGGACACGAGCGTGGTCAGCAGCGGGTTGTTCGACGCGGCCACCGCGACCGGGTCGGCCGACATGCCGGTCACGGAGCCCGGGCCGTCCGGGACCGCGGCGGCGTAGTCGGCACAGCCGGGGCCGACGAGGTCGGCGGCGGGGTCCGCGGTCATCGCGTCCTCGCTGGGCATCTCCGACGGCGTCTCCATGGGCGCCTCCATCGAGGCCGACGAGTCGGAGCCGGCGGTGTCGTCGGCCGTGCCGGAGCTGCAGGCGGTCAGGGCGAGGCCCGTGACGCCGGCGAGCAGGACGGCGGCGATACGGGTGCGGTTCGTGGTGCGCATGGTGGCTCTCCCTTGAATCAGGTCCGGGTGGGTACCCGCCCGGTCGTCTCTCGGGAGGGGTTCGGCACCGTCGGGGGAGCGGATGGGTGCCGGTTGCGACGAGGACCCATCCCCGAGGGTCGCGGCGGCGAACCCCGGCCATGGACCTGCTCACGCTCGCGCTCATCGGCCTCGTCGGTGGCCTCATCACCGGCATCTCGCCGTGCATCCTGCCCGTGCTGCCCGTGGTGTTCTTCGCGGGCGGCGTGGAAGGGGCACGTGCCCGACCATCCGCCACGACGAGGACCACGAAGGGCGCCGCCGGCTCGGTGGGGGCGATGGCCCAGCCGTCGTTCCTGTCCAGCGGCACCACGTGGACGCCCGGCGGCGTCGCCACCCTGGAACCACCCGCAGAGGCGACGACCACGCGTGACAAGGCGTCGGCCCGCCGTCCCTACCTCGTCATCGCGGGCCTGGTCACCAGCTTCACGCTGGTCACCCTCGTCGGCACGCTGCTGCTCAACCTCCTCGGCCTGCCGCAGGACCTGCTGCGCTGGGCCGGCATCGCGGTGCTCGCGCTCCTGGGCGTCGGCCTGCTGGTGCCGCGGTTCGAGGAGGTCCTGGAGCGCCCGTTCCAGCGGCTGACCCCGAAGCGGGCACCCGGCGCCGGTCGCGGCGGCTTCGTGCTGGGCCTCGGGCTCGGCGCGGTGTACGTGCCGTGCGCCGGGCCGGTGCTCGCCGCGATCACGGTGGCGGGCGCGACGGGGTCGGTCGGCCCCGGCACCGTGGTCCTGACGGTGGCGTTCGCGCTGGGCGCGTCGATCCCGCTGCTGATCCTCGCGCTCGCGGGCCGCCGGGTGGCCGAGCGCATCGCCGCGTTCCGCACCCACCAGCGCGGCATCCGCGCGGCGGGTGGCGCACTGATGATCGCGCTCGCCCTCGCGCTCGCGTTCAACCTGACCGACGCGATCCAGCGCGCGCTCCCCGGCTACACGGAGTCGCTCCAGGCGAAGGTCGCCGCCAACGAGACCGTGCGCGAGCAGCTGGACCTCGGCGGGCTGGTCACGGACGAGAACCGGCAGCTGGCCGAGTGCAGCAACAACTCCGCCGAGCTCGAGGACTGCGGACCCGCGCCGGCGATCCGAGGTATCGATACCTGGCTGAACACCCCGGACGGTGCTCCGGTCGACCTGGCGGACCTGCGCGGCAAGGTCGTGCTCCTCGACTTCTGGGCGTACTCCTGCATCAACTGCCAGCGCTCGGTCCCGCACGTGACCGCGTGGCAGGAGGCGTACCGCGACGACGGCCTGGTGGTGGTCGGCGTGCACACCCCCGAGTACGCGTTCGAGCGCGAGACCCGCAACGTCGTCGACGGCGCCGAGCGGCTGGGCATCACGTACCCGGTGGCGCAGGACAACTCGTACGCCACGTGGACCGCCTACCGGAACCGCTACTGGCCGGCGCACTACCTCATCGACGCCGACGGCCAGATCCGCCAGGTCTCGCAGGGCGAGGGCGGTTACGCCCAGACGGAGTCGCTGATCAGGGAGCTCCTGACGCAGGCGGACCCCGGCGTGACGCTGCCCACGCCGACCCAGGTGGACGACGCGACGCCGGTGGGAGACGTCACCCCGGAGACGTTCCTGTCGGTGAGCAAGCACGCGAACGTGGCGGGCGACTACCGCGAAGGTGCGGCCACCTACACGTTCCCCACGGACCAGGCGCAGGACACGGTCGCGTTCGGCGGGACGTGGACCACCGACTACCAGGGCGCGACCGCGGGCCCGGACGCGCAGCTGCGTCTGCGCTACCACGCCGAGGTGGTGCAGGCGGTCCTCGGCGGGACGGGGGCGGTCACGGCCGTCGTGCGGGACGAGGACGGATCGGTCGTGGACCGGGTGGAGCTGGCGGTGGACGGCCCGCCGCGGGCATACGCGCTGGTCGACGACGATTCAGTACGGAACGGCACCGTCGAGCTGACTGCGCAGGCAGGAGTCCAGGTGTTCTCGTTCACCTTCGGGTGAGCGGCGACGAGCGTGCGGCCACCGTTCAGATACGTCCGAGCGGGTGAATTGGTCGTATGTCCGGTTCTGGTACCGGTGACACGCTTCCACGAACTCTCATGTTGCTCTAATGTCGGACTTGTCAGCGAAAACGGCAAACCCTCCGCAAGGAGGGGACGCAAAGCCACGGGACCTACAGGGTCAGCCGGGCTACCGAACAGACAGGACTGTGTCATGGACCAGCGTGGATTCTCAGCAGACCCGTCCGAGACCTCCATCACCCCCACCCCGGCCTTCCCGGCTCCTCGCGTCTCCGCGTGGGCTGGGCTCGCTGCTCGTCGCAGCGTGATCGAGCTGGTGCCGGCGCAGCGCGAGCACGCGGCGGCCTGAGGTCTCGAAGCACGGCAAGCCCTCCTCGTCGAACCCCTCGGAGCCTCCGGCTCCGGGGGGTTCGACGTTGCCGCAGGTCAGCGTGTGTCGGTGGCTGCTTTTTGTCCGGCATGTCCACTAGCCTCGACGTGAGCGAGCTCCCGATCGGGGGCACTTCCGGAGAGAAGGTCACATGGACAGCTTCTTGGACTGGTTCTGGCTTCTCGTCTACTGGTTCCTCTTCTTCGCCTACCTCGTCATCCTCTTCCAGATCCTCGGGGACCTGTTCCGTGACCGTGACCTCGGCGGTTTCGCCAAGGCCGTCTGGATCATCGCGCTGGTCTTCCTGCCGTTCCTGACCGCGCTGATCTACGTGATCGCCCGTGGCAAGGGCATGGCGGAGCGGCAGATGCAGGCCGTCCAGCAGGCGAGGTCCGACACCGACAGCTACATCCGAGAAGTGGCGGGCAAGTCCCCGGCCGAGCACATCGCCGACGCGAAGGCGCTCCTCGACGCGGGCACGATCGACGCCAACGAGTTCGCGACGCTCAAGGCCAAGGCGCTCGCCTGACCGACGACGACGCACGAGCCCTCCGGGCCGGTACCGCACAGGTGCCGGCCCGGACCGCTGCCTAGAGCTCGCCGGTCTTCTGCAGCACCCGCATGGCCACCCAGCCGAGCGGGATGCGCAGCCAGTAGGTGGCCACCCGGAACAGGACCGCGACCGACGTCGCGACGCCGGGGTTGATCGTGGTGAAGCTGGTGAGCGCGGTGGCGAGGGCCAGCTCGATCGTGCCCATGCCGCCGGGCGTCGGGATCAGCGCGCCCGCGGTGTTGCCGGCCAGGTAGACCAGCGCCACCTGGATGAGCGTGGCGTCCTGGCCGAACGCGGCGAGGCTCGCGTCGAACGCGAAGATGAAGCCGAGCGTCATCAGCAGGTTGCCGCCGACGGCCAGCGCCAGCCGCCACGGCTGCCCGAGCACCTCGATGAGGCGGGGCCACGTCTGGCGCAGGGTCGGCATGGTCTTGGCGAGCACCCACTGACGCACCTTGGGCACCAGGAGCGCGGACGCGACGAGCGCGGCGACGATCCCGAGGACGAGCAGGACGACGGGGGAGACCGGCAGCGCCGACTCCTTGTTGCCGGACGCGATGGTCAGGACCAGCAGCAGGCCGAGCGTCACGACGAACTGGCTCACCTGGACGAGCGCAACCGTGGCCGCCGCCAGGGTGGTGGACACCCCCCGCTTGGTGAGCATCCGCAGGTTCAGCGCGGCCGGTCCGATGCCGGCGGGTGCGGCCAGCCCGACGAACGTCGCGGCGGTCTGCACCAGCGTGGCGCGCCACAGCGGCAGCTTGACCGGCGAGAACGCGACGAACGCGAGCGCGGCCCCGACGAGCGTGACGAGCCCGAGCGCGAATGCGACCACCGTCCAGCGCCAGTCGCCGGCTGCGAGCGCGGAGGTGATCTCGTCGACGTTGATGCTGGTGATGACGAAGACGATCGCGACGATCGGCAGCACGATCGTGATCACCGTGCGTGCGCCGAAGCGGACGAGCTGCTGCGGTTCCACGTCGGCCTCGGGCAGCCGGGCGACGAGCGCCGACCGGAGCTCGGCGAGCACCTTCTTGTCCGCCCGCATCTCGTCGCGGGTCAGTCGGGGCAGCGTGATCGTCTGCAGCAGCGGCCCGATCGCCGCGACGTGCTCGGCGGGGACCACGCTCGCCGCGGACTCCAGCGCGCGCGTGGCCCCCACCCGCAGGGCGAGCAGGGCCACCAGCTGGGTGACGTCCATGCGGCGGGCCAGCTCGGACGAGGCGACGTCGCCCTGCTCCCAGCTGGTCAGCCAGACCACGGGCCGGCCGACCACCGTCTCGACGAGCAGGACGTCGCTGGTCAGGGACCGGTGCGCGATCCCGGCGTCGTGCGCGAGCTGCAGCTGGGCCCAGATCTCCTCGAGCACCTCGTCGGTGAGCTCGTCGGCCGTGAGGTCGCTGAGCGGGACCGCGTGCCCGGGGCGCTCCTGGACCAGCAGCATCGAGTCGTCGGCCTCGGCGATGCTCAGCAGCTTGGGCGTGCGGACGCCGGCGGCGCGGGCGGCGTAGGCGAGCAGCGCGGTCCGCTCGGCCGCCTGGCGCAGGGACACCACCGAGCGCCCCTCGATCCCGCGCAGCCGGAGCGACCGCCACAGGCGGGTCAGCATGCCGACCACCTGCCGGTCGCCGTCGACGACCACCAGGTCCAGCTCGTCGCCGTCGTCGGTCGTCAGCTCGTACACGCGGTGGTCGGTCGAGCGGGTGAGCGCCCGGGCGGCGGAGTCGCCGTCGAGCTCGTCGGCCCCGACCTCGGACTCCGCCTCCGTCGTCGCGTCGGCCACCCGGCTCAGGTGGACGGGCTCGAACCCGGCGCGCCGCACGCCGGCCACCAGGCTCGCGCCGTACGCCCGCTCCGACTGCACGCCGGACAGGTAGCGCACCCCGAGTCCCGTGACGCGGCCGATGAGGAAGGAGACGGCCAGCCCCGGCAGCGAGACGCCGGCGGTGATGAGCAGCACGCCGATCGCGACCCAGATGAGGTTCCACGACCACTTGACCGTCCGGCGGCGACCGCGCGGGCCGACGACCGTGAGCAGGCCGACCAGCAGCGCGACGTACCCGGGGAGCGTGACGACCCATGTGTTGTCCGACCGGATCGACATGCCGACCACGAGCTCGTCGGACCCGAGCGTGGTGATGGCCCAGTAGACGACCGCGTTGAGGAAGAGGGCGGCCAGGGCGGCGACCATGCCCTCGAGCAGCTGGCGGCCGAGCCGGCGGATCGCGAGCTCGGTGATGACCGCGAGGGGGACGGCGACGATGACGAAGCCCTCGAGCAGGGTGACGGGGACGAAGAGGATCCGCTTGAGCAGGGTGGCGAAGCCCTGGACGTCCTCCGCCACGCCGGTGGTCGTGTTGTGGGCGTACGTCGCCAGCACGAGCACGAGTGCGATGCCGAGGGCGGACAGCACCGTGCCCAGCAGGTCGCTCGGGTGGTGCACGCGGACGGTGGGGACGTCGTGGATCACGACATCCCATGCAGGATCTGCGGCCACCTCGGCAGGCTCCGCGGGCGCGACGACGTCCGTAGGCGCAGCGGCGTCTGCCGCTGCGCGACTGGCGGGCGTCGCGGGCATAGGGGCGAGTCTAGGCAGCCACGCCGGACCTGCCCGGTAGGGCGCGTGACCTGCCGGGACGACTGCGCGCGCGTCGGGGCGCTTCGTCCGGATCCTCCCGCTAGCGTGAGGATCCCGATCCCGTCGTTCCGACCCCTGTGGAGGCCTCGATGTCCGACGAGCTGAGCACCGCCGACGTCTCGTCAGCGCTCCGCAGGATCTGGTGGCTCCCCATCCTGCGCGGCGTGGTGCTGGTGATCCTGGGGTTGTTCATGCTCGTGCAGCCGCTGGGCACGGTGAAGGCGCTCGTGTGGGTGTTCGGGGTGTTCGCGATCATCGACGGGCTCGTGGCCATCGCGCAGTGGCTGGGCAACCGCAAGGAGCCCGGCGCCGGCTGGTGGCTGATCTCGGGTCTCGTCGGCATCGCGTTCGGTGTGACGGCGGTGGTGTGGACCGGGCCGACCGCGCAGGTGATCTTCTACCTGATCGCCCTCTGGGTGCTGGTGCTCGGCGTCCTGTCGGTGATCGCGGCGGTGGTCCTGTACCGGTCGCGGGACATCGGCTGGTACTGGGTGCTGACGTTCGGCCTGATCGCGTTCCTGTTCGGGCTGCTGCTGATCATGAACCCGCAGACGTCGGTGAGCGTGATCGTCGTGCTGCTGGGCCTGTTCGCCTTCGTCGGCGGCGTGGTGCTCATCGTCAGCGGCTTCGCCACCAAGCAGCTGGCCAAGCAGCTGGACCAGGGGTCGGCCACGATCTGACGACCTAGTTGAGCCCCACCGCCGCCAGCCACGCGGCAGGGACGAGCGCGTAGCCGACGAACACGACCATGTCCATGAGGGTGTGCGCCATGACGAGCGGCATCACGCGACGCTTGCGCCGGTAGTACTCGGCGAACAGCAGACCCATGATCGCGTTCCCGACGAACGCTCCCCAGCCCTGGTACAGGTGGTACGAGCCGCGCAGCAGCGCGCTGGCGACGATGATCGCCGGCGCGCTCCAGCGCAGCTCGCGCAGCCGCTCCATCAGGTAGCCGACGACGATGACCTCCTCGAGCAGCGCGTTCTGCAGCGCCGCGAGGAGGAGCACGGGGATGGTCCACCAGGCCGCGTTGAGGGCCGACGCCTGGACCTCGACGGCCAGCCCGAGCGCGCGCGCGAGCGCGTACAGGCCGAGCCCGGGGATGCCGATGAGCGCGGCCAGGCCCACGCCGACGGCGAGGTCACGCCACGGGCGCGTGAGCTCGAGGCCGATGCGCCGCACTGCCGACTTCCCGTTGGCCGAGAGCAGGTACAGGGCGAGCGCGACGGGGACCAGCGCGAAGCCGATCTGCAGCAGCTGGTAGGTGAGGTCGAGCCAGGGGCGCGGTGAGCGGCTGGGGTTGAGGGTGGTCGACTGGTCCGCCAGCGGGGGGCCGGCGGTGAGCCGGTCGATGATGTTGACCACCGCGTAGAGCCCGGACTTGCCGAGCGACAGGCCGAGCACGATCCAGATCTCGGTGGTGAGCCGGCGACGGTAGGCGCGCTGGCTGGGCGGCGGGGCCGTGAGCACCGGGGCGGCGAGGTCGTCCGGGGTCGCGTCGGCGGGCGTCGGCGCAGTCATGGCTCGCAGCGTAGGCCGGAAGCCTGGGTGTCGGCTGGATCGCGCCTGTGTACCGAAAACCCCTTGCCAGGAGCGCATCGGGCAAACTACTTTGTGAGACAAACCTAGGAGGGGCCATGGCGACCGACCCACCGGACGAAGCACCGGACCCGGCCGACGCGCTCGCGATCATCGCCGCACAGCGCGCGTTGGCCGAGGACACCCGCCCGTCGAGCACCTGGATCTTCGCGCTCTGGGGCACCGCCTGGCTGCTCGGGTACGGCGCGATGTGGCTGACCGCCAGCGACGACCGCCGCCCGTCGCTGCTCGCGGTGGTCGTTGCGATCGGCCTCGGCCTGGTGGCCGTGGTGCTGACGATCGTGCACGTGCTGCGCCGGACGCACGGGATCGCCGGCGCCGGGGCACGCCAGGGCGCCCTGTACGGCTGGGCGTGGCCGATCGGCTTCGTCGCGCAGAGCCTGATCGTCGGCGGGCTGGGCCGGGCGGGAGCCTCGGACGAGGTGACCGGGCTGGCAGCCAACGCGATCGCGGCGCTGGTGGTCGGGCTGTTGTACATCGCGGGCGGGCTGCTCTGGGACGACACGGGGATGTACGTGGTCGGCGGCTGGATGGCGCTCGTCGGGGCGGCGGCCGCGCTCACCGGGCTGCCGGCGTCCTACCTGGTCATGGCGCTCGCGGGCGGCGGAGGGATGCTCGCGCTCGGCCTCGTCACGCGGATCCGGTCCCGTGCCTGACGAGCAGCTCGACCCCGTCATCCACGCGCAGGCCCGGCTCCGGGTCGTGGCCACGCTGGCCTCGCTCGGTACGCACGACCGCATCTCCTTCCCGCGGCTGCAGAAGCTGCTCGACATGACCGCGGGGAACCTGTCCACCCATCTGCGCCGACTCGAGGAGGCGGACTACGTGACGATCACCAAGACCCATGAGGGCCGGACCCCGGCCACCTACGTGGAGCTGACGCTGGCCGGACGGCTCGCGTTCGAGAGGTACACGCAGACGCTGCGTTCACTGCTGGGAGGAACGTCATGACCACCGTCGTGGAGCTGGAGCACGTCACCCGCACGTTCGGGGCGGTGACCGCGTTGGACGACGTGTCGCTGAGCGTCGGCGAGGGGCAGCTGGTCGGGCTGCTCGGACCGAACGGCGCCGGCAAGACGACCCTGCTCAGCCTGGTCAGCGGCCTGCGCCGGGCGGACTCCGGCACCGTCCGGCTGTTCGGCGGGGACCCGCGGGACGCGTCGTCGCGCATCGCGCTCGGGACCACGCCGCAGGAGACCGGGCTGCCGCCGACGCTCACGGTCGGGGAGGTCGTCGACCTCGTCGCGGGGCACTACCCCGCCCCCATGACGCGCGCGGAGGTGCTCGCCCGGTTCGGGCTCGAGGACCTGTCCGGACGGCAGACCGGCGGTCTGTCGGGCGGCCAGAAGCGCCGGCTCGCGGTGGCCCTCGCGCTCGTGGGCCGGCCCCGGTTGGTGCTCCTCGACGAGCCGACCACCGGGCTCGACGTCGAGGCGCGGCACACCCTGTGGGAGGCGCTGCGCGACTACCACGCGGACGGCGCGACCGTGCTGCTGACCAGCCACTACCTGGAGGAGATCGAGGCGCTCGCCGAGCGCGTGGTGGTGATCGGCGAGGGCCGCGTGCTGGCCGACGACACCCTGAGCTCGGTGCTCGGGCTCGTCGGGCTGCGCCGCGTGATCTTCGCGGTGCCGAACGGGGACGGCGTCGACCTGGCCCGGCTGCCCGGAGCGGCCAGCGCACAGCAGGCGAGCGACGGGCGGTGGACCGTGCTCGCGTCGGACGCCGACCGCGTGGTGCGCGCCCTCGTCGAGCAGGCCGTGCCGTTCGAGGGCCTGGAGGTCCGTGGCGCCTCGCTGGAGGAGGCGTTCCTCACGCTCACGCAGAAGGAGGAGGTCGTCCGATGAGCATCGTTCTCGCGCCACGCCCGTTCTGGTCGCTGGCTGTCCTGCACGCCCGGTTCCAGTTCCTCGAGACCGTGCGGATCCCGATCGCGGTGATCGGGAACCTGCTGTTCCCGTCGCTGGCCCTGCTGTTCTTCGTCATCCCGCAGCGGTCGGTGGCCGACGACCCGGGGATCGCCACCGCCGCGATCGCGCAGCTCGGGGTGTTCGCGGTGATGTCCACGTGCCTGTTCTCGTTCGGTGTGGGCGTCTCCGAGGACCGCGCGATGCCGTTCGACCCGTTCCTGCGCACGCTGCCCGCCGGCGCCGGGCCGCGGCTGGTCGGCCGCGTGCTCAACGGGGTGCTCTGGTCCTACCTCGCCCTGGTGCCGCTGGTCCTGCTCGGCGCGTTCCTCACCGCGGCGACGCTCACCCCCGCCCAGGCGCTCGCGGCGATCGCGATGGTGCCCGCCGTGGCCGTGCCGTTCCTGCTGCTCGGGCTCGCGATCGGGTACCGGCTCAGCTCCAAGGCCGCGATCGCGGTGGTGCAGGCCACCCTGTTCCCGCTCGCGTTCGCCGGAGGCCTGTTCCTGCCGCCGGAGGCGTTCCCGGGGTGGCTGGACACCCTGTCGAAGTTCCTGCCGTCACGGGCCGCCCGCGACCTGGCCGTGCAGGCGGTGACCGGCTATGAGGCCTACGCGGGTGCCCTCGTGGTGATCCTCGCGTGGACGGCGGTGTTCGCGGCCCTCGCCGTGACGGCGTACCGCCGCGACGAGGGCCGCCGGTTCCACTGAGTCCTACTCGAACCGTCGCAGCCTGAGCGAGTTCCCGACCACCAGCACCGAGGAGAGCGCCATCGCGGCGCCCGCGATCATCGGGTTGAGCAGGCCGAGGGCGGCCAGCGGGATCGCGGCGACGTTGTAGGCGAACGCCCAGAACAGGTTCTGCTTGATCACCCGCAGCGTGCGCCGGGACAACCGGATCGCGTCGCCGGCGGAGCGCAGGTCACCGCGGACCAGCGTGATGTCGGCGGCCTCGATGGCCACGTCGGTGCCGGTGCCCATGGCCAGGCCGAGGTCGGCGGTGGCCAGGGCGGCGGCGTCATTGACCCCGTCGCCCACCATCGCGACGCGTGCGCCCTCGGCCTGCAGGCGGGCGACGACCGCCACCTTGTCGGCGGGCAGCACGTGCGCGATCACGTCGTCCTCGGAGATCCCGACCTCGCGCGCGGCCGCACGGGCCGCGCCCTCGTTGTCGCCGGTGAGCAGGACCGGCCGCAGGCCCAGGGCGCGCAGCTCGGCGACCGCCTGCGCGGAGGACGCCTTGACCGGGTCGCGCAGGACCAGCACGCCGCGGGGCGAGCCGTCCCAGGCGACCATGACCGCCGTGGCACCGTCGGCCTCGGCCGCGTCGAACGGGCCCTGGAAGTCGGTCGGGTCGATGCCCTGCTCCTTGAGCCACGCGGGCTTGCCGACGAGGACGCGACGACCCAGCCCGACGCCCGAGTGCGCGGTGCGGACCACGCCGGAGACGCCGTGACCGGCCTCGGCGCGGAAGTCGAGCACCTGGTCGGAGCCGATGACGACGCCGTCGCCCCCGGTGGGTCCGTCCGTGCGGCCGGCGGCGATCGCGATGGCCTGCCCGATGGGGTGCTCGGCCAGCTGCTCGACCGCCGCCGCGTACCGCAGGACGTCCGGCTCGCCCACGACGTCGACCAGCGCCATGCGCCCCTCGGTCACCGTGCCGGTCTTGTCCAGCACGACGGTGTCGATGGTGCGGGTCTGCTCGAGGATCTCGGGGCCCTTGATGAGGATGCCCCGCTGCGCGCCGCGGCCGGTACCGACCAGGAGCGCGGTGGGCGTGGCCAGGCCGAGGGCGCAGGGGCACGCGATGATCAGCACGGCGACGGCGGCGGTGAACGCGGCCTGCACGCCCGAGCCGGTGAGCAGCCAGACCGCCAGCGTGCCGAGCGCGAGCACGAGCACCACCGGCACGAACACCGCGGAGATCCGGTCGGCGAGCCGCTGCACGGGCGCCTTGCCGGTCTGCGCGGCGGCGACGAGCCGGCCGATCTGCGCCAACCGCGTCTCCGCGCCCACGCGGGTGGCCCGCACGACGAGCGCGCCCGAGGTGTTGATGGTGGCGCCGGTGACCTCGTCGCCGGGGCCGACGTCGACCGGCACGGGCTCGCCCGTGAGCAGCGAGGTGTCCAGCGCGGAGGTGCCGCTGACCACCAGCCCGTCGGTGGCGACCTTCTCCCCCGGCCGCACGACGAACTCGTCGCCGACGGTGAGCCGGTCGATGGGGACGCGCCGCTCGGTGCCGTCGACCAGCAGCGACACGTCCTTGGCGCCCAGGTCCAGCAGCGCGCGCAGGGCGTCGCCCGCGCGTCGGCGCGACCGGTGCTCGGCGTACCTACCGGCCAGCAGGAACGTGGTGACGACGGCCGCGACCTCGAAGTACAGCTCGGGGATCGCCATGCCCTCCTCGGCCGCCCTGGGCCAGAGCGTGGGCGTCATGGTCATGCCCAGCTCGCCAGCTCCGCCGAGCAGCAGCGCCCACAGGGACCACGCGGTCGCGGCGATGATGCCGATCGAGACCAGCGTGTCCATGGTCGAGGCGCCGTGCCGGGCGGCCCGGAACGCGGCCCGGTGGAACGGCCAGGCGGCCCAGGTGACCACGGGCAGAGCCAGCGCGGCGACGACCCACTGCCACCCGGTGAACTGGAGGGCGGGGATCATCGAGATCAGCAGCACGGGGACGGTCAGCACCGCGGCGACCCGCAGGCGGCTGCGCAGCTCGGTGCCGCGAGCGTCGGTCGGGGCCGAGGTGTCCTCGTCCGGGTCCATGTCGTGGCCGGGCGCCATCGAGTGCCCCGAGAGGGCGTGCTCGATCGGGTCCATGCCCTCGTGGTGCTCGTGCGGAGGGCGGACCACTGTGGCGTCGTAGCCGGCGGCGCGGACCGCGGCGACCAGGTCGTCCGTGGCGGTCGGCCCGTCCACGCGGACGTGCGCCGACTCCAGCGGCAGGTTCACGGTCGCCTCGACACCCGGCAGCCGGTTCAGCTTCTTCTCGACGCGCGCGACGCAGGAGGCGCAGGTCATGCCCTCGATCGCGAGATCGACGGTCCGCTCGCTCCCGGTCTTCATCTCTGTCACAGCAAGGACCTCCGCGGGGTGACGGCGTAGCCGGCCTCGACGACCGCCGCGGCGAGCGCGTCGTCGGCCAGGGGCGCGTCGGAGACGACCGAGACCGTCGACGACCCGCCGACGACCAGCTGGACCGTGACGTCCTTGACGTTCGGCAGGGCGGACAGCTCGGAGGTGACGGCGGAGACGCAGTGGCCGCAGGTCATGCCGTCGACGCCGAACGTGGTGGTGAGGGTGGTGCTCATCAGGTGCTCCTTCTAGCTGCGGACGAGGCGGGCGATGGCGTCGGAGGCTTCCTTCACCTTCGCCGCTCCCTCCTCGGGGGACTGGCGGGCGGCGTCGACGACGCAGTGCGCGAGGTGGTCCTCGACCAGGCCGATGCTCACGGCCTGCAGGGCCTTCGTGACGGCGGCGACCTGCGTGAGGATGTCGATGCAGTACACGTCCTCGTCGACCATCCGTGCGATGCCGCGGACCTGCCCCTCGACCCGGCGCAGGCGCTTGAGGTAGTCGTCCTTGGCGTCCGTGTAACCGTGCATGGGGGCCTCTTTCGTCGTCGAGCGGGTGCTCTTTGCGCAACACGATACCCCCATGGGGTATTCCGGAGCCGGGCGGGGGGCAGAATCAGCGGCATGCGGGTCTCGGCGAAGGCGGACTATGCGGTGCGGGCGTGCGCCGAGCTGGCGGCGTCCCCTCACGGGGATCCGGTGCGGGCGGACGACCTCGCCGCCGGGCAGCAGCTCCCGGTCGCGTTCCTGGAGCGGATCCTCGGCGACCTGCGCCGCGGCGGCGTGGTGTCGAGCGTCCGCGGACGCTCCGGCGGCTACCGGCTGGCACGACCCGCCGACGAGATCACGCTGGCCGACGTCATCCGTGCGGTCGACGGCCCGCTCGTCACGGTGCGCGACGAGCGGCCGACCGAGCTCGAGTACGGCGGGTCGGCGGAGGCGCTGCTGCAGGTGTGGGTCGCCCTGCGGGTGAGCGTGCGGGACGTGCTCGACCGGGTGACGCTCGCGGCGCTGGTCTCCGGTGAGCTGCCCCCGCACGTGCGGGACCTGGGCGCCCGCGAGGACGCCTGGATCAACCCGTAGGAACGGTCAGTCCGTCGGTGCGGTCGCCTGGGCGGCCGCGCGGACGGCTGCGGGGAGGGCCGAGACGATCCGGTCCACCGCGGCGTCGTCGTGCGCGGCCGAGACGAACCACGCCTCGAACGGCGACGGCGGCGCGTAGACCCCGGACTCCAGCAGCGAGTGGAAGAACGGCGCGTACCGCCACGACTCGGTGGCCAGCACAGCGTCGTAGTTCCGTGCCCCGTGCGCGGCGGCGTCGGCACCGAAGAACGTGCTGAACAGGTTCCCCGCCCACTGGATCGCGTGCGGCAGACCCTCGGAGGAGAGCGCCGCGCCCAGCTCGGTGCGCAGCTGCGCGGAGACGGCGTCGACCCGGGCGTACACGTCCAGGTCGGCCAGCCGCAGCGTCGCCAGGCCGGCCGCGGTCGCCACCGGGTTCCCGGACAGCGTGCCCGCCTGGTACACGGGGCCGACGGGGGCCAGCAGCGCCATGACGTCCCGGCGCCCACCGACCGCGGCGACCGGCAGGCCGCCGCCGATGACCTTGCCGAACGTGTGCAGGTCCGCCGACCAGCCCTCGCGCAGCCCCTCGAGGCCCCACCAGCCGGAGTACCCGACGCGGAAGCCCGTGAGGACCTCGTCCTGGATGAGCAGCGAGCCGTGCTCGAGCGTGAGACGGCGCAGCGACGCGTTGAAGCCGGGCAGCGGTGGGACGACACCCATGTTGGCGGGCGCCGCCTCGGTGATCACGGCGGCGATGCGGTCCCCGTGCGCGGCGAACACGGCCTCGATGGCCTCGACGTCGTTGTAGGGCACGACGATCGTCTCCCCGGCGACCGCGGCGGAGACGCCGGCCGAGTCGGGCAGGCCGAGGGTCGCGACGCCGGAACCGGCCGAGGCCAGGAGCGCGTCGACGTGGCCGTGGTAGCAGCCGGCGAACTTCACGATCAGGTCCCGGCCGGTGAACGCCCGGGCGAGACGCAGGGCGGTCATGGTCGCCTCGGTGCCGGTGGACACCAGGCGCACCTTCTCGGCCGGGGGGACCCGCGAGCGGATCTCGTCGACCAGGTCCACCTCGGTGACCGTGGGGGCGCCGAAGCTCAACCCGCGTCCGGCGGCCTCGCGGACCGCCTCCACGACCTCGGGGTGTGCATGGCCGAGGAGGGCCGGGCCCCAGGAGCCGACCAGGTCGACATACTCGTTGCCGTCGACGTCCGTGACGTAGGCGCCCTGGGCGGACGCGAGGAACCGGGGGGTGCCGCCGACGTTGCCGTACGCGCGGACGGGGGAGTTGACCCCGCCGGGGATGACGGCCTTCGCGCGCGCGAACACCGTCTCGCTCGTCGTCGCGTTGGTGGTGACGCTCATCGGATCTCCTCTGCCAGCCATCCGGCCAGCTCTGTCGCAGAGTACGTAAGCACGTGATCGGCACCGGCACGACGGATGCTGAGCACGGACTCCAGGATCGCCCGTCTGCGCTCGATCCACCCTCGCGCGGCGGCGGCCTCGATCATGGCGTATTCGCCGGACACCTGGTAGGCCGCGACCGGAACTGACGACATGGCGGCCACGTCGGCCAGGATGTCGAGGTACGCCAGCGCGGGCTTGACCATGACGACGTCGGCGCCCTCCGCGATGTCGAGGGCCACCTCACGGACGGCCTCGCGACGGTTCGCCGGGTCCATCTGGTAGGTCCGGCGGTCGCCCTCGAGCTGGGACTCGACCGCGTCGCGGAACGGACCGTAGAACGCCGACGCGTACTTGGCGGCGTAGGCCAGCACGGCGACGTCGTCGCGACCCGCGGCGTCGAGGGCGTCGCGCACGCACCCGACCTGGCCGTCCATCATGCCGCTGAGCCCCACCAGGTGGGCGCCCGCCTCGGCCTGCGCGAGGGCCATCTCCGCGTACCGCACGAGGGTCGCGTCGTTGTCCACGGCCCCGCCCGGGGTCAGGACCCCGCAGTGCCCGTGGTCGGTGAACTCGTCGAGGCACAGGTCGGCCTGGACGACGAGCGCGTCACCCACCTCGGCGACCGTGTCCGCGATCGCGAGGTTGAGGATGCCGTTCGGGTCCGTGGCCTGCGACCCGATCGCGTCCCGGACGGTCGGGATCGCGAAGAGCATCACGCCGCCGAGCCCTGCACCGGCCGCCTCGGCGACCGCCTTCCGCAGCGAGTCCCGGGTGTGCTGGTGGACGCCCGGCATGGAGCTGATCTCGCGGGGCTCGGTCAGACCCTCCTTGACGAACACCGGGAGCACCAGCTGTGCCGCGTCGAGGCGTGTCTCGGCCGTCAGGCGGCGCAGCGCCGGGGTGGCGCGCAGACGCCGGGGGCGGATCCTGCGGGCGTTCGTCATCACAGCTCCTCGGGGCTGGGGATCGGGCCGGGCAGCACGGTGGTGACCGCGCGGGTCAGGGCGTCGACCATGCCGAGCATCGTCTGCTCGGTGGCGATGCCGGCCAGCGGCAGGCCCAGGCGGGCGGCCTCCGCGGCGGTCGACGGGCCGATGCCGATCATCAACGTGGTGGTGGGGGGTGGACCCAGGCGCGCGGCGAGCTCCCGGACGGTGCTCGCCGAGGTGAGCAGGGCGGCGCGGATGGTGCCGTCGGTCCAGGCCTCGCGGACGTCGTCGGGGGGCGGCGCCGCCGACACGGTGCGGTAGGCGACGACGTCGGTGACCTCCCACCCGCGCTCCCGCAGCCCGTCGGAGACCGTCGCCGCCGCCAGGTCGCCGCGCGGGAAGAGCACACGGGCGGACTCGCCGGCCTCCGGCCACGCCTCGACCAGGGCGCGGGAGGTGGACTGGCCGCGCGGCACCAGGTCCGGCTCGACGCCGGCCTCGCGCAGCGCACGCGCCGTGCCGGGCCCGATGGCGGCGACGCGCACCTGCCCGTCGGCGAGCAGCTGCGTGAGGCTGCCGGCGCTCTCCTGCGCGCGGTCCACCAGCACCGGGACCGCGGCCGCGCTGGTGAGCACGAGCCACGCGTACCACCCGGACTCCAGGGCCAGCAGGGCGTCGTCCAGCTCGGTCGGGTCCTCGGGGGGCACGGTCTCGATGAGGGGCACGACGACGGCCTCGGCACCGGCGGCGGCGAGCGCGACCTCGGCGGGGCTGCGGCCGGCGGAGGGGCGGGGGACCAGCACGCGCCAGCCGGAGAGCGGGAGGACGGGCGTGGCGGTCATCGGACGGCGCCCAGCACGGCGAGGTCGGCGGCGCCGGCGGCGAGGAGCGTCTCGGCGAGCTCCACGCCCAGGCGACGGGCGTCGTCCAGGCTGTCGGCGCCGAGCGTGGTCGCGCCGCCGCGGCGCAAGGCGGCGGTGCCGTCGGGGCGGGCGATCACGGCCTCCAGGCTCAGCGACCGGCCATGGTCGGCCAGGTGGGCGGTGGCTCCGATGGGCGCGGCGCACCCGGCCTCGAGCCGCGCGAGCAGGGACCGCTCGGCGACCACGGCCAGGTGGGTGGGCCGGTGGTCGAGCGCCCGGAGCGCCGCGTCAAGGGATGTGCCGGGGACCAGGTCGGAGCTGCGGACCTCCACGGCCAGCGCGCCCTGTCCGGGTGCCGGTGCCATGACGTCCGGTCCGAACACCTCGGTCATCGCATCGAGGCGGCCCAGCCGGGCCAGACCGGCGCGCGCCAGGACCACCGCGTCGAGGTCACCCGTACCGCTGCGGGCACCCGCCACGCGGCCGAGGCGGGTGTCGACGTTGCCGCGGATGTCGACCACCACGAGGTCGGGGCGGGCGGCGAGCAGCTGGGCGGCCCTGCGCGGGGACCCGGTGCCGACGGTGGCGCCCTGCGGCAGCTCGGCCAGCGTCAGGCCGTTGCGGGCGCACAGGGCGTCGCTGGGGTCCTCGCGCGCAGGGACGACCATCGACAGTCCCTCGACGTCGCCCGTGGGCAGGTCCTTGAGCGAGTGCACCGCGACGTCGCACCGACCGTCGAGGAGGGCGTCCCGCAGCGCGGTCACGAAGACTCCCGTGCCGCCCAGGCTCTGCAGCGAGCCGGTCAGCCGGTCGCCGTCCGTGCGGATGTGGACGGTCTCGAGGGTGAGGTCGCCGCGCCCCAGGGTGCTGAGGGCGTCGACCACGTGGCCGGTCTGGGTGAGCGCGAGGGCGCTCGCGCGGGTGCCGACGCGGACGTGCTGGAGCATGCCGTCAGTGTCCCTCTCCGTCGCGGGGATGTCGAAGTGCGAGGAAATCACGAAATCCTGTGACGACGTCGTGACAACCTGTCAGAAAATGCCGACCGAGAATGTGACCTGCGACATTCTTCCACTGCGTGGCGACGCGTTGTCAGAAAATGACGAATTGGTGTCAGAGCACGGATCGCGCAGCACCGCGGGCGTCGGGGATCACCGAGGCGAGCCCGTTCCCGGCCACCCACGCGCCGCACACCGCCACGCCGGGCAGCGCCTCCACCGCGGCGCGGACCTCGCCGACCACGCGGGCGTGCTCGGCGCTCGGCCGCGGGAGCGCCTGCGTCCACCGGACCACCGCGTGGCCCACCAGCTGCTCCGGGCTCAGCGGGGTGCCCAGGAGCACGGCGGCGTCGCGCAGCGCGGTGTCGACGTCGGGCTCCGCGCCCTCCTCGCCCGCCCGGCCGTAGGAGAGCCGCACGACGTGCCGGCCGGCGCCGGCGGCCTCCGCGAGCCAGGCCCACTTGGCGGTGCCGTGCGTGAGCGCCTTCGCGGAGACGTCCGTGGCCTCGCGGGCGACGAGGACCCCCGTGCCGCGCGGGGCGGCGTCGAGCGCCGGGGCGTCGAGCACGAGCGTGACCAGGGTGACCAGCGCCCCCGGGTCCGGGTGGCCCACCGGCAGGCCGAGCAGGTCCACGGCGGCCGGGGTGGCGAGCACCCACCGGTCCGTGCGCTCGTCGTCCAGGGACGTCACCGTCGCGCGGGTGCGGATCGTGCCCCCGTGGGCCTCGATGTCCGCGACGAGGGCGTCCACGAGCACGTGCAGCCCGCCGTCGATCCCCTGCACCGCCGAGCCGGCCGGGGCCGAGGCGCGCAGGCTCCTGACCGCCCGGGCGAGGGAGCCGCGCTCGCGGCGGAGGGCGTCGGGCAGGCCGGGCGAGACCGCATCGACCGCGAGATCGTCGGGATCCGCGGCGTGCACGCCACCGACCACCGGCCGCACCAGGCGGTCCAGCACCCGGGCGCCCATGCGCCGGCGGACCAGCTCCCCGAGCGTGTCCGCGCTGGACGGCGGGAGCGCGAGGTCGAGGCTCGCGCGCAGGGCGCCCCGCAGGCCGATCGTCCGGCGCACGTCGGCCGCCCAGGGGTCGGCGGGGATGCCGAGCAGGCCGGTGCGCGGGAGCGGGCCGTCCCCGTGCGGCAGGTGCACCCACGAGCCGTGCGGCTCGGGCGTCCGGACGCGGTCCGTCAGGCCGAGCTCGTCGAGGAGCGCGGCGACCACGCCGCCGCGGGTGGCGAACGACTCCGCGCCGGCGTCGAGCCGCAGCCCGGCGACCGTGTGCCCGCGGACCGCCCCGCCGGGCGCGTCGCGGCCCTCGAGCACCAGCGTCCGCAGCCCCTCGCGGGCCAGCTCCCGCGCAGCGACGAGCCCCGCGATCCCGCCGCCGACGACGACCGCGTCCCAGGTCATCAGATGTCGTGGACCAGCTGGGCGACCCGCGTCAGGACGGTCGGATCAGTCTCCGGAGGCACCCCGTGACCCAGGTTCACCACGTGCCCGGGCGCCACCGACCCGCGCGCCACGACGTCACGGACGTGCGCCTCCAGCACCGGCCAGGGAGCGGCCAGCAGCGCCGGGTCGATGTTCCCCTGCAGCGGCGTGGTGCCGCCGAGCCGCCGGTTCGCCTCGTCCAGCGGCAGGCGGTAGTCGACGCCGATGACGTCCGCGCCGACGTCCCGCATGGCGCCCAGCAGCTCGCTGGTGCCGGTGCCGAAGTGGACCTTCTTCACGCCCAGGTCCTGGACGTGGCTCAGGGCGCGGGCAGACGCGGGCGCGACGTGGGCCGTGTAGTCGGCCAGTCCGAGCGAGCCCGCCCAGGAGTCGAAGAGCTGCGTCGCGCTGGCGCCGGCCAGCACCTGCGCGCGCAGGAACGCCCCGGTCACGTCCGCGGCCCACTCGGTGAGCGCGGTCCACGTGGCGGGGTCGGCGTGCATGAGGGTGCGGGCGGCCAGGTGGTCGCGCGACGGCCCGCCCTCGACCAGGTACGCGGCGAGCGTGAAGGGTGCGCCTGCGAAGCCGATGAGGGGCGTGGAGCCGAGGGCCGCGACCGTGAGCGCGACGCCCTCGGAGACCGGCTGCAGCGCCTGCGGGGTCAGCGGGCCGAGGTCGCGCAGGCGTGCGACGTCGTCGGCCGTCCGGACGGCGGAGCCCATCACGGGTCCGACGCCGGGCTTGATCTCCACGTCGACGCCCGCGAGCTTGAGGGGCACGACGATGTCCGAGAAGAAGATCGCCGCGTCCACGTCGTGCCGGCGCACCGGCTGCAGGGTGATCTCGCTGGCCAGCGCCGGGTCCAGGCAGGCGTCGAGCATGGCCGTGCCGACGCGCGCCTCGCGGTACTCCGGCAGGGACCGTCCGGCCTGCCGCATGAACCACACCGGCCGCCGCTCGGGCCGCTCACCGGAATAGGCGCGCACGAGCGAAGAATTCTCCGTGCGGCCGTCGACGAGGGGGTGCGAGGAAGGAAGGTTCACACGCTCGATTGTGCCGGACAATTGTCGAGATGATTAACTCGGGGACGTGGTGCTGCTGTCCCTCGCTGCCAGCCACCACGACCTCGACCTCGATGTGCTGGAACGTCTCTCGTCGGACGTGCAGGCCGTCGCGTCCGAGCTCGTGGGCTCGGTCGCGTCCGTGTCCGGTGCCGTCGTCCTGGCGACGTGCAACCGGTTCGAGCTGTACCTGGAGGTCGACGACGCCGCCGACACCCCCGCAGCTCTGGACACCGCCGCCGTCGCCGTCGCCGGCCGCTCCGGCTACACGGCCGAGCAGGTCTCCGGCCACCTCCGCGTCCGCACCGGCACCGACGCAGCCGCGCACCTGTTCTCCGTCGCCAGCGGGCTCGACTCCATGGTGGTCGGCGAGCGGGAGATCGCCGGGCAGGTCCGCCGCGCGCTGACCAGCGCCCGCCGCGACCACACCACCACCTCCGGCCTCGAGTCCCTGTTCCAGGCGGCCTCGCGCGTCTCGCGCACCGTCGAGAGCCGCACCGGACTCGGCGCCACCGGCCGCTCGGTGGTCGGCGTCGCGCTCGACATCGCCGAGCAGCACCTGCCCGACTGGTCCGCGGTGCGCTGCGTCCTCATCGGCACGGGCTCCTACGCCGGCGCCTCGCTGGCTGCCCTGAAGGCCCGCGGCGCGCGCGACATCCGGGTGTTCTCCGCCTCCGGCCGCGCAGGCACGTTCGCGGCCGCACGGGGCGTCCGGTCGCTGCCGGCGTCGGCGGACCTCGCGGCCGAGGTGTCCGACGTCGACCTCGTCGTCGCGTGCAGCGGGGCCGCGGGTGCCGTGCTCGGCGTCGACGCCCTCGCCGCCGCCCGCATCGGGACGCCGTCCTCGCTCACCGTCGTGGACCTCGCGCTCCGGCACGACGTCGACCCCGGCGTCCGCACGCTGCCCGGCGTCCGGCTCGTCTCCCTGCACACCGTCGCCGAGCACGCCCCGGCCGAGCACGCCGCCGTGCGCGCCGCCCACGAGGTCGTCGAGGCCGCCGCCGAGGCGTACGAGGCCGACCGGCGGGTGCGCGACTGGAACCCGGCCGTGGTCGCGGAGCGGACCCGCGTGCTGGGTGGTCTCGAGGCCGGCCTGAGCGCGCTGCCTCCCGAGCTCCGCGACGAGCGCGCCGAGCGGGCGCTGCGACGTCGCACCCGCTCCGCGCTGCACGCGCCCACGGTCCGCGCCCGCGAGGCCGCCCGAGCCGGCGACGCGGCGACGTACGCGGTCGCGCTGACGGAGCTGGCGTCGATCCCGGTCCCGACCGTGGCGGCCGACGCGCACTGACCTCGCGGGCGGTCGCCCACGCTCGGGCGTCGACCATGTCTCTGTGGCCGCTCAGCGGCCGGACACCGAGCTCAGCCACATGGTCGCGGGGCCTCTGTTCCCGGTCTGAGCGGGACGGTAGGACGTAGAGCGTGCCGGGCCTGGACGGGGGGGAGGGCCAGGCCCGGCACGCGTTCCGCGAGGGTCACAGCAACGCTGGCGTGACCCTGGTTGAGGAACCCTCGGTTCCGTGCGCCTAGGAGCGCACCACCTGCTGTCGGGGGGCAGCAGGTCCGGGGGCCCAGGTGTGAGGAACCACCTGGTTGGTCTGGATGTCGGTCAGCTCGGCGGCGTAGACGATGCCCTCGTAGACACCGGCCTCGACGCGGTTGAGGTGCAGGCGCTCGGCGCGCTCGATGTCGTCGCCGAGGTGCGAGATGCGGGCCACGACGTAGCGCTGGGCGTCCTGCCACTGGTCGACGACGCGGACGCTCAGGCCGTTCCAGCGGGCCGTCAGGTCCAGCTCGAACAGCTCGGTGACGTCCTCGCGGGCCACGCGGCGGTACCAGCGGCCCGACGGCGACTGGTGGAACCCGGTCTCGGCCAGCGGGGGGTTGGCCAGGGCGAGGACCACGGTGTGACCGCCGTCGACGACGTCGGCCTCGAGGTAGGCGCCGTGCCACTTGGCGACGGGTCCGACGCAGCGGGACAAGGAGGCGAGCGAGGGGCGGGGGGCGCCCAGCTGCGTGACGGTCCAGCCGGCACCGACGTCGCCGTAGCGGGCCAGCAGCGTGGACGTGCCGTTGTCGTAGATGCGGATGAGCTCGGCGCCCGGGGGGATGCGGGAGTGGCGCAGCCACCACAGCGGCAGGATGTAGCCGGGCACGTCGCGGTACTGCAGCTGCGGCGACGACTCGAAGCGCAGCACGTCGATGGAGCGGTCGTACGGGCTGAAGGGCGTGCCCTCGTAGCCGAGTCCGTGCACCTCGAACAGCTGGGCCGGAGTCGTCGCGAAGGCGACGTCCTCAGCGCGCACCACGTACCCCGCCAGGCGATCGTGTCCCGCGGTGAGGTGCGCGCGGGTGAGCGCTGGCGTGATCGCCTTCTGCATGAGCGTCACGATGGGCTTCCTTGCCAGAAAAGGGATGAACCGGATGTTTCCGACCGGTCGGTGCACGATTGTGCAACCCAAATAGGGCACGTGTCCAGGAGAGATCACTCATTTGAGTGAAGATGCAGGTCAGAAGCCCTGAGAGCGGTTCCGTCGAACCGTTTCGTCTTCCGCCGGAGGGCAGGCAGAAGTGACAAAGCGGGCGGCGTGCGTTCACCCGAACGGCCTAGTTGCTCTGGCGGTGACTCAGGAGTCGAGGTATATGACCAGATCTCCCGCGAGCCCTGTGTAGGACGCCGGCGTGAGGGCGGCGAGGCGCGCGGCGACGTCGTCGGGAAGCCCGAGCCCGCCGATGAACTCGCGCATGTCGTCGGCGGTCAGGCGCCGGCCGCGGGTGAGCTCCTTGAGCCGCTCGTACGGGTTCTCCATCCCGGTCACGCCGGCCACGGACGCGGCGCGCATGGCCGACTGGACCGGCTCGCCCAGCGTCTCCCAGTTCTCGTCGAGCTCGCGCGCCAGCAGGGCGGTGTCGACCGACAGCGCGCGCAGGCCGCGGGCCACGTTGTCGATGGCCAGCAGCGAGTGCCCGAACGCGGGTCCGATGTTCCGCTGCGTGGTGGAGTCGGTGAGGTCGCGCTGCAGCCGGCTGGTCACCAGCGTGCTGGCCAGGGTGTCCAGCAGGGCCGACGAGAGCTCGAGGTTGGCCTCGGCGTTCTCGAACCGGATGGGGTTCACCTTGTGCGGCATGGTCGAGCTGCCGGTGGCGCCCGCGACGGGGATCTGGATGAAGACGCCGCGCGAGATGTAGGTCCACACGTCGGTGGCCAGGTTGTGCAGCACGCGGTTGAACCGGGCGACGTCGGCGTACAGCTCGGCCTGCCAGTCGTGCGACTCGATCTGCGTGGTCAGCGGGTTCCAGGTCAGGCCCAGGTGCTCGACGAACGCCTTGCTGACCGCGGGCCAGTCCGCACCCGGGACCGCGACGACGTGCGCGCCGTACGTGCCGGTCGCGCCGTTGAGCTTGCCCAGGTACTCGTCGGACGCGATCCGCCGCAGCTGCCGCCGCAGCCGGTGCGCGAGGACCGCGAGCTCCTTGCCGAGCGTCGTCGGCGTCGCCGGCTGCCCGTGCGTCAGGGCGAGCATCGGCTGGTCCTTGAGCTCGTGCGCGAGCTCCGCGACCTGGTCGACGAGGTGCGTCGCCGCCGGCGCCCAGACCTCCCGCACCGCTCCACGGACCATCAGCGCGTACGACAGGTTGTTGATGTCCTCGCTCGTGCACGCGAAGTGCACCAGCTCGCCGACGTCCCGCAGTGCCGACCCCTCGGGCGCCGCGGCGAGCCGGCTCTTGAGGAAGTACTCGACGGCCTTGACGTCGTGCACGGTGATCGTCTCGATGGCGGCCAGCTCGGCGACCTCGTCGGGCCCGAACGTGTCGACGACGTCCCGCAGGTACTGCTCGTCCTCGACGGTGAGCGTCGGGGCGCCCGGCACGACCTGGTTCTGCGCCAGGTGGATCAGCCACTCGACCTCGACGTGCACCCGCTCGCGGTTGAGCGCCGCCTCGCTCAGGTGGTCGACCAGCGGCGCGACCGCGGCACGGTAGCGGCCGTCGAGGGGGCCGAGCGCGATGGGGGGCGTGACGTCCGCGAGCTGGACACGAGAAGGCATGGCGCCAGTGTCCCAGAGTGGTCCTGTGAGGTGCGGCGTTGTCCGCGTCCGCGGTCAGTAGCCTGAGCGCACCGGCGCAGCGCGTCGGTCCCCGACGACGAGGAGCCCCGTGGCGCCCCCAGCACGCAGGCCCGGCGCGGTCCTGCTGGTCGGTGCGTTCGTGGTGGTGGCCGTCGTCGGCGCGGCTCTGGCGGGACCGTTCCGGCTCGGCCAGCGCAACGAGGGCGGTGCGCCGTTCACGCTCCCCCCGCCGGCGCTCGCGACCAGCACCTCCACCCCGATCCCCGTCGAGACCCCCCTCGACGGCGAGCAGATGTCGATGGAGGCCCAGCGCTGGATCTACCTGCTGGTCATCGCGGTCATCGGCGCGCTGCTGGTCATCGCGGTCGCACTGCTGGTCCGACGGGTCCGGGCGATGCGTGAGCGACGCGCGCCGCACGAGGTCGACTCGGCGGTGCCGGACATCGAGCTGGGCGGCGACGTCCTGGACGGCGCGACGCCGGCGCTGCGCGAGGGCGTCCGGCGTGCTGCGCAGGTGCTCGAGGACGAGGTGCCGCCGGGGGACGCGGTGATCGCGGCGTGGGTCGCGCTGGAGGCCTCGGCGGAGCGCAGCGGGCTGGTGCGGGACCGCGCGGAGACGGCGACGGAGTTCACCGTCGAGGTGCTCGACGCCACGCGGGCGGACCCGGACGCGACGCGCGCCCTCTTGCAGCTCTACCTGGCGGCGCGATACTCCGAGCACGTGCTGACCCCCGGGGATGTCGCGCAGGCCAGAGAGAGCCTGGCCGCGATCGCCGACGATCTCGGGCGACGGGCGGAGGAGGACTCATGAGGTGGTGGGACTGGCGCCCGCTCGCCGGGTTCGGCGCCGGCTTCGTCGCGGCCTGGGCGGCGGGACTGACCGTGCAGACGTCCGCGCTGCTCGGGTTGATGATCGCCGCCGGGGTCCTGCTGCTCACACGCCTCGACGGCACGCCCGACCCCGGGTGGGCCCGTGACCGGCTGGACCGTCGGCACGGCGCGCGCGGCGAGGTGCAGGACCTGGCGTGGGCGATGGTCGGGCGGGACGGCCGGATCGGCGAGCGCGTCCTGCGGCGGCTGCGCGAGGTGGCGCGGAGCCGGCTCGCCCGGCACGGGCTGACGATCGACGACCCCGAGACCGAGACCCTGCTGGGCACCCGTGCCGTCCGCACCCTGACCCGCACCAGGGCACCGTTGCCCACCGTCGCCGACGTGGTGCACACCCTCGACGTGCTCGACCGCCTCGGACCGAGGCGTGCCACCCCGAACGACGATGGAGCCCCCGCCGATGACTGAGCAGCCCACGCCACTGACCGTCGCGCAGGTCGCGGACCGCGGGAGCGCGGTGCTCGACGAGGTCGCGACGCTCGTCGTCGGCATGCGCGACCCCCTGAGGGTCGCGCTCGCGGCCATCCTCGGCGGCGGCCACGTCCTGTTCGAGGACGTGCCGGGGCTCGGCAAGACGCTGGCGGCCCGGAGCCTGGCCACCGCGCTCGGGCTCGCGTTCCGGCGGGTGCAGTGCACGCCCGACCTGCTGCCGTCGGACATCACGGGGTCCAGCGTCTTCGACCCGGCGACGGCGTCGTTCCTGTTCCGTCCCGGGCCGGTCTTCGCGGGGCTCCTGCTGGCCGACGAGATCAACCGGACCGCCCCGAAGACGCAGTCGGCGCTGCTGGAGGCCATGGCCGAGCGCCAGGTGACGGTCGACGGGGAGACGTACCCGTTGCCCGACCCGTTCCACGTGGTCGCCACGTCCAACCCGGTGGAGTACGAGGGGACGTACCCGCTGCCGGAGGCGCAGCTCGACCGGTTCATGGTCCGCGTGGCGGTCGGCTACCCGGAGCGGGATGCCGAGGTCGACGTGCTCTCGCGACGGCTCGCGCGGCGGCAGGAGATGGGGTCGGTGCGCACCGTCGTCGACGCCGCCACCCTGCGCGCGATGCAGGCGGGGGTCGAGCAGGTCACGGTCGACGGCGACATCCTGCGGTACTGCGTCGACCTGGCCGCGGCCACCCGCGAGCACGACGCCGTCGAGGTGGGCGCCTCGCCCCGCGGCTCGCAGGCGCTCGTGCTCGTCGCGCGCTCGCTCGCTGTGCTGTCCGGCCGGGACTTCGTCACGCCCGAGGACGTCAAGGCGGTCGCCGTCCCCGCGCTCGCGCACCGGCTCTCCCTGACCCCGCAGGCGTGGGCCACCGGCACGGCACCGCAGAAGGTCGTGGCGGACGTGCTGGCGCGGGTGGCGGGGCCGACGACGGCGAGACGCGGATGATCTGGGAGCGCTCGCGGGCGACGGCCGCCGGGGTCGTCGTCGGCCTCGTGCTGGTCGCCGTCGGGGCGCTGCTCGGCCGTCCGGACGTCGCGGTGCTCGGCGCCGCGCCGCTGGTCGCGGGGGTGTGGGACTGGCGTCGCCGACCCTCGACGGACCCGACCGTGCGGCTGGAGGCGTCCGACGAGCCGCCCGCCGCCGGGAGCCTGCGCGCCGACATCGTGACCGTCGCGCCCACCGACGTGCTCCTCGGGGTGCGGCGCGGGGTGCGCGTCCTCGCCGAGGCCTGGGTGCGGGTCGACCGCGCGCGGCGGCTCCCGCTCGTCGTGCACACGGTCCGCACCGGCCCGCAGGAGGTCGCGTTCGTCGACGTGCAGGGCGTCGGACCCGGCGCCGCGAGCGTGTCCGAACCCAGCCCGCCCGCGTCCCGGTCCGCCCTGGTCCTGCCTGCTCCACGACCGCTCGGCGACCTGCCGCTGCCGCCCCGGCTGCGCGGCCTCACCGGCGCGCACGAGTCACGACGGCCCGGCGAGGGCGGCGGGCTGCGCGACGTGCACCCGTTCTCGCCCGGCGACCGGCTGCGGCGGATCGACTGGCGCGTCACGGCACGCCGCGCGCCGGACCTGCACGAGCTCTACGTCCGGCGGGAGCACGCGCTCGCGGAGGCGGTCGTCGTGCTGGTCGTGGACTCGCGCGACGACGTCGGCCCCGACCCGATGACCTGGCGCGGCTCGACCCCGGCGAAGGCCGAGGACCCGACGTCCCTGGACCTGGCCCGGCAGGCCGCGGCGTCGGCCGCACAGGGCTTCCTCGACCTCGGCGACCGCGTCGGGCTCGATGACCTCGGTGCGCTGCGCCGCCCGCTGCCACCCGGCGGCGGGCGCCGGCAGCTGGACCGCATCCGGCACGCGCTGGCCCTGACCCGGCCGGAGGGCGACCCGCTGCGCCGGCTGCGCGCCCCGCAGATCCCGTCGGGCGCGCTGGTCCTGCTCTTCTCCACGTTCCTCGACGACGAGGCGGCGCTGGTCGCCTCCGTCTGGCGGCGTGCCGGGCACCGCGTGATCGCCGTCGACGTGCTGCCCACGCTGCGCGAGCGGCAGCTCGGCGACCGCGAGCGGCTCGCGATGCGACTGATCCGGATGGCGCGCGAGGACCGGCTGGCCGAGCTGGTGGACCTCGACGTCGAGCTGGTCACCTGGCGCGTCCAGCCGCACATCGCGCTCGCGTCCCTGGCACGCCGGGCGCAGCGGCGGGCGGGGGCGTCCCGATGAGCGAGGTGACGCTGGAGCTGGTCCGGCCGGTGCCTGCCTGGGCGCTGCGTGCGTCCTTGGCGCTCCTGTCCGCGGCGACGTTGGCGGTGGCGTTCGCCGGTACCGGCCCCCGGCCGCCCGCGGTGCTCGTCGTCGGGTTCGCCGCGCTCGTCGGCGCCGCGGTGCTCGTCCCGGGACTCGGCCTGGCGGCGCTCGTGGTGCTCGTCGCCGGGACACGGCTGCTCGTCAGCGACCCGCCCGCGCTCGGCACCCTGATGGTCCTCGTCCTGCTCGTGCACCTGACCCTGTGGGCGGGGGCGGTCTGCGCGCGGACGTCGTGGCGGACCCTCGTCGAGGTCGCCGTCCTGCTGCGTGGGCTGCGCGAGGTCGCGATCGTGCAGGTGGGCGCGCAGCTGCTGGCCGTGCTCGCGATGCTGCTGGTCGGGACGACGGAGGGTGACCTGTGGCGCGCGGCGGGGCTGCTCGCGGCGATCATCCTCGCGGCGGCGATGCTGCCGCGCCCGACTGCCTGATCCGCCCACAGCCCCACCCCGTCCCCAGGCCGCCCCCGACGCGCCGACCTGCTCCGTAGCGTCTCCGGCATGCAGATCGAGCACGGCCTTCCCCTGGTGATCCAGGCGCTGGACGACGTGGAGAGCGCGACCCGGGCGCTGCGCGGGGCCGCGCACGTGCAGTGGACGTCCGGCGCCGCCGACCGGTTCCGTGCGGCGCTCGACGAGGCGGTGGGGTGCGTCCGGCAGGTGCAGGTCGCGGTCGAGCGGACCGTGCAGCCGGTCGCGGCGGCGGACCTGGACGCACGGGGAGGCGTGTGAGCAGCGCGACGGACTGGTTCCGCGGGTACCGCGTCGCGGGCGGTCCCGGGCCGACGGTGGCCGACCTGGAGGAGCTGGCCTTCGCGTGCCGGCTGCTGGACGGTGCCGCGGACCGGCTGGATGCCGCGTCGTGGACGCTGCTGCGGGCGTCGCAGGGGTGCGACGGGCTCAGCCGGGCAGCGGTCGAGGCGCGGTACGCGCTGGCCCGCGCACGGGAGGGTACGGGGGCGCCGTGGCGCGTCGCCGACCGGCTGCGGGAGCTCGCGGCCGCGCTGCGACGGGTGGTGGAGCTGTACACGGAGGCCGAGTCGGTGGCGCACCAGGCGTTGCGCGTCGGTGTCGTCGGCACGGCGGGGGAGCTCGGGGAGCGGCCGGTCGTCGCGGGCCTGCTCGGGGCCGCCGGCGTGATGCTCGGGGTGGTCGCGGTCGGCAGCGTGGTCGCGGGCAGCATCGGCCGCTCGCTGCTGCTGCACCGGCCCGACCCGCTGCTCCCCGTGATGGTCCGGCGCGCGGGGGAGCTGCCCGGCCGGCTCACCGCCGACGGTCGGGCGGAGCTGGGCATCCTCGCGGTCGGAGCGTTCCTCCGGTCCGCGGCGCCGGGACGGCAGGTCCCCACGCTCCGGCCCGTCCAGGGCGCCGCCGGTCTCCTGTTCGGCCCGCTCCCGGCGGCCGGTCCCACGGCCCTGCTGGTCCGGGCGCACCCGCCACAGCTCCCGGTGCCCCGGACGACGGCCGGGGTGCTGGCCAACGTCGGCCGCAGCTACCAGGACGGCACGGCGACCGGGATCCCCGGCACGCCCACCGGCGTCATCTCGGTGCAGCAGCTCACGCACCCCGACGGCACGCGGGCCTGGGTCATCGAGATCCCGGGCACGGAGAGCTGGGTGCCCAACGACACGACGCCCATGGACCTGACCACCAACGGGCGGCTGCTGGCTGGGCTGGCGGACGACATGACGGACGCGGTGCTGGACTCGATGCGGCTGGCGGGGATCGGGGCCGACGAGCCCGTGATGCTCGCGGGGCACAGCCAGGGCGGGATGGTCGCGGTCTCGGTCGCCGCGGCCGTCGGGAGCACGTACACCGTGCGCGCCATCGCGACGGCGGGCACCCCGGACCTGGCAAGGTCGGCGCCCCCCGGGGTCGAGGTGCGGCACTACCGGCACCAGGCCGACGCGGTCCCCCAGCTGGACGGGACGCCGGACGTGACGGACGGCCGGGTGACGGTGGTGACGCGGGACCTGGACTCGACGGGTGGGCCGCCGGTGCCTGGGCCGGTGGAGGCGCACGCGATCGCCCGCTATGTCGAGACGGCGGACGTCGCCGACCGGGAGCTGGCGGGCAGCCCGGGCATGCGGGCGTTCGACGCCGCCGTCGCGGACGTGCTCGGCCCGCCGGGGACCACCGGTGTGACCCGGCAGTTCCAGGCGACGCGGGACCCGGTCCTGGTCTCCGCGCAGCCGCCGAGGGTGATGCCTAGTAGGTGACCTCGGTCGACGACGAGCTCCGCGTGCGGTCGCCGGGGACCAGGACCGAGAGGACCAGGCTGACGATCGAGACGATGATGGCGCCCCAGCAGGCGGTGCCGAAGTTGTCGATCCGCAGACCCCAGCTGGTGGCCTCGGTGATCCAGGCGGTGAGCATGAGCATGAGGGCGTTCACGATGATCGTGAACAGGCCGAGCGTGAGGATGTACAGCGGGATCGAGATGAACGCGACGATCGGCTTGACGATCGCGTTGACCAGACCGAAGACCAGCGCGATGAGCAGGATGATCGCGAGGGTCTCCCAGTTGCTGTCGCCGCCGACGATGTGGAGTCCCGGCAGGATCAGCGTCGCGAACCAGAGGGCGACGGCGTTGATGAGGACGCGGACGAGGAAGGCCATGCGGTCGATCCTGCCACCGGGGATGCCGCCGTTGTCGAGGGATCGCGGTGCGGGGTCCCAGGTGGCGCGGTGGCATGCTGAGGCCCGTGACCCGCGTCCCCCTCCGCCAGGCACTGTCCGACCTGCCGCCGTACGTCCCGGGGGCTCGTGTCCCCGTCGGCGCGGCTGCGTACAAGCTGTCGTCCAACGAGAACCCGTACCCGCCGCTGCCGTCGGTCATCCTGGCCATCTCCGACGCGGCCGAGGACGTCAACCGGTACCCGGACATGTACGCCACGGAGCTGACCGAGGCCATCGCGGCGTCGCTGAGGGTGTCCCCGGAGAACATCGTCGCCGGCTGCGGCTCGGTCGCGGTGCTGGGCCACGTGCTCACGGCGGTGTGCGAGCCGGGCGACGAGGTCGTCGTCCCGTGGCGGTCCTTCGAGGCCTACCCGATCGCCGTGACCCTCGCGGGCGGTGTGGGCGTGCACGTGCCCGTGGGCGACGACGGGCGGCTGGACCTGGAGGCGATGGCGGCGGCGATCACCCCGCGCACCAAGGTCGTGCTGGTCTGCACCCCGAACAACCCCACCGGCCCCGCGGTGCACGCCGACGAGCTGGCCACGTTCCTGGCGGCGGTCCGCAAGGACGTCCTCGTGGTGCTCGACGAGGCCTACGTCGAGTTCGTCCGGGACGAGGCCGCACCGGACGGGCTGGCCGTGTTCGCCGGCCACCCGAACGTCGTGCTGCTCCGCACGTTCTCCAAGGCGTTCGGGCTGGCCGGTCTGCGGGTGGGGTACGCGGTCGCGCGCCCGCGGCTGGCGGCGGGCATCCGCGCGGCGTCGACGCCGTTCGGGGTCTCGCACGTCGGCCAGCTGGCTGCGCTGGCGTCGTTGCGCGCGACGGCCGAGCTGATGACCAGGGTGGACGCGATCGTCGTCGAGCGCTCTCGCCTGCTCGCCGGTCTGCGGAAGCAGGGCTGGACGGTGCCGGACAGCCAGGCGAACTTCGTGTGGCTGCCGCTCGGCGACCAGGCCTCGGCGTTCGCGGAGCGGTCCGGCCGCGCCGGTGTGCTCGTCCGGCCGTTCCAGGGCGACGGCGTCCGGGTGAGTGTGGGGGAGCCCGAGGCCACCGACCTGCTGCTCGAGATCACCGCGGAGTGGCTGGCTCGCTGACCGTGCCGGGGGAGGTGTAGACAGTCCACAAGGGCGTGCGCCGAGGCTTGTCGGGGTCCTTCGCGCGCTACCTACGGTGCCGTAGCCTACGCTGACGTAGGTTTCGAGACTGATCCCGGCGCGGCCCCCGCCGCAGCACCCGCGAAGGAGAACCGCGTGGTCCCGAACGGCCCCCTGACCGACGACGGCCTCGTGCAGCTGCTGACCCCCGCGGGTCACCGCACGGCTCACCCCGACTACGACCCCCGCATCGCGCACCTCGACGCCGACGCCCTGCGCGCGCTGTACCGCGACATGGTGCTGGTGCGCCGGTTCGACAACGAGTCGACGTCCCTGCAGCGCCAGGGCGAGCTGGCCCTGTACGCGCAGTGCCTCGGCCAGGAGGCCGCGCAGATCGGCTCCGGCCGCGCGCTCCTGCCGCAGGACCAGGTGTTCCCCAGCTACCGCGAGCACGGAGTCGCGTACACGCGCGGAGTCGACCTGGCGGACGTGCTGCGCCTGTTCCGCGGCATCGACCACGGCGGCTGGGACCCGACGGCGTACGGGTTCCACCTGTACACGCTGGTCATCGGCTCGCACACGCTGCACGCCACCGGCTACGCGATGGGCCTGCAGCGCGACGGTGCCGTCGGCACGGGCGACCCCGCGCGGGACTCGGCGGTCGTCACGTACTTCGGCGACGGGTCCACCTCGCAGGGCGACGTGAACGAGGCGCTCGTCTTCGCCGCGGTGAACAACGCCCCGGTCGTCTTCTTCTGCCAGAACAACCAGTGGGCCATCTCCGAGCCCACCAGCCGACAGTCGCGCGTCCCGCTGGCCGACCGCGGGCCCGGCTTCGGCATCCCGAGCGTCCGGGTGGACGGCAACGACGTGCTCGCCACCTACGCGGTCACGGCGGAGGCGCTCGAGCGGGCGCGGTCCGGCGGCGGGCCGACGTTCATCGAGGCGTTCACCTACCGGATGGGCGCGCACACCACCTCCGACGACCCGAGCCGCTACCGCTCGGCCGCCGAGGAGGAGTACTGGCGTCAGCGCGACCCGATCGACCGGCTCAGGCTGCACCTGGAGGACCGCGGCGAGCTGCCGCAGGACTTCCTCGACGGGCTCGCCGCCGAGGGCGACGCGCTCGGCGAGCGCATCCGGACCGCGGTGCGCGGCATGGGCCGTCCCTCGGCCGCGTCGATGTTCGAGCACGTCTACGCGACGCCTCACTCGGTCGTCGAGTCCGAGCGCCAGTGGTTCGAGGCGTACGAGGCCACGTTCCTGGAGGGCGAGGGGAGCCACCGATGACGACCATCACGTTCGCCAAGGCGATCAACCTCGGCCTGCGCAAGGCGCTCGAGCAGAGCCCCAAGGTGCTCCTCATGGGCGAGGACATCGGGGCGCTCGGCGGGGTGTTCCGCGTGACCGACGGGCTGCAGAAGGACTTCGGGCAGGAGCGCGTCGTCGACACCCCGCTCGCGGAGTCGGGCATCGTCGGCACCGCGATCGGCCTGGCCTTGCGGGGCTACCGCCCGGTGTGCGAGATCCAGTTCGACGGGTTCATCTTCCCGGCCTTCGACCAGATCACGACGCAGCTGGCCAAGATGCACTACCGGTCGCAGGGCCGCCTGAGCCTCCCGGTCGTCATCCGCGTCCCCTACGGCGGCGGCATCGGCGCGGTCGAGCACCACAGCGAGTCGCCCGAGGCGCTGTTCGCGCACACGGCCGGCCTGCGCGTGATCAGCCCGTCCAGCCCGGCCGACGCCTTCGCGATGATCCAGCAGGCGATCGCGTCGCCGGACCCGGTCCTGTTCTTCGAGCCCAAGGGTCGCTACTGGGAGAAGGGCGACGTCGACCTGGACGCCGCCATCGGCGCCCCGCACCCGGCGCTCGACACGGCCAGGGTGCTGCGCGAGGGGACCGACCTCACGCTCGTCGCCTACGGCCCGACCGTGCAGACCGCGCTCAAGGCCGCCGAGACCGCCGCCGCGGAGGGCACGAGCGTCGAGGTCGTCGACCTGCGCACCCTGTCCCCGCTGGACACCGCGACGGTCGCGGCCTCGGTCAAGCGGACCGGCCGCTGCGTCGTCGTGCACGAGGCCCCGGTGCTCTACGGCACCGGCGCCGAGGTGGCCGCGCGCATCACCGAGGAGTGCTTCTACCACCTCGAGGCCCCCGTGCTGCGGGTCGGCGGCTTCCACACTCCCTACCCGGTGGCCAAGATCGAGCACGACTACCTGCCCGGGCTCGACCGCGTCCTGGACGCGGTCGACCGCTCGCTGGCCTTCTGAGGAGACACCCCGTGCCGACCTACCAGCAGTTCCCGCTCCCCGACGCCGGCGAGGGCCTGACCGAGGCCGAGATCGTCGCGTGGCACGTGGCCGTCGGCGACACGGTCGAGGTCAACCAGACCATCGTGGAGATCGAGACCGCGAAGTCGCTGGTCGACCTGCCGAGCCCCTGGGCCGGGGTGGTCACGCAGCTGCTGGTCCAGCCGGGGCAGACGGTGGACGTGGGGACACCCATCATCGAGGTCGACACGGACCCGACGGGTGCAGCACCGGTCGAGGAGGCGCCCCCCTCGCCCGTGGCGGCCCCCAAGGGCGGCGCGATCGAGCACGGGCACCGCGGCGGCGGAAACCGGCACGCGGGGGTCGAGCCCGGCGGGTCCGACGAGATTGAGGCAGCACGCCCGGCGCGCGCGCCCGAGAAGGAGCCGGAGCCTGCCCGCGAGGCCGTGCTCGTCGGCTACGGGCTGGCCGAGACCAGCACCACCCGGCGGGACCGGACCCCCGACGGGACGCCGGCTGCCGCCACCCCCTCGCAGCGAGAGGCCGCCCGGCACGCGCTGGCCAAGCCGCCCGTCCGCAAGCTCGCGCGCGAGCTCGGGGTGGACCTGGACTCGGTCTCGCCGACCGGCCCCGGCGGCATCGTCACGCGTGAGGACGTGCTGGGCCGCGCGGCCCAGGCCGAGGCGCGGACGCTGGCCACCTACCCCGGCGACGACGCGCCCTGGCTGGCCAGCGGCACGGTCTCCTCGGACGGCCGCCAGACGCGCGTCCCGGTGAAGTCGGTGCGCAAGCGGACCGCCGAGGCCATGGTGACCAGCGCGTTCACCGCCCCGCACGTCACGGTCTTCCACACCGTCGACGTCACCAAGACGATGAAGCTGGTCGAGCGCCTGCGCGCCGACCGGGAGTTCTCCGACGTCCGGGTGACCCCGCTGCTCATCGCCGCGAAAGCCCTGATGCTCGCCGTGCGCCGGCACCCGGACGTCAACGCGAGCTGGGACGACGTGTCGCAGGAGATCGTCTACAAGCACTACATCAACCTCGGCATCGCGGCGTCGACCCCGCGAGGGCTCGTCGTCCCCAACATCAAGGACGCTCACCGGCTCGGCCTCAAGGAGCTGGCGACCGCGCTGGCGGAGCTCACCGCGACCGCCCGCTCGGGGAAGACGACTCCCGCCGACATGTCCGACGGCACGATCACGATCACCAACGTCGGGGTGTTCGGCATCGACACGGGCACGCCGATCCTCAACCCGGGGGAGGCGGCGATCCTCGCGTTCGGCGCCATCCGGGAGCAGCCGTGGGTGCACAAGGGGAAGATCAAGATCCGCCACGTCACGCAGCTGGCCCTGAGCGTCGACCACCGGCTGGTGGACGGCGCCCTCGGCTCGCAGGTGCTGGCCGACGTCGCGCGCGTGCTGCACGACCCGTCGCACGGGCTCGTGTGGGGCTGAGCCGCGCTCGCCGTGTGACACTCGCGGGATGACCCGCACCCTCACCGCGCACGACGACCTCGAGCTCCACCGGGTCGGCTACGAGCGCGGTGACGTCCTGCTGCGCACCCCTCTGGGGCCGGTCGCGCACCGCTACCGGGTCGACACGGCCAGCCCGTTGGTGGCTGACGGCCTGGTCCGGGTGGACGAGGTCGACGGCGACAGCGTGCGGTTCCTCGACACCAACCTGGTCCCACTGACCGTCCGCGACCTGCGCCGGTTCCGGATCCTGGTGAAGGTGGCCGACGCCGTCCGGTCCGCTCCGGGTGCGGTGCCCCCGTCGGCAGAGTCGGTCCCGTCGTCCCCGGACCTCGTGGACCTGCGCGACGACGCCCTCGACAACGGGCTGCTCGACGGAGTCGACTTCACGGTGGGCAGCGGTCCGGCCGGCGACGAGTGCATCACCTTCGACGGCAGGCCCGACGGGTTCGTCGTCGGCTACCGGGACGGCGGATCCGCCAGCACCCTGTTCGCGTCGCGGTCGTTCGCGCAGGCGCGTGCGGTGTTCCTCGACGAGGCGTGCTGGCTCGGTGCCGAGCGGGGTCGCGGACCGTACGTGGGCCGCGACCAGGCCGTCGGCACCGAGGGCTGGACCTCCGCGCAGGTGGTGGCGGCGTACGAGCGCCGGCTTCTCGAGGGAGTCTGAGCCCGGACTGCACACCTGGGGGTCGAGCCGCGTTCTAGGGGGGTACGCCCATCCGCACGCAGCTCCCGGAGGACCCATGAACGCCAGCACCACCCGCACCCGACGCCTCGTCGCCGTCGGAGCCGTCGCCGCCGGTCTGTGCGTCGCCGGCACCGGCGTCGCCACGGCAGCCGCGCCGACCTCGGCCCTGTCGCGGTCCGTGACTGAGATCCTGCACTCGGCCGGCGTCGACTGGTCGACGATGCCCGACGGGTACACGCCGGAGCAGTACGAGGCCTTCTGGGGGGCGGGGTACACGTCCGAGAACGTCGAGGAGCTCGGCGCGCTCTGGAACCTGGACACCACCGGGACCAAGGCGCGGGCGGGTCAGCTGCTCCTCGACGGGCAGCCGGTGCCGGTCGCGCCGGGCGGCGGCGAGTCGACCCCGACGGTCGAGATCACCGGCGCGCAGCTCGATGCGCTCTTCGGCGCCGGGTACACCGGCGAGGACGTCGAGGCGCTCGCCGAGCTCTGGCACAGCGAGTTCAGCGAGACCAAGGCGCGCGCGGGTCAGATGATCCTCGACGGGCAGACTCCTCCCGTGGCCCCGAGCGGTACCCCCGCCACCTCCTGACCCCCGACCTGTGCGAGGAGACGTCGTGGACGAGCTGTCGCTGCGGACCGGCTTCGAGATCGAGCTGCTGGCACCCGTCGGGTCCGACCGGCAGGTGCTGGCCGACGACCTCGCCGCGCGCTGCGGCGGCCGTGTGCGGCGGTCCTTCCACGCCGACAGCGAGCCGTCGACGGTGCCCGGTGTCGGGGTCTTCCGGCACCTGTCCCCGGCGTTCGATGTGCTCGACGCCGACGGTCGTCCCGTGGCACGGCTCGTCGACGACATCACCATCGAGGCCGATCTGCCCCCGGTGCCCGGAATTTCCGGGCACCGGGGCTGGTACCGGGTCCTGTGCGACGACGCCCGGCTGCTGCGCCTGATCGAGCGGCACGCGGACCCCGACGCACCCCTGCGGACCGTGCTGGACCCGGTGGCGGAGCTGTTCGGGGTGCGGGCGGAGGTCGTCGGCTCGGCGATGCGCGTCGACGACGTCCGCGGCGCCACCGTCGCCGTCGCGATGCCGCTGCTGGCGGGCCGGGAGCGACCGTGCGAGATCATCACGCCGCCGCTCGCCACCGACCACGCACGCGCGCTCGAGCGGCTGCTCGGACCGGCACGCGAGCTCGGCTTCACGGTCCCGCAGGAGGCCGCCGTGCACCTGCACCTCGACGGGGCACCGTTCCGCAGGCCGGAGACGTTCGCCAACCTCGTCCGGCTGTTCGGCCACCGGCGCGAGGCGCTGTGGGCGGCCCTGGACACCAACCCCGCCTGCCGGCGGCTGGCGCCGCTGCCCGACGCGTTGCTCGATCTCGTCGAGCAGCCGGGGTTCACCGTCGCGTCGGCGCGTCCGACCGGCCTCACCAAGTACGCCGACGTGAACCTCACCCAGCTCGTCACCGACCGCCCGCTGCGCGACACCGTGGAGGTGCGGATCCTGCCCGGTGCCATCGACGGATCCGCGATCGTGCGCCGCGCGGCGCTGGTGGAGGCCCTGCTCGCCCGGTGCCTCGACCCGCGGCCCCTGCCCCGGGGCGCGCTGCTGGACGACCTGGTCGGGGTCGACCGATGAGCGTCGACAGCGCCGCGATCCCGATCGTGGAGCCCGCGCTGGACGACCTCGTGCGCGTCCACCTGGCCGGGCTGCTCCGGTACGCGACGGTCCTGACCGGCGACGGGCACACGGCCGCGGACCTGGTGCAGGAGGTGCTCCTGCGCGCCCATGTGCGCTGGACCCGGATCGCCCTGCTGGAGCGGCCCGACCTGTACCTGCGCCGGATGGTCACCAACGAGCACCTGTCCTGGCGCCGGCGCTGGCACGTGCGGACCATCCGGCCGGCAGCGGACGAGGTCCTCGCCGCCCACGCCGACGCCCACTCCGACCACGCCGACGACGTCGTGCACCAGGACGCCATGTGGCGACATCTCGAGGCGCTGCCGCCCCGCCAGCGCGCCGTGCTGGTGCTCCGGTACTACGAGGGCCTCAGCGACGCGGAGATCTCCCAGGTGCTGGGTACCTCGCCCGCCACCGTCCGGTCGCACGCCTCCCGGGCGCTGGCGACCCTGCGCGACACCGACCTCTCGACCCGACCGGAGCAGTGATGAACGAGCACCCCCCGCTGGACGACGACGAGCTGATCGCGCGGATCACCCGTGCGCTGCACTCGCGCGAGGCCCAGCAGCCCGATCCCGCGGTCGTCGCGGCACGGCTCCGGGCCGAGCTCGCCCACCCGCCGGAGGCGACGGTGACCACCCTCCGGCGCCGCGGCGGCAAGCTCGTCGCCGCGGGCGTCGTCACGTCGGCGCTGGCCGTCGCCGGAGCGGGTGCGGCGGCGGCCGCCAACCCGTACTCGGACGCCGCACGCCGGTTCGAGGACGTCGTGCAGTCGGTGGGGATCGACTGGTCGGCGATGCCGGCCGGCTACACCCGGGAGCAGTACGAGGCGTTCTGGGGTGCCGGGTACACCACCGAGGACGTCACGGCGCTCGAGGAGCTGTGGCACACGGACACCACCGAGACGAAGGCGCGCGCCGGTCAGCTGCTCCTGGAGGGCGACGCGCCCCCCGTGGCACCCGGCCGTGTCGCGCTCCCCGAGCAGGACGAGGTGGACGCCTTCTGGTCCGCCGGCTACACGATCGAGGATGTCGAGACGCTCAGCGAGGTGTGGCACACCGACGCGTTCGAGACGAAGGCGCGTGCGGGCCGCCTCATCCTCGACGGAGAGCCGCTCCCGCTGGACTGATCGGCGCATGCCGGCGTTCCACGACGATCGCCGCGACGCCCAGGATGATCGCGCCGACCTCCGAGATGGCCGACAGCCAGACCGGCAGGCCCACCCAGCGCTCGTGCACCCCGAAGAACCCGCTGGGTGTCGTCGAGATGATGAACGCGGTCAGCGTGGCGACGCCGAACCCCACTGCGCCGAGCAGCGGGAGCCAGTGCCGCCAGACGATCACCAGGACGGCGATCACCATGCCGCCGACGCCGTTGAGCAGGAACGCCGGGCCGACGACGTCGACGGCCTTCATCCCGTCCTGCCACAGGTAGAGGTGGACGACCGCCGACACCGCGACGCAGATCGCCGTGAGCACCCGCAGGACCATGGCTCAGGCCTTCCCCGCGAGGACCGCGCCGTCGCTCACGTGCACGTCGACCGCGGGCAGTGGCTTGTCGGCCGGGCCGGAGACGTTGGCGCCGGTCAGGTCGTAGATCGAGCCGTGGCACGGGCACGCGAGCTCCTCGCCGTCGACCGCGACCGTGCAGCCCTGGTGGGTGCAGACCGCCGACAGGCCGATCACCGTGCCGGCCTCGGGCTGCACGAGGAAGATCGGCTTGCCGTCGGCGTCGGTCGCGGAGATCGCACCGCCCACCGGGATGTCCGACACCTGCGCCAGCGCGCCCCCGCTCGCCGCGGACGAGCCGCCCGACGGGGTGTCGGTGCTGCCGCCGCAGGCTGCCAGGACGCCCGCCGCGGCGACGCCCATGGTCACGACACCGGCCCGGACGAGCACCTCCCGGCGGTCGAGGCAGCCGTCACAGGCGTGCGTGCTGGGCGGTGCTGCGGGAAGCTCGCTCGTCGACCGGGACATCTCCACCTCCGTGGGACATGGTGCTCGGGACCGTCACCAGTGTCACGATGCCGAGGCCGCCCAGGTTCAGCGATCCCGCCACCAGTTCTCAGGAGCGCGGGCTCTCCGCCTCCGCGCGATCGACCGCCGCCTCGTCGGCGACGATCCCGGCGACCCCGCCGACAGCGGTCGCGGCGGCGGCGGGCTGCGGCTGCGCGGCGGCCGCGGCGTCGTCGTCGAACCGCCCCTGGATGCCGGACACGTTGCGCAGCGGGAGCTCGGGGAGCAGGACCGTGAGCACCACGCCGAACGCCATGATGATGGCGGCCAGCAGCAGGACGGTGTCCACCGACTGCGCGAAGCCGTCGAGGAACGGCTGCGCCAGGCGCGGGTCGAGGTTGTTGATGAACGACGAGTCGTCCAGCGACGGCACCGTCTCGCCGCCCTGCAGCATCGACAGCACCGGCGCGTTCGCCGGGTCCGCCTGCACCGCGGGATCGGCGACGGCGGCCTGGAACTCGGGGGTCGCCGACGCGGTCCGGAACGCCGACGCGATGTTGCCGCCCACGGTCGAGAAGAGGACCGACAGGAACACGGCGGTGCCCAGGGTGCCGCCCATCTGGCGGAAGAAGAGCGACGACGAGGTGGCGACGCCCATGTCCCGGACGGGCACCGCGTTCTGCACGGCGAGCACCAGCGGCTGCATCGTGAGCCCCAGCCCGAGCCCGAACACGATGGACACCGCGAACACGTAGGGCAGGCCCGTGTCGGCCCCGAGGCGCGAGAACAGCAGGGCGCCGATGCCCATGAGGATCGTGCCGATCACCGGGAAGATCTTGTAGCGACCGGTCCGGGAGGTCATCTGGCCCGCGACGATCGAGCCGGTCATGATCCCGAGCGTGAACGGGATGAGCGTCAGGCCGGCCTCGGTGGGCGACTGGCCCTTGACGATCTGCAGGTACAGGGGGAGCGTCGCCAGGCCGCCGAACATGCCCAGGCCGATCACGGTGTTGGCGCCCGCGCCCACGGAGAACGTGCGGTTCCGGAACAGGTACAGCGGGAGGATCGCGTCCGCCTTGGCGTACCGCTCGGCCAGGATGAACGAGACGACCCCGATCACGCCGATCACGTAGCAGGCGATCGACCGGGGGGAGTCCCAGCCCCAGATGCGGCCCTGCTCGGCGACCACCAGCAGCGGGACCAGCGCCACCACGAGCGCGATGGCGCCGGGGTAGTCGATCCGGTGGTCGACGCGCTTCAGCGGCGGCAGGTGCAGCACGCGCGAGATGACGAGGATCGCGATGATCCCGATGGGCACGTTGATGAGGAAGACCCAGCGCCAGCCCTCCACCCCGAGGATCGTGTCGGCGCCCGCGAAGAACCCGCCGACCACCGGCCCGAGCACCGACGACGTGCCGAACACCGCGAGGAAGTAGGCCTGGTAGCGGGCGCGCTCCCGGGGCGCGACGAGGTCGCCGAGGATCGTGATCGCCAGCGCCATGAGGCCACCCGCGCCGAGTCCCTGGATGCCCCGGTACGCCGCCAGCTGGTACATCGAGTCGGCCGTGCCCGACAGCAGGGAGCCGACGACGAAGATCGAGATCGAGATCATGTACAGCGGCTTGCGGCCGTATATGTCGGAGAGCTTGCCGTACAGCGGCGTCGAGATCGTGGCGGTCAGCAGGTAGGCCGTGGTCACCCACGCCTGCAGGGACAGGCCGTGCAGGTCGTCGCCGATGGTCCGGATCGACGTCGCGACGATGGTCTGGTCGAGCGCGGCGAGGAACATGCCGAGCATCAGGCCGCCGAGGATCGTGAGGATCTCGCGGTGGGTCGGCGGCGTGAAGGTGGCCGACGCGGCGTCGGTGGGGGCGGTGCTCTGCTGCGACATCGGACCTTCTCGCGGATTGATTGCGCAGGACAACTATCCTGCGACGTGTCGCAACAACGGGCCACCCGAGATGTGTTCCCGTCAGATAATCGCTTCGCACCGGGGACGCCCGCCACGGCGGCCGCTACCGTGTCGGGATGCCTGCGCCCGCGACCGGTCCGCTGCGCCTCGTGCGCGCCGGGGTGGTCGCCGCCGTCACCGTCGCGCTGGGCGCCCTGGCGCACGTGCTCGCCGGTGGGACCCTGCCGCCGTCGGTCGTGCTGGTCACCCTGACCGCCGTCGCGCTCGCGGCCGCCGTCGTCCTGACCGCCCGCCGGCTCGGTCCCGTCGGCGCCGTCGCACTGCTCGGGGTCGGGCAGCTCGCGGTGCACTCGTCGTTCAGCCTGTTCACCACCGTGGCGTGCCTGCCCGGTCCGGCGTCGCTGCAGGTCCACGTGCACCACCCGGGCATGGTCATGGCGACGCAGGCATCGTGCACGCCTGCGGACGTCACGCTCGCGCAGCCCCTGCTCGGTGCGCCCGCGATGCTCGTCCTGCACGTGGCCGCGTCCGTCGCCGCCGCCCTGGTCCTCGTCGGGGCCGACCGTGCGCTCTGGTGGCTCGCCGCCTGGCTGAGCCCGCTGCTCGGCACGACGGAGCGGGCGGTCGTCGTCCCGCGCGCCTCGCTGCCGACGCCCGCCGACGTCCGCTGGTCCGGGTACGCCTGGTGGCGCGACGCCGTCCCGCTGCGCGGCCCACCCGCGTGGCAGTCGCCCGTGGTCCCCCCGCGCTGACCGGTCGTCGAGGGGCCGCGCGCGTGCGCCTGCCCACCCCTCGTCACCACCCCAGGGATCCGTCATGCCATCGCTGCACCCTGCCCGCCTCGGCGTCGTCGCCGTCGCCGGGCTCGCCCTCGCCCTCCTGCCCGCCGCCGCGGCCTCCGCGCACGTCCGGGTCGTCCCCGAGCAGACCGCTGCTGGAGGATGGACCGTGCTCACCTTCCGCGTCCCCAACGAGTCGGAGACCGCCGCGACCTCGCAGGTCACGGTCGACCTGCCGACGGCCACGCCGCTCCTGTCGGTCTCCACCAAGCCCGTGCCGGGGTGGACCGCGTCCGTGGAGACCGCCCCGCTGCCCGAGCCCGTCGACTTCTACGGCACCGAGCTGACGGAGGCCCCGTCCCGCGTGGTGTGGACCGCGGAGCCCGGTGCCGAGATCGCCGACGGCCAGTTCCAGGAGTTCGAGGTGTCCGGCGGGCCGCTGCCCGACGCGGGGACGCGGCTGGTCCTCCCGGCGCACCAGACCTACACCGACGGCACGGTCGTGGACTGGGACGACGTCGCCGACGAGGGCGCGGACGAGCCGGAGCACCCGGCGCCGGTGCTGACCACCACCGACGGGTCCGGTACGGAGGGCGTCGTGGTCGAGGCCGCGGCCGTGTCCGACGCCGCGTCGACGGGGTCCTCGGAGCCCGACACCCTCGCCCGTGTGCTCGGCGGGGTCGGCCTCGCGCTCGGCGTCGTCGCCCTGGTGGTCGCGGTGCTCGGTCGACGTCAGCGTGGCGACGCGTGAGGCGGGGGCTCGCCGCGCTCGTCGGCCTCGTCCTCGCGCTGGCCGCCGTGGTCCTCGGGGCGCCTGCGGCGCAGGCGCACAACGCCCTGCAGAGCACCGACCCGGCGGAGGGGTCGACCGTCCCGGTGATGCCGGAGACGGTGACGTTGACGTTCAACGAGCCGGCCCTGTTCGTCGGCACCGAGATCATGGTGCACACGGCCGACGAGACCATGGTGAACATCGGCCCGCCGGTCCTCGTCGACAACACCGTCAGCCAGGCCGTCACCGGGGAGCTCCCCGCCGGCGAGTACACGGTGATCTACCGGGTCACGTCCGCCGACGGGCACCCGATCGAGGGTCAGTTCCGGTTCACCGCGGCGGAGGCCACGTCGTACGGCATCGCGACGCCGGCGCCCACGATGACCGCGTCCCCGACGCCGACCAGCTCCGCCGAGGTGCAGGCCGGCGAGTCCGCCGCGCCGACCGCGTCGCCGACCGCCTCCGCGCCACCCGCACCGGAGAGTCGCGTCTCCGGGGGCGTCCTCGTCGGGGTCGCCGGTGCGCTGGCGGTGGCGGGCGGTGTCGCCGCGTTGCTGCTGCTGCGGCGGCGCGAGTCGGCGGACCCGTCGTCTCCGGACGCGCCGCCGGGCTCGTCGTCGGAGTGACCGACGGCATGTCCGGAGGGCCCGCGCGGCGACCTACGCTGGTGCGATGACTGCGCCGGTGACGAGCGCCGGCCGCGCGGGTGCCGGTGGGCCGGGGGTCGACGAGCGTCGGCCTCCGAGCCCCTGGCGCGTCGCCGCCCTCGTGCTCGCCGCCGTCGCGGCCGCCCTGCTCGGCGTCGCGTTCTCCGGTGCCGCCCTGCCCGCCCTGCTCCGTGACCCCGGTGCGGCGGTCCGCTGGGGCCTGCCCGCCACGGAGGTGCTCACCGAGCTCGCCGGGTCGGTGACGCTCGGTGCGCTCGTGCTCGCCGTGTGCGTGCTGCCGCGCCGTGCCGAGGTGGCGTCGACCCGGGCGGCCCGGACCGGCGTCGGCACGGCGGACGGGCGGTCCTACCCGCGCAGCACGCTCCTGGCCGGCTTCGCGGCCGGGGTCTGGACGGTCCTGTCGATCGCGCACCTCGTCCTCACGTACGCGAGCGTCGCCGGCCGGACCCTCGACTCGGCCACGTTCGGCGCCGAGCTCGGCGTCTTCGTCACGCAGATCGACCTCGGACGCACCCTCCTGCTGATCACCACCGTCGCGGCCGTGGTCACCGCCCTCGCGCTCGTCGTCGCGACGCCCACCGGCGCAGCCTGGACCGCGGCGCTCGTGCTGGTGGCGCTCTGGCAGCAGGCGCAGCTCGGGCACGCCGCCGGGGCCTCCGGGCACGACATCGCGACGTCGTCGATGGTGGTGCACCTCGTCGGCGCGGCGATCTGGATCGGGGCCCTCACCGCGCTCGCCCTGCTGGTCCGGCGAGTCGGCACCGACCTGTCCGCGTCCGTCGCGCGGTACTCGGCCATCGCGGGTTGGTGCTTCGCCGCGGTCGCGGTGTCGGGGCTGGTCAACGGGCTGCTGCGGACCAACGGCTGGGCCGACCTGACCAGTTCCTACGGCATCCTCCTGCTCGCCAAGGTCGCCCTGTTCGGCGTGCTCGGTCTGCTCGGTCTGGCGCACCGGCGGTCCGTCCTCCCCCGGCTGGCGACGCGCACGAGCGACTGGCTGTTCTGGCGTCTCGTGCTCGTCGAGCTCACCGTCATGGGGGCCGTCTCCGGGGTGGCCGTCGCGCTCGGGGAGACCGCACCGCCGGTGTCCGAGGAGCCGCCGCTCGACCAGTCCCCCGCCTACCAGCTCACCGGCCACCCGCTGCCGCCGGTCCTGTCGGGTGCCCGCTGGCTCACCGAGTGGCGGTGGGACCTCGTCCTCGCGTCCGCGGCGGTCGCCGGCCTGATCGTCTACTGGCGCTGGGTCCTCCGGCTGCGCCGGCGTGGCGACTCCTGGTCCCTGCTGCGCGCCGCGTCGTGGACGGTCGGCATGGTCCTGTTCTTCTGGGCCACCAACGGCGGACCCGCGCTCTACGGGCACGTCCTGTTCAGCGCGCACATGGTCCAGCACATGGTGCTCGCGATGGTCGTCCCCCTGTTCCTCGCCCTGTCCGCACCCATCACGTTGGCCCTGCGGGCGCTCCCCGTGCGGTCCACGCAGCTGCGCGACGACGCCTCCCGCGGTCCGCGCGAGTGGATCCTCACACTCGTCGACAGCCACGTCGGCCACTTCCTCGCGCACCCCGTCGTCGCCGCCGTGAACTTCATCGGGTCGATGCTGCTCTTCTACTACTCCGGCCTGTTCGAGTGGTCGCTGCGCAGCCCCGTCGGCCACCTCGCGATGGTCGTGCACTTCACCGCCGCCGGGTACCTGTTCGTCAACGCCCTCGTCGGCATCGATCCCGGCCCGCGCCGCCTGGCCTACCCGCAGCGCCTCCTGCTCCTGTTCGCGACGATGGTGTTCCACGCCTTCTTCGGCGTCACCCTCGTGACCGGCGACGTGCTGCTGGTCGCCGACTGGTTCGGTCTCATGGGCCGGCCCTGGGGCGCGTCCGCGATCGCCGACCAGCAGGCCGGCGGTGCGATCACCTGGGGGATTGGGGAGATCCCGACGCTCGCCCTCGCGATCGGCGTCGCGATCGCCTGGTCCCGCGACGACGACCGCACCGCCCGCCGCCGCGACCGGCAGGTCGACCGCGACGGTGACCGGGAGATGGACGAGTACAACGCGATGCTCGCCCAGCTGGCCGACCGCGACGCGCACCCGCCCGCCTGAGGTCGTGGGTCAGCCACATCCGGGTTGGTCGGGGTTCTCGTTGCAGTCCTGGGCGACCAGGTGCGACCTCCGTTCGACGACCTCGAACGGCGCCGTCACGCTCGTCGTCTCGGCCGTGCCGACGACGTCGCGCCACTCGTCGTCGCCGTCCACGCGGTAGCGACCGGACCAGGTGGTCGTCAGGCTGATCGCCGCGGCAGAGGCCGGTTGCGCGTAGACGTGGAAGACGTCGAAGTCCGGGTAGGCGTGGCCGGGGCTGTCGGTGGTCAGGCGCCTGGTGTCGTCACTGAAGTCCCACGAGTACTGGGTCGGGGTGGCGATCACGTCGATGCCGTAGCCGAACAGGTCCGTGCGGAACGGCTGCTCGGCGGGGTCGGTGAGGACGATCGTCTCCTTGTTGACCAGCACCCAGCCGCGGTCGGGCTGCATCTGGATGACCTGGGGGGTGAGGGGGAGACGGCGGAAGTCCTCGGCGGTGAGCGTGGGGAGGAGGTCGCCGGGGCAGGCCCAGCCGGCGATCATGCGCCAGGGTTCCCACGGGTCGACCGACGTGGCGCGGTCGCGGCGCCAGAGCGGCTGGACCGGTTGGTCGCCGTCGCAGTTGGGGACGACGGACCCGTCCTCGGGGGCGCACGCGCCGCCGATGTCGGACTCGAGCGTGCCGGACGTGACGTTGCAGAGGGCGGCGCGGCGGAGCTGGAAGAGCTCGATGCGGGGGGAGACCGCGGCACGGGTGTAGGCGCGCAATTGTTGCTCGCCCTTGAACGCTGAGAGGCCTATCGAGTCGTCATCCGCTCGGCTCGCGAAGTCGTCGGCCTTCGCCGACCCGATCGTCACCACGAGCAGCGCGATGGTCAGAGGCACAGCCGCAGCGAGACGGCGCATCAGGTCTGGCCGACCACAGCGGAATCGACACCACGAACTTGCCACGTGCCGCCCTGCCAGAGCACGACCAAGTTCGATCGGATGGTCTTGGCCTCCGGGAACTCCTCTATCAGCGCGCCTGCTGCATCAACGGTCACTGACGGTGCCTGAGCGAACTCGAGAGTGACCGTGTACCAAGCGCCGGGCTCCACCTCCGTCGCAGTTCGACTCACTACGTCGATCGAGCCGCCCTCGTCGTGATGGCCGAGAGTGACCTTCGCTTGTACCGAGTCGTTGGAGTCCGCACAGAAGATGCATTCCGGGTGACTCAACCTGCCCCAGTCCGCGAGGTCGCCGGTGGCGTTTATGTACGGAAAGAGATCAACGAAGTACTCCGCCACCGCCACCGCGCCCTCCACGCTCGGCGGCTCATCGAGCGCCGCCGGCCGCTCGGGCTTCACGGTCACGTCCACCACAGGTGTCTCGGACGGAGTGGAAGAAGGTGTCGGCGTCGGCGTCTGCACCGGCGGAGCGGTCGAGGACTCGGTCGCGGTCGGTGCACCTCCCGTGCAGCCGCCCAGGAGCAGCACCGCAGTCACAGGCGCAGCGAGCAGGGCACGTACGCGTCGACCGCTCCACCTGGGCATGCGGGCGAACGTACCGAAAACGGACACTCCCCGTCACGGCCGCCCACCTAGTTGTGGACAACCCTGTGACGAGGACGTCGCAGACGCGCTGGCTCCGCGACCCGATCGCACCAACCCGGCACTCGTGCCGCACCAGCCGGGCACCGTGCCGTGAGCCGCCCGCAGCCCGCCGCGGACGACCGCTCTCCACCGACCCCGGTGAACGAGACCCCTCCGCCCTCCTCAGGTGCGTGCCATTGCGCCATGCGCATCCCCGCACCTCTCCCACCGTCGCTGCTCTCGCTCGCTTTCCGCCAGGAGGGATTGGTGGCCTCGACGCAGTGCGACGACGCAGGCATCGCTGCGGGTCAGCGAGCACGACGGGTGCGGTCCGGGGAGTGGCGGCGAGTGACGCACGGCGTCTACGACCTGACCCCGGGGAGGGACCGACGCCGAGATGCTGACAGCCGTCGACGACGCGCCGCATGGGTCGGGATGCTCGCGCACGGTCCGTCGGCAATCGCGGTCGGGCCGTGCGCACTGGCATTGCACGGCGTGCGAGGGCTGCCGCTGCACATCGTCCCGGAGGTCGCGTTGCCTACGGTGCACCCGCGACGGACGCGTGACGGCATCCGCGTGCGGCAGTTCAGCTCGATCGAGATCGAGCGATTCGGCAGTCGATCGGTCGCGGCACTCGTGCCGGCCTTGGTGCAAGCAGTGCCCGAGCTGCCGCGCGACCATGCGATCGCCGTCCTGGACGACGTGCTGCACCGGGGTCTGCTGCCACGCCATGCGCTCGACGCGGTGCGGTTGCGGGTTCGCGGACGCCGCAGCTCAGCCCGGTGCGACTCGTGGTGGGACATGGTCGATCCTCGGGCAGAGTCGCCGCTCGAGTCGTTCGCGCGGCTGCAGTGCGCGGATGCCGGTCTCCTGCCCGACGAGCTGCAGGTCGAGATCCGGGCGTCGAACGGTCGACTGCTGGGGCGCGGGGATCTGGGCTGGCGACTGGGCGCTGGCCGATGGCTCGTCGCGGAGATCGACGGACGAGAGTTTCACGAGACGCCTGAGGCGGTCCTGCATGACCGACGACGCCAGAACGCGCTGCTGGCAACAGGGGAGGTCGACCTGCTGCGGTTCACCTCGGCCGACATCGCCGCTCGGACCGTCATCCCCGCGGCGATCCGAAGCGCCCTGACCAAGGCGGGCAAGGCATGAGTGACGCCAAGCAGCGACTTGACGTCACTCATGGCTTGTTCGCCGCCGCACGGACGTGACCAGGACTTGGTCGCGGCCGGGCGAGACCGCGAGCCGGTCCGGCAACTCGGCGGACGGCGCCCAGGTCGGGGTGGTAGGACTCTTCGCATGACTTCGACCCCCTTTCATGACCTCGAGCAGTACGTCGGCATCCCTCGGCTGAGCGGGCTCGTCCTCAATGCGGACGGCACGCGGCTGGTGACCAGCGTCGCGACCCTCGACGCCAAGAAGACCAAGTTCGTGACCGCCCTGTGGGAGGTCGACCCGACCGGTGAGAAGCCGGCGCGCAGGCTCACGCGCAGCGCCAAGGGCGAGTCGAGCGCCGCGTTCACCAGCAACGGCGACCTGCTCTTCACCAGCGCGCGGCCGGACCCGGACGGCAAGGACGGCGGCGACGACGAGCCGGTCCCGGCGCTCTGGCTGCTGCCGCGCGACGGTGCGGAGGCACGCGTGGTCGCGGACCGGGCGGCCGGTCTGGGCGGGGTGCACGTGGCGAAGGATGCCGACGTCGTGCTCGTCGGCTCGGACGTCCTGCCCAGCGCGAGCGATGCCGAGACGGACGAGAAGCTGCGCAAGACGCGCAAGGAGAAGAAGGTCGCGGCGATCCTGCACGACGGCTACCCGGTCCGGTTCTGGGACCACGACCTGGGTCCGGAGTCGCCGCACCTGTTCGTCGCGGAGGTCGGCACGGACGTCGTCGCGCCCCTCGCCGGCAGCAAGGACCCGCGGCTGACCCTCACGGACGTCACGCCGGGGGCGCGCTCGGCGCTGGTCGAGCAGGGGTCTGCGATCAGCCCGGACGGTCGCACGGTGGTCACCGGCTGGAACCTGCCGTTGGCCAAGGGCGAGCAGCGGGGGCGGCTGGTGGCCATCGACGTGGCGTCGGGGGAGCACCGCGTCCTGGTCGACGACCTGGGCGCCGACCTCTGGTCGCCCGTCATCTCGCCGGACGGGCAGTGGGTCGTGTTCGCGCGCGAGTCGCTGTCGACGCCGCACGTCGCGCCGCGCGTCACCCTCCAGCTCGTCCCGCTGGCCGGCGGCGACGCGCGCACGCTCGTCGAGAGCTGGGACGGCTGGCCGTCGGCCGCGGTCTGGCTGCCGGACAGCACGGGCCTGCTCGTGACGGCCGATGACGACGGTCGCGGCCCGGTGTTCCGGATCGACCTGGGCACGGACGAGGTCACGCGCGTGACCAGCGACGACGCGACGTTCACCGACGTGTCGGTCAGCCCGGACGGCACGGTCGCGTTCGCGCTGCGGTCGTCGTACGAGGCACCCTCGCACCCGGTGCGGATCGACCTGGAGACGGGTGCGACGACGCCGCTGCGGAGCCCGGCCGCCACCCCGGAGTTGCCCGGCACGCTGACGGAGGTCGAGACGACGACGGAGGACGGCCGGCGGGTCCGCGCATGGCTGGCGCTCCCCGCCACCACGGAGAAGGCGCCGCTGCTGCTCTGGATCCACGGCGGCCCGCTGGGCTCGTGGAACGCGTGGTCGTGGCGGTGGAACCCGTGGATCCTCGTCGCGCAGGGGTACGCCGTGCTGCTGCCGGACCCGGCGCTGTCCACGGGGTACGGCCAGGAGTTCGTGCAGGTCGGCTGGGGTGCGTGGGGTGCCGCGCCGTACACGGACCTGATGGCGATCACGGACGCGGCCGAGGCGCGGGACGACATCGACGAGACCCGGACAGCCGCGATGGGTGGCTCGTTCGGCGGCTACATGGCCAACTGGGTGGCGGGGCACACGGACCGGTTCCGGGCGATCGTCACGCACGCGAGCCTGTGGGCGCTCGACCAGTTCGGGCCGACGACGGACGCGGCGTACTACTGGCAGCGCGAGATGACCGACGAGATGGCGCTGGAGAACTCGCCCCACCGGTTCGTCGAGAAGATCGTCACGCCCATGCTCGTCGTGCACGGCGACAAGGACTACCGCGTGCCCATCGGCGAGGGTCTGCGCCTCTGGTACGAGCTGCTGGCCAAGAGCGGGCTCCCGGCCGACGACGAGGGCAAGACGCCCCACCGGTTCCTCTACTTCCCGGACGAGAACCACTGGGTGCTCAGCCCGCAGCACGCCATCGTCTGGTACCAGGTGGTGCAGGCGTTCCTCGCGGAGCACGTCCTCGCCCGATCGGGTGAGTATCCCGAGATCCTCGGGTGACGAGCGCTCTCGACGTGCGGGGTGGCCCGGTCGGCGCCAGACTCACCGGTCAAGGCCGCGCGACAACCGTGCGGCTCGACGGAAGGACCGACATGGGTATCGGAGGCGGAATCGCCCTCATCGTCATCGGCGCGATCCTCTCGTTCGGCGTCAGCGACGCCGTCGAGGGTGTCAACCTGACGGTGATCGGGTACATCTGCATGGGCGCCGGTGTCATCGCACTGATCCTGGCGATCGTGCTCAACAGCCAGCGCAGCCACACGTCCCACACCGCGGTCGTCGAGCAGCGCACCACACCGAACGCGCCGCCCGCACAGGCCGCCCCCGCGGCCCCGCCGGCCGCGCCGGTGCAGCAGACGTACCAGCAGCAGCCGCCGCCGGCGGCCCCGCCGGCCGTCTGACGCACGCATCACGACGAGACGCCCCCTCCCCTCAGGAGGGGGCGTTTCTCATGCCTCCAGGGGTCCCCGCACGATCGAGTCGCCGGAGTGGGCCGGGTCGCCGTCGAACTGCTCCTCGGACACGTCGACCACGGAGAACTGGCTGAGGTCGAGGCCCGCGGGCAGGTCGAACCGCCCGGACGTCCCCTCGAGGGTGCCCAGGCTGACCAGCCCGCTGACGTCGGGCTTGAGCAGCCAGACCTCACGGAACGCGTCGTCGGACGGGGTGTCCTTGGACAGGTCGACGACGAGCACGCGGCTGCCGTCCGACCGCGTCTCGACCACGGCCGACCCGGACGCGTCCCAGCCGGGCAGCGGCTCCAGCACGGCGGTCGCCTGCACGGTCACCGGGTCGGCGCGGTTGGCCACCCACCAGGCGCCGCCCCCGCCGACCACCAGGCCCGCGGCCGCGGCGCCGGCGATCCAGCCCCACGCGCTCGGGCGCCGACGGCGGGAGTCGAGGGGCACGACGGTGGCGGGCGCGCGCGTGGCGGACTCGAGGCCGAGCTCGTCGGCGATCCGGTCCCAGACCTGCGGGGCGGGCGCGACGAGCGGACCCTCCGCGGCGCCGACGCGGGCCAGCCCGACGACGTCACGCAGGGAGTCGAGCTCGTCCGTGCACCGCTCGCACTCCTCGATGTGTGCAAGGTCCGACGTCGAGCCCGCCGGCTCGCCGAGGGCGAGGAGCGCGAGCACGTCGTCGTCCACGTGGGACTCATCGAACGGCACCATCCACCTCCCATCGGGTCCGCAGCCGGGCGAGGCTGCGCCGGACGTGGCTCTTGACGGTGCCGAGCGGCAGGTCGAGCCGGTTCGCGATCTGGTCGTGCGTGAGGTCGTCGAAGAACGCGAGCCGCAGGATCGTGCGCTGCGGGTCCCCGAGCTTGTCGAGCTCGTCGGCGACGAGCACCCGGTCCACCACGCGCGCGTCGACGGACGGCACGGGCCGGTCGGACGTGCTGGCCACCGTCTTGTCCCGCAGGCGCCGGTCCCTCGCGCGCTTCTCGTGCGTGTCGGCGACGACGTGCCGCGTGATGCCGAGCAGCCATGCGGGCAGCCGGGACTTGTCCGGGTCGAACCGCTGGCGGCTGCGCCACGCCTCGACGAACACTTGCTGCGTCACGTCCTCCGCGTCCGTGACGCTGCCGAGCGAGCGGAGCGCGACCGTGTGCACGAGGGCGGACCAGCGTCGGTACGCCTCCGCGATCGCCGTCTCGTCGCCGCGCGCGAACGCGGCACCGAGCTCCTCGACGCCCTCGCCGTCCGGGTCGAGCCGGTGCCCAGGGCGCGCCGAGTCAGCGGACCCGGTCCCGGGTGCGCTCACAGACGGCTCCTCCCTCGTCAGCAGCATCGTCATCATTACCCACCGATCGGCTCGGCGGTGACGACGACGTTGTCCGTATAGTGCCCGATGTCGCGGCGGAACGTGCCACCGCAGGTCACGAGCACCAGTCGCGGCGCGCCGGACCGGTCGAACCACTGGTCCACGGGCGCACCCTCCTTGGCGATCTTCTCGACGCCGACGACGCGGTACTCGCGCACGCCGCCGTCGGCCGAGGTGACGGTGATCGTCGCCCCGACGGCCACGTCGAGCAGTCGGGCGAACTGGCCGATCCCGGTCTGCACGCTGTCCACGTGCGCGGCGACGACGGTCGCGCCGGCGGGGTCGGCGGGCGCGGGACCGAACCGGTACCACCCGGCGCGGTCGGCGTCCTCGGGGATCTCCATCTCGCCGTCCTCCTGCACCCCGACCGGGTCCACGGCCATGTCGATCCCCACGTCCGGCACGACGAGCCGGACGGGCGGGGGAGTCGCGGCGACCTGGGCGCCGAGGGCGGCGTCGACCACCGGGACCTGCGGGAGGACGGGTGTAGGGGTCGGTCGCGGCGTCGCCGCGGAGGACGGCGACGCCGCGACCACCGGTCCGGCAGAGGGTTCCGGACCGGTGCACGCGGTCAGCGGACCGATCATCGTGCCGAGTGCGACGACGGTCGCGAGCACGCGTGCGGGACGGGGGCGCACCGCAGCCCGGGCGGGCGCGAGGGCCTGCTCGGGCTGCGGTGTGCCGGTCATGTGCGGGTCAGCCGCGCTGCGTGGCGGGGCGACGGGCGAACGCGAGGCCGACGAGGCCGGCGGCGACCAGCCCGGCGATCGCGAAGGTCCACGCGGACGACCCACCGTCGGAGACGAGGCCGACCTGGCCGGCGTTCACCCCGGACGGGTTGCTGTGCAGGCCGGCGATGGTCTGCGTGGCGAGCGCCAGGGTGGACGGCGACGCGGTCGCGTTGCCCCAGGCGTAGACGATCGTGCTGGTGCCCTCGACGATCGGCACGTCGGCCGGGCCGAGGAGCGCGGGCGTCGTGGTGCCGGTGGCGGTCACGCTGGCGGACACCGTGCCGGCGGGCAGGTTGAGCACCTGCTCGTTCGGGTTGGTGAGGTTGGTGATCACGGGCGAGGTGCCGGCGAGCACGTCGACCCCGGGGGCCGCGGCGACGTGCCGGACCGTGAGCCGGCCCTCGCCGGCGGCGGTGGTGGAGATGTCGTTGGTGAACAGGGTGGCGGTCGGCGCGGCAGCGGCGTCGAGGTGCGCGACGGCCGTGTAGTTCTTGCCGGCCTCGAGCGCGAGGTCGACCGGGCCGATGGCCGGGGAGCTGGCGTCGGCGGCGTCGGCTGCCGTGATGGCGACCGTGTAGGTGCCGGCGGGCAGGTCCAGCGGACCGGCGAGGGAGCCGGGCGTGAAGTCGTCGAGCGTGCGCTCGCCGTTGACCCAGACGTCGACCGTGAGGCCGGGGACACCGTGCAGGACGGACAGCTTGGCGGGGTCGGCCGCGTTCGCGGGGACCGCGGCGAGCGTGACGAGGGCGAGCGTTCCGGCGGCGATGCCGGAGAGAAGACGTGTGCGCATGGTGCGTCCTTCGAGGACTGGCCCGGCGGGTACTCCGGGCGGCCGATGTGCTGACACCCCCTCTTCGGCCGCCGGGCCGTCCCTGGATGCACCTAGCTGCGCGCCGCCTCCGCGATCGCCACCGCGAGGTCCTTCGGCCGCGAGAACATCGGCCAGTGGCCCGTCGGCAGGTCCACGTACGTGAGGTCGTGCAGGTCGCCGAGCTCGGTGTGGAACGGCGGTCCGCCGTTCGCCATCGTCTTGAGCATCTCCGCCGGGATGCTCGAGCAGATCGCGGTGGCCGGCACGTCGAACCGCCGCGGGTCGCCCACGTGCACCGCGCCGCGCACGACCTCGGCCGGGTGCGGGACCGCGCGCCGACGGAACTCGGCCAGCCCGGCGTCGTCGATGCCCTCGATGCTCGACCCCTGGGCCGCGAACTCCTCCCAGCTGGGCAGCGGGACCTCGGCCTCCTCCGTGGCGGAGGCGTCGATCGCGGCACCCTCCACGAGCGGGCCGGAGTCCACGTAGATCGCGCGACGCACGCGGTCGGGCCGCTGGTCGACGACCTCGCCGACGAGCGCGCCGCCCCCGCTGTGGCCGACGAGGACGACGTCGCCCTCGAGGGAGTCGACGAGGTCGGTGACGGCCCGGACGTGGTCGGCGCGCGTGATGCCGGCGCGCTCGGCACCGGGCTCGACCCCGGGCAGGGTCGGCGCGTGCACGTCGAGCTCGTCGGGCAGGGCGGCGACGACGTCGTCCCACGCCCAACCGCCGAGCCAGAAACCAGGGATGAGGATCAGTGAAGTGGTCATGGATCCAGCGTGGACCCCGGCCGGTGACAACGGGATGTCACCTTTGTGTCACCATGCTGGGACCATGAACCGCACCGACCGTCTGTACGCGCTCACGGAGGAGCTGCGGCGCGTCGGCCGCGCCGGCACGACGAGCACCCGGCTGGCGCGGCTGTTCGAGGTCTCCCCCCGGACGGTCAAGCGGGACGTGTCGGCGCTCCAGCAGGCGGGGCTCCCCGTGGTGGCGCAGGCGGGGCTCGGCGGCGGCTACGTGCTCGACGCGTCCGTCGGCCTGCCGCCGGTGAACTTCACGCCCGCGCAGGCGGTCGCCCTGGCGCTCGCGGTCCGGGCGCTGCCGGCGGGCAGCCCGTTCGGCACCGACGCCGAGGCGGCCCGCGCCAAGGTGCTCGACGCGCTCCCGCCGGCGGACCGCGCCCGCGCCGACGAGCTGGCCGGTCGGGTGTGGTCCCGGCCGGACCGCGCGGGCGACGAGGTGCCTCCGCAGGTGCTCCGGGGGGTCGAGGAGTCGATCGGGCGCCGCCGGGTGCTGGCCATCGAGTACCGCCGCTCGGACGGGACCCTCAGCCGCCGTCGTATCGAGCCGGTCGTCCTCGCCCGGACCGAGGGCACCTGGTACGTCGTCGCGTGGTGCCAGGCGCGGGAGGACCTGCGGTGGTTCCGGCTCGGGCGCATCCTGCGTGCGGACCTGACGCCGGAGGGGTACGACCCCCGCCCGGTCGCCGACATCGGCACGGCCCCTCCCGACGCACGCCCGGTGTCGTCGCGCCCGTCGGACTGAGGTCGCGAAACCCCGTGCGCCCGCGCAGGGCGCGCACTAGGTTGGGCGCGCTCCCACGCCCCGACGAAGGAGGGCGCCGACCATGCTCCGGTCCTGGTACCGCACCGCGGTCCTGCCCCGCAGGGACATCGCCCGCCTGCTGCCGGCCGCGGGCGCCGGCCTGGTGGTCGGTCTCACCGCGCTGAACCTGGTGCTCGGCCTCCTTCCGGTCGCGTTCGTGCTGGCCACCAGCGTGGTGGTCGGGCAGGTGCCCGCGGCGGTCGACGGCGGGACGGGCTCGGCCGCGTGGGGTGACCTGGTGCGGACGTTCGTGCTGGCGGCAGTCCTCTTCCTGGCCCGGCAGGTGCTCGCGCCGGTGCAGACCGCGCTGGGCGTGCGGATGCAGCGCCGGATCGACGGCGCCCTGCGGGACCGGGCGCTGCGCATCGCCCTGCGGTCCACCAGCATCGCGCCGATGGAGGACCAGGCCACCCTCGAGGCCCTGACGGAGGCGACGCGGGAGTTCGAGGCCGACTTCCGCAGCCCAGGAGCGTCGGCTGCGGGACTGCTCGCCCTCGTCGCGCGGTACGTGCAGCTGCTCGGGTTCGTCGCGGTCATCGGCGTGGTCGTGTCCTGGCCGGCCGCGGCGGCGGTCCTCGCGGCGACCCTCGTGTTCCGGTACGGGCAGCGCGGCGGGCTGCGGCGGTACTCGCAGGTGTGGAAGAACGTCATCGGCTTCCGACGCCGGTCGGTGTACCTGCGCGAGGTGGCCATGGGCCCGGCGGCCGCCAAGGAGATGCGGGTGTTCGGGCTGGCGGGCTGGTTCACCGACGAGTACAGCGACGCCACCCGGCGGATGCTCGACCCGGTCGCGGCTCGGCGCCGGCAGATCTACCTGGTCCCCTACCTCGTGTACACGGCGATCGGGCTGGTGGTCGGCGCCGCGGTGCTGGTGTCGATCGGGCGGTCGGCGGCCGCCGGCGAGATCACGCTCACCGCGCTGGCGCTCGGCATCCAGGCGGTCGTCGCCGCGATCGCGCTCGGCGAGTACTACCCGGAGTCGGACGTGCAGACGCAGTACGGGATGCAGGCGGTCGCGGCGCTGGCCGAGTTCGAGGAGCGGATGGACGCGGCCGAGGCGCGGCTGGGCTCGTCGGGACCCGGACGGCCTGTGCCGCCCGGGGCGCCCGAGGCGTCGGTGCGGTTCGAGGACGTGCACTTCACGTACCCGGGCAGCGGTCGGCCGGTGCTCGACGGTCTCGACCTGGACCTGCCGGCGGGTCTGTGCACCGCGATCGTCGGCGTCAACGGTGCCGGCAAGACCACGCTGGTCAAGCTGCTGACCCGGCTGCACGAGCCCACCGCGGGCCGGCTCACGGTCGACGGGACCGACCTGGCCGACCTGGACGTCGTCGCCTGGCGCCGCCAGGTCAGCGTGGTCTTCCAGGACTTCGTCCGGTACGAGCTGTCGGCGGCGGACAACATCCTCGTCGGTGCCGTCCATGCCCCACGGGACCCCGCCGTGGTGCGGGGCGCGGCGGAGCGCGCGGGGATCGCCGACGCCATCGACGCCCTGCCGGGCGGCTTCGACACCACGCTGTCCCGCGCGTACGAGGGTGGCGCGGACCTGTCCGGGGGTCAGTGGCAGCGGATCGCCATCGCCCGCTCGCTGTACGCGCTCGAGGCGGGCGCGCGCCTGCTGGTCCTCGACGAGCCGACGTCCGCGCTCGACGTCCGGGCGGAGGCGGCGTTCTTCGACCGGTTCGTCGAGCTCACGCGCGGGGTGACGTCGGTGCTCATCTCGCACCGGTTCTCCAGCGTGCGGCGGGCGGATCGGATCGTCGTCATCGATGCCGGCCGGGTGGTCGAGCAGGGTACGCACGACGAGCTCGTGGCGGCCGACGGGCACTACGCCCGGCTGTTCCGGCTGCAGGCGGAGCGGTTCGCCGCGGGGCTGGACGCCGACGGGAACGAGGTCGACGCATGAGGCAGACGGTGCGGGGGAGCTGGGCGCTGCTCCGGCTGGCGGCGAGCATCAGCCCCGGCAAGCTGACGCTCTCCGCGGTCCTGATGGTGCTCCAGTCGGTGGCGCTGCCGCTGGCCGCGCCCGCGCTCGCCGCGCTCACCGACGCCGCCGTGGCGGGGGACGCCCGCCGTGCGTCGGCGGCGGCGGTGCTCGTCGCGGCGCTGGTCGTCGCCGCGCTCACGGCCGGGCACTTCGCGCACATCTTCTACTTCGAGCTGGGCGACGAGGCGGTGATGCGCCTCGAGCGCGACCTGATCGGGCTCTCCCACGACTCCCCCGGCATCGAGCACCACGAGCGGCCGGAGTACGCCGACCGGCTGCAGGTGCTGCGCACCGAGCTGGACCGGTCCGGCTGGGGGTCCATGCAGGCGCTGCTGTCGGCGATCGGGCTCGGCGTCGCGCTGCTCATCACGGGCGTCCTGCTGGCCCGGCTGAACCCGTGGCTCCTGCTGCTGCCGCTCGCCGCCGTGCCGCCGCTGGTCCTGGGCCGCCGCGCGGAGAGCGTGCTGGGCGCCGCGCGGACCGCCGCCGCGACCGACAACCGCCGCGCACGGCACCTGTTCGTCCTGTCGCTCGACGCGTCCGCCGCCAAGGAGCTGCGCACCTGCGGTCTGGGCGAGGAGGTCCGGTCCCGGCTGGCCCGGTCGTGGGAGGCGGCGACGGCCATCCTCTGGGCGGGGGAGGTGCGTGCGGACGCCCTGCGCGCCGCGGGTCAGCTGGCGTTCGCGGTCGCGTACGTCGCCGCGACCCTGGTCGTCCTGCGCGACGCCGTCGCCGGCCGCCGGACCGTCGGTGACGTCGTCCTGGTGATCACGCTGGCGTCGCAGGTGAACCAGCAGGTCACCGCGGCGGTCACGATCCTCCAGCAGCTGCAGCGGGCCGGCCGGACCATGACCGACCTCGCCTGGATGCGGTCGCTCGTGCAGGCGCAGACCGTGCGGGGGTCGTCGGTGCCCGCCCCGGACGCGCTGCGCGACGGCATCCGGTTCGACGGCGTCTCGTTCACCTACCCCGGCACGGACGCGCCCGTCCTGGAGGGTGTCGACCTCGTGCTGCCGGCGGGGACCAGCGTCGCCATCGTCGGCGAGAACGGCGCCGGCAAGACCACCCTGGTCAAGCTCTTGTGCCGGTTCTACGCGCCCACGACGGGCACGATCACGGTGGACGGCGTCGACCTGCACGACCTCGACCCCGTGGCGTGGCGGGACCGGACCGCAGCGGGCTTCCAGGACTTCTGCCGGTTCGAGCTGCTCGCGCGGCAGAACGTCGGCGTCGGCGACCTGCCCCGGATCGGGGACGACGAGGCCGTGCTCGGTGCGCTCGACCGGGCGCACTCCGCGGACGTCCTGGACCGGCTGGAGGACGGGCTCGACACCCAGCTCGGCACCAGCCACGCGGACGGCGCCCAGCTGTCCGGCGGGCAGTGGCAGAAGCTCGCGCTCGGCCGGGCGATGATGCGCGAGCAGCCGCTGCTCGTGGTGCTCGACGAGCCGACCTCGGCCCTGGACGCCCAGGCGGAGCACGACCTGTACGAGCGGTACGCGGCCCACGCGAAGGCCGTCGGCGCGACGACCGGGGCCGTGACCCTGCTGGTCTCGCACCGGTTCTCGACGGTCCGCATGGCCGACCTCATCCTGGTCGTGGCCGACCGTCGGATCGTGGAGTCCGGCTCGCACGAGGAGCTCGTGGCGCACGGTGGCCTGTACGCCGAGCTGTTCGGGATCCAGGCGGCGGCGTACCTCTGAACCGCTGCGCGTGTGGGCGGTGGCGGGCAGACTGGCAGCGCTCCGGGACGGACCGGGCGAACCGACCAGCAGGGGGATGCATGGACAAGGGCAAGGCACGCGAGGTCAAGGCGCAGGCGACGGACTTCGCTCGGGAGCTGTCCGAGCGGGTGGTGCGGCCGTCCGACGTCGCCGACGGTGGCCTGGCGCTGGCCATCGGTCTCGCACCCCAGCCCGACGGCTCGTACGCGCTGGCGGTCCGCTACCGCCTCGGTCTGCCGTCCGTCCGGAGCATCGCGCGCAAGGTCGTCGCCGAGGTCGGTCAGGACGTGGACGTCCGCCGCACGGGCCGGATCTCCACCCTGGCCGACGACCCGTCCAAGGTGCGGCCGCGCCCCCCGGTCATCACCGCCCGCTCGCTGGGCGAGACCGGTCGCGTGCGCCCGCTGCGGCCGGGCATCTCGATCGCCCACGTCGACGTCTCCGCCGGCACGCTCGGCGCGTTCGTGCACAAGGACGGGGTGGTCCACGCCCTGTCCAACTACCACGTGCTGTCCGGGCGCCCGGAGGCCCGGGTCGGCGACCTCATCCTGCAGCCCGGGCCGGCCGACGGCGGGCGCGCGCCGCGGGACCGGATCGGCACGCTCGCCGCACGGGTGGAGCTGGAGCCCGGCGGCGACGCCACGGTGGACTGCGCGATCGCCCTCCTGGACGACCAGGAGGTGGACCCGGAGTACCCGGTCGGCCGGATCGCCACCACCGCGGTCGCCCTCGGCGGCGAGAAGGTGAGCAAGATCGGGCGCACCACGTCGATCACCTACGGGCACATCACGGCCATCGAGCTCGACAACGTGGTCGTCGGGTACGGCGACGAGCTCGGGGAGCTGAGCTTCGACAACCAGATCGAGGTCGAGTCCACGGGGACCGGTCCGTTCTCCCGCGGCGGTGACTCGGGCTCGCTCGTGTACCGGGAGGACGGGGTCGCCCTGGGTCTGCTCTTTGCAGGCTCCGAGTCGGGGGGAGAGAATGGCACCGGGTTGACGTACATCAACCCCATCGATGCCGTTCTGGACGGGCTCGGGGTCACACTGGTCTGACGATCGTCGGACCAGCCGCCCCGCGGCCGTCGCGGTCGGCGGGAGGCGGGACACCATGGCGGACCTCGAGCAGGCCCGGGCAGCGAAAGAGCACCTGCGCATGACGTTGAAGGGGCGCTCGGACGTGCGAGGGATCGGCATCGCGCGCGCGTCCGACGGGTACCAGCTCCAGGTGAACGTGTCCCGAGGCCCCGGTCCGGACCTGCCGGGTGCGGTCGACGGCGTGGACGTGCACGTCCGCGTGGTCGGCGCGATCCACGCGAGCGCCTGACACCGTCCATACCCGTCCGGAATCGTTATCGCTTCCCCAAGACGGGTGATCTCACGCACCTCTCATCCGTGTGCGTCGCACCAGATGGGATCCAGGGTCGATGATGGGCGACGTGACGCGACCAGGCACGGCCGCTCAGGGTGCGCGCGCGGAGAGCAGGTCAGCCGCGGGCCTCGTCGGCGTGCGCGCGCTCGCGCTCGCGGCACACCGCCTGGAGCGCTGCCGGTCCGTCGACGAGGTCGCCCAGGTCGCCGGGTCCACGGGTGTCGAGATGCTCGACGCCAAGCGCGTCGCGGTCTGCCGGATCGACCAGGACACCTGCCGGGTCGTGCTGGTCGAGCCCGCGCCCACCGACCCGCGTGCCGTGTGGATGGCCCGGGCCTCCTACCGCGCCGCCGACCGCCCTGCGCTGCGCGCCCTCATCCGGGACCGTTCCAGCTGGGTGGCCCACGCCCGCACCGTGCACGACGAGCTGACCGTGCCGGACGACCCCGACGCGGGCGACCCGGTTGAGGTGGACACGCTCAAGGAGCTCGACGCCTCCAGCGCGCTCGCGTCGCCGCTGGTGGTGAACGGCAGCGTCTGGGGCCAGATCTACGCGATCCGCATGCGGCCGGGTGCTCCGTTCCGGGTGGACGACATCGCGCGGGCGGAGGTGCTCGCGGCGCTCGTCGCCGGCGCGATCGCGCGGGTGGACCTCGAGGCGCAGGTCCGCCACCTCGTCGCGGACGACCCGCTGACCGGGCTGGCCAACCGCCGGATCGCGGACGCGGAGGCCGAGGCGGCGCTCGAGTCCGGCCAGGAGACGTGCATCGTCATGTGCGACGTCGACGGGCTCAAGCGGGTGAACGACGAGCTGGGGCACGACACCGGTGACGACCTGCTGCGGTCGGTGGCGGACGTCCTCAGCCGCGCGTCCGCCGCGCTGCCCGGGTCCACCGCCGCGCGCATCGGTGGTGACGAGTTCTGCCTGGTGACCGTCGGGCGCCGGCGCGCCGAGGTGGCGGACGTCATGGCCGCGACCATCGCCGAGTTCCCCCTGCCGCACGGCGCCGCGATCTCCTACGGCATCGCCTCCACGGCCGTGACCGGGTCGGTGTCCGCGCGGCACCTGTTCCGGCAGGCCGACACCGCGCAGTACAAGGCCAAGCGGGCTCGTGCACGCGCGCTGCGGTCGATGGTGCCGGCCGCGGCGGACCCCGCGGTCACCGCCGAGCGCGTGCTGGTGGCCGGGACGGCCGCGATCGTGGCCGCCCAGTCCGGCGTCGTCCCGCGCCTGTGCGCGTTCGCGGCCGCCGCGACCGAGACGCTCGGCGGTTCCGCGTGGGCGGTCCTGACGCGCCGCAGCCCCGACGAGCCGCCGTCCGCGGTCGCCCGCGGCGGCAGCCCGGCGGAGCTGGGCGTGGAGTCGTCGACCGCCGTCGTCATCCACGACCTGTGGCAGGTCGAGATCGGCATGTCGGCGACGGCCGCCACCGGCGAGGTCGTCGCGACGTCCCTGGACGCCCTCGCGGCGGTGGCGGTGCTCGGAGCGCGCTGACTGCCTACTGCGGCTCCGCAGACTCAGCGTCCGGCTCGCTCAGCCGGACCCCGTGCTTGCGCGGCGGTGCCTTGATGCCGATCATCACGTCGACCACGTCGATGTACGCCGCCTTGGCGCCCATCCGGAACTCGGTCGCGGCCGCGTGGATCTGCTCGAGGGTGTCGGCCTCGACGATCGTGATCTGGTCGTACTTGCCGTTGAGCCCGCTGGTCACCACGTGCGTCAGCAGGTCCGAGAACTTCGAGAGGTCGTCGGCGTGGCTGACGGAGACCTCATGGATTCCCTTGCGCCCGAGCGCGAAGTACTCGGGACTGATCTTCATGAACAAGAAACCGACGTACTTGTTCTTCGCCGCGAGCCGGTGCATGGCCTACCCCCCAGGTCGGTGGCGGGCGAGGGTGAGTCCCCGCCGTCGCGGCTCCCCTGCCCGCTCACCACGAGCGCCCGCCCTGCGCGTAGCTCGCCGCTCCCGATGGGGCCAGGTTCCTCGCGCGCGGTGCGGGGAGTCAAGGTGCCCGGTCAGCCGTGCAGCGGCAGGGTCAGCGTGGCCGGCGCGCCCTCGACGAGCCGGATCGGCACGCCCCAGTCCTGTGCGTTGAGGTGGCAGGCCGGGTACTCGATCGCGGGGTCGGCGTCGCAGCTGGCCGCGTGCGCGGTGACGTGCAGGACGCCCTCCGTCAGGGTCGGGTCCAGCCGCAGCACGCGATCCAGCGGGACGTCGTCGCCGGCGCCCTCGAGCAGCAGCCCGGGCGGGGTCGACGAGACCTGCAGCCGGGTGGACGGGCCGTAGCGGTCGTCGTACTTCTGGCCGGCCGCCGGGGTGAACACCACGTCGAGCCGCACCTCGCCGGGGGACAGCTCGGTCACGGGTCGCTGCGTGCGGTGGCTGCCGGAGTCGAGGAGCCGGCCGACGAGCGTGGCCGGCAGGGCGATCCGCGTGAGCCGGTGCGCCGCGGACTCGACGACGAGCAGGGTGGAGCCGCCGTCGAGCACGACGATCCCGCTGGGCTCCGCCAGGTCGGTGGCGAGCGTGCTCACGGACCCGTCGGCGTATCGACGGATCGCGCCGTTGTAGGTGTCGGCGACGACGACCGAGCCGTCGGGCAGGACCGCGACGCCGAGCGGGTGCTGCAGCCGGGCCTCGGCCGCCGGTCCGTCGCGGTGGCCGAAGTCGAACAGCCCCTCGCCGACGACCGTGTGCACGGTCCGCTCCACCGGGTCCACCCAGCGCAGCGCGGAGGTCTCCGAGTCGGCCAGCCAGATCCGGTCGTCCGCCGCGACCGCGAGCCCGGACGGCTGCGCGAACCACGCCTCGTGCAGCGGCCCGTCGAGCAGGCCCTCGTTCATGGTGCCGCCGAGCAGCTCGATCGACCCCTGCACGTCGCCGAACGCCCAGAGCGTGTGGTTGCCGGCCATCGCGACGACGAACGCGCCGAGCGGCTCCGACCACGCGACGTCCCAGGGCGAGGAGAGCTTGTGCCGACGAGGGCCGGGGACGAACGTGCCGGTGCCGGCGGCGAGTCCCGCGACGGCGTCGCCCGGCTCCCCGATCACGGGGATCGACGCGAGCTCCTGGTCGGCCTCGTCCTCGTCCGACGCCAGGAAGTTGTCCGCCGCGCCGACCATGTACTGCTCGCCGGTGCCGGCCACGGTGGTGACCGCCCCGTCCGCGAGGCGGACCCCGCGCAGCGCGTGGTTGACCGTATCGGCGACGAGCACGTCGTACCCGAGCACCGACCGCAGCTCGTCGGGGACGAGGCAGAGGCCGTTCGGCTCGCTGAACCGGGCCTCGTCGGGACCGCCGTCCACCAGCCCGCGCTCGCCGGAGCCGATGCGCCGGACCAGCGTCTCCCCGTCGGACCCGAGCTCGGCGAGGCTGTGGTGCCCGGCGTCGGCGACCAGCAGGTGCCCGTCCGGGAGCACGATCGCCTTGGCCGGGAACCGGAGCGTGCCCTCCGCCGGCGCCGGGGCCACGTACGGTCCGTCGCCGCGGTGCAGCGTGCCCTTGGACTCGTGCTCGGCGATCAGCTCGCCGACCAGGATCTCGACGTTGCGCTTGTGGCCCTCGCCGGCCATCTGCGCGACGACGTAGCCCTCGGGGTCGATGACGACGAGCGTCGGCCACGCGCGCGCCGTGTACGCCGACCACGTGACCAGCTGCGGGTCGTCCAGCACCGGATGGTGCACCTCGTACCGCTCGACGGCGGCGGCCAGCGCCACCGGATCGGCCTCGTGGACGAACTTCGGGGAGTGCACGCCGACGATCACGAGCACGTCGCGGTGCTGCTCCTCGAGCTCGCGCAGCTCGTCCAGGACGTGCAGGCAGTTGATGCAGCAGAACGTCCAGAAGTCGAGGATGACGATCTTGCCGCGCAGGTCGGCCAGCGTCACGTCGCGGCCGCCGGTGTTCAGCCACCCCCGCCCGACCAGCTCGGACGCACGGACCCGGGGCAGTCTGCTCTCACGCACGGGACCATTCTGCGCGATCGAACCGCTCGCGACGTCCGCGATTCCGGTCGTCCGGACGCTCGGTGGTGCGGATGTCGCGGCGGGGCGGATCAGGTGCGGTCGAGGACGTAGATGCGCGGGTGGTGGCCCTTGGCGAACACGCGGGTGGTGGAGCGGATCCGCCACAGCGCGTCGGCGTCGCGCAGGCAGCGCTCCATGACCTTGACCTCGTGCGTGAGGACCACGAACCGCGCACCGGGAGCGGCGGCGTCATGGGCGGCCTGGAGCATGCCCGCGTGGACCTCCGCATTGGTCGCGTGCGTGCCGTGCACGGTGCCCCACGGCGGGTCGGCGAGGAGCAGGTCCCAGCCGGTACCGACGGCCTCGACCAGCGCGGGTCCCGTGCAGTCGGCGGTCACCAGACGCGCGTCACCGGCGTGCGCGGCGGCGCCGAGGTTCTCCGTCGACGCGGTGAGGGCGTCCGCGGACAGATCCACCCCGACGGCCTCGGCGGCCTGGCCGGCCATGAGGCGCTCGATCAGCAGCGTGCCGGAGCCGCACATGAGGTTGAGCACGCGGTCGGACGGCAGCACCTCACCGAGCCGCACCATCGCGGCGGCGATCGTCGCGTTGACCGCACCGGGGTAGTCCGTCACGCGCCAGCGGCGGGCGGACAGCGGCCGCGCGCCGAGGCGGACGAGCACGTCCCAGCCGGGGTCGCCGGACGGTCCGGGGCGCACGCCGCGGCGGACGCGGACGACCAGCTCGCCCTCCTTCTCGTCGTAGCGCAGGCCGGTGGCCTCGGCGAGCAGCTCGGCCAGCCGCGCGAACACCGCGGAGTCGCTGCCCGCGGCCTCGAACCGGAACGTGGACGAGCTGCCGGTCCGCAGCGACGTGTACATGGCGTCGACGATCCGGGACAGGTGGTCGCCGCTGGTGAGCGACTTGGGGCGCGGGACGTCGAACCGCAGGACGAGGAACGCGGCGACCGCGGTGCGCAGGCCGAGCACGTCGGCGGGCGGACCCCACGTCGCGACGTCGAGGGCGTCCTCGCGGCCGGGCACGGGCGTCGGGGCGCCGTCGAGCATGAGGACCTCGGCGGCCTCGTCGGCCACCACGTCCTCGAGCCCGGGCAGGAACGTCAGCTCGAGCGCCGTGGAGCGGCGGGCTGTCGGGCGGGACCGGGGTCGTCGTTCGGAAGGATGGCTGCCGTGGTGGGCGGGGGGTGGTCCGCCGCGTGCGCGCTTGGCCACCAGGTCAGGCCGGCACGGGGACAGGTGCAGCGGCGTCCGCTCCGACAGCCCGGAGCACGAACGCCTCGGTCTGCTCGATCGCACGCTCGCGCTCGGGGCCCTCGGAGGGCACGCCGCGCCCGGACAGGCAGGCGTTGACCAGGGGGACGGTGACGTCCAGGTCCTGCGGAGGGAACGCGCCCGACTCGATGCCGGCCGCGAGGATGCGGCGCAGGATCTGCTCGACCACCATCACGTGCTCGCGGACGCGCTGCTGGGTCCCTCGGGACAGGACCGACCGCAGCTCCGGGCCGGGGGCCAGGTGGTAGACGCGGGTGAGCGCGGCCTGCTGGCGGACGTACGTCTGGAGCTGCTCGGTCGGGTCCTCGATGTCGTCGAGCGCGCGCTGCAGCGTGGCCGCGTACTGCTCGGTCTCGTGCGTGATGAACCCGAGCAGGAGGGACTCCTTGTCGGGGAAGTGGTTGTAGACCGCCGTGCGGCCGACGCCGGCGGCGGACGCGATCTCGGCGAGCGTGATGGCGTCGAAACCCTGCTCGGCCATCAGCGTGGAGAGCGCCGCGAAGAGCTTCTGGCGCGTCTGCTCCCGGTGCTCGTGCAGGGAACCGCCGATGATCTTGGGCATCGTGACATCATCGCACGTTCTGTCACCAAATGGCGTGCCCCGTCGAACACCCTCACCTATGCCGGCACTGGGTGGCCGGCCCGACGCGGCGGTCGACGAACCGATACAGGGCCGTGTTGCCCGTGATCATGCGGGCGAACTGTCGGAAATGTGCACAGATCGGCGGTTCGTGTTCCTACACTCGGAGTGCGCGGGGGCCGGTCGGTCTCCGCGCATGCATGCGTTCTCGACGGCGCAGTCGGGAGGAGACGGGATGACGGAGATCGCGGACGCCGCGCGTGTGCGTGCTGCCCACGAGCGCTTCGTCACCACGGGCCAGCTCTCGAGCCGCGTGGTCCGCTCCGTCGTCGCCGACTCCTGGCGGCGGAGCCGGCGCAGCGGCGTCGACCCGGAGGTGCAGAACGCACCGGTCGACATGGGCGGCACGGACCTGGTCGGCTACCGGAGCTCGCTGGCGCTCGCGGCGGCGATGCCGGTCGTCCGCGAGCTGCTGGTCCGGCCCGGTGCGGCCGCGGGCTGGATGACCGCCCTGACGGACGACGTCGGCCGGATGCTGTGGGTCGAGGGCGAGTCCTCGCTGCGCAGCCGCGTCGAGACCGTCGGGTTCGTCGAGGGCGGTGTCTGGCGTGAGGAGTGCGCCGGCACCAACGCGCTCGGGACCGCCCTGGCCACCGATCAGCCCGTGCAGGTGGTCGGGACCGAGCACTACGCGCGCACCGTGCATCCCTGGAACTGCGCGGCGGTCCCGGTGCACAGCCCGCAGGGCCGGGTGCTCGGGGTGCTCGACGTCACCGGCGGAGACGTCGTGGCCTCGCCCCTCGTGATGTCCCTGGTCCGTGCCACCGTCGCGGCGATCGAGGCCGAGCTGGCCCGGGTCGCCCCCGGGCACGCCGGGCCGTCGTCGTCGGTGCTGCTGCGCACCCCGGGCCCGGTGGCACGGCTGCGGGTGCTGGGCACGCCGATGCTGCATCTCGGCACCGCGGATGCCCGGCTGAGCCTGCGGCACGCGGAGATCCTGCTGCTCCTGGCCAGGCATCCCGCCGGGCTCAGCGGCGACGAGCTCGCGGTGCTGCTCAGCCAGAACGAGCTGTCGGACGTCACCGTCCGCGCCGAGGTGTCCCGCCTCCGACGCCTCGTCGGCCCCCTGCTCAGCGAGTCCCGCCCGTACCGGCTGACGTCCACCGTGCGCACCGACGCGGACATGGTCCATGCCCTCCTCGGCTCGGGCGACACGGACGCGGCCCTGACCGCCTACCCGGGCCCGGTGCTGGCGAGGTCGTTCGCGCCGGGCGTCGTGCGCATCCGTGAAGAGCTCACGGCGGACCTCCGGGCCGCCGTCCTGGCCAGCCCGCAGCCCGCGGTGGTCAGCCGCTGGCTCGCGTGCGACGACGGCGCCGACGACTGGCAGGCCTGGGAGCGGCTCGCGTGGCTCGCGCCCAAGGGCTCCCCGGTGCACGTCCGCGCGGTCGGTCGGCTCGACCTGCTCGGCCGCCGCCTCGGCACCTAGCACCAGCCTGCAACCCTTCTGCAACGTGGTGCGCCCTAGCGTCTGCACCAGTGAGCACGTACCCCCGGGGGGGCGGACGTGCGCGCTGCGGCTGGGCGAGGATCGGAGGGGAGCTTCGCCCGGCCGCGACGTGCGAGGGGGAGATCTGCATGGCTGCAGGAACGGACAGTCCCGGGTCTCGGGACGACCAGTGGATCGCCGGCGAGATCGTCGCGCCGGACGCCGCCCGGTTCGACGGAGGGCAACCGCCCTTCCCCTACGTCGAGACCGTCGTCCGCTGACCTGGCCGGGCTTCGACGGTCCGTGGCAGCAGTGCGCCGGTCGCGTCGTCTAGCCTGCCCTGCATGGCGAACGACGAAGAGATCCAGCCCGACACCAAGGACTGGACGTGGGTCCTGTCGCAGCGCTGCCCCGAGTGCGGGTTCACCGCCACGGACGTCGCCGGTCCGGCGATCGGCGCCACGGTGCGGGACCTGACGCCGCGGTGGGTGTCCGCGCTGCACCGCCCGGACGCGCGGGACCGGCCGGCGCCGACCACGTGGTCGACCCTGGAGTACGGCGCGCACGTGCGGGACGTGTTCCGGATCTTCGACGGGCGCCTCGGGCTCCTGCTCACCCAGGACGACCCCCTGTTCGAGAACTGGGACCAGGACGCCACCGCGATCGCCGAGCGGTACGACCTGCAGGACCCGGTCGTGGTGGCCGACGAGCTGGCCGACGCCGCCGACGTCATCGCCGACCGGTTCGACTCGGTGGCTGACCAGCAGTGGGACCGCGCGGGGCGCCGCTCGAACGGCTCGGAGTTCACGGTGCGGACGCTCGGGCAGTACTTCCTGCACGACGTGGTCCACCATCTGCACGACGTCCGCGGCTGAGTTGTCCACAACTTTCGTCCACACCCGTGTGCAACAACGTTTAAGTTGTGGATAACCCCGTGACCAGCGTCGACTCGCCGAGAAGGCGCGCCGCGACGTAACACGCCCGCATCACAACCTGTGTACCGTCCGGCCGCATGAGCCTGCCGCAGGTCGTCCTCCCGGGGGAGCTCGACGGCCGCCACGTCCTCGTCGTGCCGCGGGGCACCGACGTCGTCGCCATGGCCACGGCGTGGTTCCCCGAGACCGCGTGGACGCGGGAGCCGGTGACCGCCGCGCAGGCGACGGCGAGCGCGCGGCCCATGACCGGCGCTCGGTTCCGCGGCATCGTCGCGGACGTGGCAGAACCGAGTCCGGGTGTGCTCCGCCTGGACGGGGCAGCCTCGCTCGAAGGCCCGATCCCGGCCGGGCCCACGGTCGCGCACGCGGCCGGGCTGTCCCCGCAGGACGTCGACCTGTACGCCCTTGTGCCCGCCGACCCGCGCGCCTCGCTGGACGTGGTCTACGGCTGGATGTCCGCCGCCGCCCGCCGCGCCGCCGGCAGCATCGTCCCCGCGGAGCGGACCCAGGTCGTCGTCCCCGACCCCGGCTCGGCGATCGACCTGACCCTCTGGTCGCCCATCCCGCTGTCCGCCCAGGACGCGCTGCCCCTCGTGCGGCCGGCGATGACCGGCGCCCGGGTGGGCCCGACCGACGTCCCGCACCCGCAGCAGGCCGAGGGGAGCTCCGGCCCGCCCACGTTCTCCGTGACCGCGACCTTCGAGTACGACGGCGCGATCACCGTGAGGACGGGCCGGTCCAGCGAGGTCCCCGTGGCGCTGTCGCGGCTCGACTGGCGGGAGTTCGGGCCCTGGTCGTACCACGTGAGCTGGCAGCCGCCGGAGCCGGCGGAGCTGCGCACCGAGCACCCCTCGCAGCTCCACCTGATCGCGCGCTCGCGGGTGGAGCCGTCGATCGCCCGCGTCGCTGCCGCGCTGTGGCGGGCGGTGGGCGGGACCGTCGTGGACAGCGGCGGGTTCGTCGTGACGCCCGACGAGCTGCGTGACCGGGCGACGGCCCGACGCTAGGCGAACGGCTCGCTGCCGGACGGGACGAGGTCGACGGAGACAGTCAGGCGCGAACCCGAGCCCTCGGTGAAGATGACCCCGCGCAGCGGCGGCACGTCGTCGTAGTCACGACCCCAGCCGAGCAGCACGTAGCGGTCGTCCACCAGCTGGTCGTTGGTGGGGTCGACCTCCACCCAGCCGGCACCGGGCACCCACGCGGACACCCAGGCGTGCGAGGCGTCGGCCCCGCGCAGCTTCTCCCGGCCCGCCGGCGGCCGGGTCTCGATGTAGCCGCTGGAGTACCGCGCGGGCAGCCCGTGCAGGCGCAGCGCCGCGATCATCAGGTGCGCGAAGTCCTGGCAGACCCCGGCCTTCTGCGCGAGCAGCTGGGCCTGCGTGGTGTGCACGGTGGTGGAGCCCGACCGGTACGCGATCTCGGTGCGGATCCGGTGCGCCAGCTCGACGAGCACCTCGATGACCGGTCGGTCGGTCTCGAACGTCGGGGCGGCCCAGTCCCTGACCTCGTCGGCGAACGCCACGTGCGGGGACGGCAGCAGGGCCTCCCGCAGGTCCACGATGCCCGGGTCCAGCCGGCCCACCTCGCCCGCCGCCACGCGACGCGCGACCTCGTGCCAGCCGACGGTCGGCAGCGCCGCGGGATCGGGGGCGTGCCGCGTCACCTCGATGGTCGAGCGCGCCGTGACCACGAGCCGGGTGTGGGGCGTCGTGACCCCGAAGTAGGTGGTCCGGTTGCCCCAGTAGTCCACGTGCGCGGCGGTGTCGGCGGGGGGCGGCTCGATCTCCACGGTCGTCGACAGGCACGACTGCCCGGGCACGTCGCGCGGCGTCATCGTCGTGCGGCCGTAGGAGTCCGTCACCACGTTGGCGTACGTGTACGTGGTGCGGTGCACCAGGTCGTAGGTGCGGGTCACTCGCCACCACCGTCCCGGGCGTCCCAGGGGTCCTCGAGCGCGCGACTCGGGGCCAGCCGGACGAAGTGCACGCGCTCGATCTCGTCGGCCGCCGCGTGCAGCCGCCAGAGCATCGACTCCAGGGCCTCCGCCAGCCGGGCGCGCCGGCCGTCCTCGGTGACCGCGCCGGCGATCGCCACCGGGTCCACCTCGGCGAGCAGGTCGACGACGTCGGACAGCAGGTGGTCGCGCTGGTCGGGCGCGCGGCCGGCGAGGGGGACCAGCGCGAGCGACTCCTGCAGCCGGTCCAGCTGGTAGGCCAGCGACCGGGGGTTGGTGGGGTCGAGCAGCAGGAGCTCGAGCAGCTCGGCCAGGCCCGCGCCGGTCTGGTGCCGGCGGCGGAACGTGATGGCCGACTCGTGCGCCAGCAGCACGGACTCGCGGACCACCGAGTCGACGTCCGCCGGGCGCTGCTGCACGACGGTGGCGAGCAGGCTCTCCACCAGGTGCTGGGCGCGCTCGATGCGTCGACCGGCGTCCAGGAACTGCCAGCCGACGTCCCGTACCAGCCCTTCGGCGGTGATCCCCGCGATGGCGAGCAGCCCTTCGAGGACCTTGTCGAGCGCGGGCCGCAGCCCGGCCGTGGCGGTGCTCCCGCTGACCACCCCGAGGTCGAGCGAGTCCGCCCCGGAGGTGCGGCCGCGGGTCTTGTTCCGCTCGTCGCGCAGCGCGCGCTCGATGCGGGCGAGCGGGCCGAACGTGTCGGTCGACAGCTGGTCGCGGACCGCGGCGGCCGAGGCCGCGAGCCGACGGACCGAGCGCGCGACCGTGCCGGTGGTCTGGGGGTCCAGCACGAGGTCGCGGAAGCGTGGGGTCGGTCCGTCGGTGGGGGTCAGGGACGAGAGGAGGACCGCGAGCGCCCGCCCGCCCGCGGACGCCGGGCGCTGGTGGAAGTCGTCCCAGCGGTCCACGACGACGCGCAGCACGCGGCTGGCGTCCTCGGCCCGCTCGGCGTAGCGGCCCATCCAGTACAGGTTCTCGGCGGTGCGCGGCGAGATGCCGGTGGCCGGGCGGCGCTGCGCGGGCACCTCGCCGGCCGAGGACTCGTCGGACGGCACCCACGGCTCGACCGGCGCGTCGGGCTGTGTGGAGAGCACCCACACGTCCTTGGCGGCGGCACCGAGGGCCGACGAGACGACGTGCCCGGACGCGACGCGCGCGAGCCCGCCGGCCATCACCGTGTACGTCTCCCGGTGCGCGACCGCGTACGTGCGCAGCACCGCGGCCCGCGGCCCGAGGTCGGCGGGCCCGATGCCCTCCGCGGAGGGCAGGTCGCTGCCGACGCCGACGGGTGCGCCGTCGATCGTGGGCCCCGCCGGACCCACCGGCTCCTGGCCCACCCACAGCCACGGCTCCGCGCTGATCCGGGCCGCGAGCTGCTCGCGCTCGCGGTGGCTCAGCGTCCAGCCGAGGATCGTGCCGACGTCGGTGCCGCGGACCGTCGGCAGGATCACCAGCTGGTCCAGGCGCGTCACCACGTGCTGGAGCGACCGCGGCTCGCCGCACCACCACGTGGGGGCCGACGCCAGCGCGAGGTCCTGGTCGAGCACCGCGTTGGCCAGCCGCGGGAGGTAGGTGAGCAGGGCCGGGTTCTCCAGCACCGAGCTGCCCAGCGGGTTGACCACGCTCACGGCGCCGGCACGCACCGCCCGGACCAGTCCGGGGACGCCGAGGCGCGAGCCCTGCCGCAGGTCCAGCGGGTCGCACCACTCGGCGTCGACGCGCCGCAGGATCACGTCGACCGGCTCGAGGCCCTCGACACCGCGCATCCACACGCGGCCGTCCCGGACCAGCAGGTCGGAGCCCTCGACCAGCGGCAGGCCGAGCATGGAGGCCAGGTAGGCCTGGTCGAACGCGGTCTCGCTGGACGGCCCGGACGTCAGCAGGACCACCCGCGGCTGCTCGGCCTGACCCGGGGCGACGGCCCGCAGCGCCAGCCGCAGCGCGCGGAAGAACGGACCGAGGCGCTGGATGGACGCCTGCCGGTACACCCCCGAGAGCACCTGCGCGACGATGCGCCGGTCCTCCATCGCGTACCCGACGCCCGAAGGAGCCTGCGTCCGGTCGGCCACCGCGCACCAGGCGCCGCCGGCGTCGCGCACCAGGTCGGTGGCGGTGAGCACCAGCTCACGCCCGCCGGGCAGCCGCAGCCCGTCGACCGCGCGCACGAACCCCGGGTGGCCCAGCACGACCGTCGGGGGGAGCAGCTTGTCGGTGAGCAGGAGCCGGTGGCCGTAGGCGTCCTGCAGGATCGCGTCCAGCAGCTCGGCACGCTGCACGAGCCCCGCGTCGAGGCGGGCCCACTCCGGCTCGTCGACGATGACCGGCAGGGGGTCCAGGTGCCAGGGGTGCTCGCCGTCCTCCTGGTCCGCGCCGTACGTGACGCCGTGGTCGGCGAGCAGCCGCTCGGCCTCGTCGCGAGCGCGCGCCAGGCCCGACGCGGTCGGGATGTCCGCCGGGTCAGGGAGCCACGACCAGTCGGCGCGGTGGTCGACCGTCCCCGGCTCGCCCAGGGGGCGCGGGGAGGAGAGCAGGTCGGTCACACAGAGGAGTGTGTCTTACGGCAGCCCATCTGGGCGGCCTGCGCAGCGTGTCTTGCCGGACTCCGCGACCTCGACGGCCGGGGACGGCGCGCGGTCAGAGCTGTCGGCGGTCCCTCGTCACGTCCTGCACCGAGACGTCGACGCGCACGCGGTCCACCGGTGGCCGGGCGAGGCCGAGCGTCTCGGCGACGGCGGTCGCGGCGAGGCTGCGGACCTCGTCGGCCAGCGGGACCAGCGGGGTGCCGTAGAGCGCGACGAGCTCGACGGTCAGCCGGTCCAGGTCGTCCTGCGAGGTGGTGGTGCACGTGATCCGCAGGACGCCGGCGTCGGCCACGGTCGCGAGGGCGGCTCCCACGCGCGACACCACGACGGTGGACGCCACGAACAGGGGGCCGTCCGGCAGCGAGCCACCACGGACGGGGGCGGACGGGCGGAACGCACGGACGGCGACCGCCACGACGTCGTCACGCAGGGCGACCCACCCGCTGTCGGTGTGCTCACGCAACGACCGAGCGGCCTGCGTGAGCAGCTGCTCAGCGTTCACCGCCACGCCTCCATCCGCTGGATCAGGTGGCCACGCGCCCGGTGGAGCTGGCCGCGGACCGTGCTGGTCGTCGTTCCCGACACCTCGGCGATCTGCTCGTACGACAGTCCCTCGACCTCCCGCAGCAGCCACGTCGACCGTGGCCCCGGTGGCAGCTCACGCAGCGCCGCGTTCAGCGCCTCGAGCAGGTCCGTCCCCTCGGCCGAGCGTTCCGGGTCGATCGCGTGACGATCCACCTCGTCGACCGGGACGAAGGGCAGGGGCAGAGCCGTGCGGGTCCGACGACGCTGCAAGGACCGCACCTTGTGCGCCGTGATGGCGAACAGCCAGGTGCGCAGCGCCGACCGGCCCGCGAACTGTGGCAACGAGGTCCACGCGGCTGCGAACGCCTCCTGCACGCAGTCCTCGGTGTCCTGTGGATCATCGAGCATGCGGCGGGCATAGCGATAGAGGGCCGGGCCATGCCGGTCGACGATCACCCGGAACGCGGCGCGGTCGAGCAGTGCCGCCCGCCGGGCAAGCACCTCGTCCGGGACCCCCTCGTCGTCGTCCATCCCGAGCAGCGTGCGTCCGCCGGTCAGGCACCGCATCCTGGCGCATGTGACCCACGTCACATCTGGGATCCGTGACGAATCGGCCGGAACCGCGACCAACCGTGTACGTCCACCAGTCGAGAGAGGTCACCATGAGCGAGTCCGCCACGACAGTCACCGCCCCCGCCACCCGCGCCCGGCAGAGCGCGCTGGTCACGCCCGAGGGCAGCACGACCATCGCCGACACCGTGGTCAGCAAGATCGCGGGCATCGCCGCGAGCGAGGTCAGCGGGGTGCACTCGCTCGGCGGCGGCGCAGCCCGCGCGATCGGCAACCTGCGCGAGCGCATCCCCGGTGCCCGCACCAACCACTCCCAGGGCGTCTCCGTCGAGGTGGGCGAGACCGAGGCGGCCGTTGACCTCGACCTGGTCGCCGAGTACGGCGTCTCGATCGCGGACCTGGCCGACGGCATCCGGCGCAACGTCATCAGTGCCGTCGAGCGCATGACCGGCCTGCACGTCGTCGAGGTCAACGTGACCGTCAACGACGTGCACCTGCCGCAGGACGACGCCCAGCCTGCGGCACCCCAGGAGCAGCGGGTCCAGTGACCGAGCTCCCGGATCACGTGCCCACGCCGCTGGAGGTGGCGTCCGACGTGGCGCCCCTCGACCTGGCCGAGCACGTGCCCGAGGTCGTCCCGCCCGCCGAGGTGGTCGTCATCGCCGACGTCGTCCCGGAGCCGCTCACCCCGTCCGAGGTCGTCGCGGCGACCGTCCTGGCGGTTCCCGGCGTCGTCCGGCTGCACGGCGGTCGCTTCGGGGAGCTGGGCACCTACCTGCCCGGCCGCCGGGTGACCGGGGTCCGGATCGACGACGAGGGCACCGAGGTGCACGTCGTCGTCTCCGACCTCGTCCCCGTCCCCGAGACGGCGGCTCGGGTGCAGCGGGCCGTCTCCGCGATCGCACCCATGCCCGTCCGCGTCCACGTCGAGGACATCGACACCATCGTCTGAGGAGTCACCGTGTCATCTGTCGCCATCGGGCTGTTCGCCGGCCTGCTGCTCGCTCTCGTCGCCGCCGTCGGCGGGTTCGACATGTTCATGCTCGCGGTCGTCCTCGCGGCCGTCGGGGTGGTCGTCGGCCTCGCGGTCGACGGTCGGATCGACGTCACCGGCCTCGTCTCCGGCCGCGGCCGTGGCTGACGCCCGCGGGACGCTCACCATCGCCGACCGCGCCCTCACGCGGATCGCCCGTCAGGTGACCCTCGAGGTCCCCGGTGTCGCTCCGGAGGAGGAGTCCGTCGGCACGGTCGAACGCACGCTGGGCCGCGGCTACCCGCGCGTCCGCTGGCAGCGGGCTGGCTCGAAGGCGCGCGTCGAGGTGGAGGTGGCGATCACCTGGCCGGCCTCGGCCGCGCAGGTCACCACAGGCGTCCAGGCTGCGCTGCGCCAGGAGCTCGAGCGCCTCGCAGGTCAGGACCTCGCCCACGTGAGCGTCGCCGTGCGCGAGGTCGTCCGTGCGGCGAGCGCTCGACCGGTCGCGAGGGTGCGATGACGCACGTCGAGACCCCGCGCGGGTTCGCTCCCGCTGCCGCTGCCACACGGGCCGGCAGGGTCGCCTGGTGGAGCATCGCGCTCGCGGCCGTGCTGGTCGTGCTCGGAGTCCTCGTGGTGCGCGAGGCCCTCGTCGCCGCCGGGCGGGTCGACGGCGAGCCCTGGATCGCGCCTGTCGTGGACAGTGCCGACGGTGTCGTGCCGTCGACGCTGGTCACCGCGGTGGGCGTCGTCGTCGCCCTGCTCGGGCTGTGGCTCGTGGTGGTCGCGCTGGGCCGACGGGTCCGCACGCGCCTGGACGTCACGTCCTCGACCGGGGCGACCATCGGCGTCGGGGACGCCGCCCGGCTCGCCGCCTCGGCCGCTGACGAGGTCGACCGGGTGCTCTCCGCGCGGGCGTCGGCCACCCGCCGGTCCGTGACCGTCACCGTGTCGACCCTCGAGGGCGACGACGTGTCCGATGCCGTGCGCGCGGCCGTGACCGAGCGGTTGGCGCCGCTGGCGCAGCCGCTGTCGGTCAAGGTGGTCGGTCGCACGACCGCCGGGCTCCACTCGGGAGGTGACGGGCGATGAGGCGTTCGATCCTGGGGTTCGACCGGGTGCTCGTCCTGCTGCTCGGGCTCCTTCTGATCCTGGTCGGCGTGGCCGCAGTGGGCTGGCAGACGGGATTCCTGGAGTCCCTGTGGCCCGATGTGCCCGACGAGGTCGCCGTCGACTCCGGCCAGGTGACCGGGTCGTCGAGCTTCGCGGCCCTCGCCGGGATCGTCGGCGGCGCCCTCGTCGTCATCGGGCTCTGGTGGCTCCTGGCGCACCTGCCCCGACGGTCCGTCGGGTCGCTGCGGCTGCCGTCCGGGGCGCAGCCGGGCCGGCTGCTGGTCGATCCGGGCCCGGCGGTGGCGACCGCCGCGGAGGTGCTCGCCGAGGACCCGATGATCCGGTCCGCCAAGGGTGCCGTGCTCGCGGACCGGGGGGAGCTCGTCGTGCGCCTGCGGGCCACCGTCGACCCGGACGTGGACCTCGGAGCCGTGGTCGACGCGTGCGACGGCGTGCTCGCCGACCTCGCGCACGTCCTGCCCACCGACCAGCTGCGCTCGCGCGTCGAGCTGTCGGTGCTGCGCCGCGGAGCGGTCGGTCCGCGGGTGAGCTGACGCCGCGTCGGTGGTCGGGTGGAGACTCGGACCCACACCGAGCGGAGGAGGCGGCGATGGGCCGGGACGCGGTCACGGGATGGGTCGAGCGGTACGAGCACGCGTGGCGCACGCAGGACGTGGACGGGCTCGACCGCCTGTTCGCGGAGGACGCGCGGTACCTGCGCTCGCCGTACGACCCGGAGCCCCTGGAGGGGCTCGAGGCGATCCGCGGGTTCTGGGTGGACCCCACGCCGTTCACCATGACGGCGGAGGTGATCGCGGCCGACGGTCAGGACGCCGTGGTCCGGGTGGAGGTGCAGTACGGCGGCGACAAGCCGCAGGAGTACAAGGACCTCTGGGTGCTGCGGTTCGGGCCGGACGGGCGCGCCGAGCTGTTCGAGGAGTGGGCGTACTGGCCGGAGAAGACGTACACGGCCTCGGCAGGAGCCTGACCGCGCGTCCGGGCTCAGTGCAGCAGGTTGACGATCTCCCAGGACCCGGGGTCGGGCTGGAGGGCGATCCGGTCGCGTGCCAGGGCGAACGCTTCCTCTGGCGTCGAGACGACGACGCTGGCGTGGAAGGTGCTCGCGGTGCTCAGCACGCTGTAGTAGGGGCCCAGGGGGTTCCCGTCGTCGTCACACTTGCCGACGGCGACGATGAACGCCTGGTGCATCAGGTCGGTGGTGGTGTCGGTGAGGAGCGTCACACCCTAGTCATCGGCAGATCGGCGCCGGACCTGGAACCCGGAGTGCGGGTGAGGCCGTGAGAGGGTCGTCGTCATGCCTGCAGTCATCCGGCCGTTCCACCCGTCCGACCTGCCCGCGCTCTACCGGATCTGCCTGGGCACAGGCGACGCGGGCGCCGACGCCACGGCGCTCTACCGCGACCCTGACCTGCTGGGACACGTCTACGCGGGGCCGTACCCGATCGCCGATCCCAGCCTGACGTTCGTCGTCGTCGACGAGCTCGGCCCGGTGGGCTACATCCTGGCGACGTCGGACACCCAGCGCTTCGAGGAGTGGCTCGAGCGGGCGTGGTGGCCCACGTTGCGGGCGCGCTACCCGCTCGGCGAGGACCCGCACGACGGCACCGAGGACCACGTGGTCGTCGGCCGGATCCACGAGTGGGCGGCCGCCGACGAGTCCCTGGCGGACCGGTTCCCCGCCCACATGCACATCGACCTGCTCCCGCGTGCGCAGGGTCAGGGGCTCGGGCGTCGACTGGTCGAGACGCTCTCGGCGGCGCTGCGCGAGCGAGGGGTGCCCGGTCTGCACCTCGGCGTCGACAGCCGGAACGAGGGCGCGATCGCGTTCTACTCGCGGGTCGGGTTCACGGAGGCGCAGCGGCACGGCTGGGGCAGGACGCTGACGCTCGACCTGACCTGAGCGCTCAGTCCGGACGTCCGTCGCGGTGCAGGGCGAGCACGCGGTCGACATCCTCGACCGTGACGCCCGGCAGGTCGAGGACGTGCCGCAGCTGCGCCAGCGCGTCGACCCGCTCGGGAGCCTTCCGCGGGGTCAGGAACAGGTTGGCCAGGTAGCCGGTGAACGTCCCGAAGATGCCGACACCGACCACGATGATGATCGCGCCGACGATCCGGCCGGCGGTCGTCACGGGGTACTGGTCGCCGTAGCCGACGGTCGAGATGGTGACGACGGTGTACCAGAGGGAGTCCGAGGCGGTCGTGATGTTGGCGTCCGGGGCGCCGCTCTCGACGCGCAGGATCGTGAGGCTGCCGAACTGGAGCACCAGGATGCCCGTGAGCAGCAGGGTGAACAGCGCGCTGCCTGCTCGGTCCCGGACGAGAGTCCGCAGGACGGAGCGGCCGCCGACCCCCCGCATGAGCCGGAAGACGCGGACCAGGCGGAAGATGCGCAGGAACTTGAGCTGGGCCAGCGGCAGGCTGGCGAGCAGGTCGGCCCACCCGAAGTGCCGGAAGAAGTAGTCCTTGCGCGAGGGTGCGGTGGTGAACCGGTAGGTGAAGTCGATGAGGAAGATCACGCTGAAGATCGCGTCCATCGCCAGCAGGACGTTCTGCAGGTCGCCGTCGCCCCGGGCCACCGCGACGAGGACCAGGTTGACGATCGACAGCAGCGACAGCGCGCCGATGAAGATCTCGTACCCGATGTTCTTCAGCTCGCTGCGCGGCGCGCTCACGCGACGAGTGTGGCACCCGGCTCGGGCCCGGCCGGTGCCCCGACCTCCGTGTCGCCCCACTTCTGGGTCATGGCGTTCGTGTGACGAGTGTCAATGACGGCTTGACTCTGGAGCGGGCGAGGGGGCACGCTGGTCACGACGTCGCAGGGCCGGTCCCCAGGAGGGTGGGGACCGGCCCTGCGCGACGTGCGGGTCGCCCGCCGCCGGGGATCAGGCCGGGACCGACAGCCCCTCGAGCCACGCCCGCCAGGCCGGCTCCTCGCGCTGCGCGTAGTCCGCCGCGTCGGCGGAGAACAGGTACGCCCGGACGCCTGCCGTCGCGGTGCCGTCGCCGAGGCCCCACGCGTAGACGCTCAGCATTCCCGGCACCGGCGCAGTCAGCCGGACCAGCGTCTGCCGCTCGCCGGCCCGCTCGACCGTGCCGGTGGCGCCGCGCACGTCGACCGTCGCGCCCTCGTCGCCCAGCCCCAGCTCCGTGCACAGCGTCGACCAGAGCGCTTCCGGATCGCCGGGGTGGGTGACGGAGACCTCCAGGTGCGTGGCCTCCTGGCCGGGGAAGTGCGCCAGGTACAGGCGCAGGTTGTCGAAGAACGGCATCCAGCCGGGGCCGAGGGTGTCCCACCACCCCTGCTCCCAGTCGGCACCGATCCCGAAGCCGCTGCTGGTCACGCGCACGACGCAGGTGCCGCCGGACTGCGCCTCGACGAGGAACTCGGACGTCAGCGGGCTGAGCGTGTCCGGGTCCTTGCCCATGAGGGCGGCCCAGTCCTCCTCGTAGACGATGCGCCGCGGGGGGTCCCAGCCGGTGACCTGGCCGGTCGAGTCCATGTCGGGACCCATGACGAAGCGCAGGGAGCCGCCCTCACGCTCCTCCAGCTCGGTCGGCCCGAACCACGCGCTCATGCCCTTGGCGGTCGCGATGGCCTCCCAGACCTGCTCCGGGGTCCCCGGGACCTCGACGCTGAACTCCAGGCGGTACGGGACGTTCGTGATCGTGCTCATGTCTCCTCCTCAGGAACGGGGTGGGCGGCGACGACGAGCCGGTGCGGGCGCCCGTCGTCGTGGTGGTAGCGCGCGGCCAGGTCGAGCACCGCGGCGGTCAGGTCGTCCGCGAAGGCAGCCCGGTCGGCGGCCGACCGGAAGCCGATCTGCGTGTCGATGGTCAGCGTCGGCAGACGTGTGCCGGACGCGCCGGCTCGGCGTGCCAGGGCGCCGACCTCGCGCACCAGCCGGCCGGCCAGCGCGACGAGGTAGCCCGCCGACAGGTGGTCGGCGTTGGCGCCCGGGTCGGCCGCGGACGCGCTCACGGCCGCCGGCGAGACGACGTACGCCGCCGCCGACGCCTGCAGCACCCGCTCGGTGATGCCGCCGTGCCGGCGCTCCTCGGACAGCTCCACCAGGCCGTGCGCCTCGAGCGTCTTGAGGTAGTAGTTGACCTTCTGGCGCGTGATGCCGACCCGGGCGGCAAGCCCGGCGGCGGAGGCCGGGACGGCCAGCTCGCTGAGCAGCCGGGCCCGGACCGGATCCAGCGCGGCGGCGGCTGCCTCCGCGCTCTCGATGACCTCGACGTCCTGCATGAGCACCACGATGCTCTTGACGAAAAAACTTGTCAAGGGTTCCGACGGCTCGTGTTCCGGTCGCGCTATCCAGTTCGAGCCGTGTCGGTGCGTGGTCCACGGAGCGTCAGGACGGCGTCGTGCGGCTCGATCAGCCGAGTGGTCTTCCCCAGATCCAGGTGGGCTGCGGCACGGTGACAGCCAGCGGGATGAAGTCGCAGCGCCGGAAGAAGCTCAGTCGGCGTTCGTAGCTGAAGGGCTCCGCGTCGGGGATGACGACGACCAGTGGACTTCCTGCGCCGACGGCCTCGGCCACGAAGGCGTCGACCAAAGCTGTTCCCACCTGGTCGGACCGGACGCTCGGATCGACGAAGAGAGACAGCAGGTAGGAGCCTCGGTCTGCGTCCGTCAGGTGCCCCCAGTCCGCCAGCAGCTCCCAGTTGGTCCAGTCGTGGTGGCCCTCGACGAGTCCGACGGGCGCGCCGTTCGACAGGCGAGCGAGGAGGAAGAGCGACCGTCCGGTGGCGAGGTCAGCTGGTCTTCTGGGCGTGACTCGCTGGCCGGGCTTCCACATCTCGAGCAGGGCACGGACGTCCGAGAAGTCTGCCGGTCCGGCGACGTCGACCCACACATCGTTCACGCCAGGAACCTAGCCGACGCCCAGCCGCGGTTCCGCGGCACGCAGCGGGCAACCTGCGGCACTGCTGGAGCGGGTGACGAGAATCGAACTCGCGCTATCAGCTTGGGAAGCTGAAGTTCTGCCACTGAACTACACCCGCGTGGACCGGTGCGATCGGTCCGCCAGGAATCATACCCGGACCGATCGCGACGGCGAACTCAGGTCCGCAGCGTCATGGTGAACGCCCCGCAGCGCTCCTCGCCGGGCTCCAGGACGAAGACGCCGGTGCCCGGGACGCCCGCGGCGTGCAGCGAGAACCCGTTGTTCACGTTGGTCACCGGCTCCACCGCGAAGTACGGCCGCTTGCGGGGCGCGTACAGGACCAGGTGGGCGTAGACGGGGTCGGCGTGCAGGTCGACGCTGACGCCGAGGTCCTCGTAGCTGATCCGCACGGGCGCGCCGGGCTCCCACGCGGTGAGCACGTCGTCGACGAACGTCGAGGTCAGCGGGCGCGCCACGCGGAAGTCGGCGCGCTGGGGAACGGCGCCGGCGGGGCCGGACGCGAGGGCGTTGACCAGCGAGTACCCCTTCTGCGCCGGCACCTCGAGGACGGGCTGCCCGGGCGTCGGGGGCGCCGAGGTGCCCACCGGCGACAGCGTGCGCTGGAAGTACGGGTGGTGCCCGAACCCGGCGGGGAACGGCTCGCGGTCCACGTTGCGCACCGACGTGGCGACGACGAGCTTGTCGCCGGCCAGCGCGTACGTGATCTGCGCGCGGAACTGCCACGGGAAGTTCACGCCGACCAGGCCGGTGGTGTCGAGCTCGAGGACCACGCGCGTCTCGGTGCGGTCGGTGACCGCCCAGGCGGAGTGCCGGGCGGCGCCGTGGATGGCCGTGCCGTCGGCCCCGTTGCGCTGGAGCTGCCAGGTGCGGTCTCCGAACGGGAGCACGCCGTCGCGGATGCGGTTGGACCACGGGACCATCGGGAAGCTCGAGCACTTCTCCGGCTCGCCCAGCACCGTCCGCCGGGTCGGGCGCAGCAGGTCGCGCCAGAGCCCGTCCGCGGTGCGGATCCGTCCGCCGGCGAGGGACGCGCCCGTCGCCGGCAGCACGTCGAGCTCCCACGACTCGTTGCGGAGCGTGACCATCCGCTCGGCGACGACGGACGGAAGCGCTTCGATCTCCTGGACAGCCGTCATCACAGCATCCCGTCAGCCCCCCGCGGGGTCAGACGGTGACCTCGACGCGGACGACCGAGCCCTCGGCGGCGTACGGGACGAGGTTGCCCTCGACCGGGGTGCCGTCGACCGTCAGGGTGCCGCGAGCACCCTCGACGCCGGAGTTGGTCACGTGGATCTCGTACGTGGCGCCGCGGGCGACGCGCGTCACGGTGAAGGACGGGACGTCCGGGCCGATCTGCGGGTCGACGACGAGGCCGTCGTAGTCCGGGCGGACCCCGAGCAGGTACTGGGACACCGCGACGAAGTTCCACGCCGCCGTGCCGGTCAGCCACGAGTTCTTGGCCTCGCCGGCGCGGGACGCCTGCTTGCCCGCGATCATCTGCGCGTACACGTAGGGCTCGAGCTTGTGGACGTCGGAGATGTCCTCGCGGTACGCCGGGGTGATCCGCTTGTAGTAGTCGAACGCCTTGGCGCCGCGGCCGACCACCGTCTCGCCGATGATCACCCAGGGGTTGTTGTGGCAGAAGATGCCACCGTTCTCCTTGTAGCCGGGCGGGTAGGTGGAGACCTCGCCGAGCTCGATCTGGTACGTCGTGTACGCGGGGTACTGGAGCACCAGGCCGTGCGGGGTGCCCAGCATCTCGCCGACGGAGTCGAGCGCCTTGATGGCCGGGGAGTCGGTCGATGTGCCGTCCACGCCGATGCCCGCCATCACGGCGAAGCCCTGCGGCTCGATCCAGATCTTGCCCTCGGGCTTGGCGTCCGTGCCCACGGGGTTGCCGTAGAAGTCGTACGCGCGCAGGAACCACTCGCCGTCCCAGCCGTGCTCGAGGACGGCCTCGCGGACCTCGTCGACCACCTTGCGCGCCTGCGAGGCGACCTCCGGGAGGCCGCGGCGCGACGCCAGCTCGGCGAACTCGGCGCCGTAGAGGACGAACTGCGCGGCGATGAACACCGACTCGGCGTGCCCGCCGGCCTGGTTCTCCGTGGTCTGGAACGACTCGCCGGGGGTCGTCGAGAAGCAGTTGAGGTTGAGGCAGTCGTTCCAGTCGGCGCGGCCGATGAGCGGCAGGCCGTGCGGGCCGCGGTTGTCGACCGTGAACTGGAACGAGCGGACCAGGTGCTCGAACAGCGGGACCTCGGAGCCGGGTGCGTTGTCGAACGGCACGGGCTCGTCGAGGATGCCGACGTCGCCGGTCTCCTTGACGTACGCGGCCACGCCGGCGATGAGCCACAGCGGGTCGTCGTTGAAGCCGGATCCGATGTCGTTGTTCCCGCGCTTCGTCAGCGGCTGGTACTGGTGGTACGCCGACCCGTCCTCGAACTGCGTGGACGCGATATCGATGATCCGCTCGCGGGCCCGCTCGGGGATGAGGTGCACGAAGCCCAGCAGGTCCTGGTTGGAGTCGCGGAAGCCCATCCCGCGGCCGATCCCGGTCTCGAAGAACGACGCCGAGCGCGACATGTTGAACGTGACCATGCACTGGTACTGGTTCCAGATGTTGACCATCCGGTCGAGCTTCTCGTCGTCGGACTTCACCGAGTACGTCGAGAGCAGGCCGGTCCAGTGGGCGCGCAGCTGCTCGAAGGCGGCGTCGGTCTGCTCGGTCGTGGCGAACCGGCCCAGCAGCGCGTGCGCGCGCTCCTTGTTGATGACCTGGTGGGCGTCGTCGGCCCACTTCTCCTCGTCGGGGTTCTCGATGTAGCCGAGCACGTAGGTCAGAGCGCGGGACTCGCCCGGAGCCAGGGTGATGTCGACCTGGTGCGAGCCGATCGGGTACCAGCCGGACGCCACCGAACCGGTGGACTTCCCGGAGCGCGGGACCGTCGCCTCGCCGAGGCCGTTGTAGGCGCCGACGAACGTGTCGCGATCGGTGTCGAAGCCGTCGGCCCGCGTGTTCACGCCGTAGACGGCGTAGTGGTCGCGGCGCTCGCGGTACTCGGTCTTGTGGAACACGGCCGACCCGTGCGGGCCGTCCTGCTCGACCTCGACCTCGCCGATCGACAGGTTGCGCTGGTAGTTGGTCTGGTCGTCCTGCGCGTTCCACAGGCAGAACTCGACGAACGAGAACAGCGAGATCGTCTTGCTCGCGTCGGACGTGTTGGTGACCGTGACCTTCTGGATCTCGGCGGTCTCGCCGATGGGCACGAAGAAGAGGGTCTCCACCGAGATGCCGCGGCGCTCACCGGTGATGCGCGTGTAGCCGAGGCCGTGGCGCGTCTCGAAGTGATCCAGGTCCGCCTTGACCGGCAGCCACGACGGGGTCCACACGTCGCCGCCGTCGTTCACGTAGAAGTAGCGGCCGCCCGCGTCCGCGGGGATGTTGTTGTAGCGGTACCGCGTCAGGCGGCGCATCTTGGCGTCGCGGTAGAACGAGTACCCGCCGGACTGGTGCGAGATGAGCGAGAAGAACTGCTCGGACCCCAGGTAGTTGATCCACGGATAGGGCGTGTGAGGCGTCTCGATGACGTACTCGCGTGCCTCGTCGTCAAAATGGCCGTACCGCATGGACTTGCCCCTCGAGTGCTCGGCAGTGGCGCCTGCGGCTCCCCGACCTCCCCCCGCACCAGTGCGGGTGGTGCGTCGTGCTTCCGGCGCGATATCAGTGTGCGAGAGCGCTCCCACGCATCTCCCGGACGAGAGCATAGCCGCCCGGATCCCATGGGGGAACGGGCCAGGGGGTCGACGACGAGAAATCCCTCATCGACCCCCCGCCCGATCAGGGCACCCGTGCGGGCAACCGCTGCCGGGAGCGCCGTGGATCCAGGCCCAGCGCGAGGACGGCACCGACGGCGAGGTGCAGGGCCAGCAGCGTGCCGACCGCGGCCCGTGACGACGCGCCGAGCGGTCCGAGCAGCGAGATGAGCAGGACGATCGCGCAGGTCAGCCACCAGGCGACGGGCGTCCGGCGACGGAGCAGGGCACGCACCGCCCAGGCGGCCAGGGTGACCACGAGGGTCGTGACGGCGACCGAGGCGACGCCGATCGTCTGCGGCGGGGTGCCGGCTCGCAGCTCGATGCCGGCGACCGGGACGGCGATCACCCAGATGGCGAGGGCGACGGCGAGGGCGGCGGTGGCGACGAGCCAGACGGGGAGGGGACGGGACATGGGCTTCTCCTGACGGTGGAGGTGGACGCCTCGACGCTCGCCGGTCCGGCCGCCGTCGTCGTCGGCCGGAGGTGCCCGGCGCCCCCTGCTTTGGTCGGTGGTCGGCCGCGGACCGGGTTCCTAGGCTCGCCGCATGACGCCCTCCGCCTCGCGTCGGGACCGACCCGGAGCTCCCGTGCTGCTCGGCCTGCTGTCCGGGATGGCGGTGCTGACGTTCCTCGGCGCCTGGTCGGCCCAGGACGCCGGCGTACCGCTCGGGATCGACCTCGTGCTCGGCGCGTCCGCCATGGCGATCCTGCCGTTCCTGCAGAGCCGGCCGCTGCTCGGAGGGCTGCTGCTGGGGGCGCTCGCCGCCCTGAGCCCGGCCGCGACGCCGTCGGCCACCGCCGGCACGTACGTGGTCGCGCGCCGCGAGCCGCTGCGCACCGCCGTCCCGGTGGCGTGCGCGAGCATCGTCGGCCACGGTCTGCAGGCGCTGTGGCGACCGGTCGGGCTTCCGCTGGGGTGGTGGCTGCTGTCGGACGTCGCGGTCCACGCGGCCCTGCTCGGGTGGGGTGCGTACGGGCGGACGCGGGACGCGCTGGTCGATGAGTGGCGGGCGCGGGCGCGGCGGGCGGAGCGGGACCAGGAGCGGAAGGTCGACGAGGCGCGCCGCGCGGAGCGGACCCGGATCGCGCGGGAGATGCACGACACCCTCGCGCACCGGCTGACCCTGCTGGCAACCACCGCGGGCGCCCTGGAGTACCGGACGGACCTGCCGCCCGCGCAGGTCGCGGCCGCGGCGGGCGTGGTGCGGGCCAGCGCCGGGGCGGCCCTCGAGGACCTGCGCACGGTCATCGGGGTGCTCCGCGAGCGGCCCGACGAGCTGCGACCGGTGCCCGGGCTCGCGAACCTTCCCGCGCTGGTGGCGCAGGAGCGGGCGGCCGGGGCGGTGGTCTCGCTGGAGGCGCCGGACCTCGACCTCCCCGCGCAGCTGGGCCTCGCGGTCTACCGGGTGTGCCAGGAAGGGCTGACCAATGCGCGGCGCCACGCTCCCGGTGCGTCGGTGGAGGTCGTGGTGGCGGCCGACGAGGGGCTGCGCGTGCGCGTGGTGAACGGGCGGGGCGGTGTCGGCCTCGGGACGGGGACGGGGACGGGCCTGGTCGGGCTGACCGAGCGGGTCGAGCTGCTGGGCGGCACCCTGACCGCGACGCCCCGGCCGGACGGTTTCGAGCTCGACGCGTGGCTACCGTGGAAGCCGTGACCGTCCGGGTGCTCGTCGTCGACGACGACGCCCTGGTGCGCGCCGGGCTCACGCTCATGCTGGACGGCGCGCAGGGCATCTCGGTGGTGGCGCAGGTGGCCGACGGGTCCGGCGTGCCCGCGGCGCTGGACGCGCACCCCGTCGACGTCGTGCTCATGGACCTGCGGATGCCGGGGGTCGACGGCATCGCGGCCACCCGCACGCTCCGCCGCCGGTTCGACCCCCCGGCGGTCGTCGTCCTCACCACGTTCGACACCGCCGACGAGGTCGAGGCCGCGATGCACGCGGGCGCCAGCGGCTACCTGCTCAAGGACACCGAGCCGCAGCGCATCGTCGAGGCGGTGCTCGCGGCGGCGGCGGGCGAGCCGGTGCTCTCGCCGCGGGTGGCTCGTCGGCTCATGGACTCCACCGCCCGGGCGGGCGGCTCACGCGCCACGGCGCGGGCCGCGCTCGACCTGCTGACCGAGCGCGAACGGGACGTCGTGGCAGCGATCGGTCGCGGGGCGAGCAACGCGGACATCTGCCGGGAGCTGTACCTCTCGCTCGCCACCGTCAAGGCGCACGTGTCGAGCATCCTGCTCAAGCTCGGCCTGGAGAACCGCACGCAGGTGGCCCTGCTGGTCCGGGACGCAGCCCAGCGGTGAACGCCTGCCCTGACCGCACGGCCGATCGGACTACCGTGTCTCCGTGCTGCTCTCCGACCGCGACATCAAGGCCGAGCTCGAGTCGGGCCGCGTGGCCCTCGACCCCTACGAGCCCGCCATGCTCCAGCCCTCGAGCATCGACGTGCGCCTGGACCGGTACTTCCGGCTGTTCGACAACCACAAGTACCCGTTCATCGACCCCGCGGCGGACCAGCCGGAGCTCACGCGGCTGGTCGAGGTCGGTGCGGGCGAGTCGTTCGTCCTGCACCCCGGCGAGTTCGTCCTCGGGTCCACGTACGAGGCCGTGACGCTGCCCGACGACATCGCCGCCCGGCTCGAGGGGAAGTCCTCGCTGGGTCGCCTCGGCCTGCTGACGCACTCGACCGCGGGGTTCATCGACCCGGGCTTCTCCGGGCACGTGACCCTCGAGCTGTCCAACGTGGCCACGCTGCCGATCCTGCTCTGGCCCGGCATGAAGATCGGCCAGATGTGCTTCTTCCGGTTGTCGTCGGCGTCCGAGCACCCGTACGGCTCCTCGGAGTACGGCTCGCGGTACCAGGGCCAGCGCGGCCCGACGGCGTCGCGGTCGTGGCAGAACTTCCACCGGACGGACGTCTGAGCCATGGCGAGCCCGCCTCGCATCCAGGCCGGTGACCCCGAGCTGCGCAGCCGGCACCTCCTCGGGCTCCCGGAGGACGTGGGTGCCGACGAGGTCGAGGTGCTCGCGATCAGCCGGTTCGCGCAGGCGCACTGGGAGGACACGGACGTCGTCCCGCAGCCCCGCGGGATCATGGGCCCGATGACCGCGGCGCTCGGCATCCGCGCCGTCGGCTCGTCGACCACCCCCGCCCGCACGCTCCGGCTGGCCCGGCTGTCCACCCTGACCGGTCCGTACCGCGTCGAGGCCGAGGACGCCGTCAGCCTCGGGCTGCCGACCACCTCGACGCTCGCGTACGTGCTGGTGGCACCGCGGGAGCGCGGCGAGAAGCCGTACCCCGGCGGTGACCGCGACGGGCTCAAGCGCGCGTTCCCCGAGGGCATGCCGATCCGCGAGGAGGAGCGCGTCCTGCAGTGGCTCGTGGCCGCCGCGCGACGGCTCGGCGGCTCCGTCCGGATCGGCGAGCACGGCACGATCCTCACACCCGACGTAGACAGCGCGATCGACCTCACCGTCCTGTCCGACTCCTGGTTGGAGCCCGCCGAGGCGCTCGCCGTGGTCCAGTCGGTGCAGGCGCGGGCGCGGCTGAGCGAGGCGACCGGGACCTGGAACGGACCGCTGCCCGGGGTCGGGCGCGACGCCGCCGGGCGGCCCGGCTGGGTGGCCGAGGCCGGCGGGCGCGGGCTGTCCGCCGCGCTGGAGCGGCACGGGGTCGACGACGAGGCCGAGCGGCAGCGCCTGATGGACGAGGCCTCGGCGTTCGACGAGCTGATGCTCGCGGTGCCACCCGTGCCCGAGGCGTTCGGGGTGCTCGTCGACCTGGGGCACGACGGGATGCTCTCGGTCGAAGCCGGCGTGGAGACCACCCTGCCGCCGCTGATGCGGGACCTGCCCTGGACCCAGAACGGCATCGTCGCGTACCGCGTGCACTGGGAGCCTCCGTTCATCGAGGAGCTCGAGGCCGAGCGGCCGTCGTTCGAGCACCGCGTCGCGCGGTCCCGGGCCGCCCCGCTGGTGCAGGCGGTCGCCCGCGCGGTCCACGGAGCGATCGGCGGGGAGATCGCCGACGAGGCCGACTTCCTGGTCGACCCCGAGGACGTCTGACCGTGGCGGCCACGTGAGCGGCACCGTGGTCCTGATCACCGGGATCATGGCCGCCGGGAAGTCGACGGTCGCGCAGCTGCTGGCCGAGCGGCTGCCGCGGTCCGTGCACGTGCGGGGCGACGTGTTCCGGCGGATGGTCGTCTCGGGACGTGCCGAGGTCGGGACCGACCTGTCGGCGGAGTCGCTCGCGCAGCTGCGGCTACGCTACCGGTTGGCCGCGATGGTGGCCGACGAGTATGCCGACGCCGGGTTCACCGCGGTCGTCCAGGACATCGCGCTCGGGGACGACCTGCCCTCGTGGGTGGCGATGTTCCGGAACCCGCCGCAGGTGGTCGTGCTGGCGCCGTCCGTGTCGACTGTGGCGGCGCGCGAGGCGGGGCGGGGCAAGACCGGTTACGGGGTCTGGACCGTCGAGGAGCTCGACGCCGGACTGCGCGACGGGACGCCGCGCACAGGGCTCTGGCTGGACACGTCCGAGCAGACGCCGGTCGAGACCGTCGACGCGATCCTGGCGGGGCTGACGCTGTGAGCGCGCGGACGAGCGCGGGGATCCTGCTGTTCCGGCGCACGGCCGGGCTCGAGGTGCTGCTCGGGCACATGGGTGGGCCGTTCTGGGCGCGCAAGGACGAGGGCGCGTGGACGATCCCGAAGGGGGAGCCCTCGCCGGGCGAGGACCCGTTCCAGACCGCCCTGCGGGAGTTCGCGGAGGAGCTCGGGGTGCCGGCGCCCTCGTCGGACCCCCTCCCGCTCGGGGACGTGACACAGAGCGGCGGCAAGGTGGTGACCGCGTGGGCGCTCGAAGGGGACCTGGACGCGTCCACGATCGCCAGCAACCTGGTCGAGATCGCCTGGCCGCCGCGGTCGGGGAAGACGCTCCTGGTGCCCGAGCTGGACCGGGCGGGATGGTTCGCGCCGGACGACGCGCGTCGGCTCGTGGTGAAGGCGCAGGCGGCGTTCGTCGACCGGCTGGAGCAGGCCCTCAGGTGAGGTGGTCGAAGTCCCCGTTGACCCAGCCGACGTGGCGGTCCGCGGAGCGGCGGACGACCTCCTTCGCGTCGGACGCGATGACGTTCGCGAAGTTGCCGTAGAGGCGGTCGAACTCGAGGCGGTCGAGGTGGTCGGCGACCCGGCGCGCGACGGCACCGGACAGAGGCAGGTGGTTCGGGTAGCTGCGCATGAACGCGACCGACTTCCGGTCCGGGTTGGCGAAGACCGTGTCACCGCTGAGCACGACGCCCTTGCCGCCCGCGCCCGCCTCCCAGTGCACGATCGCGCTGCCGGGGAAGTGGCCGCCGGGCTGCGACAGGGTGACGCCGGGCAGGACCTCGCGCTCGCCCGACCACGTCTCGATGACCGGGTCCGGGCGGGCGACCCACCGCGCGTCCGCCTCGGCCACGAGGACCGGCGGGCCGCCGAGCGCGCGGCTCCACTCCACCTGGATGCCGAACATGTGCGGGTGGCTCGCCGCGATCGCCCGGACGGGCCCGAGGCGCAGGATCCTGGCGACGACCTCCTCGTCGAAGAACCCGACCGGGTCCCACAGGAGGCTGCCCTCCGGCGTACGGAGCAGCTTGGACTGCTGCGCGATGCCGGCCCCGGGCGTGCTGGTCACCGCGTACAGGTCCTTCTCGAGCTCCGCGAGCTGGCTGCGGTAGCCCAGCTCGCGCAGGTCCTGGAGGGTGATCCAGCGCTGCCCGGTCGCGGGGACCCACTGGCGCTCGTCGGCGCAGACGGCACACACCGCGGTCGGTTCGGCGCTCTCGACTGCGCACGTCTCGCAGATCCAGAAGCTCATGCGATCACGCTAGCCGCAGGTACAGATCCCTGAGGAGGGCGATCTCGGCGCCGTGGTGGACGACCTCCTGGTTCATCCACCAGACGACGTCGAGGAAGGCCTCCTCGGCGTCGGACCCGTTCGGGTAGGTGCTGTAGCCGATCGTGTCGAGGGCGGCGTCGTCGGCCCCGAGGAGCGACGCGCGCCACGCCGCGAGGGCGGCGGTCAGGTGCTCGATCGCGCCCGCGGCGGTGCCCTGCGGCTCGTCGCCCTGTTCCGTGTGGGTGTGGGTGCCGTCGGTGTGGTCCGCCCGCCCGGCCAGCGTCTTGGTCACGTGGTTGATCCGCCAGCCGATGGAGGTGACCGGCGGCGGCCAGGGGTGCGGGCGGCCGCCGTCGTGACCCCACTCACCCGACCCGACCAGCCGCGTGGCGCCCAGGCCTCCCGGTCCGTCCGCCTGCCGACGGATCGTCCAGGCGCCCGGGACCGGCTCCCACAGGAGCTCGGCGTCGGTGAGCTGCGGGACCTCCACCTGCAGGCCGTCGCCGCTGTCGACGGTCGGTCCGGTCAGGCGGTGCAGGAGGCGCTCGCTGGCGAAGTCGTACTCGGCGAGCAGGGGCGCGAGGCGTGGGGGGATGGTCACGGGTCGACAGTGGCCGTCGGGCTCGTCGGACGCAACAGGATTCAGGACAGGCCGAGTGCTCGGAGGGTCGCGGGGTCGAGCTCGACCGGGTTGCCCGGGGTGGTGACGGCGTGACCGTCCTCGACGGCGTGGAAGGCCTGGGAGATGTTCACCGGCGTCGGCAGCGCGTCGTCCGCGGGGACGGAGAGCAGGATCACGTACTCGTCGCCCACCTCCAGGCCCAGCTGCACGGCGTCGTCGCACCGGGTGTAGGCGATCTCGAGGGGCGACCCCGGGGTCGCGTCCCCCTTCGCGGTCGCCACGACGTCGACGGTCGCGACCGTGCGCGGGTAGCCCTCGGTGTCGTGGTCCTCCAGCGCGGTGAACGTGCCTCGCACGATGAGGTCGGCGCTGTCCTCGAGCTCCGCGGTCGTGCCGTAGGACGGGTAGTCGGCCTGGCACGACGCACCGGACGCGCCCGGCACGCACGAGGTGAGACCGGGGACGAGGGCCACGGTGACGAGCAGGGCGGCGGCGCGCCTCACGCGGGCCTCACCACGCACCACTCGTTGCCCTCCGGGTCGAGCAGCACCTGGAACGAGCCGGCGGTGTCGACGTGGACCTCACCGAACCTCGTCGCGCCCAGCGCCTCGGCCTGCTCGGTGGCCGCCGCGATGTCGGCGACCTCGACGTCGAGGTGCAGCCGGTTCTTCACCGCCTTGCCCTCGGGCACCCGCTGGAATGCGAGGCGCGTCCAGCCGGGCGGGTCGACGTAGTGCCAGTCGTCGTCGCGAGCCTGCGGGGTGCCGCCCAGCACGTCGGCCCAGAAGCGCGCGAGCGCCCCCGGGTCCGCGCAGTCGACGACCACCTCGTCGATCCGTCCGATCATGCGGCGACGGTAGCGGGCTCCGCCCCGTCGGTGCTGGCGAACTGCGTCCGGTACAGCTCCGCGTACACGCCGCCCCGGGCCAGCAGCTCGGTGTGCGTGCCCTGGTCGACGACCCGGCCGTGGTCGAGGACCACGATGGCGTCGGCCTGCCGGATGGTGGAGAGGCGGTGGGCGATGACGATGCTCGTGCGGCCGGACAGGGCCTCGTCGAGCGCCGCCTGCACGGCGGCCTCCGAGCCGGAGTCGAGGTGCGCGGTGGCCTCGTCGAGGATGACGACGTCGGGCGCCTTGAGCAGCATGCGGGCGATCGCGAGCCGCTGGCGCTCGCCGCCGGAGAGGCGGTAGCCGCGGTCGCCGACCACGGTGTGGATGCCGTCGGGCAGGGTCGCGACGAGGTCTGCGATGTGCGCCTGCTGCAGGGCGCGCTCGATGTCCGCGTCCGTGGCCTCCGGGCGGGCGTAGCGCAGGTTCTCCGCGATGGAGTCGTGGAACAGGTGCGCCTCCTGGCTGACCACACCCACCGTGGCGCGCAGGGACTCGTGCGTGACGTCCCGCAGGTCCGCGCCGGCGATCCGGACGGAGCCGCGCGTCGGGTCGTACATGCGGGTGACCAGCTGGGAGATCGTCGTCTTGCCGGCGCCGGAGTGGCCGACGAGCGCGACCATGTGACCCGCCGGGACGGTGAAGCTGACGTCGCGCAGGGTGTCGTCGATCGGCTCGTTGCGCAGGGTCGCGACGGACTCCAGGGAGGCCAGCGAGACCTCGTCGGCCCCCGGGTAGCGGAAGCCGACCGCGTCGAGCTCGACGGTCGCGCCGTGCACCGCCTTCCGGGCGCGCAGGTCGATCGCGTCGGGCTTCTCGGTCACCGTCGGCTCCAGGTCGAGGACCTCGAGCACGCGCTCGAAGCTGACCAGCGCGGTCATGACGTCCACCTGGACGTTCGACATGGCGGTGAGGGGCCCGTACAGCCGGGCGAGGTAGGCGGTGAGCGCGACGACGACACCGACGGTCAGCTGGCCCTGGATCGCCATCACGCCGCCGAGGCCGTAGACGATCGCGACCGCCACGCTGGCCAGCGTGGTCAGCCCGACGCGGAACCACGTGGAGTACAGGGCGCGCGTGACGCCGATGTCCCGGACGCGGCCGACCTGGTCGGCGTAGTTGCGGGACTCGCGCTCCGGGTCCCCGAAGATCTTCACCAGGTGGGCGCCGGCGACGTTGAACCGCTCGTTCATGATCTGGGCGGCGTCGGCGTTGAGGGCGTAGCTCTCCCGGGTGATCGCCGCGATCTTCTTGCCGAACCAGCGCGCGGGCAGGACGAACGCCGGCAGCAGCACCAGGCTCAGCAGGGTCAGCTGCCAGGACATGCTGAGCATGGCGGCGAGCACGAACACGATGGTCAGCGAGTTGCTCACCACGTTCTGGAGCGTCGATGTGAACGCCTGCTGCGCGCCGAGCACGTCGCCGTTGAGCCGCTGGACCAGCGCGCCGGTCTTGGCGCGGCTGAAGAACGCGAGCGGCATGCGCTGCACGTGGTCGAACACCGCGGTGCGCAGGTCGAGGATCAGGCCCTCGCCCACCTGCGACGACACCCAGCGGTCGGCGACGGACAGGCCGGCGCTGATGATCGCCAGGACGGCGACGATCGCCGCGATGACGAGGACCACCCGGGTGTTGCCGGCCGTGATGCCGTCGTCGATGAGGTGCTTGAACAGCAGAGGGGTGACCGCGCCCGCGGCCGCCTCGAGGGCGATGAGGCCGACGAAGACCGCGAGCTTGGCCTTGTAGGGGCGCGCGAACTGGAGGATCCGCCGCAGGGTGTCGCGGGTCAGCTTGTGGTCCGCGACGGTGCGGTCCTTGGCGAAGCTGCGCATGTTGGGGCTTCCGGTCGCCATGGACACGGGCCCACCTCCTTGGTTCTGGTACGTCCCCTTGCCGGAACTGGATGTCGCGTCGGCTCATTCCGGGGAGTCGCAGCCTCGTGGGCCGCTCGATGCTGAGGTTAACTCACTATGTGCCTGGTTCACAAGTTGAGATAGTCTCTGCCCGTGAACGAGTCCGGTGAGCTGCTCGAGCTTCTGCACGGCGTGCTCCGGGGCGTGCGGCGGGACGCCGCTGCCCAGCTCGAGGTCGAGGGCACGACGCCGGGACAGCTGCGGATGCTGCGCACCCTCGACCGGTGCGACGGGCCGTGCCGGCTGGGCGAGCTCGCCGCGGCGCTCGACGTGGCGCCGCGGTCGGTGACGTCGAAGGTGGACGCCGCCGAGGCGGACGGGCTGGTCCAGCGGATGCCCGACCCGACCGACCGGCGCGCGACGCTGCTGGAGCTCACGCCGGCGGGGCGGTCGTTGTTGGCGGCCATCTCCGCGCAGCGGCACGAGGGGGCGGCGGAGCGGCTGGGGCGGTTGTCGCCGGAGGACCAGGCGGAGCTGCTGCGGCTGCTGCGAGTGGTGGGGGACTGACGGGTTGGTCTGGCGGCTGTCCACAGCTCGGGCCCTGTGGGCGGCTCGACGAGGGCGTTTCCGCAGGTCAGGGGTTGTTTCCTTCGATTGGTTCGGCTAGAGTCGTACGTATGTTCGAAGCGATCCCAGCAGAAGCATCGAGGGCGGCAGAGCCCCTCGCGCACCTGCGTGCGTCGGCATCGAGCCTTGTCGAGCGGGTCGCCACCTGCGCGGACTGGTCAGGCTCCGAGCGGTCGGCGGCGCTGAGCTCGCTCGACCTCGTGGCGGCGCAGCTCTCTCGTGCACGCGCGCGGTTGCTCGTGGCGGAGCGGGATGCCGGGACGTCGCAGCGACCCGGGGACCGGTCGTTCGAGGCGGCGCGGGCGCGGCTCACCCGCACGGGCGCCGCGGAGGCGACTCGGGAGGTGCGGCAGGCTGATGCGCTGGTGTCGATGCCGGCGGTAGCGGACGCGGTCGGCGAGGGGCGCGTCCCGCTCGGTCACCTCGACGTCCTGGCCCGTGTCGCCGCGACCGCATCACCGGAGGTCGCGCAGGCGCTGCGGTCGGCTGAGCTGCAGGCGACCGTCGTGTCCATGGCGGAGCGGCAGTCGGTGCCCGACTTCGCACGCTCGATCGCGCAGCTGGCGGCCGCGCGGGATCCGCAGGCGCTGGAGGACTCGCACCAGGCGGCCCGACGCGAGCGGTCGTTGGTGCTCTCGCACCAGGCGCGGGGGACGTACCTGAAAGGGTTCCTCGACCGGGTCGCCGGCGAGGCGCTGCAGGCGGCACTCGACTCCGCAGGGCAGGCGCCCGACGAGACGCGGTCCCCGGCCCAGGCGAACGCGGACGCCCTCGTGGCAGTGGCGCGACGCGCGTGCGCCGGGCTCGCTCCGCGGCAGCATGACGCGCCCGGGCCTGACGGGACGTCGGCCGAGGCGGTCGAGCGGGAGCAGGGTGCCGGCAGTCGACCGCACCTCTCTCTCATCGTTCCGGCCGATACGTTCGCCGCTCTCCGCGAGCACCATCGTGAGCGTGCCGCGAGCGGCGCCGATGTGCGACCGGCGAGCTTCGACGTGCTCGACGACGACGACCTCTCGGCGACGGAGCGGGGGCGGCGGCGGCCGGCGCCGACGGTCCGCGACGAAGTCTCTGGCCCGTGGTCGCCGGTGGTCCCCGCGACTTTCGAGGACGGGACGCCCGTCGCCATGTCGGAGCTGGCGCAGGCGCTGTGCGACTGCGAGATCACGAGGATCGTCCTGAGCGCCGAGGGAGTGCCGCTCGACCTCGGGCGCACGAAGCGGACGTACGCGGGGGTGCACCGGCGGGCGGTCGTCGCGCGGGACCGGCAATGCGCCTGGAACGGGTGCCACACGTCTGCCCGGTGGTCGCAGGTGCACCACATCCGCTGGTGGGACCGCGACGGAGGCTCGACGTCGGTCGAGAACGGTGTGCTCCTGTGCGACTACCACCACCACGAGGTGCACCGGCTCGATCTGACGATCGAGCGCCACTCCAAGCCGCCCGGCCACATCCGTCGACAGAGGCTGTCCGGAAGGCCGCCCGATAACCAGCCTGCGTTTTCGCCGATGCGTTATACCTTCCGCCGACGGCGCGATGGTCGAACGGTGAACGCTCCGGACGCGGTCCGTCGGGAGTGAGGGGCTTGCGGGGCGCGCATCTGCACCGGCGACCCGCGGGACGATCGACCCACCGGCTGCCGCGTCGGCACACCATCATGGGTTCATGCCCACCGCGCCGGACGACGCCGAGCTCGAGCTGATCCGTCGCTCCGGCGCCGTGCTGCGCGTCGGTCGGCTGAGCCTGTCGGCCGGGACGGGGTCGTACCGGGTCAAGGCCTCGATGGCTCGGGTCGCCCGTGCGCTCGGCATCGACCGGCACGAGGCGCACGTGACGCTCACCGAGATCACGACGACGTCGCACCGCGGGCCGAGCTTCCGGACCGAGGTCGTCGAGGTCCGCACGATCGGCGTCAACGTCGACCGGCTGACCAGCCTGGAACACCTGGCGGGACGCCTCGAGGCTGCTGGTCGCGCGACGGTGGAGGAGGTCACCGCCGAGCTGGACCGCATCGCCGGCAAGCCGCCGCTCTACCCGGTCGCGCTCAACGCGCTGTGGGCCGCGATCGCCTGCGCCGCCTTCTCGTTCCTGAACAGCGGCGGGGTCGTCGAGGTGCTGGGGGTGTTCGTCGGCGCGTTCCTCGGTCAGGCGCTGCGCCGCACGCTGCTCCACCGCGGGTTCAACCAGTTCGGCGTCACCATGCTCTGCGCGACGCTCGCGTGCTTCGGCTACCTCGCGTTCGTCGGGCTGCTGGACGCCACCGGCGCGACGACTGCCGGTCACGACGCCGGCTACGTGTCCGCCGTCCTGTTCCTGATCCCGGGGTTCCCGCTGGTCACCGGCTTCCTCGACCTGGCGAAGCTGGACTTCTCCGCGGGGGTCGCCCGGCTGACGTACGCGCTGATGATCCTGACGTCCGCGGCGCTCGCGGTCTGGGCGTTGTCGCTGGTCGTGGGCCTCACCCCCGACCCTCCTGCGCCGGCCGACCTGGACACCGGCCTCCTGCTGACCCTGCGGTTCGTCGCGAGCTTCCTGGGCGTCCTCGGTTTCGCGCTCATGTTCAACAGCCCGTGGCGGATCGCGCTCGCCGCGGCGGGCGTCGGCATGGTCGCCAACGTGCTGCGCATCGCGCTGGTCGAGGGCACGGTCCCGCCGCAGGCCGCCGCCGCGATCGCCGCGCTGGTGGTCGGGCTGCTCGCGGCCGTCATCGCGCCGCGGCTCGACGTCCCCCGGATCACGGTCTACGTCCCCGCCGTGACGATCATGGTGCCGGGCGTGCTGGCCTACCGCGCGGTGTTCCACATCTCCAACGGCGAGACGGCGGAGGCCCTGTCGTACGGGGTGCAGGCCGCGCTGGTCGTCGCCGCGTTGGCGATCGGGCTCGCGATCGCCCGGATGCTCACCGACCGCACCTGGGCGTACGAGCGCTGAGCCGGCGGACGCGGGCGAGCCACTCACCGCGTCTCACCTCCGCGGAGCCGCCCCGGGCATCGGCGAAACAAGCGGTGGCCGGCCGTGGTTGAGGGTGGGAGGGAACCGGAGCGAGGAGCGTGCACATGACGACAGGACCCGCGGTCGACGTCGACTGGGTGGACCCGCGCGACCAGGTCGAGGTCGTGGTGCTCCTGGCGAACGGTCGGCTGGCCGGTCGGTCGTTCGCCGACCGCGCGGAGGCGGAGGCGTGGGCGCGGCCCGAGGAGGGCGAGCAGGTGCTGGAGCAGAACCTCGTGTGCGGGTGCGACCGGTGACCACCCGCCGCTGAGCGGTCAGACCTGCTGCGCGCGCTGCAACCGGGCGTAGCGGCCGTCGGCGGCGAGCAGGTCCTCGTGGGTGCCGACCTCCACGACGCGGGCGTCGTCGAGGACGACGATCCGGTCGGCGGAGCGGATCGTCGACAACCGGTGCGCGACCACGAGCGTGGTCCGCCCGCGCATCAACCGGGCCAGGGCCTCCTTGACGGCGGCCTCCGACTCCGGGTCGAGCGCGGACGTGGCCTCGTCCAGGAGCAGGATGCGGGGGTCGCGGACCAGGGCGCGGGCGATGGCGATCCGTTGGCGCTGGCCGCCGGACAGCCGGGCACCGCGCTCACCCACCACGGTGTCCCAGCCGTCGGGGAGGGCGTCGACGATCTCCGCGGCGTTGGCGTCGACGAGCGCCTGGCGGACGCGCGCGTCGGTGGCCTTCGGCATGCCGTAGGCCACGTTGTCGCGGATGGACCCCTCGAACAGCACCGACTCCTGGGGCACGACGGACACGTGCCGGCGGACGGAGCGCAGGTCGAGGTGGGCGGTGTCGACGCCGTCGAGGAGCAGCCGTCCGCCGGTGGGGCGCAGGAACCCGAGCGCGAGGTTGAGCACGGTGGACTTGCCGGAGCCGGACGGGCCGACGAACGCGACGGTCTGCCCGGCCTCGATGTCGAGGTCGATGCCGTCGAGCGCGTCGGTGTCGGCGTCGGGGTACCGGAAGTGCACGTGCTCGAGGGTCAGCCGGCCCTCCACGTGGTCGACGCGGGGCTTGCCGGCGTTCTCCTCGAGGTCGGGCTCCTGCATGACCTCCGCGATGGACCGCACGGACTCGAGGCCCTTGGCGCCGATGGGCAGGAGCATGAGCAGGCCGGTCACGGACCCGGTGATGAGCGCGAAGTACGAGCTGAGCAGGACTACCTGCCCGGGGGTGATCGTGAGGAACCCGGTGATCGACACCCAGGCGGCGAGTACGAGGCACAGGACGCCGAGCAGCTGCAGGCTGACCCAGCTCAGCGACGCGAACCGCCCGTTGAGCACGTCGAGCCGGTAGCCGGCGGACCGCACACCCTCGGCGCCGACCGCGACGCGCTCCTCGGCGGTGGCCTCGAGGCCGTGCGCGCGGGTGATCGGCATGAGCGTGGCCATCTCGCCGACGCGGGCGGAGAAGTGCTCCACCTCGCGGCGGAACGACTCGTTGCGCTCGCGCGAGCGGCGCGCCAGCACGAACCGCAGCAGGACGGCGAGCGGGATGGTCAGCGCGTAGACGGGCAGGAACTCGGGGACGGCCAGCGCCGTCATGACGATCGCGCCGAGCATCACCATGGTCGCGGACAGCAGCGGGTGGGCGATCTGCTGGAGCATCACCTCGACGTTCTCGACGTCGCGGACCACCTTCGTCTGCACGATCGACGCGCTCACCCGTGAGTGGAAGCCGATGGACAGGCTCTGCAGCCGCGCGGTCAGGCCGTTGCGCAGGTCGGCGCCGATCTGCCGGACCGCGCCCATGAACAGCTTGGTCCACTGCACGTGGTTGGGGTAGTTCTGCAGCAGGGCGGCCACCGCGATGGCAGCCCAGAGCCACAGCTCGCTGGTCGGGCCGCCGGCGACGACGACGTCGATGACCTTGCCGGTGATCACCGGCATGAGCCAGAGCGGGACGTCCTTCATGGTGAAGAACGCGACGGCGGTCAGCACCCGCCGGCGGTGTGCGCCGAGCAGCCGGACGACGGACCGGACGGGGTGGTTGCCGTCGATGTCGATCACGGCGAGGTGCGGGTGGGGGCCGGCTGTCACGGGTTCCATCGTGACATCCGCGACCGCTCGGGGGATAGCGCCTTCCGCGGTGAGATCGCATCGATTCGACGACGGGCCGCGTGGACGGTGGGTTGACGCGTGTCCGGATTCCGCTACCTTAGGCAAGGCTTACTTAGGATCACCTAAGAAGTTTCGCCGAGAAGGGGCTCTCCGCGTGCACGAGCTGTTGTCCGCCACGTCCGCCGACCGCTACGTCGAGCAGATGCGGGAGACCGTCGACCGGATCGCCGGCCGCCTGCGCGACACCTCGCAACCGCTCTCCGGCGCCAGCCGTGAGCAGCTGCAGGACCTGGTGGACGCGGTGGACCTGGATGCGGACGGGCTGGGAACCGCGACGGCCCTGCGGGAGGCCGACGACCTCGTCGGCGAGCACGCGGTCTGGTTCCACCACCCCGCCTACGCGGCGCACCTCAACTGCCCGGTCGCGGTGCCGGCGGTGGCCGCGGAGGCGATCATCGCGGCGGTGAACCCGTCGCTGGACACGTACGACCAGTCGACTGTCGGCACGCTGATGGAGCGCAAGCTCGTCGACTGGACGTGCGGGCGGATCGGGTTCGCCGCCGGGGACGGGGTGTTCACCTCGGGCGGCACGCAGTCGAACCTGCAAGCCCTGCTCATGGCGCGGGACGCGGCGGGCACGCAGGGGAACGGGCTGGTGATCCTCGCCACCGCGTCCAGCCACTTCAGCGTCCAGAAGGCCGCGCGCCTGCTCGGGCTCGGCGACGAGTCGGTGCTCCTGGTCCGTACCGACGCTCACGGCCGCATGGACCCCGCGGCGCTCGCCGGCGCGCTCGACACCCTGGCGGCGATCGACCGGGTGCCCATGTGCGTCGTCGCGACCGCGGGCACCACCGACCGGGGCCGGATCGATTCTCTCCAGGCGATCGCCGACGAGTGCGACCGGGCCGGCGTGTGGCTGCACGTGGACGCCGCGTACGGGTGCGGGCTGCTGGTCTCGCCCACGCGCCGGCACCTGCTCGACGGGATCGAGCGGGCCCGGTCGGTGACCGTCGACTTCCACAAGAGCTTCTTCCAGCCGGTGTCGTCCAGCGCGGTGCTGGTGCGCGAGCCGGCGGACCTGCGGCACGTCACCTGGCACGCGGACTACCTCAACCCGGCCGACGCCGAGGAGCCGAACCAGGTGGACAAGTCGCTGCAGACGACCCGCCGGTTCGACGCACTCAAGCTCTGGACCACGCTGCGGGCGCTCGGCGCGGACGGCATCGGGTCGATGTTCGACGCGGTGCTGGACCTGGCCGCGCGGGTGCACGACGAGCTGGAGCGGGACGTCGACTTCGAGCTGATCGGCCGCACCCAGCTGAGCACGGTCCTGTTCCGGTACCAGCCGGTCGACGTCACGGACGCGCAGGCGGACCGGTTGGTGCCACTGGTGCGGCGCGTGCTGTTCGAGTCGGGACGGGCCGTCGTCGCCAAGACCGTGGTGGACGGGCGTCCGTGCCTCAAGCTCACCCTGCTCAACCCCGACACCACGCTGGACGACGTGCGCGCGGTGCTGGAGCTGGTCCGCGGAGCGGCCTCCGCGCTGGTCGAGCGCGACGACCTGGTGGGCGCTGCCGAGGTGGGTGCCCGATGAGGGTCCACGACGTCGTCGGCATCGGCATCGGGCCGTTCAACCTGGGCCTCGCCGCGCTGAGCGCGCCGGTCGAGGGGCTGGACGCGGTGTTCCTGGACGCGGCGGACGAGTTCCGCTGGCACCCCGGGATGATGATCGAGGGCGCCACGATCCAGGTCCCGTTCCTCGCGGACCTCGTCTCGATGGCGGACCCGACCTCGCCGTACTCGTTCCTCAACCACCTCAAGGCGACCGGGCGGCTCTACCCGTTCTACATCCGGGAGAGCTTCTATCCGCTGCGTGCGGAGTACGACGCCTACTGCCGGTGGGTGGCCGCGCAGCTGCCCTCGCTGCGGTGGGGTCGGCGCGTGGTCGGGCTCGAGCAGGAGGGCGACCACTACGTCGTCACCACCGACCGCGGCGAGACGTACCGGGGCCGGCACGTCGTGCTCGGCGTCGGGACCCAGCCGGTGCTGCCGGAGACCGTGCGGGGTCCGGTGGTGCACAGCGCCGACTACCTGACCCACCGGGACGCGTTGCGCACCGCGGGGTCCGTCACGGTGGTCGGCAGCGGGCAGTCGGCGGCGGAGATCTACCGGGACCTGCTGGGCACCACGCACCGGCTGGACTGGGTGACGCGGTCGCCGCGGTTCTTCCCGATGGAGTACACGAAGCTCACGCTGGAGCTGACCTCCCCGGAGTACACCGACCACTTCCACGCGCTGCCGGCGGACCTGCGCGCACGGCTCGGTCGCGAGCAGCGGTCGCTCTACAAGGGCATCAGCGGGGACCTGGTCGACGACATCTACGACACCCTCTACCGGCTGAGCCTCGACGGCCCGGTGCCGACGACCCTGCTCACCGACACCGAGCTGCTCGGCGCGACGTGGGACGCCGGCGCGTTCACCCTGACCCTGCGGCACGCCCAGCTGGGCGAGGTCTACGAGCGCCGCACGGACGCGCTGGTGCTGGCCACCGGGTACGCCGCGCAGGTCCCCGACTTCGTGCTCGGCATCCGGCACCTGCTCGACTGGGACGACACAGGTCGGTTCGCGGTCGCGCGCGACTACTCGGTCGACGGCGGCCGTGGGCAGGTGTTCGTGCAGAACGCCGAGGAGCACACCCATGGCCTGACCGCGCCGGACCTGGGGTTCGGGGCGTGGCGGAACTCGTCGATCCTCGCGTCGGTCACCGGCCGGGAGGTCTACCCGGTCGAGCGGCGGATCGCGTTCCAGGAGTTCGGCGTGCCGGCGGACGCGGTGGTGGCGCGATGAGCATCCGCATCCTCCCGCTCGACCGGCACCGGTACGCGCCCCTGGTGCAGTCGTGGCTGGCGCACCCCGCGTCGGCGTTCTGGCAGATGGGCGACCTGTCTCTCGACGACGTGCGCGACTACCTGGCCGGCGTCGCGGCCGACCCCCGGCAGGACGCGTGGCTCGGGTTCGTCGACGACGAGCCGACGTTCCTCGTCGAGACCTACGACCCGACGGTCCTGCTGCTCGCCGACGCGCCCGAGGTGCGTGCCGGGGACCTCGGCATGCACCTGCTGGTCTCCCCGCCGGCCGGGGTGCCGGTGCACGGCCTCACCTCGGCCGTCATGGAGGCGACCGTCGCGTTCTGCTTCGACGAGCTGGGGGCGGAGCGGGTGGTCGTCGAGCCCGACGTGCGCAACGCGCGGATCGCGGCGAAGAACGCCGAGGTCGGGTTCCGGGTGCTGCGCGAGATCGAGCTGCCGGGCAAGCTCGCCTCGCTGGCGGTGTGCACGCGGCACACGTTCGCGGCTGTGGGGAGCCGACGATGACCGAGCTGCTCACCCGACCGACCCTCGCGCCGCACCTCAACCCGGTGGCCATGGCCGTCGCGCACCGGCACCTGGTGACCAAGGCGCTGTCCGAGTTCGCGCACGAGCGGTTGCTCGCGCCCACCGCGGATCCGACGGGCTTCCGGGTCACGTTGGGGGACGTGGTCTACCGCTTCCGCGCCCGCCGGCTGGCGCTCGAGCACTGGGCGATCGACAAGGAGACCGTCACGCGCACCGTCGACGGGACGGATGCCGAGCTCGACGCCCTCGCGCTGGTCCTCGAGCTCCAGCCGCTGCTCCAGATCCCAGACGCGCTGCTCGCGGTGTACCTGGAGGAGCTGTCCTCCACGCTGGCCGGCGCTGCGTTCAAGGCGTACCACGGCGGACCGTCGTCGACCGACCTGCTGCACGCCGACCTGCCGACCATCGAGCGCGCGATGACCGAGGGGCACCCGTCGTTCGTCGCCAACAACGGCCGCATCGGCTTCGGGGTCGAGGAGCACGCCAGGTACGCGCCCGAGGCCGGTGCCCCAATCAGGCCGCTGTGGCTCGCGGTGCGCAAGGCGTCGAGCCACCTGGCGCTCGGGACCGGGCTGGACGAGGACGCGTTCTACCTGGACGAGCTGGGGGCGCGGACGCTCGACAGGTTCGAGACCGTGCTGCGGGCGGAAGGCGCGGACCCGGCCGACTACCGCTACCTGCCGGTGCACCCGTGGCAGTGGGAGCACCGGGTGGCCGTGACGTTCGCCCCCGACGTGGCCCGCCGCGACCTGGTGCCGCTGGGCCCCGGGGACGACGAGTACGTGGCGCAGCAGTCCATCCGGACGCTCTTCAACACCACGAGGCCCGACCGGCACTACGTGAAGGTCGCGCTCGCGATCCAGAACATGGGGTTCCTCCGCGGCCTGTCACCGGCGTACATGCGGCACACCCCCGCGATCAACGACTGGGTGTTCGACCTGGTCGGTGACGACCCGACGCTCGCGGAGTGCGGGTTCGAGGTGCTGCGCGAGCGCGTCTCGATCGGCTACACCGGCGACGTGTACCACCGGACGCCCGCGTCGAACCCGCACCGCAAGATGCTCGCCGCGCTCTGGCGCGAGAGCCCGGTGCCGCTGGTGGGACCGACCGAGCAGCTGGCGACGATGGCGGCGCTGCTGCACCGGGACGCCGACGGCCGCGCGTTCGTGACGGCCTGCGTCCGGGCGTCGGGACTGACCGCGCAGGACTGGGTCCGGCGTTATCTGCGTGCCTACCTGCGCCCGCTGGTGCACTGTCTGCTGGTGCACGAGCTCGCGTTCATGCCCCACGGCGAGAACCTCATCCTCGTGCTCGACGGGCACGCGCCCGCCCGCGTGTTCATGAAGGACATCGGGGAGGAGGTCGCCGTGCTCGGGGACCGTCCGCTGCCCGAGAGCGTCGCGCGCGTGCGGCAGGTGGTCGACGACGACGAGAAGGCGCTCGCGATCTTCACCGACGTGTTCGACGGCGTGTTCCGGCACCTCGCGGCGATCCTCGACACGGACGGCGTGCTGCCGCAGGAGGCGTTCTGGGCTCTGGTGCGCGAGTGCGTCGACCAGCACGCCGCGGACCACCCCGGCCTGGAGACCGGCGTCGACCTGCGTGCCGAGCGGTTCGCGCACTCGTGCCTCAACCGGCTGCAGCTGCGGAACACCCTGCAGATGGTGGACCTGACCGACCAGTCGTCGTCGCTCATCTACGCCGGCACCCTTGCCAACCCGATCGCATGACCGTCTTCCGTGACGCCTTCGGCGTGCCCCACGTCCGGGCGGCCGACGCCCTGACGCTGGCCCGTGAGCAGGGGCTCGTCACCGCGCGGGACCGCGGGTGGCAGATCGAGGTGGACCGGTGGCGGGCCGAGGGGCGGCTGGCCGAGCGGATCGGCGCCGACGGCCTCGAGTGGGACCGGTTCGCCCGTCGGGCGCGGCTGGCCGACACCGCGCAGCGGGCCTACGGCGCGCTCGCGGACGAGGACCGGGCCTTCGTGGACGCGTACGTGGAGGGCGTGAACGCCAACCGCGACCCGGCCGCCCTCGACGCGCAGCTCCGCTCCGCCGTGCCCCACGAGCCGTGGCCCACCTGGGTCCCGCTCGGGGTCATGCTCGTGAACCACGCGCTGTTCTCGATGTTCCCGCGGCTGCTCTGGAACGAGCACGTGCGCGTGACGCTGGGCGAGGACGCGATCGACCTGTTCGACTCCGCCGAGCCCGAGAGCTCCGGCTCCAACGCGTGGGCGCTGCACGGGTCCCGGACCGCGTCCGGGAAGCCGCTGCTCGCGGGCGACCCGCACCGGATGATCGAGCTGCCGGGTGTGTACCAGCAGGTCAGGCTCGCGTGCCCGGAGTTCGACGTGCTCGGGCTCGCGTTCCCGGGGGTGCCGGGCGTGCAGCACTTCGGGCACACCGGGACGGCCGCGTGGGGGATCACCAACGCGATCGCGCACCACGTGGAGGTGTTCCGGGAGCGGCTCTCCGACGACGGTCGCTCGGCGCTCGGCCCGGACGGGTGGGCCCCGGTCAGCCGGCACGTGGAGACGATCCGCGTGCGGGGCGGTGCCGACGTCGAGGTGGACGTGGTCGAGACGGACCGCGGGCCGATGGTGCTCGACGGGCTGAGCATCCGGTTCCCCGTCCGCGTCGCGTCCGACGTCGGCTTCTCCTGCCTGCTGCCCCTGCTGCGCGCGCGGACGGCCGGCGACGTGGTCGAGGCGCTGCGCGGCTGGGTCGACCCGGTCAACCGCGTGCTCACGGCCGACGCCGACGGCACGGTTCTCAGCCTCGACGCGGGCCTCGTCGTGACCCGGGCAGCAGCGGACCGACGTCTGCCGCACGACGCGTGGTCGGAGGCGGCGCGACCGGCCCCGTGGCACGTGCTGGCGGAGCCGACCCGTGTCGCGGACATCGCGGTCGACGCCAACGAGCGGCCTGCCGACGGGCAGCGCGACCTCGGCCGCGCGTACGTGGCACCTCACCGCGCGCGGCGGATCAGGCAGCTGCTCGACGGAGGCGGACCGTTCGCGCCGGCCGACCTGGCCGCGATCCACGGCGACACCCTGCAGGGCAGCGCCGACGAGCTGCTGCGCTGGGTGAGGCGGGCCGACGGGCTGTCCCCGGCCGCCGCGGCGCTGCGCGACCGGCTGCTCGCGTGGGACCGGCACATGGGCGCCGAGAGCACGGACGCGGGGGCGTTCGCCGCCTGGCGCACCGAGGTCGCGGAGCTGCTCACCGCCCACCCCGCGCTCGCGCCGCTGCACGCCCCGCACGGTCGCGGCGTGCTGGTCGACCCCTGGCTGGGCGTCGGACCGCGCGTGGCCGACTCGCTGTCCCGGCTGCTGGGCGCGACCGCGCTCGGGCTCGACGGCGACGCGGTGGCCCGCGAGGCGCTGGAACGGGCGGCCGCCGCCCCGGAGACGGGCGAGCCGTGGGGCCATCGCCACCGTCTCCACCCCGTCCCCACCCTGCTCGGCTTCCCCGGCCCCGTCGTCGAGCCGGTCCCTCTCTCCGGCGACACCGACTGCGTCCGCTGCACCGCGAGCGTGCCGGGCGTGAGCGACGTGTCGTGGCGCGGCTCGGTCGCGCGGTGGGTGTGGGACCTCGGCGACCGCGACCGCAGCCGCTGGGGCGTCCCGTTCGGTGCCTCGGGCGACCCGGCCAGCCCGCACGCGACCGACCAGCTGACCACGTGGGCGGCCGCGCGGACGGTGCAGGTGGTCACCGACTGGACGCTGCTGCGCGAGGAGGGGTCGTGAGGCGCGGGGAGGTGGTCGACGAGCGCACGGTCGAGGGCCTGGGCCGGATCACCACGCGCGTCCTCGACCCGGACGCCGACCTCGACACGATCCACGCGTGGGTCACCGCGCCCGGCACGGAGTTCTGGGGCCTCGGGTCGCTGACGCGCGAGGAGCTGCGGGACACGTACGCGTTCGTCGACTCGCTGCCCACGCACCACGCGTTCCTGGTCCACCGCGACGACGAGCCCGTCGCGCTCCTGCAGGCCTACGACCCGGCCGACGACCCGGTGGGCGAGTGCTACGAGGTGCGGCCCGGCGACGTCGGGGTCCACCTGCTCATCGGCGCGGGCGGCCGTCCCGGTGCCACCACCCGGCTGCTCGGCGCGCTCGTCGCGTTCCTGCTCAGCCGGCCGGGGGCACGTCGCATCGTCGCCGAGCCCGACGTCCGCAACGAGCGCGCCCTCGCGCGCATGACCCGCACCGGCTTCGTCGCCGGACCCGTGATCGAGCTGCCGCACAAGCGTGCGCAGCTCGCGTTCCTCACCCTGGAGAGCCGATGAGCAGCATCACCGTGACGCACGCCCCGAGCGGGCTGGTGCACGCGCACGTCGCCCGGACCGAGCGCGTCACCCCGCACATGGTCCGCGTGACCCTGGCCGGCGACGACCTGCGCCGGTTCGAGTACCGCGGGTTCGACCAGTGGTTCCGGCTCGCGGTGCCGGTCGACGACCACGCGCGGTTCGACAACCTGCCGGACCGCTTCGACACCCGCGCCTACCTGCGCTACCTGGTGCTCCCGAAGTCGACCCGGCCGGTGATCCGCAGCTACACCGTCCGCGCGTTCCGGCCGGAGCTGCCCGAGCTCGACATCGACTTCGTCTGCCACGGCGCCGCGGGTGTGGCCGGTCCGTGGGCCGAGTCCGTCGAGCCCGGCGCGGAGGTCGCGTTCATCGACCAGGGGTGCGGCTGGGCGCCCGTGGCGGCGGACTGGACGCTCCTGGTCGCCGACGAGTCCGGGCTCCCGGCCGTCGCGGGGATCCTCCGGGACCTGCCGCGCGACGCCGTGGGGCACGCGATCGTCGAGCTCATCGACGCCGAGGACGCCCAGGAGGTCGACGCCCCGGCGGGGATGACCGTGCACTGGGTGTCCCGCGCCGACGGCGGGACCGCGCTGGGCCGGCTCCGGGAGCTCGACTGGCCCGCGGGCACGCCGTACGCGTTCGCGGTCGGGGAGTCGACGATCGCGACGGGCGCGCGCCGGTACCTCGTCGGCGAGCGCGGCGTCCCCAAGGCCAACGTCACGTTCTGCGGCTACTGGAAGGCGCCGCGGTAGCAGCGATGCACGCGTGACGAGGTCGTCACGCGAGCCAGACCCCGTCGCGCATCACCCAGCGCCCGGCCAGCTCGTCCTCCTCGCGCCACACCTGGATCGTGCGCGGCGTGAGCCGGACGTACGGGAACGGGGTCGTGATCGTGCGCGGGTCGAACCCGGTCTTCGTCGCGAACGCGTCCCCGAGCGCCTCCGGGACGGTCGGCACCACCTCGACCGTCCCCTGCACGAGCACCACGTCCCGGGTCAGCCCGATGCCCACCTGCACCGACGGGTTGGCGGCGAGGTTCCGGCCGGTGGCGCCGGACGCGGACGTGGCGAACAGCAGCGTCTCGTCGTGCCACAGGAACGACAGCGGGGTGAGGCGGGGTGCGCCGGTGCTGGTGTCGGTCGTCGCCACCCAGGCGTCGACGTCGTGCCCGAGCCGGTAGAGAGCGTCCTTGCGGCGCTGCTCGGTGCTGCGGGGACCGATCACGGTGCCTCCTTCACGCGGTCGAGGAGCAGGAGGGCGATGTCGGTGACCTCGGGGACGCCGACGCCCGGCGCTGCCGCGACGCCGTCGGAGAGCATCACCGTGCAGAACGGGCAGGCGGTGGCGACGACGGACGCTCCCGTCGCGATGGCCTCCTCGGCGCGAGCGGTGCCGATGCGGGTGCCGATCGACTCCTCCATCCACACGCGTGCTCCACCGCCGCCGCAGCAGAACGCCTGCTCGCGGTTGCGCGGCATCTCGGCCAGCTGCACGCCGGGGATCGCGCCCAGCAGCTCGCGCGGCGGGGCGTAGACCTGGTTGTGCCGGCCGAGGTAGCAGGGGTCGTGGTAGGTGACGGTCCGCTCGTCGGTCGACGGGAGCGGGGTCAGCCGCCCGTCCGCGACCAGCGTGTTCAGCAGCTCGGTGTGGTGGACCACCTCGTAGCGGCCGCCCAGCTGCGGGTACTCGCGGGCGATCGTGTTGAAGCAGTGCGCGCAGGTGACGACGATCCGCTGCGCACCGACCTCGTTGAGCATCTCGACGTTGGCGCTCGCGAGCATCTGGAAGAGGAGCTCGTTGCCCGCCCGGCGGGCCGGGTCGCCGGTGCAGGACTCGCCGTCGCCCAGCACCGCGAAGCTGACGCCGGCGGTGTGCAGCAGCTCGGCGACGGCCTTCGTCGTGCGGATGGCCCGGTCCTCGTACGCGCCGGCGCAGCCCACCCAGAACAGGTACTCCACCTCGCTCGCCGACTCCACGTCCACCCCGACCACCGGCACCTCGAAGTCCAGGCCCTTCGCCCAGGCGAGGCGGTTGCGCGCCGGCAGACCCCACGGGTTGCCCTGCCGCTCCAGCTTGCTGAACGTGCCGCCCAGCTCCTTGGGGAACGCCGACTCCATGAGCACCTGGTAGCGCCGCATGTCGACGATCGCGTCCACGTGCTCGATGTCCACCGGGCACTGCTGCACGCACGCGCCGCACATCGTGCAGGCCCAGAGGGCGTCCGGGTCGATGACGCCGGTGCCGAGCAGGTCGAGGCCCGCGTGGTCGGCGGAGCCCGCCTGCAGGTAGGGGGCCGTGGCCGCGGCGTGGTCCCGCAGCGCCAGCGTGACCAGCTTCGGGCTGAGCGGCTTGCCGGTGGCCCACGCCGGGCACTGGTCCTGGCAGCGTCCGCACTCGGTGCAGGTGGAGAAGTCGAGCAGGCCCTTCCAGGTGAAGTCCTCGATGGCGCCGACGCCGAGACGCACGTCGTCGGGCAGGTCGCCGAGCACGTCGACCGGCAGGGGCTGGAGCGGACCGAGGGCCGGTCCACCGGTGGCCTCGCGGCGCGCGTAGACGTTGACGACCGCGAGGAACCGGTGCCACGCGACGCCCATCGTGGGCTGCAGGCCGACGACGACGAACCACGACATCGACACGGCGATCTTGATGGTCGCGACGACGACGACCGCGTTCTCCAGCGTCGCCGTCGGCAGCCCGGCCCACGCCGACCCGAACCACGCGGTCAGCGGGAAGTGCCACGCGTCCCCGGCGCCCAGCGCGTACTCCAGCCCGCGCAGGACGAGCACCGCCAGGACCACCGCCAGGACCGTCGCCTCGACGAAGAACGCCTGCGCCTGGTTCGACCCGAAGAACCGCGAGTCCTTCCGGCGGGAGCCCAGCCGGATCCGCAGCACGATCAACGCCAGGATCCCGAGCAGCGACGCCCATGCGATCGCCTCGATCGCCCACTCCAGGGGCGCGAAGTTCCCGATCAGCGGCAGGGCGAACCCGGGATCGACCACCTGTCCGTACCCGGTGACCAGTGTGAGGAACAGCACCGGGAACGACACCATCACCACCCAGTGCGCCACCTTGACCACCGGCTTGTGCTGGAACCGCCCGTGCCCGAGCACCTCGCGCGCCAGCGTCGCCAGCCGCGGACCCACGGGGGTCCACCGCCCGGACGCCGGCCCCCCGACCCGCACGGTCCGCACGATCGCGCCGATCCCGCGTGCGAACACCGCGACCCCGACGACGGTCGCGACGATCACCAGGACCAGGCACACCACCTGCAGCGCATTCACGCCGCCACGCTAGCGGCGTCGGGCCCGCCGACCGTGGGACCGACCACCCGTGGGAGGAGGCATGGGAATCCGGTTGGTAGAGTCTTGACCAAATCTTCAGTGCATCGCGGGGGCGCTAGCCGGCTCTCGACGCGTGCTGGTACCTGCGCCTGACACTCGACAACGAACGACCTGACCGACCGACCACCCGCCCTACAGGACGGAGCCGGACGTGCTGCTGCTGCTCGCCGTTCACCTGGCCGCAGCCGTCGTCGCGCCCGCTCTCCTGCACTGGATGGGACGCAGGGCGTTCTGGATCCTCGCCCTCGCCCCGGCGTCCGCGGCGGCCTGGGCGCTGACGTGGACGTCGCAGGTGCAGGCCGGGAACGGGCCGGTCGAGCAGCTCGAGTGGATCCCCGTGCTCGGGCTCGAGCTGACGTTCCGGCTGGACACGCTGTCGTGGCTGATGACCCTGGTGGTCGGCGGCGTCGGCGCCCTGGTGCTCGTCTACTGCGCGGCGTACTTCAAGTCCAGCGCGTCCGGGCTGGGCCGGTTCGGCGGCGTGTTCGTCGCGTTCTCGGGCTCGATGCTCGGCCTGGTCACGTCCGACGACATGCTGCTGATGTTCGTGTTCTGGGAGCTGACGACGGTGACGTCGTACGTGCTCATCGGGCACTACGCCGACCGCAAGGCGAGCCGCCGCGCAGCCATGCAGGCCATCGTCATCACGACGGCGGGCGGGCTGGCCATGCTCGTCGGCGTCGTCCTGCTGGGCGAGGCGGCCGGGACGTACCGGCTGTCCGAGGTGATCGCCGACCCGCCGCAGGGCACCACCGCCGTGACGGTGGCGATCGTCTGCCTGCTGGCCGGGGCGGTCACCAAGTCCGCGCTGGTCCCGTTCCACTTCTGGCTGCCGGCCGCGATGGCCGCCCCGACGCCCGTGAGCGCCTACCTGCACGCCGCGGCGATGGTGAAGGCCGGTGTCTACCTGGTCGCCCGGTTCGCGCCGGCGTACTCCACGACCGCCGTGTGGCAGTGGATCATCGTCGTCCTCGGCTGCAGCACCCTCCTGCTCGGGGGCTACCGCGCGCTGCGCCAGCACGACCTCAAGCTCATCCTCGCGTTCGGCACGGTCAGCCAGCTGGGCCTGATCGTGCTCCTGGTCGGGCTGGGCACCCGCGCGACCGCCCTGGCGGGGCTGGCGATGCTGGGCGCGCACGCGATGTTCAAGGCGGCGCTGTTCCTCGTGGTCGGCGTGGTCGACGCCGCCACCGGCACGCGTGACCTGCGGCGGCTGTCGGGGGTCGGGCGCGAGCTCAAGCTGACCGCGCTCGCGGGCGCCCTGGCCACCGCCTCGATGATCGGGCTGCCGCCGTTCGCGGGGTACGTGGCCAAGGAGGCCGGGCTCGAGGCGGTCGGCCACCTCGACGCACCGGTCGGGACGATCGTGCTGGTCGCGGTGGCCGTCGGTTCGGTGCTCACGGTCGCGTACGGCCTGCGCCTCTGGTGGGGGGCGTTCTCGACGAAGCCCGCCGTGGTGCCGGAGGCCGTGGTCGAGTCCGCCGAGTCCACGGCTCCCGGGACGTCGATCCACGAGGCCGCGCACGACGAGGCCGAGCCGGCCCGCATCACGCACCCGTCGCTGCTGCTGGTGTGGCCGGCGATGATCCTCGCGGTCCTCGGCCTGGCCGTCGCCCTGCTGCCGCAGCTGGGGGAGCACCTGCTCGAGCCGTACGCCGCCACCTACCCCGAGGGCGAGCCCGGGCACCTCGTGCTCTGGGCCGGACTGACCCCGACGTTCGTCCTCACCCTGGGGATCCTGCTGGCCGGCGCCCTGCTCTTCCTGGTGCGCGACCGCGTGGAGCGGTGGCAGACGGCGGCGTACCACGGTCCCGAGGCGGACCGGGTGTACCGACGGTTCATGCGGCGGCTCGACGACGTGGCGGCCGACGTCACCGCGGTCACCCAGCGCGGTTCGCTGCCCCTGTACCTCGGCCTGATCCTCATCGTGTTCGTCGTGGCGGTCGGCGGGACGGCACTGGGCAGCACCGTGTTCCCGTCGCAGTTCACGGTCTGGGACAACCCCGCGCAGGTGGTGTTCGCGGCCGGCACCATCGTGTCCGCGCTGCTGGTCACCCGCGCGCGGCGGCGGCTCAAGGCCGTCATCCTGCTGGGCATCGGCGGGTACTCGGTGGCCGGCCTGTACCTGCTGCACGGGGCCCCGGACCTGGCGCTCACGCAGGTGCTCGTCGAAACGGTCACGCTCGTGGTCTTCGTGCTGGTCCTGCGCCGGCTCCCCCCGTATTTCTCCGACCGACCGCTGGCCGCCAGCCGGTGGGTGCGGCTGGGCCTGGGGGTCGCGGTCGGGCTGACGGTGGCGGGCATCGCGCTCGTCGCGCCCGGCGCCCGGATCCACCTCCCGGTCTCCAAGGACTTCGCGGAGGAGGCCGTCACCTTCGGCGGCGGCAAGAACATCGTCAACGTCACGCTGGTCGACATCCGCGCGTGGGACACGATGGGCGAGATCTCGGTCCTCCTGGTGGCCGCGACGGGTGTCGCGTCGCTCGTCTTCCTCTCGCGCCGCGGCGGAGCGATCTACCGGGCCGACGAGGCTCGCACCGACCGCTCCGTCTGGGGCGGGAGCGCGGACCCCATGGCGGCGCTGCGCCGGCCCGGGGGCGACTCGGCCGCGGTCGACGCCGGCGGGATGGTGGCCGACCGCGACGAGTCCGCGGTGCCGTCGAGCGCGTCCCGCGGCCGCGAGTGGCTGCAGGCCGGCCGGACGCTGGCGCCGCAACGGCGGTCCGTGGTGTTCGAGGTCGTGGTCCGGCTGCTCTTCCACACGATGATCGTCTACTCGGTGTACCTGCTGTTCAGCGGTCACAACGCCCCCGGCGGCGGGTTCGCGGCGGGGCTGGTCACGGGCATCGCGCTCATCGTCCGGTACCTCGCGGGCGGCCGGTACGAGCTGGGCGAGGCGGCGCCGGTGCAGCCCGGTCTGCTGCTCGGGCTCGGGCTGTTCCTGTCGGCCGGCGTCGGGCTGCTCGCCCTGCTCGCCGGGGGTGAGGTGCTCCAGTCCTGGATCATCGACATCCACCTGCCGGTGATCGGTGACCTCCACCTGGTGACCTCGCTCTTCTTCGACATCGGCGTGTACCTGGTGGTCGTCGGCCTGGTGCTCGACATCCTGCGCAGCCTCGGGGCGGAGATCGACCGCCGTGCGGAGACGGGTGAGGACCCCGTCGCGGGCGACCCGGACCTGCCCGAGCGGGTGGCCGCCGGCGCCAAGCCCGCCGGCTGGGACGGGGGTGTGCCGTGATCGACATGAGCCCGAACATCGTCCTGGTCGTCACCATCGGCGTGCTGTTCGCCGCGGGGGTCTACCTGATGCTGGAGCGGAGCCTGTCGCGCGTGCTCATCGGCGTCATCCTCATCGGCAACGGCGCCAACCTGCTGTTCCTGGTGGCGGGCGGCGCCGCCGGGAGGCCGCCGATCGTGGGCGCGACCCCCGAGGGCCAGATGAGCGACCCCCTGCCGCAGGCCATGGTGCTCACCGCGATCGTGATCACGCTCGGCATGACCGCGTTCCTGCTCGCCATGGCGTACCGCTCCTGGCAGCTGCACCGGCACGACGAGGTGCAGGACGACGTCGAGGACCGCCGCATCGCGCGGCTGGCCGCCACCGACGAGCGTGCCGTCACCGACGCGGACACCGAGGTCGCCGCGGAGTCGCTGGACGAGGAGGCCGCGGAGGCCCGCGACGAGACGGACGAGGGTGCACCTGCGCGCGAGGTGCACTCATGACCGACGTCACCTGGCTGGTGCCGCTGCCCGTCGTCATCCCGCTGTCCGCGGCGGGCCTCGCCCTGGCCCTCTACCGCCGCCCGAACGTCCAGCGGCTCGTCTCGGTGACCGCGCTCAGCCTGGTTCTCGTCGCCAGCGTGATGCTCCTCGTGCTCGCCGACGGCGCCCCCCTGGTGGTCGACGTCGGCGGGTGGGCCGCGCCCGTGGGCATCGACCTGGTGGCGGACCGGCTGTCCGCGCTCATGCTCACCATCTCCAGCGCGGTCACCCTCTGCGTGCTCCTGTACTCGCTGGCGCAGGGTGGCGAGGACGACGAGGAGTCCGCGCCCGTCTCCATCTACCACCCGACCTACCTCGTGCTGACGGCGGGCGTGGCCAACGCGTTCCTGTCCGGCGACCTGTTCAACCTCTACGTCGGGTTCGAGATCCTGCTGGCCGCCAGCTATGTGCTCATCACGCTCGGTGGCACCGGCGAGCGGATCCGGGCGGGGACCATCTACATCGTCGTCGCGCTGCTCAGCTCCGTGCTGTTCCTGGTGGCGATCGCCATGATCTACGCCGCCACCGGCACCGTGAACCTGGCGCAGCTGGCGCTCCGGCTGCCCGAGATCGACCCCGGCGTCCGGCTGGTGCTCCAGGTGCTGCTCCTGCTCGCGTTCGCCATCAAGGCGGCGATCTTCCCGCTGTCCGCCTGGCTGCCCGACTCCTACCCGACCGCCCCCGCACCGGTCACGGCGGTGTTCGCGGGCCTGCTCACCAAGGTCGGCGTGTACGCGATCATCCGCGCGCAGACCCTGCTGTTCCCCGACGGCCGGCTGGACGACGCCCTGCTGTGGGCCGCGCTGGCGACGATGGTGATCGGCATCCTCGGCGCGGTGGCACAGGACGACATCAAGCGACTCCTGTCGTTCACGCTGGTCAGCCACATCGGGTTCATGGTGTTCGGCATCGCGCTGGCCACCGACCTGGGGTACACCGCCGCCATCTACTACGTGGCGCACCACATCACCGTGCAGACCGCGTTGTTCCTGGTGGTGGGCCTGGTGGAACGCGCGGGCGGCTCGACGTCCCTGACCAAGCTGGGCGGGCTGGCCAAGCTCACGCCGGTGCTGGCGATCCTCTTCTTCGTGCCCGCCATGAACCTGGCAGGCATCCCGCCGCTGTCCGGGTTCCTGGGCAAGGTGGGGCTGCTCGAGGCCGGTGTACAAGTGGGCACACCGCTGGCGTACGTCCTGGTCGTCGGCAGCGTCGTGACGTCGCTGCTCACGCTCTACGCGCTGGTGAAGGCGTGGAACAAGGCGTTCTGGCAGACCCCCTCGGAGCCCCGCCCACCGGTCCGGCTGCCGTTCGGGATGGTCGCGCCGACGGCCGCGCTGGTCGCCGTCGGGCTGCTGCTCACCGTGGCCGCCGGCCCCCTGTACGCCTACACCGAGCGCGCCGCGGTGGACCTGGCCGAGCGCAGCCCGTACGTCGACGCCGTGCTGCCCGACGGTGAGCGCGGGCAGGGCGTGTCAGACGACGTGGCGGAGGAGGGCCCGTGAGCCTGCACCCACGCCGGCACCGCTGGCGCACCCAGTGGGCCACGATCGTCTGGCTGACCGTGGTCTGGGTCTTCCTGTGGGGGGACCTCACGATCGGCAACATCCTCGCCGGGCTGGTCATCGCGCTGGCCGTCACCACCGGGCTGCGGATGGCCCCCATCGACTTCCACGGCCGGTTCCGACCGCTCGGCGTCCTGCGGCTCGTCGTGCGGTTCGCGGCCGACCTGATCCGGGCGTCGTTCGAGGTCAGCGTCATCGCGCTCCGCCCGCGGTACGTGCCGCGCGGCGCGGTGATCGGCGTGCAGCTGCGCAGCCACTCGGACCTGTACCTCACCCTGACCGCGGAGCTGGCGTCGCTGGTGCCGGGCTCGCTGGTCGTCGAGGCGCACCGGCTGACCGGGATGCTCTACCTGCACGTGCTCGACGTGCAGCAGAGCGGCGGCATCGAGGCGGCGCGGCAGGCGGTGCTGGACCAGGAGGAGCGGGTCATGCGGGCGTTCGCGTCCGACGAGGAGCTCGACGCGGCCGGCCTGGGGGTGCGCGCATGACCGTCGTCGTCGTGGTCTGCGGGGTGCTGCTCACCGCCGGCGCCTTCCTGGCCGTGATCCGGGCCGAGAAGGGTCCGTCGATGCTCGACAGGACCATCGCGCTCGACATCGTCGTCACCACGATGATCGCCGCGGTGGCCCTGTACGCGGCGGTCAACCGGCGTGCGGACGTGGTGCCGATCCTCGTGGTCCTCTCGCTCGTCGGGTTCGTGGGGTCGGTGACCATCGCGCGGTTCGCGTCCGTGGAGCCCGAGGGTGAGGGCCGCGTGCGCACGCGCGAGGAGATCGCGGCGCAGGAGGCCGAGCGCATCGACAACGAGGACTACGCCGAGGAGAGCCGCCGGTCCGGGCGCCGCGAGGAGACCGACGAGCACCATGGCGGCGGCGCCGAGGGGGAGGTCCGATGACCACCGACCAGTGGACGACGGTCGCCGACGTGGCCTCGGCGGTGTGCCTGCTCGGCGGCGCGTTCCTCGCGTTCGCGGCGGGCGTCGGGGTGCTGCGCTTCCCCGACCTGCTGGCCCGCATGCACGCCGGCACCAAGCCGCAGGTGCTCGGGCTGATCCTCGTGCTCATCGGTCTGGCCCTGCGGCTGCGGTCGGGCGGGGCGGTGTGGGCGCTCGTCCTGGTGGCGGTGTTCCAGATGCTCACCGCGCCCGTCGCGGCGCACATGGTCGGTCGCGCCGGGTACCGGACCGGCAAGGTGCGCAGCGACCTGCTGGTGGTCGACGAGCTGACCAGCGACCAGGAGCTCGCGCGGGCGCGGGACCATGGTCGCGCGGAGGACGACGACCCCCGAGACTGAGGCTCAGGAGGCACGCATGATGCGACGAGACGTGGTGGTCGTCGGCTCGGGCCCCAACGGCCTCGCCGCGGCGGTCACCCTGGCGCGCGCGGGTCTGGGCGTCCTGGTCCTGGAGGCGGAGCCGACCGTCGGCGGGGGCTCGCGCACGCTGGACCTCGGGCTGGCGGACGGGATCACCCACGACGTCTGCTCCGCGGTGCACCCGATGGCGTGGGCGTCGCCGTTCTTCCAGGAGTTCGACCTGGCCGCGCGCGGTGTCGAGCTGCTGGTGCCCGAGGTGTCGTACGCGCAGCCGCTGCCGGGCGGTCGGGCCGGGATCGCGTTCCGGGACCTGGAGCGCACGGTCGAGTCCCTCGGGGTCGACGGGTCGACGTGGCGGTCGCTGGTCGGCGGGGCCGCGGACCCGACGGTGCGCGTGGCGCTCGGGGACAAGCGGTCGATCCCGGTGGTCGACCCGCGTGCCGCGCTGCGCTTCGGGCTCGGGGTGCTCGAGCAGGGCACGCGGGCGTGGGACCGCCGGTTCGTCGACGAGGTGGCCCCGGCGCTGCTCACCGGCGTCGCGGCGCACGCGATCTCGCCGCTGCCGTCGTTCGCCGCCGCCGGCACGGCTCTCCTGCTGGCCACGCTGGCGCACGCCGAGGGTGGCTGGCCGATCCCGCGCGGTGGGTCGGGTGCGCTCGTCGCGGCGCTGCGCGAGGACCTCGAGGCCCACGACGGCGTCATCCGCACCGACCACCGCGTGCGCCGGTTCTCCGACCTGCCGCCCGCGCACTGCTACGTCTTCGACACCACCCCGCGGACGCTCGTCGAGGTGCTGGGCGACCGGCTGCCCGCCCGCGCCCGCGCGGCCCTGGACGGGTTCCGGTACGGCAACGCGGCGGCCAAGGTCGACTTCGTCCTCGACGGTCCCGTGCCGTGGGCCGTGCCGGAGGTCGGGCTGGCCGGGACCGTGCACGTGGGGGGCACGCGGGCGGAGATGGCCCGGGCGGAGGGCGCGGTCGTCCACGGCGAGCACGCCGACCTGCCGATGACGCTGGTCAGCGACCCGACCGTGGTGGACGGGACCAGGCTGGTGGGCGGCAGGCGGCCGCTGTGGACCTACGCGCACGTGCCCGCGGGGTCGGACGTGGACGTGACGGAGGCGGTGACCCGGCACATCGAGCGGTACGCGCCCGGGTTCCGCGACGTCGTCGTCACGTCCCGGTGCACCCCCGCGTCGCGGATGAGCGAGCACAACCAGAACTACGTGGACGGCGACATCTCCGCGGGGGCGGCCAGCATCGGCCAGCTGTTCGCGCGGCCGACCGGGCGGTGGGACCCGTACTTCTCCGGCCGCGACGGCGTCTACCTGTGCTCGGCGTCGACGCCGCCCGGACCGGGGGTGCACGGGCTCGGCGGCCGGTACGCCGCGAAGCGGGTGCTCCGGGAGTTCGGGATCACCACGCTGCCGAGCGTGGCACCGGAGGTGCTCAGTCGAGCGGGTTCAGGTCCGGCTTCGAGTCCACGCGCGCGGTGAACCGAGCGGTCCCGCGGGTGGCCAGCACGCGGGCCATCGCGACGAGGGCGCCGGTGAGCGCGGCAGCGGCGACGACCTCGGACAGCCCGGCGTCGCCCTGGTCGTCGGCCTTCGGCGGCTTGTGACCGGTCTTGGCCTTCCACGCCTGCGCGAGCACCTGCTGGACCACGAACGCGGCGGCCAGCGCTGCGCCGGTGCCGATGAGCTTGGCGACGAGGGACTGGGTCTGCTTGTCGTCCACGAGTGAGCCTCCGGGGTGGTCGATGGGTCTGGTGACGACCGTAGTCGGACGCGAGCGTCCGCGCTGCTCCAGAGCGGCGTAGGATCTGCGGCGAACGACAGGGGAGCGTCGGACCCAACGGTCTGGACGCTGAGAGTGCGGAGAACCGCAGACCCTCGAACCTGATCCGGTTGATACCGGCGTAGGGAGTCGGGCTTCTCAGTCCTCGTGATCGGCCACCGGGCTGATCGCGACGACCCCCTCCTTTTGCTATCGAGGAGGAGCATCACCCATGGCGAGGACCCACTCGCTTCGTCTTGCCGCAGCCGTCGTCGGCGTCGCTGCCCTGGCCGGCTGCTCGGCCATCGGTTCCGACGAGCCGAGCCCCAGCGCGTCCAGCGACACCGTCACCCTGGTCACGCACGACTCGTTCGCGCTCTCCGAGGGCATCCTCGCGGACTTCGAGGAGCAGACCGGGCTGACCGTCGACGTCGTCCAGCCGGGTGACGGCGGCACGCTGGTCAACCAGCTGGTGCTCACCAAGGACGCGCCGCTGGGCGACCTGGTGTTCGGCATCGACAACACGTTCGCGTCCCGCGCAGTCGACGAGGGCGTCGTCGCGCCGACGACCACCGACGTCGAGGGCGTGTTCGAGGACGCTCTGGTCCCGATCGACTACGGCGACGTCTGCATCAACGTGGACCACACGTGGTTCGCCGCGAAGAGCCTGGCCGAGCCCGTGACCCTCGAGGACCTGACCAAGCCGGAGTACAAGGACCTGCTCGTGGTCCCCAACGCGGTGACGTCGTCGCCGGGGCTGTCCTTCCTGCTGGCGACCGTCGGGGCGTTCGGTGCCGACGGCTGGCAGGACTACTGGTCGGCGCTGCGGGACAACGGGGTCAAGGTGGCCGACGGCTGGTCCGACGCCTACTACACCGACTTCTCCGGCGGGGGCGCCGACGGCCCGCGCCCGATCGTCCTGTCCTACGCGTCGTCGCCGCCGTACACGGTGCCGGAGGGCGGCACCGCGCCGACCACCGGCGCGCTCCTGGACACCTGCTTCCGGCAGACCGAGTACGCGGGCGTGCTGGCCGGTGCGGCCAACCCGACGGGCGCGCAGCAGCTGCTCGACTTCCTGCGCACCGACGAGGTGCAGAACGACATCCCGCTGTCCATGTACATGTACCCCGCGAGCGAGACCGCGACGCTCCCCGCGGAGTGGGCGGCGTTCGCCCCGCTGGCCACCGACCCGTTCGAGGTGGACCCCGCGGACATCACCGAGAACCGTGAGGCGTGGCTGACCGAGTGGTCGGACACGGTGATCGGCTGACCGCGATGACCCTCACGCTCGACCGTCCCGACGCCCCCTCCGCGGTGGCGTCGGGACGGTCGCGCGTCGTCGCGTTCTGGGCGCTGGCGGTCGCGGTGCCGCTGGTGTTCCTCGGGCTGTTCTTCGCGTGGCCCGTGGTCGAGATGATCGCGAAGGGGTTCGTCGTCGACGGGCGCCTGGACCTGGGCGGGTTCGCCGACGTGTTCTCGCGCCCGCGCACCTGGCGGATCATCGGGCTGACGCTCGCGCAGGCGACGTTGGGGACCCTGCTCTCCGTCGCGCTCGGGGTGCCCGGTGCGTACGTCCTCTACCGGCACACGTTCCGCGGCCGCGCGCTGGTGCGGGCGTTCGTCACGGTGCCGTTCGTCCTGCCGACCGTCGTGGTCGGTGTCGCGTTCCGGTCGCTGCTGGTCAGCGGCGGGCCGCTCGGGTTCCTGCACCTGGACGGCACGTTCGTCGCGATCGTCGCGGCGCTCGTGTTCTTCAACTACGCCGTCGTGGTGCGCGCGGTCGGCGGGCTGTGGGAGCGCCTGGACCCGCGGGCCGAGCAGGCGGCGCGCGCCCTGGGAGCCTCGCCGTGGCGGGCGTTCCGGACGGTGACGCTCCCCGCGCTCACCCCCGCTCTCGCGTCCGCGGCGTCCCTGACCTTCCTCTACTGCGCGACCGCGTTCGGCACGGTGCTGGTGCTCGGCGGGCTGCAGTTCGGCACCATCGAGACCGAGATCTGGGTGCAGACGACCCAGTTCCTCGACCTGCGGGCCGCGGCCGTGCTGTCGGTGGTGCAGCTGGTGGTCGTCGCCGCCGCGCTCACGCTCGCCGGCCGGGCGCGGTCGCGGCGCGAGCGGGCGCTGGCGCTCACCCTCCCGGAGGCGTCGGTGCGTCCGCTGCGGCTGCGCCGGCCGGTGGGCATGCCGGCCGGCGACGGGCACGCGCTGACCCTCGTCGCCACGGCCGTCACGGCGGCCGTCGTCCTGCTGCTCGCCCTCCCGCTGGTCAACCTCGTGGTCCGGTCGCTGCGCACCGACGCCGGCTGGGGGCTCGACCACTACACCGCGCTCGGCACCACCGGCGGGGCGCTGACCGTGACGGTGTGGCAGGCCACGCTCAACTCCCTGCGGGTCGCGCTGGACGCCACGGTGATCGCCCTCGTGGTCGGCGGGCTGGTGGCGCTCGTGGTGTCCCGACGACCCCGCCGCGCGATCGGTCGGCGCGCGGTCGTCGGCCTGGACGCGCTGTTCATGCTCCCGCTCGGCGTGTCCGCGGTGACCGTCGGGTTCGGGTTCCTGCTGTCCATGCACCACCCGTTCGGGCTGCCGGTGGACCTGCGGACCAGCCCGGTGCTGGTGCCGATCGCGCAGGCGGTCGTCGCCGTGCCTCTCGTCGTACGGACGGTCCTGCCCGTCCTCCGGGCCATCGACCCGCGGCTGCGCGAGGCGGCCGCCACGCTCGGTGCCGCGCCCGGCCGGGTGCTGCGGACGGTCGACCTGTCGATCGCCACCCGGTCCCTCGGCCTCGCGATCGGGTTCGCGTTCGCCGCCTCGCTGGGGGAGTTCGGTGCCACGTCCTTCCTCGCCCGACCGGACAGGCCGACGCTGCCGGTGGTGATCTTCCGGCTGATCGGGCGGCCCGGTCCGGAGTCCTACGGCATGGCGCTCGCCGCGTCCGTGGTGCTCGCGCTGCTCACGGCGGGGATCGTGGCACTCTGCGAACGGCTGCGCGCGCCCGGCGCGGGAGGTGAGTGGTGGTGAACGGTCTGACCCTGCGGGACGTCGTCGTCCGGTACGGCCCGGTGGCCGCCGTCGACGGGGTGTCCCTCGACGTCCCCACGGGATCGGTCGTCGCCCTGCTCGGGCCGTCCGGCTGCGGGAAGTCGTCGCTGCTGCGGGCGGTCGCCGGGCTCGAACCCGTCGAGGGCGTCGTCGCGTGGGACGGCGTCTCCGTGGCCGGGGTGCCCGTGCACCGGCGCGGTTTCGGGCTGATGTTCCAGGACGGGCAGCTCTTCGCCCACCGGACCGTCGGGGGGAACGTCGCGTACGGCCTCCCGCGCGGGTCCGCCGTCTCGGCGCTGCTCGAGCTGGTGGGGCTGGGCGGCTACGAGGACCGCTCGGTGGCGACGCTGTCCGGCGGCGAGCGGCAGCGCGTCGCCCTGGCCCGTGCCCTCGCACCCGCCCCGAGGCTGCTCCTGCTCGACGAGCCGCTGTCCGCCCTCGACCGCGCCCTGCGCGAGCGACTCGCCGTCGACCTGCGCGCGGCCCTCGTCGCCACCGGCACCACCGCCGTGTTCGTCACGCACGACCAGGACGAGGCCTTCGCGGTCGCCGACCGGGTCGCGGTCATGGCGGCAGGGAAGCTCCTCCAGGTCGACGCACCCGCCGACCTCTGGAGCCGGCCCGCGTCGCGCGAGGTGGCGTCGTTCCTGGGCTACGAGGCGTTCGTCCCGCTGGACAGCCCCGCCGCCGCCCCACTGCGCGAGGCCATCGGTGCCGAGCCGTCGCCCGCGACGCTGGCGCTGGCCGAGGGCGCGTTCGTCGTCGGACGGTCCGGCGTGGCCAAGGGGACGGTCCGCGGGGTCTCGTCGCGGCGCGGCCGGTCCGAGGTCCGGGTCGAGGTCGACGGCATCGGCGTGGTCACGGCGCTGGGGCCCGTCGGCGGTCGGTGGTCGGCGGGTGACGTCGTGGAGCTCGGCGTCGAGCCGGACGCGATGGCGGTCCTCGACGACTGATCGCGGTTGTGGTCGCGTCGGGCTACGGTCGGAGTGTCCGAGTGGTTGGCGAGCACCGAGGTGATGGCGATGACGCTGGAGCTCCGTGAGGTCGTGTCGGTCGACATCCCCCTGTCGCTGGGGAAGGTCTGGCCGTACCTGCGGGATCCCGCGCTGGTGCGCCGCTGGTACGGCTGGGACCACCCGGGACTCGACGCCGAGGTCCGGCGTCTGTTCGTCGACGGCGCCGTCGAGTCCCAGGACGTCATCGGCGACGAGACCATCCACACGCTGACCTTGCCCACCCACGACAGGCTCACCCTGCGGTCCGCCGCGCACCAGCCGCACCGCACGCACCTGACCGTGACGCGGCGCAGCCACCAGGGCCTCGCACTCTTCGACGGGGTCCGGGACGAGATCGACGAGGGCTGGATCGCGTTCGCGCACCAGCTGCAGTTCGCGCTCAGCATCCACCCCGACCAGGACCGCCGGACGCTGAGCATCTTCGGTCTCGACGCCGGCGAGCGGGGCAACCGGCTCCTCGACCGGGCCGGCCTGAGGGGGATCCACGGCGTGCCCGTCGGCGGCCACGTGCAGGCCCGCCGCCCCGACGGCACCCTGCTCGGCGGCACCCTGATCTACCGGACGCCCCTGCAGTTCGGCCTGCGGCTGCACGGGATCACCGAGTCGTTCCTGGTGGTGATGGAGACGCCCGCGGGCACCTCGCCGCCGCACGGCACCGTCGACGCGATCCTGTCCACCTACGGGCTCGACGACGCCACGATCGCCGAGGTGGAGCACCGCTGGTCCGGTTGGTGGCAGCAGTCGGTGCCGCATTCTCGGACCAGCACCGCCCACGTCAGCTCAGCTTGAGCTGCCACTCCCCGGAGCCGCCGGCCGGCCGGAACCCGAGCGCCACGTTGATGCCGAGCATGTAGGAGTTCTCCTCGGCGTTCCACGTGCCGACGCGTCGGACCGTCGGCCGCTCCGCCGCGAGCCGCTGCAGGTTGGCCGTCTTGACGAGCATCCCGAGGCGCTTCCCGCGGTGCTCCCTGAGCACGAGGGTGTCGTCCTGGTGCACGAACTCGTCGCTGTTGGGGACCGCCATGAAGCAGGTGAACGCCGCGAGCGAGTGCGTGGGGACGTGCTCGGCGGCGAGCACCAGCAGCTCCAGCCCGCGCTCGTCGTACTGCTTCTCGTAGGTGCGGATCCGCTCGGCGTCCCAGACGTCCTCCTCGAGGTCGAGCCCGCCCAGAGGCGCGTCCGTGCTCATCCGGGTGTTCAGCAGCGCGTACGAGTCGATCCACTCGTCCGGCACGTGGCTCTGCCACGTCACCAGGCGGTAGTCGGGGCCCGCGTGCGCCTCCGCCTCCGCGCGCTGCTTCGCCATGAGCTCCGGGTCGAAGGGCAGGTCGAACACCGAGTACCGCTCGACCTGCTCGAGGGCGAACCCGCGCTTGCGCAGGAACCGGGGGCCGTCGGCATCGATCGCCACCCGGCCGGCGCCGGTCGTCGCGGCGAGCGTGCCCGGACCCTCGGGCGGCTCGACCTGCTGGTCGGTGGAGGCCGTGACCTGCGTCCGGCCGGCGTCGCGGACCAGCGCGAGGGACGCGTCGAAGAGCGACGACCCGACGCCCTGGCGGCGGTGGGGCGGGCGGACGCCGACCTCCACGTGTCCCGTGTGGGTGTTGTCCTGCTGCGGGAGGTTGATCATCGCGTAGCCCAGGACGCGGTCCGGGTCCGGGGTGTCGTGCGCGTCGTCGGCCACCGCGACCAGCCGCGGCTTCCGGTCGTACTTCTGGTCGTGCATCGACCCGAGGATCTCGGTGGCGGTGCGCTCGAAGTCCCGGTTGCCCCACGCGTGCAGGAGAGCGTCGTTCATCGCCCCCGTGTAGCCGTGCAGCAGCCACGCCTCGGGCGCGTCCGCCGTCTCGGACACCGGTACCTCGCGGATCGACCACGTCGTCATGTCGTCCACGATCCGCCTGTCGGCACGGTGTGGCGAGACCTTTTCCTCGACGTCGCTACGCTCGCCGGATGGTGTGGTGGGAGATCGTCGGCTGGATCGGCTCGTTGCTGGTCATCATCTCGCTCACGCAGGCCAGGGTGCTGCGCTTCCGCGTGATCAACCTCCTGGGGGCGGTGATCGCCACGGCGTACAACGTGGTGATCGAGATCTGGCCGTTCGCCGTGATGAACGGCGTCATCGCGATCATCGACGTCTACTGGCTGGTCCGGCTCCAGCGCGAGCGCCACGACGCCCTGGTGTACGGGGTCCTCGAGGTGCCGTCGGACGACGCCGTCCTGCAGCACCTGCTGGAGTCGCACGCCCCCGACATCGCCCGCTTCCACCCGGGGTTCAGCGCCGTCGACCCCGCGCCGTCGGCGTCGTTCGTCGTGGTCCGCGGCGACGAGCTGGTCGGTGCAGTCGTGGTCCGGTCCGCCGGTGACGGGGTCGGGCGCGTGGACCTCGACTACGTAACGCCGCGGTACCGGGACTTCACGCCCGGGGAGTTCGTGTACCGGGACAGCGGGGTGTTCGCCTCGCACGGGTTCCGACGGCTGGTGGTGGGCGGCTCGCCCGCGACCGAGGCGCGCGCGTACCTGGAGCGTGTCGGGTTCCGGCCCACCGCGGACGGCTGGGAGCGCGAGGTCCCGACTGCTGCGTGACGGGCCACCCCGCCATGTCGTTGCGCCGGAGATTCCGTACGTCCGCTAGCATGAGTTCGGTAGTCCGAACTTTCCGAGGTGGGCCATGGTCAGCAGTGCGACGGACGACGCCGTCCAGGTCGGGACGCCACGGCGTCGTCGTGCCCCGCTGCTGCTCGGACCGGCGTTCGTCGCCGCGATCGCGTACGTCGACCCCGGCAACGTCGCCGCCAACCTCACCGCCGGCGCCCGCTACGGCTACCTCCTCCTGTGGGTGCTCGTCGCGGCGAACGCGATGGCCGTGCTGGTCCAGTACCAGTCCGCCAAGCTCGGGCTCGTCACCGGCGAGTCGCTGCCGGGGGTGCTCGGGCAGCGGATGCGGCGCGGGCCGCGCCTGGCGTTCTGGGCGCAGGCCGAGGTGGTCGCGGCGGCCACCGACATCGCCGAGGTGGTCGGCGGCGCGATCGCGTTGAACCTCCTGTTCGGCGTCCCCCTGCCGATCGGTGGGCTGATCGTCGGCGTCGTGTCCATGCTCCTGCTGGCCACGCAGAACCGGTACGGGCAGCGGCGCTTCGAGTACGTGATCGTCGCGCTGCTCGCCGTCATCAGCATCGGGTTCCTGGCCGGGCTGTTCGTGTCGCCGCCCGACGCGCGCGGCGTCCTGTCCGGCCTGGTCCCGCGGTTCGACGGCACCGACTCGGTCCTGCTCGCCGCCTCGATGCTCGGCGCGACGGTCATGCCGCACGCCATCTACGTGCACTCGGCGCTGGTCCGAGACCGCCACGGACGCCACTCCGGGCCCGCGCTCACCCACCTGCTGCGCTCCACCCGCTGGGACGTCGGCGCCGCGCTGGTGGTCGCCGGCATCGTGAACATCGGACTGCTGCTCCTGGCCGCGTCCGGCCTGCGCGGGGTCCCCGGCACCGACTCGATCCCCGGCGCCTACGACGCCATCGTCGCCGCGCTGGGCATCGGCATCGGCATCGCGTTCGCCATCGGCCTGCTGGCGTCCGGCCTGGCCTCCACCTCGGTCGGTGCCTACGCGGGCGCCACGATCATGGAGGGGCTGATCCACCGGCGGATCCCCCTGCTGGTCCGCCGCGTGGTCACCCTGATCCCCGCGATCGTGCTCCTGGCCGTCGGCGCCGACGCCACCTGGACCCTGGTCCTCTCGCAGGTGGTGCTCAGCTTCGGCATCCCGTTCGCGGTCATCCCCCTGGTCGCCCTGACCCGCTCCCGCACGGTCATGGGCCCCCACCGCAACGGCCCCTGGCTCCACGCGACCCTGGTGCTGGTGGTGGCGCTGGTGGTGGCCCTGAACGTGACCCTCCTGGCCCTCCTGCTACTGGGCTGACCGCCCCCGCCCCCGCGCCCGCCCCCGCCCCCAGCGCCCCGGGCTGCGGCGAGTTCGTGAGTTCGCGTCGAGTTCGTGAGCTGCAACTGCCGAACTCGGCCGAAACTCACGAACTCAGCTCTGGACGTCGTCTCAGCGTGGCGGCCATGCGAGCCGGGATCACGGGGAGCAGCCGACGGAGGAGCAGTGTGCCGCGGAGGTCCTCCTTCGTCACGCGGAGCGCTCGCCAGCCGGCCTCGACGATCGCATCGTGTCGTCGCTTCTCTCTCATGAACACTTCTGTGGAGCTGTCGGCGTACTTCGAACGACCGTCGTACTCCAGCAGCAGCTTCCACTCGGGCCAGCCGAGGTCTGCCCAGAACGTACCGAGGCGGGTGGGGACGGCAACCTGGGTCATCGGGACGGGCAGGCCGTCTCGAAGGACGATGAAGCGCGTCGCGGACTCGCCAGGTGACTCGGCTCCCTCGTCCGCGAAGCCGATGACGGCGCGCGCCCGGACGATGCCGCGATCACCTCCACGCGCGGCGAGCAGGTCGGCCAAGCGCGCGGCGTCGAGTCCGCACCGGAGTGCGGAGTCGGCGATGACCAGTCCCTGCAGGGGAGCGAGGCTGGCCGCGCAGTCGACCACGGTCCGTTCGAGAGTGGTGGCGGGCAGTCCCCGGCGCATCGTCAGCTCGTCGTCCGACACCCGTGTGAAGTGCCTGGTCACCGACGGATCGCCTGCTGAGCTTGTCCTGTACTGCTGGATGACGTGCGTGGTGCGAGGCGAGACCCACTGGTCCAGCCCCCACAGCAGGGCTGCCGACTCGTGGCTGAACCAGTGCGGGACATGGAGCCTCTGATGCAGACCGATGATCCGGCCGAGAGCCGCGTCCGTACATCGATCCGGCCCTGGTGCGCCGGCGAGATAGACACCTCGGCCGATCCGCTCCCAGTCGCCGGAGCGGTGTCGCTGTCTGACGACGGCAGGGTCGTTGTTCCTGGCCAGACGCACCTCCGGAACGGTGTGTCTGTCGGGAGTGGCCCGGTCACCGGCACGTCGAGGCATCCCGCGAGACTGGCCGCACGGCACCGCGCCCGACGCTGGGTGCCGCGACCTGTGGACCTACCCACGCGCGGCTGCCGATGTGGGCGGCTCGCCGAGTTCGTTGGTTCCAGTCGAGTTCGGCTGTTGCAGCTCACGAACTCGACTGGAACTCACGAACTCACGCGGGGCAACGGTCGCCCGGGGTCAGTCGTCCAGGGCTGCCAGGCGGGCCTGCAGGTGGGTGCGTTCCGTCGGGTTGGTCACCAGCGACAGGGCTGCTCGGTAGGCGTCGGCGGCTGCTGTGCGGTGGCCAGCGCGGGTGAGGAGCTCGGCGCGGACGGCGGGGACCCGGTGATGGCGGGGGAGCGCGTCGTCGAGGCCCTCCAGCAGCTGCAGACCTGCCTCCGGGCCCGACGCCTCCGACACCGCCACCGCGCGGGCCAGCCGGACGACCGGGGAGCCGGTGAGCGCCTCGAGCTGGGCGTAGAGGTCGGCGATGACGGACCAGCGGGTGTCCGCGGACGTCGGGGCGGTCGCACGCTCGGCTGCGATGAGGGCCTGGAGGCGGTACTCGGTCGCGAGGCGGGTCTGGTGCCCGGAGGTAGGGGACGCGCGCGGTGCGTCGGCGAGCGGCGACGCAGGCCCGCCAGCCGCACCACGACCGTCAGGCGCCGAGCGGGCCTCAGAGCCGGTGGCCCCGGTCGAGCCACCACCGGAAGCGGCCAGCAACTCTAGGAGCGCGACCCCCTCGACGATCTCGTCGCGGTGCCAGCGGGAGCGGTCCTGGTCGGGCAGGAGGACCAGGGCGCCTGCGGGGTCGAGGCGGGTGTCGCGACGGGAGTGCTGCAGGAGCAGCAGGGCGAGCAGCGAGCGGATCACGGCACGGTCCGGCAGCAGGTCGTCGAGGACGCGGAGCAGCCGGATCGCCTCGTCGCCCAGATCGACGCGCAGCGGGACCGCGCCCTCGCCGGGGTGGTACCCGGACGTGAAGGCCAGGTAGACGACGGTCGCGACGACGTCCAGGCGCTCGTCCAGCCGGGCGGCACCGGGCGTCGCGAAGGGGATGCCGGAGGATGCCAGCCGCTTCTTCGCCCGGGTCATCCGGGCGGCCATGGTGGACTCCTGGACGAGCAGGAGCCGGCCGATCTCGGCGGTGGTGAGGCCGACGACGAACCGCAGGGTCAGGGCGACGCGGTCGTCGGGCGCGATCGCGGGGTGGCAGCAGGCGAAGATCAGCCGGAGCTGCTCGTCGGCCACGTGGGCGCCGGGGTCGACGGCGGCCGCGGCGGCGGCACGCATCTCGTCGTCGACCACCATCAACGGCTCCTTCCGGCGCTGCACCGCCTCCGAGCGCAGGCGGTCGAGGACTCGGCGGCGCGCGGCCGTGAGCAGCCACGCGCCGGTGTTCGTCGGGACCCCGTCCTCCGGCCAGTGCCGCGCGGCCGACTCGAACGCGTCGGAGACGGCGTCCTCGGCCAGGTCGGGGCGCGCGAACTGGCCGATGAGCAGGCCGATCAGCCGGGACCAGTGGTCGCGCCAGGCGTCGGCGAGGGCGGTGTCGGAAGGAGTCACCAAGCGGGTCGCACCTCGAACGTGCCGGTCGGGGGCAGGGTCTCCAGCACCGCGTCGAGGTCCGACGCCTCGACCACCTGGATGCCGGTGAGCGCCCACGCCGGTCCCTCGAACGTGCCGTCCCGCACGCCGCGGTCCTGCACCGAGGTCGCCGTGTCCACGGACCCCAGTGTGATGCCGGAGGGCAGCTCGGCGGAGCCGAACGCGAGGACGACGAACCTCACGAGGCCGAGACCGCGTCGACGCCGTCCACGGGGACGCCGTCGACGAACCGCACGGTCGGCCTGATCTCGACGGACTCGCCGTTGAGCACCAGCGCGCTGACCGCCTCGGTGAGCGCGTCCAGCGAGGTGCGGGCCACGAGGTAGAACCCCGCCACCTGCTCGGCCGTCTCGGCGTAGGGGCCGTCGGTGACGACCACCCCGGCGCGGCCGTCGGACCGCAGCGACCGACCCCGGGCGGCCGCGCCGAGGGCGCGCGTCGTCACGATCTCCCAGCCCTGCTCGGCGCAGTGCTGCTGGAACCCGAGGTGGGCCGCCCACGCGCGCTCGCGCTCCTCGTCGGTCAGCTGCGCGTCGTGCGCGTCGTCGCGGTGGAGCACCACGGTGAACTCGGCCATGTCGTCTCCTAGGAGGTGGGAGGACGCCCGGCGCGTCCCGCTGCCCCGATGACGCGCGAGCCGCACCGGGATCGACACACTCACATCTGGGCGATCTCGCGGACCTCGATCGTGTACTCGGGCAGCAGCATCGCGTGCCGCAGCACGGCGTCCCGGTCGGGCGCGGTGACCAGGTAGAAGCCGCCGAGCTGTTCGACGGTCTCGGCGAAGGGGCCCTCGGTGATCTCCGCGTCGTCGCCGGACCGCCGCAGGGTGACGGCCGTGGTCACCGACTGGAGCGCCTCGCTGGCCAGGAACGTCACACCGAAGTCGGCGGCACGGTCGTCGTAGTCGCCGTGCTGCCGGTAGTACTCGGCCTTGGTCGCCTCGTCGGCCGCGTCCCAGTCGCCCTCGGTGGCGTACATGAGGAGGACGAACGTCTTCGCGCTCATGCGTCGTGCACCACGACGGGACGCAGCTCGGCTCCGCCGCCGTCGGTGAGAAGCAGCTCGCCGGTCAGCCGGGCGAGGCCCTGCACGTCGTCGGTCTCGATGACGTAGTAGCCGCCGAGGTGCTCGGCCAGCTCCACGTACGGGCCGTCGGTGATGGCCAGGGTGTCGCCGTCGGCGCGCACCGTGACAGCGTTCTTGGAGAAGCCCAGCTCCTCGCCGCCGAGGATCTTGTAGCCGCGCTCGTCGCACGCGTCGGAGTACGCCTGGTGCTCGTTCATGATGCGCTCTTGGGTCTCGGGCGACGCGCCTTCCCAGAAGTCCTCGTCGCCCCAGAGCAGCACGATCCACCGGTTGGTCATGTCGTCATCTCCCTCATGCGTCCACTGTGCCGGTCGCGGTGATGACGCGCGAGGGTTCCGGAAATCGACAGGTCTTGACAGGCAAGTCGATGCTTGCCTATACAAGAGGGGTGGCAGCCGACATCTACAAGGCCCTTGCCGACGCCACGCGCCGCGCGATCCTCGACGAGCTCCAGGACCGTGACGGGCAGTCGCTGTTCGAGCTGTGCACCCGGCTGACCATGCGGCACGGGCTCGGGTCCACGCGGCAGGCCGTCTCGCAGCACCTCGACGTGCTGCAGGAGGCCGGGCTCGTCACGGTCCGCCGCGAGGGCCGCTACAAGTTCCACCACCTCGACACCCGACCCCTGCGCGAGATCACCGCGCGCTGGCCCGCCCCCGACCCAGGAGAGTCCTCATGATCCGCCTCACCGTGACCAGCGTGTTCGTCGACGACCAGAGCAAGGCACTGGACTTCTACACCGGCGTGCTCGGCTTCGTGCCGAAGAACGACATCCCGCTCGGCGGCGACGACCGCTGGTTGACGGTCGTGTCGCCGGCGGCCCCGGACGGTGTGGAGCTCCTCCTCGAACCCAGCAGCCACCCCGCGGTCGGCCCGTACAAGGCGGCGCTGGTCGAGGACGGGATCCCGGCCGCGTCGTTCGGGGTCGACGACCTCGCCGCCGAGTACGAGCGGCTCACCGCGCTCGGCGTGCGGTTCGTGCAGCCGCCGACGGACATGGGCCCGGTGATCGTCGCGACGCTCGACGACACCTGCGGGAACCTGATCCAGCTCGCGCAGACGACGGCCGGCTGAGTCAGAACCCGTCCGGGGGAGCGATCGACTCGCGGATCTCGGCGACCTCGCCCGTCCCCCTGACGAGCTCGCCGACGAGCGCGGCCAGGCCCTCGACGTCGTCCGTCGCGATCCGGTAGAGGCCCGCGAGAACCTCGGTCGGCTCGGCGAACGGCCCGTCGGTCACGGACACCCTGCCGTCCCTCAGTCGGACGACGCGCGACACGGAGTGATGGAGCTCGGCGCTGTCGCGGATCTCGTGCCCGGCCTCCGCGCAGGCCTTCCCGAAGGTCTCGTGCACCCGGTACCCCGGCACGCGGTCGGGTGCGTCGTCGCCGTGCCAGACCGTCTGGTCGCCGTACAGCGCCACGATGTACTCGGTGGTCATGGTCGTCCTCTCGTCGTCGGTCGCACGCATGACGCGCGCCGGCGGGTGCGATCGACAGAGTCCCACGGAGGCTCGGGGGCCGATGTATCGCTAGGGGTTGTCAAAGATCTATCGAAGATATATCTTTGAGTCATCCGGTCGAGATCGAGAGGCCTCCCGGAACCGCGACAGGGCCGCACCGGCCCGGCGGACCACATCCTCAAGGAGACATCCCCATGCGACACCCTCACTCCCACACCGACGGCCGCTTCGCCGGCCCCTCGTTCGACACCTCCGACCTGACCGCCCAGCGCGGTCGCAACCGTCGCCGCCGCGGCGACTTCCCCGAGGCCCCCTACGAGGAGGGCTTCGACCCCCGGCGCGGCGGACCCCGCGGCGCGTTCCCGCACGAGCACCACGAGCACCGCGGTCGCGGCTTCGGCGGCCCGGGCTTCGGCGGTCCCGGCTTCGGCCCCGGCGGACCGCGCGGCTTCGGCGGTCCTGGTGGCCGCGGCCCCGGCCGTCGCGCCGGTCGCGGTGACATCCGTGCCGCGATCCTGCTCCTCCTCGCCGAGGAGCCCATGCACGGCTACCAGCTGATCCAGCAGATCGGCGAGCGGTCGGGAGGCACGTGGCGGCCCAGCCCGGGCGCCATCTACCCGGCGCTCAACCTGCTCGAGGACGAGGGCCTGGTGGCGATCACCGCCGAGTCCGGCCGCAAGATGGCCACGCTCACCGAGGCGGGCGGCACCTACGTCACCGAGAACGCCGAGCAGCTCGGCAGCCCCTGGGAGGACGCCGCGAACCGGCCCGCCTCCCCGGGTCGCGCGCTGCGCGGTGCCCTCGAGGCGCTCGGCGCGGCGGCCCACCAGGTCGCCCGCACCGGCACGGACGAGCAGGCGACGAAGGCGCTCGAGGTCATCGACCGCGCGCGCCGGGATCTGTATCTGATCCTGGCGGGCGAGGCGACGCCGACGACGACCCAGGACTGACCCACCACCCACCGAGGGCACCCCGTGGCACTGCTGCGGGGTGCCCTCGTCTGTGCGAGCCTCGGGTCATGGACCCACTGCCCCCGGGCCTCGGCAAGCCCGCGACCCGCGCGCTCGCCCTGGCGGGGATCGCCACGCTCGACGACGTCCGCGACAGGGACCTCGACGACCTCCTGCAGCTGCACGGCGTCGGCCCGAAGGCGATCCGGATCCTGCGCGAGGCGCTCGCGGCGAGCAGCTAGAGCGGCATCGCGAACCGGGCGTGCACGCCCGGCGAGTACAGCACCGAGTCCGGTGCGCGGTCGGTGACGCCCGGCAGCCCACCGGCGGCGACGAGCTCGTCGTCCAGCGACACCAGCGACGCCCGGCGCAGCGGCCACGGCTCGTGCTCGTTGGGCACGAACCTCGTCCGGCCCCTCAGCACGGTGTGCATGCCCCAGCGCGCGGTGAGGAAGTCGGCCAGCGGGTCGTCGGTGACGGGTTCCGACGACGGCCGGACCACGAGGTGCGACGACGGCCGGCTCCCGGTGAGCCGGGTCGACCGGTAGTCGATCGCGTCGCCCGCACGCCGGATCGACATCCGCGCCCACTGGTACGGCACGTTCATCACCATCCGGGCGCCGAGCACCGTGAGCACGCGGGACGCCTCGAGCGACCGGAACAGGACCCCGCGCCGGCCCTCGTCGTCGACCGTGTAGAGCCGCACGTTGATCTCCGGGAAGTCCCCGATGTACGGCAGCGCCGGCCCGGGCACGATCGTGAACCGCGCCATCTGGAACGCGATCAGGCCCACCCACGAGGACCCCTCGCACTCGTCGGGACGCGTGCCCGGGGGCAGCAGCGGTGCGACGACGTCGGACGGCACCCGCCAGTGCAGGAAGCTCGCGCGCAACCAGTCCTGCGACAGGATCACCCGCCCGGGCAGCGGCGGCGCGACGGCCTGGATGGGATCCACCCCGCCACGGTAGGCGGCGGGCGGCATCACGCGCCGGGTTCGTGAGTTCCGGTCGAGCTCGGCTGTTCCAGCTACCGAGCTCGACGCGAGCTCACGAACTCGCCGGGATCGTGGAGGTGTCGATGACGAAGCGGTACCGGACGTCGCTGCTCACCACGCGCTCGTAGGCCTTGTCGACGTCGTCGGCCGTGATCGTCTCGACGACCGAGCCGATCCCGTGGGCCGCGCAGAAGTCGAGCATCTCCTGGGTCTCGCGGATGCCGCCGATGTTGGAGCCCGACAGGTTCCGACGGGCGCCCGTGAGCGAGAAGACGCGGAACGACTGCGGCTTCTCCGGCAGCCCGACGAACACCAGCGACCCCTCGAACCCCAGCAGCGACAGGTACGCGTCGACGTCGATGTCCGCGCCGACCGTGCTGATGATCAGGTCGAACGTCCGGCGCAGGTCCCGGAACGTCTGGCGGTCGCTCGTCGCGTAGTAGTGGTCGGCGCCGAGCGCCAGGCCGTCGGCCTGCTTGGACAGCGACTGGCTGAGCACGGTGACCTCGGCGCCGAGCGCGTGCGCCAGCTGCACGCCCATGTGCCCGAGACCGCCCATGCCGACGATGGCGACCTTCGTGCCCGGCCCGGCACCCCAGTGCTTCAGCGGCGAGTAGAGGGTGATCCCGGCGCACAGCAGCGGCGCGGCGACGTCGAGCGAGATCCCCTCAGGGATGCGCAGCAGGTAGTTCTCGTCGACCACGATCTGCGTCGAGTACCCGCCGTAGGTGGGGGTGCCGTCGTACGCCTTGCTGTTGTAGGTGCCGACGTTCCCGCGCAGGCAGAACTGCTCCTCGCCGGCCAGGCACATCTCGCACTCGCGGCAGGAGTCGACGAAGCAGCCGATGCCCCCACGGTCGCCCACGGCGTGCTTGGTGACGCCGGAGCCGACGGCGGAGACGGTGCCGGCGATCTCGTGCCCGGGGACCATGGGGAACCTCGCCTTGCCCCACTCCTCGCGTGCCTGGTGGATGTCGGAGTGGCAGATGCCGGCGAAGGCGATGTCGAGCAGCACGTCGTGCTCGCCGAGGTCCCGGCGCTCGACGGTGCCGCGCTCGAAGGGGGCGCCGGCCGACGGGGTGAGCAGTGCGGGGACGGTCAGGGGCACAGGGACTCCTCGGAGACGTACGGGTGGCTGCTCCCATCATGCTCCAGCGGCGATCCCTCCGCGGGTCAGGCGTCCTGGGCCAGGCCCACCGTGTGGCCGTCCGGGTCCGTCAGGGTGGCGATGGTCCGTCCGCCGCCGACCGGCGTCGCGTCCTGGACGACCGTGGCGCCCGCCGCGACGAGGGCGTCCCGGGTGGCCGCGAGATCCGCCACGTGCCGCGGCACAGGGCAGCCGACCGGAGGACGACTCCGATCTCCGCCGCGCGGCTGTGGTGACGCGGCCCCGACAGCGGTCACCATGGCGCCATGACCACAGCTGCGCCCACCCGCGTGCACCTCCCGCGTCCGGTGGCGCCCGCCCTCGGCTGGCGGGCGTGGGTCACGCCGGCCGTCTTCGCGGCGATCGTGGGCGCCTTCCTGGTGATCACGCCCAATCTCGTCTTCCTCAGCATGCTGGAGGCCGACGGCGCCTGGGTGGTCGTCGCGTCGAGCCTCACCGTCGCCGCGGGGGCGACAGTCGTCCTCGGCGTGCTGCTCGCTCGGTGGTCCCCGGGATGGGCGACGCTGCTCACGGTGGTCCCGTGGGTGCTCGTGCCGACTGCCGGGTGGTTCGTGTACGGCTGGTGGCTGGGCACGATGGCGGTCGCCGTCGTCGCAGCCGTCGACGGGTTGCGCAGGGCGGTCCTGCCGTGGGCCGTGGCGGTGGCCATCGCGATCTACTACTGCGGGTCGGGTGCGGAGGCGGTGCTCCCGATCGGCTTGGTGAACGCAGGGACGGGCAACGGTCCGGGCTTCCAGTGGGTGGTGTTCATCGCGCACGTCGTCATGTTCACCGCAGCCGTCGGCATCGCTGCCGCGGTCGGCGCGGAGCGACGGGCGAGAGCCCGGCACATCGCGGCCCAGGTCACCGAACAGCACGCCCTCGAGGTCGAGTCCCTCGCGGGTGAGCGCGCCCGGCTCGCCCGCGACCTGCACGACGTCGTCGCCCACCACGTGTCGCTCGTCGCGGTCCGGGCGGAGTCGGCGCCCTTCGTCCACCCGGACCTGAACGACGACGCCCGCGCGGTGCTGGCCGCCATCGCGACCGACGCCCGCGAGGCCCTCACCGAGCTGCGTCAGGTGCTCGTCGTCCTGCAGCGCACGTCCGACGAGGGCGAGCGCACCCCGCAGCCCACCGCGTGCGACGTCGAGGACCTGGTGGCCAGCGCGGTCGCGGCGGGTCAGCCGGTCGACCTCGACGGCGAGTGGCGCGAGGTCCCGCCCGCCACGGGCTACGTCCTGTACCGGGCCGTGCAGGAGGGGCTGACCAACGCCCGCCGGCACGCACCCGGGGTGACCGCGCGGCTGAGCCGGACGCAGACGGACGGCGCGGTCGGCTTCCGGATGACCAACCCGGCGGAGCGCGTGGCGGAGCCGGGGCGCGGGCTGATCGGGATGCGCGAACGCGTCGAGGCGCTGGGTGGCACGATGACGGCCGTGGTGGACGATGACGAGTTCGTGCTGGAGATCCGCGTGCCCCTGGTGCCGCGGTGACCCGCGTCGTCGTCGCCGACGACCAACCCGTGGTCCTGCTGGGCTTCGCCGCCATCCTCGGGGCGGCACCCGACCTCCAGGTGGTCGGCGCCGCGAACGACGGCCGCGAGCTGCTGGCGCTCGTCGCCGCCGAGAAGCCCGACGTCGCGGTGGTCGACGTGCGGATGCCGCACCTCGACGGGATCGCGGCCACGCAGAGGATCACCGCCGAGCACCCCGGCACCCGCGTGCTGATCCTCACCACCTTCGACCTGGACGAGTACGTCTACGACGCCCTGCGGGCCGGTGCGAGCGGCTTCCTGCTCAAGGACGTGACGGCGGACCGGTTGGTCGAGGCGGTGCGGATGGTCGCCGACGGGTCGATGCTGCTGGGCCCGACGGTGACCCGGAGGCTGGTCGAGGACTTCACTGCGCGCACGCCGGCGCCGGTGCCGGTGGTCGGCATCGCGGACCTGACGCCCCGCGAGCTGGAGATCCTGCGCGCGGTGGCTCGTGGCCTGTCGAACGCGGAGATCGGCGCGGAGCTCTGGATCGCGGAGCCCACGGTGAAGTCCCACGTGTCGGAGGCGCTGCGCAAGCTCGGCTGCCGCGACCGTGTGCAGCTGGTGATCGCGGCGTACGAGTCGGGGCTGGTCGGGGTCTAGGAGCAGAGCTGCAGCGGCTCGTCCGCGCCGGGCCGCAGGTCGAACGGCTCGGCAGGATCACCTGCGCAGCCTGCGAGCGCGACGAGTGCGACGACGACGACCGGGGCACGCCTCAGGTGTGGAGTGTGTCCCCACCGGAGCCGGTCGTGCGCCCGACGTAGAGCAGGTGGCCGGCGGTCGCGAGCGTGCCGGGGTCCGACGCGGTCTCCACCACCCGGTCGAGCAGCCGGCAGTACGCGGCCGGGTCCTCCACGCGCAGCGCCTCGAACCCGTCCTCGACGCCGGTGAGGAACCCGTGGGTGGACGCCAGCAGCAGCGACGAGAAACCGTGCGACTCGAAGAACGGGCACACCTCGCTCGGCTGCACCCCGTACACGTGCGTGAAGCGTCCGGGCACCGCGTTCTCGAGGACGCCCTCGTCGAGGAGCCGGTCGAGGAAGTCCGGGTCTGCCAGCTGCCAGCGCTCGTCGGGGAGCGAGAGCACCCGGCGGACGGAGGTGTACCGCGGCATGAGCGCGACGGCGACGAGCCCGCCGGGACGAGTGACACGGGCCAGCTCGGAGGCGGCGAGCGCGCGGTCGTGCGCGGTGGTCAGGTGGTACATCGGCCCGAGCGACAGGGCCGCGTCGAACGTCCCGTCGGCCCAGCGGGAGAGGTCGCGGGCGTCGATCTCGACGACCTCCTGGACCGTGCCGGCGGGCAGCGACGACTCGGCGATGGCCAGCAGCTCGGGCGACAGGTCGGCCAGCGAGACGTCCCAGCCGAGCTCCGCCAGCCAGACGGAGTACGGACCGGTGCCGCCGCCGAGGTCGAGCGCTCGCCCGGGTGTGCCGAGGTGCGGCTCCAGCAGGCGCGTGGTGAGGATCCGTTCGAGGAGGCCTTCCGGCGAGAGCAGCCGGTCCCGCTCGTGCTCGCTCTTCGCCGCGTAGTACGCGCGGACGGCGGACGGGTCCATCACGGCCGCCGCACCAGGGCGAGCACTCCCCATCCGAGGTACGGGCGCTGGTTCGTCACGTAGTCCAGGGGCGCGGTCGTCAGCTCGTCGCGGAACGCGGGCGCCAGCGGGTCGTCCGGGTGCTCGTCGAGGAACCGGCTCAGGTTGAGCCACTGGGCCGCCACGTACCGGTCCCAGCTGGCCTCGTCGGCGAGCACCATCTCGATGACGTCCCAGCCGGCGTCCTGCACCGCGGCGACCAGCCCGGGGAGCGTGTGGAAGTCGCCGATGGCACGCGCTGCCTCCGGTGGGTCGGACCGCCAGAACGGTTCGCCGACCAGCGCGACGCCCCGGGGCGCCAGTGACCGCGCCAGCAGGTCCAGGGTGCCGACCGCACCGTCACCGATCCAGGTCGCGCCGATGCAGCAGGCGACGTCGACGGGCGTCGGGGACACGTAGCCGGCGGCGTCGCCGAGCTCGACGACGACATCGACGCCCAGCGACGCCGCGCGTTCCCGGGCCGCGTCGACGAAGGCCGGGTTGAGGTCCACGCCGGTACCGACCGTCCCGTGGTCCCGGGCCCACGTGCACAGCAGCTCCCCCTTGCCGCACGCGAGGTCGAGCACGGTCGCGCCCGGATCCAGGCGCAGCGCACGGCCGAGCGTGGCCAGCTGGTCGTCGGTGAACGGGTCGAGGATCCGGTGCGAGCTCTCGCGGATGGCGTGGTGGCGGAGGTGGTCCATGAGCCGGACGCTACGACCGGCTGCGTGCGCGGGCGAGCAGATATGACCCACCGTGCGCGTATCACCACCCCGCGGCGCCTCTCTTCCCAGGTGACAGGTCCGACGACGAAGGGGGATGGCGATGTCGTACGGCATCGGCACGGAGTGGATCAACGCGTACAACAACCTCAATCCGCTGACCCACGAGCACGAGGACGCGGGCGGGTTCTGGTACGAGCTGCGCAACCACGACAGCGGCACCGGGATCTTCAACTGGGGCGACGGGAACGCGTTCGAGGACGACTTCAAGGCGAACGCCCGCGGCGGCCACGCCGACCAGTGGGTGGAGCAGGCCGACATCGTCTACTTCACGGGCCACGGCAGCCCGAGCGGCTTCTACTTCCGCAGCGACGTGCCGGACGACTCGCAGGTGCAGGGCGACTTCACGACGAGCGCGGCCGGCAACGACGGCGACCTGCGCCTGGGCCACGGCGACCTGGAGTGGCTCGGCCTGGAGGTCTGCAACACCCTGCAGATGGACGCGGTCCAGCATGGCGCCAACCGGGACGTCTTCGACCGCTGGGCGGACGCGTTCGAGGGTCTGCACGCCATCCTCAGCTTCACCACCACCAGCCTCGACCTGGCCAACCCCGGCCGGGCGTTCGCCTCCGCGATGGACGGGCGCTGGCTCACGGCCATGTTCGGCATCCCCGAGTGGCTCATCGGCCGGCGCCCGATGCGCGTGATCGACGCGTGGTTCTGGATGGCCGAGTTCACGCAGCCCAGCTGGGTGGAGTCGGCGGTGCTCTACGCCAACGCCCCCGGCACCAACACGGGCGCCGACTTCCTGCACGACCACGGCTTCGTCAGCTCCGACCCGCACCGCGGCGGCTCCTGGTTCTCCTGGACCTGGATCCCGCACGCCTGCTGAGCACCCCCGACTCTCGAGAGGAACCGTCATGACCACGATCTCGGTCGCCCGCGTGCGACCCGCTGCCCTGGACGACGACCGCTTGCGCAGTCTCGCCGAGGCGTTCCGCATCGACGGTGACGTCGTGCGCACCGAGGAGGCGTTCGCCGTCCTCGGCAAGGACGCGACGCTGGTGCACGGCGGCCCGGGCAACCGGCTGGCCGGCGTCACCGCCGTCATCGACACGGTGCGAGGCGTCGCCGCAGCGGACCCCGAGAAGGGCCACCCCGAGCCGCTGCCCGCCGACAAGGCCGTCGGCGTGGCCTCCGAGCTGACCGAGCGGTACGGGCTCGGCCCGGGCGTCGCCCGGTTCGACGGCGTCCGGCTGGAGACGAGCATCGACGCGACGGTCATCGAGGCGGTGCGCTTCGACGGCAAGGAGCGGACACGGTTCGCGGTGAAGACCGACGTCCGCGCGCGGGTCACGCTCGACGGCATCCCGGTGACGGGTCCGCGGGCGGGCGTGAACGCGACGTTCCTCGACGACGACCGTCCGCTGCGCCTCATGGCGACGACCTGGGACAGCGTCGAGCTCTACCGCGAGGCCGAGCTGGTCGAGGAGGGCGAGGCGCTCGAGCGGGTGCTCGAGTCCGCCCGGCACCGCAAAAGCCGGACAGAGAAGCTCTCGGTCGTCTCGAGCGTCCTCGCGTACTGGGCGGCGCCCTACGAGGGCGGTGCCGACCTGCTGGAGCCCAGCTGGTTCGTCGAGCTGGCGCACCCGGCCGACGAGTACGGCAACGACGGACCGAAGCAGCTGGTCAGGGTCCCGGCCGCCCGCTGAGCCACCGGACGGCCTGCGCAGTGAGGGGAGCGCAGGCCGTCCGGTTCTTCTGTGTCACATGTCGCGGTAGCGCACGGCCTTCGACAGGGCGGCGCGCAGGCCGTCGGCGTCGAACCGCTGGACGTAGGCCGCGGTGTCGCGCTGGTAGCGCCAGCCCTCCGACAGGGGGCCGACGTCGACCGCGTCGAAGCCGAGCTCGTCGATCAGCTCGGCCACCGCGGCCCGGGCCTCGTCCGAGTCGCCCGCGACGGCCAGCGCCCGGCGCTCGGGGGTGCCGGCGGGGACGCCCTGCGTGGCGAGGTCGCTGAACATGATGTGGTTGAACGCCTTGACCACGTGCGACGCCGGCAGGTGGGTCTGGAGCAGCTCGGAGACGGTCGTGGACTCGTTGTCGAGCGCCTCGATCTGGCCGTCGCGCTGCGGGTAGTAGTTGTTGGTGTCGATGACGACCTTGCCGGCCAGGGGCTCGACGGGGACGTCGTTCACGTTCTTGGTGGGGATCGTCACGACGACGACGTCCCCGGCTGCGGCGGCCTCGGCCGCCGTCCCCGCGCGTGCGCGGTCGCCGAGCTGCTCGACCAGGTCCGTGAGGGTCTCCGGGCCGCGGGAGTTGCTGACGACGACGTCGTAGCCGTGCGAGATCGCGAGCTGGGCGAGCGTGCCGCCGATGTGGCCTGCGCCGATGAATCCGATAGTGGTCATGGGTCACCGCAACCTCCGCGGCCGGGCGGGTGTTCCCGCGTAGCCTCGGCGGGTGACCCGATCCGCACCGCACGCGTGGCACGGCGTGCCGACGCCGGACGGCCCGGCGGTGGTCGTCGGCGTGCTCCCGGGGCAGTCGCCGACCGTCGTGCGGGAGGCCGCGCGTCTCGCCCTCGCGATGAGTGCGGACCTCGTGTGCGTGTGGTCCGACGCCGCCCGCACCTCCGTCGCGCAGGACCCCGACGGCACCCTGGTCACCACCCCGCTGGACCCGGACCACGTCGACGACCGGGAGGACGAGGTCGCGGCGGAGGTGGAGGTGGCCGCGGAGGTCGAGCGGAACCTCGAGGGGTCCGACGTGCCGTGGCGGTTCGTGTACACGGTCGGCGAGGCGTCGCGTGAGCTGGCGCGCGTCGGCCGGGAGGCGGGCGCGGCGATGATCGTCGTCGGCAGCCGGCGTCCCGGCATCGGCGGGTGGATGAACCATCTGATCGGCGGCTCGACGGCCGGCCACCTCGCGCACACGCAGCCGCTGCCGGTGACGATCGTCCCGCAGGAGCATCCATGACCCGATCCCCGCACCTCGATCCGAGGCTCGCCGCGGTCGTGGCGCTGGGCGGAGCGGTGGGGACGACGGGCCGCTGGGCGGTCTCCGAGTGGCTCGGCACGTCCGCCGGCGGGTGGCCCACGGCGACGTTCGTCGTGAACGTCGTCGGGTCGTTCCTGCTCGGGCTCCTGCTCGAGGCGCTGCTGCGGCGCGGTGAGGAGTCGCGCCGGGGCCGGCTGGTGCGGCTCGGTGCCGGCACGGGGGTGCTCGGCGGGTTCACCACGTTCTCCAGCCTGGCCCTCGAGATGGAGCGGCTGCTCGCGGCCGGCCAGGTGACCATGGGCATCGCCTACGGGGTGCTCAGCGTGGTCCTCGGGCTGCTGGCGTGCGTGGGTGGCGTCGCGCTCGGGTCTCGGCGGTCGCGATGACCGTCCTGCTCATCGGGGTCTTCGGCGGGATCGGCGCCGCCACCCGGTTCGTCGTCGACGGCTCGGTGCGCTCGCGGTGGAACCGGGTGTTCCCGCTGGCCACGCTCGCGGTCAACGTGTCGGGGTCCCTGCTGATCGGCCTGCTCGCCGGCGCGCACGTCTACCACGGGCTCGGCGAGGCCTGGCAGGTGGTGGCCGCGACCGGGTTCTGCGGCGGGTACACCACGTTCTCCACCGCGATGGTGGAGACCGTCCGGCTGATCCAGGCGGGCGAGCTGCGCCGAGCGACCGCGAACGCCGTCGGCTCGGTGGTGCTCTGCCTCGGGGCCGCGGCGCTGGGCGTCGCGCTGATGGCTCTCTAGACGCGCGTCAGGCGCACGCGGCAGTCGTCGGGCTCGTCGACCAGGAACTCGATCTCCAGCGCACCGGGGGCGTCCTGCTCCAGCTGCGCGAGCAGGGGGAGCGGCTTGTGCGGCGCGACGAGGATCATCGACTGACCGACGGGGATCGCGCTGAACGCGCCGCGGATCGCCGCGTGCCGGATCGGGCGGGGGAGGCTGCGCGCGTCGAGCACGATCTCCTTCTCCGCGGCGTGCCCACAGCTGCACACGTGGGCCGCAGCCGCGGGGGCCGGCGTGCCGGTCGAGATCTCGACGTGCTGCGTGGTCATGAGGTCCTCCGAGGTCGGTGACGGGCGCCTCCCGAGTATCCGTCGATCCCTGCGGGCACGACCGGGACCAAGGGCTCTACAGCGCCGGCTCCAGGAGCCAGTCGAGCACCTGGTCGGCGGACCAGCCGTCGGGGTGCAGCTCGGCCAGGCGGTTCGCGCCGTCGAGGTCGGTGCCGAGGGTGACCAGCGCCTCCTCCTCGCGCCCGTCCGGCCGGGTCTGCCCGAGACCGACATCGGCGGACAGCGCGTTGCACAGGCACGCCCGTCCCTCGGTGTCCTGCTCGGAGCCGCCCTTCTTGACGTACATCGCGACCGGCTCGGCGGGGCAGCGGAACCCGACCCGGCCGTCGTCCTTGAGGTACGGCGAGCGCAGGTAGCCGAGGTCGCAGAGGCGCGGCCGAGCGCTGCGGATCGCGGGGTCGGAGAGCGTGCCGGTCAGCTGGGCGACCTTGAACGGGAAGCCGGTCGGTGAGGCGTCGCCGTCGGTGAGCACCTCGAGCTCGCCGGTGCGCAGCAGGGCGAGGAGGCGGTCGCGCAGCTCGTCGGTCAGGCCCGAGTCGGAGCTGAGCGCGAAGGCCGTCCCCACCTGGACGCCGGTCGCGCCGGCGGCGAGGGCCTCGCGGACCGCCTCGGGCGTGCCCAGCGAGCCGGCGAGCCAGAACGGCAGGCCGACCGCGGCGACCTTGCTGACGTCCGCCTGGTCCCGGGCGCCGAACACCGGCTGGCCGCGCTCGTCGCGCACCGGGCGGCCACGCGGCGGCGCGTTGTGACCGCCGGCGCGGGGCCCTTCGATGACGAACCCGTCCGGCCGGATCGCGGGGTCCCGGGTGAGGTAGGAGGCCAGGACCTCGCTCGACACGATCGCGAGGAACAGCGGGCGGTCCAGTGCCGGCAGGTCGGGACCGAGCAGGTCCGGCGGGTCGATCTGGACGACGTGGTCGCCGCCGGGGTCGCCGGCGACGTCGACGGGCAGCTGCGTGGGGCGGTTGGCCGCGAGCTCGTCGAGCAGGTGCGGCAGGTGGCGCGGGATGCCGGCGCCGACCAGCACCGCGTCGACCCCGGCGAGCATGGCGCCGTACACCGCCGCGGGCATCGCCATCTGGACCTTCTCCAGGCAGTTGATGCCGACCGGGCCGTCGTGCCCCTCCTTGGCGAGCCACACCTCGACGAAGCTGGCCAGCACGGTGAGCTCCTGGACGGCGCGTCCCGGGCGCATGCTCAGCCGCGGGACCGGCGTGTAGGCCACGCCCGCCGCCCGGCCGCCGGGGCGCAGGTGCCGCTTGAGCACGCGCTCGACGATGGCCGGCACCGGGAACGCGGCCATCGCGCGGCGGGCCGAGCCGTCCAGGTCACCGTCCTCGAGCCGGCGGGCCAGCACGAGGTCCAGGGCGGTGCCGGACACGACACCGAGCTGCCCACGCCGCGCGACCGCGGACGCCAGACGCCACGACGAGACAGCGACGCCCATCCCGCCCTGGATGATCGTCGGCAGCGCGCGGCGCAGGGACCGGACGGGCGGGGGTGTCGGCATCGAACCTCTCCAGACCTACGGGAGCGTAAGTTACGCAACCGTAGGTGAAGGGAGCGGCGTCGAGCCGGGACCAACGACCCTGGCTGTCACATCCCCATCGCGTGGACGCCGCCGTCCACGTGCACGATCTCGCCGGTGGTGGCGGGGAACCAGTCCGAGAGCAGCGCGACCACCGCGCGGGCTGTCGGACCGGCGTCGCCGACGTCCCAGCCCAGGGGAGCGCGCGCGTCCCAGCCACCCTCGATCGCCTCGAAGCCGGGGATCGCCTTGGCCGCGGTGGACCGGATCGGGCCGGCGGCGACGAGGTTGCAGCGGATGCCGTGGGGCCCGAGGTCGCGTGCGAGGTAGCGGGACGTCGACTCCAGGGCCGCCTTGGCCACGCCCATCCAGTCGTAGACCGGCCACGCCACGGTCGCGTCGAAGGTCAGACCGACCACCGAGCTGCCCCGGACCATCAGCGGCTGCGCGGCGACGGCCAGCGCCTTGAGCGAGTACGCCGAGATCTCCAGCGCGGTCGCCACGTCGGGCCACTCGCCGTCGAGGAAGTTCCCGCCGAGCACCGCCTGCGGCGCGAAGCCGATCGAGTGGACCACCCCGTCGAGCCGGTCCGCGTGCTCGCCGACGGCACCTGCGAGCGCGGCCAGGTCCTCGGCCGACGTGACGTCGAGGCGCACCACCGGTGCCGGTGCCGGGAGGCGTCGCGCGATGGCCTCGGTCAGCCGCTGCTGGCGCCCGAAGGAGGTGAGGACCACCTGCGCGCCCTGCTCCTGGGCCAGCCGGGCGACGTGGAACGCGATCGAGCCCTCGGTGAGCACGCCGGTCACGAGGATCGTCTTGTTGTCGAGCAGCGCCATGCCGTCGACGGTAGCGCTCGGGGGACGGTTGCCTTGGGTCGTCCGGCTGGATGATCCCGCCGGAGGACGTGGTAGATGCGCCGGACCGCACGATCGTGCTATTCATAGACCATGGGCAAGGGTGACGAGACGCGTCAGGCGGTGATCGACCAGGCGGTCGAGATCGCCGGGCGCCTCGGCGTCGCCGGTCTGACCATCGGCACCCTCGCGTCCGCCACGGGCATGTCGAAGTCCGGCCTCTACGCGCACTTCCGGTCCAAGGAGGCGCTCCAGCTGGCGGTGCTCGCGAGCGCGCGGGAGCACTTCGTCGACCAGGTGATCCGCCCGGCGCTCGCGGCGCCCCGCGGTGAGCAGCGCGTCCGCACCCTGTTCGAGCGGTGGCTCACCACCTCGTCCTCCGGGGCGGCCGGCTGCCTGTTCGTCTCGGCGGCCACGGAGTTCGACGACCAGCCCGGGCCGGTCCGCGACCAGCTGGTCCGAGACCACTGGGACCTCGCCGAGTCGCTCGCGCAGGTCTACCGCTCCGGCGCCAAGGACGGGGCGTTCCGCGACGACCTCGCGCCCGAGCAGTTCGCGCACGACCTGCACGGGCTGCTGCTCGCCCACTTCCACGCCTTCCGGCTGCTGCGCGACCCGGCGGCCGAACCGCACACCCGCTTCGCGTTCGAGCGGCTGCTGCAGTCCCTCCTCCGCTGACTTCTTCTGGAGACCCCCAAATGACCCAGCCGTCGACCGAAAAAAGCACGACCGTTCGTACGCAGCTCCCGCCAGTCCCTCCGCTGGTCCGGTCCGCGGTGGGCGCCCTGGACCGCGTGGCCCCCGAGCTCGTCGCCCGCGGGGCGCTGCGCCTGTGGTGCACCCCGGCGCGCGCGAAGCACCCCTCGGCCATCCCCGGCGGCACCGCGTTCCGCACCGGCCCGATCGCCGGGCAGGTCTGGGGCGACGGGCCGGCCGTCTACCTGGTGCACGGCTGGGGCGGCCACCGCGGGCAGCTGCGCTCGCTGGTCGAGCCGCTCCTCGCGGCGGGTCTCCGGGTGGTCGCGTACGACGCGCCCGCGCACGGGGACTCGGGCCCCGGCGCGCTCGGTCGTCGGCGGACGACCCTGCCCGAGATGATGTCCGCGCTCGGCACGGTCATCGACGCGCACGGTCCGGCCCGCGCGGTCGTCGGCCACTCCATGGGCGCGGCCGCGAGCGCGCTCGCCGTCCTGGACGGGACGCCGACCGAGCGCCTCGTGCTGGTCACGCCGCTGGCCGACCCGTCCACCTACACGGTCGGCTTCGCGCACACCCTCGGGTTCAGCGAGCGGACGCGGCACCGGTTCGTCGTCCGCATGGAGAAGCTGGCGGGTCGGCGGCTGGCGGAGCTCGACATCCCCGTGCGAGCCGCCAACGCGGGCCGACCGCTGCCCGCGACGCTCGTCCTGAGCGACCGCGCCGACAAGGAGGCCGACCACGCGGACGGCACCCGCATCGCCCGCGCGTGGCCGGGTGCGGAGCTGGTGGTCAGTGACGGGCTCGGTCACCGCCGGATCCTGCGCGACGACGAGACGATCAAGCGGATCGTCGCGCACGTGACCGGCTAAGCCTCGTCCGACTCCACGAGGGCGCTGACCGGGACCGTGCAGGCCTCGCCGCGCCACGCCTCGAGGCCCTCACGGACCGCGAACCCGGCGATCACCAGCGCGGCGAGCGGGTCGGCCCACGTCCACCCGAGCGTGCTGTTGAGCACGAGGCCCACCAGCAGGACGCCGGACAGCCAGGCGCAGAGCAGGGTCTGCTTCGAGTCGGCGACCGCCGAGGCGGAGCCCAGCTCGCGCCCGGTCCTGCGCTCGAACCACGAGAACAGCGGCATGATCACCAGGCTCGCGGCGGCCAGCACGATGCCGACCGTCGAGTGCTCCGGCTCCGAGCCGCCGAGCAGCGTCCGCACCGAGTCGAGGGTGACCACGAGGGCGAGCCCGAAGAACGAGACGGCGATCAGTCGCAGGGCGGTGCGCTCGCGGCTCTCGGGATCGGGTGCCGCGAACTGCCACGCGACCGCGGCGGCCGACAGGACCTCGACCACCGAGTCGAGCCCGAATGCCAGCAGTGCCGACGACGACGCCATCCGCCCGGCGACCAGCGCGACCACCGCCTCGACCACGTTGTAGGCGATCGTCAGGGCGACGACCCACCGGATGCGCCGCTGGAGGACCGTGCGTCGGGTCAGGAGCACGTGCACCCGTCCGATCCGCAGCAGGTGGGGTCGACGGTGACGACGAGCCGGAGCAGGTCGTCGAGGGCAGGCGCCAGGTGGGCGTCGGCCAGCCGGTACCAGGTGCGCCGACCGTCGGGGACCGCCTCGACCAGGCCGCAGCCGCGCAGGCAGGCCAGCTGGTTGGACATCACCTGCCGGGAGACGCCGAGCGCGTCCGCGAGGTCGGACGGGTAGGCCGGGGCCTCGCGCAGGACGAGCAGGATGCGGGTGCGGGTCTCGTCCGAGAGCGCGTGCCCGAGCCGTGCGAGCGCGGCGGTGTGGGTGAGGGTCACCGTCTCCATCTGGCGAGAGTACAGCGGATCGTGTATTCAGTGCTTGCGTAGATACGCAATAATAGAAGGATGCTTCGCGCCCTCGCCCACCCCGTGTACCGCCGGCTGTTCGCCGCGCAGGTGGTGGCGCTGGCCGGAACCGGGCTCGCGACGGTCGCGCTCGGCCTGCTCGCCTACGACCTCGCCGGCGCCGACGCCGGCTCGGTGCTCGGCACGGCCCTCGCGATCAAGATGCTCGCGTACGTGCTCGTCGCGCCGGTCGCGGCCGTCGTGGTCGCGCGCCTGCCGCGGAAGGCGGTCCTCATCGGGTCCGACGTGCTGCGGTTGCTGGTCGCGTCGATGCTGCCGTTCGTCGGCGAGGTCTGGCAGGTCTTCGTCCTGATCTTCGTCCTACAGGCCGCGTCCGCGACGTTCACGCCGACCTTCCAGTCGGTGATCCCGCAGGTCCTTCCCGACGAGGACGACTACACCGCCGCGCTGTCGCTGTCCCGTCTGGCGTACGACCTCGAGGCGGTCCTGGCGCCGGTGCTCGCGGCGGCCCTGCTGCTCCTGGTCCCGTCCGACGCGCTCTTCGTCGGCACCGCGATCGGGTTCGCCGGGTCCGCGCTGCTGGTGGGCTCGGTGGTCCTGCCGCGCGGGGTCCCGGCCCCCCAGGGGCGGTTCACGCATGAGGTGCGGCGCGGTGCGGCGCTGTTCGTGCGGACGCCGGCGCTGCGACCGGTCCTCGCGCTCAACCTCGTGGTGGCGGCCGCCGGGGCGTTCGTGCTGGTGCAGACCGTCGTCGTGGTCCGCGGTGAGCTCGGCCTCGGGGACGGCGTCGTGGCGCTGGTGCTCGCCGCGAACGGGCTGGGCTCGATGGCGGCCGCACTGACGCTGCCGCGGCTGCTGCGCCGCGTCACCGAGCGCCGCGTGATGCTCGGTGGGGCGGCGCTCCTCGCCGTCACCACCGCGGTGATCCCGGTCGCGCTGCACAGCCTCACGGCCGTGAGCGTGCTCTGGGTGCTCGTCGGTCTCGGCTGGGCCGCCGTCGAGACCCCCGTCGGTCGGCTCGTGCGCCGCGAGGTGTCCACCGAGGACCTCCCCGCGGCGTTCGCGGCGCAGTTCTCCCTGTCGCACGCGTGCTGGCTGCTCACCTACCCGCTCGCCGGCTGGCTCGGCACCGTCGGGCTCGGGGTCGCCGCCGTCGTGCTGGCCGTCGTCGCGACCGCCGCGACGATCACCGCGACGCTGCTGTGGCCGAGCCCCGCACGGGTGCCCAGCCTGCGATCATGACGACGATGGCCACCAACCTCACCGGCGCAGCCGACCTCGACCACGCGGTCGACATCCTGCGCCTGCTCGCCGACCGCACCCGGCTGGCGATCCTCGCGCTGCTGGACGGGACGGAGCTGTCCGTGACCGCGATCGCCGAGGCGCTCGACCGCCCGACACCGGCCGTCTCCCAGCACCTGGCCAAGCTGCGCGCCGGCCACCTGGTCACCGCTCGCCGGGACGGCACGACGGTCTACTACTCGCAAGCCAACGAGCACGTGTCCGCGCTGGTCACCAACGTGCTGCAGCACACCGAGCACACGCTCTACCCGGTGCCACCGCACCACCGCTGAGTCAGAGGCGCTTCTCGACGAGGACGACGTCCCGCCACTGGTCGGCCAGCGGGCCGTAGGTCATCCGGCCGAGGCGTTCGCGCGTGCCGACCACCCGGAACCCGGCGGCCGCGTGCACGGCGAGGCTCGTCGCGTTCTCGGGGAAGATGCCGGACTGCACGGTCCAGATCCCCTCGATGCGGGCGTTCTCGAGCAGCGCGGCCAGCAGGGTCCGACCGATCCCGCGGCCCTGCGCGGCGGGGTCCACGTAGACCGAGTGCTCGATGACCCCGGCGTACGCGCACCGGTCGGAGACCGGGACGGCGGCCGCCCAGCCGACGACGGCGCCGTCGTCGTCGACCGCGACGAGCCGGTGGGCCGGGAGCCGTGCCGCGTCGAACGCCTCCCACGTGGGCGGCGCGGACTCGAACGTCGCGTGCCCGGTGGCGATCCCGGCGGCGTAGATGCGCTCGACCGCGGGCCAGTGCTCGGCGGTCAGGGGGAGCACTCTCATGAGGCCGCGCCCGCGGTCAGGTGGGTGCCGAGCTGGTGCGTGACGGCGTCGAGCGCTCCGGGCACCAGGGCGTAGTAGGCCCAGACGCCGCGCTTGTCGCGGGTGACCAGGCCGGCGTCGACCAGGACCTTGAGATGGTGCGACACCGTCGGCTGGCTGAGCCCGACCGGTTCGGTCAGGTCGCAGACGCACGCCTCGGCGCCGTCGTGCGACGCGATGAGCGACAGCAGGCGCAGACGGGCGGGGTCGGCCAGCGCCTTGAGCACCTGGGACAGGGAGGCGGCGGCCTGCTCCGTGATCGCGTCGCGGGTCAGCGGGGTGCAGCACGCCCCGCCGGAGGCGGAGACGACGGGCAGGAGATCGAGAGCCATGAGGACAGTCTGCCTCAGACATTTACGTCTGTCGATATTGACAACCATCGATGGATGGGGGATCTTCTCCATTGATGGTTGTCGATGCCTGAGGAGGCGGACGAGATGGACGAGGTGCGGGAGCAGGTGCGTCAGCGCTACGCGTTGGCGGCGGTGGAGACGCAGGCCGGGCTGGGTGGGTGTTGTGGCGACGGCGGCTGCTGCACGCCGGGCTCGGTGGTCGACGTCGACGAGAAGTTCGGGGCGGGTCTCTACAGCGCGCAGGACGCCGTGAGCATCCCTGTCGAGGCGCTGGCCGCTTCGCTGGGCTGCGGGAACCCGCTGGCGGTCGCGGAGCTGAGGGCGGGCGAGCGCGTGCTCGACCTGGGCTCGGGCGGCGGGATCGACGTGCTGCTGTCGGCCCGTCGGGTCGGCCCGGAGGGGTTCGCCTACGGGGTGGACATGACCGACGAGATGCTCGACCTTGCCCGCGCCAACGCGGTCAAGGCGGGGGCCACCAACGTGGAGTTCCGCAAGGGCACCATCGAGGACCTGCCCCTGGACGACGCCACGGTGGACGTGGTCATCTCCAACTGCGTGGTCAACCTGTCCACCGACAAGCAGGCCGTGCTCTCGGAGGCCTTCCGGGTGCTCACGCCGGGTGGTCGGGTGGGGATCTCCGACGTCGTCGCCGAGGACCACCTCACGCCGGAGCAGCGCGCCGAGCGCGGCTCGTACGTCGGCTGCATCGCGGGCGCCCTGTCCCGCACCGAGTACCTCGACGGGCTGACCCGCGCCGGGTTCGCCGACGCCGAGGTCACGTTCACGCACCAGGTCGCGGACGGCATGCACGGCGCCGTGGTCCGCGCCCGCAAGCCCCTCACCGAGGAGTAGGCCATGCACCCCGAGCTGTTCGCAGTCCTGTACGACGAGCGCGAGCGCGAGCTGGAGGCCGAGCTGCACCGTCGGTTCGTCCTCGCGGAGCGGGCGCCGAGGCCGGCGCGCTCCTGGCGCCTGCCGCGGCTGACGCTCCGGGCGGCCCCCACCGCCTGCTGCGTCCCGGCATGACGAGCGCGGCCGCGGTCACCCGCGGCCGCGCCCCCGCCGCACCGCCCAGACACCCGCACCGACGAGCGCCACGGCGAGCCCGCCCAGCACCGACGGGAGCGGCAGGGTGAGCGCGAGGACCACGCAGCCGACCAGCCCGAGCGCGGCGACCCAGCGGGGCGGGCGGCCCTCGTCGGGCCGCAGGCGCAACGCGCTCGCGTTGGTCAGGGCGTAGTAGGTCAGCACGCCGAACGACGAGAACCCGATCGCGCCCCGCACGTCCAGCGTGGCGACGAGCACGATCACGACGGCAGCGACCGCCAGCTCCGCCCGGTAGGGCACCCCGTGCCGGGGGTGGACGGCCGCGAGGTACGGGGGCAGCTCGTGGTCGCGTGCCATGGCGAACGCGGTGCGCGACACCCCGAGCACCAGCGCCAGCAGCGCCCCGAGCGACGCGATGGCGGCGCCGACCTGCACCACCGGACTCACGGCCGCCCAGGACCCCGCCTCGACCACCGCGCGCAGGGGAGCCGCGGTCGCGGCGAGGGCGTCGGGCCCGACCGCGAGCAGCGCGCAGACGCCCACCACGACGTAGACCACGAGCACGATGCCGAGCGCGAGCGGGATGGCCCGGGGGATGGTGCGACGCGGGTCGACCACCTCCTCGCCCAGGGTGGCGATCCGCGCGTACCCGGCGAACGCGAAGAACAGCAGCCCCGCGGACTGCAGCACGCCGCCGAGCTCCACGCCGGCGAGGTTCTCGGTCGACGCGGTCCCGCCGGCCAGCGACGCGGCGACGACCACCGCGAGCGTGACGAGCGTGAGGGCGACGATCACCCGCGTCACCAGGGCGGACTTCTGCACGCCGCGATAGTTCAGCGCGGTGATCGCGACAACGGCGAGGATCCCGACCAGGCGCGCCTGCCCGGGTGCCGCATAGGACGCGAACGTCAGGGCCATCGCCGCGCAGCTCGCCGTCTTGCCGACGACGAACGACCAGCCCGCCTGGAACCCCCAGAACCGGCCGAGCCGCCGCCGCGCATAGACGTAGGTGCCGCCCGACTCCGGGTACAGCGCCGCCAGCCGCGCCGACGACGTCGCGTTGCAGAACGCCACGACCGCGGCGATCGCCAGCCCGATCAGCAGCCCCGACCCGGCGGCCTCGGCCGCGGGCGCGAAGGCGGCGAACACCCCGGCGCCCAGCATCGCGCCGAGCCCCACGACGACGGCGTCGGCAACCCCCAGCCGACGGACGAGGTCGGTCACGCGCGGACGGGCTCCACGCCCAGCTCGTCCAGGAGGGTGAGGATCCGGCCTCGGATCTCGTCGCGGATCGGGCGGACCGACTCGATGCCCTGGCCCGCGGGGTCCTCGAGCACCCAGTCCTCGTACCGCTTGCCGGGGAAGAACGGGCACACGTCACCGCAGCCCATGGTCACCACGACGTCCGAGGCCTGCACCGCCTCGGTGGTGAGCACCTTCGGCTGCTCCGCACGGATGTCGATGCCGACCTCCGCCATCGCGTCGACCGCGACCGGGTTGACCTGGTCGGCCGGCATGGACCCGGCGGACAGGACCTCCACGGCGCCACCGGACAGGGCCTTCAGGAAGCCGGCCGCCATCTGGGACCGGCCGGCGTTGTGCACGCAGACGAACAGGACGCTGGGCTGGGTCATGACACTCCAAGGGTGGTGAGCAGGGTCTGGACGCGGGAGTCGATGTCGGCGCGGATCGCCGCGACGCCGTCGGGGGAGGCGAGGGCGGGGTCGCCCACCGCCCAGTCCTCGTAGCGGATGCCCGGGTAGACCGGGCAGACGTCGCCGCAGCCCATGGTCACGACGACGTCGGCGGCGCGGACGGCGTCGTCGGTCAGCGGCTTGGGGAAGCCGTCGGCCCCCAGGGCGTCGAGCTCCGGGCGGACGTGCGTGTGGATCGCGGCGGCGGGCGCCGAGCCGGCGGACCGGGCGAGCACCGCGTCGCCCGCGTAGCGCTGGAGCAGGGCCGCGGCCAGCTGCGAGCGGCCGGCGTTGGCGACGCAGACGAAGAGCACGCGCGGGACGGTCGTCGCGCCGTCGATGCGGGCCAGGTCGTCCAGGCGCTGCCGCGCGAACCGCTCGGCCAGGCCGACCGTGCGCGACCCGGCGCCGGTCCTGGCGAGGGCCGTCGCGGAGTCGCGGACGACGTCGCGGACCCGGAGGGCGTCGATCGTCGGGTACCGCGGCGCGAGGTCGGCGGAGAGGCGGTCGAGGCGCTCGTCGAGGTCGGGGATCGCCTCCCCCGCGCGCTCCTCGGTGGCCGCGAACGACTCCAGCACCGTGCGCACCGCCCCGCGGTGCTCCGGAGCGATCCGGTACCAGACCCACGTGCCCCGGCGCTCGGCCGTGACCAGCCCCGCGTCCTTGAGCACCCTGAGGTGGTGGGAGACGGTCGGCTGCGACACCGACGTGAGCTCGCTGACGTCCTCGACGCACGCCTCACCCGAGGGGCTGGCGGCGATGAGCGAGAGGGCGCGCAGGCGCAGGGGGTCCGCCAGGGCCTTGAGCGCGCGGGCCACCTGGTCCGCGGACGCAGGGCTCATGGCGATGCTCGGCACAGGCCTATATTGATGGAATTCGATCCAAGGGTCAAACCGGCTCGGGCGCGTCCTGCTCGTCGGTGTGCGCCACGTGCCGCAGCTGGTGCCAGATGAGCACGACGAAGATCGCGGACCCGACGAACGCGAACCAGAACGGCGCGGTCACCCCGTACCGCTGCGCGAGCAGCCCACCGATCGCCGCGCCGACCACCAGCCCGCCGAACACCCCCACCAGGTTCACGCTCCCGACCCGCCCCTGGAGCTCGGTCGGCACGGCCCGCTGCCGGATGGTCACCGAGGTGGTACCCCAGACGAACGCGTGCGCGCCGAACACGAAGAACACCACGAGGGCGAACCAGGCCGTCGTGGTGAGCGCCAGCGCGAGGTGCGTGAGGGTCTCGACGATGAGCCCGATCCGCATGAGGTTCGCGAGGCTCACCCGCCGCGTGATCCAGCCGTAGGACACCGTCCCGACGAGCCCGCCGACGGCCCCGACCGTGGTGATGAGCCCGAACCCGATCGCCCCGAGGCCCAGCTGCTCGCGCGCGTAGAGGACGAGCACCGACCACGCGGCCCCGAACGTCACGTTGAAGATGAGGATGGTGAGCACCAGGGTCCGCACGGCCGCGTGGTGCCGCACCCAGCGCACACCCTCGGCGATGTCGTGGCGCAGGTGCGTGGTCCGGGGCTCGGCCAGGTGCGGCGGCAGCGAGATCCGCGAGACGAGCACCGCGCCCGCCGCCACCAGCAGCGCGTCGGCGGCGAACGGCCACGCCTGCCCGGCCGCGAAGAGGAACGCTCCCAGCGGCGGGCCGACCAGCTGGTTCACGGTGACGAACCCGGCCAGGATGCGGCTGTTGGCCAGGGCCAGGTCGTCGCGCTGGACCAGCATCGGCACCATCGTGCCCGAGGCGTTGTCGGCGAACGTTTCCGCGGTGCCGAGCAGGAACATCGCCACCAGGACCAGCGCGATGGTGGCCACGTCGAAGGCCACGGCGGCGGCCAGCAGGATCAGGACGACGGTGCGCAGCGAGTCCACGAGGATCACCAGCCGGCGTCTGTCCAGCCGGTCCGTCAGTGCGCCCGCCCACAGCCCGAACAGCAGCGGCGGCAGCCACTGGAGCAGGGCGGCGAGCGCGACGAGGAACGCGTCCTCGGTGCGAGACGCCACCAGCAGCGGACCGGCCGCGAGGACGATGCCGTCGCCGAGGTTCGAGCTCCACGACGAGGCCAGCAGCCACCGGAACCCGGTGCCCAGCCTGCGCGGGACGACGACGTCGACGATCCGGCTCACAAGGGCGAGACGCTAGTCGACGCCGACGAGCAGGTCACCCGAGATCGCCGGCGGAGCCGCGGAACCAGCCGACGAACGCCTCGCCCGGCTCGCCGAGGTACCGGCGGAACGCGGAGGGGTGGAGCGTGATCGGCCGCCGGTCCAGCCAGCTCGCCTTCGGCAGGCCGGGGACCCCCTGCGGGACCCGGAGGTAGTCGCTCCGGCCGCTGCGGTCCTGCGACGTGAACCTCGCGACCTCGCACGTCGTGCCGATCACCGACAGGACGAGCACGGGTCGGTCCTTGCCGCCGGTGCCCTCCTCGAACGGCACCTGCGCGAACCAGACTTCCCCGGTCCGCGGCCGCATCCCGCGCGGCCGGGTCTGACGCGGCCTGGCCCCCCGGGGGCGGCGCAGCCAGCCGACCAGGAGGATGGCGGCGATGACGCCGACGGTGGCCCACGGGTGCTCGGCAGGCAGCTGCGCGATCTCACTCACGCGAGCGAGCGTAGGGCCTCATTCGTCGGCACGGACGGGGGGCGCCTCTGGTGCCCGGACGCCGAGCACGTCGCGTTCGAGCGCGGCCAGCGCCTCGTCGACCACGCCGCGGGTGGCAGTCCGGTGTCCCAGAGGGAGTGGACGCCGGTACTGCTCGCGTTGCTCGCTCGTCAGGTACCACGGAGGCGCAGAGTTCGACAGCAGGCGGTCCACCGCGGCGACCCTGGCGACCGCGTCGGGTGAGCCCAGCACCTTGACCCGTAGCAGGAGGAAGCGCAGGTCGCCGACGACCGACGTGTCGGGGGGCACCTCCCGGAGCGCCTCTGTCCTGGCCCGCTGCAGCACGGGCACGGCCTCGACGTACAGCTCGTACCGCCGCTCGCGACGCCACGCCTCCCGCTGCGCCCGCACGGAGAACCGGTGACTGAGCCACGCACCCACCACCACGCCGACGAGGCCGACGACCACGGTCACGGCTGCAGACGTGTCCACCGGTCCAGGCTACGGACCGCGCTCGTCCGCGAACACCTGCGGGCGCGGCGTCGGGTCTCCGTACCCGCGCAGCCGCGCCCGCACCGAGCGTGCGACGAGCGCGGGGTGCAGCAGCAGCCAGGGCGAGGCCATCACGTGGTACACCCGGGCGATCGACAGCTGCGCGAGCTGGTCGCCGTGCGCGCCCATCCGTCCCAGCTCCCGCGTCCAGGCGGAGAACAGGGCGGATGCGCGAGGCACGCGCCCCCCGGCGGTGGGATAGCGGAGGTCCTCGCTCGTGGCGATCCGCCACGGCAGGTCGACCACCCGGCCGAAACGGCGCAGCAGCCGCCGCGTGCGCAGCGGGCCGCGGGCCGCGTCGCGCAGGGCCAAAGCCTCGAGCGCCGCGACCGTGACGCCCTGGCCGTAGACCGGGTTGAACGCGCACAGGGCGTCACCGACGACGAGCAGCCCGTCCGGCCAGCCGCGCACCCGGTCGTAGTGGTGCCGCTGGTTGCCGGTCTGGCGGTGGATGACGACCTCCGCCTCGGCACGCGCGGCCAGGTCGTGGAGAGACGGGTCGGGCAGCGAGGCGAGGGTGCCGACGAACGATGCGCGGTCCCGCCCCGGACGACGCGCACCTGCACCGACGGCGGTGACCAGCCAGGTGTCGCCCTCGACGGGCAGCGCGCTGCCGCCGGACCGGTCCGGGGTCTGCAGCAGCTCGATCCCGTCGACCGTGACCGTCCCCGGAGGCACCGCGACGCGGGCGGTGGCGTACCCCACCCGCGCGTCCACCCGCGTGGTGCGCGCCGGACCGACGCCGAGCGCGACCAGCCAGGGCGGCAGCCGCGACGACCGACCCGACGCGTCGATCACCAGGTCGGCGGGCACCGGGTCGCCGGCCGTGTCCACCCACCAGCGGGGACCGGTCGACGAGCCCCGCCGCAGCCCGGTCACGGCGGTCCCGTCGCGCAGCTCCACCCCGGCGAGCCGGCAGACGTGGTCGCGCACGACGTGCTCGAACAGCGGCCTGGTCAGCGAGAGGATCTCGTACTGCGGTCCCCGCGGCGCCCACCCCGACTCACCGAGCCAGGCGATGTACCCGGTGTCGAGCGGCACCGCGCCGGCCGCGCGAAGGTCGGCGTCGACCCCCGGCAGCAGCTCCTCGACGGCGAGGAGCCCGCGGTGCAGGAACACGTGCGGCTGCCGGCCCTGGGGGACGCCCGGACGCGGTTCCGGCCCGACGGGAAGCGCGTCGCGTTCCAGCACGGTGACCGACCGTCCCGGGCTGGCGAGCGCCGCCGCGGCGAGGAGCCCCGCGATGCTCCCGCCGACCACGACCACACGCCGGACCTGCTCCCGCTCCCGCACGCCGGCCCCCTCAGCCTCGGACTGCGAGACCAGCATGCCGCCGGGGCGGACCCTGCGGCGAGGGTCACCGCACCGGCACGGCCTCCCGGAGGAGTGGGACGAGCGCGAGAGCCGGTGCCGGGTCGGACGCCAGCCGCGCGTGCGTCTCGACGTGGTACCTGTTGGAGCCGTACCGGAGCTTCGCGCGCTGGATCCCCTCGGCGGAGAACCCGGCGGCGGAGGCCACCCGGCAGGACGCGGGGTTGTTCACGCGGTGCCCGAGCTCGAGCCGGAACAGGCCGAGCGTCTCGAACGCGTAGGCGGCGACCGTGGCGAGCGCGCGGGACGCCAGGCCGTGGCCACGGCGGCTGGCCGACACCCAGTACGACGCCCACGCGGTGTCGTGCCGGCGCTCGATGTGGCTGAGGGCGACGTGGCCGACGGCGGTCCCGTCGACGCGGATCGCGAACGTGATCGTCCCCTCGTCGTGGCCGAGGTACCGCTCGATGTAGCTGCGGGCGGCCTCGGGCGTGCCGAGCGCCTCGTCGCCGAGCTGGACCGCGAGATCGGGACTGTCCCGCACGGCGGCGGCGAGGGCCTCGTCGTCGTCGGTCGACCACGGGCTGAGCGTCACGTTCATGCGGCGGGGTCCAGCAGCGCCTCGAACGGCGCCGTCGCGACGACACCCTCGACGGCGCGCGCCAGGCCGTCGTCGAGGGTCACCAGGGCGTCGGCCTGCAGCCGCGTGAGCGCGACGTACTCGGCCGCGTAGGTCGACTCCCAGCCTAGCTCGTCGGCGATCTTCCAGGCCGTGTTCCGCAGGACGCCGTCGCCGAGGAGCCGGATCGACATCCGGTTCAGGCGCGCGAGGCGCTCGCGGGCCTCCGCGGACGTGAGGTCACCGCGGTGGACGGCCTCGTGCATCGCGGACAGCGCCTGCGAGCGCAGCAGGGTCGGGGCCAGCAGCTCGTGGGCCACGGGCACCGGGGTGTCGATCGCCGCCAGCCGGAGCGCGGCGGCGGCGTCGACGACGAAGCGGGTCATCGGAGAATCGTCGCACCGCGGTGCGACACGTGCTCTCATCGAGACATGTTCCTGAGACGCCGACCATGACCAGCACCGTCCTCATGCGGTCCCTGAGCTGGCTGCACCGCGCCCTCCTCCGGCTCACGCGCGGTCGCTTCGGTGGCGAGCTGGTGGGGCTGCCGTCGCTCGAGCTGGTGACGATCGGACGCCGGTCGGGCAGGCCGCGGTCGTCGATGCTGACCGCGCCGGTGACCCTGGGGGAGACGTTCGTGATCGTGGCGTCCGCCGGCGGGAACGACGACCACCCGTCGTGGTTCCTCAACCTGCGCGACCACCCGCAGGTGCACGTGGCGGTCGGCGGCGGACCGGCTCGCCCGATGCTCGCGAGGGTGGCGACGACGGACGAGCGCGACCGGCTGTGGCCGCGGATCGTCGAGGCGCTGCCCAACTACGCGCGGTACCAGGAGCGGACGTCCCGCGTGATCCCCGTGGTCCTGCTGGAACCGGTCTGAGCGTCGGCGCCCGCCGCTATGGTCGCGCCATGATCCGGACGCTGGCGGTCGAGGGGTACCGCAGCCTGCGGTCGCTGGTGCTCGGCCTCGACGACCTCACGGTGGTCACCGGCGCCAACGGGAGCGGCAAGACGAGCGTCTACCGGGCGCTCCGCCTGCTCGCCGAGGTGGCCCGTGACGGCGCCGTCTCGTCGCTGGCCCGCGAGGGCGGGATGCGGTCGGCCATGCACGCCGGCCGGCGCGCCGGGGGACCCGTCGCTGTCCGGCTGGGCATCGCCACGGAGGACCTCTCGTACGCGATCGACCTGGGCCTGCCGCAGCTGGGTCCGTTCATGCTCGACCCGGAGATCAAGTCCGAGGTGGTGTGGGCCGGTCCCGTGCTGCGGCCGTCGACGGTCCTGACCGAGCGCACCGGGTCGCGGATCCGCACGCGGGACGACGCCGGCTCGTGGACGACGGTCCCGCTCACGGTCGGCGATCACGAGTCGGTCATGGCGCTCCTGGCCGACCCCGCCGCGACGCCCGACCTGTTCGCGCTGCGGGAGCAGGCCCGCCGCTGGCGGTTCTACGACCACCTGCGCACCGACGCCGACTCCCCGGCGCGGCGGCCGGGGATCGCGACGTTCACGCCGGTGCTCGCCGCCACCGGCGACGACCTGGCCGCCGCCCTGCTGACGATCGACCGCGTGGGCGACGCGGACGGGCTGCAGGCGTCGGTCGACGTGGCGTTCCCGGGCTCGCGCCTGGTGGTCACGGAGGACGACGACGGAGTCTGCCGCGTCGCCATGACCCAGCCGGGGCTGCGTCGGCCCTTGTCCGCCGCCGAGCTGTCCGACGGCACGCTGACGTTCCTGCTGCTGGTCGCGGCCGCGCACGCCACCCGACCGCCGGACCTGCTCGTCCTCAACGAGCCCGAGTCGAGCCTGCACCCGAGCCTCATGCCGGCCGTCGGCGCCCTCGTCGCGTCGGCGGCGGAACGGTCGCAGGTGCTCGTCGTCACCCACTCCGGGGACCTGGTCCGGGCTCTGCGCGGCGCGGGAGCGACGACGATCGAGCTCACCAAGGGCGGCGGCGCGACGTCGGTGGACGGCGCCGGGGTGCTCGACGGCCCGGCGTGGACGTGGCCGACGCGCTGAGCCGCATGAGGACGGTCACGCTCACGCTCCCGTCCGGTGCTCTCGTGCACCACTGGAGCAGCGGTGAGCTGCGCGGCTCGCTGAGGGGTGTGGCCGACCCGGGTGCGGTGGCAACCTAGGGCGGCATGAGCGTGTCGCGGGAGGCGTACTGGGACGACCAGGCGGCGACCTACGACCGCACGACCGCGTTCCTCGAACCCCGGTTGTTCGCCCCGGCGCGGCAGTGGATCGCTGACCGCGTCACGGGCCGCACCCTCGAGGTGGGCGTCGGCACGGGCGCCAACCTGCCGTACTACGCCGACCGCGTCACCGATCTCACGCTCACCGACGTCAGCGCCGCCATGCTCCGCGCTGCCTCGGCGCGGGCGCGGGCAGTCGGAGTCCCGGCACGCGTGGTGCAGGCCGACTCGGCGCACCTGGACCTGCCGGACCACTCGTTCGACACGGTGGTGAGCACCCTTGCCCTGTGCTGCGTGGACGACGAGCTCGCCGTGCTGCGTGAGCTCGCGCGCGTGCTGCGTCCGGGCGGTCTGCTGCTGATGGCGGACCACGTGGAGTCGTCGGCCTGGCTCGGACGCGGGGTGCAGGGGGTGCTCGAGCGCATCTCGCCTCGTCGCGCAGGGGAGCACTTCCGCCGACGCCCCCTGCTGCTGCTGGAGCCGGCGGGGCTGGAGCTCGTCGAGAGCGCCGCGTCGCGCTGGCGGCTGGTCGAGCGGCTGTCGGCGAAACTCGTCGGGACGTGATGTCGATCCGGCGGTTCCGCCGCTCGACTGGCAGGTGAGAGGGTCCGAAGGGGGCCCCGGACACAGGAGACGACCGTGAAGTACATGCTGATCATGCGCGCGACCGACGAGGCGCTCGAGTCGTTCCAGAACGTCGACTTCGAGCAGATCATGGAGGCGATGGGCCGGTTCAACGACGAGATGGTCTCCGCCGGCGTCCTCGTGGCGGCCGAGGGCCTGGACGACGCGGCCGACGGGGTCGTCATCGACTTCTCCTCGCAGCCGCCCGTCGTCAGCGACGGCCCGTACGGGGAGACCAAGGAGCTGTTCGGCGGCTTCTGGATCCTCGACGTCGCGTCCAAGGAGGAGGCCGTCGAGTGGGCCAAGCGCGCCCCGATGACCGGCCCCGGCCAGAAGACCGAGATCCGCCGGGTGACGAGCATCGAGGAGTTCCCGCAGGACAACGAGTGGATCCAGAAGGAGCGGGCGTGGCGCGAGCGGACGGGCCAGCTCTGACCGATGGGAAGGCGAGCGAACCCATGGCCGGAGCGGAGCGGCCAGCTCTGACCCGCTCCGGTTCCGGTCGCGACGCGGTCGAGGCCGTCTGGCGGATCGAGTCGGCGCGCATCGTCGCCACCCTGGCCCGGTTCACCGGGGACTTCCCGCTCGCGGAGGACCTGGCCCAGGAGGCGCTGGCCGCGGCGCTCGTGGCGTGGCCGCGCGACGGCGTCCCGAGCAACCCCGCCGGCTGGCTGCTCACGGTGGGTCGTCGGCGCGCGATCGACGCCTACCGACGCCGGTCGGCGCTCGACGAGCGGTACACCCTCCTCGCCCGCGACCTGGGCGAGGAGGGTGCCGACGACTGGGACCCCGACCGGATCGACGACGACGTGCTGGCGCTGATGTTCACCGCGTGCCACCCGGTGCTCTCGCGGGAGGCCCAGCTCACGATGACGCTCCGGGTGGTCGGCGGCCTGACCAGCGACGAGATCGCCCGTGCGCTCCTGGTGCCCACCGCCACGGTCCAGGCACGGATCACCCGCGCCAAGAAGACGCTCGCGGCGGCACAGGTCCCGTTCGACGTGCCGCCCGCCGACGAGCGCCGCGCCCGCCTCGGCTCGGTGCTGCACGTCCTGTACCTCGTGTTCACCGAGGGCTCGTCGGCCACGTCCGGCGCCGACTGGATCCGGGCCGACCTGGCCCACGAGGCGATCCGGCAGACCCGCGTCCTGGCGCGGCTGGTGCCCGACGAGCCCGAGGTGCACGGGCTGCTCGCCCTGCTGGAGCTCACCGCCGCCCGGTTCCCCGCGCGGGTGCGCGACGACGGCGAGCCGGTGCTGCTCGAGGCGCAGGACCGCCGGCGGTGGGACCGTGCGGCGATCCGGCGCGGGCGGGCAGCGCTGGCCACCGCCGGCCGTGTGGGTCGTGGGCTCGGTGCGTACGGCGTCCAGGCGGCGATCGCCGAGTGCCACGCGGTCGCCCCGTCCGTGGAGGCGACCGACTGGGAGCGGATCGTGGTGCTGTACGAGGCGCTCGGTCGCCTTGCCCCGTCCCCCGTGGTGGAGCTCAACCGGGCGGTGGCGGTGTCGATGGCGCAGGGGCCGGCGGCGGCGCTCCCGCTGGTCGACGAGCTCGTCGCGACGGACCGGCTCTCCGGCTCGCACCTGCTGCCGAGCGTCCGCGGCGAGCTGCTCACCCGGTTGGGCCGGACCGACGAGGCCCGGCGTGAGCTGGAGCTCGCGGTGCGGCTGTGCGGGAACGCGCGGGAGCGAGGGTTGCTCGAGGGCAAGCTCGCCGCGCTGACGCACTGAACTGCCCATACGGTCCCTGCGGAAACGCTACGGTGCACGCGACCGGGCGCAGTGCTCGTTCCTCGCGTCCGAGCGTCAAGGGGCACACCGACGTGTCAACGGAACTCGCCATCTCCACCCGCGGCCTGCGCAAGACGTATCGCAGCCGGACCGGGCGGCGGGCGGTCGCGGTCGGGGGGCTGGACCTGGACGTGCCGGTCGGTGGGGTGCACGGGTTCCTCGGCCCGAACGGCGCCGGCAAGACGACGACCATCCGCATGCTGCTGGGCCTGATCCGCGCGGACTCCGGGACGATGTCACTGTTCGGCCAGGAGGTGCCGCAGCGGCTGCCCGAGGTGATCGGCCGGGTGGGCGCGATCGTCGAGCAGCCCAAGTTCTTCCCCAGCTTCTCCGGTCGCAAGAACCTGTCGATGCTGGCCCGGGCCATCGACGCCCCGACGCGGCTGGTCGACGTGGTGCTCTCGGACGTGGGGCTGCTGGACCGCGCCGACGACCGCTACAAGGGCTACTCGCTCGGCATGAAGCAGCGGCTCGCCATCGCGGCCACGCTGCTCAAGGACCCGGACCTGCTCATCTTCGACGAGCCGACCAACGGGCTCGACCCCGCCGGCATCCGGGAGATCCGCGGCACGATGCGGGGGCTCGCCGACCGCGGCAAGACCGTGCTGGTGTCCAGCCACATCCTGGCCGAGGTCGAGCAGGTGGCCGACACGGTCTCGATCATCGCGCGCGGCGAGCTCATCGCGAGCGGTCGTGTGGCCGACCTGATCGGCACCGGGGTGGCCGCCACGGTCCGGGTGGGAGTGGCCGACCCGCAGCGGGCGCAGCACGTGCTCGGCGCGCAGGGCTGGACCGTGCGCCCCGACGGCCGGTACCTCCTGGTCGACGGCGGAGTGCCCCCGGCGCACATCACTCAGGCGCTCGCGGCGCACCAGCTGTTCGTCGAGGAGCTGGTGCCCCTGCGCGCCGACCTGGAGTCCGTGTTCCTCGAGCTCACGGCGGGCCGAGGTCCGGGGACCCACGCGCCACCGACCGGGGATGCCAGACCCGCGCACCACGCGGGGGAGGAGTCGTGAGCCGGCTGCTGCGGGTCGAGCTGGACCGGTTCGCTTCCCGCGCGCTGATCCGCGCCGGGGTGGTCGCCGTGCTGGTCATCTGCTGCTTCGCGGTCGTCTCGGCCTGGAACTCGGCGTCTCCGCCGTCGCAGGCCGAGCAGGACCAGGCCCGCGTCTACTACGAGCAGGCGCTCACGGACTGGGAGCAGAACGGCGAGCAGTACGTCGCCGACTGCCGAGCGCAGGAGGAGGCCGACAAGGAGACTGCCGACGATCCGGCCTTGGTCGACTACGGGTGCGACGGGATGACGGCACCCCGGCTCGAGGACTGGATCGCCGGTGCTCCGAGCTTCGCGCGGGACACGGCCGCGCTGCTGACGTCGCTCTCGCTGCTTCTCGTCCTGGCGCCCGTCCTGCTTGCGGGGAGCTTCGTCTCGGCCGAGTTCTCCACCGGCTCGATCGCCAACTGGCTCACGTTCGCCCCGCGCCGGGTGCGCGTGTACCTGAGCAAGGTGCTGGCGGCCGGGCTGGCGATCATCCCGGTGGCTCTGGTCGCGGCGGCGATCGTCCTCGGGGGGTCGTGGGCGGCCTATCGGTACTTCGACACGATCAACGCAGGGGTCTCGACGGACCTGGGGTCGCCCATGGCGGTCGCCCTGCGCCTCGTGGCCCTGACGCCGGTGGTCGCCGTGCTCGGGGCCGCCCTCGGCTTCCTCGTGCGGCACACCGCGGCTGTGCTCGGCGTCGTCCTGGGCTGGGTCGTGCTCGTCGAGGGGATCCTGGTCACCTGGGTCCAGACGCTGCGACCGTGGACCCTCACCCTCAACATCTCGGCCTGGGTGTCGGGCAGCGCACCGTACTGGACGCAGGAGTGCACGACGACCGAGTCCGGCCGGTCGTGCCGAAGCGTCGAGCACGCGCTGTCGCAGACCCAGGGCGCGGTGTTCCTGCTCGTCGTCACCGCGGTGGTCGCCGGCGTCGCGCTCCTGGTGTTCCGGCGGCGCGACGTCGGCTGACCCCCGGTCACCGGCCCAGGTGCGCCCAGCGACGGACCGCGAGCGTGCCGAAGATCGTGACGAGCACGATCGGCCAGACGACGGCCAGGAGCACCACGTTGTCGGACGCCCACCCGCTGGCGGCCACGGTCGGGTTGCCGAACAGGTCGCGCGTCGCGGCCACGGTCGCGGTGACCGGGTTCCACGCCGAGAGGGTCTGGAGCCACCCGGGCATGGTCGAGATCGGCACGAACGCGTTCGACAGGAACACGAACGGCCACACCAGGATCTGGACCGCCATCACGCCGCCCTGCCCGCGGAACAGCAGGCCGAGGTAGATGCCGACCCACAGGAACGCGAACCGCAGGAGCAGCAGCAGCCCGACGCCGGCCAGCGCGCTGCCGAGCCCCTCGTGCACCCGCCACCCGACCGCCAGCCCGGCGACCAGCAGCACCGCGAGGCCGACGACGGTCGCGAGCATGTCCGCGGTCGCCCGCCCGAGAAGCACCGCGGCGCGGGACATCGGCAGCGAGCGGAACCGGTCGGTCACCCCGCGCTGTACGTCCTGCGACACCGCGGTCATGGTGCTCTCCAGCCCGAACGCCATGGTGACGGCGAGCATGCCGGGGAACAGGAACTCGATGTAGCCGCCCGGCACCTCGATCGCGCCGCCCAGCAGGTAGCCGAACATGAGGAGCAGCAGGATCGGGAACGCGAGGCCGATGAGCAGGTCCCACGGCTGACGCCGCCAGTGCCCGAGGTCGCGCAGGGTCACGGTCCACGAGTCACGCAGTGCCCAGGTCATGCGGCCTCCTTCGTCGTTCCGGTCAGGTGCAGGAAGACCTCGTCGAGGGTCGGCCGGCGCAGGATCACGTCGTCGACGACGATCCCGGCGTCGTCGAGCGTGCGGACCACGTGCGTGAGCGCGGCGACGCGGTCGGTGACGGTCGCGGTGACCCGTCGCCCGTCGAGGTCGATCTCCGCGTCCCCCGCGACCGCCCGCAGCGCGGACTGCGCGGCGGGCAGGTCGGCCTCGTCGTGGACCACGACGTCGAGCCGGTCCTGGCCGATCGACGCCTTGAGCGCATCCGGGGTGCCCTCGGCGGCGACCCGGCCGTGGTCGAGCACGGTGACCTGCGACGCCAGCTGGTCCACCTCCTCCAGGTACTGGGTGGTGAGCAGCACGGCGGTCCCGCCCGCGACCAGCGCCCGGACCGACTGCCACACCTCCCGCCGGCCGCCGGGGTCCAGTCCGGTGGTCGGCTCGTCGAGCAGCAGGACCGTCGGGTCGAGGACGAGCCCGGCGGCGAGGTCGAGCCGCCGCCGCATGCCGCCGGAGTAGGTGGACACGGGCCGGTCGGCGGCGTCGACCAGGTCGAACCGCTCGAGCAGCTCCTGCGCGCGGTGTCGCGCCTGCCGGGTGCCCAGGTGGCTCAGCCGCCCGAACATCACGAGGTTGTCGCGGCCGCCGAGGATCTCGTCGACGGCCGCGTGCTGGCCGACGAGCCCGAGGTGGCGGCGCACCTGGCCGGCCTGGCGGACCACGTCGAAGCCGGCCACGCGCGCCGAGCCGCCGTGCGGGTCCAGGAGCGTCGACAGGATGCGCACGGCCGTCGTCTTCCCCGCGCCGTTGGGGCCGAGCAGGCCGTGCACGGTGCCCGGCTCCACCGCGAGGTCGAGGCTGTCGAGCACGGTGGTGTCGCCGTACCGGCGGGTCAGTCCGAGGGTCTGGATGGCTGTCATGGGCTCCTCCGTCGTCTAGCCGTACACTGTACGGTAAGGAGCGCGCGACGTCACCCCCGTGTTCCCGGCGGGAGAGGATGGGTGCCATGACGGAGATCACAGGCACCGGCGACCCGGCCCGGAGCATGGCGCTGCTGTGGCGCGAGTCGGAGCCCGCCCCCCGCGGCCGCGGTGCCGCCGCCGGCCTCTCCGTCGACCGCGTCGTGACCGCCGGGATCGCGCTCGCGGACACCGAAGGCCTGGGCGCGCTGTCGATGCGGCGGCTCGCCACCGACCTCGGCGTCGGCGCGATGACCGTCTACACCTACGTGCCCGGCAAGGCCGAGCTGGTCGACCTCATGGTGGACGCCGTGCTCGGGGAGATGGCGGACCTGTACACCCCCGTCTCCGACGACTGGCGCGCCCGGCTCGAGGCCGTCGCCCGCGCCAACTGGTCCCTCTACGAGCGCCACCCGTGGCTCCTGCACGTCGCCGCCTCCGGGCGACCCCCGCTGGGCCCGGGGGTGATGGCCAAGTACGAGCTCGAGCTGCGCGCGGTCGACGGCAGCGGGCTCGACGAGGTCGCGATGGATGCGGTGGTCACGCTCGTCGACGGCTTCGTGGCCGGCACCGCGCGGGGCGTCGTCGAGCAGGCGGCCGCGCAGCAGGCCACCGGGATCAGCGAGGCCGAGTGGTGGGCCGCCACCGAGCCGTTCGTCGCCCGCGTGTTCGACGCCGAGGCGTACCCGACGGTCGCGCGCGTCGGACCGATCGCCGGGGAGGCCCAGCAGGCGGCCTACGACCCGCGCCGCGCGTTCGAGTTCGGGCTGACACGCCTGCTCGACGGCATCGCGGTCCTGGTCGAGGGGACGAACCGGTCATAGTCTCGGCCCATGCTCATCCTCGGACTGATCCTCTTCGGCATGCTGATCGGCGCACTGGCGCAGCTGATCCTCGGCAAGGAACGTGGCGGGATCGACTGGACCATGGCGATCGTCGCCGGGCTGGTCGGGTCGTTCGTCGGTGGGCTGCTGGCCAGCCTGCTCGCCGGCGACGGGCTCGAGCTGCGCCCGAGCGGCATCATCGGCTCGATCGTCGGCGCGCTGATCGTCACCGCGATCTGGCGCGGCACCCGCGGGCGCGCCAAGGCCTGACCGCCGGACGCGCGAGAACGGCAGTCCCCCGCGAGAACGTCACTCTGAACCGACGTTCTCGCGGGGAGCTGCCGTCCTCGTCGGACCGTCAGCCCGTCGCGCAGGTGGCGCCCGGCGTCGTCGTGCTGCCGCTCTTCATGATCGTCACGCCGAAGGTGTTGCCGGCGCCGTTCGGCCGTGCCTGACGGGTGCTGCCGCTGCCGCTGAGCGTCGCGTTCCAGCTGTTCTGCACGCTCTGGCTCCCCGACAGGTTGAGCGTGACCACCCAGCTGCTGCTGCCGCTGACCGTGTAGCTCACGTTGAACCGGTCCGACCACTCGTCACCGCGCGTGGCGGTCACCGTGCAGGAGCCGGCCGGCGGGTTCGTCGTGCCGCCACCACCACCGGCGCTGGACGGTGCGACCGCCCGACCCGTGCTGCTCGAGATGTGCCCGGTGCAGAGGTTGCGGGACTTGAGGTCGTTCAGGATGTTCGGCAGCGCCTGCTGGGTCGCGGCCGGCCAGTCGTGCATGAGGATGATCTGGCCGTTGGTGAGGCGGGCGGCCGCCTGCCGGATGGCGTCGGCGCTCGCGTTGTTCCAGTCGTTGGAGTCGACGTCCCAGATGATCTCGCGCAGGCCGAGCGAGGACTCGACGTTCTTGAGGGTCTGGTTGGTCTCGCCGTACGGCGGCCGGAAGAGCGTCGGGGTGACCCCGGCGGTCTGCTGGATCGCGGTCTGGGTGCGAGAGAGCTGCGACTGGATGTCCGACTGGCTCAGGTTCACCAGGTGCGGGTGGTCCCAGCTGTGGTTGCCGATCTGCAGGCCGGCGTTCTTGTAGGCCTGCATGAGCGACGCGTTGGACGAGGCGTTGGAACCCGTCGGGAAGACGGTCGCGGTGGCACCCGCGTTGCGCAGCGTGGAGATGAGCTGGTTGGTGGTGCCGGTGTTCGGGCCGTCGTCGAACGTCAGGCCCACGTAGCCGGCGGAGCAGCTCGTCGTCGTCGGCGGTGGGGTCGTCGTGCCGCCGCCTCCGCTGGAGGTGCCGCAGGTGGCCGACGGCGTCGTGTTGTTGCCGTTCTTCATGATGGTGACGCCGAACGTGTGGGAGCCCGTGGAGGTGACGGTCCGCCCGTTGACGGACGCGTTCCAGCTGTTCTGCACGGTCTGGCTGCCGTTGAGGTTGAGCGTCGCCGTCCAGGAGCTGGCGCCGCTGACCGTGTAGCTCACGTTGAACCGGTCGGACCACTCCTCGCCCCGGGTGGCCGTGATGCTGCAGCCGCCTGTGCTCGGGGGCGGTGTTGTGGTGCCCCCACCGCCGGACCCCTCGCTCACCGTGATGTTCGAGCTCCCGCTGCTCTGGTAGCCCTCGGTCGCCATGATCATGTAGTTGTGGGTGCCGAGGTTCATGCCCTTGCCGGCCCACGCGTCGAAGTGGTTGCCGGACGTGATGGTGCCGCCGGTCTTCTTCGACTGCCGCACGCTCCAGTACTGGTAGAACGTCGCGGTGCCCTGGATCGAGGGCTGGTTCACGCGCTGGGTGCGGTAGATGTCGTACGTGCCGCCGTCGCTGTTCACGGTGCCCATGAACGTGCCGGTGGGCCGGTAGGTGCCCCAGTTGTCGACGATGTAGTACTCGATCAGCGGGCTGGTGGTCCACCCGTAGAGGGTCAGGTACGCGTTGCCCGAGGGGTTGAACGAGCCGGAGTAGTTGACGGTCTTGCGCCCGCCGGTCTGCCAGCCCTTGCCGGCGACGAAGTTGCCGGTGTTGCTCCACTGTGTGGTGTAGTTGCCGCCCGATCCCAGGTTCATGGAGACGGTGCCGGGGGAGTCGGTCCAGAACGAGTAGAAGTACCCGTTGTTGGTGCCCGTCTCGTTCGACGACACGGCGCTGGCGGTGGTGGCGACGGCGAGCCCGGCGACGACCATCGCGCCGGCGGCGCCGAGGGCCGCCAGCGCACGGAACGACCGGCGTCGTCGCGCTCTCGTACCGATACTTTCGGACATCCTGCACTCCTTTGTGCGTGGGGATCTGCGTCGGGCACCCGCGCGGGGTGGCGACGCCGTACCGACGCACGTGGCGTCGATAACGTTATCGACGCCAGTGTGCAGAGGTGTTCACGCCAAAGGGAACAGTCGCGGACGCAGGCGAACCGTTTAGGTTCGCTACCCCGAAACTATCGGGCGTGAGCCGCTTGCCGGAACCAGCAGCCCGGTGTGTGCCGCGTCCGGGAACGTGCGTCCCGAAGGAGGGGGCGAAATCGATAGGCCTACGGCTCGTGGCGCAGCAGGTCCCCGGGCTGGCACTCCAGCACTGCGCACAGGGCCTCGAGCGTGGTGAACCGGACCGCCTTGGCCCGGCCGTTCTTGAGCACGGCGAGGTTGGCGGGGGTGATGCCGACGCGGTCGGCCAGCTCGCCTACGGACATCTTGCGGCGGGCCAGCATCACGTCGACGTCGACGACGATCGGCATCAGATGACCTCGTCGAGCTCGGCGCGCAGGGTCGTCGCCGTCGAGTCGAGGACCATCGCCTTGGCCAGCAGCACCCGCAGGACGAGCACCACCAGGGCGATGCCGGCCGTGCCCATGCCGCCGATCACGACGAGCAGGACGATCCCGGGCGCCACCGCCTCGCCGGGTGCGAGCACGAACGACAGGATCATTGCCAGCACGGTGGCCGTGACCGCCGCCCCGATGATGACGTCGACGTACCGGAACGCCGCGGTGCTGAACACCGTGTCGCGCCGGACCATGGTGAGCAGCTGCCAGACGCAGACGAGAGTGGCCTGCACGGCCAGCACACCCAGGAACCCGATGATCATCACCGGCCAGCGCAGGTGCTCCACCGCGGCACCGCCGTCGTCGATGTCGCGACCGATGGCCGGGATGATCATGATCTGCACCGCCAGCAGGCCGGCGAACATCACCACGATCACCACCCGCAGCGCGAGGATGGCCAGTCGGCTCATGGCAGTGCTCCTTGGTGGCGATCTATCGATTAACGAGAGAAACCTATCGATAGACAGCCGCCATGGCAACCGTCAGCTGACCGCCTTCTTCACGAGCTCGCCGATCCGCTTCTCGTCCGCGGCCGTCAGACCGGTCAGCGCGAAGGCCGTCGGCCACATGGAGCCGTCGTCGATTGTCGCCACGTCGTTGAAGCCGAGCGTCGCGTACCGGGTGTTGAACTTCGACGCGGCCTGGAAGAAGACGACCACCTTGCCGTCCTTCGCGTAGGCGGGCTGGCCGTACCAGGTCTTGGGCTCGAGCTCCGGGGCGACCTCCGTGACGATGGCGTGGATCCGCTCCGCCATCGCACGGTCGTCGTCGGCCATCTCGGCGATCTTCTCGAGCAGGTCGGCCTCGCCGTTCGCCTTGCGCCGCGACTCCTTGGCGCGCTCCTTGATCGCGGCGCGCTCCTCCGCGGTGAACCCCTCGGACTCCGTGCTCGTCGCCTTCGCCATCATCTGTTTCCTCTCTGGACCGTTGCCGAGAACCCTAGGGAGCGACGGCGACGGAGGCTTCTCCATCCCTGCTCGATGCGGCAGCACCCACGTAGGCGGCCAGGTGCTGGCCCGTGAGCGTCGGCCGGCCGGCGACCAGGTCGGCTGGCGTGCCCTCGAAGACGATCCGCCCGCCGTCGTGGCCGGCGCCGGGGCCGAGGTCGATGATCCAGTCGGCGTGCGCCATGACCGCCTGATGGTGCTCGACGACGATCACGGAGGTGCCGGAGTCGACGAGCCGGTCGAGCAGGCCCAGCAGCTGCTCGACGTCAGCCAGGTGCAGGCCGGTGGTCGGCTCGTCGAGGACGTAGATGCCGCCCTTGTCGCCCATGCGGGTGGCCAGCTTCAGCCGCTGGCGCTCGCCGCCGGACAGGGTGGTGAGCGGCTGCCCGAGGCTCAGGTATCCGAGCCCGACGTCGGCGAGCCGGACGAGGACCGCGTGCGCCGCCGGGGTGCGCGCCTCGCCCGCGCCGAAGAACTGCTCCGCCTCGGTCACCGACATCGCGAGCACCTCGCTGATGTCGCGGCCGCCCAGGTGATACTCGAGCACCGACGCCTGGAACCGCTTGCCCTCGCAGAGCTCGCACGGGGTGGCGACGCCCGCCATCATCGCGAGGTCCGTGTAGATGACCCCGGCGCCGTTGCAGCTGGGGCAGGCGCCCTCCGAGTTGGCGCTGAACAGGGCGGGCTTGACGCCGTTGGCCTTGGCGAACGCCTTGCGGATGGGCTCGAGCAGCCCCGTGTACGTGGCCGGGTTGCTCCGGCGCGACCCCTTGATGCCCGCCTGGTCGATGGACACGACGCCGGCGCCGGCCGGCATCGACCCGTGGATGAGCGAGCTCTTGCCGGAGCCGGCCACGCCCGTGAGCACGACGAGGACGCCGAGCGGGATGTCCACGTCGACGTCGCGCAGGTTGTTGGTGGTGGCGCCGCGGATCTCGAGCGTGCCGGTGGGTGTCCGGACCGACTCCTTCAGGGATGCCCGGTCGTCGAGGTGGCGTCCGGTGATGGTCCCGCTGGCCCGCAGCCCGTCGAGGCTCCCCTCGTAGCAGACCGTGCCGCCCGCGGAGCCGGCACCGGGTCCGAGGTCGACCACGTGGTCGGCGATCGCGATGGCCTCGGGCTTGTGCTCGACGACCAGCACCGTGTTGCCCTTGTCCCGCAGGCGCAGGAGCAGCGCGTTCATCCGCTGGATGTCGTGCGGGTGCAGCCCGATCGTGGGCTCGTCGAACACGTACGTCACGTCGGTGAGCGAGGAGCCGAGGTGGCGGATCATCTTGGTGCGCTGCGCCTCGCCACCCGACAGCGTGCCCGACGAGCGCTCCAGCGAGAGGTACCCGAGCCCGATGCTCACGAACGAGTCGAGCAGCTCGCGCAGCGCCGTGAGCAGCGGTGCGACGGACGGCTCGTCGAGCCCGCGCACCCATTCCGCCAGGTCGCTGATCTGCATCGCGCAGGCGTCCGCGATGTTGACCCCGCCGATCTTCGACGAGCGGGCGCCCTCGTTGAGCCGCGTCCCGTCGCAGTCGGGGCACGTGGTGAACACGACCGTCCGCTCCACGAACGCCCGGATGTGCGGCTGGAGGGCCTCGACGTCCTTGGCGAGGAACGACTTCTGGATCTTCGGGATCAGCCCCTCGTAGGTGAGGTTGATGTTGTCGACCTTGATCTTGGTCGGCTCCTTGTAGAGCAGGTCGTGCAGCTCCTTCTTGGTGAACTTGCTGATCGGCTTGTCCGGGTCGAAGAAGCCCGAGCCGCTGAAGATGCGCCCGTACCAGCCGTCCACGCTGTAGCCGGGAATGGTCAGCGCGCCCTCGTTGAGCGACTTGCTGTCGTCGTAGAGCTGGGTGAGGTCGAAGTCGGTGACCGATCCGCGTCCCTCGCAGCGGGAGCACATCCCGCCCGTGATCGAGAAGCTCCGGCGCTCCTTGGTGGTGGTGCCACCCTTCTCGATGGTCACCGCGCCGGCACCCGAGATGGACGCGACGTTGAACGAGAACGCCTGCGACGAGCCGATGTGTGGGACCCCGAGCCGGCTGAACAGGATGCGCAGCAGCGCGTTGGCGTCTGTCGCGGTGCCGACGGTCGACCGGATGTTGGCGCCCATCCGCTCCTGGTCGACGATGATCGCCGTGGTCAGCCCGTCGAGGACGTCCACGTCGGGCCGCGCCAGCGAGGGCATGAAGCCCTGGACGAAGGTGCTGTAGGTCTCGTTGATCATCCGCTGCGACTCGGCGGCGATCGTGCCGAACACCAGCGAGCTCTTGCCCGAGCCGGAGACCCCCGTGAACACCGTGAGCCGGCGCTTCGGGATCTCGATGCTGATGTCCTTGAGGTTGTTCTCCCGCGCGCCGTGCACGCGGATCCGGTCGTGGGTGTCGGCGACGTGTGCCGCAGTGCTCATCTCGTCCATCACCATGTGCGACACGCTAGCGGCGGGCGGGGACACCCGGACGGGTGGGGTCCGCTCAGCTCAGCCGCGCGACCTGCGCCTCCAGGTAGCGGCGCTCCGCCACGTTGACCGCGCGGCCCGCGGCCCGCCGGTAGTGCGCGAGCGCCAGGTCGGTCTCACCGGCGCGCTCGTGCAGGTACGCGCGCAGCTGGTCGACCCGGGGAAGCGCGTCGTCCACGCCGTCCAGGATGGCCAGCCCGGCGGCCGGTCCGTCGACCATCGCCGCCGCGACCGACCGGTTGAGCGTGACCACCGGGTTGCCGGTCATCCGCTCGAGCAGGCCGTAGAGCGCGAGGATCTGCGACCAGTCCGTCGCGTCCGCCGTGGGCGCACGGTCGTGGATCGCGGCGATCGCCGCCTGCAGCTGGTACTCGCCGACCGTCGCGCGTCCGAACGCCGCGTCGAGCAGGGCCGTGCCCTCGGCGATCCGGGCGCGGTCCCACCGGCTCCGGTCCTGGTCGGCCAGCGGCACGGGCGCACCCGAGGCGTCGGTCCGCGCCGGTCGGCGTGCGTCGGTCAGGAGCATGAGGGCGAGCAGCCCGGCCACCTCGGCGTCGTCCTCGGCCGCGCGCAGGAGCCGCGCGATCCGGATCGCCTCGTCGGAGAGGTCGGCGCGCGTGAGGTCGGAGCCGGCGCTGCTGATGTAGCCCTCGTTGAACATCAGGTAGAGCACGCGCAGGACGCTGCGCAGCCGGGCCGGGTGCTCGTCGGGCGCGGGCATCGAGAACCGCTCACCCGCGACCCGCTGCTTGGCGCGGCTGATCCGCTGCGCCATGGTCGGCTCCGGCACCAGGAACGCCCGCGCGATCTCCGCGGTGGTCAGCCCGCCGACCGCGCGCAGGGTCAGCGCGATCGCGGACGGGGGAGTGAGCACCGGGTGGCAGCACAGGAACAGGACCGTCAGCGTGTCGTCGTCCTGCGCAGCGCCGCCGGACGCGGGCTCGGTGGCGGCGTGGAGCTCACGGCTGCGGCGGGCGAAGTCGCTGCGCCACCGGTCGACCATCCGCCGCGACGCGGTCTGCAGCAACCACCCTCGTGGCTGCGCGGGGACCCCGTCCGCCGACCAGTGCTGCGCGGCCGCCAGGAGCGCCTCCTGCACCGCGTCCTCCGCGGCGTCGAAGTCGCCCCACCTGCGCGCGAGCATGCCGAGGACCTGCGGCGCCAGCTGACGCAGCAGGTCCTCGACGTCGTCGGGGACGTTCAGCGGGCGTCGCTCGCCGTCTCGAGGAACGCGTTCATCTCCTCGACGTCCGACGGCCCGTCCTCCATGATCCGGCGCACCTGGATGGGCTGCTGGGTCGGCACCCCGCCGCGTCCGGGCACCGCCGAGACGAGGCCGGCGATCTCCACCGCGCGCGCCTCGGTCTCCGTCTCGACGATCTGGTACCCCGCGACCCACTCCTTGAACTCCTGGAACGGCCCGTCGGTGACGACCGTCGTGGCGCCGTCCGACGTCACGACCTTCGCCAGGTCGGGGCCGGTGAGGATCTCCCCGCCGACGAGCTCGCCGCTCTCGGTCAGCTCGCGGTTCAGCCGGCCGTAGTAGTTCAGGTGCGCGGCGACCTCGTCGTCGGTCCACGCCGACATGGGGGCGTCGTCGGGACCGCTCTGGAAGTCCACGATCAGCAGGTACTTCGCCATGGTTCTGCTCCTTCGTCGTCGTGCCCAGACTGGCACTGTCACTCGAGGAACGGAGCGGTCCCGCGTTCCTCTACATGGTTCGGAGGAGTAGTTTCCGCGCATGGACCCGTCGTCCTCGACCCGGATGCCCGGCCGCCTCGTGCCCGCGAGCGGCGGTCACGTCCCCGTGCGGGTGCGCGGGTTCCTCGACTCGGCGGCGCCCACCCGCGCCACCCGCTCCGAGCGGGGGTTCGCCGTCGCGCTGGCCCGCAGCGAGCACGACGTCGTCAAGGTGCTCGACGGCTCCACGGTCCTCGGGTTCCTGCCGGCCACGTGGTCGCAGACGGTCGACTTCGAGCTGTGGTCGTGCGAGCAGGCGGGGGAGCCTGCCCTGGCCCGCGCGGTGCTCGAGGGTGTCCCCGGCGAGCGCGACCTGTTCGTCATGCTCGACTGGAAGCGCCGCCGCGCCTGACCTCACCGGTCGAGGAACGTGGCCACCCAGACCAAGGGTGCGTTCCAGCGGATGCAGACGTCGTTGGTGACCTCGGACGTCGGCTCGTCCAGGTAGCAGAGCTGGGGGGCGAGGCCGACGAGCCGCGAGTCGTAGGGGAAGTCCGGCGCGGGAACGGAGTTGGCGCCGCCGGCCAGGGCGCCGGGCGGGGGTGGCGGCATCGTCGGGTCGAGGTCGTGCCCGAACTGGCGGGTGCGCTGGTGGTGGCTGTGGTCGGTGCCGTACCCGGTGACGTAGCTCTGGCCGAGCGCGTTGCGTCCGAGCAGGTAGTCCACGCCGGACGCGACCGCGTCGCGGTAGGCGGTGCTCCCGGTGACCAGGTGGGCGACCCCGAGGACGACGAGGTTGTTCAGGATCCGACCGTTCGACCCCCAGCCCCACCCGTCGGCGGGCGCGTAGGGCTGCCCCCACGGCTGGTGGGACTGCAGGTCGAGCAGCCGGTCGGCGGCGCGGCGAACGCCGTCGACCACCCGCGCGTGGTCCTCGAGCCGGCGGCCGTGCAGTGCCAGGTCCAGGCGCGCGGGCGCGCTGACGCGGTGGAAGTCGTACCCGGAGGTGTCGAACGGGTCGGCGGCGTGCTCGGAGCAGTCGAGGACGTGCTCCTCGTACACGCGCTCACCGGTGGCCAGCCAGAGCTCGGCGGCGGCCCAGTAGAAGTCGTCGCCCACGTCGCCGTCGTCGTACGGTCCGCCGCCGTGCCGCGCGTGGTCGTCCGGGGGGAGCAGGTCGGGATGACGCCGCGCGGCGTCGTAGGCCGACCGCGCGGCCGCCAGCAGGCGTGCGGCGTAGTCGGGATCGGTCGGGCGGACGTGCCGGGCGCCGGCCGCCGCCGCAGCCGCCAGGTGCAGGGCCGCGGTGGTCGACGGCCGGTGCAGGACGCGTTCCGTGGGGTCGAGGTGCGGCCATCCGGGCAGCGGCGACCAGACGGTCCCGTGTACGCGGTGGAACGCCAGCCCGGCGAGCGGACGGCCCGGCGGCACCTGCATCCGCAGCAGCCAGTCCAGCTCCCAGCGGCACTCGGTCAGCACCGCGGCGGCCCTCGGGTCGTCGGGCGGGAGCACGTCGAGCGTGCCGAGCAGCTGCCAGACCGCGAGCGCGCCGCTGGTCGTGTACTTGCCGTAGTCGCCGGCGTCGTACCAGCCGCCCGAGACGTCGTACGTGCCGTCGTCGTGCCAGCCGGGGTAGAGGGCCTCCGCGTCGGGACCCGTCCAGGCGGGCACGGCGCCGTCCCCGGTGTGCCCGGCCGGGCGCTCGTAGCCGGGCACGTCGACCGGGGCGCCCGACCGCAGGAGCAAGAAGAAGCGCAGGGCGTCGTCGCCGAGGTCGGCGTACCGGCGGCCGTCCACGACGAACGGATGGCTGACGTGCTGGGCGGAACGGACCCGGAACGACCCCTCGGGAAGGCCGGTGAGGTCGAGCACGTGCACCGGGAGGCCGGAGGTCGGTTCGGGACGGACCGGCCACGGCCGCGACACCCCGGACAGGACCACGCGGTCGTCGTCACTGACCACCTCGAACGCCACGGGACCGGGTTCCGTCGACACCAGCGTGGCGCCCATCGGCAGGCCGGGGACGTAGCCCAGCTGGTTCACCAGCACGGCAGGGCGCCGCGCGAGGACGGTCTCGACGGACCACCGTGGCCTGCTCACCCCCGGCAGCCTAGGCGAGCGCTCAGACCTCCACCACGAGCGGCCGACCCGGTTCCGCCCACGTGGTGCGCCCGGGATCGGGAGCCAGCTCCGGTCGCTCGAGCGCAGCCGGCCGGTCGACGAAGTGCGACCACCCCTCGTAGTGCACGGGGAGCACCGTCCGGGGCTGCAGGGCGCGGCACAGCTCGCGTCCGTCGTCCACCGTCATCGAGTAGCGCAGCGGACCGGTCACGGGGAACCGGACGCCGCCGAGGTGCAGCACCGCGGTGCCGACGCGCCTCCGCTCGGCGACCTGGCGCACCCCGCCGTACAGGACGGTGTCCCCGGAGAACCACAGGGACCCGTGCACCTGGCCTTCCCACGTGAGGTCGAACCCGATGACGGCCCCGGCGACCGGACGGCTGCCGACGGGTCCGTGCCGGCACGGGGTCGCCGTGACGGTCAGCGTGGGACGGTCCGGATGGGTGAGCGTCGTCGTGGCCCACGGACGCAGGCCCACCGCGGGCGGACCGAGGCGGCGCGCACCCGGCACGGTGGTCAGGATCGTGGGTGCCCCGCCGAGCAGCTGTCGGCCGGCGTCGTCGAGGTTGTCGGCGTGGTGGTCGTGGGTGAGCAGCACCGCGTCGACGTCGCCGACCTCCGCCGCCGCGACGGCCGGGCCGGTGGTCTTCCGCGACGACGTCCCCCAGCCGAACGCGTACGTCCGGCCGGGGGCGTCGAAGGTCGGGTCCGTGAGGATGCGCCAGCCGTCCACCTCCACGAGGGTCGTCGGCCCGCCGACGTGCGTGAACGTCAGGGTGGACACCGTCAGGACGCGGCGGAGCTCTGCGCGGGAGCCCAGGCGGCATGGGCGAGCGCCCACTCGAGGGCCCGGTCGGCGACCTCCTCCCAGCCCGGCCCGGCGACCATGAGGTGCGGTCGGCCCTCGTAGGTCTCGTGCTCGGTGACGGTGCCCGCGCCGCGGTAGTGCTTGGCGTTCGACGCCTGCACCGAGGGCGGCATGATGTGGTCCTCGGAGCCCGACAGGAACAGCAGCGGCACGCGGTTCGGGTTGCCGAAGTCCACCCAGGCGTCCTGGTGTCCGGGCTGGACGTTCGCGAGCACGGAGTCGATGAGCACGCGGCCCGACGCCGGGATGTGGTACCGGTCGAAGAAGTACTGCGACTCCTCCTGCGTGTACGTGTTGGTGAACGCGTACGTCCACTCCTCGAACGACAGGCCGACCGCCCGGTGGTGGTTCGCCGGGTTCTTCACCACGGGGAACACCGACTTCAGCTGCGACCAGGGGGTGGTCTTCACCCCCTCCACCGGCGCCGAGTTCAGCGCGACCCCCGCGCTGCCGTGCCCCCGGTCGAGCATCAGCTGCAGAAACGTCCCGCCCGCGGAGTGACCCATGAGGATCGGCGGGGTGGCGGTGTCCAGCGCGCTCAGGAACGCGTCGAGGTGGGATGCGATCGCGTCCGTCGTGAGGTCGGCGATCGGCGTCGGGTCGGCCCGCAGAGCCTCGACCTCGACCTCGAACCCGGGGTAGCCCGGCGTGTGGACGGTGTAGCCCTTGGCCTCGTAGTGCGCCTTCCACCCCTCCCACGAGCGGGGCGTGACCCAGAAGCCATGGATGAGCACGATCGTGTCCGGAGTGGTCATGAGGTCTCCTCGTCTCGCGGCGGTCGGTCCCGTCCGGCCCGCTCAGCAGCACAGTCGCACCAGGTGTCCGGGGAGCACTGTGCTGGCCGTGCACGGTTCTGGTGCCTGCGTGCACACGACGGACCCACCCGGGACCTCCGACCCAGGAACCGCTTCGACGACCGGCGGACGATCGAGCCACCACTGGCACTGCCCCGGCCGCATCGTCGCGCGCCGGAGGAAAGGACTCCGATGTCCGCGTTCGCCCACGTCATCGCACCCGGACGCATCGGCGCCCTCGAGCTCGCCAACCGCGTGATCATGCCGCCGATGGGGACCAGCCTCTCCGACGCGGACGGCCACTTCTCCGACCGTCAGGTGGCCTGGTACGCCGAGCGTGCCGGCACGGGTGCGGGCCTGGTGGTCACCGAGCTCACCGCCGTGAGCCGCGACCTCGAGCTCACGGCGGGCCTCGCGCACGCCGACTCCGACGCCGCGATCCCGGCCCTGACCCGGCTCGCCGACGCGGTGCACGCCAAGGGCGGGCGGCTCGGGGTGCAGCTCACGGCCGGCATGGGACGCAACAACCCCGCGTACACGCCCGAGCAGCCGCCGGTCTCGGCGTCGGACAACCCGAACTTCTTCGACCCGACCGTCCTGTGCCGCCCGCTGACCACCGACGAGGTCCGCGCGCTCGTCGGCCGGTTCGCCGAGGCGGCGGTCCGGTGCGCGGCCGCCGGCGTCGACATGGTGGACCTGCACGGCCACACGGGCTACCTGATCGACCAGTTCCTCGGCCCGCAGTGGAACCGCCGCACCGACGTCTACGGCGGCTCGGTCACCAACCGCGCACGCTTCGCCACCGAGATCATCCAGGCGATCAAGGCCGCGGTCCCGGACCTGCCGATCAGCTTCCGGCTGTCCGTCAGCAACAAGATGCCCGGCAGCCGCGACGTGGCGGAGGCGCAGCAGGTCGCGCGCCTGCTCGAGGCGGCGGGGCTGGACCTGCTCATGGTCGACGACGGCGCCTACGACGCCATGGACTGGGTGTTCCCGCCGTACTACCTCGGTGACGCGTGCATGGTCCCGTCGGCGCGGGCGATCAAGGCGGTCGTGTCGATCCCCGTCATGGCCGTCGGCAACCTCACGCCGGAGAACGCCGAGGGCGTGCTCGCCGCCGGTGACGCGGACTTCGTCGGCATCGGTCGCGGGCTCATCGCCGACCCGGAGTGGGTGGCCAAGCTCGCGGACGGGCGTCGCGACGACATCCGCCCCTGCATCCGCTGCAACCAGCTGTGCATCGGCGCGATCTTCACCGGCGCCACCATCGGCTGCGCGGTGAACCCCACCGCCGGCTACGAGCTGGAGCGTGCCCTCGTCCCCGCGGCCGTGCCCAAGCGCATCGCCGTCGTCGGCGGCGGCCCGGCCGGCCTGGAGGCGGCGCGCGTCGCCGCCCTGCGCGGCCACACGGTCGACGTCTACGAGAAGGCCGAGCACCTGGGTGGCGTGCTGCTGCCGGCCGCGACCCCGGAGTTCAAGAAGGAGCTGCGGGCCATGATCGGCTGGTGGGAGCGGCAGATCGCCGACCTGCCCGTCACGGTGCACCTGGGCACCGAGATCCTCGCCGACGACACCCGCCTGGCCGGTGCGGACGAGGTCGTGGTCGCCACCGGTGCGGACCCGTTCGTCCTGCCGATCTCGGGCGTCGACGGCGAGAACGTGCTCGAGGTGCTGGACGCCCACCTGCACCGTGACCGCGTGGGTTCTCGCGTCGTCGTCGCCGGCGGCGGACTGTCCGGCGCCGACCTCGCTCTCGAGCTGGCTGAGGACGGCCACGAGGTCACCATCGTCGAGATGGCCGACGCGATCACCGCGGACCTGCTGTTCATCAACGCGATCAGCCTGCTGCGCAGCCTCACGGACGCGCGCGTGCACGTGCTCACCGGCCACCGCGTCACCGAGATCGACGAGAAGGGCCTGACCGCCGTCGGGCCCGACGGCGAGGTGCACGTGGACGCCGACACGGTCGTGACCGCGTTCGGTGTGCGACCCGCCCACCGGTTGGCCGACGCGCTGGCCGCGACCGGGCTCAACGTCCACGCGATCGGCGACTGCGTGCTCCCGGCGAAGGTCGGCGAGGCGATCAACGCGGGGTACCTGACGGCAGCGGTGCTCTGAGGTTCGGGCTGGTAGGAACGTGGGGTGCCGATCCTCCCGACCGAGCGTGACCCGCGGCTGATCACCGTCCGCCGCGGCGGCACCCTGACGGACGACCACCACCGGCTGCTGGCCGAGTGGGCGCTGCAGTGCGCGGAGCACGTGCTGCACCTGTTCGAGGCCGACCGACCGGACGACGACCGTCCCCGGCAGGCGATCGCCGTCGGTCGGGCGTGGATCCGCGGCGAGGTGCCGATGCAGGTCGCGCACAGCGAGGCGTTCCAGGCGAACGCCGCGGCCCGCGGGATGCCGGACCCGGTGAAGTTCGCCGCGCTGTCGGCCGGTCAGGCGGTGGCGGTGGCGCACGTCGCGGCCCACGACCTCGGCGCCGCCGCGTACGCGATCAGGGCGGTCGGTGCCTCGGTGCCCTCCGCCGAGGCCGCACACGCGCAGGCAGCGGAACGGCGGTGGCAGCGGGAGCGTCTGCCGTCAGCCGTCCGCGCGCTGGTGCTCGACGACCAGCGCCGCCGGAGCGCGATCTGCTGGAACGTCTTCGACGACTGACGCCAGATCACCCCAGCTCGTCGCGGCGCCGGGTCAGGTAGGCGGTCTCGGCGGTGTTGCCCGCCAGCGCGATCGCCCGGTCGTACGCCTCGCGCGCCTCGGTGCCGCGGTCCAGCCGACGCAACAGCTCCGCGCGGGTGGCATGGAAGGCGTGATAGCCGTCCAGCGCCTCCCCCAGCGGGGCGATGGCCGCGAGCGCCACCTCGGGCCCGTCGAGCTCCGCGACCGCGACCGCGCGGTTGAGGGCGACGACCGGGGAGCGGTCCAGGCGGACGAGCTGGTCGTACAGGGCGACCACCTGCGACCAGTCGGTGTCGCGGGCGTCGCGGGCGGAGGTGTGCACCGCGTTGATCGCGGCGAGGAGCTGGTACCGACCCGGGGCCGCCCCGGTCGCCAGGCGCTCGCGGACCAGCCGGTGCCCCTCGGCGATCAGCTCCCCGTCCCAGAGCCCGCGGTCCTGCTGCTCGAGGACCACCAGCTCGCCGGTCGTCGAGACGCGAGCGGTGCGGCGGGCCTCGGTGAGGAGCATCAGCGCCAGCAAGCCGGCCACCTCACCGTCCTCGGGCACGAGGACGCGGACCAGGCGGGCGAGCCGGATCGCCTCGGCGGTCAGGTGCGGACGGACGGGGTCGGCGTCGGGGCTCGTCGCCAGGTGGCCCTCGTTGAACACGAGGTAGAGGACCGCGAGCACCCCCGAGACGCGCGCCGGGAGGTCGTCCGCCGACGGGACCCGGTAGGGGATCCGCGCGGCCTTGATCTTCGCCTTCGCGCGGGTGATCCGCTGACCCGTGGCGGACTCCTGCACGAGGAACGCCCGCGCGATCTCCGGCACGGTCAGTCCGCCGACCATGCGCAGGGTCAGTGCCACGCGCGACTCCATGGCGAGTGCGGGGTGGCAGCACGTGAAGATCAGCCGCAGCCGCAGGTCGTCGACCACTCCGAGCTGTTCCGGGGGATCGTCACCGCTCAGCATCCGAGCCGCCTCGTGCTTGTCGTCGCGCTTGGCCTCGCGGCGGATCCGGTCGATGGCCTTGCGGTTGGCCGTCGTCGTCAGCCAGCCTCCCGGGTTGGGGGGCACGCCGTCCGACGGCCACCGCTCGACGGCCACCGCGAAGGCCTCCGCGGCGGCGTCCTCGGCGAGGTCGAGGTCGCCGAACCGCCTGGTCAGGGAGGCCACCACGCGTGCCCACTCGTCGCGGTGCGCCGCGGCGACCGCCTCCCGGACGTCGACCTCGGTCACAGGAACGGACGCACCTCGACCTTCCGGTTGCAGGCCCGTGACCCCTCGGCAGCGAGCCTGAGGGCCACGTCGAGGTCGGCGGCCTCGATGATCCAGAAACCGGCGACGTGCTCCTTGGTCTCGACGAAGGGACCGTCGGTGACGATCGCCTCGCCCGCACCCCGGTTGTCGATGACGGTCGCGGTGTCGGGTGAGGCCAGACCGCCGGCGAACACCCAGCTCCCCTCGGCCCGCAGCCCGTCGTTGAACGCGTCGATCGCGGTCATCTCCTCCGGCGTCGCGAAGCCGGACGTCTCGTCGAAGATCACGGACACCAGATACTGCATCTCGGCCATCCCTGTGCTCGGCGGCCGCCCGGCGCGGGCGACCTCTCACCCTTGCTACGAACGATGCTGCCCCGATCCGACACCGCGTGCCGGGCTTTCGCAGCGACCTGCACCGGGCGGCGACACCCTACCGAGGGGGCGGCGTGTGCTTGTCGCCGAGCCGCGCCCGTCGCACCCCGGTGGCCAGCGACACGGTCGCGACGACGACCAGCGTCGCCCCGGCCACGACGAGGGCGGTGCCATAGCCGGCCGCGTCGCCGAGCAGGCCACCGAGCGGTGCGGCGACGACGATCACCGCGCGGTTGGCGGACCGCCGGGTGGCGTTGGTCCGCCCCTGCAACCGGTCGGGTGTCGCGGTCTGCCAGTAGGCCATCTCGTTGGCGTTCTCGGCGCCCATGCACAGGCCGAGCAGCAGCTGTCCGAGCGCGAAGACCACCCACGCGCCGGCGCCCGGGACCAGCAGCGCCGCCGCCGCCATCACGCCCCACGCCGTCCCCGTGCCCAGCCGGGCGCCGATGATGACGTGCCCGGCGCCCCACCGGTCGCCGAGCCGCACCGCGACGGAGGCCCCCGCGAGCGCCCCGACGCCGGCCGCGGCCAGCGCCAGGCCGAGCGTGGCAGGGCTGAGGTGCAGGGTCCGCAGGGCGAAGGGCGTCATCACGGCCCCCGCCACGGCCGAGCACGCGAACCACGCGTGGGTCGAGAGCGCCAGCGGCCGCAGGGTCGCGTGCCGGTAGATCCAGTGGAGGCCCTCGCGGATCTCGGGGCCGATGTCCCGCACCCTGCGCCGGGACTCGCCCCGGGGCTCGTCGACCTTCACGGTGATCAGGAGGATGGCCGAGACGAGGTAGCTGACGGCGTCGACGAGCACCGCGAGGGGCGCTCCCAGCAGCTGCACCAGGCCGCCCGCGACCGCCGGCCCGCTCGCCTGCGCCACGGCGTCGGACTGGTCCAGCCGGGCGTGCGCGGGCCCGAGCAGCCGCGTGGGGACGAGCCGGGGGACGAACGACTGGAACGCCGCGTCGCCCACCACGGTGCACAGCCCGAAGACCGCCATCACCCCCGCCAGCCAGCCGACGGTCAGCGACCCGGTCGCGGACAGGACGGGGATCGCCGAGAGTGCGACCGCGCTGAGCAGGTCCGTCGCGACGAGCACGGGCCGGCGGCGGACCCGGTCGACGAGCACCCCCGCGAGCAGCCCGAACAGCAGGTACGGCACCCACCGTGCGGCGTTGACCAGCCCGACGTCCACGGCGTCGCCGGCCAGCACGTCGACCACCAGGACCTGGATCGCCAGGACGGTGACGTAGCTCCCGAACGCCGAGGCGGTCGAGGCGGTCCACAGGCGGGCGAAGCCGCGCGACTCGCGCAGGGTCGCCGGAGAGGTCACCGGTGCTTTCTACCGCACCCGCGTCGGTCCGCTGACTGTCAGGCCTCGGAGGCGTCGAATCCCGTGGTGCGAATCAGCCGGGCCGGGACGCCCGCCACGATCGCGTCGGCCGGTACGTCCTTCGTCACCACAGCGCCGGCCCCGACGATCGCGCCGTCGCCGATCGTCACGCCCGGCACGATCGTCACGCCCGCACCCAGCCAGACCTTGCGGCCGATGACCACGGGCGCCGGGAGCATGTCCGCTCGACGAGCGGGGTCCGTCGCGTGGTTGAGGGTGACGATGGTGCTCCCGTGGCCGATGAGCGTGCCGTCCCCGATGGTGATGCCGCCGGCGTCCTGGAACGTGCACCCCATGTTGATGAAGACGTCCCTGCCGAGCGTCAGGTTCGTGCCGAACTCGCAGAAGAACGGCGGGAAGAGGGTGACCGACTCGTCCACGGGCCGCCCGGTCAGCCGCGCGAGCAGGGCGCGCACCTCCTCAGGCGTGCGGTAGCCGGTGTTCAGCACCGCGACGATCCGCAGCGCGTCCTGCGCTGTGCGGTGGAGGAGCTCGTGCGCTGCCGAGCCGCCCTCGATGACGGCTCGACGGCGCACGTGGTCGCGGAATCCCTCCAGGTCCATCACTGCTCCGCACCCGTCACCGCGACGGTGTCGGCCGCCCACGAGGCCAGCAGGCGCAGGCGCTCGGCCGACGGGGAGCCCGGCTCGGCCGTGTAGACCAGGAGCACCTGCCCCGGTTCGGCGGTGATGGCCAGCTCCTCGTAGGCGAGGGTGAGGTCGCCGACCACGGGGTGGTGGAACCGCTTGGTCCCGGCCCCGTGCGTGCGGACGTCGTGGGTGCCCCACAGCCGGCGGAACGTCTCGCTCTGCGTTGACAGCTCGCCGACGAGGTCCTGCAGACCCTTGTCGTGCGGGTCGCGGCCGGCCTCGGCACGCATGATCGCGACACACATCTCCGCGAACAGGTCCCAGTCCGGGTAGAAGTCGCGCGCCGCGGGGTCGAGGAACTGGAACCGGGCAAGGTTCGGCGTGCGGCCGCCGTCGCCGATGACGGGGGAGTAGAACGCGCGGCCGAGCGCGTTGGTGGCCAGCAGGTCCTGGCGCTGGTCACGCACGAACGCGACACCGTCGGTGATCGCGGACAGCGCCCACTGCAGGCTCGGCCGGGGTGTCGACGACCGCGTCGTGCGGCGGCGCGGCCGTCCCGACGAGGGGATGCCGTCGGCGGCCCGCGCCAGGTCGAACAGGTGCGCGCGCTCGGTGTCGTCGAGCTGGAGCGCCCGCGCGACGGAGTCGAGCACCGACGCCGACGCCCCGCCGATCGCCCCGCGCTCGAGCTTGGCGTAGTACTCGACGCTCACTCCGGCCAGGATCGCGACCTCGCTGCGCCGCAGGCCGGGCACACGGCGGTTGGTGCCGCCGAGGACGCCCGCCGCCTCGGGGGTGACCTTCGCCCGTCGCGACATGAGGAACTCGCGCACGTCCGCTCGGTTGTCCATGCTCCCGACGGTAGGCCGCACAGCGCCGACGAGGGAGTCCGTGCGGAGAGGTGCACCGCTGGTACACCCCTCAGCAGGGACTCCCCGCCTCGCTCGACGTCCGGTTGTCTGGGGGCGATCCCCACAGAGAGGCACCACCACCATGCGCGCTGTCGTCATGTACGCACCGGGCGACGTCCGGGTCGACGAGACCGAGCGGCCGACGATCGTCGAGCCGACCGACGCCATCATCAAGCTCGCGGCCACCTGCATCTGCGGGTCCGACCTGTGGCCGTACCGGGGCACGGACGCCGTCGACCACCAGCCGATGGGCCACGAGTACGTGGGCGTCGTCGAGGAGATCGGCTCCGCGGTCCAGAACGTGCAGGTCGGCGACTTCGTCGTCGGGTCGTTCTTCGCCTCCGACAACACCTGCGACATCTGCGTCGCCGGCTACCAGACCCACTGCGTGCACCGTCAGCCCGGTGCGCTGCCCGGCGCGCAGGCGGAGTACGCCCGCATCCCGCTGGCCGACGGCACCCTCGTCGCCACGCCCGGAACCCCCGACCCCGACCTGATCCCGTCGCTGCTGGCCGCCTCCGACGTCCTCGGCACCGGCTGGTTCGCCGCCGTCGCCGCCGAGGTCGGACCGGGCAAGACCGTCGCGGTCGTCGGTGACGGCGCCGTGGGCCTGCTCGGTGTGCTCGCCGCCAAGCAGCTCGGCGCCGACCGGATCATCGCCATGTCCCGGCACGCGGACCGGCAGGCCCTGGCCCGTGAACTCGGCGCTACCGACATCGTCGAGGAGCGCGGCGACGCCGGTGTGGCGCGGATCAAGGAGCTCACCGGCGGGCTCGGCGCGCACTCCACGATCGAGGCCGTGGGCACCCAGGAGTCGATGATGCAGGCCATCCGCGCCACCCGCGCCGGCGGGCACGTCGGCTACGTCGGCGTCTCCCACGACGTGGCGCTGCCCGGCCAGGAGCTCTTCTTCTCGGGCGTCCACCTGCACGGCGGTCCCGCACCGGTGCGCCGCTTCCTGCCCGAGCTCATCACGCTCATCTGGGACCGGCAGATCGACCCGGGCACGGTGTTCGACCTCACCCTGCCGATCGAGCAGGCCGCCGAGGGCTACCGGGCGATGGACGAGCGCCGCGCCACCAAGGTGCTGCTCACGTTCTGACCGACGGTCAGGCGGCCAGGTGGAACGTGATGGCGAAGCGGTCGAGGAGCTCACTGCGCCCGTGCAGCACCTCGACCACGCCGGTCGCGATCGCGCGGTCCGGGGCGAGCTCGCCGGAGATGACCCGGCGGAGCCCCGGACCCGCGGCGAACGCGAGGTCGACCGGTCCGTCGCCGCGCGTCACCTCGAGGGCGGAGCCGTCGACCCGGACCAGCAGCTCGGCCGGGCCGACCCGTGCCCCGTAGGCGGTCGCGGGCAGGTGCGCCGCCACCTGCGGCCGAAAGGCGGTGCGCAGGGTCATGGTCATCGAGTCGGGCGTGATGACCTGCTCCCCGCGCGGGTCGCCCATCGCCTTGAAGCCCCAGGCCCCGAGCGCGAGCACGACGGGCTCAAGCTCGCGGCCGTAGGGCGTCAGCTCGTAGATGACGATGCGTGAGCGCGGCGCCCGCCGGATGATGCCGGCGGCCTGCAGCTCCTTGAGCCGTGCGGCCAGGATGTTGGTCGGGATGCGGGGGAGCCCTGCGGCCAGCTCCCCGTAGCGGCGCGGCCCGACCAGCAGGTCACGCACGATGAGCAGGGCCCAGCGCTCGCCCACCAGCTCGAGGGCCTGCGTGACGCCGCAGTACTGCCCGTACTCGCGTGCAGCCATCGGCCTCAGGCCTGCTGGTCCGCGAGGGCCTCGGGAGCCGGCGCGGCGGCAGGGTCGAACCAGCCGAACTCGAGGATGTTGCCGTCGGGGTCGGTGAGCTGGCGCTGGTACATGAAGCCGTAGTCCGAGGCGGGTCGCTCCTCGACACCGCCGGCGGCGAGACCGTCGGCAACCCTCGCGTCGACGGCCTCCCGGCTGTCGAGGTAGACGACGGTCGACACCGACGGGTTCACCGCCGGGTCGCCGAGCGGCTTGTCGGTGAAGCTCTGGAAGAACTCGCGCACCAGGACCATGAGGTAGCTGTGGTCCTGCTCGACGACGAAGCACGCGGCGTTGTGATCGGACATCTGCGGGTTGAGGGCGAATCCGACCCCGGTGTAGAACGCCTTCGCGCGCTCCAGGTCGGTCACGGGCAGGTTGACGAACATCGCGGTCATGGTGCTGCCTCTCGTGGGTGTGGTTCGTGGCGGTACCGACACTTGCAAAAAACAAGTGAACCGTCAAGACCCAGGATCGTCGATCACGTGCCGGAGGTAGCGACGCGGGTCGTCCAGGAACCCGCGGTACCTCTGCACCAGCTCCAGCTCGTCCCAGTCGCAGCGTCGAAGGCCCCAGTCGCCGACCTCGTAGATCGTCGCGCCCGGGATCGCCGCCAGCACCGGCGAGTGCGTCGACAGCAGGACCTGCGACGGCGTCGTGCGCACCAGCGTGGTCAGGTGCGAGACCAGCGCGAGGCACCCGGTGAACGAGAGCGCGGACTCGGGCTCGTCGAGCAGGAACAGACCGGGGTACCGCGGCTTCATGCGCTCGGTGACCAGTGCGAGGAACGACTCGCCGTGCGACATCTCGTGGAACACCGGCTCCGGCCGGCGGCCGGGGTTGTCCTCGAGGTACGAGTAGAACGAGTGCATCGTCTCCGCGCGCAGGAAGAACCCTCCCCGTGGGGCGCCGATCTCGCGCTCCAGCCGCAGGTACCGCCACAGCTCGGACTCGGACCGGCGGGTGGCGTGCCTCGACCCGGTCGAGCCGCCCTCGGCCCCCATCCCGAACATCATGGCGACGGCCTCGACGAGCGTGGACTTCCCGGCCCCGTTGTCGCCGACGAGGACCGTGACCTGGTCCAGCGGCCAGCCCTCGTGCAGCACCTGGGCGACGGCGGGCAGCTGCGTGAACCAGGCGTCGTGCGGAACGGGCTCCTGGTCCTGCGCCCGCACGGCGCGCACGGGCAGGGGGCTCATCGGGCAACCTCACCACAGGTGACGGTGGATCAGGCCAGCCCGCCGACGTAGACGCCCTGCGCCCGCAGCTCCTCGATCCCGGGCGTCTGCCCGTCCAGGCCCTCGACGTCCACCCCGAGCAGTGCCGGTGCGTCCAGGAGCGGTCGCAGGTCCGTGACGGGGTTGCCGCCCACCCAGAGCTCGTCGAGCGCGGGCATCCCGGCGAGCGGCGTCACGTCCGCCACCTGGTTGTCCCGCACGTCGAGCATGCTGAGCGACGGAGCACCCGCCAGCGGCGACAGATCCGCGACGGCCGCGTGCGCCACGTCCAGCTCGAGCAGGCCCGTCGAGCCCGCGAGGGGACCGAGGTCCGTGACCCCGGTCCCGGCCAGACCGACCCACTGCAACGTCGTCGTCCGCGCCAGCGGCCCCAGGTCGGTCACGGCCGTGCCCGACAGCCCGAGGTTCGTCAGCGGGAGGCCGCCGAGGGGTGACAGGTCGGCGACGGCGTCGTTGCCGGTCAGCCGCAGGGACGTCAGACCGGACATCGCGGCGAGCGGGCCGAGGTCGGAGACGTCCTGGTCGGTCAGGTCGATCTCGCGGACGGAGGTGAGGGTCTCGATCCCGGCGAGCGACCTCACCTGGTCGCCGCTGCCGTCCCACGGGCAGTCGATCGTGTACACCTCGTCGAGCCGCGCGGGCGCGAGGGCGGTGCGCTGCACGCACGCCGCGAGCACCGGGTCGACGACGACGTCCGACACCGTCTGCCGCTGCGCCACCCGCACCCCGACGGTGATGCCGAGGGCGACCACGAGAGCACCCGCGGTCGCCCGAGCGAGGCGCCGACGTCGCGCCTGCGCCTCGCTCGGGGGCACGACCCAGTGCGCGAGGTGCCGCCACGCCGCGACCGCGCACCACCCGGAGACCACCGCGGCGGAGGCGGCGACCAGGGCCAGGGCGAGCGCGCCGTCGCCCAGCAGCACGGCGGCCACCGTCGGACCGCCGCGGTACCGCCCGGCCGACAGGACCGTCCAGGCGATCCACGCACCCGCGGACAGCGCGGTGCCCAGCGCGCCCACGGCCACGAGCACCGCAGCCGAGACGACCGCGCCCCGACGACGGCCCAGCACTCCCGCGGCGGCGACACTCGAGCCCCCTGCCACGAGCGCCAGCCAGGCGCCTGCCAGCACGCGCGGAGACCCGACCGCCCAGGACCAGGACCGGGTCGCGAGGCTCAGTGCGGTCGGGTCGGCCGTGATGACCAGTACCGCGTACCCGAGCAGCCCGACCCCCGCGACGCCGACGCCGACGACGGTCCGGGTCGCGCGCGGCGACGGTCCGGCCGGCCGGAGTGCGGCGACGAGCACGAGCGCGACGGCGGGCACCGACCCGAGCACGAGAGTGAGCACCGGCAACCCGTCGGCGCGCACCGCGCGGAGCAGGTCGCCGGCCGCCGACTGCGGGCCCTCCCCGAGCATCGCCCGCAGCCCGTCGCCGAGCAGCGCCCCCGTGCCGTTGCCCAGCAGCGTCGCGGCGGTCCAGACCGCCAGCAGCGCGACGACGCCCGCGCCGACCCGTCGCACCGCATCGGCGCGCGTCATCTCCGGCACTCGCGTCTCCCGTTCGTCGCCCCCCGCCGGGCAGCCGGCGCCTGGCGACCGTACCGACCCGACGCCGACGTCCGCCGGTGGTCGGTGTCAAGGTCTCGTGAAGGGCTCGTCCTGATCGCATCCGACCGCGAAGATCGGGTCGCACGGCGTGTCCGGACACCAGGGTGGACCGCGGAAGGGGGCACCGTGATCGCCTGGCTGAACCACCTCGTGGACCTCGTGGAGGAGAACCTCACCGAGGAGCTCGACGTCGACGGCCTTGCCACCGCGCTGGGCACCACCGAGTACCACCTGCGCCGCATGTTCTCCACGCTGGCCGGGATGCCGCTGTCGGAGTACGTGCGCCGCCGGCGGATGACCGTTGCCGCGGCGGACGTCGTCAGCGGGTCCGGGGACCTGCTGGGTATCGCCGTGCGCTACGGCTACGGCTCGGCGGAGGCCTTCGGGCGGGCGTTCCAGTCGGTGCACGGCGTCAGTCCGGGCCGCGCCAGGCGCGACGGTGGCCCCCTCCGCACCCAGCCTCTACTGAGGTTCCGCCTGACCGTCGAAGGAGCACTGCCCATGGACGTCCGACTCGTCTCCCAACCCGCGTTCCGCCTCGCCGGGCACGCCACCCGCGTCCCGCTGGTGCACCACGGCGTCAACGCCGCCATCCAGCAGCACGTCACGTCCCTGGCACCGCAGGAGCATGCGCGGCTGAAGGCGTTGGGCGACGCGGAGCCGCACGGCCTGCTCGCCGTGAGCACCGACCTCGACCCGGACCGCCGGGAGGGCTCGGAGCTCACCTACCTGCACGGGGTGGCGGTGACGGACGCCGTGGAGGTCCCCGCCGATCTCGACGTCATCGGCGTCGGCGCCGGCTCGTGGGCCGTCTTCCGCGCGGCGGGTCCCCACCCGGACACCCTGCAGGCGGTGTGGGCGGCGACGGCGAGCGAGTGGTTCCCGTCGAACCCGTGGCGCCTACGACCCGGGCCCGAGGTGGTCGCGGTGCTCGACCGCGCCGACGACTTCAGCACCGCCAAGGTCGAGCTCTGGCTGCCGGTCGAGGCCGGCTCCTGAGCCGGAGGCGACATCATCAGGCACGCTGTCCCCCATGAACCCGCGCCTTCGCGACGGACTTCTCGGGGCGGCGGTCGCCGTCCTCGGGCTGGTGCTCGCCGTGTGGATCTTCGTGTGGTCGATCAGCGATCCGGCGCAGGGCGGTGCCGCCGCGCCCCCGACGCCGGGGCCGAGCTCGAGTGCCGGGGGCCGCGTCGAGCCGCCGTCCGACCTCGACGCCGCCGAGATGTGGCTCGACGACCTCGTGCTCGACGCCGGCACCGTCGTCCTGCCGGACTCGGCCCTGCGCGACGTCACCGTCTCCGCCCGGGGTGCGCGGACCGGACCCGACGGGCTCGTCGCGAGCGAGATGGTCGTGGACGCCACGGTGCCGTTCGAGGTCGTGGCCACCCAGATCGGCGAGGACGCCACGGTGCGGTCCGCCGGGCCGTCGGAGGCGGTCGTCGAGCGCACGGTCGAGATCGGCGGCCGCAGCTTCGACGTCGTCGCGACAGGTGAGGTCGACGTCGTCGCCGGACGGATCGTCGTCGAGCCGACGGCCATCGACATCGGCGGCCCCTCGTTCCTCGCCGGGCTCCTCGGGACGGTCGTGCGCGGGCTCGTCACCATCGAGCACGAGGTCGAGGGGCTGCCCGAGGGGTTGGTGCTCCAGGACGTCGTCGTCCAGGACGACGGCTTCCGCGCACACCTGAGCGGCGAGGACGTCCGCATCGTCTTCCCGGCCTCGCCGTGACCCGGCGGTGAGGCCGGCCAGGTGAGGTTCGAGCCAGACCCTTGCGGTGGGGCACCCCGGACCACCACCATCAGGGCCGCGGCTGGCACGGTGCCGGCAGCTCGAGCTCCGGAGCGTCCCCATGTCGCAGATCCCTGTCCCCGCGCGTCCGACCGCGGCATTCGTCGGCGCGTCCTGGGTCGCCCTCGTCATCGCGATCGGCGCCTTCGGCATCGGACTGTGGAACGCGGAGCTGGTCCCGTCGGAGAAGGGCTTCCTCGGCACGTTGCTGCTGCTGGGTCTGTTCTCCGCGATCGCGGTGCAGAAGTCGGTCCGGGACCGGGCCGAGGGCGTTCCGGTGACGGCGATCTTCCTCGGCCTGTCGTGGGCCATGGTCCTGACCTCCCTCGTGCTCGTGGCGACGGGGTTGGCCAACGCGCCGCTGGAGCTGTCGGAGAAGGGCTTCTTCGGCCTGGGCTTCGCGATGGCGTTGTTCTCGGTGGTCGCCGTCCAGAAGAACGTCCGTGACCTGGCCGCCGCCGGACCCGCGCCCGCAGCGCCGAAGCTGCCCGTCGAGCCGGACGTCAAGGCGACCGTCTGGCAGTGAGGCTTGCCCGTCAGGTTCGGGAGACCGAACAATCGACGTGTGGGACAGCCCGTGACCCTCGTTGATCGCGTGCCGACGCCGGAGGAGCACCGGCGTCTCGCGGAAGCGGTCGGCTGGTCGCACGCGTTCGACTGGGACACCGTGGCCGCCTCGCTCACCGGGTCGCGGCTGGGGGTCGTGGCGGTGGTCGACGGCGAGGTCGTCGGGATGGGCCGCGTCGTCGGCGACGGCGCGCTGTACTTCTACGTCCAGGACGTCGCGGTCCTGCCGGCGCACCAGGGCACCGGCCTCGGGCGCGCGATCCTGCGCCGGCTGCTCGATCAGATCGCCGACACGGCGCCCGCGTCGGCGTTCGTCGGGCTCTTCGCGACGACCGACGGCGATGCGCTCTACCGGTCGGCGGGGTTCACGACCGGAGACATGCAGGGGATGTTCCGCCTCGTGCCGCCCACCCACCGACCGACGACCTGAGCGGGCGGCACCGCTCGAGCCGTTACCTGCTCGTGGTCTTGCCGAGCAGCTCGTCCGTCTGGGCGTCGGGCATGAGCTCCCGGACCTCCTGCGCGCAGCGGCATCCGACGGCGATCTTGGCGGCCCACGCCAGCGCCTCGTCGCGTGTGGGCACGTCGACGACCGCGAACCCGCCGATGACCTCCTTGGTCTCCGGGAAGGGGCCGTCGGTGACCATCCCGTCCGTGGCCACGATGCTCGCCCGCTGCCGCTCGAGCCCGCCTGCGAACACCCACACTCCCGCGTCCGCGGCCTCCTGCACGACCGCGTGCGAGTCCCGGCTCACGTCGCCCCAGTCCCCGTCGGGGATGTGGTCCATCGCGCCCTCGTTGAACGAGATCAGGTACCGCGGCATCTCACGACTCCCTTGTTCCGGCAGCCGCATCCGGCGGCTCCTCACCTGTCCCACGAACGACTCGTCCCGGATCCGACACTGTGCCAGGAAGTCGCTCCACACCCCTGAGCAGCGCAGCCGCCTCGTCGTTCTCGGGGTCGAGGTCGACGGCCCGACGCAGGAGCTCACCCGCCGAGCGGGTGTCGCCCCCGACCAGGTCCGCCCAGCCGGTCATCGCCCAGGCCTGCGACGAGTTCGGTCGCACGGTCGTCCACACGTCGAGGAGCGGTCGGACCAGCTCGGGGCGGTGCAGCTCGATCGCGCCCCAGACGGCGTCCTCGAGGTGCCCGTCGTCGGCGTCGACCTGAGCGGGAACCGCGCGCTCCAGCCGGCGGAAGGTCTCGACCGCAGCCTCCGCGCCCGCCGCCTGGAGGGCGGCCGCCACCGGGACGGTGATCGGCGGGATCTGCACGTCGACCTCGATCGCCTCCGCCGGGAGGTCCAGGGCCACGTCGAGCGCGGCGCGGACGACGGCGCGGGTGGGGGCGGTGTTGGAGTTCGCCAGACCGACGACCCCGGTCCCGCGGTCGGGGAGCAGCGCGAAGCGCGAGTTGAAGCCCGGATCGGCGCCGCTGTGACCCACCATCCGGTGTCCGCGGTGGGTACCGACGAACCACCCCATGCCCATCGCCTCGCTCCACGGCGGGTCCCCGACCTCCGCCCGCGGCTGCCACATCAGCTCGGCTGCGCCGGGGTCCGCCAGGATCGTGAGCATCCACCGGGACAGCTCGGTGACGCTGGAGTGCAGCGTCGAGCTCGGCGCGTGCCGGCGCGTGTACGGGTAGGCGCCGGGCGGGACGACCAGCGGTGCGCCGACGTGCGGCGAGGAGGCGAGCTCCGACGGGACGTCCGCGCGCAGGAACGTGCTGTGCACCATGCCGGCCGGGTCGAGGACGAGCTCCGTCATCGCGGCCTCGAACGTCCGCCCGGTCACGGTGGCGACCACGTGCCCGAGCACCTCGTACCCGGCGTTGCAGTAGGCGTACTCGGCGCCGGGGTCGCTGGTCAGGCGCGCACCGGACAGGCTCCGGACGAACTCGGCCAGGGCGTCGTCGCCCAGCTGCGGGTCGTGCCACTCGTAGTCCACGACGTCCGGGATGCCGCTCGTGTGCGTGAGGAGGTGGCGCAGGGTGATCTCGGACTGCCGCCCGTCGGCCAGCGTCAGCCCGGGGATCCACCGGATGACGGGGGCGTCGAGGTCGAGCGCCAGCCCGACCGCCGCCGTCGCGACGAACGGCTTCGACACCGACGCCAGGTGGAACAGCGTGTCGGGTGTGACGGGGTCGCCGGTGCGGACGTCGCGCGTCCCGAAGCCGCGCGCCAGGGCGACCTCACCGTCCTGGACCACCGCGACCGCGAGCCCCGCGAGTCCTTGCGTCCGCACGAGCTGCGAGATCAGCGGCCAGAGCGACGTCTCGGCCCTGCGCTCCAGAGCAGTCATCCGTACCCCCTCGTGCACGCGTCCGAGCGCGGCCACGTGCTGCGCCGTCCCATGCTGGCACGCGCGACGCGTCAGGCTCTCGGCGCGGCCGCCAGACTGCCAGGTGCCTCCGCTGCGTGCTCACCGCTCGGCGGCGCCGAGCTCGCGACGAGGATCCGCCCCAGGACGGCGACGACGATCCCGGCAGCCACGACGCCCAGGAGCGCGACGCGCAGGCTGGAGGCGTCGGCCACGACTCCGACGAGGGTCGGGGACACCAGGAACCCGACGCGCAGCAGCCAGCTGACGACGGTGAGCCCGACCCCGGCGGGCAGGCCGGGCAGCTCGTCCGCCGTGTGCATGACGGCGGGCACGAGCGTCGCGACGCCGAGCCCGGCCAGCGCGAAGCCGACGAGGGTCGTGGTCAGCGACGGGACGGCCAGCGCGAGCCCGAGGCCGAGCGCGATCGCCACACCGCCGAGGCGCGCCACGCGGCGCTGGCCGAAGCGGTCGACGACCCGGTCGCCGGTCAGGCGCCCGACCGTCATGGCGACCTGCAGCGAGACGAACGCCATGCCGGCCGCGGCGGCGCCGACGCCCACCTCGCCACGCAGGTACAGCGCGCCCCACGACGAGCCGGCGTCCTCCACGAACGCGCCGCACGCGGCGAGCACCCCGAGGGCGGCGAGCATCAGGAAGGTACGGCCGGCGACGTGCCGAAGCGATCGGGCGCCGGCGGAGGGCTGATCGGCATCGGGATCGGCGCTGGTGCGCTCCGCGTCCTCGGGTCCGCGCAGCAGGAACCGGTGGACGAGGACGGCCGCGACGCCGAAGACCGCGGAGGTAGTGGCGATGTGGGTGGGCAGCGGGACGGCCAGGCCCGCGGCTGCGGCACCGAGCAGGCCGCCCAGGACGGCGCCGACGCTCCACAGCCCGTGGAAGGCGTTGATGATCGACCGGCCGTACAGGCGCTGGACGCGGAAGCCGTGGGCGTTCTGGGCCACGTCGATGATCGCGTCGAGCGCCCCTGCCACCAGGAAGAGGCCGGCCAGGACGACCCAGCTTCCCGCGAGCGGGACGGCGGCGACGGCTCCTGCGAGGGCGACCAGCCCGAAGGATGCGACGGCGGCCGAGCCGAGCCTCTGGATCAGCAGCGGGGCGAGCAGCCCGGCGAGCAGGGCACCGAGCGGCATCGCCGCGATCGCGGCGCCGAGCGCGGCGTTGGTCAGGTCGAGCCGGTCCTTCACCTCGGGCAGCCTCGGCACGAGGTTGGCGTACAGGACGGCGTTGACGAGGAACACGACCGAGACCGCGGCGCGAGCGCGGCGTGCGGTGCGCGAGACGGTCGAGGGCAGCGGCGAGGTCATGGGTCTCCGGGTGAGGCGAGGGTGTTGTGGTCAAGCGTACATATGATCTGTACGATTGAACACATGAGCCGTCCCGCCCGCGTCACTGCCCCCGGGGACCCCGCGATGACGCAGCGCCGGTCGCGGCGGCACGATCCCGAACGCCGGGGGCGGATCGTCGACGCGTGCCTCCAGGTCATCGGCGAGGTCGGCGTCGCCGGCGCCACGACACGCCGCATCGCCGCCGCCGCGGACGTGCCTCTCGGATCGATCACGTACCACTTCACCGACGTGGACGAGCTGTTGCACGACGCGTTCGAGCGGTTCGCGCACCAGGTCAGCGACCGGTTCGAGGAGAGCATGTCGCGCGCGGGGGACGTCGACGAGGCGCGCCGGGCGGTCGTCGACCTGATCAGCGTCCACGTGCTCGTCGACCCTCGTGAGCTGGTCCTGACCCACGAGCTGTACACCCTGGCGGCCCGCGACCCCGGCTACCGGCGCCTCACCCACGAGTGGATGGCGCGCAGCCGTCGCGCCCTGGAGCGGCACTTCGACCCGGCCACGGCACGGCTCCTGGACGCGCTCATCGAAGGTCTGACGATCCACCGCGCCCTGGACACCGAGCCGCACGGGTCTGACGAGGTCGTGCGCGCCGTCGATCTGCTCACCCGCGCCCCGGCGCGCGACTGACCGCTCAGACCGCGGCGAGCGGCTGGTCCTCTCGTCCGGCACCGGGCGCGTCGGCGAGCGGCGCGTTCGCCTCGAGGACCTCGCGGTACGGACGGAGGTGCGTGAACAGCTCGTCCTTCAGCGGGTTGAGACGCCGGGTCACGATGACGCGCACCTGGTAGACGGCGACGGCGACGTTGGCCGCGAGCGACAGGGCCGACACCACGAACAAGGCGCGCTCGTCGTGCGAGGACTCGACGGCGAACTGCGACGACGTGACGAACGTCGGGACCGCCATCGTGAACATCATCCAGAGGGCGAGCGTGTGCGCACGGTGCTGCAGCCAGGCGCCCTTCTTGAGGAAGAACGCGGGGATCGTGCAGGAGATCAGCAGTGCGGCACCGGCGTAGAATGCGTGGTCGCCGACGCAGTTGTAGACGTAGGCGAAGTTCCACAGGTCGTACGCGATGATCCAGAACCAGAGCATGTCCGGCCAGATCATGTCCTTGGACCTGTCCCGCGACACGATGATCCCGACCCAGCCGCAGATGGTGAGCGCGTTGAGGATGCCGGCGATCCCGTTCATGTAGTTCCAGACGCCGCCGACCATGAACACGCCGTCGTGCATGCCCTGCAGGCCTGCGACCTGGAAGTCACGGATGACGGCCTCGCCGATGTTGACCGCGAGGATCAGCGCGGGGAAGAGCAGCATCCAGCGGTTCTTGGAGAGTCGACCGACGTACCGGAGCGCCATGAAGCCGAGACAGCCGGCCAGCGCGGAGTAGACCTTCACCCAGTGGAACCAGGTGCCGGTCGAGGAGCCCTCGCCGGCGGTCGACGGCCACACGAACACGGTCAGGACCAGGGGCAGCGCGACGAAGAACGCGATCCCGGCCCACTTCCAGCGGCGGGTGACCTCGTTGAGGGCGATGAGGGCGCCGAGGACGACGAACCACATCGCCCACGACTGCCAGCCGATGGTGTCGAACAGGAACATCGCGACCTCCTCGCGGACCGCCCGTGGCCGCCATGGCTGCGGGGTCGCTAGACCGTAGGAACTCCCCGCCCGAGCGGGCACTGGACACCCGGCGGGATGTGTCCAGCGCGCGGCTCGCCGGGGCCTCGCCGGGCGCGGTGCCGGCCGTCTCCTGGGACCTTCGACCTACGGCGACGAGGGGTGAACAGGCCGTTGATGGGGGTGTGAGCCACGAGGACAGTCAGGACGCGCGCCGCACGGACGCGCGCGACGCTCTGGCGTCGGCGCTCAAGACCCGACTCCGGTCCGAGCCGCTGGCCAGGGTCACGGTCACGCACCTGACGCAGGACTGCGGGCTGACCCGGCAGGCGTTCTACTACCACTTCCACGACGTGCAGGAGCTCGCCGCGTGGGTGTTCGAGACCGAGGTCGCGGAGCAGGTGCGGGTGTCGGCCCATCACGACGCGTGGGCCGACGGGCTGGTGCGGCTGATGGGCTACCTGCGGGACAACCGGTCGTCGACGACCGCTGTCCTCGACGGGCTGGGCCGAGCGGGGCTGGAGCGCTTCCTGTTCTGGCAGATGAGGCCGGTGACCGCGGCCGTGGTGGAGGAGGTCGGCGGCGGGGGTCCGGCGAGCCCCGCCGACCGAGCGCTGGTCGTCGACTTCTACACGTCGGCCGTGCTGGCCGTGCTGCTTCGGTGGGTCTCGGACGGGATGGTCGGGGACCCGTACCGGCTGGTCGGCGACGTGGAGCTGATGCTGCACGGATCCGTGCGGGAGTCCGTCACCCGGCTGGACGCCCGGGCGCGCGCCCCGCACGGACGCGGGTAGCTGCTCAGGGCTGGTCGGGGATCTCGGTCGGGGTCAGGTAGTCGCTCAGCCACTGCTGCGTCTCCACCGGGAGGCAGTCGGTCTCCCACATCGAGGCGAGCGCGATGCCGGTCAGGACCCGACACGCTGGTCATCGGCATCCGTGGCGGATCGCTGTAGGCGGCGTTCGAGTGACGGACTGGGACTATTGCGCCCATGACACCCAGGGCGACATCGGCGGCGCAGGAGTGCATCTTCTGCGCCATCGTGGCAGGGCGGGCCGAGGCCAGCGTGGTGTACGAGGACGAGACCGTCGTGGCGTTCATGGACCTGGAGCCCGTCACGCGTGGCCATCTCCTCGTCGTGCCACGGAAGCACGCCGTGGGCCTCGAGGACCTCGATCGAGCCACCAGCGCTCACGTGTGGTCGGTCGGTCACGACCTGGCGCGAGCCCTGCGACGCTCCGACCTGCGCTGCGAGGGGATCAACGTCTTCCTCTGTGACGGCGAGGTCGCGTTCCAGACGGTCTTCCACTTCCACCTTCACGTCATCCCCCGCTACGCGGGAGACGGCTGGACGATCACCCCCGACGTGGCGGAGCGCGGGAGGTCGCTGCTCGACAGCGACGCGCAAGCCATCAAGGCCGCGATCGCGTCCACGGAAGCCACCGATAGTGTCTCCGACCGTGTGGATCTATGAGCCGGGGTCGTCGATCCAACGGTTCGAGGTGCTGCACGACCAGGTATGGCTGCGGCATCCGGTGACCGTCGTGTCAGACGACGGCGCAACCCTCGCGGTCCGCCTCGATCCCGGCTCCGGCTTCACGTTCCCTTCGCACCCGTTCGGGGCTCACCCGTGGAGCTCGCGCGCCGCATGGGGGTCCACGGTGGTGCTCCAGCTCCATCGAGCCGGTGATCACTACAGCGTCTGGAAGTTCTTCGACTGCGCCGGGACGTTCCTGCACTGGTACGTGAACTTCGAGGCGCCCATCGTGCGCGGACCTGAGGGGTTCGAGACCAATGACCACGGGCTGGACCTGATCGTCCACCCCGACGGCCGGCGCGAGTGGAAGGACGTGGCTGACCTCCACTGGCAGCGAGTCACGGGCCGCATCGACGAGGGAACCGTGGGCCGAGTGCTGGCGGCGGCCGCCGACGTGACCGCTCAGCTGGACGCGAACGCCCACTGGTGGAGCCGATGGGACGGCTGGACGCCATGACCACACCGAGCCACGAGCCGGCCGACTACAGCTGTCCGTTCTGCCTGCTCCAGGTCGGCGTCGTGAGCGAGCACAACCAGCCGAGCGACGTCGTCGCTACCACGGAGCTCGCTCTCGCCCGGATCTCGCCCAAGTGGTGGCCCGCCAACCCAGGGGCGGCACTGGTGATCCCTCGGGAGCATCACGAGAACGTCTACGACCTTCCGCGGGCGACCGGGCACGCCGTGTGGGACCTCGTTCAGCAGGTCGCGGTCGCGATGCGCACGGCCTATGCGTGCGACGGCATCTCGGTCCGGCAGCACAACGAGCCGGCGGGGGGTCAGGACGTCTGGCACCTCCACGTCCACGTCTTCCCGCGCTACGACGGCGACCGTCTGTACGAGCGAGACCTCGAGGCCCGATGGGTCGCCGCCGACGAGCGTGCACGGTACGCACGAGTGCTGGCCGCGGAGCTGGACCGCCTGCGCGACCATCCGTAGTCAACCCACCGCGGTTCGATCAGGGACACTGGGTGGCAGCAACTGAGCGTCGACGAGGAGTCACCGTGCCCGAAGGAACTGTCCGTTGGTTCGACGCCGAGCGGGGGTTCGGCTTCCTCTACCTCGGAGACGGGGCCGACGACCTGTTCGTGCACGCGTCCGAGATCGTCGGCAACGACGACGTCCTGCGCGAGGGGCAGGTCGTCGAGTTCGAGCTGGGCGAGGGCGACCGCGGCCCGCAGGCCCGCCGCGTCCGGATCACCGGCGACCACGCCCCGGACGCACTCCTGGGGGTGCTCGGCACGGTCTCCTGGTACGAGCCGGGCAAGGGCTACGGCTTCATCACGCCCGATGGTGGGGGTGCGGAGATCTTCGTGCACAGCTCGGCCATCGTCGGCGGCGGCGTGATCTCGGACGGGCAGCGGGTGGCGTTCCTGGTGGTCGAGGGCGACAAGGGGCCGCAGGCGGACCACCTGCTGCCGCTCGGGGCAGAGGCGACCGGGCGACCCCGGGCGTCCGACGGAGCGGACGGCACCGTGTCCTGGTACGACGGGGAGAAGGGCTTCGGGTTCGTCACCCCCGACTCGGGCGCCGAGGACCTCTTCGTCCACGTCCGCGCGCTGCCCGCGGGCGTGACCGAGCTGTCCGAGGGCGATCGTGTGACCTACGACGTCGGCACGAGCGAGAAGGGCCTCCAGGCCCGCAACATCCGGCTCGTGGGGAGCGCCCCCGCGGCGCCGGCGCGCGGTCGGTCGGGTCCTCCGAGGGAGTCCGACGGTCCTGTGCGCGGCGGCGAGGGCGTGGTCGCGCGCTACGACGCGGAGCGCGGGTTCGGCTTCATCACCCCGGACGCGGGCGGCGCGGACCTGTTCGTGCACGTGTCGGTCGTGCGGGGTGCCGACGCGCTGGAGGAGGGCGACCGGGTCCGGTACCAGGTGCGCCAGAGCGATCGGGGACCGCAGGCGGACAGCGTCGAACGGGTCTGAGCCAGCCCTAGAGAACGACCTCGACGACCTTGCGGATCGCGAAGTCGCCGCTGCGGATCTCGACCTCCTCGCGTGCGACCAGGACTGCTGAGCCGTGGTCGACGCGGTAGGAGACGTCCCGGGTGTCCGGCAGGAGGACCAGCTCGGAGTCGCTGCGGCCATCGCAGCGGAGCTGTCGCTCGAGGTCCGCGATCGCGCGACCGAGAGACTCGTCGACGTCGACCTCGTACCCGTCCGACGGTGCAGCCTCGACGGCGTCGACCACGGCGACGGTCCGGTCGGAGACGCTGCACACGGTGCCCCCTGCGTCGAGCGTGACGCTCACATGGCCGTCGTGGCCTCGGGCCATCGGCGTCCCGTCGTACATCTGCCGGAAGTGGGCGGTGAAGTCGGCGATGGCCGTCTCGGTCTGGTCGCCGTCCTGGCTCGCGCCGCCGTGCTCGGTCACCGTGAGAGCGTCGAGCACCAGCTCGGTGTCCAGCTCCAGAGAACGGACCGTCTGCTCGGCGATCTCCCTGGCGTCGTCCACGTCGATCGGTCGGACGTAGCGGTCCGGCTCGGCCAGGAACGCCTCGTAGGACCCGTCCGGCGACAGGACGAGACGTGGGCCGACGAGGGCGTCGTCGCCGTCGTTCCGGTGCTCGGGATCGGGCGACGCCGCGGACGCGATCCACGGCCGGAGCCCGAACCGGTCGCCCAGGTTCCGCGCGACCTCGTCGTCGACAGGCCGACGCTCCACCGAGAGGCGCATCGGTGACGGCGGGACCGTGATCGTGATGACGACCTCGATCACCGTCGGGCCGGCCCACCTCCACCAGTACCAGTTGTCGGAGACGGCACCGCCGTGGAACAGGCGCTCGTTCCAGAGCCGGTCCTGTGCCTCTTCGGCGGTCGCGCCGGAGGCGGTCGACGACGGCCGGTGGTTCGTCAGGGTCGAGAACGCAGCGTCCTGCCACGACTGGCTGAACGACTTCCCCTTGTTCCACTCCCGGAAGAACCCGGCGCCGAGTCCACCCACGTCGTAGGTGAGCCCGTCGAAACCGAAGATCATCCGCGCGCCCTTGTTCGGCTCCGCCCAGGTGCGCCAGGGGTTCTGGCCCCCCTGCACCTCGAGCGAGTGGCAGCCGTGGAGCATCAGGTAGCGCAGGCGCTGGTCGCCGAACGACATCCGCGTGGACTCGGCCAGGAAGGTGTTGTCCCAGGTGCGGCCCATCGCGGCGACGTAGCGGCCGTCCGCCGCCATGCCCATGTGCGTGTAGGTGTGGAGCACACGGACGGAGTCCATGCCGAGGCTGTCCTGCCAGTTGTCGTACTCCCGGTTGAACCGCCACTCGCGGACGTCGTCGTCCTGCGCGTGGAAGTTGACCCCGCTGAACTGTCGGACGTAGTCGAGGAACGCCCTCACGTCGCCGTGCGGAGTGCTCAGTGCCGCGTCTCCGTTCGGGAACGCCTGCACCGAGACGCCTGCGTACATGTTGTCGGCCACTGTTCTCCCCTGATGGTTCGTGGTCCGCACGGTGCGGGCTGCACAGGGGAGGAGCGCGACCGACGAAGGGTGATACCCCGGCTCCTCAGGTAGCGCTTCGTACCGCGTGGCGCACGTAGATCACGCCGTTGCCGAACCGTCGGTGATCCAGCAGCTCCAGGTCGAGCCGAACGCCCCGCGGCAGCGCCGGCTTGCCGCCGCCCACGAGCACCGGGCACAGCAGCAGCACGCATTCGTCGACGAGCCCGTGCCGGAACGCCTCAGCCCCGAGGGTCGCGCCGCCGATGCTCAGGTCCGAGCTGGACGCGTCCTTGAGCCGTCGTACCTCCTCGGGATCGAACTGCCGCTCGATCCTCGTGCGCGCCGTCGACACCGCGTCGAGCGTCGTGGAGTAGACGACCTTGTCGGCGTCGCGCCAGATCCCCGCGTACTCGCGGACGACGGCTGGTTCGTCCGTCAACCAGTCGTCGTCTTCCCAGACGCGCATCGTCTCGTACATGCGGCGGCCGTAGAGCGACGTGCCGATGTGCCGCTCGTGCTCGTTCCAGAACGCATGCACCGCTTCGTCGGGTACCGACCAGTCGAAGGAGCCGTTCTCGTCCTCCAGGTAGCCGTCGAGCGAGGTGTTGGCTGCGTAGATCAGCTTGCCCATGGGTGCCTCCGGCCGGACGGGGATCTCGTCGTCGGCCGGCGAGAGGTCCGTCTCCTCACCTGTGGTGCCTGCCGCAGCCCGGCTTGACCGGACCCAGCGCCGAGTTCACGGCGGCCGTGTAGGCCTCGTAGCCCTCGACGGTCGGGTGGAATGCCCCCGGGTCGGACGGCCCGAGGATCCACGGATCCGGCGAGTTCGCTCCGTGGCCGTCGAACCTCGTGCGCACGTCCACGAACTGGAAACCGGCACGGTCGGCCGCGGCAGCGATCACCGCGTCGAGGGTGTCCGCAGCGGCGTTGAGAACGCCGAGCTCTGCCGACGAGGCGGCAAGGTAGGCGCCGTACTCGGGGGAGAACAGCCGCGGATAGCCGGTCACCAGGACGTGGGCGTTCGGGGCGGCCGCGGCGACCTCGGCGTACACCGTGTCGAGCAGCGCCGGCAGCTGGCTCGTGGTCCGGGCGCCGACGAGGGCGACCGTGCCCGCGCACTGGGCGTCGGTGCCGCCGAGGCAGGCGGTGACCGCACTCGACCAGCCGATGTCGTTGCCGCCGATGGTCAACGTCACCAGGTCCGTGTCGGCGTCCAGCGCGGCGAGCTGGCCGCCGGTGACCAGCGAGGTCGTGGTGGCGCCCGCGCAGGCGACGAAGTCGTCGAGTCGCAGGCGCTGGCGCCCGTCGAGCTGCACGGCGTAGGCGCTCTGCGAGCGGCCGCACTCGGCGTAGGGCGGGACGCCGTACCCGGAGGCGTACGAGTCACCGAGGGCGTCGTAGACGACGCGCGACGCGGCGGTGGGCGCAGCGCTGGCGACGGAGCCGGCTGAGCCGACGAGGGCGAGCGCCGCGATCACGGCGAGGACTGCGGACCGCGCTGTCCGCAACGAGCGCTTCATCACTGCACCGTAGCCACATCGTCGGACGCGTGCCGGTCGAGCGGCGCCCGTCGACGACGGTGACGAACGGCGCCGAGTCGTGCCTGGCCGCGACCGGTGCCGATCCGGGCTGCCGCGGTTCGACCGCGACGTCGGCGCAGCCTGACGCGGCGTCAGGGGCGAGCACTCGCCGCTAGCCGGGCGGCGGGACCAGCCAGCGGCGGTAGGTCACCGACTGCTCGGTGAATCCGTGGGTCGCGTAGAAGCGGCGGGCGCCGTCGTTGGCCGCTGTGGCGGTGACGGACAGGGAATGGGCGCCACGACCTCGCGCCCACTCGACGAACGCCGCGACCAGCGCCGAGCCGCTGCCGGCGCCGCGGCGCGCCGTCGACACCTGCATGCTCTCGAGGACGGCGACGGGTACGCGGCGGAAGCTGTCTGCACGGGCGAACCGTCCGACCAGGTGGCCCTGCACCTCGCCGTCGATCCGTAGCGCGAGCAGCACCGCGTCCGGGTCGCCGGCAACCGCCTGCACGTACCCCGCACCGTCGGTCGCCGGCCAGTCCCGGGCGACCACGGGGTCGAACCGGCGCGAGTCGTCCGCCCACAGACCGTCCAGCGACGCGACCAACCCGGGCACCAGCGCACCGTCGACCGGGTGCCTGACCGTGATCACCTCGACGGGTTCCATGCCCCGCGACGCTAGACGAGCAACCCGCCCATAAAAAACCCCCGGCGGTAGACGACAGCGATGCGGCCCGAACCGTGCTCGACTCCACGCGTCCAGCATCCGCGCCGCACTCGCGGTCCTGTGCAGGGAATGCACTGCCCGCCCCCAAGGTTGAGCCCAACAGACTCAAGTTCGGCCCTGCGAGTTTGCGCACCGGCCCCAGCCGACGCAAACTTGAGCCAGCCAGACTCAAGAGCGAGACGTATCAACCCGCAGCACACGAAAGAAGGCACACACATGGCACGAGCAGTCGGCATCGACCTCGGCACCACCAACTCGGTGGTCGCAGTCCTCGAGGGCGGCGAGCCCACGGTCATCGCCAACGCCGAGGGGTCGCGCACGACGCCGTCGGTGGTCGCGTTCTCCAAGACGGGTGAGGTGCTGGTCGGCGAGATCGCCAAGCGCCAGGCCGTCACCAACGTCGAGCGCACGATCTCGTCGGTCAAGCGCCACATGGGCACGGACTGGTCGCAGGCGATCGACGACAAGAAGTACACCGCGCAGGAGATCAGCGCGCGGGTGCTCTCCAAGCTCAAGCGTGACGCGGAGGCCTACCTGGGCGAGCCCGTCACCGACGCGGTCATCACGGTCCCGGCGTACTTCAACGACGCCGAGCGCCAGGCCACCAAGGACGCCGGCGCCATCGCGGGCCTCAACGTCCTGCGCATCATCAACGAGCCCACCGCGGCCGCCCTGGCCTACGGCCTGGAGCGCGGCAAGGAGGACGAGCTCATCCTCGTCTTCGACCTCGGCGGCGGCACGTTCGACGTCTCCCTCCTCGAGGTGGGCAAGGACGACGACGGCTTCTCGACGATCGAGGTCCGCGCGACCTCCGGCGACAACCGGCTCGGCGGCGACGACTGGGACAACCGGATCGTCGACTTCCTGGTCTCCGAGGTGAAGAACTCCACGGGCGTCGACCTGGCCAAGGACAAGATCGCCGTGCAGCGTCTGCGCGAGGCGGCGGAGCAGGCCAAGAAGGAGCTCTCGTCCGCGACGAGCACCAACATCTCGCTGCAGTACCTGTCCATGAGCGAGAACGGCCCGGTCCACCTGGACACCAAGCTCACGCGCGCGCAGTTCCAGCAGATGACGCAGGACCTGCTCGACCGCACCAAGGAGCCGTTCCGGTCGGTCATCCGTGACGCCGGCATCCAGCTGTCCGCGATCGACCACATCGTGCTCGTCGGCGGCTCGACCCGTATGCCGGCCGTCAGCGAGGTCGTCAAGGAGCTGACCGGCGGCAAGGAGCCCAACAAGGGCGTCAACCCGGACGAGGTCGTCGCCGTCGGTGCCGCGCTGCAGGCCGGCGTCATGAAGGGCGACCGCAAGGACGTCCTGCTCATCGACGTCACCCCGCTGAGCCTCGGCATCGAGACCAAGGGCGGCGTGATGACCAAGCTCATCGAGCGCAACACGGCCATCCCGACCAAGCGCTCGGAGATCTTCTCCACCGCCGAGGACAACCAGCCGTCCGTGCTGATCCAGGTGTTCCAGGGCGAGCGTGAGTTCGCGCGGGACAACAAGCCGCTCGGCACGTTCGAGCTCACCGGCATCGCGCCGGCGCCGCGTGGCGTGCCGCAGATCGAGGTCACGTTCGACATCGACGCGAACGGCATCGTGCACGTGTCCGCCAAGGACCGCGGCACCAACAAGGAGCAGTCGATGACGATCACCGGCGGCTCGGCCCTCCCCAAGGAGGACATCGAGCGCATGGTGCGCGAGGCCGAGGAGCACGCCGCCGAGGACAAGGCGCGTCGCGAGGAGGCCGAGACCCGCAACACGGCCGAGCAGCTGGTCTACTCGACCGAGAAGCTGCTGGTCGACAACGCGGACAAGCTGCCCGACGACGTCAAGACCGAGGTCCAGGCCGCGGTCGGCGAGCTCAAGACGGCGCTCGAGGGCACGGACATCGACGCGGTCAAGGCCAAGCACTCGGCCCTGCTCGCGGCCAGCCAGAAGATCGGCGAGGCGATCTACTCCGCCGAGAACATGGCGGGCGCTGCGCCGGCCGACGAGCAGCCCGCGGCTGACGCGTCGTCCGACGAGGACGTCGTGGACGCCGAGATCGTCGACGACGAGGACGAGGCGGCGTCGAAGTGACGTCCGGTACCGAGGACGCCGACGGTGACCTGACGCCCGAGGAGCAGATCCTCGCCGACGCGGAGTCCATCGCGGCCTCCGCCGAGGAGGAGGTCGTCCTCGAGGGTCTCGTCGAGGCGGAGAAGCTCGCGGCGGAGCGTCTGGACGAGCTCCAGCGCTCCAAGGCGGCCTACTACAACCTCGAGCAGCAGTACTCCGGGTTCGTGAAGCGGTCGAAGGCCGACGCCCTCGCCGCCCACGACCGCGGGGTGCACGAGATCGTCGAGGCGCTGATCCCGGTGCTCGACGACATCGAGCTGGCCCGCCAGCACGGCGACCTCACCGGGCCGTTCCTGCCCATCGCGGAGAAGCTCGATGCGACCCTCGGTCGCTTCGGGGTGACCCGCTACGGCGCGGTCGGCGAGCCGTTCGACCCCGCGATCCACGAGGCGCTCATGCACTCGCACGCCCCGGACGTCTCGGAGTCGACCGTGCAGATGGTGCTCCAGCCGGGGTACCGCACGCCCGACCGGATCATCCGGGCGGCACGCGTCGCGGTCGTGGACCCCGAGGCGTAGAACACGGGTAGCGTCCGGGCAACGAGCAGGTCGTTGCCCGGACGCTGCTCCACAGACTCAAGGAAGGAGGCGGCGTGACCGGTCAGGACTGGCTCGAGAAGGACTTCTACTCCGTCCTCGGCGTGCCCAAGGATGCCGACGCCGCCACCATCAAGAAGGCGTACCGCAAGCTCGCGCGCCAGATGCACCCGGACCACAACCCGGGGGACGCCAAGGCAGAGGCCCGGTTCAAGGACGTCGGCGAGGCCTACGCGGTCCTGTCCGACACCGAGCAGCGCGGCCAGTACGACCAGCTGCGCGCCATGGCCGGGGGCCCGCGCTTCACGTCGGGCGGCCGCGGCGGCGCCGGGTTCGAGGACGTCTTCGGTGGCATGTTCGGCGGTCAGCAGGGCGGCGGTCGCGTCCGGTACACGAATGCGCCCGGCGGCGCCGCCGGCTTCGAGGACATCCTCGGTGGGCTGTTCGGCAACGCGGGTGGCGGGTTCGCCCCCGGTCCGCAGCAGGGGGCCGACCTGGCCACCAGCGCGACCCTCCCGTTCCGGCAGGCGGTCGAGGGATCGACGGTCTCGCTCGTGGTCGAGGGCCGGACCGTGAACGCCCGCATCCCCGCCGGGGTCCGAGACGGCCAGAAGATCCGCCTGCGCGGCAAGGGGCGCCCCGGCGACCGTGGCGCCCCTGCGGGCGACCTGGTCATCACCGTGCGCGTCACGCCGCACCCGGTGTTCTCCCTCGACGGCGACAACCTGCGCATCACCGTGCCCGTGGCCTTCGACGAGGCCGCGCTGGGCGCGACGATCGAGGTGCCGACGCTCGACGGGTCCACCGTCCGCGTCCGCGTGCCCGAGGGCACCCCGTCCGGGCGCGTCCTGCGCGTCAAGGGCAAGGGCGTCCCCGGCACCAAGGGCGACCTGCTGACCACCGTCCAGGTCGTCGTGCCCCAGCGGCTCAACGGCGCCGCCCGCGAGGCCGTCCAGGCGTTCGGCATCGCCACGTCCGGTGAGGACGTGCGCGCGGACCTGCTCGCCGCGGCGAAGAAGTAGCCATGGCCGGCGAGGACGCCAAGGTGTACGTCATCTCGGTCGCCGCCGAGCTGGCCGGGATGCACCCGCAGACCCTGCGCCAGTACGACCGCCTCGGACTGGTCAGCCCCAGCCGCGCGAGCGGCCGCGGGCGCCGGTACTCGCTGCGGGACATCGCCACCCTGCGCGAGGTGCAGCGGCTGTCCCAGGACGAGGGCGTCAACCTCGCGGGCATCAAGCGGATCCTCGAGCTCGAGGCGGAGCTCGAGGGGCTGAAGCGGCAGGTCGAGTACCTGCGCGCGTTCGTCGACCCCGGCCGCCGCATCTTCACCGCCGACCCCCGCGGCGACGTGGTCGCGGTCAACCGCACGGCCAGCCGCAGCCGCCGCCCGACGACGACGGCCGACCGCGCCGCGGTCGTCCTCTGGCGCCCCAGCTCCCGCTGACCCCCCCGCAACGTCCGCACTCGATGGGGGCCTGGAACCCCCACGAGCGCGGACGTCCCGCACCACCACCCCGCAACGTCCGCACTCGAGAGGCCCCGAGCCCCGACGAGTGCGGACGTCCGCAGATCCGGTCGCTGGGGCGCTCGATCCTGCGGACGTCCCCGGGGGAGCAGGCGCTCGGGGCCACTTCCGCGGGAGTGGCCATGGGTCGATGACGATCGGCTGCCTACACTCGGCGCCGTGACGATCGACCTCGGCATCGACCTCGACAAGGCTCGGCGCGACACGCCCGGCATCGACCACGTCGCTCACCTGAACAACGCCGGCGGTGCCCTGCGCCCGAGCGTCGTGACGGACACGGTGGTCGCGCACCTGCGGCGTGAGGCGGAGATCGGTCCGTACGAGGCGGAGGCCGAGTCGCAGGACCGTGTCGCGGCGGTGTACGGCTCGGTCGCGCGGCTGGTCCACGCGCAGCCCGACGAGATCGCCCTGGTGCAGAGCGCGACCGCCGCCTGGAACGTGGCGTTCTCCTCGCTCCCGCTCGCCACGGGGCAGCGGATCCTCACGGCGCGCACGGAGTACATCAGCAACGCGATCGCCCTGCTCCAGGCCTGCGAGCGCACGGGCGCCACCCTCGAGGTCATCGAGGACGACGAGCACGGGCAGGTCGACCTGGACCAGCTCGAGCGCCGGCTCGACGACGACGTCGCCCTCGTCGCCCTGACGCACATCCCGACCGGGGGAGGCGTCGTGAACCCGGCGGCGGAGGTCGGTGCCCTGACCCGCCGGGCGGGCGTCCCGTTCCTGCTCGACGCGTGCCAGTCGGTCGGCCAGCTCGACGTCGACGTGACCAGGCTCGGCTGCGACCTGCTCGCCGCCACCGGTCGCAAGTTCGTGCGCGGTCCCCGCGGCACCGGCTTCCTCTACGCATCCCGTGCCATCACCGAGCGCCTGGTCCCGCCCGTCCTCGGCCTCGGCGCGGCCACCTGGACGTCGCCGACGACCTGGGAGGTGGTCCCGGGCGCCCTGCGCTTCGAGACGTGGGAGCGGTCGATCGCCGACAACCTCGGGCTCGGCGCGGCGGCGGACTACGCGCTCGCGATCGGGCTGCCCGCGATCGAGCAGCGGGTCACGGCGCTCGCGGACCGGCTCCGCGAGGAGCTCGCGCAGACCCTCGGGGTCACCGTCCGCGACAAGGGCGTGCGGCGTTCGGGCATCGTCACGTTCACCGTCGACGGGATGCGGGCCGACGACGTCCGCGCCCGCGTCGCCGCTGCCGGAGTGAACGTGAGCGTCACGCGGATCTCGTCGGCCCAGCTCGACTACGGCGTCCGGGGACTGACGGAGGTCGTCCGCGCGAGCCCGCACTACTACACGTCCGACGACGAGCTGGACCGCCTGCTCGCGGCGCTGCGCTGACCCGGACGTCCGAGCATCTGGTCGCTCCGGCGCTCACTTCCTCGGACGTCCCGCCGACACGGCCCGTGTCAGCGCCGTGTCGGTGGGGTGTCAGCGTGCTCCTCCAGCCTGGAGGCATGACACACGACCTGGTGATCGAGGCAGAAGGCCTCGTCAAGCACTTCGGCGAGACGAAGGCGCTCCAAGGCGTCGACCTCGCCGTCCCACGCGGCACCGTCCTCGGCGTGCTCGGCCCCAACGGCGCCGGCAAGACGACCGCGGTCCGCATCCTGTCCACCCTCCTCGTCCCCGACGCCGGCCACGCCCGCATCGGCGGCTTCGACGTGGTCAAGGACGCCGAGCGCGTCCGCCAGTCGATCGGCCTCACGGGCCAGTACGCCTCCGTCGACGAGGACCTGTCGGGCCGGCAGAACCTCGTCCTGTTCGGCACGCTGCTGGACCTGGGAAGGGTCGGCGCCCGCGCCCGCGCCGCCGAGCTGCTCGAGTGGTTCGACCTGACCGCCGCGGCGGACCGGCCCGCCAAGACCTACTCCGGGGGCATGCGCCGCCGCCTCGACCTCGCGGCGAGCCTCGTCGGCCGCCCGGACGTCATCTTCCTCGACGAGCCGACCACCGGCCTGGACCCCGCCAAGCGCGAGGACATGTGGGACGTGGTCCGCTCGCTGGTCACCGACGGGTCGACCGTCCTGCTGACCACCCAGTACCTGGAGGAGGCGGACGCGCTGGCCGACGAGATCACGGTCATCGACCACGGTCGGGTCATCGCGCACGACACCCCCGAGGGCCTCAAGCGGATCGTCGGCGGCCAGACCCTCGAGGTCCGTCCGTCGGACCTGACCCGCATGGCGGAGGCCGCGACCATCCTCGGTCAGGTGACCTCCGGGTCGGCGCCCGAGGAGATCCGCAAGGGCGTCCTCGCGGTCCCCGTGCGAGACGACTCCGCCCTGACCGCCACGGTGTCCCGGCTGGCGAACGCCGGCATCGGCGTCACCGAGCTGTCCCTGCACCTGCCCAGCCTGGACGAGGTGTTCTTCTCGCTCACCGGCCGCACGGCCTCCGAGGACGACACCACCATCACGAAGGAGGTGGCCTGATGACCACGCTCACCGAGCACCGTTCTCCCCGCGCAGTCCCCACGTCGGCTGCCGCGGTCGTCCGCAAGCCGTTCCCGCTGGTCCGGCACTCGCTGTCGCTGGCCAAGCGGAGCCTGATCAAGACGTGGCGGACGCCCGAGGCGCTGATCGACGTCACGCTCCAGCCGGCGATCTTCCTGGTGATCTTCGTCTACATCTTCGGCGGTGCGGTGGCCGGTGACACCCACGCCTACCTGCAGTTCCTGCTGCCGGGCATCCTCGCGCAGACCATCGCGACCGGCGCGATCGCCATCGGCGTGAATCTCAACACCGACCTGGAGAAGGGGATCTTCGACCGGTTCAAGTCGCTGCCCATCCCGCGGTCCGCGCCCCTGATCGGTGCGGTGCTGGGTGACGTGGTCCGGTACGTCATCGTCACGGTGATGACGCTCGGCATCGGCTACCTGATGGGCTTCCGGATCCTCACCGACCCGCTGAGCGCCGTCGCGGGCTGCCTCCTCGCCGTGGTGTTCGCCCTGTCCCTGTCCTGGGTGTCGGTGTTCGTCGGCATGAAGGTCCGGACCTCCGGCGCCGTGCAGGGGATCATGTTCCTGATCATCATGCCGCTGAGCTTCGCGTCGAACGTGTTCGTCCCGGCGGGCACGCTGCCCAGCTGGATGCAGACGTTCGTCGCGTGGAACCCGCTGACCCACCTGGTCGCCGCGATGCGCGGACTGTTCCTCGGCACGCCGATGGGCGAGAGCGTCTACTGGACGCTGGCCTGGTGCGTCGGGCTGGTCGCGGTGTTCCTGCCGCTGGCCATGCGGGCCTACCGCCGCAAGGTCTGACGACGACCGGGTCCGGGTGTGCCCCACCTCAGCCGAGGTCGGCGGTCAGCTCCCGGACCCGGTCGGCCGCGGCCGCCGACGACCGTTCGCGCCACGAGGCCAGCAGGCGCTCGCGGTGGTCGTCGTCGCCGAGGGCAGCGGCCAGCGGTCCCTCGATCTCCAGCTGGAACATCATTACGAGGTTGGCCCCGAGCCGGACGCCTGCCGCCCACAGCTCGCGGGCGAGCTCGGTGTCGCCGCGGTGAGCCGCCAGTTCGGCGACCCCGAGCCCGAACGACCCCAGCACCGGCATGTCGGTGGTGACCCGGGCCTCGGGCGCGGCGGCGGTGATGAGCTCGACCGCCGTGGCCACCGAGTCGTCCGCGGACGACGGCTGCATGGCGGCCACCCGCAGGTGCACCACGGCGGTGGCCACGCGGAACGCGATGCGCACCTGGGGCACGGTCACGGTCATCGAGGCCACGATCGCCGCTGCGGCCTCCGCGCTGTCGAGCGCTTCCTGGGCGCGCCCGGCCCGGCAGGCGACGTGCGCGAGCCCGAGCAGCGCCTGGGCGGCGTCGCCGTCGTCCACCTGCGTCGACGTCGTCACCTCACGGAGCCGCGTCAGCGCGTCGTCGTCCCCGCCGAGCGCGCGCTGCACGTCGAGCATCACCCGGATGCTCCGCACGTCCTGCATCGCCCCGACCAGCTCGAGGTGGCGCAGGCTGCGGATCAGCCAGTCCTGCGCGTCCGGTTCCCCGCGAGCGCTCTGCCACTGCCCGACGCCCTGCGCGGCCATGCCCATGCCCCAGTGGTCGCCGATCGACTCGAACGCACGGTAGGCCGCGCGCGCGTCGGCGCTGGACGTCTCCGGGTCGCCGGCGTTCTCCCGCGCGGCGGCTCGCATGAACAGCCCGAGACCGTGCAGGAAGCCGTCGTCGTCGGCCGCCAGGCGCTCAGCGGCGGCGTAGGTGACGGACGTGTCGGTCGAGGCGAGCGCCGGCATGGTGGCGACGAGCGCGGCGAAGCGGGGGGACACCTCGGAGGGGCGCTCGGCGGTCAGCAGCCTCAGGGCCCGCCCGCCGAGCGCCACCAGCCGCTGGGAGACGGTGACGCCGGCGTTCACCGAGGAGAACAGGCAGGTCGCCGCCAGACGGTCGGCGTCGGGCAGCGGGCGGCCGGACGCGATCCCCTGGTAGATCGGGGAGGCGCGGCGGGCGGCGGGGTCGTCGGCGAGGAGCACCCGCTGCCCCCACTCGATGACCTCGAGGTGCAGGCCGCGCACGCTCCACAGGTGGAACAAGGCGGCGGTGATGTCGACCGCACCGACGGGATCGTCGTGCTCGACGGCCCAGCGCAGGGCGGCGAGGAACGTCTCCTGCTCGGCGGCGCACTCGTCGAACGCGCCAATCTGGGCGGAGCCGACGAAGCCCGCGGAGAGCCGCACGGACTCGGCGGCCGACCAGCGCACCAGCCCCGTCATCGCGTCCACACGCCCGCCGGAGGCGTCCAGCCGTGCCTCTCCGTACTCCCGGACGGTCTCGAGCATCCGGTAGCGCGCGGGCGCGCCGTCGTGCTCGTCGAGCGTCAGCAGCGACTGCTCGACCAGGGTGGCCAGGCCCCGCCGGACGGCGGGCGCGGGCGCACCCGCGACGGCGACGGCGGTCTCGGCGGTGAACGGGGCGGGGATGACCGCGAGCCGCTGGAACAGGTCGCGGTCCGGCGGGTCGAGCAGCTCGCGGCTCCAGTCGACCATCGCCCACAGGCTCGCGTGCCGTTCAGGCAGGCCCCGGAGCGCGTCGTCCAGGAGCGCGAACCGGTCGCTCAGGCCGACCAGCACGTCCTCGACCGTCATCGCCCGCAGCCGGGCGGCGGCCAGCTCGAGCGCCAGCGGCAGGTTGTCCAGACGGTGGCACAGCTCGCGCGCCCGCTCGGGCTCCCAGCCAACGGTCGCCCGTCCGGCGCGCGCTCGGGACTCCAGCAGCTCCAGGGCGTCGGCGTCGGGAAGGGCCAGCAGGCGGTGCACGGACTCGCCCACGAGGCCCAGCGGCGCGCGGCTCGTCGCCAGCACCGCGACGTCGGGCGACGCAACGGCCAGCAGGTCGCCGACGACGACGGCCGCCGCGTCGAGCACGTGCTCGCAGTTGTCGAGCACCAGCAGCCCGTCGAGGTCCGCCGCAGCGAGCCGCAGGCGGTCCTCGGGGGAGAGCAGGCGGCGCTCGGCGGGCACGTCTGTCCGGGTCGCGGTCGTGTCGGACCCGCCGATCGCTACCAGCACCGCAGGCAGCACCTCGGCGGGTGCGCGCAGACCGGCCAGCTCGACCACGCGGACGGGTCGACCGGCCCCGACCGCGCGGCGGGCCACCTCGCCTGCCAGGCGCGTCTTGCCCGCCCCGCCCGTGGCCACGACGGTGACCAGCGCCGACGTGCGGAGCTCCTCCTCCACCTGGGCGATGTCCCCGTCACGACCGACCAACGGGGTCGCCGCGCGGCGCCAGGCCGGCGCGAGTGCCGCGACGACCCGGGGAGCGGCCGCGCCCAGCTCGCCCCGCAGCAGCGCGAGGTGTGCCTGCGCGACGACGGGCGACGGGTCGGTGCCGTAGCGGTCCGCGAGCTCGGTCCGCACCCGGTCGACGACCTCGAGCGCCTCGGCGTCGCGACCCTGCGCCGCGAGCACCCGGACCAGGAGGGCCACGAGCGGCTCGTCCGGCGGGGTGCGCAGGGCGAGCCGGCGCAGGTCGTCGGCCACGCCGTCCACCTCGGCGAGGGCCAGCCCCGCCTCGGCCAGGACGGAGACGACGCCGCCGAGCAGGCGGGTGGACGCCGGGTCCGCGAGGTCCGGGACCGCCGGGAGGAGCGTGCGTGCCTCGCGCGCCAGGTCCCGCGCCTGCGCTGCGTCCCCCGCCTGCAGCGCCGTCCGGGCGCGCGTCAGGCGGGACTCGGCGTCGTCGACGTCGATCTGCAGCCCGTCGGTGGGCAGCCGGTAGCCGCCGGGCGTAGCCTCGACCGGGAAGCCGAGGCGGCGGGCGCGCGACACGAGGGCCTGCACGGCGCCGGCGGCGTCGTCGGGCGGGAGGCCCTCCCACACGACCTCGACGAGCGCGACCGACGACACCGCGCGGCCGCGTGCGTCGAGCAGGGCGCCGACGAGCGCCGCGAGGCGGTCGCCGCGGACGGCCCGGCCGTCGACGGCGAGCCCTCCGAGCGTCGTGATCTGCACGCGAACAGCATCCCTCACGGCCGACACGCCCCGGTCTGGTGCAGGTCGCCAAATCCGTCTCTGGCGTGTCGTGCCGGGCGTTCCGGGCGAATCGGACGGGTCGGGTGTGGACTGCCGTGTGGACCGACCTGTGGGCACCGAACGGGTGCCTGTGGACGCCTGTGCACGGCCCTGCGAAGACGCTGGTCGGGGGCCGTGTCAGTGGTCGGCGGTAGCCTGGAACTTCTCCACAGGGTGAAGAATGACACGCTTGTCACTACAACCCCTAGTGGTCCATTGCGTGTGGGACCCCTAGGTGTAGTGTCTAGTCACGACGCAGTGCAGAACCTTCTCGTCAGGCTCAGCACCTCGTCCGGCCCGGAGACGGGCCCTTCAACTTCAGGAAAAAGCTTCGCGAACGCTCCGGGGGGAGCGTGCCGCAGACAGACCACACGGGGAGCCCACCATGACGATCACGGTCTACAGCAAGCCGGCGTGCGTGCAGTGCAACGCGACCTACCGCGCGCTCGACAAGCTCGACGCCGAGTACACGGTCGTCGACATCAGCGAGGACGCCGACGCGCGTGACTACGTCATGTCGCTCGGTCACCTCCAGGCCCCCGTCGTGATCGTCGACGGCGAGCACTGGTCGGGCTACCGCCCGGACCGCATCAAGGCGCTGGCCGACCGCCTGGCCGCCGTCGCCTGACGAGCTCCCCGGATCGGCGCCGGTCTCGACACCGCGCCGATCCGGCGGGTCTTTTCGCGCCCGCACCACCGCACGACCCGAGCTGAGGGGAACCGACCGATGAGCTCCCTGGTCTACTTCTCCTCCGCCTCGGACAACACCCACCGCTTCGTGCAGAAGCTCCGTCTGCCGGCCGAGCGCATCCCGCTCCGGCCGTCGGACCCGTTCCTGCGCGTCTCCGAGCCGTACGTGCTGATCGTGCCGACGTACGGCGGAGGGAACGAGGGTGGAGCAGTACCCCGGCAGGTCATCAAGTTCCTCAACGACGAGGACAACCGTGCGCTGATCCGCGGAGTCATCGCGGCCGGCAACACGAACTTCGGCGAGGCCTACTGCATCGCGGGGGACATCATCGCGGCCAAGTGCCACGTCCCCTACCTGTACGGGTTCGAGCTCATGGGAACGCAAGAGGACGTCACAGCCGTCCGCGAGGGATTGGGAAGATTTTGGCAACGACAGTCGCAGATACCCGCGTAGAGCTCTCGGGACTGGATTACCACGCCCTCAACGCCATGCTGAACCTCTATGGCGCGAACGGTGAGATCCAGTTCGACAAGGACCGTGAGGCGGCGCGGCAGTACTTCCTGCAGCACGTCAACCAGAACACGGTCTTCTTCCACGACCTCAACGAGAAGCTCGACTACCTGGTCGAGAACAAGTACTACGACCCCGAGGTGCTGGGGCAGTACGACCGGACGTTCATCAAGACGCTCTTCGAGTACGCGTACTCCAAGAAGTTCCGCTTCCAGACGTTCCTCGGCGCGTTCAAGTACTACACGTCGTACACGCTGAAGACGTTCGACGGGAAGCGGTACCTCGAGCGCTTCGAGGACCGGGTCTGCATGGTCGCCCTCGCCCTCGCCGAGGGGAACCAGGACTTCGCCATCTCCCTGGTCGACGAGATCGTGTCCGGTCGTTTCCAGCCGGCCACGCCCACGTTCCTCAACCTCGGCAAGGCGCAGCGCGGCGAGCCCGTCTCCTGCTTCCTGCTGCGCATCGAGGACAACATGGAGTCGATCGCGCGCGGCATCAACTCCGCCCTGCAGCTGTCCAAGCGCGGCGGCGGCGTCGCCCTGCTGCTCAGCAACATCCGCGAGCACGGCGCGCCCATCAAGCACATCGAGAACCAGAGCTCCGGCGTCATCCCCGTGATGAAGCTCCTCGAAGACTCGTTCTCGTACGCCAACCAGCTGGGTGCTCGTCAGGGCGCCGGCGCGGTGTACCTGCACGCGCACCACCCGGACATCTTCCGGTTCCTCGACACCAAGCGCGAGAACGCCGACGAGAAGATCCGCATCAAGACCCTCTCGCTGGGCGTCGTCATCCCGGACATCACGTTCGAGCTGGCCAAGAAGAACGAGCCGATGTACCTGTTCTCGCCGTACGACGTCGAGCGCGTCTACGGGATGCCGTTCGCGGACATCAACGTCACCGAGAAGTACTACGAGATGGTCGACGACGGGCGGATCAAGAAGACCAAGATCAGCGCCCGCGAGTTCTTCCAGACGCTGGCGGAGCTGCAGTTCGAGTCCGGCTACCCGTACGTCATGTTCGAGGACACGGTGAACCGGGCCAACCCGATCGCCGGCAAGATCACGCACTCGAACCTGTGCTCGGAGATCCTGCAGGTCTCGACCCCGTCGGAGTACAACGAGGACCTCTCGTACAAGACGGTCGGCCGGGACATCTCCTGCAACCTCGGCTCGATGAACATCGCCCTGTCGATGGACTCGCCCGACTTCGGCAAGTCGGTCGAGGTCGCCATCCGCGCCCTGACCGGCGTCTCCGACCAGACGGACATCGAGTCGGTCCCGTCCATCAAGCGCGCCAACGCCGGCGGCCACGCCATCGGCCTCGGCCAGATGAACCTGCACGGCTACCTCGCCCGTGAGCGCATCTTCTACGGGTCCGACGAGGGCCTCGACTTCACCAACATCTACTTCTACACGGTGGCGTACCACGCGATCCGTGCGTCGAACCTGCTCGCGCAGGAGCGGAAGCAGAAGTTCTACGGCTTCGAGGACTCCAAGTACGCGACCGGCGAGTACTTCGAGAAGTACATCGCCAAGGAGTGGAAGCCGAAGACCGCTCGCATCGAGGCGCTGTTCGCCGAGGCCGGCGTGCGCATCCCGACGCAGCAGGACTGGGCCGACCTGGCCGAGCTGGTCAAGGAGCACGGCATCTACAACCAGAACCTGCAGGCCGTGCCGCCGACGGGCTCGATCTCGTACATCAACCACTCGACGAGCTCGATCCACCCGATCGCGTCGAAGATCGAGATCCGCAAGGAGGGCAAGATCGGGCGCGTCTACTACCCGGCGCCCTTCATGACCAACGACAACCTGGAGTACTACCAGGACGCGTACGAGATCGGCTACGAGAAGGTCATCGACACCTACGCCGAGGCCACGCAGCACGTCGACCAGGGCCTCTCGCTGACCCTGTTCTTCAAGGACACGGCCACCACCCGTGACCTGAACAAGGCGCAGATCTACGCCTGGCGCAAGGGCATCAAGACGATCTACTACATCCGACTGCGCCAGCTCGCGCTGGAGGGCACGGAAGTCGAGGGTTGCGTCTCGTGCATGCTCTGACCCCCGTCCTGACCACGAAGGAAGCACTGCGATGAGCGAGAAGCTCAAGCTCGTCAGCCGCGTCTCGGCCATCAACTGGAACCGGCTGGACGACGACAAGGACGCCGACGTCTGGGACCGCCTGGTCGGCAACTTCTGGCTGCCGGAGAAGGTCCCGGTGTCCAACGACGTGCAGTCGTGGGCCACGCTGACGGAGGAGGAGAAGACGCTCACCATGCGCGTCTTCACCGGCCTGACCCTGCTGGACACGATCCAGGGCACGGTCGGCGCCGTCTCGCTCATCCCCGACGCGATCACGCCGCACGAGGAGGCCGTCTACACGAACATCGCGTTCATGGAGTCGGTGCACGCCAAGTCCTACAGCTCGATCTTCTCGACGCTGTGCTCCACCAAGGAGATCGACGAGGCGTTCCGCTGGTCGGAGGAGAACGCGAACCTCCAGCGCAAGGCCGAGATCGTCATGGAGTACTACCGCGGCGACTCGCCCCTGAAGCGCAAGGTGGCCAGCACGCTGCTGGAGTCGTTCCTGTTCTACTCGGGCTTCTACCTGCCCATGTACTGGTCCAGCCGCGCCAAGCTCACCAACACGGCCGACCTGATCCGCCTGATCATCCGCGACGAGGCCGTGCACGGGTACTACATCGGCTACAAGTACCAGAAGGGCCTCGAGAAGCTGTCGGCGGCCGAGAAGGCGGAGATGAAGGACTACACCTTCGAGCTCCTCTTCGAGCTGTACGACAACGAGGTGGAGTACACGCAGGACCTCTACGACGGCGTCGGCCTGACGGAGGACGTCAAGAAGTTCCTGCGCTACAACGCCAACAAGGCCCTGATGAACCTGGGCTACGAGGCGCTGTTCCCGCGCGACGAGACCGACGTCAACCCGGCGATCCTGTCGGCCCTGTCCCCGAACGCCGACGAGAACCACGACTTCTTCTCCGGCTCGGGCTCGTCGTACGTGATCGGCAAGGCCGTGAACACCGAGGACGACGACTGGGACTTCTGACCCCGTCGCCCCACGCACACGAACGGCCGACCCCCTCGGGGGTCGGCCGTTCGGTCGTTCCGGATCAGACGCGCGGGTCGGTGCGCGGCTGCTCGGCCGGCACGGCGGGGTCGACCCCGCGTGCGGTGCTGGGCTGCTCTGTCGCCACGTCGGGGTCGATGCGGTCCGCGGTGCTGAGGCGGTCGTCGAGCTCGGAGCGCGCGCCGGTGGCCTCCGCGCTGCGTGCCCGTGCCTCGTTCTGCAGCGCGGCCGCGTCGGCGGCACGGGAGTCGGCCTCCGCCTGGGCGAGGCGCGCCTGCGCGTCCAGGCGTGCGGCCTCGGCCTCCCGCCGCTGGACCTCGACCTGGTCGAGGGCGGCCTGCTCGCGAATCTTCTGGGCCTTGGCCCGCTCGGCCTCGGCGCGACGGTTGCCGCGCTGACGGCTGAGCATGACTGCCGCCACGATCACCAGCACGACGACGATGGCGACGATGATCCAGCCGGTCACGTCCATGGTGCTCCTCCTCGGGATGGGTTCCCCCCTGACGGCATTCGACTGCCGTCCGGGACCGGCCGCAACCGGTGAGGAGCCGTTCGACCGTTCCCGGTCCCGTCTGCTCAACTCGGCACCACGACCGGCCGATTCCCCTGGGGAACCGGCCGTTCGTCGTCGGGAGCCCCTGAGCCCTGGAGTCCCCGTGGACGCAGTCGCACCGAGCTGGTACCCCGACCCACAGCGGGACGGCTACCTGCGCTGGTGGGACGGGACGCGGTGGACGGAGCACGTCCAGCCCGGCCGGGCGCCCGGCAAGCCCGTGCTCGGCCAGGAGGTCACCGACGCGTTCGGGCCCATCACGTTCTACGGCCCGAGCGAGCCGATCACCCACGCCTTCCCGCCGATCACGGACAGCCGCTACGCCGGTTCGCCGCTGGCCGAGGCGCTCGCCGACCACGTGCGGGCAGGGCGTTCCGGCGGGGACGTGCAGATCCGGGGCGACGAGCAGGCGGCGGTCGAGGCGCTGTACCAGCTGCGGTCGCGGGGTGGCGTCCTGGGCGCGGCCGCGGGGATCGGCGAGCAGCTGCTGGTCGAGACCTTCGTGGCCCGGCCCGGCCCCGACGCGTCGGCGCCGGGCTGGATGGAGGGTCCGGGCGTCGGGTCGACCGCACCCGGCATGCAGAGCGCGGCGGGCCGGGCAGGATATGAGGTCGTCGGCCGGACCACGCGCGGGGTGCTCACCGCGCTGGCGATCGGGCAGCTCGTCCTCGCGCTCGTGTTCTGCGTCGTGTTCGTCGTCGGCGGCGTCGTGCTCGCCGTCGCCGTGCCCTCGGCGCTGCCGGCGGCGTTGATGCTGGTCGCGATGGGTGTGCTGGTGGTCGGCCTCCTCGTGTGGACCGCCGTGCGGCGGCGCTCCCGTGGTCCCTGGTGAGGGGATCAGTGCCCTGACCTGCGGGTAAGGCAGTCCTACCTTCCTAGGCAGGGTGCGCGGAACGGGTCTACCGTCGAAGGAACGCGCAGGTCCCCACCCCCACGGAGGTCGACATGAGCACCCTGATGGACATGCCCGCTGTCGCCGAGTGCTCGGTCGCCGGCTGTTCGTACAACGACCACTCGCACTGCCACGCGGCCGCCGTGAACATCGGTGGCGCCACGGGCGACGCGCAGTGCACCACGTTCTTCCCGCTGGGCACCAAGGGCGGGCTCGACAAGGTCATCACGCACGTGGGCGCGTGCCAGCGTGCCGAGTGCGTGCACAACTCGTCGCTCGAGTGCTCCGCGGAGTCGATCCGCGTCGGAGCCGGGCACGAGGAGGCGGACTGCCTCACGTTCAGCCCGCGCTGACCCCCCAGACACGACGACGGCCGCCCAGCTGACCGGGCGGCCGTCGTCGTGTCCAGGGGTCAGGGGTGCGCGGCGACCTCGACCAGGTCCCGGATGAGCACCGCCGCGGCGGGCACCAGCTCCCGCTCGCCCGGGACCAGCGACGGGTCCAGCGCGCGCACGGCGGCAGCCTCGTCGAGCGCCTCCAGCGGATCCAGGTCGGTCGCCTGCAGGAACGCCGCCAGGAACGCGCGGGCGGCCTGCGAGTACACGCCGCCCGCGTCGACTGCCACCTCGGCGACGATCAGCGCGGTCAGGGAGACGTCCAGCTCAGCCGTGCCGGTGCGCGCGTTGGTCCAGTCGATGACCGCGGGCCCGTGGCTCTCCGTGAGGATCACGTTCGCGGGGTGGAGGTCCAGGTGGACGATCGCCGGGCCGGACGTGACCACGGGCCACGAGGCCGGCTCGCCGTGCTCCCAGCCGTGCGGCGGGGTGATGGCGTGCAGCCGCGAGTGCAGGTCCGTGAGGATCCCCGCCGCGTCGGAGAGCGAGACCTCTCCGGCGGTCAGGGCCTGGAGCAGGGTCGGTCCGTGCAGGCGCTCCATCACGAGGTCGGGGCCGCTCGCCTGCAGGATCGCGGGGGCCGGGAAGCCGTGCGCGACGACGTGCTGGAGCAGGCGCACCTCTGCGGAGGCGTCGCGGCCGGAGCGGTAGCGGCGGAGCACGGTGTGCTCGTCGAGCGCGAACACGTCGGCGGCCGCGCCGGCGGCGAGGACGGGGCCGGGCTCGTCGGACCCGGCCAGAGCCGGGTCGACCGCGGGCAGGTGGTGCGTGCCAGCGCCGGCGGACCGACGATCCGGCTGCGTCGGGAAGTCGGGTGCGGGGTCCTGCGGGTGGTTCTCAGCGGCGTCCGATGCCCTTCGTTCTGAAGGCGTCGTAGGGCCGCTCGGAGCAAGTCCTGCGGAGTTCATGGATCGACGGTAGACGCATTCGTCCGAGATGTCCCTACTGCTGTACCAAGAAGTCCCTGACCTGCGCTTTACCTGCTGGACACCCGTCAGGATGTGCAGGTCAGGGCCGCGAGACCCGGTCCAGCGTCTGCAGAGCCTGCTCGTGGGTGGCCGGCAGGGGCTCGATCCAGACCCGGACCGGCTGGCGGGTGGACGTCCGGAGCTCGAGCAGCTCGCAGCGGCGGGCGATCTCCAGGTGCAGCGCCTCGAGCGGGGGGTGCGGGTCCTCGTCGGCACGCGCGAGCACGGCGAAGACGCCTCCGCCCAACGTCGCCATCGGATGACCCTCGCCGTAGGTGGTGGTCATCGCGGCACCGACCGCCGCCGACCGTGCAGCCCGGGTGAACGGGTCGACGTCCCCGGCGGCCACGTCGATGAGCACAAGGTGATGGCCGAGATCCGCGGTGGTCCGGGCGCGCTGGGTGGGCAGCGCCGCGTCGCGGTACGTCTCGGCCAGCCGGATGGCGAGGTACTGACGGCTCGGCAGGCCCGACTCGGGGTCGAGCGCGGTGCCGAACGCGATCGCCCCGGCCTGAGCGTCGGCCCAGCCCTCGCACAGGGCGCGCAGCACGGGCATCGGCGGGTCGGCGGCGCCGAGGGTGCGGTACAGGCAGGCCAGGTCGTCGACGGTCTCTCCGATGCCGACACCGTCGTAGCCGCGGGCGCGGCCCAGCTCCTCGGCGGCAGCGACGGGGTCACCGGCGGCGAGCACGGCCGTGGCCAGCGCGTCGACCGCCGGGTGGTACCAGTCCGACGGCCGCAGCCACACGGACCGGACGCTCTCGTCGCGCCAGCGTTCTCTGACTGCCGTGGGCAGGGCGTCCGTCGGGACAGCTCCCGAGACGTCCGGCAGGGCAGCGTTGTTCGACCCCGAGTTCATCATCGTCACGCTGGATGAGAGGCCGACACCTGTCGGGTGTGACGCGGGTCGGCGAGTTTTTCACCCGCCGGGATTCTCTCCGCTTATGTAGAAACGAGGCATATGGCAGTCTGTGCGGTCGGACGTTGAAAGCTGATAGGAGCTGTTCGTGTCAGCACGCACGCAGCTGGACGGCGGTATCACAGCGGACGCGGAGCTGATCCTCTCCGCGCGCGCGGGTGACACGGCCGCCATCGGCGCGCTCTACGAGCGGCACGCGGGCGCTGCCTGGGTGGTCGCGCGGCAGTACACGGACTCCCCGGCCGATGCCGACGACGTCGTCGCCGACTCCTTCACCGCCGTCTTCGGCGCCCTCGAGCGCGGCAGCGGTCCCGAGTCCGCGTTCCGTGCCTACCTGTTCACCGTGGTCCGGCGCGTGGCTGCGGTGCGCCGCGAGAAGGCCCGTCGCGTGCAGCCGACCGACGACCTCGCGGTCCTCGAGGCCGGCACCGCGTGGGCGAGCACCGCGGAGGAGCCGGCGCTGGCCGGGTTCGAGCGTGGCGTCGTCGCGCGCGCGTTCCACACGCTGCCCGAGCGCTGGCAGGCCGTGCTCTGGCACACCGAGGTCGAGGGCCTGTCTCCCGCGGAGATCGCCCCCATCCTCGGTCTGACCGCCAACGGCGTCGCCGCCCTCGCCTACCGCGCGCGCGAGGGACTGCGTCAGGCATACCTGCAGCAGCACCTCCAGGACCCGCTCGACGAGGGGTGCCGCGCGGTCGCGGGCAAGCTCGGCGCCTACGTCCGGGGCGGGCTCGGCACGCGCGAGACCACCCAGGTGCAGGCGCACCTCGAGGACTGCGGGACCTGTCGCGGGTTGCTGCTCGAGCTCGGTGACGTCAACCACGGCATGCGCGCGGTCATCGCGCCGCTGGTGCTGGGACTGGTCGGGCTGGGCGCCCTCGGTGTGCTCCTGCCCGTCGGCGGAGGCCTCGCCGCGGGAGCGGCCGCTGCCGCTGCCGGCGGGGCGGGTGCCGGGGGTGCAGGTGCTGCGGGTGCCGGCGGTGCAGCCGGTGGCGGCGGCGCTGCGGCGGCCGGTTCGGCGGGGACGGCCGGGGTCGGCGCAGCGGCGACCGGGGCGGTCGGCGTGGTCGGGGCCGGCACGGCGGGCGGTGCGGCAGCGGCCGGGGGTGTGGCGGCGTTCCTGGCCTCGATCCCGCTCGGTGCCGCCGCGATCACCGCCGGCAGCGTCGCGCTCGCGGCCGTGGCGGCCATCAGCGTGGCCACGCTGCTCAGCTCGCCGGACGGCAGCACGGCCACGGCGACGACCTCTCCGAGCGCCAGCCCGAGCACCCCGGCGCCCACACCGTCGGCCTCCGCCGGTGCTGTCGCGCCCGCACCGCAGCCGACGGACATCCCGACGCCCGAGCCCACGGAGCTGCTTCCGGACGAGATCATCCTCGACGAGGACGTGCAGGAACCCGAAGGCGATCTGACCGCCGCGGCCGCGGGCTCTGCCGGCTCGGCTGCCCCGGCGGACACGACGGATCCCGCGGATCCCGCTGACCCCGAGGAGCCGACCCCCGCCGACGTGGCGGTCGAGCTGCCCTCCGGCGGGCTGGCGCTCGAGGCAGGTCTGGGCGGCCAGGAGCTCGCCGTCGTCGTCCGCAACAACGGCGGGACCGCGGCGACGGACCTCGTGGCCGAGGTGACGCTGCCGGCCGGCGTCGAGCTCGACGGCGTCGCGGCCGCTGCCTTCTCCGGGCTCTCCGCCGGGCGGTTCGCCGTGACGGCGTCCGCGGGCTGGGTGTGCGTGGTCGGGGACGGGACCAACCTGGCGCGGTGCACCCTCGACGCCCTGCCGGCGCGGTCGACGTCGGTCCTGCCGCTGCGCGTGTCCATCGACGAGTCGTTCGACCGGTCGGACGGCGAGATCGGTCTGCGCGTCCTCGGCGCCGGCATCGAGTACGTCGCGCCACCGATCCGGCTGGTCATCACCGCGTCGCCCGCCCGGCTGACCCTGCGCACCGCGCCCGCCACGATCCCCCTGGTGACCGGCCGGACCCGGCAGCTGGACCTCCCGGTGGCCAACGTGGGCGGCACCGAGATCCCCGCGGGCGCGGCGTCCGTGTCCGCGTTCCTGCCGACCGGCGTCACGGCCGCCGCGGCACCCGGCTCGCCCTGGAGCTGCAGCGGCACGCGACCGATGACCTGCCGACCGAGCACTGTCGGCCCGCGCACCGACGTCCCGCTCGCGCTGCACCTGACCGCGGCTGCGCCGGAGGTCGTGACGGAGCGCTCGCTGGTGCTCCAGCTGGCTCCGAGCGGTCGACTGTCGTCGGAGACCCTGACCGTGCCGTTCACGCTGCAGCGGCCGGCGGCACTGGCTGTCAGCGGCCCCCGAGCCTCGATCGTCGCCCTCGGCGCGCCGAGCACCGTGCCGCTGAGCGTCTCGAACACCGGCGACCTGCCGGCCGAGGGCGTCCAGGTCACGCTGTGGCGGCCGAGCACGCTCGACTTCGCCTCCCCGGCGATCACCGCCGGCGCGTGGCGGTGCCCCGCGGGCACGGGTCCGACCGTCGTCTGCACCACGGCACGCATCGACCCCGGCGCCACGCTGGACCTGCCCGTCCAGCTCCGTGCCGTCCCCGGCGCGTTCCCGGTGGGCGGCGTCATCACCGTGTCTGTGCAGGCGCCCGACGCCGACGCTCCCGAGCCCTACGTCGTCGCGGTCGCCGTGACGGGACCCGTCCTCGCCCTCGGCGGCGAGGACCCGGTGGTGCTGCTGCGACCGGACGGCACCGGGACGGCACGGTTCACCGTGTCGGCCACGGGTGCGGACGCCGCGGCGACCGTCGCCACGCTGAGCCTGCCCGTGCACCTCAAGGCGGCCCTCGACGCGGCGGGCGCGCAGACCGACGGGTGCACCGCGTCGCCGAACCGTCGCACGGTGACCTGCGACCTCGGGCTGGTCAAGGCGGGCACCTCCGAGCAGGTCCTGGTCGGTGTCACGTGGGCCGGGAGCGCGAAGGGCGACGCCTCGGTCGCGGTCACGGCGGCCGGTGCTGCCGAGGTCCAGGCCGACCAGCCCGTCCAGACCGCGTCGGGCGGTCTCACCGTCCGCGGCACGTTCGCGCACGCGGACGTGACCGAGATCGGTGCACCGCTGCTGTCCTGCAACCCGGCCGCGCCGGAGTGCGTCTCCGCACTCACCAAGGGCGACCGCGACAACAACTCGCTCACCATGGTGCCGCTCGACGAGGCGCCGCCGGCCCCGAAGACCCCGCGCACGAAGGTGCCGGTGTCGTCGACCGCGCGACTCGCGGTTCCGGCCGGCCGAGAGATCGTCTTCGCGGGGCTGTACTGGTCGGCCAACGTGGGCGAGCACGACAAGTTCAGCGACTCGCTGGAGTCCGCCCGTCTGCGCGGACCCGGAGGGACGTACACGGACGTCACCGGGACGGTGATCGCCCAGCCCACCGACAACGCGAGCCGGCAGTACTACCAGTCGTTCGCGGACGTGACGCACCTGGTCCAGCTCGGGGGTGCGGGCGACTGGTCGGTCGCGGACGTGGCCGTCAGCAAGACCGCCACCGACAAGGACCGGACCTACTACGCCGGCTGGTCGATGGTCGTCGTCTACTCCGACCCCGGTTCGCACGCCTCGGTGACGGTGTACGACGGCGGCAAGTGGATCGGGACGTCGGGTGCGGCGGCCGCGTTCGAGTTCGCCGCCGAGGCGGGCAGCACCGCCCGGATCGGCGTCGTGGCGTGGGAGGGCGACCGCACCAGCAGCGGAGACCGGCTCGTGCTCGGGGACACGTGCGTGAGCAGCGCGCACCCGCTCGTTCCGGCGAACGGCTCGAGCGGCAACGCGTTCGACTCCACCGCGACCGGCTGGCGTGCCCCCAACTCGCTGGGCACCGACGCCAAGGGGTTCCGCGAGGTGACGCTCGCGTGCGACGTCAGCTCGTTGACCGCCACGACGACCGGAGACCAGTACCTCATCGGCGCGATCACGCTGCGGGCCGCGCCTCCGTCGACGGTCGGCTGAGCGGATTCGAGCCCCGGCTAGCTCCCGGTGACGGCGGACACGGCCGCGTCGACGGGGACGACGCCCCCGACCAGCTCCAGGGTCAGCCCCGCCGAGCGTGTCTCGTGCAGGAGGGCCACCAGCACGGCAGCCACGTCGGCTCGGGTGACGGAGCCGCGCGGGACGGACGAGTCGAGCAGCACCGCACCCGTCGGACGCTCGTTCGTGAGCGCGCCGGGGCGCAGGATCGTCCAGTCGAGGTCCCGCATCCGCAGGTCGATCTCGGCGGCGCGCTTGGCGACGAGGTACGCGGCGAACACCTCGTCGGTCCCTGCCGGCGGTGGGGCACCGGCCCCCATGGACGAGACGAGGACGTAGCGGCGCACTCCCGCCTGCTCGGCTCCGTCGGCCAGCAGCGCGACCGCCGCGCGGTCCACGGTGTCCTTGCGGGCGGCTCCGCTGCCCGGTCCGGCCCCCGCGGCGAACACCACGGCGTCCGCACCGGCGATGGCCTCGGCCACGTCCAGCGCGTTCGCGCGCTCCAGGTCCAGGACCACCGCCTCGGCACCGTCCGCGGTGACGTCGTCGACGTGCGCGAGCTGCCGGACCAGCGCGACGGGGACGTCCCCCCGTGCGGTGAGCTCGCGGGACAGGAGTCGCGCGATCTGACCGTGGCCCCCAGCGATCGCGATGCGCATGCCCTCCACGGTAAGGACAGGTGCCCCGACCTGCGACCGGAGGGCCGTCAGCCGGTGTCCCCGGCGTCGGCGAGGACGTCGAGGAGCCGCAGGTGGCTGAGCCGGTCGCCCAGGCGGTGCACGTCGTCGGAGCCGGCCGGCGCCAGCGAGAGGGCGGTGTAGGTGTCGGCGCCCGGCAGCATCTCGGTGGCGAACTCGCGCAGCACCTCGGCCACCTCGGCGAGGTCACCGGGCGCGCGGCCGCTCCCCTCGGGCAGGCTCACGTACAGGAGGAGCCCGGGTTGGGGGCGGGGCAGCGGGGTGGGCAGTGCCATGGGACGTCTCCGGGTGCGCGGCGCGCGGCTGGTGGGCCGCGCTGGGGGTCAGGGCCTGGGCGATCAGGACCGAGGACACGCGCACGGATACGCGGCGACGAGGCGCAGCGCAGACGTGGTCATGAGGCGACTGTCGCACGCCCGCTCGCCGTCACCAAGGGGGATTCGTCGGTATCCCAGGGCGTGGACAGTCAGGCGGGACAGCTCAGACGACGCCGTACAACCGGTCGCCCGCGTCCCCGAGGCCGGGGACGATGTACGCCTTGTCGTTCAGGCGCTCGTCGACGGCCGCGACGACGATCGACACGTCGGCCCGGTCGCCGACCGCCTGCTCGACGACGGCCAGGCCCTCGGGCGCGGCCAGCAGGCACACCGCGGTGACGTCGCGGGCGCCGCGCGCCAGCAGGAAGTCGATGGCGGCGACCAGGGTGCCGCCGGTGGCCAGCATGGGGTCGAGCAGGAAGCACTGGCGGCCCGACAGGTCGTCCGGGAGCCGGTTGGCGTAGGTGATCGCCTCGAGGGTCTCCTCGTCGCGCTGCATGCCCAGGAAGCCGACCTCGGCGGTGGGCAGCAGGCGCGTCATGCCGTCGAGCATGCCCAGCCCGGCGCGCAGGATCGGCACGACGAGCGGGCGCGGGTCGGCCAGCTTGACGCCCGTGGTGGAGGTGACCGGGGTGACGATGTCGACGGACTCGACGTGCACCTCCCGGGTCGCCTCGTAGGCGAGGAGCGTGACCAGCTCGTCGACCAGGAGCCGGAATGTGGGCGACGCGGTTCGGACGTCGCGCAGGACGGTGAGCTTGTGGGCGACCAGGGGGTGGTCCGCGACGTGCAGGCGCATGGGCTCAACCTACCGGCGTCGCGTGCGCCATGATGCCTCCATGATCGAGCCCCGCCGTCCGGAGCAGACGGCCGACGCCTGGGCGATGGGACTCGCGCTCGACGAGGCGCGCCGGGCGGTGCTCACCGCGGACGTCCCGGTGGGTGCCGTGGTCCTCGGGCCGAACGGCGACGTCGTCGGCCGCGGGCGCAACGTGCGCGAGGCACGGGCGGACCCGACGGGGCACGCGGAGATCCTGGCCCTGCGGGCCGCGTCCGAGACGCTCGGGCGGTGGCGGCTGGACGACTGCACGCTCGTCGTCACCCTGGAGCCGTGCCTCATGTGCGCGGGCGCCACGGTGCTGGCGCGGATCCCGCGGCTGGTGCTCGGCGCGTGGGACCCGAAGGCGGGGGCGTGCGGGTCGCAGTGGGACGTGGTGCGCGACCGGCGGCTGAACCACCGGGTCGAGGTGGTCGGCGGCGTCCGGGCCGAGGAGTGCGGGCTGCTGCTGCAGCGGTTCTTCGAGGCTCAGCGGGACTGAGCGGGAGTCGGCAGGGTCTCGGCCAGGTCGGTCAGCGTCTCCGAGGTCCCCGCGTCCAGCGTCACCGCTGCGTACTTGTCACCGCGCGTCGCACCCCGGTTCACGACGACCACCGGCTTGCCGGTCTGAGCCGCGTGCCGCACGAACCGCAGCCCGGACTGCACGCTCAGCGACGACCCGGCCACGAGCAGGGCATCAGCCCCGTCGACCAGCGCGTACGCCCGCTCCACCCGCTCGCGCGGCACGTTCTCCCCGAAGTAGACGATGTCCGGCTTGAGCATCCCGCCGCAGGCGCTGCAGGCCGCGACGACGAACCCGCTGGTCTGCTCGATGACGGCATCGGCGTCCGGGGCGATCTCGATGTCCGCGACGGCCGCGGTGAACCCGGGGTTGAGCGTGTCCAGCCGGTCGGCGAGCTCCGCGCGGGAGATCACCGTGCCGCAGGACAGGCACCGCACCCGGTCGTACCGGCCGTGCAGGTCGATCACGTGCCGAGATCCCGCCGCCTCGTGCAGCAGGTCCACGTTCTGCGTGATCAGCCCGGTGACCACCCCGCGGTGCTCCAGGGCGGCCAGCGCGCGGTGGCCGGCGTTCGGCATCGTCCGGTGCACGTGCCGCCAGCCGACGTGGTTGCGGGCCCAGTAGTGCCGGCGGAAGGCCTCGTCGGACGTGAACTGCTGGAACGTCATCGGGGTGCGCGGCGGGGAGTCGGGGCCGCGGTAGTCGGGGATGCCGGAGTCCGTCGAGACTCCCGCGCCCGTGAGGACCGCCAGCCGGTGGCCCGCGAGCACCTCGACGACGTCCGCCAGGGATCCGGCGGTCATCGGGACGGCGTCGTGCGCGGTGCTCACCGGACCACGGTACGACGGACCGATCGCGGATTCGTGGGAGAGGCTCCCGACCAGGTACCGTTCTCCCCGAGGTAGCGTGTCCGAGCGGCCTAAGGAGCACGCCTCGAAAGCGTGTGTGGGTGAAAGTCCACCGTGGGTTCAAATCCCACCGCTACCGCCAGGGGGTACTGACGAAACTCAGGCCCTTGTAGTGACAGAACCCCTCGCGAGGGGCCCGGAAGGGCTTCGAGCGGGGGGTTTCGTCGTTCGTGCCGGTCGGTCCCGGCTGCAGAGGGTGCGGCGAGGGCCGTGCGATCGGCGTGGCGAGCCTGAGCGGCTTGGTCCGGGGTGCACCAACGGCCCGCCGGCCTGGGGCCGCGGGCAGTGTGTGGGTGTGGAGTTCGGTGGGGCCTGAGGCTCAGGCGGCGATCGGTGGTTCGACCGCCGCCAGGTGCTCGGGCAGCTCGATGCGTTCGTAGCCGAGGATCTCTGGGCTGGGGCGCAGCACGATGTCGTCGCCGGTATAGCCGGTGGTGCGGGCCCACTTGCGGAGCATGCGCAGGTTGTAGTGGACGATCGCGAAGGTGCTCATGAGCCCGACGGCAGTGAGCCCGACGACGCGGATCCAGCCGCGCTTGAGGCCTTCGCCGTCGAGGGTCTTGAGGTTTCCGTAGCCGCTCTCGACGGAGTTTCGGCGGTTCCACTCGGCGATCCACTGGGGCGATCCCCACCGGAAGTGCTGGCGCAGGTGTGGCATCACCTTCGCGGTGAGGGTGATCGTGGCCTGCTGGTAGACCTTGGTCTTGCGTTGGGCAGGGGTCGCCGTGTGCCGGGCGTGGGTCGGGGCGAAGTAGTGGCGGGTGCCGTTGGGCTTGCGCCGCCCGTTGGGCACGAGCGCGTACTGGGCGAGCTCGGCCTGCGCGGCCCGGAACGTCTCGAGCGCGGCGAGGTCGCGCTGGTACTGGATGCGGCGGTCGGCCTTGGCGCGCGGTCCCGGGGTCTTCAGGGCGAAGCGAGGCGGTCGGGCGATCTTGTGCAGGTGCTTGGGGGTCCACGGAGCGCAGGGCCAGCCATCGATCATCAATGCACCCGTGTGCCTGTCGAGGAATGATCCGCGCTGCTTGTCAGCGAGGTCGAAGTTCTGGTCGATCCCACGCGCGAGCAGGGGATCGGCCCAGTGCTCCGAGAGCCCCATCGAGAATCCGCGATCGACGATGACCTCACGGAGCCTCTGCCGGCTGGCGAGGTCGTCGATCATGCGCAATGTCGGTGCCGCGACGGGTGCGTTCGCTGGGATCAGGGTCATCGCGGTAATGAGCTTGAGTGGCTGCTGGGCTGAGCCCTTGTCGAAGGTGGTGCTCGCGGTGAGCATGGAGTAGCCGAAGAAGCGGTCCGCGTCGCCCTTGTCGTGCGTGGCGGTCTGGTAGCCCCACCGCCCGTCGGGGTCGTGCGCCGACGTCGGGGCGGCGACGAACGTGCTGTTGTCCAGGCGGTAGTCCTCGCCCTTCTGGCTGCGGGCCTGCCGGGCGCCGCGCGACCACGAGGGCATGCTCGTGGCGTCGATCGCGACGACGTCGCTGATACCCGCGGCGTCGCTCGAGGCGTGGATCATGCGCGCGAGGTAGCCGACAAAGACGGCCTCGCGTTCGACGCGCTGCTCCTGTGTGAGCCGCTCGCCGTCGTCGGCGCCGGAGTGGGGCGAGTAGTCCAGCACCTTGCGCACGGCCTTGAACAGGTATCGCACCTGGTGGATCTGTAGCTTGTGGACGGCAGTGCCGTGCCGCCACGCAGTACCCAGCCGCAACTGTGTGCTGACGGTGAGGTGCTTGGTGAGTAGCTCGTGGACCTGGACGAGGGTTGCGCTGCGGTAGCCCGCGCCGTGCACCAGGACGCAGGCGGCGAACAGAAGCTCTACCGAGAGTCGGCGCGGAGCGCCGCCGGGCTTGGCTCGCAGGGTCCTCTCCAACTCTTCGGCGACCCCCGAGCGGCGCACGACGGTGAGCACACGCTCAAGCCGGGTGTCGCTGATCATCGGGCACCAGCCGAACCGGAGCGCTCGCCGATGGGGGCGTCGGCCAGGTCGGCCAGTGCGTGGTCGACGACTTTCGGGTCGGGTGTTGGGCACAGCGGGAGAAGGTCCGCCAGAGACCGCGCGGTTCGCAGGCCGGCCATCTCGAGCAAGACCGATAGCGGCACCGCAGCGTTCATGCAGGCGAACAGCCATGTGGTCCGTAGTCGGCGTGGCTCGATCTCGACGACCTCGCCGCTGCGTGCGGTGACGATGTTGCGGCGGGCCAACTCCGTGACGTTGCGGCGCGTCTCCTTTCGCCCGAGCACAAGGGTGTCGGCACCGGGCTCGGTCAGGTCCAGGGCGCGGCGGACTAACGGTTCGTACTGCCGGCGGATCGGAACGGTGCGTGGAGCGTGCCCGGCGGGGACCGTGACGGTCAGGTAGTTTCCGAGGCCTGCGTCGTCCACATCACGGATGTCCCGCCTGCGGACGTGGCGAAGGTCCTTCGGGCTAAGCCCAGCACCCAGCGCCAGACCGACGAGGAAGCAGGCGTTGCGCTCTCGACCTGGTGTGGGCTGCGCCAGTGCCAACGCTGCGAGCGCCTCGCACTCCTCCGGTGTGTACGGAGGGTCGATCGCCTCGTGGGGCATCGCCACGGCGACGTGATCCGCATCGAGTGAGCGGATGCACCGCCGCAGGGTGCTACGCGCCGTACTGATGCTCGCACCCGAAACCGGGTGCCCCTTCCGGTCGACGGGACGCCGCACGTAAGCGTCCACCAGGTTCGGCGACAACAGCTCCAGGGCCGTCGGGGGTCCGGACTCCGCTCGCCCGGGACGCTCCCAGACCCAGCACAGGAACGCGACGACGATCGTCGCGGTGTTGCGCGCCGTGACGTTGGACGGTGGGTTGAACCCGGCGACCATCTGGATCGTCAACGGACGCACGGCATGCCAGGTCGACGCCGCGACCTGCTGCGGCCGGTAGCGCTCGATGGTGGCGAGGATGTGTGGGTCGAGCGTGTCGAGGTCGGTGTGCGCAGCGACCCTCGGGCCGCCTGTGAGGCTGCGGTACGCCGCGCGCTCCGCTCGAGCCCGAGCAAGCTGCTGGCGCTGCGAAGGCGCCGTCGTGGCTGTCGTGATTGTGCTCTTGGCTCGAACCAACTCCGTCACAGGTCGAACGTCGGGTGTGCCCAGGTAGGCCTCCGCGGCACCGAGGTCACCGTCCACAATGCCGACTGCTACCTCCGTGACATTGGCCTGGGGCGCAGAGTCGACCAACGTCTCGCCGAGACCTCGCAGCTCGGTCTCGGCGAGCGCATCGCCGGTGCGGGCGCCAAACACGGCGGCGGTGGTCGCAAGAGACGCTCGAAGGGTGGCGGCGTGGACACGGGTGATCTCGGCGCCGGCGACCCGCCGCGCAGCACGAGGCTTACCAGCCACGGGCTCGATGCCGGCGAGTGCGCGCTGCAACGCGCGCAGGTTCATCACGTGGGTCTCGCGGGTGCGCACCGGGCCCCGGAACTGCGTCACGAACCGCCCGATGGCCGCGTCGGAGAGCAGCACCGCGAGATCAGGAGCGTCCTCGCGCTGCCAGCCGCAGGGAGTCGACAGGAACGTGCACAGGCTCCACAGCAGGAGCTTGGCGCCCTCCCGGCTCGTTGGTGCGGCTGCGGCGACGGCGGATCGTGCGGGTTCGGCGGCGAGTTCCCAGGCTTCTGGGTTGAGCACGTGGGACCGGTAGGTGGCGATGAGTCGCGCTACCTGATCGCTGTTGTCCATGAACGGACTCGTGCAAGGTGCTCCGATTAGGGCACTCGTCGCACGGCGCCAGCCCTCGAAACTGGCCTCAGTCCCCGGCGACAGCAGGCTGGGTTGTGGTTCTGATGTCCGCGCCGAGCAGTGGAGGTGAGCGCACGTAGCTCAGCATCACCAGCGGCAACCCAGCCGCCAGGGGTGTCCAACCCATGGAGGACAACATGTCCGCACCGACGCACACCACGAGCCGTCGTCGCACCCTCAAGCAGGGTCGCCTCACGGAACTGCTGGCACGGCGCGAGCAAGTCGGAACCGCCTGGGCGGAGAGGGCCTCTCACGGCCTTCCCGGCCTCGGCGACCTCACCCAGGAGCTGACCATCATCGAGTTCGCCCTGACCGAGCAGTGGCCTCACCTCGCGCAGTCATGGCTGCCCGCGTGGGTCATCTCGGACGCACGCAAGCTCCACGACCCGTCGACCAAGACCGACGGGACCTGCAGGATCTGCGTTGCGTCAGCACGCCAGGCTGTGGCCTGAGACAGACAAACGCGGAAGGGCGAGGCTGAGTGCCTCGCCCTTCCGGGTTGTGCACGTGGATATGTGCTGGTCACGAGCGGACGGGTGACGGGTCCGTGTCGCGGCCGACGCGGCCGAAGCGGTCGATAGCATCGCGGTGGGCCGTGCTACTCGCGGCCGGTCCACCAGCAAAGGGGCAGTTGTCGACGTGAGCGCCGCCATCGATGAGAAGTCCCCGATTCAGAGCGCTCCCCCTGTCCCCGAGCCTGGTCAGGTCGTCGAGGTCCGCGGCTCCACGTGGGCCGTCGCCGATGTTCGTGAGCAGGGGCTGACCCGCAGCCCTGCCGATGAGGCCGTGGCCGGCACCCACCACGTCATCTCTCTGCAGTCGCTCGACGAGGACCGGCTCGGCACCGAACTCGATGTCGTCTGGGAGCTCGAGGTCGGTCAGACGGTCGCCCCGGACCAGGGTCTGCCGGAGACCATTACCGCCGAGGGGTTCGACGACCCGAACCGCCTCGCCGCCTTCGTGGATGCGGTGCGCTGGGGCGCGGTCACGTCGGCGGACGAGAGTTCGTTTCAGGCGCCGTTCCGCAGCGGGGCGAACGTGGAGGCGTACCAGCTCGAGCCCTTGCGTCGAGCCTTGCAAGCGCCGCGCACGAACCTTCTGCTTGCCGACGACGTCGGCCTGGGCAAGACGATCGAGGCCGGACTCGTCATCCAGGAGCTCCTGCTACGCCACCGTGCGCGGTCCGTCATCATCGTGTGCCCGCCGAGCTTGTCTCTGAAGTGGCAGGACGAGATGCGGGAGAAGTTCGGTCTCGACTTCGTCGTCGTCAACAGCGCTCTGATGTCCGAGGTGCGCCGCACCCACGGGCTCAACGCGAACCCGTTCCGGCTGTTCCCGCGCGTCATCGTGAGCATGGCCTGGCTGCCGACGCTGCGCGCCCAGCGGCTGCTGCGTGACGTGTACGCGCAGGTCGACGACGTCAGCTCTGCGCGCCGGTTCGCCTTCGACATGCTGGTGGTCGACGAGGCCCACCACGTCGCACCGTCGAGCCCGAGTGCCGTCGGGGGCGGCCGCGGGTACGCTGTCGACAGTCAGCGCACGATCGCCACGCGGGACCTGGCCAAGGTCTGCGAGCACCGCCTGTTCCTGAGCGCCACGCCGCACAACGGTCACTCGGAGTCGTTCACGGCACTGCTGGAGATGATCGACAATCGCCGCTTCAGTCGGGGCGCCACCCTGGACGAGAAGGCGTTGGCGGATGTGACGGTACGGCGGCTGAAGACGGAGCTGCGCGACAAGCAGTTCCTGCCACGCCAGATCAAGACGATCCCGTTTACGCCGAGCGGCGATGAGCAGCGAGCCTTCGAGTCGCTCACGTCCATCCTCGAAGAGTCGGCTCGCGCCAACGGCCGCGGACGCTCGGGTGACATCGTCTCGATGCTCCTGAAGAAGCGGTTCCTGTCGAGCCCGTGGGCGTTCGCGACCACGATGTCGCTGTACGACGGCGCGGCGGCGAGCGGCCGCCTGCCCGACCTCGAGGACGAGGACGACTACTACACCGAGGTCCTCGGCAGCGAACAGAGCGACGAGGAAGAGGGCCACACCGACCAGCCCGAGTTCTCGGCGCTGCGGCAGAGCAAGGGCTCCGACCCCCTGGTGTCCGCCTCGCCGCAACAGATCTCCGAGCTTGTTGCCTGGGGACAGGGATACGAGCATCGCGCCGACTCGCGCCTGACCGAGTTGATCTCGTTCCTCGATGCGGTCTGCCGTCCCGACGGGCGCACGTGGACCAACGAGCGAGTGGTCATCTTCACTGAGTACGCCACGACGCTCGAGTGGATCGTCGGCGCCCTGGAGCAGCACGGGTACGGGCCGGTCCTGGACACGATCCGCGGCTCGACCGATCCGGAGGAGCGTGAGCAGACCCGCGCCCGGTTCAGCGAGAACCCGGCGAAGGAACCCATCCGCGTGCTGGTGGCAACCGACTCCGCGGGGGAGGGCATCGACCTGCAGGCCCATTGCCATCGGCTGGTGAACTTCGACATCCCGTTCAACCCGTCCCGGCTCGAGCAGCGGATCGGGCGCATCGACCGATACGGGCAGCAGTACGCCCCGGAGGTCTTCCACTTCGCCCCCGACCGAGACTCCTCGACCTACGGCGCAGACATGGACTTCATGCGCCGGATCGCGGAGAAGGTCGGCACCATCGCTCAGGACCTCGGCTCGGTGAACCAGGTCATCGACGCAGAGGTCCAGAACCACTTCAGCCGCCTCAAGACTGTGCGGTCCAAGGCGCCGACGGATGACGGCAACGCGGTCATCGGACGCGCTTTGGCCGGCAGCGCAGAGCTCAACAAGCGGCTCACGGAGCTGTCGCGCACCTACATCGAGCGCAAGGAGGCCATGCATCTGACTGCGGCGAACTCGCGCCGCGTGGTGGACACGGCTTTGTCGCTGACGGCGCAGCCGGAGCTCGTCGAGGTGGGTGACGAGGACTCGGAGGCGGAGGTCTTCCAGGTCCCCTCCCTGGGATCGTCGTGGCAGCCGGCGCTGCGCGGCCTGGACACGCGCCTCCGACCGGGCGTGTGGCGGCCCATCACCTTCGACGACCGCGAGTCCGGCCGCACCGACATCGTGCACGTCCACCTCGGGCACGCTCTGCTGCAGAAGTCCGCCCGGATCCTGCGCAGCTCGTTGTTCAGCGCCGACTCGGCGATGAACCGTGTGACCGCGGTCGTCGTCCCCGGCATCGACCAGTCATGCGTCGCTGCGGTGTCGCGTCTGGTGCTGGTGGGCCGGGGCGGGGTGCGGCTGCACGAGGAGGTGTTCCTCACCGGTATCCGGCTCAGGGGTCAGGCGATGGCGGAGGCCAAGGTCGAACAGCTGCTAGAACAGACCCTGGACGGGCAGGGCCTGAGTCTGGCTGAAGCGCCGATCCGCGCGCGACTGGCTCGGGAGTGGAGCCAGGACGGCTCCCACCTGAGAACGCGCCTGCTGACCGCGATGTCCCGTCGGGCGGAGAACCACCAGAACGAGGTCACCGAGCGTCTCGACGCCCGCCGCACCGCCGATGTCTCACGAGCCCGAGAGATCTTCGGAGCATTCCGGCTGAACCTCCAGGAGTCGCGGCAGCGACTCATGGCCATCGAGGCCGAGGAGGCCGCGACGTTGTGGCCCAGCGACCAGCTCGCGCAGGTCCGTCGTGACATCCGTGCGATGGAGGACCGTCTCGCGACGCTCTCGGACGAGGAGGCACGTGAGGTCGCCGCCATCCAAGACCGGTACACCGACATCCGTCCGCACGTCTCGGCCGCCGCGGTTGTCTTCGCTCTGACCCCGCAGGACGCCCGACAGGGAGAGCTGGCATGATCCGCCGCCCCGCACCGCCGAGCGCGCAGGAGATGCACCGCCGCTGGCTCGAGCTCGTCGACACCGACGGGCCCTTCCTCGCCGTCCCCGCCCTCAAGCGCGTCTGGCCCCAGGGCATGCCACAGCTCTCGTCGCCCGCTCGCGCCGTTCTGGCGGATGCCAAGATGACGTTCGAGCGCATGTGGGATGCCTGGGACAAGCAGCCGACGGATGCGGACCGCGTAGCAGCGCTGCGGTCCGCGCGCGACGACTGGGCCGCGACGGTGCTGCGTGACGTGGTCGGGTGGGCAGAGGACCTGCACCTCGACCTTGCTTCGTCCCCCGCGGCGAGCGCCCGAGGGACGTCGCCGAACCGTGTCGTGACCGTCTCACCGGACTGGGCGCTGGTGCATGAACAGGCCGTCGGTGCGCTCGTCTTCCTCGCCGAGCCCTGCGACTCGCTGTACGACGTCGTCGACGACGGCTGGGCGGCAAGCCCGATCGACCGGGCCGAGGCCGTCCTGCGAGCCTCAGGCGTCCCACTGGGTGTGGTCACTGACGGGCGCTGGTGGGCCTTGGTCAGCGCCCAGAAGGACACCATGGTCGCCAGCGGCGTCGTCGATGCGCAGCGCTGGGTCGAGGAGCCCGACGTCCGCGATGCGTTCTTCGCGTTGCTCTCCCGCAAACAGCTTCTCGGTGGAGCGCTGGAGGATCGCACGGCGCCGCTCTTCCTCGAGTCGGTGACGGCGGCCGAAGACGTCACCGAGGCGCTGGGCACTCAGGTGCGTCGGGCGGTCGAGTTGCTCGTCAGCGCGTTCTCGGAGGCAGCCGAGGAGGCCCGACACAGGGGGGCGTCCGACCCCCTGCCGGCAGATCGCGACCTCGTCTACGAAGGCGCCGTCACGGCGATGATGCGTGTGGTCTTTCTCCTCTTCGCGGAGGAACGCTCGCTCCTGCCCCAGGGCCGCCTGTTCACCATGGGGTACGGCATCAGCGGCGAACTCGACGCGCTCGACGCCCGAGCGCGAGAGGAAGGGACCGAGTCTCTCGACGGCACCCACCTCACCTGGCACCGACTCCTCGCAACGTCCCGGGCTGTGTACGACGGCGCGACCTTCGAGGACATGCGATTGCCCTCGTACGGCGGCTCACTGTTCGACGGTGCCCGGTTCCCGTTCCTCACCGCGCGCGACGAGCGCGGCGCGCTCGCGGTGACCGTCAGCGACCGAGTCATGCTCGAAGTGCTGCGCGCCGTCCAGGTCGCCCAGCTCAAAGGCCAGCCCGCGCGCCGGATCTCGTTCCGGGCCATCGACGTGGAGCAGATCGGCTACATCTACGAGGGTTTGCTCGGGTACTCGTGCGCCGACGTCGACGAGGTCACTGTCGGCCTCATCGGCGCCTCTGGTGCCGAACCGGAGATGAGTCTCGACAAGCTGGACGACCTAGCCGAGATGCATCAAGACGACGCGAAATTCGCGGAGGCGATCAGAACGTGGGTCAAGGCGTCTCAGCCTGGAGCGACGCCGGCCTCGGAGTCCGCGATCGTGAGGGCATTGCGATCCGGTGACCAGCTCGAGGATGCCGACCGCGCGTTGCTGGCGGTGACCCGGGATCGCGTCCTCATTGAACGGCTTCGTCCGTACATCGGGATCATCCGACGCGATCTGCGCAACCGGCCGACCGTCATCCAGGCCGGTGGCCTGGTCGTCGTCGAGACGCCCTCGCGGGCGACCTCAGGCGCGCACTACACGCCCAAGTCCCTGGCCAGGGAGGTGGTGCAGCACGCGCTTGAGCCGTTGGTCTACCGGCCGGGGCCGCACCAGACGCCGGACCGCTCGCAGTGGCGACTCCTGAGCTCCGACCAGATCCTCGACCTGAAGGTCGCGGACATCGCCTGCGGCTCCGGGGCATTCCTCGTCGCCGCCGCCGAGTACCTGGGCGAGCGCCTGCTGGAGGCTTGGCACGATGAGGGTGTCGCACACGGCTCCCCGCACGAGATGAAGACTCGCGCCGTCCGCCAGGTCGTGGCCAGCTGCCTCTACGGGGCGGACATCAACGGCATGGCTGTCGAGATGTGCAAGCTCTCGCTCTGGCTCGTCTCGCTTGACCCCAAGCTGCCGTTCTCGTTCGTCGACGACAAGGTGCTGCACGGCAACTCCCTGCTCGGTCTGACCGACGCCAGGCAGCTGGAGGCCCTGCACATCCGGCCCGCGCAGTCGAAGGCCGATGAGCTGTTCGCGTTCAACAGCCGCGGCGCGTGGGCCGAGCGGCTGGACCTCGACGCTGTAATGACGCGAGCCGTGAGCCTGCGGCAGCGGCTCGCCTCGGAGATCGACAACGACGACCCGCAACGCTCTGCGGTGTCCAAGCGGCGTCAGTGGGCCGACTACCAGCGCCTCACGGCCCAGCTCGCCACGGTGGCTGACGGAGTTGTCGCGGTGGGTCTCGCGCTCGGAGGCAAGAAGGGCCGTGTACTCGACGAGGCGTACGAGAGCCTGCGGGTCGCCGTGGGCCGGGCGTTTCCCTCGCAAGGCGAGGGCGATAGGACGATGCTTGACGCGATCATCGACCACGGCCTGACCCCCACAGTTCCGACCGACTACTTTCGGTGGAGACCACTGCATTGGATTCTCGCAGTCTCAGACGCCAGGGCTCGAGGTGGCTTCGACGCGGTCATCGGCAACCCGCCGTTCTTGGGCGGAAAGAAATTGTCGTCCGCGATTGGCGCGGAATTCCGCGAATGGCTAGTGAATGTCCAGGCTGATGGCGCCAAGGGCAACGCGGACTTGGTCGCCTATTTCTTCTTGCGAGCGGCCGCATTAGTGCGCCCTGGCGGCACATTGGGGCTCGTCGCGACGAATACGATTGCCCAGGGAGACACCCGAGAGGTCGGGCTCGATCGGATGGTTGGGGGCGGGCTGGAAATAACTCGCGCAATCCAGTCGAGGCCTTGGCCGGCCAAGAGTGCGAGCCTAGAGTTTGCAGCTGTGTGGGCTACGTCTGATCGAGTAGCCGCAGACGCAGAACGGGTCTGTGACGACGTGCAAGTCCGCAGTATTTCCGCCTTCCTTGAAGCCGCTGGGCGGGTTTCGGGGAACGCGTTGCGTTTGCCCGAGAATCTTGGAACAGCTTTTCAGGGATGCAATGTGAACGGCCGGGGATTTGAGCTCCCTCCGTCGGTCGCTAGATCGATGATCGCGGCCGACGAGGCGAATGCGCGAGTCTTGCGCCCGCTGCTCGGCGGTGATGACGTAAACCAGCGGCCGGACCTCATAGCGCCTTCGTGGATCGTCGACTTCTATCCAATGAGTCGAGCGCAGGCGGAGCGCTATGTCGCGCCGATGGGTTGGGTAAGGGAGCGAGTATTTTCGAGTCGACAGGGAATGGCCAAGAAGCCCAAACTTCAGGAATTCTGGTGGCGATACGAAAGAGATGCGATCGCTTTGCGGTCGGCGATCGGCGACCTTTCCGAAGTGCTCGTAATCGCGCTGGTTAGCAATGCCGTAATGCCCGTTCGGGTCCGAACTGGCCAAGTCTATTCACACAAGCTCGCCGTGTTTGCTGTCGATAGCTTTAGCGAGCAGGCGGTCCTTTCGTCGACCATCCACCAGATATGGGCAATTCGCAACGGTTCCACATTAGGCACAGGAATCAACTATTCGCCGTCAGACGTGTTTTTGACCTTCTGCCGTCCACGTTCGAACGACCAGCTTGATACGCTTGGCGAGAAGCTGGATGTTGAGCGACGCGAAATGATGCTTCGGCGAAGGCTTGGCTTGACCAAGCTCTACAACCTCGTCAATGACCCGACAATCCGCGACTCATCGGATGCTGACGTCCGGCGGCTGCGTCATATTCACGTTGAGTTGGACGAGGCGGTCATGTCCGCCTACGGCTGGGACGATGTCTCGCTCGATCACGGTTTCTACACCTACCGCCAGATGGAGCGCTGGACAGTCAGCCCGGCGGCGCGCGTCGAGATTCTCGATCGATTGCTGGAGGAGAACCATCGGCGCGCCGCGCAGCAAGGCGATGTCGTACCGGCGCCGGATGAGAGCGAGGACGGCGAGTGACCGAGCCGACCGTGCCGGCCCGCGACGCTACCGAGCCGCCCCGAAGGACATCGTCGTACGAGCTCACCCACGCACCGAGCGGTTCGTCCTGGACCGACCGCGAGAACCTCGCCGACATCCTCGAACGTGAGCTGCTTGGCCCGTCGCGCGGCGACGAGGAGGTCATCGAGGTCCCGCCGGACTCGGTCTACCTCCTCGGTCGGATCGCACCGGTGCGCCTCACCGGTAAGGCAAGTCCGTCGCAAGCGGGCTCCGACGAGGCTCCCACGGATGTCGGGGACGAGGCGGACGCGCTCGAGGGCCGTGGCGTCCCGGTCACTGCTGTCGACGACACGACGGCGGAGTCCGATGAGGACGCGGTCGACGACCAGCCACAGCGGCGCGGCCTGATGATCCCCGCCTCGATGGGCCTCCGCTTCCAGATCCCCGTGGATCTCGTGTCATTCACGGTTCGCGCGTCGTGGGGTGTGTACAACCCGTTCGACAGCGGCGAGGTGTCGAAGAGCGGCACGCCGATCCGGCATTTCCGTCGCACTCCGATCGACAAGCCGGTGATCGTCCATGTCGATGAGTTGTCGCCGACGGAGACGAGGGCGTACCCGCTGCAGGACGACGTCGTTCTCCGTGTGGACGTGATGGAGGACCCCGAGCGCAACCGCCGCCTCGTCGAGGTGGCGCTGTGCAACGATCGGGAGACGCCCAGTCGGATTCCTGTCAACGCCTGGCTTTTCCAGACCCGGCTGTACGTCGAGACCGATGGCGCCGCTGCGTTCCTGCCTGTGACCGACGTGCTGGAGGACACCCGGTTCGAGCGCGACGACGAGCTTCGCCGCCTGAACCTGCAGTACCGGGATCGGCTCGAGTTCGCGCACGGTCGCACGTGCTCAGCCGACTGGTCCGTGGATCCTGGGTCTCGCCGCGCGAGCCGGGTGTGGACCACGTGGCTTCCGGTGTCCGAGACACCGCAGACCCTCGCCACGGAGATCGACGGGGCCTTGCTCGATATGCTTCGCCTGTCCGAGGCCACACCGGGCGAGATCGAGGCGGGACTGCAACCCATCATCGACGGCTATCGCGCGTGGCTGGTCAAGCAGGACTCCCTCGCCGCCGACCTCCCCGCGCACCTCCAGGACGATGCTCGCGACGCGATTCACGACGCCCGCCGCGTGTGCAAGCAGCTCGAGTCCGGCCTGGAGCACCTGCTCACGAACGATGAGGCGTTGCGCTGCTTCCGGTTTATGAACCGGGTGATGGCGGATCAGCGCATCCAGTCGCAGGTCGCTGAGGAGCGCGCCAAGGGTCCTTCTCTCAGTCGCACTGAGGCTCGGCGAGTGGTCCTGGACAGGGGGCCGAAGAAGGCGCACTCCTGGCGCACATTCCAGCTGGCGTTCATCCTGATGCAGCTCGAGGCGCTATCCCGCCCGGAGCTCGACCGCCGGTCGGGCGACGAGCTCGGCAAGGTCGAGCTGCTGTTCTTCCCGACCGGTGGCGGCAAGACCGAGGCCTACCTTGGCCTGGCTGCCTTCACGTTCGCGGTCCGTCGCCGTCAGGGCATCGTCGATGGTGCGGACGGACCTATCGATGGGCGGGCTGGCGTCGCGGTTCTCATGCGGTACACATTGCGTCTGCTCACGTCGCAGCAGTTCCAGCGTGCGACGACCCTCGTGTGCGCCGCGGAGATGGTGCGGCGCGAGGACGAGGCGACCTGGGGCGCGGAGCCGTTCCGGATCGGCCTGTGGGTCGGCACCGACGTCTCGCCCAAGCGCTACCCGGAGGCGGCCGAGCAGCTCAAGAACGTCAACGACGGCCGTCGCCACCGGTTGACCGTGCTGCAGCTGCAGCGATGCCCGTGGTGCGGGACGCGCATCGAGCCCAAGGACGTGATCGGCGACGACGGCCACCGGCGGGTGCACGTGTACTGCGGTGACGAGTTCGCGGAGTGCCCGTTCTCCCGCGGCGGTTCCGTGGCCGAGGGCCTTCCGGTGCTCACCGTGGACGAGGAGATCTACCGCCTCGCCCCTGCGTTTGTGATCGCTACGGTCGACAAGTTCGCGCGCCTGGCCCGTGAGGGGGAGGCTGCGTCCCTGTTCGGGTACGTGCGCCAGCGCTGCGACCGACACGGCTACGTGCACGCCGACTACGAGCCGTGCAGTCTCAAGGACGGCAGCAAGCACCCGGCCAAGGATGGTCTGCCCTCTGCAGCCGTTCACCCCGTGAGCCGCCTGCGCCCGCCGGATCTGATCATCCAGGACGAGCTGCACCTCATCACCGGTGCGCTCGGGACGACCGTCGGGCTGTTCGAGGTCGCCATCGACGTGTTGACGTCCTGGACCACCGCCGGCGGCAGCCGGGTCAAGCCGCTGATCGTGGCGTCGACCGCAACCGTGCGCAATGCCAGCGATCAGGTGCGCGGACTGTACGGGCGCGGCGTCACGGTGTTCCCGCCGCAGGTGCTCGACGTCAAGGACACCTACTTCTCGACTGAGGTCGAAGTCTCTGAGCAGCACCCCGGGCGGCGCTACGTCGGTGTCAGCACGACGGGCGTGCGACTGACCTCCGCCGAGATCCGGGTCTCCGAGGTGCTGATGTCCGGGGCGCAGCTGCTCATGGACCGCTCCGGGGTGAGCGCTGACCCGTACATGACGCTCGTCGGCTACTTCAATGCCACGCGGGAGCTCGCCGGCATGGCCCGCTACATGGCCGACGACATCCAGACGGCGCTGGCGAAGGGGCGCCCGTGGACCGGGCTGCCGCGGCGGCGGGGGACCGACTACGGCAGTCTCAACATCGCCGAGCTCACGTCCCGTGTCGCCAGCGCCGACATCACCAGGACTCTGGACGAGATGGGCCGGCGGTTCGACCCCGACCACGACTCGAGTGAAGGGAAGCGCACCCGCGCCGAGCGGCGGGCGGCCGACGAGAACATGGAGGGCCGGACGGAGAACCCCTTCGACGTCGTGCTTGCCACGTCGATGCTGCAGGTTGGCGTGGACGTCACCCGGCTGGGGCTCATGCTCATGGTCGGTCAGCCGAAGAACACGGCCGAGTACATCCAGGCCTCCTCCCGCGTGGGACGCGACGCGTCTCGACCCGGGCTGGTGGTGACGCTCGGCAACTGGGCGCGTCCGCGTGACCTGGCCCACTTCGAGCAGTTCCGGCACTACCACGAGACCTTCTACGCCCAGGTCGAGGCACTGTCCGTGACGCCGTTCTCGATCACGTCAATCGAACGCGGGCTCGACGGTGTCCTAGTCAGCGCTGCCCGTGTGCTCGACGCCACGCGTGCTGACGGGCTGTCCGCAGAGCGCAGCGCAGGACGGATCGAGGCTGAGTACGGCAACGTCACGGCTCTCGTCGCTGCGTTGGTCGCGCGTGCCACGCTCGCCAGTCCGACGACGGAGCAGGCCACTCGGCAGCGGCTCCTCAACCGGGTCGACCAGTGGGTCAAACACCGGAAGGCCCTCAGCCAGCAGCAGCTCACGCTTGTCTACGAACGGCCGGCCGGCGACGGCAAGCACGAGGCGCTGCTCATGAGCCCGGAGAACGCGCGCGCCCTCGCCGGATCGACGGCCAGCGCACCGTTTGTCGTCGCCAACTCGATGCGCGAGGTCCAACCAGAAATCAACCTGCTGGTCAGCCCGATCAAGGAGCGCCTCTACGCCGTCGAGCCCGACGACGCACCCGGCTGGGAGCTCGACGACACGAACGGAGCCGTCGATGACTGACGCGACGATGACCTACGCAGACGATCAGCCGCTCGACCCGCTCGGCGACGCGGACACCGCCTCAGAGCAGAAGTCCACCAGGAATCGCGCCAAGGTCGGGTCCGGGCGCCCGTCGTCCCTGCTGTACACGTACGGCCCGGGCTCGATCATGGACCTGCCGCAGTTCACGATCATGCCCGCGGGCCTCGACGACTGGGAGACGATCTGGCGGCGTCGCGACGGTGTTCCGACGATCCACGCCCCGCGTCTGCTCGAAGCGGTGCAGACGATGCTCGGATCCCAGGTCAGCGAGCTGCGGCCCTTTCCCTGGGCCCCGAAGAAGAACTTCGCATCGAAAGAAGGCGACGACCTGGGCGTGCCGGCACGCGTTTTCCCGCAATGGATGCGCTGCACAGGGTGCGACCTCCTCGGACCGATCAGCCGGTTCAGCTACACGAACACCCACCCCTACCGGACGGACGAAGCTCGGTTCGAGCACGAGAAGTGCTACGGGCGCGCGGGATCCAAGGACCGCAAGGCACGGGCGCGCCCGGCGGTACCCGCCCGGTACCTGATCGCCTGCGCAGACGGCCACCTCGACGAGTTCCCGTACCCGTGGTGGGTGCACCACGGCAACGACTGTCCGAAGGCGCAGTTCCCGGTCCTGAAGATGGTCGACCGCACCTCGGGCAAGGGTGCATCGGCCACCATCATGTGCGACTCGTGCCAGGCCCGTCGGCCGATGAACGAGGCGCAAGGCGAGGCCGCCCGCGGCAAGCTGCCCAAGTGCCGCGGACGGCACCCCCACCTGAACGCTTTCGCCACCCACGGCTGCCCGATGCCCGTGCGGCTCATGCTCGTCGGGGCATCGAACCTGTGGTTCCCGGCAACCCAGTCGATAGTCGTGATGCCGCAGTCCGCGGCTGAGGCCATCGCCGGTCGGGGCAACGCCCTGAGGTCCGCACTGGGCGAGGACCTGGAGACCTTTCACGACCACCCCTCGGTGTTGCGGGCGCTCCTCAAGAAAGGCGGCTCGCCACTCGCCGATCTGTCCGACGATGAGCTCGCCGCAGCCGTCGTGTTGGCGATGGCGCCCGCGGTCACCGACGAGGAGCTCGAGGAGCGTCGTCGCACGTGGGACCCCGTCGACCTGCTGGTGCCGGAATGGCGCTACCTTCAGCGTGATCCGATCGGCCACCAGCACGACGATCCCAGCGGGCTGATGCTCTCCAGCCGCACCCGGGACCCGCAATTGCGCCCCGAGATCACGCGCGTGCTGGCGGTGGACAAGCTACGCAAGGTCAACGCCGTGGTGGGATTCACGCGGATCGACGAGATGGAACGGGTCAGCGACCTCACCTCCCGACTCGTACCGCTCACCAGGGACAAGCGACCACGGTGGGCGGTCGCGACCGAGGATCGCGGCGAGGGGATCTTCCTGCAGCTCGACGAGGCCGCCGTCGAGGCGTGGGAGCGCAAGATCGACGAAACGGAGACGTGGCAGGACCACAAGGCCGCGCATCGCCGCAACTTCGAACGCCGCTACTCCGAGACGGCCAAGCAGGTCGACCCCGACGAGCGACTGAGGCCCCCGCGGTACTGGTTGCTCCACACGTTCGCCCACGTGCTCATCCGCGAGATGGCCATGCAGTGTGGCTACTCGGCGGCCAGCCTCAGTGAGCGGATCTATGCGTGGACCTCGGACGGCGGGCGGGAACCAGCAGCAGGCTTGCTGATTTGCACGACCGCGTCCGACAGCGACGGCACTCTCGGTGGTCTCGTCCAGCTCAGCGAGCCCGCCCGGCTCGAGCTGGTGGTCACCTCCGCGCTGGAACGGGCCTCCCGCTGTTCGTCGGACCCTGTGTGTGCCCACCGAACCCCGAAGGACCCCGAGGACTTCCTGCATGGTGCGGCGTGCCACTGCTGCGCGATGGCATCGGAGACGTCCTGCGAGCGCGCCAACCGGTTCCTCGATCGGCGATTCCTCATCGACCTGCCGGGGGCGGTGGGCCTTGGCTTCTTCGGCTGAGGCCGCAGCCGCGGTGCGCGCGCTCGGCGCGTACCTCACTGGCGCCGAGGGGGACGCGGTCGCCACCCGCTTGCGCGCCGGGGAGAGCTTCACCAGCGCTGTGTCCGCGATCGAGTCCTCACGCAGGCCCGAGGTCGCCGAGCTCGTCAGGACCGCGGGCCTGCGAAACTCGCCAGACGTCCTGGTTGCCGTACTGCGCGCGATTGCCGGTGCGCGCAGCGTCGAGACCGGTGTCGGCACGGTGTGGACGATGCCGGGGCACCTGGCCCAGACGAGCCCACTCACGACCTCGCTGACGCGCCTGGTCGCCGGCGCGCGGATGTCCGTGGTCTGCTCGACCTACAACTTCCAACAGACCTCGGGGCTCTGGTCGGCGCTGCGCGAGGCAGCGTCTCGCCCCGAGGTCGCCGTCCGGGTGTACATCGACGCTCACGCGAGCAACGGGGCATCCGGCCCCGACGCCGCGACGATCGCGCAGAACCTGCGGCCCGGTGTAGTCCTGCGGACCCGCGCGTTCCAGGGCAGTCCTGTGCGCAACCACGCCAAGTTCGTGTCCGTCGACCACCGGTTCCTCGTCGTGACCAGCGCGAACTTCTCCTGGAGCGCTGAGTACGGCAACGTCGAGCTCGGCGTATCGATCGACGACCCGAACGTCGCCGAATCCGTCGAGCGCGAGCTGAGGTCCGCCGAGTCGACGATCTACGAGCAGGTCGCCGCCGGGTAGCGGAGGCACGCAGTTCATCCACAGGCCGCGGATCCTGTTGGGATTTTCCCAACGAGGAGGTCTACGGTGGAGGCATGGACGCGCAGACGATCGGAACCCGTGTTCGTCAGGCGATCGCCGAGCATGCTGCTGAGACCCCGCAGTACGAGATCGCGCAGGCGGTCGAGATGAAGCCCGACGCGCTGTCGAGGGCGATCAACGGTCAGCGGGCGTTCTCCTCGATCGAGCTGGCCGCACTGGCCGACCGGCTCGGCGTCGACATCCACTGGCTGATCACTGGACAGGAGGACCCTCGTCGCCTGCGCTTCGCGGCTCGGCACTCCTACGACCACGAGACCGGCGCGCGCGACGTGCCTGGCCTCGTTGCCGACCAACGGGTCCTTCGGGACATCGAGCTGGCGTACCGGCAGGCCGGTGATCTCGGGATGTCCGCGGCGATCCCCGCAACGCCTTCGGAGGTCCGTCAGGCTCTCGGCGACGACTTCGTGCGCCCGTTCCTGGCACGCCTCGAGGAGCGCCTAGGGATTCACGTCGTCCGCGTTCCCGAGCTCACCACCGCGTACTGCTTCACCGTCAACGGGCGGCATGTCATCGCGATGAAGGCGACCGGGAACTGGTTCTACGAGAACTTCTCCTTGGCACACGAGCTGGCGCACCTCGCGGATGGGCACCACGCGACCGGCGACGTGAGCGAAGAGGCGGAAGCTGCGGCCAACGCGTTCGCCGCCGAGTTGCTGATGCCTGCGCACCTGATGTGCGCCACCGGCTTCCCGGACATCACCGCCGAGGCGCTTGCGCAGTGGGTATGGGATCGAGGGGTCTCGACCCGCTCCGTCGCGCACCGGCTCAGCGGATGCCGCATCGCAGTCTCCGACATCGTCTCCGAGTGGGCGCCTCAACCGACCCAGCGCCTCCTGCGGTCGCATTGGCGCTCACCAGAGCCCGGCCTTGACGCGATCAGCGAGCGGATGGCCGCCGCGGCCAGGCGGCACTTCCCTCAAGTGCTGCTGCGCGCGCACATCGGACGGATCGAGACCGGCGTGATCGGCCCCGAGGCGCTCGCCTGGATGCTCGACGTGGATGCCGCCGAGCTCGACCTCGAGGCCCCCGAGCTTCCGAGCGGGGACGTGGACGCGCTGGCCGACGAGCTCGGCTTGACCCCGGCACGATGACCACGCTGCTGTTCCCGGACAACACGGTCTTGGTGAACTTCGCGCTCATCAACCGTGTCGACGTGCTTCAGCACATCATGTCCGGGCGGGCTGCCTGGTGCGCGACGGTCGCGTCCGAGTGTGAGCGCTCGGCTAGAGAGCCTGGCCTGGCAGCGATGATGGACTTCGCTGACACGCTCGGCGATCCGCTCTACCCGGAGACGCAGGCAGAGCACCTGCAGGTCCGCCTCCTGCGCGACGAGCTCGCCGTACCTGGAGACACCCCGGCCAGGCATCTCGGCGAGGCTGAGACCCTCGCGATCATCATGAGCCGCAGCCTCGAGGCGGTCTTCGTGACCGATGACCGGGGGGCTCGACGCCTCGCCGCTGTGCACCAGATCCGTTGCTACACGACCTGGGACATGCTCAAGCTGGCAGGAGGGCGAACCAAGCTCATCGACCCCGACACACTCTGGGGATACCTGCAGACACTCCGTGGCCTGGAACGTGGAGGGCCCGATGGGGTCCACGACCGCCGCTCCTTCGAGATCTGGCTGGGGCCCGCCGCGTAATCCCGGTGTCGCCAGGGACCGGTACGGTGCCGGAACGATGAGGATCAGCCCCGAGGGTGGAGCAGCCGCATGACCATGACGTTGTTCAAAGATGCCACGTACTCCGTCTTCGGCCTCATCGAGGACATCCAGAAGGGCCGAATCGCGCTCCCAGAAATCCAACGCCCGTACGTGTGGGGCGCCTCAAAAGCGCGTGACCTTCTGGACTCCATGTACAAGGGCTTTCCGGTCGGCTACCTGCTCTTCTGGGAGACCGGTGCCGACGGCGCAACGCGGCCCATCGGCCTCGACCCGAAGGAGCGCACGCCCTCGCTCCTGATCGTCGACGGGCAGCAACGGCTCACGTCTCTGTACGCGGTGATTACCGGTGCCAAGGTGCTACGAGACGACTACACCGAAAGTCGCATCCGGATCGCTTTCCGACCCTCCGACGACACGTTCGCGGTCACGGACGCCGCCATCGAGCGCGACCCCGAGTACATCCCTGACGTCTCCGTGCTGTGGAGCGCGGGGGGCTACCGGGCAGCGGTTCGTGCCTACTTCGCCCGCCTCACCAGCAAAAGGGAGATCGACCAGACGGAAGAAGACCGGCTCGACGCCGCACTGGATCGAGTACACGACCTCCAGTCCTACCCATTCAAGGCAGTCGAACTCGCGGCGTCGGTCGACGAGGAACAGGTCGCGGAGGTGTTCGTCCGGATCAACTCCGAGGGGGTGACCCTCAACCAGGCGGACTTCATCCTGACCTTGATGAGCGTGTTCTGGGAGAAAGGCCGCAAGGAGCTCGAGGCCTTCACACGGGCGAGCAAGACCCCGTCTTTGTCCGCGGCTTCGCCGTTCAACTGGTACATCCAGCCGTCCCCACCCCAGCTCCTCCGTGTGGCGGTAGCTCTCGCGTTTCGCCGCGCGGTGCTCAAGCAGGTCTATACCCTCCTTCGGGGCAAGGACGTCGAGACCGGCCGGGCCGACCCGGTCCGCAGAGACGCGCAGTTCGCCACCCTCCAGCGGGCCCACGACCAGGTGCTCGACCTGACGAACTGGCATGAGTACCTGCTGTGCCTGGAACGTGCGGGCTTTCGCGGATCGAAGATGATCTCGAGCGACACCACGCTGTTGTTCTCCTACGCGCTGTGGCTCATGGGGCGAGTCGACTATCGCGTCCCCCTGGATCGACTCCGGGAGGTGATCGCCCGATGGTTCTTCATGGCGCAGACGACGGGGCGCTACACCACCGCGTTCGAGTCGCGCTTCGAGCAAGACGCTGCACGGCTAGCGGACCTCGCCCCCGGCGACAGTGACGGGTACCTGCGGGTGTTGTCGCAGATCATCGACGACACGCTGACGCCCGACTACTGGACGATCACGCTCCCCAATGACCTGGCAACGAGCGCATCCAAGTCGCCAGCCCTCTTGGCCTACATCGCAGCTCTGAATATTCTGGACGCAGATGCGTTGCTGTCGACGGGGAAGGTGCGGGCGCGCCTCGATCCCGCGATAACGGCGCGCAAGGGAATTGAGCGGCACCACATCTTCCCTCGCGCCTATCTCAAGAACAGCCTGGGGGTGACGGAAACCAAGGAGATCAACCAGATCGCCAACATGGCGCTGGTCGAGTGGGCGGACAACATCGCCATCTCTGATGATGCGCCGCACGAGTATTGGCCCGCCCAGCTCGCGAGCAAGCGACCCTCGGCGGAGATGCTGGAGAGGCAGCTGTACTGGCACGCGCTCCCCGATGGCTGGCAGTCGATGTCGTACCGCGACTTCCTCACTCAGCGGCGGGTGCTGATGGCCGCTGTGGTGCGCGACGCATACAACCGTCTCAGGGACCAGGGCTACGCACCCGCGTACCCGGTCCCGTCCCAGATCCCCGGGGTCGCCGACAGTACGCCGGCCCGGGTGCATCACGGCGTGGCAGTGGCTGACTTGCTGGCCGCCGAGCTTGTCGACGCCGGCGCGACGCTACGCCCGACGCGCGACGGACTCGGCGTTGTGGCGACCGTCCTGCCCGACGGGCGTATCGCTTGCGGTGACGAGATCTACTCCACGCCATCAGGAGCCGCAGACGCCGTGACCGGTACGGCCCAGAACGGTTGGACATTCTGGTGTGCCGAGACGACAGACGGCACCTTTACTCTTGCGGCGTTGCGTGATGCCCTGATGGAGCGCGAGTCGTGAAGTCGGAGCGTCAACCAGAGCGGATGTGCGCATCTGCGACGGCCGCTAGCGCCAAGGTCGTTCACCCCCGCGGTCCTGACCTTGGGGCCGGGCCGTGCGGAAGTGTAGGCGGATGCAGCCCGCGCCCAGCGCCCTCGAGCCGCTCCTCGCAGGAGAGCACGGCCCGCAACGGGCCTTCTCGTTCCCGGGAGTGCGGTGGCGGAAGTGGACGGCACACCTCGATCGCAACAGCGCGATGCTCAATGCGTTACCGGACGCCCTCGACCGCCGCGCTGCCGCTCGTCTCGTAGAGGACCTGCTCCCGGGCGACGTCACTGCCGCGTTCACGGCCGCGATGATCTGGGGGCACGGTTCGTCCGGCTACGGTCCCTACCGCACAGCCAAGATTCTGACCGCAGCACCATCACCCGAGATCGCGCCCGTGGCGCCCGCAGTCAGAGATCGGCTCGGCGAGTCAGTCGAGGTCGCCCGGGATCGTGGCGCAGTCGAGGGGTATCGGTTCCTGAACAATCGGCCCGGCAAGATTTCCGGTCTCGGCCCCGCCTTCTTCACGAAGTGGCTGTACTTCGTCACGGCGCGCGGCGACTCGGCTGCCGCGGACGCCGCGCCCGTACTCGACGCACTCGTGATCTCGTGGCTCTCCACCGGTGCCGGAGTCTCGCTGCGTGCCGGGTACACCGACGACTACGCGCGGTACATCGAGACCCTGACGTCCTGGGGGGCGGTACATGGCCTGACAGCGCCCGAAGTGGAGGAGAGGATCTTCCGACTCATCCGCAGCGATGGCGCGTGACTGCGGCGCGCCGACTCCTTTCAGGCAGGACTCTGTGGGCGGGTTCGGCCAGACTGCGGCCGGGAACCGCCCTGAGGAGGAAACGATGACCGTTCAGGAGTGGGCGAGCACGATCTCGCAGATCGGTGCACTGTGCGCGGCGGCAGCCGGGTTGGTCGCCTTGGCGTACGAGCGACTCTTGCACCGGGCGCATCTGCGTCAGGTCGAGCAGGAGCATCATCGCGTGCACCGGTTGAGCAGCCGCCTGGCGGGATGCGCTATCGAGCTTGAGCGGATGCTTGAGGAGGGTCTACCCGTCCCCGGCCCAGGGTTGCTTCCGGACTTGGTCGCCGGCCACATGACGTACCTGTTCGCCCTGCGCGACGAGTGTGAAGTGATCCAGACCCGCACGGCCAGCCATAACGCTCGCATCAGCTGGACGCACGCATTCCGGGAGAAGGTGACCGCGACGTCGCGGCGATGCGCCGCAGCACGCGCAGCGCTCGCAAACTCAGCGGGAGCGCTGTCGCAGGCCGCGCGCGTCTACGAGGAGGGGTTCGTCGTTGCGCATCGCGAGCTAGCGGGAGAGGGCGGGGGCCGCGCTCCGGGCGAGCCGATGCTGCTGCTGTCTCAGAAGCAGGCTGGAGCGCTGCAGACCCAACGTGCGCTGTTCGATGAGCAGATGCGGCTAGTGGCGACACACACCCGCGCGCGCCACCCGTTCCTCGAGCACTACAGGTGTACGTGGCCAGTGTGGCGCTCCGAGAGCCAGAACGTGAACGGTGACCCCTACCGTGGTGAGGTTCGCCCGATGGGGCACCACGGGTTCGGCCCGGTCCCGGTGCTGCATCCGGATGCTCGGTGAACGTGGACGGCGTGGTTGAGGTCGCCGCGTGGACGGTCCAAGGGTTGCGCGACGTGGGATTCACCGGGTTCGTGCCGTTCGCTCGGCTGCCTGAGGTAGAGGTGCCGGCGGACCCAGGTGTCTACGTCATCGTCCGGGACGCGTCCGACCCACCACTGTTCCTCGAGTCCAGCGTGGCGGGCTGGTTCAAACGCAAGGACCCGTCGGTCGAAAAGGCGCGCCTGACCGACGCTTGGGTGCCCGCCGCCGTCGTCCTCTATGTGGGCAAGGCAAGTGGCGGATCAACCGGGGCGCGAGGGCTTCGGAAACGGCTCGACGAGTACCGCCGCCATGGCGCCGGGCAACCGGTCGGGCACTGGGGCGGCCGCTACATCTGGCAGCTCGCCAACGTCGAGGAGCTGCTCGTTGCGTGGCTGCCGACGCTGCACTCAGACCCGGAGGACATCGAGGCCACGTTGCTGACGCAGTTCGCGGACCAGTACGGCCGTCGCCCCTTCGCCAACCGCAAGATGGGTCGGGCTGCCTCCCGCATCGTGGATCGATGACCTCGGTGACATGCGAGGGGCCCAATCGGGCCCCTCGCATGCGTGTCATCTCAGGAACTCGGGGACAGCTACTCCGTCAGCGGCCAGGGCGTCACGGACGAGTCGGCGGGTGTCTTCGATCTCCTCACGTGTCGAGAGGCGGGGTCCCGACCGCCAGGTACTCCCGCAGGGGCACCCGAAAACCGGGCAGTACATCAGCCCCATCGGAACGGGGTGGGCGATGACGAGCACCATGAGGTGGTCGTCCTGGATGTGGAGGCAGTGCCGGCAGACCGATGGTGCGGGGGTGGGTTGGGTAGTCATGCGGGCCACGGTGGGTGCGGGTTCGATGTCCGCAAGGTGCTCCGGGATGCGCAGCAGTTCCGGCCGCGACGCCTCGCGACGGTCGAGTGTTCGGCCCCATACTCGGACTCGCGAAAGCGCAGGTGAGGCCCACGAGGTCGTGCTCTCGGCCTAGACCGTCTGTCGACGTGTTCCCGTAGGTCAGCGCGGTGCAGTCTTCCAGGAAGTTGCGGTTTGGTGGTCAGACGGGGCCTCGGCGCGGACGGCATCATCGACGTCAGCGACACGGTATCGGCGGTGCCCGCCCACGGTGCGTGTAGCCGGCAGGAGGCCGAGTTCACCCCACCGGCGCACGGCGCTGGCCGACACCGCGAACAAGACCGCGACCTCTCCGACCTGAAGGAGCTCGTCGTCTGACAAGCCGGGCCGGCGGGCGAGCCATGCGCGCATGGCTGCATCGCCGAATAACGGGCGACGGGGCACAGACTCCTCGCGTTCAGCCTTGCGCACAGCGGCGTTGTTGCGTCTGAGTTCGACTGTGCACGCCCGGCACATCCGACCACCACGTGGCATGAGGTAGGTGTTCGCGGGGGTGTACTCGTGGCCTCGCTTGCAGTGCGTCTTGTCGCGGTTGGTTGGCTGCCCTGTGTAGGGCGAGCCGGCACGCTCACGGTTCGCGCGCGTATCCTCGCGCTGGCACTGCACGCACTTGCGGCTGGGCGCCTTGGCGGGGTTCTTGGAGCGCGTCGGCCGCGCCGTGATCGCGCCGGGGACGGTGAGGTCATGACCTCGCGGACAGACGTCCTTGACGTCCCCGCGCCGACCGCGGGCCCGCTCGACCATGTCCGCGGCGTTCTCCCGCGCGGTGCCGGCGCGCAGGTGGGTGATCTTGACGCACGGCGGATTGTCGCAGGAGTGCAGGACGAACAGCCCGTCTGGGACAGGCCCGTGGTGGTGCTCGTAGACGACCCTGTGGGCCAAACGATCCCGAGTGCGACCGTCCACCTGCTCAGAGGTGAGGCCATAGCCACGGCGCAGCTTGCCCGTGAACACCAGGCACTCCCCTTGGAACTCCACCTTGGCCATGACCCGCTCATACGGCGGTGTGGCCTGCCGACTCACCGGGTACCCGCCCACGAGCGGCGGGCACAGGGCGTGCTCATGGTGATCATGGCGCAGGCTAAGCGGGCGTCGGCGACATCGGGGTGCGATACGCCGCCGCAGGTCAGAGGTTCTTGTCGACACACCATGACCCTCGCGGCGTGGGACAGGTTCGGCTCACTGGTCCTGCATGCGGCGCCCGTACTGCTCGAGGAGCTTGCCGACCTCCTCAAGGCCGCGTCCAGCCATCTGGCGCACGATGCGCTGCGCGGTGGGCTCCTGAGACAGTGCGATGAGCTTCTGGACCATGTTCGTTTCTCTCTTCACGCGATGGGGTGTGCCGGTAAGCACGAGCGCTACTGTTCCCTGGATCCCAATACCACTCAACCAGAATCTTGAAGGGGTATCGGCATGGGTGCTGCGCTGGTGAGCGTGCACGACGTCGCGGACGGGCCGGGCTCGTGGGACCGGTTCGCGGGCGGCCTGGTGCGTGCGAACGTGTTTGCTGATGACGCCAGCGCGGCCCGGGCGCTGCGGATGCACTGGTTGGGTGGCGGTCGGCTTGTCCCGAAGGACGGGCATGCCTGGATTCAGGACCTGAGCGAGACCCAGCGTCGGCTCCTGGTCGCGTGGACGTGGCCGAACCCCGTGGGTCGCCCCGCGCCCGCACGGGAGGTCTTCGAGGGCGTCAGGACCGAAATACTGCAGGGCGGGGTTGCCGCGGATCGCGCGTGGGAGGACGAGGTGCGCTGGCGTGCGAGCGAGGTCGCCAGCTGGCTCGACGGCCAGCCCGGACTCAAGGAGGACGGACTCTTGACGGCCGCGGCCGGGCGAATCGTCCGCAAGCCCGGTGTGCCCGAGCGCGTCCAAGGGCTGAAGTTGAAGAGCGAGCCGATCGTCGTCGAACTGCTGCTGGAACTTTCTGCGCGGATCGGGCTGGCGTTCGACGCGGAGCGTGTTCGCGGCGGATCGTGGGAGTACAACGCGGCGGGGCTCGACCGCGACGTGCTCAATGAGCGAGTACTGGACGTTGGGGTCGTGCTGGCTGACGCGTTCGCGAACGTGGCCATGGGGCTGCAGCCGGGCCTCGTCAGCGTGGACCAGTCCCCCCGCCTGAGCGCGGAGCGCTTCCACGAGAGCCTTCCGAAGCCGCCCGCCGTCGGCAAGTACGTGCAGCTCTTCGAATTCCTCGACAAACAGACCGACGTTCGCAAGCTGACGTTGGCCGGGATCAACGAGCACATCCCGGACGGCCCAGTCCCGGGCAGTCGCGGTCGCCCGACAGTCTCCAGACTCCCCGACGGGGCGCGCCGGCCAGCATTTTGGGCGAACCCACGCCTAGATCAGCACTCGGCACTGGCCAAGAAGCACTGGACGCGCGCGTGGCTGGCAGCCGGGATGACGGCGCGTCCGCTGACGGACGGGCACCAGCGCATTGTGAGCGCGGTCGTATTCACCCCGATGCCTGACCGGGAGCTGTGGTGGCGGCGTCGCGGGCGGTTGCGAGCGAGTGCCAGCGGATGACGACCGCGCCGCCGTTCGACGCCCGTTGGGTCAGGCGAGACGGCACTCCGGGGGTTCTCGCTCGGCTTGGCCAATCGTTCCGAGACGAAGTGCCTGGTCAGGGCCGTGCGTGATCTCCCGCGCGGCGATCCGCGCAAGGGCGCGTTGGTGCAGGTCAGCGGGCTGTGGTGTGAGCACTTGGGCCCCCGTCGTGTGAGTGGCCCTCGTTCGGCCCCTCAACGCTGCAGGTCAAGTGGTTGTGTCACCACCCCGCCAGCCGAAGGGCCCCACCCGCATGATCATGCGGAAGTGGGGTCCTTCGTCGTTCCCGCTCGCATCGCCACATGAGGCTTGACCCTGACGCTGCGTCACCCCTGCACGCTGGATCGCACGGTGCAGAACGGAACGGAGACGCCATGATCAGGACGACCTCGACCCCGACCTGGACCGGCATGGTGCCGGTCGACGACACTGCCCTGGCCGTCTCGGACTCGGGTGGCTCCGGGACGCCGGTGATCTACCTCAACGGCCAGTTCGCGACCCAGGGCTACTGGCGGCGGGTCATCGCCGAGCTCGGGCCGGACTGGCGGCACATCACCTACGACGAGCGGGCCCGTGGGCGCCGGTCCGGACGTTCGGCGGACTACTCGTTCGAGGCCGCCGTCCGCGATGTCGCTGTCGTGCTGGACGCTCGAGGTGTCGACCGAGCGCTGGTGGTCGGGTGGTCGTACGGCGCCTTCGTCGCCGCACACTGGGCGAGCCGGCATCCGGACCGGACGATCGGCGCTGTGCTGGTCGATGGGGCACAGCCGCACGACTGGCTCACGGACGAGATGGAGCAGGGGATCCGTACGGCCTTCCGTCGCCTGCACTGGCTGACGGTGCCGCTCCGCGTGACGGGACTGACGCCGCGGATGTCCGCCCTGGAGATGGCCGAGTGCAACATCGACGTCGGCAGGCTCGCGCGTGAACGGGAGCTCGGTCCGGTGATGGACAGGATCTCCGTGCCGACCCGGTACGTCCTCGCGTCCGGGACGTCGTTCGGCAGCACGGGGGATGGGCAGGAGAAGATCCGCGCCAGCGTGCCCGCGGTGGCCGAACGCAACCCGCACATCACGATCCACGCCAAGGTCGCGAGCACTCACGGCACGATCCTCCGCAAGGACTTCCGCGCGGTCGCCGAGGCGGTCCGCGGCGTGGCCGGCTGAGGCAGTCTGAAGCCATGCTCACGATCAGTCAGCTGGCCTCCTATGCCGGGGTGACGGTGCGCACAGTCCGGCACTATCACCAGATCGGGCTGCTCGCCGAGCCCGCACGCGACCACTCCGGCTACCGCAGCTACGACGCCGCCGCCGTCGTGCGGCTGATCCGGATCCGCGTGCTGGCGGATGCGGGCGTGCCGCTCGCTCGAGTGCAGGAGCTCCTCGTCGCCGGCCCCGACGAGTTCGCCCGAGCAGTCGAGGCGATCGACAAGGCCTTGAGCGCCGACATCCGTCGCCTCCAGAGCAACCGCAAGCGGATCGCCCAGCTCGCTGCCGGCGATCACCTGGCCCTTCCCCAGGTCGTCGTCGAGTACCTGGACCGGCTGCGCGGGCTCGGCGTAGGCGAGGCCTACATCGAGCTCGAACGGGATGCGTGGATCATGCTCGCCCCGCAGATCCCGCACGACATCGAGTCCGTGGTGGTCGAGAAGAACCGCCAGCTGGACGAGGACCCGGACATGACCCGGCTCTATCTCCTCCTCAGCTCGGTGCCGGAGTGGTCGGCCGACGATCCGCGAGTCGTCGAGCTCGCCGACATCGTCGAGGACCTCCGCATCCGCGCTGTCCAGAGCGGCGAGGTGGAGATCGGCGACGCCGATGCCTCGGACCCGTTCGCGGCCCTGCTGGACGCAGCCATGACCGAGTCCACGCCGGTCGCTCGACAGCTGCTGGCGATCCTCGAGGAACGCGGGTGGCGTGGCTGGGCGCAGCTCGAGCGAGTCCCCGAAGGGCGGATCGCCCGCGATCCCTGAGACCCCCGGTGCCCCCGCACGTCAGGATGTCCGCGTGACCCTCTACGCGCAGACCCCGTGGCGCCGTGCGCGCCAGCTCGTCGCCGACGTCCTCGTCATCGGATGGGTCGTCCTGTGGGTCCGTGCCGGGCTGTGGGTGCACGAGGTCGTCGGCAGGCTCGCCGCGCCCGGACGCACCCTCGAGGACGCCGGGTCCTCGCTCTCGGAGAGCCTGACCTCGGCCGGAGACACGGTCGCGCGTGTCCCGCTCGTCGGCGACGACGCACGCGCCCCGTTCACCGCGGCCGGTGGCGCCGCGGACTCGATCGCGCAGGCGGGCGTCGAGGTGCAGCAGGGGGCCCACCAGCTGGCGCTGCTGCTCGGGCTCACGATCGCCGCGGTCCCGATCCTGCTCGTCGTCGCGGTCTGGCTGTTCTCCCGCGGCCGGTTCGTCAGCCGCGCACGTGCAGCCACGCGCATCCTGGACTCGGCAGCCGACCTGGACCTGTTCGCCCTCCGCGCGCTCGCGACGCAGCCGGTCCGCGCGCTCGCAGGCGTGAGCGACGACCCGGCGAACGCGTGGCGGCGTCGGGACCCCGAGGTCGTCCGCGCGCTCGCGTCGCTCGAGCTGCGGTCGCTGGGTCTGCGAGCACCGGTGCCGTCCTGAACCGGCCCGTCACCGGCTCAGCGAGGCCTCGTGGTCGAGCCTGGTCAGCTTGTCGGGATTGGCGATCGAGTAGACGTGCGTCACGCGTCCGTCGGCGACGGTGATGCTCGCCACGCCGAGGAGATGCCCGTCCAGCTCCATCCGGATCGCGGGCTGACCGTTGACCCAGGTCGCCGCAGCGCGCAGCCCGGCCCCTGCCTTCGCCATCCCTCCCACGAGGTACCGCGCCAGCTTGTCGGCGCCGACGATCGGCCGGGTCGCCGCACCGCGAGCCTTCCCGCCGCCGTCGGCGACCGCGACCACGTCGGGCGCGAGGACGTCCATGAGCCCGGCGAGGTCGCCGGTGTTGAGGGCGGTGACCAGCCGTTCCACGACGTCCTCGTGCTCGGAGCGCACCACGCGCACCCGGGGACGCCGCGCGGAGACGTGACCCTTCGCGCGGTGCGCGATCTGCCGGACCGCCGCAGGTGTCTTCCCGACGGTCTCCGCGATCTCGTCGTACGGCACGTCGAACACCTCGTGCAGCACGAAGACCACCCGCTCGGCCGGCCCGAGGGTCTCCAGCACGGTGAGCATCGCCATCGAGAGGCTCTCCGCGAGCTCGACGTCGTCGGCCACGTCGGGACTCGTCAGCAGCGGCTCCGGGAGCCACTCGCCGACGTAGTCCTCGCGGCGCCGCGCCACGGTGCGCAGATGGTTGAGCGACTGCCGCGTCACGACGCGGACGAGGTAGGCGCGCGGGTCGCGGATCTCCGACCGGTCGACCGAGGACCAGCGGAGCCAGGACTCCTGCAGCACGTCCTCGGCGTCACCGGCCGAGCCCAGCAGCTGGTACGCGACCGTGAAGAGCAGGTTCCGGTGGACGACGAACGGGTCCTCGTCGAGGCTGGCCACCTGCGCGAGCCTACGGGGCGCCCTGGACGGTGGACCGGACGGCGAGCGGCGGGAGCCCGCACGCCGCGGCGAACTCCTCGGAGTGGATGCCGAGCGCGAGGTTCATGCGCGCCGACATGTTCATGAACGCCACCCGGGCAGCGAGCTCCACGAGCGCGGCCGGCCCGAGCTCGGCCAGGAGCGCGTCCGACAGCTCGTCGATGACAGCGGGCGGCGTCTGGCTCGCCGCCTCCGCGTACTCCATGACCCGGCGTTCCCGCGGGGTGAACACCGACGACTCCCGCCAGCGCGGCACCTCCCGGACCTTCGCCTCGTCGAGCCCGTGGTTGTGCGCCAGGAAGTAGTTGAGGTCGAGGCAGAAGCTGCAGCCGACCGTGGCGGCCGCCGCCATGGCCGCGTACGACGCGAGGTCCCGGTCGAGCTCGCGCCAGCCGTCGACCTTGCGCCCGACGCCCATGGTGTCCTTCATGACCCTCTGGTGGTGCCACAGCACGCCCAGGGAGTCGGGCACGTGGCCGAGCATCCTGCGGGCCGCGAGCTTCACGAGCGCTCCGTAGGCGCCGGTCACGTCTGTCGGGGGGATTCGGGTCCTGGTGGTGGTCATGACATGGAGACACCGACCGGTGCTCGCGTGTGACATCGGAGGCCCAACGAGACCCCTGCACCGCTACGGTGCCGTGATGCAGACCGGACGTCGTCGGACCAGCGCGCTGCTCGTGGTCCTCGTCCTCGCGGCCACGACCGGCTGCGCGGCTCTGCGTGGGGGCGCCGGGGGAGACCCGACCCCGACACCGACCGGGCCACCGGAACGCGTCGTCCCCGACAAGTCGGTCGACCACCCGGGCAACCCCGACTGGGTGGGGCCGGTCGACGAGAGCGGCGGGCGACCGTACTTCCTCCTGCGGGCCGACCTGCGGGAAGGCGACTGCATCGAGGGCAGGGCGGCGCAGCCGGACCTCTCGGACGCCGTCGTCGCGCCGTGCACCACGCCGCACCTCACGGAGGTGATGTACCTGCACGAGGCGGCCCCCGACGTCGACCGGATCATCGCCGAGGAGGACTGCTGGGCGAAGACGGACCCGATCCCCGGCTTCATGGAGCTCGGGATCTCCTGGTCCGCCATGCCGGACCCGAACGACCACGACACCCCGCACGGCTACTGCCTGTTCGAGGCGGCGCACCCCGTGACCGGCTCCTTCGCGACCGACGACGTCGAGTTCACCGGCGCGACCTGACCGGGTGACCAGCTCAGCGGTGGCTGAGGCTCCGGTCCGGCGAGGACGCCCCGTCGGCGGCTCCGGAGGTGTCCCGGCGCAGGTAGTTCCACGCGAGGAACGCGCACACGAGGCCGTTGACGAACCCCATGGTCACGTCCGTCAGGCTGTGCATCCCGCGGTAGAGCCGGGCCGTGCCGACGGCGATCGGGATCAGCAGGCAGACGATCGTCACGACGATGCGCAGCGCCCGGTTGCCGATGCGCTGGGCCAGCATGGCGAGCACGACGTAGAACGCGGTCGACGCACCCGTGTGACCGCTGGGGTAGCTGGAGGTGGGCGGCGACTCGTCGAGCTTCTCCACGTCGGGGCGCTCGCGGCCGACCACCAGGGCGGCCGTCATGAACACGAGGGCCTGCACGGCGATGGCCTGCGGGGGGATGATCGCCACCCACCACTGCTTGGTGCGCCACCAGAACAGGACCACGAACAGCACGCACGCGCCGATGATGAACTCGGTGGTGCCGATGGCGGACAGGACCGCGGTGACGGCGTCGAGCGTCTCGGTGCGCTGCGCCACGAACCACTCGTTGACGGCTGCCTCGCCCGGCAGGTTGTCCAGGGGCCCGGTGATGAGGAACCCGACGCCGACGATGAGCACCCACAGGCCCACGGCGGGCAGCAGGACGCGGACGGCGAAGTCGCGCCAGGCCTCCTTGCGGGTGGGGGCCGAGGAGTCCAGCTCGTAGCGGTGCAGGAAGGTGTGCATCACGTCTCCTGGTCGGGGGGCGTCACGGACCAGCCGCTGTAGCCCAGGTAGGACGCCCCCGCGAGGGCTGTCCCGAGCGCGAACCCTGCGACGACGTCGGAGGGGTAGTGCACGCCGAGCATCACGCGGTCGAGGCCCGTGAGCACGGTGGCGGAGGCGGCGACCAGCGGGACGACGACGCGTCCGCGCCGGCCGAGCAGCGGCCACACCAGCAGGGTCAGGGTCAGGGCGACGGCCGCGGTGTTCGTCGCGTGGCCGGACGGGAAGCTCGACCCGGGGGCGTGCTCCAGGGCGTCCTCCACGACCGGCCGCGCCCGCTGCACCAGCCCCTTCGCGCCCAGCTGCAGCGCCCAGGCGGCCATCACCGTGAGGAACGCCCACAGCGCGCGGGTGGTCATCCCGTGCCGCCGCCACACCCACACGCAGACCAGGGTCGCGACGAGGTTGACCCACTTCGCCTGGAACGCCTGCTGCCACACGATCAGCGCCTGCTGGAGCTCCGGGTGCGCGCGCGTGAAGTCGGTCGCCGCCGCGATGGCCTGCTGGTCGAGGCGCAGGACGTCGTCCACCTCGGCGCGCACGACGTAGGCGAGCACCGCCACCGGGACCGTGAACGCGACCCCGAACGCGGCGGCGCGCAGGAGCGCACGGCGGCGGAGGAGGGGCAGCGGTCGCATCCCCGGAGGCTAGGTGCGCCGCGCGCAGCGCGCTCGTCGAACGGTCAGCCGACGGTTGTGACGACCGTCCCGGCGGGCGCCTGCCACACCAGGTCGAGCACCTCGTCGCTCACCCGGACGCAGCCGTTGGACACCGCACCCGTGCCGCGCAGGGTGGTGGTGTGGATCGCGGTCACCGCCGTGCCGGTCGGCTTGTCGTAGTGGTCGATCGTCTCGCTCTGCGTCGACAGCAGCAGCACGCGCGGGGTGGTGGTGCCGGGCTCGAGCCAGCGGGTGCCCAGCAGGAACGCCGGGACGTGCGGGGTCGGGGTCGCCGGGGCGCCGGTCGCCTTCACCGGCAGCACGTGCGTCGTCGTACCGTCGTCGACCGTGATGGTCTGCGCGGCCACGTCGACCGCGATGGTCCAGTCGGTGCCGGCGGCCTCGGTGTCGCCTGCGTCGATCCACACGCTGCGGCCGTTGACCTGCGCGACGTCCTGGCTGGGCAGGGCGGAGCGGGTGGCCACCATCACGCGCAACCAGCGACCGCGCTGGTCGATGACCGGGAGCGTGGTGCGGACCTCGAGGGTCAGGGCGGGGACGACGCCGACGGGGGTCCCGGCCGGAGCGGCGCGGGCCGCGGTGTCGCGGACGACGACCGCGGTCTGCCAGCGACCGAGCGCCGGGTCGTCGTTGGCGCGCTGGGGGAGCCCGTCGGTGCCGGGCAGGCCGGGGACCACGTGCAGGAGGTCGACGACCGGCAGGGCGGCGAGGTCGGCGGCGGGCGGCGCGGGGACGGCCGGCGGGGACGCCTTGTCGACGGCGACGGGCTCGGAGACGACCACCGCAGCGGGAGGACCTGCCTCGGGCGCGTCCGCGCACGCCCCGGCCAGTGCCAGGACCGCTAGCGCGGTCAGAGCCGCGATCGTCGTGCGAACCACCCGTGCCCCCGTCGTCCGAGCCATCGTGCGCCCCGCCGAGCCCATCGGCCAAGTCGGCACCTGTCGCCGGCGCCGGATCCCCGACAGGATGCATGTCGAGAACCCGCGCCCGGCTCCGACCTCTCCACGAGCGGGCCCGCCGGGCCCCGAGAGACGGAGTGCACACCGTGAAGTACATGCTGCTCATGAACTACTTCGTCGAGGGCGTGCCCCCGATCGACCAGTGGGCTCCCGAGGACGTGCAGCGGCACATCCAGTTCCAGCACGACCTCGGCGCCGAGCTGGTGGCCCGCGGCGAGTTCGTGGACGGGCAGGGTCTCGCGTGGCCGGCCACCGCGAAGCTCGTGCGGAGCGACGGCGTGTCCGACCCCGTGGTCACCGACGGGCCGTTCCCGGAGTCGAAGGAGTTCCTCGCCGGCTACTGGACGGTCGACGTCGAGGACGAGGCCCGCGCGATCGCGATCGCGGCGACGGCGTCGGCGGCGCCCGGACCCGGGGGTGCGCCGATGCAGCAGGTGTTCGAGGTCCGTGCCCTGATGGAGGCGCCCGCTCCTGTCGAGTGACCCGCCCCTCGAGGACCTGCTGCGCGAGCTGGCGCCGCAGGTCCTCGGCGTGCTGGTCCGCCGGTCGGGGGACCTCGCGGACGCGCAGGACGCCCTGCAGGACGCACTGCTGGCCGCGACGACGCAGTGGCCGGAGCAGGGCGTGCCCGACAACCCGCGGGCGTGGCTGGTGGTCGTCGGGCAGAACAAGCTGGTCGACCGGTACCGCAGCGAGGAGGCGCGGCGCCGTCGGGAGGAGCTCGTCGGCACCATGGAGGCCGTCGACGCGGGGGACGCGTTCGAGACCGACGACTCGCTCCTGCTGCTGTTCGGCTGCTGCCACCCCGCGCTCAGCCCCTCGTCGGCCGTCGCGCTCACCCTCCGCTCGCTCGGCGGGCTGACCACCGCGGAGATCGCCAGGGCGTTCCTGGTGCCAGAGGCGACGATGGCGCAGCGGCTCAGCCGGGCGCGCCGGGCCCTGCGGGAGCTGGACGGACCGTTCCGGATGCCGTCGCCCGAGGACTACCCCGCCCGGCTCCGAGCGGTGCTGCGCGTGCTCTACCTGATGTTCAACGAGGGCTACGCGAGCACGACGGGCTCGTCGGTGGCCCGCGCCGACCTCGCCTCCGAGGCGTTGCGCCTGACCCGCACCCTGCACGCCGGCCTGCCCGAGGATCCCGAGGTGGCGGGCCTGCTCGCGCTCGTCCTGCTCACCGACGCCCGCCGTCCCGCCCGCACGGGTCCGCGCGGTGAGCTGGTCTCGTTGACCGACCAGGACCGCGGGCTCTGGGACCGGGCGATGGTCGACGAGGGGATCGCGCTCCTCGAGGACGCGCTGGCGCGCGGGGCGGTGGGGGAGTACCAGCTGCAGGCCGCGATCGCCGCGCTGCACGACGAGGCGCCGAGCACCGACGCCACGGACTGGCCGCAGCTGCTGGCCCTCTACGCGCTGCTCGAGCGCGTCACGGGCAACCCGATGGTCACGCTCAACCGCGCGGTCGCGCTCGCCATGGTCCAGGGTCCCGACGCCGGGCTCGCGCTGCTGGCCACGCTCGACGACCGGCTCCCCGGGCACCACCGGCTCGCTGCCGTCCGCGGCCACCTGCTGGAGCGGGCGGGCCGACCGGGCGAGGCCGCCCACCAGCTGCTCCTGGCCGCGCGCGGGACCACCAGCCTGGCCGAGCGCGACTACCTGCTGGTGCAGGTGGCACGGCTGCGCCACGGTTCGGCATCCTGAGGCGCGTGGCCGCCGACCCGCACGTCCTGCTCTCACCCGCCGTCACCAACCTGCGCGACCTCGGAGGTCGTGCCACCGCGGACGGCGGGACGGTCGCGACGGGGGTCGCGTTCCGCTCGGCCGAGCTGGCGGACCCGTCCGTCGGCACGGACGCGGTGCTGGCGGGGCTGCGGATCCGGACCGTGGTGGACCTGCGCACGGAGGCGGAGCGGTCGAGCCGCCCCGACCAGCTGCCCGCGGGCGCGCAGCTGCGGGTGCTCGACGCGCTCGCGGACCTGCCCAGCGGCGCCGCGGCGCAGCTCCCCGCCGTGCTGGCGAGCGGCGGGATCGACGCCCTCGCGGACCTCGACCTGGCCGGCCAGATGCTCGCCGTCTACCGACGTCTCGTGGTCGGCGAGGCGGCCCGGCAGGCGTACGCGGGACTGGTCCGCGCGGTGATCGACGCCGAGCGCCGCGCCGTCCTGTTCCACTGCACCGCGGGCAAGGACCGCACCGGCTGGGCGACGACCGTCCTGCTGCTGGCCGCGGGGGTCGACGAGGAGGGCGCGATGGAGGAGTACCTCGCGGTCGGGCCCGCGGTCCGCACCACGTACGCGCCGCTGCTCCAGCAGGTGGGCGACGCCGGCGGGAACCCGGACGACCTGCGCCCGCTGCTCGAGGTGCGGCCCGAGTACCTGGACACCGCGCTGGCCCTCGTGCGCGAGCGTTTCGGGTCGTTCGAGGGGTACCTGTCGGACGGTCTCGGTCTCGGCGCCGTCGAGGTCGAGGCGCTCCGGAGGACGCTGCGCACGGGCGGGTGAGCGTTGGACCGTTCGGGTGGTCCGATATGTCCGATCTTGCCGACTCACCCGGTCGGGCTGACGATGGGCGGATCGCACCTCCCGCGACGCAGCGTCGTCTGAACCCAGGCGCCGAGGGAAAGGCATGCCTGTGGCCGACGAGATCGTCTCCCCCATCCGGCGGGGCGCGCACGACATCGCACTCGAGCGCGACCGGGTCCGCCGCAAGCGCGTGTACCGCTTCGCCGCGTTCGTCATCGCCATCGAGGTGTACGTCATCGGCAGCGCGCTGCTCAACCGGCCGCTGGTCCCCCCGATGCCGCAGATCGACCCGCTGATCCTCGTCCCGGTGCTGTTCTTCGGGGCGCTGCTGCTGCTCCTCGTCGGCACGCAGCTGGGCAGCGCCCGCTCCCCGCACGTGGTCTACCGGCCCGAGCAGGTGGACGTGCGGCTGGACGACGTCATCGGCATCGACCCCGTCAAGGAGGACGTCCGCCGCTCGATCGACCTGTTCCAGACGCACAAGCAGTTCGCCGAGCAGATGGGTGGCACGCCGCGCCGCGGCCTGCTGTTCGAGGGGCTGCCGGGCACGGGCAAGACGATGACCGCCAAGGCGATGGCGGCCGAGGCGGGGGTGCCGTTCCTGTTCGTCTCGGCGACCTCGTTCCAGTCGATGTACTACGGCGCCACCGCCAAGAAGATCCGCGCGTACTTCAAGGCGCTGCGCAAGGCGGCCCGCACGGAGGGCGGCGCGATCGGGTTCATCGAGGAGATCGACGCGATCGCGATCCGGCGCGGCGGCATGTCGGCCGCCGCGGTGGCCACGGGCCCGTTCGACGCCTTCCGCGTCCCGCACGTGGTGACCAACGCCGTGATCAGCGAGGGGACGGGCGGCGTGGTCAACGAGCTGCTCGTGCAGATGCAGTCGTTCGACGAGCCCACGACGTCCGACAAGTTCGTCAACTGGTTCATCGCCCGCGCCAACCTGCTGCTCCCGGCCGCCCGCCAGATGCGCCAGCGCAAGCCGGTCAAGGCTCCGATCCTGCTCATCGCGGCCACCAACCGCGCCGACTCCCTCGACCCGGCCCTGCTGCGTCCGGGGCGCTTCGACCGCCGGCTCACCTTCGCGACTCCCGACGCGGTCGGTCGCCGGGCGCTCGTCGACCACTTCCTGGCACGCCGGTCCACTGACTCCGAGCTGGAGGACACGACCCTGCGCGACCGGCTCGCGGCCGCGACGAACGGGTGGACGCCGGTGATGATCGAGCACCTGCTGGACGAGGCGCTGGTCAACGCGCTGCGCCGCGGCTCGATGGCCATGACGTACGCGGACATCGAGCACGCCCGGATCACCGAGATGGTCGGCATCGGCCAGCCCGTCCGGTACACGGAGGCCGAGGAGCGGCTCATCGCCACCCACGAGGCCGGCCACGCGGTCACCGCCTGGCTCGCCGCACCCAACCGCACGCTCGAGGTGCTCACGATCATCCGTCGCGGCGACGCGCTCGGCCTGCTCGCGCACGGCGACTGCGAGGAGGTCTGGACGCACTCGCACTACGACCTGCGCGCGCTCGTGCAGATCGCCATGGGCGGCTGGGTGGCCGAGGAGCTGTTCTTCGGCCAGACGAGCACCGGTCCTGCCGGGGACCTCGCGTCGGCGACCCGCACCGCCGCGCAGATGGTGGGCGCGGCCGGCATGACGGGGTCGCTCATCTCGTTCGCCGCGACGCCGCACGACCTGGTCTCGGCGGTGCTCAGCGACGCGCAGGCCCGCGCCCAGCTGGAGGCCGTCCTCGACGACGCCCGCAGCACGGTCCGCCGCCTGCTGTCCCGCCACCGCCACCTGGTCGAGGCGCTGCGGGACGCACTCCTCGAGCGGCACGAGCTCATCGGCGACGAGATCACCGCCGTGCTCGAGTCGGCCGCGCTGGCCCAGCAGCAGATGCTCGAGCGCGAGGAGGACGAGAAGAGCGCAGCGGTGGCTGCCGGGGCTGCGGCGCAGGCTGCCATCGCGGCGGAGCGCCTGCGGGTCGCCTAGCCTTCGGAGGGTGCCCGAAGGTCATACCGTCCACCGCATCGCCCGTCAGCTCTCGCAGGACCTCGTCGGCCGGCGACTGACCGTGACCTCGCCCCAGGGCCGGTTCGCGGCCGGCGCCGCGCGGATCAGCGGGCAGGTCATGGTGTCCGCGGACGCCGTGGGCAAGCAGCTGTTCTGCACGTTCGAGTCCGGTGACGTGCTGCGCGTGCACCTGGGCCTGTACGGCGCGTGGGACTTCCACGGGTCGCTGACCCCGCTGACACCCGGCGGCTTCGCGGCGGGCAGCATGGGCGCGCCGCGGCTGCGACGGGCCGTGCGGATGGGCGAGGACGAGCGGGAGGGTCCGGCCGACGAGGGCGGGCTGGTGGCGTTCCCGCCGCACCCGGTCGGTCAGGTCCGCGTGCGGCTGGCGAGCGACGCGACGGTCGCCGACCTGCGGGGTCCGTCGGCGTGCGAGGTGCTCGACCCGGGCGGGGCAGCCGCGGCGATCGAGCGGCTCGGACCGGACCCGGCGTCCACCGACGACCTGGCCGCCGCCGGGGAGGTCGTGGTGGACCGGCTGACCTCCCGGAACGTCGCGGTGGGCCAGCTGCTCATGGACCAGACGGTGGTCGCCGGCATCGGCAACATCTACCGCGCCGAGCTCCTGTTCCGTGCCCGCCTCGACCCGCACACCCCCGGCCGTCACGTACCGCGCGAGGTGGCTCGCGCGCTGTGGGACGACTGGGCCGTCCTGCTGGCCGACGGGATCGAGGCGGGCTACATCCTGACGCGCGGTGACCTGTCGGCCGCGGAGCGCGAACAGTCCGTCACGGACACCACCCTGCGGCACTGGGTGTACCACCGCACCGGGCTGCCGTGCCTGGTCAGCGGCACCCCGGTGGTCGTGGAGGAGATGGCCGCGCGCAAGCTGTACTGGTGCCCGGCCTGCCAGGTCCGACCGACGGCGTTCAGCCGGTGATCTCCCGGTAGGTGTCGATCAGGGTGACGAACTCCGACCGCAGACCGTAGGGGTCGTCGCCGAGGGCGGCCTGGGCGCGTTCGCGTGCCCGGGTGGGGTTGGCGTCGTCGGCGTACCGCGAACCGGTCACCGCGAGGCCGAACTCGACGACGGCGGACGCGAACCTGAAGTCGGCCGTGGGGCTGGCGTCGTAGGCGCTGGCTCCGGCGGGGAAGACGACCTCGGTGCTGGTGGCGGCGCCCGGGCTCTTGTAGCGCACGTGCACGGTCAGGAAGTCGCTGGAGCTCCCGGCTTCGGTGTCCTGGTAGTCCAGGTCGTCGTCGAGCTGCTCGCCCCGAGCCGGGACCAGCTCGTAGAACGCGGTGACCGCGTGCCCGGCGCCGACGTCGCCGGCGTCCTTGGTGTCGTCGTCGAACTCCTCGTCCTCCAGCCGGCGGTTGTCGTAGCCCAGCAGCCGGTACTCGGCCACGGTGGCCGGGTTGAGCTCGACCTGGACCTTGAGGTCCTGGGCGACGACGAACATCGTCGAGTCGAACTCGTCCACCAGGACCTTGCGCGCCTCGTCGAGGGTGTCGATGTACGCGTAGTTGCCGTTCCCGTGGTCGGCGATGGCCTCCATCGTGTTGTCCTTGAGGTTGCCCATCCCGAAGCCGAGCACCGAGATGTAGACGCCTGACCGGGCGTGCTCCTCGATCAGGTCGGTGAGCTGCTCCGGGGTGGACGGGCCGACGTTGAAGTCGCCGTCGGTGGCCAGGACGACCCGGTTGTTGCCGCCCTCGACGAAGTTCTTCGTCGCCAGCTCGTACGCGGTCTGCAGGCCCGCCGCACCACCGGTCGACCCGCCGGCCTGCAGCTCGCGCAGGATCCGCACCAGCTCGCCGCGCTGGTCACCGCGCAGCGAGTCGGCGAGCACCTGCTCGCTGCCGGCGTAGGTCACGATCGAGACGGTGTCGTCCTCGTCGAGCTGCTCCACCAGCAGCTCGAACGAGTCGGCGAGCAACGGGAGCTTGTTCGGCTCGTCCATCGAGCCGGACACGTCGAGCAGGAAGACGATGTTGTTGCCCCGGCTGGTGGCCTTCGCGGCCGTGGCCTGCACGCCGATCATCGCCAGCTGGTGGTCGGGCGCCCAGGGCGCGTCCGCGATCTGCGTCGTGACGGTGAACGGGTCCACCGCACCGGGCCCAGGGCTCGGGTAGTCGTAGTCGAAGTAGTTGACCAGCTCCTCGATCCGCACCCCCTCCGGTGCGACGCCCTGGCGCAGCTGGCGGCGAAGGTTGCTGTAGGACGCGGTGTCGACGTCCGAGGCGAACGTCGACAGCGGACTCGTCGTCACGTCCTGGAACGGCTGCTCCGGGGAGTCGTCGTACTCCTCCTGCTCGTCCACCGGGACCTGGCGCCAGTCCTCAGGGGCGACGGAGTCGTCGTAGGCGATGCCCTGGTCGTAGGAGGGGTCGCTCGATCCGTCCGAGCTGCAGGCACCGAGGGCGCCCAGGAGAGCGACCGCAGCCACGGCGGCAACCACGCGGGTGGACGCCTGTGTCCGAGTGAATGACCGACCGCGCATCAGTGCCTCCAGTGATCGAGGACTGAAGCGTCGCGGTCCGCGAGGACGGAGACCAGCACGGCACGGTCACGCGACCGCGCCGTTCAGGTAACGATCACCCGGCACCCAGCAAGAACCGCAACACGGCCGTGACCTGGGAAAACAGACATGCCGGTCAGTCCAGCCCCAGCAGTGCGCGCCAGGTGCGGTGGTGCTCGACGGTCACGCCCTCGTAGCCGGGGAGCGTGCCGAACGCGTCCGCGACCAGCGCCGTCTCCGCCTCCAGCACCACGGGGCCCTCGTCGATGAACGTGTACTGCGCGCCCCCCGCCACCTCGGCGGTGTCCGTCTCGACCCCGACGGTGAACGGCAGTCCGGCCGACGACGCCGCGACGACCGCGGGGGCCGCGAGCGCCACGATCCCGTCCGGCCCCTGCGCGTGGTCGCTGAACGCGACGACACCCACCCGCGAGACGCGTGCGAGGACGGCGTCGAGCAGCGTGCCGCCCTCCCACGCCTCGTGCGCCAGCCACCACGGCGTGTCGACGCCCAGCCCGACGCCGGCCGGCAGCGCCGCCAGCACGCCGTCCAGCAGGGTGAACCACTGCGCGCAGAGCCGGTCGCGGTCGGTGGACCAGGTGGGCGTCGCCCACGGCTCGACGTCGAGCTGGAGGCTGTCGCTCGGCCCGGATCGCAGGGCAGTCAGCGCCCAGGTCACCGCGAGCGACGGCTGCCCGAGCCACCCGGGGTCGCCGCCGAGCGGGCCGACGGCCACCCCGGCCGTCTGCAGCGCGGTGGTCGCGGCGCCGAACCAGTCGCCCACCGGCCCCTCGTCGGCGGCCCACGGTGCGGAGAGGAAGACGCGCTGGAGGGCGCGCTCCTGGCAGAAGGCGACGAGCGCGGCGGGTTCGGCGGGCGCGTAGTCGCGGCCGCGGGCGTCGACGGACCGCGGGACGGGGTTGTCCCACGCCCACATCGAGGTCAGGGCGCTCATGCGAACACCCGCTCGCCCACGGGGACCTCCGCGGCCAGCGTGTTGGCGCGGGTGGCCAGCGGGCAGGTCCACGCGGGGTCGTAGGCGCAGGACGGGTTGTACGCGAAGTTCAGATCGACCACGAGCCGTGTTCCCGCCATGCCGAGATCCGCCCCCTTGATGGTGTCCAGCAGGTACCGACCGCCGCCGTACGTGTCGGGCGACGCGTCCTTCACGGGCACGAAGAGTCCGCCGGCGTACCCGCGGAGCCGCCAGACGGCCAGGGTCCCCAGGTCGCCCACCTCCACGTCGGCGATCCGCTCGAACGGCACCACGCCGTCGGTCCCGGTGCTCACGTCCAGTCGCTGGGCGGGTGCGGGGCGGATCTCGCACTCGAACCGGTAGGCCGCGTCGTAGTGCGGGATGTCGAGGCCCTCGAACGACGCCTTCGTCGCGGCGTCGAGCGGGGACGCCGGGTGCTCGGCCAGCAGCTCGTCGCGACGCTGGACCCAGGTGGCGTGCGCTGCGGCGGGGTCGTCGGACGACAGCCGGCGGACGTCGGCGTAGATCTCGGCCACGCGTCGCCGCCAGTCGGCGACGGCGAACGGCTCGTCGGCGGGATGGCGGCCGGGCGCGATGACGGGGAATCCAGCGTTCACCGCCCCACCGTCGCACGGTGCGCTGTCACGCGGCGACTGTGTGAGGGTGGTCCGCATGGATCTGCGCATCTTCACCGAGCCCCAGCAGGGGGCTTCCTACGACGACCAGCTGGCGGTGGCCAAGGCCACGGAGGAGCTCGGCTTCGACGCCTTCTTCCGCTCCGACCACTACCTGCGGATGGGTGACGGCGATGCCCAGCCCGGTCCCACGGACTCGTGGACCACGCTGGCGGGGCTGGCCCGCGAGACCAGCCGCATCCGGCTGGGCACCCTCGTCTCGTCGGCCACCTTCCGGCACCCCGGCGTGCTCGCCATCCAGGTGGCGCAGGTGGACCAGATGTCGGGCGGCCGGGTGGAGCTCGGTCTGGGCGCCGGCTGGTTCGCGCAGGAGCACGCCGCGTACGGGATCCCGTTCCCCGAGAAGCGGTTCGGCCTGCTGACGGAGCAGCTCGAGCTCATCACCGGCCTGTGGAGCACCCCGGCCGGGGAGCACTACGACTTCGCGGGTGAGCACTACACGCTCAAGCACTCACCGGCGCTGCCGAAGCCCGTCCAGTCGCCCGTCCCGATCATCGTCGGCGGGAGCGGTCCGAAGCGAACCCCCGCGCTGGCCGCCAAGTACGCCGCCGAGTTCAACATGTCGTTCCCCGCGCCGGCCGACGTGGAGGGTCGCGTGAAGACCGTCCGGGCGGCCTGCGAGGAGGCCGGCCGGGACCCCTCGACCCTCGTCTTCTCCGTGGCGCAGGTGCTGTGCGCGGGTCGCGACGACGCCGAGGTGGCCCGCCGCGCGGCCGCGATCGGGCGCGACGTGTCCGAGGTGCGGGCCGTCGGGTTCGCCGGGACGCCGACCGCCGTGGTCGACCGGATCGGGTCCTACCGCGAGCTCGGCGTGACGCGCGTGTACCTGCAGGTGCTGGACCTGCACGACCTGGACCACCTGGAGCTCGTGGCCTCGGAGGTGGCGTCGCAGCTGGGCTGAGGCCCGCTAGGGTCCCGGCATGCGCGGCCTGTACGCACTCAAACCCTGGTACACCCGACGACTCGACGGCATCGTCCGGTGGGCCGTCGACCGGGACGTGTCCCCGGACGTCTTCACGTGGCTCGGTGTGCTCAGCGCCGCGGTCGCCGGCGTCGCGATCGCGCTCGGCTCGTGGCCCCTGGTGCTCCTGCTGCTCGCCGGGCGGCTGGCGGGCGCCAACCTCGACGGCGCGGTCGCCCGGGCGCGCGGGGTCTCCCGGCCATGGGGCTTCGTGGTCAACGAGCTCGGCGACCGGATCAGCGACCTGCTCATGTTCGCGGGCCTCGCCGTGCTGCTCGGGCGGCTGCAGGGCGGTGCGGCGGTCGGGTTCGTGCTCGTCGCCGCCGTCGTCGCGACCCTGCCCACGTTCGTGTCGCTGGCCGGCGCGGGAGCCGGCGCGCCGCGGCTCAACGGCGGACCGTTCGGCAAGACGGAGCGGTGCCTCGCGGTGGTGCTCATGGTGGCCATGCCCGGGCTGTCCCCGCTCCTGCTGGCGGTCACGGTCGGGCTGTCGCTGGCCACCGCCTCGACGCGGCTGCGGCAGCTGCGCCGGGCCCTCGCGTGATCCCGGACCTCGAGCTCCACCTGAGCCTGGCCGCCTGGCACCTCGACCTGGAGGGGCGGGCCGTCTGGCTGCTGACGGTCAGCGTGGTGATCCTGGCGGTCGCCGCGATCCCGGTGTTCCTCTCAGGCAAGCCGGAGCTCCGCCGCCGCTGGACCACGTGGGCGCTGATCCTGCCGGTGATCGGGATCCCGATGTGGCTCGGACCGGGCCCGACCGCGGTCCTCGCCGCGCTGCTGGCCCTGCAGGCGGTGCGCGAGTTCGCCGCGATGGTCCGCCTGCCCCGCGCGGAGACGATCCTGCTGCTGGTGCTCGCCGTCGCGTATCCGATGGCGGCGTGGCTGGCCCCCGACCTCCTTGCCCTGGTGCCCTTGGTGGCGCTGCTCTGCGCGGTCCCGGCCCTGCTCACCGGGGACTCGGAGCGCGGGCTCGAGCGCGCGACGCTCACCGCCTTCGGGTCGATCTGGCTGTGCTGGTCGCTGGCCAACCTGGTGCTCGTCGGCAGCGACGCGTACCTGCTGTGCTTCGCCGCGGCGGCCACCGACATCGCGGCCTGGTGCGGCGGGACCGGCCTGCGCCGGTTCGCGTGGGCGCGACGACCACTCTCCCGGCTCAGTCCGAACAAGACCGTCGGAGGTATGGTCGGAGCCGCCGTCGGGGCAGCGATCGTGCTGGTCGTGCTCGATTCCGCCTCGCCGGGCCTGTACGTCGCCGTGCTGCTCGGGAGCGTCGGAGGAGACCTGTTGGAGTCGATGGTGAAGCGCCGCGCCGGGGTGAAGGACGCTGGGGCATGGCTGCCCGGCTTCGGCGGCCTGCTGGACCGCGTCGACTCCCTGCTGCTGGTGCTCCCGCTCGCGGCGGTGCTCGCATGACCGCTCGCCGCCGGGTCGGCCTGCCGCCCGGGTTCAACCTCGCGGGCGCCGCCCGGCACACGTTCTGGCGCAACGTCTTCCACCTGGTCGGCGGGTACAAGGTGCGCGGGGCGGCGCCGTACGAGGCGATGGTCATCGTCGCCAACCACAGCTCGCACGCCGACACCCCGGCCCTGATCGCCGCGTTCCCCGCGCCGTACAAGCCCGTGGTCGTCGCGGCCGAGGACTACTGGTTCGACAAGGCCTGGATGCGCCTGGGGCTCAAGCTCGCCATCGGCGCCGTCCCGGTGCACCGCAAGGGTGGCGGGGGCTACGCGGGGCTCGTGGAGGGCGCTCAGGCGGTGCTGGGCGCCGGCTCCAGCCTGCTGGTGTTCCCCGAGGGCACGCGCAGCACGGACGGCCGGCTGGGCGAGCTGCGCAGCGGTGCGGTCCGGATCGCCCGCGAGTTCGACGTCCCGATCCTGCCGGTCGCCATCGTCGGCACCCACGACCTGCTGCCGAAGGGCGGCCGCCTGCACCCCGGCCCTGTGGAGGTGCGGCTCGGTCACCCGATCCAGCCGGAGGACCTCGTCGACGACGACATGTCCCCGGTGGTCCACCAGCTCGAGGCGCTGCTGGCCGAAGGGCCGGCGACGTGGTCCGAGTCCCGCACGTGGCAGGTGCTGCACCGCGCGATGGACGGGAAGGCCGGGATGGCGGGCGCCGCCGCGTGGGGGTTCGCCGAGGGGATCAGCTGGCCCGTGACCATGGAGATGTACCTGGCGGTCGTGGGCGTCGCGAACCCGCGTCGGATCCTGCCGGCCATCGGGTGGCTGACGGCCGGGTCGGTGGCGGGCGTGCTGGTCACCTCCGAGCTGACCCGGCGCGGGCTGCGCCCACCGGCCCCCCTGACCACCGCGAGCATGCGCGCGGCGGCGGCGGAGCACATGGCGGCCGGTGCGCGGGGCGTGTGGAAGCAGGCAGCCAACGGCGTGCCGGTCAAGCTCTACGCCGCGGCGGCCGGTGACGCGGGCGTCCCGCGGATCCCGCTCGCGGTGCACACCGCGGGCGCGCGGGGCGCGCGGGCGCTGGCCATGGGTGCCGGGATCGGCGGGGCGGCTGCGATCGCACACCCGGTCCTGCGGCGGTTCTATGTCCCGTACCTCGGTGTGCTCGGGGTCGGCTACGCGGCGGGGCTGGCGCTCGTGATCCGGTCCTGGCGGCGCAGAGCGTCCGGCTGATCGTCGGGCAGCGGCCCGACCAGCGAGATCACGGTGTGCACGAGCAGCACGACGAGGGCGATGTTGCGCGCGGCCAGCACGAGCGTCACCGCGGGGCTGCCGAGGACCACCCCGTCGTAGAACCACGGGAACACCACCTGCGTCGCACCGGCGATGCCGAGGGCGAGCCACGCGGTGGTCCGCCAGCCGGGCAGCCGTAGGGCCAGCGCGACCGCGACCGGTGGCGCCAGCCATCCCATGTACTGCGGCGAGCCGACCTTGTTGAACACGATCATGGCGAGTGTCAGGAGCAGGGCACCCCGCACCAGCAGCTCGGTGCGCACGATCCCGCCGGACCACAGCCGGTCACCCAGCTGCTCGCGACGCCACCAGAGCAGCAGCGTCGCCGCGCCGAGCGCGAGGAAGAAGAGGGCACCGAGGACGTCCGCGGCCGCCTGCGTGCCGGGCCCGTGGAGCTCCCAGGTGACCAGCGGCTCGTTGAGCACCCGGGTGACGGACGGTGCCCAGAGCGCGGTGATCAGCCAGGGCGTGGCGCCGGGTGCCTCGATCTGCAGCCCGCGCTGGTCCTGCTCGGTGAGGAACGACAGCACGTGGGGCAGCCCGCCGAGGGCCGCCACCGTCCCGACCACCACCACGCTGACCACCGCGGCCGGGACGACCACGCTGCGCCACGGCCGGCGTACCGCCACGAACACCGCGATGAGCAGCGCGCCCGGGGCGACCTTGACCCAGGCGGCGGCCGTCAGGAGGGCCGACGTGATGCGGGGGTGGTTGAGCGCGAGGGTCAGGGCGACGACGACGACGGGAGCGATGACGGCGTCGAGCCGGCCCATCGCGACCGGCCCGAGCAGCAGCAGGAACGCGAGCCACCACCACGCGCCGACGGTCGTGGCGCCACTGCGAGGCAGGCCCGGGCGGCGGACCTGGAGCAGCACGGCCAGCGCGGCCGCGTCGAGCAGAGTGACGAGCAGCGCCCACACGTCGGCGTAGGAGGACCCGCCGCCGGTCCCGCCCAGCGCGGCGACGAGCATCGGCACGACGGCGCCGACGGGGTAGACCCAGGTGCCCGAGAGCACCGGCCACTGCCCGTCGTGCAGGCCGAGCCACATCCAGTAGCGGTACAGGTCCAGGTCCCAGAAGGCTTCCTGGGGGATGAGCACGAGCCCGACCAGCGCCAGCCACCCGTGCACGAGGATGAAGGCGACCCAGACGGCCGTCGGGGAGTGCAGCAGTCGGCGGAGCAGCGCGACCTCCGGGGAGCGGGGCCCGTGGGGAGCCGGCGACGAGGCAGGGCCCCCAGGCTAGCCCGCGCGTCGAGGCCGGGGTGGTGCTGTTCGCGACGAGTTCAGGGGTTCCGACCCGGATCCAGCGGCGGCGGGACCGTGCCGGTGGTGGCGCCGGCGACCGGGAAGACCGCCGGTCGCGTGGCGTCGAGGTACGCGTCCGCCGACTCGGCGTCGTCGGGCGCCGGCGGGGCCTCCGGGGCCGTCTCCGGGACCGGATCGGGGCCGTAGTTGGACTCGGTCATCGTCGACCTCCCACTCGTACGCGGTCGGCGACCGCGGTCATGGCTCCACGGTGGCACGGCGACAGGAAGCCCGCACGATCAGCCGGCGGCGGGGGTCTCCGTCACGGCCGGGGCCGCAGGGGCGACGACCTGGTCGAACGGCGTGCAGCCCTCCGGGGCGACGAGCGGGACGGCGGGGTCGAGGAGCACGCTCTCGAGGGGGTTGAGCTCGGCGAACTCGGCGCCCAGCGCCAGGTCGACGGTGGGGTCGAGGCGGGCGTCGAGGACGAGCACCGCCCCGTCGACGTGCGCCGCGAGCGTGTACGCCTGGGCCACGCCGGCCGTGCCGAAGATGATGCGCGCCTTGCCGTCGTACGTGGCGGGGGCGTTCTCGGTGAGCGCGATGATGAAACCGCGTTCGCCGAGGCTCGCCGCGGTGGCCCCGGCGAGGCCCACGCGGGTGGTCGCGTTGTAGACCTTGAGGTTCACCTGGTTGGTGGGCACCGGCAGCGCGCCGGCCGGCGGGCACGGGTACGGGGCCTGCGTGGCGGTCGGGGAGGGCTCGGCGGCGAACTCGCGCGCGAACACCGGCAGGTCGAGGCTGCCGGTGAACACCGCCGCGGCGCCCAGGCCCGCCAGAGCCAGTGCGGCCAGCAGGACGCCGAAGATCACGGCCTGACGCTCGTGCATGTGCCGCCGACGCAGCTGGCGGCCGCGGTCCTGCTCCGTCACTTGACCACCAGGACCCGTGCGTGGAGCAGCGCGCGCTGGTGGAGCGCGGCCCGGACGGCCCGGTGGAGCCCGTCCTCCAGGTACATGACGCCGCGGTACTGGACCACGTGCGCGAACAGGTCGCCGTAGAACGTCGAGTCCTCCGCGAGCAGCGCATCGAGGTCGAGCGTGCGCTTGGTCGTCACCAGCTCGTCGAGCCTCACCTGGCGCGGCGGAACCTCGGCCCACTGCTTGGCTGTCTCGAGCCCGTGGTCCGGGTAGGGCCTGCCCTCGCCCACCGCCTTGAAGATCACGGTTGGGAGTCTAGGTGACGGGCAGGTCGCCCGTGCCCACCCGGCGGGTGACCTCTCCGGGGAGCTGTCGGCGGGGCGTGCGCCGCGGCGCCATCGGATAGCGGTTTCCGTCGTCGGGAGCGCTCCCGCCGACGGAATCCTGCGAATGTCGCAGACCGGGTTGACTCGGGTGAACCAGGCGATACGGTCGTGGGCGGTCGGGGTCAAAGGCGCCCCCGACTTCCCTCCTTGTGAGCACACCGTCACCGCGGGGGACGCCTAGCCGATTGAAAGGATTCAACGATGAGTCTTCTGCCACGACGAGGACGAACGATCGCAGGCACCGCGCTGCTCGCCGGCTCGGTGCTGCTGGTCGGGACGCTGACGGCCGCCCCCGCGACCGCCGCGCCGGCGACCGGGACGCTCGGGCACGGACCGACCAAGGGTCCCGACGGGCTGACCCTCGAGCGCCTCGACCGCGGGCTCGTCGCGGCAGTCACGGGCGAGGGCGTGTTCCTGTCCTGGCGCCTGCTCGCCACGGAGGTCACCGGCGCCACGGCGACCGGCCTGACAGGCCCCGACTTCGCGGTCTACCGCGACGGCACGAGGCTGGGCACGGTCTCCGACTCCACCAACTTCGTCGACCCCGCCGGCACCGCGACGTCCCGCTACCGGGTCGCCGCCGTCGTCGACGGGGCCGAGGTCGACGGCGCCGAGGCGACGCCGTGGGCGCAGCCGAGCCTCGACATCCCGCTGAACAAGCCGGCCGACGGGGTGACCCCCGTGGGCGAGGCGTACACGTACTCGGCCAACGACATGTCCGTCGGCGACGTCGACGGCGACGGGCAGTACGAGTACATCGTCAAGTGGGACCCGTCGAACTCGAAGGACGTCAGCCAGGTCGGCTACACCGGCAACGTCTTCGTCGACGCGTACGAGCAGGACGGCACGCAGCTGTGGCGCATCGACCTGGGCGTGAACATCCGGGCCGGCGCGCACTACACGCAGTTCCCCGTCTATGACTACGACGGTGACGGCAAGGCCGAGCTGATGATGAAGACGGCCCCCGGCAGCAGGATCACGCAGTACGCGGCCGACGGGTCGGTGGTCAGCGAGAAGTTCGTGACGCTGCCCCAGCGCGACCGCGCCGCCGGTGTCACCGACGCCACGGACTACCGCCTGAGCAAGCAGGGGTACGTCGACCACCTGGTCACCATGCTGCAGGGCTGGAGCAGCCACCCGGAGGTCGTCGCCGGGCACTGGCCGTCGACCGTCGAGGCCGCGCTCGGGATCGCGCCGCAGTACGCGTACCCGCTGTCGCAGGAGGACGCCACGGCGCTGGCCGACTACTTCATCGACGTCTACGCGCCCGCGCGCAGCGCCCGCAACCTGCTGCGCAACTTCGAGGGCTTCATCGTCGACGGCCCCGAGTACCTCACGGTGTTCGCGGGGGCGACCGGCAAGGAGCTCCAGACCATCGACTACAAGCCCGGTCGAGGTGACGACGGTCTGCTGTGGGGCGACTACGCCATGGCCCGCATCGAGCCCGGCAACCGCGTCGACCGCTTCCTGGCCGGCGTCGCCTACCTGGACGGGCAGACGCCCTCGGCGGTGTTCGCCCGCGGGTACTACACGCGCACCACGCTGGTCGCCTACGACTGGGACGGCAAGAAGCTGAAGGAGCGCTGGTACGTCGACTCGGGCCACGTACCGATGACGAACCCGTTCAACGACGGCCCGCACGGCCGCGACGGTACCGACCCCGTCTACGGGAAGATCACGACGCAGGGGTTCCACTCGCTGTCCGCGTCTGACGTCGACGGTGACGGCAAGCAGGAGATCGTCTACGGCGCCGCGACGATCGACGACGACGGGTCGGTCCTCTACTCGTCGTTCGACACCCTGCCCGCGGGCAGCGCCGCCCCCGGCGAGGTAGTCCGTCTCGGGCACGGTGACGCGATGCACGTGACCGACATCGACCCCGATCGTCCGGGCCTGGAGATCTACACCGCGCACGAGGGCGCCACCTTCGCGCCCTACGGCATGGCCCTGCGCGACGCCAAGTCCGGCCAGGTGCTCTTCGGCGTGTACTCCGGCAGGGACACCGGTCGGTCGATGGTCGGCGACGTGCTCCCGTCGCTGCGCGGGCTGGAGGTCTGGGCGAGCCTGCCCGGCGGCACCAACTCGCTCGGGCTGTACTCGGCGGCGGGCGTCGTCACCCCCGGCCCCATCCCCGGTACCAACATGAGCATCCGGTGGCTGCCCGACGGCACGACGCAGATCGTCAACGGCTCCGCAGCGGCGGACGTCACGATCGACGACTGGACACGTGGCCGCCAGCTCACGGCCACGGGGACACGCTCCAACAACGGCACCAAGGGCAACCCGTCTCTGGTGGCGGACGTCCTGGGCGACTCGCGCGAGGAGCTGCTGGTCCGCACCGAGGACTCGTCCGCCATCCGGCTGTTCACCAACACCGGGCTGAGCCACACGAAGATGTACACCCTCATGCACGACCCGCAGTACCGCGTCGAGGTGGCCCGCCAGCAGACCACCTACAACCAGCCGTCGTACGTGGGCTTCTACCTGGCCTCGGACACGGACTACACGAAGGTGCCGGTGGCGTCCTTCTACGCGCCCGGCAGCATCGACGCCCTGCGTGACGCCACCAAGGCGCAGATCGCCGCCGGTGCGGTGAAGGGCGTGGCGGCCGTGGGTCTGCTCGCAGCGGTGGAGGTGGCCGACAAGGCGGCCGACGCCGGCAACGAGAAGCTCGCCGTGAAGTCGCTGACGGCGTACGTCGAGCTGCTCACGCCGCGCACGCGCCTGTCGACGGTCACGCCGGCCGCTCGGGCGATCCTCGGGTACGAGGCGCAGCAGGTGATCTCGATGCTCGACTGAGCATCGCGGGGGACCGTGCGGGCACGCGCGGTCCCGAGGGCGTCGGCCGGGGTCACTACCGGCCGGCGCCCTTCTGCGTGTCCCTTGACGCACGAATGGTTACTGCGTAACTTCCGGTTACCCAGTAACTACGGAGGCGGAAGATGTCGGTCCGGCAAGGGATGCTCGCGCTGCTCGCGGACGAGCCGATGCACGCATACCAGCTGCGCCAGCAGTTCGAGCAGCGCACGGGCGGCACCTGGCCGCTCAACATGGGCCAGGTGTCGACGACGCTCGACCGGCTGGTTCGCGACGGGCTCGTCGAGAGCCCGACCGACGACGACGTCCCGCAGTACGCGCTCACGAACGCGGGTCGCACCGAGCTGGCCGACTGGTGGAGCACACCGGTCGTGCGCAGCTCCCCGACGCGAGACGAGCTGACCATCAAGCTCGCGCTCGCGGTCACGGTCCCCGGTGTCGACGTCGTGCGGCTCGTCCAGGCGCAGCGCACCGAGACCCTGCGCGCGCTGCGGGACCTCACCCGGTTGAAGGCCGGCGTCGGACCGGGTTCCGACGACCTGGCCTGGTCGCTGGTCCTGGACAACCTGGTGTTCGCCGCCGAGGCCGAGGTCCGCTGGCTCGACCACGTCGAGGCGCGCGTGACGGCCGCTCCCGTCCGCCGGACGGCGACCGCGCCGGTGCGTGACGAGGTGTCCCGATGAGTCTCGGCCCGGTCCTGGTCACCGCCCGCGGGCTGACCCGCGTGCACGGCGCCGGTGCGACGGAGGTCGTGGCGCTCGTCGACGTCGACCTCGACGTCCGGCTCGGCGAGCTTGTGGCGGTCATGGGTCCGTCAGGGTCCGGGAAGTCGACGCTCCTGCACCTCCTCGGCGGTCTCGACGTCCCGACCTCCGGTGGGGTCACCGTTGCCGGTCACGACCTGGTCGCGCTGGGTCGTCGCGGGCGTGCCCGGGTCCGACGACAGCTGGTCGGGTATGTGTTCCAGGACCTCAACCTGGTGCCGTCGCTGACCGCCCTCGAGAACGTCGCGCTGCCGCTGGAGCTCGACGGAGTCCGCCGGGGACCGGCGGTGGAGCAGGCGTACGTGGCGCTGACCGAGGTCGGGCTCGACGACGTCGTCGATCGGTTCCCCGGAGCTCTGTCGGGCGGTCAGCGGCAACGCGTCGCGATTGCGCGGGCCCTCGTCGGGCCGCGCAGGCTCGTGCTGGCCGACGAGCCGACGGGCGCGCTCGACTCGGTGACCGGCGAGGACGTGATGCGCTGCCTGCGTCGCCGGGTCGACGCTGGAGCCGCCGGTCTGCTGGTGACGCACGACGCCCGGTTCGCCGCGTGGGCCGACCGCACGGTGTTCCTACGCGACGGACGCCTGGTCGACACGACCGGTGACGCCGTGGGTCCGGACGCGCTGCTCTCCGGGTCGGGCGCGCGATGACCGCCATCGTGAGCCCCGAGGCGCGGGCCCCCTGGAGCGTGGCGCTCCGCCTCGGGCGGCGCGACGTCCGGCGCTACCCGCTACGGGCCGGCCTCGTCGTGGTCATGGTCGCAGTCGCCACCGCGCTGCTGACACTGCCCGCCGTGATGCTCGCCCGTGCACTGACACCGGGCGCAGAGCTCGGGATCAGCGGATCGCTGCACGGAGGCGGTGCGACGAACGTGATCGACCCGGCCAGCCTGGTCGTCCTCGGGATCGCGGCGGCGCTCGCGGTGATGCAGGCCGTCGTGCTGATCACCCCCGCCTTCCTCGTCGGCGTCCGGCGACGCGTCCGGGAGCTCTCGCTGCTGGCCGCCGGGGGCGCACGGCCCGCTGACGTGCGCCGGGTCGTCCTCGTGCCTGCCCTGCTGAGCGGGTCGGCGGGAGCCGTGCTCGGCGCTGCTGCGGGCTGTGCCTTCGTGGTGCTGGTGGTGCCGGTCGCAAGCAGCGACGAGCTGCTCGCCGCGCTGCTCGCGGCCGCGCTCGCGGCGCTCGTCGGGGTCGGTGTCGCGGTCGGCGCCGCGTGGTACCCGGCGGTGCTCGCCGTCCGCCTCGACCCGGCACGGGCGATTGGCGGCTCTCCCACGCCCGCGCAGACGGTGCTGACGCCCTGGTGGGTTCCCGCCTCCGGCGCCGTGTCCCTCGTCGCGGGTACCGGTCTCGCAGCCCTGGCGGTCCCGCAGCAGAGCCCCGTCGCGGTGGTCGGCGGTGTCGTGCTGGCCGATACCGGCCTCATCATCCTCGTCGCGGCGGTGCTCGGCGGGCTCGAGCGTGTCCGGGCCACCGGTGCGGTCGCGGCGTACGTGCTGCGGGACGCTGCCCGGCACCGGGAACGGGTCCTGCCGGCGGTGGCGGCCAGCCTCGTCGTCGTCGCCGCCGTGACGGCCGCGATCTCGTTCCAGGCGACGCACCACGACGCGCAGCAGCGCATGTACGCCGGGTCCTCGTTCCCGTCCGACGCGCGCACGCAGGTGGTTCTCGTCGGTGCGGGCGTCGTCGCCGTGCTACTGGTGACGTGGGTGACGGCGGCGCTCGCTGCTCAGGAGGCCCAGGCCGAGCTGGAGACGCTCGAGGTTCTCGGGGCGGCGCCAGGAACGCGACGGCGGATCGTCGCTGCGCAGGCAGGCCTGGTGGCAGTCGCCGGGACGCTGTGCGGCGTTCCTGCGGGACTCGCGCTCGGCGTCCTGGCCGTGCAGTTCCAGGCGAGCCAGGTCATCTCCGGCGGGCGGCCGGCTCCGCCGTTCGTGGTCCCGTGGACGGTCGTGCTGGTGCTCGCCCTCGCGGTGCCGCTCGTCGTCTCCGGACTCGCCGCCCTCGCCGTTCGGACCGAGGTGCGGCTCACCCGGCACGTCGACCGCTGACCGCCGGAACGGACAAGGCCCCCGCATCCGGAGGGGAAGCGGGGGCCTTGTCGTGCCCCAGGTCAGACGCGGTACAGCGCGGTCATCGGGCAGTTGAACGGGTCGCGGTCCGGCTTACCGACCGTGTTCAGGTAGGTCACGATGATGGAGTACGAGCGCGGCAGCGACACCTGCACGTAGGGGATGTTGTGCTCGCGGCAGTACGCCTGGACGATCGGCTTGGCGCGGCGCAGCGACGGGCGGGGCATCGACGGGAACAGGTGGTGCTCGACCTGGTGGTTGAGCCCGCCCATGAGCACGTCGACCCACTTGCCGCCGCCGATGTTCCGGCTGGTCAGCACCTGGCGGCGCAGGAAGTCGAGGCGCGAGTCCTTGGGGATCAGCGGCATGCCCTTGTGGTTCGGGGCGAACGAGGCGCCCATGTAGAACCCGAAGACGCCCATCTGCACGGCCAGGAACACCAGGGCGATCGGCCACGACATCGACAGGAACACGAGCGCGGTGCCACCGACGAGGCGGATGGTCATCATGACGATCTCCGCGGCCCGGTGCTCGAGCTTGTCGCGCGACGACAGGCGCTGGACGGCGGCCACGTGCAGGGCGACGCCCTCGAGGAAGAGCAGCGGGAAGAAGAACCAGCCCTGGTGGTTCAGGTACCAGACCCCCAGCTTCGACGTGCGCTTCGCGACCTGCTCGGGCGTGAACGCGAGGGCGTCGAGCTCGATGTCCCCGTCGTAGCCGATCTTGTTCGGGTTGGCGTGGTGGCGCGTGTGCTTGCGCTGCCACCAGCCGTAGCTCAAGCCGACGAACAGGTCGGCGAGCACGAGGGAGGTCCAGTTGTTCGCGTGCCCGTTGGCGAAGATCTGGCGGTGCGCGGCATCGTGGCCGAGGAACGCGACCTGCGTGAGGATCACGGCGGCGGCGAAGGCGACGGCGATCTGCCACCAGGAGTCACCGACCAGGATGATCGTGGCGATCAGGCCCAGCACGGCCAGCACGGCGGCGGAGATCCGCACGGCGTAGTGCGCGGGGCGGCGCTTCATCAGGCCGGCGGCCTGGACCGTACGGGTCAGCTCGGTGAAGTCGCTGACGGCTCTGTCGCGGGGCCTGGGCGGTGTGGGGGTAAGCGTCGAGGAGCTCATGGCGTCCGTCCTGTCGGTCGTGCGAAATTGATGCGCGGCGCGAGTGCGGTCGGAGATGAGCTGGGATCGGGGGCGCCTCGGTGATGATGCGACGAGACCCCGGCCACAAGGCCGGGGTCTCGTGCTGTGGAGCTATGAGCTCAGATCAGCTCAGAGAGGCGTGATGTTCGACGCCTGCGGGCCCTTGGGGCCCTGCGTGACCTCGAACTGGACCTTCTGGTTCTCCTCGAGCGTGCGGTAGCCGCTCGTGGTGATGGCGCTGTAGTGCGCGAAGACGTCGGGTCCGCCGTCCTCGGGGGCGATGAAGCCGAAGCCCTTCTCGGCGTTGAACCACTTCACGGTGCCAACAGGCATGATGTTCTCTTCTCTCACGTGCGGTATGGACAACTCCCGGGTGACCGGGACCGGTATTCACGGTGTTCGTCGTCCGTCTCCGAGGTGGTCCTCGAGAACGTCCTGCCAAGTTTCCCTGGCCGTCATGACAAGCGATTCACTGCGACTACAGGCACAACCGTACGGCACTATGGCTCTGACCGGAACGTGAGAAGCGAATCGGTCTGCTCACACTCTCCGCCGTGGGAGACCTGGGCGGCCTCTGCGAGCCCGGGGAACTGTTGCTAGGTTCGCCCGGACGACCAGGCGGGAGACCGATGAGCGACCACGACGACCGCTGTCCGTGCGGGTCCGGTGACACGTACGGCGACTGCTGCGGCCAGTACCTCTCCGACGGGCGCCGTGCACCGACGGCCGAGGCCCTCATGCGCTCGCGCTACACCGGCTTCGCCACCCGGGCCACGCACTACCTGCTGGCCACCTGGCACCCGAGCACCCGGCCGGACGAGCTGGAGCTCGACGTGAACATGGTGTGGCGCCGGCTGGACATCCTGCGCACGGACGCGGGCGGGCCGTGGGACGACACCGGCACCGTGGAGTTCGTCGCCCACTACCGGCTCGAGGACGGCACCGCGATCGGCCAGCGCGGCCGGCTGCACGAGACCAGCCGGTTCGTCCGCGAGGACGGCCGCTGGCTGTACGTCGACGGCGGCATCGACGCCTGAGTCGCGACGCGCGCGTGTCGGTGTCCGGCGGGAAGATGCCGACATGCTCTTCGCCGACCTCGCGACGACCTCGTCCGCCCTGGCCACCACGCGGTCGCGGCTGGCCAAGCGTGCGCTGCTGGTCGACCTGCTGCGGCGCACCCCGGCGGAGGACGTCGGCGTCGTGTCGCGGTACCTGGGCGGTCAGCTGCGGCAGCGACGGACCGGCCTCGGCTGGCGGTCGCTGACCTCGCTGCCGGATCCGGCTGACGCCCCGAGCCTCACGGTCGCGCAGGTCGACGCGGCGTTCGAGGGAATGTCGCTGCTGGTCGGACCCGGTTCGGGCACCGCGCGGAGCGCGCAGGCGGCGGCGCTGTTCGGGGCCGCCACGCCCGACGAGCAGCGGCTCCTGCGCGGGCTGGTCTCCGGGGAGCTGCGGCAAGGGTCGCTCGACGCGCTGGTGCTCGACGCGGTCGCCGAGGCTGCGGGCGTGCCCCCGGACGCGGTGCGCCGGGCCGCGATGATGGCCGGGGACACCGAGCCGGTCGCGGTCGCCGCGCTCACGTCGGCGGACCCGGCGGCGGCGCTCGCCGCGTTCACGCTCGTGGTCGGGCGGCCCGTGCGGCCGATGCTGGCGCAGTCCGCCCCGGACGTCGACGGCGCCTGGGCGAGCCTCGGTCCGGGACCCGTGGTGGTGGACAGCAAGCTCGACGGCATCCGCATCCAGGTGCACCGGCAGGGCGACGATGTGCGGGTGTTCACGCGGAGCCTCGACGAGATCACCGACCGCGTGCCGGAGATCGTCGCGGTGGTGCGGGCCATGCCGGCCTCCGAGCTGGTGCTGGACGGGGAGGCCCTGGCGGTCGGTCCGGACGGTCGGCCGCGACCGTTCCAGGAGACGTCGGCGCGCTCGGCCTCCAAGGACGCGGACGTGGCGGCCGCGGTCACGCTGACCCCGTTCTTCTTCGACTGCCTGCACGTCGACGGCGCCGACCTGGTCGACGCCCCGCTGCTCCGCCGGCTCGACGCGCTCGACGCCGTCGCGGGTGCCTCCGTGGTGGAGAGGGCGGTCGCCGAGGACGTCGAGGTCGCCCGGGCCTACTTCACGGACACGGTGCGTGCCGGGCAGGAGGGCGTCGTCATCAAGGCGGCCGACGCCCCCTACGAGGCCGGCCGGCGCGGGGCCGCGTGGATCAAGGTCAAGCCGCGCAACACCCTCGACCTCGTCGTGCTCGCGGTCGAGTGGGGGTCCGGACGCCGGCACGGGCTGCTGTCGAACATCCACCTCGGCGCCCGCGACGGCGACGGGTTCGTGATGCTGGGCAAGACGTTCAAGGGGATGACCGACGAGATGCTGCGGTGGCAGACGCAGCGGTTCACCGAGCTGGCGACGTCGGCCCTGGACGACTGGGTGGTGCACCTGCGGCCGGAGCAGGTGGTCGAGATCGCGTTCGACGGGCTGCAACGGTCGAGCCGGTACGCGGGTGGGCTCGCCCTGCGCTTCGCGCGGGTGGTCCGGTACCGGGACGACAAGTCGGCGGCCGAGGCGGACACGATCGAGACGGTGCGGGCGCTGGCGGGCTGACCGTTCACCGTGCCTCGGCGGCGAGCTGCGTCTGGGTGGTGAGCAGCGCGTCCAGGGTCGTCGGGTCCTCGACGAGCTCGAGCATCCCCGCCCACCAGGCACGCTGCACCTCCGCGGGCATGAGGTCGCCGGCGCCGAAGCGGGTGACCGCCGCCTGCGTGAGCTGCTCGGCGAGGGAGCGGGCGACCGGATCGGCGTAGGAGTCCGGCGGGACGTTCCGGTTGGCGGACGTGTAGCCGCCGAGCTCCACCCAGGCGGTCTGCGCGTCGGCGCCCGCGAGGTACGCGAGGAACGACCTGGCGGCGGGCGTGTCGGTCATCAGCACGACGACGTCGCCGCCGACCGTGATCGCACCCGCGTAGCCGGGATCGGCCGCGGGGAACGGGAAGTAGTCGTAGCCGTCGCCCGGGACCAGGTCCGGGTACGCCGCGGTGATGAACCCCTGCGCGAACGAGGCCATGGAGTACAGCTGGGCCGTCGGCGGCTCTGTGTACAGCGGCAGGACCCCGTCGGCGTCGCTCGTCGTGAGGATCGCCTCGGTGCCGCCCAGCACGTACCCCGGGGTGGTGACGAGCGCGGTGAACCGGTCGAACGCGCCGCGGACGCAGGCGTCGGTCCACGGGATCTCGGCGGCGACCCACCGGTCGTACGGTTCCGGACCGCACGCGCCGAGCACCAGCTGGGCGATCCAGTCGGTGAGCGCCCAGCCGCTGCCCGGGCCCCTGGGGGCGACGACCGAGAACGGGCTGACGCCCGCCGCGACCATCTGGTCGGCCAGCGCCGTCAGGGCGTCCCACGTCTGGGGGACGTCGTAGCCGCCGGCCGCGAAGGTGCCGGGGGAGTACCAGATCGTCGCCTTGCTCGAGACCTTGGCGAACACCCCGTACAGCTCGCCGCCGTCGCTGCCGAGGTCGATCCAGGCGGGTGCGTAGTCCTCGTCGAACTGGTCGGCGTCCAGCGGGACCAGCACCCCCTCGTCGGCCAGGTCGTGCAGGAGGCCGGGGTTCGGCAGGACCGCGATGTCGGGCGGGTCGTCGGCCTCCAGGCGCGTGGCCAGGTCACGGGCGATGTCCTGCGAGCCCTGCCAGTCGACGACCGCGCCGGTGTCCTCCTCCCAGGTGGACACGACGGTCGTGAAGGCGTCGTGCTCGGGGCCGCTCCACAGCCCGACGACGTCGACGTGCTCGCCGGCGAGCTCGGGCTCCGGCGGGGTGCAGGCGGCGGTCGCGAGCGCGGCGAGCAGACCGAGGGTCAGTGCGGCCCTGCGACGACCGTTCATCGTGGGTTCCTGGGGGATGGGCTCCGGAGCGCCTGCCGTCTCGCAATGTACTCAGCAGGCCGCGGACGTAGCGTGGAGCGCGTCAGGTTCGTGCACTCGTCGACGTCGACGGCCGCACGGTCGCCGGGAACGGAACACACCATGCCTCGCACCTACACGGTCGGCTACTTCGTCGGAAGCCTCTCGTCCACGTCCATCAACCGGATCCTGTCCAAGGCGCTCATCGGCCTCGCGCCGGACGACCTCGAGTTCGTCGAGCTCCCCATCGGCAACCTGCCCCTGTACAGCCCGGACTTCGACGCGGACTACCCGCCCGAGGCCGCGGCCCTCAAGGCGTCCATCGGCGCGGTGGACGCGGTCCTGTTCGTGTCCCCGGAGTACAACCGGTCCATCCCTGGCGCCCTGAAGAACGCCATCGACTGGGCGTCGCGACCCTGGGGGCAGAACTCGTTCGACCACATGCCGGCCGCGGTCATCGGTGCGTCCATCGGTCAGATCGGCACCGCGGTGGGCCAGCAGAGCCTGCGCGCGGTGCTCAGCTTCTGCAACGCGCGCCAGATGACGTCGCCGGAGGCGTACATCCACTACTCGCCCGACGTGTTCACCCCCGACGGCGCGGTCCACGACGCGTCGACCGCCGACTTCCTGCGCGCGTTCATGACCGAGTTCCACGACCACCTGGTGCGGGTCCTCACCGTCCTGCCGCGCGGGTGAGCCGACCTATGCTCCCGGCGTGAACCTGTTCCGACGCTCGACCCCGTGGACCCTGGCCGACGCGGTCGACCGGCACGCCCGGGTGCCCGGGGCCGAGGCGACGTCGGCCCTCGAGGTCGGCGACGCGGTGAAGCTGGTGGTCGTGCCGCGCGACGGGCTCGAGGAGCGCGTCTGGGTCCGCGTGACCGCCGTCGGCGAGGAGGAGCTGGTCGGGAGCCTGCGGTCCGACCCCGCCGAGCTGCGCGGGCTGCACGCGGGCGACGCGGTCACGTTCGAGCGCCGGCACGTCCTCGCGATCGCCCGACGGCAGCCGTCCGACAGCCCCGAGACGCCGTCGGAGCCTGATGCTACGGTCGGAAAATGACCCCGCAGGAGCTGGAGAACCTCGCTCACCTGCGCCGTGCCCGGGACCTGATCGACCGCGACTACGCCCAGCCGCTCGACGTCCCGACCATGGCCCAGAAGGCGCTGATGTCCCCCGCGCACTTCTCCCGGCAGTTCCGTGCGGCCTACGGCGAGACGCCCTACAGCTACCTGATGACCCGCCGGATCGAGCGCGCGATGGCGCTGCTGCGCGCGGGCATGAGCGTCACGGACGCGTGCATGGCGGTCGGGTGTACGTCGCTCGGCTCGTTCAGCTCGCGGTTCACCGAGATCGTCGGCGAGAGCCCCACGGCCTACCGGCGGCACGAGCACGCGGCGGTCAAGGCGATGCCCACCTGTGTGGTCAAGACGCACACGCGGCCGGCTCGGGACGGATCGAGCAGGACATCGAGCAGGATCAGAGAAGCGCCCGCCGAGGCGGCGTCCTAACGTCGTCTCCATGACGATCTCACTCCAGTACACCAACGTCACCGTCAACGACGTCGACGAAGCGATCGCCTTCTACGGCGACGCCCTCGGCCTCAAGGTCCAGAACGACGTGTCCTCCGGCGAGCACCGCTGGGTGACCCTCGGCACCGACGCCCAGCCCGGCCTCGGCATCGTCCTGTCCGACCCGCACGCCGGCCGCTCCCAGGCGGACGGCGACGTGATGCAGGAGCTGCTCACCAAGGGCGTCCTGCCGATGCTCGTCTTCAGCACGGACGACCTCGATGCCACCTTCGAGACCCTGCGCTCCTCCGGCGCCGAGGTGCTCCAGGAGCCGATCCAGCAGGACTGGGGCCCGCGTGACTGCGCGTTCCGGGACCCGTCCGGGAACATGGTCCGGATCAACCAGTCCTCGTGACGCCGGCGCCGGGGTCGGTGAAGGTGCGACGGCCGTACTCGATCCACGCGCCGAGGTAGGCCAGGCCGCAGAGGGAGCCGACGACGGCTGTCACCGCGGCAGACGCTCCGGCCGCGTTCGCGACCAGAGCGCCCAGGGTGCCGGCGACCAGCGCGTTCACCACGTTCACGAACATCGACGTGCTCCCGATGACGTGGCTCAGCGTCGACCGGCGCAAGCCCATCGTGTAGGTCCGCATCAGCCCGGCCCGGTCGTCGCCCCACGAGGTCACCAGGTACTCGGCGACGCCCGGGTCGAGGGCCACGTACGCCGCGCGGATGCGGTTCATGCCGAGGATGAGGGCGCTGTCGTCGTGGCTCGCGTTCATCACGCGGACGGCCGTCAGCGTGCCGAGGATCAGCGCGACCGACGCGAGCCCGATCGACAGGATCCGGAACGGGGTGCCGAACCCGGAGGTCTGCGCCACGAGCGCCAGCACCACGAGCGACGCCGAGACGACAGTCAGGTGGATGGTGATCCGGCTCATGACCTCGGACCACAGGGTGCTGCGTGTACCCAGCAGGCTCCAGTGCTCCGTGGCCAGGATCTGGGCGCGCACGGCCGGGGACGGGATCACGGGCGGCTCGGACATCGTCGTCTCCCTCCGGCGCTGGGAGCCACGCTAGGGGGTTGACCACCGCGGCGGAACGGGTCGACGCTGGGCGGACGCAGGTCCCGTCGACGTGGCCTGGGAGGACACGATGACGTTCCTCATGCACCGACCCCGTAGGACCCGAGCACGCGTGCTGGTCCTGGCGCTCCTGCTCCTCGCCCTCGTCGCGCCCGCCGGCCCGGCCCTGGCGCACGACCGCAGCGACCACCTGTACGGCACGACGGGAGCCGAGTTCTGGCAGTGGGCCCTGGCGCAGCCGGCTGCGACCAACCCGCTGACGGACACGACCGGAGAGTTCTGCGACGAGGGGCAGCGCGGCCGGACCTGGTTCCTCGCCGGCTCGCTCGTCGGCCCCGTCACCCGCGAGTGCACGATCCCGTACGGGAAGAAGGTCGTGTTCCCCGTGGTGAACCTCGGCGCCTTCGCGTTCCCGGACGACCCGCCCGAGCAACGGACCGAGGAGTACCTGCGGGCCCAGGTCGCGGGGTTCAAGGACGCGGCCACGGGGCTGCGCGTGACGGTGGACGGCACCGTGCTGCGCCGCAGCGAGCTCCGCTACGAGGAGTCGCGCCTCTTCTCGGTGCCGATGCCGGACGACAACCTGTTCGCCGCGCTCGGCGTGCCGGGTCTGCCCGACGGCCCGTTCCTCCTGGGTCCCTGCGTCGACGCCGGCTACTACGTGACGCTGCGGTCTCTGCGGCCGGGCGCGCACACCGTCCACATCGAAGGCGTCATCGAGGCGGCCGACCCGGCCCAGAACACCGTCGTCGACGTCACCTACGAGCTCACGGTGCAGCGGACGAGAGGTCCCGGGCAGCACGGCGGCTGACCGGGTGGGCTAGCGTCAGCGCGTGCACCCCGCCCGCTCGGCCCGGCCCGGTCGATGAGCACCGCCACCGTGATCGGCGGCGGGCCGGCGGGGCTGATCGCCGCCGAGGTGCTGGCCCGCGAGGGTGTGACGGTCACGGTCTACGACCGGATGCCCTCGCCCGGCCGCAAGTTCCTCCTGGCCGGTCACGGCGGACTGAACATCACGCACTCCGAGGATCGCGACCCGTTCCTGGCGCGGTACGGCGCCGCCGCCGAGCACCTCGCGCCGATGCTCGACGTGTTCGGCCCGCAGGACCTGCGCGACTGGTGCGCCGGCCTGGGCGAGCCGACCTTCGTCGGGTCGAGCGGGCGGGTGTTCCCGCGGTCGTTCCGCGCCACCCCGCTGGTCCGCGCCTGGCTGGCGCGCCTGGCCGACCTCGGCGTCCGGATCGAGCGGCGGCACCGGTGGCTCGGCTGGACGGAGCACCCCGGTGGCCTGCGATTCACCGGGGCCGACGGGGCGGAGATCGAGGTCACGACCGACGTGGTGATCTTCGCGCTCGGCGGGGCGTCGTGGCCGCGGCTCGGCTCGGACGGCGGCTGGCTCGGCCCGTTCTCCGAGCGCGGCGTGGCGGTCACACCGTTGCGGCCGGCGAACGTCGGGGTGCGCGTCGACTGGACGAGCACGTTCGCGGAGCGGTTCGAGGGGACTCCGCTCAAGCACGTGGCCCTGAGCGTCCGCGGCCACACCGCCCGGCCGGCACGCGGCGACGCGATGGTGACCCGCACCGGGCTCGAGGGCGGCCCGGTCTACGCGACCGGCGCCGCGATCCGCGACGCCGTCGACGCCGACGGGCACTGCGTCCTCGAGGTCGACCTCCGACCCGATCTGACCGTCGAGCAGCTCACCGAGCGCCTCCAGGAGCGCCGCCGCCCGAAGGACTCCGGCTCCACCTGGCTCCGCCGCTCGATCGCCCTCGACCCGGTCGGCATCTCGCTGCTGCGCGAGTCCAGCGGGGGACCGCTGCCGAGCGACGCCGCCACGACGGCTGCGCTGGTCAAGGCCGTGCCGGTGGTGGTGACCGCACCGATGCCGATCGGCCGCGCGATCTCGACCGCGGGGGGGATCGCGTGGGACGAGGTCGACGAGTCGCTGATGCTGCGCCGCCTGCCGGGCACGTTCGTCGCGGGGGAGATGCTCGACTGGGAGGCGCCCACCGGCGGCTACCTGCTGCAGGCGTCGTTCAGCACCGGGGTCGTCGCGGCGCAGGGGGCGGTCGCGTGGCTCTCACGTCCGACCGACCGTGAGACCGCCTAGGCGTTGCGAGCGCGCGGGCGCACGGGTCGGGTCGGAACCGCGCGGGCGAGGCCGACGAGCCGGAACACGGTGTACCCGGCAAGCCCGAGGCTGATGGCGGAGAACAGCACGACGAGGGTCACGTCGGTCACCGGCCACGCGATCCACACGGTGAAGAACACGTAGCCGAGCCCGAGCCAGAAGCACGAGCGGATCATCGCGAACGACGGGGTCCACCCCGCCAGGTACGCCGTCGTCAGGAGGTCGGTGAGCCGGCTGCTGCGCACCGGCAGGAGAGACAGGGCGGTCTCCGTCGCCGTCGGCTGCCCGACCGCCTCGTCGGTGGACGACGTCGCCGACAGCGCCTCTCCGACAAAGCTCGGACGCAGCGACCGGGCCACGTACACGAACGACAGCGCGGCGAGCGGCCACGCCGTGAGCGGGAACATGACGACGACCCAGCCGAAGATCGCGGCGAGCACCGGCACGAGCAGGACGACGACCGCGACGAGCTTGAGCGGGTTCTCCTGCAGGTCCACCACTCCCACGCTCTGCGACAGCGGCACGTCTGCGAGCCCGATCGGGTCGCGGTCGGAGAGGGCGACCGGAAGGGCAGCGGCGACGGCCAGGATCACGAGCCAGAGCGCCAGCCAGACGATGCCGAGGGCGAGGTAGCCGAAGGGCCGCAGGAGCAGCCGCCCCGTGGGGAGGTTCTCGTTCGGCAGGAGCGTGCGCGCGGGCCCGCGGACGAAGGTGACGACCATCGCCCAGCCGACCCCGGCGACGATCGCGCAGACGCCGATGAGGATGCCGTACATCGCCCCGCCCGCCGGGGAGTCGTCGACCTCGTACGTGCGGAACGCCACACCGGTCGACCAGAGCACTGCGAGCGCGACGAGCGCCGCCGTGAAGAGCACGCCGCAGAGCGCGAAGAGGATCACGTCGTTCCGGGCGCGCAGTCGCGCTCGGAACGCGGTGCCCCCGAACGGCGCGGCGGACAGCAGGCCGGCAGCTCCGAAGAGGACCGCGAGCACGCCCGCCGCCAGCACGACCACCGACTGCGCCGTCCAGGCGCCCGGCCCCGCGAGAACCCAGGCGTTGCGGTCGTCCCCGCCGAAGGTGCCGGGGAACGGCGAGCCGTGCGCGCCGAGCCAGACCAGGTAGAGCCCGCCGACGACGAGGGCGCCACGCAGGGCGATCCCGCTCGTCGACAAGGGCTCGTCGGCCGAGGTCCGTGGCCCTGCCGGGACGTTCGGGCGCTGCCGTGCTCGGTGATCCGTGGCCACGGAGACTCCTCGTGCGGGTGGTGGGTGCAGCGGATCGCGCGCAGCAAACACGCACCTCAAGGCGCAAGGGCAGCACACCGTAACCGACCGAGCCCGGCGCGGACGCACCCGACCGGCTCGGGTGGGCGTACGTTCGCGCGGTCCCCGAACGAACCGATGAGCGCAGGTCGCACCGCGGCCCGAGGCTCACTCGAGGGGTTCGATCCTTGGAGGACTCCGTGATCCGCCGTGCCCGCCTTCTCCTCGTCGTGCTCGTCGGCCTCACCATGACCGGGGTGTCGGCCTGCGGGTCGGTCGACGCCGGGTCGGAGGCCGCCGCGGAGTTCCGGCTGTGGATGGCCGACACCGAGCACGTCGACAGCCTGGACCTGAACTCCAACAACGACCTGCCCTGGAGCGGCACCCTGTGGGCGGGCGCCGTCGTCGACCCGGACGCGACCGTGTCGCAGGTCGCCGACGTCGCGCGTCGCGCCACCAGCTTCGAGTCCCGCGCGTCGGCGACGTTCACGATCGGGTACACGAGGGGCGACTTCGTCGCCCGGTTCGCCGTGTTCCCCGGGGCACCCGCGGCCAACCTCGCGATGATCCAGCTCGCCGACCACGTCGACCGGAGCACCGCGGCGACGGAGTTCACCGCCGCGGAAGCCTCCGGACGTTCTGAGGGCGGCGTGACGGTGACCGCTCCGGACGGCTTCCTCGTCGTCTTCGACCAGCTCCGCACCCTTCTCGCGGCCAAGGACGTGCGGGCGGGGGAGCTGCTGACGGTCCGGGACGCGGCGGAGACGTTCTCCATCGTCGCGGACCGCACCAGCGGCGCGACCGGCCCGCGTGCCGCGTTCGAGGCGGTGCTCGCCGCGTTCCCCGTCACGGCGGCCCAGCTCACGGACACCACGCTGGACGTGCGGGTGGCCGTCGACGAGACGCCCGAGGTCGAGGCTCTCGCTCGCCGAGCGGCGCCGGCAGTGCGCACGACCGTGCAGTTCGGGAACGTCACGAGGACCGGCCAGGGCGACTACACGGCGGCCGATGCGCTGCTCGCGGAGCTGACCGCGGCAGGACCCGTCGTGGGCGCCGTGCTCTCCCCGGACTCCGCGCAGGTCACCGTCGCCGACCTGCTCACCCTGCGCGCGATGTACGTCGCGGTCGGGGACGGCCCGCAGTACGACGGTGTCGCGCTGACGATCCGGACGGCCGGCGACCGGTTCGCGGTGTCCTCGTACGACGGGCAGCCGGCGGCGTACCTGCCCGTCCTCAACGCGCTCTCCGCACCGGCGTGGGCCACTCTCCTGACAGCCGCGACGGTGGACGCGAACGGGCTGGACGTGAGGACGGCGGACCTCACGCTCGAGCAGGCCCGCGACCTCGGCGCGGTGCTGGCGGGCGCTCCCGCCGGCGTCGAGATCGAGGTGCGTCCGGGGACCGGGATCGGGTTCCGGCTGGTCACCTCCGCCGGGCTCACGCTGGACAGCCTCGACACCTTCGGCGAGCCGACGGGGACCGAGGGGGAGCTGCTGGTGGCGTTCGTCGACGGCTGGGGCGCGACGGCCTGACCGCGCCCGGTCAGGCGAGCGAGAGGAAGAGCTTCTCGAGCTTCTGCACGTCGAGGGTGCCCGGCTCGCCGTCGTCCGGCTGCGTCAGGCACTGCCGCATGCCGGTGGCGATGATGGCGAACCCCGCGCGGTCGAGGGCACGGGAGACCGCGGACAGCTGGGTGACGACGTCCTCGCAGTCGCGGCCCTCGTCGATCATGCGCACCACCGCCGCGAGCTGGCCCTGCGCGCGCTTGAGCCGGTTGGACACCTTGGCCATCTCGTCCTTGTCCAGCTCCATGGCGGCGTTCTCCTTCGTCGGGGGTGGGTCACGGTACCCGGGCGGTGCCGGGTCGACGCTCAGCGGCAGGTGCACTGCTGGCTGCGGGGGACGTCGGCCATGACGGCGTCGACGTGCATGCCGCAGCCGGACCAGGTGACCTTGCCGCAGGCGGAGCAGCGGGCGGGTGAGCACATGGGGTTTCTCCTTCAGCCGACGAGGTCGGGGCGGACGGCGGTAAGCGTCAGCCAGCCGCCGGACAGGTTGCGCGCGTCCATGCCCTCGGCGAGCAGGACGCGGGTCGCGATGTGGGAGCGCACGCCGGATCCGCAGTGCACGCTGACGGGTCGGCCCGCGGCGGCCGCGCGGACCTCGCCCAGACGGCCGCGCAGCTCGGTGTGCGGGATGTGCAGCGCGCCCTTGAGGTGGCCGCGGTCGAACTCGACCGGCGAGCGGACGTCCAGGACGAGGGTGTCGGCCAGCACGTCGTCCAGATCGGTCGCGTGCCATTGCGGGGTCGTCCCGTCGAGCGCGTTCTGGGCGACGAACCCGAGCATGTTCACCGGGTCCTTGGCCGATCCGTACGGCGGGGCGTAGGCCAGCTCTAGCTCGGCGAGGTCGTCGGCGGTCATGTCGGCGCGCAGTGCGGTGGCCAGGACGTCGATGCGCTTGTCGACCCCCGCACGGCCCACCGCCTGAGCGCCGAGCAGCCGACCGTCCGGAGCGAAGCTGGCGACGAGGTGGATCTGCTCGGCGCCGGGGAAGTAGCCGGCGTGGTGCCCAGGGTGGATGCGGACGACCTCGTGCGGGATGCCGGCCTCGGCCAGGGTGCGCTGGTTCGCGCCGGTCACGGCTGCGGTGAGCCCGAACACGCGGACGATCGCGGTGCCCAGCACCGGTGCCTGCGGGGTCGTGCGGCGACCGAGCATGGAGTCCGCGGCGCGGCGGCCCTGACGGTTGGCGGGCCCGGCCAGCGGCACCGGTCCGACGGCCCCTGTCACCGCGTGGACGACCTCGACCGCGTCGCCAACGGCCCAGACGTGCGGGTCGGAGGTGCGCTGGTCGGCGTCGACACGGATGGCGCCGGTCGGACCGATCGCGAGGCCGGCGTCGCGGGCCAGCCCGCTCGCCGGACGCACGCCGACGTTGACCAGCACCAGGTCGGCGCTCAGCGTGGTCCCGTCCGACAGGGCGATGTCGACGGCGCGTCCGGTGCCGGGGGTGACGGAGCGGGCCGAGACTCCCGCGTACAGGCCGACGTCGTGCGCGCGCAGCTCCTCGGCGAGCAGGGGTGCCAGCTCGGCGTCCAGCGGCGGGAGGACGTGGTCCGCGAGCTCGACCACGTCGACCTCCAGGCCGCGGGCGACCAGCGCCTCGACCGCCTCGAGCCCGATGAAGCCGGCGCCGACGACGACGGCGCGCGCCCGGTCGTCGTCGCTGCGACCGTCGACCAGCCGCGTGACGTGCTCGTCGAGGGCGTCGAGATCGGGGATGGTCCGCAGGGAGTGCACGGCGGGGTGTTCCAGGCCGTCGATCGGCGGACGCACCGCGACGGCACCGGGGGAGAGCAGGAGCGCGTCGTACGGCAGCTGGTACGAGCTCTCCGAGGTGGTCACCGAGACGGTGCGGGCGGCGCGGTCGATCGCCGTGACCCGGCTGCCGGTGCGCACGTCGAGCGCGAGCGCCGCGCCGAGCGAGGCGGGCGTGTGCAGCAGCAGGTCGTCCCGGCGCTCGATCTCGCCGGACAGGTGGTACGGGAGGCCGCAGTTGGCGAACGAGACGTACTCGGACTGCTCCAGCACGACGATCTCGGCGCGCTCGTCCAGGCGCCGCGCTCGTGCGGCGGCGCTCATGCCGCCGGCCACACCGCCGACGATGACGAGTCGCCGACGGTCGGGGGTCTCGGGCGAGTGGTTCATAGGAGGAAGAATACCCCGGGGGGTATCCGTGCGCCAACTCGGGCGCAGCCGCTAGATGAAGAGGAGCTGCGCCCCGTCGGTCTTCTCGATGAAGTCGCTGGCGCTGATGATCCCCTCGACGTCCGGGTCGAGGTCGTCGAGCGTCAGGTGGTTCATGTCCGCAGACAGCCGGCACGCCCACAGGTGCCCGCCGGACGCGACGATCTGCTCGAGGAACTCGGGCACGTCGGGGACGTCCAGGTCGGCGATCGCCTTCTTCAGCCTGGAGGTGGCCATCGCGGTCATCCCGGGCAGGCCGCCCAGGCCCTGCGGCATGTGCGTGGCGGTGTTGCCGAGCATGGTGAACTTCAGGTCGCCCATCGTCGACCTGGTGATCATGTCCAGGCCCCAGAACGTGAAGAACAGGTGGGTCTCGACGCCCTCGCCGAGTGCGGCGTTCGCCAGGATCAGGCCGGGGTAGGCCATGTCGAGGTTGCCCTTGGAGCAGATGATCGCGAGCCTGCGGCCGGTGGGCTCGTCGGCGTCGAACCGGGGGACGACGACGGGATCGGTCTCGGTGGTGGTCATGGCAGTGCCTTTCGTCGTCGTGCCGGGTCAGACGCAGCCCACGGGCTTGGGCAGGCCGGCGACGTACGCCATCTTCTTGGCCGGCTTCTGCGGGAAGAGTCGGAACAGGTCCTTGACAGGAACCCCGGTCCCGGCGGACGCCCGCCGCAAGGTCGCGGTCTCGCCGCGCTGCGCGAAGTCGTCGCGCAGGAACCGGAGCACCGCTCGGTGCTCCTCGGTCAACGTGAGACCGATCTGCGACGCCAGGACCGTGGCGAGCTCGTCGTCCCACTCCGAGAGGTCCGTGAGGAACCCCTCCGCGTCGACGTGGATCTGGTGTCCGTCGAGGGTCGTGACAGGCATCGTGCGTCCCTTCCTAGGTCGTCGTGCTCGAGGTCTGCTTGCCCGCCATCGACATGGCCGGCGCGAGCGGCATCGGACGTCCCGGCAGCAGGACGTTCCAGTAGACCCAGCGGAACGCGAGCTTCCCGAGGTGGTTGGTCCGGCTCTCCTTGAGGAGGCTCATCGGCCCGACGTACGGCGCCGGGAACGTGCCGGGGAGGGGCTCCGTCTCGTAGTTGAAGTCCAGGAGCAGGGCCTTGCCGTCGCCGGACTCGACGAAGCAGTTGGCGTGCCCGTCGAACGAGTGGCTCATCGGGCGGCCGGCCGCCAGCTCCACGAGGTTGTCGACGAGGACGTCCACGGAGAAGTGCGCGACGGAGCCGGCCTTCGAGGTGGGGAGGTCCGCCGCGTCACCCACCGCGAAGATGTGCGGGTCGGCCGTCGACTGCAGCGTGTGCTTGTCGACCGGGACGAAGCCCAGCTCGTCGCCCAGCCCGGATCGCGTGACGAACTCGGCGCCCATGTGCAACGGCACCGTGACCAGCAGGTCGAAGGGGACCTCGCGACCGTCGTACGACACCAGCGTCCTGTCCTCGATGTGCTCCACGAGGAAGTCCGGCTCCACGGCGACGTCGCGGTCGGAGAGCATCGATCCCAGCCGCTGCGAGGCGAGGGGCTTGGTGAAGGCACCGTCCAGGGGCGTGACGTAGGTCAGGGTGGTCGAGGTGCGCAGCCCGCGCCGACGCAGCCAGTCGTCGGCCAGGAACGTGAACTCGAGCGGGGCGACCGGGCACTTGATCGGCACGTCCGTGATGTGCACCACCAGGCGGCCGCCGCGGAAGTCGCGCAGGGCGCCGGCCAGGGCCTTCGCTCCGTCGAGCGTGTAGAAGTCGAAGATGCTGCGCCGCCACTCGGGACCGAGCATCCCGGGGGTCTGGTCCGGGCGCAGCGACGCTCCGGACGCGATCACCAGGTAGTCGTAGGGGAGCAGGCGGCCGTCCAGCAGCAGCACCTCCTGGGCCGCGGCGTCCACGCGGTCGACGCCCTCGAGCACCAGCTCGACGCCGTCGTGCACGAACGCGTGCCGCGACCGGACCAGCCCGGCCGTCGAGCCGCCGAACGGCACGAACAGGAAGCCCGGTTGATAAGGGTGGGCATCGTCCCGGTCGACCACCGTGATCACCCAGGTGTCGTCCAGCTTCCGACGCAGCTTGTTGGCCAGCATCGTGCCGGCGGTCCCCGCGCCCAGCACGACCACGTGCCTGGTCATGGCGCTCACTCCCTCGGGCGAGGGCGGAGCCGCCTGGCGGCGGACGCCTCGTCGCGCGCTCCCAGCGTTCGTCGGGCGCTCAGGGGTGGGGTAGAGCAGAAGGTCCCGTCCAATTCCCGTTGTCCACCCGTCGCGGGTGTGCGACGGTTCCGGAGATCGACGATCCATCGGCAGGAGGTGAGACCCGTGAACGCAGTGTCCACAGTGGTGCTCCCCCGCACTCCACGATCCCGCGACTGACGTCGTCGCCACCGGGAGCGCCCACCAGGCAACTCGCTGAGAGGCGACTCCCATGCACACCACACCTTCGTCACCTCTGCAGTCCCCGTCGCCGACGGCCGCCGGCGAGCGAGCGCTGGTCCTCGGCGGCGGCGGGTCGACGGGCAACGCGTGGCTGATCGGGGTCATCGCCGGTCTGTTCGACGCCGGACTGGACGTGACCACAGCCGACCTGACCGTCGGCACGTCGGCCGGCGCGACGGCCGCCGCCCAGCTGGCCGGCGCGAGCCCGACCGAGCTGCTCGCCGCCACTCTTGCCGCGGCGCCCCCACCGCGGACCGGTCCAGCAGGTGCCCGGCCGGTCACCGACCATCTGGAGACGTTCAGGCGGATCATTGCCGCCGCCGAGGACCACGCGGACATGCGCCGGAGGATGGGCGCGGCGGCACTCGCCACGGCCGCGGCGTCGGACGGGTCCTGGCCGGAGCGGTGGCGCGCCATCGTCGCAGCGCGGTTGCCCACCCGGAGCTGGCCGCAGCGCAGGGTGCTCATCACGGCTGTCGACGCCCGGACCGGCGACCCCGTCGTGTTCGACCGCGACAGCGGGGTCGACCTGGTCGACGCCGTCGCCGCCAGCACGTCCGGCGGCGGCTCGCCCTACCGCATCGGCGACGGCTGGTACCTCGACGGCGGCTACCGGTCCAACGCCGAGAACGCCGACCTCGCAGCCGGGCACCACCGGGTGCTCGTGCTCTCGCCCCTGGGCGGCCGATCGCTGTACCCGCCGGAGTGGGGCGCGCAGCTGGCAGCGCAGGTCGACGAGCTCCGTGCGAGGGGCAGCAGGGTCGAGACGGTCGTCCCGGGCAGCGCCTCGGATCACCTGTTCGGCGCCAGTGCGATGGATCCGTCGCTGCGCCCGGCTGCCGCCCGAGCCGGGCGTGATCAGGGCCGAGCCCTCGCCGAGCAGCTCACCCAGCTCTGGCTCTGACGCCCGACGCATGACGAAGGGCCCGTGAGCAGCTGCTCACGGGCCCTTCGGTGTGCGGAGGATGGGGGATTCGAACCCCCGAGGGCTTTCACCCAACACGCTTTCCAAGCGTGCGCCATAGGCCACTAGGCGAATCCTCCTGGTCAGCAGAGGCACGACTACCAACCCCGTGCCTTCCGACGCCGCACAAGAGTACCCGAACCTGCGGGGCCTCTCAGACGGCAGGGGACGAGGCGCGGGAGGTGGCCGCCTCGTCGTCCACGGGCGCGTTGTCGTCGCTCGTGTGGAAGACGCCGGTGAACGACACGGGCGCGCCGGACGACACGGTGAAAGGCTCCCCGTGGTGGGACGCCGACACCGGTCCGCCGCTCAGGACCGTGTACGTCACACGCTCCGGCTCGATGTCCACCTGGAGCACCGAGCCGCGGATCCGGAGCGGGAACCGCAGGCGTCGCCCGCGCGTCGGGAGCATCGGCGCGAACCGCGTGCCGCGCCACCGGTAGCCGGCGAACCCCTGCACGAGCGCCATCCAGGTGCCCCCGGCGGAGGCGACGTGCACGCCGTCGCGCAGGTTGCCGGCCGTGTCGGCGATGTCGACCGCGGCGGCGTCGACGAGGTACTCCTCGGCGGTCCGGTACTTGCCCACGTCGACGGCGGCGATCGCCTGGATGCACTCCGACAACGACGAGTCACCCGTGGTCAGCGGGTCGTAGTACTCGAAGATGCGGAGCCGCTCCTCGGCCGTGAAGCGGTCGGGCAGCAGCACGGTGGCGAGCACGACGTCGGCCTGCTTGATGACCTGGTGCCGGTAGATGTGCAGCGGGTGGTAGTGGAGCAGCAGCGGGTACTTCTCCTCGGGGGTGCCGGCGAAGTCCCAGAGCGGCAGCTCGAGGAAGTTCTCGTCCTGCAGGTGCACGCCTGCCTTCTCGTCGTACGGCACGTAGATCCGCTCGGCGGCGCGTCGCCACCGGCCCTCCTCGTCGTCGCGCAGGCCGACGCGCTCCACGAGCCGCTGCAGGTCCGCCGGCCACTCGGCCCGGAGCCGCGCCACCGCGTCGGCGGCCGCCTGCATGTTCTGGGCCGCCATCACGTTGGTGAACAGGTTGTTGTCGACGACGGTCGAGTACTCGTCGGGCCCGGTGACCTTGTGGATCACGAACTGACCGTCGAGCCGGTCGGAGAAGAACCCGAGGTCCACCCACATCCGGGCCGTCTCCACGAGCAGCTCGGCGCCGTGCTCGACGAGCAGCTCGGTGTCACCCGTGACCTCGACGTACTGCTCGAGGGCATACGCGATGTCGGCGTTGATGTGGTACTGCGCGGTGCCCGCCGCGTAGTACGCGGACGCCTCCTCGCCGTTGATGGTGCGCCACGGGAAGAGCGCGCCCGAGCACCCCACCTCGGCCGCCCGGCGTCGCGCGTCGGGAAGCATGCGCACGCGGTGCATGAGGAGGCTGCGCGCCACGTCGGGGGACGTGTGGATGAGGAACGGCAGCAGGTACGCCTCGGTGTCCCAGAAGTAGTGGCCCTCGTACCCGGTCCCGGTGAGGCCCTTCGACGGCACGCCGTGTCCCTCGCTGCGCCACGACGCCTGGAGCAGGGCGAACTGGCTGATGTGCAGCGCCTGCTGCGCGGCGCTCGCGCCCTCCCACACGACCTCGCTGCGTCCCCAGAAGTCGGCGACCTCGCGCTCGTGCTCCGCGACGACGACGTCCCGCCCGACCGCCCGCGCCTGGTGCAGCGTGAGGCTCGCCCGGTCGGCCAGCACGGCGCAGTCCTCGGCGCCGTAGTGGTAGCCCAGCCACTTCGTCAGCCCGACGGTGACGCCGACCTGCGCGTCCACCTCCACGACGACGGTCGCGCGCGTGGCGTCCAGCGACGTGCGGACGTGGGCGAGGGCCGGCGCGTCGACCTCGTGGTCCATGGCCGCCGCCACGGCGAGCCCGCTGCTCTGCGTCCGGTAGGTGCGCACGACGCGCATCCCGTCGACCTGCTCGACGTCCGGACGCAGTCCGTCGTGGGCGAGCGCGCGGCTCTGGCGGGGGTCCAGCTCGACCTCGTCGGCCGGCGCGGTGGTCGCGGGGGTCACGAGCTCCGACGAGACGAGGAGCCGCCCCGGTGCATCCAGGGCCGTCACCTCGTACCGGAGGCACGCGAGGTGCCGCCGAGCGAGCGACACGAGCCGCTCGGTGTGCACCCGGAACCGCCGTCCGTCGCGCAGGCGGAACACGACCGTGCGGGTGAGCACTCCGCGGTGCATGTCGAGGACGCGCTCGAAGGTGTCGACCTCCGTCGTCTCGCAGGTGACCGGGTCCTCGTCGACGAGCAGCCGGATCGTCGTCCCGTCCGGCACCGGCAGGATCGTCTGTCCCGTCGTCGCGAAGCCGAACGCCGTCTCCGGGTACACGATCGGCCAGGTCTCGTGGAACCCGTTGAGCAGGGTGTCCGGGGTGATCGAGGGCGTGCCCTCCTCGAACGCCCCGCGGATGCCGAGGAACCCGTTGGACAAGGCGAACAGGGTCTCCGTCTGCTCGACGAAGCCGGGGTTGTAGGACCGTTCGACGAGCTGCCACGGGTCGGCTGGGTAGTCGGAGGACGCCGCGACGATGCGCCGCGCCGCTGCCATCAGGCGGTGGCGACGAGGTCCGGAGCGGTGGACCGCGTCGTCAGGAGCGGCGAGCAGCTCGCCGAGGTCGTCCACGACCATGTCGGCGCCGTTGGCTCGGAGCTCCTCGGTGTGGTTGTCGCGGTTGACGCCGATGACGAGGCCGAACCCTCCTGCTCGGCCCGCCGCGACGCCCGCGACGGCGTCCTCGACGACGACGGCGCGCTCCGGGGTCACGCCGACGCGGCGCGCTCCCTCGAGGAACCCGTCCGGCGCCGGCTTGCCGCGCAGCCCCAGCTCGAGGATCGTCTCGCCGTCGACCCGGGCGTCGAACAGGTTCGCGATGCCCGCCGCCTCGAGGGCCGCCGCGCAGTTGCGGCTGCTCGAGACCACGGCGGTCCGCAGGCCGGCCTCCCGGAGCTCGCGTACCCAGGCGACCGACCCGGGGAACGCCTCGACCCCGTTCCGGGCGATCTCGTCCTCGACGAGGATCTGCTTGCGGTTGCCCAGCCCCCACTCGGACTGCTCCTCGGCCGGCGCGTCGGGCGTGCCCGGAGGGAGCGTGATGCCGCGGGAGGCGAGGAAGTCGCGGACGCCGATCTCGCGCGGCTTGCCGTCGACGGCGGAGGCGTAGTCGGACAGCTCGTCGAACGCGGGCAGGTGCGTTCCGTGGGTCGTGTCCCACTCGGCGAGGAACTCGTCGAACATCCGTTTCCACGCCGCCGCGTGGACCGTGCGGGTGGTGGTCAGGACGCCGTCGAGGTCGAAGAGGACCGCGTCGAAGTCGCGCAGCGAGACGGGCGAGGTCATGACGATCCTCCGCGACCGACGCCCGCCGCCGCCTGGCTGGCCATTCAGTCAGGTCAGGGCGCCGTACGAGTTCGATCGTGGGGACTCCAGCGCGGCGCGTCAACCTGCACCTCTGCATCAGAGGCTGAAGCGGGCCACCTGGCGGATCTTGTTCGTCGCGTCGAGGGCCGCGACCTTGTACGCCTCGGACAGGGTCGGGTAGTTCAGGACCGTGTCGACGAGGTAGTCCACGGTCCCGCCGCACGCCATGATCGCCTGGCCGATGTGCACCAGGTCGGTGGCGGACGTCCCGAAGATGTGCACGCCCAGCAGCTCGCGCGTCTCGGTGTGGACGAGGAGCTTGAGCATCCCGTAGGAGTCGCCGACGATCTGCCCGCGGGCCAGCTCGCGGTACCGCGCGACGCCGACCTCGTAGGGGATGGTCTGCGTGGTCAGCTCCTCCTCGGTGCGGCCGCAGTAGGAGATCTCGGGGATCGTGTAGATGCCGATCGGCTGCACGGACTGGAGCTCGCGGGCCGGCTCCTCGAACGCGTGGTACGCCGCCAGCCGGCCCTGGTCCATGCTCGTCGCGGCCAGCGCGGGGAACCCGATGACGTCGCCGACCGCGAACACGTGCGGCACCGCGGTGCGGTACTGGTCGTCGACCGCGATGCGTCCGCGGGAGTCGGCGGTCAGGCCGGCGGCCTCCAGGTTGAGCGCGTCGGTCTGACCCTGGCGGCCGGCGGAGTACATGACGGCGTCGGCGGCGATCCGCTTGCCCGACACCAGCCGGGTCACGGTGCCGTGCGTGTTGCTGTCGACGCCGGCGACCTCCTCGCCGAACCGGAACGAGACCGACAGGTCCCGCAGGTGGAACTTCAGCGACTCGGCCACCTCGGGGTCGCACATCTCGAGCATCGCCGGACGCTTGTCGATGACGGTGACGCGGGTGCCCAGCGCGGCGAACATCGACGCGTACTCGATGCCGATGATCCCGGCGCCGACCACCACCATCGAGTTCGGCACCTTCTCGAGCGCGAGGACGCCGTCAGAGTCGAGGACCCTGCGCCCGTCGAAGTGCACGGAGTCCGGCCGGTGCGGGCGCGACCCGGTGGCGATCACGACGAACCGCGCAGTCACCTGGGTGCGGCGGATGCCGTCGTCGTCGAGGACCCCGATGGTGTGCGCGTCGACGAACGAGCCGGTGCCGCTGAGGATGTCGATGTGGTTGCGCAGCAGCTGGGCACGGATGACCTCGTGCTCGCGGCCGATCACGTGCTGGGTGCGCGCGAACAGGTCCTCCATCGTGATGTCGGACTTCACGCGGTAGCTGGCCCCGTACACCTCGCGCTGCGCCATGCCCGTCAGGTACATGACGGCCTCGCGCAGGGTCTTGCTCGGGATGGTGCCGGTGTTCGTGGAGACGCCGCCCATCATGTGCTGGCGCTCGATGATGGCGACCTGGTGCCCGAGCTTCGCCGCCGCGATCGCGGCCTTCTGCCCGCCCGGGCCGGTGCCGATCACGACGAGGTCGTAGTCGTACCGCTCCGTCTCACTGGCCATGCTCGCAGTCTGCCCACAATCACGGCATCGCGAGAGTCGAGCGGGTGTCCGGGGTGTGAACGCGACCGCGTCCCGTTGGGTTAGGCTTTTCCCCGACCCCTCGTGCGGCGTCATCTCGCTGAACTCCCCCAGGGCCGGAAGGCAGCAAGGGCAGGTGAGCTCTGGCGGGTGTGCGGGGGGTCCTTTCTATGCCCGCAGCGCCAGACGCGTGAACGTCTGGCCCGCCCCGGCCTCGCGCTTGAGCCGGCGGACGAACAGGTCCAGCGCCGCCGGGTCCGCCACCACGGCGTGCAGCAGGTAGTCGTAGGAGCCGGTGACGTGCACGGCGTCGAGCACCTGCGGGAAGCCCTGGCCGAGTGCGGCGGTGAACGCCTCGTTGGTGGTCCCGTCGGCCAGGCGCACCTCGACGAACACCTCCAGGCCCGTGCCCGGGCGGGCCGGCGACGAGGCGGTCACCACCGTGAACCCGCGGATGGTCCCGTCCTCGAGCAGCCGGCGGACGCGGTTCGCCGCCGCGTTGGGGCTGAGGCCCACCCGCTGCCCGAGCTCGCGGAACGGCAACCGCGCATCCGCGGTCAGCTCGCGGAGGATTGCGTCGTCGACTGCGTCCATCCGACGATCATCGCAGCCGCGCGTGAGTTCCCGCAGTATCCGCGTGACCTCTGACCCCGCGCTGCGCAGGCTGTGGGGGTGTCGTCACCCCTGCTCCTCGGCGTGCTGGCCGGCCTGGCGGTGGCCATGCCCGTCGGGCCGGTCGGTGTCCTCCTGCTGCGCACCGGCCTGGTCGAGGGTGTCCGGGTGGCGGTCGCGGCGGCGTGCGGCATCGCGACCGTGGACCTCGCGTACGCCGTCGTGGCGGTCGGGGTCGGTGCGCCCGTCAGCCGCGTGCTGGGCGAGCACGCGTCCCTGGTCCGAGGGATCGGCGCGGCGGTGCTCGTGGTCGTGGGGGCGGTGGGGCTCGTCGCGTCCGTCCGCGCCGCACGGCGTCCCCCGGAGACTGGACCGTCTGCCGGCTCGTCGCCCCTGGTGGCCTACGCGCGCTTCGTCGGGCTCACCGCGATCAACCCGATGACGGCGCTGACCTTCACGACCGTGGCGGTCGGGCTCGCCCTGGGGGTCTCCGGGGCGGCATCGGCGGTCGCGTTCGTCGTGGGGGCGGGGGCGGCGTCGCTCGTCTGGCAGGTGCTGCTGGCGGTCGGGAGCGGTGTGTTCGGGGGGCGGCTCCCGTTGCGCGCGCGCCTCGTCGTCTCGGTGGTGGGCGCGGGGGCGGTCGTCCTGGCCGGCGTCGCCCTGCTCGTCTGAGCTCGCGTCAGGACGAGGGGCCGTGGGTGGCGGTGATCCGCGCGAGCACGCGCCCGAGCAGGACGAGGTTCACGTCCGGTCCGCAGGTCACGACGAGCACGTGCAGGTCGTCGAGAGGCTGCGCGACCACGGTCGCCTCCCGGCCCCGGATCGTGAGGGCGTCGATCGCCCCGGTCGCCAGGGCGGTGCCGGCCCGCCGGGCGTAGGACACGGTCGCCGCGACGGCAGCCGCGACTGCCTCGGAGTCCTCACCGGTCGGGGTGTCGCCAGGATCGTCGAAGAACGGTCGCCCGTCGGTGCGGACGACGCTCACGCGGCGGATCCCCTCCATGTCCCGCCGCACGACCGCGGCGATCTGGAGGGCGTGCTGGCGGACGATCACGAGGGTCCTCTTCAGGGTGCAGTGGTGCCCGCGCGGCCCGCGCGGGCACCACGGGTCAGATGGTGAGCGTGCGCTCGAGGTTCGACAGCTGGCGGCGGGCCAGCGCGAGGTTGGCGCGGCTCTTGTCGAGCACGAGGTAGAGGAACAGGCCGCTGCCGTCGGCGCCCTGGAGCAGGCGGATCAGGTGGTACTGCTGGCCGAGGGTGATGAGGATGTCCTCGATGCGGTCGTCCAGGCCGAGGGCGGCCATGGTGCGCAGCTTGGCGCGGATCACCTCGGTGTTCCCGGCGGCGGCGACGTCGAGGTCGATGCCCGTCCCCTGGTGCCCGAGGGACATCCCGCTCTCGTAGTCGACGAGGGCGACGGCGGTCGCACCATCGATCTCGAGCGCGGCGGCGAGGGTCTGGTCGAGCGTGGTGCTCATGGTGGTCTGCTTCCGGTCGTCGGTCGGTGGGGGTCGTGCGCGGGCTGCGCGGCGGGAGCTGGGCGCGGCGATCGGCAGGCTGCGACCGTATGGCGTGGTTGAAGTTTCATCCATCGGTGGTGCGGTCTTCGCGGTGATTCGCACGATGACTTCACCCCGCACGATCACCCGGTGCGGCCACGGGACGACCCGCGTCCGTCCCTGGGTGCAGTCCGTGGCCTCGAGGGAGGGCCCGGAGGTCGATGTCGTGCACAGGTGCGGCCCGGCAGCCTGGCGGCATGAACACCGCCACCCCTCGCCTGTCCGCCCGCGGCCTGGTCAAGCGCTTCGGCTCCACCACCGCGCTCGCCGGCGTCGACGTCGACCTGCACGACGGTGAGTCGCTCGCCGTCATGGGCCCGTCCGGCTCCGGCAAGTCGACGCTGCTGCACTGCCTGGCCGGCATCCTGCCGCCCGACTCCGGCTCGGTCGCGCTCGACGGGCGGCCGGTGGGTGGGCTGTCCGACCGTGAGCGCTCGCTGCTGCGTCGGCAGCGCTACGGCTTCGTGTTCCAGTTCGGCCAGCTGCTCTCCGAGCTGCCGGCGATCGAGAACGTCGCGCTGCCGGCCATGCTGCTGGGCACCTCGCGGCGCGACGCCACCGAGCTGGCCGGCCGCTGGCTCGCGTCGCTCGGCCTCGCCGGGATGGAGGGGCGTCGGCCGGGGGAGCTGTCCGGGGGGCAGGCACAGCGGGTGGCCGTCGCGCGGGCGCTGATCACCGGCCCCGCGGTCGTCTTCGCCGACGAGCCGACTGGTGCGCTCGACCAGGCGACCGGCCACGACGTCATGCGGATCCTCACGGAGACGACGAAGGCGGCGGGTGCGTCCCTGGTCGTCGTCACCCACGACAGCCAGGTGGCGGACTGGTGCGACCGGCGCATCGAGGTCCGGGACGGGCTCGTCGTCGGCGCGACCGCCGAGGTGCCGCGGTGAACGCGGTCGTCGCGCTCGCGCCCCGGTTCCAGCGCGCCGGCGGTCGCGACGCCCGCGTGACCACCGGTCTGGCCGTCACCGCGTTCGCGGTCACCACGGGGCTGACCCTGAGCGTCGTCGGCGGACTGCTCGGGTTCGCCGACCGCGCCGCCCTGCCTGTGCCACCCGGGCAGGACGACCTGCGCAGCCTGTACCTGAGCCTCGCCTGGACCGCGGTCGTCCTGCTGGTCGTGCCGCTGCTGACGCTCGGCGGTGCGGCCGCCCGGCTCGGGGTCTCCCGACGCGATGCGCGGCTGGCCACCCTGCGGCTGCTCGGCGCGACGCCCCGCGAGGTGGTCGGCCTGACGGTCACGGAGACCGCCTGGCAGGGGTTCGTCGGCGCGGTCCTCGGCATCCTGCTCTACGGCGCGCTCCTGCCCGCCGTCGCGCTCCTGCCGTTCCAGGGCACCACGTTCTCCGTCGCCGAGCTCTGGGTCGGCTGGCAGGGCCTCGCGGTCACGCTCGTGGCGGTGCCGCTGCTGGCCGCCCTGTCCGGGGCGTTCTCGCTGCGGCGCGTGAGCGTGTCACCGCTCGGCGTCGCCCGGCGCGAGACGCCGAAGGGCATGACGTGGCTGCGGCTGGTGATCGCCGTCGTCGGGATCGGGCTGTTCATGGTGGTCAGTGCCGCGGCCGGGGCGCTCGGTGCGGCCGCGGTGGGTGCGCTCGTCGGGGCGCTGGCGGTCGGCTTCGCGACCCTCAACGCGGTGGGTCCGTGGGTGCTCGGGCTGGTCGGCAAGGTGCAGCTGCGGCGCGCCACGACGCCGGCGCGGCTGCTGGCTGCACGCCGGCTGCTGGACGACCCGCGGGCGGCGTGGCGTGTGGTCGGGGGGCTCGGGCTCGCCGGGTTCGTCGCCGGTGCCCTCGCGGTGCTGCCGGCGATCACCGCCGTGGACACCACGGGGGACCCGCAGGGCGACACCCTCATGGCCGACCTGGTCACCGGCGGGATGGTCACGCTCGTCGTCGCGTTCCTCCTGGCAGCGGTCTCGGCCGGGATCGCGCAGGCGGCTGCGGTGCTGGACCGGCGGCGCGAGATCGCCCTGCAGAACCTGGCCGGGATGCCGGTGGAGCTGCTCGACTCGGTGCGTCGCCGGTCGGTGCTGGTCCCGCTGCTGTTCGTGTCGGTGGGCTCGGCCGCGACCGCTCTGGTGATGCTCTTCCCCCTGTTCGGCGCCGCGGCCGTGAGCTCCCCGCAGGGGCTCCTCCTCCTGTTCGGGTTCCTCGCCGGGGGGTGCGCGCTGGTCTACGCGGCGACCGAGACGTCCCGGCCGCTGCTGCGGTCGGTGCTGGCGGACACGGTGGTGCGGGCCGACTGACCGTGTGTGGGCGAGGACGTCTAGGGTTCGTGGCGTGACGACAGCCCTGTACCGGCGCTACCGGCCCGAGAACTTCGCCGAGGTGATCGGTCAGGACCATGTCACCGCGCCCCTGCGGCAGGCGCTGCGCAGCGGTCAGGTCAACCACGCGTACCTGTTCTCCGGTCCGCGCGGCTGCGGCAAGACGACCTCCGCCCGCATCCTCGCCCGCATCCTGAACTGCGCGGAGAACACCGAGGCGAACCCGACCGACACCCCCTGCGGCGTGTGCCCGTCCTGCGTCGAGCTGGCGCGCGGCGGACCGGGCAGCCTGGACGTGGTGGAGATCGACGCGGCCAGCCACGGCGGTGTCGACGACGCCCGTGAGCTGCGGGAGCGCGCCACGTTCGCGCCCGCGCGGGACCGCTACAAGGTGTTCATCCTCGACGAGGCCCACATGGTCTCGAACCAGGGCTTCAACGCGCTGCTCAAGATCGTCGAGGAGCCGCCGCCGCACATCAAGTTCATCTTCGCGACGACCGAGCCGGACAAGGTCATCGGCACCATCCGCTCGCGCACCCACCACTACCCGTTCCGCCTGGTCCCGCCGGACGTGCTGGTCCCCTACCTGCAGCAGCTCTGCGACAGCGAGGGCGTGCCCGTGGCCTCCGGCGTGCTGCCGCTGGTCGTGCGCGCGGGCGGGGGCTCGGTGCGGGACACGCTCTCCGTGCTGGACCAGCTGATCGCCGGCTCCGGGGGCGGCGAGGTCGGGTACGAGGGCGCCGCCGCTCTGCTCGGGTACACGCAGGCGTCGCTGCTCGACGACCTGGTCGAGTCGATCGCCGCCCGCGATGGGGCCTCGGCGTTCCGCGTGGTCGACCGCGTGATCTCCACCGGCCACGAGCCGCGGCGGTTCGTCGAGGACCTGCTCGAGCGACTCCGCGACCTGATCGTCATCGCGGCCTCGGGCGACGCGGCCGATGCGGCCCTGCGCGACGTCCCGACCGACCAGCTCGACCGCATGCGCCTGCAGGCCCGCCACCTGGGCGCCTCGGAGCTGTCCCGGTCCGCCGACCTCTGCAGCGCGGCGCTCACCGAGATGACCGGTGCGACCTCCCCGCGCCTGCACCTCGAGCTGCTCATGGCGCGGCTGCTGCTGCCCGCGGCGGAGGACACCCGCTCGGGCCTCGGCGCCCGGCTCGACCGGCTGGAGCGCGGCCTGCCCGCCGACGGTGCGGCTGGGGTGCGCGTGCCGGTCGCCGGACCGCAGACCCCCGCTCCGCCGGTTCCTGCCGCCGCACCCGAGGTCCCTGCTGTCGGGCCCGTGGACGTCGCGCCGCAGGTTCCTGCGGTCGTGCCCCCGAGTGCGGGGACGACCACGCGTCCCGAGCCGGTGCCGACGAAGCCTCCGGCACCCGTCGCCGGACCGACCGAGTCGTCTCGAGCGGCGGTGGCCCCGGAGCCGACGGAGGTGCCGGTCGAGCCACCGACCAGCGACGCCGACGACAGCCCGCCGTGGGATCCCGCGCCGCCGGCGGCCGACGTCCACCCCGTCGAGCCCGAGAAGGCCCCCGCCCCTCCGGCCGCACCGGCCCCTGCACCGACCCCGGCCCGCGCGTCGTCCGGCGGTCCGGACACCGAGGTCCTCCGCCGCCGCTGGCCGGAGGTCCTGGAGACGGTCAAGGGCCTGCGCCGGGTCACGTGGGCGCTCATCGACCCGCGGAACGCCCAGGTGGCCGAGCTCGACGCCACCACGCTGCGGGTGGCCTTCGACAACCCGGCGCTCGCCACCACGTTCCGCAACGGAGCCCACGCGGACGTCGTCGCGCGGGCCGTGCGGGAGACCCTCGGGTTCGACGTGCGGGTCGAGGGCATCCTCGCGGAGCAGGTGAGCGCGGCTCCCGCGGCACCGGCCGCGACGCGACCCGCACCCGACGATCGCGCCAACCCACGCGCGGTGACCCCGGCCGAGGCGGCGGCGTCGTGGGACGACGAACCCCCGATGCCCGAGCCGCCGGACGACGAGCCCGGTGAGCCGGCCACCCCGGACGCACCTCCGCAGGACATCGCCCCGCCGCCCGCCGGCACCGCGCGGGAGCGTGGCATGGCCGCGGCGCGCGAGTCGGCGTCGCGGATGACGCCCGGCGTCCCGGACGACCCGTCGCCGGACGACCCGGACATCACCACCTCGAGCCTGATGGGCGCCCCGCTGGTGGCGCAGATGCTCGGCGGCACGGTCATCGACGAGCAGCTGGACGACGGCTCGTCGTGACCGACGAGTCGCCCGGTGCGCTGCACCACCTGGAGATCTGGGTGGCGGACCTGAACACGGCGGAGCGGAGCTGGGGCTGGCTGCTGACCCGGCTGGGCTACGTGGTGCGCGACCGGTGGCCGGACGGCGTCAGCTGGGGGCGGGACCCGGGGCCGTACGTGGTGCTCGAGTCCGGCCCGAACGTGGCGTCGGTTCCGCACGACCGGCTCCGACCCGGCCTGAACCACCTGGCCCTCTGGGGCGGCTCGCGCGCGGACGTGGACGCGCTCGTCGAGGCCGCCCCCGCGCACGGCTGGTCGCTGCTGTTCGCGGACCGGCACCCGTTCGCGGGCGGGCCGGAGCACTACGCGGCCTACCTCGAGGACGCCCAGGGGTTCGAGCTGGAGCTGGTGGCGTCCGACGGCGGGACCCCGCCGACCCCGTAGGCTGGCAGGCGTGTACGAAGGCGCGGTCCAGGACCTGATCGACGAGCTCGGGCGACTGCCCGGAGTCGGTCCCAAGAGCGCCCAGCGCATCGCGTTCCACATCCTCTCGGCCGATCCGGCGGACGTCCGCCGGTTGTCGGACGCGCTCACCGAGGTGAAGCTGCGGGTCCGGTTCTGCGAGATCTGCGGCAACGTCGCGCAGGAGCCGCAGTGCCGCATCTGCCGCGACCCGCGCCGCTCGCCGGTGACCATCTGCGTCGTCGAGGAGCCCAAGGACGTCGTCGCCATCGAGCGGACCCGCGAGTTCCGTGGCAAGTACCACGTGCTCGGCGGTGCCATCAACCCGATCGCGGGCGTCGGCCCGGACGACCTGCGCATCGCCGGCCTCATGACGCGGCTCGCGGACGGCACCGTCACCGAGGTGATCCTGGCCACCGACCCGAACGTCGAGGGCGAGGCCACGGCCACCTACCTGGCGCGGCTCCTGGTCCCGATGGGCCTGACGGTCAGCCGGTTGGCGTCGGGCCTGCCGGTGGGCGGGGACCTGGAGTACGCGGACGAGGTCACCCTCGGCCGCGCGTTCGAGGGCCGACGACGGATCAGTGCGTAGGGGAGCGGGCACATGAGCACCACGGCAGACGCGGATCTTCGCGAGATCGCCCAGGCGGTCGCGGCCGAGACCCGCAGCTACCTGACCACCATCACCGAGGTCGCGTCGGGGGCCAACCCGGACGCGTCGCTGCCGCTGCTGCTGCTCGCGGTCAGCGACGTGCTCGCGGCCGGCGCCCGGCTGGGTGCGACGACGGACGTGGTCCCCTCCGAGCGGTTCGAGCCCGACCTCGGTCCCGACCCGGACGTGGAACCCCTGCGGGCCAACCTGGCCAACGTGTTCGAGGGCATCGACGAGTACGCGGCGGTGGTCGACCCGCTGCTGGGCGTCGACGTCCAGCCCGCGAGCGTGTCCGGCGACCTCGTCGCGATCGCCGGGGCGCTGGCCCAGGGCCTGCGGCACTACGAGACCGGCGGCGTGCTCGAGGCCCTCTGGTGGTGGCAGTTCTCCTACCTGTCCGACTGGGGCGAGCGCGCGTCGAGCGTGCTGCGCACCCTGCAGACGATGCTGGCGCACCTGCGGCTGGACGTGGAGGACGACGTCGCCGCAGAGGCGGAGTACGACGCCCTCCAGCCCTGACCCCGCCAGGCGACGCGCAGGCACTGTCGCAGAGGCGGAGTACGACGCCCTCCAGCCCTGACCCGTCGACCCGACGAGCCCGGACCCGTCAGGCGACGCGCGTCCCCCGGGCCAGTGTCCGGGTGGGCACGTGGAGCCGGCGCACCGCGACCACGAACCCGCCGGCGCCCAGCAGCACGGTCACGGCCAGCCCCCACGGCCACACGGGAGTGCGCGACGCCGCCTCGGTCCTGTCGTCGACCGAGGTCTGGTCGGTCCAGCACTCGTCGAGCGGGATCGTGGGGCCTGCTCGCAGCTCACGGACGCCGTCCCGGATGGCACCGAGCGGGTCGTTGTCGTTCCCGGAGAACCTCGTGTACTCGGTCGTTCCGGCACCGTCCGCCAGCACGACGAACGGGTTCAGGCCCAGCAGCCACCAGGTGCGTTCCGTGTGGGTGACGGTCCGCTCCTGGAGCTGGACCTCGCACTCGGCGTCCACCTCGCCGGTCCAGTCCTGCGGGACGGTCGAGACCTCGACGGTCTGGGTGCGCGAGATCGAGGGGTAGGTGAGCCCGAAGAGGATCGGGGTCAGCAGGGTCAGTGCCGCGACCGTGAGGAACGTGAGCACCGTGGATCCGGCCGTGCGCGCGGTGAGCGCCGAGAACCCCAGCCCGATGCCGCACACCGCGGCCAGCAGGACCGCGACCAGGAGGACGACCCGCGGCAGCGCGGTGCCGGGGGTGCCGCCGAGGGCGAGCGCGATCCCGAAGAACGGCAGGCTCGCCACCAGGAACGCGCAGGCGGCGGCCCAGGCGGCGAGCAGCTTGCCGGCGGCGATCTCGGCGGGGGTCAGCAGCGTGACCTGCAGCGTCGCCAGCGTGCCGGCGTTGCGGTCCCCGTTGATCCCGGTCGACGCGAGGGTCGGCGTGACCAGCAGCCCGAGGCCGAGCACGAGGAACGTGACGGCGCCGAACAGGAGCGGTCCGTTCGACGGGCGTTCGCCGAACGCCTCGCCGGACGAGAGCGCGGTGATGGCCCCGGAGGTCAGCAGCGTGATCCCGCCGACGACCACGAACCACACGATCAGCGCGACGATCCACCGGGTCGACCGCACCCGCTGACGCAGCTCCAGCACGGCGACCGTCTGGACGCCGTGCCACGTGAGCCCCCACGTGGCGGAGCGCGGGGCCTTCGGCGGCGTCGTCGACGGCTCGTGCTCGAGCTCGACCTCGGACATCGTCATCGCCGGTCCTCCTCGAGGGTCAGATAGGCCTGTTCGAGCGCCCCGCCGGCCGGCACCACGGACACGAGCGCGACCCCCGCGGCGACGGCGTCGCGGATCAGCCGGGCGGCACCTTCCTCGCCGTCGACCTCGAGCAGCACGCCGCCGGAGCCGGTGGGGGAGACCGGCGCCTCGTCGGGCCGCCACGCCGCGCCGGTGCTGGTCAGCCAGGTGGTCAGGGCGTCGACGGACAGCGCACGCACGTGCCAGGAGCGGCCGCCGCCCGGACCGGCGTCGGGGACGACCGTGCGGCCGCGGGAGAGGAAGACCGCGTCGTCGGCCATCTCGTCGAGCTCGGAGAGCACGTGGCTGGAGACGAGCACGGTGCGGCCCTCGTCGGCGAGCCGGCGCAGCAGGATCCGCAGGTCCACGCGGGAGCGGGGGTCGAGGCCGCTGGCCGGCTCGTCGAGGAGCAGCACCGCGGGGTCGTGCACCAGGGCGCGGGCCAGGCCGAGGCGCTGCTTCTGGCCGCGGGACAGGACGCTCGCGGGGCGGTCGGCGAACTCGGTGAGGTGGACGGTGCCCAGCAGCTCGGTGACCCGGGCCGTGGCGGCCGCCTCCGACAGCCGGTACGCGGCCGCGAACGTCAGCAGCACCTCGCGCGCGGTCAGGGAGTCCCAGGTGCCGAACGTGTCGGGCATCCAGCCGGTCCGCGCGCGGGCGGCCGGGCCGTGGGCGATCGGGTCGTGCCCCGCGACCGTCACCGAGCCGGCGTCCGGGACGAGCAGGCCCGCGAGCACCAGGAGCAGCGTCGTCTTGCCGGAGCCGTTGGGTCCGACGAGCGCGGTGACCGCTCCGGCCCGCGCGGTCAGGTCGACGCCGTCGAGCGCCTTGACCTGCCCGAACGCGCGGTGCAGACCGCGCACCTCGATGCCGGCTCCGGGCGGGGGTGTCGCGGGCGGGGGTGCGGTCGTGGTGTCGTCATCGACGGTGCTCGACATGGCGCCAACCTAGGCCTCGACCTGCCTGCGGGGAGGGCGTTCAGAGTCGGCGTCTGTGCAGGTGCTGTGGAGGGCTGAGCGGCCGTGATCCGCCATCTGAAACTCAGTGCCCACCTGATGGGCACGGCCGTACACTCGCCCGGTCCTGTCCGAGCCCGCGAAAGAGCTCTCCCGTGGCCTTGATCGTGCAGAAGTACGGCGGTTCCTCCGTCGCCGACGCCACCAGCATCAAGCGCGTCGCGAAGCGGGTGGCCGAGGCCAAGCGTGCTGGTCACGACGTCGTCGTGGTGGTGAGCGCCATGGGCGACACCACCGACGAGCTCATCGACCTCGCCCAGCAGGTCACCCCGCTGCCGCCGCAGCGCGAGATGGACATCCTCCTGACCGCCGGCGAGCGCATCTCCATGTCGCTGCTGGCCATGGCGATCCACAACCTGGGCGTCGAGGCCAAGTCGTTCACGGGCCAGCAGGCCGGGGTGATCACGGACGAGGCCTACGGCAAGGCGCGGATCATCGACGTCACGCCCAGCCGCATCCGGCAGACCCTCGCGCAGGGCTCGGTGGCCATCGTCGCCGGGTTCCAGGGCGTCAACCCGACCACCAACGACGTGACGACGCTCGGACGCGGCGGCTCGGACACCACGGCGGTCGCGCTCGCGGCGTCCCTCATGGCCGACGTCTGCGAGATCTACACGGACGTCGACGGCGTGTTCACCGCGGACCCGCGGATCGTGCCGAACGCCCGCAAGCTCGACCGGGTCAGCTACGACGAGATGCTCGAGCTCGCGGCGAGCGGCGCCAAGGTACTGGTCCTGCGCTGCGTCGAGTACGCCCGTCGGTACGGGGTACCGATCCACGTGCGCTCGTCGTTCACCACTCATACGGGCACCCTGGTGACGGACCAGCCCGCTGCCGAAGGAGAGATTGTGGAACAGCCGATCATCGCCGGCGTCGCGCACGACCGCAGCGAGGCCAAGATCACGGTCGTCGGCGTCCCCGACGTGCCCGGCAAGGCCGCCCGCATCTTCCAGGTGGTCGCCGGCGCGGGCGTGAACATCGACATGATCGTGCAGAACGTGTCGGTCGCCGCCACGGGCCTGACGGACATCTCCTTCACGCTGCCCGCCACGGACGGCGCCGCCGGCACGGCCGCGTTGACCGAGCACCAGCCCGACATCGGCTTCGCGTCGCTGCAGTACGACGACACGATCGGCAAGCTGTCACTCATCGGTGCGGGCATGAAGTCGCACCCCGGCGTCTCCGCCAAGCTGTTCGCCGCGCTGGCGGACGCCGGCATCAACATCGAGATGATCTCGACGTCGGAGATCCGGATCTCGGTGGTCACCCGCGCGGACTCGCTCGACGAGGCCGTCCGCGCGGTGCACACCGCGTTCGAGCTGGACTCCACGGAAGACGAGGCCGTCGTGTACGGCGGGACGGGACGGTAGGGCCATGGGTCTGAACATCGCGGTGGTCGGCGCCACCGGCCAGGTCGGCGGCGTCATGCGCCGGCTGCTCGACGAGCGCGACTTCCCGGTCGACTCGATCCGCTACTTCGCGTCCGCGCGGTCCGCCGGCACGACCCTGCCGTGGAAGGGCACCGACGTCGTGGTCGAGGACGTCGAGACCGAGGACCTGTCCGGCATCGACGTCGCCCTGTTCTCCGCGGGCGGCGCCGCCTCGAAGGTGCACGCCCCGCGGTTCGCTGCGGCCGGTGCGCTGGTCATCGACAACTCGTCGGCCTGGCGTCGCGACCCCGAGGTCCCGCTGATCGTCTCCGAGGTGAACCCGGGCGCGCTCGCGGGGGCCGTCAAGGGCATCATCGCCAACCCGAACTGCACCACGATGGCCGCGATGCCGGTGCTCAAGGTCCTGCACGACGAGGCCGGCCTCACGCGGCTGGTCGTCTCGACGTACCAGGCCGTCTCCGGGTCGGGCCTCGCGGGGGCCGACGAGCTGGACAGCCAGATCCGCGCCGCCGTCGAGCAGGACACGCTCGCGCTGGTGCACGACGGGTCGGCCGTGACGCTCCCCGCCCCGGTGAAGTACGTCAGGCCCATCGCGTTCGACGTCATCCCGCTGGCCGGGAACCTGGTCGACGACGGCTCGTTCGAGACCGACGAGGAGCAGAAGCTGCGGCACGAGTCGCGCAAGATCCTCGACCTGCCCGGCCTGCTGGTGTCCGGCACCTGCGTGCGCGTGCCGGTGTTCACGGGCCACTCGCTGTCGATCAACGCGGAGTTCGACCGCGCCCTGTCCCCGGAGCGTGCCGCCGAGCTGTTGGCGACCGCGCCCGGCGTCCAGCTGACCGACGTGCCGACGCCCCTGCAGGCCGCCGGTCAGGACCCGTCGTTCGTCGGCCGGCTGCGCCAGGACGAGGGCGTCGAGGGCGGCCGCGGTCTCGCGCTGTTCATCAGCAACGACAACCTCCGCAAGGGCGCCGCGCTGAACGCGGTCCAGATCGCCGAGCTCGTCGCGGCCCAGCGCCTCACCGCCGTCTGACACCACCGCGACGTCCGCACTCGAGGGGGCTGGAGCCCTCACGAGTGCGGACGTTGCTGTGTCCGGGTCTTGTGGCGGTTCCGGTTCTGTGGTTAGTTGGTCATGTAATGAACCACTGAACAGGACAGGAGGTGCACCGTGTTCGACGGTCGAGACCCCCTGTACGTGCAGATCGCGGACCAGATCCGCGCCGACGTCCTGTCGGGAGCCCTCGCAGCGGAGGAGCAGGTCATGTCCACCACGCAGTACGCGACGACGTTCCGGATCAACCCCGCGACGGCCGCGAAGGCGTTCACGGAGCTGGTCGACGAGGGCGTCCTCTACAAGCGCCGCGGCATCGGGATGTTCGTCGCGGACGGCGCCCGGGAGCGTCTGCTCGAGCAGCGCCGGGCGACGTTCTTCGCGGACGTCGTCGAGCCGATGCTCGAGCAGGCGCGGGTGCTGGGCATCACCACGGACGAGATCGTCGCGCGGCTGACGACGGGGGAGCAGCGATGACCGGGTTCGGCGTCGAGGTCCGGGACCTCACGGCACGCTACGGCACGACGACCGCGCTCGACGCGGTGTCGTTCACCCTCCGTCCCGGCGTGATCACGGGGCTGCTCGGCCGCAACGGCTCGGGCAAGACGACCGCGCTGTCGGTCCTGGCGGCGTTCCGCCGTCGGACGTCCGGCACGGTCCTCGTCGACGGCGAGGACCCCTGGGAGAACGAGCGGGTGCTGGCCGGGACGTGCCTGGTGCGCGAGAGCGGCGACGTCGCCAACGACCAGAAGCTCAGGGAGACGCTCGAATTCCTCGGGGACCGCCGCCCCCTGTTCTCCCGGGAGCTGGCGGGCACGCTGATGGACCGCTTCGAGCTCGACCCCCTCAGCCGGCCCGACCGCCTCTCGCGGGGAAAGCGGTCCGCGTTCGGGGTCGTCGTCGGGCTGGCCAGCCGAACCCCGCTGACCCTGCTCGACGAGGTCCACCTCGGCATGGACGCCCCGTCGCGGTACGCGTTCTACGACGCCCTGCTGGCCGACTGGGTGGAGCACCCGCGCACGATCGTGCTCTCCAGCCACCTGATCGGCGAGATCGAGCGGCTGCTCGAGGACGTCGTGGTGCTGGACCGCGGGACCGTGCTGACGGCGTCCGACGCGGAGACGCTCCGTGCCGGCGGCGTGACGGTCACCGGCCCGGCCGACGCGGTCACCGCGTTCGTCGTCGGGCGCGACGTGGTCGCCCGGCAGCAGCTCGGTCGCACCGCGCAGGCGACCCTCATCGGCGCGCGGCCCGACGACGCGGCCCTGGCCCGGCAGCACGGGCTCGAGCTCGGGCCCGTGGCGCTCCAGGACCTGTTCGTCCACCTCACCGACCGCCCGGCCGCCGCCTCGACCACGGAGGAGTCCCGATGAGCATCGACACGGCACGTCTCCCGACCCGCAGCTCCGTGCGCGCCACCGCGACGTGGCTGCTCTGGATGAACCTGTACCTCGCCGCGTGGGCCTGGGGCATGGCGATCGTCGTCGTGGCCGGGGCGCTCGTGGTGATCAACCAGGTGGGTGAGGTCAACAACAGCGTCATGGCGTTCGCTCGGCAGGGCGCGATCTGGTTCCCGTTCTCCGTGCTCATCGCGATCACCGCGGCCTACCTGCCGGTGCACGTCGCAGCCGGGCTGACCCGGCGCAGCCTCGCGCTCGGGTCGCTGCTCGCCGCCGGCGGCCTGGCCCTCGTCTACGGCGTCGTGTTCGCCGGGCTGCTGGTCGTGGAGCGCGCCGTGTTCGACGCGTTCGGGTGGCAGTGGCGGATCGTCGAGGGGTTCTCTCCCGACGGCACCGACGTCGCGACGCTGTTCGTCAGCTCGGCACTGCTGTTCCTCGTCGCCTACGTGTCCGGGCTCCTGGTCGGGATGTCCTACCAGCGGCTCGGCGGCTGGTGGGGGACCCTCGCGCTGCCGCTGACCGCCGGCCCGATCCTGCTGGTCTCGGCCCTGCTCGCGCAGGACGCCGGTCCGTTCTCGACCTCCGCGTGGTTCGGCGGCGACCAGCCGCTCCTCGTCGGCGCCGCGGTGACCCTGCTGATCGCGGGCCTCATGGCGGTCGCGTTCGACCGCCTGACGCGCGGTGCGTCGGTGCCCCACCGCACCTCCTGACACGACCCGTCATCACGGGACCGGCCGTCGGCCGCTCCCGCGGCACCCCACACCCTGAAGGAGCCCGCCATGTCCGTCATCCAGGTCGAGAACCTGCACAAGCGCTACGGCGGCACAGTCGCCGTCGACGACGTCAGCCTCGAGGTCCACCGCGGCGAGATCTTCGGCGTGCTGGGCCGCAACGGAGCCGGCAAGACCACCACCGTCGAGATCATCGGTGGGCTGCGGCAGGCCGACTCCGGCACGGTCCGGGTCCTCGGCCTGGATCCCCAGAAGGACCGGGAGAGCCTCCGGCAGGTCGTCGGCCTCCAGCTCCAGGAGAGCCAGCTGCAGCCGAAGCTGGTGGTCCGCGAGGCCCTCGACCTGTACGCCTCGTTCTACCCCGACCCCGCGGACCCGGCGCAGCTGCTCGACGAGCTGGGCCTGGCCGACCGGGCGGGTGCGCGGTTCGAGCAGCTGTCGGGCGGCCAGAAGCAGCGGCTGTCGGTGGCGCTCGCCCTCGTCGGCAACCCGCAGGTGGCCATCCTCGACGAGCTCACCACCGGGCTCGACCCGCACGCGCGCCGCGACACGTGGGAGGTGGTGGAGCGCATTCGCGACCGCGGCGTGACCATCGTGCTGGTCACGCACTTCATGGAGGAGGCCGAGCGGCTCTGCGACCGGATCGCGCTCATCGACGCCGGCCGGGTCGCCGCGACCGGGACGCCGGCGGAGCTGGTCGCGCGCGCGACGGCCGAGCAGGTGCTCCGCTTCCGCCCGTCCGCCCCGGTGCCGCTGGGGGTGCTCGACGGCCTCGGCGCGCTGACGGAGCGGGACGGGGAGCTCGAGGTCCGCGGCCGCGACAACGTCGTCCAGGACGTGCTCGTCGCGCTGGCCCAGCACGGCATCCGCCCCGAGAACCTGCGCCTCGAGCAGAGCTCGCTCGAGGACGCGTTCGTCGCACTCACGACACCTGTGGAGGTCTGACCATGTCCAGCACGAGCGTCACCGCGTCCCTCACGGGCGCCCAGGCCCGCCTGACCACGGTCGAGGCCCGGCTCTTCCTGCGGGAGCCGTCGGGAGCGTTCTTCGCAATCCTCTTCCCCGCCGTCCTGCTCACTGTGCTCGGCCTGGTGATGCCGTGGGCGGACCTGCCGTTCAACGACCAGGACCCGGTCCTGTCGCAGATCAACGGCATCACCGGCTACGCCCCGACCGTCCTGGCCCTCGCGGTGGCGACGGTCGGCCTCTCCTCCTACCCGCAGACCATCGCGGGCTACCGCGGCCGGGGGGTGCTCAAGCGGCTGTCGACCACGCCCGTGCCGCCGTCGCGCATCCTGGTCGCCCAGGTGCTGGTGAACCTGGCCGCCCTGCTGGTCGCGGCGGTGCTCATGTACGTGCTCGGCGTGACCGTGGTCGACGTGGCCGCGCCGGCCCAGCCACTCGTCCTGCTGCTCGCGTTCCTGCTCACCGTCCTCGCGGCCTTCGCGGTCGGGTCCGTGATCGCGGCGCTGGCACCGAACGCGGCCGCCGCGACCGCCTGGGGGATGACCGTCTACTTCGTCTCGCTGTTCTTCGCCGGGGTGTGGCTGCCGCTGCCCCTGATGCCCGACGTGGTCCAGACGATCGCGGGGTACACGCCCCTCGGGGCGGGCAGCGAGGCGCTCGCCGCGGCCTGGTACGGCCAGCCGTTCCCCACCACGTCGCTGCTGGTCCTGGTGGCGTGGACCGTCGTCGGGGTGCCGGTGGCGGCGCGCTTCTTCCGGTGGTCCTGAGGACCATGTGGTCGCGCTCCCACTCGAATCGTTTAGGAGTCTGGACGCTGGCTGTGCACCGCCGGAAAGTGGGCGCCGACCCGGCCGCCGTCTGCCCGGACACCCGCATCGTTGCGGGGTACCCGGCACCGAGGGCCAGTTCCTTCGTGCACCTCCGTCACCGCCCGCACGCGCTTGCGTGCGGGCGCGGGGCGTACCCGCGACGACGCGGGCGCGCACCCGACAGCCAGAAAGGTACGAGTAGATGTCCTCATCGACCCGACGGCGATCTGCCTGGGTGGCCACGGCCACCCTGAGCGCAGCATCGCTGCTGGCCATCTGCGGGATCCAGCCCGCCATGGCCGCCGGCCCGGCCACCATCACGGTGCCGGCCGCCTCGCCCGTCAAGGCCGCCGTGGCCGACGGCGAGTACACCCAGCGGTTCCTCACCATGTACGACAAGCTCAAGGACCCGGCGAACGGGTACTTCAGCCCCCAGGGCATCCCGTACCACTCCGTCGAGACCCTCATTGTCGAGGCGCCCGACTACGGCCACGAGACGACGTCGGAGGCGTACTCCTACTGGGTGTGGCTCGAGGCGCTCTACGGCCAGGTCACCGAGGACTGGGCCCCGTTCAACCACTCGTGGGACACGCTCGAGAAGTACATGATCCCGACGAGCGCGGACCAGCCCACCAACTCGTTCTACAACCCCAACAGCCCGGCGACGTACGCCTCGGAGTTCAACCACCCGAGCAGCTACCCGTCGCAGCTGAACAGCGGCGTGACCTCGGGCAAGGATCCGATCGGCGCGGAGCTGAAGGCCACCTACGGCAACTCCGACGTGTACGGCATGCACTGGCTCGCCGACGTCGACAACAAGTACGGGTTCGGCGCCACCCCGGGAGCGGGCTGCGAGCTCGGCCCGACAGCCACCGGCACGTCCTACATCAACACCTTCCAGCGCGGCCCGCAGGAGTCGGTCTGGGAGACCGTCCCGCAGCCGTCGTGCGAGGAGTTCAAGTACGGCGGCACCAACGGCTACCTGGACCTGTTCACCAAGGACGCCTCGTACGCCAAGCAGTGGAAGTACACCAACGCCCCCGACGCCGACGCGCGTGCGGTCGAGGCCGTCTACTGGGCCAACCAGTGGGCGACCGCGCAGGGCAAGCAGGCGCAGATCGCCGGCACGGTGGCCAAGGCCGCCAAGATGGGCGACTACCTGCGCTACGCGCTGTTCGACAAGTACTTCAAGGCGGTCGGCTGCACCTCGCCGTCGTGCCCCGCCGGCTCCGGCAAGGAGAGCGCGCACGGCCTGCTCTCCTGGTACTACGCGTGGGGCGGCGCGCTCGACTCGTCGGCCGGCTGGGCCTGGCGCATCGGGTCCTCGCATGCGCACTTCGGCTACCAGAACCCGCTCGCGGCCTGGGTGCTGTCCACCGACCCGGCCCTCACGCCGAAGTCGCCGACCGCCAAGTCGGACTGGGCCAGCTCGCTGACCCGCCAGCTCGAGTTCTACAAGTGGCTGCAGGCCCCTGAGGGCGGCATCGCCGGTGGCGCGACCAACAGCTGGGACGGCGCGTACGCCACGCCCCCGGCCGGCACGCCGACCTTCTACGGCATGGGCTACACCGAGGCTCCGGTCTACAACGACCCGCCGTCGAACCAGTGGTTCGGCATGCAGGCGTGGGGCATGCAGCGCGTCGCGGAGCTGTACTACGCGTCGGGCAACGCGCAGGCCAAGGCGATCCTCGACAAGTGGGCCCCGTGGGCCGCGGCCAACATCACGGTCTCGGGCTCCACGTGGTCCGTCCCGTCGGAGCTGACCTGGACCGGCAAGCCGGACACCTGGAACGCTGCGAGCCCGGGTTCCAACTCGGGTCTCAAGGTCGTCGTCAAGAGCAGCGGCCAGGACGTCGGCGTCGCCGGCGACACCGCCCGCACGCTCCTGTTCTACGCCGCCAAGTCGGGGAACACCGCCATCCAGGCCAAGGTCAAGGCCCTGCTCGACGCCATCTGGGCCTCGAACCAGGACCCGCTGGGCGTCAGCGCGCCGGAGACCCGCACGGACTTCGGCCGGTTCGACGACACGTACGTCGCGGGCGGGAACGGGGTCTACATCCCGGCCGGCTGGACCGGCACCATGCCCAACGGCGACGTCATCAAGCCGGGCGTCTCGTTCCTGGACATCCGCTCCTGGTACAAGCAGGACCCCCAGTGGTCCAAGGTCCAGGCGTACCTGGACGGCGGCGCCGCGCCGACGTTCACCTTCCACCGGTTCTGGGCCCAGACGGCCATCGCCGGGGCCATGGCGGACTACGACCGGCTGTTCTCGACGCCCGCCCCGACCGACACGGTCGCGCCGAGCGTCCCGACCGGTCTGCTCGTCGGCACGACCACTGCGACGTCGGCCACGATCTCGTGGACGGCCTCGACGGACAACACGGGTGGCTCCGGCGTCGCCGGGTACGACGTCTACCGGGGTGGCGCGCTGGTCGGCTCCTCGACCACCACGTCGTACACCGACACCGGCCTGACCGCGTCGACGGCGTACTCGTACACCGTCCGGGCCAAGGACGTGGCGGGCAACGTGTCCGCCGCCTCGTCGGCCCTCGCAGTCACCACCAGGGCCACGCCGACGGACACGGTCGCGCCGAGCGTCCCCACGGGCCTCGCCGCGAGCGCGGTCACCCAGAACAGCCTCACGCTGAGCTGGGCGGCGTCGACCGACAACTCGGGCGGCTCCGGCGTGGCCGGGTACGACGTCTACCGGGGCACGACGAAGGTCGGCTCCACCACGACGACGTCCTACTCCGATACCGGCCTCACGGCGGCGACGGCGTACTCGTACACCGTGCGCTCGCGTGACGTGGCGGGGAACATCTCCGCGGCGTCGAGCGCGCTGTCGGTGACGACGCTGCCGGCCACCACGGTGGACACGATCGCCCCGTCGGTGCCTGCGGGCCTCGTCGCGACGACGGTCACGGAGACCAGCGTCGCCCTCACGTGGACCGCGTCCACGGACACGGGCGGCTCGGGCCTCGCCGGGTACGACGTCTACCGGGGGACCACCAAGGTCGGCACGCCGGCCACGGCGTCCTACACGGACAGCGGCCTCACGGCGGCGACGGCGTACCAGTACACCGTCCGGGCACGGGACAACGCGGGCAACGTCTCCGCCGCGTCCTCGGCCCTCTCGGTGACCACCAAGTCCCCGACGACGACCAGCTCCTGCAAGGTGGCCTACACCGCCAGCAGCTGGAACACGGGCTTCACGGCCTCCGTCAAGGTGACCAACACCGGCACGACGGCCCTCAACGGCTGGACCCTCGGGTTCACGTTCGCCAACGGCCAGAAGGTCACGCAGGGCTGGAGCGCCGACTGGTCGCAGTCCGGCACGACGGTCAGCGCCAAGAACGCGGCGTGGAACGGCACCCTCGGTGCCGGGCAGAGCACCGACATCGGGTTCAACGGCTCCCACACGGGGACCAACACCAACCCGACGGCGTTCACGCTCAACGGCGCCACCTGCACGATCGGCTAGCGCACCGACGACGGGCCGGTCCCTCCGCGGAGGGCCGGCCCGTCCCGCGCGGGGTAGGGGAAACCCCACCGCGTGCTGGTGGGTGGTCAGGCTGTCAGCCGGTCGCCCCGGACCCCTAGCGTCACTGTCATGACCTCACCGACGTCCCCGGGCAGCGTGTCCGACGACCTGCGCGTCGTCGCCCCCGCGTTCACCGACCTGCGCGCTCTCGCCGCGGCCCCCGTGTCGGTGGCGACGTGGCGGGGGATCTCGCAGCTCGTCGTCGGATCCGTCGTCCTCCTGATCGCCGCGATCGGGCTGGTCGTCGCCCTGTCCTTGTCCCTGTCGCTCGTCGCGCTCCTGGTCGGCATCCCGATGCTCGTCGCCACTCTGTGGGTGGGCCGGCCGTTCGCCCAGCTCGAGCGGACGCGGCTGGAGGCCCAGCTGGCCGTCGAGATCTCGGCGCCGACCTACCCTCGGCGCGACGGGGTGTGGGCCTCGTGGTGGGCGATCCTGTCCGACAGCCGCACCTGGGCGCACTCGGCCTACGTGGTGGTCGCGGGCCTGCTCCTCACGGTCCAGAGCGTCCTGGTCACCGTCGCCGGCGGGTTCGCGCTCGGCTGCCTGGTCTACCCGGTGATCGCCGCGACGAACGGGCTCACCCATCCGCCCTTCCCGCTGATCCTCATGGTCCCGGCCGGGCTCGCCTGCGCCTGGATCGCCGCCCTGGCCACCCAGGCCGGTTCCCTCGCGATCGTCCGGGTCGGGCGGTCCCTGCTGGGGGCCTCCGCACGGGCCGAGGCGCTCGAGGCGGCGCGGCAGGCACAGGCCAGGGCCGCGCAGGCCGAGGGGCGCGCGGTCCAGCTAACAGAGACCCGCACCGCCGCCGTGGGCGCCGCCGACGAGGAGCGCCGCCGCATCGAGCGGGACCTGCACGACGGCGCGCAGCAGCGGCTGGTCGCGCTCGGCGTCGAGCTGGGCACCGCCCGGCGGAAGGTGTCGAGCGACCCCGAGGCCGCCGCCGCGCTGGAGCACGCGCACCGCGAGGTCAAGGAGACGCTCGCCGAGCTGCGCGACCTGGTCCGCGGCATCCATCCCGCCGTGCTCACCGACCGCGGGCTCGACGCCGCCCTGTCCGCCCTGGCCGCCCGCAGCCCGGTCCCGGTCCGTGTCGACGTGCCCGACCCACCGGCCCTCAGCCGCGCCAGCACGTCCGCGCAGGCCGCCGCCTACTTCGTGGTCGCCGAGGCCCTCACCAACGCCGCCAAGCACGCCGACGCCCAGCAGGTGACGGTCACCGCCACCGTGAGCCCGGACGCCCTCCTGCGGATCGTCATCGCCGACGACGGCCGCGGGGGAGCGACCGCGACACCCGGCAGCGGGCTCGACGGACTGCGCAGCCGTGTCGCCGCCCTCGACGGCACGTTCGACCTGGACAGCCCGGCCGGAGCCGGCACCCGACTCACCGTGGAGGTGCCGTGCGCATCGTGATCGCCGAAGACTCGGTCCTGCTGCTCGACGGCCTGACCAGGCTGCTCGAAGCGGAAGGGCACGAGGTCACCGGCTACACCACCGCCGACGAGGTCGTCGCCGCCCTCGGGCCCGACGACGAGCTCCCCGACGTGCTGGTCACCGACGTCCGGATGCCTCCGTCGCACACCGACGAGGGCCTGCGAGCCGCGGTGCACCTGCGCAGCCTGCACAAGAAGCTGCCGGTCCTCGTCCTGTCCCAGTACGTCGAGCAGCGGTATGCCCGCGAGCTCTTCGCGGGGGACGTGCGCGGCCTCGGCTACGTGCTCAAGGACCGGGTGGCCGACGTGGACGAGTTCCTCGACGCGCTCGGCCGCGTGGCCGCCGGCGGCACGGTGATCGACCCCGAGGTCGTCGCCCAGATCCTCGCCCGGACCCGCCGTTCGGGCCTCGAGACCCTCACCCCGCGCGAGCGGGACGTGCTCGGTCTCATGGCGGAGGGCCGCTCCAACGCGGCCATCGCCGACCGCCTCGTCGTCGGCCTGCCGGCGGTCGAGAAGCACGTGACCTCCATCCTCACCAAGCTCGACCTCCCGCAGGCCGCCGACGACCACCGCCGCGTGCTCGCCGTGCTGCGCTGGTTGGAGCACGAACCCACGAACGGAGAACGACCATGACCACCACCCTGGAGCGGCCGGCCGCCCCCGCGGGTCCGACACCGCGCAGCCCCGGCGCACGCGCGCTGACCTGGACCGGCGCGATCGTCGGCGGCCTCCTGCTGGTCTCCGCCGGCTTCAGCGCCCTCGACCTGCTCGTCATGGGGTCCGACGACGCGACCACCGCCTCGGAGAGCGCCGACTACGCGGCCGCGCCGGTGGTCGAGCTGGTCGCCGACGGCCAGATCACCGTGACCACCGGCGGCGACCGCGTCGAGGTGGAGCGCACCGCGACCACGGCGCTCACCCGCGCGCACTACTCGGTCGACGAGCTGGCCGACCGGCTGCGGGTGCAGTACCGGTGCGACTGGTGGCGGCCCGGCTTCTGCGCGACCTCGCTGGACGTCACGGTGCCGGACGGCACGTCGGTGATCATCCGCGCCCGCGACGGCGGCGTCACCGCGACCGGCCTGAGCGGCCCGCTCGACGTCCACGTGAGCGACGGGGAGTCGTCCGTGTCGGACATCGACGGGGACGTGAGCATCCGCACGAGCGACGGCCGCACCGACGTCAGCGACATCCGCGGCTCGGTCTACGCGAGCTCCGCGGACGGCTCGATCACTGTCTCGGACGTCTCCGGCTCGGTCACCACCCGCACCAGCGACGGCCGCACCGACATCTCGGAGGTGCAGGGGGACGTGGATGCCATGGCGAGCGACGGCGACGTGACGGTGTACGGGACGGGGGAGCCCGTGGCGCTGGACATCTCCACGGCCGACGGCCGGCAGACGGTCGAGGGCCAGGTCGACCCGACCTCGTCCACCCACGTGCGGATCCGCACCAGCGACGGCAGCGCGGCGTACCTGCGACCACGCGGCTGAGCGCACGAGAAAGGCCCCTGATCAGCAGATCTGCTGATCAGGGGCCTTTCTCGTCTGTCGGGGTGGCGGGATTCGAACCCACGACCTCTTCGTCCCGAACGAAGCGCGCTACCAAGCTGCGCCACACCCCGTGGAGCCTGGCAAGGATAGCCGACGACCCCGGTTGCGACGAAACCGGATCAGGGAGCGACGAGTGTGAGGAGCGTCGCCTCGGGCCGGCACGCGAACCGCACGGGCGCGTACGGCGACGTGCCGAGACCCGCGGACACGTGCATCCACGTGGAGCCCGCACCCCCGGGCTGGTCCGGACGCGGACCGGGCCAGCCGTGCAGGCCCTTGGCGCGGCGGGTGTCCAGGTCGCAGTTGGTCACCAGGGCGCCCCAGAACGGCAGGGCGAGCTGTCCGCCGTGCGTGTGCCCGGCGATCGCCAGGTCCACGTCGTCCGCGTGCAGCTGGTCCAGGACGCGGCGGTACGGCGCGTGCGTGACGCCCAGGTGCAGGTCCACCGGGGTCGACCCGGTGCGGGCGTCGTCGTCACCGCCGGCCGACGGGAACCGGTCGCGGTCGAGGTGCGCGTCGTCGGTGCCGACGAGCGACAGCACGCGGCCGTCGACCTTGAGCACGTCCCGGCGGTTGGTGAGGTCGATCCAGCCCGCCGACCGGAACCGGGCGGTGAGCTCGCGCCAGGGCAGCTCCGCCGGGCGTCCGGCGGTCCGACGGCGGGCGTCGGGGAGCAGGTACCGGGCCGGGTTCTTGGGCGTCGGCGCGATGTAGTCGTTGGAGCCGAGCACGAACGCACCGGGCACCGCGAGGTGCGGCTCCAGCGCCTCGAGCAGCGCCGGCATCGCGTCGAGGTGGGCCCAGTTGTCGCCCGTGTTCACCACGAGGTGCGGGTCCAGCGACGCCAGGTCGCGCACCCAGTCGACCTTCCTGCGCTGGCCCGGCGTCAGGTGCAGGTCGGAGATGTGCAGGACGCGCAGGGGGTCCTGACCGGCCGGGAGCACCGGGACGGTGACCTCGCGCAGCGTGTACCAGCGGACCTCGATCAGCGAGGCGTACGCGAGCGCGCCCGCACCGGCCAGCGCGACGGCCCCGGCGGTGCGGGCGAGCGTGCGGCCGGCGCCGTCCGTCACGGGTTGCGGCCGCGGTTGTCAGGCGGTCCCTGCCCCTGCCCCTGCCCCGGCTGGTTCGGATCGACCGGTGCCACGGGCGGCTGCCCGTTGGACAGGGTCAGCTGCACGTAGGAGCCCCGCACGGCGGTGCCGGACGGACTCTGGGAGACGACCGCCCCGGCCGGGAGCGCGGAGGGCACCTGCGCGGGAGCGACCGACGCACGGAACCCGGCAGCGGAGAGCCGGTTGCGTGCGTCCGCCTCGCTGAGCCCGACGACGGACGGCACGGCCACCTTCTCGCCGAACACCTCCTTGTCACCGGGTGCCGGGAAGTCGCCGTTGGGCGCGCCGGAGAGCGCCTGGGTCATGAACCGGCTCCAGGTCGGGGCCGCGATGGTCGCGCCGTACGCGTACCGGACCTTCTTGCCGGCGATCGTGATGTTCTGCACCGGGCGCATGCCGTCGGAGTAGCCGACCCACACCGCGGCGGCACGCAGCGGCGAATAGCCCACGAACCACGTGTGCTCGTTGTGGCTGGTGGTCCCGGTCTTGCCGGCGGTCGGGAACGGGGGCGGCGTGACGCCGTCGGCCGTGCCCTGCCAGACGTTGCGCAGCGCGAACGTCAGGGCGCTCGTGTACTTGGGGTCGATCACCGGGCTGCAGTTGGCGCTCGGCACCGCCAGCTCGACACCGTCGGCGTCGATCACGCTGGTGATGGCGATGGGCGTGCAGTACGTGCCGTTGGCGGCGAACGTGGCGAACGCGGCGGCCATCGACAGCGGGGCGATCGAGTTGCTCCCGATCACGTTGGCGGGGTACGGGTCCGCGGTGCCCTCGCCCGACTTGCCGCCGGCCTTGTGGATCCCGATCTGCGCGGCGCCGTCCATGATCCCGCAGAGGTCGAGCTGCATGGCCATGGTCAGGTACGCCAGGTTGACCGAGTTCTTGGTGGCGTCCAGCACGGTCATCGTCTTGCCGTTGCCCTCGGCGTTGCCGGGGGTCCACTTCTCGTTGCGGCCCTTGGCGCCGCACGAGGTGAACATGTTCTGGTTCAGGGGCCGCACGCTGCCGTCGACCGTCTCCTGGAGGCTGTGCCCCTGCTTGAGCCACTCGAGGAGGGTGAACGGCTTGAACGTCGAGCCGGGCGGGAAGCCCGACGCGCCGCCGTAGGCGTTGTCGGTGTTGAAGTTGACCGGCGTCTCGCGGTCCCCGTGCTCGGCCACCGCGGTGTAGAGGCGGTTCTGCGCCATCGCGGTGATCTTCCCGGTGCCGGGCTCGACGACGACGATGGAGCTGGCCACGCCCGAGGGGTCGTCGACGGGGATGCCGTTCTTGACCTCGGCGTCGGCGATGGCCTGCTCGCCGGGCTGCAGCGTGGTGGTGATCGTGAGGCCACCGCGGTAGAGGCGCTTGATGCGGTCGTTCTTGGTCTCACCGAACGCCGGGTCGTTGCCGATGACCTTGGTGACGTAGTCGCAGAAGTAGCCGGAGCCGGGCACCACGTCGCCCGCGGTCATGCAGCCTTGCTTGAGCGGCGAGGGGTGGAGGGTGGCTGCCAGCGGGGTGGCGCGGCCGGCCTCGTACTCGGCCTCCGTGATGAACTTCTGCTCGTACATGAGCTTGAGCACGCGGTTGCGCCGCTCCTGCGAGGCCTCGGGGTTCAGCACCGGGTCCCACTTGGTCGGGCTCTGCGTGACGCCGGCGATCGTGGCGGCCTCGAGGTAGTTCAGGTCCTTCGCGGGCTTGGTGAAGTAGTACTGCGCAGCCGACTCGGCGCCGTAGACCGAGGCACCGAACGGCGCGATGTTCAGGTACTTCTCGAGGATCTCGTCCTTCGTCATCGTCTTCTCGAGCGCGATGGCGAGCTTGGCCTCGCGCAGCTTGCGCGCGTAGCCCTCGGTGCCGTCGGCCTCGCGCGCCGCCTGGATCGCCTCGAGCTGCTCGGCCTTGGTCTCCTTGGCCAGAGCGGCGTCGATGAGGACGTTCTTGATGTACTGCTGGGTGAGCGTCGAGGCGCCCTGCTGACCGCCGTCGTTGGCCTGGTTCTGCACGAACGCGCGGAGCATGCCCGTGGGGTCGACGCCCGCGTGCTGGTAGAACCGCTTGTCCTCGGTCGCGATCACGGCGTGCTGGAGCATCGGCGAGATCTCGGTGAGAGGCACGACGACACGGTTCTGCTGGTAGAACGTCGCCAGCAGCGTGCCGTCCGCGGCCTTGATGACCGACTTCTCCGGCAGCGTGCCCTGGTCGAGCTCCGTCGGCAGGTCGTCGAACGCGGTGACCGTCAGGTCGGTGACGCCGTTGGCGACCGCGACTCCGGGCAGGACGAGACCGGCGGCGAGCACCCCGCCCACGCCCGCGACGAGCGCGAAGGTGAGCAGGAGGGCCAACGCCTGGAAGACGTTGACCTGTCGGCCGCGCTGGCGCGCAGGGTTCGGCATGCCGTCAGGGTAGTAGGCGCCCCTGTCAGGGCTGCCACGGATCGGGCCGGACGCCCCGACCTGCACGGGACCTGCACATGCTCTCGACGACCGTGACTGCACCCGCTCCGACCCGGTCAAGCGTCCATCTGACGGAATGACCCGAACGGAGTCTCGCCAGAGTGGTCGTCGGAGCGCTAGTTTCCCGGCAGGACTCGGGTGCGGTTGCCACGGCACGCCCCGTCGGCGTGCTCGGGAGGATGCGTGACCACACTCGTGCAGGACACGCACTGGACCGCGCTCGCGGCATGCGGCAAGGGCAAGCTCGCGCCCGACGCGCTGTTCGTCGAGGGGGCCGCCCAGCGCGAGGCCCGCACGGTGTGCACCAGCTGCCCCGTACGGCTCGCCTGCCTGGCGGACGCGCTCGACAACCGCATGGACTTCGGGGTCTGGGGCGGCATGACGGAGCGCGAGCGCCGGGCCCTGCTCCGGCGCCGGCCTGAGGTGCGGTCCTGGCGGACCGAGCTGGTCGGGTCGGACGCCGTCGACGGCTCGTGAGAGCGCTCCGACACCGGCGCGTGGCCCTAGGGTGAGCCGCATGGCTACGCAGTGGGAGTACGCGACGATTCCGCTCATCATTCACGCCACCAAGGCGATCCTCGATCAGTGGGGCGCCGACGGGTGGGAGCTCGTGCAGGTGATCCAGGGCCCCGACGCCGGCCTCGTGGCCTACCTCAAGCGGCCCAAGGAGTCCTGATGGGCGCCGCTGCGCGCCTCGCCGAGCTCGGGCTCGAGCTCCCCGAGGTGGCGCTGCCGCTCGCCGCGTACGTGCCGGCGGTGCGGTCCGGGTCCTACGTCTACACCAGCGGGCAGCTGCCCTTCGTGGCGGGGTCCCTGCCGGCGACCGGCAAGGTCGGCGTCGGTGCCGGCCTGATCACCCCGGAGGACGCCGCCGGCCACGCCCGGACGTCCGCGCTCAACGCGCTCGCGGCTGTCGCGGCGGTCGTCGCCGCCGAAGGTGGGCCGCGGGGCGCCGACGCGCTCGACCGGATCGTGCACGTGGTCAAGGTGGTCGGTTTCGTGGCCAGCGACCCCGCGTTCACCGGTCAGCCGGCCGTCGTCAACGGCGCGAGCCTGCTGCTGCACGCCGTGCTCGGCGACGCCGGCGTGCACGCGCGCTCGGCCGTGGGCGTGGCCGTGCTGCCGATGGACTCGCCGGTCGAGGTCGAGATCGTGGTCGAGCTGGCCTGACCGCGTCAGCGGGCGCGACGCTCCAGTCGCTCCACGTCGAGCAGGACCACCGCGCGGCCCTCGCGGCGCACCCACCCGCGGGCGGCGAAGTCGGCGAGCGCCTTGTTCACGGTCTCCCGCGAGGCACCGACCAGCTGCGCCAGCTCCTCCTGCGTCAGGTCGTGCGCCACGCGGATGCCCTCGTCGACCTTCTCGCCGAAGCGGGTCGACAGGTCGAGCAGCGCCTTGGCGACGCGGCCGGGCACGTCCGAGAAGACCAGGTCGGCGAGCGCCTCGTTGGTCCGGCGCAGCCGGCGGGCGAGCGCCTGGAGCAGGTGCGGCGCCACGGTGGGCTTGTCCTGGAGCCAGCGGATGAGGTCGCTGTGACCGAGCTCGAGCACCACCGCGTCGGCGACGACGGTCGCGGTCGCGGTGCGGGGGCCCGGGTCGAACAGGCTGAGCTCGCCGAACATCTCGCCCGGGCCGAGGACGGCCAGGAGGTTCTCGCGTCCGTCGTTGGAGCGTCGGCCCAGCTTGATCTTGCCCTCGCGCACGACGTAGAGCCGGTCGCCCGGCTCACCCTCGTGGAACAGGGCGTCGCCGCGGGCGATGTCGATCGGCTTCATCGACGCGACGAGCGCCTCCGACGACTCCTGGTCGAGCCCGGCGAACAGCGGCGCCGACAGCACGATGTCGTCCTCCACAGGGACCTCACCTCTCTGGCCGCTGACCGGATCGTCCCGGTCGCGGCATCACTCACCTCTGGGTCCAGACGCACCGACTGCTGGTCAGCGGCCTGCGCGGCTCTCAGTCTGCCCCATGGTGGGCGTCATCCGCGGCCCAAGGGCTCGCGAAGCCCGGCGACGACCACCCCGGGGTCCACCGCCAGCCGGGTGATGAGGCGGTCGGTGGCGCGGGTGAGGGCGGCCTCGACGCCCGCGGCGTAGGTGGAGAGCTGTTCGTCCAGTGCGCGCAGCTCGTGCAGGCGGCCCACGTCGGCGCCGACGCCCTCGTCCCCCGCGTCGGCGAGCACCGCGGCGAGCGCCGCCGGGCGCGGGACGTCGAGCCCGACCTCCAGCGGGAGCTGGAACGCGACGTCCTCGCCGAGCGTCTGCGGGCGGGCTGCCTGGGCGACCGCGAGGTCCAGACGGGCCCGGACCAGCCGACGCCACCAGGTGACCCGGGCGTGCTCCGCACGCAACGCGCGCCGGTCGAGGCGGAGATCACTGACCCGTTGCTCGACGGGGGGCGTCATGCGGACAGGTCCTCCTCAGACGGAAACGTCGGACGGGCTCGATGTCTGGTTTCGGCCCGGTACGGGTCGACCTTGAGCGCGGGTCGCCGTGTGCGCCCCCGAATCACTCCAAGGGAGCAGCACCGGAGGTCAGAGCCTCCCCGAACGGGTGTCGGCACCGGGTCGTACGCTGCCGAGGTGATCGGAGCAGACATCGAGTCGCCCCTTGCCCGCACCCGACGAGCGCGCCGCGTCGACCGTGCCCTGACCGTGCGGTACCCCGACGCGCACTGCGAGCTGGACTTCACCTCGCCGTTCGAGCTGCTGGTGGCCACGGTGCTCTCGGCGCAGACCACCGACGTCCGCGTGAACCTCACCACGCCGATCCTGTTCGCGCGCTACCCCGACGCCGCCGCGCTCGCGGCCGCCAACCCCGAGGAGCTGGAGGAGATCCTGCGGCCCACGGGGTTCTTCCGGGCCAAGGCCAGGTCGGTCATGGGCCTGTCCCGGGACCTGGTCGAGCGGTTCGGCGGACAGGTGCCGCCTCGGCTGACCGACCTGGTCACGCTGCCCGGCGTCGGGCGCAAGACCGCCAACGTGGTGCTCGGCAACGCGTTCGGCATCCCCGGCATCACCACGGACACCCACGTCATGCGCCTGTCCACGCGGCTCGGCTACACCACCAGCGAGGACCCCGTGGTGGTGGAGAAGGAGCTCGGCGCGCTGCTGCCGCGCAAGGACTGGACCATGGCCTCGCACCGGCTGATCTTCCACGGCCGGCGCACGTGCTTCGCGCGCAAGCCCGCGTGCGGCGCCTGCCCGGTGGCGTCGATGTGCCCGTCGGCCGGCATCGGGGAGCTCGATCCGGTGAAGGCGGCGGCGCTCGTCAAGCCATAGCGGGGACGGTCTCGCGCAGCCAGGCCAGGAGCAGCTCGGTGACGCGGTCCGGGGCCTCCTCGGCGGGGAAGTGCCCCACCTGCGGCAGCAGCTCGAACTGGTAGCGGGACGCGACCAGGGCGGCCGTGTCCTTGGACAAGGTGGCGTGCGACGCCGGGCGGAGCCCGTCCCGGCCCCCGTGCAGCTGGAGCACGGGCAGGGCTCGGGTGTTCTCCTCGAGGTCCGCGTGGTAGCGCCGACCGTCGGGGCGGGGCATCGAGCGGACCAGCCAGCGCAGCTGCTCCATCTGGCTGTGCGCCGCGAACGGCACGCGCGCGGCGGACCGGTACGTCGCCTCGGCGCGGGCGTCCAGCCAGCCGGGCGCGCCGCCCCACTCGTGCAGCAGGCGGGCCACGAGATCGCCCTCCATGAGGGCGCGCTCCGGGAACGAGGGGAGCTGGGCGAACGCGAGCCGTCGCAGGGCGGCCAGGCGGACCGCGGCACGCGGGTGCCCGCGGGTGTCCAGCGGGTGCGGCGCGGCCAGGGCCCCGACCGCACGGACCCGGTCGGGGTGCAGACCGGCCATCGCCCACGCGATCTCGCCACCCGTGCCGCTGCCGACGACCACCGCGTCCGCGGCGCCCAACGACTGGATGACACCGGCCACGTCCGCCGCCAGCGTGGGGACGTCGTAGCCCTGCGGCGGCTTGTCCGAGCCGCCCGTGCCACGCACGTCCATGGCCGCCACGCGGTACCCCGCGTCGGCGAGGGCGGGGAGCTGGTGCCGCCAGGCCCACCAGAACTGCGGGATGCCGTGCAGCAGGACGACCAGGGGTGCGTCCCGGTCGTCGGGGCCGGCGACAGCCGCGTGGAACCGTGCGCCGTTCGCGGCCACGTAGCGGTGCTCCCAGGGGCCGTCGATGAGGAGCGAGGCGGAGTCGACGGTGCTCATCGGTGCGAACCTACCGGTTCCCGCGCTCGGTGCGGGAGGCTGTCGCCGCCTCCCGGGCGTGATGTCGGTCGCGCTGCGCGAGGGCGCCACCGCCGAGCAGGGCGGCGGCGAGCGACGCGACCAGCACCGAGACGACCACGTGCTCGTCGTGCGGGCTGCCGGCCCCGAACGCCAGCTCGCCCACCAGGAGGGACACGGTGAACCCGATCCCGCCGAGCAGCCCGACCGCGCCGACGTCGGCCCAGCCGAGCCCGGGGGCCAGCGCGGCGCGCGTGAAGCGGGCGACCAGGTACGTGGCGCCGAGGATGCCGATCGGCTTGCCGAGCACCAGGCCCAGGGCAACCCCCTGTGCCACGGGGTCGGCGAAGGTCGTCTGCAGCGCGTCGGCCGTGAGCGTGACCCCGGCGGCGAACAGCGCGAACACCGGCACCGCGATGCCGGCGGACAGCGGGCGCCAGGCGTGCTCCCACCGCTCGGCCAGCGACTCGCTCGGAAGCTCCGTCAGGTGCAGTGCCCGTCGGGTGGCCTCCTGCGTGCCCGGCACGACGAGACCCAGCGCCACGCCGGCGATCGTCGCGTGCACCCCGGACGCGTGCACCGCGGCCCACGCCACCACCCCGAGCGGCACCAGCAGCCACCCGCTGACCCACCCCCGCCGGATGACGAGCGCGAACACGACCACGGTGGCGGCGCCGGCGCCGAGCCAGAGGGCCGAGACGGACTCGGTGTAGACGACCCCGATCACGATGATCGCCAGCAGGTCGTCGACCACGGCGAGCGTGAGCAGGAACGCGCGCAGGGCGTTCGGCAGGCTGCGGCCGACGATCGCGAGGACGGAGACCGCGAACGCGATGTCGGTGGCCGTCGGCACGGCCCAGCCGCGCGCGTTCCCGTCGGCCGCCGTCAGGTTGACGGCCAGGTAGAAGATCGCCGGCACGAGCATGCCGCCGACCGCCGCGACGATGGGCACCACCGCGGTGCTCGGGTTGCGCAGCTCTCCGGCGACGATCTCGCGCTTGAGCTCGAGGCCGACGACGAAGAAGAAGACCGCCAGCAGGCCGTCGGTCGCCCAGGTGGCCAACGTGAGGTCCAGGTGCAGCGCCGCGGGTCCGACGACGGTGTCGGAGACCGCCGTGTAGGACGACGGGTCGACGTTGGCCCAGAGCAGGGCGACGACCGTCCCGGCCAGCAGCAGCGCGCCGCCGACGCGCTCCTCGCGCAGGGTGTCGAGCAGGTTGCGCTCGGAACCGGGGGAGAGGGCGGCGAACAGGCGGCGGGCGGGGGTGGGCACGTGGACCTCCGGGCAGGCGGGAGCGACTGCCGACCAGGCTTCCCGGCACACCTGGGGTCAGGCTAGCGGGCTACGCCTCCGCGGGCTCCGGTAGCTCGGCGCGACCCTCGACGGCGCCGCGGCGGTCCTTCGGCGGGTCGAAGCGGTAGCCGACGTTGCGGACCGTGCCGATGAGCTGCTCGTGCTCGGGCCCGAGCTTGGCGCGCAGGCGTCGGACGTGCACGTCGACCGTCCGGGTGCCTCCGTAGTAGTCGTAGCCCCAGACCTCCTGCAGCAGCTGGGCGCGGGTGAACACGCGGCCCGGGTGCTGCACGAGGTACTTGAGGAGCTCGAACTCCTTGTAGGTGAGGTCCAGGGGCCGCCCGCGCAGGCGAGCGGTGTAGCCGCCGGCGTCGATGGTGAGCTCGCCCGACGAGATCTCCTGCGGGGCGTCGTCGTAGCCCGCGGTGGCCGCGCGCTCCATGACGAGCCGGAAGCGCGTCTCCACCTCAGCCGGGTTGGCCGTCTCCAGGATGATGTCGTCCGCGCCCCACTCGGCGGTGACGACCGTGAGGCCGCCCTCGGTGAGCACGAGGATGAGGGGGACGGTCAGGCCGGTGGCGCGCAGGAGCCGGCACGTGGTCCTGGCGGTGACCAGGTCCCGCCGCGCGTCGAGCACGACGATGTCCGCATCCGGTGCGTCCACGAGAGCCGACGGTTCGACGGGGAGCACACGGACGCGATGGGACAACAGACCGAGGGCCGGGAGCACCTGGGCGGAGCCCCCGGACGCTGGAGTGAGCAGCAGCAGATCTGCCACCTGGAACCTCCCCGCGTGCGAGTGGGGGCCACGGTACCGCGCGCTACGGCCAGGTTGCGCGGCTGTGTCGAGGGCTGGCGTGGCATCCCCCACACGGATGACCTGTAACGCGGGTGAAACGGTGCCGAGATGCGACAATCGGCGGCGTGCTCCTCCCCTCCCTGCAGACCGGTCGCCCGTGCGCGCTCTCGCCGTCGGCGTCCGTGACCCCCGCGGGACGGTAGGAGACCCATGCAGCTCGCTACCCGGGCGGTCGTCACGGCCGTGCTCGCCGCCGCCGTCGCCGTCGCCGGCTACCTCGGCGGCCTCCCGCTGAGCATCACCGCCGCCGTGCTCGCGGTCGTCTTCGCGCTCGGCTGGCCGGCCCTCGCAGGCCTCCCGTTCATCCCGGGCTCCGCCGCCGTGGTCGCGCTCGGGGGAGTCGGGGCCGTCACGGTCGTCCACCTCACCACCACGCAGCCGTACCTGCGGGACCTGCCGGTGGTGTTCGCGGCGGCGATCCTGCTGGCCTTCGTCAACGAGCTCCTGCGTCGCGACGGCCGCACCCGGCTGGTCGAGTCGGTGTCGGGGACCGTCGCCGGGACCCTCGTCGCCGTCGCGGTGTCCGGCTGGGTCGCGATCGGCCGGACCCCCGGGGGCGAGCCGATCGTCGTCGCCGGGGCGCTGGCGCTGGCCGTGGGCTCCGCCGTGGTGGCGCTGCACCTGGCGCCGTGGGTCGGTGCGCTGGTCACGGCGGGCGCGTCGGCCGCTGCCGGCACCCTGGGCGCGCTGCTGCTCCCCGGGATCGATCCCCTCGCCGGTGCGCTGCTGGGCCTCGCGGTCGGCATCCTCGTCGCCACCCTGCACGCGCTCTTCGACCAGCTGCCCTCGCTCGAGCGCCGCTGGCCGTCGCTCGCCGCGGTGACCCTGCCGGTGACGGTGACCGGCATCCTCGTGTACGTCGTCGGCCGGGTCCTGGTGGGCTGACCGTGCCCCGCATCGTCCTCGTCGTCGCCGTGCTGGCCCTGGCCACCGGGCTCGGGCTCTGGTGGCGCGCGCGCAACGGCCGGTACACCGCGGTCGACCCGGCGCTGCTGGCGTCGGCTCCGGCGGACGCCGCCGACGACTTGCGCCTGACCCCGGCCCAGCTGGGTGCTCCGCTCGGCGCCCGGGCTACGTTCGTGCAGTTCTCCAGCGAGGTCTGCGCACCGTGCCGCCGCACCCACGCGGTGCTCGCGCAGCTGGTGTCCGAGCGCGAGGGCCTCTCACACGTCGAGATGGACGTGGTCGAGCACCTCGATCTCGTGCGACGCTTCGACATCATGCGCACCCCGACCACGCTCCTGCTCGACGCCGACGGCGTCGTGGTCGGTCGCATGTCCGGTGCCACCGACCGTCGCCACGCGCTCGCTGCGCTCGAGGCGTCGTGTCCGGGCGGGGTCCCCGCCGTCTGACGCCGCGCTCCTCGGGGGGCGACTGCCGGCCGTGCGGTGATCCCGGCCGACGGACCCCACCCCCTCGCACGACCCCAGGAGCCCCCATGAGCACGCCCGTACGCACTGACGCCCCCGCCGGCATCGATCCCCGCGGCCCGCGCTTCGGCGCCGCCGTCACCCTCGTCCTGCTCGTCGCCGTGCTGCTGCTCGGCACCACCCCCGCGGCCTACGTGGTCCTCGCGGTGGTCGTCGCGAGCTTCGCGCTCGGGGCGTTCGGCGGCATCGGCCGCACCTGGCAGGGCTGGGTGTTCAAGAAGGTCGTCCGCCCGCGCCTGGCGCCGCCGACCGAGCTCGAGGACCCCCGCCCGCCGACGTTCGCGCAGCTGGTCGGCCTGATCATCACCGGCGCCGGTCTCGTGCTCGGGCTCGCCGGCGTGAGCGCCGCCGTGCCCGTCGCGGCCGCGTTCGCCCTGGTGGCGGCGTTCCTCAACGCGGTGTTCGGCCTGTGCCTCGGGTGCGAGCTGTACCTGCTCGGCCTGCGCGTGCGCTCGGGCCGGACGGCCTAGTAGACGAGCGCCTGCGCGCGCTCCGCGAGCGACTCCTCGACGAACACGGCGGCGCCCGCGATCCGGACGCCGGGCAGCACGTCGTCCGGCCCGATGCCCCGGCGCGCGGCGCACTGCGTGCACACGGTCACGCGACCCCCCTCGAGCACCAGGTCCAGCAGCTCGGCGAGCGGGGTCGCGTGCTCGAGCACCAGGTCGCCCGCGCGCTCCGGCAGGGCGAACCACGCCGACTCGCCCGTGAGCCAGAGGCTGACCTCGGCGCCGGCAGCGACCGCCGCGGCGGCCACCGTGAAGGCCTGGTTGGTGGCCTCCGGGCGCTCGGTGCCGGACGTGGTCTTGATCACGAGGGGGCGTGGCGTGGGGGTCATCGGAACAGGTTAGGGGTGCGCTCTCGTTAGGATCGTCGGCATGACTGCACTCGAGGGAGTCTTCATCGGCCTGCTGGTCGCGGCGACGCTCGTCATCGGCTGGTTCGCCTGCTTCGTCGTCTACCGGCTCTACAAGGGCCAGCGCTGACGTCATGCCCTGACTGACTGGGAGGACCGCTGTGCCGTTCGTGCTGCCCGACCCCGAGGGGCTCGCTCCCGAGGTCTACCCGCTGGCCTGGCTCCTCGGCACCTGGCGCGGTGAGGGAGTCGTCGACTACCCCGGCATCGACGAGGCGACGTTCACGCAGGAGATCGTCATCGCCAGCGACGGCGGACCGTACCTGTCGTACACGTCGACCATCCGGCTCGTCGTGGCGCCGTCCGACACGGCCGCGCTCGAGGACGAGCCGCCCGCCCCGGTCTGGCAGACGGAGTCCGGCTACTGGCGGATCCCGCCCGAGCGGCCCACCGACTGGGGACTCACCGAGGAGCAGCACCCGGTCGAGCTGCTGGTCGCCGACCCGTCGGGCCATGTCGCCCTGTACATCGGCGCGGTGGGCAAGGGCCGGATCGACCTGGTCAGCGACGCGATCGTCCGCGCGGCCAGCGGTGCCGAGGTCAGCGCCGGCAAGCGCCTGTACGGCCTGGTGAACGGTGAGCTCATGTGGGCGCACGACATCGCGGCGTTCGGCCACCCCATGCAGTCCTACGCCTCCGGCCGCCTCGCGCGCGCCGAGGCCCTCTCCGACGACGAGGCCTGATGACCACCGACGCACCCGTAGAGACCCCGGCATCGCACGGCGAGCCCCCGCGGCACAGCAGCCCCCTGCTGGCCCGGCGGGGTGCGGTCCGGGCCGCGGGTCCCGACGACGGCGTCGCGTGGCACTACGGCGACCCGACGGCCGAGCAGCGCGCCCTGTCCCGCGGCGGCGCCGTGGTCGACCAGTCCCATCTGGGCGTGGTCACCGTCACCGGTCCGGACCGGTTGTCCTGGCTGAACTCGATCACCTCGCAGGAGCTGACCACGCTGGCCCCGCGGACGTCGACCGAGCTGCTGGTGCTCAGCCCGCAGGGGCACGTCGAGCACGCGGCGGGGGTGGTCGACGACGGCGAGACCACCTGGCTGCTCACCGAGACGCCGATCGGGCTCGCTGCGTGGCTGAACCGGATGAAGTTCATGCTCCGGGTCGAGATCGCGGACGTGACCGACGACTGGGCGGCGATCGGCGAGCCCGTCGACGCGGAGGGCACCGCGGACGAGCCGATCACCTGGCGCGACCCGTGGCCGACCACCGGCGTCGGCGGCACGCGGTACGGGCCGGCCGACGACGAGCACCCCGGCGCGGACCGCGACTGGCGGCTCGTGCTGGTGCCGCGCGACCGGCTGGTCGAGGAGGTGCGCGCCCGGGAGGCCGCCGGCTGGCCGCTCGTCGGCACGTGGGCCAGCGAAGCCGCGCGTGTCGAGGCGTGGCGTCCGCGCGCGTCCCACGAGGTCGACCACCGGACCATCCCGCACGAGCTCGACTGGCTGCGCACCGCCGTGCACCTGACCAAGGGCTGCTACCGCGGGCAGGAGACGGTCGCGCGCGTGCACAACCTCGGCCGGCCGCCGCGCCGCCTGGTGATGCTGCACCTCGACGGGTCCGGGCACCTGCTGCCCGAGCCCGGTGCCGCGGTGCACGACGTGGTGAAGACGGACAGCTCGCAGGAGCCCGGACGGGTGGTCGGTCAGGTGACCACCGTCGCGCGGCACCACGAGCTCGGCCCGGTCGCGCTCGCCGTGGTGAAGCGGTCGGTGCCGTCGGACACCGAGCTGGTGGTCGACAGCGAGGCCGGTGCGGTCGCCGCCGGGCAGGAGCAGATCGTGCCCGGTGACGGGGTATCCGTGGACCGCCCGGCCGCCCGCGGACCCCTGACCCGCGGCCTGGGGCAGCACCCGATGCTGTGAGCTCCTCGTGACGGGCACCGACTCACGCGCCCGCCTGGTGATCAGGGCGCGGGTCCGGCAGGGGTCGTCCCGCGTGCGGGCGGCCTGGTTCCCGATCCTCCAGGCGTCGCTGGCCGCGGCGATCTCGTTCGCCATCGCCAAGTACGCCGTGGGTCACCCGTACCCGTTCTTCGCGCCCGTCAGCGCCTGGATCGCCCTCGGGTTCACCACCGACCGGTCCGTGCGGCGGGTGGCGGAGCTGGCGGTCGGGGTGGCGATCGGCGTCGGGCTCGGGGACCTGCTGGTGCACCTCATCGGCAACGGTCCCTGGCAGGTCGCCGTGGTCCTGTTCATCGCCGCGATCCTGGCCCGGTTCCTCGACCGCGGCGGGATGCTCACCACGCAGGCGGGCGTGCAGGCGCTGGTCATCGTCGGCCTGCCGGCGGTCGCCGCGACCGGTGGTCCCCTCGGCCGGTGGATCGATGCCGCGATCGGCGGTGCGGTGGCGCTCGCGGTCGCGCTGCTCACCCCGCGCGACCCGCGGCGGCACCTGCGGACCCTCGCGCGGGCCGCGGTGGAGGACCTGGCCGCCGTGCTCCGCCTCCTGGCCAGCGGGCTGCGGACCGGGTCGACGGACGACGTGCAGGACGCGCTGGTGCGCGGGCGGGCGTCCCAGCCGGCCCTCGACGAGTGGTCCGAGACCGCGACGAGCGCGACCGAGCTGGCCCGGGTGTCCCCGGCCATCCGCAAGTACCGCGAGGAGCTGGCGGGGCTCGGTGGCAACGCGGTGCTCATCGACCGCGCCATGCGCAACGCCCGCGTCCTGGCCCGCCGGTCCCGGTCGACGGTGGACGCGCAGAGCCACGACCTGACGACGATCGCCGCGCAGGTGGAGGACACCGCGCGTGCGGCCGACGAGCTCGCCGCCGCCCTCGGCTCCGGGCGCGACCCGGAGCGGGCACGGTCGCAGCTGCTCGCCGTCGCCGGGGCGCTCGACCCGTTCCAGCTGGCCGCCCGCGACTGGCAGGTGCAGAGCCTCGTCCTGCTGCAGCGCTCGCTGGTGGTCGACCTGCTGGAGGCGGCCGGCGTCCCGCCGCGCGAGGCCCGCGACTCCCTGCCGCAGATCTGACCCGCGGACCCGCGGGTTCGGTACGGTCGCTGCGTGGACGTCCCGGTCAGCGCGCTGCGCGCAGAGCTCAGGCAGTGGATCGAGGCGGCGCGCGCCGGGGAGGACGTGGTGATCACCGAGCGCGGGATCCCCGTGGCCCGGCTCAGCGGCATCGAGTCGGCGGACCTGCTCAGCCGGCTCGAGCGCGACGGCCTGCTGACGCCGGCCACGACCACGCGGCCCACCGCCCGGTCGGGCGACCGGTCCGCCGCCAAGGGCGGGGTCTCGGACCTGGTCCGCCGGCTGCGCCGCTGAGATGGCGATCGTCTACCTGGACACCAGCGCGCTGGTGAAGCTCTGCGTCGCCGAGCCGGGGTCCGCTCTCGTCGCTGCGCTGTGGGACGGCGCCGACCTGGTGGTGACGTCCCGTCTGGCGGACGCCGAGGTGCGGGCGGTGCTCGCGGGTGGCCGTCGGGCGGGTCGCCTCGACGGGGAGGCCGCCGCGCAGGCGCTGGCCGCGTGGGAGCGGCTGTGGCCCGCGCTGCACGTGCTGGAGCTGCGGGACGTGGTGACCGAGGCGGCGGCCGCGCTGGTCGGCAGGCACCCGTTGCGTGCGGCCGACGCCCTGCACCTCGCGTCGGCGCTGCAGCTGCGGTCCCCGGACCTGGTCGTGGCGGCCTGGGACGACCACCTCGTCGCCGCGGCGCGGGCCGAGGGGCTGCTCGTGGTGCCGTGACGTCTCGTAGGCTCACCCCGTGATCGCCAGCGCGCAGGTCGTCATCTTCTTCGTCTTCTACATCGCCATCTTCGGGCTGAGCCTGTGGGCGCTCATCGACCTGCTCCGGCGGCCCGCGAGCGCGTTCCCGCAGGCGGGCAAGCGGACCAAGGGCTTCTGGGGGGCGATCGTCGGTGTGGCCACGGCCGTCTCGTTCAGCGTGATCCCCATCCCGGGCGTGCCGCACCTGCCGTCGTTCCTGGCCCTGCTGGCCGCGGTGGGCGCCATCGTCTACCTCGTGGACGTCAAGCCGGCCGTCACGCCGTACTCGCGCCGTCGTGGCCCCCGAGGCCCGAGCGGTCCGTCCGGCGGCTGGTGAGCGTGCCCGACATCGGCACCCACGCGGTCCCGCTCGCGCGGGTGCTGCGCGGGGGGCTCGTCGAGTCCGTGCACGCCGGCCACGTGGTCGTCCTCGCGCCCGACGGGTCGGAGCGGCTGGTGCTCGGCGACGCCGACGGGACCCTCTGGGCGAGGTCCTCGCTCAAGCCGTTGCAGGCGGTCGCGATGCTCCGCGCGGGGCTGGACGTCGACGGCGCCACGCTCGCGCTCGTGTGCGCCAGCCACAACGCCGAGCCGGGGCACCTCGACGTCGTCCGAGGTCTGCTGGCCGCTGCCGGGCTGGGTGCCGACGACCTGCGGAACACCCCCGACTGGCCGCTGGACGCCGACTCCGCGTGGCAGTGGCGCGCGGACGGGCACGGCACCGAGCCGCTCACGCAGAACTGCTCGGGCAAGCACGCGGGCATGCTGGCCACGTGCGTCGCGGCCGGCTGGTCCACGGACGGGTACCTCGATCCCGAGCACCCCCTGCAGCTGTCCACCCGGGCCGTGATCGGAGAGCTGACCGGCGTCCCGGTGGAGCTGGCGACGGTCGACGGCTGCGGTGCCCCGCTGTTCTCCACGACGCTGCGCGGGCTGGCCCGGTCGTTCGCGCGCCTGGCGTCGGGCGACGGGCTCGAGGCGCGCGTGGGGAGGGCGATGTCCGCGCACCCCTGGCACGTCGCGGGGACCGGCCGGGACGCCACCCGGTTCATGGAAGCGGTCCCCGGGCTCGTGGCCAAGGACGGCGCCGACGGGGTCTACGCGGCCGGTCTGCCCGACGGCGGGGCGGTGGCGGTGAAGATCCTCGACGGCTCGGCGCGCCCGAGGCCGGCCGTCCTCGCCGCTGCCCTGGTGGTGGCCGGCGTCGACCCCGCGCTGGTCGAGCCCGTCGGGCTCACGCCCGTGCTGGGCCACGGTGCCCCGGTGGGCGAGGTCGTCGCGGCCTTCGGCACATGAGGGCGGTGGTCCAGCGCGTCACGCGCGCGTCGGTCACGGTCGACGGGATCGTCGTCGGCGCGATCGACCGGCCCGGTCTCGTCGCGCTGGTCGGGGTGACGCCGGGGGACGGGGCCGCGCAGGTCGAGCTGATCGCGCGCAAGATCGCGGAGCTGCGCATCCTGCGTGACGAGCAGTGCGCGGTCGACGTCGGTGCTCCGGTGCTCGTGGTCAGCCAGTTCACGCTCTACGCCGACACCCGCAAGGGCCGCCGGCCCACGTGGAACGCCGCCGCACCCGGTCCGGTGGCGCAGCCGCTGGTGGACGCGGTCGTCGACGCGCTGCGCGCCCGCGGGCTGGAGGTGGCCACCGGGGTGTTCGGCGCGGACATGGCCGTCGAGCTGGTCAACGACGGCCCGGTGACGATCCTGCTGGAGTCCGTGCCCGACGCCTGACGCGCTAGATGTGCCCGCAGTCGGTGGTCACGACGCTCATCAGCTCGAGCCCGGTCGGCGCGGCGGGTGGGTCGACCACGGCCGGGTCCGCGCCGTCGACGAACGTCACCCCGAAGCCGTCGCGGCAGAACCCCCCGGCGTTCTCCGCCCGCCACCCCGACGCCACGAGGCCCGCGCCCACCTCCGACTGGGCGGCGCCCGGATCCGGCACGGCGTACAGGTGGACCACCCGCGAGCACTCCTGCATGCACAGGGCGTTCTCGACGCTCGCCGTGGTCATCAGCTGCGCCCCGGTCGCGACCGGGAGGGACGCCCCGACGCTCGTCATGCGGGCGAGGCTCGGACCGCCGAGCGTGCCGAGCGCCAGCCCGAGCCCGAGCAGGACCACGGCCGAACCGGCCATGATCGCCCATCGCCGGCGTGCCGCCCGGACGACGAGCCACGTCGGGGCGAGCGCGGTGAGCATCGCGACGACGGCCACCAGCCAGTCGGACGACCTGCCCGCGGTCCCGGTGACGAGCAGCACGGCGGCGATCGCGAAGGTCCAGGCAGCCCACAGGACGAGCAGCCCGACAGCGCGGGCGACCCATCGGGGGTTCGCGTGCTGGTCCGACGGGAACAGGTCGGCAGAGGTGGTCGTCACGGCATGCCCTCCCTGGCCGCAGCGCCGCGGCCGTGGTGATCTGGACTCACCGCCCGCGGAGGGCCGGCACCCCGAACGGTCGTGTCACACGGAGAGGGCCCCTCGGAGTAAGCGTCCGAGGGGCCCTACCGTGTTCGCAGGTCTTCCGTCTCCGGCGGACCGGGGACCGACGCCGCGCTGACGGTGCGGCTACGTCCCGTCACCCCGGTTCGCCACCGGCATGGTCACCCCGAGGGGTTCCGACGCCTGTGGCCCGCCGTGGGCGGGACGACTGCGAGCAACCAACCGGCGCCTTGACGACCCCCGCGTCGTCATCCGCGGGTCGTCGTGTTGCCACGACGATGTGGTCGTCCGTTCTCCGGTCGGCCCGACATCCACAGCCTGTCCCCACCGGCGCCACCTCCCCGAAGGGCGTTCTGCGCCGCCTGCTCGCGTCCCCGAAGGGGCTCGTGCGTCGAGGTTCCGGTCCTGTCCGAGCGATCGTCGACCCGGTCCACGTGGACTCCGAAGAGCCCACCTGACCTGCGGTTTCAGTCGACCCGGGTGGGGTCCTTCACCTGCGGTTCTCGATCTGTCGATCTCGATGTGAGATTTCTAGTCCTCCAGGGGAAGGGGCCACAAGGGCTTCCTGGACCTTTCTTTGTCCACCGCTGTGCCCACAACCTTGTCCACAGGTTCACCTGCGGAAACATCCGGTTAACACAGGGCTGTGGACAGAATTTGTGGACGAGCCGCGTGTCGTTCACCCGTCCGCGCACACCCGCCTTGTAGCCTGAGCACCGGTGAAGGCCCCTCGGAGTAAGCGTCCGAGGGGCCTTACCCATGTCCGCGAGTCATGATGGCCGGGTGCTGATCGAGGCGGTCCGGGGCGACATCACGACGCAGGACGTCGACGTCGTCGTCAACGCGGCGAACTCGTCCCTGCTCGGCGGTGGGGGCGTGGACGGTGCGATCCACGCCGCCGCCGGTCCGGAGCTGCTGGCGGCGTGCCGGGAGCTGCGGCGGACCACGCTGCCCGACGGGCTGCCCGTGGGCGACGCCGTCGCGACCCCCGGGTTCCGGCTCCCCGCGCGGTGGGTGGTGCACACGGTCGGGCCCAACCGGCACGCCGGGCAGACCGATCCCGCCCTGCTCGCGTCGTGCTTCTCGCGGTCGCTGGAGCTCGTGCGCCGGCTCGGTGCGCGCACCGTCGCGTTCCCCGCCGTGAGCGCCGGCGTCTACGGCTGGGCGGTCGAGGAGGTCGCGGAGGTCGCCGTCAGGGCGGTGCGCGACCACGGAGACGCTCCCGGCGTCGACCTCGTGCGGTTCGTGCTCTTCTCCCCGCGGGCGCTGGAGGCCTTCCGGACGGTGCTCGACGCCCGCTAGCGTCGCGACCATGCCCGAGCTGCTGCCGGCGCTGCCGGATACCGAGTTCCGCCGCGTGCTGTGCGTCGTGGCCCACCCCGACGACGTGGAGTACGGCACCTCCTCCGCGGTGGCCGTCTGGACGGCACGCGGGGTCGAGGTCGCCTACCTGGTGCTCACCCGCGGGGAGGCCGGCATGGACGCGTCGCCGCCGGACCGCACCCGCGAGGTCCGCACCCGCGAGCAGGTCACCGGGTCCGCCGCGGTGGGCGTCACGGGCGTGCGGTTCCTGGAGCACCCCGACGGTGTGCTCGAGTACGGGCTGCCACTGCGGCGGGACATCGCCCGGCGCATCCGGGAGTACCGGCCCGACGTGGTGCTCACCGGGTCGTGGGAGGTCGAGTTCGTGGCCGGGCTCAACATGGCCGACCACCGCGTCGCCGGCCTGGCCACGCTCGACGCGGTGCGCGACGCCGGCAACCGGTGGGTGTTCACCGAGCTGCTGGACGACGACGCCCTCGAGCCCTGGCAGGTGCGCTGGCTGCTGGTGGGCGGCGACCCCCGGCCGACGCACGGCGTGGACGTGACCGGCGACGCGCTGCAGGCCGGGATCGCGTCGCTGGAGGCCCACGCCGAGTACCTCGCCGGGCTGCCCGGGCACCCCGCTCCCCGGGACATGCTCCCGATGATCGCGGGCATGCAGGGACGCGCGATGGGGGTCGAGCACGCCGTCCTGTTCCGCGCCTACGACCTGCAGGCACCGCCGTCGATGATCGGCGACTGACTACCTGGTGATGTCGCGGCCGTGGGCCGTCAGCGCCCAGATCACGAACACGTTCAGCGCGATGACGATGACGCTCCAGACCGGGTAGTACGGCAGCCACAGGAAGTTGAGCAGGGCACTGAGGGCAGCCAGGAACACCGCGATGCTGCGCGCCCACACCGCTCCCGTGAGCAGGAAGTACCCGGCCACGGCGACGACGATCCCGGTGATCAGGTGGATCCAGCCCCACGTCGTCACGTCGAACGAGAACGTCCACTCCGGACCGACCACGTAGAGCGTGTCACCGAGCAGGGCGACCAGGCCCTCGACGGCCTGGAAGGTCCCGATGAGCAGCATGAGGACCGCGGCGAAGACGGTCAGTCCCACCGCGAACGAGTTCCGGGTCTCAGTCATGTCTGTCCTTCCGAAGGAGGGGCGTTGCCTGTCTCATCCCCAGACCGCGGCCTCGACGGGTGCGGCTGGTGGCGCGTAGGGGAGCCTGGCCATGCGGAACGAGACCAGCAGGCCGGCGAGCGCGGCGACCAGCGGGACGAGCATGGCGATCTGCAGGGCGAGCGGCCGGGCCTCGGTGTTGATCCGGATGATCTCGTCCTGCGTCTCCTCCGGCTGGTCGGCGAGCAGCTCCTCGAGCTGCGTGGTGCTCACCACCTGCACGTCGCGCTCGAGCGCCTGCGCGACCTGCGTCTGCTCGGAGGCGTCGAGCACCGTGCTCTCGGACGTCATCGACGTGAAGATCGTCGAGAGCGCGGCCAGCAGGATCGCGCCCGCGAACGCCAGGCCGAAGGACAGCCCGAACGAGCCGGCGGCGGAGTTGATCCCCGCGGCCTCGCTGACGCGTTCCTCGGAGATCGGCGCCAGCGTGTAGTTGTTCAGCTGCGACACCAGCAGGCCCAGCCCGGACCCGGCGACGAGCAGCGGGACCACCAGCCACCAGCCGGAGTCCGCCCGCGGCACGACGAGGATCACGGCGGCGACGCCCACGAGCAGGAGCGTGAACCCCCACCGGATGATGCCGCTCGGGTTGCGGGTGCCGGCCTTCTTCCCCGCGACGAGCGCGACGGCGAACATGCTCAGCGACAGCGGTGCGATCGACAGGCCGGCCCCCATCGCGCTGTACTCCAGCACCACCTGCAGGTAGATGGGCAGCGCGATCATGGTGCCGCCGAGGGCGATCTGCTGGAGGGACTGCTCGGTGATCCCGAACCGGAACACCTTGGAGGCGAACAGGTCGGGGTCGATCAGGGTCGGCTGCGCCAGCCGCCTGCGCCGGCGGAGCCACACGACCAGCGAGCCGAGCGCCACGACGCCGACGGCCAGGATCGCGGCCACCGACTCGCCACCCTCCTGCCAGACCAGGATGCCGAGCACGACGCCGCCCATGCCGAGCACCGAGAGCACGGCACCGACACCGTCGATGTGGCGCGATCCCGTGTACGGGACGTCCTTGACCAGGCGGATCCCCGAGAGCACGACGGCGATGATCACGACCTCGAGCAGGAACGCCAGCCGCCAGGACAGGTACGTGGTGATGAACCCGCCGAGCAAGGGGCCGACCGCCGCCGCGATCGCCGCGGCCGCGCCGACCAGGGCGAACGCCTTGCGCTGGGCCGCACCGGCGAAGTTGCCGTGGATGAGCGACTGCATCGCCGGCAGGAGCAGCGAGGCACCGAGCCCGCCGATGACGGCCCAGAAGACGACGATGGCCGCCAGGCTCTGCGCGAGGGTCATGGCCAGGGCACCGACGGCGTAGGCGAGCAGGCCCACCACGTAGGCCCTCTTGCGGCCGAACAGGTCGCCGATCTTGCTGCCGATGAGGATGAACGCGGCCGAGACCAGCGCCTCGAGGGCGATCGCGGACTGCACCCCGCTGACGGTCGTGTCGAGGTCGCGGACCACGGCCGAGATGGAGACGTTCATCAGCGACGTGTCCACCACGAGGACGAACATCGCCATCGCCAGCAGGATGGCGAGTCGGGGGTTCCCCGCGGACGCTGCGGTGTCGCCCTCCGGTGTGGTGGTCATGTGGATCCCCTCGTCTCAGGCCCGGGCGCGCGCCGGGCTCACCGCCTCCGGGGGAGCGAGCACGGGCCGGGTGGCCCTGCGGCGCATGAGCACCTTGTCGACCTCCGCGACGACGGGCAGCAGCAGGGCGAGCCCCAGGCAGGCGAGCCACTGGGACCCGGTGAGCGGCTGCGTCGTGAGCCAGCGCTGCAGGAAGCCCAGCTCGGTGGCCAGCACGACGAGGATCACCGGCACCGAGAGCACCTTGACCGCGGTCAGCACCGGAGCGGCCAGGCCGGACTCCGGCTCGCGGCGCAGGACGAGGCCGGACAGGACCGAACCGAGTCCCATGACGACGAACGCCATCGTCATCGACGCCGTCGGGTGGTCGGCGGCCGGGGTGTCCGGACCGAGCACCAGCGGGATCGCCGAGGCGATGCACAGGATCGCGCCGTTGATGATCCAGCGGCGCACGGCGGGGCCGTTGGTGATCCCGACGTCCGGGTCGCGCGGCGCCCGGTCCATGATCCCGGGTCCCACCGGGTCGAGCATGATGGCGATCACGGGGAACACGCAGACGAAGAAGTTGAGGAACAGCACCATCATCGGGGTCATCGCGACACCGTCGGCGATGTCGAAGACGCTGGCCGCCAGGAACAGGACCACCAGACCGATGAGCTGGCTCATCTGGAAGCGGATGTACGCGGTGATCTTCTGGTAGATGCTGCGGCCCAGCTCGACGGCGTGCACCAGGGTGCTGAAGTTGTCGTCGGTGAGCACCAGGCGAGCTGCCTGCTTGGTGACCTCGCTGCCGGAGCCCATCGCGACGCCGATGTCGGCCTGCTTGATCGCGGCGGCGTCGTTGACCGCGTCGCCCGTCATGGCGACCACCAGGCCCTGCTTCTGCATGAGCTGGACCAGCCGGAGCTTGTCCTCGGGGGTGACGCGGCCGAACACGTGCAGGTTCGGCAGCCGCTCGAGCAGCTCCTCGTCGGTGAGGGCAGCCAGCTCGGGTCCGCTGATCGCTCCCGGGCCGAGCCCGAGCTGCTTGCCGATCGCGCTCGCGGTCACCGCGTGGTCGCCGGTGATCATGCGGACCTCGATGCCGGCCTTCAGCGCGATGTCGACTGCGACCTTGGCGGTGGGCCGCAGCGGGTCGACGATGCCGACCAGCCCGACGAACACCAGGTCCTCGACGTAGGACATCGGGTCGGCCACCAGGGCGGCCTCGTCGGCCGGCGTGAGGAACCGCGTCGCGAAGGCGAGCGTGCGCAGACCCTGCTCGGCGAGCCGCTCCATCTCCGCCTCGATGTCGGCGCGCATGTCCTCCAGCGGGACGGTCTGGCCGGGACCGGCGAGGGCGTGCGTGCAGCGCTGCAGGACGACGTCCGGCCCGCCCTTGACCACCTCGACGAGCGACCGGTCGCCCCGCCACGGCAGCCAGTGGGCGGTCGCCATGAACTTGTAGGCCGAGTCGAACGGCACCTCCGCGACGCGGGGGTACGTGCGGCGGCTCTCCTCTGCGTCGATGCCCAGCTTCGCGGCGAGCACCACGAGCGCGGCCTCGGTCGGGTCGCCGATGACGCCGCCGGAGTCGGACACCGTCGCGTCGCTGGCCAGGCACAGGCCGTACGCGAGCGGTGTCAGGTCCGGGACGTCCGCGCCCGCCGTCTGCAGGATGCGGCCCGTCTTCGCGTACCCGCTGCCCTCGACGGTGAAGTGCTGACCGATCGTGTACAGCGCGGTGACCGTCATCTCGTTGAGGGTCAGCGTCCCCGTCTTGTCGGAGTTGATGGAGCTGGTCGCCCCCAGCGTCTCGACGTCGTTGAGGTTGGCGACGACGGCCTTCGCGTCGGCCAGCTGACGGGCTCCGTACGCGAGCATGGCCTGCACGAACGTCGGCAGACCCGTGGGGATCGCGGAGATGGCGACCGCGGTCGCCAGGAACAGCAGGTCGCTCGGCGACTGGCCGCGCAGGACCCCGATGAGCACGATGACCGCCACCGCGCTCCACGCGATGACCCCGAGCACCTTGGTCAGCTTGTCGAGCTCGCGCTGGAGCGGCGACTTCGTCTTCTCCACCGACGACAGCAGGGTGGCGATGTTGCCGATCTGCGTCGTCATGCCGGTCGCCGTGACGAGCATCGTGCCGGTGCCGCGGGTGACCGACGTGTTCTGGAACGCCATGTTGGCGCGGTCGCCGAGTGGGACCTCCTCGTCGGCGAGCGTGATCACGTCCTTGCCGATCGGGGTGCTCTCGCCGGTCAGCGCCGCTTCCTGCGTCTCCATCGTGGCGGTCCGCAGCAGCCGGCCGTCGGCGGGCACGATGTCGCCGGCCTCGAGCTCGACGATGTCGCCCGGGACCAGCTCGTGCGCGGGGATCTGCACCAGGGCGCCGTCCCGCCGCACGCGCGACTGCGGCTCCTGCATGGTGGCCAGCGCGTCGACGCTCTTGCGCGCGAGCATCTCCTGCCGCGCGCCGATGACCACGTTCACCACGACCAGGAACCCGACGATGAGCGCGGTCGAGCCCTGCCCGATCGCGGCGCTCACCGCGGCGACCGCGACGAGCATGATGTTCATCGGGTCGCGCAGCTGCGCGAGCACCACCGACCACACCGACGGTGCGGCCTGCGCGGTGAGCGTGTTGGGTCCGTAGCGTTCTCGGCGGGTCGTCACCTCAGCCGTGGTCAGGCCGGCCCCGACGTCCGTGCCGAGCTGCGCGCTCGCGGCCTCGGGGTCGAGCGCCCACCACCGGGTGGGAGCTTCAGTGCTGCTGAGAGTATCTGTCACCGAGAGCTCCTCAAGCTGCGACGAGTGGTGCACGCTCGTGCGGCCACGCTAGCGCGAGATGCCCGGATCGCGGAGGATCCGGGCATCTCGGGTCAGCGGGTCAGGAGACGGGGACTGCGACGGGCTGCTCCGCGGGCTCGGGCTCCTTCTGCTTGCTGAGCGCGCTCGGCCACCACATCGTTGTCCCGATGTCGAGGTTCAGGGCCGTGACCAGCACCGATCGCACGATGAGGGTGTCCAGCAGCACGCCGAACGCCACGGCGAACCCGATCTCGGCGAACGCCACCAGGGGCAGCGTGCCGAGCACCGCGAACGTCCCCGCCAGGACCAGTCCGGCCGAGGTGATGACCCCGCCGGTGGCTGCCAGGCCGACCAGGGAGCCGCGGTGATGCCCGATCCGCAGGGCCTCCTCGCGCACCCGGGTCATGAGGAAGATGTTGTAGTCGATCCCCAGGGCGACCAGGAACACGAACACGAACAGCGGGAACGACGTGTCCGCGCCGGCGTAGCCGAACACGTACTTGAACACGAGCGCGCTGATGCCGATGGCGGCGCCGAACGAGAGCACGACGGTGCCGATGAGCACCAGCGGCGCCACGATCGCCCGCAGCAGGACCATGAGGATGACGAACACGACGAGCAGGATGATCGGGATGATCAGCCGGTTGTCGTCGGCCGAGGCCCGCTGGACGTCGAGGTTGACCGCCGTCGTGCCGCCGACCAGCGCGTCCGCGTCGGGCACCGCGTGCACCGCCTCGCGCACCCGGTCGACCGTGTCGTAGGCCTCGTCGGCGTCGGGTGCGGACGTCAGGGTGCCCTCGATGTACGCGAGGTCGTCCAGCACGACGGGCTCGGAGACGCTCGCCGGGTCGATCCCCTCGACGTCCGCGAGGACCGCGGCGACGTCGGTGGCGTGGTCCGCGTCCGCGATGACGACGACGGGGGAGCCGGCGCCGCCGGGGAAGTGCGCGGAGAGCACCTTCTCGCCCACGATCGACGGCTGCTCGCCGCGGAACGACTCCTCGGTGGTCAGCCCGGTCGCGTTGAGCGCCACGATGCCGACGCACGCGACGAGGAGCGCCGCGGACGTGCCGATCCACGTCGCCCGGGGCCGGCGCTCGATCCGGCCGCCGACGCGCGCCCAGAAGCCGTGCTCGGACGGCTCGCTGTCGCCGAGCTTGGGGGTGCGCGGCCAGAAGATCCACCGGCCGCACGTCACCAGCAATGCCGGCAGGAGGGTGAGCATGACGAGCAGGGCCACGCCGATGCCGATCGCGGCGACCGGGCCGAGGCCGGCCGTGGAGTTCATCGTCGCGAACAGCAGGGCGAGCATGCCGATGGCCACCGTGGCACCGCTGGCGATGATCGCCGGGCTGGCGCGGTGCAGGGCCAGGGCCATCGCCTCGTGCCGGTCGCCGTGCTTGCGCAGCTCCTCGCGGTAGCGGGCCACCAGGAGCAGGGCGTAGTCCGTCCCCGCGCCGAACACGAGGACCGTGAGGATGCCGGCGCTCTGCGCGTTCACGGTGAGGTCGTAGTTGTCGGCGAGCAGGTAGATGAGCGCCTGCGACACGGTGAGCGCGACGCCCGCGGAGATGACCGGCAGGATCCACAGGATCGGGCTGCGGTACGTGATGAGCAGGATGACGATGACGACGGCGACCGCCGCGTACAGCAGCGTGCCGTCGATGCCCTCGAACGCCTCGGACGAGTCCGCGGCCGAGCCGGCCGGACCGGTCACGTAGACGTCGAGACCGTCGGGGCCGTCCTCCGCGGTGGCCCGCAGGTCGACGACCGCGTCGGCGGCGAGGTTCCAGCCGTCGGACCCGAGGTCGAGCGGGACGATGATCTGCGCGGCCTGGCCGTCCTCCGACGGGATCGGGCCGACGACCTCGCCGTCCAGCGTGTCGAGCGTGCCGAACTCCGCTGCGTCCGCCGCGATCGCCGCGAGGTCGTCGGGCGTGAGGCCGGACGAGCGCTCGTAGACCATGACCGCGGGGATCGTGTTGGCGGACACGAAGCTGCCCGCGACGTCGAGCACCTCGGTCGACTCGGCGTTGGCGGGCAGCCAGGACTTGGCGTCGTTGTCCTGTGCGCCCGTGAGCTTGCCCGCGAGGGGCCCGAGGAGCGCGACCACGACGAGCCAGAAGACGATGACGGCGAACTTGAGGTAGCGATGGGTGATCCATCCGGCGACCTGAGACATGGGTGTTCCTTTGCAGGGGATGTCGACGACGACTGGAAAGGGGCGGACCGCCTGCCCGGAGATACCGCGGCGGACGCCGGTCTCGGTGCTGTGAGCGATCCTAGGATTTCGAGGTCGCCGGGCCCAGGGATATAGGGGATACCCCCGAATCGACCCTCAGGTTCCCCTCAGGAGTTGCCCAGGGCAGTCACGGCGCGTGCCACGTCGTCGGCGTCGTTCCAGACGTGGAACGCGAGCCGGACGCCGCCGCCGCGGCCGGCCGCCCGGGTGCCGCCGGCCGCGAGGAGGGCTCGTCGGGAACCGGCCTCGTCGTCGGGCAGGGCCACGATCGCGCTCCCGCCGGGCGCCATCCCGAGCCCGGCACGGAAGGAGTCGGCGAGGCCCACCGTGTAGCGACGAGCTCCAGCGCGGGGACCGCGCCCACCCAGCAGAGCCAGGCGGGGGACACGTCCAGCCGTCGGGCGTCCGTGGCGAGCGCCATGTGCGGGCCGTAGACCGACGACCAGATCTCCTCGCCCGCGTACCAGCCCGCGCTGGTCGGTCGGAGGCGGTCGAGCAGCTCGGGGCGGACCGTCAGGAACGCGGTGCCGCGTGGGGCGGACAACCACTTGTAGGACGCGCAGACCGTGACGTCGAACAGCGTCGCGTCCACGGGCAGCCAGCCGGCGGCCTGCGTGACGTCGCAGACGGTCACGGCCCCGGTCGCGGCGGCCGCCGTGCGGATCGCGTCGACGTCGGCGATCCGGCCGTCGCGCGACTGCACGAGGGAGAACGCGACGGTGTGGGTGGACGCCCGGACCTCGTCGGCCAGCGACTCCAGCGGCACCTGCCGGACGGTGACGCCGCGGTCGGCGTGCACCAGGAACGGGAAGACGACCGAGGCGAAGTCGCCGTCGACCACGAGCACCTCGGCGCCGTCGGGCACGCTCGACGCGACCAGGCCGACCAGCGCGGACGTCTGCGAACCGGTCGCCACCCACGACGGGTCCACCCCGACCAGCCGGGCGAAGGCGGCGCGCGAGGCCCTGACCGCCTCGTCGTACACCGCGAGGTCGGCCTTGCCGGCCTGCCAGGTGTCCAGGGCGCCGCGCATCGCGTCCACGGTCGCCCGGGCCGGCAGCCCGCACGTGGCCGCGTCGAGGTAGCCGGGCACGGGGGCGAACGCGGAGCGCAGCACGGTCAGGGAGTCCATGCCGACGATCGTCTCAGCCCGCAGTCGCGCCGAATGGCGCCCGCGTCTGCGCTCCTCTCGCTAGCGTGTCGCCCGCACCGTCGCCGACGAAGGAGCCACCGCCATGCCGCCGTACTGGACCGCCCGCCGCATCCTCTGGACGGGCGTGGTCGTGGCGCTCGGCGCCAGGCTCGTCGTCCAGCCGGCGTTCTACGCCCTCATGAACGCGTTCCCCTTCAGTGTCGACGTCTACGGCTTCGGGGTGGTCGACGTCTTCGGCTGGCTCGAGGCCGTCATCTCGATCGCCGTGTGGGTGGGGGCGTCGATGGTCGCCGCCTCGTTCGTCGTGCGCGTCCTGGAGGAGCGCGGCGTGGTCCCCGCGGTCGTCCAGGGCGCCGACGCCGACCGGGCGAACGAGCTCTGAGGGAATGGCTCAGCGCGTCCTGCACCGTGTCCCCCCGGGGCAGGCGCTCCGCGCCCCCTGACCGCTCGCGTGAGGACTTCGTTCCTCCGGGCGCGACGAAGTCTTCACGCGAGCGTGCTGAGCCAGTCGCGGACCGCGGCGGCCACAGCGGTGTCGCTGGTCGGCGTGTGCGTGCCGGGAACGAAGACGGTGGTGACGGGACCCGGGATCACGGACAGGTGGGTGGTGAGCTCCTCGGGGGAGCCGAACGGGTCGGTGGTGCCCGAGACCGCCAGGACCGGGACGCGGAGGTCGGGCAGGTGCGCCGTGCGGAGGTTGTCCGGGCGGCCCGGTGGGTGCAGCGGGTAGGAGAGCAGGACCAGGCCCGCGGCGGGCAGGCCCTCCGCGACCGCCATCGAGCACATGCGGCCGCCGAACGAGCGGCCGCCGAGCACCAGGGCCTCGGTGCCGACGCCGAGTGACGACGCGAACGCCTCGGCCTGCGCCCGGACCGCGGCGATCGCCGGTGCCGCGGTCTTCGGGAGGTCGAGCCGGAGCACGGGCAGCGGGGCGACGGCGGTCTCGACGGCGACGAGCGCGGGGCTCTCGCGGGTCCCGCCGAACCCCGGGGTGAGCAGCAGCCCGGCGACGGTCATCGCAGGCCGAGCACCGAGGTGATCGTCCGGACCACGCCGTTGGCGGTGTTGGCGGGTGCGACGAACCGGGCGTGCGCGCGGATCTCGGGGTGCGCGTTGTCCATGGCGAACGAGTAGTACGCCGCGTCGAGCATGCCGATGTCGTTGAAGTAGTCGCCGAACACCATGGTCTGCTCCGCGGTGAGCCCGAGCGCGGCCTGCACGGCCCGCAGCGCGTGGCCCTTGTCTGCGGTCGGGCTCATCACGTCCACCCAGTGCTCGCCCGAGACCAGCCCGTCGAACGGCTGCAGCAGCCGGCCTGCACCCGTCACCGCGGAGCCGAAGTCGTAGACGGCCACCTTGAGGATCTGGTCGTCGACCACGGTCAGGTCGTCGACGTGCTCGAGCTTGGCGTAGTAGGGCGTCGCGTGGTCGAGGAACGCGTCGTCCGTGCGCTCCACGTAGGCCGACCGCTTGCCGCACAGCACGGTCCCCAGGTCGAGGTGGCTCGCCGCCCGCACGGTCTCGACGGCCTTGCGCGCGGTGCCCAGGTCGAGGCCGTCGGAGCTGATCTCCTCGTCGTGCTGGACCACGTAGGAGCCGTTCTCCGCGATGTAGACCAGCTCGTCGCGGCCGAACTGCCGGCGCAGGGTCGCGTACTGCCGGCCGCTCGCCGGGCACAGGCGGATCCCGCGGCGGTCCAGCTCGTCGAGGAGCGGCCAGAAGTCGTCGTGGATCCGCTTCTCGTCGTCCAGCAGGGAGCCGTCCATGTCCACCGCGATGAGCCGGATGTCGGGGACGGGGTCGAAGACGAGGGGATCCACGGGGCGATCCTCTCAGGAGGCCTCGCGGGCCAGGTGCTCGACCGTGGCGGTCAGCGCTCGCAGGCCCGTCTCCACGTCGGCCAGGCTGACGTCCTCGTCCGGGTGGTGGCTGATGCCGTCGGGGTTGCGCAGGAACAGCATGCCGACGCCGGTGACCGCTCCGATGGCCATGGCGTCGTGCCCCGCACGGCTGAACAGGGCGGGGACGTGCCGGCGGCCGGTGTCCTCGATCCCGGCGCGCACCACGTCCTGGAGCAGGGTGTCGCACATGACGGCGGGCGCCTCGTGCAGCTCGCGGGCGGACCAGGTCAGACCGCGTCGACCGGCGATCTCGTCGAGCTCCCGCGTGATGGAGCCCCAGACGCGGTCGCGGTCGTCGTCGTGCTCGCCGCGCAGGTCGACCGTGAGCCGGGCCTCGCCGGGCACCACGTTGACCGCTCCCGGGAACGTCTCGAGGCGGCCGACGGTGCCGATGATGTGGTGCTCGGCGCGGCAGAGCCGCTCGACGGCCAGCGCGACCTCGCTGGCGCCGAGCAGGGCGTCGTGCCGCTTCTCGTACCGGGCCCCGCCGGCGTGCCGGGCCTCGCCGTCGATCTGCACGGCGAACCGTCTGGCGCTCGCGATCGACGTCACGACGCCCAGGGGAGCGCCGCCGTCGTCGAGCTCCGGCCCCTGCTCGATGTGCGCCTCCAGGTACCCGGCCAGCGACTCCCTCGACCGCGCGGCCGTCCCGATCCGACCGGGGTCCAGACCGAACTCGCCGAACGCCGTGCGCAGCGTGGTGCCGTGCTCGTCGGTGAGGTCCCACCACGCCTCGTTCCAGCGGCCGGCCATCGCGGACGACCCGAGCAGCGCCGTCCCGAACCGGGCGCCTTCCTCGTCCCAGAACGCCACGACGTCGAGCCCGAAGCGGAAGGACGGTGCCTGGGGTCGCAGCGCACGGACCACCTCGATCGCCATGAGCACGCCGAGGATCCCGTCGTACCGGCCGGCGTCGCGCACGGTGTCCAGGTGCGAGCCCAGCAGGAGCGAGGGCGCGTCCGGGTCGCGTCCGGGCAGGTGGCCGCACTGGTTGCCGGCGGCGTCCTGCCACGTGTCGAGCCCGACCTCGCGCATCCACCGGGCGGCCACCCGGTTCACGCGGGCGTGCTCGGGCGACAGGTAGACGCGCTCGATCCCGCCGGTCATCGAGGTGTACGCCGCGAGCTCGTCGCAGCGGGCCATGATGCGGCGGGCCGCGGTGGGGGCGTCGAGCATCAGGCCTCCGCGTAGGCGGCGTCGACGCCGCCGCCGTGAGGGACCCGGGCACCCGCCCGCCGGAGCGTCTGCTCCAGCGCGGCGAGCGTCAGGAGCACCGTGTCGAGGCGTGCGTTCCAGCCCATCGTGCCGATGCGCCAGACGCGACCGTGCAGCGGACCGAACGACGTGCCGATCTCGATGCCGAAGTCCTGGAGCATCGCCCCGCGCACCGCGTCCCCGTCCACGCCGTCCGGGATCTCGACCGCGACCACGTTGTGCATCTTGTGCGCCACGTCCCCGAACACCCCCAGCCCCAGTCCCCGGACCCCCGCGAGCATCGCGCGGCCGGCCCGCTCGTGCCGGTCGATGACCGCCTGCCGGCCCTCCTCCAGGATGATCCGGGCGCACTCCCGGGCGGCGTACAGCATGCTCGTCGCCTCGGTGTGGTGGTTCAACCGCCGCGGCCCCCAGTAGTCGAGGACCATGCCGAGGTCGAAGTAGTTGGAGTGCACGGGCTCGCCGGTGTCCTCGTCCGACTCCTCGCGGATCCCGGCCTCGATGCGGCGGCGCCCCCGGATCACCTCGACCGCCCTGTCCGACAGGCTGATCGGCGCGCTCCCCGGGGGGCCGGACAGGCACTTCTGCAGGCCGGCCGTGGCAGCGTCCAGGCCCCACGCGTCCATCTCGAACGCGTTGCCGCCCAGGGACGCCGTGGCGTCGGTGTAGAACAGCACGCCGTGGCGCTCGCAGATCGCGCCCAGCTCGTCGAGCGGCTGGAGCATCGTCGTCGACGTGTCGCCCTGCACGACCGCCAGCAGGTGCGGGCGGACGCGGACGATCGCCTCCTCGATGACGGAGGCCGGGAACACCTGCCCCCACGGCACCTCGATGGTGTGCACCTCGGCCCGTGCGCGCAGCGCGATCTCGGCGAGCAGGTGCCCGAACCGGCCGAACACCGGGACCAGGACGCGCTGGCCCGGCCGCACCAGCGACACGATCGCCGCCTCGATGCCCGCGCGGGACGTGCCGTCGACGAGCAGGGTCGCGTCGTTCGTCGTCGCGAAGACCTCCCGATAGAGGGCCATCGTCTCGTTCATGTAGCCGGTCATCACGGGGTCGTACTGGCCGATCAGCGGCGTGGACAGCGCGCGCAGCACGCGCGGGTCGGCGTTGACCGGTCCGGGTCCCATGAGCAGGCGGGCGGGCGGGTTCACCGGGGCGGTCATGCGAGTCCTCCGAGGGAGCGGGCGTGCCGGACGAGCGAGAGGTCGGTGCCGCGGGGGCCGACGAGGCAGACGCCGACCGGCGCCGGTCCGAGAGCGGACGGGAAGGTGAGGGCGGGGACGGAGAGGGCGGGCAGACCGCCGATGCCGGCCAGCGCGGTCATCCGCAACGTGGCACCGCGGACCCGGTCGAGCTCGTCGGCGCTCGCGGTCCGGGCGGGGGCGGGGCCGGGGGTGGTCGGCAGGACGAGGACCGCGTCGTCGGCGATCGCGCGGATCACCCCGGCGAGCCGCTCGACGTCGGCACGGGCGGAGGCCTCGTCGGCCGCGGTCACGTCGCGGGCGATCGCGAACCGCTCGCGCACGCCGGGTCCGACCGCGTCGGGGTGCGCGTCGATCCAGGCGCCGTGCGCCCGCCACGCCTCCGCGGCCTGCACCACGCGGAACGCCTCGAACCACTCGTCGAGCGGGCCGACCTCGACCTCCTCGACCGTCCCCGCGCACCAGGCGTCGAACGCCTCGCGGGTGGCCGGCTCCACCAGCTGCAGGACCTCGACCGGGACCACCCGGCGGGAGGGCAGGAGCGGTGCGTCGTCCTCGAGGCACCAGCTGACGACGTGCTCCAGGGTCGCGCCCGTCCGGGTCAGCCAGCCGACCGTGTCGAACGACGGCGCCAGCGGCAGCATGCCCTGTCGCGGCACCAGCCCGTGCGTGGTGCGCAGCCCCCACAGGCCCTGGTAGCTGGCGGGCACACGGACCGAGCCGGCGGTGTCGCTGGCCAGCCCCACGTCCGCCTGCCCGGTGGCGACCGCGGTCGCCGGCCCGCTGGACGAGCCGCCCGGGAGCGCTCCGGGGACGGCGCCGTTGGCGGGGGTGCCGTAGTGCGGGTTGGCGCCCGCGATCGAGTAGGCGAGCTCGTCGGTGCGGGCGAGGCCGCGGACCGAGGCGCCGCCCTTGAGCAGGTCGAGCACCGCCGGCGCGTGCTCGCGCTCGCGGGCCGCCTCGCGCAGCCACGTCGGGTTGCCGGCGCCGATCCGGTAGCCGCGGACGGCGAAGATGTCCTTGACGGCGACCCGCAGACCCAGCAGGGGACCCGTGAACGCACCCTGGTACAGCGGGTCGCCGACCGTGCGCCACACGGACGTGTCGAAGCTCTTCGTCCGGCCGGTGACGTGCGCGGCCGTGATGCGCCAGCGGCCCTCGGAGAGCTGCCAGACCTGCGTCTGCAGCCCGGTGCCGCCGCCCTCGTAGCGGGAGGTCGCGACGATCAGCCAGCAGTCGTCGGCGAGCTGCCGGAACTCCACCCGGTTCAGCACCCGGGGGGAGATCCCGCCGCGCGTGCTGCGGAACGCGCTGATGGCGTCGTGCCCGACCAGCAGCCCGTCGCCGTCGCCGCGCAACGTCAGGGGCCCCGGCGCGAAGGCGTCGTCGAGCGCCTCGACGTCGTCGCTGGCGAGCGCGTGCTCGTAGGCGTCGAACGCCTCCTGCAGGTCCGCGGGCAGGCTCATCGGGCGAGCCCGTCGAAGTCGGCCACGCGGATCCGGGCGTGGGCCCCGCAGACCTTGTCGACCACCTGGGAGATGTTGATGTCGGTGGCCGCCGACAGGTACGCGTAGGCGAGGTGCTCGTCGAGGCCCCAGCGCGCCTGGAGCAGGGCGAGCGCCGCCCGGACGCACTTCCGTACGGCCTCGTCCAGGTCCTTGTCGAGACCGGTCGGCACCAGGTACTCGGGCGTCTCGACCAGCGGCCCCTCGAAGGGCCCGAACCGCGCCAGTGCCTCGACCGCGGGCACCACGTCGAACCGCAGCGTGACCCGCAGGGAGGCCTCCAGCGCGGTGAGCGCGACCTCGCCGTCGCCCTGCGCGAAGTGCGGGTCGCCCACGTAGGCCAGCGCGCCCGGCACCTGGACCGGCAGGTAGAGGGTGGAGCCCACCTGGAGCAGGTTGATGTCGATGTTCCCCCCGTGCGCACCGGGCGGCACCGAGTGCGGCCGCTCGTCACCGGCCACCGCGACGCCCATGATCCCGAGGAACGGGGCCAGCGGGAACTCGATCAGCCGCTCGCCGCCCTCGACCGCGGGCAGGCAGCCCACGCCGTCGCGCACGGTGGCGAAGACGCTCACGTTCTCCGGTCCTCGCGGCAGCTCGCCGACGAGCGCGCCGCGGCCGTGCCGGTTGGAGATGACGCCGTACGGCACGCGGGGGGTGGTCTCGAGCACGGTGATCGCCAGCAGGTCGCCCGGCTCGGCGCCCTCGACGTGGATCGGTCCGGTCACCACGTGCGGGCCGTCGGTGCTCGTCCGGGTGAGGGTGCCGACGATCTCGATCGCGTCCGTCAGCACGTCGCCCGCAGCCACCCCGTGGCCGGTGAAGAACGCCAGCGGGTCGCTGCCCTGGTCGTCCAGCAGGCCCTCGTGGCTCACCGTGTCGATCGTGACCTCGGTGCCGGGCTCGATGCGCAGCACGGGCTCGTCGGCGCCGCAGGGCAGGCGTCCCCACAGCACGGTCTGCGGGGTCGACGGCAGGTAGGCCGCCGCCCGGATCTCGCCGGCGCCCGGCTGCAACGTTGCACTCATCGGTCCTGCACCCCCACGATGACGCGGTGAGGACCTGGGACGACGCGCGCCGACACCTGGTGCTCATGCTGGCTCTGACGTTCACGACGGGCATCGTCGACGCCGTCGGCTACCTCGGGCTGGACCGGGTGTTCACCGCGAACATGACCGGCAACGTGGTCATCCTCGGCATGGGTCTCGCGGGGGCCGACGACCTGCCCGTGCTCGGCCCGGCGCTCGCGCTGGCCGGCTTCCTGGCCGGTGCCGCCGTGGGCGGACGCGTGCTGCGGACCGCACCGGCCGGCTGGTCGCACCGCACGAGCGGCACCTTCGCGGCCACCGGGGTGCTCGCGGTCGGGCTCGGCCTGGGTGCGCTCGTGGCGCCGCCGGTCGAGGGGACGTGGTGGGCGTTCGTCGTCACCGCGCTGCTGGCGGTCGCGATGGGGCTCCAGGCTGCGAGCGCGCGACGGCTCGCCGTCAAGGACGTGACCACGGTGGTCGTCACGTCCACGCTCACCGGGCTCGCGGCGGACAGCCGGCTGGCCGGCGGGGCGGGCGACGGATGGGCGCGGCGCTCGCTCGCGGTGCTGCTGATTCTGCTGGGCGCGGGCGTCGGGGCGCTGCTGCTGAAGGTCGGGGGTGACCAGGGCGTCGGCGTAGGGATGCTGGTCGCGGGGGTGCTCGCGCTGGTGGCGGCGGCGCTCGGGCACCGGCACCGCGAGGCCTGACGGCTCACGCACGGGCGACCTCCGGCAGCAGCACGCGGCCGGTGCCCGGAGCGGTCACGGCTCCCCCCTGCACGATCGGCGACCCGTGCAGCCACACCGTCCGCACGGCACCGGCGAGCGTGGAGCCGTCGTAGGGGGAGACCGGGTTCCGGTGCTCGAGGGCGTGCACGTCCACCACGCGCTCGTCGTCGGGCGCGAAAGCCACCAGGTGCGCGGGCGCACCGACCGCCAGCTCGCCCAGGTCGAGCCCGGCCACGAGCGCGGGCCCGGTCGTGAACAGCGGCAGCAGCTGCTCGAGGGCGATCCCGCGCCGGCGGGCCTCGGTCCAGACGACCGACAGCCCGAGCTGCAGTCCCGCGATGCCGCCCCAGGACAGCCCGAAGTCTCCGTTCTTCAGGTCGGCGGTGGACGGGGAGTGGTCCGACACGATCGCGTCGATCGTCCCGTCGAGCACCGCCTCCCAGAGCAGGTCCTGGTTGCCGGCGTCGCGGATGGGCGGGCAGCACTTGAACTGCGTCGCGGCTGCCGGCACGTCCTCGGCCCGCAGTGCCAGGTAGTGCGGGCAGGTCTCGACGGTCAGGGGGAGGCCCTCCGCCCTGGCGGCGCGGACCAGGTCGAGCGAGCCGGCGTCGGACAGGTGCAGGACGTGCGCGCGGGCGCCGGTGCGCCGCATCGCGTCGACGACGCGGCCGATCGCGTGCCGTTCGCTCACGGCCGGCCGGCTGGCCAGGAAGTCGGCGTACCGCTCGCCGAGGGCACCGTCGCCGCGCAGGTCGGCCGGGTCCTCCGCGTGCACGACCAGCACGCTGCCGAGGGTGGCCACCTCGGCGAGCGCGGCCTCCAGCTGTGCGGGATCCAGGTGCCCGAACTCGTCGACGCCGGACGGGGTGAGGAAGGCCTTGAACCCGCGGACGCCCGCGTCGTGCAGGGGCCGCAGAGACCCGAGGTTCTCCGGCACGGCCCCGCCCCAGAACGCCACGTCCACGGTGAGCTTGCGGGCGGTCGCCGCGCGCTTCGTGTCCAGCGCCCGGACGGTGGTGGTGGGCGGGATCGAGTTGAGCGGCATGTCGACGAGGGTCGTGACGCCACCGGCCGCCGCGGCGCGGGTGGCCGACGCGAACCCTTCCCACGCGGTGCGTCCCGGCTCGTTGACGTGCACGTGGCTGTCGACCAGGCCGGGCAGGAGGACCTCGTCGGCGCCGAGCTCGACGACCGTGGCACCGTCCGGGACCGGCCCGTCGAGCGCGGTGATGCGTCCGTCGGTCACCGCGACCTGTGCGGGCTGCCACGTGCCGCCCACCCAGGCGCGCGCGGCACGTACCACGAGGTCGGGCAAGGTCATGGCGGCTCCCGGTGGTCGTCTGCTGCGTCAGGCTACGGCCACCGGCGACACCGCGTCCGCGTGGATCCGGAAACCGGCAGACACCGGGCAACCGGGGGCCGTCGTCACGCCTGCGGCGAACACGGGCAGTCCAGGCACCACCCCGCCGTTAGCATCGAACAACGCCGCCCCGTCGTCCCCCGGTGCGCCAGCCAGGGGAGCCGGCACGCAGCTCGTGAGGAGTGCACATGTTCGAGAGATTCACGGACCGAGCCCGTCGCGTGGTCGTCCTTGCCCAAGAAGAGGCACGGATGCTCAACCACAACTACATCGGGACGGAGCACATCCTCCTGGGCCTGATCCACGAGGGTGAGGGTGTCGCCGCCAAGGCTCTGGAGTCGCTCGGCATCTCGCTCGAGGCCGTGCGCGCCCAGGTGCAGGAGATCATCGGCGAGGGCCAGCAGGCTCCGTCGGGTCACATCCCCTTCACCCCGCGCGCCAAGAAGGTCCTCGAGCTGTCGCTGCGCGAGGCGCTCCAGCTGGGCCACAACTACATCGGGACCGAGCACATCCTGCTCGGCCTCATCCGCGAGGGCGAGGGCGTCGCCGCCCAGGTCCTCAACAAGCTGGGTGCGGACCTGAACCGCGTGCGCCAGCAGGTCATCCAGCTCGTCTCCGGCTACCAGGGCAAGGAGCCCGTCGCCGCCGGCGGTCCGCAGGAGGGTCAGCCCTCGGGCAGCGCCGTCCTCGACCAGTTCGGCCGCAACCTCACGCAGGCTGCGCGCGACGGCAAGCTCGACCCGGTCATCGGGCGCGAGAAGGAGATCGAGCGGGTCATGCAGGTGCTGTCCCGCCGCACCAAGAACAACCCGGTCCTCATCGGGGAGCCCGGCGTCGGCAAGACCGCCGTCGTCGAGGGCCTCGCACAGGACATCGTGCGCGGCGACGTGCCCGAGACGCTCAAGGACAAGCAGCTCTACACGCTGGACCTGGGCGCGCTCGTGGCGGGTTCCCGCTACCGCGGTGACTTCGAGGAGCGCCTGAAGAAGGTGCTCAAGGAGATCCGCACGCGCGGCGACATCATCCTGTTCATCGACGAGATCCACACCCTCGTCGGTGCAGGTGCCGCCGAGGGCGCCATCGACGCCGCGAGCATCCTCAAGCCGATGCTGGCGCGCGGCGAGCTGCAGACCATCGGCGCCACCACGCTCGACGAGTACCGCAAGTACGTCGAGAAGGACCCGGCACTGGAGCGTCGCTTCCAGCCGATCCAGGTGGCCGAGCCCAACCTGGCGCACGCGATCGAGATCCTCAAGGGTCTGCGCGACCGGTACGAGGCGCACCACCGCGTGTCCATCACGGACGCCGCCCTGGTCGCCGCCGCCACCCTGGCGGACCGGTACGTCAACGACCGCTACCTGCCGGACAAGGCGATCGACCTGGTCGACGAGGCCGGCGCCCGCCTGCGCATCCGCCGCATGACGGCTCCCCCGGAGCTGCGCGAGCTCGACGAGCAGATCGCCGAGACGCGTCGCGACAAGGAGTCGGCGATCGACGAGCAGGACTTCGAGAAGGCAGCCCGTCTCCGCGACGCCGAGAAGCAGCTCGGTCTCAAGCGCGTGGAGAAGGAGAAGGCCTGGAAGTCCGGCGACCTCGACGCTGTCGCGGAGGTGGACGAGGAGCTCATCGCCGAGGTGCTGGCGATCGCCACGGGCATCCCGGTGTTCAAGCTCACCGAGGAGGAGTCCAGCCGGCTGCTCCACATGGAGGAGAACCTGCACAAGCGCGTGGTGGGCCAGGAGGCGGCCATCAAGGCGCTCTCGCAGGCCATCCGCCGCACGCGTGCCGGCCTCAAGGACCCGAAGCGCCCTGGTGGGTCGTTCATCTTCGCCGGCCCCACGGGCGTCGGGAAGACCGAGCTGGCCAAGGCGCTCGCCGAGTTCCTGTTCGGTGACGAGGACGCGCTCATCCAGCTCGACATGTCCGAGTTCTCGGAGAAGCACACGGTCTCGCGGCTGTTCGGCTCGCCCCCCGGCTACGTCGGGTACGACGAGGGCGGCCAGCTCACGGAGAAGGTCCGGCGCAAGCCGTTCTCGGTGGTCCTCTTCGACGAGGTCGAGAAGGCGCACGCGGACATCTTCAACTCGCTGCTGCAGATCCTTGAGGACGGTCGCCTGACCGACTCGCAGGGCCGGGTGGTCGACTTCAAGAACACCGTCATCATCATGACCACGAACCTCGGCACCCGGGACATCGCCAAGGGCCTCATGACCGGCTTCCAGGCCGGCGGGGACCTGTCGACGTCGTACGAGCGCATGAAGTCCAAGGTCAACGACGAGCTCAAGCAGCACTTCCGGCCTGAGTTCCTCAACCGCGTCGACGACGTGGTCGTGTTCCCGCAGCTGTCCCAGCCGGAGATCTTCGCGATCGTCGACCTCATGGTCGCCAAGCTGGCCACGCGCCTGCGGGCCAAGGACATGGACATCGAGATCACGCCTGCGGCCAAGAAGCTGCTGTCGGAGAAGGGCTACGACCCGGTCCTGGGTGCTCGGCCGCTGCGCCGGGCCATCCAGCGGGACATCGAGGACGCACTGTCCGAGAAGATCCTGTTCGGCGAGCTCAAGGCCGGCCAGCTGGTGATCGTGGACGCCGAGGGCGAGGGTCTGCTCGGGGAGTTCACGTTCCGTGGCGTCCCGCGCGGGGCGCACCCGGCGGAGCCGGTCGCGGTCGGCGCCTCCTACGGCACGCCGGGCTCGGGCACCGACCTGCCCGCGGCGGGTCCGGTGGTCACCGACAGCGGCACGGGCACCCTGCCCCAGGTGGGCTGACCCCGCACCGCACGCACGACGAACGCCCCGGTCCCTCGCGGACCGGGGCGTTCGGCGTTCCCGGGCCGCTCGTCGCAGCGCCGACTTCGTGACTTCCGGTCGAGTTCGTGAGCTACGGCTCACGAAATCGACGGGAACTCACGAACTGGCGGCGGGATGGGCGCGCAGAGCGCAGCTGTCGGCGGCTGGTGACAGGGTGGGGTCATGCCTGGACACCGCCGTCTGCCCCGATCCGCACCCGAGGAGCAGGGGGTGGACCCGCGGGCGCTCGCCCGACTGGTCGACGCGCTCGCCGGGTGGCCCGAGCTCCACTCGCTCATGGTGCTGCGGCACGGGTCGGTGGTCGCGGAGGGCTGGGCGTCTCCGTACGCGTCCGACCGGCTGCACGAGCTGTACTCGCTGAGCAAGAGCTTCACGTCGACCGCGGTCGGGTTCGCCGTGGCCGAGGGGCTGCTCACGGTCGACGACCTGGTGCTGGACCACGTGGGCGACAAGGCACCGGCGGCGCCGGACGCGAACCTGCAGCGGATGCGGGTGCGGGACCTGCTCACCATGACGACCGGGCACGTCGAGGACCCCACCGGTGCGGTCTTCGACTCGGGCGCGCAGGACTGGGTCGCGGCGTTCCTGGAGCGGCCGGTGGAGCACGAGCCGGGCACGCACTTCGTCTACAACACCGCGGGCACGTTCATGCTCTCGGCGATCGTGCAGCGGCTCACCGGCCAGCGGCTGCTCGACTACCTCGGCCCACGGCTGCTCCAGCCGCTCGGGATCGAGGGAGCGATCTGGCAGCAGTCGCCGGAGGGGATCGACGTCGGTGGCTCCGGCCTGTCCGCGACCACGGAGGACGTGGCGGTGTTCGGTCAGCTCTACCTGCAGGGCGGGGTCTGGCAGGGGAAGCAGGTGGTGCCGGCGGACTGGGTGGCCGAGGCGACGCGCGCGCAGGTGCCCAACGACGGAGGGCCCGATCCCGACTGGACGCAGGGGTACGGCTACCAGTTCTGGCGCGGACGCCACGACAGCTACCGCGGCGACGGTGCGTTCGGGCAGTTCTGCGTGGTGCTGCCGGAGCAGGACGTCGTCGTGGTGACCACGTCGGGCGTCGCGGACATGCACCACCAGCTCGAGCTGGTCTGGGAGCACCTGCTTCCCGGACTGTCGGACGGACCTCTGCCCGCCGACGACGAGGGACGCGCGCAGCTGGCCGACCGGCTCGCGGGCCTGCGCCTCGACCCGCCGGCCGGATCGCCCACGTCCCGCACGGCCGAGCGGCTGAGCGGGAGGACGATCACCTTCGAGCCGAACACGCTCGGGATCCGCAACGCGGTGCTGGAGGTGGGCGTCGAGCACGACCGGCTCACCGTCGACCACGGCGAGGAGACGGTGATCGTCACGGTCGGGCACGCGGAACCGGCGCTGACCCGCACCACCCTCCGGCGCCGGGATCCCGAGGACGTGCTGGTCAGCGGCACGTGGACGTCGGGTGACACCTACGTGGTGACCGTGCGGTTCGTCGAGGCGCCGTTCGTCGCGACCGCCACCCTGACCGTCACGGGTGATGACGTCGTGGTGGAGAGCGGGATGAACGCGTCCTTCGGTCCGACGACGGCCCCGCCGCTGGTGGGCAGCCTGGTGCAGGCGGTCGACGAGGTGTGGGTCGGCTGAGTCGTCAGCTGAGCTCGAGGACCGTCCACCAGTCGTTGACGTCGCGCTCCGGATAGCCGGTGACCTCCTGCTGGCCGGCGGTCAGCCGGGGGTCCGAGGCGCGGTGGGAGTGCAGCGCGGCGCCGGAGGCGACGTGCACGAGGCGGACGCGGGCGCCGGCGGTCCAGGGGCGGTCGTCGACGATCTCGACGCGCCAGTCCGCGGACGAGTCGGGGGTGTCGACGGCGCTGACCTGCTGCTGGCGCGTCAAAGGAGAGGGGATGCCGGACTCGCTGCGGAGCCAGCGGCCGGTCGACACGTGCCGCAGCCGGAGCACCGACCCGTCGTGCAGCGCGGTGCCGGCGGGCGTCCCGGCGGTCCCGACGAGCAGCCACCGGTCGTTGTCGTCGGAACCTGAGAAGCACGTGACCTGCTGCCGGCCGTCGCTGTCGCGGTGCGTGTACGGGAGGTCGTGGGAGTGCAGGGTGAGGCCGGTCCACACGTGCGACAGCTTCACGGTGTCGCCGGTGGAGACCTGGTCCTTCACGCCGGGCGGGCGCTTGGTGAGCACCTGAGGTCGTCGGGGCGTGTAGTCCTGCAGGAAGAAGCCGCGCCAGGTGTGGCCGTTGGACGCGGTCCAGTCGGGCTGGTCGCGGTCGGACGTGAGCGTCACGGCCTTGCCCACCGAGTTGTTGTCGTAGACCTGCACGGTGGTCCGGCCCGTGGCGCGGTCCTGCTCGTACCCGTACGCGATCACCTGGTGGTTGTCGCCGATCGACGCGAGGCTGCGCGCGACGACGAGCCCGAGGACGACCGGCCGGCCGGCGTCGATGGACTTCATGAGGCGGGGGAGCTCCTCCTCCTTGGTCCAGCGGGTGACGCCCTTGAACACCCAGGTCTCGTCGTCGGAGTGCATGGACCAGGTGACGAACTTGGCGGCGGACCCGGTGAAGAACGAGTCCCGCAGGCGCTGGGTGAACAGCTGCGCGAGCCAGTGGGAGTCCGGCGGGACGCGGCTCGGCGCCCACAGGTCGGCGCGCCAGGCGGGCACCGGCTGCCCGGCGAGGAAGTAGTCGAGCGACGCGTAGGCCATCCCGCCGCACCGGCCCGACGTCGTGATCTTGGCGCCGTTGGGCAGCGTGAGCACCTCGTTGACGAACGCGTTCGGGAACGCGAAGCCGTGGGTGGCGGGGTCGAACGCGACCGCCCCTCGAAGGAGGACCTGCTCCGGCATCGACACACCCTCTCGTCCCGTGAGCCGCGCCTCGACCTGCGGCACCCCCGTGCATGTCGAGGGTGCCACGAAGGAGTCCGCGGGGCGGGGTGAGATACGACGACGGCCCCGGCTCGCAGGGGAGCCGGGGCCGTCGCGGTGGTCGGTCAGCCGCCGTAGCTGACCAGGTACGCCGGGATCGTGGCCGTGCCCTGCGCCACGCCGCCGGTGTCGTTGATGACGTGCGCGATCACGCCGTTGCCGCCGAGCGAGACGGTGAGGATGTTGTGGAACCGCACCCCCGGCTTGACCGGCGACTGGAACCCGCTGTCGACGACGATGCTCGGGTCGACGTTGAAGAAGCTGTACACGCCGCCGCCCCACAGCTCGTGGGTGGTCACGGCGTCGGCCACCCGGTAGCCCGCGTAGCCGCGGCGGGTGCCGTTCTGCCACGCCGCCTGGTTGGGCACGTCGTACGGCAGCTCGTTCTGGTAGAAGATCGTCCGCCCGCGGTCACCGTTCCAGAGGGTGTTCTCCTTCTGGTAGTGCTCCACGAACAGGCCCAGCCCGAGCACGTCGTTGCCGTTGACGACCAGGCCGTACGCGGACGGGTTCTCGTTCCAGCCCACCCCGGCCCCGTGGTCGCCACGCCAGGACCAGATGTGGTCGATGAGCGTGTCGTCGGAGTTGACGACGATGGCCGAGGTCACCTTGCCGGGGATCCGGCCACCGACGCGGACGAACACGTCGTGCAGCGAGACCGGGTTGGCGGCGCGGTCGGTGTGGTTGCCGGCCGATCCGACCTCGAGCATCGCGGGGGAGTTGGTGACGCCCGCGTCGAACAGGACTCCGGCGATCCGGACGCCGTTGACGTCGCCGACCTTCATGGCCGTCTGGCCGGCCGTCGGGACGATCGTCGCGTAGCCGAGGCCGAGCACCACGGTGTCCGCACGGGTGACGTCGATCGTCTTGTCGAGCGTGTAGATCCCGGGGGTGAGCAGCAGGTGCAGGCCCTGGGCCAGCGCGGCGTTGATGCGGTCCGCGGTGTCACCGGGCTTGGCGACGTAGAACTGGTTCAGCGGGATCGACGTGCCCGGCGTGTTCGGCCACGAGACGCCACGGGCGTTGGTGCGGGCCGACGGCACGAACACCGCGTAGCTGGAGCCGTCGAGGTACAGGTACGGCTTCTCCCGGCTGATGGGCGTGGTGTCGAGCACCGTGTGCGACGGGTTCGGGAAGCTCGGCGCCGGTGAGCCGGTCACGCCCGAGAACACCATGTTCCAGACCGAGCCCTCCCAGCGGCCGAGTGCCGAGTCGCGGGTGTACCACTGCTGCTGCGACGCCGACTTCATCGCGCCGTCCACCTTGGAGTCGGCCGTGAAGCCGCCCGAGGCCCAGCCGTACGACGACGGGAAGACCGCGAGGTCCCCTGCGACGTGGATGCGCCGCATGGGCGCGGCCTGCGAGACCGCCCAGCGGTTCTCCCCGGTGAACGGCGTGATCTTGAGGTTCTCCATCGAGCGCCAGAAGTTCTGCGTCGCGTTGCCGCCGAACCACTGCGCGTCGGCCCACACGCCGCCGGTGATGTTCACGTCGTCGGGGTTGCGACCGAGGCCGTTGATCGACGTGTTGAACCCGATGTGCGCCTGCACGTCGTAGGTGCCGGGGGCGAAGAGGAACTGGTCGCGGCGGGTGCCGAACTGCGCCTCCTCCTGGGCCGTGAACGTCTCGTCGAGCTTCGCCTGGATAGCGGCCTGCCCGGTGGTCGGCGTGAACACGTGGACGTTCGGGCCGAGGTCGCCGCCGCCGGGGATCGGGTCGGTCACGGGCGGGGTGCCTCCTGCGTTGATCTGGACCTCCCAGAGCGAGTAGCCGTAGCCCGTGCCGCGGGCTGTCAGGTCGAGCCGGACGTAGCGCGCGGTCGCTGCGACGTCGATGGTCTGCACGCCGCCGGTGCCGTTGGTGACCGTAGCCGCGGTCGCCCAGGCGGTGCCGGTGGTGGACGTCTGGACGCGGAACGCCTTGCCGTACGCGCCCTCCCACCGCAGCGTGACCTTGCAGACGCTCTGCGACGAGCCCAGGTCGACCTGCCACCACTGCGCGTCCGCGAACGTGCTGGACCAGCGCGTGCCGAGGTTGCCGTCGACCGCCGCGCTCGCGGGCGTGCCGCCGTTCTCGGTGGTCGACGCGGTGGCCGTCTTGCCCTGAGCGACGTTCGGCGTGCCGCAGGTGCCCGCCGTCGGGGTGGGCGTGGGTGTCGGTGTGACCCCGCCGACCTCGCCGAAGACCTGGAACTCCCAGAGCGAGTAGCCGTAGCCGGTGCCGCGGGCCGTGAGGTTGAGCCGCACGTACCGGGCGGTGCCGGCGACATTCACGTTCTGCGTGCCGCCGGTGCCGTTGGTGACCGTGGCCGCGGTGGACCAGGACGAGCCGTCGATGGACGTCTGGACGGTGAACGCCTTGCCGTACGCGGCCTCCCACACGAGCGTCACGTGGTCGAGGGTCGCGGTCTGGCCGAGGTCGACCTGGAAGGTCTGCGGGTCCGCCGGCAGGCTCGCCCAGCGGGTGGCGGCGTTGCCGTCGACCGCGTTCCGGGCGGGGGTGTAGTCGGCGTTCTCCGTGGAGGACGCCGTGGCGGTCTTGCCTTGGGACAGGTTCACGGGCGCCGCGTTCGCGGCGGTGGCAGCGGTGATCGCTCCGACGGCGACGACGCCTGCCGCGAGCACTGCCGCAACCCAGGCTCGCGCCCGGGAGTGGACATGGGTGTGCATGGGGTTCCTTCGGGAGAGGTGGGGCGCGTCCCGGCCCTCGCGGACCGGGACGCGCGGGGGGCCTACGGGATGAGGTTGTAGTTCGCGTCCAGGACCGCTCCGGCCCACGGCTTGTACAGGTCATAGCCGCGCGGGTTGCACTGCAGACCGCCGTTGATGCAGTGCTCGGTCAGCGCCTGGAGCACGGCCGGGTCCCACGCGTTGAAGAAGTCGTAGTGGAACGAGAACCCACGACCGCTGGAGAACCGGACGTCCGACATGTTCCCGTCGGCCGGCCAGGACAGCTTGAACTCGATCATCGGCACCGCGACCGGGTGCGTCGCCGTGCACTCACCGTTGACCGGGTACGCCATGTGGCTCTTGTGGTTGGCCGAGTCGAGGTTGATGCCGTCCCAGCAGCTCGGTGCCTGGTAGCGGACGTTGAGCTGCGAGCCGACCGGGCAGCTCGCGGGGATGTCCCAGTTGAACGAGCTGTTGCCGCACTCGAAGCCCTCGACCGCGCCGGGAGCGGTCCGGAACTCGTCCTTCGTGGCCGTCATGCTGCCGACGAGGAACCGCAGACCCTGCGGGAACGGGACGACCTTCTTGTAGTCGATGATCCCGGTCTTGTAGTAGATGGTCTGCTCGTTGCTGGCGACGACCTTGTTCTCACCGCGCATGAGCGTCGGGAACCAGTACGCCGACTCGTCCTGCGGGACCGTGCAGCTCGTGCTGTTCGCAGCCAGCAGCGACGCCGTCGTGGTGTTCGCGTTGGTCGAGCGGTTGCCCATGAAGGTGTGGCTGTGCGACGCGCCCGCCTGGCCGGGGTAGACGATCGGGTCGTCGTTCAGCGTGTGCGTCGGGGTGCAGTTGGCCTGGAACTCGTGGTGCGTCACGGTCGTGTCGGCGCCCGGCGGAGCCGGCGGCAGCGGCTTCGGGGTGTGCGGAGGCGTGCTCGCACCACCCGTGCCGTACACGGCGAGGTCCCACAGCGAGTAGCCGTAGCCCGTGCCGCGCGCGGTGAGGTTGAGCCGCAGGTAGCGGCCCGTGCCCGACGCGGCGACCGTCTGGTTGCCGCCGGTGCCGTTGGTGACGGTCGCGACGGTGGTCCAGGTGGTGCCGTTCGGGGAGAGCTGCACCTGGAACGCCTTGCCGTAGGCCGCCTCCCAGCGCAGCTCGACGCGGTCGACGGTGGCGTTGGCGCCGAGGTCGACCTGGATCCACTGTGCGTCGGAGAACTGGCTGGCCCAGCGGGTGTTGCCGTTGCCGTCGACGGCCTTGGACGCGGTGAAGTCCGGGCCCTCTGCCGACGAGGACGTGGCGAGCTTGCCCTGCGAGATGTTGACGGGCGCGGCGCTCGCGGTGGTGGCGATCGCGACGCCGAGACCGGTCGCGACGAGCACCGCGGACAGCGTCCCTGCCAGCCAGGCCCGGGCTTTCCGTGACCGTGGTGCATGGAGATGGGTAGGCATGAGGTCTCCTTCGGACGAGGTGCGGAAGGGACCCGAAGGTGGTGCGACGATGCACACGACCCTCAGGCGGTTCGGCTCTGTGAGGGGTTGGCCGAGGGTGGGTGCCCGGGGCGGGTGGCCGCCCGCCCCGGGCACGTCTCAAAGAGCTGCGGAAGCGTCGATGCTGCTATGCATAAACGCCCAGCTCGTACAGCGAGTAGCCGTACGCGGTGCCGCGGGCTGTCCCGTGCACCCGCACGTAGCGGGCCGAGCCGGCGGTGTTCAGGGTGTCGACGTTGCCGTCGCCCGCGGTGACCGTGGTCAGGGTCGACCACGCGTTCCCGTCGTTCGACGTCTCGATGCGGTAGCCCTTGCCGAACGCGGACTCCCACACCAGCTGGATCGACGAGAACGAGCGGACCGAGCCCAGGTCGACCTGGATCCACTCGTCGTCGGCCCAGTTGCTGGCCCATCGGGTGGCGTAGCTGCCGTCCGTCGCCTGGCTCGGCGTGAAGTTGCCGTTGTACGGGTCGAACGACGACGCGGTGGTGGTGCGGCCCTGGGCGATGTTGCTGCCGCCCACGGCCGGCGGGACGACGCGGAACGACTTCGTCTCGACGCCCACGTTGCCCTTGCCATCCTCGGCGAAGACGTAGACCTTCCACACACCGAGCGTCTGCGGAGCCGTCACCGCGAACGTGGTGCCGCTGCGCGTGAACGTCGCGGGGGCCAGGCCTCCGGAGTCGTTCACGTACTTGCTGTTCAGCAGCACGTTGTAGGTGATCGGGTCCCCGTTGGGGTCGCTCGCCGCCGCGGTGACGGTGAACGTCGAACCGGCGACGACGTTGCCGCTGCTGGGCACGGTCATCGAGCTGAACGTCGGGGGAGTGTTGACCCCCGCCGCCCCGGCCGAGCCGCCGTACGCCTTGGCGATCGCGTAGTACGAGAGCCGCTTGTTGTTGCCCGGCTTCACGTTGAACCAGATACCGCCGAAGTCGCCCTCGTTGCCGTAGTGGAACAGCGTGGCGCCGAGCGCGACCCCCGGGTGGGCCTTGATGCAGTCCCACGCCCGCGTGTAGCCGGCCGCGTTCTGCGCGTCGGTGCCCTGGTCGGGCACGCCGTTGGCGTCGTTCGGGACCTCCCACTCGCCGGCCGGGCCGCCTTCGGTGATGAGGTACGGCTTGGTGTAGCCGCCGGCGATCCACGTCGCCTTGGCGTCGCACACCGCGTTGTAGGCGTTCAGGCCGTAGAGGTCCAGGTCGGGCGCGCTCGCCTTGTAGTACGGCCACGCGCCGGTCCACGCGTCGGTCGACGTGACCGGGTGGGTGGGGTCGATCTGGTGGATCCGCTTGGCCGCGTCGTTGACGAACGTGGCGTAGGCGGTGCGCTGCGCCTCGAGCTCGGCGCCCGAGTAGCAGTTGCCGAGGCCGAGCAGGGACTCGTTGCCGACGTTCCACATGAGCACGCCGGGGTTGTCCTTGTAGGCGGTGACCCAGGTGACGATGTCGTTCATCGAGCTCGTCTTGTACGCGGTGTCGGTGACGTAGTTCGGGCAGCCGCCCGAGCCGGGGCCGCCGCCGGGGGCCAGCCAGAAGCCGGCGACCGTGCGCATGCCCGCGGCCGCGGCGGCGTCGAGCAGGACCTTCGATCCCGCGTCGGTGCCCCACGTCCGGATGGTGTTGACGCCCATGGCCTTGAGGTTGGCGGCGTGCTGCGGGAAGTCGGCCGGGGCCGGTCCCCACGTCATGCCCTTGGTCACCCACGGCTGGCCGTTGACAAGCAGCGCCCAGTTCCCCTGGCTGCCCGCGACGCGGACCTTGCCGTCCGCCGGGCCGGTGGGACTGGTCGGGTCGGGGGTGGGCGTCGTCGTGCCGGTCGTGCGGACGGCGACCTCCCAGAGCGAGAAGCCGTAGCCGGTGCCCCGGGTCTGCAGGTCGAGGCGCAGGTGCCGGGCGGTGCCCGTGAGCGCGATCGACTGCGTGCCGCCGGTGCCGTTCGTGAGCGTGGACAGGGTGGTCCACGTGGTGCCGTCGGCAGACCCCTGAACCCGGAACGTCTTGCCGTACGCGCCCTCCCAGCTGAGCGTGACGTTGCAGACCGCCTGGCTGGCGCCGAGGTCCACCTGCCACCACTGGTTGTCGGCGAACGTGCTCGCCCAGCGGGTGCCGGCGTTGCCGTCGACCGCCAGGCCGGCCGCGGTGCCGGCGCCCTGCTCGGACGACGACGCGGTCGCGGTCCTGCCCTGCGCCACGTTGGCCGTGCCGCAGGTGCCCGTCGGGGGCTGCGTCCCGCCGGGGGTGCCGTAGACCTGCACCTCCCACAGCGAGTAGCCGTAGCCGGTGGCGCGCTTGGTGCCGAGCACCTGCACGTACCGGCCGCTGCCGGTGACGTCCAGCGTCTCCTTGCCACCCTTGCCGGTGGTCGTCGAGTAGATGCTCGTCCAGGACGTCCCGTTCTCCGACGTCCGGATCTGGTACCCGGACCCGTAGGCCGCCTCCCAGGTGAGCACGACCTGGTTGACCTGCGCGGTCGCCCCCAGGTCGACGGTCAGCCACTGGGCGTCGGACGCGGTGCTCGCCCAGCGCGTGCCTGCGTTCCCGTCGACCGCGGCGGACGCCGGCGTGTAGTCGGCGTTCTCGACGGACGACGCGGTGACGGTCTTGCCCTGGGACAGCAGGACGGGCTCGGCCTGCGCGGCCACGGCGGGGATGCCGATGCCGGCGGCGACGAGCACGGCTGCGGTCAGGACGCCCAGGAGGCGCCGGCTGCGGCCGGGTGGGGGTGCGTTCCTGGTCGGGCGGTCGGTGGCGGTCGTGAACACAGGTGTCTCCTCCGGGGCTGGCCCGGCGCGGGGGACACGAGGTGATCCGCAGTCGACCTCGTCGTCGCTCCGTGCGCAGGGCGTGCAGTTCGTCGTTGAGCTGATGCCGGTGATGCGGGTGGGAGAGCGCTCTACCGCGACAACCGAGTTCGGGGCGGGCTCAGCGCTGGCTGGGTGGGGGTTGGGCCCGGTCTGGCTCCCGAAAAGGGACGCTATACCCGTTCTCACCCGCGCGTACAGCCCTGATGACCGGAGAAGGGTCCGCCGTGACGCCGACTACTGACCCAAATCCGCGAGAGCGCTCTCCGATCCTGGTAGCCTGCGGGCATGGCAGACGACCCGGCCGACGCGCCTCCGCCTGCGCGCCTGGGCGCCGGGACGCTCGAGGCAACGCCTCCGTCGGGCACGCCGGTCGCCGGCCGCGCGTCGGGGACGGGCGCGCCCACCCTCGAGGACGTCGCCCGCGTGGCCGGCGTCTCGCGGGCCACCGTCTCGCGTGTCGTCAACGGCCAGCGCCGGGTCGCTGCCGAGATCCAGGCGGTCGTCCGCGAGGCCATCGCGACCACCGGCTACGTCCCCAACCTCGCGGCCCGCTCGCTGGTCACCCGTCGGACCGGCGCGGTGATCGTCGTCGTGTCCGGCGCGGAGGAGCAGGGGTCGCCGTCGACCATCGACTTCGCCGACCCGTTCTTCGGCCGGGTGGTCGGCGGCATGCTGCGTGCCCTGCGCCCGCACGACGTGGACCCGATCCTCATGCTCGCGGAGACGGACTTCGACCGGTCGCGCGTGATCTCCTCGCTGCGCAACGGCAACGCCGACGGCGCCCTCGTCGTGTCCACCCGTGGCGAGGACCCGATGCCCGCCCTGCTCGTCGAGGCCGGCCTGCCCGCCGTCGTGTTCGCCCGACCCGGTCGCCCGATCCCGCTGAGCTTCGTCGACGTCGCCAACCGCGACGGCGCCCGGCTCGCCGCCGAGCACCTGGTGGCCCGCGGGTGCCGGCACGTCGCGGCCATCTCCGGTCCGCTCGACGTGCCCTCCGCGCAGGACCGGCTCTCCGGGTTCCAGGACGCGATGGCCCGGCACGGTCAGGCGTTCGTGCCCACGGCCGGCGGCAACTTCACCTACGAGAGCGGCCTCGCGGCGATGACCGCGCTGCTCGACGGGTACGGGGACCTGGACGGGGTGTTCGCGTCCAACGACCTCATGGCGCTCGGCGCGATCGAGGCCCTGCAGGCGGCCGGTCGTCGGGTGCCCGAGGACGTGCGGGTGATCGGGTTCGACGACAGCTCGCTCGGCGCCCTGTCCCGTCCCGCGCTCACGTCCGTGCGGCAGCCGATCGAGGAGATGGCCGCGGAGATGGCCCGGATCCTGCTGGACACCATCGCGGACCCGGGGCGCCGGGTGACGTCGACGATCTTCGAGCCGACCCTCCGCATCCGCGCCAGCGCCTGAGCCCCGCCACCTCGCAACGTCCGCACTCCTGCGGGTGGGAACCCGCACGAGTGCGGACGCAGCGGCTCTGAATGCGGCAACGTCCGCACTCCTGCGGGGTGGGGGCCCCGGGAGTGCGGACGGCGCCGGTGATGCGGGGTGGGTCAGCTGCCGATGGCCGACTCGACCTCGAGGCGGTACTGCTTGGCGGCGTCGGCCGGGGTCATCCGGCCGAACAGGACCTCCTGGTTGATGCGGCGCGTGATCTCGGCGACCTGACCGGCACCGACGGGCGGGACCGCAGGGCCGTCGACGATCTCGCCCTCGAGACCGGCGAGGAACTCGGCGGCTTGCTTGTCGGTGGCGGAGAACTTGTCCTCCACGGCGGCGCGGACGTCGGTGTTCGCCGGCAGACCGCGGTCGGACAGGATGATCTCGCCGGCGATCGGGTCGTTGAGCAGGAAGTCGATCAGCAGCGCGGACTCCTCCGGGTGCTCGGACTTGGCGGAGACGGAGTAGAACATGGCCGGCTTGAAGTACATGCCGGTGCGCTCCTCCTCCGACTCGCCGGGGACGCGGAGCAGCTTGAGCTCCTTGCCGGACGCGTTGGTGATCGCGGTCAGCTGGTTGGTCCAGAACCACGCCATGGCGCCCTTGCCGGTGGCGACGAGCGACAGCTCCGGTCCGCCGGCGTCGACCTCGACCGTGGTGGCGGCGTCGGGCTGGCCGCCTCCCTCCTGCAGGTCGAGCGAGTGCTGCCACCACTCGGCGATCGTCTTGTCCTCGTACCCGAGCTTGCCGTCCTCCGTGTACAGCGACTCACCGCGCTGGCGGGCGTAGATCGAGAACCCGGGCTCGTTGAAGCCGTAGTCCTGGGCGCCGAACACGGCCTTGCCGGTCGCCGCGGAGATCTGGTCGGCGATCTCGACGTAGTCGTCCCAGGTCCAGGTCTTGTCGTCGGGCAGCTCGACGCCGGCCGCCTCGAACGCGGTCGGGTCGGCGACGATCGCGTACGCGTTGACGCCGGTGGCCACGCCGTAGAGGGCGTCGTCGATGGTGCCGGACTGGAGGACGCCCTCGTCGATCTTCGAGGTGTCGAGGCCCAGCTCGTTGAGGTCGGCGAGCACCCCGCGTGAGGCGTACTCGTTGAGGAACCGCTCCTCCTGCGTGATGACGTCGGGTGCGTCCCCGCCGGCGACCGCGGTGCCCAGCTTGTCGAAGTAGCTGTTCCAGTCGGTGTAGTCCGGGACCACGGTGATGTGCGGGTACTTCTCCGTGAACTTGTCGAGCACCTGCTGGGTCAGCTCGTGGCGGGTGTCGGAGCCCCACCAGGAGAAGCGGATCTCGACGGGCTCCGGCGGGCCGGACGACGTGGGCGTGGCGGCGGGCTCGTCGGACGAGCCCGCGCAGGCGGTCAGCGCGAGGGCCGCGACGGCCAGCACGGCAGCTGCGCGGAAGGACGGACGGGGTCGCATGGTTCTCCTTGGGTGACGAGGACGACGGTGTGCTGTCTCAAGGCCGGCGGAACTAGGACTGCTACTTGATGCCCGTCGTCGCGATCCCCTTGACCAGGTACTTCTGGCCGAAGAGGAACGCGAGGAAGACGGGGATGAGCGAGACGATCGACATGGCGAACATCGGGCCCCACGAGCTGGCGCCCGTGGAGTCCATGAAGGTGCGCAGTGCTACCGGAGCGGTGTACATGTCCGGCCGGATCAGGAAGATGAGCTGGCTGAAGAAGTCGTTCCACGTCCAGATGAACGTGAAGATCGCCGTGGTGGCCAGGGCGGGCAGCGACAGCGGGAGCATGATCCGCAGGTAGATGCGGCCGTGCCCGCAGCCGTCGAGACGCGCGGCCTCGTCGAGCTCCTTGGGGATCCCGCGGAAGAACTGGACCATGAGGAAGATGAAGAACGCGTCCGTGGCCAGCAGCTTCGGCACGATGAGCGGCAGGAACGTGTTGATCCAGTCGAGCTTCGAGAACAGCACGTACTGCGGGACGATGATCACGTGGATCGGCAGCATGATCGACATGAGCATCACCGCGAACCACAGCTTGCGTCCCCGGAACTCCAGCCGGGCGAACGCGTAGGCCGCCATCGAGCAGGCCACCAGGTTCCCCAGCAGTGAGCCGAGCACGATGATCGCGGAGTTCATCAGGTACCGCCCGAAGGGGTACTGCAGCGCGTTCCAGCCCACCGAGTAGTTGGTCATGTCGATCTCGCTCGGGATGAGCGACACGTCCCGGAAGATCAGCTCGGTCGGCTTGAACGAGCTGACCAGCAGCCAGATCAGCGGGTAGAGCATCAGGACGCAGAGCGCGATGAGCCCGGCGTGCTTGAGCGCGGAGCGCCGGCGGTCCGGCCACGGGGAGCGGCGGTGCTGCACCGGGGGGACCTCGTCGGCGAGGGCCGACAGCGTGGTGGCAGTGGGCGTGGGGCGCACGTGGACCTCAGTCATCGTAGAAGACCCAGAACTTGGAGGCGAAGAAGTTGATCAGGGTCATCGCCGCGACGATGAGGACGAGCAACCACGCCATGGCGGACGCGTACCCCATGTCGAAGGCCGTGAAACCCTTCTGGTAGAGGTAGAGCGTGTAGAACATCGTCGAGTCGGCAGGTCCGCCCGTTCCGCCGGAGACGACGAACGCCTGCGTAAAGCTCTGGAACGCCCCGATCACCTGGAGCACCAGGTTGAAGAAGATGATCGGCGTGAGCAGCGGCAGCGTGATCGAGCGGAACCTGCGCACCGCGCCGGCCCCGTCGATCGCGGCGGCCTCGTAGTACATCTCCGGGATCTGCCGCAGGCCGGCCAGGAAGATGATCATCGGAGCGCCGAACGTCCAGATGTGCAGCAGGACGAGGGTCCAGAGCGCGGTCTCCGGGTCGGACACCCAGCCCTTGCCCTGGATGCCGAACAGCGCCAGGAACTGGTTCACCAGACCGTCGATGCCGAACACCTGCCGCCACAGGATGGCGACAGCGACGGAACCGCCGAGCAGCGAGGGCAGATAGAGGACCGACCGGTAGAACGGCAGACCCTTCAGGCCCCGGTCGAGCATCAGCGCGAGCCCCAGAGCCGCGGCGAGCTGCAGCGGCACCGCGGTGAACACGTACGTGAACGTGACGCGCAGCGAGTTGGCGAGCCGGGGGTCCTCGAACAGCCGCGTGTAGTTCTCGAGCCCGATCCAGGTCGGCGGCTGCAGCAGGTCGTAGTCCGTGAACGACAGGTAGCCCGACGCGACCATCGGGCCGATGGTGATCAGGCCGAGGCCGAGGAACCAGGGCAGCAGGAAGAGCGCGGCCGCCTTCCCGTCACCGTTGCGCAGGCTGCGCCGCGAGGGCGTGCCCTTCTCGCCCCGGGCGGACCTGGCGGTCCGGCGTAGCTCCGTCACTACGGACATGTCGTCGACACCTCACTGTGTTCGCCGTGGAGGACCCGAACGAGAAACCGGTTCCTCGGCGGTACCGTAGCACCGCTTTCCGTGGGTTGGGAACCGGTTTCCCGTGGTGTATGTTCGGCGCGGAGCCACCCCCACCTCGGTGGCTCGAGGGTGACCGCGGGAGGCTGCAGTGACGCAGAACGGGTGGACGCGCAGCGCGTCGACCATCGCCGAGGTCGCGCATGCCGCGGGCGTCTCACGGGCGACCGTGAGCAGGGTGATGAACGGCCGCTCCACGGTGGACCCGGAGCTCGCCGCGCGCGTCCGTGACGTGGCCGAGCAGCTGCACTACCGGCCTAGCAACACCGCGCGGAGCCTGTCGCTCGGACGCACCAACACCGTCGCCGTCGTGGTCCCCGACCTGGCCAACCCGATGTTCCAGCAGGTGCTCAGGGGGGTGGCCTCGGCCGCCGCGGAAGAGGGTTACCGGGTGCTGGTGGCGGACACCGCCGAGCACGCCGGCGACGAGGAGCGGATCGCGCTCGACGCCCGCCTGCGCTGCGACGCCCTCGTGCTGGTCTCGCCGCGGATGTCGGAGCAGACCCTGCGCGCGCTGCTGCCCGAGATCCGCCCGGTGGTCGTCGTGAATCGCGCCGCGGACGGCACCACGCCCACCCTGGCCATCGACTACGCGGCCGGCATCGACCAGATCGTCGAGCACCTCACGAGCCTGGGCCACCGCCACCTGCTGTACCTGGCCGGTCCGCCGGACAGCGCGTCGCACGGTGCCCGGCTCGACGCGCTGCGCGCCGCGGCCGCCCGGCGCGAGGACGTCCGGCTGAGCGAGCGACCCGCTGGATCGTCGGTCGAGTCCGGCTACGCCGCCGCGCAGGACGTGCTCGCCTCCCGGGCCACGGCCGTCGTCGCCTACAACGACCTGGTCGCGTTCGGGCTGCTCGCGCGCCTGAACGAGCTCGGCGTCGCGGTACCCGGTGACGTCTCGATCACGGGCTTCGACGACATCGAGCTCGCACGGTTCGCGACGCCCTCGCTGACCACCGCGACCGTGCCGCAGGCCGAGCTCGGCCGGCAGGCCTGGGCGCACCTGCGCTCGCTGGTCGGCGGAGACGCCCTCGACCCGACGCCCCCGCTGATCGCTCCCGTCCTCGCGATCCGTGCGAGCAGCGGCCCGGTGCCCCCCGCGGCACGGCTCGGGCGGCGCGCGGCGACCGACCCGGTGGGTCCGGAGGTCCCCGAGCTCACCACGGCCGGCTGGGCCGCTGACCTGGGCTCGTACCTGCTGAGCGGCACGGCGAGGGATGCCTCGACGGTTCCGCTGGCCCGGTACGAGTCGGGGGAGCGCGTGCCCCGCGTGCACGCCCCGCGCCCGTACCTGCACCCGGTGCACTCGGCGGCGGGCACCGCGCTCACCGAGACCAGCCCGGTCGACCACCGCCACCACTACGGCGTGTCCATGGCCGTGCCGGTGGTCAACGGCACCAACTACTGGGGCGGCCGCACGTTCCTGCGCGACGAGGGCCCCACCCTGCTGCCCAACCACGGTCGGCAGGTCAGCGGTGGTGCGCGGCTGGCCGACGCGGGCGCGACGCTCGTCGACGAGATCGAGTGGCTCGACGAGCGCGACCGGCCCCTGCTGACCGAGGACCGCCGCCTGAGCGCGGCACCCCTCGCGGACGGTCGCGGCTGGACCCTGCGCTGGTCGAGCGTGCTGCGCGCCTCCCACGGGTCGCTGCGGATCGAGAGCCCCGGCACCAACGGCCGGCCCAGCGCCGGGTACGGCGGCATCTTCTGGCGCCTCCCGTCGGCCGACGTCACCACGGTGCTCGGCGAGGGGCTCGTCGGCGAGGAGGCCGTGCACGGCAGCCTGTCGCCGTGGCTCGCGTTCGTACAGCGCCGCGAGGTGGCGACGACGACCGTCCTGCTGGTGCAGCACCCCGCGGTGCTGCGGCCGTGGTTCGCGCGGGTGGCTGAGTACGTCGGCGCCGGCCCCGCCCTGGCGTGGGACCGCGTGGTCGACGTGCCCGACGGCGGACAGCTCGACGTGGGGCTCGCCGCTGTCGTGGTGGACCGGGCGCTCGGTGCCGACGAGGCGGGACACCTCGCCGCGCAGGCGTGGGGATGACCACCCAGACGCCTCGCGGGGCGACGCCCGTGAGCGACCCGGCGACGGACCTGCCGACGGTCGCCGTGGTCGGCGTGCACGGCCACGGCGCCACGCACGTCCGCAAGGTCGCCGACCTGCAGGAACGCGGCCTGGCCGTCCTCACCGCGCTCGTCGACCCGCGCCCCGTCGAGGGCGAGGTCCCCTGGTTCCCGGACCTCGACACCCTCCTGGTGCAGGCCCGACCGGACGTCGTGGTCATCGCGACGCCCATCCACACCCACCTCGCGCTGGCGTCCGCCGCGCTGCGGGCCGGGTGCGACGTGCTCCTGGAGAAGCCGACCACTGCGTCGCTCGCCGAGCACGCCGAGCTGCTGGCCGTCGTCGAGGAGACCGGGCGGCTCTGCCAGGTGGGGTTCCAGACGTTCGGGTCCGGGGCGGTCGACGAGGTCGCGCGCATCGTCGCCACCGGGGAGCTCGGGGAGCTCACCGGGGTCGGCGCGGTCGGCACCTGGGTGCGTGGCGCCGGGTACTTCGCGCGGGCCCGGTGGGCCGGCCGGCGCACGCTGGACGGCGTCGAGGTGGTGGACGGGGTGGTCACCAACCCCCTCGCGCACGCCGTGGCGACCGCGCTGCTCCTGGCCGGCGCGCGCACCGTGGAGGACGTCACGGACGTGCGGGTCGACCTGCACCGCGCCCACCCGATCGAGGCGGACGACACGTCGGCGGTCGTCGTCGGGACGCGCGGTGGGGTGCAGGTGTCGGCGGGGCTGACCCTGTGCGCGCCGCAGCGCTCGCCCGCCCGGATCGCCGTCCGCGGCACGCTGGGCACCGCGACCCTGTTCTACGAGACCGACGAGATCGAGGTGTCCTCGCCGCGCGGCACCCGGCGGATCCGCTGCGGGCGGGTGGACCTGCTCACCCAGCTGCTCATGGCGCGCACCCACCCCGCGATCAGGCTGCGCTGCTCCGTCGCGGACACCGGCGCGTTCCTGCGGGTGCTCGAGGCCGTGCGGACCGGCCCGGACCCGACACCGGTGCCGGACGCGTTCGTCGAGTGGCGCGGTGAGCTCGGCGACCGGCACCCGGTGGTGGCGGACGTGGAGCACTGGTGCGCGCGGGTGGCCGCCGAGGGCGCGACGTTCACCGAGCTCGGGGCACCGTTCGCGGTCTGATCGTGCGGTCGGCGCCTAGGCTCGGTCGTCGTGATCCTGCGCCCGTACCGCGAGTCCGACGCCGTCGCGACCCTCGAGGTGTTCCTGCGCGCGATCCGGACGACGGCGAGCCGCGACTACTCGTCCGAGCAGGTGGCCGCCTGGGCGTCGGACGAGATCGACGTGACGGGCTGGTCGGCGCGGCGGGCGGCCCACCGGACGCAGCTCGCGGAGGTCGACGGCTGGGTGGTCGGGTTCACCGACGTCGACGAGCAGGGGTACGTCGACATGCTCTTCGTCGACCCGGACGTCGGGCGGACGGGCGTGGCGACGGCGCTGTTCGGGTGGGCGCGGGAGACGGCACGGGACCTCGGCGCCACCGAGCTCACCACGCACGCGAGCCTCACCGCGCGGCCGTTCTTCGAGCGGCAGGGGTTCGAGGTCGTGGCGGAGCAGCATCCCGTGCTGCGCGGCGTCGCGCTGACGAACTTCGTGATGCGGCGCGACCTCGCGCGCTAGTCGGGTCGCGGGCATTGCCGCTGATCAGGGGCGATACCGCGTGGGGATGACTGCGTAGTCGTCGGGAAACCAGTGCGGCGAGCGCTTTCCCCAGTTTCCCCGAAACTCTTGCGCGGCCGGTGAGCGATCGGTAGGAATGTCCCTGCTTGCTCGGGTGAATCGTTCCAAGATGACCGATCGGGCTCTGCTCTCAACGACGAGACAAAGGGTGATGCCATGCGCTCGACGCGCACGCACGACGAGGGACGACCGGCGCCACGCACGACCCGGGCGCTGCTGGCCGGCGCGACCGTGCTCGCGCTCGCGGCGACGGGGAGCCTGCCCGCCCTGGCGGCCGACCCGGTCACCACGTGGAAGTTCGACATGGGTACCGCGACGAGCCCGGTGGCCGACGGCTACCAGCAGGTGACCGACGCGACCCGCTACTCGGCCGCGACCGGCTTCGGCATCGTGCCGGCCGACGGCATCACGCCGATCTCCCGCGACCGTGGCGCCGAGGACCCGGCGGACCGCGACTTCGTGCTCGCCACGGCGTGGACGTTCGTCCTCGACGTGCCCAACGGCACCTACGACGTGACGGTGCGCTCGGGCGACCTGCTCGCCGGGAGCAGCACCACGAAGACCACCGTGACCCTCGAGGGCGCGGGTGGCGGCTCGCTGAGCACCAAGACCGCGACCGTCTCCGGCACGTGGCCCGCCACGGTCGCCGACGGGCAGCTCACCGTCGGCATCACCGGCAGCGGCGCGGGCGGGTACGTGAGCTCGATCGTCGTCGCACAGACCGGGACCACGCCGGAGGAGCCGGACCCCGGCACCTCGACGATCGCCGCGCCGGCCGCCGTGCGCCTGGCGCACGTGACCCCGACCGCCGTGACGCTCCGCTGGAACGAGGTCGCCGGCGCGACGGGCTATGCGGTCTCGCGGTCGGACACCGTCGACGGGACGTACACCGAGGTCGCCCGGACGGGCGCTCGTGAGGTGCTCACCACCGACGCCGTCGACACCTCGGTCCTGCGCTACTACCGGGTGCAGGCGATCGACGCGGCCGGACTGTCCGTGCCGTCGGCCGCCGCGGTGAGCAGCCTGCCGACCGCGCCGACCGTGCCGGACGTGCTCGACTTCGACCTGGGCAGCGGCGCGCTCGCTCCGGGCGCGATCCGGCTGGACGCCACCAGCGCGTACAGCGCGACCACCCGCTACGGCTTCGTCGACACCCGGGCCGTCACCGCGACCGACCGGGCCACCGCCGACGCGCTGCGCTCCGACTTCGTGAGCGTGGGCGACACCGAGCTCGTCGTCGACCTGCCCAACGGCGACTACACCGTCAGCCTGATCGCGGGCGACGCCACCGAGGCGACCGACGTCGCGATCACCGCCGAGCAGATGGCGAAGGTCGCGGCGACGGCCAAGGCTGCGGGCCAGTTCCTCGAGATGTCGTTCGACATCGCGGTCGTGGACGGCCAGCTCAACCTTGACTTCTCCGGCACCGCCCCGAAGCTCAACCAGCTCCGGATCGCCGCGCAGAGCCCGCGGGGGCCGGGCGGCGAGCCCACCGTGTGGCTCACGGGCGACTCGACCGTGCAGACCTACACCGCGGACTACGTGCCGCAGGCCGGCTGGGGCCAGATGCTCGACCGGTTCCTGTCCGACGACGTCACGGTGGACAACCGCGCGATCGGCGGCCGCTCGTCGAAGAACTTCATCAGCCAGGGGCGTCTCGACGAGGTCCTGCGGCAGGTCAAGCCGGGCGACTACCTGTTCGCGCAGTTCGGCCACAACGACGCCACCTACGGGGTCGACGACCGGTTCGCCGCGCCCGCCGACTACGCGGAGTACCTGCGGACGTTCGTCGACGGTGCCACCCAGCGCGGTGCGCAGCCGGTGATCGTCACGCCGGTGTCGCGACGCAGCTTCGACGCGGCGACCGGGACGTTCAACGTCTCGTTCCCCGAGTACGTCGCCGCGGCCACGGCTCTGGCCACCGAGACCGGCACGCCGCTGGTCGACCTGTCGGCATCCAGCCGGTCGTACCTCGACGAGATCGGTCCCGAGGCGTCGACGAGCGTGTTCCTGCACGTCCCCGCCGGGGTGTACCCCAACCGGCCGACCGGCACCGTCGACGACACCCACTTCCAGGAGTACGGGGCGATCCAGCTGGCGCGCCTGGTCGCGACGGATGTCGCATCACTGCCGCTCCCGCTCGCGGACGAGGTCCTGGACGTCGAGCCGCCTGCGGACGTGCCCGCCGCCCCGGCCGGGGTCGTGGCCGGCAGCGTCTCCAACGCCGGCGTGCAGCTCACCTGGACGGCGAGCGAGGGCGCGGACATCTATCGCATCTACCGCAAGGCCGCCGCGGACGGGGACGACGCCTACGCGCTCGTCGCCACCTCCACGCTCCCGCAGGCCGCGGTCGGTGGGCTCGTCGAGGGTGCGTCGTACGACCTGCGGGTCGTCGCGGTGAACGGCCGCGGACCGTCGGTCCCCTCGGTCGCCGTGCGCGTCACCACGAAGGCCGCGCTGTACAAGTTCGACGTGCAGCTGGCCGGCAACGTGCTCATGCCCGGCTACACCGAGGTGAACCAGAACTCGACGTACACCCCCGCGATCGGCTGGGGCTGGCTGAACCCGACCGGGCTGGGCGGCCGCGACCGAGGCGTCAACTTCACGCCGCCGCCGAACGCCCTGCAGCGCGACTTCCTGCTCCCGGGCACCCAGCACGTGTTCGCCGTCGATGTGCCGAACGGCACCTACGCCGTGAAGACGTACAACGGCGACTGGATCGGCACCAGCCGCTCCAACGTGCAGCTCGAGGGCAAGGACTTCGGCGCCTCGAACGCGGGTGCGGGGTCGGTGTCGGAGAAGGTCAGCCAGCCGGTGCTCGTCACGGACGGCCAGCTGAACCTCGTGATGACCGGGACGTCATCGCGCCTCAACGGGATCGAGATCACGCCGCTCCTGCTCGCGCCCTCCGCACTGACGCTCGACGACGTGGCCATCGACGGCACCTCCGTCGCGGTGTCGCTCAGCTGGACCGGGACCTCGGACTCGGCCGGCTTCCGGGTCTACCGCAAGTCGTCCGGGGCGGCTGCTCCGGTCGCGCTCGGTGACGTCACCACGACGACGTTCGTCGACACCACGCCGGACGTCGGGCTGGCGTACGAGTACCACGTGGTGGCCCTCGACCCCGCCGGCGCGGAGTCGGTGCCCACGGACACGCTCGACGTGACCACCGTCGACCCGGACGTCCCGACGGCCGCGGTGCCGACGGGCCTGACGCTCGGCGCCGTCCACAAGAACGACGTCACGTTCACCTGGGACGCCGTCGACGGCGCGCTGTTCTACCAGGTGTACCGCCAGGCCAAGGACGGCTCGTTCGTCGTCGTGGGCCGTGCCGGCGGACCGACCTACACGGACAGCACGGTGCTCACCACCATCGAGTACACGTACCGCGTGGCCTCGGTGAACGCGGGCGGGGTCTCCGCGCAGTCCTCCACGGTCACGACGGCCGCCGTCACCACCCTGGCCCGGCAGGCCGAGCGGCTCGACCGCTCCCCGGTCGCGGTCTCGGTCGACGGCGGCGTGTACGTCGGCTGGCGTCAGCTGGGCCTCGACCCCGACTCGATCGCGTTCCACGTGTACCGGGACGGCGCGAAGATCACGACGCTCCCGGTCACCACGAGCACCAACGTGCTGGACGCCCGCGGGACCGCGGACTCGGTCTACCGGGTCAGCTCCGTGGTCGACGGGTTCGAGCGCTGGGCCACCACCGAGTTCCGCGTGTGGGACAGCCAGCACCTGGACGTGCCGCTGGACAAGCCGGCCGACGCGTACACCAAGGACGGTCAGCCGTACACGTACCACGCCAACGATGCCTCCGTCGGGGACGTCGACGGCGACGGGCAGTACGAGATCGTCGTGAAGTGGGACCCGTCCAACTCCAAGGACAACTCGCAGGCCGGCTACACGGGCAACGTGTACGTGGACGCCTACGAGCTGGACGGGACCCGGCTGTGGCGGATCGACCTGGGCAAGAACATCCGGGCCGGCGCGCACTACACGCAGTTCCAGGTGTTCGACCTGGACGGTGACGGCAAGGCCGAGGTCAGCCTGAAGACCGCGGACGGCACCGTCGACGGCGTCGGCACCGTGATCGGCGACGCGCGCGCGGACTACCGGAACTCGTCGGGCTACGTGCTCACCGGGCCGGAGTTCCTCACGGTGTTCAACGGGGCCACGGGCGCGGCGGTCGACACGATCGACTACACGCCGCCGCGCGGTGACGTCGGCGCGTGGGGCGACGCCTATGGCAACCGGGTCGATCGGTTCCTGGCCGGAGTCGCCTACCTCGACGGCGAGCACCCGAGCGTGATCTTCAGCCGCGGCTACTACACGCGCACCGTCCTGGTCGCCTACGACTTCGACGGCTCGACGCTGACGAAGCGCTGGACGTTCGACTCCAACGAGGCCGGGTCGCAGTACACCGGCCAGGGCAACCACAACCTGTCGGTGGCCGACGTCGACGGGGACCAGAAGGACGAGATCGTCTTCGGGTCCATGACGATCGACGACGACGGCACGGTGCTCTATGGCACCGGGCTCGGGCACGGGGACGCGCTGCACGTCAGCGACCTTGACCCCGGCCGGCCCGGCCTGGAGGTGTTCGCGGTGCACGAGGAGGCGCCGCACAGCAAGGGCATCGGGGCGACCTTCCGCGACGCCGCCACCGGGGAGGTGCTCTGGTCGATGCCGGCCACGGCCGACACCGGTCGCGGGGCCTCGGACGACATCGACGCGTCGCACCCCGGCGCCGAGTCGTGGGCCGTGGTGGCCGACGGCACGTGGAACTCGCGCGCGGGTCAACTGCGGGCGGCCGACGGGGAGCTGCTGGGGACCACCATCCCCGCGGCGAACTTCCTGACCTGGTGGGACGGAGACCTGCTGCGGGAGATCACCGACCACGACTGGGACACCACGGCACTCACGGGCGTCCCCACGATCTCGAAGTGGGACCCGTCGTCGGCCTCGTCGGACGAGATCTACCGGGCCACCGGCACCCTCTCCGACAACGGCACCAAGGGCACCCCCGCCCTGCAGGCCGACCTGTTCGGCGACTGGCGAGAGGAGATCGTCACGCGTCTCGACGACTCCTCCGCCCTGCGGATCGCCACCACGGTGGACCTCACCGACCACCGGCTGCGCACCCTGCAGTCCGACCCGGTGTACCGCCTGGGCGTGGCGTGGCAGAACACCGGCTACAACCAGCCGCCGCACACCGGGTACTTCCTCGGTGACGGCATGGCGACGCCGGCGGCGCCGAGCATCGTCTACACCGGACCGTCGACCGGTCCCGGCGAGCGGGTGCCCGGTCCGGCCACCGCCAAGCCGGGCAAGGCGGTCCTGTCCAGCGACAACTGGGACAACGACAGCAGCTTCACGGTGGCCGCGAACCTGTGGTGGGGCCAGAACGCCCAGACGGTGACCCTGCTGGAGAACGGCGTCGCGGTCGCCACGCGCGACCTCGTCGACGCCACGCCGTCCGCGCAGTCGGCGGCGTTCCAGATCGCCGGCAAGCCCAACGGGACGTACGTCTACACCGCGGTGCTGACCAACCAGCACGGGTCCACGACGACCGCCCCGCTCACCGTCAAGGTCACGGCCGCCAACCCGGGGACCCCGGCGCTCAGCCACGACAACTGGGACGGCGACGGGTCGTACACGCTCACCACCAACCTCTGGTGGGGGACCAACGCGACGACCTACCGGCTGTACGAGGACGGGGTGCTCATCGACACCCAGTCCCTGACCGCCAACGGCACCAACGCGCAGAAGGCCACGACGACCGTGAACGGCCGCGCGATCGGCACGCACGTCTACCGCGCGGAGCTGTCCAACGCGCTCGGCTCGACCAGCAGCCCGGAGGTGAAGGTCAAGGTCACGCGCTAGTCAGTACCGACCAGGCCGGCCCGGGCGACCCCTCTCGCCCGGGCCGGCGTGTGTCCGCTCACTGCCGATCCAGCGTCCGCACTCCCGCGGGTCGGAGGCTGCCCGAGTGCGGACGTCCCGCCTGGGCGTGGGGTCTCAGGGCAGGCGGACGTGCTGTGGGCCCAGCTCCTTGACCGTGGAGACGCCGAGCAGGGCCATGGTGCGGCGGACCTCGCGCTCGAGGATGTCGACCGCCCGCTCGACCCCGCGTTCGCCGCCGGCCATGAGCCCGTACAGGTACGCACGCCCGACGAGGGTCGCGTCGGCGCCCAGGGCGATCGCGGCGACGATGTCGGCGCCGGACATGATCCCGGTGTCCACCCAGACCTGCGTCCGGTCGCCGACGGCATCCGCGACGTCCGGCAGCAGGCGCAGCGGCACGGGCGCCCGGTCGAGCTGGCGGCCCCCGTGGTTGGACAGGACCACCGCGTCGGCGCCGGCGTCCGTGACCCGGCGGGCGTCCTCGACCGTCTGGACCCCCTTGATGATCAGCGGCCCGTCCCACGAGGCGCGGATCCACTCGAGGTCCGCGATCGTCATGGTCGGGTCGAACAGCTTGTCCAGCAGGTCCGCCACGGTGCCGGACCAGCTGCTCAGCGACGCGAAGGTCAGCGGCTCGGTGGTCAGCAGGTTCAGCCACCAGGCGGGGTGCGTCGCGGCGTCCAGCACCGTCTTGACGGTCAGTGCCGGGGGGATCGAGAAGCCGTTGCGGGCGTCGCGCAGGCGGGCGCCGGCCACCGGGACGTCGACCGTGAGCATGAGCGCCTCGAAGCCGGCCGCCTTGGCGCGTGCCATGAGGTCCTCGCCCGCGGATCGGTCCTTCCACACGTACAGCTGGAACCACTTGTGGGCGTCCGGGCCGGCCTTGGCGACCTCCTCGATGGACGTGGTGCCCATCGTCGACAGCGCGTAGGGGATGCCGCGGCGCTGGGCCACGCGGACCACCGCGCGCTCGCCCTCGTGGTTCATCATCCGTGTGAACCCGGTGGGGGCGAACGCGAAGGGCAGCGCCGACGTGGTGCCGATCATGTCCGTCGTCGGGTCGACGTGGGACACGTCGTGCAGGATCGACGGCTGGAACTCCAGCTCGCGGAACAGGTGGCGTGCCCGGCGCAGGCTGATCTCGGCCTCGGCGGCGCCGTCGGTGTAGTCGAACACCGAGCGCGGGGTGCGCTTGCGCGCCACGGTCCGCAGGTCGGCGATGGTCAGCGCATCGGCCAGGCGCCGCTCAGTGGAGTTCAGCACCAGCGGCTTCGGGCGCATCAGGGGCTTGAGCTCGGACCACGAGGGGATCTGACGGTCGGTCACCGGGGCTCCAGGGTGTGAGGCGCGTCGTCGGGCAGCACAGGAGATTGAAACGATACAACACGCCGCCTCCAGGCTCCACCGCGTGCCGTCACGACCGTACACACCGGCGCGCGGCCCGGCGTCGTGGATGGCACTCTGGAACCGGGACCTCCTGCGTTTGTAACGATTCAGCGCGATCCGTTGACATCCCGGCAAGCGCTCGCCTAACGTCCGGAATGCGCTTTCACCCCCCGAGCAAGGAGGCTCAACGACGATGAAGCGAACCCTGTGGAAGACCGCCGCTGTTGCGGCCGTCGCCGCCCTCGCCCTGACCGCCTGCTCGTCCGGCGGATCCGGCGACGCGGAACCGACGGCCACGACGACCGGCCCCGACACGTCCCCCGTCACCCTGAACTTCACGTGGTGGGGCAACGACGACCGAGCAGCCCGGTACAACGAGGCACTGGCGCTGTTCAAGGAGAAGTACCCCTACATCACGGTCCAGACCAGCTTCGCCGGGTTCCCGGACTACTGGACCGCACGGTCCACCGAGGCCGCCGGCCGCTCGCTGCCGGACGTCATGCAGTTCGACCTGTCGTACCTTCGTGAGTTCAACCAGAACGGCCAGCTGCTGGACCTCCAGGAGTGGGTCGACAACGGGACGATCGACCTCTCCGGCTTCGACGAGACGCTCACCACGGCGGGCGTGCTCGAGGACAAGATGATCGGCATCCCGACGTCGACCAACACGTTCGCCATGTTCCAGAACCCCAACGTGATCGAGCAGACCGGGGCCACGTTCCCCGACGAGGCCGAGTACACGTGGGAGGACTACAACGACTTCATCGCGGAGGTCTCCGGCGCCGGCACGACGACGGCTGACGGCTACGCCCTCTACGGCGCGGTCGACTACACGGCCACGTTCTGGTTCTTCATCCAGTGGCTCCTGCAGAAGGGCATCACGCCCTTCGAGGACGACGGCACCTTCGGCTTCGACGAGGCCGACGTGGTCGAGTTCCTCGAGCTCACGGCCGACCTGCGGGCCGACAAGCAGGTCTTCCCGGTCGACCGCAACCTCGCCCTCGCACCCAAGGGTGGCTTCACGGTGAACGAGACCGCCTCGGAGATGAGCTGGGACAACTTCCTGGCCGCCTACGTCGCGGACTCGGGCACCCAGAACCTGTCCATGGCGCAGATCCCGTCGATCGAGCCGGGCGAGAAGGCCCTGTTCTTCAAGCCGTCGATGCTGCTGTCGTCGGGGGCCAACACCAAGCACCCCGAGCAGGCCGCGACGCTGATCAACTTCCTGCTCACGGACCCCGAGGTCGGCACGATCTTCGGCACGTCGAAGGGTGTGCCGGCCGACGCCGACCAGCGCGCCGCCGTCGACACGACCGAGGGCAGCGTCGACGCCCAGGTGATCGCGTACGAGGAGAAGGTCGCCGAGCAGGTGACCGAGTCCACGCCGATCCCCGTCAAGGGCTTCGGCACCATCGAGGCCAAGTGGCGGACCCTCGCCGAGGAGCTCGCCTACGGCACGCTCACGCCCGACGAGTTCGCCGAGCAGTGGTTCTCTGAGGCCGAGTTCTCCACCCAGTGATACGGGGTGGGCCGCCCGGTGATCTCCGGGCGGCCCACCACCCGCACCAGCACCACCTTGAAACCGACGAACGGATCACGCTCGTGACCCTCACTGCCGAGGCTCCGACGACAGGCCCCTCGACCGCCGCGCACTCCGCAGCCCGGAAGCGCCGCAAGCGGTCCGAGTCCCTGGCCGGCTACGCCTTCCTCAGCCCGTGGCTGCTCGGGTTCGTCCTGCTGACCGCAGGCCCGATGCTGGCCTCCCTGTACCTGGCGTTCACGAACTACAACCTGTTCGCGCCCCCCGAGTGGATCGGGGTGGAGAACTTCCAGCGCCTCGCCCAGGACCCGAACTACCTGCAGGCGTGGAAGGTCACGCTCACGTACGTGCTGCTGGGAACCCCGATCAAGCTGCTCGCCGCGCTGGCGGTGGCGATGCTGCTGAACAACGCGTTCAGCGGCAAGGGCTTCTACCGGTCCTCGTTCTACGCACCCTCGCTGATCGGGGCCTCGGTCTCCATCGCGATCGTGTGGAAGGCGATGTTCATCGACAACGGCATCGTCGACCAGGTCCAGCAGTTCTTCGGCTTCGAGGCCGGCGGCTGGGTCGGTGACCCGTCGCGCACCATGCCGATGCTCATCCTGCTGACCGTCTGGCAGTTCGGTGCGCCGATGGTCATCTTCCTGGCCGGGCTCAAGCAGATCCCGAACGAGCTCTACGAGGCCGCGTCGGTCGACGGCGCAGGGCCTTGGCGCAAGTTCCGGCAGATCACGCTACCGATGCTCTCGCCGGTCATCTTCTTCAACCTGCTGCTCGAGATGATCCACGCGTTCCAGATCTTCGCCTCGGCGTTCATCATCTCCAACGGCACCGGCGGCCCCGCCCGCTCCACGTTGTTCTACACGCTCTATCTGTACTTCCGTGGCTTCCAGGACTTCCAGATGGGCTACGCCTCGGCGATGGCCTGGATCCTGGTGGTCGTCGTCGGCGCCCTGGCGGCCGTCTTCTTCTGGAGCTCGAAGTCCTGGGTCCACTACTCCGGAGAGGGCAAGTGAGATGAGCACCGTCACCTCCACTGCCGACCACCTCGTCAGCGCCCACGACAGCGCACGACTGCGGCAGTCCACCAAGAACCGCAAGCGCGGCCGGGCCCTGATCTTCCACCTGTGCTCGCTCGCCCTGATCGTGATCGTGCTCTACCCCGCGGTGTGGATGCTGATGTCCTCGTTCAAGCCGTCCAGCGAGATCGTCGGCAACGTCAGCCTCATCCCCACCAACGCGAGCCTGGCCAACTTCACCAAGGCCCTCGAGGGCATCGGCGGCGTCTCGTTCTGGACGTTCTTCGGCAACTCGGTGATCCTGGCCGTCGGCTCGGTCATCGGGATCACGATCTCCTGCTCGATCAGCGCCTACGCGTTCGCGCGCATCGAGTTCCCCGGGCGGAACATCTTCTTCGCCCTCATGATCGGCACGCTCCTGCTGCCGTTCCACGTGGTGATCATCCCGCAGTACATCGTGTTCAACCGGCTCGGCCTGGTCGACACCTTCGTGCCGCTGCTGATCGGCAAGTTCCTGGCCGCCGAGGCGTTCTTCGTGTTCCTCATGGTCCAGTTCATGCGCAACCTGCCGCGTGAGCTCGACGAGGCCGCACGCATCGACGGCGCCGGGCACGTGCGGATCTTCCGCTCGATCATGCTGCCCCTGATGAAGCCCGCCCTGGTGACCAGCTCGATCTTCGCGTTCATCTGGTCCTGGAACGACTTCTTCGGACCCCTGCTCTACCTGAAGAAGCCCGACCTGTACTCGCTGCCCATCGCCCTGCGACTCTTCGTCGACCAGACCACGACCTCGGACTACGGCGCCCAGATGGCCATGGCCGTCCTGGCCCTCATCCCGGTCATGCTCTTCTTCCTGGTCTTCCAGCGCTATCTCGTCGAAGGCGTCGCCACGCAGGGCCTCAAGGGCTGATGGCGGTTTCCACGGGGCGGCCCGAGCGTGTGAGGCTGGAGGCCATGAGCACCCCGCTTCCCGACGACGACGCCGGCCGCCCCGCGGACGACGCCGCCCAGCCCGGTCCCGCCGACAAGCGCCTCCTCGGCGGCGGCCGGTTCGGGTTGTTCAGCGAGGCCCTGCTCGTCGGCCTCGGCGTCTCGGTGCTCAGCCTCCCGATCATCACGGCCGTCCCGGCGCTCGCCGCCGGGGTGTCCCACGTCCGGCGCCACCTCGACGGCCGCCCCGACACCGTGGCGGCCCTCTGGGAGGACTTCCGCGCGGCGTGCCGCGGCGTCTGGCTGGTGTCGATCGGCATGCCGGTCCTGCTCCTGGTCCTTTTGTTCAACCTGCAGCTCATCGGCCAGGGCGGGATGCCCGCCGGCGCCGGGGTCCGGGTCGCGACCGTCTTCCTGGTCGCGATCCTGCTGGTCATCGTCCTGCGCGCGGCGGCCGGCTGGTCGCCGGGGGCGCGGTGGACGACCGTCGTGCAGACCGCCGCCAAGCGTGCCGGTGACGACCTCACGGGCACGTTCCTGCTCGCCGTCGCCCTCGGGCTGTGCGCGGTGATGGTGTGGATGCTCGCGCCGCTCGTCGTCATCGTGCCGGGCCTGCTGTCGCTCGCGGTCGTGGCGGTCGAGCACCGCGCGACGGTCCGTCAGGGCTGAGCTCAGTCCAGCCCCTCCACGAACCGCTGCATCGTCGCCAGTGCCTCCTGGCCCGCGTCGGTGTGGACGTGGAACTGGTACTCGTGACCGAGCGCCGGCTCGTGGTCGGGCTCGAACAGCAGCGTCTCGTGGGGCACCCCGAGGGTCTCGAGCGTGGTGAGCAGCGACTGGGAGTGGCCGATCAGCGGGTCGGCGTTGCCGCAGGACACCAGCGTCGGGGGGAAGTCGGCGGTCAGGTGGTTGACCACCGAGATGCCCGCGAACCGGGGGTCGTCGAGGTAGTCCGCGCTGCCGGTGAACGAGCGCATCACGGAGTCGACGAACCAGCGGGGACGGCCACGCAGGCCGCGCGCGAGGGACATGTCGAAGACCCCGCAGAACAGCACCGCACCCGCGATCTGGTCCCGGGTGACCCGCGGGTGGGCGCCGATCGAGGCCGCGTACGCGGGGTCGATCACCACGCCGATCACCTGCGACGCGATCTGCGCGCCCGCGGAGTCGCCCGCGAGCACCAGGCGGTTCGGGTCGACGCCCAGCTCGTCGGCGTGATCGGTGAGGAAGGCGAGCGCGTCGAGCACCTGCAGGACGGGGGCCGGGTAGGTGGCGCGCGGGGCGATCGAGTAGTCGACGCCCACCACCGTGCACCCGCCGCCGGCGACCACCCGCAGGTAGTTGGCGATGAGGTCCTTGCTGCCCGACAACCACGCCCCGCCGTGCACCCAGACGATCGTCGGCAGCGTGCCGTCCGACCCGGTCGACCGGTGCACGTCGAGCCGGGCGTCGCGGTCCCCGTCGCGGTACGGGATGTCGATCTCGGACACCACGTGCGCGGGCACGAAGGGCGCGGTCGCCACGAACCGTGCGGAACCGTGGCGGTCCATGTTCCGCCGCAGCACCACCGATGCCGGCCGGGGGCTCAACCGGGCGGCGATGCCGACGCCGACGAGGCCCGCGACGAGCACGCCGAGCAGCCATCCGAACCCGAGCGCGATGCGCCTCATCCCTCGATGGTGCCACTCGCCACCGTCAGGCCCGGGTGAGCACCCCCGGCAGGGCGGTCCAGGACTCCGGCGCGAGGGTGATCACGGTGCTGCCGGTCGCTGCGGCGGGGCCGTCGACCTCCGACACGTGACGCTCGGCGACGGCGGCGGCGTGCTCCGGTCCCTCGACCGCGGGCTCGTCGTCGGCAGTCACCCGCACGCCCCGGCCGAGCGCGAGGGTGACGCCGGGGTGCGAGAGCTCGACCTCGACGGGCTCGGCGGACCGGTTGACCAGGAACACCGCGACGTCGTCGCCGTCGAGGGTCGCTGCGGCGGTGACCACCGGGACGTCGCCGTGCGCGGCGGTCGACATCGTGGGTCCGGACACCCGCAGGTCGAGGGCGGTGCCGCGGGCGAGCCGGGCCGTCGTCGCGAAGGGGTGGAACGTGGGCTGGCGCCAGGCCGGCCCGCCCGGCTCGGTCATGATCGGCGCGATCACGTTGACCAGCTGGGCCAGGCAGGCCACCGGGACGCGGTCGGCGTGGTTGAGCAGGGTGACCAGCAGGTCGCCGACGACGACGGCGTCGAGCGCCGAGTAGACGTCCTCGATGATGCGCGGGGCGTCGCGCTGCAGCGGCAGGTTCTTCTCGCCGGGGAAGCGGGACTGCAGGTACCAGACGTTCCACTCGTCGAACGAGATGGTGACCACCTTGTCGGAGCGGCGGCGCGCGGCGACGGCGTCGGCGGACGCGACGACCCGGCGGATGAACCGGTCCATGGACGTGCCGGACCCGAGGAACGAGGCGCGGTCGCCGTCGAGCTCCTCGTAGTAGGCGTGCATCGACAGGTGGTCGACCACGTCCCAGGTGTGCTCGAGGACGGTCTGCTCCCACGAGCCGAAGGTGTCCATCATCATCGACGACGACCCGCAGACGACCAGCTCGATCGACTGGTCCACCAGCCGCATGGCCTTGCCGGCCTCGGCGGCGAGCTTGCCGTACTCGTCGGCGTCCTTGTGCCCGATCTGCCAGGGGCCGTCCATCTCGTTGCCCAGGCACCAGAGCTTGACCGCGTACGGCTTCTCGCGACCGTTCGCGATCCGCAGGTCCGCCCAGCGCGAGCCCGCCTCGCCGTTGCAGTACTCGACCAGCGCCGCGGCCGCCGCGACCCCACGGGTGCCCAGGTTCACGGCCATCATCGGCTCGATGCCCTCGCGCTCGGCCCACTGGAGGAACTCGTCGGTGCCGACCGTGTTGGGCTCGATGGTCCGCCACGCCAGGTCGATGAACGGCAGGCGGTCCTCCACCGGCCCGACGGCGTCCTCCCAGACGTAGTTGGACACGAAGTTGCCGCCGGGGTAGCGGACCATGCTCACGCCGAGCTCGCGGGTGAGGTCGGCGACGTCGCGGCGGAACCCGTGCTCGTCGGCGGTCTCGTGGCCCGGCTCGTAGATGCCGGTGTAGACGGCGCGCCCGAGGTGCTCGACGAACGAGGCGAACAGGCGGCGGTCGATCTCGCCCACGCGGAAGTCGGGGTGCAGCAGGACGGTGGCGCGCTGGGACATCGGGTCTCTCCTGGATCGGGCGACGCTGCTCGGTGCGGGCGGGCGGTCCGTCGAGTCCGCCGACCCGTCCATGATCCGTCGCCCGTGAGGCCTGTGCGAGACGGGCCCCACGGCTTAGGCTACCTAGTGACGGACAACGCTTTCCGCAGTGGTCCGCCGCAACGAGGCGACGACGACACCGAGGACACCCGTGACCGACCAGAACCCGACCGCACCCCGCCCCGCATCGAGCAGCAGCACCGCCGCCGGCCCCGGCGTCATCCCCGAGTTCGCCGCCGCACCCGAGGGGGAGCAGCTGCGGTACGCGGTCGCCGGCACCGGCCATCGCGCGGGCATGTACATCGGCGCGATCACCGGCGAGCATGCCGACGTCGCGACGCTGGTCGCCCTCCTCGACACCAACCCCGGCCGGATGGCGCACTACGAGTCGGCCGTGTCCGAGGCGCTCGGGCGGCCCGCGTCGCTGCCCACGTACGCGCCCGACGGGCTCGAGAAGATGATCGCCGAGCAGTCGGTCGACGTGGTCGTGGTGACCGCTCCCGACCACGCGCACGCCGAGCTGGTGGCGCGGGCGCTCGCCGCCGGGGCCGACGTCGTCGTGGAGAAGCCGCTCACCATCGACCGGCCCGGCTGCCGGCGGATCACGGGCGCGGTGCGCGAGACCGGCCGCGACGTGGTCATGACCTTCAACTACCGGTACGCCCCGCGGAACTCCTCCCTGCGCCAGGTGATCTCGTCCGGCGAGATCGGCGAGGTCACGTCGGTGCACTTCGAGTGGGCCCTCGACACCGTGCACGGCGCCGACTACTTCCGGCGCTGGCACCGCGAGAAGAAGAACTCCGGCGGCCTGCTGGTGCACAAGTCCAGCCACCACTTCGACCTGGTCAACTGGTGGATCGGCGACGTGCCCGCCCGCGTCTACGCCCGCGGCGGGCTCAAGTTCTACGGCGACCGCAACGCCGCCGAGCGCGGGCTCGGTGCCCGGCCGGCTCGCGGCACCGGCGTCGTCGGCGACCCGTTCACGCTCGACCTCCACGACGACGCCCGCCTGAAGTCCCTCTACCTCGACGCCGAGCAGTACGACGGCTACCTGCGCGACCAGGACGTGTTCGGCCCCGGCATCACCATCGAGGACAACATGGCGCTGCTGGTCGACTACCGCCGCGGCGCCACCCTCACCTACTCGCTCAACGCGCACAGCCCCTGGGAGGGCTACCGCGTCACCGTCAACGGCACGGCCGGCCGCGCGGAGCTCGAGGTGATCGAGCGGGGGGCGATCGAGCTCGACGAGCTCGGGAAGGCGGTGCTGGACCCGTCGGCCACACCGACCTCCGTCGGCGACTCCCTGCGCCCCGAGGGGGAGCGGCTGCTCGTGCAGAAGCACTGGGAGAGGGCCACCGAGTACGCGATCCCCGACGGCATCGGCGGGCACGGCGGCGGGGACGCGATCCTGCTCAAGGACGTGTTCCGACGACACCTGCGCGTCGCCGACGACGAGCTCGGCCGGCCGGCCGGGTACCTCGACGGGCTGCGCGCCGTGGCGGTCGGCATCGCAGCGAACCAGTCGCTGGTCACCGGGCTGCCGGTGACGATCGCGGACCTCGACCTGGGCGCGGACCTGTCCCTGCCGGGCGCCTCGTGACCCGCCTCTCCGCCCTCCACGGCGTCGGCCGCGCCGTCGATGTCGTCGCCGACGGGATCACCCTCGCGCAGTACGTCTACGTCCCCACCGACGTCCAGCTCGAGAGCCCGCGCCCCTACCTGCACCCCGTCCGGACGCGCGGCGGCGACCTGGTCACGGCGTTCCGGCCGCACGACCACGTCTGGCACAAGGGCATCGCCTGGTCGCTGCCGGTGGTCGGCGAGCACAACTTCTGGGGCGGCCCCACCTACGTGCACGGTCAGGGGTACGTGCAGCTGGAGAACGACGGGTCGATGGATCACGTGGCGCTCACGTCGCTGGCGGTGGGTGCCGATCGCGTCGACCTCGCGCACACGCTCGCGTGGCACACGCAGGCGGGCGCGCACGTGATCGACGAGACCCGGTCGCTCGGGTTCGTCGTCCCCGCGGGTCGCGACGACGCCTGGGTGCTCACGTTCGAGACCACCATGACCAACGTGTCGTCCGCCGACCTGACCATCGGCTCGCCCACCACCCGCGGGCGGGAGAACGCCGGCTACGGCGGGCTGTTCTGGCGCGGCCCCCGGTCGTTCACCGGCGGCACCCTGCTCGCCCCGGACTTCTCCGGCGGCGAGGAGGTCCGCGGGACGCGCGGGCCGTGGATGGGGTTCGTCGGCCGGCACGACGAGACCGGGGGAGCGTCGACGGTCGTCATGGTCGACAGCGCCGACAACCCCTCGCACCCGCCGCAGTGGTTCGCGCGCACCGAGCACTTCGGGTGCCTCAACCCCGCACCGTTCTTCTCCACCGAGGTCCCGTTCGCTCCCGGTGACACGCTCCGGTTCCGGTACGCGGTCGTGATTGCCGACGGTGGCGCCGACCCGGCGTCGGCGGCCTCGCTCGCGACGCTCGGCAGGGGGATCCTGGTCGGATGAGCGGACTTCCGGGGGGCGTCTCGGTCAGCAACCTGCGCGTGTACGACTGGCCCGCGCCCGACGGCGTCGGCGTCGCCGGCAGCGGATCGCCGCACCTGCACGTCGTGTCGTCGGAGGCGTACGTAGTGCTCGGCGGCTCCGGCTCCGTGCACACCCTCGGCCCGGCGGGGTTCACCGTGCACCCGCTGCAGCCGGGGGCGATCGTGTCGTTCGGACCGGGCGTCGTGCACCGCGCGGTCAACGACGGTGACCTCGAGGTCCTCGTCCTCATGTCGAACGCCGGCCTGCCCGAGGCCGGGGACGCCGTCCTGACCTTCCCCGCCTCCGTGCTGTCCGACCCTGCCGCCTACCGCGCGGCGGCCACCCTGCCCGGCGCCGGTGCGTCCGAGGACGAGATCGCCGCCGCTGCCCGCCGCCGGCGCGACCTGGCGCTCGAGGGGTACGCCCAGCTGGGCGAGGCCGTCGACCGGGTCGGCGCGGCCGCGGCCCTCAAGCCCCTGCACGAGGCGTCGACACGGATCGTCCGGACCCTGGTGCCGCGGTGGCAGGACGTGTGGACGCGGACCGTCTACGCCGAGACGGAGACCACGGCCGGAGCGCTCGAGGGCCTGATCAGGGGCGTCGGGCAGCACCTCGCTCGGGGGTCGGTGACGGCCGTGGACGCAGCTCCTGCACCGCGCCGGTACGGCATGTGCGGTCGACTGCAGACCTGGCCGACGCCCGCCTGAGTCGCCCAGCCCGACAGCCCGGCAGTTTGTGCGCCACGATAGGAAGCCCATGGCGGATCGCGGAGGGCACATGAACGTGGAGCAACAGCGTTTCACCCGCGTCGACCGCTTCATGCGGAACAAGGGCCCGGCGGAGATCCTCTACGGCGCGCTCGTGTCGAGCGTCATCCTGGCGGCGACGAGCGCGGGAGCCGAGAGCGGGGACATCGTCATCCTCGCCACCGCCGTGGTGTCCGTCACCTACTGGCTGGCGCACGTGTACGCCGACGCGGTCGGCGGCCGCTTCGAGGACCAGGACCACAGCTCGGGGCACCGACTCCGGCACGCGCTGCGCAACAACACCGGGGTCCTGCTGGGCAGCCTGCCGGTGCTCGTCGTGTTCGCGATCGGCAGGCTCGTCGGCATGGACGTCTACCGGGCGGCGTTCCTCGCGCTCTGGTTCACGGTCGCGATGCTCGCAGCCGTCGCCGCGCTCGCGGCCCACCGCGCGGGGGTCCGAGGGCGCGCCCTGGTGGGTGAGGTCGCGATCGCGGCCGCGTTCGGGCTGCTGGTGATCGTGCTCAAGTACGCGTTCATGCACTAGCTACTTCGCCTGGTCGTAGCTGTCCACCACCGCCACGTTCAGCGCGAAGTCCACGGGAGTGGAACCGAACAGCAGCCGCCCCGCTTCGACGGCGGACGACCGCATGGCCAGCGCGACCTCGTCGGCCACCTCGGCCGGCGCGTGCACCATGACCTCGTCGTGCAGGAAGAACACCAGGTGCGGCCGGCCCTCCAGCTCGAGCAGGCGCCGGCGCAACGAGGCCATCCAGCACAGCGCCCACTCCGCCGCGGTTCCCTGCACGATGAAGTTGCGCGTGAACCGCCCCCAGTCGCGGCCGCGTCGGCGCGCGGCGCGGACGTCGTCGGCCCCCGCCCCCTCCGCCGAGGCTGCGGCGTGCTCGGCCTGCCAGGCAGCGTCGGGACGGGGAGAGGTGCGGCCGAGCCAGGTGGACACGACGTCGCCACGCTCCCCGGCGCGGGCGCCGGCCTCCACCAGGGCGACCGCGTGCGGGTACGCGCGGGTGAGGCGCGGCATGAGGACCGCGGACGGGCCGGTGGTGGCGCCGTAGATCGCGCCGAGCATCGCGTACTTGGCCTCGGAGCGGGTCTCGACGATGCCGGCGTCGACCACGCCCTGGTACAGGTCGGCCTTCCTGCCGGCCGCGGCCATGGCGTTGTCGCCGGACATCGCCGCCAGCACGCGCGGTTCCAGCTGCGCGGCGTCGGCGACGACGAGCTTCCAGCCGGGATCGGCCCGCACGGCCGCGCGGATGCTCGCGGGCAGCTGCAGCGCGCCGCCGCCGCTCGTCGCCCACCGCCCGGTCACCACCCCGCCCGGCACGTAGTCGGGCCGGAACCGGCCGTCGTGGACCCACGCCTCCATCCACGCCCACCCGTTGGCACTGAGCAGGCGCGACAGCTTCTTGTAGGCGAGCAGCGGGTCACGCACCGGGTGCTCGAGCGCCTTGATCTCCCACGTGCGCGTGGACTCGACGTCGCAGCCGGCCGCCCGCAGCCCGCGCAGCAGATCCGGCTGGGAGTCGAGGTTCAGCGACGGCTGCCCGAGCGCGCTACGGACCTCGTCGGCCAGGGCCTCCAGCTTGGCGGGCCGACCACTGCGCGGCCGCGGGCCGAGGAGCTCCGTGAGGAGAGCGTCGTGCGTCTCGACGCTCCACGGCATCCCGTCGTGCTGCATCTCGGCGGCGATGAGCGCGCCCGTCGACTCGGCGGCGAGCAGCAGGCGCAGGCGGCCCGGCTCGTCGGCACCCGCGACGGCGGCGAGCTGGCGCTGCAGCTCCTCGAGCGGGTCGGCGACCACCGTGGGTCCGACGTCGTCGAACAGGCTCCCCTCGACGGGCGGCGGCTCGCGGGGCCCGTCCCACGGCCCCGCCGGCGCTCCGGCCAGCGCCGACGACTGCGAGTAGACGCTCCGGCGCAGGATCGCGTGGCAGAGCCGCAGGTCGTGGCACCGCTCGACGCGGACACCGGCGGCCAGCAGCGACGGGTAGCGGCGCGCGGTGTCGTCCCAGACCCACCGCGGCCGGTCGGCTTCGCGCTCACGGACTGCCGGGGCGAGGTCGTCGGCGGCCACAGAGACGGAGTCCTTCGGCAGCCCGTCGTCGGTCAGCGACTGCAGCTCGACGACGCCGGGTCGCGACGGGTCGTCGAGGAGCAGGATCAAGGACACGGCTCATGGTCGCAGCCGGGACCGACACGGCGACCTACGGCTAGCGGGGGGACCGGTGTCGGGTTGCCGACCCACGTCTCACCGCCGCGAGCGCCGCATCGCTGCCTTCACGACGACCGCCGACCCGTCCGGCGCTGCCCCCGCGGCGAGCGCCTCATAAGGAGCGGACCCCACCGCGTACACCGCCAGCCGCCCGTCGGCGTCGGCATGGATCCCCCACCCGTACCGCTTCCCCAGGTCGCTGGACCGCAGGCACGCGCGAGGCGTCGCATAGAAGGAAGCCCACTCGTCAAGGGAGTCGGCCGAGACGCCGTGCCGCCCCGCCCACACCCGGAAGATCACGTCGGATGACCGCAGCGCGTACGGCGCGGACGCGATGAGCGAGAAGGTCGTGGCGGCGACGGTGGAGCCCACGGGCTCGACACCGGCGACGACAGCGGTATCGGGCGCGACCGTGATGAAGGTGGACGTGTAGTCGACGTTCTCCATGCGGCCAGACGCTAGACCGCGGGACTGACAGCGGTGCGGCTCATGGGGAAGATCCAGGGTCCCTCCGATGACGCCGACGAGATCGGCACCCGCGTCCGCACCGACGAGTACCCGAGCGCGGTGTAGTAGCCGACGTTGTCGGGCTTGGTGGTCTCCAGGTAGGACGGCCCGGACGCGGAGTCGATGAGGTCGAACACAGTGGCCATCAGCCGCTTGCCGCGGCCGGCGCGCTGCAGGTCGGGCCGGACGCCGAGCGCCTCGACGTACCAGGCGTCGCAGGGCACCCCGGCAGAGGTGACGTCGCCGAACTTGATGATCCCCACGCTGTGCTCGCGCGTGTTGACGGCGATCCTCGCGATCCGGAGCGCCTGTCGCCACCAGCGGGCGGGCGTCATCGGGTACGACCCCGGCGGGTAGAGCGCGATCGCGCCGGTGACGGCACCGTCGAGCCTGGTCACGAACGCGTGCCCGTGCCGCACGGAGTCGGACAGGGTCATCCGGTAGAGCGCCCGCAGCTCGCGCTCGCGGCGGCGGCGGACGGGGAACAGGTGCACGAAGCCGGGGTCGTCGGCGAGGGCCGCGGCCAGCACGGTCGCAGCCTCGGCGATGCCGGACGGGTGCAGCGGCTCGACGACATCAGGCGGGGTTCCGGGCATGTCGCGCATCCTCTACGGGACATGCGTCCAGATGCAACCCGATCGGGGGATGGACAGATTGCGTGACCTGCGCAAACGCTTACGACCCTGTCAGCGCGTCCTTGAGCTTGATCCGTCCGCCGCTGCGCAGGACCGCGCGGGAGTAGATCCGCCCGGACAGCCAGACGAGCACAGGGATCACGGCGAGCGACAGCCCCAGGGCCAGCGCGACCTCCCACGCGTCGACCTCGCCGAGGGCGATCCGCATCGGCATGAGCAGGGGCGAGCAGAACGGGACGTAGGACAGCCACACGACCAGGGGGTTCGTCGGGTCCCAGGGGGCGATGCTCACGCCGATGATGTACGGGATCATCATCAGGGTCAGCACCGGCGCGGTCACCGAGCCGACGTCCTCCTGCCGCGACACCAGCGCGGCCAGGGCACCGAGCGCGAGCGCGTACATGGTGAAGCCGATGACGAACCAGATCACCACCCACAGCGCGGTCACGCCCAGGTTGATCGAGCTGGTGTCCACGAGTCCGAGGGCCAGCGCGGTCCCGGAGCCTGCGCCGACGACGAGCACCACCTGGATGAGCCCGATGACCCCGATGCCCAGCACCTTGCCGGCCATCAGCTGCCACGGGCGCACGGTGGCCAGCAGCAGCTCGACGACGCGCGACGCCTTCTCCTCCACGACCCCCTGCGCCACCAGCTGGCCCGCGGTCATGAGGGAGATGAACAGCAGGATCCCGGCGACGAAGCCGGCGACGATCTGGGCGCCGTCCTGCTCGGGCTCGGGCTCCAGCGCGGTGATGTCCGGCGTCGCCTGGGCGATCTCGCGACCGACCTCTCCCGGGTCGCCGCCCAGGTCGGTGACCGCCGACGACAGCGCCTCCTGCTGCGCCAGCGACGCGAACACGGGCGCGAGCATGTCGGGCAGCTTCGTGTGCACCACCACGGTCAAGGGGTCGGTGGAGGTGACGAGGGCATCGATCGTGCCGTCCTTGAGCAGCTCCTCACCCGCGTCGGCGGACGCCACCTCCTGCGTCTCGATCGTCGTCCCGGTCACCGTGCCGGTGGCCACCAGCTGCTCGGACACCGCCGCCGTCTCGGGCAGGACGCCGACGTGCTGGGTGGGGTCGGACTGCGAGCTGACGAGGTTGAGCAGGACGCCGCCGAGCACCACGGCGGCGACGAGCGCGACGGTGGTCCAGATGAACGCCTTGGAGCGGAACCGCGTGCTGATCTCCCGTCCGGCGACCAGGCGGACGGCGGCGCCGTCGCTGATCTCGACGAGGGTCGGACGGGCGCTCATGCGGACACCGTCTCGCGCTCGACCGTAGCGGAGTCCGTGCTGACCACGTGCCGGTACAGCTCGGTCAGGGAGGGGCGCAGCAGGCTGAACTCGTGCACCGACCCGGCCGCGAGGGCCGCCCGCAGGATCTGCTGGTCGGCGCCGTCGTCAGCCTGTCCCCGCACCTCGACCACCGACCGCGTCGCGTCCGTCGACACCAGGCGGGCCGACGGAACCGCGGAGATCCACGACCCCGCCGGTGGCCCGTCCACCACCCATCGCCGGTCGTCGGTCCGACGCAGCTCCTCGATCCCTCCGAAGGCCACCAGCGACCCGGTCTTGATGATCCCGACGCGGTCGCACAGGGACTCGACCAGCTCGAGCTGGTGCGACGAGAACAGCACCGGCACGCCGGCCGCGGCCTGGTCCCGCAGCACCCCGCTCATCACGTCGACCGCCACGGGGTCGAGGCCGGAGAACGGCTCGTCGAGCACCAGGATGTCGGGGGAGTGCACCAGCGCGGCGGCCAGCTGCACCCGCTGCTGGTTGCCCAGCGAGAGCTTGAGGATCTCGTCCCCGCGGCGCTCCGCGATGCCGAGCACCTCGGTCCACTGCTCCATCGCGGCCTTGGCCGACGCCGTCGACAGCCCGTGCAGCCGCGCGAGGTAGACCAGCTGGTCGCTCACCTTCATGCGCGGGTACAGGCCGCGCTCCTCGGGCATGTACCCGATGCGCCGCCGCACGGCCAGGTCGACCGGCTTGCCGTCCCAGCGCACCTCGCCGGAGTCGGCCGCCAGCACGCCCAGCACGATCCGCATCGCCGTGGACTTGCCGGCGCCGTTGGAGCCGACGAACCCGACGATCTCGCCCGCACGCACCTCCATGGACAGGTCGCGCAGTGCGCGGAGGTCGCCGTAGGACTTGTTCAGGGACTCCATCACCAGTGCGGACATGAGTCGATCCAAACAGAGACCACCGACGCGGCGCGACACCCTGTCGGTGGCCGGACCTAGTCTGCGGAAGGTGCACCACCTCTCTCGTGCCGACGCCCGCCGGATCGCCGTGCGCGCCCAGCGCCTGACCGCCGCCCGGCCCACGGACGTGCACGAGACCGTGCGAGCCCTGTCGTTCCTCCAGCTCAACCCGACCAGCGCGATCGCCCCGAGCGCGGACCTGGTGCTCTGGAGCCGGCTGGGCTCGGCGTACGACCCGCGGGAGCTGGCGGACGCGCTCGACGAGCAGACGATCATCGAGTTCCGCGGCATGCTGCGGGTGGCGGAGGACCTGGCGCTGTACCGGGCGGAGATGGCCGTCTGGCCCGGGACCGGCACCCGCGTGAAGGACTGGCAGCGGGGCAACCGGCAATGGGTCGCGGACAACGAGGCGTGCCGGCAGGACATCCTGGAGCTGTTGCGCGCCGACGGTCCGCTGCCGATCAGCGAGCTCCCCGACACGTGCGTGCGGCCGTGGCGGTCCTCCGGCTGGAACAACAACCGCAACGTCACCATGCTGCTCGGCCTCATGGTGCAGATGGGCGACGTCGCACCCGCCGGCGGCACCGGCCGCGACCGGCTCTGGGACCTGGCCGAGCGCGTCTACCCGCCGGACCCGCCGGTGCCGCTGGAGGAGGCGTACCGGATCCGCGACGAGCGCAGGCTTGCGGCGCTCGGCATCGCGAGGCCGAAGGGGCCCGAGCAGCCGGTCGAGCCGCTCGACGTCCGGGACGCGGGGGAGTCCGCGGTCATCGAGGGCGTCCGCGGCGAGTGGCGCGTCGACCCCGCGCAGCTGGACGTGCCGTTCGAGGGGCGCGCGGCGCTGCTCTCGCCCCTCGACCTGCTCCTGTACGACCGCAAGCGCATGACCGACGTCTTCGAGTTCGAGTACATCCTCGAGATGTACAAGCCGGTGGCCGCGCGGCGCTGGGGCTACTTCGCGCTCCCGGTACTGGTCGGCGACCGGCTGGTGGGCAAGCTCGACGCGGCGGCGGACGTGAAGGCCGGGGTGCTGCGGGTCCACGCGGTGCACGAGGACGACCCGTGGACCCCCGACGCGCGCGCCGCGGTCGACGCGGAGATCGAGGACCTGGCGCACTGGCTGGAGCTGGACGTGGTGCGGTCCTAGCCCTTCGACGCGTCGTAGGCCGCGCGGTTCCGGTCGATCTCGTCGGCGTTCTCCTGGCTCCACGCGACGAGCTCCAGCACCGGACGCAGCAGCGTGTGGCCCAGCGGGGTGAGCTCGTACTCGACCTTCGGCGGCACCACCGGGAACACCTCGCGGTGCACCAGCCCGTCGCGCTCCAGGTGCCGGAGCGTGAGGGTGAGCATCCGTTGCGAGATGCCGTCGATGCCGCGCAGCAGGGTGGTGAACCGCTGCGGTCCGCCCTGGAGCATCCCGAGGACCAGCAGGCTCCACTTGTCGCCGATGCGGTCGAGCAGGCCGCGCACCTGTGAGCCGACCGCGTCCGCGCCGCAGCTGACGCGGGGGATGCCGTCGTCGTCGTACGTCACGGGCAGGTGCATGTCAGCCGTTCCTCCACAGGCACATCTCTGTGCCTTCTTGTGCGTGCCTCCACTGTTCCCCACGATGTGGTCAGGCACAAGGAGTAACCAACCACCCGTGGAGACGCCCGCATGAACCTCGCCCTCTGGATCGTCGCCGGTCTGCTCGCAGTCGCCTACCTGGGGGCCGGTCTGCTGAAGGCCACGCAGCCGAAGGAGAGGCTCCAGAAGAACCTGCCCTGGGTCGAGGACTTCTCGGCCGGCACGGTCCGGTTCATCGGCGTCGTGGAGATCCTGGGCGCGGTCGGGCTGATCCTGCCGCAGGCCACCGGGATCGCCCCGATCCTCACGCCGATCGCCGCGACCGGCCTGGTGGTCGTCCAGGCGCTGGCCATCCGCACCCACGTCCGGCGCCACGAGCCGCAGGTGCTGCCGGCCAACATCGCGCTGCTCCTGCTGGCGGCCTTCGTGGCAGTCGGCCGGTTCGCGGGCTACTGAGCCGCGTCTGCCGCGGCGAGAACGTCAGGTCCCCCGCGAGAACGTCACGTCCTCGTGCCGTTCTCGCGGGGAGCTGTCGTGCTCAGCCCTCGCGCACCACGGCGACGCCGCCCGGCGCGACGACGAGCGACCCGCCCGCCACCGCCTCGTCGCGCAGCAGCTCGTGGCCCGACGCCGGAACCGTGACCTCGTCGCCCGTGTGGTTGAGGACGAACAGCCACGAGCGGCCGTCGTCGGCGACCCGGCGGACCGCCTCCACGCCGTCCAGCTCGGGGGACAGCCCCGCCTCGGCGATCAGGGCGTCGGTGACCCCCTGCAGGCCGTCGGCGTCGAGCCGGGTGGCCAGGTACCAGGCGGCGCCGGAGCCGACCGGCCGGCGCGTCAGAGCCGGCCAGCCCGCCAGGTCGCCGTCGGCGTAGGTGCGGACCGCTTCCGTCCCGGGCGAGAGGTGCGTCTGCTCGGACCATACGTCGGCTCGCGTCCCGTCGTCGAGCGTGAGGGTCTCGCCGTCCTGCAGGGCCCAGAACTCCTCGCTCCGCACCCCCAGCAGCTCCCGGAACGCGCCCGGGTAGCCGCCCAGCCGGATGTGGTCGTTCTCGTCGGCGATGCCCGAGAAGTACGTGACCAGCACGGACGCACCGTCAGCCGCAGCCTTCGCGATGTTGGCCGCGTCGGCGTCGGTGACCAGGTAGAGCGTCGGGACGACGACGAGCGCGTACCCCGACAGGTCCGCCGACGGCCGCACGATGTCCACCGTGATGTTCCGCTGCCACAGCGCGCGGTAGTGCGCGAGCACCCGGTCCGGGTAGGTGACGGCGGCGGACGGGTGGCTGTCCAGCTCGGTGCCCCACCACGCCGGGTAGTCGAAGACGATCGCCGCCTGCGCCCGGACCCGGCTGCCCTCGACCTCGCTCAGCGCCTTCAGCGCCGACCCGAGCGTGACCGTGTTCCGCCACACGTCGGTGTCGGTGCCCCCGTGCGGCAGCATCGCCGAGTGGAACTTCTCCGCGCCCGCGGCGGACTGGCGCCACTGGAAGAACATCACCGCGTCGGCGCCGCGGGCCACGTGCGCCAACGAGTGACGCAGCATCTCGCCCGGACGCTTGGTGCGGTTGCGCGGCTGCCAGTTCACCGCGCTGGTCGAGTGCTCCATGAGCATCCACGGGTCGCCGCCGGCGACCCCGCGCGTGAGGTCGGCGCTGAACGCCAGCTCGACGTGCGCCTCCGGGTCGTGGGCACGCGTGTAGTGGTCGTTGGCGATGACGTCGAGGTCGTCCGCCCAGGAGAAGTAGTCCATCCGCTTGGTGCCGGTGGAGAGCATGAGGTTGGTGGTCGTCGGGATGTCCGGCGTGATCTCGCGCAGCACGTCCCGCATCGCGCGGTAGTGCACCAGCAGCTCGTCGGAGCTGAACCGCGCGAAGTCCAGCTGCTGCGTGGGGTTCGGGTACGTCGGGGCGCTGCGCGGGGGCAGCACTTCGTCGAAGGAGTCGTACCGCTGCGACCAGAAGGCCGTCCCCCACGCCGCGTTCAGGGCCTCGACCGTGCCGTAGCGGTCGGCGAGCCAGCGCCGGAACGCGGCCGCCGCGTCGTCGGAGAAGTCGTGCGGGACGTGGCAACCCAGCTCGTTGTCCACGTGCCACAGGGCAAGCGCGGGGTGCGTGCCGTAGCGCTCGGCCATCGTCCGGGTCATGCGCAGCACGTACTCGCGGTACGCCGCCGAGGACACCCGGTACGCCTGCCGGCCGCCCGGGTGCAGCACCGTGCCGTCTGCCAGCACGGGCAGGAACTCCGGGTGCTTGCGGGTGAGCCACGGGGGAGGGCTCGCCGTGGCGGTCGCCAGCGTGACCTTGATGCCCGCGGCGGCCAGCCGGTCGAGGATGTCGTCCAGCCAGCCGAAGTCGAACTCGCCCTCGCGCGGCTCCAGCTGGGCCCAGCTGAAGATGCCGACGCTGACCAGCGTGACGCCGGCCTGTTGCATGAGCTCCACGTCCTCGATGCGGGTGGCCAGCGGCCACTGCTCGGGGTTGTAGTCGCCGCCGTACTGGATCATCGGGTCCTCGTTGCTCGTCGGAGGTCTAGCTGGACGGGTTCGTCGGGGTCGCACACCAGGTGGCCGTCGACGACGCGGGCTACCGCGACGCGCACGACGGCCCGCCGTGTCGCCGGGTCCTCGCCGGCGCCGGTCTCCCCGAACGGTGAGACGTCGTGCGTGAAGTAGAAGATCCAGGCCTCGTCGTCGGTGGTGACGACGTCGGCATGGTGCCCGCGCGGGTCGACCAGGAGGCGCCCGTCCGGGGTCCAGCGTGCCAGGTCGTCGGACCGGTACACGGCCTGGCCGCGCCACTCGTCGACGATCATCCAGTGCCACCCGCCGAGCGCGAACACGTTCGGTCCCTCGTGCGGTCGGCCCTCGATGACCGGCCGTGACGGGCCCCACGTCTCCAGGTCGTCGGAGTCAGCGCACCAGGTGGTCGATTCCGCGGCCTCGTCCTTGAACCACATCCGGTAGCCGGTCGGGGTCGGTGCCACGCACGCGTCGATGACGTAGTCCGAGCTCAGCGGCACGACCCCGCGGTACTCCCAGGCCACCAGGTCGTCGGACACGTGGTGCAGGATGTGCCGCTCGTGCCCCGGCCAGCGGTCCGGCACGCCGGTGAGGTAGCTGACGAACATGTGGAACCGGCCCTCGGCGAACACGACCTCGGGGGCCCACAGGGTGTTGCGGCCCTCTCCAGGGTCCAATCCGTCGACGACCCCGCGGTGCGTCCAGGTCAGCCCGCCGTCCGTGCTCGTCGCGACCGCGATGTCCGTGCCGTGCACCCAGCTGACACCGGGTCCGTCGTCGTCGACCCGCCGCTGTGTCGCGAACAACCACCAGGTCCCGTCCGGCCCCTCGACGACGGTGGGATCGGTGGGCGCGCCGAGGGGGTCGGTGAACAGGGGATCGGGAGCGGTACGGACGTCCGAGGATGTGGCTGCCCCGGCGACCGCCGGCTCGGACGCTGCGGTCTCACCAGCGACTGCGTCCGAGGAAGCGGCCGCTCCGGCGACCAGATGCTCGGACGTCGCGGGGGTGGAGGTCATGGGCGGAGGTCTTCGACGCCGTGCAGGAAGCCGTCGCGGAGCTCGCTGCCGGGGGCCAGGTCGGCCTTGGTGACCGGGCGGCCCAGGGAGGCCGAGGCGTAGATCGCGGTGACCAGCTCGAGCGACCGGTGCGGCTCCGCGGCGACCGGCGGCAGCGGCTCGCCCGCGCGCAGCGCCGCGTAGACCGCACGGAGCAGCGGGGTGTGGCCGGAGGGCTCGTCGTCGCCGGGCAGGGTCCACGACGAGGGCGCCTCCGACGGCTCGCCGCCGGTCCGCTCGGGTGCGGGGGTGAGCCGCCACGCGCGGGCGTCGTGCCCGTACAGGTGCTCGACCTCGACCGTGCCGAGCGTCGTGTCCACCCGCACGTAGCTGGTCTGCCGGGGAGCGAGCGCGGTGGTCAGCACCGACACGATCGCGCCGTTGGCGAACCGGATCACCGCGGTCGACGTGTCCTCGGTCTCCAGGTCGCGGTCCAGCCGGAACGCGCGGGCGTCGACCTCGGCCCACTCGCCCAGCAGGAACCCGAGCAGGTCGAGCTGGTGGATGCCGAGCCCGAGCAGCGGTCCGCCGCCCTCGGTCGCCCACTTCCCGCGCCACGGCACCGCGTAGTAGTCCTCCTGCTTGCGGTACCAGAGCGTGTGGCAGACGCCGACGAGCGGCCGCCCGAGCGTGCCGTCCGCCAGAAGCTTCTGCACGTGACCGACCGCGGTGCCGGTGCGCTGCTGGAACACCACCGCGTACTCGCGCCCGACCTCCTGAGCGACCTCGAGCACCGCGTCCAGGTCCGCCAGCGAGAGGACCGGCGGCTTCTCGCAGACCACGTGGGCGCCCGCGCGCAGGGCGGCGATCGCCTGGTCCTTGTGCAGGCCGGGCGGGGTGCACAGGTGCACCACGTCCACCGTCTCGGCAGCGAGCAGGTCGTCGAGGCTGTCGTACCGGCCGGTGACGCCGAACTGCCCGGCGAACCCGTCCCGCACGGCGGGGTTGGGGTCCGCGACCGCGACGATCGCGACCTGCGGGTCAGCGGCGAGCACCGACGCGTGCGCGTGCGCGATCGCCCCCGTCCCGACGATGGCGACCTTCAGCACGCCCTGCGACAACTCCGTCACGTCTGCTCCCTTGCACGGTGAGGCTGCCACGGTAAGCGCTTGCCTGCCGATCCGTCCATCTGCCCGCGCTCCTGGCGGACGGCGACGGGACGGGGGAGTTCGTGAGTTCCGGTCGAGTTCGGCAGTAGCAACGCCCGAACTCGACGGAATCTCACGAACTCGGCATGAGGGAGAGTGCCGCGGCCGGGCGCGGGTCTCAGGCCGACGGGTCCGACGAGCCGCGGACCACCAGCTCCGGCTGGAACTGGACGCGCTGGTGCTGGAACGACGCGCCCTCCGACCGCTGGCGCAGGAGCAGGTCCGCGGCGGTCCAGCCGAGCTGGTGGGTCGGCTGGCGGACGGACGTCAGCGGCACCGTGAGCATCGACGCGAACACGACGTCGTCGTACCCGACCACCGCCATCTCGGCGGGGATGCCCACGCCGTGGGCCCGCAGCGCGCGCAGGGCGCCCAGGGCGGTGAGGTCGTTGACGCAGAACAGGGCGGTGGGGCGGTCGCCGGGGAGCGCGAACAGCTGGTTGATGCCGGCCTCGCCACCGTCGGCGTTGAGGGAGCCGATGGTGATCTCGACCAGCGCGTCGGCCGGGTCGAGGCCGGCGCCGGCGAGCGCGGAGAGCACCCCTTCGCGGCGGTCGTGGCACTGCTTGATGGTGAGCGGCCCGTTGATGAACGCGATCCGCGTGTGCCCGAGGCCGACCAGGTGCTCGATGGCCAGCGCGCCGCCGCGGACGTCGTCGACGGCCACCGACGAGATGTCGTCGACCGGGGACGTGGTGTCCAGGAGGACCACGTCGATCCCGCGGTCGCGCAGAGCAAGCAGGGTGTCCAGCGAGCCGGCCGACGGCGTCACCATGACGCCCTGCACGCCGTGCTCCTCGAACAGTCGCAGGTACCGTGCCTCGCGCTCGGGGTCCTCGTCGGAAGACGAGAGCATGAGGGTGTACTCGTCGGCGGCCAGCCGGTCCTCGACGCCGCGGGCCACCTCGGTGAAGAACGGGTTCGCGATGTCGAGCACGATGGCGCCGACCGTCTGGATGGTCCCCGCGCGCAGCTGCCGGGCCGAGGCGTTGCGGACGAACTGCAGCTCCTCGATGGCTACCAGGACGCGGTCGCGCGTGGTGTCGCTGACCTGGTCGGGGCGGTTGAGCACGTTGGAGACGGTCCCGACCGAGACGCCCGCACGCTTGGCGACGTCGGTGATGGAGGGTCGGCGGTCAGCGCGTCCCCGTGTCGTCGTCGACATCGACCGTCCCTCCCTCGAGCACCGAGCGTGCGGCCCGATGCTAGTTGCCCCGATCAGGGCCGTCGTGGTGGCTCGCTGCATCACGATGACGTCTCGACTCTTGTGTGCCGAGAGCCGCGCGCGTACGGTGCAGCGTACTGAATCGATTCACCGACCTCAAGGGAGAGGCCGTGCGGGAATCGCGCCCTCGGGCGGGGTCGCAAGCTCGGCGACGCCGGCGCACCGGGTTCGCACGCGAGGCGCCTCTTGACACACTGGTAAACGCTTACATAGAGTGCGTGAATCGTTTCAAAGGCGATTCGAGGAAGGCAGCCGCATGACCCGCGTGTGCTTCATCTCCCGCGTCCGGCCGGACCGGCTGGACGAGTACCGGTCCCGGCACGCCGCCGTGTGGCCCGAGATGCTCGAGGCGCTGCGCGACACCGGCTGGCGTGACTACTCGTTGTTCCTCGCCCCGGACGGTCTGCTCGTCGGCTACCTCGAGACCGACGACTACGCCGCCGCCCAGGAGGCCATGACCCGAACGGCGGTCAACCCGCGCTGGCAGGCCGAGATGAGCGAGTTCTTCGTCGCCGACGGCAGCCCCGACGAGGGCTTCCACGTCCTCGACGAGGTGTTCCACCTGGAGGACCAGCTGCGTGCAGCCGGCCTCCCCACCCACCCACAGGAGCTCCCCGCATGACCATCACCGATGCCCTGGCCCAGCAGACGATCGAGCTTCCTTCGTGGGCGTTCGGGAACTCGGGCACCCGGTTCAAGGTGTTCGCGCAGCAGGGAGTGCCGCGCGACCCCTACGAGAAGATCGCCGACGCCGCCCAGGTGCACACGTACACGGGAGTGGCGCCGCGGGTGAGCCTGCACATCCCGTGGGACCTGGTCGACGACTACGACGCCCTGGCCGCGCACGCCGCCGGGCTCGGGGTGTCCATCGGGGCGATCAACTCGAACCTGTTCCAGGACGACGACTACATGCTGGGCTCGCTGACGCACCCGTCGGCGGACGTGCGCAAGAAGGCGATCGCGCACCACCTGCAGTGCGTCGACGTCATGCGCGCCACGGGCTCCACCGACCTGAAGATCTGGCTGCCGGACGGGCTGAACTACCCCGGCCAGGACTCGCTGCGCGCCCGCCAGGACCGGCTCGCCGACTCGCTGGCCGAGATCTACGCGGCCCTGGACCCGAACCACCGGCTGATCCTCGAGTACAAGTTCTTCGAGCCCGCGTTCTACGCGATGGACATCCCCGACTGGGGCACGTCCTTGCTGCACTGCCTGGCGCTGGGCGACCGCGCGTTCGTGGTGCTGGACACCGGGCACCACGCGCCGGGCACCAACATCGAGTTCATCGTCGCCCAGCTGCTGCGTGCCGGGCGGCTCGGTGCGTTCGACTTCAACTCGCGGTTCTACGCCGACGACGACCTCATGGTCGGCTCCGCGGACCCGTTCCAGCTGTTCCGGATCATGCACGAGATCGTCCAGTCCGGAGCGCTCGCGCCGGACTCGGGGGTCAACTTCATGCTCGACCAGTGCCACAACATCGAGCCGAAGATCCCCGGGCAGATCCGCTCGGTCATGAACGTGCAGGAGGCCACGGCGAAGGCGCTGCTGGTCGACGCTGCGGCGCTGCTGGAGGCCCAGCTCGCGGGTGACGTGCTGGGCGCGAACGCGCTGGTGATGGACGCGTACAACACCGACGTGCGGCCGCTGCTCGCGGAGCTGCGCGAGTCGCAGGGGCTCGACCCCGACCCGATCCGGGCGTACAAGGCCTCGGGCTACGCGGAGACGATCATCGCCGAGCGCGTCGGCGGCAACCAGGCGGGGTGGGGCGCATGAGCACGGTGGCACAGGAGCTGGTCGCACGGTCGAACCGGTTGGGGGCGGACCCGCGCACGACGAACTACGCGGGTGGCAACACCTCGGCGAAGGGCACCGCGACGGACCCGGTCACCGGTGACGACGTCGAGCTGCTCTGGGTCAAGGGGTCCGGTGGTGACCTGGGCACGCTGACGGAGAAGAACCTGGCGGTGCTGCGCCTGGACCGGCTGCGGGCGCTGGTGGACGTGTACCCGGGGGTCGAGCGTGAGGACGAGATGGTCGCCGCGTTCGACTACTGCCTGCACGGCAAGGGGGGTGCGGCGCCGTCGATCGACACGGCGATGCACGCGCTGGTCGGCGCGGCGCACGTGGACCACCTGCACCCGGACTCGGGCATCGCGTTCGCGACGGCCGCCGACGGGGAAGCGCTGACCCGACAGGTGTTCGGCGACTCGGTGGTGTGGGTGCCGTGGCGTCGTCCGGGGTTCCAGCTGGGGCTGGACATCGCGGCGATCAAGGACGCCAACCCGCAGGCCATCGGCTGCATCCTGGGCGGCCACGGCATCACCGCCTGGGGCGACACGTCCGAGGAGGCCGAGGCGCGCTCGTTGCAGATCGTGCGGACCGCGGAGGAGTTCATCGCGTCCCACACCGGTCCGCACCCGTTCGGTGAGGTAGTGCAGCCGCCGCTTCCCGACGACGAGCGCCGCGCCCGTGCGGCGGCGCTGGCCCCGGTGATCCGGGGGCTGGCCTCGACGGACAAGCCGCAGGTCGGCCACTACACCGACTCCGACGTCGTCCTGGACTTCGTGTCCCGCGCCGCCCTGTCGCGCCTGGCGGAGCTGGGCACGTCGTGCCCGGACCACTTCCTGCGCACGAAGGTCAAGCCGCTGGTGGTGGACCTGCCGTCGGACGCGCCCCTGGAGGAGGTCGTGGGCCGGCTCAAGGAGCTGCACGCGACCTACCGGGCGGACTACCAGGGCTACTACGACCGCAACGCGACCCCCGACAGCCCGGCGATCCGCGGCGCCGACCCGGCGATCGTGCTGGTCCCCGGGGTGGGGATGTTCTCGTTCGGCAAGGACAAGCAGACCGCCCGGGTGGCCGGGGAGTTCTACGTCAACGCGATCAACGTGATGCGCGGCGCCGAGGCGATCTCCACCTACGTGCCGATCGACGAGGCGGAGAAGTTCCGGATCGAGTACTGGGCGCTGGAGGAGGCCAAGCTCGCGCGCATGCCGAAGCCCAAGCCGCTGGCCACCCGGGTCGCCCTGGTCACCGGGGCGGGGTCGGGCATCGGGCGGGCGATCGCCGAGCGGCTCGCCGCCGAGGGCGCGTGCGTGGTGATCGCCGACCTCAACCTGGACGGCGCCCAGGAGGTCGCGGACAGCCTGGGTGGACCGGACGTGGCGATCGCGGTCAAGGCGGACGTGACCTCCGAGGAGGACATCGCCCGGCTGATCGCCGAGACGTCGCTGGCGTTCGGTGGCATCGACCTGGTGGTGAACAACGCCGGGCTGTCGATCTCCAAGCCGCTGCTGGAGACCACCGCCAAGGACTGGGACCTGCAGCACGACGTCATGGCGCGCGGCTCGTTCCTGGTCGCCCGCGAGGCGGCCCGCGCGATGATCGCCCAGGACATGGGCGGCGACATCGTCTACATCGCCTCGAAGAACTCCCTGTTCGCCGGCCCGAACAACATCGCCTACTCCGCGACCAAGGCCGACCAGGCCCACCAGGTCCGGCTGCTCGCGGCCGAGCTGGGCGGGCACGGGATCCGGGTCAACGGGGTCAACCCCGACGGCGTCGTGCGCGGGTCGGGGATCTTCGCCGGCGGCTGGGGCGCCCAGCGCGCCGCCACCTACGGCGTCCCGGAGTCCGAGCTCGGCGCGTACTACGCCCAGCGCACCCTGCTCAAGCGCGAGGTCCTGCCCGAGCACGTGGCCGCCGCGGTGTTCGCCCTGACCGGCCCCGACCTGGTGCAGACCACCGGCCTGCACATCCCGGTCGACTCCGGCGTGGCTGCAGCCTTCCTCCGATGAGCGCGTACGCGGCCGTCGACCTCGGCGCCTCCTCCGGGCGGGTCATCGTCGGGTCCGTGGTCGACGACCGCGTCGCGCTGCACGAGGTCAACCGGTTCCCCAACGGGCCGGTCCGGGTGGGCGGCTCGCTGCACTGGGACGTGCTCGGGCTGTACCGGGGGATCCTCGACGGGCTGCGCGCGGCCACCCGGGAGGTCGGCGCGCTGGACGGCGTCGGCATCGACTCCTGGGCGGTCGACTACGGGTTGCTGGACGGGGACGGGCAGCTGCTCGGCGCACCGTTCCACTACCGGGACGCGCGGACCGACGGGGTGCCCGAGAAGGTATTCGCGACGATCCCCGCTCCCGAGCTCTACGCCCGCACGGGCCTGCAGGTGCAGCCGTTCAACACGGTGTTCCAGCTGGTCGCCGCGCAGGGCACGGCGGCGCTCGCGTCGGCCCGCGGGATGCTGCTGGTCCCGGACCTGCTCGGCTACTGGCTGACCGGCGTGCGGGTGGCCGAGGTGACCAACGCGTCGACCACCGGGCTGCTCGACGCGACCACCCGGGAGTGGGCCCTCGACGTGGCGGCGACCCTGGGCATCGCGGAGAGCCTGCTCCCGCCGCTGCGCGACGCCGGGGCGCTGCTCGGGCACGTGCGCGAGGATGTCGGGCTGCTCGGGTCGGTCCCCGTGTGGACCGTCGGCTCGCACGACACCGCGTCGGCTGTGGTCGCGGTCCCGGCCACCGGCACGGACTTCGCGTACATCTCCTGCGGCACCTGGTCTCTGGTCGGCCTGGAGCTGGACCAGCCGGTGCTCACCGAGGAGAGCCGCGCGGCGAACTTCACCAACGAAGCCGGGGTCGACGGCACTGTCCGGTACCTGCGCAACGTGATGGGCCTCTGGGTCCTCCAGGAGTCGATCCGCACCTGGAACGAGGCCGGTCTGCCCGCCGACCTCCCGGACCTGCTCGCGGCCGCCGCCCGCGTCCCGGCGCTGACCACGGTGGTCGACATCGACGGACCCGCGTTCCTCCCGCCCGGCGACATGCCCTCCCGGATCGCTGCGGAGGCCGCCCGGACGGGTCAGACGCCCCCGCAGTCGCAGGCCGAGACGGTCCGCTGCATCCTCGACTCGCTCGCGCTGGCGTACCGGCGGGCGGTCCGGCAGGCGGCGGACCTCGCGGGGCGTTCCATCGACGTGGTGCACGTGGTCGGCGGGGGAGTCCGCAACGAGCTGCTCTGCCAGCTGACCGCGGACGCGACCGGGCTGCCTGTGGTCGCCGGACCGGTCGAGGGTGCCGCGCTGGGCAACGTCCTGGTGCAGGCGCGGGCGGCCGGCGTGCTGTCCGGGAGCCTCGCGGACCTGCGCGCGGTGGGCGCCCGGGGACTGGATCTGCGGCGCTACGAGCCGGGTGCCACCGGGGGTCCGACCGACCGTCAGTGGGCCGCCGCCGAGCGCAGGGTCGAAGGTCCGTAGCCGCGCACGAGCGCATCTTCCTAGCGTGGAGACGAGGCCCCTCGACGGCGTCGGGCCCAGTCCCGAGGAGTGGTCATCATGCGCACCGTCGTCGTCACCGGATCGGCATCGGGCATCGGGCTCGCGACCGCAGAGATCCTGCGCGACCGCGGTGACCGAGTCATCGGCGTGGACGTCCACGACGCGGAGGTCGTCGCGGACCTGTCCACCACGGCGGGCCGCGCGGCCATGGTCGAGCAGGTCCGAGAGCTCAGCGGCGGCACCGTGGACGCCGTCATCGCGAACGCCGGCCTGGCGCTCCCCGTCGCGGCGACCGTCGCCGTGAACTTCTTCGGCGCCGTGGCCACCCTCGACGGGCTGCGACCGCTGCTGCTCGGCTCCGACGCGCCGCGCGCCTCCCTCACCAGCTCCATGGCGAGCCTCATGCCGCACGACGACCTCCTGGTCGAGGCCGCTCTGGCGGGCGACGAGACCAAGGCGATGGCGCGCGCGCAGGAGCTGGTCGACGCCGACCTCGGCCAGCTCATCTACTCGTCGACCAAGGTGGCGCTCTGCCGCTGGATGCGTCGGCACGCCGCGACGGCCGAGTGGGCCGGTGCGGGCATCCCGCTGAACGGGATCGGCCCCGGGATCGTCGAGACCCCGATGACGGCCGAGATGATCGCGACCGAGGAGCAGCGCGCGGCGATGGCCGACGTGGTGCCGATGCCGCTGCACGGGTACATGCAGCCCGAGGTGCCGGCGCGCTTGCACGCGTGGCTGGTCAGCGAGGAGAACACCCACCTGTGCGGGCAGCTCGTCTTCGTGGACGGCGGCTCGGACGTGGTGATCCGGGGCGACAGCACCTGGTGAGCCGTTGGAGTGCCGGCGCGCGGGACCGCTGCGGACGAGCCCGCGCGTCGACCTCGCCATCGTGCTGCGGCTCCCCGGGCGAACCCGGGGACCAAGGTCCCTCGCTGCGGGTGACTCTGCGCGGAATCCTGATGAAAGGATTCAATCGATCGATGGAGAGGGTGCCATGAGCATCGACACGTCAGTCCGGTCGCTCGCGAGCGTGCAGCTGCGAGAGGAGATCCTCTACTACTGCCGCGAGTCGGTCCGCTGCGGACTGAACTTCAACACGCAGGGCAACATCAGCGTGCGGATCACCGCCGACGACGGCACCGAGGCCGTCGTCATCACCCCGTCCGACGTCCGCTACGACGCGATGTCGCCCGAGGACATGCTCGTCGTCGCCATGGACGGCACCGTGCTCGAGGGCGACCTGCTCCCGTCGACCGAGCTGCCCGTCCACCTCGCCCACTACCGCCGCCGCCCCGACGCCCGCGCGATCGTGCACACCGAGTCGACGTTCGTGAACGTGCTCGGCGTCCTCGGCCAGCAGATCGACCCGGTGCTCCTCAACATGGTCCTGTACGCCAAGGGCACCATCCCGGTCATGCCGTTCGAGTTCTCCACCAACGCGGACTTCGGCCGGCGCAGCGCCGAGCTGATGGGCGACGACGTCAACGCGGTCGTCTGGGCCAACCACGGCCTGCTCGCGGTGGGCGTCTCGCTCAAGCTCGCGTTCAAGGTGGCCGTCGCGGTCGAGGAGAACGCCGAGGTGCTCCACCACGCGAGCCTCTCCGGCGTCCCGAACGTGCTCGCCTACGACCGGATCGAGATCCCCGAGGGCGCGCGCCTGCCCTGACGGTCAGCCGAGCGTGCCCGCGACCACCAGGAGCACGGGCACGCACAGGATCGTGGTGATCAGCCCGGCGTCGCGTGCGAGCGCCTCGCCGTGCCGGTACTGCATCGCGTAGACGAGGACGTTCTGCGCGGTCGGCAGCGACGCCATCGCGACGACGGCGAGCAGCGCGTGCGCGGGCAGGCCGAGCGCGCTGCCGAGCGCCCACGCGAGCAGCGGGTGCGCCACCGCCCGCAGGCCGACGGCGAGCGCGAGGTCCCGGCGGGGGGCTGCCGAGTCCACGGTGCGCGGGACGGCGAGCGACATGCCGAAGGTCAGCAGCGCGAGCGGCGCTGCTGCGGCACCGACCAGGCGGAACGGCTCGTAGACGACCTCGGGCAGGTCCCACGGCAGGGCGGCCAGGACCAGGCCGACGAGCGTGCCGACGATGATCGGGTTGCTCAGGGTGCGGCGCACCACGGCCTGCCCCTGCAGGGGTCCCGAGCGCGAGTCGAGCACCGCGAACGCGACCGGCGCCAGGACGAGCAGCTGGAACAGGAGGGTCGGGACCACCGCGACCGCGTCGTCGAGCAGGTACACCGCCAGCGGCAGCCCGACGTTGCCGGCGTTCACGTACGACGACGCCAGCGTGCCGACCGTGGCGTCCGCCGCCGGCCGACGCCATGCCAGGCGCAGGACCAGGATCGCGACGAGGGCGATCACCGCCGTGGACGTCCAGGTGACGACCGCGGTCCGCGAGAGCAGCAGGTGCAGGTCGGCGTGCGCCACCGTGGTGACCAGCAGCGCGGGCGTCGCGACGGTGAACACCACGCGGGCAAGAACCGGGGCCGCGCGCTCCCCGAGCACCCGGCGCCGGGCGAGCAGCCAGCCGAGCGCGACGACGACACCCATGGTGCCGAGCGCGGTGACGACGGCACCCATCAGGGCGCCACCGACGTGCCGGCGCTCGGCGTCTCCCGGGGCATCGTCCGAGGCTAGGCGGGTCCGCTCACGGGTGCTGGTCCGGCGGACCGGCCTCCGCGCGGTCGTCCCGGGCCAGCGCGTCCGACGTCCTGCTCCACGACGTCCTCCGGGACTCCTCCGCGAGCGCCGCGGCGGTCCGGTCCTGCGCAGCGAGGATGCCGTCGCGCACCGCGGTGCGGATCAGCACGTACAGGACGTAGGCAACGAGGATCGGGATCCCGATGTAGAAGGCCACGATGACGAGGACGTTGGCACCGAACATGGCGGCACGGTAGCGCTGGCCCACTGGTGGCGGGCCGGGTTCGGTGCGGAAAGCGCTTGCCCCGATGGGTGCCCCCGTGGCACGATCGAGTCCGACGCGCAGGTCACGCGCGCGTCCCGCACACGAGGGAAGGCAACGATGCCGGCAGTCGCACTGGTCACCGGGGGGAATCGGGGCATCGGCCTCGGCATCACGCAGCGGCTGCTCGCCGACGGGTTCGCGGTGTCGATCCTGGCCACCCGCGAGGAGCCGACCGAGCTGCTCGAGTCGCTCGACGCGCCCGGCCGGGTCCGCTACGTGCGCGGCTCGGTGGCCGACCTCGACGACCATGCCCGGTTCGTCGACGACGCCGTCGGGGCCTGGGGTCGCCTCGACCTGCTGGTGAACAACGCCGGCGTCGCTCCCAGCGTGCGGGCGGACCTGCTCGAGGCCGGCGCCGAGAGCTTCGACCGCGTGCTCGGCATCAACCTGCGCGGGCCGTACTTCCTGACGCAGACCTTCGCCAACAAGGTCATCGCGCTCGGTGCGTCGCACGAGGATCGCCCGCGGGCCACGGTCGTCAACGTGTCGAGCATCTCCGCGACCGCCGTCTCCACCAACCGCGGCGAGTACTGCGTCTCCAAGGCCGGCGTCGCGATGGCCACCCAGCTCTTCGCGGTCCGCCTGGCCCCCGAGGGGATCGTCGTCTACGAGGTCCGCCCGGGCGTCATCGCGACCGACATGACCGCAGGTGTGACCGAGAAGTACGACGCGCTCATCGCCGACGGGCTGGCGCCCATCAACCGGTGGGGACGGCCGTCCGACGTCGCCGGCGCGGTGTCGATCCTGGCCTCCGGGCAGACCCCGTACTCCACCGGCGAGGTGTTCCACGTCGACGGTGGCATGCACATCCCGGTGCTCTGATGGAGACCCTGCACGGCGTCCCCGTCGTCACCGTCAACACCGTGGTCGTCGGCACCGGCTCCGCCGGGTTCTGCGCGGCCGACCGCCTGTGGGAGCTCGGCCAGACCGACGTCGTCATGGTCGCCGACAAGGTCAACGCCGGCTCGTCGCGCAACGCGGGCTCCGACAAGCAGACCTACTACAAGCTCACGCTCTCCGGTGGCGACGGGGACTCCGTGCGGGAGATGGCCGAGACGCTGTACGCCGGCGGCGCGATGGACGGCGACAACGCGCTGGCCGAGGCCGCCCTGAGCGCCCGCGGGTTCCTGCGCCTGTGCGACCTGGGCGTCCCGTTCCCGCAGAACCGGTACGGCGAGTTCATCGGCTACAAGACCGACCACGACCCTCGTCGGCGCGCCACGTCCGTCGGGCCGTACACCAGCCGGTCGATGGTCGAGCAGCTGGAGAAGAAGGTCCACCGCAACGGCACGCGGATCTACGACGAGTGCCGGGTGGTCGACGTCATCGTGCAGGACGGCGCCGTCGCGGGGCTGCTGGTCCTGCGCACCGACGTGCCGCACGACGGCGCCGAGTCCCCGTTCCTGCTGTTCCGGTGCACCAACCTCGTCTACGCGACGGGCGGTCCGGCCGGGATGTACGCGACGCGCGTGTTCCCGAACGGCCAGTGGGGGGCGTCCGGTGCGGCGTACCGCGCGGGCGTGCACGGCAAGAACCTCACCGAGTGGCAGTTCGGCCTGGCCTCGACGCACCCGCGCTGGAACGTGTCGGGCACGTACATGCAGGTCATCCCGACGTTCATCTCGACGGACGCCTCTGGCGAGGACCCGCGCGAGTTCCTGACCGAGGCCATCCCCTCGTACGGGCAGCTGATGTCCCTGGTGTTCCTCAAGGGGTACCAGTGGCCGTTCGACATCCGGAAGGCGCTCGACGGCTCGTCCCTGATCGACCTGCTGGTCTACCGCGAGACCGTGCTGCGCGGGCGGCGGGTGTTCCTCGACTTCCGTCGGAACCCCGTCCAGGAGTCCTTCGACCCGTCCGCGCTCAGCCCCGAGGCGTACGGGTACCTCGACCGGGCGGGCGTCCTGTTCGGCACGCCCATCGAGCGGCTGCGGCGGATGAACGAGCCCGCGTACCAGTTCTACCTGGGCAAGAACCCGTACGTGGACCTCGAGACGACGATGCTCGAGGTCGACGTGTGCGCCCAGCACAACAACGGCGGGCTCGTGGTCGACGCGTGGTGGCAGTCGAACATCGCGGGGTTCTTCCCGGTCGGCGAGGCCGGCGGCGCGCACGGGGTCTACCGGCCCGGCGGCGCGGCACTGAACAGCGGGCAGGTGGGGGCGACGCGGGCGGCGCAGTTCATCGCGGCGCGACGTCCCGCCGATCCGGCGCCGTTCGACGGGGCAGCGTCGACTGTGCTCGACGCCGCGACCTCGTTGGTCGCCGCCGCCTCGCAGCGCGCAGCCTCGGGGACCCCCGACAACACCGGCGACCTGCTGCGCGAGGTCCAGGTGCTCATGAGCGCCAAGGCCGGCCCGGTGCGCTCCGCGGAGTCGATCCAGGAGGCGCTCGTCCAGGTGCACGCGTGGCTCTCGTCGTACGAGGCCACCGTCTCCGCCGACGCCTCGTCGCGCCGCTCGATCAACCGCACGTTCCTCGTCCGCGACATCCTCACCAGCGCGTACGTGTACCTCTCCGCCATGGCCGACTACGTCGCGCACGGCGGCCGGTCGCGCGGGTCGGTCCTCTACACCGACCCCGATGGAGCGATCCCCCACGGCCTCACCGAGCTGCCCGACGTCTTCAGGTTCACGCTGGACGGCGGCGCGCTGGACGACGAGGTGCAGGAGACGTCGTGGGTCCCGGCCGACGGGTTCGTCCCCGTGGTCCCGCGTTCGCCCGACGACCCCGCCGGGGAGCCCGTCTTCCGGTGGCGGCCGCGCCGGCCGATCCCGGAGGACGACGACTTCTTCGAGAACGTCTGGCGCGAGTTCCGCGAGCACGGGAACGTCTTCTGATGCGCATCGCCCTGCCGGACCCTCGGGTCGAGATCCGCGGGGCGTCGTGGGTGGAGGAGACCCCGTCCGGGTTGCTGCCGCACCGGCTTCCCGCCTGGACGCGACCGCAGCTCCCCGACGAGTTCATGGCCATGGTCGAGTCGCAGCCGTCCGGCGTCCGGTTGCGGCTGCGGACCGCCGCGCGCTCGGTGCGGCTCGACGTCCAGGTGCTCCGCGTCGCCGTCGACCCGGCACCGCCCGCGGAACCCCAGCCGTACGACGTCCTCGTCGACGGGGTCGTGGTACCGCAGTCGTCCGCGGTGGCATCCGCGGCCGGTGTGTTCCTGCTCGAGCCCCTCGCCGGGACGACCGCCGAGCGTCCCGGTCCCGCCGGGGTCGTGGAGCTCGCGCTCGGTGGCGACGGCACGGTCGAGCGGGACGTCGAGATCTGGCTGCCGCCGGGGGAGACCACCCGGCTCGTCGTCCTCACTACCGACGCACCGGTGTCCGCGCCGACCCCCGTGCGCGCGCCGCGCTGGGTGCACCACGGCTCGTCGATCAGCCACGGCGCCGGTGCCGCATCCGCCCTCGGTGCCTGGCCGATGGTCGCCGCCCGGGCAGCCGGGCTCGACCTGGTCAACCTCGGGTTCTCCGGGAACGCGGTGCTCGACCCCTTCGTGGCCCGCGCGATCCGCGACCAGCCCGCCGACGTCATCACCCTCAAGCTCGGCATCAACGTGGTGAACCACGACGCGATCCACCTGCGAGGTTTCGCCCCCGCGGTGCACGGCTTCCTCGACACCGTCCGCGACGGACACCCGGCCACGCCGCTGGTCCTCGTCTCGCCGCTCCTGTGCCCGCTGGTCGAGACCACCCCCGGCCCGACGTCCCTCGACCCGGCGGACCCGTCGGTGTTCCGCACCACCGGGCAGCCCTCGGAGGTCGCCGACGGCAAGCTGACCCTGACGGTCATCCGGTCCGTGCTCCGTGCGGTCGTCGAGGCCCGCGGGGACAGCGCGCTGACCTACGTCGACGGCACGACCCTCTACGGCTGGTCCGACTGGGACGACCTGCCGATGCGCGACCAGATGCACCCGGACGCGGACGCCCACCGCCTGATCGGCACGCGGTTCGCGTCGGTGCTCAGGGCCCAGAAGGCCTAGACCTCAGAGCTCGCCGAGGATGCGCTCGCGGAGAACGCCGAGCTCGTCGGCGGTGATCAGGCCGCGTTCGTGCAGGTCGTGGGCCTCCGCCAGCCGCGACTCGGCCGTCCGTCCGGGGGCGAGCAGCTGGCTCTTGTGTGCCTGCGCCAGGATCTGCGACTCCGCGGTCGCCGGATCGAGCCCGGCCTCACGGAGCACGCTTCTGTTCCGCGACGCCTTCACCGCCGAGGCGATGATGAGCACGACGATGACCACGGAGATGATGAAGAACACCACGCCGAACCCCGTCTCGGACGCGGCTGGTGCCAGAGGGTCAGGCATGGGCGCCACGCTAGCGCCGGCGACCGGCCCTCGTCAGAGGAACGGCTGCACCAGCTGGAGGTAGCGCTCAGCCAGCGTCGCGACCGTCTCGTCGCCCGGGGTGTCCCAGATGGCCTGGTTGAAGATCTCCACCTCGACGTCGCCGGTGTAGCCGGTCTCGGCCACCCAGCGCGTGATCGTCGCGAAGTCGATGTACCCGTCGCCGACGTGCCCGCGGGACAGCAGCGCGTCGGCCGCCAGGGGCAGGATCCAGTCGCACACCTGGTAGCTCGCGATGCGCTTCTGGGCTCCGGCCCGGGCGATCTGGCGCTGCAGGTCCGGGTCCCACCACACGTGGTACGTGTCGACGACGACGCCGACGACGTCCGCCGGGAACGGCTCCGCCAGGTCGAGCGCCTGGCCGAGCGTCGAGATGACCGCCCGGTCGGCGGCGAAGATCGGGTGCAGCGGCTCCAGCACGAGCCGGACACCGTGCCCGGCCGCGAATGGTGCGAGCTCGCCGATCCGGTCCGCGACCCGCTGCCGGGCGCCGACGAGGTCACGGCCCGTGGTACCCGGTCGTGCAGGGCCGCCCGGTGCGGACGCGGCGGGCAGCCCGCCGACGACCATGATCAGCTCGCGCGTGCCGAGCGTGGCGGCCTCGACGATCGCGCGGCGGTTGTCGTCGAGCGCTGCCGTGGCGTCGCCCTCGTCCTCCGCGGTGAGGAACCCGCCACGGCACAGGGACGAGACGCGCAGGCCGGCGTCGGCGACGATCTTCGCGGCCTCCGTGACACCGGCCTCCTGCACGCGGTCGCGCCAGACGCCGATCGCCGGAAGCCCGCCTCGGACGGCTCCGTCGACCGCCTCCCGCAGGGTCCAGCGCTTGGTCGTCGCGGTGTTCAGCGACAGCCGGTCGAGGGTCACAGCGCGATGGTCGGGACGTCGAGACGCCGGCCCTCCGCCGACGACTGCAGCCCCAGCTCGGCCAGCTGCACGCCGCGGGCGGCCGACAGCAGGTCGAACCGGTGGGTGCGCCCGGCGACGACGTCGCGCAGGAACTCCTCCCACTGCAGCTTGAAGCCGTTGTCGAGGTCGCCGTTGGCGGGCACCTCGAGCCACTGGTCACGGAACGACTCGGTGACCGGCAGGTCCGGGTTCCACACCGGCTTCGGGGTGTGCGCGCGCTGCTGGGCCACGCACTTGTTCAGCCCCGCGACCGCGGAGCCGTGCGTGCCGTCGATCTGGAACTCGACGAGCTCGTCGCGGTACACGCGGACGGCCCAGGACGAGTTGATCTGCGCGACGACGGGGTCGCCGCCGGGGGTCTCGATCTCGAAGATCCCGTACGCGGCGTCGTCGGCGGTGGCGTCGTAGGCCTTGCCCTGCTCGTCCCAGCGCGTCGGGATGTGCGTCGCGGTCTGCGCGTTCACGGTCTTGACCGTGCCGAGGATGCCCTCGAGCACGTAGTTCCAGTGGCAGAACATGTCGACGACGATGCCGCCGCCGTCCTCCTTGCGGTAGTTCCAGCTGGGCCGCTGGGCCTCCTGGCCGTCGCCCTCGAACACCCAGTAGCCGAACTCGCCGCGCAGCGACAGGATCCGGCCGAAGAAGCCCTCGTCCACCAGCCGGCGCAGCTTGACCAGGCCCGGCAGGTACAGCTTGTCGTGCACCACACCCGCGGTGACTCCCGTGCTCTCGCGCAGCCGGGCGAGGTCGATCGCCTCGGCCAGCGTCTCGGCCGTCGGCTTCTCCGTGAAGATGTGCTTGCCGGCCTTCATGGCGGCCGTGAGCGCGCTGTAGCGGCGGCTGGTCACCTGGGCGTCGAAGTAGATGTCGACCGTCGGGTCGTTGATGACCGAGTCGGCGTCGGTGGTCCAGTGCTCGACCCCGTGCAGCTCTGCCAGCTCGCGCACCTTCTCGGCGTTGCGGCCGACCAGGATCGGCTCCACCTGCACGCGCGTGCCGTCCTCGAGCGTGACGCCGCCCTGGTCGCGGATCGACAGGATCGACCGGACGAGGTGCTGGCGGTAGCCCATCCGGCCGGTGATGCCGTTCATCCCGATGCGCAGGGTGCGGGTCGTCATGAGTGCTCCGAGTGTTCTGGACCGCGGTGTCGGTCGGAGTGGGAATGCGCTTTCCACTGTAGCGCATGCCGCTGCGGGCGCGTCAAGGCTCGAGCTCAGGAATGGCGCGTGGACGCCCGCGGCTCGCACGGGAGCGGCGCCGGCGCTGGCTCCTGCTCCTGGTCCTGCTCCTGCTCCTGCGACACGGTCGCGTGAAGACTTCGTTCCGCTGGGTGCGACGAAGTCTTCACGCGAGCCACTGCTCGGACCGCCGGCGCTCGGGTGTGCTGTCGTGCGGGGGCGTCGGTGCCCGACTCGACCGCACGGCGGACCCGCCGCGCAGACGCAGTCCTCAGACCCGCGCTGCGGACTGTCCGCGCGCCGACGCAGGCCTCGGACCCGCGCTGCGGACTGTCCGCGCGCCGACGAAGTCCTCAGACCCGCGAGGCGGACCCACCGCGCGCTGTCCGCGCGCCGACGTGGTCGTCAGACCCGCGAGGTGACCAGGCTCGCGACGGCCGCCCGCACGGCGGACCGGAAGGCGGCCGAGTCGGCCAGGTCGTCCCCGAACACCGCCCGCACGTCGAGCATCCGGTCGGCCAGCGAGTCGAGCGGTCCCGCAGCCGCGTCCGCGAGGGTGGCCGCCATCGGGTCGTCGAGCGGCACCCGGTGACCGTCGACCACGAGCTCGCCCTGGGTCGTCGCGCGCACGTAGGCGATCCACGCGGCGACGGTCAGGGCGGCGGCCGTGGGAACTGCTCCCTGGGCGAGCCGGTCGCGGACCGTGCCGAGCAGCCGCGGCGAGAGCTTCTGCGACCCGTCCATCGCCACCTGCACCGTGGTGTGACCGGTGTTCGGGTTGGCGAACCGCGCGAGCACGTCGTCGCGGTACCCCGTCAGCTCCATGCCGTCCGGCGCGACGAGGGTGGGCAGCACGTCCTCGTCGACCAGCGCCCGCACCGCGGCGGCCAGGTCCGGGTCGGCCACCGCCTGGGCGATCGTCGCGTACCCGCGCAGCGCACCCAGGTAGGCGAGCGTCGAGTGGCTGGCGTTCAGGACACGCAGCTTGGCGCGCTCGTACGGCGCCACGGCGGACGTCAGGGTCGCCCCGGCGAGCTCCCACGCGGGCCGCGGTCCGGCGAAGTCGTCCTCGACGACCCACTGCGTGAAGGGCTCGCCCACCACCAGCCCTGCGTCGGTGAGCCCGAGGAGCGCGGCTGCCTCCGCGCGGTGGGCATCCGTCGTGGCCGGCACGATCCGGTCGACCATCGTCCCCGGGAACCGGACCGACGTGTCGATCCACTCGCGCAGCCGCCGGCCGTCGGGCATCGCGTCGAGGGTGGTGCCGACGAGCGCGGCCAGCACGGCGCCGTTGTCGGCGAGGTTGTCGCAGCAGACGACCGTGAGCGGACCGGCGTCGGCTCGTGCCCGCTGGGCGAGCCCGCGCAGGAGCAGTCCGATCGGCGAGCGCGCGGGCTCGTCCGCCGGCCGGCCGCGCAGGTCGGCGGCGAGGGCGTCCAGGTCGGCCGACAGGTCGGGATCCGTCAGGTCCGGGCCGCCGTCCGCCGCGCGGCGGTAGCCCTTCTCGGTCACCGTGAGCGTGACGACGTGCGTGGTCGGCGCCGCGATCGTCGCCAGGACCCGCGCGGTGTCGGTGCCCGGGAATGCCACGTCGCGCAGCGACCCGACGAGGCGCAGCGAGGTCTCGTCCGTGCCCTTGGTCAGCACGCCGTAGAGACCGTCCTGCGGTGCGAGCTGCTCGACCACCCGCGCACTGCGCTGGGTGACGCCGAGGATGCCCCAGCCGTTCTCGCCGGCCGCCGCTGCGGCGTCCTCGGTGAAGACCGCCTGGTGTGCTCGGTGGAACGCCCCGAGGCCGAGGTGCACCAGTCCGACGGTGATCTCGGACGGGCCCACCGCGGGCAGTCGCACACCCGACCGTGTGGCGTCGACGCCCGAGAGCGTCGCTCGCGAGAGCCGGCTCGGTGTCATTCGCCGACCTCGGACGTCTGCGCGTTCGCCACCCCGGTCGACGCGCGGACCACCAGCTCGACCCCGATGAGGACCGAAGGCGGCGTCCCCGCAGCGCCGGGATCCCTTCCGGCGCCCGCCGAGCTCAGCGCCGTCGCCAGCGCCGACTCCGTCGCGGTCGGCACCTGACCGACCTCGACGAGCAGGTCCACGGCCGCGCGGCCGAGGCGGGCCAGCGGCACGGTGACCGTGGTGAGTGCCGGCGAGACGAGCGTCGCCGCCGGGATGTCGTCGTACCCCACCACCGAGACGTCCTCGGGCACCCGGACCCCGCGCGCGCGGAGCCTGCTGAGGATGCCGAGCGCCAGGAGGTCGTTGTGGGCCAGCACCGCGGTGACCCCGCTGGCCGCCACGAGGTCACCTGCCGCGACACCGCCGCCGAACAGGGGAGGGAAGTGGCCGAGGTCGGTGACCTCGACGCTGCGCAGACCGTGCGACGCGTGCTCGAGGCCGTGCCGGCGCTGGGAGTCGGACCACGAGCCGACCGGACCGCCGGCGTACCCGATGCGGCGGTGGCCGAGGGCGTGCAGGTGCCGGACGGCCTGGCGGACGCCGTCGGCGTTGTCGATCACCACGGACGGGTAGCCGCCGTGCAGGCGGTTGACGAGGAGCAGCGGGACGTCGTCGTCGAGGACATCGTGGGACAGCCGGTCGAGCTCGAGGTCCGACATGCGCGGGGAGCACAGGACGACCCCGTCCACCTGGGCGCCGAGGTGCCCGACCAGCTCCGCCTCGAGGCGGGGGTCCTCCTCGGCGTCGGCGACGAGGAGCGCGAAGCCGAGCGCGCGGGCGCGCGCCTGGACGCCCTTGGCGACCGCTGCGAAGAACGGGTTCTCCAGGTCCGGCACCACGAGGCACAGGTTGCCGGTCCGGCCGGTGATCAGCTCCCGGGCGGCGCGGTTGGGCCGGTAGCCCAGCTCACGCGCGACCTGCTGGACGTGCTCGCGCCGCGCGGGCGCCACCAGGTCGGGTGCACTGAGCGCCCGGGACGCCGTGGCCGGCGAGACTCCGGCGGCGCGCGCGACGTCGCGCAGCGTGACCACCACGTGCCCTCCTCGCTCGACCCCGGATGAGATGAATGCGATTTCAGCACGGTTCGCCGCCCGCTGGCAACCGTCGTCCCGAGATGCGGGACCGCGGAGGAACAGGGCTTGTGGTCGGCGCGATCACCTGGTTTGCTGCGATGAATGCGTTTGCACCGCGCGTCATCGCACGCCGCGGCGGGACGGTCAGAGGAGGAGTCGATGGTGAGCGAGACCGGGTGGTCGTTGCACCCTGACCGGGCGTTGCCCAGCGACCCGTCGGTGCGTCCGATCGCACGGGAGATCCTGGCGGCCACCGCCTCCCTCCCCATCGTCTCGATGCACGGGCACGTCGACGCAGGCGTGCTGGCACGGGACGAGCCGTTCGCGGACCCCGCCTCCCTCCTGGTCACGCCCGACCACTACCTGGTGCGCATGCTGGTGTCCCAGGGCGTGCCGCACGACGCCCTCGGGGTCCCGCGCCGGGACCGACCGGGAGTGACGGCGGACCCGCGCGAGGTCTGGCGCACGTTCGCCACCCACTGGCCGCTGTTCCGCGGGACGCCCACGCGCTACTGGCTCGAGCACGTGCTGGTCGAGGTGTTCGGGCTCGACGAGCGTCCGTCCGCCGACTCCGCCGACCGCCTGTACGACCTCCTGTCCGAGCGCCTGGAGAAGCCGGCCTTCCGGCCCCTGGCGCTCTTCGACGAGTTCGGCATCGAGATCCTGGCGACCACCGATGCCGCGACCGCGACGCTCGCGGATCACGCCGTGCTGGCGGACCGCGGCTGGGGGGACCGGATCGTGCCCACGTTCCGCCCCGACGCCCTCCTGCACGTCGACCGCCCCGGCTGGTGCGCGGACGTCGCGCTGCTCGAGGAGCGCTCGGGCGTGAGCATCGGCGGGTACCGCGACCTGGTGCGCGCGCTCGAGGAGCGCCGGCGGGCGTTCGTCGCCGCGGGTGCCCGGGCGACGGACCACGGCCACCTGTCCGCCGACACCACGCCGCTGAGCGAGGCCGCTGCGGAGCGGATCGTCGCCGCGGCTCTGCGGGGGCAGGTCAGCGCCGACGACGCCCAGGCGTTCTCCGGGCACATGCTCTTCGAGATGGCGCGCATGTCCGCCGAGGACGGGCTGGTCATGCAGCTGCACCCGGGCGTGCTGCGGGACCACGACCGGGCGGTCGCCGACCTGCGCGGACCCGACGTCGGCTACGACATCCCGGTGCCGACCGAGTACGTGCGCGGCCTGCGCCCGGTGCTGGAGGCGTTCGGCCACCACCCCGGCCTGCGGCTCGTGCTCTTCACGGTCGACGAGGACACGTTCAGCCGCGAGCTCGCCCCGATCGCCGGCGTCTACCCAGCCGTGCGGCTGGGCGCTCCGTGGTGGTTCCTGGACACCCCGGACGGCATGCGAAGGTTCCGCGAGGCCGTGACGGACACCGCCGGGTTTGCCAACACCACGGGCTTCGTCGACGACACCCGCGCGTTCTGCTCGATCCCGGCGCGGCACGACCTGGCCCGCCGGATCGACGCCGGGTTCCTCGCGCGACTGGTCGCGGAGCACCGGCTCGACCTCGACGAGGCGGTCGACACCGCCGTCGACCTCGCCTACCGGATCCCGCGCGGAGCGTATGCTCCTCCGAGTTCGGCAAACGCTTTCCCGCTCACCAGCAGCGGGCCCGAGCACGGTGCGAAGGAGCACAAGTGAGCGACATCCTGCAGAGCCTCGCGGCGCACCGCCTGGTCCCCGTCGTGGTCATCGACGACGCGGCTTACGCGGACGCCCTGGCCCAGGCCCTGGTCGACGGGGGGCTCCCCGTCGCCGAGGTCACCTTCCGGACGGCCGCCGCGGCGGACGCGATCCGCGCGATCGCCGCGCGTGGGGACGTCCTGGTCGGCGCCGGCACCGTGCTGACGCCTCAGCAGGTCGACGCGGCGGTGGCCGCCGGGGCGTCCTACGTCGTCTCGCCCGGCACCAGCCGCGCGGTCGTCGAGCGCTGCCAGGAGCACGGCATCCTCGCGCTGCCCGGCGCGGTCACGGCCACCGAGGTGCAGGCCGCGCTCGAGCTCGGCCTGACCACCGTGAAGTTCTTCCCCGCCGGCACGTCCGGCGGCGCCAAGGCGGTGGCCGCCCTCGCCGCACCGTTCGGCGACGTCGGCTTCGTCCCGACCGGCGGCATCGGCCCGGCCAACCTCGCCGAGTACCTCGCGCTGCCGTCCGTCCGCGCGGTCGGCGGGTCCTGGATGGTTCCCCGCGACCTCATCCGTGCCGGGGACCTCGACGCCGTCCGCGACCTCACCGCCGAGGCCGTCAGCCTGGTCGCCCACCCCTGAGCTCGCTCACCCCTGCCTCGAGCGCCCCCGAAGGAGCGTCACCCATGTCCGACCTGGTCATCCGCCCCGCGGCCGAGACGCGCTACGACGCCGTGTCCCTCGGCGAGGTCATGCTCCGCCTCGACCCCGGTGAGGGGCGCATCCGGACCGCTCGCTCGTTCCGCGTGTGGGAGGGCGGCGGCGAGTACAACGTGGCCCGCGGCCTGCGGCGCGCGTTCGGCCTGCGGACCGCGATCGTCACCGCGCTCGCGGACAACGAGGTCGGCCGGCTGGTCGAGGACTGCATCCTCACGGGCGGCGTGGACACGTCGTTCGTGCGCTGGCTCCCGTACGACGGGGTCGGTCGGGCCGTGCGCAACGGGCTCAACTTCACCGAGCGCGGCTTCGGCGTGCGCGGGGCGGTCGGGGTCAGCGACCGCGGACACACCGCGGCAGCGCAGCTGGCGCCCGGGGACGTCGACTGGGAGCACCTGTTCGGTGAGCTCGGGGTCCGCTGGTTCCACACCGGCGGCATCTTCGCGGCACTGTCCGACAGCGCGGCCGAGACGGTGATCGAGGCCGTGACCATCGCCCGCAAGCACGGGACGATCGTCAGCTACGACCTCAACTACCGGCCGAGCCTCTGGAAGGCGGTCGGTGGCCAGGCCCGCGCGCAGGAGGTCAACCGGACCATCGCGCCGCAGATCGACGTGATGATCGGGAACGAGGAGGACTTCACCGCCTCGCTCGGCTTCGAGGTCGAGGGCGTCGACGAGAACCTGTCCTCCCTCGAGCTCGGCTCGTTCGCGGCGATGATCGACCGTGTGGCCGAGGCGTACCCGAACTTCCAGGTCATCGCGACGACGCTGCGCACGGTGCACTCCGCGACGGTCAACGACTGGGGCGCGATCGCCTGGTCGAAGGGCACCGGGCTGGTCAGCGCGACGCACCGGGAGCGGCTGGAGATCCTGGACCGGGTCGGCGGCGGAGACTCGTTCGCGTCCGGGCTGGCCTACGGCCTGCTCGCCGGTGAGGACCTGCAGACGGCCGTCGAGTTCGGAGCCGCGCACGGGGCCCTGGCCATGACGACACCGGGCGACACGACCATGGTGAGCAAGGCCGAGGTGCTCAAGCTCGCCGGCGGCGGGGGCGCGCGCGTCGACCGCTGAGCCGTGCGCGAGCCTGACACGGACGACGGGCACCGACCGGTCCGTGTCCGACAGGCGGCGCCCACCTCAGGCGTGGTGCACTGAGCCTGCACCCGCACCGTCTGCACCACCCGGAGGTCCCCGCCGTGAGCCACTCGATGTTGCCGTCAGCGATGCCTGGAGCGTCACTCGAGCTGGACCCCGAGGGTCGCCTGTTCTGCCCGGCGTGCCGGGCGACCACCCTCGACGTGTCCGGGACCGAGCAGGTCGACGGCATGCCGTGGGTCAACCACTCGGTGGTGTGCCGCGCGTGCGGCACGACCTCGCGGCTCGCGCTGGTGGGCGCGTTCGGTCAGACCGTCCTGCGGTGGCTCGACGACTGACCGCGGATCGACCGTGGCGGGTCAGGTCACCGCGCCGAGCTGCCACGGCACGAACTCGTCCGAGCCCAGGTCGAGCTCCTCGGACACGGTCTGCCGCCCGGACGCGACGTCGATGATCAGCTCGAACAGCTCCTCGCCGACGGACGTGACGGTCGCGGTGCCGTCGACGATCCGCCCGGCGTTGAGGTCCATGTCCTCGGTCATCCGCAGGTAGGTCGCAGTGTTCGTCGCGACCTTGATGGACGGCGTCGGCTTGCAGCCGAGCACGGACCCGCGGCCGGTGGTGAACACGACGACCGTGGCGCCGCCGGCGACGAGGCCCGTGACGGAGACGGGGTCGTATCCGGGGGTGTCCATGAACGTGAACCCGCGTGCGGTCACCTTCTCGGCGTACTCGTAGACCTCGACCAGCTCGGCGGTGCCGCCCTTGGCCACGGCGCCGAGCGACTTCTCGAGGATCGTGGTCAGCCCGCCCGCCTTGTTGCCGGGCGACGGATTGTTGTCCATGGTGCCGCCGCCGGCCGCCGTGTAGCCCTTCCACCAGTCGAGCCGGTCGAGCAGCTTCTGCCCCACCGGACGGGACACGGCCCGGCGCAGCAGGAGGTGCTCGGCGCCGAACACCTCGGGCGTCTCGGCGAGGATCGACGTGCCGCCTCGGGCGACCAGCAGGTCGGACGCGTGACCCAGCGCGGGGTTGGCGGTGATGCCGGAGTACCCGTCGGACCCGCCGCAGTTGAGGCCGAGGACCAGCTCGGACACGGGCGCGGGGGTCCTGCGCAGGGCGTCGATGTCCGGGAGCATCGCCTCGATGGCCGCCACGCCGGCGCGGACCGTGGCGCGGATGCCGCCGGTCTCCTGGATGACGAGGGTGGTCACGGGCTTGTCGGCGGGCAGGTCGAGCCCGTCCAGCAGCGACTGCGCGGGGAGCATCTCGCAGCCGAGGCCGAGGACCAGCAGCCCGGCGATGTTCGGGTGGTCGGCGTACCCGCGCAGGGTCCGGCGCGTGATCTGGGCACCCTCGCTGGTGGGGACCAAGCCGCAGCCGGTGTCGTGGGTGAGCGCGACGACCCCGTCGACGTGCGGGAACGCGTCGAGGACCCGGCCGCGGAACTGGTCGGCGATCAGCCGGGCGGTCGACGCGGAGCAGTTCACGGACGTGACGATGCCGACGTAGTTGCGGGTGCCCCAGCGGCCGTCGCTGCGCAGGTACCCGTCGAAGGTGCGCTCCGGCCCCTCGGGAACAGGCAGGGTCACCCGCGCGGTGCCGAACTCGTAGGCGCGCTCGTCGTCGTCCATGCCCAGGTTGTGCGAGTGCACGTGGTCGCCCACGGCGATGTCGCGGGTGGCGCGGCCGATCGACTGCCCGTACTTGTGCACCGGAGCGCCCCGCGGCACCGCGCGGACGGCGAGCTTGTGCCCGCGCGGAACGCTCTGGGTGACGACGACCGACCCGAGCACGGTCCCGGACTGCAGGTCCCGCGTGGCGACGCCGACGTCGTCGTCGGGGCGCAGCACCAGGACGGCGTCGGCCAAGGCGAGCGTCGTCGTCACCCAGTCAGGATACCGCTTTCCGGAGCAATCCACCGGCGAGCCCGCCCCGAACGTGCCGCGCATCAGCGGCAAGCGCCTACCCTCCTGACATGGCCGCATCCGTGACCCTCAGCGACGTCGCACGCGAGGCCGGCGTCTCGCTCGCCACCGCCTCCCGCGCGATCAACGGCAGCGCCAACCGCACCGTCCGTGCCGACCTGCGCGACCGCGTGCTCGCCGCCGCGGCCCAGCTGCGCTACACCCCGGACGCCAACGCGCAGGCGATGGCCCGCGGCCGGACGACCTCCCTCGGCCTCGTCGTGCACGACATCGCCGACCCGTACTTCTCCTCGATCGCCGCCGGCGTCACCCGCGCCGCCGACCGCGCGGGCCTGCAGGTGACCCTCGCGAGCACCCAGCACGACCCCAGCCGGGAGAGCGGTCTGGTGGACCTGCTCAAGCGCCAGCGCGCCCGGGCGATCGTCATCGCGGGTGGTCGCCTGGACGACGAGGCCACCAACGACGAGCTCCGCGCGGCGCTCGCCGACTACCGCGCGGTGGGTGGCTCCGTCGCCCTGATCGGTCAGCCGATCCTCGGCGTCGACAGCGTGGTCGTGGACAACGCGCAGGGCGCCGGCGACCTGGCCAAGGCCCTGCACGCCCGCGGCTACCGACGGTTCGCGGTGCTGGCCGGTCCCCCCGACCACCTGACCGCGCGCGAGCGCAGCGAGTCCTTCCGCGGCGCGCTCGCCGAGCTGGGCAACCCGGTCCCCGACGACGCGGTGATCACCAGCGCGTTCACGCACGAGGGCGGTGAGGACGCCATGCGCACGCTGCTGCGCGCCGGGGAGCTGCCGGAGCTGGTGTTCGCGGTCAACGACGTCATGGCGCTCGGCGCCCTGGCCGCCGCGCGCGAGGCCGGGATCCGTGTCCCGGACGACATCGCGCTCGCGGGCTTCGACGACATCTCGACCCTGCGCGACGTCGTCCCGGCGCTGACCACCGTGCGCATCCCGCTGGTCGACGTGGGCATCGCCGCCACCGAGCTCGCGCTCGCGGACGCGTCCGACGAGCCACGCCTGACGCACGTCCCCACCGAGGTCGTCCTGCGCGACTCGACGCCCGGGCGCTAGCCTGCCGCGATGACGCAGCCGATCGTCGAGATCCACGTCCCGCTGACACCCAGCCCCGACGTCGCGCCTGGGGAGTACGAGTTCCCGTGGATCGACGACGTCGAGGAGACCTTGGGCGTCGGCGAGGAGGACGGCCGCTACGAGGTGTACGACGACGGCGAAGAGCTCGGCGACGAGTACGTCTTCTTCATCACGGGCGAGTCCGAGGCAGACCTGCTGGCCGTCGCGGCGGACGTCGCGAACATGCCCGGGCTGCCCGACGGGGCGTTCGCCGTGGTGACCGACGAGGACCAGCAGGAGCTGGGCGAGGGTCGGCGCGTGGAGCTGTCGAGCTAGTCGTCCCAGGGCGCCCGCGCGCCGGTGGCCGAGTCCTCGAGCCCGAGCAGGTGCGTGGCCATCCGCAGCCGTGCGCGGTCGGGATCGCGTGCCGCCACGGCCGCCAGGATCGCCTCGTGCTCGACGAAGGTGCGGTCCTCGGCGCCCACGTCGCTGAGCCCGCGCCAGAGCCGCGTCCGTGAGGCCCGACCGGCCAGCCCCTCGATGAGCGCGGCGAGGACCGGGTTGCCGGACGCGCGCGCCACCTCCTCGTGGAACGCCAGGTCGGCGTCGACGAGTCGCTCGTGGTCGAGCGGGACCTGCACGAGGGCGCGGGCCGTCTCGTCGAGCGCGACGCGCAGGCGGGCGAGCCCGTCGTCGTCGATGTGCAGGGCGGCGAGCCCAGCCGCCTCGGTCTCCAGGAGCCGCCGGACGGCGTGGAACGCGGAGGCGTCGTCCTGCAGGTCCGCGATGAACCCGACCGGGGCCAGCAGCAGCGCCGGGTCCAGCGTCGTCACGTAGGTGCCGTCGCCGTGCCGGGAGTCGAGGATGCCGAGCGTGCCCAGCGCGCGGACGCCCTCCCGCAGCGAACCGCGGGAGACGCCGAGGGTCGCGGCGAGCTCCTTCTCCGCGGGGAGCCGCTCGCCTGCCTGGAGTCGTCCGTCGAGGATCATCTGCTTGACCCCGTCGACGACGTCGTCGGATCGTGACACGTGAGCGAACCTAGCGCCCGCGCGGTCAGTACGAGTCGAACGGGAGCCCGTAGACGTGCGTGGCGGTGCCACCGAGCACCGCCGCCCGGTCGTCGTCGGTCAGCTGGTCGACCGTCGAGCGCAGCCCGTGCCACACGTGCGCGTACGAGTCGCCCTCCAGCAGGGCGTACGGCCAGTCGCTGCCGAGCATCAGCCGGTCGGGGCCGAACACCTCGAGCGCGCGCTCGACCGCCGGGCGAAGATGGTCGGGGGTCCAGCCCGCCCCGGCCGCGGTGGTCAGGCCGGACAGCTTGGCGACGACGTTCGGCTGCTGCGCGACCGCGCCGAGCAGCGCCGACCAGCGCGTCCAGCCGTCCCGCGCCCCGGCGCGCAGGGCCGCGAGCGGGGGAGCGCCGAGGTGGTCCAGCACGATCGTCAGCTTCGGGTGGTTCTCCGCCAGCGTCGCGACGTGCGCGAGCGCCGCCGGGGTGTGCGCGGTGAGGTCCAGGGTGAGCCGACGCTCGGTCAGGAGCGTGAGGCTCTCGTCGACGGCGGAGTCGAGGAGCCAGTCGGGATCGTGCTCGTCATGACCACGGTGGCCGATGCCCACGATCGGCTCGCGGCGCCACTTGTCCAGCTGCGCGGCCGCGTCGTCGGGGGCATCGAGCGGGACCCACGCCACGACGCCGGCGACCCGCGGCGATGACAGGGCCTGGAAGAGCATGAGCTCCGAGTCCGCCCGGTTGTCGGCGGCCTGCACCAGGACCACCCACGACACGCCCTCGTCGGCGAGCTGGTCCTCGATGTCCGGGACGCGGAACGGGCGGTGCACGGCCGCGTTCTCCGCGGTCATCCAGGGGTAGTGCACCGCGTCCGGGTTCCACACCTGAAGGTGGGCATCCACGACATTGGGCATGCGGGCGACGCTAGCAGTGGTCCGATCTCTGGGCCCGGTCGTGAGGGCATCCCTCATCGAACCCTCATCGACAGGTCAATTCATCGGAGGACTTGCGTCACCGTCCCACCGCGTAGCCCTGCATCCCTCGGGGGTTCGCCGCGGCGACGAGCAGGCCGTCCGCCCGGACGCCCGCCGCGCTCAGCCGCCCGAGCTCCCACGGTCCGACCGACTCCACCGCGTGCCCGCGGCCGGCGAGGGCGTCGAGGACGTCGGTGCCGAGCCGCGACTCCGCGACCAACCCCTGCGGCGTGCGGGAGCGCGGGTAGAACGAGCTCGGCACGTGCGACGAGTGCCACATGGGGGCGTCGATCGCGGCCTGCAGGTCCTCACCGCCGAGAAGGTGCCGCAGCAGGAACGGCACGGTCCACTGGTCCTGCTGGTCCCCGCCGGGCGTGCCGAACGCGATCCCGGCACCGTCGTCGTCGAGCACCAGGCCGGGACTGAGGGTGGTCCGCGGCCGCTTGCCCGGAGCCAGGCTGTTGGGCAGTCCCGGCTCCAGCCAGAACATCTGCGCACGCGTCGGCAGCGCGAACCCGAGTCCGGGCACGACCGGACTGGACTGCAGCCAGCCGCCCGACGGGGTCGCGGAGACCCGGTTGCCCCAGCGGTCGACGACGTCCACGTGGCAGGTGTCGCCGGGGCTGAGCCCGACGGGGGAGACGGTGGGCTCCCCGATGCCGGGGGCAGATCCCGCGCGGGAGCTCCACAGGCTCGCGGCGACGCGCGGCACGCGACCGTCGGGTGACCCGGGCAGCAGCCCCTCGGCTGCCTCGCGGCCCACGAGCCGAGCGCGTGCCGCCGCGTACTCCGGGGACAGGAGGGTCTTGAGCGGGACGTCGGGGGTGTCGCCGTACCAGGCCTCGCGGTCGGCGAACGCGAGCTTGGCCACCTCGACGACCGCGTGCACCAGCTCGAGCGTGTCGTGGGACCGCACCAGCGAGCCCACGTCGAGCGCCTCGAGCATGGCCAGCTGCTGCAGGAGCACCGGCCCCTGCCCCCAGGCGCCGGTCTTGTGGACCGTCCGTCCGGCGAAGCGGAGGGACGTCGTCGGCTCCTCGGTGGCGCGCCAGGACGCCAGGTCGGAGGCGCGGAGCAGGCCGGTGTGGCGTCGGCCCGAGGAGTCCTGGACCGCGACGCCGGACTGGAAGGCGTCGACGGCCTCGGCGACGAAGCCCTCGTAGAACGCCCGCCGCGCGGACTCGATCTGCGCCTCGCGGGTGGTGCCGCCGGCCGCGAGCAGCCGCTCGAAGGTGTCCGCCAGCGCAGGGTTGCTGAACCGGGCGCCCGCGGCGGGGACCTGGCCGTCCGGCAGGTAGACCGCCGCGGACGTGGGCCAGTGCTCGGTGAACATGTCGGCGACCGTCGCGATGGTGCGGGTCGCAGCGCGGACCAGCGGGTAGCCGTCGCGGGCGTAGCCGATGGCCGGTGCGAGGACGTCGGCCAGGGGGAGGGTGCCGTACCGCGCGAGGAGGTCGAGCCACGCCCCGAACGCGCCGGGGACCACGGCGGCCAGGTGCCCGGTGCCGGGCACGAGGTCGAGGCCGAGGTCGCGGTACGTCTCGATCGTCGCGGCGGCGGGTGCGGTGCCCTGCCCGCAGACGACGAACGTGTGCCCGTCGGAGGCGCGGTACCCGAGGATCGGGGCGTCGCCGCCCGGACCGTTCAGGTGCGGCTCGACCACCGAGAGCGTGAACCCGGCGGCCACGGCCGCGTCGAACGCGTTCCCGCCGGCCTCGAGCATCCGCATCCCGACGGACGACGCCAGCCAGTGCGTCGAGGCGACCATGCCGAAGGAACCGGAGAGCTCGGGGCGCGTGGTGAACACCCGTCGATCCTGCCCCACGGTCCCGGGAACATCCGAAACGTCCCGATGTCGACCGCGGCATGGAGCGAGGCCGTGACCGAGGCGCCGGCCGTGGGGACGACCGAGCTCTGGGAGATCTACAACACCACGGCCGACGCGCACCCCATCCACGTCCACGACGTCCACTTCCAGGTCGTCGAGCGCGGGCCGGTCGTCATCGACGAGGAGGCGCGGACCGTCCTGCCTACCGGCAGCGCCCGGCAGCCGGAGCCCAACGAGCGGGGGTGGAAGGACACGGTGATCGCCTACCCCGGGGAGGTCCTCCGGATCCGGATGCGGTTCGGCCAGCCGGGCCAGTTCGTCTGGCACTGCCACATCGTCGAGCACGAGGACAACGAGATGATGCGCCCGATGCGCGTCGGCCCGCCCCAGCCGGGCGAGCCCGCCGCCGGCCACACCGCAGGCTGAGCGATTCGGGGGGTGCGCGTGGTTCGGGGGGAATGCCCCTTGCGGATCCACTCCCCACGGTCATAGGGTCCTGCGACTGGGTTGACACGTGTCAACACTGGCGCGGGGTCTCCCTCCTCGCGTCGTCGTGCACGAGGTGAGGAGCAGGTCGATGAGGACCAGCAAGAGGTTGATCGGGGCGCTCGGTGCGCTCGCGGTCGCGGTGACGACGGCGGTCGTCGGAGCCGCAACAGGAGCGCAGGCGGTGGGCCCCGACCGGCTGCCGCTGACGATCACCAACTCGAGCGGGCGCGGCGAGGCCGTCTACGTGTACGTGCTCGGCACCAACCTGACCACCGGCCGCCTCGGCTACGTGAACGCGGGCGGCACGTTCACCGCGTGGCCCGCGGGCTCCAACCCGCCGTCGCCCGCCCCGGACGTCGCGATCACCGGACCCGGCAACGGCGGCAGCACCACCATCCAGGTGCCGCGCGGCATCTCCGGCCGCGTCTACTTCTCCCTCGGCGAGAAGCTGAAGTTCTTCCTCACGCCCGACGGGCTGGTGCAGCCGGCACCGTGGGCCAGCGGCGACGCCAACCACAACATCCTGTTCGACTGGAGCGAGTTCACCTACAACGACGCCGGCATCTGGCTGAACAGCTCGCAGGTGGACATGTTCGCCCTGCCGCACGCCGTGACGGTCACCGGCGCGTCCGGCACCCGGCGGACCGGCGACCTCGTCGCCAGCGGACGGACCAACACCATCAACCAGATCGCCGCGCAGCCCGGCTGGGCGAACACGGTGGTGAAGCGCGCCGACGGCACGGTCCTGCGGGTGCTCGCCCCGGGGAAGGCGGCGGGCGCGGGCCTGCTGAGCACCACCTACCTCGACCCGTACATCGCCTCCGCATGGGGCGCGTACACGGGCAAGACGCTGACCGTCGTGCCGTTCGGTGACCAGCCGAACCTCAGGTACTTCGGCCGCACGTCGGGCACCACGATGACGTTCACCAACGGCTCGGGCCAGCAGGTGGCGTCCTTCGCCCGGCCCAGCAGCGCGGACGTCTGGGGCTGCGACGGCGCCCTGCACGCCCCGAACGACCAGGTCGTCGGCCCCATCGCCCGCACCCTGTGCGCCGCCCTCAACCGCGGCACGCTCGGCACGGTCGACACGCAGCCGAGCACCGACGCGTCCGCGTTCTACAAGAGCAACCCCACCAACCAGTACGCACGGATCGTGCACGCCAACATGGCCGACGGCAAGGCGTACGCGTTCGCGTTCGACGACGTCGGCGCCTTCGAGTCCCTGGTGCACGACGGTTCGCCGTCCGCCGCCGGCCTGATCATCCAGCCGTTCACCGGCGGGGGGACGACGAACCCGCCGCCCACCGGCAGCGGCAGCGCGCTCGTCAACGCCAACGGCATGTGCCTGGACAACAGCGCGCAGAACACCGCCAACGGGAACAAGATCCAGATCTGGGGCTGCAACGGCACGGTCGCCCAGAAGTGGACCTTCGTGCAGGCGGGCACCACGCTGCGCGTCCAGGGCAAGTGCCTCGACGTCGCCGGCGGCGGCACCGCCAACGGCACCAAGGTGCAGCTCTGGGACTGCAACGGCACGGGCGCGCAGGTCTGGATCCCGCAGAACGGCGGCTACTACAACCCGCAGTCCAACCGCTGCCTCGACAACCCCGGGCACTCGACCACCCCCGGCACCCAGGTCCACATCTGGGACTGCAACGGCGCCAACGCCCAGAAGTGGAAGCTGGGCTAGGACCGCCTGCTAGACCCCGCCCTCGAAGCCCAGCTGTCGCCACGCCTCGTACGTGGCGACAGCTGCGGCGTTCGAGAGGTTCATCGACCGTCGACCGGGGAGCATCGGGATCCGCACCTGAGCGGTGATCCGGGGGTGCTCGAGGACGGACTCCGGCAGCCCCGTCGGCTCCGGACCGAACAGGAGCACGTCGTCCGCGCGGTAGGCGAGGTCGGTGTGGTGCTGGGTGGCGTGGGTGGTGAACGCGAACACCCGCCCCGGCACCGCCGCCAGCAGGGCCTCGAGGTCCTCGTGCACCACCACGTGCGCGAGGTCGTGGTAGTCCAGCCCGGCCCGGCGCAGCTTGGCCTCCGACAGGTCGAACCCGAGGGGCTCCACCAGGTGCAACGTGGAGCCCGTGCCGGCGGCGAGCCGGATGGCGCTGCCGGTGTTGCCGGGGATGCGGGGCTCGAAGAACGCGACGTGCAGCACGGGGCGATCCTACGGATAGCGTTGTCTCATGCCCTTCGCTGCCGACGACGCCCGCTACGACTCGATGACCTACCGCCGTACCGGCCGCAGCGGGCTGGACCTGCCCGCGCTGTCGTTGGGCCTGTGGCACAACTTCGGGGACACCACCCCGCTGGACACCCAGCGGGCGGTCCTTCGGCGGGCGTTCGACCTGGGCATCACGCACATCGACCTGGCCAACAACTACGGCCCGCCGTACGGGTCGGCCGAGGAGAACTTCGGCCGGATCCTGGCCTCCGACCTGCGCCCGTACCGCGACGAGCTGGTCATCTCCTCCAAGGCCGGCTACGACATGTGGCCCGGGCCGTACGGCGACGGCGGCTCGCGCAAGTACCTGCTGTCCTCGCTGGACCAGTCCCTGGCGCGCATCGGCGTGGACTACGTCGACATCTTCTACTCCCACCGCCCCGACCCGTCGGTGCCGATCGAGGAGACGATGGGCGCCCTGCACACCGCGGTGACCAGCGGGAAGGCCCTGTACGCGGGCATCTCGAACTACTCCCCGGCGCAGACCCGGACCGCGCAGCAGGTGCTGGCCGACCTGGGCACCCCGCTGCTGATCCACCAGCCCAGCTACTCGATGTTCAACCGGCACGTGGAGAACGTGGCCGAGGGTCAGACCGAGAGCCTGCTCGACGTCGTCGGGGACCTGGGGATCGGCGCGATCGTGTTCTCGCCGCTGGCGCAGGGCCTGCTCACCGGTCGCTACCTGTCGGGCGAGGTCCCGAAGGACTCGCGCGCGGCCGTCGGCCACTTCCTCAAGCCGACCGCGCTGTCCGAGACCTACCTGTCCCGCGCGCGGGCGCTGAACGAGATCGCCGCCGGTCGCGGGCAGTCGCTCGCGCAGCTGGCCCTGTCCTGGGTGCTGCGCGACGACCGGATCACCTCGGCACTCGTCGGCGCCAGCTCGGTCGCCCAGCTCGAGGACAACGTCAAGGCGCTGAGCGCCCCGGCGCTGACCCCGGACGAGATCGCCGCGATCGAGCCCCACGCGGTCGACGGCACCGGCCGCTGACCGCCGCCGCTCAGACGGTGGCCGGGGGCGCGGTGCTCTCGCGGACCACCAGCTCGGTGGCCAGGTCGATGCGCGGGTTGCTCGGCGCCTCGCCGCGCGCCATGGCCAGCACCATCCGCGTGGCGGTGGCGGCCATCTCCTGGAGCGGCTGGTGGATGGTCGTCAGCGGGGGGCCGATCCACTCCGTGAGCGGCAGGTCGTCGTAGCCGACGATCGACAGGTCCTCGGGCACGCGCAGGCCCAGCTCCCGTGCCGCGCGCATGACGCCGAGCGCCTGGAAGTCGGAGCCGGCGAAGATCGCGGTCGGGCGCTCCGGCCGGTCGAGCAGGTCCATCCCGTGCGTGTAGCCGCCGCCGACGAAGAAGTCGCCGTACCGGACCAGGGACGGGTCGACGGTGATGCCGGCCTCGTCGAGGGCGGTGCGGTACCCGTCGATCCGGGCGCGGCTGCACAGGACGTCGACCGGTCCGGAGATGACCGCGACCCGCCGGTGCCCGAGCCCGAGCAGGTGCCGGGTCGCGGCGAGGCCGCCCGCCCAGTTGGCGGACCCGACGGTGGGGACGCCTGCGGGCTGCTCACCGGCGGTGTCGACGACGACGAACGGGATCGACCGCGTCTCCAGCTGACGTCGCTGAGCGGGGTCCAGGTCGGACAGGACGAGGATGACGCCGCGTGGCCGGCGGGCGAGGACGTCGTCGAGCCACTCCTGCCGGGGCCGGTGCGCTCCGCCCAGCTCGGAGAGCACGACGCCCATCCGCGCCGGTCCCGCCACCGACTCGACGCCCTTGATGATCTGTACGGCCCAGCCGGCGTCGAGCTCGTGGAAGACGAGGTCGAGGAGTCCCGGGCCCGTCTGCGAGCGTGCCCGGCGGCGGCGGTACTGGTGGCGGTCGATGACCTCCTCGACCCGGGCACGCGTGACGGCGGCGACGTCCGTCCGGCCGTTCAGCACCTTCGACACCGTGGGGATGGACACGCCCGCCTCGGCCGCGATGAGGGCGATCGTGGCCGCGGTCCCGGGGAGGTCGGGGGTGGTGGCGACGTCGTCGTGGTCGGCGGCGGCGTTGTCCGCGCTGGTGGTCGTCATCAGGGAGGTCCGGTCTGCTCGTCGCAACTATCGGGCCGAACGTAACACCGACGACGGGTACCGCCCAGGTGTACGACCGGAACTCACCCGCTCTGGGACGGGAGTCGTGTGCCGGGGTGTCGACAACGATCCATGCGTCCGGCAGCCCAATCTGACAGGTGTCGACAACGGGCTCGATACTTTCGTGCGCTACCGGTGCTCCACCCGCACGAGCGTCTTGCCGGTCGTCTCGCCCCGCATCATCGCCAGGAACGCGTCGACCGCGTGGTCCAGGCCGTCGACCACGGTCTCGTCGTACGCGATCTGCCCCGTCGTGAACCACTCGCGCATGTCCGCGACGAACGCGGGGTAGTGCTGCGTGTGGAACGGGACGGTGAACCCGCGCAGGGTCAGCCCTTGCTGGATGATCCGCGCCATGTTCCGCGGACCCGGCTGCGGGTGCTCGTCGTTGTACCCGGAGATGGCGCCGCACACCGCCACCCGCCCGTCACGGCGCAGGGCGCCGATCGCCGCCTCCAGGTGCACGCCGCCGACGTTGTCGAAGTACACGTCGATCCCGTCGGGCGCGGCAGCCCGGAGCTGCCGGAACACGTGCCCGTCCGTGTAGTCGAAGGCGGCGTCGAACCCGTACCGCTCCTGCACCAGCGCGACCTTCTCCGGCGACCCGGCGGAGCCGATCACCCGTGCGGCGCCCTTGAGCCTCGCGATCTGACCCACCATCGACCCGACCGCACCGGCCGCCCCGGACACGAACACCACCTCGCCGGGCTGCATCCGCGCGATCTGGAGCAGGCCGACGTGCGCGGTGAACGCGGTCATGCCGAGCACCCCGAGGTACGCGGAGAGCGGCACGCCGTCGTCGACCACCCGGAACTGCGCGGCGTCCCCCTGCGCGACGTCGCGCCACCCGAGGTCGTGCGTGACGGCGGCCCCGACGGGCACGTCCGCCGACGTCGACTCCACGACCCGGCCGACCGCGCCGCCGGTCATGGTGGCGTCGAGGGCGAACGGCGCGACGTACGACTCGGCGTCGTTCATCCGGCCCCGCATGTACGGGTCGACCGAAAGGAACTCGTTGGCGACGCGTACCTGGTCCGGCCCGAGCTCGGGCAGGTCGACCGTGACGGTGCGGAAGTCCTCGGGCACCGGCCACCCCTTCGGCCGTCGGATGAGCTGGACCTGCGTGCTGGTGGGCATCCGCCGAGTCTGCTCCCGATGGCCGACTCAGGCACGGCGGGCGGCGCTCCTGCGTGCTGACAGCCGGCGACACGCCCACAGACCCAGGTGGCCCGGTCCACGTCCCTGCGGACATCGCGGGGTTCGTGGTCGCTCCCTGAGGGGCGCTGAACACCAGAAATGCCGTGACCGGGTCGTGCGTCGCCGCGAGGATGCCCTGATGCTCCCCCTCTCCGAGATCGCTCGCGTCGACGCCACCGTCGACGATTCCTGGCGGAGCCCTGTCGCCGACGCCGTCGCCGTCGCCTGGGGGATCGCCCCGGGAGCCGCCCGGTGGAAGCGGTCCAGCGCGACCCACGTGTTCGTGGTGCCGCCGGACGCCGACCCGCGCGGAGTGCTCTACCTGCGCTTCGTCCCCGCGACGCTGCGCACGGTTCGCGACCTCGAGGTCCCGGCGCGACTGCTCGCGTCGTGGGCGCCGCACGGGTCGACCGTCGCACCGCTGCCGTCGGTGGCCGGTCGCCTGGTCGAGACCGTCGCGACCGGGCTCGGCGACATGCACGCCACCGCCGTGCTCTCGGCTCCGGGGGAGGCGCTCGAGCTCGACGACCTGACGTCACCGGCGGCCCAGTCCTGGGGTGCAGCCCTGGCGCGGCTGCACCGGGCCGCCCCGCCGTTGACCGCCGCCGACGAACCGCCGCCGGTCGACCTCGCGGAGCTCGACCGCGACCCCGAGCTCGTGCGCGCCGCGCGCGTGGTCCTCGCCGCGACCGACCGGGCCGGCCACCCCCGGGGCACGTTGCACGGCGACTTCGAGCTGGACAACATGCGCTGGAGCGACGGCGTCCCGACGGCGTTCGACGCCGACGAGGCACGGACCGGCCCGTTCGTCGAGGACATCGCCGCCGCGGTCCGCGACCTGGTCGGTGACTCGCCCGGGCACGTCGAGCAGCCCGCCCTCCTCGCGGCGTTCCTGACGGGCTACCGAGGTGTGCGGCCCCTCGGGGACGACGAGGAGTCCGCGCTCGAGCTCCACAGCGCCGCCGTCGCGGTCCGCCTGCTGGTCGCCATCGCCCACGTCGGCGACGACACCGTGGCCGACGAGCCGGCGTGGTCGAGGGACCTGCGCGCCTCGCTCGTCGCGCACCGGCGAGGGTTGCGCGCGCGAGTCCTGGCCGCGACGGTGGGCCGATGACGCTCACCGAGGCCGATCTCACCCACCTGCGTCGGGCCGTGGACCTCGCCCGCGAGGCGCTCGACGACGGCGACGAGCCCTACGGCTCCGTGCTGGTCGACGCCGCCGGGCGGGTCAGGTTCGAGGACCGCAACCGCGTCAAGGACGGCGACGAGACCCGGCACCCGGAGCTCGAGATCGCCCGCTGGTCGGCGAACCACCTGACGCCCGAGGAGCGCGCCGCGTCGACGGTCTACACGTCCGGCGAGCACTGCCCGATGTGTGCGGCGGCCCACGCCTGGGTCGGCCTGGGTCGGATCGTCTACGCGACGTCGTCGGCGCAGACCGGCGCCTGGCTCGCGGAGTGGGGCGTCCCCGCCGCTCCGGTCGCGGCGCTCCCGATCACCCTGGTCGCGCCAGGCATCCCGGTCGAAGGCCCGGTCCCCGAGCTCGCCGACGAGGTCCGTGAGCTTCAGCGCCGGAGGTTCGGCGTCTGATCAGGGCACGTTGACGGTGTCGTCGAGCCAGCCGAGCGAGTCGGTCTCGGTCACCTCGACGACCTCCAGGTCCGACGCCGCGAGCAGGTCGTCGACCAGCTCCCGGCTCCCGCCGACGACCGTCGAGTCGAGGTCGACCTCGGTCGCCAGGCACCAGCTGCGGTCGTCGGGCCAGAGCAGGTTCGGTGTGCGCCACCCGGGCCGGAACGGGTCGACGTCCGCCCGCGCGCGACCGTCGGCCAGGGCCTCCAGGTCGCTCGGCCGGCCACGGAACAGCACGTACGCGCGATGCGGGAGCTCGAGCTTCGGACCGTGCAGAACCTCCGGCGCCAGGTCCGGGGGAGCGGGACCCAGCGCGGGGGGCTCGCCGATCCACGCGACGAGCTGCATGCCGCCCTCCCGGCTGGTGCCCTCCCAGAACGCCACCACCAGGTCACCGACGGTGTGCCGGCCGAGCACGTCCGCCAGGGTTCGGAGCTCCGTGGCCCCCAGCGATCCCTCTGCGGGCTCGCCGCCGCTCCACTCACCGGGCTCGGCGACCCGCTGTCCGAGCGGCCGGGCCTGAGGAGCGTGCAGGTCAGGCCGCCTCGCCACCCGCCACGACTGGGCGGTGGGATGCACCACGCGACCGGTCGCCGCCGCGACCGCCGACCACGTCACCGGGACGTCGTCGGCGTCGTACATCGGGTGCAGGACGCGCGCGTACGCCGCGAACCCGCGGGGCACCAGGGATCCCACCGCCGCCCCGAACGGCCCCAGCCGCGGGCGCAGCCAGTCGCCCACCCGCGGGTCACGCTCGTACCGGAACATGTCTGGCATCCAAGCAGGACGTGTCCAGCAGATACGTGCTCAGCGGTCGCGGGTCGACGAACGGGTTGCTCGACTGAGGCCGGTCAGGCGGGTTCGCCCACGCCGGCGAGCGCCGCCAGCAGTCCCGGTCCGTGCCGCTCCAGCTTCGCCGCGCCGATCCCGCTGATCCCGCCGAGAGCCTCCAGCGAGGTCGGCTTCTGCGTGACCACCTCGCGCAGCGTCGCGTCGTGGAACACCACGTAGGCGGGCACGCCCTGCTCCTTGGCGACGCCCGCCCGCCACGCCCGCAGGACCTCGAAGAGCTCGAGGGCGTCGTCCGACAGGTCCGCCGCTGCCGTCGCCCGGGCACCGCGCGTGCCCCGCGTGCGGACGACCTTCTCGGTCTCGCGCCGCAGCCGCACCTCGCGCGCGCCGCGCAGCACGTCCGCACTGTCCGGCGCCAGCCGCAGCGTGCCGTACCCGTCGGTGTCGACCCCCAGCAGCTCCATCGCGAGCAGCTGCCGGACCACCCCGCGCCACTCCCCGTCGGACAGGTCCTGCCCGACGCCGAACGTCGACAGGTCCTGGTGGCCGAGCTGAGTCACGCGCGGGGTCACCTTGCCGCGCAGGATGTCGACCAGGTGCCCGACGCCGTACCGCTGCCCCCGCTGCTCCAGCCGGACGACCGTCGACAGCAGCTTCTGGGCAGCCACCGTCCCGTCCCACGACTCGGGCGGGGTCAGGCACGTGTCGCAGTTGCCGCACGGCTGCGACGGCTGACCGAAGTAGTTGAGCAGCTGGACGCGCCGGCACGACACGGTCTCGCAGAGCGCGAGCATCGCGTCCAGGTGCGCGGTGAGCCGGCGCTTGTGGGCGGCGTCGCCCTCAGACGTGTCGATCATGCGCCGCTGCTGCACCACGTCCGCGAGCCCGTACGCCAGCCACGCGGTCGACGGCAGCCCGTCACGCCCGGCGCGGCCGGTCTCCTGGTAGTAGCCCTCGACGGACTTCGGCAGGTCCAGGTGCGCGACGAACCGCACGTCGGGCTTGTCGATGCCCATCCCGAACGCGATGGTCGCGACCATCACGATCCCGTCCTCGCGCAGGAACCTGCTCTGGTTCCGCGCGCGCACCTGCCGGTCGAGCCCTGCGTGGTACGGCAGTGCCGGCACGCCGTGGTCCACCAGGAACTGCGCGGTCTGCTCGACCGAGTTCCGCGAGAGGCAGTAGACGATGCCCGCATCGCCCTCGTGCTCGGTGCGCAGCAGGTTCAGCAGCTGGTCCCGCGGCTTGTCCTTGGGCGCGATCCGGTACTGGATGTTGGGCCGGTCGAAGCTGGCGACGAAGTGCTTGGCGTCCCCGAGCTGCAGCCGCTGCGCGATCTCCGCGTGGGTCTGCTCGGTGGCCGTGGCGGTCAGGGCGATCCGGGGGACCTCGGGCCAGCGCTCGTGCAGCATCGACAGCTGCAGGTAGTCGGGCCGGAAGTCGTGCCCCCACTGGGACACGCAGTGCGCCTCGTCGATGGCGAACAGGGCGACCGTGCCGCGGTCCAGCAGCTCGATGGTCTCCCGCACGCGCAGACGCTCGGGCGCCAGGTACAACAGGTCGAGCTCGCCGGCGAGGTAGGCGTCCTCGACCTTCCGACGCTCGAACGACTGCTGCGTCGAGTTGAGGAACCCGGCGCGCACGCCGAGGGCGGACAGGGCGTCGACCTGGTCCTGCATCAGGGCGATCAGCGGCGACACGACGACACCGGTGCCCTCGCGGACCAGCGCCGGCACCTGGTAGCAGAGGGACTTGCCGCCACCGGTCGGCATGAGCACCAGCGCGTCGCCGCCGCGGACGACCGTGTCGATGATCTCGGCCTGCTCACCGCGGAAGGCGTCGTACCCCCAGACGCTGCGCAGCACCTCGGCCGCGGCGGCCAGCGCGGCCTCGGGCTCGAGCACCTGGGCGACCTCGCGGGGGATGTCCGGACGCGGGGGAGGAGCCGCACGGCCACCGCGCGACGGCGGGGCGGCGGGCTCGTGCTCCGGCGGGGCGGCGTCGTAGAACGGGTCGAACGGCGGCTCCTCGTCGAGAGGCCAGTCCGGCACGTCGCCACCCCACCCGTCAGTCACGCGCACACCCTACGTGCCGCCCCTGACGGTCCCGGTCGCGCCGTCCACAGGGCCGGACGGGGCCGGGACCTTCGGAACGCGCGCGAGGCCTGACCGCCTCCGTAGGGTGGGCCCATGGCAACCGCACTCATCACCGGGGCGTCGGCAGGGCTGGGCCTGGAGTTCGCCTGGCAGCTGGCCACGGCCAAGCACGACGTCGTCCTGGTCGCCCGCAACGAGGAGCGCCTGACGCGCCTCGCCGCCCAGCTCGAGGCCGCCGCGGGCATCCGCGCCGAGGTCCTCGTGGCCGACCTGTCCGTCCGCGCCGACGTCGAGCGGGTGGCCGACCGGCTGCGCGCCACCGAGCGACCGATCGGGCTGCTGGTGAACAACGCCGGCCTCGGGCTCAACCAGCGGTTCGTCACGGGCGACCTGGCCGACGAGGAGTCGGCGCTCGCGGTCATGGTCACGGCCGTCATGGTCCTGTCGCACGCTGCGGCGGGCGCCATGGTCGAGCGCGGCCGCGGGGCCATCCTCAACGTCGCCTCCGTCGCCGCCCTGCTCACCTCCGGCACGTACTCCGCGCACAAGGCCTGGGTGCGGGTGTTCACGGAGAGCCTCGCGGTCGAGCTCCGCGGCACCGGCGTCACGGCCACCTCCCTGAACCCCGGGTTCGTGCACACCGAGTTCCACGCGCGCGGCGAGATCGACATGACCGCGTACCCGGAGGTCGCCTGGCTGAACGCGGAGGACGTGGTGGCCACCGGCCTGGCCGACGTCCGTCGAGGTGCCGTCCTGTCGACGCCGAGCCTGCGCTACCGGACGCTCTCGGCGGCCGCGCGCATCGCCCCCCGGTCGGCCGTCCGCGCGTTCGGTCGCTACCGCCGGTCGTTCCAGGGCCAGGACGCGCCCGCCGAGTAGCCTGACCGCCGTGACTCTCTCCCCGACCCCTCGCGAGCAGCTGCTCGAGCTCATCAAGACCCTCGCGGTCGTGCACGGGAAGGTCACGCTGTCGTCCGGTCGTGAGGCCGACTACTACGTCGACCTGCGCCGCGTCACGCTGCACCACCGGGCAGCCCCGCTGATCGGTCACCTGATGCTCGACCGGCTCGAGGAGGTCGGGCTGGGCACGGCGGAGATCGACGCCGTCGGCGGCCTGACGCTCGGCGCCGACCCCGTCGCGACCTCGCTCCTGCACGCCGCCGCGTCGCGGGGGCAGGACCTGGACGCGTTCGTCGTCCGCAAGGAGACGAAGGCGCACGGGATGCAGCGCCGCATCGAGGGACCGGACATCGCGGGCCGCAAGGTCGTCGTCCTGGAGGACACGTCGACCACGGGCGGATCGCCCATCGCCGCCGTCGAGGCCGCGCGCGAGGCCGGCGCCGAGGTGCTGGGCGTCGCCGTGATCGTCGACCGCGCGACCGGGGCGCAGGCCAAGATCGAGGCGCTCGGCGTGCCGTACCACTACCTGTTCAGCCTGGCCGACCTCGGCCTGGCCTGACGACGTGGAGGCCATGCTCTTCCTGCTCGTCGGGGCGGGCTTCGTCGCCGCCCTCGTGGTCGGCATGTGGTTGCAGCGCAAGCGGCACGCGCGGTTCCGCGAGTGGGCGGCGGCCATCGGCTGGACCTACGAGGAGTTCGACCGGTCCCTGATCGACCTGTCGCGCGACCAGCCGTTCGGCGTCGGCAGCAACCGCGCCGCGACCGAGGTCCTGCGCGGCACGTTCGACTCGCGGGCCGCGATGTCCTTCACCTACGCCTGGACCACCGGCAGCGGGAAGAGCCGGTCGACGCACCACGCGCACATCGTCGCCCTCGCCCTGCCCGCCTACCTGCCGACCGTCGAGGTCACGCCCGAGGGGCTCGGTGCCAAGCTGGCCAAGCTGGTGGGCGCCCGCGACCTGCAGTTCGAGTCCGAGGTGTTCAACCAGGCGTACCGCGTCGCGGCCTCCGACGCACGGGTGGGGCACGCGATCCTGCACCCTCGGCTCATGGAGCGGCTGCTGCGGGGGGACGCGCTCGGCAACGCCTGGCGGATCGAGGGCACCTGGATCCTGTCCTGGAGCTTCGGCACCACGGACCTCGACCGGCTGAGCTCCCGGTTGCAGCTCCTCGCGGCGGTCGTGCGTGCGATCCCACGGCACGTCTGGCTCGACCACGGGTACGACCCGGCGCCCGCGCCGACCCTCTAGCCGACGCTACGATCGCCTGACCCGCCCGACCTCCGAGAGGCCTGCTGTGAGCACCGGTGTCATCGTCCTGATCGTCATCGCCGTGATCGTCGTGATCGCCCTCATCTGGGCTGTCACCACGTACAACGGCTTCGTCCGGCTGCGGAACCTGGTGCAGGAGGCCTGGCGGCAGATCGACGTCGAGCTGCACCGTCGCCACGACCTCATCCCGAACCTGGTCGAGTCGGTCAAGGGCTACGCGGCCCACGAGCGCGGCGTGTTCGACGAGGTCGCGCGTGCCCGCGCCGCCGCCGCCAGCCCGGGCGCCGGCCCGGCCGAGCAGGCCGCGCAGGAGAACCAGCTGACGCAGGCCCTCGGACGGCTGTTCGCGGTGGCCGAGGCCTACCCGGTGCTGCGCGCCAGCGAGAACTTCCAGCAGCTGCAGCTCGAGCTCACCAACACCGAGGACCGCATCGCCGCGGGCCGCCGGTTCTACAACGCGAACGTGCGGGAGCTGAACACCAAGGTCGAGTCGTTCCCGCCGAACGTCATCGCGAACATGTTCCACTTCGTGCGGGCCGAGTACTTCGAGGTCGACGAGCCCAGCGTGCGCGCGGCGCCCGAGGTCAGCTTCTAGTCAGACCCGCTCGATCAGGTCCTGCACCGAGTCGAGGATCTCGGTCGGCCGGAACGGGAAGCTCTCCACGTCGGCCAGCCGGGTGGACCCGGACAGGACCAGGAACGTGCGCAGCCCGGCCTCGATCCCCGCGACGACGTCGGTGTCCATCCGGTCGCCCACCATCACGGTGGTCTCCGAGTGGGCGTCGATCCGGTTGAGCGCCGAGCGGATCATCATCGGGTTGGGCTTGCCGACGAAGTAGGGCTGCCGACCGGTCGCCGCGCTGATCATGGCGGCGACCGCGCCCGTGGCCGGCAGGTCGCCGTCCGCGGACGGGCCGGTGACGTCGGGGTTGGTGGCGATGAACCGCGCGCCGCCCTGGATGAGCCGGATCGCCTGCGTGATCGCCTCGAAGGAGTACGTGCGGGTCTCGCCCAGGACCACGAAGTCGGGCTTCGCGGCGGTCAGCGTGTAGCCGGCCTCGTACAGCGCGGTGGTCAGCCCCGCCTCGCCGATGACGTACGCCGAGCCGCCGGGCATCTGGTCGGTGAGGAACTGCGCGGTGGCCAGGGCGGAGGTCCAGATGGCCTCCTCGGGCACGTCGATCCCGGACGCGGACAGCCGCGCGCGCAGGTCACGCGTGGTGAAGATCGAGTTGTTCGTGAGGATGAGGAACGGGCGCTCGCCCTCGCGCAGGGCCTTGATGAACTCCGCGGCGCCGGGCAGCGCGGTGCCCTCGTGCACGAGGACGCCGTCCATGTCGGACAGCCAGGAGCGGATCTCCCGCGGGCCGTGGTGGGTCACGCGTCGAACGCCTTGCGCTCGACGGCCTCGCGCTCGGCCTGCTCGTCGTACCGCGCGTCGCGCTCCTCGGGCTGGGCCCCCTTGCGACGGGCGCGCAGGAGCTCGATGCCGATCGGGATCACCGAGATGAGCACCACCACGATGAGCAGCGCCTCGATGTTCTCCTTGATGAACGTGAAGTTGCCGAGCCAGTACCCGAGCAGGGTCACGCCGACGGCCCACAGCAGCGCACCGACCACGTTGTACGTGACGAAGAAGCGGTAGCGCATCCCGCCGACACCCGCGGCGACCGGTGCGTACGTGCGCACGATGGGCACGAACCGGGCGACGATGATCGTGCGGCCGCCGTACTTGTCGAAGTAGGCGTAGGTCTGGTCGATGTACTTCTTCTTGAAGAACCGCGAGTCCGGCTTGTTGAACACCTTCGGGCCCACCGTGCGACCGATGAGGTAGCCGGTCTGGTCTCCCAGGAACGCGGCCAGGAACAGGACCAGGCAGAGCACCCAGATGTTGATGTCCAGCGTGTCCTGGGCCACGAGGGCGCCGGCGGTGAACAGCAGCGAGTCACCCGGCAGGATCGGGAACAGCAGGCCGGTCTCGATGAAGATGACGACGGCGATGCCGATGAGCGCAGCCGCCCCGAACGACTCGATCAGGTGGTCTGCGTTGAGGAAGTCAGGCCCGAGGGCCATGACCGGTCCGGCGGCCAGTGCGGTCGTCATCAGCATGCGCCCAGCCTACGGCGCCGTCCGTGGGCAGCCGGTGGGCGGGATGTGCGGACCGTGTGAGTCGGCAGTCCCCGGGCGTGGGCGCCTCCTGTTGCTGCCCTGTTGCAACGATGTAACGATGCGAATCGGGCACGGTGACGCTGCCGGGCCTGCACACCGACGATGACGTCAGGCGTGTCTCACGAAGGAGTGAGGGCATGGCACCGCACCACTTCTCGCGGCTGCGCACGGCCGCCGACGTACCCCCGCCGCCCGGTCCGGGGCTCACCCGCCGTCAGATGCTGATGGGCTCGTTGGCCGCCGTCGGGGGCGTGGCCGCCGCGTCGGCGCTCGCCGGCTGCGCACCGACGGCCTCCGCGAGCGGCCTCAGCCAGCTCGCCTACTGGCACCTGCTCAGCGGGGGCGACGGCATCAACATGGCCGGCCTCGTCGACAAGGTGAACGCGCTCGACCACGGGTACGAGGCCACGCAGACCGTGCTGGCCTGGGGCGCGCCGTACTACACCAAGCTGGCCATGGCGAGCGTCGGAGGACGGTCGCCCGACGTGGCGATCATGCACGCGTCGCGCGTGGCCGGGTACGCGCCCGGTGGCCTGCTCGACCCGTGGGACCTGGACCTGCTGGCGGAGTTCGGGGTGCAGGAGTCCGACTTCCTGGAGCGCGTCTGGGCCAAGGGCGGGCTCGACGGCCAGCAGTTCTCGATCGCCCTCGACTCGCACCCGTTCGTCATGATGTACAACCTCGACATCGCCGAGCAGGCGGACGTCCTGGGGCCCGACGGGCAGCTGGCGCCGATCGAGAGCCCGGACCAGTTCCTCGAGGTCGCCCGCGCGATGCAGGCGGTGACCGGGAAGCACGGCCTGTCGTACGGGTACCTGGGCGACGGCGCCCAGATGTGGCGGCTGTTCTACACGCTGCACAAGCAGCACGACGCCGAGTTCGACCTGTCCGGCAAGACGGCCGTGGTGGACGAGGACGCCGCGGTGGAGTCCCTCGAGTTCATCCAGCAGCTGCTCGACGGCACCATCTGCACGCCGAGCGGCGACTACGGCACGGCCGTCTCGGAGTTCATGTCCGGCGAGAGCGGGCTGTTCTTCACCGGCGTGTGGGAGCTGCCGACCGCCAAGAACTCGGGCCTGCCGATCGACGCCCAGCCCATCCCGACCCTGTTCGGCACCCCGGCGGCGTACGCCGACTCGCACGCGTTCACGCTGCCGCACCAGTCGAGCCCCGACCCGGAGCAGCGGCGGGCGAGCTACCAGTTCGTCGCCGACCTGCTGCAGAACTCGCTCGGGTGGGCCGAGGCCGGGCACATCCCCGGGTTCCAACCCGTCGTCCAGAGCGCGGAGTACCAGGCGCTCCAGCCGCAGGCGCACTACGCGGCCGCCGCGGAGATCCTCAACTACGACCCGGAGGCGTGGTTCACGGGGTCGGGCAGCGACTTCCAGAACTACTTCCTCGAGACCGTGCAGGGCGTCTACCTGGACGGTGCTGACCCGGCCGACGGCTTCGCCGCCTTCGTCCGCCGCGTGAACGTCCAGCTGGCCAAGCCGAACCCGGTGTGACCCGAAGGAGTCGGAACGTGTCCTCTGCAGCCGTCGACGTCACCGGCGCCCCGCCTCGCACCACGTCACCCGACGAGGTCCGGCGCGGCGAGCGCGAACGACGTGCCCGCGACAACCGCATCGGCTGGGCGTTCGTCGCCCCGTTCGTGGTCGTCTTCGTGATGTTCCTGATCTGGCCGCTGGTCCACGGCTTCTACCTGAGCTTCACCGGCGAGAGCATCACGGGTGCCGGCGGCGAGCTGATCGGGTTCGACAACTACGCCGAGGCCCTCGCGGACCCGATCATGTGGCGCTCGCTGCTGAACACGCTGTGGTTCACGGTGCTCTCCACGATCCCGCTCGTGATCGTGGCGCTGATCCTGGCGCTGCTGGTGCACCAGGGGCTGCCGGGGCAGTGGCTGTGGCGGCTCTCGTTCTTCATGCCGTTCCTGCTGGCGTCCACCGTCGCCGCGCAGTTCTGGATCTGGATGTACAACCCGCAGCTCGGCCTCGTGAACTACCTGCTCGGGGCGGTGGGCGTCGAGCAGATCGCCTGGCTGCAGGACCCGCAGTGGGCGATGCTCGCGGTCGTCCTCATGACCCTGTGGTGGACGGTCGGGTTCAACTTCCTGCTGTACCTGACCGCGCTGCAGAACATCCCGGAGCAGCAGTACGAGGCCTCCGCGCTGGACGGCGCGGGCCGGTGGCGCCAGCTGCGGTCGATCACCGTCCCGCAGCTGGGCCCGACGACGGTGCTCATCGTGATCCTGCAGATCCTGGCCTCGCTGAAGGTCTTCGACCAGATCTACATCATGACCCAGGGCGGACCCGGCGGCGTGACGCGTCCGGTCGTCCAGTACGTCTTCGAGGTGGGCTTCACCGGCTACCGGTTCGGGTACGCCTCGGCGATCGCGTACATCTTCTTCGCGATCATCGTCATCATCTCGATCGGCCAGATGCGGCTGACGACCCGGAGGGGTGTCTGATGACCACGACCGTCGCTCCCCAGCCCAACGCCGCCGCCCCGGGGCCGGTGCACAAGCAGCGTGGCCGGTTCGCCGACAAGGCGGGCCTGCGCATCGGCGAGCGGTTCGCCAGCCCCGGACGCATCGGCGCGATCGTCGCGCTGATCGTGCTCGCGGTGTTCTGGCTGCTGCCCTTCCTCTGGGCGGTCGCCACCTCGTTCAAGACCGAGACGTCCGCGGCGGCGACGCCCGTGTCGTGGCTGCCGCCCGACGGGTTCACCACCGAGGCGTACGCGAACGTGCTGCGCGAGGGCAACATCCCGCTCTGGACGTGGAACAGCCTGATCACCGCGACGGCGATCACGGTCATCACGCTCGCGGTGACCGCGCTGGCCGCCTACGCGTTCTCCCGGCTCGACTTCACGGGTCGGCGCTGGCTGTTCTGGGGGATCATCGCGTCGATCATCATCCCGCCGCAGGTGCTCATCGTCCCGCTGTTCTACGAGATGCTCACGCTCAACCTCGTGGACACGTACTGGGCCGTGATCCTGCCGCAGACGGTCCACCCGGCCATGGTGTTCATCCTGAAGAAGTTCTTCGACCAGATCCCGGTCGAGCTCGAGGACGCGGCACGCATCGACGGCGCCGGGCGCCTGCGGGTGTTCTGGTCGATCGTCCTGCCCCTGTCGCGGCCGATCCTGGCCGCCGTCTCGATCTTCGTGTTCATCGCGGCGTGGAACAACTTCCTGTGGCCGTTCATCGCCACCAGCGACTCGTCGCTGATGACGCTGCCCGTCGGGCTGCAGACCGTGAAGAGCGCCTACGGCCTGCAGTACGCGCAGGTCATGGCCTCGGCCGTGCTCGCTGCCCTGCCGCTGGTCGTGGTGTTCCTGTTCTTCCAGCGCCAGATCATCAAGGGGTTCGCCACCACCGGGTTCGGCGGGCAGTGATGACCCGCGCACGCGTCACGCTCGACCGCGACTTCGTCGTCGGACCGGTTCCCCGGCGGATCTTCGGGTCGTTCGTCGAGCACATGGGCCGGTGCGTCTACACCGGCATCTACGAGCCGGGGCACCCCGCGGCCGACGAGCACGGGTTCCGCCGGGACGTCCTCGACCTGGTCAAGGAGCTCGGCGCGACCGTGATCCGGTACCCCGGGGGCAACTTCGTCTCGGGGTACGCCTGGGAGGACGGGGTCGGTCCTGACCGGCCGCGGCGGCTGGACGGCGCCTGGCACACGGTCGAGACCAACGCGTTCGGGCTGCACGAGTTCGTCGACTGGTCGCGCATCGCCGGGGTCGAGGTCATGGAGGCCGTGAACCTGGGCACCCGCGGGGTCGAGGAGGCGCGCGCGCTGGTCGAGTACGCCAACCACCCCGGCGGCACCGAGCTGTCCGACCGGCGCCGCACGAACGGGCACGAGGAGCCGTTCGACATCCGCTTGTGGTGCCTGGGCAACGAGATGGACGGCCCGTGGCAGATGGGCGCAAAGACCGCCGACGAGTACGGCCGGCTGGCGCAGGAGGCCGCGAAGGTCATGCGGCTGGTGGACCCGCGGATCGAGCTGGTGGCCTGCGGCTCGTCGAACTCGGGCATGCCGACGTTCGGTGCGTGGGAGCAGACGGTCCTCGGGCACGCCTACGACGAGGTGGACTACGTCTCGCTGCACGCCTACTACCAGGAGCACGACGGCGACCACGCCAGCTTCCTGGCCAGCGCGGTGGACATGGACTACTTCATCGAGTCGGTCGTGGCCACCGCCGACGCCGTCCGCGCGCGCGGCAAGCACACGAAGCACATCGACCTCTCCTTCGACGAGTGGAACGTCTGGTACGCCACCGGCAAGGACACCGAGGACCAGCCGCACGTGATCGAGAAGGCGGGGAGCTGGCGCGAGCACCCGCGGATCATCGAGGACGAGTACTCGGTCACCGACGCCGTCGTCGTCGGCACCTTCCTCAACTCGCTGCTGCGGCACGGCGACCGCGTGAAGATCGCCAACCAGGCGCAGCTGGTCAACGTCATCGCGCCCATCCGCTCGGAGGAGGGCGGACCCGCGTGGCGGCAGTCGATCTTCTGGCCGTTCGCCCGGACGGCGGCGCTCGCCCGCGGGGTCGTGCTGCGGACCGCGGTGACGTCCGACCGGTACGACACCGCGAAGTTCGACGCGGTGGACCTGGTCGACGTGTCGGCCACGTGGGACGAGGAGCACGGCCGCGTCGCGCTCTTCCTGGCGCACCGGGGTCTCGACGAGGACGCCGAGGTGGCCGTCGACCTGCGCGGCTGGGCGGCGGGGCGGGTGACACGCGCCGAGGTGCTCACCGTGCCGGCCGGCGGCGACCGGCACACCACCAACGCACAGGACGCACAAGATCGGGTCGGCCTCGTGCCGCTCGACAGCGTGCGAGCCGAGGACGGGACCGTGAGCCTGCGGCTGCCGCCGCTGTCCTGGGCGGTCGTCGAGCTGGAGGTCACGCTCGCCTGACCGCCCCGTTACCGTGGCGCCCGTGGACGAGGAGCGCGAGCAGGTCGGTGTCGGCCCGTGGCAGGGCGAGTGGCCGTCGGACGAGCGCTACGACCCCGAGCTTCTGGCCGAGGGGGACCGCCGCAACGTCGTCGACCGCTACCGGTACTGGACGCTCGAGGCGATCGTCGCCGACCTGGACACCCGCCGGCACCCGTTCCACGTGGCCATCGAGAACTGGGCGCACGACCTCAACATCGGCTCCGTCGTCCGGACGGCCAACGCGTTCCTGGCCGCCGAGGTGCACATCGTCGGCAACCGCCGGTGGAACCGCCGCGGCGCCATGGTCACCGACCGCTACCAGCACGTCCGGCACCACCCGTCGGTGGCGGACCTGCTGGCCTGGGCCGCGGAGAGCGGTCTGCCCGTGCTCGGCGTCGACAACCTGCCCGGCTCCGTGGCGCTCGAGGGCTACCCGCTGCCGCGCGCGTGCGTGCTGCTGTTCGGCCAGGAGTCGGTCGGGTTGTCCGACGCCGCGCGCGAGGCCGCGGTCGACGTCCTGCACATCGCGCAGTTCGGCTCGACGCGGTCGATGAACGCGGGCGCGGCCGCCGCGATCGCGGTGCACGCCTGGATCGCGCAGCACGCAGGTCCTCCCGTCCAGGGGTAGAACGTCCCGGCCGCACGACCCGGTGGGCGTGCCAGAATCGTTGCGATAACCCCTCCCCACTACGCGCAGGAGATGCTGCAGATGGCCATCGCCACCCCCGAGGTGTACGCCGAGATGATCGACCGGGCCCGGGCGGGCAAGTTCGCCTACCCGGCCGTGAACGTCACGTCGTCCCAGAGCGTCACCGCCGCCCTGCAGGGCTTCGCCGAGGCGGAGTCCGACGGCATCATCCAGGTCTCCGTCGGCGGCGCCGAGTACGCGTCCGGCGCGACCGTCAAGGACCGCGTCGCCGGCTCGCTCGCGCTCGCGGCGTACGCGGCCGAGGTGGCCAAGGGCTACCCGATCACCGTCGCCCTGCACACCGACCACTGCGCCAAGCAGAACCTCGACTCCTGGGTGCGCCCGCTGCTGGCGCTCGAGATCGAGCAGGTCAAGGCCGGCAAGCTCCCCACGTTCCAGTCGCACATGTGGGACGGCTCGTCCGTGCCGCTCGACGAGAACCTGATCATCGCCGAGGAGCTCCTGGAGCTCTCCGTCGCCGCCCGCACGATCCTCGAGATCGAGGTCGGCGTCGTCGGTGGCGAGGAGGACGGCCACACGGCCGAGATCAACGACAAGCTGTACACGACCGTCGAGGACGGCCTGGCCACGGTCAAGGCGCTCGGCTCGGGCGAGAAGGGCCGCTACCTGACGGCCCTCACGTTCGGCAACGTGCACGGCGTCTACAAGCCCGGTGCGGTCAAGCTGCGTCCGTCGATCCTCGCGGACATCCAGAAGGCCGTCGGCGAGGCCATCGGCAAGGAGAACCCGTTCGACCTCGTCTTCCACGGCGGGTCCGGCTCCACCGAGGCCGAGATCTCCGAGGCCGTCGACAACGGCGTCATCAAGATGAACATCGACACGGACACGCAGTACGCGTTCAGCCGTCCGGTGGCGGACCACTTCTTCCGCAACTACGACGGCGTGCTCAAGGTCGACGGCGAGGTGGGCAACAAGAAGGCCTACGACCCGCGCGCCTGGGGCAAGCTCGCCGAGGCCGGCATGGCCCAGCGCCTCGTCGAGGCCGCTCAGCAGCTCCGCTCGGCGGGGCACACGCTCGGCGCCTGACGACCAGCATGCGAAAGGCCCCCCTCGGGGGGCCTTTCGTGCGTCTAGCCCTGGCCGTCGCCGACCGGCTGGAACTGCGACTCGTCGCCCTCGACGACGTCGAGCAGCTCCCCGATCCGGGTGACCTCGAGCAGGAACCGCACGGTCGGCGGCACCCGCAGCAGCCTGACCCGGTGCTTGGACCGGATGGAGAGGCGCGCGAGGAACGCGACGCCCGACGAGTCCATGAACGTGACGTGGTGGGCGTCGACCTCGATGGGCAGGCCCACCTGCTCGGCCTCCGCGGTCGCCTCCTGCAGCTCTGCGCCGAGGTCGGCGTCGACCTCTCCTGAGAGCACGATCCGGGTGGCGTCGGTGCCGACGATGACGTGGACCGCGCCGGGCTCGCCGACGATCCCGGAGCCGGGCTCGGCGTTCGAGGCGTCCGCAGGCCCGTCGGGGATGGTGCTGTTACCGTCGCGCACGGTGCTCCTTTCGCTGACATCCGGCCAGGGCGGCGCCGGCTTCTCGACGACCTGCCTGTTCGGCACGCTAGACGATCGGAGGTGGTAGCGGTCAACTCCCACGCTGCCCCCTTGTCCGATCATGCTCTCGTCGGCGTGCGCGATCGTGCCCTCAGAGCAACTTCCGTCCCGATCGCCCTGTTGGATGCGACCGAGTCGGGACTGCCCGTCGTCTGGGTGAACGACGCCTTCGAGAGGGTCACAGGGTACGGCCTCGACGAGGCGCGGCGGCGGCACGCGGACGTGCTGCGCGACAACGCGCTCCCGTCGGCCGACGTCGAGCGGCTGCGGCGAGCCGTCCACGCGCAGGAGACGGTCGTCCAGACGCTCACCCTGCGCCGGGCCGACGGGTCCCCCTTCGCGTGCCGCGTGACCCTGTCGCCCGTGCCGGAGTCCGACGGTGGTGCCCTCTCCCACTGGGTCGCCGCGCTCCAGGACCTGACCGAGCAGCTCTCCCACGACGCGGAGCAGGCCGCGCTGGTCGAGGCCGAGCGGCGCGAGCGGCGCAGCCTCGGGCTGATCGCGCAGGTGTCGGACCTGCTCATGGACGTCGACGACCCGCACGCCCTGCGGGAGATCGCGGCGGTGCTGCGTCGGTCGGTGGTCGGCTGGGCCGCGTTCTACCTCAACGACGGCGGCCTGCGGGTGGCCGACGGGATCGACGTGCCGCACGCGCCGACCGGCAAGGGCTCCCGGCACGGCGAGGTCCCGCCGGCCCGCGACGCCGGCCCCGACCTCGTGCAGGGGCTTCTCGACGGGGAGCTGGACCGGCCCGTCGAGCTCGAGCTCGACGGCACCTACGGCTCCGGCAGCGCGTCGGCGTGGCTGGTCCACCAGGCCGGTCTCGTCCTCGGGGACGCCGCGCGCCCCGCCGAGCACCGTGTGGCGGTGTTCCCGCTGACGGGCCGCCGGCGCGTGCTGGGCGTGCTCGCGGTGCACCCGCACGAGGGCGGCGGGCTGCGCGACCTGGAGCCGTCCGTGCGCACCGTGCTCGAGCTCACCGCGCGCCGGGTCGGCATGGTCATCGACAACGCGCGGCTCTACGACCGCGAGCACCGGCTGGCCGAGACGCTGCAGCGCGCCATGCTGCCGGAGCAGGCCGAGGTCGACGGGCTCGACGTGTGGACCTACTACGCGCCCAACTCCGAGAACGCGCAGGTGGGCGGGGACTGGTACGACGTGCTGCAGGTCAGCCCCGACGTGGTCGGCGTCGTGATCGGCGACGTGGTCGGGCACGACGTGGAGGCCGCCGCCGCGATGGGTCAGCTGCGCTCGGTGGTGCGCTCCTACATGTTCGACCTCACGACCCCCGGTCCCGTGCTCGAGCGCGTCGACCAGCTGGTGGCGGGCATGCGGGTGCCCCGCCCTGCGGGTCTCGTCCTGTCCACGCTGGCGCGCACCGACGACACCTGGCGGCTGGAGTACTCACGCGCGGGCCACCTGCCGGCGTTGCACGTGCGGGGCGGCACGGTCACGCAGCTGGACGCGTCGGGCGGGCCCCTGATCGGGTTCGGCGGCACGCCCCGGACCACGGAGTCCGTGGACCTCGACCCGGGCGACGTCATCGTCTACTACACGGACGGGCTCATCGAGCGGCGCGACCGCGGCCTGCGCGAGGGGCTCGCGGCCCTGACCGCCGTCGCCGCGGCCGTCACCGCGCGTGACGCGGCCGGGGTCGGCGAGGAGCTGCTGTCCCGGCTCGCGGACCACCGCGAGGACGACGTCGCCGTCGTGGTCGTGCGGGTGCCGTCGCCGCTGGACACCTCCGCCCGGGCACGCAGCCCTCGGCGGCGGCGCTGGTCGCTGCCCAGCGAGGCCGCGTCCATCGGTCGCGCCCGGCACGCGGTGGTGCGCACCTGCCACGCGTGGGGGATCGAGGACTCCGCCAACGCCGAGCTCGTCGTGTCCGAGCTCGTCGCCAACGCGGTGCTGCACGGGTTCGGGCACGTCTCGCTGCAGCTCTACGACACGGGCGACGGCCTGCGCATCGAGGTGGAGGACGGGAACCCCGCCCCGCCGGTCACCACGGACGGGCACCCCGGGCGCGTGGGCGGGTTCGGCATGCAGATCGTCGAGCGGCTGGCCGACTGGGGCTGGCGGCAGTCCCGCGGGGGCAAGCTGGTGTGGGCGAAGGTGCGACCGGGGTCGCTGCCGTCCGTCCCGCGGTAGGCCGGGGTCAGGCCGGGGTCGGTGCGCCGTCCGGGTGGCGGAACCCGGACTCGCTGACGCCGGACTCGCAGTGGTGCTCGGCGTCGATCCGGAACAGCTCGAGCGCGCCGCAGATCTCGATGACGAACAGGTCCCGCGGGTCCGCGCCGCGCAGGACGGTCGCGCCCCCGCGCTTGCGGCCGGCGTCGGCCAGCGAGATGAGGAACGCCGCCCCGGTGGAGTCCATGAACGTGACCTGGCACATGTCGATGACCAGGAGCTGGCGGCGCAGGCCCACGACACGCGCGGCGATCTCCGGGAACTGGTCGCGCTCGGCCAGGTCGAGGTCGCCGGCGATCGCCAAGGTGGTCGTCGTCGCGGACGTGGAGATCTCGATCATGTGTGCCCTGTCGGGTTGCGAGATGCGAGCCGAACAGCAGTCCAGGTCGGCCAGACGACTGTAACCGTGCCCCTCCGCCCGCGCACACGGTGGGGGACACTGTGCGCATGAGCCACGAGAACCTGCTGGACGGTCCCGCCCCGACGCTGCTGCCCGCCGACGGCCCCGACGCGGACGCCCGTGCGGCGCTGAGCAGCGGGTCGACGCCGCGCGAGGCCGTCCCCGCCGCTCCCGCGTCGTCGCTCCTGTGGGCGCTCCTGGCCGAGGGGGCGCTCGCCGACGAGGGCGACCCGGTCGCGGCGTACGCCTACGCGCGCACCGGCTACCACCGCGGGTTGGACGCCCTGCGCCGCGCGGGCTGGCACGGTCGCGGTCCGATCCCCGCCGACCACGCGCCCAACGAGGGGTTCCTGCGCGCCCTGCTCGCCCTCGCGGAGGCCGCGGAGGCGATCGGGGAGTCGGAGGAGGCCGAGCGCTGCGAGACGTTCCTCGCGGACAGCGGGACGTCGGTGGACGAGGTCGCGAACCTGCGCTGACATGACCATTTCTTGACGGTCCGGTACCCTCTCGGAGGTACTGGGTCACTGCCGCCCGGTGCCCGGCCCCCGTACACGGGTCCGCACCGTAGGCAGGGGGAGTGGTGATCTAGATGCCGGCCGTCGTGGTGCTCGGAGCTCAGTGGGGCGACGAGGGCAAGGGGAAGGCAACCGACCAGCTCGGCTCGCGGACCGACTACGTCGTGAAGTTCAACGGCGGGAACAACGCGGGTCACACGGTCGTGATCGGTGGCGAGAAGTACGCCCTGCACCTGCTGCCGTCGGGCATCCTCTCGCCCGGCGTCGTCCCGGTGATCGGCAACGGCGTGGTCGTCGACATCGAGGTGCTCTTCGAGGAGATCGACGCTCTCGAGGCTCGCGGCGTGGACACCTCCGCCCTCAAGGTCTCGTCGGCCGCCCACGTCATCGCGCCGTACAACCGCACCCTCGACAAGGTCACCGAGCGGTTCCTGGGCAAGCGCCGCATCGGCACCACCGGTCGCGGCATCGGCCCGGCGTACTCCGACAAGATCAACCGCGTCGGCATCCGGATGCAGGACCTGTTCGACGAGAAGATCCTGCGGGAGAAGGTCGAGGGCGCCCTCGACCAGAAGAACCACCTGCTGGTCAAGGTCTACAACCGTCGGGCCATCACGGTCGACGAGACCGTCGAGGACCTGCTGCGCCACGCCGACCGGCTGCACCCGATGGTCGCGGACACCCCTCTGCTGCTCAACACCGCTCTCGACGAGGGCAAGACGCTGGTCTTCGAGGCCGGTCAGGCCACCATGCTCGACGTCGACCACGGCACCTACCCGTTCGTCACGTCCTCGTCGGCCACGGCCGGCGGCGCGTGCACGGGCTCCGGCGTGGGTCCGACGAGGATCGACCGGGTCGTCGCCGTCGCCAAGGCGTACACCACCCGCGTGGGCGAGGGCCCGTTCCCCACCGAGCTGCTCGACGACGACGGCGAGTGGCTGCGGCAGACCGGCGGGGAGTTCGGCACCACCACTGGGCGCCCTCGTCGCACCGGCTGGTACGACGCCGTCGTGGTCCGCTACGCCAGCCGGGTCAACGGGCTCACCGACCTCGTGGTCACCAAGCTCGACGTGCTCACCGGCCGGGACAAGATCCCCGTCGCCGTCGCGTACGACGTGCAGGGGCGCCGGTTCGACGAGATGCCGTACGACCAGTCCGACTTCCACCACGCCAAGCCGATCTACGAGTACCTCGACGGCTGGACCGAGGACATCTCGGGGGCCCGCGAGTTCGACGACCTGCCCGCCGCGGCGCAGCGCTACCTGCTGCACCTCGAGGAGATCTCTGGCGCCCGCATCTCGTCCGTCGGCGTCGGCCCCGGCCGCGAGGCCACGATCGTCCGGCACGAGCTGCTCAGCTGACGTCCCCCGCGACGCGGGCGTGCAGGTGCATGTCGTGCCAGCCGTCCGCGTGCAGGGCGTCGCCGCGCTTGGTCCCCTCCAGGCGGAACCCGGCGCGGGTGGCGACGAGGCAGGACGCCGGGTTGTCGACCGAGTGGTCGACCTCGATCCGGTGCAGCCCGAGCGCACCGAACGCCCAGGTGCTCAGGGTGGCCAGGGCGGTCGTCGCGACCCCGCGCCCGCGGGCCGCCGGGAGCACCCAGTACGAGATGTCCGAGCGACCGTCGCCGTGGTCGAAGGACCGCAGGCTGATCTGGCCGAGCACCGCGTCGGTGGTCGCGATCGCCCAGCCGGCCCCCGTCTCGGCGCGCCACCGGTCCGCCCAGGAGGCCACCCATGCGGCCGCCTCGTGGTGGTCCATGGACCGGTCGTGCCACCGCCGGATCCCGGCGTCGGCGTAGGCGGCCACCACCGCGTCGGCGTCCTGCGCGCGCCACGGCCGCAGGTGCAGGCCCTCGGCGTGCAGGACCGGCTGCACCGACCCTGAGACGGTTCCGGGGGTGATCGCGGGAGGGGTCAGCCGGGGCACGCGGTCAGTATCGCGGCCTCAGACGGCTGCCGGCAGGGGTTCTGTCCTCGGTTCCGGCGCGGGAAGCTGGAGCTCGGCGACCATGCGCTGGCGGACCACCGCGATCGGGTAGCCGACCGCCGCGACGCAGACGACGGTCGCGCCGAGGAACACCGCGGGCAGTCCCCACTGCTCGGCCACCAGCCCGCCGAGCAGCGCGCCGAGCGGCATGAGCCCGTACCCGAGCGTCCGGCTGGCGCCGCCCACCCGGCCGAGCATGCCCGGCGCGACCATCCGCTGGCGCATCGACTGCGAGATCACGTTGCCGTTGGTGTTGAGGAAACCGAGGAAGAACAGGGAGACCGCGATGGCGGGCACCGTGGGCACGAGCACCGGGACCAGCATGAGCAGCGCGTCGATGGTCCAGCAGCCCAGCAGGAGCCGGACCTCGGGGATGCGCCGGCCCAGCGGCTCGGCGGCGAACGAGCCGAGCACCGCGCCGACCGCGAGCACGGCGATCACCAGCGGGTAGTGCGCGGGCTCGAGCCCGACGCGCGAGCCGGGGCCCACCATCCAGAGCACGAACACGGCGAAGTAGCCGGTGCTGGCCATGTTCATCACGCTGCCGGCCACCAGGAGCGGCCGGAGCACGGGGTGCCGGACCAGGAACCCGACACCCTCGCGCACCTCGGCGAGCGCGGAGCGCTTCTCGGTCGCAGCGTGCTTGTACGTCCCGGGGATCCGGGTGGCGATGAGCAGCAGGGCGAGCACACCGAGCCCGGCGGGGACGCCGAACACCCAGCCCGCGCCGAGCGCGAGCATCCCGCCCGCGATCGGGCCGCCGACGAACGTGGACATGACCTGCTGGGCGGCCAGCGTGCGACCGTTCGCGGCCTCCAGCCGGGACCGCGGCACGATGTCGGGGACCAGCGCGGACCCGGCGAGGTCGACGAACACGTCGGTCACGCCGTAGAGCAGCACGATCACGGCGAGCGCGGCGATCGTCATGTGCCCGGTGGCCACCAGCCACACGGCCACCCCGAGGAGCAGGGCGCGGGCGGCCAGGCCGACCACCTGGGTGTACTTGCGGTCGCGGCGGTCGACGACCACGCCGGCGGCCAGCCCGAGCACGAGCCAGGGGAGCCAGGCCGCCGCGGTGAGCAGTGCGATCTGGCTGGGGGAGCGCGTGAGCGTGAGGGCGTACAGGGGCACGCCGGTCTGCACGATGCCGTCGCCCAGGTTCGCCAGACCGGTCGCGGTCAGGTGGGCGGTGAACCGGCGGCCGAGGGGCTCGCGCGTGGCGACCTGCTCGCTCATGGGGACTCCTGCGACGGGACGGTAGGATCGAAGAGAATTCTCTGCAAAGACAACTCTGCAAAGGTATCTCTGCGAATGAGCGAGAGCAAGCCCCTCCCGTTCCGAGCCCGTGCCATCGGGCCGGAGGAGCTCAAGGCGTTGGCGCACCCGCTGCGGATGGCGATGTACGACTACCTGTCCGAGCACGGGTCGGCGACCGCCAGCCAACTCGGCCGCCGCCTCGGGGAGAGCAGCGGCCAGACCAGCTACCACCTGCGCCAGCTGGAGAAGCACGGCTTCGTCGAGGACGACCCGGCGCACGAGCGGGGGCGCGACCGGTGGTGGCGCGCGGTCGGGTACAGCGTCGACGGGCGGGACATGCTGCGCGACCCCCGGACCGCCGAGGCGGCCAACGCGCTGCTGCAGGGGGTCGTCGCCGAGCGCGCGCAGGTGCTGAGCCGGTGGATGCTCACGGGCGACACCCCGGAGTGGGAGGAGGCGGCGCTCAACGACCGGACGACCGCGGACCTCACCCTCGAGGAGCTGCAGGACGTCGTCGTCGCGGTGCAGGAGATCATCGACGACGTGGTCAAGAGCGCCAAGGAGCGCAAGGCGGCGGGCGACGTCGAGGGCCGCCGGCGCGTGCGGATCTACTTCGACGCCCTGCCGCTGCCCCGCGAGGACGATTCGCGCCCCTGAGTTGTGCAGATCGTAAGAACCGCGGTTGTTCCGGGCCGTGGGTGATGGAATCCGCGCGCGGAGAGGTCCACCGTGGAAGGACCTGGTCCCTTCACGGAGGTCGTCATGACGCTCGTCGAGCCGCATCCGTTCGAGTACCCGTTCGACCTGACGCCCGTCCGTGTTCCCGCTGCGCCGGGAGGGCAGCGGCACAGCGCGCTGCAGTCGTGGGTCGGCGCGGTCGCGGCGCTCACCGAGCCCGACGAGGTCGTCTGGGTGGACGGGTCCGCCGCGCAGGCGTCGGCGCTGGTCGAGGACATGGTCGAGGCGGGCACGCTGATCCGGCTGAACGAGGAGCTGCGGCCCGGCTCCTACCTGGCGCGCTCCGACCCGTCCGACGTCGCCCGCGTCGAGGACCGCACGTTCATCTGCTCGGAGGACCCGGACGACGCCGGCCCGACGAACCACTGGCGCGAGCCGCACGTCATGCGTGCCGAGCTGGCCGGGGTGTTCGCCGGGTCGATGCGCGGACGGACCATGTACGTCGTCCCGTTCTCGATGGGTCCGCTGGGCGGGCCGATCTCACAGCTGGGCGTCCAGGTGACCGACTCGCCGTACGTCGTGGTGAGCATGCGGATCATGACGCGGGTGGGCACCCCGGTGCTGGAGCTGCTGGGGACCGACGGCGGCTTCGTCCCCGCGGTGCACTCGGTCGGTGCGCCCCTCGGGCCGCACGAGGACGACGTCCCGTGGCCGTGCAGCCCGACGAAGTACATCGCCCACTTCCCCGAGACCCGCGAGATCTGGTCGTTCGGGTCCGGCTACGGCGGGAATGCGCTCCTGGGCAAGAAGTGCTTCGCCCTGCGCATCGCGTCCGTCATGGCACGCGACGAGGGCTGGCTCGCCGAGCACATGCTCGTCCTGCGCGTGACGTCGCCGACCGGCCGGGTGTCGCACGTCGCCGCCGCGTTCCCGTCGGCCTGCGGCAAGACGAACCTGGCGATGCTCCAGCCGACGATCCCGGGCTGGACGGTCGAGACCATCGGCGACGACATCGCGTGGCTGCGACCCGGCGGACCCGGCACGGACGGTCGGCTGCGCGCGATCAACCCCGAGGCCGGCTTCTTCGGCGTCGCCCCCGGCACGGGCGTGCGCACCAACCCAGCCGCCATCGCGACCCTGACGCACGACGTGATCTTCACCAACGTCGCCCTCACCGACGAGGGCGACGTCTGGTGGGAGGGCCTGACCGACACCCCGCCCGACCACCTCACCGACTGGCGGGGCCGCGACTGGACCCCGGCGTCCGACGAGCCGGCCGCCCACCCGAACAGCCGGTTCACGGTCGCCGCCGACCAGTGCCCGACCATCGCGGACTCCTGGGACTCGCCCGAGGGCGTGCCAGTCGACGCGATCTGGTTCGGCGGACGGCGGGCCACGAACGTGCCGCTGGTCGCGCAGGCGCGGGACTGGTCGCACGGGGTGTTCCTGGGCGCGACGATCGCGCCCGAGCAGACCGCCGCCGCCGAGGGCCCCGTCGGGACGCTGCGTCGCGACCCCTTCGCCATGCTCCCGTTCTGCGGCTACAACATGGCCGACCACTGGGGGCACTGGCTCCGGCTCGGTGCGCAGCTCTCGGCCCGCGGGATCCCGCTGCCGGCGATCTTCGGCGTCAACTGGTTCCGCAAGGGCGCGGACGGGTCCTACCTGTGGCCCGGGTTCGGTCAGAACGCGCGGGTGCTGGCCTGGGCGCTGGAGCGGCTCGACGGGTCGGTGGAGGGGACCGACTCGCCGATCGGCATCCTGCCCGGGGAGGGTGAGCTGGACCTGGACGGGCTGGACCTGCCGGACGGTGCGCTGGAGCAGCTGCTCGAGGTCGACCCGGTGGCGTGGCTCGCGGAGTGCGACCTGACCGAGGAGTTCTTCGCGCAGTTCGGCGGCCGGCTCCCGGTGGCGATGCTCGACGAGCTCGACGGTCTCCGGGCGCGCCTGCGGTCCGCGGAGGCCGCCGGGTAGGCTCCCGGCACGTGAAGATCCTCGTCGTCGGCACCGGTGCCCGTGAGCACGCCCTCGTCCGCGCGCTCTCCGTCGACCCGGCGGTGACCGCGCTGCACGCGGCCCCGGGGAACCCCGGCATCGGGACGCTCGCCACGCTGCACGCGGTGGACCAGCTGGACGGTGCCGCGGTCGCGGCGCTCGCGACGTCGCTGAGCGCGGACCTCGTCGTCGTCGGACCCGAGGCGCCGCTCGTGGCGGGCGTCGCGGACTCCGTACGGGCGGTCGGGATCCCCGTGTTCGGTCCGTCCGCGGCCGGTGCGCAGCTCGAGGGGTCCAAGGCGTTCGCCAAGGAGGTCATGGCCGCCGCCGGGGTGCCCACGGCCGAGCCGCGCGTCGCGACCACGATCGAGGAGGCCGCCGCGGGCCTCGACGCCTTCGGTGCCCCGTACGTGGTCAAGGACGACGGGCTGGCGGCGGGCAAGGGTGTCGTCGTCACCGACGACCGCGCCGAGGCGCTGGCGCACGCGGCCGCGTGCCTGGCCAAGCCCGGCGGCCGGATCGTCGTCGAGGACTACCTGGACGGCCCGGAGATCTCGCTCTTCGTCCTGTCGGACGGCGCTGACGTGGTGCCGCTGGTGCCCGCCCAGGACTTCAAGCGCGCGCACGACGGCGACGAGGGGCCCAACACCGGCGGCATGGGCGCGTACTCGCCGCTGCCGTGGGCGCCCGCGGACCTGGTCGACGAGGTGGTCGAGCGCGTCGCGCGCCCGACGGTCGCCGAGATGGCCCGGCGCGGGACACCGTTCTCCGGCGTCCTGTACGTGGGCCTGGCGCTCACCTCGACGGGCCTGAAGGTCGTGGAGTTCAACGCCCGGTTCGGGGACCCCGAGACGCAGGTCGTCCTGGCCCGGCTGGAGACGCCGCTCGCGGGTGTGCTGCTCGCCAGCGCGACCGGCACGCTCGGTGCGCTGCCCCCGCTGCGGTGGCGCGACGACGCGGCCGTGACCGTGGTGATCGCGTCCGGCGGGTACCCGGGCACCGTCCGCACGGGCGACCCGATCACCGGGATCGAGGCCGCCGAGGCACTGCCCGGGGTGCACGTCCTGCACGCGGGCACCGCCCTGCAGCTCAACGCCCCCGGCGACGACGACGACGCGATCGACGGCTCGCACCTGGTCGCCGCGGGGGGTCGCGTGCTCTCCGTCGTCGGCGTCGGCCGAGACCTGGCTGCCGCGCGCGCCGCGGCCTACGCCGGCGTCGAGCGGATCGAGCTGCCGTTCTCGCACCACCGCTCGGACATCGCGGCCGCGGTGGCAGGCGCCCCGCTGGTCTAGGTTCGCGGGATGGGCAGCACCGAGAAGTTCGTGTACGGCGGCGGCGAGTGGGGCGGGGACGCCTCGGTGACACCGAGCCTGAGCATCACGGTCCAGGACGGGGACATCGCGACGGTCGACTACCGGCCAGCGCCGGACGGGCTCGGCCGGTTCTACCTGGGCTTCCAGCCGCGGGACTACTTCGACGACCCGGCGGAGAGCGACCCGGTGGACCTCGGGGCGGAGGCGGAGGCCTTCGCTGAGTGGGCGCTGCTGGTCGGGGCGGTCGACGTCGAGGCCAAGCACGTCCGACGGCTCCTGGCCGCCGAGCACGTGGACGAGCCCGAGGACACGTTCGTCGAGGAGACCGTGGAGCGGCTGGTGCGGCTGGTCGGGCTGCCCATCCCCGACGGGCTCGAGGGCGGAGACGATCTCGTCTGACGGCGCGCGGACCTGCACACTAGGGCCCGTGACTGCGACGACCCCGGACCTGCCCGGCTGGACCCACACCTACTCCGGCAAGGTCCGGGACCTCTACGTGCCCGACGGGTCCGCGCTGACGGCGGCGCTCGGGGACGTGGTGCTGGTGGTCGCGAGCGACCGGGTGTCCGCGTTCGACCACGTGCTCAGCCCGGGGATCCCCGGCAAGGGCATCGTCCTGACGCAGCTGAGCCTGTGGTGGTTCGAGCAGCTCGCCGACCTGGTGCCCAACCACGTGGTGTCGACCGACGTGCCCGAGGCGGTCGCCGGCCGCGCGATGGTGTGCCGACGCCTGGAGATGTTCCCCGTGGAGTGCGTCGCGCGCGGGTACCTCACCGGCTCGGGTCTGGCGGAGTACCGGGTGTCGCGGTCGGTGACCGGCATCGCGCTGCCCGAGGGGCTGGTGGACGGCTCGCGCCTGCCGCAGCCGATCTTCACGCCCGCGACGAAGGCGGAGCTGGGGGAGCACGACGAGAACGTGCCGTTCGAGGCCGTGGTGGAGCAGGTCGGTGCCGAGGCGGCCGCGGCGCTGCGGTCGCTCACGCTCGCGGTCTACGGGCGCGCCGAGGCGATCGCGCGCGAGCACGGCGTGATCCTGGCCGACACCAAGCTCGAGTTCGGCACCGACCCCACGACCGGCGCGATCACGCTCGGCGACGAGGTGCTCACGCCCGACTCGTCGCGGTTCTGGCCCGCCGACCTGTGGCACCCCGGCCGCGCGCAGGCCAGCTTCGACAAGCAGTTCGTCCGCGACTGGCTCACGTCGGCCGCGTCGGGGTGGGACCGCGAATCGGACGCCGCGCCGCCGCCGCTGCCCGCGGACGTGGTCGAGCGCACCCGCGACCGGTACCTCGAGGCGTACGAGCGGCTGACGGGGACGTCCCTGTCGGTGTGAGGTTCCCGACACCCTCGTCGCGGATCGGCACGGATCTATGAGGTTAGGCTTGCCTCATTAGCTCGACCTCGATCCGATGGGAGCACCACCGTGCGCATCGCGCGCCTCTCGGCCCTGGTGGCCACCGCGACGGCCGTCGCCCTCACCCTCGCGGCGTGCGGCGGGGCGTCCGACGACGCCTCCGGCGACACCTCCGCCGAGCCCACGTCCGACGCGCTCTTCCCCGTGTCGATCGACTCGGCGCTCGGCACCGCGGAGATCGCCGCGAAGCCGGAGCGCGTGGTGACGCTCGGCTGGGGTGCCGCGGACATCGCGTTCTCGCTGGGCACCACGCCGGTCGGGATCGAGTCGGACACCTGGGGCGGCGACGCCGAGGGCTACCAGCCGTGGTTCCGGCAGGCCGTCGAGGCGTCCGGCGACGAGCTGCCGACGACCATCGCGATGTACCCCGAGCTCGACATCGACGCGGTCGTCGCGCTCGAGCCCGACCTGGTGCTGGCCCCGCAGTCGGGACTCGACCAGGCGACGTTCGACCAGCTGTCCGCGCTGGTGCCCGTGGTCGCGTACCCCGGCGAGCCGTGGCAGACCTCGCTCGAGGACCAGGTGACCATCGCCGCCGACGCGCTGGGCGTGCCGGAGAAGGCGCAGCCGCTGCTGGACGAGCGTCAGGCCGCGATCGACGAGGCCGCCGCCGACAACCCCGAGCTCGCCGGGAAGACGTTCGCCTACGTGTACGGCGGGGACCAGCCCGGCGCCCTGTCGGTCTACCTGCCCGGTGACCCGCGCGTCGAGCTCCTCACCGGTCTCGGCCTCGAGCTGGCGCCGTCCGTCTCGACGCTGACCTCGTCGCCCGGCACGTTCGTCGCGACCCTCGGGCTCGAGAACGCCGACCAGCTGAACGACGCGGACCTGCTGTTCACGTGGTTCAACAGCGCGGAGGAGCAGGCGTCGACCGAGGCGCAGCCGCTCTGGGCGCAGATCCCCGCGTTCGCGTCCGGCGCCTACGTGCCGATGCTCGACACGAAGCTGGGCATGGCCGTCTCGGTGGCCACGCCGCTGAGCGTGCCGTGGGCGCTCGACGAGTACCTGCCGCTCATCACCGCGGGTGCGGAGAAGGCGCAGGCCTGACCCTCCGTACCGTGCACCCATGAGCACCACCGTCGCGCGAGCCCCGCATGCCACCCGCGTGCGGGGCTCGCGCGCGCTCGTGCTCGGACTCGGGCTGGTCGCCGCGGTGCTCCTGCTCGTCCTGGTGGTGAGCCTGAGCATCGCCGTCGGGGCCAAGCCGGTACCGCTCGGCGACGTGTGGTCGGCGTGGCGCACCCCCGACGACTCGTTCGTCTCCACCGTCGTCGCCTCCCGGATCCCGCGCACGCAGCTCGGTCTGCTCGTCGGGGCCGCGCTGGCCGTCGCGGGCGTGGTGATCCAGGGCCTCACGCGCAACCCGCTGGGCGACCCGGGCCTGCTCGGTGTCAACGCGGGCGCGTCGGCGTCCCTGGTGATCACGGCCGCGGTGCTCGGCGGCGCCGCCGGCCGGTCGGTCTGGGCCGCGGTGCCCGGGGCGCTGTTCGCGGCGTTCGCCGTCTACCTGATCGGCACCGGCGGACGCCGCGCGACGCCCGTCCGGCTCGTGCTGGCGGGCGCTGCGGTGTCCGCCGTGCTGGTGGCCGTCGTCGAGGGGATCACGCTCGCCAACCCCGAGGTGTTCGACACGTACCGGTTCTGGGTGGTCGGGTCCCTCGCCGGGCGGCCGCCGTCCACGGTCGGCGCCGTGCTGCCCTTCGTGGTGGGGGGGCTCGTCCTGTGCCTGCTGCTCGCCCGTCCGCTGAACGCGCTCGCGCTCGGCGACGAGGCGGCGACCTCCCTCGGGCTGCGTGCCGGACGCACCCGCCTGCTCGGGGCCGCGGGCGCCACGGTCCTGTGTGCCGCGGCGGTCGCCGCGGTCGGGCCGATCGCGTTCGTCGGGCTCGCCGTCCCGCACGTCGTCCGAGGGTTCACCGGCTCGGACCACCGCTGGCTCCTGCCGTACTGCCTGCTGCTCGGCCCGGTGCTGCTGCTCGCCGCCGACGTCCTCGGTCGGGTGCTGGCGCGGCCCGGCGAGCTGCCGGTCGGCGCGGTGACCGCGTTCGTCGGGGCGCCGTTCCTCATCGCGGCGGTGCGCCGGGGAAGGGTCGGGCTGTGACCGCCGTCCTGACCCTCGGGCCCGCCGTCACCGTCCGCTGGCACCGCCGCCCGGTCGTCGTCTGCGTGGCCGCGCTCGTGCTCGTGCTGGTCACCGCCCTGGTCACCCTGGCGGCCGGTCAGCTCGGCATCCCGCTCGCGGAGCTGCCGTCGGTCGTCGCCGGCCACGGCTCCCGCACGCAGGAGTGGGTGCTCTGGACCAACCGCCTGCCGCGGTTGCTCGTCGGCGCCGCGGCCGGGGCGGCGTTCGCGGTCTCCGGGGCGATGTTCCAGTCCGTCACGCGCAACCCGCTGGGCAGCCCCGACATCATCGGGCTCGGCGCCGGCGCGGCCGCGGGTGCGGCGGCCGCGGGGCTCGTGTGGCCGGGCGCGCTGCCGGTGCCCGTCGGGGCGCTCATCGGTGCGGGGGTCGCGATCGGCGGGGTCTACCTCGGCTCGGGTGCGGGGTTCCGCGCACCGCTGCGGATGGTGGTCGTCGGCATCGCGGTCGGGGCCATGTCGCTGGCGTTCGTGCAGCTGGCGCTCGCCCGGGCCACCCGCGAGGACGCGCAGGTGCTCGCCGCGTACCTCAACGGCAGCCTCGCGTCCCGGTCCTGGTCGGACGTGATCCTCATCGTCGGCGCGCTGGTGGTCCTGCTGCCCGCGGCGCTCGTGCTCACCCGGCCGATGCAGCTGGTCGAGATGGGTGACGAGGTGGCGGTCGCGGTCGGGGTGCAGGCGGACCGGGTGCGCACGTGGGCGGTGGTGGTCGGCGTGGTCCTGACGGCCGCGGCGGTGACCGTGAGCGGGCCGATCGCGTTCGTCGCGCTGACCGCCCCGCAGATCGCCCGGCGGCTGACCCGGTCGACCGGACCGGGTATGGTCGCCGCCGCGTGCTGCGGGGCCGCGGTGCTGGTCGTCGCCGACCTCGTCGCCCAGTACGCCGTGCCGGGTGTCGTGTATCCCGTCGGGGTCGTCACCGCCGCGCTCGGCGGCGTGTACCTCGCGTTCCTGCTGGTCCGCGAGTGGAGGAGGAGTCCCGCGTGAACGGTCCACCGCTGGAGGCGTCCGACCTGACGCTCGCGTACGACCAGCTGGTCGTCGCCACGAACCTGTCCGTGCGGATCCCCCGGTCGTCGTTCACGGTCATCATCGGCCCCAACGGGTGCGGCAAGTCGACCCTGCTGCGCGCGCTCGGTCGGACCCTCAAGCCACGTGCCGGTCACGTGCTGCTGGACGGGGTACCGATCTCGTCGTTGAAGAGCAAGGACGTCGCCCGCCGGCTGGCCCTCCTGCCGCAGAGCCCCATCGCGCCCGAGTCGATCACCGTCGGCGACCTGGTGGCCCGCGGCCGGTACCCGCACCAGGGCCTGCTGCGGCAGTGGTCGGCGGCCGACGCCCGTGCAGTCGCCGACGCCCTCGACGCCACCGAGGTCGCCGACCTGCGGGACCGGTTCGTCGCCGAGCTGTCCGGCGGCCAGCGTCAGCGGGTGTGGCTGGCCATGGCGCTCGCGCAGCAGACCGACCTGCTGCTCCTGGACGAGCCGACGACGTTCCTCGACATCTCCCACCAGTTCGAGGTCATGGACCTGTGCGCGCGGCTGCACGAGGAGGGCCGGACGCTCGTCGCCGTGCTGCACGACCTCAACCAGGCCGCCCGGTACGCGACTCACCTGATCGCCATGAAGGCCGGCGCGGTCGTCGCCGAGGGCCCACCCGCGGACGTGGTCACGGAGCCGCTGGTCCGTGAGGTGTTCGGGCTGGCGTGCCGCGTGGTGCCCGACCCGGAGACCGGGACGCCGATGGTGGTGCCGGCCCGCCGGGACGCGCACGTCCGCCACTAGAGGCGGATCTCCTCCAGCGTGTCCAGCGGCACCCAGCGCTCGCGGTCGCCGCGTGCGCCGACGGGTGCGAGCACGTCGGCGCCGGTGAGCGGCCCGAGGTCGAGCCCGGTGAGGTCCTCGACGTCCGCGACCGGGACCTGGAACGTGCGGAACGGGCCGAGCGGCGGGACCTCGTCGGCGGCCGCCCGCAGGCTCGTGACGAACGGGGTCTGGTCGAGGACGAACGCGGTGGAGCGGAGGTCGGGCCCCGCCCAGGCGGCGACCTTCCAGAATAGCCGCGGGATCCCGACGCCGCGGTAGACCGGGTCGTCGTCGGCGAGGACGGGTCCCGTGAAGACGGAGAGCCGGCTGTCGGTCGTCCGCGCGTACTCCAGGACGTGGTCCTCCAGGCCCACCCAGAGCAGCTCGCCCTGGTTGAACGCGGAGGCCTGCGGCGCGGCGTTCGGGTAGGCGAACGTGTCGAGGTTGGCCCGGCGCGCCGTGACGAGGTCGCCCCACACCGGGTCCCGCCGGCGGACCAGGTGCCCGCGGTCGAGGTCGTTGCGCGCGTACAGCTCCGGTCCGGCCTGCTCGTCGGCGGGCACCCGGGGGTCCAGGTGCCAGTCGTCGCCGCGCTCGAGATCCACCAGCTGGGCGCCGTCGATGTTCACCGCCGTCGCTGCCGCGAGCCGGCGCTCGGGGTCGAGCAGCACGGTGAAGTGCGTCGACGGCAGCGTGCGGACGGTCTGGGCCGGCACCGGGAGGGGCACCCGCGGACCGAGGAACGTCGGGTCGTATCCCGCCTCTACGGTGCTCACATGGGGACCGTACCGACTGACCTGCTCCTGCGCTCCGCGCGGCTGGTCGACCATGACGCACCCGTCGACGTGCTCCTGCGCGGCGGTCGGGTCGCGTCCGTCGGGCCGTCGCTCTCCGTGCACGCGCCCACCGTGCAGCTCGACGGCCGCTGGCTGATCCCCGGGCTCTGGGACGCGCACGTGCACCTGACCCAGTGGGCGCTCGCCCGCCGCCGGCTGGACGTCTCCGGGGCCACGTCGGCCGCGCACGCCGTGGCGCTCGTCTCGGGCGCGCCCCGCCCGCTGCCCGGTACCGCGCTCGTCGGCTTCGGCTTCCGCGACGGGCTGTGGCCCGACGAACCGACGGCCGCTCTGCTCGACGCGGCCGTCGGTGACGTGCCGGTGGTGCTGGTCTCCGGCGACCTGCACTGTGCGTGGGCCTCGACGGCGGGCCTGCGGTTCCTCGGCGTCGAGCACCACCCGACCGGTCTGCTGCGCGAGCACGAGTGGCTGCCGCTGCAGGGCGTCGTCGACCACGTGTCCGACGACGTCGCGGACGCGCTGGTCGACGACGCGACGGCCGCTGCGGCCGCACGCGGCGTCGTCGGCGTGGTCGACCTGGAGATCGCCGACAACCTCGCCGTCTGGCGTCGTCGCGCCGCTGCTCGGCCCGGTCGGCTGCGCGTGCGGGCGGGCGTGTGGGAGGAGTACCTCGACCGCGTGGTCCGCGAGGACCTGCACACCGGCGACCCCGTCGGCGGGCTCGTCGAGCAAGGTCCTCTCAAGGTGATCACCGACGGCTCGCTCAACACGCGCACCGCCTACTGCCACGACCCGTACCCGGGCCTGACCGGCCCGAACGCCCGTGGCGTGCTCGCCGTCCCGCCGTCCCGGCTGGCCCCACTCATGGCGCACGCGACCCGGCACGGCCTGCGCTGCGCCATCCACGCGATCGGCGACGCCGCCAACGCGCTCGCGCTCGACGCCTTCGCCTCCTCCGGTGCGGTCGGTTCGATCGAGCACGCGCAGCTGGTGTCCTGGGCCGACGTGCAGCGGTTCGCGGAGCTCGGGGTGGTGGCGAGCGTGCAGCCCGAGCACGCGATGGACGACCGGGACGTCGCCGACCACCACTGGGCCGGGCGCACCGACCGGGCGTTCGCGTTCGGCGCTCTGCACCGGGCGGGCGTGCGGCTGGCCCTCGGCTCCGACGCGCCCGTGGCACCCCTGGACCCGTGGATCGCCCTGGACGCGGCCGTCACCCGGTCCCGCGACGGCCGCGAGCCGTGGCACCCCGAGCAGGCGCTCGACCGCCGGGTGGCGCTGGAGTCCTCGGTCGACGGTCTCGGGCTGGCGCCGGTCGTCGGGGCGCCCGCGGACCTCGTCGTGCTCGACGCAGACCCCCTGACCGCTCCGCTGCGGGGGATGCCGGTCGCCGGCACGCTCGTCGCGGGGGACTGGACGCACCGCGGGTTCTGACGGTCGGGTCGGGTCGGCGAGGATGAGGCCATGCGTGCCGTGGTGATCTCCGAGTTCGGCGTCCTGCCCACCGTCCAGGAGGTCCCGCCGCCCGGCTGCCCCGACGACGGTGTCGTCCTGCGCGTCACCGCGACCGGCGTCTGCCGGTCGGACTGGCACGGCTGGCAGGGGCACGACGACGACATCTCGCTGCCGCACGTGCCCGGGCACGAGCTGGCCGGCGTGGTCAGCGCAGTCGGCCCGCAGGTCCGCTCCTGGGTGGTCGGTGACCAGGTCACCGTGCCGTTCGTGTGCGCCTGCGGCACCTGCGCGGCGTGCCTGGCCGGCGAGCAGCAGGTCTGCGAGCGCCAGCGGCAGCCGGGGTTCACCGACGACGGGTCGTTCGCCGAGCTCGTCGCGATCCACCACGCCGACGTCAACCTGGTCCGTCTTCCCGCCGGCATGTCACCGGTCACCGCGGCGGGCCTTGGATGCCGGTTCGCCACCGCCTACCGGGCGGTCGCCGTGCACGGTCGGGTCGCGGCCGGCGACTGGGTCGCGGTGCACGGGTGCGGCGGCGTGGGGCTGTCGGCCGTCATGGTGGCCGTCGCCGCCGGCGCGCGGGTGGTGGCGGTCGACGTGTCCGCCTCCGCGCGGGAGGCGGCGCTGGCGATGGGAGCGTCCGTGGCGCTCGACGGGTCCGGTGACGTCGCCGCCCAGGTGCACGACGTGACCGGCGGAGGTGCCGCGGTCTCGCTCGACGCCCTGGGCAGTCGCGCGACGGCCGAGGCCTCGATCCTGTCGCTGCGGCGGCGCGGCCGGCACGTCCAGGTCGGGCTCCTGCTCGGCGCCGACACCGCTCCGCCGCTGCCGATGGGCCGGGTGATCGGGTGGGAGCTCGAGGTCTACGGCAGCCACGGGATGGCCGCGCACGAGTACCCGGCGATGCTGGCGCGGATCGCGTCGGGGGAGCTGGACCCGTCCCGGCTGGTCGGGCGCACGATCGGGCTCGAGGAGGCGCCCGCCGCGCTCGCCGCCCTGGGGCAGGGGACGAGCGGGCCGGGAATGACGGTCGTCGTCCCCTGACCTCAGCTCCGGACCGGACTCCGGGTCTCCTCGTCCGACCCCGCCGGGGCTCGCTCCGCGCGCGCCGCGTCCGCCGACCGGCGCCGCGCGGCCCCCCACTGCGTCAGCCCGACGCCGGCCAGCACGACCGCGCCGCCGACCGGCTCGTACCAGTGCAGCCCCTCGTGCAGGACGAGCACGCCGAGGGTCGTCGAGACCAGCGGGATCACGTAGGTGACGCTCGCCGTGACCGTGGCGCCGGCGATCGCCAGCACGCGCCAGAACAGGACGTAGGCCAGCCCGGTGCCGCCGAGCCCCAGGGCGAGCAGCGCCAGCGCGGGTGCCGGAGCGAGCGGGCCGGTCAGCGGGGTGGAGACCGCGAACGGGAGGATCAGCACCGCGCCGACGGCCAGCTGGATGGCCGGAAGCGCGACGTTCGACAGGCCGGTGGTGGTCAGCCGGCGCCGGCTCCACGCGTTGCCGATGCCGTAGCAGAACGTGGCGCCCAGGAGCATCACGCCGCCGACCAGGTCGATCGCGCCCGAGTTCCAGACGCCCAGCAGCACCGCGATGCCGCCGAAGCCCAGGACCAGTCCGCCGACCTGCACCCGGTCCGGCCGCTCCGACGGCAGCAGGAGCGCTACGAACACCGCGGTGAACAGCGGGGTCGTCGCGTTCACCAGGCCGGCGAGCACCGAGGTCACCCGCTGCTCCGCGAGCGCGAAGAGCACGAACGGGATCGCCGTCATCACCGCGCCGACGATGACGAAGTCGCCCAGCAGACCCCGCCCGATCCGCACGCGCTCGCGCCTGACCAGCAGGATCACCGCCAGCGCGACGAACCCGATGATGATGCGACCGAACGCCACCTGCGTGGGCGCGAACGTCTGCAACGCCGTGGCGATGAACAGGAAGCTGCAGCCCCACAGCACCGCGAGCACCAGGTAGGGGCCGATCCAGCCGCGGGTCGAGGGGGCCGGAGAGGTCATGCGGGCATCATGCCGTGCGCCACTGACACTCTTGCGCCTATAGGTCGTCGCGCGATATATATCCGCCATGGCGTTCCGGATGAGCGAGCAGGCGTACCTCGTCCTGCTCTCGCTGGCCGAGGAGCCGCGCCACGGGTACGGCATCGTGCAGGCGGTCAAGGTGCTCTCGGACGACAAGGTCCGCCTGAGCGCCGGCACGCTCTACGGCATCCTCGACCGCCTGGTCGACGCGGGTCACGCGGAGGCCTCGGGCGAGGTCGTCGTCGACGGCCGGCTGCGCCGCTACTACCGCCTGACCCCCGACGGCTACGCGGCGCTGGCTGCGGAGACCGCACGCCTGACCGACCTGGCGTCCCTCGCCCGGCGCGTCCTGGCGGCCCGACCGCGACCCGCCCTCGGGACGACGTGATGCGCAGCCTGGAACGGTCCGCGGCCTTCTGGCTGCGGGCCTACCCGCCGAGCTGGCGCGCGGAGCGTGCCGACGAGGTCACCGCCGTCCTGGTCGACCTCGCCGACGACGGCGCCCGACGCCTCGACGCCCGGACCGCCCTCGGACTGCTGCGCGGCGGGCTCGCGACGCGCTGGCGCCAGACCCCGCCGCTCTGGGTGTACCTGCCGTACCGGATGCTCGACCTCCGCGTGCCGGAGCGGTACCGCGACTGGGTGCGGCGCGACATGACCTCGCCTGGGCACCTGCGGCGCAACCTGCTGGGCCGCGCGTGGATGTTCGCCATGCCGCTCTATGTGGCCCTGACCTCCGATCTGCGCGACGAGTTCGTCGTGACGTGGATCGCGGTCGCGCTCGCGGGCACAGCCACCCTGCTGTGCGTCAGGCCCGAGGGCGCCGCACGCCGGAGGCTCCAGCACCACGCCCGCCCCGGCTGGGGTGAGTCGCGCACGGTGGGGGCGTTCGTCTGGGTGTCGACGTCGCGGGCCCGCATCGCCGCCATGACCGGATCCAGCGTGCTGGTGCTCCTGCTCGCGGTCGGTGCGGCGGTCTGGTCAGCTGCGGCGCTCGTTGCGCCCGCCCGCCTGGTGCTCGACAGCCTGCCGTGCGACCTCCCCGCCTCCGGTCCGTGCTTCGAGGTCGGCTCGACGGTCGCGGCGCGGGACTTCGCTCCCGGCGTCGCCGCGCTCCTGGCCGTCGCCACGGTCATGGGGGTGCTCCTGGCTGCCACGGTCGTCGCACGGCGCCTCGACCGTCGGCTGCCCGTCCGGCCGGAGCAGCCCGCCCGCCACCTCCTCGGGCTCCGACCGCAGGCCCGCGTGGGTGTCGCGCTGTGGGTCGTGCTCGTCGTCGCGGCGGCGCTGGCGGAGGCGACGGGGGCGTGGGTCTTCGCGGTCTCGGCCGTCGCCGGGCCGCTGTGCCTGCTGCTCCTCCCGTCGGCCGTCGTTGTCAGGAGCCGGGCCCGGGCGACCCCCGACGCCGCCTTCGTCGACCTGTGGCGCGTCGCCTGGACCGGCCGCCCGGTCGCGGTCGACCGCCCCGACTCCGAGCTCGTCCCCGCCCTGGTCCTGGAGACCCGATGACCATCGACCCCCGCTTCGAGCGCTCCGTCCACCGCTGGCTGCGCGCGTACCCGCGTCGCTGGCGCCGGGAGCGGGCCGACGAGGTCACCGCGCTGCTCGCGGACCTCGCGGGGCCCGACGCGACCCGCCTGAGCGCCGGGACCGTCGTCGGCCTGGTCCGCGCGGGGTGGGCGACGCGGCTGCGCACCCGCCCTCCGCTGCGGCACGTGCTGGCGTACCGGCTGATGGACCGGCGCGTCCCGGCCCCGTACCGCGGGTGGGTGCGCGACGACATCGAGGCGGAGGGGAGCCCGGCCGTGGTGGTGCTCAGCGTGGCCCTCGTGGTGGTCGTCGTCTCCGTGCTCATCCCGCTCGCTACCGGCGACCGTCCGCACGCGCCTTCCGGCAGCGCCCTGCCAGCGCTCTTCGCGATGTCCATGGGGATCCTCGGGCGCGGCTCACGCGTGAGGCGCGCACGCGGTCGCAAGCACCTGGTGCCCGAGGCGGGTGAGGAGCTGACGACCGAGACGTTGCTCTTCGGCTGGGTCCTGCGGGACCGACTGACGGCCCGCGGCACCGCCGGGCTGCTGACCGTCGGCCTCGCGACCGCGGGGCTCGCCGCGCTGGCGGCCTGCCTGGCGGCGCCCTCCGCGCTCGGCGCCGTCTCGTGCGGCCACTCGTGCGTCGAGACGGTCAGTGCGGGCCGCGACGGCGTTCCTGGACCGTTGACAGTCGCGCTCGTCTCGGCCGTCGCCCTGGGCGGCCTGGCTGCGCTGCGCGCGCGGGCGACGCTGCGTCGGCTCGTCCCGCTGCGCCCGGTGCAGCACTCGAGGTGGCTGGTCGCGCCGACCTCGCGGCACCGGGCGATGATCCTCCTCCTGACCGCCGGTGCCGTCGGCATCGCGTGGATCGAGGGGACCGGCCGGGCGGACCTGTTCTTCTCCGTCGCGGTGGCCGTCGCGGGGTTGTTCGCCCTCCCGCGCTGATGGTCACGTGGCGCGTCGCGCGGACTGGGCCCGACGACCTGGCCTTCGTGGACGTGTGGAGCATCGTGTCCACGGGCGGCCTCCCGCGAGTCGACACCTACCAGGAGGGCCTCGTCCCGGCGCTCCTGGCCACGGACTGAGCACCCGCGCAGCAGGCGTCCGCGCACTCGCTAGAATCGCCGCGACCCCCCACCGCCGCGCGAACACCTGGAGCCCTTTCGTGGGACGAGTCGTCGTCGATGTCATGCCGAAGCCCGAGATCCTCGACCCGCAGGGCAAGGCCGTCGCCGGCGCCCTGCCGCGGCTCGGGTTCGGTCAGTTCGCGTCCGTGCGTCAGGGCAAGCGGTTCGAGCTCGAGGTCGACGGGCCGGTGACCGACGAGATCCTCGCGGCCGCCCGCGAGGCCGGCGAGCACGTGCTGTCCAACCCCGTCATCGAGGACGTGGTCGCGGTCTACGAGGACACCCAGGCATGACGCGCGTCGGCGTCGTCACCTTCCCCGGCACGCTCGACGACCGCGACGCCGCCCGCGCGGTCCGCCTCGCCGGTGCCGAGCCCGTGAGCCTGTGGCACGGCGACGCCGACCTGCACGGGGTCGACGCCGTGGTCCTGCCCGGCGGCTTCTCCTACGGCGACTACCTGCGGGCCGGCGCCATCAGCCGGTTCGCGCCGGTCATGGGCGAGATCGTCGACGCGGCCAACAAGGGTCTGCCGGTGCTGGGCATCTGCAACGGCTTCCAGGTGCTCACCGAGGCGCACCTGCTGCCCGGCTCGATGATCAAGAACGACCACCTGCACTTCGTGTGCCGCGAGCAGGTCCTGTCGGTCGACAACGTCGACACCGCCTGGACCCGCGACTACACCGCGGGCGAGCACATCACGATCCCGCTGAAGAACCAGGACGGCCAGTACGTCGCCGACGAGCACACCCTCGATGAGCTCGAGGGCGAGGGCCGCGTCGTGTTCCGCTACCAGGGCTGGAACCCGAACGGCTCGCGTCGTGGCATCGCGGGCATCTCGAACGCGGCGGGCAACGTCGTCGGCCTCATGCCGCACCCCGAGCACGCGGTCGAGCCGGGCTTCGGACCCGACGGCGCGAAGGGCCCCCGCACGGGCACGGACGGGCTGCGGTTCTTCACGTCGGTCCTCACTGCCCTCGTCGGCTGAGCGTTGACCACCAGCATCGCGCTCGTCGACTGGGACGACCCCGACGCGCTCCGGCTGCGCACCGCACAGCAGGCCGAGCTGCTCGCCCTGTACGGCGAGGAGGACATCGGCCACGAGATGACCGGGGAGAGCATCGTCGCGATGCTCCTGGTCCGCGTCGACGGTGAGGCGGTCGCGTGCGGCGCGATCAGTGAGCGCGGTGACGGGGTCGGCGAGCTGAAGCGCATGTTCGTCGACCCGGCCCACCGCGGGCGGGGGCTGTCGCGGTCGGTGCTGCGCGAGCTCGAGGCCGTCGCGCAGGAGCGGGGCTTCCACCGGCTCGTCCTGGAGACCGGGGTGCTCCAGGCGTCGGCGATCGGGCTGTACCTGAGCGAGGGCTACCGCTCGATCCCGAACTTCGGCGAGTACGCGGAGGAGTCCGAGTCGCGCTGCTTCGCCAAGGACCTCGGGCCGACACCACCCCGGGAGCCGCGCACCGGCGAGCGCCCGACGGTCACCCTCACCCACGCCGAGTGGACCGACCCCGTCGCGACCGCGCTGCGGCTCGCGATGTGGCGCGACATCGAGGTCCGCTACCCGGAGATCCCCGCGAGCGTGCCGGGCGGCTTCGAGGTCGACGACCCGCAGCAGGGCGTCGGCGCGCTGTCCACGGTGATCGCCTGGCTCGACGGTCGCCCTGTCGGCTGCGCGACCTTGCGCGCGGCCCGGGAGGGCTACCCGGCCGGCTCGGGGGAGCTCAAGAAGGTCTGGGTCGACGACGACGCTCGCGGGGCCGGTGCCGCCCGCGCGCTGCTCACGGCCATCGAGGACGACGCCCGCACGCACGGCCTGACCAGCGTCGTGCTCCAGACCGGCATCCGCCAGCCCGAGGCCGTCACGCTCTACCTGTCCGCCGGCTACCGCCCGGTCGTCCCCTTCTTCCCGTACGACGGCGACTTCTTGTCGCTCTGGATGGCCAAGGACGTCTGAGCGCGCACCCGTGCGATCTCGGCGAACCGCATCCACTCGTCCTCCGCCGAGGCCGGCAGCGCCACCCAGTCGTAGAACAGCCGCCCGCTGTCGCCCGGGGACCACACGGTCGCACCGGGCAGTGCCAGTGCTTCCGCATGCTCCGGACTGTCGCGCCCGAGCTTCACCGCGAGCCGGTCGTCGCCGATGTGCGCGGCGAACATGGTCGACCCGACCTTGAGGATGGGGCGGCCCATCATCTGCGCGCGGGTGGCGCCGCGGGCCACCAGGTCGTCGGCGATCGCCTCGTAGTCGGACTCCTCCGTCATCCCCCGAGCATGCAGCATCCCTCCGACATGCCTACGGTGGCCGGGCCGCCGCGGTCAGCAGCCCCGCGAGCGCGCGTAGGGCGAGGAGGACCGATGACGCAGGACGACGAGCGGGCCACGGTGGCCGCACTGATCAAGGACGCGAAGATCGCGATGCTCACCACGGTCGCCGCCGACGGCTCGCTGGTGAGCCGTCCGATGGGCGTGCAGGACGTCGACTTCGACGGCGACCTCTGGTTCTTCGCCGACGCCGACAGCCACAAGGTGCACGAGATCGAGGCGGGCAGCCCGGCGAACGCGGCGTTCGCGGACGCGACCGCGTGGGTCTCGTTCTCCGGTCCCGCCGAGGTGGTCCGCGACGTCGCCAAGAACCGGGAGCTGTGGGGCGCGACGGCGGAGGCGTGGTTCCCCGACGGACCCGAGACCCCCGGCCTGGTCCTCGTCGTGGTGCACGGGGAGACCGCCGAGTACTGGCACGCCAAGGGTGGCCGGCTGACCACCGCGTTCAGCCTGGTCAAGGCCAAGCTGACCGGCGAGCGCTACGACGGCGGCGAGAACGAGACGGTCCGGCTCTGAGCCGTCACATCGACGCGACGAGGTTGACCAGCAGCGCGATGATCACGGTGCCGAACAGGTAGCTGAGCAGCGCGTGGACCAGCGCGGTGCGGCGCATGGCCGACGACCCGAGGTCCGTGTCGGAGATCGCGAAGCTCATCCCGACGGTCACGGCGACGTACGCGAAGTCGGTGTACCGCGGCGGCTCGGTCATGTGGAAGTCGATCCCGCGGGCGCCGTCGGTGAGGTACATCCGCGCGTACCGCAGGGCGAAGACCGTGTGGATGGCCGCCCACGACGCGAGCACGCTGGCCAGCACGGCGACGGTCGGCAGCAGCTGGCCGATCTCCTTGTCGACGAGCACGAGCACGACCCCGACCAGGGTCACGAGCGCCGCGGCGACCACCACGACGTGCGCGCCGAACCGGGTGGGCTCCTCCCGCGTCGCGTGCGACGCGGTGTCGTCGGGACTCATGGGACCGACGACGCCCCAGGTCCAGACGACGAACACCGCGGCGACTGTCGCCCACGCGGCGAGCACCGACGCGACCGACGTCCAGCCGATCACCGTGCCGACCACGAGGCCGGCGACCACCCCGACGAGCAGCCTGACCAGCGACGACGACGCGCTCATGCCGTCAGTGTGGCGCAGCGTCAGTCGTCGAGCGTGCCCAGCGCCTGGGTGAGGTCGTCGATCAGGTCGGCGGGGTCCTCGAGGCCCACGGAGAGCCGGACGGTCGACTCGGCGATCCCCACCGCGGCACGCCCCTCGGGTCCGAGCTTGCGGTGCGTCGTCGTCGCGGGGTGCGTGACCATCGACTTGGCGTCGCCGAGGTTGTTCGAGATGTCCACGATCCGCAGCGCGTCGAGCACGCCGAACGTGACCTTCTTGGTGACGTCCGGCGTCGACCCGTCGGGCACCGCGAGGTTGAACGTCACGACGGTCCCGCCGCCCGACTGCTGCGCGAGGGCGAGCTCGTGCTGCGGGTGCGACGGCAGGTACGGGTAGCGGACCACCGAGACTCCCGGCTGCTGCTCGAGCCAGGTCGCGACCTGCAGGGCAGAGGCCGTCTGGTGCCGCACGCGCAGCGACAGCGTCTCCAGCCCTTTGAGCAGCACCCACGCGTTGAACGCCGACAGCGACGGCCCGGTGTTCCGGATGAGGGTCTGGACCGGACCGTGGATGTACTCGTCGGTGCCCAGGATCGCCCCGCCGAGCACGCGCCCCTGGCCGTCGATGTGCTTGGTCGCGGAGTAGACGATGACGTCCGCGCCCAGCTCCAGCGGCCGCGACAGCACGGGGGTGGCGAACACGTTGTCGACGATCACCGTGGCGCCCGCGGCGTGCGCGAGCCGGCTGACCGCGGCGATGTCGACCAGGTCCTGCATCGGGTTGGACGGCGTCTCGAAGAACACCACGTCCGCCGGCGTCGAGAGCGCCTCCTCCCACTGCGCCAGCTCGTGGCCGTCGACGTAGTCGGTGCGCACGCCCCACTTGGCCAGGATCTCCTCGAAGATCACGACGGTGGACCCGAACAGCGCGCGCGCGGAGACGATGCGCGACCCCGACTGCACGATCGCGGCGATCGACGTGAACACCGCCGACATGCCCGACGCCGTGGCGAACGCGGCCTCGGCGCCCTCGAGCAGGCGCAGGCGCTCCTCGAAGGTGGACACGGTCGGGTTGCCGTAGCGGGAGTACAGGAAGCGGTCGGCCTCTCCGGCGAACGCGGCCTCGGCCTCCGCGGCGGCGGAGTAGACGTAGCCCTGCGTGAGGAACAATGCCTCGGACGTCTCGTTGAACTGCGACCGCACCAGGCCGCCGCGGACGGCGAGGGTGTCCGGGCGCAGGTCGGTGCGCGGGGTGCGGCGGTCGTCCCAGTCGGCAGGCCCGGGGACGCGCCGGTCGCTCACGCCTGCCGCCAGGGGAGCCCTGCCGCGCGCCAGCCGGAGTGGCCGCGGTGGCCGTCGGGACCGACGTCGCCCTCGAAGCCCTCGAGCACGTTGTAGGCCGGGCCCAGCCCGGCGGCGGTGGCGGCCTGCGCGGCGGCGACGGAGCGCACGCCCGAGCGGCACAGGAACACGACGGGCCGTCCCACCGCGACGCCGGCGTCGGCCAGCTGCTTGAGGAACTGCGGGTTCGGGCGCCCCGACGGGTACGACACCCACTCGACCAGCGCGGCCCGGCCGTCGATCGGGGCCGAGTCGGGGATGCCCACGTAGCGCCACTCGGCGTCGGTGCGGACGTCGACGAGCACCGCGCTCTCGTCGGACGTCAACAGGTCCCAGGCCTGCTGGGGGGTCAGGTCGCCGGCGTAGCTCATCGAGGTCCTCGTCTCATCGGTCCTGGCGGTAGCACCCTCGGCCGGGCACACGGTGCCCGCGGGTTGCTGCGGCGTCGTCGAGCCAGATCTCTCAGCCGCTCTGGATGGTGGCCGTGATGCTACGCGCGGCAGCACGCTCCTTCCAAGTGGTGGACAAGGCGTCCCGGTGGGCGAGACGAAGTCGACGGCGCGTTGACAGCCACCCGGGGGTGCCGGGACCCTCGTTGCAGGTCATGAGCGCCAGCGTCAAGCCCCGGCTCGCTGGCCGGCAACCCTCCTCCGCGGTGGGGTGCCCCGGGTGACGACCTGGCCGCGTCCCGTCCGGGGCTCGGCAAGCGCGGGGTTCCACCTTCTCGACGGGTGTTCCCCCGGAACGTGTCGGAGGACCCACCATGACTGTCACCGCCGAGCGCCTCTCGTGTGCGACCGAGGTGAGCGCCCTGCTCCCCGTGGTCGGCGGCACCACCACCGTCCCGCTCGTGGACGGCACGCACCGCGTCTACGCCAACCTCGACTACGCGGCCAGCGCCCCGGCGCTCGAGGCCGTCGCGGCGCGCGTCACCGAGGTGCTGCCGCTGTACGCGTCCGTGCACCGCGGCGCCGGGTACCTGTCCCAGGTGTCCACCGCGCTGTACGAGTCCGCGCGCCAGACCATCGCGCGGTTCGTGGACGCCCGTCCCGACGACGTCGCGATCATCACGCGCAACACGACCGACTCGCTCAACCTGCTGGCCGGGGTCGTCCCGCCGGGGGGCCGCGTGCTGGTGCTGGACGTCGAGCACCACGCCAACCTGCTGCCCTGGGTGCAGTCCTCCGAGCGGCACGGCAACCGGACCACCATCCTGCCGATCGCGTCGACCGTCGCCGGGACCCTCGACGCGCTGCGCGACGAGCTCGCCCGCCAGCCGTACGCGCTGGTCACGATCACGGGTGCGTCGAACGTGACGGGGGAGGCGCTGCCGATCGACCAGGTCGTCGCGCTCGCCCACGCCGAGGGCGCCCGGGTGGCGATCGACGGCGCCCAGCTGGTGCCGCACCGCGGCTTCTCGCTGGCCGCCACGGACGCCGACTACGTCGCGTTCTCCGGGCACAAGACCTATGCGCCGTTCGGCGCAGGGGCCCTCGTCGGACGCCGCGACTGGCTCGACACGGGTACGCCGTACCTCGCAGGGGGAGGTGCGGTGCGCGACGTGCGGGCCGATCGGACGGTCTGGCAGCCGGCGCCGGCGCGGCACGAGGCCGGGTCGCCCAACGTGCTCGGCGCGATCGCGCTCGCGGAGGCCTGCGACCAGCTCGCGGCCCTGCCGGCCGGGGCGCTCGCCGCGCACGAGGAGGCGCTGCGCGAGCGCCTGGTCGAGGGGCTGGCGGCCATCGACGGCGTCGAGATCGCGCGCATCTGGCCGGACTCCGCGGCACCGGTCGGCGTCCTCACGTTCACCGTGCCGGACCACGACCCGGGCCTGGTCGCCGCGTACCTCGCCGCGGAGCACGGGATCGGGGTCCGCGACGGCCGCTTCTGCGCGCACCCGCTGCTGGCCCACCTGGGCGCGTCGAACGGCGCCATCCGCGCGTCGGTCGGCGTCGGCACCACCAGCGAGGCGGTCGATCGTCTGATCACCGCCCTGACGGAGTACCTCGCGACGGGTCCGGCCGTCCGCTACGAGGTGGTCGACGGCTGCTGGGCCGTGGTCGACGACACCCGCCCGCTGCTCGCGGTCCACGGCCTGGACCACCTCGCGGCGACGGCCGCCGCGGCGTGCGGACCGGCCCTGGACGACTGACCCGTCCCGCCCCGGCGGGCTACCCAGCGCTCACTTCGGCAGTTGGCGTCGAGTTCGGAAGTTCCAGCTGCCGACGTCGACTGCACCTGCCGAAGTCGCGCTCGGGACCCGACGGGCCGCGGGTGCATCCGGGCGCGGGGGAACGGACGAAGAGGACACAGGGCGCCCTCCGGGTGCCCGCGCGGTGCGGCGCAGGGCGTCGGCCGCGACCGTCGTCCGTAGGAGCCACCATGAGGATCCGTCGCACGCTCTCCACCCTCGTCGCCGCCGGCCTGGTCGCCGGAGCCGGGGTCGCCCTGGCGCCCGCCGCGAGCGCCGCGCCCACCGGGACGTCGAGCCTGGCCGCCCTGCTCGCCTCGGACGGGGACACCTTCGACCGCAACTGGTACGACTTCGACATCCTCGACCAGGCCGTCGGTGCGGTGCTCGCCGCCAAGCCGACCAGCCCCGTCGCAGTGCTGGCCGACGGCACCGTCCCGCTCACCGCGTTCGTCCCCACGGACCGCGCGTTCCAGCTGCTGGCCAAGGACCTGACCCACCGCTGGTACGGCACCGAGGAGAAGGTGCTCACCGCGCTCGCGGGTGCGGTCGGCATCGACGCGATCGAGCAGGTGCTGCTCTACCACGTGGTCGCGGGCGCGACGATCGACTCGGGCACCGCGCTGGCCAGCGACAACGCCGTCCTCACCACCGCGCAGGGCGGCACGTTCACCGTCGACGTGCTCTCGAAGCGCTGGGGAGTGGTCCAGCTGCGCGACCAGGACCGCAACGACGTCAACCCGTTCCTGATCCGCGGCAAGCTCGACCTGAACGCGGGGAACGTGCAGATCGCGCACGCGATCACGTTCGTCCTGCGGCCGGCCGACCTCTGAGAAGCCCCTGGCGGGCCGGGTCGACGACGGCCCGGCCCGTCAGGACAGGGGGGTGACCGAGCCCGTCAGGTGCGGCTTTCCGGAGCGGGCGTCCCAGCCGGCGAACGCGAAGCCGTCGCCGTCGTGGGCGATGCGCACGGTGACCGTCCCGGGCAGCAGCACCGGCTTGACGAACTCGACCGACCAGTCGAACGCGTCCCCGCGCGCGGCACCGACGTCGGCCAGCGCCCGGGACGCGGTGTACATGCCGTGCGCGATGGCCCGCGGGAACCCGAACGCCTTCGCCGTGAGCGCGGTCAGGTGGATCGGGTTGCGGTCGCCCGAGACCGCGGCGTACCGGCGGCCCGTGTCGCCGGCGAGCGTCCAGCGTCCGGTCGGGGTCGGCGGGACGAAGGGATCGGACGTCTCCTCGACCGACCCTGCGAGGAACACCCCGCGCGCCAGGTAGGTGGACACCCCACGCCATGCGAGCGTGCCGTCGACGGACACCTCGGTCACCAGGTCCACCTGCGTGCCGGACCGGTGCGCCCGCAGGTCGGTGGCGGTCGCCCGCACGTCGAGGACGTCGGTGAGCAGGACCGGCCGCAGCTGCGACACGCGGTTGGCCACGTGCACCAGGCCGACGAGCGCCAGGGGGAAGTCGGACCGGACCATGAGCGCGGTCGCCACGGGGAACGCCAGCACGTGCACGAAGCCGGTGGGCAGCCGATCGCTCCCGGGTTCGCCGAGCAGGTGCTGGTACGCGGTGAGATGCGAAGCGTCAGCACGCACCCCGCGGACGACGTACGCGACGTCCGGCAGCGTCGTCGGACCGGAGCGGACGCGACGCTGCAACGACAGCCCCGCGCCGCGGGCGAAGAGGCCGCCCAGCGCCGGGACGGACGGCAGGACGACGGTCGTCGTCACTGGCCCACCATGTTCTGCCCGCACACGCGCAGCACGCGGCCCAGGATCCCGCCGGCCGCGGGGGAGGACAGGAACGCGACCGTCTCGGCGACGTCCACCGGCTGCCCGCCCTGCTGCAGCGAGTTGAGGCGACGGGCCACCTGCCGGGTGACGGCGGGGATGCGCGCGGTCATCTCGGTCTCGATGAACCCGGGGGCGACCGCGTTGGCGGTGCCGCCGAACGCCTCGAGCAGCGGCGCGGTGGCCCGGACCATGCCGATGACCCCGCCCTTGGACGCCGCGTAGTTGGTCTGCCCGCGGTTGCCGGCGATGCCCGACGTGGACGCCAGCGACACGATGCGCGGGTCGTCCGTGAAGTCGCCGGACGTCAGCAGGGCCTCGTTGATCCGCAGCTGCGACGCGATGTTCACGGCCAGGACCGAGTCCCACTTCTCCGGCGTCATGTTGGCCAGCAGCTTGTCGCGCGTGATCCCGGCGTTGTGCACGACGATGTCCAGGCGCCCGTGCCGCTGCAGCGCGTGCTCGAGGATGCGCGCACCGGCGTCGTCGGCGGTGACGTCGAGCTGCAGCGCGGTGCCACGCACCCGGTTGGCGACCGCCACCAGCTGCTCGCCCGCGGCGGGCACGTCGACCGCGATCACGGTGGCGCCGTCGCGCGCGAGGGTGTCGGCGATCGAGGCGCCGATGCCGCGCGCGGCTCCGGTGACCACGGCGACGCGGCCGGCCAGCGGCGTGTCCCAGTCCTCGGGCAGCGAGCCCGCGGTGGAGTCGACCGCCAGCAGCTGCCCGTCGACGAACGCCGACTTCGTCGAGAGGAAGAAGCGCAGGGCGCCGACGACCGACGGCGCGGTGACCGGCACGTCGTTCGCGAGCACGACCCCGTTCCCTGTGGCCCCGCCGCGCAGCTCCTTCGCCAGCGACCGCAGCAGCCCGTCGACGCCCTGCCGGGCCGCGGCGACCGCGGGGGCGTCGTCGGCGACCGCTGCTCGCGAGACCGTGACGACCCGACCGCCGCCGGGCAGCGACTTCAGGACCGTGCCGATCTCGAGCACGGGCTCCGAGAGCTGGTCCGGGTGGGTCAGCTCCGTGAGGGCCAGGACGACCGCGGAGTACCGGGTGCCGGGCGTCGCGTGGCGGTGCACGTCGAGGTTCCAGTCGGTGGACAGCAGACCGGAGAGCGCGTCCGACTCCGAGCCCCGGCCGAGCACCAGCACGGCCCCCTCGGCCAGCGGCTGCCCGGGCGTGTAGCGCTTCAGGGGTGCCGGCTGGGGGAGGCCGAGCTGCTTCGCGAGCTTCTTGGTGAACCCGCTGTTGACCAGGTTCAGGTAGGTGTCCGTCATGGTCAGGCCGCCTCGAGGATCGCGGTGAGGCCCAGCCCGCCGGCTGCGCAGATGGACACGAGCGCACGCACGGGCGTGTCCGAGCCGGACGCCACCTTCCGGCGGTGCAGCTCCTTGCTGATGGTCGCGATGATCCGCCCCCCGGTCGCGGCGAACGGGTGCCCTGCTGCCAGCGACGAGCCGTGCACGTTGAGCCCGGCGCGGTCCACGGACCCGAACGCGCCCTCGAGCCCGAGACGGGTCCGCCCGAACTCCTCGGACTCCCACGCGGCCAGCGTCGTCAGCACGGTGGCTGCGAAGGCCTCGTGGATCTCGATGTAGTCGAAGTCGGCGAGGGTCAGCCCGTTGCGGGCGAGGAGCCGCGGCACCGCGAACGCGGGGGCCATCAGCAGGCCGTCGTCGCCGTGCACGAAGTCGACCGCACCGGCCTCGGCGTCGACCAGCGCGGCGAGCGGGACCAGGTCGTGCGAGGCCGCCCACTCCTGGGAGCCGAGCAGCACCGCCGAGGCGCCGTCGGACAGCGGCGTCGAGTTGCCGGCCGTCATCGTCGCGGGCGTGTCCAGCCCGAGGCCGAACGCGGGCTTGAGCTTCGCCAGCTTCTCCAGGGAGGAGTCGGCGCGCAGGTTGGCGTCGCGCGTGAGGCCGCGGAACGGGGTGACCAGGTCGTCGAAGAACCCGGAGTCGTAGGCCGCGGCGAGCCTCTGGTGGCTGGCCAGCGCGACCTCGTCCTGCGCCTCCTGCGTGATGCCCCACTGCGCGGTGGTCAGGGCCTGGTGCTCGCCCATCGACAGGTGCGTGCGCGGCTCGCCGGTGTTCGGCGCCGACGGCGCGAGGTCCTTCGGGCGGATCGTCGCGACGGCCGCGAGCTTCTGCCCGACGGAACGCGCGCGCGACAGGTCGAGCAGCGCGCGGCGCAGCCGGTTGCTGACCGCGATGGGCGCGTCCGACGTGGAGTCGACGCCGCCGGCGATCGCGGACTCGAGCTGGCCGAGGCGGATCTTGTTGCTCAGGGAGACGACGGTCTCGAGGCCGGTCGCGCAGGCCTGCTGGACGTCGTACGCGGGGGTCTCGGCGGAGAGGGCCGAGCCGAGGACGGACTCGCGGGTGAGGTTGAAGTCCTTGCTGTGCTTGAGCACGGCACCCGCGGCGACCTCACCGATGCGCTCGCCCTGCAGGCCGTACCGGGCGACCAGCCCGTCGATCGCGGCGGTGAGCATGTCCTGGTTGCTGGCGCGGACGTACGGTCCGCCGGCGCGGGCGAAGGGGATCCGGTTGCCGCCGAGCACGTAGGCCTTGCGGACGCTCGGGGTGGGGGTGGGGCGGGCCATGAGGCGCGTTCCTCTCGCATCGTCGCTGAGGGCGGGGGGACCGAGCGCGGGGCGCTCGAGGATGATGACGTGGTGTCCGAAACCCACAGTACCTGATACCTTCGGTCTCGTGAGCCCTGTCACACCGGGCCCGTCGAAGGCGACGGCCCTCACGCTGCTGAACTCCGAGGCCGGTCGTGCGCGACCGGCCTTGCCGACTCCCCCTGCGACCCGCCGACCGCCGGACGACGCCTTTGCCGCCGACGGCCGCTCGACCCGCTGGGCCGACCACCGCGAGGCACGCCGCGCGGAGCTCGTCCGCATCGCCCGCCGGACCGTCCACCACAAGGGACCGGACGTGTCGATGGAGGAGATCGCCGCCGCGGCGGGCACCTCCAAGTCGATCGTCTACCGGTACTTCGCCGACAAGACCGGCCTGCAGATCGCCGTTGCCGAGGCCGTCGTGCTCCAGATCCAGGGGGCGCTCGAGGGCGTCCTGCGGATCGCGCCGACCCCCCGCGACGGCCTGCGCGCGATGGTCGCGGTGTATCTCGAGATGATCGAGTCGTCGCCGAACGTCTACGCGTTCGTCACCCGCAACGGCTCCGTCGAGTCCGGTGGGCCGCTCGGCCACTTCCTCGACTCGGTGACCGCGCTGGTCGCCGCCCCGTTCGCGCGCGGGCTCACCGAGGAGCACGAGGGGCGGAGGACGGCTCGGAGGCCCGAGGCCTCCCAGGAGGACGACTCGGCTCTCGCCGCCCGCGTCGCGCTCGCCGAGTCGTGGGCCGCCGGCGCCGTCGGCTTCGTCCGCGGCTCCGGCGAGTGGTGGCTGGCCCACCGCGACGAGCCCGCCAGCCCGGACCGCGAGGAGATCACCGCCCAGGTCGCCGCCTGGCTCTGGGCCGGACCCGTCGGGCTGCTCGCCCGTGACCGCAACCGCACGTCCCCCGACCACACGCACGTCCCGGAGGAGTCCCGATGACCACCACCACCCCGCGCCCGACCGTCGACGCTCCCGGCTCCGGCGACCCGCGCCTCGACGCGGACGTCCGCAACGTCGACATCGCGCACCTGAGCAAGGTCCTGCTGGGGCACTACCCCGAGCTGCGACTCGCGGCGCGCAACCTCATGGCCGACGACCGGTTCCACCGGATCGAGGGCCTGACGCTGGCCGAGCACCGCGAGCGGGTCATCGGCCAGCTGCGACTGCTGGTCGCCGAGGGCGACGTGCACCGCTCGTTCCCGGAGCGGTTCGGCGGCGCCGAGGACCACGGCGGCTTCCTGGCGCGGTTCGAGGAGCTGACGCACGCGGACCCGTCGCTGCAGATCAAGTCGGGGGTGCAGTGGGGACTGTTCGCCTCCGCGATCTACCACCTGGGCACCGAGCGGAACCACGACGAGTTCCTGGCCGACTCGCTCTCGCTCGCGGTCCCGGGCGCCTTCGCGATGACGGAGACGGGCCACGGCTCGGACGTCGCCGCCATCGGCACGACCGCGACGTACGACCCGGCCACGCAGGAGTTCGTCATCCACACGCCGTTCCGCGCGGCGTGGAAGGACTACCTCGGCAACGCCGCCCTGCACGGTACGGCGGCGACCGTCTTCGCCCGCCTGGTCACCGCGGGTGTCGACCACGGGGTGCACGCCTTCTACGTCCCGCTGCGCGACCCGGAGACGATGGAGTTCCTGCCCGGCGTCGGCGGCGAGGACGACGGGCTCAAGGGCGGCCTCAACGGCATCGACAACGGCCGGCTCTGGTTCGACCAGGTCCGCATCCCGCGCACCAACCTGCTCAACCGGTACGGCGACGTCGCCGAGGACGGGACCTACTCGTCGCCGATCGCGAGCCCCGGCCGCCGGTTCTTCACCATGCTCGGCACGCTCGTGCAGGGCCGCGTCTCGCTCGACGGTGCCGCGGTCACGGGCGCCCGCCTCGGCCTGACCATCGCGATCACCTACGGCAACCAGCGCCGCCAGTTCAACGCGGCGTCGCCCACCGAGGAGGTCGTGATCCTCGACTACGCGGAGCACCAGCGCCGCCTCCTCCCGCTGCTCGCGGAGACGTACGCCGCCGGGTTCGCCCACGAGGACCTGCTCGCCGCGTTCGACGACGTGTTCTCGGGCCGCAACGACACCCCGGAGACGCGCGAGGACCTGGAGACCCTGGCCGCCGCGCTCAAGCCGGCGTCGACCTGGCACGCGCTCAACACCCTCCAGGTGGCGCGCGAGGCGTGCGGCGGCGCCGGGTTCCTGGCCGAGAACCGGCTGACCAGCCTGCGGGCCGACCTGGACGTCTACGCGACGTTCGAGGGCGACAACACGGTCCTGCTGCAGCTCGTCGGCAAGCGTCTGCTCACCGACTACTCCAAGAGCTTCAAGCACCTGGACGCGACGAAGGTCGCCCGCATGGTGGCCGAGCGCGCGTCCGACGCCGCCCGGTACCGCACACCCCTGCACCGGGCCGTGCAGACGATCGCCGACGTCGGCGACCCGCGCAGGTCGGCCGGCCAGCTCCGTGAGACGGCCACCCAGCGCGAGCTGCTGGTGGACCGTGTCGAGACGATGGTCGCGGAGATCGCCCAGGCGCTGCGCCCGGCCCAGAAGGCGGACCCCGCGACGGCCGCGGCCCTGTTCAACGCGCACCAGCACGAGCTCGTCGAGGCCGCCCGCGCGCACGCCGAGCTGGTCCAGTGGGAGTCGTTCACCGCCGCGCTCGAGCGGGTCACCGACCCGGGCACCCGCCAGATCCTCACCTGGGTGCGCGACCTGTTCGGGCTCACGCTCATCGAGCGCCACCTCACCTGGTACCTGCTCAACGGCCGGCTGTCCGCGGGCCGCGCCCGGACGGTCACCTCCTACATCGACCGGCTGCTGGCCCGGCTGCGCCCGCACGCGCAGTCCCTGGTCGACGCGTTCGGCTACGAGCAGGCACACCTGCGCGCCCCGATCGCGTCGGGTGCCGAGCAGGCCCGGCAGGACGAGGCGCGGGCCTACTACCGGGCGCAGCGCGCGTCCGGCGACGCCCCGGTCCCGGAGAAGCACAAGCGCTGACCCCGACCGCGCGCCGACCCGGCGCGCCCACCCGACGCCTCCACCCCCCGAGGCGACGGCAGCCCGGCCCGTCTCCTTGCGCATCACGCGGGAGGCGGGCCGTGCGTGCGTCGGAGCTCAGGGGTTGCAGCGAGCGGTGATCATCTCGACCAGCCCGACCTCCGGACGCCACGGCTCAAGGTTCCAGGTGGCCTTGTCGGGAGCGCCCAGCTCGTGGCACTCCAGCTGCGCCTGCATGCCCGGGCTGTCGGCGTCCGGTGCCAGGGCGACCACCTGCGCCCACAGGCCCTCCTGCGCCGCCTGGCTGCCGGCTCGCGCCCACGCGCTGGGGGTGACCGCGAGCGAGCGCCCGCCCTCGGCCTCACCCCAGACGGCGCCGAGCACGACTGCGGTGGTGAACCAGAGGCCGGCGGAGCCGGTGTCGAGCCGGAGCACCTCGGGGCCGACCTGGCTGAGGCCCGCACCCCGCGGCTCGGTGACGAGTCCGCCGACGAACACCCCGCCGGCGTCCCTGACGACGGCCGAGCCGTCGGCGAGCGCCGTCAGCGTCATCCCGACGGGCGCGACGACGAGCGCCTCGCCCGGGGCGGTCACGTGGGCGGACCCGTCGTCGTCGGTCCGGACGTCCGTGCCGGGCGGGACCACGGTGAGGGCCACCGCCCCGGAGGCGACGGGGGTGCCGGTCGCGCGGAGCACGTCGGGATCGGTCGGGTCCGTCGTGGCCGTCGGGGTGGGGGATGCGGTGGGTGACGGCAGCGCCGGGGGCTCGGCGCGGCTCGGGGTGCAGGACGCGAGCATGACGGCGAGCAGCACCGCCGCCGTCGCACCTCGCGCCCTCATCCTCGGAAACGTACCGGCCCGTCGGTCAGCCAGGCGCACTCCGACGGGGTGACGACGGTCGGGTCCGCGCCGGGGGAGCTCCGGACGACCACCGCGGCACCGTCCGGGAGCCGCCAGGGCCGGGACGACGCGTTGAGCACCACCCGCGCGCCGCCACGCCGTCCGACCAGCACCCCGGGACGGGCGTCCTCCCAGGTCAGGTCCTCGGTCGTCCAGAGGGCCGGTCGTGCCGACAGCGCCCGGTGCAGCACCGACCAGGTCGAGTTCGGGTCGGCCTCCTGCCGGTCACGGGCGTAGACGGACCACTCGGCCGGGACCGGCAGCCACGGGTCGCCCGTGGTGAACCCGAGGTTCCGGCCCGAGGTCCAGGGCAGCGGGACGCGGGCACCGTCGCGGTTGGGCAGCCGGCCGCCGGACCGCAGCGACTGCGGGTCCTGCCAACGCTCCGGCGGCACGTCCGCGTCGGGCAGGCCCAGCTCGTCGCCGGCGTAGAGGAAGAACGCGCCGGGCAGCGCGAGCAGGAACAGGTGCAGTGCCAGCGCACGCTCCGGTCCGAGGCGCGTGGCGGCGCGCGCGATGTCGTGGTTGCCGACCACCCAGGCGGGCAGGGCCCCGACGGCGCGGTGAGCGGCCAGCTGCGCGTCGACGGTCCGGCGCAGTGCGGCCGCGGACCACGGGGTGCGCAGGATGTCGAACGCGAAGGCCTGGCCCAGCTCGTCGGCGCGGGCGAACGCGGCGGTGCGCTCGGGCGGCCCCCACGCCTCCGCGACCGCGAGGACGTCGGGGCCGAGCACGTGCCGCCACGAGCGGTAGATCTCGTGCACCTCGGCCCGGTCCCAGTGCGGGTGGTCCTCGCCGCGACGCACCTCCGCGTACGACGGCTCCTTGGCCAGCCCGCCGGCGACGTCCACGCGGAAGCCGTCGACGCCCCGGGCCAGCCAGAACCGGAGCGTCGCCGCGAAGTCCTCCTGCACGCTCGGGTGCGCCCAGTTGAGGTCGGGCTGCTCGGGCGCGAAGAGGTGCAGGTACCAGTCGCCGTCGGGCAGCGCCGACCACGCGGAGCCGCCGAACATCGAGCGCCAGCCGTTCGGCTGCGACCGGACGTGGAACAGCGCCCGCTCCGGACCGCCCGCCCGCGCTGCGACGAACCACGGGTGCTGGTCGGACACGTGGTTGGGCACCAGGTCCATCACCACCCGCAGGCCGCGGTCGTGCGCGGCCGTCACGACGGCGTCGAACGCGGCCAGGTCCCCGAACAGCGGGTCGATGTCGCGGTGGTCCGCCACGTCGTACCCGTGGTCCGCCTGCGGGGACCGGTAGACCGGCGTGAGCCAGAGGCCGTCGACACCCAGGCGGGCGACGGCGTCGAGCCCGGCGGTCAGACCCGCCAGGTCACCGACGCCATCGCCGTCGCCGTCCAGGAACGAGCGCACGTACACCTGGTAGACCACGGCGCTGCGCCACCACGAGCTCACACGCGAACCAGCTCGACCAGGACGATCGCCGGGTTGGGCAGGTCGACGTCGATCGAGGAGCCGTCCAGCGGCCGCTCGGTCACGGCCAGCCGGTCGGCCGCCCGCAGCGTGGCCCACTGGTCGTCGGTCGGCCAGTCGGCTCCCTCGGACAGCGACGACCACACGGCCGCGATGTTCGAGTGGTCCGCGTCGATCCGCGACTCCCGCACGGTCCACGACCCCGGCGGGAGCCCGTCCAGCACCAGGTGCACGGTCCGGTCCAGCGCGGCCGACCCGTCGACCTTGCCCTGGTCGAGGGTGCCGTTCCAGAGCGCGACGGCGACCCGGCTGACGTCGTCGTCGCCGTCACGCGACGCCCACGCCTCGACCAGGCTATCGGCGCCGTCCCCGGTCAGGGTCGCCGCCACCTCGTCGGACCCCAGCTGCTCCAGCAGCCACAGGGCCCACCAGCGCGGCTTGCGCAGCTCGCCGACCGTGCGCAGCCCGAACCCGCCGTGCAGCAGCCGCGGCGGGCGGCCCAGCTCCTCGAACTGGTCGGACACCACCCAGTAGGACAGGGCCTCGATCCGGCCGGCCGCGGAGCGCATCCCGCGCGCGAGGAACGCCGCGGAGAACACCCCGTCGTTCGCGTTGCCGAAGTGCGTCGGGCTCACGCCCCACTCGGTCCACCAGATCTCGGCGTCCTCGCGCCCGTGCCGCGCGAGCGTCGCCCGCAGGTCCAGCGGCGCGTTCCCGTAGGTGTGCGTCGAGACGAAGTCGACGGGAGCGCCGGACCCGGCGACGTGCTCGAGCAGCCCGTCGACCCAGCCTGCCGCGGCGGTCGACGGACCCCCGACGACGAGCCGGTCGTCGACCGCGCGCACGGCGTTCACGGTCACGTCGTACAGGCGCCAGAACTCCTCACGCGTGCCCGACCAGAACACCTCGAGGTTGGGCTCGTTCCACACCTCGAACGACCAGCGCTCGCGCACCTCGTCCAGCCCGTAGCGCCGGACCAGGTGACCGACGAGGTCGGTGATCAGCGCACCCCAGCGGTCCCAGTCCTTGGGCGGGGACACGATCGCGCCGTAGTCGAACACGGTCACGTCCGGGTCCGACGCCAGGTCGCGCGGCATGTACGACAGCTCGACCACCGGCCGCAGGCCCAGGGCCAGCAGCGCGTCGTAGGTGGCGTCGACGCCCGAGAAGTCGTGCACCGGCTCCCCGTCGACCTCGCGGTACACGCCGAGGTCGTCGCACAGGATGGCGTGCGCCCGGACGGTGGCGACCCCCAGCTCGTCGTGCGCCGCGCGCAGCGCACTCGTCAGGTCGGCGGAGATGCTCTGCCCGCCGACCGACTCGTCGCTGAGCAGCAGGCTGAGGTGCTCCGAGCCGATCATCGGCCGCCAGGGCCGGGGCAGCTCCCGGACCACGGTGTCGAGGTCCACGAGCACCTCCACCACCGCGGGATCGCCGACGGGCAGCGAGGCGGCGACCACCTCGTCACCCCCCGGGCCCGTCACGTCGACGTCGGTCACGGTGGCCACGGTGTACCGGTGCGGGACGCCGGGCTCGCCGGTGGTGTCCGCGTACGGCCCGTGCGGCACCGCGAGGACGTCGCCGCCGAGGTGGTCCAGCGGGACCCCGTCACGGATCACCTGGTAGCCGACCGCGCCTTGCACCGGCTCCCAGTGCAGCGACACCTGGCCGACGCCTGGCGCGGCGTAGAGGCCCGCGGGAGGCGCCAGCACGGGGATCGCGCCGGCCGCCGCCGTGTCGGAGCGCCGACCGATCCGGTCCTCCCAGTCCGCGCGCGCGTCGGTCACTTGACGACCCCCGCGCCGAACTCCTCCTGGCCGATGAGCGGACGCAGGACCTTCTCCACCTGCCGGGTGCCGAACGAGTCGTGCAGGATCCCGCCGCCGAGCACGTTGCCCAGCGCGCCCAGCACCATGCCCTGGTCGAGCGAGAGGTACCGCTCCGCCTGGGTGTTCGAGCGCACGGCGACCGCGTCGTAGAAGCCGCCGTCCCCGTACGCGCCGAGGACCGTCTCGATCTTGCGCAGGTTGTCGACGGCCTCGCGGGGCGCGTACGGCAGTGCGAGGAACGAGGCGTGCGGCGTGACGACGCCGTCACCGAAGGTCGGCGTCGGGTTGGTCGCCGGGCGGCAGCCCTCGTAGCCGGCGTCCACGTTCGTCTTCTCCGCGTCGGACGGGTAGCCCTCGGGGTTCATCCCGATCGCGTCGACCCCGTAGACGTCGTAGTTGGCGAACGGGTCGCTGGCGGGGGAGAAGCCCCAGTAGCCGTACCCGGCCTCGATCAGACCGTGCTCGATGTGCGCGCGGACCGCCAGCGGGTGGTTGACGCCCCAGCTCTTCGGCGCCCACTCGGACTCCGGCACGAACAGGTCGGGCATGAGCTCCTCGAACATGTCGCCACCCCACGTCGGCACGATGTGCATGCCGCGGTAGGTGAACGCGCCCTCGAACACCTCGATGCCCTCGTACGTGCGGGTCACGCCGACCGGGCGCTGCTCCAGCCAGGCCCAGTCGCAGCTGGCCGGGAACGTGCGGGCGGTCGCGAAGTAGTGCGCGGGCGGGATCTGGCCGCGGGCGATGCCGATGTAGCTGGCGATCCGCGGCTCGGAGTTGGTGATGTCGTAGTGGTTCTTGGTGAAGTACACCGGCGTACCCGCGACCGTCCCGGGATCGGTCGCCTGGGGCGGCGGCGCAGCCCAGAAGCCGCCGCGCATGAGGCCGGGCTTGGTGCCCCCGAACTGGTTCGCGTCGTAGAACGCCGCGAAGTTCATCGGCTCCAGGAGCGCGTTGGCCTGCCGGCGCAGTGACGGCTCGGCGGTGGCGACCACCATGAGCGCGGCCGCGAACCACCCGTTGTCCACGCTCGACAGGAACGGGTAGATCGTCTCGCCGTTCGGGAACTGCGTGAGCTTGGCGCCGGTGGCCTCGTCGTACCAGTTGTAGAACATGCCGCTGGGCTCGTGGCGCTCCATCGTGGCGATCGTCGCGAGGGTCTGCGCCAGGCGAGCGCGAGCCTCACGCTTGCCGATGATCCCGAGCTCCTCGGCCGAGATGGTCGACCACAGGTACGCACCGATGTTCGTCGGCGAGGTGTAGCCGGACCGCGTGGCGGGATCGAGCGACGCGTCGATGTTGTCGGCCGGCAGACCCGTGGTCTCGTCCGTCATGGCGACGAACGAGGTCCAGGTGTCGTGCCCCCAGCGGCGCAGGTCGGCGCGGTCGTGCCGGGTCAGGCCGAGGTCGTCGTCGTGGTGCCGGCCGCCGGCGGAGGCGGTCGTGGCACCGGTGAGCAGGAGTGCGGCAGCCGCTGCTGCGGCCGCCAGAGGTCGGAGTCTCATCAGTGAGCCCTTCTCGGAGATCAGGTCTTGAGGCCGGTGGTCGCCAGCCCCTGGACGAAGTGGCGCTGGAGCGCGAGGAACACGACCAGCACGGGGACGACGACCACCACGGAGCCCGCCAGCAGCAGGCCGTACTGGGTCGCGTTCTGCCCGACGCTGTAGAGCGCGAGCGCCACCGGCAGCGTGTACATGTCCTCGGTGCTGGCGACCACCAGCGGCCACAGGAAGTTGTTCCAGGAGCCCAGGAACGTGAGGATCGCGAGCGTGGCGAGCGCGGGCTTGCACAGCGGCATGACCACGCGCCAGAAGATCCGCAGCTCCCCGGCGCCGTCCACGCGGGCGGCGTCGATCAGCTCGTCGGGGATCCCCTGCATGAACTGCCGCATGAGGAACACCCCGAACGGTCCGGCCAGGAACGGCAGGATCAGCCCGAAGTAGGTGTTGACCATGCCCAGGTTGCTCACCAGCACGAACAGCGGGACCAGCGTCACCATCCCGGGGATCATCAGCGTGGCCAGCACCAGGCGGAACAGCCAGGTGCGCCCCCAGAAGTCGATCTTGGCGAACGCGTACCCGAGCATCGAGCAGAACACCAGGTTGCCGAGCGTCACCGCGAGCGCGACGACGATCGAGTTGGTGAAGAACTGCGGGAAGTCGAGGCGCGTGAACAGCTCACGGAAGTTGTCCAGCGTCGGTGCCTGCGGCCACCAGGTGGGCGGGTTGGCGCGCAGCTCGCCCTCGGACTTGAACGACCCGAGCAGCATCCAGATGAACGGGGTGACGACGAGCAGGAGCCCGACGCCCAGCACGGCGTAGATCCACGGCCGCGCCTGCGGCTCCCCGAGGTGCGAGCCCTCGGTCCCGCGGGGCTTGGTGGTCGGCCCGGTGGTGGTCGGCGTGTCGGTCACGGTGCTCATGCCGCAGCCCCCGTCTTGCGGAACCAGCGTCGTCGGCCGGTCGCGTCGTCGCGCTCGCCCAGCACCTTGAACTGGACGACGGTCAGCAGGACCACGGCGGCGAACAGCACGTAGCTCATGGCCGCGGCGACGCCGTAGTTGCCGAACCCGAAGGTGTTGTAGATCAGGTAGGCCACCGACAGCGTGCTGTTCAGCGGCCCGCCCTGGGTCATCACGAACGGCTCCTCGAAGAACTGCAGGAACCCGATCCCGGTGATGACGCCGGCGAACAGCATGGTCGGCCGGATGGTCGGCAGGGTGATGCTGCGCAGCCGCTGCCACGCGTTGGCCCCGTCGAGCGCACTCGCCTCGTGCAGGGCCTTGGGCACGGACTGCAGGCCCGCCAGGAAGATGACGATGAGCGTGCCGAGCGAGCGCCACACCGACATCGCGATGAGCGACGGCATGGCCCACGTGGTGCTGCCGAGCCAGTCCGGCCCCTCGATGCCGAACCAGCCGAGCACCTCGTTGATCAGCCCGTTCTCCGGCTGCAGCAGGAACCGCCACACCACGGCCACGGCCACGATCGAGGTGACGACCGGCATGTAGTAGCCGACGCGGAAGAACCCGGACAGCTTGGTGATGCCGGTGTTCAGGGCGATCGCGATGGCCAGCGCGAGCAGGATCGTCAGCGGCACCCCGACGACGACGAAGTAGAGCGTGTTGAGCGCGGCCTTCTGGAACAGCGGGTCGGTGAGCACGGTGGAGAAGTTCTCGAACCCGACGAGGTTCACCGCGAACGGGTTCTGCAGGTCGCGGCTCTTGATGTCGGTGACGCTCATGAAGAGCGACGACACCACCGGCCACGCGGTGAACACGAGGAAGAACAGCACGAACGGTGCTGCCATGCCCCACGCGGCGATGCTGCGCCGACGGTGCATCGGGGAGGAGCGCCGGAGCCGGGGGGCGGCCTGGTCGGCCGCCCCCGGGTTCCGCACGCCCGACCCGGAGGTCAGGGTCGTGGACATGGGGTCAGAGCCCCGTGCCGATCGACTCGGCCTGCTGCTGGATGGACGTGGCAGCCTCCTGCGGGTCCATGCCTGTCTTGCAGACCTTCTCCAGCTCGGTGTCGATGACGTTCGCGATCTGCTCCCACGTCGGGATCGACGGAGGCGCCTGGGCGGTCGTCATCTGCTCGCCGAACACGGCCAGCGCGGCGTCGTCGGCGAGGTCGCCCTCGTCCCACGCGGACTGCACGGAGGGAAGGTCGCTCGTCGTGGCGTACCACTGCGCCTGGATCTCGGGCTGGCTGAGCCACTGGACGAACTTCCAGGCGGCGTCGCGGTTCTCCGAGCTCTTGAACACGGCGAGGTTGCTGCCGCCGATGAACGACGCCGGCTTCTCGTCGGACGGGAGCGGCGCGAGCGTCACGCTGTCGACGAACCCCTCGCCGCCGGTGTCGTTGAGGATCCCGATGTGCCACGGCCCGGACTGGAACGCGCCGATCTTGCCGGCGACGAAGTCGGGTTCGAGCGTGCCCTCAGGGAGCTCCTTGGGGGCGACACCGTCGGTGAAGAACGACTGGTAGTAGGTGAGCGCCTTGACGAACTCGGGGCTGTCGAACGTGAACTCGGTCTGCTCCTCGTTCATGATCTCCGCGCCCGCCTGCCACGCGAACGGCAGGAAGGTCTGCCACGCGCCCGTCTGACCGGCCTGCAGCGAGATGCCCCACTGGGCGCCGGCCGACTGCATGCCCTTGGACGTCGCCATCAGGTCCTCCCACGTCGCGGGGGTCGGCGAGACGCCGGCCTGCTCCGCCAGCGCGGTGTCGACGTAGAGCACCCGGGTCTCGACGTACCACGGGACCGCGTAGGACGTGCCGCCCACCTCGGTGGAGCCCCAGGCGCCGGGGAAGAACGTCGACTCGTCGATGAGGTCGGGCGGGGTCGGGTCCAGCCCGCCGCTGGTGGCGAACTCACCCATCCACGTGGTGCCGATCATCGAGACGTCGGGCACCTCGTCGGCCGCGATGGCCGTCGCGATCTTGTCGTGGGCCGCGTCCCAGGGGATGGCCGTGACGTCGATCGTGACGTCCGGGTTCTCCTCGGTGAACGCCTGGGCGAACTCGCCGAGGGCCTCGCCCTCCGTGCCCATCGCCCAGACGGTGACCGTGCCGCTGACGTCCCCGGTGGCGACCGCCTCGGCGGTGGCGTCGTCCGCTGGGGTGTCGCTCCGGCCGCAGGCGGTCAGGGCGAACGCCGTGACGGCCAGCGCGGCGACGCTGACGCGCGTGGATCTCCTCATGATGGTTCCTCCTCGAACCTGGACAGCCCCTCGTGGGGTCGTGTCAGGGGTGCGTGCCACAGCTGTCGCGGACCACCAGGTCGGTGGCGAGCGACTCGTGCCGCGGCGTCGTGCGGTGTCCTGTGATGCGCTGGTCCAGCACCTCGGCGGCGAGTGCCCCGAGCGTGCGCATCGGTTGGCGGACGGTGGTGAGGGCGGGGCGGGCGTGGCGCGCGGCCATGACGTCGTCCCAGCCGGTGATGGCGACGTCGACGCCGACCCGGAGGCCGACCTCCTCCGCCGCGAGGATCGCTCCGAGGGCGATCTCGTCGTTGGCGCAGACCAGGGCGTCGGGACGCTCCTCGCCTGCGAGCAGCCACGCCGCGACGCGCGTGCCCGACGCCTCATCGAACAGGCAGGGGGTCACGGTGGGCTCGATGCCGTGCTTGCCGAGGCCTTCGCGGACCCCGCGCCACCGCTCGGCGACGTCGGGGGACTCCTCCGGCGCCCCGAGGAACGCGACCCGGCGGACCCCGTGCCCGGCGAGGTGCTCGCCGAGGGCGCGTGCGGCGCTGAGCCCGTCCGCGCGGACGGAGTCGGCGGCGCCGACCTCGGGCCGGGCCACGACGACGACGGGGAGCCCGAACGCGGTGAGCTCCTCGATCACGTGGTCGGGGACGGTGCGGCCGAGCAGGACGAGCCCGTCGACGCGCAGGGCGAGGTCGCGCACGGACGACACGGGGTCGTCCCGGCCGTGGGTGGCCAGGACGAGGACGCTGCGGCCGAGCCGCGAGGCGGTCTCCTCGTACCCGAGCAGCACCTCGGCGTAGTACGGGCCGGACAGGTCCGGGAAGACGATGCCGTTGGCGGCGTGCGTGCGGGCGGCGAGCGAGGTGCCGGCGTGGCTGGGGCGGAACCCGAGCTCCTCCACGGCGGCGAGCACCTTCGCCCGGGTCGCGTCGGCGACGGGCGCCGACCCCCGCAGGGCACGGGAGACGGTCGCGATCCCGACGCCGGCACGCGCGGCGACGTCGTAGATCGTCACGGGCGTCCCCGCCCCTGCGTCCGTAGGAAGCGCTTTCATGTGATGACGGTCACACGGCAGGACGAGGTTCGCAACTCGGACGGATCGCCCAGGCGGCCGCGCTCGCGGACGCCGGGTCCGACCGTCGACGCGCGCCGGTATCCTGTGCGCGTCTGCCGACGTCGGCTGGGCCTGTTCGCGCCACCGGGCACGCGCGGCGCCGAGCCACGGGTCTCCACCGAGGGAATCGATGACCACCGCACCTGCGCGCGCCCCCCAGACCGACACCGTCGACGTCGCCGCCGCGACCCCCGACCAGGAGCAGCCGTTCGCGGAGCTGGGCCTGAAGCCGGACGAGTACCAGCGGATCCGGGACATCCTCGGGCGCCGCCCCACGGCCGCCGAGCTGGCCATGTACTCGGTGATGTGGTCGGAGCACTGCTCGTACAAGTCGAGCAAGAACCACCTGCGCCAGTTCGGCGACAAGACCACCCCGGCCATGAAGGAGCACCTGCTCGTCGGCATCGGCGAGAACGCGGGCGTCGTCGACATCGGTGACGGCTGGGCGGTCACGTTCAAGGTCGAGTCGCACAACCACCCGTCCTACGTGGAGCCCTACCAGGGCGCGGCCACGGGCGTCGGCGGGATCGTGCGCGACATCATCTCGATGGGCGCGCGCCCGGTCGCGGTCATGGACCAGCTGCGGTTCGGCGCCGTCGACCACCCCGACACGGCCCGCGTGGTGCACGGCGTGGTGGCCGGCGTCGGCGGCTACGGCAACTCCCTCGGGCTGCCCAACATCGGCGGCGAGCTGGTGTTCGACGCGTCCTACCAGGGCAACCCGCTGGTCAACGCCCTGTGCCTCGGCGTCCTGCGGCACGAGGACATCCACCTGGCCAACGCGTCCGGGACCGGCAACAAGATCGTCCTGTTCGGTGCGCGCACGGGTGGCGACGGCATCGGGGGCGCGTCGATCCTGGCCAGCGAGACGTTCGACGACACCAAGCCGTCCAAGCGCCCGTCGGTGCAGGTGGGCGACCCGTTCATGGAGAAGGTGCTCATCGAGTGCTGCCTCGAGCTCTACGCCGCGCGCGTGGTCGAGGGCATCCAGGACCTGGGCGCGGCCGGCATCTCGTGCGCGACCAGCGAGCTGGCCTCGAACGGCGACGGCGGCATGCACGTGGACCTGGAGAACGTGCTGCTGCGCGACCCGTCCCTGACCGCCGGCGAGATCCTCATGTCGGAGTCGCAGGAGCGGATGATGGCCGTCGTCCGGCCCGACCAGCTCGACGAGTTCCTGGCCATCACGAGCAGGTGGGACGTCGAGACGGCCGTGATCGGCGAGGTCACCGGCACAGGCCGGCTCACCATCGACCACCACGGCGAGCGCATCGTCGACGTCGAGCCGCGCTCCGTCGCGCACGACGGCCCGGTGTACGACCGGCCGTACGCGCGGCCGGCCTGGCAGGACGGGCTGAACGCCGACACGACGCTTGCCCTCGCGCGGCCGGCCACGAACGCCGAGATCCGCGCGACCGCGCTCCAGCTGCTGGGCAGCCCCAACCTGGCGTCCAAGGCGTGGGTGACCAACCAGTACGACCGCTTCGTGCAGGGCAACACCGCGCTCGCGCAGCCCGACGACTCCGGCGTGATCCGCGTCGACGAGTCCTCCGGGCTCGGCGTCGCGCTGGCCACCGACGCCAACGGCCGGTACGCCAAGCTCGACCCGTACACGGGCGCGCAGCTGGCCCTCGCGGAGGCCTACCGGAACGTCGCGACGACGGGCGCCCGCCCGCTGGCCGTGACCGACTGCCTCAACTTCGGCAGCCCCGAGCACCCCGACTCCATGTGGCAGCTGGTCGAGGCCATCCGCGGCCTGGCCGACGCGTGCCAGGTGCTGGAGGTCCCGGTCACCGGCGGCAACGTGTCGCTCTACAACGGCACCGGCGAGCCCGGCCTGATCGACTCGGCCATCCACCCGACCCCGGTGGTCGGCGTCCTCGGCGTGCTCGACGACGTCGCCGACGCCACCCCGTCCGGCTGGACCGCCCCCGGCCAGGCCGTCTACCTGCTCGGCACCACGCGTGCCGAGCTCGACGGCTCCGCCTGGGCCGACGTCGTGCACGGCCACCTCGGCGGACTGCCGCCCGCGGTGGACCTGGACGCCGAGCGCCGGCTCGCCGCGGTCCTCACGCACGCCAGCCGCGACGACCTGGTGGACGCCGCCCACGACCTGTCGGAGGGCGGCCTGATCCAGGCGCTCATCGAGTCGAGCCTGCGGTTCGGCGTCGGCGTGCAGGTGTCGCTCGACCCGATCTGCGAGCGCGACGGCGTCACTCCCTTCGAGGCCCTGTTCTCCGAGTCGACGGCCCGCGTGCTCGTCGCGGTCCCGCGCTCGGAGGAGGTCCGCCTGGTCGACCTCTGCACCGCGCGCGGCGTCCCCACCCTGCGGCTGGGCGAGACGGCGGAGTCCTGCTCCCCGGGCGCCGGCACCCCCGTGGACGAGTCCGACCACGTCCACGGCCCGGCCGTCGAGGTCCAGGGCCTGTTCACCCTGCCCCTGGCGGAGGCCCGCGAGGCCCACGAGGCGACGCTGCCGCACTGGTTCGGCTGAACCCACCTGGAGGACGCCCCTGAGGTTGTTCTCGACCAATATTTCCGTGGATCCGGGAGCCGTGGCGCTCCTACCGTCGAGGCGTGCCAGCTGATCTCTTCCGCGTGGTCCGTGCCGACAAGGGCGCGGTCCTCGTGCTGCCCGCGGACGGCCTGGACGGCGCCCACGAGCCCCGGCGCGTGACGCTGGACCGGGACGGCCTGGTCGCCACGGACCACGGGGACCGGCTCGCCCCGACGGTCGGCGACTGGCTGCGCGTGGACGACGCCGCCACCGTCCTGCAGCCCCGCACGACCGCGCTGGTCCGGGACACCGCCGGTGCCACGTCCCGCGTGCAGGCACTCGCGGCGAACATCGACATCGTGCTCGTCGTGGAGCACCTCGACCCGGACCCTCAGCTCGGCCGCATCGAGCGGCTGCTGACCCTGGCGTGGCGATCGGGCGCCACCCCCGTCGTCGTGCTCACCAAGGCCGACCTGGTCCCCGACCCCGACGGCATGGCCGCCGAGGTCGCCGCGGTGGCCCTCGCGGTCGACGTGCACACGGTCAGCGTCCCCACCGACCAGGGGCTCGACGCCCTCCGCGCGCTCCTGGTGCCGGGCGCCACGCTGGTCGCCGTCGGCCCGTCCGGGGCGGGCAAGTCGACGCTGGTCAACGCGCTGGCCGGCCACGACGTGATGGAGACGGGCGGGCGTCGGGCCGACGGGCGCGGCCGGCACACCACCACCCACCGCGAGCTGGTCCCGCTGGCCGGTGGCGCGATGCTCATCGACACCCCCGGCATCCGCGGGGTCGGTGTGGTCGCGGACGCCGCCGCGCTGGACACCACGTTCGCGGACGTCGCGGAGCTGGCTGCGGCGTGCCGGTTCGCCGACTGCCACCACGCGGGGGAGCCGGGCTGCGCGATCCAGGCGGCCCTGGACAGCGGCGAGCTGGCGGAGCGCAGGCTCGACAGCTGGCGGCGGCTGGCCAAGGAGGCCGCCTACCAGGCGCGCCGTTCGGACGTCCGGCTGCGCGCCGAGGAGCGGGACCGCTGGAAGAAGATCACCAAGGAGTACCAGCGGGGGATGCGCGGGCCGGGTCGACCGCGGGGCTGACGCGCGGACGCGGAAGCGCATCGACGAGCCCGTTCCGGTACCTAATCGTTTCGGAACCGGCCGAGCGCTCGCCAGAGGGTCGCGGCGTCAGGTTTCCTCGTCGGGACCGGGGTGCGGCGTCGTCGACGAGGACGGGAGCCCGCCCCGACCCGAGCTGGCCCGAGCTGTCGTCCCGAGGAGATCCATGCCCACCCGCAGAACCGCCACCGCGCTGCTCGCCGCCGCGGCCGTCGCGGTCGCCGGCCTGACCGCCGTCACCGCCGCCACCGCCGCGCAGGCCGCCACCGGCTGCAAGGTCGAGTACCGGATCACCAACCAGTGGGCCGGGGGCTTCGGCGCCGACGTGTCCGTCACCAACCTGGGCGACCCGGTGAGCTCCTGGACGGTGGGCTGGACGTTCGCGGCCGGCCAGAAGATCACGCAGCTGTGGAACGGCACGGCGAGCACCAGCGGCTCCGCGGTGTCCGTCGCGAGCCTCCCGTACAACGGCTCGCTGGCCACGGGCGCCAGGACGAGCTTCGGCTTCAACGGCTCCTGGAGCGGCTCGAACCCGGTCCCCGGGACGTTCACCGTCAACGGGACCCTGTGCACCGGCACGACGCCGACGACCACCCCCACCCCGACGACGACCCCCACACCCACCCCGACCCCGACGGTGACCGTGACGCCCACGCCGACCCCCACACCGACTCCGACCCCGACGAACCCGCAGCCGACCAGCGGCTTCTACGTCGACCCGACCACGCAGGGCTACCGCGCCTGGCAGTCGGCGAGCGGCACCGACAAGACGCTGCTGGCGAAGATCGCCCTCACGCCCCAGGCCTACTGGGTGGGCAACTGGGCCGACCCGGCGCACGCCAAGGCTGAGGTCGCCGACTACACCGCCCGCGCGGTGGCCGCCGGCAAGACGCCGATGCTCGTCGTGTACGCCATCCCCGGCCGCGACTGCGGCTCGTACTCCGGCGGCGGGGTCGCCGAGAGCGCCTACGCCGCGTGGATCGACACGGTCGCGTCCGGCATCCAGGGCAACCCGTACGTGGTCCTCGAGCCCGACGCCCTCGCCCAGCTGGGCGACTGCGCCGGCCAGGGCGACCGGATCGGCTTCCTCAAGTACGCCGCCAAGTCGCTGACCCTCAAGGGCGCCCGCGTCTACATCGACGCCGGCCACTCGTCGTGGCTGCCCGTGAGCACGGCCGTGAGCCGCCTCAACCAGGTGGGCTTCGAGTACGCGGTCGGCTTCGCGCTCAACACGTCGAACTACCAGACCACCGCAGCGTCGAAGACGTACGGCCAGCAGATCTCGCAGCAGCTGGGCGGCAAGAAGTTCGTCATCGACACCTCGCGCAACGGCAACGGCTCCAACGGTGAGTGGTGCAACCCGCGCGGCCGGGCGCTCGGCGAGAAGCCGACCCTGGTCAACGACGGCTCGGGCCTCGACGCCCTGCTCTGGGTCAAGCTGCCCGGCGAGTCCGACGGCACCTGCAACGGCGGCCCGTCGGCCGGCGCCTGGTTCCAGGACATCGCCCTGGAGCTGGCCCGCAACGCGAAGTGGTGATCAGCAGTCAGGCGTAGACCATCCCCATGAGCTCGCGGACGTCACGGATCGTGGCGTCCGCGAGCTCGTTCGCGTGGGCGTTGCCCTGCGCGAGGATGTCGGCCACCAGCCCCGGCTCGGCGGCGAACAGGGCCCGACGAGCGCGCAGCGGAGCCAGGTGGTGGACGAGCGCGTCCGCGACCAGCGCCTTGAGGTGTCCGGCGCCGCGGCTCCCCACCTCGTCGGCGATCGCCTCCGGCGGGACCCCCGTGCACAGTGATGCCAGCAGGAGCAGGTTGGCCACCTCGGGTCGCGACGACGGGTCGTAGGTGATGTGCCGGTCGGTGTCGGTCTTCGCCGACCGGATCGCGCGGACCGTCTCGTCGGCGGTCGCCCGCAGCTCGATGGCGTTCCCGCGGCTCTTGCTCATCTTGCGGCCGTCGGTGCCCAGCACGGTCGGCGCCTCGGACAGCAGGGCCTCGGGCTCCGTGAAGCAGGGTCCGTACCGGGCGGTGAACCGGCGCGCGATCGTCCGGGTGATCTCCAGGTGCGGCAGCTGGTCCCTGCCCACCGGCACCACCGTCGCGTGGCAGAACAGGATGTCCGCCGCCTGGTGCACCGGGTAGGTGAGCAGCAGCCCGGACAGCGACCTGCCGGAGTCGGCGAGCTCCTGCTTCACGGTCGGGTTCCGCTCCAGCTCCGCCGCGCTGACGAGCGAGAGGAACGGGAGCATCAGCTGGTGCAGGGCGGGCACCGCGCTGTGCGTGAAGATCGTCGCCGCGTCGGGGTCGATCCCGGCGGCGAGGTAGTCGAGGACGATCTCGCGCACGTTGCCCGCGATGTCGCCCGGCGCCTCCCGGTCGGTGATCACCTGGTAGTCGGCGAGCACCAGCAGGGTCTCGACGCCGGACTGCTGCAGGCGCACCCGGTTGGCGACCGTGCCGAACAGGTGGCCGAGGTGCAGCGGGCCGGTGGGGCGCTCGCCGGTGAGCATGCGTTGCCGTGCCATGGCAGGACTCCTTCGAGGGACGGAGCTGCGCACGTGCCCCCGGAGACAGCGATGCCCCCGACGCCGCGTGAGCAGCTCGGGGGCAGGACGACCGCGGGCTGCGTCTAGTGCAGCCAGCGCCAGGTCGTCGAGGACATGGCAGCAGCGTAGCGGAGGCACAATCGCCTCATGCCTCCCCGCCGTCGCACCGACCCCGCCGACGGCCGCGCCGCGCTCGCGGTCTGGCGCGCGGACCCGGCCGCCGTCCCGACACCAGCGAGGCGCACGGCGGTGCGGTTCACGCTCGAGGAGCTGGCCGAGGTGGCCCCGGGCAACGCGGTCGAGGTCCGGGTGCCCCCGGACGGCGCGGTGCAGGCGGTGGAGGGACCGCGGCACACGCGAGGGACCCCGCCGAACGTGGTGGAGACCGACGCGCAGACCTGGCTCGAGCTGGTCACCGGCGCGCTGACCTGGGACTCCGCGGTGGCGCAGGGCAGGATCCGCGCCTCGGGGGAGCGCGCGGACCTGCGCGAGTGGCTCCCGCTGCAGGCAGCCCGGACCCGCTGACCTAAGATCGCGGGGTGCCTGACGACCCCCAGCCCGACCCGACGCCCGAGCCTGTTCTCGACGCGCGCGGCGTGCCGATCCCCTCGGAGGAGGAGCTGGCCGCGGTGGCCGAGCCGGCGGTCGTGCGCCACGCCCCGAAGTACGGCGCGTTCATCACCGCGGGCGCCCTCGTCGGCATCGTGGCCGCCCTGATCCTGGTCGCGATCGTCCGGCCCGACGTCCCGTGGGTGGCCGACGGGTCCGGCTTCATCTCGTTCCTCGACGGCGAGGGTGCCGTGCGCACGGTCATGGCCGTCGGCGGCGCGGTGCTCGGCGGGTTCGTCGGCGGCGCGTTCGCCGTCCTGGCGGACCGGCGCAGCGTCCGCCGGGCGCACTCCGCCGACGTCTGACAGCTGGGCACGTTCCGTGCGCGCCCCGAGGCGTGTGCGACCATAGGAACGTGGCCCCCCGCGCAGACGGACGTCTGAACCACGACCTCCTCCCCAACGAAAAAGGCCCCCAGGACGCTTGTGGCGTCTTCGGTGTGTGGGCCCCCGGTGAGGAGGTCTCCAAGCTCACCTACTTCGGCCTGTACGCGCTGCAGCACCGCGGCCAGGAGTCGGCGGGCATCGCCACCTCCAACGGCCAGCAGCTGCTCGTCTACAAGGACATGGGCCTGGTCTCCCAGGTCTTCGACGAGACCGCGCTGAACGCCCTGCAGGGGCACATCGCCATCGGGCACGCGCGCTACTCGACCACCGGTGGAAGCACCTGGGAGAACGCGCAGCCGACGCTCGGCCCCACGGCCGCCGGCACCGTGGCCCTCGGCCACAACGGCAATCTCACCAACACCGCCGAGCTGGTGGACCTCGTGGCCGAGCGCTACGGCAGCCAGCGCCGCGGCGAGCTCGCCCGGGGCAACACGACCGACACCGCGCTGATCACCGCGCTCCTGGCGGGGGATCCGGACCACACCCTCGAGGCCACCGCGCTCGAGGTGCTCCCGCGCCTGCGCGGCGCGTTCAGCCTCGTCTTCATGGACGAGCACACCCTCTACGCCGCACGTGACCCGCAGGGCGTCCGGCCGCTGGTGCTCGGCCGCCTGGAGCGTGGCTGGGTCGTGGCCAGCGAGACGCCCGCCCTCGACATCGTCGGCGCGTCGTTCGTCCGCGAGATCGAGCCCGGCGAGTTCATCGCCATCGACGCCGACGGCCTGCGCAGCAGCCGGTTCGCCAAGGTCGACCGCGCCGGGTGCGTGTTCGAGTACGTGTACCTGGCACGCCCGGACACCTCGATCGCCGGCCGCTCGGTGCACGCCGCCCGCGTCGCGATGGGCCGGCGCCTCGCCATCGAGCACCCCGTCGAGGCGGACCTGGTCATCCCGGTGCCCGAGTCCGGCACGCCCGCCGCGGTCGGCTACGCGGCCGAGTCCGGTATCACGTTCGGCCAGGGGCTCACCAAGAACGCGTACGTCGGGCGCACGTTCATCCAGCCGTCGCAGACGCTGCGCCAGCTGGGCATCCGGCTCAAGCTCAACCCGCTCAAGGAAGTCATCCGCGGCAAGCGCCTGGTGGTCGTCGACGACTCGATCGTCCGCGGCAACACCCAGCGCGCCCTCATCCGGATGCTCCGCGAGGCCGGCGCCGCCGAGGTGCACGTGCGGATCAGCTCCCCGCCGGTCAAGTGGCCGTGCTTCTACGGCATCGACTTCGCGTCCCGCGCCGAGCTCATCGCCAACGGCCTGGGGGTCGACGAGATCGCCGCGTCGCTCGGCGCCGACTCGCTCGGCTACATCTCCCCGGAGGGCATGATCGCCGCCACCGAGCAGCCCGCGTCGCAGCTGTGCGCCGCGTGCTTCACCGGCCAGTACCCGATCGAGCTTCCCCCGGCGGACCGCATCGGCAAGTTCCTGCTCGAGCAGAGCGAGCTGCCGCTCGGTGCCCCGGAGGACGGGCTCCTGTCGATCGTGCCGAGCGCCGGTGGCGCGAGCGCGCTGGACCACCCGTGAGCGGCCCGCAGGTCACGTACGCGGCCGCTGGTGTCGACACGGAGGCCGGCGACAAGGCCGTCGAGCTGATGAAGGACGCCGTCCGCGCCACGCACGGGCCGCAGGTGCTCGGGGGAGTCGGCGGCTTTGCCGGTCTGTACGACGCCAGCGCCCTGCTCACCTACCGCAAGCCGCTGCTGGCCACCTCGACCGACGGGGTCGGCACCAAGGTCGCCATCGCGCAGGCCCTCGACATCCACGACACCATCGGGTTCGACCTGGTGGGCATGGTCGTCGACGACATCGTCGTGGTCGGCGCCACGCCGCTGTTCATGACCGACTACATCGCGTGCGGCCGGGTGGTGCCCGAGCGCATCGCCGGCATCGTGCGCGGCATCGCGGCAGCCTGTTCGGTCGCCGGGACCGCCCTCGTGGGCGGCGAGACCGCCGAGCACCCGGGCCTGCTGGGTCCCGACGAGTACGACGTGGCCGGTGCCGCGACCGGCGTGGTCGAGGCCGACCGGCTGCTGGGCCCCGAGCGGGTGCGTGCCGGTGACGTGCTGCTGGCGCTCGGTTCGAGCGGGCTGCACTCCAACGGGTACTCGCTGGTCCGCAAGGTGGTGTCGGTGGCCGGCTGGGCGCTGGACCGCCACGTGGACGAGCTGGGCCGCACGCTCGGCGAGGAGCTCCTGGAGCCCACCCGCGTCTACGCGAGCGACTGCCTGGCGCTGGTGGAGCGGGCCGGCGTCGACGGGCTGCACGCGTACAGCCACGTGACCGGCGGGGGGCTCGCGTCGAACGTCGCGCGCGTGCTGCCGCAGGGTCTGGTGGCGGACATCGACCGCGGCGGCTGGACGCTGCCGCCGGTGTTCTCCCTGGTGCAGCGTCTGGGTCAGGTGCCGTGGACCGACCTCGAGGGCACGCTCAACCTGGGCGTGGGCATGGTGGCGATCGTGGCCGCCGACTCCGTGGCCGGGGTGCTCGCGCACGCGGCCGAGCTGGGCCTGCCCGCGTGGGAGCTGGGCACCGTGCGGCACACCGACCCGAGCACCGACGTGGTGGGCGCCCCGGGGTTCGTCGCGGGCACCAAGGGTGTCCACGGGGGAGCCGTCCAGCTCACCGGCGCGTACCGGGTCTGACCGCACGCGTGCGCACACGCGCTCGCACCACCCCGAGGGATGGTGCGAGCGCGTGTGCGTGCCTACGCCTCAGCGCAGGTGGCGAGAACAATCAGCGATCGTCGTCCGACCAGCGTCGGTAGTCGTCGCTGTCGTCGTCAGTGTCCGTCTCCACAGCCGCGCGAGGGCGGTTGTCGGTGACGACATCGTTGTGGCCGTGCGACGTGAGCTCCTGCTCGAGAGCTCGGTAGTTGGTATCCGGGCTGAAGTACTTCAGCTCCCGGGCCACCTTCGTCTGCTTAGCCTTCTGACGGCCGCGCCCCATGGCATCGACCCCCTCTTACGTGGATGCGGGGCGGCTCCGTGCTGACACGTGCGGCCCCGGGGTGCTGAATCGTCTCTTCGTGGGGCAACGGTACATGCTCGTTCGGTATTCCGACCACTCGCCTGGCGCGATGCGTGTCACGTCCCCGCCGGCGACGCCGAGGCGGGCCGGCCGGGGTGAGCCGGACTGGCGTCCAGCGCCCCGTGGACGGTCCAGCGCGTCCCGGCGTGTATGACCGAATGGTCGGGTTTAGGGTGGTGCCACGGCTCGAGAGTCGCGAAGTATGAGAAGTGTATGAGAGCGGCGTGAAGGTTCGTTACTGGACCGTGTCCGGGAACGCGCTATCTGCGGCTTTCGTTCATGCTAGTGGGGCGATGTCAGGTTTGGGGGTTTCGGCCCGTACCCTTGCCAGATCGAGAACGTTTCACACCCGCAAGACCGCATCACCCGCACCTGAACTGGCCCGGGCATCGACGACGTCGACGCCGCAGGCCGCACGCTTGCCAGGAGGCAGCAGATGAACGCACACGCCGCAGACTCAGAAGCCCTGCTCACGCCCTCCGAGGTCGCGACACTGTTTCGGGTCGATCCCAAGACCGTCACCCGCTGGGCGAAGGCCGGGAAGCTGTCCTCGATCCGCACGCTGGGCGGCCACCGCCGTTACCGCGAGTCCGAGGTGAGGGACCTGCTCAACGGGGTTCCGCAGCAGCGCCTCTCCGACGGCTGAACCACACTCACTCGGCCGAGGTCGTCGACCCTGCTCGACGTGCCCTCGGCCGTTGCGCGCCCGCGGCGGCGCGCGCCAGGCATGACGACGACGGCGAGGTCGCGACGTGGCGCCCTCGCCGTCGTCGTACGTCAGCCCCTGCGGCGCCCCGCGATGACGAGTGCCAGCAGGGCCGCAGCGCCGGCCGCGGCGCCGCCGAGGATCGCGAAGGCCTTCTTGCGCGCCGCCGGGTCGGCATCGCTGTTCTTGGCGTCGCTCCACAGCTGACGCCCTGACTCCACCGCACGGCCCGCCTGAGCGCGGGGATCGAGCCGAGCCACGAGCTCGTCGACGTTCGACGCCAGCTGCGCGCGCGTGAGCGCGAGCTCGGCCTCCAGCGCCTCCATCTCGGGGGTGGTGAACGGCTTGGGTGCGTCCTTGGGCTTCGACTCGTCGCTCATGCCGAGAACCCTGCCTTCAGCGTCGCGATGTCCTCGTGGACGCCCTCGATCGCCTTGGCCGGGGTGGGGGGTGACCCGGCCTTGATGCGGTTGATCCCGATGAGGACCAGCACGGCGATCACGATCAGCAGCAGGACGCACACGATGAGCGCGGCCAGCCAGAGGTCGACCCAGAGGTTCAGGACGATGATCGCCAGCGCGATCCCGGCGCCGAGCAGGTACAGGGCGAGCACCCCGCCCACGGCGACGAGCGCGGCGCCGATCCCGAGCTGCTGCGCGCGCCCGGTGAGCTCGGCCTTGGCGAGGTCGATCTCCGCGCGCACGAGTCGCGCGGCCTGCTCGCTGATCTCGGACACCAACTGGCCGAGCGACTTCTCGTCGCCCGGCGGTCCCGACTGGGTGGTCATGGGGCACGGCCTCTCGTCTGCACATCCGTTGAGCACCCAGTCTGGTGGTCGGCGAACCGCCACGCGAGAGGAAGGGCCCTGATCAACCAGGGAAACTCAGTCCGCCCAGGGGTGAACCTGCTCCTCGGCGGGGTGTGCCGGCTCGTGCAGGCGGACGACAGAGACGGCCGGGCCCGGGGGCAGCCGGCGCTTCGCCCAGGCCGCGACGCCCGTGCCGATGAGCAGCAGGGCCAGACCGACGAGCAGCGCGGCGAGCCAGGCGTCGACCGCGTGCGCGAGGCCGAGCACCGCGGCGGTGATCAGCAGGGCGAGCCCGAAGAAGGCCAGCAGGGTGGCGACGGCGAACCCCACGGCCGCGGGACGGACCTCGATCGCGCGGGCGCGGACGCTGCGGGTGACCGCGTCGATCTCCACCTGGATGCTCTCGCGCACGTGGTCCTCGACCTGCGCGAACTTCTCGCGCGCCCGGTCCGCCAAGGGCTCGGAGAAGCGGTCGAAGAAGCTGCGCGGTCGATCGGCGCCAGGGGTGCTGGCCATGAGGTCCTCCTCGTACGGCGTGCGGTGGCCCCAGCGTAGGAGCAGAACGCCTGGTGGCAGAGTTGCCGCGCTCACGACGAAGCCCCGCTCCGGGTGATCCGGGCGGGGCTCCTGATGTGGCCACTGGCAGGGTCGAACTGCCGACCTTTCGATTTTCAGTCGAACGCTCTACCAACTGAGCTAAGTGGCCAAAACGACGCGGCCCGGTCTCTGCTCATCACAGAACTGCTGACCGGGCGTATCGAGCGACCCCGACGGGACTTGAACCCGCGACCTCCGCCGTGACAGGGCGGCGCGCTAACCAACTGCGCTACGGGGCCTTGAACTGCTGCAAGGCCTGTACTGCTGATCCTGCTCGTACCCCCAACGGGATTCGAACCCGTGCTACCGCCGTGAAAGGGCGGGGTCCTAGGCCGCTAGACGATGGGGGCTTGTCCAACCCCTGACGTCGAGGCGCCGGATGACCGGTGATGAGCATACGGGGTGATCGGCCGTAACTCCAAAGCGGTTGCCGGTGGCCCCCGTCACGTGGCGCCGACCAGGCAGGATGGTGCCCATGGTCGACATGACGCTCGCCGAGTTCGAGGACGCGGTCCGCGACGCGCTCGACGAGATCCCCGACGAGCTGGCGGCCATGATGGACAACGTCGTCGTGCTGGTGGAGGACGAGGCTCCCGAGGGCGAGGTCGAGCTGCTCGGCCTGTACGAGGGGACCCCGCTGACCGAGCGCGGCGAGTTCTGGGCCGCCGGGTCGCTGCCCGACCGGATCACCATCTTCCGGCTCCCCACCCTGGCCATCTGCGACGACCGCGCGGACGTGGTCGAGGAGGTCGCCGTCACCGTCGTGCACGAGATCGCCCACCACTTCGGCATCGACGACGACCGCCTGCACGAGCTGGGCTGGGACTGACCCAGTGGGACACGACCACGGGCACGGGACGGCGGCACAGGCGCACCGGGGGCGGCTCCTGGCCGTGCTGGTCCTCACGCTCGTCGTGCTGGTGGTCGAGGTGGTCGGCGGGCTCGTCTCCGGGTCGTTCGCCCTGATCGCCGACGCCGGGCACATGCTCACCGACGCCGCCGGGGTGGGTCTCGCGCTCGGCGCCACCGCGCTCGCCGCCCGGCCCGCCACGGCCGCGCGCACGTTCGGCTGGCAGCGCGCGGAGATCCTCGCGGCGCTGATCAACGGGCTGGTCATCGCGGCCGTCGGGGTCGGGGTGATCGTCGGCGGTATCGCGCGGATCCTGACGCCCGGCGAGGTCGAGGCCGGGCTCATGCTCGCCGTGGCCGTCGTCGGTCTCGCCGCCAACGGGGTCGGCCTGGCCCTGCTGCGCCGCGGGCAGGAGGAGTCGCTCACGGTCCGCGGCGCCTACCTCGAGGTGCTGGGGGACCTGCTGGGATCCGCGGCCGTGGTCGTCGCGGCGGTGGTCGTGCTGGCCACCGGGTTCCTGCGGGCCGACGGCATCGTCTCCGTGCTGATCGGCCTGATGATCGTGCCGCGCGCCGTCGGCCTGCTGCGCGAGGTGGGGACCGTGCTGCTCGAGGCCACGCCCCGCGGGGTGGACCTGGACGCGATCCGGTCGCACATCTGCGGCGTCCCGGGCGTGCTCGGCGTGCACGACCTGCACGCGTGGACCATCACGTCCGGCGTGCCGGTGCTCTCGGCACACGTCGAGGTGCCCGACGACCTCCTGTCCCGGGGCGAGGCCGGCCGCGTGCTCGACGACCTGCGGCACTGCCTGGCCGGCCACTTCGACGTCGACCACTGCACGTTCCAGCTGGAACCGCCGTCCACCACGGGCCGCGAGCACCACGCGCACGCCTGACCCTCGCCGTGCGTCCGCACTCCGGCGGGCTCCCAGGCGCACGTGTGCGGACGTGGGGCGGGCGGGACCATAGGGTCGGCGCATGGTTGCTGTGGGGATCGTGCTGCTGCCGCAGGAGCGGTGGGCGTCGGCTCGCCGGAAGTGGGAGCTGGCCGAGGAGTGGGGCTTCGACCACGCGTGGACGTACGACCACCTGGCCTGGCGCACGCTCGTCGACCAGCCGTGGTTCGCCACCGTGCCGCTGCTGGCCGCGGCCGCCGCCGTCACCGAGCGGATCGGGCTGGGCACCTGGGTGGCGTCGCCGAACTTCCGGCACCCCGTCCCGTTCGCCAAGGACGTCATGGGTCTCGACGACGTCAGCAGCGGTCGGTTCCTGCTCGGCCTGGGGGCGGGCGGTGAGGGGTTCGACGCCTCCGTCACCGGCGACCCGCCGACGCGCGGCGAGCGGACGCGGCGGTTCGAGGAGTTCGTCGGGCTGCTCGACTCGCTGCTGACCCGGCCGGTGACCTCGCACCAGGGCGTGTTCTACCGGGCCGACGAGGCGCGGATGATCCCCGGCACGATCGCGCAGCCGCGCACGCCGTTCGTCGTCGCCGCCAACGGCCCCCGGACCATGACGCTGGCCGCGCGGTACGGGCAGGGGTGGGCCACCTACGGTCCCGCGTACGCGACCGAGGACGTCCCCACCGAGGCGACCGCCGCGCAGGAGCAGTGGTGGACGGGGCTGGCGACGATGCTCGAGCAGGTGGAGGCGATCGAGGCGGAGCACCGGCCCGCCGGAGCGCCCCCGCTGCGCCGGTACCTCAGCCTGGACGGGGCGCCGATCTTCTCGATGACCTCGCTGGACGTGGTGACCGAGGGCATCGAGCGTGCGGCGGCGCTGGGGTTCAGCGACGTGGTGATCCACTGGCCGCGCGAGGAGGGGATCTACGCCGGCGACGAGTCGGTCCTGGAGGCCCTGGTCGACCAGCTCCCGAGGCTGCAGGCGCTCTAGGCGGGCGCGACGTCCGAGCAACTGGCTGCCATAGCGCTCACTAGCTCGGACGCTGTGCGCCGCAGAGCGCAACGTCCGAGCATGTGGCTGCCATAGCGCTCACGTGCTCGGACGTTGTGGGGATGGCTAGTGGGCCTGGCGGGCTTCCCAGGCGCTGGTGACCATGTCCAGCAGGGTGTGGCGCATCTGCCAGCCGAGGTCGCGGGCCGCCAGCTCGCCGGACGCCACGATGCGGGCCGGGTCGCCCGGTCGGCGCGGGGCGGTCTCGGGCTCGAACGGGATACCGGTGCCCTCGGCCATCGCGGTCATGATCTGCCGCACCGAGACGCCGTCGCCGGAGCCCAGGTTGTAGACGGGCTCCAGGGTGCCGCCGCCGGCGAGCACCTGCGCGGCGGCGACGTGGGAGTCGGCCAGGTCCGCGACGTGGATGTAGTCGCGGACGCAGGTGCCGTCCGGCGTCGCGTAGTCGGTGCCGTTGATCCGCGGGGTGCGGCCCTCCACCAGGGCGTCCAGCACCAGCGGGAAGAGGTTGTGCGGGCTGGTGTCGTAGAGGTCCGGCGTGGCGGAGCCGACGACGTTGAAGTACCGCAGCGACGTGTGCCGCAGACCGGCGGCCCGGCCCTGGTCGCGCAGCAGCCACTCGCCGATGAGCTTGGACTCGCCGTAGGGCGACTCGGGGGTGGTCGGGGTGGCCTCGGTGACCAGGTCCACGTCCGGGGTGCCGTACACGGCGGCCGACGACGAGAACACGATCGCGTCGACGCCCTGCGAGGCCATGGCCTCCAGCAGGTGGGCGGTGCCGGTGACGTTCTGGTCGTACGTGTGCAGCGGGTGGTCGACGGACACGCCGGCGTACTTGAACCCCGCCAGGTGCACGACGCCCACGACCGCGTGCTGGGAGATCGTGTCCGCCACGAGGTCGGTGTCGAGGATCGACCCTTCCACCAGCGGCACGCCCTCGGGGACGAATGCCCGGTGCCCGCTAGAGAGGTCGTCCAGGACCACCGTGTCCAGCCCGACCTGCCCGAACGCCCGCACCACGTGCGACCCGATGTACCCGGCACCCCCGGTGACCAGCCATGTCATGCACCCGAGCGTACCGACGACGGCGGCGCGCAGCGGACGCGTCCGCGCCGCGAAGAAATGCTGCGCCGGGTGCATCCGTGGAGGGGGCTCGGGCCGAAGAGGGTCGACAGCCGCGCGCGGTGGCGGGTCGGAGCATCCTCAGTACGCTGAGGATCTCCTCCGCAGGTGACGCGGGTCGGTTCCAGCAGCAGGGACAGGAGACGCGGGATGGTCGGGAAGTCAACGGCTGCACCGGGCGTGGTCGTGCACCGGGCGCCCGCCCGCACGGCGGACGCCGCCGACCTCGCGGAGGCGGTCGAGGGGGCGATGGCCGTGACGGCGACCGTCCTGCAGGACTTCGTCGAGGCGCGCATCCGCGTCGCGGCCGGCCGGTCCGAGGTGGCCGCGCGCCTGTGGACCGACCTCGCGGGTGTCATCGGCGGCAAGCTGATGCGCCCGCGGCTGGCGGTCGCCGCGTACCTGGGGCTCGGTGGCACGGACCGGGCGGCGATCGCGCCGGTGGCCGCCGCGATCGAGGTGCTGCACACCGCGATGCTCGTGCACGACGACCTGCTCGACCACGATGAGGTGCGTCGGGGACGCCCCAACGTCGCGGGCGCCGCACGCGCGCGCCTGGCGACCAGCGGCCTGGACGACCGGGGGGTCGACGACCAGGTGCTCGCAGCCGGGCTGCTGGCCGGCGACCTGGCGATCGCCTCGGCGTTCTCGCTGGTGGTGAGCGCCCCGGCGGACCGCTCGGCACTGCTCCGGGTGGTCGGCCTGCTGGCGGAGGGCATCGAGACCACGGTGGTCGGGGAGCTGCTCGACGTGACCGCGTCGCTCTCCTCGCCGCGGGACGTGGACGCGCTCGCGGTGGCGGAGCTGAAGACCGCCGCGTACTCGGGCAGCCTGCCGCTGGTCGTCGGCGCGATCCTGGCCGGGGCGGACGACGAGCGGATCGCGCAGCTCGACGGGGTCGGCTCGGCCCTCGGGGTCGCGTTCCAGCTGACCGACGACGAGCTCGGCGTGTTCGGGGACCCGGCGGTCACCGGCAAGTCCGTGCTGTCGGACCTGCGCGAGGGCAAGCGCACCGAGCTGTTGCGGCGGGCGTACGCGATGACCGACGCGACCGGGTGCGCGGTGCTCGACACGCACGTGGGCCGGCCGGACCTGGACGAGCCGGGGGCCGCGGCCGTCCGAGAGGTCATGGTGTCCAGCGGAGCGCTGGACGCGGTGCGGGAGCTGACCCGGCGCACCGGCCTGCACGCGAGGTCGCTGGCGGCGGGCAGCCTGCCCGAGCCGCTGGGGGGCTACCTTGTGGGCGTCGTCGACGATCTGGTCGGACGGGGTCACTGAGTGCTGGGGGAGCGGATGTCGGACGTGCGATCGGCCCGTGACCGGGCGCTCCGGCTGTACGACGCCACGGCCGCGCGCACGAGCGCCGGTGTGCTGGCCGCGTACTCGACGTCGTTCGGGCTGGGCACCCGTCTGCTCGGGCGCCGCGCGCAGCAGGACATCCGCGCGGTGTACGCGCTGGTCCGGCTGGCCGACGAGGTGGTGGACACCTACCGCGGCGACGACGCGGGCGCGGAGCTGGACGAGCTGGAGGAGCAGACCGCGCGTGCCCTGCGCACGGGGTACTCCACCAACCTGATCGTGCACGCGTTCGCGCGGACGGCCCGGCGCGTGGGGATCACCGCCGCGGAGACGCGGCCGTTCTTCGCCTCGATGCGGGCGGACCTCACGGTGCACGAGCACGACCGGGCCAGCTTCGAGGCGTACGTCTACGGGTCGGCCGAGGTGGTCGGCCTGATGTGCGTGCGGGCGTTCCTCAACGAGGACCGGCGTCCCGACGAACCCGTGCGCGAGCCCGACGAGACGCAGGTGGCCGGGGCGCGGGCGCTGGGGGCGGCGTTCCAGAAGATCAACTTCCTGCGCGACCTCGGGGACGACACCGAGGAGCTGGGCCGGACGTACTTCCCCGGCACGACGCCGGGGCAGCTCGACCAAGCGCAGCTGGACGCGATCCTGGCGGAGATCTCCGCGGACGTGGCCGTCGCCCGGGCGGCGGTGCCGACCCTGCCGCGACGGGCCCGCTACGCGGTGGGTGCGACGCTGGCCCTGTACCAGCGCCTCGTCGACGAGATCGCGACGCGGCCACCGGAGTCTCTGCTGACCGGTCGGGTGCGCCTGCCCACCCCGGTCAAGCTGCTCGTCGTCGGGGAGTCCGTGCTGGCGGAGGCGCGCTCCGGTCGCGAGGTCGGCGCGTGAGCGGACCCGGGCGGGTCGTCGTCATCGGCGGCGGCATCGCCGGCCTGACCACCGCCGCGCTGCTCGCCCGCGGGGGCGCCCTGGTGACCCTGCTGGAACGCCACGACCGGCTCGGCGGCCGCACCGGCACGGTGTCGATCGACGGGTTCCGGTTCGACACCGGGCCGTCCTGGTACTTCATGCCCGAGGTGTTCGAGCACGCGTTCGCGCTCCTGGGCGAGCGGATCGAGGACCACGTCGACCTCGAGCGGCTGGACCCGGCGTACCGGCTGTTCCCGGAGCCGGTCGACGGCGGACCTGCGGAGCCGTTCGACGTGGTCGGCGACCCGGAGGCCAACTGGGCGACGTTCGAGGCGAGAGAGCCCGGCGCCGGCGAGGCGATCCGGCGGTACACGGAGGCCTCGACGCAGGCGTACCGGACTGCGCTCGACTCGTTCCTCTACACCACGTTCGCGCGCCCGGACCGGCTGCTCACCGCCGAGATCGTCCGGCAGTCCGGCACGCTGGCCGGCCTGCTCACCGGCACCCTCGCGGACAAGGTCGCGTCGACCGTGACCGATCCGGTGCTCCGGCAGGTGCTCGGGTACCACGCGGTGTTCCTCGGCTCGTCGCCGTACCGCGTCCCCGCGCTGTACTCGCTGATGAGCCATCTCGACCTGGTCGACGGCGTACGTTTCCCGCGCGGCGGGATGTACACGGTGATCGAGGCGCTCGAGCGGATCGCCCGCAAGGAGGGCGTCGACATCCGCACCGAGGCCGATGTGGCCTCGATCGAGATCGAGGACGCCCGTCCCTCGCTGGCGCACCCGCGCAGGTCCGGGTCGGCCCGCGGGGTCCGGCTGACGGACGGCTCGGTGATCCCGGCCGACGTCGTCGTGTCCGCCGCGGACCGGCACCACACCGAGACCACCCTGCTGGGCACGTACCGCGACCTGCCGGCGCCCTGGTGGGAGGACCGCGGTCCGGGCATCTCGGCGCTGCTGATCATGGCCGGCGTGCGCGGGGAGCTGCCGGAGCTGGCCCACCACTCGCTGTTCTTCACGCGCGACTGGCCGGGCAACTTCGAGGACATCCTCGGCACCGGCCGCGCCACCCCGGCGGACGGCCTGCGGGTGCCCGAGGCGGCGTCGATGTACGTCTCGCGAACCACCGCGAGCGACCCGACCGCAGCGCCGCCCGGCCACGAGAACCTGTTCGTGCTGGTCCCGTTCCCTGCCGACCCGTCGCTCGGCGCGGGGGACCGCGACGACATCGAGCGGTACGCCGACCGGTTCCTCGACCAGGTGGGCGACTGGGCGGGGATCCCCGGGCTGCGCGACCGCGTGGTGACCCGTCGGGTGGTCGGCCCCGCCGACTTCGCCCGTGACTTCTCCGCCTGGCGCGGGAGTGCCCTCGGCATGGAGCACACCCTGCGGCAGAGCGCGATGTTCCGGCCGGGCGACGTGTCCTCGCGCGTCCCGAACGTGCTGCACGTCGGAGGTGGCACGATCCCGGGTGTGGGACTGCCGATGTGCCTGATCAGCGCCGAGCTGGTGGTCAAGCGGATGCTGGGCGAGACCTCGTCGCACCCGCTGCCCGCTCCGCTGCGTCCGGGCTACCTGGCTTCGGCGCGGCCCCGCGGGGTCTGGAGCGAGTCGGTCGGATGAGGTTCGCGTACCTCGGCGCCCTGCTGCTCTCCCTCGGCGGGCTCGCCCTGCTGGACCGCCGGTTCCGGCTCGCGTTCTGGGCGGACGCCCGGCGTGCGGCGCTGACCGTCGGCATCGGGGTCGTCGGCTTCCTGCTCTGGGACGGCCTCGGGCTGGTGCTCGGCATCTTCGCGCGCGGGGACTCGCCGCACATGACCGGGCTGCTGCTTGCCCCCGAGCTGCCGGTGGAGGAGGCGTTCTTCCTGGCGCTGCTCTGCTACACGGCCCTGCTCGCGTGGCGCTGGTTCGACCAGAGCGCCGCGCAGCGCGAGGCCGGGCGCCGGGTGCTCGACGAGGATGAGGCGCCATGACGAACATCGTGCTGAACGTCCTCGTGCTCGCGGTGCTCGGTGCCGTCTCCTGGCGGGTGCTGCGCGGGATGCGCGGCATGCCGATCGTCTGGACCGTGCTGCACCTGTGCGTGCTCACCGCCGTCTTCGACACGATCATGATCGACGTCGGCCTCTACGTGTTCGACCCCGACAAGATCCTCGGCCGGTACATCTGGGGCGCTCCCCTGGAGGACTTCGCGTACGCGATCGCCGCGGGCGTCGGCATGCCGGTGCTCTGGGTGGCGCTCGGACGGCGGAAGACCCGGCAGGACCCCGCGTGAGGGAGGTCCTCGCGGCGTCCCGGCCGTTCTCCTGGATCAACACCGCCTACCCGTTCGCCGCGGGCTACCTGCTGGCCACGGGCGGGCGGATCGACGCGACGTTCGTCATCGGCACCCTGTTCTTCCTCGGGCCGTACAACCTGCTGATGTACGGGATCAACGACGTGTTCGACTACGCCTCGGACCTGCGCAACCCCCGCAAGGGCGGGATCGAGGGCGGCCTCGTGGAGCCGGCCCGGGCGCGGGAGGTGCACCGCCGGATCCTGTGGGCGTGCGTCGTCGCGACCCTGCCGTTCGTCGTGTACCTGCTGGTGGTCGGTGACCTGGCCGCCAACCTCACGCTCGCGCTCGTCCTGTTCCTCGTCGTCGCGTACTCCGCGCCGGTGCTCCGGTTCAAGGAGCGGCCGGTCCTGGACTCGCTGACGTCCGCGATGCACTTCGTCGGCCCGCTGCTCTACGCGCTGGTCCTCGTGGACGCGGACCTGGGCGCGCCCACGATCTGGCCGGTGCTCGTCGCGTTCGTCCTGTGGGGCATGGCATCGCACGCGTTCGGGGCGGTGCAGGACGTGCGGGCGGACCGCGAGGGCGGGATCGCGTCGGTGGCCACCGCTCTGGGGGCGCACCCGACGGTCGTCGCCGCGACGGTGCTCTACGTGCTGGCGGCCGCCGTGCTGCTGGTGGTCCCCTGGCCGGGCACGCTCGCCGCGGTGCTGCCCATCCCGTACGCGATCAGCACGGCGCAGTTCTGGTCGGTGCGCGACGAGGACTGCGAACGCGCCAACACCGGCTGGCGGCGGTTCCTCTGGCTCAACCTGGTCACCGGGTTCCTGGTCACCATGCTGCTGATCGTCATCGCCCGGACGGGCTGACCGGCACGACATCGGGTGGCCGGTAGCGCGTGAACAGCACGCGCGCGCCGAGGGCGGTGACCACCCAGAGGACTCCGACGAGGAGCGCCTGCGCCACCGTGACGACGACCCACGGGAGAGCGTCGCCGAGGCTGGGTGCACCGGTCGCGCCGAAGCCCGCATAGCCGTACGCGAGGGCGCCCTGCACCGAGGTCCAGGTGAGGCCCAGGGCGGGGAGGGCGTAGGTCGCGGCGCGAGCGGGCCGGGGCTCCGGCGTGGCCACGACGGCTGCACCGACCACGAGGACGAGCACCAGCGAGCACAGCTGTGCGGCGGCGACCTCGCGGGGGACGGCCAGGCTGCTGATCGCGGCTCCGGTGGTGGTCATGCGAGCGGCGGGGGCGATCCACAGCGGGACGGTGAGCACGGCCGCGACCACGGCCAGCGTGCGGGTCGCCGAGGGGCCCGGCCGGCGGGTCACCGTGAGCAGCCCCACGGTGGCGAGGAGCCACAGCACCCCGACGAGCGCCGGAAGGGCGAGCGGGACGGACAGCCCCGGATCTCCGGAGAGCTCGACCGCAGGTGCGGCAGAGAGATCCGGCCCGACGCTCGTCCCGGCGACGACGGAGTACACGAACCACGACGTCTGCCGCCACCAGGACCATCCCAGCATGAGAGCGGGGACCGCGAACCATCCGGCGAGGCGTGCCGCACTCGCGTGCCGCACCGACACGAGTACCGCCAGGGCCACGACCGCCGCGACCCCGACGACCTGCGCGCCGGTGCGCTCCGAGCCCAGCGCGACGGGCACGCACAGCGCGACGGCGACCAGCGCACCGGCGACGACGAGCGTGTTCCGCATGGCGTCAGGCTAGGGGCGGACGGGATCGTCGCGGGGCGGTTCCGGGTCGCTACAGTCCGCAGCATGGCGAGCGCGAGCAGTCTCGACTGGACGGTGTTCGTGCTGGTCGTCGGCCTGCGCCTGGTGGTGCCGCTGTTCATCCCGCGGTTCCCGCTGCCGGCCATCCTCGCCGCGCTGGTCATCGACGGCGTCGACAAGTCCATCTTCGCCGCGTTCACGGACTTCCCGCTCGACAACTACCAGTCGTACGACAAGGCGCTCGACATCTACTACCTGACGATCGCCTACCTGTCGGTGCTGCGGAACTGGCGCAACCCGTTCGCGGTCGGGCTGGCGGCGTTCCTCTGGTACTACCGGCTGGTGGGGGTGCTCCTCTTCGAGCTCACCGACGCGCGCTGGCTGCTCATGGTCTTCCCCAACACGTTCGAGTACTTCGTGATCGCCCTCGAGGTGGTCCGCACGCGCTGGGACGCCGCCCGGCTGAGCAGGTCCGCCCTCCTGTGGACGGCCGGGCTCATCTGGGTGGTGATCAAGCTGCCGCAGGAGTGGTGGATCCACGTCGCGCAGCTGGACTTCACGGACGAGTTCGGGGAGCTGGTCACCGAGCACCCGTGGGTGTGGGGCGTCCTGGCGGTCCTGGCGGTGGTGCTGGTCGTCGTCGGCCGACGCGTGGCCCGGCGGCTGCCGCCAGCGGACTGGCCGTTCACGCTGGACGCCGACGTCATCGCCGCACGCGTGGGCTGGGTCCCGAGGGGTCCGGTCGGGGTCGCGCCGACGGGTGTGGGCCATCTCGTCGAGAAGGTCGTGCTGGCGGGCCTGGTCACGATGGTCCTGTTCGAGTCGTACCCGTTGGTGGAGGGGCGGCTCTCGGTGGTCGCGCTCGTGGTCACGGGGACGGTGCTGGTGCACGCGGCGCTCGCGCTGCGGCGGCGGCGAGCGGCGCTCGGGGTCGAGGTGGTGGTCAACACGGTCATCAGCGTGGTCGCCATGCTGGTGTTCGCGGCGTTCGCCACCGGACAGCCCCGCCAGGTGTCCGTGGGCGACGTGCTGCTGTTCGCGTACGTGGTCGCCCTCGTCGTCACTCTGTACGACCGCTACACGGCCCGCCGCGAGGCGTGCGCGCAGCCGCTCAGCGCCTGAACCGCGCGACGAGGCCGAGGACCGCGAGCGCCCACAGGAGGACGACGAGCGCCGCCTGCGCCACGGCCACGGGCAGCCAGGGCGACTCGAACGCGTGGGGCGGGTCCTGACCCAGCGAGCCGACCAGCGCGACCGTGTAGCTGCCACCGCCCTCCGTCCGCCAGGACACCCAGCTGAGGGTGACCGCCGGCACGACGAACAGCACGGCGAGGCGGCGGACCGCGACCGCGCCGGCCCTCCGGCCCACCACGAGGGTCGCGAGGGCGAGAACCACGACGAGCACGAGCGAGACCAGCCGGACGGTCGCGACGCCCTGCGGCGGCGCCATGGCGACCATGAACACGCCGTCCGCGGTGGTCACGTGGTCCGGAGGAGCCCACAGCGGGACCGTCGCCAGCACCGCCAGCACGCTCAGCACGCGCACGAGGCGCGCGCGGACGGGCCGGTCGGCGGGGGACATCTGGTCACGCTAGGAGGGGACCGGCCCACCCGGTGGTGATCCGGTCCGACGTTCACCCGTGCGCGCGCAGGTTCCTCCACGTCTCGCGGCGGGCGGCCTGCTCGACCGGGTCCGGCACGGGGAGCGAGGCCAGCAGGCGCTGGGTGTACGGGTGCTTCGGCGCTCCGAGCACCTCGTCGCCCGTGCCCTCCTCGACCAGCACGCCACGGTGCAGGACCGCGATGCGGTGGGCCAGCAGGTCGACGACGGCCAGGTCGTGGCTGATGAACAGGCACGCGAAGCCCAGCTCGGCCTGCAGGCGGGCGAACAGGTCGAGCACCCGGGCCTGCACGGACACGTCGAGCGCACTGGTCGGCTCGTCGGCGATGAGCAGCTCCGGACCCAGGATGAGCGCGCGGGCCAGGCTGGCGCGCTGGCGCTGACCACCGGAGAGCTCGTGCGGGAACCGGTCGCCGAAGGCCTTCGGCAGCTGCACGGCCTCCATCAGCTCGTCGACCTTCGGCCGCGCCTCCTGCGGGTTCGGCGCCAGACCGTGCACCACCATCGGCTCGGCGACGCACTGCGCGATCGTCAGCAGCGGGTTGAAGCTCGTCGCCGGGTCCTGGAAGACGAACCCGATGCGCTTGCGGACCGGGCGGAACGTCTTCTCCTTGACGCGGAGCATCTCGACGCCGTGCACCTTCAGGGACCCGTCACTGATCGGGGTGAGGCCGGCGATCGCGCGCCCGATGGTCGTCTTGCCGCTCCCCGACTCCCCGACCAGGCCGAGCACCTCGCCGGGCCGGATGACCAGGTCGACGCCGTCGACCGCGGTGAAGTCGGGCTGCCGCAGCCGACCGGGGTACACGATGCGCAGGTCCTTCGCCTCGACCACGGGCGTCGCCGAGTCGTCGACCACCATGGCCTCGAGCTCGTCGCCCACCCGCACGCGGTCGCGCAGCCGACGGCCGCCGACCCGCGGCACCGCGTCGAGCAGGCGCCGGGTGTACGGGTGCTGGGGTGCGGAGAACAGGGTGTGGACGTCCGCCTGCTCGACGATCTCGCCGTTGTACATGACCGCGACTCGGTCGGCGAGGTCCGCGACGACGCCCATGTTGTGCGTGATCAGGACGATCGCCGAGCCGAACTCCTGGGGGAGCCGGCGCAGCAGGTCGAGGATCTCCGCCTGCACGGTGACGTCGAGGGCGGTGGTCGGCTCGTCCGCGATGATCAGGCCGGGGTCGAGCACCAGGGCCTGCGCGATGACGATGCGCTGCTTCTGGCCGCCCGAGAACTGGTGCGGGTAGTGGTCGACACGGTGCTCCGGGTCGGGGATGCCGACGAGGCGCAGCACGTCGATGGCCTGCGCGCGGGCGTCCTTGTCCGACAGCTTGCGGTGCGCCCGGAGGCCCTCCGCGATCTGCCAGCCCACGGGGAACACCGGGTTGAGGGCGGTCGACGGCTCCTGGAACACCATCGCGGCGTCCCGCCCCCGCACGTCCCGCAGGTCGTTCCCGCGCAGCGTGACGATGTCGTGGGTGGCCGACCCGTCCTTGCGGGTGAGCAGCACGGCGCCGCTGGTCAGGGCGGTCTCCGGCAGCAGCCCGAGGATCGTGCGGGCGGTCACGGTCTTGCCCGAGCCGGACTCGCCCACGATCGCGAGCACCTCGCCCGAGGCGACCTGCAGCGTGACGCCCTCGACCGCGCGGACGGTGCCGGAGTCGGTGGCGAACGAGACCCGCAGGTCGGTGATGTCGACGACGTTGGTCATGAGCGGAGTCCTTCGTCGTCGTCGAACAGGTCGGACGGTCCCTCGAGCTCGTCGATGCTCTCGACGCCGGGGACGCGGTCGGTGGCGACCCCGCCCGGCACGGCGGTGACCGGGCTCAGGGCCGCGGCCTTCGCCGCGCGGCGGGTGCGCAGGCGCGGGTCCGCGAGGTCGTTGAGCGACTCGCCGACCAGCGTGGCGCCGAGCACGGTGAGCACGATCGCGAGGCCGGGCGGCACCGCGGTCCACCAGATGCCGCTCGTCACGTCGGAGAGCGACCGCGACAGGTCGTAGCCCCAGTCGCCGGCCTTCGTCGGCTCGATGCCGAACCCGAGGAACCCGAGACCGGCGAGCGTGAGGACCGCCTCGGAGCAGTTGAGCGTGAGGATCAGCGGGAGCGTCCGCGTCGAGTTGCGCAGGACGTGGCGGCCCATGATCCGCACGGGGCCCGAGCCGATCACCCGGGCCGACTCGACGAACGCCTCGGCCTTGACCCGGACCACCTCGGCGCGGACCACCCGGAAGTACTGGGGGATCATCACGACGCTGAGCGAGATGGCGGCGGCCATGACGCCACCCCACATCGACGACTGCCCGCCGCTGATGACGATGGCGACGACGATGGCGAGCAGCAGGGACGGGAACGCGAAGAGCGCGTCGGCGATGACCACGAGGACCCGGTCGACCCAGCCGCCGAAGTACCCCGACACGAGGCCGACGACGACGCCGATGAAGATCGAGAGCACGACGGCGGCGACGATCACCAGGAACGCCGGACGGGCGCCCCAGATGGTGCGCGACAGCACGTCGTAGCCGCCGACGGTGGTGCCGAGCCAGTGCTCGGCGGACGGTGGCTGCTGGGCGCCGAAGTTCACGTCGCCGGAGCTCAGCTGCGCGTAGCCGTAGGGCGCCAGCAGCGGCGCGAAGGCGGCGACGAACAGGAAGACCAGGGTCAGCACGATGCCGACGAGCAGCATGGTGCGCTGGAGGCCGACGCTGGTGCGGACCTGGTGCACGACCGGCAGCCGCTTCCAGAGCGAGGTGTGCTCGGGCGTCGGCGGGGTCGCGTGGGCGACGACGAGGCCGGTTTCGGGGATGAGATCGGCCATGTCAGTACCTGATCCTGGGGTCGACGAGGGCGGCGATGACATCGACGACGAAGTTCGTCAGCGCCACCACCACGGCGAGCAGCACGACGATGCCCTGGACGGCCACGAAGTCGCGCGCGAGCAGGTACTGGACCAGCTGGAAGCCGAGGCCCTTCCACTCGAAGGTCTTCTCGGTCAGCACGGCGCCGCTGAGCAGCAACGCCACCTGCAGGCCGATGACGGTGATGATCGGCACCAGCGCGGGGCGCCAGGCGTGCTGGCGCAGCAGCCGGCGCTCGTTGACGCCGCGCGAGCGCGCCGCCTCCACGTAGCCGGTGTTGAGGGTGCCGATGACGTTGGTGCGGACGAGCCGCAGGAAGATGCCGCCGGTCAGCAGGCCGAGGGCGAGGGCCGGCAGGATCGCGTGCTCCAGCACGTCGAGGACGGCCTCCGGGCTGCCGGTGCTGATCGCGTCGATGAGGTAGATGCCCGTGCCCGCGCCGTTGCGCTGGAGCTCGATCTGGGTGTCGGTGGACGCGCGGCCCGCGACCGGGAGCCAGCCGAGCCAGACCGAGAAGACGAGCTTGAGCAGGATGCCGGCGAAGAACACGGGCGTCGCGTAGGCGAGGATCCCGGAGATGCGCAGCGAGGCGTCCACGCCCTTGTCGCGGCGGGCGGCGGCGATGCGGCCCAGCGGGATGCCGACCACGAGCGCGACGAGCATCGCGTAGAACGCCAGCTCGAGAGTCGCGGCGCCGTACGTGAGGACGATCTCCGTGACCGGGCGGTTGTCGGAGATGGAGCTGCCGAAGTCGCCGCGGAACACCCGGCCCAGGTACTCGAGGTACTGCACGAAGATCGGCCGGTCGTAGCCGGCCGCCTCGATGCGCTCGGCCAGCTGGTCCGCGGTGAGGCGGCCACCCAGGGAGGCGGTGATCGGGTCGCCCGTCGCCCGCATGAGGACGAAGACGGTGGTCACCAGGATGAAGATCGTGGGGAAGATCAACAGGAACCGGACCAGCAGGTAGCTGCCGAGCTTGCCGCCCGGTCGCCTGCGCTGAGGCGCCCGCGCGTCCGGCGCCGGCGCGACGCCCGAGGGGGCGTCGGTGGTGAGGGAGGTCATGGGTTCCTTGCCTGTTGCGGTCGGACGAGCCGGACGGCCCCGCCCCCGAGTCTGCTCGGAGGCGGGACCGTCGGCATGCGGTGCTGCTGCGGTCAGCTCGTGGCGAGCGCGCCGTAGCGGAACTTGAAGGACGCGTCGAGCGTGTCCTCGGTGCCGGTCACGTCCGTACCCACGACCGCCACCTGGGCGCCCTGAAGATACGGGACGGTGGACAGGTCCTGCGCGACGGCGTCCTGGATGCCCTCGATGAGCGCGGTGCGGGCGTCGGCGTCTTCCGTCGTCGCCTGCTCCAGGATCATGTCGTTGACCTCCTGGTTGGCGTAGTGGTTGCTCAGGAAGTTCTCCGTGAGGAAGAACGGCGTGAGGTAGTTGTCGGCGTCCGAGTAGTCCGGGAACCAGCCGAGCTGGTACGCGGGGTAGACGTCGGCGGTGCGGTCCTTGGCGTACTGGACCCACTCGGTGGTCTGCAGGTCGACCGTGAAGAGGCCGTCCTTCTCCAGCTGCTCCTTGATCAGGGCGTACTCGTCGGCCGAGGACGGGCCGTAGTGGTCGTTCGAGTACTGCAGGCTGAGCGTGACCGGCGTGGTGACGCCGGCGGCCTCGAGCGCGGCCGTGGCGGCGTCGGCGTCGGGGCCGCCGTCCCCGTCGCCGTACAGACCCTTCAGCGACTCGGTGGCACCGGTGAGGCCGTCCGGGACGTAGGAGTACAGGGGCGTGTACGTGCCCTTGTAGACCTGCTCCGACAGCGGCGCCCGGTCGATCAGGTGGGCGACCGCCTGGCGGACCGCGAGGGCCTTGGCCGGGTCGGCCTCGGGCGTCTTGGCGCCGAACGGCTGCGTGTCGAAGTTGAACGTGATGTAGCGGATCTCCCCGCCGGGGCCGTCGACGACCTTGACGTTGTCGTTGGTCGACAGGTCCTCGATGTCCGTCGCCGAGAGGCTCCGGAACGCCACGTCGATGTTGCCCTCCTGGATGTCCAGCTTGAGGTTCGACGAGTCCGCGTAGTACTTGACGTTGACCTCGGCGGTCTTCGCCGCGGGCAGCACGCCCATGTAGTCCGCGTACGCCTCGTACGAGATCAGCTCGTTGAACGAGTAGCTGGTGATCGTGTACTGGCCGGCGAACGCGTTGCCGTCGACGATCTCGTTGTCCGGAGTCAGCGCGTCGGCCGCGAAGACCTCCTCGTCGACGATCGGGCCGGCCGGGCTCGACAGGATCTGCGGGAAGATCTGGTCGTTCTCCGACTTCAGGTGGAAGACCACCGTGGTGTCGTCGACCGCCTCCGTGCTCTCCAGGTTGTAGAGCAGCGAGGACGGGCCGTTCTCGTCGGCGATCGCCACCTGGCGGTCGAACGTGAACTTGACGTCCGAGGCGGTCAGGTCGTGGCCGTTGGCCCACTTCAGGTCCGGCTTGAGCACGACCGTGTACTCGGTCGGGGCCGTGAACTCCGCCGAGATGGCGATGTCCGGCTCGACGTCCGGGCTGCCGTACGGGGTGTTCATGAGGAACGGGAACACCTGGTTCTGCACGGCGAACGAGCCGTTGTCGTACGAGCCCGCGGGGTCGAGCGTGGTGACCTTGTCGGTGGTGCCGATGGTCAGCGCACCCCCGGCGGAGGTGCTCCCGCCGTCGGCTCCGCCGTCGTCGTCGCTGCCCGAGCAGGCGGTGAGCACGAGGGCGGTCGCCGCGAGACCGGCGGTCGCCGCGAGGACGCGGCGGCGTGATGGTGCGAGGGAGGTCATGCGCTACCTCTTCTGTCAGAGCCGCGGGCGCGCAGGGGCGCACCCGCCGGCTGGGTTCTCAGTGGGCTATGGGTAGCACACCGATGTGTCCGGCATAACGAGGGTCTTACCGGTAGGTAACATCCACATCTCGGGATGGTCACGATCGGCTCGGGTGACACGACGACGCGGGGCGCCTGCGCGGTCCCCCGCGCACGCGCCCCGCTCGATCCGCGACGTCACGGAAGGACGATCAGCAGCCTCCGGTCGGACGAGGCCTGGACGGTGGGCGACCCGGCGTACCGCGTGTCGACCACGTACAGCCCGACGGGCAGCCGGGGCAGCCGCAGGGTGGCGGTGGAGGCACGCTGCCCACCGGGCGTCAGAGCCCCGGTGACCTGCGCGACGACCGGTCCGTCGCCGCGCAGCCGCACGCCGCGCACCGTCGTGGTCACGTCGCCCGTCGGGGCCGCGCCCGTGGCGGCCCGGACCGAGGCGGTCACGACGGCCTGCGACGAGCGACGGACCGGTCGGGGCTCGATCGAGACCGAGGTGGTCGACCGGACGGCGTTCGCGACGGGCACCTGCGTGCTGGTCGTCGCGCCGACGTTCCCGACGCGGTCGACCGCCCGGTGCTCGACGACCGTGGCCTCGGCGCCGACCTGCACGGGGCCGGCGTAGCTCGTCCAGGCACCGGTGCCGATCCGGTACTCGACCCGGTCCACCCCGGCGCCTTCGTCGGCACCCGTGAGCGTGACCCGCCGCTGGGCGTCCACGCTCGCCGACGACGTCGGGGCGATCGCGTCGAGCGCGAACGTCACCGACCGGACCGTGGAGACGTTGCCGGCCGCATCGGTCGCACGGACGGCGACCGTGTGCTCGCCGTGGCCGTCGACCTGCACGGAACTGGTCTGCGTCCACGGTCCGGCGTCCACCGACATCTCGAGCGAGACGCCCGCACGGTCGTCGGACGCGGTGGCGACGACCGTCGCCGGGGCCGCGCGCCAGTCGCCCACGGGATCGGGGGTGACGAGGAGCGAGTCGACCGTCGGCGCGGTCGTGTCCGCCGGCACCGTGTGCAGGGTCAGGAACGTGACCGAGTACGGCGGCAGGTCGTACGTGAACGACGACGAGAGCCCGTCGAGCTCGCGCGTGACCGGTTCGACCGTGCCGGGTGCGGTCTTGGTGTTGGTCGCGCCCGGCGGCGCGACGATCTCCGTGACCGAGCCGGTCGGGGCGATCTCCGCGTCGGAGACCTCGACCTGCGTGCGCTGGGTGACCGCCGAGACGTTGACGACCTTGGCGACGATGTCGCCGCTGTCCTCGTCGCGGGTGACCACCTGGAAGACGTCCGCCGCGGGGGCGGGGTCGTCGTAGGACATCTGCAGCACCCCGTCGAGGTACAGCTCGATGTGCCGGCCGGAGACCACGACCTTGACCCGGTACGTCTGGTCGGTCGCGATGCTGTGGCCCTCGACCGCCTTCACCTCGCCGGCGCCACCGCCGTCGGCCTTCTGCAGCGCCTGGCGGGTGTTGTTCCAGCCGCCCAGGTTCCACCAGAAGTAGTCGCTCGGCCCCCCCGCGGCGAACCCGACGAGGAAGCCCTCGGCCCCCGCGGTCTTGCGGGCGTCGAGCTCGAGCGTGTAGTTGCTCCAGTCCTGCTCGTAGGCGCCGGTGGGGATGCTGCGGGCGTCGGTGGTCGTCGTGCTCGACTGCACGTACTCGCCGCCCACCACCGACCACGAGCCGGTCTGCGGGGTCCACGCGGAGGCGTCGGCGAACGTGTCCTCGAACAGCACGGCGCCGCCGTCGTTCCCGGTGACGCGCACGTTGTCGTAGGCCGCGGAGGTGTTCCAGGTGGACAGGAACACTCCGCCGTCCAGCGGCTGCGGCTCGACCGACGGGGTGGTCAGCGTGCTGGGCACCACCTGGTCGCCGACGTTGTTCGAGAACAGGTGCTGGACCCAGTAGTTGGCGCTGGCCCAGGACTCGTCGTTGTCGAACCAGATGGCGTCCGGCGACCACTGCACGTACGACTCGTTGGCCAGCAGCGGCGCGTAGGACGCGAGCTCCACCAGGTCGCCGTTGCGCTCCAGACCCGTCATGTACGCGGCCTCGGACAGGCCGTTCCACCAGGTGTTCCCGCGCGAGGCGTACTCGCCGAGGAACACGTGCGGACCCTCGCGGTCGTAGGAGTCGTAGCGCTCCGTGTTGGTCAGGAACCAGCTCGGGTCGTTGTAGTAGTGCTCGTCGACCAGGTCCACGTCCTGCTCACGGGCGAAGTCCCACAGGGTGTCGAACCGGGCGCCGGTGTCGTCCGGACCCGAGTTGGAGATGATCTTGACGTCCGGGTAGGCGGCCGCGATCGCGTCCCGGAACGCCGGGAAGTTGGCCTCGAACGTGGTGGTGTTCTCCTCGTTGCCGAGCCCGATGTACGGCAGGTCGAACGGCTCGGGGTGACCGAGAGCGGCACGCTGGGCACCCCAGGTGGTCGACACGTCGCCCGTCGCGAACTCGATGAGGTCGAGCGTGTCCTGCACCCAGCGGGCGATCTGCGTCGGGTCGGTCATCTCGGGGATCGTGCTCCCGCAGCCGTTGGCGCCGACCGACAGCACGGGCAGAGGGATGGCCCCGAGGTCCTCGGCCAGCTCCATGTACTCCAGGTAGCCGATGCCGTAGGACTGGTTGTAGCCCCAGAAGTTCCAGTTGGTGGCCCGCTCCTCGACCGGCCCGATCGTCTCCTTCCACTGGTACGTGCGGCGCCGGTCGGTGAACCCGGACTCCTCGTAGGTGCGGAACGTGCCGACGTTGGTGACGCAGCCGCCGGGGAAGCGCAGGAAGGAGGGGTCGAGCGCGGCGATCTTCTCCGCGAGGTCCTTGCGCAGCACGGACGTGCCGTTCACCGGTCCGACCCAGGTGTCCTGCGGGAAGAGCGACACCTGGTCGAGGTGGAGCGTCGAGGCCGAGCCGGCGAGGACGACGAACCGTCCCGAGTCGGCGGTGGCGCTCGCGGTGAGCGTGACCTCGTACTTCCTCCACGTGTCGGAGCCGTCCACGTCGACGGTCCCGGCCGCGATCGTCTGCGTGCCGTCCTCGACCGCCAGGGTCAGCGTCTGCGGGGTGGTGGTGCGCACCCAGACGCTCGCGTCGTAGGACTCTCCGTCGCGCACGGCGACGCCCGCGTTGTAGCTCGCGTTGCGGACGCCGTCGCCCGCCGCGGCAGCGACCAGCACGGCCCGGTTGCGGTTGGTCGCGTTGAGCCGGCCGTCGTCGTCGACCACCGAGACCGTGGTCCCGGCGCCGCTGCGGTCGAGCACGTCCCAGGCGGTCAGGCCGGTGAAGCTCGCGTTGTCCGACGCGTTGAACTCGAACGAGCGGTTGCGCACCAGCTCGGCGTACAGGCCGCCGTCGGCCGCGTAGTTGATGTCCTCGTAGAAGATCCCGTACAGCCGGTCGGAGATCTCGGCGTCGGTCCCGTCGCCGTCGATCGCGATCGTCGTGCCCTCGGCGACCGCGAACGGCTCGAGGACGAACCCGGCGGCGTCGTCGACGCTGCCCAGGACGAGGGCGCCGTCGACGATCCCCACGGCCTGGGATCGGTCCGCGGTCGTGAGGTGCAGCTTGCCGCCGCCCGCCTCGGTGAGCAGCAGCGTGGTCGGGGCGTCGCCCAGGGCCAGACGCCCGTCGGCGAGCACGGTGACGGCCCGGTCCCCGGCCGCGAGGGTCACACCGCCGGAGACCGCGGTGGCGTCAAGCACCAGGGTGTCGCCGGGGCGCTGCTGGACCACGACGATCGCGTCGTCGGCGCCGGTGGTCAGGTGGGGCGCGGTCCCGGGTGCCCGCAGCGTGAACGGTCCGTCGGGCACCACGTCCTCGCCGGGGGAGGCCACCAGGGTGACGTCGTCGAACACCGCGGGGAAGGTGGTGCCGTCCTGGGCGCCGAGGGCGTACAGGCCCACGTGCTCGATGGGGAACGTGACGTCGACGGAGCTCACGTCGACCCACGCGGTCGTCGGCTCGTCCCAGCGCGCGGTGGTCACGGTGTCGCCCGTGCGGGTCAGCCGGAGGGTCTCGCCCGTCGATCCGGGGCGGTCCTCGAAGTGGTCGGCGGCGAAGATGGCCGCGGTCTCGATGTCGTTCTCGATCGCGATCCCCGACGGCGTGATCCCGCCGACGAACGTCAGGCCGGAGCGCACGTAGTTGTCCAGGTCCTGGTACGCGATGAGCCCGGCGCCCTGGAACGTCGTGGTGACGGGCGCCTGCACGTCCACGGAGATCGAGAAGTCGCCGTCCGGGATGTCGATCGTCATCACGTTGCGGGCGGAGTTGTTGCCCTGCCAGGTGTCGCCGGGCAGCGCGGTCACCGTCAGAGCGCCGGGGTTCGCGGTCAGCGACCGCGCCGTCGGCTCGTCGTTCACGGCGGTCCAGCGCGCGTTGAGCGTCGCCGAGTCGAAGGTGTCGGTCCACGCGCCGTCGGGGACGGGTGGCGCGGCGCTCGCGGGTGCCACGACGGTGGCGCCCAGCGGCACGACGAGGGCGACGGCGAGGGCGGCTCGTAGCCCCAGACGGCGGTGCGGACGGGTGTTGCTGCTCGGTCGCGACAGTGCGACGGGCATGGCTGCCTCCCTGCGCGCACATCGTCGTGCGCCTCGCCCGGGACTCCGTCGCGCCCGATGTGAGCGCTAACATCCCGGTGAATGCGACGACCATAGGGCGATCGGGAGGATTGCGGCAAGACCCTCTACAACGATTACCGACCGGTCAGTGCGCGGGCTCGGCCTTCCGGCGCTTCGGGATCACGTGCATGATCGCGACGACGACGGCGCCGACCACCAGACCGACCAGCGCGGAGCCCAGGGTGTCGATCAGCCACGCGAGCAGCCCGCCGACGCCCGGGATGCCGTGCACGGCCTCCTCGAGGTGGTGCAGGAGGTCGATGGGGGCGTGCCAGCCCAGGTCGTCCACGCCCGCGAGGAGGATGTGCCCACCGACCCAGAGCATCGCCACGATGCCGACGGTGGACAGGACGGAGAGCACCTTCGGCATCGCCCGGACGAGCCCGCGCCCGACCGCGGCCGCCGCGCCGTTGCGCCGCTCCGCGAGGTGCAGCCCGATGTCGTCCATCTTCACGATGAGCGCGACCACGCCGTAGACCAGCGCGGTGATCGCGAGCGCGACGACGGCCAGGATGATCGCGCGGGAGACGAACGGCTCGTCGGCCACCTCGTTGAGGGCGATCACCATGATCTCGGCCGACAGGATGAAGTCCGTGCGGATCGCGCCGCTGACCATCGACTTCTCGGTGCCCTCGCCCTGGGCCGCCACCGGCGTGGTCGTGTGCTCCTTGGCGTGCCCGCTGACCAGCTCCCAGATCTTCTCCGCACCCTCGTAGGCGAGGTACGTGCCGCCGACCATGAGGATCGGGGTGAGCAGCCACGGCAGGAACTGGCTGAGCAGCAGGGCGGCCGGGAGGATGAACAGCAGCTTGTTGCGCAGGGATCCGACGGCGATCCGGCGCACGATGGGGAGCTCGCGGTCCGGCGTGAACCCGTGCACGTAGCGGGGCGTCACGGCGGTGTCGTCGATGACGACGCCCGCAGCCTTGGCGCTCGCCCGGCCGGCCGCCGCGCCGACGTCGTCGACCGAGGCCGCGGCGAGCTTCGCCAGGGCGGCGATGTCGTCGAGAAGAGCCGCCAGACCGCCTGCCATCAGTTCTCCCTCGTCGTCGTGCGCTCGGGCGATCCTGGCACAGGCGGCCCGGATCGGCCGTCCGGTCTCAGTTGAGGCTGGCGTCCTCGGCGAAGGTCGAGACGATCGCCAGGTCACCGCCCTGGCGTCGCAGCACGCGCCGCCACAGCGCGGTCGGTTGCGGGGTGAGCAGGTCGTCGGGGACCGCGTCGACCACGAACCAGGAGCGCTCGGCCAGCTCCGCCTCGAGCTGGCCGTCGCCCCACCCGGCGTACCCCGCGAACACGCGGACCCCGCCGACGTGCGGGGCCACCGACTCCGGGGCGGCATCCAGGTCGACCAGGCCGAAGAGTCCCGTCATGCGGTCGACCTCGGAGGACGGGTCCGAGCCGTACGGGATGGTGACGACCCCCATGGCGGTGTCCAGTCCGACGGGGCCTCCGTGGAACAGCCTCGGCGGGTCGCTCACGTGGGCGTGCCACTCGGGCAGCACCGCGGCGACGTCCAGCGTCGACGGGCGGTTGAGCACGACGCCCACCGCACCGGCCTCGCCGTGGTCGAGCAGCAGGATCACGGTTCGGTGGAAGGTCGGTTCGCGCAGGCTCGGGGTGGCGACGAGCAGCCGGCCGCGCAGCGCCGTGTCGTCTGGCATCAGCCCATCATCCCCGGTCACGGAGCTCCCGGCGCATGATCACACGGGGTCGGCCGCCGCTGTGCCCGGTCGTCTCGGCCGCCTGCGTGAACCCCGCGGCCTCGAACAGCCGGCGGGTGCCCACGTACCCCGAGATGAGGTCCACGCGGTCGCCGCCGTCGATCGCGATCGGGTAGCCCTCGACGACCTCCGCGCCGGAGGCCCGGGCGTGCGCGACCGCCCCCTCGAGCAGCTCGTGCATGAGCCCGCGGCGCCGGAACGCCGGCCGGACCACGAAGCACACGATGCTCCACGCGTCGCGGTCGTCGACGAACGGGATGGTCCGCGAGCGCATGAGTCGTCGGTAGGTGCTCCGTGGCGCGACCGAGCACCACCCCGCGGCCTCGCCGTCCACATAGGCGAGCACGCCGGGTCCGGGTTCCTGCGCGCACTCGTCGCGCATGTACTGCGCGCGCTCCTCGTTGGGCACCCGGCTGTCCCGGTACGCCATGCACCAGCACCCTGCGCCCCCCGGCTTCTTGACGCCGACCACCTCGAAGAAGTCGTCGTAGCGCCCGAGCGCGGGGAGCACCTCGACGGTCATGGCGCGGTCACGGCCCGGAGGTCGGCGAGCGCCCCCTCGATGGTCGCGGCGAGGCCGTCCGGCGAGGCGTCGGCGACCCAGAGCTCGAACCCGGTGGTGAACGCCGCCACGCCCACCTGCGCCGCCAGCCCGGCGGCGGGGTCCGCGACGCCACGGGCGCGCAGGGCCTCGGCCGCCGCCGCGGCCATGGTCGCGAGCTTCAGCAGCTCCCGCTCCTGGAGCGCCGGGGTGGCGGCGATGACCGCGGCCCGGCGCCGGGCGAAGTCCCGCCGCTCCTCGAGCAGCGCCCCTGCGCCGGCGAACGCCCGGCCGACGACCTCGATCGGCGGCAGCCCGGCCGGTGCGGACGCGATGGCGTCGACCAGGTGAGTCTGCAGCGCGGCGGAGCCGTCGAACAGGACCTCGCGCTTGTCCGCGAAGTGCCGGAAGAAGGTGCGCTCGGTGACGCCGGCGCGCTCGGCGATGTCCTCGGCGGTCGTCTGCTCGAAGCCGCGCTCGGTGTACAGCTCCAGAGCGACGCGTGCCAAGCGACCGCGTGCGTCCGGCTCCCATCGACCCATGACGACAAGTCTAGTGATGACAGCGACTGACATGAGGCGTACTGTCGTGATGACAGTTGCTGACATCAGTTCGAGGGAGCTCCCCATGCACGTGTTCGTCACCGGTGCGTCCGGCTGGATCGGCTCCGCGGTCACCGCGGAGCTCCTCGCGGCGGGGCACCAGGTCACCGGTCTCGCCCGCTCGGAGGAGTCGGCGGCCGCGGTCTCGGCCGCCGGCGCGTCCGTGCACCGGGGGAGCCTCGACGACCTCGACAGCCTCCGCGCAGGCGCCCGGGCAGCCGACGCCGTGATCCACCTCGGCTTCAAGCACGACTTCTCCGACATGCCCGGCGCGTGGCGCACCGAGCGCGCGGTCGTCGAGACGTTCCTCAGCACCTTGGAGGGGTCGGACCGCCCGTTCCTGCTGGCGTCCGGCGTCGCGGGCCTCACGCCCGGCCGGGCGGTGACCGAGCGCGACCCCAACCCGAGCCACGGGCCGGACAGCATGCGCGGCGGCGCGGAGAACCTCGCGCTCGAGCACGCCGACCGCGGGGTCCGGTCGGTCAGCGTGCGCTTCGCGCCCACCGTGCACGGTCAGGGTGACCACGGGTTCGTCGCCACCCTGGCCGGAGTCGCCCGCAGCACCGGCGTGTCCGGCTACGTCGGCGACGGGTCCGCCCGCTGGCCGGCGGTGCACCGGCTCGACGCCGCGCACCTGGTGCGGCTCGCGCTCGAGGGTGCACCCGCCGGCAGCGTGGTGCACGCGGTCGCCGAGGAGGGTGTCCCGACGCGGGAGATCGCCGAGGCGCTCGGCCGAGGTCTCGGCCTACCGACCCAGTCGATCGCGGCGCCCGACGTCGACGGCCACTTCGGCTGGATCGGCCGGTTCTTCGCGCTCGACATCCCGGCGTCCAGCGGCCTCACCCGTGAGCTGCTGGGCTGGGCACCGACGCGCCCCACGCTGCTCGCCGACCTCGACGTGGGGTTCTACACCGACCCCGTCTAGCGCTCCGAGAGCTGCTCGTCGATGCGGTGGCGCTCGTCGTGGATCGTCGCGCCGGCCGCGACCAGCTTGAGCTCGTGCGCCCGGAAGTGGTGGCCGCAGAAGAGCAGGTCCATGCCGTCGGCCGTCGGCAGGGTCGCCTTGACGTAGGCCTGGGCCCCGCACCGGTCGCACCGGTCCTGCCGGGTGAGCTCGGCGGCGGTGACGGTGTGGTCGATCGTGGTGGTGCTCATGTCCAGGTACCTCGTCTCGGTGCAGGGGGCGGAGCGCGGGCTCCGCGGGTGCTGCTCATCCGAACGGTCGCCCCCCGGCCACCATTCCGGATCGGCTGTTCGCCCAGCGGTGAACTGCCGCACTGGTGAGGGTCGGGACCGCGGGCCGAGATACCGGCGCGCGAGACGGGCCCGCGACCTGCGCCGACGCAGGTCGCGGGCCCGTCCTCGGTTCAGGCGGTGAGGAACAGCACCGACGCTCCGCCGACCACCTGGCGGGACTCGTCGCGCTGCGCCACCGACACCTCCAGCTGCCGACCGGCCTCGACCCCGCCGGGCAGCCGTGCCTCGAGCACGAGCGGGAGCAGCTGTCCGGCCGCCTTCTCGAGCCGGACCACCGCGATGTCGTCCGTGATCAGCGCGTACCGCTGGCCGTCGCGCACGACCACGTCGCCGCCCTTCACCGAGACGTCCCGCACCCGACGCTTGTCGCCGCAGTCGAAGCGCGAGCCCCTCTCGAGGGTGAGCACCCCCTCGCAGCAGCCGAACCGGGTCCGCACCCGCGTGCGGTCCAGGAACACCAGGCCGCCGCCGCACCCGTCGTGACCGCCGCCCCCGCCGCCGTCCGGGACATGGGCGTCCACGTCGACGTCGGGGAAGTAGTCGTTGCCGCGGTCGAGGGCCAGCAGGAGCGACGCCGCCCTCGGGAGCGCCGACCGGTTGATCACCAGCTCGAGGAAGCGGTCGGTGTTGAGCGCGTTCCCGGCCAGGAACGGGAACGCCGCCGCGGTGTCCGCCAGCACGTTGATCAGCGACAGGTTCCTCTGGGCCAGGTTGCCGATCCGCGTGACCACCGGGTTCGAGACGAAGGCGGCCGACGCGAACGCGTAGTCGTTGTCGGCGTTCACCGAGACGACCACGCACGGGTGCCAGGCGTTCGAGTGCAGGATCCCCACCTGTGCCGCGGAGATCGAGAACTTGGCGATCTCCTCGCCGCCGGCCGGGATCGTCGCGAAGGTCGCGGTCATCGGGGTCGGTGCCAGGTGGGTGCCGTCCACCGCCGTCCAGTCCGTCGGGTAGACGAACTGGGTGCCGACGAACGGGGTCAGCCGGGCGTCGACCGTGACGTTGCGGGCCTCGCGCGGTCCGACGTTGCGCACCCGGACGTACAGGTAGTTCGTCTGGCCGATCTCCAGGTTCTGCGACTGCAGCGGGTCGCTGGGGACGAAGACGTCGTCGTCGAAGATCCGCACCACGACGTCCGCGAAGTTCCAGAAGTTGCCGCCGCTGGGCGCTGACGGCTCTGTCCCGGTGTCGCCGGGCCAGTCGCGGATCATGAGGTCGGCGAGGTCCAGGGCCTTGCGGACGTTGATCCGGCCGTAGCCCATGTTCTGGTTCCACGTGCCGCTGTCGTAGCCGGCGGTCTCGGCGTACGCCGTCGTGCCCGTCTTGTCGGCCGTGCGCTCGATGATCCGGCGCACCTCCGCGTTGGTGACACCCGGGTACTCGCTGAGCAGCAGCGCAGCGAGGCCGGCGACGTGAGGTGTCGCAGCGGACGTCCCGTCGAACACGGTCACGTAGTCACCCGCCGCGTCGCCGAAGCTGGGGTAGTTCACCCCGGCCCAGACGCCGCCCGAGCCGTCCACGTTGTAGCCGTCGGTACCCTGCCGGTCCGTGGTGGGCACCAGCACCCCGGGCGCGACCACCGAGATCTCCGGGCCGAAGTTCGACCCCCAGGTCTCGCCGTCCGGGCTGGCCGGCGACTTGCGGTCGTCCACCTGGTCCGAGGCCCCGACCCCGATCACCAGAGGGTGCGTCGCCGGGTACGTGATGGAGCCGCTGTCGTAGTTGTGCGTCGCGGCGGCCATCACGAGGCCCGCGGCGTCCGCCGCCACGATCGACGGGTCGACGATCAGCGGGTCGACCCCGTACCCCCCGAAGCTCATGCTGATGACGTCGGCCCCGTTGGTGGTGGCCCAGCTGATCCCGGCGGCGATCTCGGCGTCGCTCCACGTCACGAACGCGACAGGCAGGATCTGCGCGGTCCCCGCCACGCCCGCCACGCCTGCCGAGTTGTTGAACGTCGCGGCGACGATGCCGGCGCACGCAGTCCCGTGCGACCCCGTGGGCGAGCCGTCCCCGGACATGGTCCCGAGGTTGATCCCCGTCCCCGCGAACACCAGGTCGGGATGCGTGAGGTCACACCCCTCGTCGAGCACGCAGACGACGACGGACGCCGCCCCCGTCGAGATGTCCCACCCGGCGGGTGCCTCGATCTGGACCATGTCCCACTGCTGCGCCCACAGGGTGTCGTTCGGGATGACCGCCGTGGGGACCACCATCGGCATGGTCTCCAGGCGCACGTCCGCGACCTGCTCCCGCTGGCTCTCGAGCAGCAGGTCCCGCAGCTGGTAGGCGTTGACCTGCGCCGGGTCGTCGATCACGAAGTAGCGCAGCCCGTTCAGGTACTTCGAGCGTTCGCGGTCCTCGGTGACCTTCAGACCGCGGGCGGCCGACGTCATCGTGCGCCCCACCGGACCCTCGAGCCCGCGCCGGAACCGCACCAGCACCACGTGGGGCAGCGGCGCCACCAGGGCGCTGCGCCCGATCGACCGAGACTGCGCGCCGCCGAGCCGGTACACCGGGCCGATCCACGCCAGCAGGTCGCCCAGGACCTCCCGCAGCAGCGCGATCCGCCCTTCGTCGAGCGGCTCGCGATCGGCCGAGCGGACCCAGAACCGGTTGTCAGTGTGGTTGATCCGCTCGAAGCGGCGGGCGTCCGGCTCGTCACCGGCGTCCTCGAGGACGACGCGAGCCTGCTTGAGCTGCGCGGCCAGGTCGTCCGGGTCGATGCGGTCCTTCGTCGCGATGAGGAGCCGGGTGTCGTCCAGCTCCATGGGCGTGCCGGTGCCGTGCACCAGCCGCCGCGGAAAGATGCTCATGGTTCCCCCTTGGCCCGGCCTCGGGCGTGGCTCTCGTCGTCGAGAGCGCCCCCGCCGCCCGAAACGGGACAAAAAGGACACTCCGCCTGTTCACCCGTTCGGGTCAACGGTCCGCGGTCGTTTTCACCCCGGGTGTGACCTCCTGCGTGGTCTCCCCGACCACGAGGGTCGTCGGCAGGACCGACTTGACGATCGAGCCCCGCGCGGCGAGCTGGGCGAGCACCCCGGACAGGGCTGCGCGACCCAGGCCGGGCTCGTCCTGGGACACGTGGGTGAACACCTGGGCCGCGTCGTCGTAGGCGTTGTCGGGTGAGTCGAGCGAGACGATCGAGACGTCCTGCGGCACCCGCATCCCGAGCTCGAGGCACGCCCGGCGCAGCAGCAGGCTGACGGAGTACTCACCACCGACGAACCCCGTCAGCTCCGGGGTGGCCTTCACGAACTCCTTGAGCGCAGCGACGTCGTCGTCCATCGAGGCCGTCGAGTGGGGGACGGTCGAGCGGACGTCGCGGAACTCGTGGCGCGGGTCGAACGCGTGCCCGCGGGCGGCGTGCGCGTAGACGAAGCCGGAGTGCCGGTCGTCGAGCGACGAGACCTGTCCGGCCGAGGTGACGAGCCCGATGTCGCGGTGCCCGAGCGCGAACAGGTGCTCGGCCGCCTGCCGGCCGGCACCCACGTGGTCGGAGCACACCGTCGAGATGGGCAGGCCCACCAGCAGGCGGTCGAGGATGACCAGCGGATGCTCCTGGTGCACGAGCTGGAGGATCGCGGGTGGGATCCAGTCCGACGACGACGGCAGCAGGATCAGCCCGTCGAGGTGCTCGTACTGCGCGATGAGCTGCTGCTCGCGGTCGTGGTGGCCCTCGGTCCGCGACAGGACGACGTTGGCCACGCCGATGCTCGCGTCGAGCAGCCCGTGCAGCACCCGGGTGCCGAAGCTGTCGTCGAAGTTGGTGAGGATGCAGCCGATCGTCGGCAGGACCCGTCGGCCCGACCTCGTCGGGACCGTGCTCACCACCACCGACCCGATCCGCGGCCGCCGCTCGATGTAGCCGGCGTCGTGCAGCAGGGCGAGCGCGTGCTTGATCGTGATGACCGAGACGCCGAACGAGGCGGCGAGCTCGTTCTGGGCCGGCAGCTTCGCCCCGACCTCCAGGTCGCCGGACTCGATCCTCGCGCGCAGGGCCTCGAACACCTGCGTGTACAGCGTCGCGTCCACGTCCCGCTCCTGTGCTCACGGGCCTCGCATCCGGGCCGTCCCTGGATATCTAGCACACCTTGTATTCCTCCAGATGCTAGATATATTGAGAACCGCCTGAATATGCTCAAACAGGATCTTCTACGACGGAGTGGGAGCAATGAAGCTGACACGAGTGATCCAGACCACGGCGCTCGTCACGGGGGCCGCGCTGGCCGTGACCCTGGGTGCGGTGCCGGCGGTCGCTGGGCCGGACCACGAGAACAGCCCCGGGCAACCGCGCAACGCCGCACGAGCCATCGCCGCCTACGAGGCGATGCAGGAGCACCTCTACGTGGCCGACGGGTCGAGCCTCTACCTCGAGCGCACCGTGCCGACGGACGAGGACCGGCAGTACTCGTTCGAGTGGCCGTTCTCGCAGGCGCACATCGCGACCCTCGACCTGACCGGCCTCCCGGGCCGCGCCGGACGAGAGTTCCGGGACGACCTCGCCGACCGCAAGGTGGGCCAGGAGCGCTACTGGAACGAGACCGGAGGCAGCACCGGGCTGCCCGGCTACGACTCGTACGTGCGCGCGCCCTACGGGCAGGGCGGCGACATGTTCTACGACGACAACGAGTGGGTCGCGCTCGCCAAGGTGCAGGAGTACCTCCAGACAGGTGACCGGGCCGCGCTCGACCGCGCCGAGGAGATCTTCACGCTCGTCGCGTCCGGCTGGGACACCGACCCCACGCACGCCGCCCCCGGCGGCGTCTTCTGGACCCAGGCTCCGTGGAGCCAGGACCGCAACACGGTCTCGACGTTCCCCGGCGCGCAGCTGGCCACGCGCCTGTACCTGATCACGCACGACGAGACGTACCTCGACTGGGCCACGCGCAGCGTCGAGTGGGCCGAGGACACCCTGCTGGCGCCGAACGGCCTCTACTGGGACAACATCAAGCTCGACGGCCGCATCGACACCACCCAGTGGTCGTACAACCAGGGCACCCCGATCGGCACCTACACCCTGCTCTACCAGGCCACGGGCGACGTCACCTACCTGGACAGGGCCAAGGCGCTCGCGAAGGCGTCCCTGGCGTTCTACTCCGAGGGGACCCGACTGGCCGACCAGCCGATCTTCTTCAACTCGATCTACTTCAAGAACCTGATGCTGCTGGAGTCGGTGACCGGCGGGCACACCTACCGGGACGCCCAGCAGGCGTACGCCGACACCCTCTGGAACGACGTCCGCGACCCGCAGACCAACCTGTTCCTGGTTCTCGACGAGTCCGACTCCACCACGCTGCTCGACCAGTCCGCCGCCGTCCAGATCTTCGCCACGCTCGCGTGGCCGCGGGGTCTGGCCTCGACCCTGTACTGAGCACCGGACGACGACGGCCGACGCACGCTGCGTCGGCCGTCGTCGGTCAGGTGGGTCGGTGGGCCCCGTGGGGATCGAACCCACAACCCGCGGATTAAAAGTCCGCTGCTCTGCCAATTGAGCTAGAGGCCCGGTGGAGGGGGAGTTCACCGGCCGTGCGGATGCCCCCGTCACCTTCGCCAGAGACCCTACGACACGGCATCTCGCAGGGTGGGTGAGGTCCAGGGTCCCGCCCGCGCCCGGGCGCACTGTCGTCCGAGCGGGTGCGTAGGCCGGGGGACGGCCCCGTCCCCGGAGTGGGCAAACCGCCCCGCGCCTCCCGACTGCACCCCTACGATCGTGACTTCGGCAGCGGCAGGGGGCGACAGTGGGCAGCTGTGGGTAAGGGCATCCAGCCGTCCGCGATCCCGGGTGCGGACCTGGATCCTGACGGGGTGATCTCGGCGGCGAACTCGCTGAGCACCGGTGGCGGGTCGGTGCGCGACGCGGGTGCGGAGGTCGTCGGCACGTGGCGTGGCCTGGGCGCGCACTACGAGGCGCCCGAGTCCGGGCAGCTGTTCACCGTGATGGACCCCGTGGAGACCAACGCCCGCACCTTCGGCGACGCGGTGCAGCAGGTCGCGACCGTGCTCACGGCCTACGCCGAGGAGATCCGCCCGATCAAGGCCTCCCTGGACGCGGTNCAACGCCCGCACCTTCGGCGACGCGGTGCAGCAGGTCGCGACCGTGCTCACGGCCTACGCCGAGGAGATCCGCCCGATCAAGGCCTCCCTGGACGCGGTGCGCCGCGACGCGTACGCGTTCCGGGACAAGATCGCCTCGAGCTCCGAGTGGGAGTACGACCAGGACCTGGTCGACGAGAACACCGACCTGGTCAACCGGGTCAACTCCGCCCAGGTCAAGCTCTGGGACGCCGAGCGCACCTGCGCCAACGGCATCCGCGCCCTGTACTGCGCCGCCCCCTGGCACGCCGCCACCAGCGAGGACGACCCCCTCGGGTACGGCGTCTCGGCGATCCCCGCCGACGCCGAGATGGCGTGGGGCTCGTCCGTGGAGCGCAAGGACCACTGCCCCAAGTCCGCCGCCGTCGGCGTCAAGGAGTTCGTCTGGGACGGGCTGGTCGTGGATGGGCTGGGCGGGACCCTGGTGGGCCTCGGCGCGCTGGTCGGCATCCAGGACTGGTCCTGGTCGTGGGAGACGATGAAGACCACGTGGACCGCGATGGGTGGCCTGATCGGGTACGCGGACGGCGAGTGGTCCTGGGGCAACGCCGGGGACTCCTGGCTCGGGATGGGCAAGGGCCTGATCTCCTACGACGCCTTCGCCGAGGGCGACGGAGCCCGCGGCGCCGGTGGTGCGCTGTTCAACATCGGCACGTTCTTCATCCCGGTCGCGGGGCAGGCCGCCGGGGTGGTCAAGGGCGGCGCGCTGGCCGCCAAGAGCGGGCGGGCCGCGTCCTGGTTGGCCAAGGGCGCCCGGATCGCCGACTTCGTCGACCCCGTGGCGCTGGCCCTCAAGGGCGGCAAGCTCGTGCTGCCCAAGCTGGACGACCTGCTGGCAGGCATGCGCGGCGCCACCGCGGGCCTGGGCGACGCGCTCCGGGTCCCGGACATGCCGACGAACCTCGACCTGCCGACCACCCTGGACGACCTGGCCGACGGTGTCCCGCCTGCTCGCGACCCGGTGGAGGTCCCTGCCCGCGAGCTGGTCGGACCCGACGGCACCCCGATCCGCGACGCCCCCGGCGGCCTCGGCTCAGGAGGCGACGACCTCGCCGGACCGCAGGCGCCACCCGCCGGTCCTGTGCACGCGCCCGGCACCGACGCACCCACCGGCGGTTCGTCGCACGGCAGCGGGGGCGATCCCGGCCCGTCCGGTGGAAGCGGTGGCGGTGGCCGCGGTGAGGGCGGGACGCCCGGCGGCGGAGGGGGTGGGGAGACGCCCGGTCCACGCGGTGAGGAGCCCGCTGGTGGCGAGCTGCCGGCGCGTCCGGTGTGGAGCTCGGACGACCCGCCGATCGACACGGTTCCGGCCACGGAGGCGCCGCACCCGTACACCGACGCCGACGTGCAGCGCGCGTGGGACGACGCCCCCGTCGACGGCGAGGGTCGGCCGGTCGATCACCGCACCGGTGAACCGTTGGGCGAGACCCGTGCCGACGGCACCCGCGGCTGGCACATGACGTGGGACCCCGAGCACCAGGCCTGGGTCGCCGAGCGCCCCGGCACCGGCTTCCCGGCACCCGGCACGATGCCCGACCAGGGCGTCCCGGGCTCGTTCGGGTACGACGAGCAGGGCGCCCTGCTGACGTACGCCAACTCCCGGCCCGACTACGCCCCGGGGCAGGTCGAGGCCGTCTGGGACGCGGCGCCCAAGCTCGTCGACGAGAGCGGCGACACCTACGTCCAGGTCGTCGATGCGAACGATGATCTCGTTCGGGTCTACTGGGAGCCCGGACAGCCTCGCGACGCGCTGTGGGACATGGGGCACGTCACGGGGGAGGAGTACCACAGCCTGCGTCGGCGGTACCTGGAGCACGAGATCACCCAGGAGCAGTTCTTGGCCGAGTTCCGCGATCCGGACAACTATCAGGTCGCCCATCCGGGCCGGAACCGTTCGCACGTCGATGAAGCATGATGAAGCACGGGGAGGGGAGGTCACGATGACGCTTGTGGGGACAGCGAGGAGCGGCTCCCTCGAGGAGTTCCTGGAGTACTACCAGCCCGGCGACGTCAACCGCCGGTTCTCCGGCGGTGAGACCCTGATCGCGCACGCGATGTCCAACAAGGACGCCGTGAACCGTGCCGCGATCGCGAACTTCCTGCTCGACGAGGGTGCGGACCCGACCTGGCGCGACCGGGGCACCGGCGGCAACGTGCTCCACACGTTGTTCGGCCGCTACCGGAACAACGCCCAGGAGGTGGACCTCGCTCTGCTGCGCCGGTTGCTCGCCGGCGGCGTCGGCGTCAACGAGGTGAACAAGCGGTGGGGCACCCCGCTGCAGACCCTCATGGAGCAAGCCGCCCAGTGGGGCGAGGACAACGCGGTGCACGGGTACCTCACGATCATGTTCGCCCGCGACGACCTGGACCTGTTCACGATCGGGCAGTTCAAGCGCCCCACCTACCGCACGTCCTGGAACTTCCGTGAGGTAGCGCCGGTCCAGTGGGGAATGGTCCAGAAGTACGTGGCCGACCACGGGCTGCTCGTGCCGGAGTCCGAGCGGGACCTCTCGTAGCCACGACCGCCGCCGTTCGTGGCTACCGAGTTCGAGGAGTGTGCTGATGGCCGAAGGGCTGCCCTACGTGGAGTTCATCGCCAACGCTGGCGCGTGCCTGGCCTCCCGCAACGTGCTGGAACGCCGTGCCCGGGCGCGGTGGATGGTGCGCGAGCCGTCCAAGGCGCCCGCCGACAACGGGTGGCGGATCTTCTCCGCCATCGACGACGCCCAGTACCTGGCCACGCCGGGGAACCTGCAGATCGCCGCGTTCAACCAGGTGTGCGCCCTCGAGCCGGCCCTGATCGGGATCTACGACCTGCCCATCGGTTCCGACCTGCAGATCGTCGACGACGGGACACGGGTCAGCGTCGTGGACACCCGGACCGGTCGCGAGCTCACCGACGACGACCTCTACGTCCCGGGCAACCCGGTGCGTGACTGGGGCGCCGCGACACCCCGTCCCTCCTCCCGGAGCTGACGGACGAGAGCTGCGCGTCGCGAGCGCGTCGGCCGAGGACGTGGGCCTGGACTGTGCCTTGAGGGCGGTGCCACCATGCTCGTGGGACCGACGCGCCCGCCGCGGCTCGCCGCGCCCCGGGGGGAACGGTGCGCCCGGAGACGCGCTTCACCAAGTCCGACGACGTGTACGTGGCCTACTCGGTGCTGGGCGTGGGCGACCGGAACGTGGTCGTGTCGCTCGCCGGCCCCACACATCTCGAGGCGATGTGGGAGATTCCTGAGCTCGCCGGCTTCCTCGAGCAGCTGTCGACGATCGCCAGGGTCGCCGTGTTCGACAAACGCGGGGTGGGGCTCTCCGACCGCGTGTCGGGGGACGTGGACGTCGCCACCGGCGCCGCGGACATCATCGCCGTCATGGACGCCGCCGAGTTCGAGACCGCTGTCCTGGTCGGCGGGATCGACGGAGGCCTCGCCTGTCTGGCAGCAGCGGCTCTCTACCCCGAACGGGTGCTCGGGATCGTCGGGAACGAGCTCGTCGCGACGTTCATCCGTGACGAGGACCACCCGTACGGCCTGATCCCGGAGACGGTCCAGGCGCTGCAGAGCATCAGCACGGAGGGGGGCTGGGGCGAGGCGCGGACGCTGGACATGTTCGGGGGCCAGATCGGCCGCGACGCCCGAGTCGTCGGCGCATGGCAGCGGTGGGAGCGCATGGCGGCGACGCCGACCACAGCCGCCTGGTCCTTGCGCTCGATGCTGGCTGCCGACGCCCGACCGTTCCTGGCAGACGTGCACGTGCCGGTCCTGCTGCTGCACGTCAAGGACGTCCCGCTGGTCGACGTCCGCGCCGTCCACTGGCTCGCCGACCACCTGGAGGACGCGCGGGTCGTCGAGCTCGGAGGGAGCTTTCTGGACCTGATCGTGGCCGGCGGACCTGTCCTCGACGAGCTGGAGGACTTCCTCCTCGGCACGCGGGTCAGCGGCGGCACCCGTCGCGAGCTGGTCGCCATGCTCGTCACGGACCTCTGCGGGTCGACCGAGACCGCTGCACGGGTGGGCGAGGACGCATGGCGTCGACTCCTGGAAGATCACCGCCGAGTGGTGCGTGAGGCACTGACGCGACACGGCGGACGCGAGATCGACACCGCCGGCGACGGGTTCCTGGCGACCTTCCGCCTGGCGAGCCAGGCGATGTCGTGCGCCGCCGACATCCGCGACCGCTGCCAGGCCGATGGTGTCGCCGTGCGCCAGGGCGTCCACGCCGGCGAGGTCAGCCTGGTCGACGGTGGCGTCGCGGGCCAGGCCGTGCACGCCACCGCTCGGGTCGCCGCGCTGGCGGCGGCAGGTGAGGTCCTCGTGTCCGACACGGCCCTGATGCTGGCCCCGGGCCATCACCTACCGGTCGAGCCGGCGGGGACGCGCACGCTGCGCGGGCTCCCCGGCCGGTGGCGACTTCACCGACTCGGGGTGCCGCAGTGAGCACGGTGACCGCCCAGGTGACGTCGCTGTCGTGGCTTCCCTCCGAGCTGATGCACGGGCCGATGCGGTTGCCCTTCGACGTCGGTCTCACTCACTACGACGCCCCGCCGCCCGATCTCCTGGTGGACGTCGAGGCCCTGCGCCGCGCGGGCAGGTTCCGCTTCCTGAACAACCTGTCCATCGCGGCGGAGGTCACCGCCGGCAGGATCGACCACGTTCGCCTGCTTCCGTACAGCCGCGGAATGATGGGCAGGACGAACGTGCTGGGTGGCGCCGTGCGATTCCCCGCCATCGCCAGACGAGACCTGGTGACGACCAGCATCAGCGACGACCGCGCGGTGGTCGTGGTGCGGCAGACGGCCGGCGGTCGGGCTGCTCTGCCGGCGTTGCGACGCGTCCAGGGACGGCCCCGGCTGGTGTCGCCCCTGGTGTGGACGACCCTGGAGCTGGAGCTGCACGCGGACGGGACGTCGCAGCACCGCGTCACCGGCGCCAGCGCGTTCCCGCGCCACTGGGTGTACGACGGCGACGGTCGGCTCGTCGAGAAGGTCGCCGTGGCCGACGCCGACAGCTGGTTCCACGCCATGAGCCCCACGGAGAACCCGTGGTCGGGTTCCGAGCACGCCGCCCTGACGACCGAGGCTGAGACCGAGCTGGAGCGACGACTGTCCTCGACGGTGATGTCCGGGCACAAGCAGGTCCGCCAGCTTCCTGCCGGCTCGACGCTCTTCCGCCAGGGTGATGCCGGCAGCCAGGTCGCCCTGCTGCTCGACGGCGTGATCGACGTCGAGTGCGACGGTGTGCGAGTCGCCCAGATCGGACCCGGTGCCGTGATCGGGGAACGGGCGCTGCTGGAAGGCGCCCGGTCCTCGACCGTGATCGCCCACAGCGACATCACCGTCGCTCTCGTCGACGGGAACGCGCTGCCGCGGTCGGCGCTCGAGGAGCTGGTCGAGGGGCACCGCCACGAGGACGATCCCCCCGCGGCGGAGCACCTGACCTGACTGTGGTGGTGACGCGCCGCCCCGCTCGGCGTCGCTCCCGCTGGTCAGCTACCGCCCGGCGCGCACCGGCGGCGCGACGTAGGTGAACCGCGCCGAGGTGGTCGAGCGGCCTGCCGGGGTGGTGACCGTGACGCGCACGGCACCGGCCTCGTGCTTGGGCACGACGACCACCAGCGCGGTGCTGCTCAGGACGGTGACCTTGCTCGTCGTGACCGTGCCGAAGGAGACCGTCGTCCGGCCCTTGACGAAGTTCTTGCCGGTCACCACCGTCAGCGTCCCTCCGGTCGACAGCCCGACGTTCGGCAGGGCGCGCTCGACGACGGGCAGCGTGCCGACCGGAGCGCTCACCGTGTGGGCGACCTGGGCGGAGGACGCGCCGTAGGTGTCGTCCCCGGCGAAGGTCGCGACGACGGAGTGCGCGCCGACGGCCAGGGTCGAGGTGCTGAGCACCGCTGACCCACCGACGAGCGGGACGCTGACGGGTGCGCCGCCGTCCACGGCGAACGTGACCGACCCGGTCGGCGTCGCGGCGGAGCCGGTGACCGTGGCGGTGAACGCCGCAGCGGTGCCGACGGGGGTCGCGCTGCTCGGTCCGGTGAGCGCGAGGCTCGTCGCGACCTTCTCGTACGTGTAGCTGACCGGCGCGCTCGCCTGGCCCTGCGTCGTGACCACCACGTCGACCGGTCCGGCGGCGTGCGCCGGGGCGGTCGCGACGAGCGAGTCCGGCCCGTGGACCGCGGCGGCCGCTGCGACCCCGCCGAACGTGACGGTGCTGTCCGGCCCGAAGCCGGTACCGGTGACCGTCACCTGCTCACCGCCGAGGACCGTGCCCGACGCCGGCGCGAGAGCGGTGATCGACGGTGCCGCGCCGCCCGGGACGTAGTCGACGGAGACGGTGCCGCCGGCGTAGGTGGCGTCGCCGACGTACCAGACCTCGATCCACGGATAGGTGCCCTGGTCGGTCGCCTCGAACGTCAGCGTGGCGTGTCCCGTCGCGTCCAGGTCCGCGTCGGCGAAGTTGACCTCCGTCGCGATGGTGTTGCCCACCCACACGGAGCCCGTCGGGACGCCCTGGCCTCCGGACACCGCGACGTCGATGGTGAACGGCTCGCCCAGGACGGGCGGGTGCGCCGCGGTCGCGACGATCGTCGCGGGCGCGGTGCCCCGGGGGGAGGCGTGGATCGCGATGTCGCCCACGGCCCCGCCGGTCGCCAGCACCACCGGGGTGGCCTGGCTGGCGCGCGTCTCGCCGGGCGTCGCTGCGTAGTACGTGCGCACGATCGCGGGGTTGTAGCCGGACGCGGAGACGCGGTAGCTGCCGGGCGGCAGCAGGTTGATCGAGTACGAGCCGTCGCTCTGCGTGGTCGCGCCGTTCTCGGCGTCGCCCGACGCCGCCCGCACGTTCGCGTTCGCCACCGGGGCGCCGTCCGAGCCGGTCACGGTTCCGGAGATGGCGCCGCCCTGCACCATGGTCATGTCGCCGAGCGCACGCGTCTCCGCGCCCGAGACGTGCACGTCCTGGGCGTCGTCCCAGTCCCAGCTGCCCGGGTAGACGACCGCGAGGAGGTTGCCGGCCCAGTCCGGCTGGGCGTAGACGGTGTAGTCGCCGTCGGCGAGCCCGACGATCGTGTAGATCCCGTCCGCGTCCGTCGTCGCGCCGGCCCCGTTGCTCTCGTTCGATCCCGCAAAGACCTCGACACCCGCTCGTGGAGTCCCGTCGGGCCCCAGGATCCGGCCGGTGATCGTGTTGCCGTGCGCGAGGACGGCATCGTTCAGCGTGACGGTGGCGCCGGGGGCGACGGGGACGGCGGTCTGCGCCTCCCAGGTCAGGACGTCGTCGTAGTACTCGGAGACCCACCCGGAGCCGCTCGGCGCGGTGAACGAGATGCGCCAGTCGCTGGGGCGCAGGCCGGCGGCGGTGAAGGTCCCGTCCTCGCCGGTCGTGGCCGTGGTGTACGTGAAGGCGGCCGACTGCAGCTGCACCCCGACGCCCGGGATCGGGTTGCCGTCCGCGTCGACGGTGCGCCCGGTGATCGTCGCGGCGCGGTCGAGCGCGGCGTCGATGCCCGTGACGTCGGCCGAGCCGACGGTGACCCTGGTCGGGGTCCACTGCGGCGCGTCGTCGTACGTCTCACCGAGCAGGGCGCTGCCCGCGGGCGGCGTGAACGTCACGGCGTACGAGCCGGGGAGGAGGTTCGGCACGGAGTAGTGACCGGCCGCGTCCGTGGTGGCGGGCCTGCCGAGCCCGTTCGGGGAGACCGTGACCGCGATGCCCTCCGCGGGTGCACCGGTGTCGTCCGTGACCGTGCCCGAGATCGCGTACCCCGTGAGCTCGTCGGCCAGCGCGCTCGACGGGGCGAGCCCGCCGAGGACCAGCAGCGTCGCGAGCGCCGTGAGGAGGCCGGCGAGGCGGCGGGCGGAGGGACGGGACGACGACGTCATGCGGGAACCCCTTGCTTGTCGAGCGCCCCATGACAGCCCGGCGCGGGGGAAACCTACCGGTTTCTTCACCCCCTCCGTGGCGGTTTGGTCATCGTTCACCCGCCCAGGCGATCAACCACGGGCCCGACCGGCGCGCGCGTGGTGGCGCCGGGGACGCGGCCGGCCTGGCTACCGTGGGTGCATGCCGGCCAACCGCACCCGCCAGGCGCGGTACGCCAAGCGCCGACAGCGCCGGATGGCCGCCGTCGAGCACGACCTCCTCCCGGCGCAGTGGGCCGCGCTCACTGCCGCGTGGGGCGGCTGCGCGTACTGCGGGGCGAGCGACCGCCCGCTGCAGCGCGACTGCGTCCTGCCGATCTCCCGCGGTGGCCGCTACACGCTCGACAACATCGCCCCGGCGTGCGGCTCGTGCAACGCGAGCAAGTGCAACGACGAGGTCACCGGCTGGCTGCGGCGCAAGCGGCTCGACGAGCGGGCGTTCCTCGAGCGGCACGTCCGGATCCAGGCGGAGCTGGCCGTGAGGTTCGCCGACCATGGACCGGCGGGTCCCGCAGCAGTACTGTCCGAAAATGACCCGAACTAGCACAAGTCGGCCGCGCATCGTCGCCACCGCGGCGGTCGCCGCCCTCACGCTCGCACTCGCAGCGGCTCCCGCTCAGGCGCACAAGCCGAAGCCACCGGTCATCCAGGACCGCTCGAAGGTCGAGGTGCAGATCCTCGCCCTCAACGACTTCCACGGGAACCTGCTCCCCCCGGCCGGCAGCAGCGGCAGGGTCGGCCCGACCACGCTCGCCGGCGGTGCCGCCTACCTCGCCACGCACATCAAGAGCCTCGAGGCGACCAACCGGAACTCGATCGTGGTGTCCGCCGGTGACCTGGTGGGCGCGAGCCCGATCCTGTCGGCGCTGTTCCACGACGAGCCGACGGTCGAGGCCATGAACTCGATCGGGCTCGACCTGAACGCCGTGGGCAACCACGAGTTCGACGAGGGTGCGGCCGAGCTGCTCCGGCTGGATCGGGGCGGGTGCCACCCCACCGACGGCTGCCAGGACGGCACGCCGTTCGCGGGCGCGGACTTCGACTTCCTCGCCGCCAACGTGGTGAACACCGCGACCGGCAAGACCCTGTTCGCGCCGTACTCGATCGAGAAGTTCAACGGAGCCGAGATCGCGTTCATCGGGATGACCCTCGAGGGCACCCCGAACATCGTGAGCGCCGCCGGGATCCAGGGTCTGGAGTTCCGCGACGAGGCGGCCACGGTGAACGCCCTCATCCCGAAGCTGCGCAAGAAGGGCGTGGAGGCGGTGGTCGTCCTCGTGCACGAGGGTGGCTCGCCGACGGCGCTGGACATCAACGGCTGCGCGGGCGTCTCCGGCCCCATCGTCGACATCGTCACCAACCTCGACCCCGAGGTGGACCTGGTGGTCAGCGGGCACACCCACCAGCCGTACAACTGCGTGATCGACGGGATCCCCACGACGAGCGCCTACAGCTTCGGCCGGCTCGTCACCGACATCGACATGACGGTCGACCGCCGCACGCGCGACGTCGCCGGGCTCACGATCAACAACCGGATCGTCACGCGGGACGTCGCGGAGGACCAGGCGATCGTCGACCTGATCGCGCGCTACAACGTGGTCGCGGCGCCGATCGCCAACCGGCCGATCGGGCACATCACAGCCGACCTGCCGAACACGCCGAACGCAAACCTCGAACAGGTCATGGGCGACGTGATCGCCGACGCCCAGCTGGCCGCGACCGCCGGACCGCCCCCGCAGGGCAGCGCCGTCGTCGCGTTCATGAACCCCGGAGGTGTGCGCGGGCCGCTCACGTACCTGGGCAGCGCGGCGGGTGAGGGGAACGGGGTGGTGACGTTCGGCGAGGCGTTCACCGTCCAGCCGTTCGGGAACATCCTGCAGACCCTGACCCTCACGGGTGCGCAGATCGACCTGCTCCTCGAGCAGCAGTTCTGCGGCCTGAACTCGCCGGCTGCGACCCCGACCCCGGGGTTCTTCAAGGTGCTGCTGCCGTCCGCCGGGTTCTCGTACACGTGGGACGGCGCGATCGCGGGCTCCGCGGCCAACGCCACCTGCGCGACCGACCCGGCGCTCGGTGCGGTCAACCCGGCGAGCATCAGCATCGGCGGGGCACCGATCGACCTGGCCGCGAGCTACCGGGTGACGGTGAACAACTTCCTGGCCGACGGCGGTGACGGGTTCGGTGTCCTGCGCAGCGGCACCGCCCGCGTCGGGGGCCTCGAGGACCTGCAGGCGTTCGAGGCCTACCTCGCCGCGGCGGAGCCGACCGGCATCAGCCCGCCGGCCCTGACCCGGATCACGCGGGTCAACTGAGCGCCCGCCCGGACGCCGTGCTCACGTGCCACGGCGTCCGGGCAGGTCCGGCTCACTCCGGGGGCGTGAACTGGCTCCCGGTGAACAGCGCGCCCTGGGGGTCCCGGATCGTCGTCGTCAGCGCCCACGGGGTGTCCTCGCTGGCGAGGACCTCGCCGCCGTGCTCGGTGGCCAGCGCGGCGGTCCGGTCGCGGTCGGCGACGGCGAACGTCACGTGCCAGTGCGGTGCCTCGTTCTCGACGGCGGGGGCTACCCAGCCGATCGCGTCCTCGAACCCGGGGGGCACGGAGACTTCTGCTTGACGCTCCCGGATGTCCGCGTCGGTGGTGGCCGCGAGGTGGTCGCCGTAGCCGGGCACCCGGATCATCGTGCCGAAGCCGAGGTCGTCGAACACCCACCCGAACACCTGCGTGTAGAAGGAGGTGGCCGGCTCGTCGCTGCGCAGGTCGCTGAAGTTCCAGGCGCCGGGTGCGTTGACGATCTGCGCGCCGAGCCGTCGCTTCGGCTGCCAGAGCCGGAGGGGCACCCCCTGCGGGTCGGTGAAGCCGGCCCAGGTGCCGCCCTCGCCCGCGACGGTCGGTCCGGTGGTCACGGCCCCGCCCGCGGAGGTGATCCGGTCGAGGACGGCGTCGATGTCGTCGACCGCCACGTACGTGTGCCAGCCCGGCTCGTCGGTGCCCTCGCCGACGCCGGCGACGTCGAGGCCGTCGATCTGCGCGATCACGTACCGCGGCGCCCCGGGCGGGCTGGCCTGGTGGAACGTCCAGCCGAGCACGGCGCCGTAGAACGCCAGTGCTCCGTCGACGTCCCGCTGCTCGATGTCCACCCAGGACGTCACGCCCTGCGGGTAGGTCCGCTGCTGCTGCGTCATATGTCCAACCTAGGCACTGCCACCCACACGCAGCGAGGTCTCGAGCAGGGTGCAGGAGAAGTCGGCGAAGTCCACCTGCCCGACGGCCTGGAACCCGGACGACTCGTAGTACTCGCGCAGCACGGGGTTGGTGGTCCGGCAGTCGAGCCGGAGCACCTCGACGCCCGCGTCCCGGCCCTGCGCCGCCGCCCAGTCGAGCAGGGCGGCGCCGAGCCCGCGACCGGCGGCCCGGCGGTCGACCATGAGGCCGTGCACGTAGACGGCGGGGGTGCGGTCGTCGCCCCAGAAGTCGGGGTCGGTCCACAGGAGCCGGAGGGTGCCGACGACGCCGAGCTCGTCGTCGCGGACCACGTGCCACTCGCCGGCCTCGACCTGGGCGGCGACGCGCTCGCGGGGGAGCGACCCCTGCGGCCACTGCACCGTGCCGTGCTCGGCCATCCAGTCCTCGAGCGACCGGCGCAGGGCGTGGATGGCGTCGACGTCGGCGGGGACGGCGGGGACCGGGAGCACGTGGCGACGCTACCGGTTGCAACCGGCTGGTTGCTCGTGCAACCCTTGAGTTGCAGGCATCGACCGAGAGGACCTCCCATGGCGACCGTCAACCCGCAGGCCGTGATCGACACCGAGAGCTACCAGGTGACGCGCACCGTGCACATCCGCTCGACGCCGGACCGGGTGTGGGCCGCCCTGACGCGGGACGACCTGGTCGCGCAGTGGTTCGGGAGCACCGCCGACCTGCCGGACCTGCGCGTCGGGGGCATGGGCACGTTCGGGTTCGAGGGGTACGGCGAGTTCCCGGTCCGCATCGAGGAGTACGACGAGCCCGTGGTGTTCGCCTTCACGTGGGGATCGCCGGGAGAGCCGCTGCGCGAGGACAATTCCACGCTGGTCCGGTTCACGCTCGTTCCCGACGGGGACGCCACCCTGCTGACCGTCGTCGAGTCGGGCTTCGACCTGCTCGGCCGGGACCCGCTGGTCGCGATGGAGAACAACCGCGGCGGCTGGACCGCCGAGCTCGACGAGCTCGTCGCCCTCCTCGAGGGCGCGGCATGAGAAGCGCGACGCTGGCCCCCGTGTTCGCGGCTCTCGCCGACGACACCCGGTGGCAGATCCTCCAGGAGCTCGGGCGATCCGACCTGTCGGCCTCCGCGCTGGCCACCCGCCTGCCGGTGACCCGGCAGGCGATCGCCAAGCACCTCGCGGTGCTCGCCGAGGCGGGGCTCGTCGTCCCCGTGCGGGCCGGCCGCGAGATCCGCTACCAGGCCCTGGGATCGCGACTGTCCGAGACCGCGCGCGCCCTGGAGGCCATCGGCGCCGAGTGGGACCGCAGACTCGCGGCGATCAAGCGGATCGCGGAGGAGCCGTCCTGAGGGACTGACGCCTGGGCGGTCCCGTCGCTAGGGTCCAGTCATGGCTGCGAAGCGTCGCCGCTGGTCCGAGCGCGTGCCCATCGTCGGCGTGCTGCGCAGCTACGACCGTCGGTGGCTCCGTCCCGACGTGGCCGCCGGGGTCGCGGTCGCCGCGCTGATCGTGCCCAAGAACCTCGGGTACGCGGGGATCGCGGGCATCCCGCTCCAGAACGGCCTGTACGCCGCCGCGGCCGGCGCGATCCTCTACGCGATCTTCGGCACCAGCCGGCAGATCTCCACCGGACCGAGCTCCGGCCTGGCCGCGGTGGCCGCCAGCGCGGTGCTCGCCGCCTGGCTCACGGGCGCCGACGTGGCCTCGTTCGTCGCGGGGATCACCCTCGTCTCCGGCATCGTGTTCGTGGTCCTCGCGGTGCTCAAGATGGGGTGGATCGCACAGTTCCTCTCGCGGGCGGTGGTGACCGGCTTCCTGTTCGGGGCGGCGATCGACGTCGTCATCGGCGAGCTGCCCAAGCTCACCGGGACCAGCGCCTCGGGCTCCACGCCACCGCAGGAGCTGTGGTCCTGGCTCGGCACGCTCGGGGACGCCCACCCGGCCACGCTCCTCGTCGCCGTCGTCGCGCTGGTGACGGTGTTCGGCCTGCGGCGCATCGCCCCGCGCGTGCCCGGCGCGCTCGTCCTCGTGGTCGGCGGGCTGCTGGCCAGCTGGCTGCTCGACCTGGGGGAGCGCGGCGTCGCGCTGGTCGGTGACGTCCCCCGCGGGCTCCCGTCGGTCGTCGTGCCCGACCCGGCTCTGCTGCTCGACCACGTCGCGACCGTGGCGCTCGCCTCCGTCGCGCTGGTGATGATCGGGTTCTCGCAGACGGCCGGCGACGCCCGCACGTTCGCCGCCCGGCACCGCTACCGGGTCGACATCGACCAGGAGTCCCTCGCCCAGGGCGCCGCCAACGTGGGCGCCGGACTCGTCCAGGGCATGCCGGTGTCGACCAGCCTGTCGGCGAGCTCGCTGAACGACCGCACCGGGGCGCGCACCCCCGTCGCGTCGCTGACGTCGGGCGCGATGGTCCTGCTGACCCTGCTGCTGCTGGCGCCCCTGTTCTCCGGGCTGCCCACGGCGGTGCTCGCGGCGATCATCATCGAGGCCGTCGTCATGGGGATGATGGACGTGCCCGCCATGCGCAGGCTGGCTCGGGTGCAGCGGTTCGACTTCTGGATCGCGATGGTGGCGCTGGTGAGCACCCTGGTGGTCGGCGTGCTGGCCGGGGTGCTCGTCGGGATCGGGCTGTCGCTGCTGTGGCTGGTCTCGGTGACCACGCGCCCGTCCCTGCCGGTGATGGTGCGCGAGCCGGGGACGCAGGTGTTCCGTGAGCTCGGCGAGCACCCGGACGACGAGCAGGAGCCGGGGATCGCGGTGCTCCGCATCGACGGCGGTCTGTTCTTCGCCACCGCCGACGCGCTGGAGGACCGGGTGCGCGAGGTCGCCGACGCGGTCCCGGGCCTGACGGCGATCGTGATCGACTGCGGCGCGATCACCTTCGTCGACGCCCAGGGCGCGGGGGTGCTGCACGAGGTGCTCGACCTCGCCGCCGACCGGGAGCTGGCCGTCCGGCTGGCCCGGGTCAAGCCGTCGGTGCGGGCGACGCTCGCGCGCGACGGCGTCGTCGACCGCGTCGGGGCCGACCGGTTCCACGGGAGCGTGCACCGCGCGGTCGAGGCACACCGGAACGGGTACTGACAGGGCCTCCCTCGTCGGGTGCGTCCGCCGTACGGTCGATCGCATGGACACACGCACACTCGGAAGCGACCTGGTGGTCTCGGCGATCGGCCTCGGCTGCATGGGGATGAGCCAGAGCTACGGACCCAACCCGGGCGACCGCGACGACATGATCGGCGTGCTGCGCGGCGCGGTCGACCGCGGCGTCACGTTCTTCGACACGGCCGAGGTGTACGGGCCGTTCGTCAACGAGGAGCTGGTGGGCGAGGCCCTCGCGCCCGTCCGGGACCGGGTCGTCATCGCCACCAAGTTCGGGTTCGACATCCAGGACGGGACGTCGGTCGGCGTCAACAGCCGGCCCGAGCACATCGCGGAGGTGGCCGACGCGTCGCTCCGGCGCCTCGGCATCGACGTGATCGACCTCTACTACCAGCACCGCGTGGACCCGGACGTGCCGATCGAGGAGGTCGCCGGGGCGGTGAAGGAGCTGATTGCCGCGGGCAAGGTCCGGCACTTCGGCCTGTCCGAGGCGGGCGCGGGAACGATCCGCCGCGCGCACGCCGTGCAGCCGGTGACCGCGCTGCAGAGCGAGTACTCCTTGTGGACGCGGGACCCCGAGGCCGAGGTCCTGCCGGTGCTCGAGGAGCTCGGGATCGGCTTCGTGCCGTTCAGCCCGCTGGGCAAGGGGTTCCTCACCGGCACCGTCGACACCACGACCACGTTCACCGAGAAGGACATCCGCACGACGATCCCGCGGTTCACCGAGGAGAACCGGCAGGCCAACCAGGCCCTCGTCGACCTGGTCACCGCCGTGGCGTCGCGCCACGGTGCGACGCCGGCCCAGGTCGCGATCGCGTGGCTGCTGGCGCGCAAGCCGTGGATCGTGCCCATCCCCGGTACGCGCCGCCTGAGCCGGCTCGACGAGAACCTCGGTGCCGCGCGGCTCGCGCTGAGCACCGAGGACCTCGCCGAGCTGACCCAGGCCGCCGACCGGATCGGCGTGCACGGCAACCGCTACAACGACGCCGGCATGGGGATGGTCGGCCTGTAGGGGGTCAGTGCGCGAGCACCGGCTCCCCGTGCGCGGCGGCCGGTGCCGCGTCGGCCAGGCGGGCGGCCCGGTCGCCGCGGGTGCGGAACAGGGTCGCGGTGAGGACCGCGCCGAGCAGGAAGATCCCGGCGGACCACGAGTACGCCACCGAGAAGCTGTGGATGGCTGCGTCGGCCATCACCTGCGGCGTGGCGGGCGCGTGGTCCGCGAGGTAGGCGGTCGCGGCGGTGGCGGCCAGGGTGTTCAGCACCGCGGTGCCGATCGCCCCGCCGACCTGCTGACTGGTGGAGACCATCGCCGAGGCGGCTCCGGCCTGGCGCGGGGAGATGCCGAGCGTCGCGATCTGGAACGACGCGGGCATGATCGAGCCCATCGCGATGCCCATGGCGATCAGCCCGACGACCACGTGGCCGTAGCTGCTCTCGGCGTCGAGGGTCGTGAACCAGAGCATGGCCAGCGCGCCGACCGTCATGCCGACGGGCACCAGCAGCTTGGGGCCGAACCGCGGGACCAGGATGTTCGACTGGACCTGCGCCGTGAGGATGATGAAGACGACCATCGGCAGGAACGCCGTGCCCGTCTGCATCGGGGTGTACCCGAGGGTCAGCTGCAGGTAGTAGGTGAGGAAGAGGAACACCCCGAACATCCCGGAGCCGGCGACGAGGATGGCCAGGAACCCGGCGCCACGGTCGCGGTCGAGGACGATCTCCAGCGGGAGCAGCGGGTACTCGGCGGTGCGCTGCCGACGGACGAACGCGACCAGCAGGACGACGCTGGCGGCCAGCGAGCCCCAGACCACCGGAGCGTCCCAGCCCTGCGGCTCGGCCTGCGAGAAGCCGAACACCAGCGCGAACAGGCCGGTGGACGCCAGGACGACGCCGGGCACGTCGAACCGGCTGCGGTGGGTGACGTCGGTGCGGGAGAGCAGGACGCTGCCGGCGACGAACGCGACGACGGCGATGAGCACGTTCACGTAGAGGTTCCAGCGCCAGTTGAAGTTCTCGGTGAGGTAGCCACCGAGCAGCAGGCCGATGGCGCCGCCCATGCCGGCGATCGCGCCGAACACCCCGAACGCGCGGGCGCGCTCCTTGGGCACGGTGAACGTGGTGGTGAGGACGGAGAGGGCGGCGGGTGCGAGCACCGCGGCGAACACGCCCTGCAGGGCGCGGGCGGCGATGAGCAGCTCGAAGCTCTGCGCGGCGCCGCCGAGGGCGGACGCGACGGCGAACCCGACGAGCCCGACGAGGAACATGCGGCGGCGGCCGAACATGTCGGCGAGCCGGCCGCCGAGCAGCAGCAGGCTGCCGAAGGCGAGCGCGTAGGCGGTGACCACCCACTGGCGGTCGTTGTCGCTGAACCCGAGGTCCGCCTGGGCGGAGGGCAGCGCGATGTTCACGATGGTCGCGTCGAGCACGACCATCAGCTGGGCGAGGGCGACCGTCGCGAGGACGAGCCAGCGCTGCCGGCTCTCCGGTGCGGGGGTAACAGTGGACATGGTGATGCTCCTGAGACGTCGTGGTCGGTGGAGCGAGCGTAATATGGAACTGACGAGTTTCGGAACCCCTCAGTCTCGATTTGTTTCCGCGCTACCCTGAGGGCCGATCAGCAGCACCGAGAGAGGGAGCACCGTGGAGGACGGGTCGACGACGATCGCGCGCCGCCCGGGCCGACGACGCGACGAGTCGAAGGACGACGCGATCCTGCTCGCCACCCGCGAGCTGCTGGCCGAGCGCGGCTACGACGGCATGACGATGGACGCCGTCGCGGACCGCGCCGGTGCGGGCAAGGCCACCGTCTACCGCCGCTGGCCGTCCAAGGTGCAGCTCACGGTCGACGCGGTCGTGTGCATGCGCGGTGTCGCGCCGACGGTCGACCAGCTCCCCGACACCGGCTCGCTCCGCTCCGACCTGCTCTCGGTGCGGTTCGGCAAGCCGCGCACGGACGACTCCGAGCTGATGTCCGGCCTGTGGTCTGCGGTGAAGGAGAACCCCGAGGTCGCGGCCGTCTTCCACGAGCAGTTCGTGCGCTCCCGGGTCGACCTGATGCGCGGGCTGCTCGAGCGTGCGCGGGCCCGCGGCGAGCTGCGCCCGGACATCGACCTCGAGATGGTCGCCGCCGTGGCGCCCGCCATGATCGCCTACCGCAAGATGGTCGCCGGGCAGAAGATCGACGACGACTTCGTGGTGCAGATGATCGACACGGTCATCCTCCCGCTGGCCACCGGCTCGGCCCCTCAGCCCGCGCCCGACTAGCTCCCCGCGAGGACCTTCGCCTTCGCGGCCGCGTACTCCGCGTCGTCGAGGTGACCGTCGCGGTGCAGCGCGCTCAGCCGCTCGAGCCGGGTGGTGACGTCCTCGACCGGGGGAGCCGGCGCGTCGGCGGACGGGGACGCGTGCGCGTGCCGGGTGCGCTGGAACGTCTCGGCGCCGTCCTTGGCGGCGGTGGCGGCGCCCCGACCCGCCTCCGCGGCACCCTTGACGAGCGCGACGCCGGTCTCCCCGACGACCACCACCGCGGTGGCGCTCTTCGACGTCAGGGACTCCTTGGTGGTCTCGCTCAGCGGGAGCCTGCCGATCCCGGTGGCGACGATCCGCTGCACGTCGTACGCGATCCCCAGGCGGTGCAGGCGGTCGTCCAGCGACCCGGTGTCCTCGGTCGACATGTGTGTGTCCCTCTGGTTGTCGGTGTGCCCCGACCCGCATCTTCTCAGGCCGCCGCCAGCGTGGTCACCGTGCCCGCCGCACCGCGGAACTTCAGTGCACCGTCGGCGACGAACAGCACCCCGCCGGTCGTGGCGGTCGCCGGGGTCGTGCTGCTGCGCAGGAACATGCCCCCGTCGGTGCCCAGCTGGTTCGGTCCCCGTCGGTACAGGAGCGTGTCGCGCTCCGTCGCGCCGGTGCCCCACTGCAGGGTGCCGTCGACGAGGGCGACGAACCGGCGCTGGGGGTCCCCCGTGACCTCGCCCTGCACGATCCGGGCGGTCGGGTCCGTCCCGGCGACCAGGATGCCCTGGCCCCCGGCCGCCAGGGGAGTCACGGTGATCCCCACCCCGCCGCGCTGCGCGACCTTGAGGCCCGCGGCGGTGCCCGCCGCCCCTCCGACCGCGACCAGCCCGGTGAGCCGGTCGACCACCAGCGGCGAGTCCTGGTACGCGTTGCCCGCCCGGTAGCGGCGGAGCTCGAGGTTGGCGTCGTTCTCGGTCGCCCGCAGGATCCAGCGGGGCTGCCTGGCACCCACCTCGGTGGCGAACACGAGGTCCTTCGGGTGGGAGTCGGTGCCGACGATCCGCAGCTGCTCGTCCGCCGCGCCCACCTGGAGCTCGAAGTCGGCCATGTTCGTGCGGACGGCCGAGCGGTCGGTGCCGATCTTGCCGGTCACCGGGTCGACGAGCTTGATCTCCAGGCGGGTGCGCAGGGCGCCCTTGGCGTCGGGGACCTCGAAGTTGATGTGCCCGTGCCACAGGTTCTTCTCGAGCGAGCCCGGGTCGTCGTTGTTGAGGAAGTGCGCGCCGATCCACGCGATCGTCACCGGCGTGGTGGGGTGCGTGGACAGCCAGGTGTAGTCGCCGTCGGGGTAGTGCGGCGTGGGCCAGCTCCCCTGGTACGTGAGCATGCCCTTGGCTCGGGCGTCCTTGAGCTGCACGCGGAGCGACTCCCCGTAGGAGCCGAAGTGCGGCTGGTACGTCTCCATGACGATCCGTCCGGTGGAGTCGTAGCTCCCGGGGCCACCGGCGGTCCCGCCCGCCGGTGACGACTTCACCAGGAGGGTGCTCGGGTTGGCGGTGGTGCCCACCTGGAGGTCGTCGTCGAACACGGTTCTGGCGGTGGGGAGGACGACGCCGCCGCGCAGGTGAGGGCCAGCCGCCGCGGGCTGGGCGGCGGCCGTGGCCGCGGAGCCGGCGACGAGGGCTGCGGCGCCGGCGCGGAGGGCGTCGCGACGCGTGAGGCCCCGAGCGACGGGTGGCGCGACCGGCGCGAGCGTGAGGCGGAGGTCGGGGCCGGTGCTCGTCGGCAGGTCGAACGTCCGGCGGACCGGTGCCACCCCCGCGAGCTCGACCGTGAGCGTGTAGGTCCAGCCGCTGACCGGCCGGCCCGCCCCGTCGCTGAAACCCGGTTGGTCCGTGGTGGCCAGGGGGATCGCCGCGGTGCCGTCGTCTCCCAGGGCGACGACGGCCGGTCGCGGGCTGATCACCGCGGCGGACGCGTCCCAGACCCGCGCGATCGACGACTCCACGGTGACGGTGCCGGACCAGGGTTCCCCGAGATCGTCGAGGAACGGACCGACGTGCACGGTGGTGGTACGGATGTCGGACGGCAGCATGGCTCCCCCTCGGACCGGCGACGTACGTGCCGTCGATCATGCGCGGCGGTGGCGCGGGAGGGCCAGAGACCGTGCTGTTCGCCGCTAGGCGAAATCCGAGGTCAGGCGCCCGGGCACCGGCACCGGTGGAGGACCCCCGTGCTAGTGTCCGCTGGAGGACGACTTGACCATTCCATGACCATCGAGGATGCGGGCGATCAGGCCCACTGCGCCGCCCGGACATGAAGGACGACGATGACCGACGCAGCCCCCTTGCAGCCCCCCGCGCCGCAGTCCGTCTTCGCGCTCGAGGCGCCCGCTCCGATGGCGCCGGTGGCGGCCACGCAGGCGCCCGCGATGGCCCCGCAGATCCCCGAGTCGGCGCTCCCGGGCCTCGACGCCAAGGTCAACTCCTACGTCGACGGCCTCATGAAGGCCCAGGTGGGCTCGCCGGAGCTGGCCAGCAAGGCCGACGACATCCGCCTCATGGGTGACGCGGACATCCGCGCGGCCGCCGACACCTCGAACCGGCTGCTCCAGATGCCCGTCAAGGAGCTCCGCGAGGGCGGCGTCTCCGGCACGTCGCAGGTGAGCAAGTCGCTGCTGGACCTGCGCAAGACCGTGGAGAGCCTGGACCCCAGCGAGGCCACGATCGGCAAGAAGCTCCTCGGGCTCATCCCGTTCGGCGACTCGCTCACCGACTACTTCCGCCGGTACGAGAGCTCGCAGAAGCAGATCGACGCCATCGTCCGCGCGCTCTACAACGGCCAGGACGAGCTGCGCAAGGACAACGCGGCGCTCAACCTGGAGAAGCAGCACCTCTGGGACACGATGGCCCGCCTGCACCAGTACATCTACGTCGCGGAGTCGCTGGACACACGCGTGTCCACGGCCATCGCGGAGCTCGACGCCACCGATCCCGCACGGGCCAAGGCGCTGCGCGAGGACGTCCTGTTCTACGTGCGGCAGAAGCACCAGGACCTGCTGACCCAGCTGGCCGTCTCGATCCAGGGCTACCTGGCGATCGACATCATCATCAAGAACAACATCGAGCTCATCAAGGGCGTCGACCGCGCCACGACCACCACGGTCGCCGCCCTGCGCACGGCCGTGATCGTCGCGCAGGCGCTGAACAACCAGCGGCTGGTGCTCGACCAGATCACCGCGCTGAACGCCACGACGACCGGGCTGATCGCGTCGACCGCGAAGATGCTCAAGGAGCAGTCGGCCGGCATCCAGGAGCAGGCCGCGCAGGCCACCGTCGGTCTGCCGCAGCTGCAGCAGGCGTTCACGGACATCTACGCGACCATGGACTCCATCGACACGTTCAAGGTCAAGGCGCTCGACTCGATGGCGACGACCATCGGCGTGCTCGAGACCGAGACGACGAAGGCGCGCACCTACCTCGACCGCGTCAAGCGCGCGGACACCACGGACGTCGCCAGCGGTTCGCTCGATCTCGGCACGTAGGCGCCGCAGATGAGCTGGTTCGCACGCCTGAGGGGGCGGCGTCGGGAGCCCGAGGTCCCTGCTGCGCCCCCGGCACCGACGACGGCGGACATCGTCGCGTCCGCCCACCAGGTCGAGCAGCAGATCGCGGGCAAGGTGCCGGCCGCGGTGACCGCGCGCGTGCTGCGGATCACCCGGACCGTGGACGAGATGGCGCCGCGCCTGGACCGGCTCGGTGCCGGCAGCCGCCAGGCGCACACCGTCGTCGCGACCGCCACGAGCTACCTGCCCGAGGCCGTGGGCGGCTACCTGCGCCTCCCGCGGGACTTCGCCGACCGCCGCGTGGTGTCGAAGGGCAAGACCTCCCTCATGGTGCTCTGCGACCAGCTGGACCTGCTGGGCGTCACCCTGGACAAGATCTCCGACGCCGTCTCCCGCGAGGACGCCAACGCGCTCGTGGCGCACGGGTTGTTCCTCGCCGAGAAGTTCGGCGGCACCTCGCTCGCGCTGGCCCCGGAGGCCGGCCTCGACACGCCCCAGGTGGAGCGCCCGTGACCCTGACCGACGCCCTCGACTCCCTCGAGACCGTCGGCGCCGCTGCCGGCCTGGAGGGCGCCGCCGCGCGTGACGAGGGCGCGCGCCTTGCCGCGGCCGTCGCCGAGTCGATCCCGGGGGCGGCCGCCGCCTGGCTCACCGCGGTCGGCGCGCACGAGGCGACCTTCGGCGCCTTCTTCGCGGCGGCCTCCAGCGCGCGGCGCTGGCGGTCGTCCCCGACCGACCTGCTCGCCGGGCTCGTCGGCACACCCCACGCCGCCGCCTACGCCGGCGCGCTGGCCGACGTGGTGTCCGCGGCCTGCGACCTCGGACCCGCTCCGATCGACGTGATCGCACGCGCCTCGGCCACCGCCGCGGTGCAGCGTGCCGCGGTGGACGGGCAGGTCCCGGCGGCGACCGAGCTGCCGTCCGCGTTCGACCTGCCCCGCGTCGACCCGTCGGCGTTCGACCTGTCCGCCCTCGCCCTGCCGCCGCAGCCCGGCGCCGGGGAGCCGGGGCTGGTCCCCGTCCACCCGACGCCCGTCGCCGGCACGACCTACGTCCCCGAGGAGAAGCCCGCCAAGACCCTCGAGGAGCTGCTCGCCGAGCTCGACGCGCTCGTCGGCCTGCGCCGGGTCAAGGCCGAGATCCGGCAGCAGACCCAGCTCCTGCGGGTCGAGCGCCTGCGCACCGAGGCCGGTCTGACGGCGCCCACGCTCACCCGTCACCTGGTGTTCCTGGGCAACCCGGGCACGGGCAAGACGACGGTCGCGCGGCTGGTGGCCGGTATCTACCGGGCGCTCGGGCTGCTGACCAAGGGCCACCTGGTCGAGGTCGACCGCTCCGAGCTGGTCGCGGGGTACCTCGGGCAGACGGCCGTGAAGACGTCGGAGGTCGTCGCGACCGCGCTCGGCGGGGTCCTGTTCGTCGACGAGGCCTACGGGCTGGCCGAGGACCAGTACGGCGCCGAGGCCGTGAACACCCTGGTCAAGGACATGGAGGACCACCGCGACGACCTCGTGGTGATCGTCGCCGGGTACCCGGGGCCGATGGCGATCTTCCTGGCCACCAACCCGGGCCTGGAGAGCCGGTTCTCCACGACGGTCGAGTTCGACGACTACACCGACGCCGAGCTGCGCGAGATCTTCGCCCGCGCCGCGGCCAAGGCCGACTTCGAGCCGACGCCCGAGTGCCTGGACCGGTTCGAGGAGCTGGCGTCGCTGCAGATCCGTGACGAGGGGTTCGGCAACGGCCGGTACGCGCGCAACGTGCTGGACCAGGCGATCACCAGGCACGCCTGGAGGCTGCGGGACGTTGAGCAACCGACGGTGGAGCAGCTCCGGCTGATCCTCCCGGAGGACCTGGTGCCGGCCGCCGACGAGCCGGTGGCCGACGAGCCGGCCGCCGACCAACCGGTGGCCGACGAGCCGGAGGCCGAAATGCCAGCCGCCGACGAGCCCGCCGCAGAGACCGACGCCCACATCGAGGAGTCCGCGTGACGCAGACCGTCGCCCCGCCGGCGGCGCCCTCCGCCGCGGCCCCACCGGTCCACCGCGCCGGGCTGCGCGGTGCGCTGAGCCGCACTCCCGGGCGTCTGCGGGTCGCCGGTGTCGTGTCCGTGCTGGCCGCCGCGGCCGTGGGCGTGATCGGCCTCAACGCCGGTCTGGCCCAGTCCGAGGCGCTGTCCGACGCCGACGCCGACACCACCCAGCTGGTGGGCATCCAGGACGTCCGCAACGACCTCGTGGTGGCCGACGCGACCGCCACCAACGCGTTCCTCGTCGGCGGCCTGGAGCCGCCGGAGCAGCGCGCCCGGTACGACGAGGCCGTCGCGTCCGCCGCCAACGGGCTCGCGCAGCTGGCCGGCTCCAACGGCGCCGACGCGGAGCTGCTGGGCCAGGCGACCGCCGGGCTGACCACGTACACCGGCCTGGTCGAGCAGGCCCGCGCCAACAACCGGCAGGGCTTCCCGGTCGGTGCCGCCTACCTCGACCAGGCGTCGGCGGTCCTGCGCACGGACGTGCTGCCGCACCTGGACGACCTGGTGCAGGCCAACAGCGACCGCGTGGACTCCTCGTTCGACTCGGTGGGCTCGGTGCCGTGGCTGCTGGCCCTCGGCATCCTCGCGCTCGCGGTGCTCCTCGTCGTGCAGGTGTGGCTGGCCAAGCGCACCCACCGGCGCCTGAACGCCGGGCTGTTCTGGTCCACGGTGCTCGCGCTCGCCGCGACGATCGGCGGCGCCGTGGTGCTCGGGTCGGCCGCGGCGAAGGCGGGCGACGCGCGCAGTGGTCCCTACGACGCGACGGTCTCGGTGTCGCAGGCGTACTCGCTGGCCAACGACGCGAAGTCGCAGGAGTCGTTCACGCTCATCAAGCGCGGTTCCGGGGCGGTGTACGAGGAGCAGTTCGTGGCCAAGACCGACGAGGCGCGCGACCTGCTGGTCCGGCCGACCGTCGACGACAACCTCGTCGTGCTGCTGAACCGGTGGGTCGCCTCGCACGAGGAGATCCGCGCGCTCGACGACGGCGGCGACTGGGACGGCGCCGTCGCCCTGGCGATCAGCGAGGAGCCCGGCGCCCCCAACGACCTGTTCGCGCAGTTCTCGACCGCCGCGTCCAGCAGCCTGGAGTCCAGCGCCGCGCAGACGCACGACGCCCTGTCCGGCTCCGGCGGGTCGTCGGTCCTGGTCGGCTGGCTGATGCTCGTCGCCGGCGTGCTCGCGGCGGTCCTGTCCTGGCGCGGCATCTCGACCCGAGTGGAGGAGTACCGGTGACCACGACACGTCCGACCCGCCTGGGTCTCGCAGCGACCCTCGCCTCGGTCGCCCTGCTGGCCGGCTGCGCGGGCGCCCCCGCCGCGGCCCCGGCAGCGCCGCAGGAGCGCGCGGCGGCCTCGGTCGCCCTCCCGGCCGCGACGGTCTGCGACGACGCGATCGAGTCGACGACCTCCTACGCCCCGGCACCCGGCGCCGCCACGCCGAGCGTGGACGCCATCCGTGCCCGCGGCGCGCTGCGGGTCGGGGTCTCGGCCGACACGCTCCTGATGGGCTCGCGCAACCCGCTGTCGGGCCAGATCGAGGGCTTCGACATCGACATGCTGCACGCCGTGTCGACCGCGATCTTCGGCGACCCGAACCGGCTGCAGTTCCGGGTGATCACGTCGGCCCAGCGGCTCGAGGTGCTGGAGAACCACGAGGTCGACCTGGTGGCCCGCACGTTCACCATCAACTGCGAGCGGTGGGAGACCATCGCGTTCTCCGCCGAGTACCTCACCGCGGGCCAGAAGGTGCTGGTCACGCGGGACTCGGAGGCGCAGAGCATCGAGGACCTCGAAGGCCTCGGCGACCAGCGCGTCTGCGCCCCGGAGGGCACCACCACCCTGGAGCGGCTCGAGGAGACGTACCCCGGGGTCGAGGCCGTGAGCGCCCCGACGCACACCGGCTGCCTTGTCCTGTTCCAGCAGGGCAGGGTGGACGCGATCACGGGCGACGACACGATCCTCGCCGGTTTCGCTGCGCAGGACCCGTACGCGAAGGTGGTCGGCGAGGCGTTCAGCGCGGAGCCGTACGGCGTCGGCGTCGCGGCGGACCAGGTCGACCTCGTGCAGTACGTCAACGGCGTGCTCGACCAGGCGAAGGCGGACGGCACCTGGGCCGCCTCCTACGACCGCTGGCTCGGTGCGCTGGGGACCGCACCCGCGCCGCCGGTCTCGGTGTACGGCCGGTGAGCGGACCCGAGGCGCCCGAGGCGCCCGGGCGGCTCGGTGAGCCGATCCCCGCACCGGAGCTGCTCCGCTACCTCAGCGGGCTCGAGGCGTGGCTGGCACACCGGCGCACGGAGCTGAACCGCCTGGACCAGGCGGCCCAGGCGTCGCCCGCGTCCGAGAGCTACACCGACGACGTGCTGCTGGCGCTCACCATGTGGCAGGCGATCCGGTCGCGGACCGACGAGCTGGTGGTCGTGTGGGACTCGGGCCGGGCGGACGCGGTGGACCGCGAGAAGATGTCGCAGCTGGTCTGGGGTCGGCTGGACTCGGGGCTGGGCGCGGCGCTGGTGTCGCTGGTCGAGGCCGTGACCCTGTGCGACGCGATGATCTCCCAGGTGCGCGCGCGGCTGTCGTTCGACCCGGACACCGCCGACCAGGCGTCGCGGCTGCGCGGGCTGCGGGCGGGCCTCGTCCGCTGCGAGGACCTCGCCGGCGTCGACACCGACTCCCGCGAGCTGATCGAGACGCTGCGCACCCGTGAGCGGAAGCTCGTCGCGCAGGCGGCCCGAGGTGCGGACATCTCCGGCCCGCTGGCCGAGCTCGAGGCGCGCGCGGCACTGGCCGAGCGGGACCTCATCGTGCAGGTGTCCCAGCGGCGCACGCTCGAGAAGGGCCGCGCCGACGCCCGGGACACGATGGCCGCGCTGGAGAAGCGCGAGCCGACGCTGCACGAGCTGGCGCAGCGGTGCCGCCGTGAGATCGCGCACCCGCCCAAGCTGGCCGTGCCGGACGTGTCGCGCCTGGGCGCGGTGCCGGACACCCGCACGGAGCTCGACGCGTTCGTCGACCGGCTCGCCGCCGTGGGCCGCGCGTTCGACGCGGTCGCCGACGCCTACAGCAAGCCCCTGCGCGAGCGGGCGGAGCTGCGCTACCGGCTCGAGGGCGCCCGCGCGGCGGCCGACGCCAACGGCCGCAGCGCGTCGCCGACGGTCCGCTCGGGGTACGACGAGGCCCGCGCCGTCGTCGCCCAGACGCCCTGCGACCTCACCCTGACCCGCTTCCTCGTGGAGCAGTACGAGTACCTCAGCCGCGACCTGCCCTCGGTGGGTCAGGAGGGACGAGCCCGATGATCGCCTGCACGGAGCCCGGCTGCACGGGCACCTACGAGGACGGCTACTGCAACGTCTGCGGGTCACCGCAGACCGCGACGGCCCCCGCGTCCGGTGCCCCCGCGTCCGCGACGTCGCTGCTCGGCACGGGGGTCGCCCAGGCGAGCCCCGACCGCGCGGCCGCCGCCACCGACCCCGACGCGGAGCGGTCCACGCGCACCGGCCGCACCAGCTCGAGCCGGCTGGCCACGGCCGCGCTCGGCTCGGCACGCACGGCCGCCACCGGGGGCACGCGACCCACCCGCCGCGTCGGCACCTCCTCGACCCGGCTGCGCGGCGCGCGCCTGGGCGCCGGGCTCACGACCGTCCCGCCGGCCCCGGTGCAGGACCCGCTGCAGGCGGTCATGGCCGTGCCCGAGGTGCCCGAGCGCAAGCGGTTCTGCCCGGCCTGCGGCGCCGAGGTGGGACGGTCGCGCGAGGGGGTTCCCGGCCGGACCGCGGGGTTCTGCCCGAAGTGCGGCAACCGGTTCGACTTCACGCCGGCGCTCAACCCCGGCGACCTGGTCGGCGGGCAGTACGAGGTGGTCGGGTGCCTGGCGCACGGTGGCCTGGGCTGGATCTACCTGGCGCGGGACCGCAACGTCTCGGGCCGGTGGGTGGTGCTCAAGGGCCTGCTGAACTCGGGGGACCCGGACGCGTACGCGGCGGCGATCTCCGAGCGCCAGTTCCTGGCCGAGGTCGAGCACCCGCTGATCGTCGAGATCTACAACTTCGCCATGCACGAGGGCGCCGGCTACACCGTCATGGAGTTCGTCGGCGGCCGGTCGCTCAAGCAGATCCTGCACGACCGCCGCGAGGCCGCCGGGGGCGTCAACACCCCGCTGCCGGTGGACCAGGCGCTCGCGTTCGTGCTCGAGATCCTCCCCGCGTTCGCCTACCTGCACGACGTGGGCCTGCTGTTCTGCGACTTCAAGCCGGACAACGTGATCCAGCAGGGCGACGCGGTCAAGCTCATCGACCTGGGCGGTGTGCGCCGGATCGACGACCTGGACTCGGCGATCTTCGGCACGGTCGGCTACCAGGCGCCCGAGGTCGCCGAGGTGGGACCGTCCGTGGCGTCCGACATCTACACGATCGGCCGGACGCTGGCCACGCTGGTGCTCGACTTCCGCGGCAACACGAGCACCTACGTGGCGTCGCTCCCCGCCGTCGCGGACACGCAGGTGTTCCAGACCTACGACTCGTTCTACCGGCTCCTGGCCAAGGCGTGCGCGCTCGACCCGTCGGACCGGTTCGCCACGGTCGACGAGCTGCGCGCTCAGGTGCTGGGCGTGCTCCGCGAGGTCGTCGCCACCGACCGTGGTCCGGGCAGCCCGGCGCTGCACTCGGCGGCCTCCGTGCTGTTCGAGGCGCCGACGTCCGACGAGGCCGGCCACGCGCTCGCCTGGGACCAGCTGCCCGCGCTCAAGGTGGACGCGAGCGACCCGGCAGCGAGCTGGCTGGCGGGCGTCAACGTGAGCAACGCGGACCAGCGCCTCGTCGCGCTGGCCGACGCGCCGGACGAGACCGTCGAGGTGCGGCTGCGGCGCGCGACTGCGGCGATCGAGGCCGGCCGGCAGGACGTGCTCGACCAGACGCTCTCCCAGATCCTCACGGACGACCCGTGGGAGTGGCGCGCGGCGTGGCTCGGCGGGCTGGCGCAGCTGAGCACCGGCGACCCGGTGGCGGCGCGTGCCTCGTTCAACGCCGTCTACGGCCAGGTGCCGGGGGAGCTGGCGCCCAAGCTGGCGCTGGCCACCGCGTGCGAGCTGAGCAACGAGCCGGAGATCGCCGAGTCGCTCTACATCATCTGCGCGCGCTCGGACGCGAACTACACCGCGCCCGCCGCGTTCGGGCTGGCCCGCATCCGCCGGGCTCGGGGCGACCTGCCGGGGGCGCTCGCCGCGCTCGACCTGGTCACGCCCACGCGCAGCTCGTACGTGGACGCCCGGATGATGCGCGCCCAGCTGCTGGCGACGTCCAGCGGCGACCTGCGCGCCCTGTCGGACGCGCTGGCCAGCGTGCAGTCGGTGTCCATCGAGCCGCGGGCGCGCGCCGCCCTGCGGGTGGACGTGCTCGGGTCCGCGCTCGCCGCGGTGCTCAAGGACGGACCGTCGAAGACCGTGCAGCTCGGCTCCGTGCCGGCGCACGAGCCCGAGCTGCGGGACGCGCTCGAGGGGGCGCTGCGCGAGTACGCCGCCCTGGCCCCGACGCCGGACGAGCGGATCGCCCTGGTCGACCGGGCCAACGAGGTCCGCCGGTGGACGACGTGGTGACCTGTCCCAGCTGCGGCACGGTCGCCGCCGACGGCTCGGCGTTCTGCGAGCACTGCGGCACGGCCCTCGGCGCCCCGGCGCCGGTGGCGGTCGCCGTGCTCGACGAGCCTGACGCGCCGACCACCCCGGTCTGCCGGTCCTGCGGCGGCACGATCGCTGCCGACGGCTACTGCGAGCACTGCGGCGAGCTCGCGGTGAGCGAGCGCGACCACTGGGCCGAGCTGCCGTCCCCGCTCCTCGGCGGGGTCTGTGACAAGGGTCGGCGCAAGAGCCGCAACGAGGACGCGATGGCGCTCGCGGTGGTCGGCACCACCGCCGTCCTGGTGGTCTGCGACGGGGTGTCCAACATCCCGGACTCCGACATCGCGAGCCTCGCCGCCGCGCGCGCGGCGCGGGACGTCCTGGTCGGCGCGACCCCCGAGTCCGTCGGGGCCTGGTCCGCTCTTCTCGTCGACGCGGCAGCGGCGGCCGACAAGGCCATCGCCCTCGCGGTCGGGGACATGTCCGGACGCGCCGAGCCGCCGTCGTGCACGTTCGTCGCGACCGTCGTCGACGGTCCCACCGTCGTCGCGGCCTGGCTGGGCGACTCCCGCGCGTACTGGATCCCGGACGCGGGCGACGCCCACCAGATCAGCGTGGACGACTCGGCCGCGAACGAGATGATCGCGCGCGGCATCCCGCGGGCACGCGCGGAGGCCTCCCGCGAGGGGCACGCCATCACGCGCTGGCTCGGACCCGACGCGGAGACCGTCGTCCCGCAGACCGCGACCACCCGCGCGCAGGGGCCCGGCTGGGTGCTGGTCTGCTCGGACGGGCTGTGGAACTACTGCTCCGAGGCCGACGACGTCGCGGACCTGCTCCATCGCACCGCGGAGAAGGTCGGTCAGTCGCCCGACGTGATCTCCGGCGAGCTGGTCCGCTGGGCCAACGAGCAGGGCGGGCACGACAACATCACCGCCGCGCTGGCCCGTGTCGCCGCACCCTTCGATACTGTCCAGACCGAAGAGACGGTGTCGGCCCAGTCCGCACCGCCCGCAGCCTGAGGAGCCACAGTGGCCGACTTCCGCACCGAGGTGTTCCAGAACGAGTTCCTCTCCGACGGTGCCACGGACGTGCACGCGATCGTCACCGTGACCAGCACCGGCGCGGGCACCGCGGCGTCGTCCGGCGGAGGCGTCGCCGAGATCGTCATCATCGACACGTCCGGCTCCATGAGCGGGCCGAACATCGAGGCCGCCAAGTACGCGGCGCAGGTGGCGGTCGACCAGATCGCCGACGGCACCTGGTTCGCGGTGATCGGCGGCAGCCACGTGGCCAACCGCGCGTTCCCGTACCCGAACGCCCCGGTCGCGATCGTGCAGATGGAGCCAGGCGCGCGCGAGGAGGCCAAGCGCGCCATCTCGTTCATGCGGCCCTCGGGCGGCACCGCGATGAGCACCTGGCTGCGGCTGGCGGACGCGATCTTCGCGATGGTCCCGCAGGCGGCGCAGAAGCACGCGATCCTGCTCACCGACGGCCGCAACGAGTCGGAGCCGCGCGCCGAGCTGTCCAAGGCGATCGCCGACGTCACCGGGCACTTCCAGTGCGACGCGCGCGGCGTCGGGTCCAGCTGGGAGGTGGCCGAGCTGCGCGAGATCGCGACGGCGCTGCTGGGCACGGTCGACCTCATCCGGAACCCGGCGGACATCGCCGAGGACTTCAAGGCGCTGGTGAACGAGTCGATGTCCAAGGGCGTGGCGGACGCCGAGCTGCGCGTCTGGGCACCCCAGGGCGCGCAGGTCCTGTTCGTCCGGCGGGTGGCCCCGACCGTGGAGGACATCACGTCCAGGCGCACGGAGGTGAACGCGCTCACGGGGGCGTACCCGACCGGGGCGTGGGGCGACGAGTCCCGCGACTACCACGTGGCCATCCGGGTGCCGTCGAAGCCCGTCGGCGCCGAGCAGCTGGCCGCGCGCGTGCAGATCGCGGTCGGCGGGGACGTGCTGGCGTCGGGGCTGGTCAAGGCCCGCTGGTCCGACGACAGCTCGCTCACCGCGCGCATCAACCCCGAGGTCGCGCACTACACCGGCCAGGCCGAGCTCGCGTCCGTCATCCAGGAGGGGCTGGCCGCCAAGGCGTCCGGCGACGAGGCCACGGCGACCGTCAAGCTGGGCCGCGCGGTCCAGCTGGCCGCCGAGACCGGCAACGAGGAGGCCACCTCCCGGCTGCGGCGGGTGGTCGAGATCGACGACGAGGAGAAGGGCACCGTGCGCCTCAAGCGCAACGCCGACAAGCTCGACGAGATGGCGCTCGACACCGCGTCCACCAAGACGACGCGGGTCCGCCGGTGAGCACCGTCGTCTGCCCGAACGGCCACACGTCCACGTCCACCGACTACTGCGACGTCTGCGGCGCGCCCATCGAGGCGTCGGCCCCGGCGGAGGCTCCCGAGCCCGCCGCGGCGGGGATCGGGACCGCCACCACCTGCCCGCACTGCGGCGCGCCCGCCTCGTCGCTGGCATTGTTCTGCGAGGTCTGCGGCTACGACTTCACGACGGGCACAGCGCCCGCCCCGGTCGCGCCGCCGGCCCCGGTCTCCGCACCCGTGCCGGTGACGACCGACCCCGACCCCGACCCCGACCCGGTGGCCGCAGCCCTCCCGACGCCCGCCCCCGACGGCGCCGAGTCCTGGGTGGCCGAGGTCTGGGTGGACCCCGACTGGTACGCCGCCCAGCAGCCCGAGGACCCGATGCCGTCGGCCGGCCTGCCCGGTCTGGTGCCCCTGCGCGAGCGCAGCGTGCTCGTCGGCCGCCCGTCCGTGTCCCGCAACATCCACCCCGCGGTCGACTGCGGGACGGACTCCGGGGTGTCCCGCCGGCACTGCCAGCTCAACACCGACGGTCAGCGCTGGTGGGTGGAGGACCTGCAGTCCGCCAACGGCACCTACGTGAGCCGCGCGGGCGACCCGCTGCCGACCACGCCGATCCCCGCCGGCCAGCGCAAGGAGATCGAGGACGGCGACCGGCTGTACCTCGGGGCGTGGACGCGCATCGTGATCCGCACGGCGCTCCCCGGCGAGGTCTGACCAGGGCCGAAGGTCCCGAGTTCTCCTCCGAGCGCGCGTGCTAACTTCCGAAGCACGCCAGGTCCGCGCAACGACGCCGGACCACGCTCGGGGGGTCTCATGGCTGAGCAGTCCGACGGACGCATCGCAGTGCGGGTGCTCGTCATCGCGATGCTCGGCTTCCTGGTCAACTTCTGGGCCTGGGCGCTCATCAGCCCGCTCGGCAACTCCTACGGCGAGGCGCTCGGGCTCACGGGCGTGCAGCAGTCGGTCCTGGTCGCCGTCCCCGTCATCGTGGGGTCGCTCGGCCGCATCCCCGTCGGGGCGCTGACCGACAAGTTCGGCTCGCGCCGCATGTTCCCGACGGTCACCGTGCTGACGATCCTGCCGGTGCTCTTCATCGGGTTCGTCGCCGAGACCTACGCGGCCATGCTCGTCGGCGGCTTCTTCCTCGGGCTCGGCGGTACCGCGTTCGCGATCGGCGTGCCGGCGGTGAACCAGTGGTTCGCGCCCGAGCGGCGGGGGACCGCGCTGGGGCTGTTCGGGCTCGGCATGGGCGGCACGGCGATCTCCGCGTTCACCACCGTGCGGATCACGGACGCCTACGGTCCGGAGGCGCCGTTCATCCTGGTGGCGTGCGTGCTGGCCGTCTACGCGGTGGCCTCCGCGCTGCTGCTGCGCGACAAGCCGGGCCGGCCGGTGCCGACGGGCTCGTTCCTGGCCCGCACGTGGGCGACCGCGCGGATCCCGGCCACCGGCCAGCTGTCCCTGCTGTACGCCCTGGGCTTCGGCGGGTTCGTCGCGTTCAGCGTCTACCTGCCCACGTACCTGGTGAACGCGTACGACCTCACCGCCGCCGACGCCGCCGCGCGCACCGCGGGGTTCGTCGTCCTCGCGGTGGCCATGCGTCCGGTCGGTGGCACGCTCTCCGACCGGGTCGGTCCGGTGCCGGTCCTCCTGGCTGCCTTCGTCGTCACCGGCGTCCTGGCGCTCGTCGCCGCGCTCGAGCTGCCCCTGATCCCGCTGGCCACGATCGCGTTCCTCGGCCTCGCCGCCGCGCTCGGGGCGGCCTCCGGGGCGGTGTTCGCGCTGGTCGCGCAGGTGGCTCCCCAGGACAAGGTGGGCGCGGTGACGGGCATCGTCGGCGCCGCCGGTGGCCTCGGCGGCTTCTTCCCGCCGTTGGTCATGGGGGCCGTCTTCGACCTGGTGGGCGACTACAGCCTCGGGTACGTGCTGCTCGCGGTGAGTTCGCTCGCCGTCGCCTGGTTCACCGCCGGCCCCGTGCGACGGGCCGCTCGCGCACGTGCCGACGCCACCGCCACCCACTGAAGGAGCAGTCATGACCGGACTGGACGAGGGTGTGGTCGAGGCGCTGCTCAAGACGCGCCGGTTCCTGCGCAAGAACGAGGTGTCGGCGGACCTGCGCACGCTGCACCAGATCGGCGGGCGCGACGCGGACACGTTCTACCGGGACCGCTGGAGCCACGACAAGGTGGTCCGGTCCACGCACGGCGTGAACTGCACGGGCTCGTGCTCGTGGAAGGTGTTCGTCAAGGACGGCATCATCACGTGGGAGGCCCAGCAGACGGACTACCCGTCGACCGGCCCGGACCGCCCCGAGTACGAGCCGCGGGGCTGCCCGCGCGGGGCCGCCTTCTCCTGGTACACCTACTCGCCGACGCGCGTCCGGTACCCGTACGTCCGCGGCCTCCTGCTGGAGATGTACCGCGAGGCCAAGGCGCGGCTGGGTGACCCGGTGCTGGCGTGGGCGGACGTCGTCGGCGATCCCGTCCGGTCCGCGCGGTACAAGGCGGCGCGCGGCAAGGGCGGGCTGGTGCGGGCGTCGTGGGCCGAGGCCGTCGAGATGGTGGCCGCCGCGCACGTGCACACGATCAAGGAGCACGGCCCGGACCGGATCGCGGGGTTCTCGCCCATCCCGGCGATGTCGATGGTGTCGCACGGCGTCGGTGCCCGGTTCTACGCGCTGCTGGGCGCCCCGATGCTCTCGTTCTACGACTGGTACGCGGACCTGCCGGTGGCCTCGCCGCAGGTGTTCGGCGACCAGACCGACGTGCCCGAGTCGGGGGACTGGTGGGACGCCGGGTACCTGATCATGTGGGGCTCGAACGTGCCCGTGACCCGCACGCCGGACGCGCACTGGATGGTCGAGGCGCGGTACCGCGGGCAGAAGGTCGTCGCGGTCTCGCCCGACTACGCGGACAACGTGAAGTTCGCCGACGAGTGGCTCGCACCGGCGCCCGGCACCGACGGCGCCTTGGCCATGGCGATGGGGCACGTGATCCTGCGGGAGTTCTTCGTCGAGCGGACCACCCCCTACTTCGACGGGTACGTGAAGAAGTTCACCGACCTGCCGTTCCTGATCACGCTCGACCCTGACCCTGACGGAGCCGGGTTCGTGCCCGGCAAGTTCCTCACCGCCGCGGACCTGGGGGAGACGTCGGAGAACGCGCAGTTCAAGACGGTCCTGCTCGACGAGACGACCGGGCAGCCCGTGGTGCCGAACGGGTCGCTCGGGTTCCGGTTCGGCACCGAGGGGGAAGGGCGCTGGAACCTCGACCTGGCGTCCGTGGAGCCGCAGCTGAGCGCGGCGGGTGCCGGCTCGGGCACCGCGGCGGTCACCCTCCCGCGGTTCGACGCGGTCGACGGCTCCGCGGGGGCGATCCTGCGGGGCGTCCCGACCCGGCAGGTGGCCGGCCGCACGGTCACCACGGTGTTCGACCTGCTGCTCGCGCAGTACGGCGTCGGCCGCCCGGGGCTGCCCGGGACCTGGCCCACGGGGTACGACGACGCCGGCTCGCCCTGCACGCCCGCCTGGCAGGAGGAGATCACCGGGGTGCCGGCCGCCAAGGCGGAGAAGATCGGCCGCGAGTTCGCCGCCAACGCGGAGGAGTCGAAGGGCCGGTCGATGATCCTCATGGGCGCCGGGACCAACCACTGGTTCCACGCCGACACCATCTACCGCGCGTTCCTCACGCTCACCGCGCTGTGCGGGACGCAGGGCGTGAACGGCGGCGGCTGGGCGCACTACGTGGGCCAGGAGAAGGTCCGCCCGATCACCGGGTACGGCCTGTACGCCAACGCCCTCGACTGGTCGCGGCCGCCGCGGAACATGATCCAGACCGCGTACTGGTACCTGCACACCGACCAGTTCCGGTACGACCAGTTCGGCGCGGACGCGCTCGCGGCGTCGAAGTCGGGCGGGCTCTGGGCGGGGATGACGACCGCGGACGTGCTGGCGCAGTCGGCGCGGCTGGGGTGGATGCCGTCGTACCCGACGTTCGACCGCAACCCGCTGACGCTCGCGGACGACGTGGCCGCCTCGGGGAAGCCGGCCACGGAGTACGTCCCCGCGGCGCTGCAGGACGGCTCGCTGCGGTTCGCGGGCGAGGATCCCGACGCCCCCGAGAACTTCCCGCGCGTGCTCACCATCTGGCGGTCCAACCTGCTGGGCAGCTCCGCCAAGGGCAACGAGTATTTCCTCGAGCACCTGCTGGGCACCGACTCGTCGCTGCGGGCCGAGGAGGCGCCGCCCGAGCACCGACCGCGGGACGTGGTCTGGAGGGACGAGGCGCCCCGCGGCAAGCTCGACCTGCTGCTCACCCTCGACTTCCGGATGACGTCGACCACCGTGTTCAGCGACGTCGTCCTGCCGGCGGCCACCTGGTACGAGAAGTACGACCTGAGCAGCACGGACATGCACCCGTTCGTGCACTCGTTCAACCCGGCCATCGCGCCGCCGTGGCAGACCCGCACCGACTTCGACGCGTTCCACGAGATCGCCAAGGCGTTCAGCACGCTCGCGGCGACGCACCTCGGCGTCCGGCAGGACGTCGTCGCGGTCCCGCTGACCCACGACACCCCGGACGCGATGGCGACCCCGTCGGGCATCGTGCGCGACTGGAAGACCGGGGAGTGCGACCCGGTCCCGGGCGTGACGATGCCGAAGCTGGTGGTCGTGGAGCGGGACTACCCCGCGGTCGCGGACAAGCTCGGCGCGCTCGGTCCGCTGGCCTCGTCGCTCGGCGCGACGACCAAGGGCATCACGTTCGACCTCACCAAGCCCATCGAGTACCTCGGCAAGAAGAACGGGCTGGTCCGAGGGGGTGCGGGCGACGGACGGCCGTCGCTGCAGCGGGACGTGCACGTGTGCGAGGCGATCCTCGCGATGTCCGGCACCACCAACGGGCACCTGGCCACCGAGGGGTTCCACACCCTCGAGAAGCGCACCGGCCGGAAGCTGGCGGACCTGGCGGCGGAGCACGAGGGCAAGCAGGTGACGTTCGCGGACACGCAGGCCGCGCCGACGCCCGTCATCACGTCACCCGAGTGGTCCGGCTCCGAGTCGGGCGGCCGGCGGTACTCGCCGTTCACCATCAACGTCGAACGCCTCAAGCCCTGGCACACCCTCACGGGCCGGCAGCACTTCTTCCTCGACCACGACTGGATGACCGAGCTGGGCGAGAACCTGCCGGTCTTCCGCCCGCCCCTGAACATGGCCGCCCTGTTCGGGGAGCCGCAGATCGGGTCCAGCGGGGAGCTCGGCATCGCGGTCCGCTACCTGACGCCGCACAACAAGTGGTCCATCCACTCCGAGTACCAGGACAACCTCCTGATGCTCAGCCTGTCGCGCGGCGGTCCGGGCATCTGGATGAGCCAGAAGGACGCGGACAAGATCGGGGTCACGGACAACGACTGGATCGAGGCGGTCAACCGCAACGGCGTCGTCGTCGCCCGCGCCATCGTGTCCCACCGCATGCCGGAGGGGACGGTCTACATGCACCACGCGCAGGACCGGCTCATTGACGTCCCGCGCTCGCAGACCTCCGGCAAGCGGGGCGGCATCCACAACTCGCTGACCCGCATCCTCATGAAACCCAGCCACCTCATCGGCGGCTACGCCCAGCTGACCTTCGCGTTCAACTACCTGGGGCCCACGGGCAACCAGCGCGACGAGGTCACGGTCATCCGTCGGCGCTCGCAGGAGGTGGAGTACTGATGCGGATCATGGCGCAGATGTCGATGGTGATGAACCTCGACAAGTGCATCGGCTGTCACACGTGCTCGGTGACCTGCAAGCAGGCGTGGACCAACCGCGCCGGCACCGAGTACGTCTGGTTCAACAACGTGGAGACGCGACCCGGGCAGGGGTACCCGCGGACCTACCAGGACCAGGAGCGCTGGCAGGGCGGGTGGACACTGAACAAGCGCGGCCGCCTCAAGCTCAAGGCGGGCGGGCGGCTGAAGAACCTGGCGACGATCTTCGTCAGCCCCAAGATGCCGTCGCTCGACGACTACTACGAGCCGTGGACGTACGACTACGAGACGCTGACAACCGCACCTCTCCAGGAGCACACCCCGGTGGCCCGGCCGCGGTCGCTGATCAGCGGCGAGCCCATGCAGATCGGGTGGAGCGCCAACTGGGACGACGACCTGGGCGGCAGCGCCGCGACCCTCGCGGGCGACCCGATCCTGGCCAGGGTGTCCACGAAGATCAAGTTCGAGTTCGAGCAGACGTTCATGTTCTACCTGCCGCGCATCTGCGAGCACTGCCTCAACCCGTCGTGCGCGGCGTCGTGCCCCTCGGGCGCCATCTACAAGCGCGCCGAGGACGGGATCGTGCTGGTCGACCAGGACCAGTGCAAGGGCTGGCGCAAGTGCGTCACGGGCTGCCCGTACAAGAAGATCTACTTCAACCACCGCACCGGCAAGGCCGAGAAGTGCACGTTCTGCTTCCCGCGCATCGAGGTGGGCCTGCCGACGGTCTGCTCGGAGACGTGCGTCGGCCGGCTGCGGTACCTCGGCCTGGTCCTCTACGACGCCGACAAGGTGCTGGCGGCCGCGTCGGTGACCGACGAGCACGACCTGCTGGAGGCGCAGCGCGGGGTGTTCTGCGACCCGCACGACCCCGCGGTGGTCCGGGAGGCCGAGCGCGCCGGCATCCCGCGCGACTGGATCGAGGCCGCCCAGCGCTCCCCGATCTGGGCCCTGATCAGCACGTTCAAGGTGGCCCTGCCGCTGCACCCCGAGTACCGCACGATGCCGATGGTCTGGTACATCCCGCCGCTGTCGCCGGTGGTCGACGCTGTCGCCGAGACCGGCGAGGACGCCGAGTCCAAGGGCAACCTGTTCGCGGCCATCGACCAGCTCCGGATCCCGGTGGAGTACCTGGCCGAGCTGTTCACGGCGGGGGACACGGTGCCGGTGACCGGGGTGCTGAAGAAGCTCGCCGCGATGCGTTCGTACATGCGCGACATCTCGATGGGTCGCGACGCCGACCCGTCGATCCCCGCGGCCGTCGGCATGACCGAGCAGGAGATGCTCGACATGTACCGGCTGCTGGCCATCGCCAAGTACGACGAGCGGTACGTCATCCCGGCAGCCCACGCGGAGGCGGCGCACGGCCTGGAGGAGATCGCGACCGAGTGCAGCCTCGACTACGACGGCGGCCCCGGCATGGGCGGCTCCGGGCCGTTCGGCGAGGGTTCCGGTGCCGGCACGCCGCTGGCGGTGGAGAACTTCCGGGCGCTCAAGGACCGGCAGACCGCCGACGAGGTCACGCCGACCGGGGGACAGGGCGGACGCGTCAACCTGCTCAACTGGGACGGCAAGGGCAGCCCGCCGCCCGGGCTGTTCCCCCAGCGGAAGGATCCGTCATGAGGCGCGACGACGCCCGCACGAGGGCGCTGACCCACCGGATCGCCGCGCTGCTGCTGGAGTACCCCACGGCGGAGCTCGTCGCGCAGGTGCCGGACCTGCGCGCGATCTCCCCGACGCGGGCCTTCGACCCGTTGTTCGACCACCTCGCCACGGCCCCGCTCACGGAGCTGACCGCCGAGTACGTCGACACCTTCGACCTGCGCCGCAAGATCTGCCTCTACCTGACGTACTACGCGTACGGGGACACCCGCGAGCGCGGGATGGCGCTGCTCGCGTTCAAGAGGGCGTTCCGTGCGGCGGGCCTGGAGATCAGTGCCGACGAGCTCCCCGACCACCTCTGTGTCGTCCTGGAGTTCAGCGCCACGGCCGACGTGGAGGCCGGGACGCGGCTGCTGCTCGAGCACCGGGCCGGACTCGAGCTGCTGCGGCTCGCACTGGTCGACCGTGGCTCCCCGTGGGCCGGGGCGCTCACCGCGGTCTGCTCCACGCTGCCGCCGCTGAAGGGCGACGAGCGGGAGGCTGTGGCGCGCCTGGCCGCCGAGGGCCCACCCGGTGAGCAGGTCGGCCTCGAGCCCTACGGCGCGATGGCGGGGATGCCGCGATGAGCCAGATCCTCGTTCCCTCCGTGCACCCGGCGATGGCGGGGATGCCGCGATGAGCCAGATCCTCGTTCCCTCCGTCCACCTTCACCTGGAGATGCCGCGATGAGCGCCGTCCTGCTCTGGGTCGTCATCCCGTACGTGTGCCTGGCGTTCTTCGTCGGCGGGCACGTGTGGCGGTACCGGTACGACAAGTTCGGCTGGACCACGCGCTCGTCGCAGCTGTACGAGAGCCGGCTGCTGCGCTGGGGGAGCCCGCTGTTCCACTTCGGGATCCTCGCGGTGTTCTTCGGGCACGTGATGGGGCTGGGCATCCCGGAAAGCTGGACGTCGGCCGTCGGCATCTCCGAGGAGCTGTATCACGTCATGGCCGTCTCGATCGGGGCCGTGGCAGGGTTCTGCACGCTCGTCGGCCTGACCCTGCTCATCTACCGCCGGCGCACGGTCGGCCCCGTGTTCAGCGCCACGACGAAGATGGACAAGGTCATGTACCTGTTCCTCGCGCTGGTGATCGTGCTCGGCGTCTGGAACACGGTCGCGGGCTCGGTGCTGAACCTCAACGGTGACTACGACTACCGCACGGGTGTGTCCGAGTGGTTCCGCGGCATCTTCCTGTTCCAGCCGAAGCCGGAGCTGATGGCCGAGGCGCCGTTCGGGTTCCAGGCACACGCGATGGTGGCCATGCTGCTGTTCGCCCTGTGGCCGTTCACCCGGCTGGTGCACGTGCTGAGCGTCCCGATCTTCTACCTGTGGCGGCCCTACGTGGTCTACCGCGGCCGGTCCGACCGGGCAGGCAGCCGGGCGACGAGGCCCGGCTGGGACGCGTCGGACGACAGGGTGCGCCGCTAGCGAGGGGCGTGGAGCTGCTCGGTCGCCTCGGCCAGCAGGCGCTCGAGCACGGCGTGCCGGTCCACGGCGCGCAGCAGGGCGTCGTCGTCGCGACCGCGGCGGGCCTCGTCGACCTCGTGGTGCGCCCGGCTGGTGGCCGCGGCGAGCTGGAACCAGGTGGCGCCGGCGACCTCGCGCCGGACGCGCGCCTCGACCTGAGGATCGACCCGGTGGTGCTGATCGACGAGCGTCATGTCCCGACTCCTTCGTCCTCGCTCACCTCCATGGTGCGCGCACCCACCGACACCCGCGGGGCGACACGCGAGCGTGCACGGAGAAGGAGTCGGCGGACCTGCGGCACGGACATCAGCGCCGGGTACGCGCGCGACGGGCTGTAGCACCTAGGAATTCATTGTCCTGGAACCAGCGGCAACAATGCGCCGAACAATGCACGTGACGCATTCTCGCCCGGGCGAGTGACGGCACTCCAGGGACCCCGGCGCTCCACTGGCGACGCCGAGACGGGGACCGGGCTGCGAGCGCAGTGACACGTTTCCAGCAGGCACGATGTCGCGTCTCTCCCCGGCTGTTCCGGGCATTCCGGACGACGCCCCGCCGACCTCGGGGACAGCGCATTCCGGAGTTGATCGGGAAAGAAATGCACGTTCGGGTGACGCTCGACCGATGTGGCGCCAGGCGTTGACTTCACCCTGTGACCCCGGTTACCGTCCTTGTGAACCATTAGTACACACTCCTTACATATTCGACGCTCCGACGATGGACAGGGGACCGCACGATGGCTTTCGCCAGACACTCCAGCCAGACACCGATGGGCCGACGACGTCCCGTCCTGATCACCACGGCGCTCGCCGCGGTGATCACGCTGCTCGCCGCGCTGGTCGCCTCCCAGCCGGCGTTCGCCGCAGGCTCGATCGGCGCCACGTTCACCTCCGCCGGCGACTGGGGCACGGGCCACCAGGTCAACGTCAAGGTCACCAACTCCGGCACCACGGTGGTGAACGGGTGGACGATCGAGTTCGACCTCCCCGCCGGGGACACCATCAGCAGCTCGTGGGACGCCGACGTCACGCGCAGCGGCAACCACTACACCGCGAAGAACAAGAGCTGGGCGCCCACCCTCGCGCCCGGTGCCTCGCTGACCTGGGGCTACGTGGCGACCGGGCCGTTCAAGAGCCCCGCGACGTGCAGCATCAACGGCGTGGCGTGCACCGGGGGGACTCCCACCAGCACCCCGACCTCCACCCCGACGCCGACCACGACCCCGACCCCCACCCCGACGCCGACCACCACCACACCACCGCCCCCGGGTGGCAAGAAGCTCGTCGGCTACTTCGCCGAGTGGGGCGTCTACGGCCGCAACTACCACGTGAAGAACATCGAGACGAGCGGCTCGGCCTCGAAGCTGACCCACATCCTCTACGCGTTCGGCAACACCACCGGCGGCCAGTGCTCGATCGGTGACTCGTACGCGGCCTACGACAAGGCGTACACGGCGGCCGACTCGGTCGACGGTGTCGCCGACACGTGGGACCAGCCCCTGCGGGGCAACTTCAACCAGCTGAAGAAGCTCAAGGCCATGCACCCCGGCCTCAAGGTCATCTGGTCCTTCGGCGGCTGGACCTGGTCGTCCGGCTTCACGCAGGCGGCGGCCAACCCGACCGCGTTCGCCGACTCCTGCTACAACCTGCTCAACGACTCCCGCTGGGCCGGTCTCTTCGACGGCATCGACATCGACTGGGAGTACCCGAACGCGTGCGGCCTGTCGTGCGACTCCAGCGGTCCCGCGGCCTTCAACAACGTGATCACCGCGCTGCGCAACAAGTTCGGCAGCGGCAAGCTGATCACGGCGGCCATCACGGCCGACGGCAGCACCGGCGGCAAGATCGACGCCGCCGACTACGCCGGTGGGGCGCAGAAGCTCGACTGGATCATGCCGATGTCCTACGACTACTTCGGGGCGTTCAACCCGACGGGTCCGACGGCGCCGCACTCGCCCCTGACGTCCTACGCGGGCATCCCGCAGGCGGGCTTCAACACGGAGGCCGCGGTGAACAAGCTCATCGCCAAGGGGATCCCGGCGAACAAGATCCTGCTCGGCGTCGGCTTCTACGGCCGCGGCTGGACGGGCGTCACGCAGACGGCTCCGGGTGGCTCGGCGTCCGGCGCGGCCCCCGGCACGTACGAGGCCGGCATCGAGGACTACAAGGTGCTCAAGACCCGGTGCCCGGCCACGGGGACCGTCGGAGGGACCGCGTACGCCAAGTGCGGCTCGGAGTGGTGGGGCTACGACACGCCCAGCACGCTGGCCGGCAAGACGTCGTGGGCCAAGGGCAAGGGACTCGGCGGCGCCTTCTTCTGGGAGCTGTCGGGTGACACGTCCAACGGCGAGCTGATCAGCGCGCTCTCCAACGGGCTGAAGTAGCCCACGCGAAGCCCGGCTGCCGGATACCCTCCCTCCGGCGGCCGGGCTTCCGCGCGCGCACCCTCCACCGAGGGTGCCGCCGTGCCGACGACGTCGAGGGTCCGTCCCGGGCCCGTGAGCGAGGGGCGCTGGTGAACGGACCTGCTGGGCCTGGTGCCCCGGACGACCTGCCGCGCTCCCCGTCCGGGCGCGTGCCGCAGTGGGTGATCGACGAGGCTGCCGGCCACAGTGCGGGGCCGCCCGTGGTCCGGGACGACGCACCGGGCCGCCGACGCGGGCGGGTCGGGGGTCGGCGCCGGGTCCGGGTGGCCGGGACGCGTCGCGCCCGCGCGGTCGTACCGAGCCCGGCGGCTCCCTCCACCCGGTCGTCGTCGCGCTCGTCGACGGTGGTCGCCGTGCTCGTGCTCGCCGCGCTGCTGGGCGGGACCTGGGTCGTGCAGTCGGGACGTCTGCCGCAGGTGCTCGCCTGGGCGGGTGCCCCGGAGCCGACCCCGACGACGGCCCGCAACCCGTACGCGCCGACACCCGGCGTGGGCGCCGCCACCGCACCGCTGGGGACGCCGCCGCCGGTTACCGGCACGAGCACGTCGTTCGCCTACGTGGCGCTGCAGGGCGATCGTGCCACGCCCGTCGCGTACGACCCGTGCCGGCCGATCCACTACGTGACGCGCCCGGACGACGCGCCGGAGGGTGGCCAGCAGCTCATCACGGACGCCGTCGCCCGGATCTCGCTGGCCACCGGGCTGCAGTTCGTCGACGACGGCCCGACGACGGAGGCCCCGTCGCCACAGAGGGAGCCGTACCAGCTCGAGCGCTACGGCGACCGGTGGGCGCCCGTGCTGTTCAGCTGGTCCTCGCCGCGGGAGGACGCGACCCTCGCAGGGTTCGTGGCCGGTGCGGCCGGGAGCGTCCACGTGAGCCTGGCGGACGGGCCGGAGGTCTACGTGACCGGGCAGGTGATGCTCGACGCCCCGCAGCTCGCGGAGTCCGCCACCCATCCCGGCGGCGACGCGATCGCCCGGTCCATCGTGCTGCACGAGGTCGGGCACCTCGTGGGCCTCCAGCACGTCGAGGACGCGACGCAGATCATGTACCCCGAGGCGCAGGAGGGAGTCACCGAGCTCGGCTCCGGGGACCTGACCGGGCTCGCCGCGCTCGGCGGCGGGGCGTGCGTCCCCGAGCTCTGAACGGCACCGTTTCACCTGTTATGTCATGGTCCGCCGGTCGTAAACTGGATGATCGGGCATCCATCCGCGGGGGCCCGCGCGACGGAGGAGTCGTGCGATGAGGCGTGCATTCCTGTCGGTCCTGCTGCTGGTCAGCACGTTCCTGATGATCCCGGCATCGCCCGCCACGGCGGCGCCCTACTGCGGCCTCGTGTGGGGGTCGCTCACCAAGTCGGCGCCGTCCCTGTCGCAGGCGCCGGTGGTGAACGTCCGGACCGGCCGGCACAGCTGCTACGACCGGCTCGTGGTCGACGTCGCGGGCGATGTCGGCGGGTACACGGTGTCCTACGTACCCCAGGTGGTGCAGGACGGCTCCGGCGAGCCGATCCCGACCCGTGGCGGCGCCGCCCTGCAGATCACCGTGAACGACCCGGCGTACGACGTCAACGGCAACCCGACCTACTCGCCGGCCAACCGGCTCGAGCTGCGCGACGTCTCCGGGTACCGCACGTTCCGGCAGGTCGTGTTCGCCGGGAGCTTCGAGGGGTACACGAGCCTCGGCCTCGGGGTCCGGGCACGGCTGCCGTTCCGCGTGTTCGTCCTGGACGGTCCGGGCAGCGGGTCACGCGTGGTCGTGGACGTCGCGCACCGCTGGTGACCAGGCAGCGCGCGCTCGACGCTCTGAGTCTCCGGAGCCGTGCGCGCGCCGCCACCGCCGGGCGGGGTTAGCGTCTGGCCATGGCGCGCGGTGCGATGCAGCACGTCGAGCTGGACGAGGCGGCCGAGTCGTCGGCGCCCGCCCCGGCTCCGCCGGCGCGCCCCGCGCGGCTCTGGTGGTGGGTCGGGGGAGTCGCGGGCGCGGTCGTCGCGGCACTGGTCGTGACGCAGGTGGTCCTCGACGGCCGGGAGCGAGCGGCCTCGGCCCGGCTGGCGGCGACGCCAGGCGTGGTGCGCGCGATCGACGCGGACGTCGGCGTCCTGTGGCGGCCGGACCCCGCGGCGACCGGGGTGCTCACGCAGGGCATCGAGGTCGGCGGCGCGGTGCTCGGTCTGTCCGTCGCGGACGACGGGTCCCAGGCGTTCGTCGCGCTCGACCAGCGCACGGGGCAGCAGCGGTTCTCGACGCCGCTCGTCGGGGCCGACGCGGACCGGGCGCGGTCGCTGGACCGGTCGGCGGCCGGCACCTGCGTGCCCGTGCCGGCGGACGACGGCACGCCCCGGCAGGCGGCGTGCCTGGTGAGCGACGGGTTCGTGCACTACGGGGACGAGGGCGTCGAGACCCGCAAGCCCGCGACGAGCACCCGCGTGGTCCTCCTCGACACCGCCGACGGGCGCGTGGTCGCCGACGTGTCCGCACCCGGGGCGACCACCCTGACGGCCCTGCCGGGGCTCGCGGTCGTGGGCGTGCCCGCTCGGGACGGCCGGACCGAGGTGACCGGCCGGGACGTCCGGACCGGCGACGTGCGCTGGCGGTTCGACCCGCCGCTGCCGGGTGCCGACCGCCGGGCGTTCGCCGGCGAGGTGCGCCTGTTCGCGGTCGACGGGCTTGTCGGCGTCACGATCCCCGGCTGGACCGCCACGGTGCTCTCGCCCTCGGGACAGGTGCTCCGCGCCAGCCGACCCGGGAACGCGGACCACGCGGTCGACCCCGTCGCCGGCCGCGCGGTCCTGCTGTACAGCAGCGGCTCGGGTGGGCTGTGGTCCACGCTGGTCGAGCGGGGGCGTGCGGACGTCGAGCTGCCGGGTGAGGTGCTGCCGTTCACGGTCGACGACGGGAGCGTGCCGGACCTCGTGCTCACGTCCGGCGGGAACGTGCGCGGCTGGGACAGGTCCACCGGTGAGGCGCGCTGGAAGTCGGACGTCGTCGCGTCGGTGAACGCGCTGGTCCTGCGGGGGCGGGTGTACCTGAGCACGCAGGCCGGGGTCGTCGCGCTCGACGGCAGGACCGGGGCCGTGGTCTGGCGGGGCGCCACCGCTGAGGGGAACGTGCCGGGGTTCCTGGTCACGGACGGCGAGCTCCTGGTCGCGGCCGACCAGCCCGTCGGCGGCGGCCCTCGCAGCGAGCTGGTCGCCTACGCCCTGGACGACGGGCGGACCGTCTGGCGCGTCCCGCTCCCGGACGGCCTGCGGTCGAGCGTCGCGCTCGGGCACCTGTTCCTGGGCTGGGGCGACGACGGGCGCCTGGCGGTGCTGGGGTGAGCGCCGGGCAGGCCCTCGGGGTTCCGCCGAGGACCTGCCCGACGGGTCAGTGGGAGTGCGTGGCTCCGACCACCCCGACCAGCTCGTTCGGGGTCACCGTCAGCGCGACGCTCTTCCAGAGCTCACCCGTGACGGGGTCGACCACGTGCAGCCGACGTTCCGCGGGGTCGGTCACGTACGCCATGCCGTCGAGCACGCGCAGGGTCGGCCGGGGCTCCTGCCAGTCGTCGGGCTCGGTCCACGGCTCCACGACCGGTGCGGAGCGCTCGATCGCTCCCGAGGTCGGGTCGATGACGTGCAGCGCCCCGTCGGTGCCGAGGACCAGGGCGGCTCCGTCCGCGCCTCGGCCCAGCGACCGGAACGAGTAGCTGGCGGGCAGGTCGACGAGGCGGAGCGTGCCGGTCACGGTGTCGACGAGGGAGACGCGCGTCGGCCGCTCCAGCTCCGCGTCGGGGTCGGTCTTGTAGTCGCCCAGCACCACCGGCGAGACCTCCGTGCCGGCCTGGTTGCCGATCCGGCCGTAGCCGTCGGGCGAGGCCACCTTCGTGATCGTGCCTGCGCGGTAGACGAGCACGCCGTCCTCGCAACCCACGACGACGGCCTCGTCGGCGGCGACCGCCTCACCGTGCACTCCGGGGCACTCGTCCGTCCGGGTGACCTCGGATCCGGCAGCATCGAGCACCCGGATCCCGGTGCGGACGTCCTCGGTGCCCTCGCTGACCACGAGCGTGCCGTCCTCGAGCTCGACCGCGACTCCGTGGTGCGCGGACGGGGTGGAGAGCGTCCGGGCCCCGGCCGGGCCGTCGGCGACGTGGGCCGAGTCGATCACCGAGACCGTGCCGGTGCCGTCATCGAAGAGGGCGGTCCGTCCCTCGTGCGGCACCACGTGCCCCGGCTTCTCGGCCGGGTACACGGTGCTCGTGAGCACGGGATCGGCGGCGTAGTAGTGGGCGTGGTCGCCGTGCGCCTCCGCCCAGGCGCCGGCGTCGAGGACGGTGAAGCCGCCGTCGGTCGAGACGAGCACGTGCCGGCCGTCCCCGGCCTCGTTGAGCCGGGCGAAGCCGTCCAGCGGGAGGTCGGCCAGGGTCTCGAGCGTGGTCGCGTCGAGGACCTGGATCCCTCCGTCGTAGGTGAGGACCAGGCGAGGCTGCAGCGTCGCGGTCTCCTGCGCGTCGGAGGCCGGGGCCGGGGCCGGGGCGTCGGCGGCGGGGGTGCTTGCGCAGGCGGCGAGCAGGGTCAGAGGGAGGACGAGGCCGAGGCGGCGGGCACGGCCGCGGAGCGGGGATCGAGGGGAGGTCATGGGGGGACGCTAACAGCGAATGAGAATGAATATCAACAAGAACCGCCACGGTTCGCGCCGACCCCCGGATAGGGTCCCGGTCATGGCGCGGGGTGGCGGGATGCAGGAGGTCGAGCTGCTCGACGGCGACGAGCCCGGCCTCGAGCCCGGCTCCGAGCAGCCCGAGGCGCCGGTGCGTGGCCGCCGGGGACTGCGGTGGGTCGTCGCCGGAGGCGTGGCCGTCGCGCTGTCGCTGGCGGGGACCCAGTGGGTGGTCGACGCCCGGGAGAACGCGGCGATCGCGAGGCTCTCCGAGGTCCCGGGGGTCGTGCCCGCGTTCGGGGACGAGCTGACGGTGGCGCGGGCGCTCCCGCCGGGGGAGGTCTCGAGCCTCTGGTCGGGGATCGAGTCGGTGGGCGGCGCGACGGCGAGCCTGGTGGTGGCCGAGGACGGGTCGCAGGCCTTCGCGGCCGTGGACCAGGGCACGGGCGAGACGATCTGGTCCACCCCGCTCCTGGGGCCGAACGCCGAGCGGGCCGCGTCGCGGGAGTCCGCGTACGGCGGCGGGTGCCAGTCCGATGCCCGTCCGCACGAGGTGGCGACCGTGGCCGTGTGCCTGGTCACGGACGGGTTCACGCGCTATGCCGCCGACGACGGTACCGACGAGCGGGTGCCGGCGACGACCACCCGCGCGGTGGTCCTCGACCCGACGGACGGGCGCGTGATCTCGGACCGCGCCGTCGACTCCGCCGCGCAGCTCGCCGTGCTCCCCGGCCTCGTGCTCGTCGGGATCCGCGACGCCCAGCGCATCGAGATCGTCGCGTACGACCTGCGCACCGGCGACGAGCGGTGGCGGCACGAGGAACCACGCGAGGACACGCATGGCGCAGAGGAGGCCTCGCTCTACTGGGGAATCTTCCGCGCGGGCGACGTCGTGGCCTTCTCACTCGGGGAGGGTGGTGGCCTCGGACTGCTCTCGTCGACCGGCGAGTCCGTCCGCGACGACCTGCGCCCCGCACCGGGCAACGGCGGGTACGGCGTCGACCCGACGACGGGCAACCTCGTCGTGTTCGACTACGGCGTCGACGGGACCCAGGCGACCACGCTGCTCGCCGCCGACGCCGACCCGGCCGACGACGTCGTGCTCGAGGGCGGGGCGATGGACCTCACCGTCGACGACGGGAGCGTGCCGGGTCTGGTGCTCACGTCCCGCGAGCGCGTGCACGGGTGGGACCGTCGGACCGGCGACCACCGCTGGGAGTCCGACGTCCAGAGCACGGGCTTCGCGCTGCTGGTGCGCGGCCGGGTGTACCTCACGACCGCGAGCGGCCTCGCCGCCCTCGACGGGAGGACCGGGGAGGTCGTGTGGCAGCGAGAGGTTCCGGTGGCCGCCGTCGGGTCGCTGGCCACCGACGGCCGGGACCTGCTGGTGTCGTCCACGTCCGGCGACCCCGCCCTCGGGTCCGACGGCGTCCGCGGAGGGATGACCGGGTACGACCTCGCCACGGGGGAGCAGACGCGGCACGTCCCGTACCCGGAAGGGGTCGGTGACGTGATGATGCACCGTGGTCTGCTGCTCGGGTGGTCGCCCGAGTCGGAGGAGGTCATGCTCCTCGAGTGATCCTCAGCGCAGGGCGTCGATCGCCGACATCTCGTCGGCCGTGAGCTCGAAGCCGAGGATGTCCAGGTTGGCCGCGATCCGCTCCTGCCGGGTCGACTTCGGGATGACGACGACGTCGCGCTGGACGTGCCAGCGCAGCACCACCTGAGCCGGGCTGACGTCGTGCGCCTGCGCGGCGGCGACGAGTGCGGGTGCCTCCAGGCTCGTCCGCTTCAGCGGGCTGTACCCCTCGACGACGATGCCGCGCTCGCGGTGGGCCGCCAGCAGGTCCGGGTCGTGGTCGCGCGGGCTGTACGGGATCTGGTTGACCGCCGGGGCCTCGCCCGTGGCGGCGATGAGCTCGTCGAGCTGCGCGATCGAGTAGTTGGACACGCCGATCGAGCGCACCAGGCCCTCGTCGCGGACCTCCCGGAACACCTGCCACGTCTCCGGCGACGCCTGGCGGTTCGGCGGCCAGTGGATCAGCCACAGGTCCAGGTGGTCGGTGCCCAGCGCGGCAAGCGACTCGGTGAGCGTGCGGCGCGCGCGGCCGGCGTGGTCCGGGGGCAGCTTGGTGGTGACGAAGACGTCGTCGCGGTCGATGCCGACCGTGGCCAGCGCGCGGCCGACCTCGGCCTCGTTGCCGTAGCCCGTGGCGGTGTCGATGTGCCGGTAGCCCAGCTGCAGGGCCGCGCTGACCGCGCGCTCGGCCTCGCCGCCCTCGGACTGCCAGGTGCCCAGGCCGACCACGGGGATCTCGCCGCCGGGCAGGGTGAGGGTGGGGATCGGTGCAGTGATCATGCGCACCAGTCTCACCCGGCACCTCCCGCGGCGCGCGTCGGGTGCTCCTGCGGCGTGCCGGGTCCGGTGGCCATGGACGCTCGATCTCGACGCCAGCTTGCGGTTCGGTGCGTAAGTTCTTGCATTATCCGATTCAGTCTTGTCTACCTGTTTGTCCAGAACGTACGGTGTGTCCGTCCACGCGGCGCGGTGCCCCCTGTCACCCCAGCGCCGTCCCGGCTGCGCAAGGAGGCGCTCCGTGAGGAACACAGTCAGCTTGTCCGGCCGTCGTCGGGCACCCCGCGTGCTCGCCGTCCTGCTGGCCGTCGCCGTCGTCGTCGGCACGGGCGGTGCGGCGTCGGCCCACGGACGTCCGCCCGCGCCGGTGCCCACGCCCGTCACCCGGGCGGCCCTCGACCCTGCGCTGGTCAGTGGGCGGGGTGCGACCGTCCCGTTCCTCGAGCAGGAGGCCGAGAAGGCCGTCACCACCGGCACCGTCATCGGGCCCGACCGCACCGCGTACACGCTGCCCGCGGAGGCGTCCGGACGCTCGGCGGTGCAGCTCCTGCCCGGGCAGTACGTGGAGTTCACGCTGCCGAAGGCTGCGAACGCACTCACCGTCCGCTACGCGATCCCGGACTCGGCGACCGGCGGCGGCATCACCGCACCCCTCGACGTCACGGTGAACGGCTCCGGCAAGCGGACGATGACCCTGACCTCGCAGTACTCGTGGCTGTACAACCAGTACCCGTTCACCAACGACCCGAACGCCGGGCTGCTGCACCCCGACTGGTGGATCACCGAGTGCGGGTGCGTGCCCGCGGCGACCACCCCGACCCCGACGATCACCACCCCGTTCCGGCCGATGCACTTCTACGACGAGCAGCGCCTGCTGCTCGGTCGCAGCTACCCCGCGGGGGCGAAGGTCCGACTGACCGCCCCGCAGGGCACGAACGCCGCGTGGACCACCATCGACCTGCTCGACTCCGAGCAGGTCGGGCTCCCGCACGTCCGGCTCAAGGCGGCGAACGTGCTGCTCTTCGGCGCGGACCCGTCCGGCCGCAAGGACTCCGCGAACGCGTTCGACAAGGCCGTCGCGTTCGCGCAGAAGAAGGACCTGCCGGTGTACGTGCCGCCGGGGACCTACCAGGTGAACCGGCACATCGTGGTGGACGACGTCACGATCGAGGGCGCCGGCAGCTGGTACACGATCATCCGCGGGAAGGAGGTCGCCCTGTCGACCCCCGCCCCGGACGGCTCGGTCCACACCGGCGTCGGGTTCTACGGCAAGGACGCGTCGGTCGGCGGCTCGTCGAACGTGCACCTGTCCGGGTTCGCCATCGTCGGTGACGTGCGCGAGCGGATCGACACCGACCAGGTCAACGGCATCGGTGGCGCCCTGAGCGACTCGACCATCGACGGGCTCTACATCCAGCACACCAAGGTCGGCGTGTGGGTGGACGGCCCCATGGACAACCTCGTCGTGAAGAACAGCTACTTCGTCGACCAGATCGCCGACGGGCTCAACTTCCACACGGGTGTCACCAACTCCTCGGCGGTGAACAACGTCGTGCGGAACACCGGCGACGACGGGCTGGCCATGTGGGCCGAGCACACGACGAACTCCGGCAACACGTTCGCGCACAACACGGTGCAGATACCGACGCTCGCCAACGGGATCGCGATCTACGGCGGTCACGACACGACGCTCGTCGGCAACCTCGTCGCCGACCCGATCCGCGAGGGCAGCGGCATCCAGGTCGGTTCCCGGTTCGGCGCGGAGCCGTTCACCGGCAGCCTCTGGATCACCGACAACACGACCGTCCGCGCCGGCACCTACGAGCTCAACTGGAACATCGGGCTCGGGGCGATCTGGTTCTACGCGCTCCAGGGGAACATCGACGCGGACATCCAGGTGGTCGGCGACCACTTCCTCGACAACACCTACAACGCGATCATGGTCGTCGCCGACTGGCCCGTGAAGGACCTCTACTCGGTCACCAACCTGCATTTCAAGGACATCCGCGTGGACGGCACCGGCACCTCGGTGCTCAGCGCCCGGGCAGCCGGGTCGGCGACGTTCGAGAACGTGGACGCCCGCAACGTCGGTGCCGTCGGCATCAACAACTGCGGGTCGTTCAACTTCCCGCCCACCGGGTCCGAGTGGTCGTCGATCGACCTCGGAGGCAACGACGGCGGCGGGACGACCGGTCCCTGGTTCGGCTCGTGGCAGCTCCCGAACACGATCACGTGCGACGACCGTCCGCCGGTGGTGGTGCCCCCCGCACCGTCGACCTGGTGATCCCGGGAGGGCCACCGCCGGGGGTGCGGTGAGGGGAGGGCGGTGTGCCGGCTGGGTACCGGCGCACCGCCCTTCCCGGCGCTACGGCACGTCGACCGGCTACAGCGCGACGACCGCCCAGCCGTGCGGCGCGACGTCGGACCGTCCGCGCGTCTCGTCGTCGCTCGCGAGGACCTCGCCGACCGGGCGGGCCAACGGCTCGTCGTCCAGGTTGAGCGCGACGAGCAGCGCGTCGTCCCCGTCCCGCACCTCGTACACGAACGTCGTGTTGGTGAGCGTGACCTGCGTGGTGCGGGCGCGGTGCAGCCACGGGTGCCGACGCCGCAGGCCGAGGAGGTCCTGGTGCAGGCGGAGCACCGGGTCCTCGACGAGACCTGGTCCGTCGACGGCGAGCTCCGGGCGGACCGCGTCGTCGCCGCCCTCCCGTTCCTCCTTCACGCCGGTGAACCCCAGCTCGTCGCCCGCGTAGACCGTCGGGGTCCCGCCGACCGTGCAGAGCACGACGACCGCGTGCGCCCGGTGGCGCGGGTCCTCGATCGTGCTGGCGATCCGGGTGGTGTCGTGGTTGCCGACGAACGTCTGGGGCGCGAACGACTCGAGGAACTCGTCGTGCCGCGTCAGCGACCACGCGAGCTCCCACAGGTTGCGGTCGGAGAGCGAGCTCCAGATCGCCTTCCACAGCTCGTACTGGGTGACCGAGTCGACGGTCGACTCCTGCACGAACGCGGGGTAGTCGCCGTGGATGACCTCGGCCACGAACCACGCGTCCGGGTGCTCGGCGCGCACCCGGGGGAGGACCTGGGCCCAGAAGGTCGTCGGCACCGCATAGGCCGCATCCAGCCGCCACCCGTCGGCGCCGCGGTCCAGCCAGTGGTTCATCACGCGGACCACGTAGTCGACGACGCTCGGGTGCGCGTGGTCCAGCGTGACCAGGGCGCCGTGGCCCTCGAACCCGACGAACGCGCCCTCGGCATCCCGCAACAGCCAGACCTCGTCGTCGGACCGGCCCTCGAGCGCGTCCACCGAGCGCCGGGCGATCGCGGAGTCACGGCCCACGTGGTTGAACACCCCGTCGAGCAAGACCTTCACGCCCCGGCCGTGGGCCTCCGCGACGAGGTCGTCGAAGTCGGTGTCGTCGCCGAGGCGGGGGTCGATCCGCAGGTGGTCGACGGTGTCGTAGCCGTGCGTGGTCGAGGCGAACACGGGGCCGAGCAGGAGGCCGGACGCGCCGAGGGCAACCACGTGGTCGAGCCAGGAGACCAGTCGGCGGAGCCGGTGCTCGTCCGGGCCGGGCGCCTCTCCGGGGTACGCGCCGACGGCGCCCAGCGGGTAGACGTGCCACCAGATCGCGTGGCGGACCCAGTCGGGCTCGGTCATCTGCTCCCTCGTCCCTGGTCTGGTTCCTGGTTCGTGGTTCGTGGTTCGGGTTCGTGGCGAGCCTAGGCCGTGCGCCCGGCTCAGCCCTCGTCCGGCGGGCCCAGGTGCGGGTAGCGACGGCGGAGCACGGGCGGCGCGGCCCACCACCACGACTCGGCGAGGTGCGCGTGCAGCGTCTCGGCATCGACGACATCGAGCGCGATGAGCACGAGGTTGCTGCCGGCGTGGTGGTCGGTCGTCGAGTACAGCGACGGCACCTGCTCCACCAGGGCGAGCCGTTCGCCGTCGTCCTCCACCCGGACCGTGAGCCGGTCGGCGTCCCACATCCGCCCCACCAGGTTGCGGTGGAACCAGGCGGGCTGCCCCCAGCTCTCGCGCTCGGTGACCTCGGGCAGCGCGAGCGCCGACCGCCGGGCGTCGTCGATGTCCATCGCCCCATCCTGGCGTCGACCACCGACAGCGGCGTGACGGGCGTCGTCCACGGCTCGCCGCCGGTGACCGCGTCGTCGCTGCACGGCTCCTGCGACTGGTGCGGCTGGATCGACCGGCGCGATCGATCCACGCACGCGCGGCGGAGCTCCACACTCGACAGCGGCTCAGTGCAGGTCAGAAGGGTGGGTCGCCCCAGTCGCGGGGTGGTGGGGGTGGTGGTCCGTGCTCGAACGCGCTGGGAGCGACCAGGATGCGCGCGGGGTGGCGGGCATAGGTGAGGCCGTGGCGGTCGGTCCAGGTGGAGACCCCGGTGCGGCGGTCATGGGTGACCCGCCACCAGCCCTTGGTCTTGGCCTGGTGGTGGTGCTTGCACAGGGCGTGCAGGTTGTCGGTCGTGGTCTGCGGGTCGTGGCCGTGCTCGGTGCGTGGGCGGGAGTGGTCGTAGGGGACGCGGTGGTCGATCTCGCAGCGCGTGGCCGGTTGCCGACAGCCGGGGAAGGTGCAGGTCACGTCCCGGGCCTGCACGGTCCGGGTGAGGTCGGCGCCGGGCCGGTAGGTCGCGGTGCCCACGGCGCAGACCTGCCCGGTGGAGTCGGTGAGCAGGCGCCGCCAGGTGGCGTCCTGGGCCAGCTCGCGGGCGACCTGGGCGGGGATCGGCCCGTACGAGCCCAGGTGCGCCGGCTGGTCGTCCAGACCGAGCAGGGTGCTGGCCGCGACCGTGACCTGCAGCGCGGCGCGTCGGCCGTGCCGGGTGGGCAACGGGGTGCCGTCGGGGGTGGCCTGCCTGTCCAGAATCGCGGTGAAGACGTCGGTGAACGCGTCCGCCCGGCGCTGGTCGACAGTGCGGGTGTCGCCGTCCAGGGCGGCGTGCCCGGCGAGGGCGTCGATCGCGGTGAACGCGGCGGTCGCATGCTCGGCGGGCAGGTAGGCGATCAGGCGAGCCATCGCGTCCGGGGCGAGGACCAGCTCCACGCCGCGGCGTGCGCGCTCCGCCACGCGTCGCGTCTCGGCGGTGGCCGGATCGGTCGCGATCACGGCGGCGCGCAGGTATCGCGTCAGCTGCGGGGCGGTCAGGTCCCCGGCCCGCGCGAGCCCGTCGGCGACGACCGCCTCCACCGCGCCGGGTGCCGCATGACCGGCTTCGGCGAGGATCACGTCGACCTTGCGCGCCTCGATCGCGCCCGACGCCCACGCGTCGCCGACGGCGGGGTGCTGCCCGGCGCCCCAGGCGCGCAGGAACAGGTCCTGACCCGCGCGAGTGGTGCACACCAGGGCACACGCCAGCTCGTCGGGCACGCGCGCCGACGCGTCGGGCGTGCGGGCCTCGATCTCCCGGATCACGGCCGCCTGGCTGGCCTGCGCCATCGCGATGACCTGCTGCCAGGCCGTCGCCGCGTTCACGAGGGCGGTGTCCGAGACGTCCGCGAGCGGCACGTCTGCGAGCAGGGAGGCCAGCTCCCCGACGGCCACGCCCGGCAACGGAAAGCTCTCCACGCAACCCAGGTCGACCACCCGAGCACCGGGCCGGACCGCAGGCACCACGCCCGGCCGCGCACCACGCGACGAGTCGGCCCACACCAGCGGACCGTGGTCGAACCCAGCCGCGGTCGAGGTGCGCGCGGTCTGCGCGTCCCTGCTCGGGCCGTCGACGGCCGGGAGGGCACGCGGGCCCACCGCGTCGAGCACCGCCGTCATCGCCGCCACCTCCCGCCGTAGAGTTCACCCGATCCGGGCATAGAACAACTGTACGACCGGCCACTGACATTCGCCGCTGACCTGCGCAAACGCCACAGGCGGACACGTGGGAGATCACACCGCACTCGTACACTTGTTCGATGGTTCGAGAGATCGACTGGTCGAAGTGGCAGCGCACGCCACGCGGCTGGGTGCGGGTGCCGCCGCCGGGCTGCCCCGCGGGACACCGGTGGACCACGAGCGGCCCGGGCCGGCCGTCGGAGCGGTTCGTCACGTGCGGGTGCACGGTGGACCGGCACCACACGCTCTGGGTGTGCCCCACCTGCGGGATGCACTGCGCAGAGGGCTGCACGGACCCGGACCTGTGGGCGGGCACGACCGTGTCCTCGGGCATCGTCGGCAGCCGGCGCGGGGTGGTCTGAGCGCCGGTGGCGGAGCTGCACCCCGACGCGGGAGAAGACAGCGGGCCGGGTCTCGACGCCGGGCGATGTCCCCGCGCCACACTGGTCCGCATGGGGCGAGGGGTGCGCGCGGTGGTGATCATGATCGTCGTCGCGCTGCTGTCGGGGTGCGCGTCGTCGGAGGCGAGCCGCGCCCCCAGGCCCACCGCCACGCCGACCACCACCCCCACCCCGGTCACCGCCCCGAGCGCCCCGGGCGCCACAGACGATCCGGTGGTCGCCCTCCCGCCGGCGTTCACGTCCGCGATCTCCCCGATCACCCCCGAGCTGGCCGCCCGGATGGAGCCGTCCTGGCGCCCGGGCTGCCCGGTGCCCCTGGAGGACCTCCGCTACGTCACGGTCACGCACCGCGGCTTCGACGGCGTCGACCGGCAGGGCGAGCTGGTGGTGCACGCGGACGCGGCCGAGGCGATGGTCACGGTGTTCGGAGCCCTGTTCGAGGCGGGCTACCCGGTGCGGTCGATGCGGCTGGTCGACGACTTCGGCGCGAGCGACGACGACTCGATGGCGGCGGACAACACGTCGGCCTTCAACTGCCGCGCGATCACCGGCGGCACGGGGTGGTCCGAGCACGCGTACGGCCGGGCGATCGACCTCAACCCGGTGGAGAACCCCTACGTCCGGGGGTCGTCGGTGGCGCCCACCGAGGGCCGCGCGTTCGCCGACCGCCCGGACAGCCCGGGGGTGATCCACGACGGGGACGAGGTGGTCCGGGCGTTCGCGTCGGTCGGCTGGCTGTGGGGCGGCGACTGGGAGTCCCCGATCGACTACCAGCACTTCTCGACGTCGGGCCGCTGACCACCCTCAGGCCGGTGAGAGCCGCGCGTCGACCTCGGCCATGCGGCGCTCCGCGATCAGCCGGACGGTCTCCGCGCTCAGCGGGGAACCGGCGTCGAACTGCAGGGTCGCCCCGGACAGCTTCCCCTCCGACAGCACGCCGGCGAGGGACCGCGCCAGGGGCGGGCTCATCAGGTGCAGGCTGCAGTGGGTCTTCGCCACCGACAGGGCGACCAGCCCGGCACCGCGGTAGCGGATGGTCGGCACCTGGTAGGAGATCACCTGCTCGGCGTCGGGGACGACGGCGAGCAGCCGGTCGCGCACCACGCGCAGCGCGGCACCCTGCTCCGGCGGGATCGCGTCGAGGTACTCCTCGACGGTGGCGGCGGGGTATCCCTCGCGGGGCATGGCTCCTCCTCCGGACGACTCTTGCGGGCGACTCATGCGGACGACTCTTAGGGGCGCGGGTCGGTGGCGAGCTCGACGAAGTCGTCGACCCGCATCAGGCGCAGGCCGGCGCGGATCACCCCGGGCACGAGCCGGGCTCCGACCTGCCCGTGCAGCCGGCGTGGATGGTTGAGCGCCAGGACGCGGCCCCGCCGGACCAGGCGCGCCGCACCGCCGGCCTCGACGTTGCGCAGCCACTGGACGTCGGGACCGTACGTGAGGGCGATGACCACCCCGCGCGGTGACGAGAACGCGAAGACGGGGGTCCGGTACCGGCGCCCGCTGGTGCGGCCCACGTGGTGCAGCGTCGCGAACGGCGGCAGCCAGTCCGAGATCGTCCCCAGCAGGGGGTTGGTCACCCGGCGGTTGAACCGCGCGACCCGGAGCGGGATCGGCATGCCACCGACCGTAGTGCGGAGGGTAGGGGGACCGCACGGGCCTCGCGACCTGGGGCCGCCGTCGGAGGGCTCGGGTCTCGCCCAGCGGACGCCGAGTTGCAGCCGCACACCGGACGTGGCCACGGTGGAGGCGTCCGACGAGCCGCCCGCGAGGGTGGTCCCACCGGCAAACCGAGAGGAGAGCCTTCGTGCTCACCCTGACCGACAGCGCTCTGTCCACCGTCCACACGCTCACCACCGAGGCCGGCCTCCCCGACGAGACGGGCGGCCTGCGCATCGCGCAGCAGGAGGCGGGCGGGTTCGAGCTGGCCCTGGTCCCCGAGCCCGTCCCGGGCGACGACGTGGTGACCGACGGGTCCACCCGCGTCTACGTCGACCCCGAGGCCTCGGCCACCCTGGCCGACCTGCGCCTCGACGTGGAGCCCGCCGAGGCCGGCTCGACGTTCACCCTCAGCCCGCAGTAGACCCGCCGCCCGCCCGCGCCGGGGCACGACCGGCCGGGCAGTGGGTGCAGGACCGTCGACGGCGGGGAGCCCCTCGAGGCTCCCCGCCGTCGGCGTGCACGGAACGACCTGGACAGCCAACTCACAGCGGGTTCATAGTGGATCGGCGCCCGATTCGGGCGGTTCGTCCGCATCCACCGACACCTCCGCCGGTCGCTGACGACGCGGGCGGTGTTTTCTCGACGAGGAGGAAGCATGAGGGGGACCAGGTCCATCGCCGTCGCCGCGCTCGCCGCGGGCGGTCTGCTCGTCGCCGGCCTTCCGGCGTCCGCCGCCGACCGGGACGGCTTCGGTCATCACGGCACCACCGCGCAGGAGCTGGCCCGCGGCTGGCATCCCGGCCACGGGCACGGCCCGAAGCCACCGACCGCGGGAGAGCCGACGACCGTCGCCGAGCATCTCGTGACCCCGCTCACGTTCGACCTCGACCGGCGCGGCACGCTCTACGTCGGGCAGGCGTTCGCCGGCACGCTCGTGAGCATCCGTCCGGGTGAGGCCCCGCAGGAGCTCTCCCCGTCGTCCGGCACCGACGTCGCGGCGGTCTCGACGCTGCTCGGGTCGGTCACCTGGGCGGAGCGGGCGGGCGACCAGTTCGAGGTCGTCTCCTCCGTGCTCAAGCGGCGCGGCCACGACGGGCAGATCCGCGTCGTCGCCGACCTGCTGGCATACGAGCAGCAGGCCAACCCGGACGGCAGCCAGGGGTACGCGTTCACCGACCTGGACCCCGCGTGCGCCGCAACCCTCGTCCCGCCGTTCGCCCCGTACACGGGCGCGATCGACAGCCACGCCTACGGTTCCCTGAGCCTTCCCGGCGTGACGTACGTCGCCGACGCGGGCGCCAACGCGCTGCTCGAGGTGGACCACCGCGGGCGCGTCAGCACGGTCGCCGTCCTGCCCCCGGTGCCGGTCGAGGTGACCGCGGAGATCGCCGGGGCGCTCGGGTTGCCCGACTGCGTCGTCGGCCACGAGTACAACCTCGAGCCGGTGCCGACGGACGTCGAGCTGGGGCACGACGGCTGGCTCTACGTGTCCTCGCTGCCCGGCGGCCCCGAGGACGGCAGCCTCGGCCCGCTCGGATCGGTGTACCGGGTGAACCCGTGGACCGGCGCGGTGAAGCAGCTCGCCACCGGCTTCTCCGGCGCGACCAACCTGGCCATCGGCTCCGGCGGCACGGTCTACGTCGCGGAGCTGTACGTGAACCAGGTCTCGTCCGTGACCAAGCGCGGGGTGGTGACGCCTCTCGTGTCGCTGAACCAGCCGGCCGGGCTCGAGTGGTCGAACGGGAAGCTGTACGTGTCCACCGACGTGTTCGGCGACGGGAAGATCGTGTCGCTGCGCGTGAAGTGAGCACGACGACGGGCCCGACGCGTATGCGTCGGGCCCGTCGTCATGCTCAGATCAGGCGCCGCCGAGCAGCTGCTCGAACGACGGGACCGCGTCGTACAGCCCCACGGGCGCGGAGGGCTCGCGGTCGGCCACCATCTCGGCCAGCTCGCGGCCGGCGCGGCGGATGCGGTTCGGCAGCGGGTTGACGTCGTCGCCGCCGCCGTCGGCCCAGTCGTCCGTGGCCGCGAACACGGCCGTGCCGGCGACGTCGGCCCGCAGGTAGGCGAACAGCGGGCGCAGCGCGTACTCCAGGGCCAGCGAGTGCCGGCCGGTGCCGCCGGTCGCGCCCACGAGCACGGGCCGCCCGACGAGGGCGTCCTTGTCGAGGATGTCCACGAACGACTTGAACAGCCCGGAGTAGGAGGCCGAGAAGATCGGTGTGACGGCGATGACGCCGTCTGCCGCGGTGACCTTCTCGAGGACGTCCTTGAGGGCGCCGGAGGCGAAGCCGGAGAGCGTCATGTTGACGATCTCGTGGGCGACGTCGCGCAGCTCCACGGTCTCGACGTGCGCGGTGATGCCGCGGGCGGCGAGCTCGGTGACGGTGGCGTCGGCGAGGCGGTCCGCCAGCAGACGCGTCGACGAGGGCTGGGACAGCCCGGCCGAGATGACGACGATCGAGCGGTCGCTCATCGTGGTGCCTTTCGCGAGCATCAGGAGGACAGGGAGTCTTCGGCCCGCAGGCCGGTGTAGGTGTCCTGCGCGACGACCTGCTCATGGACGGTACCCGCGGCCAGCCCGGCCGCCACCCGGTCCGCGTGCGACGGCGGGTTCGCCGGCACGTGCGCGGGACGCGCGGACTCGGCCTCGGCGCGGAGCACCGGGACGACCTCCGTGGCGAGGATGTCGATCTGCTCGAGCACCGTCTTGAGCGGCAGCCCGGCGTGGTCCATGAGGAACATCTGGCGCTGGTAGTGCCCGACCTGGTCGCGGAACTTCCCGTACCGGTCGATGACCTGCTGCGGGCTCCCCACGGTGAGCGGGGTGTCGCGCATGAAGTCCTCCATCGCCGGACCGTGCCCGTAGACGGGCGCGTTGTCGAAGTACGGCCGGAACTCCTTGACCGCGTCCTGCGAGTTCTTCTTCATGAACACCTGCCCGCCGAGCCCGACGATCGCCTGGTCGGCCTGCCCGTGCCCGTAGTGCTCGTAGCGCTCGCGGTAGAACTTCACCATCTGCGCGGCGTGCTCGAGCGGCCAGAAGATCGCGTTGTGCAGGAAGCCGTCGCCGTAGAACGCGGCCTGCTCGGCGATCTCGGGGCTCCGGATCGATCCGTGCCACACGAACGGCGGGACCCCGTCGAGCGGGCGCGGGGTGGAGGTGAAGCCCTGCAGGGGCGTGCGGAACTTGCCCTGCCAGTCCACGACCTCCTCCTCCCAGAGGCGGCGCAGCAGCGCGTAGTTCTCGATGGCCAGCGGGATGCCCTGGCGGATGTCCTGGCCGAACCACGGGTACACGGGGCCGGTGTTGCCGCGGCCCATCATGAGGTCCATCCGGCCGTCGGAGATGACCTGGAGCATCGCGTACTCCTCGGCCAGGCGGACCGGGTCGTTGGTGGTGATCAGCGTCGTCGCGGTCGACAGGATGATGTTCTTCGTCGTGCCCGCCAGGTAGCCGAGCATCGTGGTGGGCGACGAGGGCACGAACGGCGGGTTGTGGTGCTCGCCGGTCGCGAAGACGTCCAGGCCGGCCTGGTCGGCGTGCTGGGCGATGGTGAGCATGTTGCGCACCCGCTCCGTGTCGTCCGGCGTCCGGCCGGTGGTCGGATCGGTGGTGACGTCGCCGACGGTGAAGATCCCGAACTGCATCTCGAGCCTCGCTCTGGTGAAGAGTTCCATGCGTTTGCATGTACTTGCCGCTCAACAGGGGGGTCCTCGGTCCTATTCCCCGAGGGGCGGGGTGGAGGGCCTGTCTATAGCGTGGGGGGAGCAGTCGGCTACCGAGGGGCTACACGGCGTGACGAACGAGCAGATCAGGGTCCTGGTGGTCGAGGACGACGCGGACACCGCGCAGTACGTCCGCACGGTGCTGGAGCGTCGCGGCGGGATGGCCGTGACCGTGGTGCACGAACCGATGTCCGCCCTGGCCGAGGTGGCGGCGCACGAGTTCGACGTGGTGCTCACCGACATCCAGATGCCCGGCATGAGCGGCCTGGAGCTGCTGGTCGAGCTGCGCTCCCGCGCGGCGGGCACCCCGGTGGCCGTCATGACCGCGTTCGCGAGCGTCGACTACGCCGTCGAGGCGCTGCGGCGGGACGCGGACGAGTTCCTGGTCAAGCCCGTGGCCGCCGCGACCCTCCTCGACCGGGTCACGGCGCTCGCGGTCGAGGGGCGTGCCAAGCGCGCGGCGATGGGCAGCAACGAGGTCGTCCTGGCGGTCGGCGCCCACCCCGACGACGTGGAGATCGGTGTGGGCGCGACGCTCGCCTCGCACCGCGCGGCCGGCGACACCGTCGTCATCCTCACCCTGTCCGGCGGCGCCATCGGTGGTGACGTGCAGTCCCGCCGGCACGAGGCGCTCGCGTCAGCCGGCGTCATCGGCGCGCGGCTCTACCTGCACGACTTCGAGGACACCCGGCTCGACCCCGCGGGCGGGCTGATCACCACGATCGAGGAGCTCATCGCCGAGACCGAGCCGTCGGTCGTCTACACGCACAGCGAGCACGACCGGCACCAGGACCACCGCGCGGTCCGGCAGGCCGTCGACGTCGCCGCCCGCCGTGTCCCGTCGCTCGCGTGCTTCCAGAGCCCGTCGTCGACGATCGACTTCCGGCCCACCCGGTTCGTGCCGGTCGACGGCTTCCTCGACGCCAAGCTGCAGATGCTGGCGGCGTTCGAGTCGCAGTCCCACCGCGACTACATGGATCCCGAGCTGGTCCGGGCCACGGCGCGGTACTGGTCGCGCTTCGGCGGCGGCCAGTACGCCGAGCCGCTGGAGATGGTGCGGGCGGCCACGATGCTGAGCAGCAAGGCGCGGGCGATCGGCGTTGCCGCCGCCCCCGCCACCGAGAAGGTCGACGGGCACGGAGGTCACGCATGAGGGTCCTGGTCACGGGTGCAGGGGGACCCGCGGGCGTCGCGGTGATCCGCTCGCTGCAGCGTCGCGGTGACGTCGAGGTGATCGCGGCGGACATGGACCGGTGGGCCAGCGCGCTGTACCTCGTCGACGCCGGGTCGCGGCACCTGGTCCCGGCCGGCCGCGCCGCCGACTTCGTGGACGTGGTGCGCACGCTCTGTCTCGACGAGCGCGTCGACGTGCTCTTCCCGACGGTGGACGTCGAGCTGCCCAAGCTCGCCGCGGCCCGGGACGAGCTGCTCGCGGACGGCACGATCCTCGCGTCCCCGTCGCTGCGCACGCTCGAGACCTGCCTGGACAAGCTGGCCCTCGCCGCCGCGTGCGCGCGGACCGTCCGGGTGCCCCGGACCGAGCTGATCGGCACGCCCCAGGCGGTCTCCGGCTGGGACTTCCCGGTGATCGTCAAGCCCCGCCGTGGCGCAGGCTCGCGCGGGATCCGGCTGATCGGCACGCAGGCGGAGCTCGACGCGGTGCACGACGCCGAGGAGGACCTGCTGGTCCAGGAGCTGCTGCCCGGGGACGAGTACTCGGTGGACGTGCTGGCGGGGCTCGACGGTCGCGTGATCGCCGCCGTGCCGCGCGCCCGCCTGCGGGTGGACTCGGGCGTCGCGGTCGCGGGGGTCACGGTGCACGACGACGAGCTGGTCGAGACCGCGTCGGCGGTCGCGCGCGCGATCGGCCTGACCACGGTGGCGAACGTGCAGCTCAAGCGGGACGTCGAGGGCCGCCCGGCCCTCCTCGAGGTCAACCCGCGGTTCCCCGGCGCGATGCCGCTGACCATCGCCGCCGGCGTCGACATGCCGTCCCTCACGCTCGACGCCGTGCTCGGCCGGCCCGTGCCGGACCACGTCGACTTCCAGGAGATCGCGAACGTGCGCTACCTCGAGGACGTCTTCCTGCCGATCGCTGACGTCCTGCCGCCGCGATGAGCGCAGGTCCTGCCACCGACGGCGACCACCACGTCCACTCCACGTTCTCTGACGACGCCGTCAGCACGCCCGCGGAGAACCTGGCGGCGGCGCAGGTCGCCCGCCTGCGCGAGATCCGGATGGTCGACCACGTCCGCGTATCGACGACGTACGTGCCGGAGTTCCTCTCGGTGGTCCGCGCCCTGCCGCGGCTGGAGGGCCTCACGGTGCTGACCGGTGTCGAGGCCAAGATCCTCGACGCGTCCGGCGCCGTCGACGCCCCGCCGGAGGTGCTCGCCGCGCTGGGCTCGCCGGGCGGCGCGGACCGGGTGCTCCTGGCAGACCACCAGGTGCCCGGACCGGACGGCCCGTGGAGCCCCCGAGCCACCCGGGAGCGGATCGACGCCGGGCTGGCCCCGGCCGACGTGGTCGAGCTGCTGGTCACCGCCACCATCCGCGCCATGCGCTCCGTGGGCCGTGCGCAGCTGGCGCACCCGTTCTCGATCCTGCCCAAGATCGGCCTCACCGAGGACGACGTCCCCGACGAGCTCCTCGACGCGCTGGCCGACGCCGCGGTCGCCACGGGCACCACGGTCGAGGTCAACGAGAAGTGGCACTGCCCCGGCCCGCGCGCGACGGAGCGCTGGCGGGCGGCCGGCGTCCAGCTGGTCGCGTCCACCGACGCGCACGTCGCCTCGGACGTCGGCGTCTACCGCTGGGTGCAGGGATGACGGGTGTCGGGCAGGACGCGCTCGTCGCGGTCTTCGTCGCGTTCGTCGGCATCGGCGTGATCCCCGTCCTCGCCGGGCTCTACCAGTACCTCCTGGTCCCCGTGCACGCGTTCCGCAACCACCTGCGCGCCTCCGCGCCGCACCTGCCCCGGGTCGTCGTCATCGTCCCCGCCTGGAACGAGGGGGCCGTGCTCGCGGCGTCCCTGGACCGGCTCATGAGCCTGCAGTACCCGCCGGACCGGCTCAAGGTGTTCGTCGTCGACGACGCGAGCACCGACGACACCCCCGACGTCGTCCGTGCGAAGGCCGCCCAGTACGACGACCGCATCGTGCACCTGCGCCGCGAGCAGGGCGGTCAGGGCAAGGCCCACACGCTCAACCACGGCATCCGGTACGCGCTGGACGACGACTGGATGCAGGCGCTGCTCATCATGGACGCGGACGTGATCTACCGCCCCGACTCCCTGCGCCGGATGGCCCGGCACCTGGCCGACGAGAACGTCGGTGCCGTGACGGCGTTCATCCGCGAGGGCAGCGGGCGGCCGGGCAGCGTCGCACGGTTCATCGGGTACGAGTACGTGACCGCGCAGGCGGCGGCCCGGCGCGCGCAGAACGTCATGGGCGCGATGGCCTGCCTGGCGGGCGGCGCGCAGCTGCACTCGCGGGAGAACCTCGAGGCGGTGGGCGGGCAGGTGGACACCTCGACGCTGGCCGAGGACACCTACACCACGTTCCTCACGCAGCTGAACGGGCGGCGGGTGGTGTTCGAGCCGGCCGCGGTGGTGCTGGCGGAGGAGCCCGACACGGTCACCGCCCTGTGGAAGCAGCGGGTGCGCTGGGCCCGCGGGAACGTGCAGATCACCCGCACCTTCGCTCGCGTCTGGTTCCGGCCCTCCCGGGTCCACAACCTGGGCAACCTCGACTTCGGGATCATCTGGTTCGCCATCTACCTGCTCCCGGTGGCCATGACGCTGGCCGCGGTCGGGCTCGTCGGCCTGTACTTCGTGGCGAGCGTGACGGCGACCGCGGTGTTCCAGGGCTTCTGGTGGGTGGCGGTGAGCGCCTACGTGTTCATCACGGTGACCACCCTCCTGCTGGACCGCGAGACGGCCCGGCGGTCCTGGTTCCAGGGCATCGTGTTCCCCGGGCTCGGCGCGCTCGTCGTCATGACGGCTGCCTGGTTCCCGAACCTCTGGGAGGAGCGGATCCCGGCACTTCTCGGGCTCGAGATGACCGAGACCGGCCGCGCGGTCTGGACGCTCACCCTCTACTCCTGGTCGGTGCTCGCGATGCTCCTGGCGTGGGTGATCCGGATCCTCGAGCGCGTCCGTCCGGTGCGGTGGCTCGCGCTCCCGCTGCTCTACGTGGTGGGCTTCGGCCCGGTGCTCTGCGCCATCACGCTGGACGCGTACGTGAAGCAGTGGCGCGGCGCCGCCGCGGTGTGGGACAAGACGGAGAAGACAGGACGGGTGATGGGATGACCGGCGCGCACCGGGCGGCCACGGGCGACGACGCCCGCTGGTGGGCGACGCTGTCGCCCGACGCCCTCGAGGACGAGATCCGGTCGAACGCGCGCGCGGAGCGCCGGCTGCTGCTGGTGGTCGCGCTGGTGGCCACCGCGATCACGGTCGTCGTGCTCCTGCTGCACGAGGGCGTGCTGTGAGCGCGCGCGTGCTGGTGGTCGACGACGAGCCGGACGAGCTCGCCCTCATCGAGCGGCACCTGCGCCGCCTGGGCTACGACGTCGTGGCGGTCAAGACTGCCGAGGAGGCGTTGGGCGACGAGGACAACCTCGGGGTCGACGTCGCGGTCGTCGACCTGCGCCTGCCGGGCATGGGCGGGTGGGAGCTGGTGGACGTCCTGCACGCGCGCCGCCCCGGCCTGCCGGTGATCATCACGTCGGTCCTCGACCCCGACGACTACCCGCAGGTGGAGGCATGGCTGCCCAAGCCGTTCACCGGCGAGGGCGTGCAGGCCGCGCTGGCCCGCGCGCTCGGGACGGAACCGTGACCGGCGCATGAGCGAGATCTGGTCGACCGAGCGCACCGACCTGCTCACGACGAGCTCGCGCTTCGTGCGGCGCCTCGCCCGCCACCTCGGACCGGACGGCGGCGTGGTCGAGCGCCAGCTGCCGTTCGTCGGGGTGTTCTTCGTCGCGCTCCTCACGCTCCTGATCCCGGGCGTCCGCGTGACCAGCCCGGTCGACGTGCTCATCGCCGGGGCGCTCACCGCCGGTCAGCTGGTCGCCGCACGGCTGCTGCCCTGGAGCCGGTGGCCCGAGGCCGCCCAGGACGTCCTGCCCGTGGTCCAGCTGCTGGCCGTGGCGCTCCTGCGTGCCGGGACCGGCGGGCCGGGTTCGCCGTACACCACGCTCGTGTTCTTCCCCGTCATCACGCTCGCGTCGCAGCGCGGACGGCGGGGGATCCTGCTCGCCACGCTCGGGGTCGCCGGGGTGGTGTTCTCCCCGGTCCTGCTCGCGAGCGTGCCCGTCACCGTGGACACCGTCGTCCGGACGCTGTTCGTCACGCTCGTGGCCCTCGTGGTCGCCGTCACAGTGCACGAGATCACGGCCCGTCTCCGGGCCCGCAGCGAGGCGCTGCTGTCGCTGCAGATGGACCAGGCGGTGCTGCTGGACCGTGCCCGCGCCGACGCCGTCGAGCTCGCCCGCGTGGCCAACCAGCGGCGCGCGGCCCGCGACCAGCTGATCTCCGTGATCGACTCCGCCACCGAGCAGGCCATCATCGCGACGGACGCCACCGGCATGGTCGAGGTGTTCAACGCCGGCGCGGAGGGTCTGCTCGGGTACGGGCAGGGCGAGGTCGTCGGACGCATGCGCCTGACCGACTTCCACGACCGCGACGAGCTGGAGGCGCGCCGCGCGCTGCTGTTCTCCGACGACAGCCCGATCGACCACCCGCAGACCCTGGTCGACGCGCTCGTCGCGCCGGCGCTCGCGGGCAGGCCGGAGGTGCGCGACTGGACGTACATCGCGCGCGACGGTGTGCGGATGACCGTCCGGCTCGCCGTCACCCGGCGCGCCGAGGCGGACGGCACGACGAGCGGCTACGTCGTTGTCGCCACCGACGTCACCTCCGAGCGCGAGGCGGCGCGGCTCCAGGACGAGTTCGTCAGCCTGGTGAGCCACGAGCTGCGCACACCGCTCACCTCGGTGCTCGGCTACCTCGAGCTGCTCACCGACGGCACCGACCCCCTGTCCGACGAGCAGCGCGAGTACCTCACCGTCATCGAGCGCAACGCCCGGCGCCAGCTGCGCCTCGTCGGCGACCTGCTGCTCACCGCCCAGGTGGACGCGGGCCGGTTCTCCATCTCGCCGCAGCACATCGACGCCGGCGAGATCGTGTCCGCCGCGGTGGCGGCCGCGGCCCCGGCAGCCGAGGCGGCCGGCATCGAGCTGGTGCCCTCCGTGACCTCGACGGTCCTCGACGCCGACCCGGTCCGGCTCGCGCAGGCCGTCGACAACCTGGTCTCGAACGCGATCAAGTTCACGCCGTCCGGGGGGACGGTCCGGCTCGACGTCGGTCCGGGGGAGCGGGGCGGCGCGGTCATCGTGGTCGCGGACAGCGGCATCGGCATCCCGCCCGACGAGCTGTCCCAGCTGACCCACCGCTTCTTCCGGGCGTCGACGGCCACCCGGCGGGCCATCCCCGGCGTCGGGCTCGGGCTGTCGATCACCAAGGCCGTGGTCGACGCGCACGGCGGCTCGCTGAGCATCGAGAGCACCCTCGGTGAGGGGACCGGCTTCACGATCACGTTGCCGGCCACGCCCCCGGGCTGACGTACTGCTCCGTAACTCCGGACATCTCGGATGTATCAGGCGGCCCCGGCCGTGTCCCCTTCTGCCCGTGCGCCGAACGACGGCGCGGACAGGAAAGGGCACGATCATGACCATCCTCAGCTCGCTGATCGGTGCGGACTACCGTCCGGCCACCGCAGCAGCCGTGCAGGCGCTCGCCGACTCCGGCGTCCCTGTGCACCTGCCCGGCACCGAGGCGTACACCGCTCTCACGGGCACCAGCAACCTCCTCAAGGCGATCCGGCCCACCGCCGTCGTCGCCGCCCGGGGGCCCGACGACGTCAGCCGCACGCTGCGGGCCGCGGCCACCGCCGGCGTCCGCGTGGCCGTCCAGGGCACCGGCCACGGGGCCACCGAGACCATGCAGGACGCGATCCTCGTCAGCACCGCGGCCCTCGACGAGGTCACCCTCCACGCCGACGAGCGCTGGGCGCGCATCGGCGCGGGCGTGAAGTGGGCGGCCGTCCTCGAGGCGTGCGCGCCGTACGGGCTCGCCGGCCTGGCCGGCTCGTCGCCGGACGTCGGCGTCGTCGGCTACCTGACCGGCGGCGGTCTCGGACCGGTGGCCCGCACCCACGGGCTCGCGTCCGACACCGTGCGCGCGTTCGAGCTCGTCACCGGCGACGGCGTGTTCCGCCGCGTCACCGCGGAGAGCCACCCGGACCTGTTCTGGGGCCTGCGCGGAGGCAAGGGCGCGCTGGGCATCGTCACCGCGGTGGAGATCGACCTCGTCGACCAGGCGGAGCTGTACGCCGGCGCCCTCTGGTTCGGCGCCGCCGACGCGGCCGCGGTGATCCGCACCTGGAGCCAGTGGTGCGAGCTGCTGCCGGAGGAGGGCACCACGTCGATCGCCGTGATGCGGCTGCCCGACATGCCGATCTTCCCGGAGCCGCTGCGCGGGACCACGTCGGTCTCGGTGCGCTTCGCCTGGACCGGTGACCCCGCCGTCGGCGAGGAGATGATCCGGGCGATCCGCTCGGTCGCCGCGCCGCTCATCGACACCGTCGAGGTGATGCCGTACTCGTCGCTCGGCGACGTGCACAGCGACCCCGTGGACCCGATGCCGCTGCACGAGCACCACAGCCTCCTGCACTCCTTCGGGATCGACGGTGCCGACCGGCTGCTCGAGCTGGTCGGCCCGGACGCGCAGACCGCCCAGGCGATGGTCGAGGTGCGTCAGCTGGGCGGCAAGGTCCGCGACGACCGCGGCCTGCCCAGCGCGTTCCCGCACCGCGACGCGGCGTACTCGCTCTTCACGATCGGCGTGATGATCCCGGAGATCGCCCAGATGGTCACCGCGGACACGGCGCGCGTGCACGACGGGCTCGCCGCCTGGACGCGTCCGGGCGGCCTGCCCAACTTCACCGACTCGGCGGGCCAGGAGTGGATCGAGCGGGTGTTCACGCCCGACTCAGCACGCCGGCTGCAGATGCTCTCGCTGGTGTACGACCCCGACGCCGTGCTCCTCGGGGCGCGCGGCCTGCGGTCCTGACCCTGACGGCGCCGACCCCGCACGGGGCCGGCGCCGTCACGGGACCGGCGCCGGGTCGGGCGGGACGGAGAACGTGATCGACACCTCGGTGCTGTCGGTGAACTGCGCGGACGTCGAGCCCACCAGCGGGCTCAGCAGCGCCGCCACAGCGAACGCGAGCACGACGCCGAGGCGCACGAGGCCGCCTCGGTCCACGGACCAGAAGGAGCGGCGGCCAGGGGCGAGGTCGTCGCGCTCAGTCGAGGAGGAGCTCATCGACCCTCCTGTCCATGTGGTCCGTGCGCACCGGGCTCGCGCGACGGGCACGCCGCGCGTCGCCGATGGCGAGCAGCTCGAGCGTAGCGAGCGCGACCAGCGGCGGGACGAGCATCGCCGCGCGTCCTTGCGCGGATCCGGCCCACTGCAGCACCCAGCCCCAGCCCCGGTGCACCGCGAGCTGCACGCCACGGATCCGGCCGATCGGGGTCGCGTTGACGTCGGGCTCTGCGTTGGCGTCGCCCTTGGTCACCACGTACGACTTGGTGAGCGGCTCCCCGGCGGCGTTCAGCTTGCGCACCATCCGGCCGGTCGCCTCGTCCTGGCGGAGGTCCGGCAGCTTGCGCAGCGCCACGATGCGGTGCGTGACCAGCTCGGTGGTGCCCATGGGCCAGAACGAGATGACCTGACCCACCTTGAGGTCGGACTCGTCGGAGATCGCCCGGAGCACCACCGCGTCACCCGCGTCGAACTTCGGTGCCATGGAGCCGGACGTCACGATGAGCAGGCGCTGGCCGTGCGCCTGGAACCACAGCGGCACCGCCAGCGACGTGGCGTAGGCCGCCCCGCAGATGACGACGACGGTCCACAGGACGACACCGACGAGCCGACGCCACGTGGGCTTGCGAGCACGAGCACGCCGCCGACCGAGCACGCGCGGCGCGCGTCGGTCGACGGCTGGGGCGTCTCGTTGCCCGTCCGACCAGGGGGCCATCAGGGTCAGGTGTTGTTGGCCGTCTGCTCGGCGTTGAAGAGCAGGGTGAGCTCGACGCCGGAGTCCTGGTACTCGTTGCCGGCGCTCGTGGGGAAGTCGACGCGCGCACAGAGCCACTCGCTCGGCGTGCCCGCGTTGAGCACCCGGTCACCGGTCTGGGACAAGGTGAGCGGACTCCCGACCAGGTCCTTGGTCGTGGCCGGCCACGGGGTGACCGTGTTCGCGGGGTTCAGCGGTGTGCCCGCGGTGTTGGCCGCGTTGCAGTCCGCTGCTGCGTCGACGCGGAACATCCTGAGCTCGAGGACGTTCGCGAGGTTGGCGCCGGTGGCCACCGCCGTCGTGCCGTCGGTGTCCTCGACGACGGGGCTCCCGGCGGGTCCGGCCGTCTGGACCGCCCTGTACGAGATCGCGTAGCGGAGCTCGAGGGAGCCCGCGCTGGAGACCAGCAGCGGGGCGAAGGTCGTGGCACCCGGGTTCAGGGGCTGCGGTGCGAAGGCGAAGGCCGTCGTCGAGCCGACGACCAGGTCCACGGTCCCGCTCTGGATCTCGGCCGACACCGTGTCGTTGTCGGTGAAGATGGCGGACGTCGTCAGCGTCGTGGCACCGACGGCAGCGAGGCCGACGATCGCCACGGTGGTCCACAGGCGTCGACGGCGGGGTGCGTCGTGGTGCACCGGCGCGGGGTCGATCATCTCCTGGAGCAGGTCGTCCATCATGCGGGAACCCCCCTTGGGGCGAGAGTCGAGACTGTCGTATCGGCACCTCGGGGCCCGACTTGAGACGAAAGCACGATACTCACCCGATCGAGTTGTCTGCGCCAGGCGCTCGCGGTGGGCGCGCCCGACGGGTGCTGGTGGTCGGGGTCGTCGCCAGGACGACCCCGCTGCGCGTGCCCCGACCACGTCGCGGACGCGGCACCGACTGGGTCAGGGGGAGGTCGTCGGCCGGGACCGCCTGCGAGTAGAGGAAGCCCTGGGCCTGGTCGACGCCGAGCCGGCGCAGGATCACGGCCGTGGACTCGTCCTCGACGCCCTCGGCCACCACCCGCAGGTCGAACGAGTGCGCCAGGTCCACCATGGCCTGCACCACGACCTCCGAACCCTCCCGTCCGTCGACCCCGAGGTCGGCGACGAACAGCCGGTCGATCTTCAGCTCGTCCACGGGCAGGTCCCGCAGCTGGGAGATGGACGTGTTGCCGATGCCGAAGTCGTCGATGGCCACGCGGATGCCGAGCGCGCCCAGCCGCTCGAGCACCGGGACCACCCGTGAGGGGTCGGCCACCAGCGCGGTCTCCGTGATCTCGACCTCGAGCAGGTCCGGCGGCACGGAGTGCTCCTCGAGCAGCGACTCGATGAGGTCGACCACGGCCGCGGTCGTCACGTCGTGCGCCGAGAGGTTCACCGCCACCGGCGTCGCTCGGCCCTCGGTCCGCCACGCGGCCAGCTGCGTCACGCACTCCGTGAGGGCGTACCGCGTGACGTCGTGGATGAGGCCGGACTGCTCGGCGAGGGGGATGAACGTGGTGGGCGGCAGCACGCCGCGCGTCGGGTGCACCCAGCGCATGAGGGCCTCGAGTCCGACGGTCTGGCCAGTCGCCAGCTCAATCTTGGGCTGGTAGTGCATGCGCAGCTCGCGCGGGGCGTCCGCCGCGGGGGTGAGCGCGCGGTGCAGGTCGCCCAGGAGGACCAGGCGGGCCGGCGACGAGTCGTCCTCGTCGGCCGAGTACACCGAGACGCCGGTGCGGCGGTGCTTGGCGGCGTACATCGCGACGTCCGCGGTGCGCATGAGCGACGACGGGTCGGTCGCGTGGTCGGGCAGGCACGCCACGCCGACCGACGTGTCCACGTGCAGGGGCAGCTCGCCGAGCATGAAGGGCGGGACGAACAGGCCGCGCACCCGGCGGGCCAGCCGTTCCGCGTTGGCCACCGAGCGCACATCGGGCAGCAGGATCGCGAACTCGTCGCCACCGAGCCGCGCCACGATGTCGTCGTCCCGCAGCGCCCCCCGCAGCCGCTCCGCGACCTGCTCCAGCAGCTCGTCGCCGCGGTCGTGGCCGAGCGAGTCGTTGATGTCCTTGAACCGGTCGATGTCGAGGAGCATCAGGCCGACGCGAGAGCCGGTCTCCTCCGCCTCGAGGATCGTGCGGCGCATCCGCTCGGCGAGCATGCGGCGGTTGGGCAGTCCCGTGAGCGAGTCGAGCAGGGCGAGCCGGGCGTTCTCGAGCGCCGTCGCCTGCAGCCGTCGGGAGGCCGTCCACACGGTCCGGAACAGGACCGTCCAGAGCGCGAGGAGGCCGACGCCCACCACCAGCGACACGGTGCGGACGGCGTCGGCGAGGGCGATGCTGGCGGCGTCGTGGTTGAGCATGACCTCGGCCGCGCCGACCACGTCGTCGCGCGGCCGTGCGGGGTCGCGCCCCGCGGTGTCGCCCGCCTGTACCGGCACGTAGACGTCCAGGACGCGCCGCTCGGTCCCGCCCTCGCCCTCGACCTCGGCTCCGCGCACGTCGGTGATCACGCGGGCGCTCGGCCGGCCGTCCTTCTGCGTCACCAGGTCGAGCCGGGCGCCGTCGGGGAACCCGGTCGTGGTCTGGTCGGCGGAGCTGTAGATGAGCGAGCCGTCGAGCGCCCACAGCCGCAGCTCCACCAGCCGCTCGCCGAACCCGGCCGTCGCGGCCTCCACGGCGTCCCTCTGCTCCGGGGTGAGGGCGTCCTGCGTCACGTAGGAGTCGGTCGGCACGGTGGCGTTGGCGTAGGAGGTCACGGTCTCGGCGGTCGCGATGCCGTCCCGCACCGACTGCTGGCTCATCACGCTCCACGTCACCGCCACGAGCGCGAGCCCGAGCACAGCCATGGCCGCGATGCTGATGACCGCGAACGAGCGCGTCAGCGGCCAGCGACGGCGGGTTGCTCTTGGCACGCGGGACCTCGTGAGCTGGGGCGAGCGCGGGTCGGGAGGGGGCCGCGCTGAGCCGAGAGTATTCGTTCTCTCGGCCGGACAGCGACATCCCAGGTCAGAGGGATTGCCCCGGCGCGTCGGGAACGTCCGCACCCGCTCGGCGGTTACATCGGACGCCAACTTCCCCAGGAGGATCCGATGACGTACGAGGTGACCAAGACCGACGAGCAGTGGGCCCTGGAGCTGGAGCCGCAGGAGTTCGCCGTGCTCCGGCGCGCCGGGACCGAGCGGCCCTGGACGGGCGAGCTGCTGGACGAGAACCGGACGGGGGTCTACCGCTGTCGGGCGTGCCGCAACGAGCTGTTCCGCTCCGACACCAAGTTCGACTCGCACTGCGGCTGGCCCAGCTTCTTCTCGCCGCTGGCGGGCGACCGGGTGGAGCTGATCTCGGACCGCAGCCTCGGCATGGTCCGCACCGAGGTGCGCTGCGCGAGGTGCGGGTCGCACCTCGGGCACGTGTTCGACGACGCCCCGCAGACCCCCACGGGCGACCGGTTCTGCATGAACTCGGTCAGCCTGACGTTCGAGGCCGAGGGCTGAGCGCACCTGCGCACGAACTCGTTCGGGGTGTCCTCCGGCGTGCCGGACCCGACACCCCGAACGGGCGACGTCCAGATGGTCGACACGTGTGAAGTCCGGGCGCCCGGGTGCCGATAATGCACGCGTGGAAGATGTCCTGACGGTGCGGCGGTGGAGGCGGTACGGCGCCGACCGTCTCTATGTCACGCAGGAGTCCGGCGCCCGGGTCGGATCGGTCGATCTGCAGTCCGGCGAGGTCGTGGTCGACGACCCGCTGCTCGAGAGCGGTCTGCGCCGCGCGGCGCAGGCGTACCTGCGCGCCGACGTGTCCGAGCTGGCGCTGAGCATGCCGACCACCGCCAACGGCGACCTCCACCCGGTCGACGAGGCGGCGCTGCAGGCGTGGCTCGGCGGCGAGGACTGGGACGCGATCGACCTGGCGACCCGGCGCGGAGAGCGCGGGAGCTCGGTCCGCACCCGGCTGGAGCGCCTGGGCGACGAGGGCTGGCAGGTCATCCACGACGTGCCGCTGGGCCGCCAGGGCAGCCTGGTCGAGCACCTCCTCATCGGCCCGGCCGGCATCTTCACCGTCGCCGAGCGCCGGCACCCGGGACAGCGCGTCGTGGTCGAGGGACGCACCCTCGAGGTCGACGGCCGCTCCATGTCGTACCTGCGCGACGCGCGGCTCGAGGCCACCCGCGTGCAGGGCGCGCTCCTGGCGGCCGCGTGCGCGGCGATCACCGTGCGCGGCGTGGTCGTGGTGCACGGCGACCTCGAGGTGCGCACGGTCCAGCCGGGGCACGACGCGTTCGCCATCGCGCGCCAGGACGTGCAGGCCGTCTTCCGCGCCATGCCGGTGCGGCTCGACCCGGCGCGCATCGCCGCGATCGCCCACGTCGCGCGTCAGCGGTCGACCTGGTCGCACTGACCCGCGCCTCCCTGGCGAGGGTCCGGGGTGTTGACACCCCCTGGCTGCGGTGATCTGCTGAAACGCTTCCACCTGCTCGGGTGGCGATGCAGCGATCTGTGTGCTTTCTCCGCCAGGATGTCCCCGTGGTCGACGAACAGTTCCGCCAGCTCGAGCGAGAGCTCGGCCTCCTCCTGCGCCGCGCGCAGGCGTCGTCGGCAGCGATCTCGCGGGACGTCCATCCCGACCTCGAGCCCGCCGCCTACTCGCTCCTGGCGCTCATCGCCGCGTCGCCCGGGGTGCGGGCGAGCGATCTCGCCATGAACATCGGCGTCGGGCGCGGGACCATGTCCCGCCAGCTCGCCCGCCTCGGCGCCCTCGGGCTGGTGTCCCGGCGGCCCGATCCCGACGACTACCGGGGTCAGCTGCTCGAGCTCACCGACGAGGGGCAGCGCCGCTTCGAGAGCGCGCAGCAGGCCCGGCGGACGTTCCTGCGCCAGGCGCTGACCGGGTGGGGCGAGACCGACATCGCGGCGCTGGCCACCCAGCTCGGTCGGCTCAACTCGGACCTCGCCGCGGCCCGACGCACGCACTGACACCACGACGCGCCCCCCGGTCCGAGGACCGGGGGGCGCGTCCGTGTGCTGCGGTCAGTCGCGTGTCGCGACCCGCTGCTCGTCGGTCAGCGTCTCCAGCTCGGCGTCGACTGCCGCCTCCGACGTGGCCGGCGCGAGCATCGCGGCCTCCTGCTCGAGGAGCTGCTCGATGCCCGAGCGGTTGCCCAGCGGCACCTCCTTGAGGAACAGGACGGCGATCAGCGAGATCAGCGCGACGGGCGTGGCCACGAGGAACAGGTCCGCGACCCCGTTGCCGAACGCCTGCTCGACGACCATCCGGATGTTCTCCGGGAGGGTCGACAGGTCCGGGATCGCTCCGTCCGAGCCCATCGCGGACGGGTCGATGCCGATCGCCGTGAGGCCCGTGGCCATCAGGTCCGTGACCCGGTGGGAGAGCACGACGCCCAGCGCGGAGACACCGAGCGCGCCGCCGAGGGTGCGGAAGAACGCGACCGTCGAGGTGCCGGAGCCGACCTCCCGGACGTCCAGGGTGTTCTGCACGGCGAGCACGAGGTTCTGCATGAGCATGCCGACACCCGCGCCGATGACGACCAGGTACAGCGAGACCAGCGTGAAGCTCGTGTCGAAGTGGATGGTGCCCATGAGGCCCGTGCCCGTGGTGAGCAGCACGGCGCCGGCGATCATGAACTTCTTGTACTTGCCGGTGCGGCTGATGATCTGCCCGGAGATGGTCGAGGAGACCAGCAGGCCGACGATCATCGGGATGGTGAGCAGGCCCGACTGGGTCGGTGTCTTGCCGCGCGCCAGCTGCATGTACTGGCTGAGGAACACCGTGGTGCCGAACATGGCGACGCCCACGGCGATGCTGGCGACGACGGAGAGGACCAGCGTCCGGTTCTTGAACAGGTGCAGCGGGATGATCGGCTCGGCGGCGCGGGACTCGACCCACACGGCGAGCGCGAGGGCGAGCAGCGAGCCGCCCAGCATGGCGGCGGTCTGCCAGGAGGCCCAGTCGAACGAGGTGCCGGCGAACGTGATCCACAGGAGCAGGGTCGCGATGCCGATCGACAGGAGCGTGGCGCCGGCGTAGTCGATCGTCACCTGGCGGGACTTGCGTGCGGGCAGGTGCAGGGTCCGCTGGAGCACGATGATCGCGGCGACCGCGAACGGCAGGCCGAGGAAGAAGTTCCAGCGCCAGCCGGCGCTGTCGGTGATGACGCCGCCGAGCAGCGGGCCGCCGACCATGCCGATGCCCATCACGGCACCCATGAGGCCCATGTACTTGCCGCGCTCGCGCGGGCTGATGATGTCGGCGATGAGGACCGTGCCGAGCGCGGTCAGGCCGCCGGCGCCGATGCCCTGCAGGGCGCGCATGCCGATGAGCATGCCGGTGTCGTGGGAGAACCCGGCGAGGGCCGAGGAGATCACCGAGATCGCCAGTGCGAGCTGGATGAGCAGCTTGCGGTCGACGAGGTCGGCCAGCTTGCCCCAGATCGGGGTGGAGATCGTGGTGGTGAGCAGGGTGGCGGTGACGACCCACGTGAAGGCGGACTGCGTGCCGTCGAGGTCGGAGATGATCCGCGGCAGCGACGAGGACACGACGCTCGTCGCGAGGATCGAGACGAACATCCCGAGCAGGATGCCCGAGAGGGCCTCGAGGACCTCGCGGTGGGTCATCTTGGGGGCGATCTCGGCGGTGCTCGTGGGCGTGGGGGTGGTGCTGGACATGGTCTCGCTCTCGTGGGTGCTGGCAGGGAGACCCGGCGACGTCGGCAGGTCGGGAGGTGGGTTCAGGCAGAGGTGAGGACGCCGGCTGCGTCCGCGGGGGCGGCGAAGCGGGACACGGACTCGCCGAGCCGGTCCAGGGTCGCGGCGGCGTCGAGCAGCTCGCCGGGCGACCAGTCCGCGAACACGTCGGCGGCGCGCCGCCCGAGCGCGGTCGCGATCTCCACCGCGAGCGACCGGCCGGCGGGGGAGAGCTGGATGGTGCGGGCGCGGCGGTCGTCGTCGGCGACCGCGCGCTCGACCAGCCCCTCGTCGACCAGCTGGCTCACCTGGCGGCTGGCCACCGAGATGTCGACGCGCAGGATGTGCGCGAGGTCGCTCACCTGGAGGGTGCCGCGGTGCTGCAGGATCCGGACGATCGCGAGGGTGCCCTTGGAGCAGCCGATGTCGCGGGCCACCCCCAGGGACGACTCGCGCAGCGCGCGGTTGAAGGCCTCGACCGACCGCAGCAGCGTCTGCGGGGGCGTCTCGGGCTGGGCGGACGGCATGGGACTCCTTTTGTTGCTTGATGCAACCATACGACTGATAATTGCTTCAAGCAACTGACGTCGGATGTTATTCCCCGCACACGCACGACGACGCGGCCGGGCCTGTGGAGAGGCCCGGCCGCGTGCGGTGGGTCGTGCGTCAGGCCGACGTGGAGGTACCCCGACGACTCCGGTCCACCTTGACGCCCTCCATGTCCTCCAGCTCGATGCCCTTGGTCTCGGGCACCTTCCAGAGCGTGAAGAAGAACGAGAGCGCCGCGAAGATCGCGTACATCAGGTACGGGATCGATGCGCCGAACGCCGCAAGCATGGGCGGGAACGAGACCGTGATCAGGAAGTTCGCGATCCACTGCGCCGCCGCCGCCACGCCCAGGGCCGCGGCCCGGATGCGGTTGGGGAACATCTCGCCGAGCAGGACCCACACCAGCGGGCCCCACGTGGCGCCGAAGAAGACGACGAACAGGTTGGCGGCGATCAGGGCGATGACGCCCCACGAGCCGTCGAGCGTGACGTCCTCGCCGGACCCGGACGACTGCGTGAAGGCGAGCGCCATGATGCCGAGCGTGACGGCCATGCCCGCCGAACCCGTGAGCAGCAGCGGCCGGCGCCCGACCTTGTCGATGAGCGCGATCGCGATGAACGTCACCAGCACGTTGGTGATCGACGTGATCGTCGAGACCATGAACGACTGGCTCTCCTCGAACCCGACCGCCTGCCACAAGGTCGTCGAGTAGTAGAAGATGACGTTGATCCCGACGAACTGCTGGAACACCGACAGCAGGATGCCGATCCACACCACCGGCAGCAGCCCGAAGCGCGGGCCCTTGAGGCTCGCCTGCGACTCCAGCTTCTTGTCGGACTCGATCGTCTTCTCGATCTGGGCGACGTGGGCCTCGACGTCGTCGCCCTCGGCCAGCGTCGTGGCCAGCACCGCCTTGGCCTCCTTGCGCTTGCCGGTGGCGATGAGGTAGCGCGGCGACTCGGGGATCCGCAGGGCGAGGATGCCGTACACCGCGGCCGGGATGACCGCGACGATGAACATCCAGCGCCAGGCCTCGAGCCCGAACCACAGGTCCTCCGCCGCACCGCCCGCGGACGTCGCCAGGAGCTGGTCGGAGAGCAGGGCCGCGAAGATACCGAGCGTGATCGCGAGCTGCTGCAGCGACCCCAGCCGACCGCGCATCGCCGCCGGGGCGATCTCCGCGATGTAGGCCGGCGCGATCACGGACGCGATGCCGATGCCGATGCCCGCCATCACGCGCCACAGGACCAGGTCCCAGGCACTGAACGCGATGCCGGACAGGATCGAGGACACGAAGAACAGGACCGCGCCGAGGAACATCACCCGGGTGCGGCCCCACCGGTCCGCCAGCTTGCCGCCCAGCCACGCACCGAACGCGCAGCCCAGGAGCGCGATGGCGACGACGATGCCGGTGACGGCCGGGTCGATGTCGAACTCGCCCTCGATCGCGTTGACCGCGCCGTTGATGACCGAGCTGTCGAACCCGAAGAGGAAGCCACCGACCGCGGCGGCGACCGCGAGCCCGATGGCCTTGTTCTTGTACGGGTGCGGCGGTACGGCCGAACCGCCCGTCGCCCCCTGCGGCGACCCTGACGCGTGGGACATGTCGGTACCTCCGTGGCGCCCCCGAGCCGCTCCCGGGGAATCATCCCCACCTTGGACCTCACCCGGTGGGCGCGCACGTCGGAGGCGTGCCTGCTGGCTGCGGCCCGCCGTCCGGTGCAAGATCGTCCGATGGACGGGACAGGCGGTGGAGGGGCGAAGCGCCCTCGTCGACCCGCCATGCTCGATCCCGCGCAGGCCGAGGAGCTCCCCGGCGGATACGACCCTGCGCTGCGCAACGAGGCGGCGCACACCACCGCGGCCGCCCTGGTGCACCAGGGCCGCGCGAACACCGACCCCGAGGTCGTCGCCCGGCTCGTGTCGCTCGTCGAGCGCGAGGGGCTCGACGTCGTCGCGGCCCTCTGGTCCGAGAGCCAGGCCGACAGCCTCCCCGGTGCCCTCTGGCGCCTCTACCTGCTGCGGGAGTGGGTCCGGCGCGATCCCGCGACCGTCGCCGACCGCTACCGGCTCGGCGTCGCGGCCGCCCCGGTGCACGACGCGGTGGCCGGCGTCGCCGACGCCCCCGGGCCCGCAGACGTCCGGGTGGTCGCCGACGCGGTCCTGTCGGGGGTCTACACGGGCGAGCTGGACGTCGCGCTCGAGCGAGCGGCCGCGTTCTGCCGGGTGCTCGCCACGGGTGCCGCGTTCGACGCCGACCACCTCGACGACATCGACCCCAGCGGAGCCGTGAGGCTGACCCGTGGCGCCGCGTCGCTGGTGCGCACCGCCGAGGAGCTGGAGCACGCGGCGTCCCTGTGGCGGGCGGACCGCCTGGAGTGACGTCGCCCACGCCCGGCGCTCGCGCACGGGTGAACCCGCAGGTAGCGCACCGATCGCCCGCCTGCGGCACCCGAGGTCCCACGCCGCGACCGGCATCCGGGCGTACGATGAGCGGCGACGTCGGGCCGCGGTAGCCCCGGGCTCCATCTCAAGCCGCTTCGAGCGGCCACGCGCCGAGAGGCGCTCCGCGGTCCGGCGTCGCACACCCTCTCCGCCGGTTCATGGCGGACCCACAGGCGCCACCTGGCTGTCACCCTGTGTCCATGCGCACGATGGCGTGCGTTAGGCATTCCACCCAGCGTGTCCTAGCCTGATCCCGCCCTTCCTCCCTGGCTTTCCCCCCTCCCGCCCTGCCTTCCGGAGCCTGCCGTGCGCCTGCGCCTCACCCCGCGCGACACCACGTTCTTCGACTTGTTCGCCGCCCAGGCGGTCCATCTCGTCACAGGAGCCAACCTCCTCGGCGAGATGCTCGGAGCCGACCGCCCGACGCGCAAGGAGATCGGCAAGCGCATCGCCGACGCCGAGCACGAAGCCGACGACGCGACGCACTCGATCATGCGGCGGCTGAACCAGACGTTCGTCACCCCGTTCGACCGCGACGACATCTATGACCTCGCCTCGAGCCTCGACGACTGCATGGACTACATGGAGGAGGCCGCGGACCTCATCGTCCTGTACAAGGTGGACGCGCTGCCCGCGCGGGTGTCCGACCAGGTGCAGGTGCTGCAGCGCGCCGCCGAGCTCACGGCCGAGGCCATGCCCCGCCTGCGCTCCATGGAGTCGCTGTCCGAGTACTGGGTCGAGGTCAACCGCCTCGAGAACCAGGCCGACAAGATCCACCGCAAGCTGCTCGCCCAGCTGTTCGACGAGGTCACGGACCCGATCCAGCTGATGAAGGTCAAGGAGATCGTCGAGAAGCTCGAGGACGCCGCCGACGCCTTCGAGAAGGTGGCGAACACCGTCGAGACCATCGCGCTCAAGGAGTCCTGAGCCAGGTGGAGCTCGCGCTCGTCATCGTCGTCGTCGCGTTCGCGCTCGGATTCGACTACACCAACGGGTTCCACGACGCGGCCAACGCGATCGCCACCTCGGTGTCGACCCGGGCCCTGACGCCCCGTGCTGCCCTCATCATGGCGGCCGTCTTCAACCTCGTCGGCGCCCTGCTGGGCACGCAGGTGGCGACGACCATCGCCGAGGACATCATCAGCATCTCGAGCGTCAGCTCCCAGGAGGCGCTGATCATCGTCCTGTCCGGGCTGATCGGCGCCATCACGTGGAACCTCATCACCTGGCGTCTCGGCCTGCCCTCGTCGTCCACGCACGCCCTCATCGGCGGCCTGACGGGCGTCGGCATCGCGTCGGGCGTCACAGTGCACTGGGACGCGATCCTCGACAAGGTCGTCATCCCGATGATCCTGTCGCCGTTCGTCGGGTTCCTGCTCGCGTTCCTGCTCATGGTCGGGGTCCTCTGGTTGGTCCGGAACTCCGCACCCGCACGCACCATGCGGCGGTTCCGGATCTCGCAGACCGCGTCCGCGGCAGCCATGGCCCTCGGGCACGGCCTCCAGGACGCGCAGAAGACCATGGGCGTCATCGTGCTCGCCCTCGTCGCCGGCGGGTTCCACACCGGCGACACCATCCCGCTGTGGGTCAAGCTCTCCGCCGCGACCGCGATCTCGCTCGGCACGTACTCCGGCGGCTGGCGGATCATGCGCACCCTCGGCCGCAAGGTCATCGAGCTGGACCCCGCGCGCGGCTTCGTCGCCGAGTCCGTGGCGGCCTCCGTGCTCTACGCCAGTGCCTACTGGCTGCACGCGCCCATCTCGACGACGCACACGATCACGTCCGCGATCATGGGCGTCGGCGCCACCAAGCGGCTCTCCGCGGTCCGCTGGGGCGTCGCCGGGAACATCGGCGTCGCGTGGGTGCTGACGATCCCCATGGCCGCCCTCGTGGCCGCGTGCGTCTACTGGATCCTCAACCCGATCCTCACCTGAGGACCTCTCCCAGCACGGTGCGAGGCGCGGCCCGAGCGATCAGGCCGCGCCTCGCGTCGTTCCCGGGCTAGAGCTCGTGCGGCCGGTGCGTCTCGGTGGCGACCACCCGCGGACCCTTGGGCGTCTGGGCGACGTGGGCCACCAGCACCTGGGCCGGGTGCAGGAACGGGTCGGCCCGCGGGAGGGCGTCTGCGACCGGGCGCCGGGCGTGCTGGGCCAGCACGTCGACCACGGTGGGCAGCACGGGCCGGTGCGTGCACAGGACGGCGTCGCCGCCGAGCTCCAGGAGCGTGAGCACCTCGGCGGCCACCCGTGCGGGGGAGGTGGAGTGCTGCGCCTCGGTGAGGATCGACGAGACCTCCGGGGTGAGCTGCGCCGCGGCGGCGTAGGGCGCGATCGTGCTCACGCACCGCGCCCACGCGCTCGTGACCACCTTGCCGACGCCGAACGTGGACAGGACCGAGACCAGCGCGCGCGCCTGACGCTGGCCCTCGGGCGTGAGCGGGCGGTCCAGCTCCGTGCCCTTCCAGTCCGAGCGCCGCCGTGCCGTGCCGTGCCGCGCGACCACCAGGGCGCGGGTGTCCAGCCTGCCCTTGTCGTAGGCCTCGACCAGCTCGGCCAGCGGCTCCTGGTCGTCGTCGCGGGTGAGCCGCTTGGACGCGGCGGCGACGTCGCACCACCGGAGCTGGTCGATCTCCTTGGTCGACGCGGGCGGCACGGGGGGTCGGGCGCGCAGCGCGGCCGCGTCGGGCCGGCCGGCCACCTGGGCGGCCCAGTAGTGCACGCGCTTGAGGCGGCCGTCGGACAGGGGGTACTCGAGCCCGGGCAGCGGGATGCCGAGCACCACGTCGTGACCGGTCTCCTCGGCCACCTCACGGGTCGCCGCCGAGAGGATCGTCTCGCCCGGGTCCACCTTGCCCTTCGGCCAGGACCAGTCGTCATAGCGGGGTCGGTGCACGAGAGCGACCTGGAGCCGCCCCAGGCGAACGCGCCACACGAGGGCGCCGGCCGCCTCGACGACGGCCGGTGCCTGGACGGGGCTCACCGCCCGGTGCCCGGCCGGCGCCGTTGCCGGTAGATGAGCGCGGCCTGCAGGTCCATGAGCGGTCCGTCCGGACCGAGGTGGTGCCGGGTCCACGTGCCGTCCTGGTCGAGGTGCCACGAGGAGGTGCCGTCGTCGGTGGACTCGTCCATGAGCTCGATGAGCTCGCTGACCTGGTCGGGGTCGGCGATGCGGACCAGGGCCTCCACGCGCCGGTCCAGGTTGCGGTGCATCAGGTCCGCGGAGCCGATGTAGACCTCGGGCCCGTCGAACGTGGCGTCGGCCTGGGGCGTGGCGCAGGCGAACGCGAAGATCCGGGAGTGCTCCAGGAACCGGCCGAGGATCGAGCGCACGCGGATGTTCTCCGACAGGCCGGGGACCCCGGGCCGCAGCGCGCAGATGCCGCGGACCACCATGTCCACGGGGACGCCGGCCTGCGAGGCGCGGTAGAGCGCGTCGATCGTGGCCTCGTCGACCATCGAGTTGACCTTGATCTTGATCCACGCCGGCTGGCCCATCCGCGCGGCGGCGGCCTCGCGGTCGATGCGCTCGATGAGCCCGGCCCGCACCGAGCGGGGGGCGACGAGCAACCGGTGGAACCGCGACTTCGGGGCGTACCCCGACAGCTGGTTGAACAGGCGCGTGAGGTCCTGGCCCACCTCCGGGTCGCTGGTGAGCAGCCCGTGGTCGGTGTACAGCCGCGCGGTCTTCGGGTTGTAGTTGCCCGTGCCGATGTGGCAGTAGCGGCGCAGCCCGTCGGACTCCTGGCGCACCACCAGCGACAGCTTGCAGTGCGTCTTCAGGCCGACGATGCCGTAGACCACGTGCACGCCGGCCTGCTCGAGCTTGCGGGCCCAGGAGATGTTGTTCTGCTCGTCGAACCGCGCCTTGATCTCCACCAGGGCCAGCACCTGCTTGCCGGCCTCCGCGGCGTCGATCAGGGCGTCGACGATGGGGGAGTCGCCCGACGTCCGGTACAGGGTCTGCTTGATGGCGAGCACCTGCGGGTCGGCCGCCGCCTGCTGCAGGAACACCTGCACCGAGGTGGAGAACGAGTCGTACGGGTGGTGCAGGAGGATGTCGCGCTCGCGGATCTTGGCGAACATGTCCGCGGGCGTCGCGCTCTCCACCTCGGCCAGCTGCCGGGGCGTGGACGCGATGAACCGGGGGAACTGGAGGGAGGCCCGGTCCAGGTCGGCGATGAGGTTGAGTCCGGTGGCGTCCAGCGGCGCGGGCAGCTGGTACACCTCGTCCTCGGCGACGTCGAGCTCGCGGATGAGCAGGTTGCGGATGCGCGGGCTGATCCCGTCGGCGATCTCCAGCCGCACCGGCGGTCCGAAGCGCCGGCGCAGCAGCTCCTTCTCCATGGCCTTGAGGAGGTTCTCGGCGTCGTCCTCCTCGACCTCCACGTCCTCGTTGCGGGTGACCCGGAACGTGTGGTGCTCCTGGACGACCATGCCGGGGAACAGCTGCTCGAGGTGCTCGGAGATGACGTCCTCGACCGGGACGAACGACATCGGGCCCTTTTCGGGCGACGCCGCCTGGACGTCGGGGGCGCTCGGCCGGCCGGCCGCGTCGACGGCGATGAACCGGGGCAGCAGCGGCGGCACCTTGACGCGGGCGAAGTGCTCCTTGCCGGTGGCGGGGTTGGTCACCACGACCGCGAGGTTGAGCGACAGCCCCGAGATGTACGGGAACGGGTGCGCGGGGTCGACGGCCAGCGGGGTGAGCACCGGGAAGATCTGGCGACGGAAGAACTTGCGCAGGCGGTCCTGCTCGCTCTCGCCCAGCTCGTCCCAGCGGACCAGCGTGATGCCCTCGTGCGCCAGCGCCGGCTGCACCTGCTCCGCGAACACGGCCGCGTGGCGGGCCATCAGCCGGTGCGCCTCCTCGCTGATGGACTCGAGGACCTGCCGGGGGGAGAGACCCGACGCGGCGGTCACGGCGATCCCCGTGGCGATCCGGCGCTTGAGGCCCGCCACCCGGACCATGAAGAACTCGTCGAGGTTGGACGCGAAGATCGCCAGGAACCGCACCCGCTCGAGCAGCGGGATGTCTTGGTCCTCGGCCAGCTCGAGCACCCTCTGGTTGAACGCCAGCCACGAGAGCTCGCGGTCGAGGAACCGGTCGGTGGGCAGGGGCTCGAGGTCCACGGCGGACTCGTCGAGCTCGGCCTGCGCCATGTGCTCGGCGATGTGGGCCGCCAGGGCCGGATCGATGGCAGGGGCGTCCGTCATGCGCCCATCGTGACACCCGGAGGTGAACTCGGGGTATCCGAACCGAACATGACGTCGACCGCGGACCGGACGAAGCCCGCGCGCTCGTACGTGTGCACGGCGACGGTGTTCTCCGCTCCGGTGTACAGGATGGCGGCGGTCAGCCCGCGGGAGGCCAGGTGGTCCAGCCCGAGCGCCGTGAGGGCCCGACCGAGGCCCAGCCCCTGCGCGTCCGGGTCGACGCCGACGACGTAGATCTCCCCGACCGGGTCCGGGCCGTGCTCGCCGGCGGGGTGCACCTTGGTCCACACGGAGCCCAGCAGGATGCCGTCGCGCTCCGCCAGCAGGAAGCCTGCGGGGTCGAACCAGGGCTCCGCCTCCCGGGCGCGCAGGTCCGCCGACGTCATCCGGCCCTGCTCCGGGTGGTACGCGAACGCGCGGGAGTTCACGCGGCGCCACGCGTCCTCGTCGCGCCCCGGCTCGAACGGCCGCACCGTGACCCCCGTCGGGAGGCCGGCCGTGCTGGGTGGGCGGGTGGTCAGATCGAGCCGCATCTGCAGGAGCTCGCGCACCACGGGCATGTCCGAGTCGTCCGCGAACGCCCGCGCGGCCGGGAGGTCCCCGTGCGCCCAGACCCGCAGCTCCCGGCCCGGGACCACCGACGCCTCGGCCCGTGCACGGTCCACGAGCGCGCGGCCGATCCCGCGGCGGCGGTGCGCCGGGTCGACCACCAGCTCGGCCTTCACGGAGGACTGCGTGCCGACGTCCAGCTGCGCGTACCCGACCAGGCCGTCGACGCCGGTGGCGTGCAGGTGGATGACCGGGGCCTCCGCCTCGGTCAGCCAGAGCAGCGGCTGCTCGGACAGGGGGGCGACACCGTCCGCGGCCGCCGCCCGGTCCGCGAGGGCGCGGACGGCATCGGCGGTCGCGGTGGTCAGCGGACCGGCCGTCGCGCTGAGGATGACCTGCGCGGACGCGTCGTCGAGCATGGGCCCATCCCACCACGACCGGGACCTGCGACGGGGGTGCCGGGCGGGTGAGCGGGTACGTTGGCGGGCGATGGATGCCTCTGGGAGCCCCCCGACGACGGCTGACGGGACCCCTGACACCCGCCGGTCGCGACGGGCGCGCCGATCGCCGTCCGCCGCCGCGAGCCCCGTGGACGTGACCGTCGCCGTGATCGGTGCCGGTCAGGCCGGGCTGTCCGCGGCCTACCACCTGCGCCGCGCCGGGCTGGTGGCCGTGGGGGAGTCCGGCTGGGAGACCGCGCCCGCCACCTTCGTGGTGCTCGACGACGCCCCGCAGGCCGGAGGTGCCTGGCAGCACCGGTGGCCCGGGCTCACCATGGCCGACGCGCACGGGGTCCACGACCTGCCCGGGATGCCGCTGCTGGTCCCGGACCTCACCGAGCCGGCGGCGTTCGCGGTGCCGTACTACTTCGCGCAGTACGAGGAGGCGTTCGAGCTGCGCGTGCAGCGGCCCGTGCGCGTGGAGCGCGTCGAGTCCGACGGCGACCGGCTGCTCGTGCGGTCGCGCAGCATAGAGCGGCCCGACGAGACGGTCGTCTGGCGCGCCCGCGGGCTGATCAACGCGTCCGGCACGTGGCAGAAGCCGTTCTGGCCCGCCTACCCCGGCCGCGGCGGGTTCCGTGGGCGCCAGCTGCACTCGCACGACTTCCAGCTCCCCGAGGACCTCGCCGACGGGCACGTGGTCGTGATCGGGGGCGGCACCTCCGCCGTGCAGCTCACGCTCCTGCTGGCCCGCGTGACGACGACCACCTGGGTCACCCGCCGGCCGCCGCAGTGGCGCGACGAGGCGTTCACCCCCGAGGTCGGCCGCGAGGCCGTGGCGGAGGTCGAGGAACGCACGCGGGCCGGCCTGCCGCCGCAGAGCATCGTCAGCGTGACCGGCCTGCCCCTCACCCCCGAGTACCGGATCGGCATCACCGCGGGCGTCCTGCGCGCACGCCCCATGTTCGACCGGATCACCCCCGACGGTGTCGAGTGGGACGCCCCGGACGCGCCCGGCGACGGCTGGGTGAGCGGCCCGGGCCACGTCGCCGCGCGCACCCTGCTCTGGTGCACCGGGTTCCGCGCGTCCCTCGACCACCTGGCCCCGCTCGGCCTGCGCGCCCCCGGCGGCGGGATCGTCATGCACGGCACCCAGGTGGACGCCGACCCCCGGATCCAGCTGGTCGGCTACGGCCCGAGCGCGTCCACGGTCGGCGCCAACCGGGCCGGCCGCGAGGCCGTGCGCAACCTCCGGAGCCTCTGGGTCTAGCGGGCACGGCGCAGGGCCGGGTCGTCGTCGCGACCCGGCCCTGCGCCGTCCTGGGACCTCAGCCGGCGGTGCAGCTCACCGTGGTCGAGGCGCTCGGCGCGGTGCCGGCACCCACGAAGCCGTACGTGGTGCTCGAGCCGGCGCCGAGGAGCCCGTTCCACGCGGCGTTCGACACGGTCAGCGCGGTGCCTGACTGCGAGTACGTCCCGGACCAGCCGCTCTGGACGGTGCCGCCGGCGGGCAGCGAGAACGCCGTCTTCCAGCTGCTGATCATCGCGGTGCCGGCCTTGACGGTGACGGCCGCCTGGTAGCCACCGGGCCAGGTGTTGCTCACCACGAGGGCCGCGGTGCACGTCTTGCCCGTCGGAGCCGGGGTGGTCGGTGCCGGCGTCGTGGGTGCGGGCGTGGTCGGTGCCGGGGTCGTCGGCGCGGGAGTGGTCGGTGCGGGGGTGGTGGGGGCCGGGGTCGTCGGCTGGACGCCGCCGTAGACCTTGGCCGTCACGGCCGTCGACTTGATGCCGTTGGTGCCGTTGAAGATCCGCGTCCCCCAGGAGGACAGCTGCGCCGGGTTGAAGCCGGTCACCATGTCGAGGTACTCGACGCCGCCGCCGTTGCCGGACCAGGACCAGCCGTAGTAGCCGATGCCGCGCTTGACGGCCTCGGACATGATCGTGTCCTCGTCGGGGTCGCCGTCGGAGTGCATGTTCCCGAACTCGCCGATGACCAGCGGCAGACCCTTGGCCTTGAAGGCGTCGAGGTAGGCGTTGATGGTCGTCGCGTTGTTGTAGACGCCGTACATGTGCACGGAGAACAGGACGTTCTTGTCAGGGTCGGACGCGGCCACGGTGGCGGCGTTGTCGCGCATGATGCCGGCCCAGTCCTGACCCCACGAGGGGGCGTCGATCACGATGTTGTGGTGCAGGCCGGCCGCGCGGAGCTTGGCGATGGCGGCGGAGCTGGCGGAGGCCCAGGTCGCGTTGGTCGTCGCGTTGTTGCCGAACGGCTCGTTGCCGATGTTGATCTGGACGTAGTCCTCCTGGCCCTGCAGCGCGGACGCGATGCTGACCCAGTAGTTGGCCGCGGTGTCGAGGGTGACCGCGCCGCTCTGCTCCCCGTAGCCGGTGGTGTCGTGGTTCTCGAGCATGCAGATGAGCTTGTTGGCCTTGCACTGGCTGATGATGCCGGCCACGTCGGCCGCGTCGTTCTTGGTCCAGCGGTCGCCGCCGGACAGGACGACGCGGAGCGCGTTGGCGCCGGCGGCGCGGATGGCGGGGATCGCGGTCGGCGTCTGCGAGACGTACCAGGTGTGGGCGTGGCTGACGCCGCGGGCGATGAACGGGGTGCCGTCCTTCTCCACGAGCTGGGTGCCGGAGACGTGCAGGCCGGGAGGCGTCGCGGCCTGGGCCGACGTGGAGATCAGCGACGTCGCACCGAGCGCGACGACGGCGGCAGCCAGGACGGCGCCGGACAGCAGGGACCTACGAGACCTCATGGGACTTCCTCGTTCCGTGGGCATCTGGGGACCGCGCAGCGGGCGGTCGACGTGTGGATGCACCCGCCCGCCGTTCCGCCGGCCGGCCGGCGGGCGGGTGCGTGGTCACACAACCAGGTCGGGGAGGCGCTCTCCATCGCCTAAACGCTTCACGGCATGTGCGCGGACGCGAACACCAGTCCGTAGGGGATCGCGACCCGCGCCATGGTCCAGGTGTGCCGCTGCCCGGGCTCCTCGCGCTGGAGCACGTCCTGCCCCCGCGCCGCCAGGCTCTCGGCGATCGCGGTGCCGTCCCGCCGGGGCTGGCCGTGCTCGCGACCGGCGATGTCGACGAAGAGCGCGACGTCGTGCGGGAGGGGGATCGTGGGCGCGTAGCCCAGGACGTCGTGCTCGTCCCACTCGGCCTCCGTCGCGAGCATCGCCCGACCGCCCGCGCCGGGGTCGCCGTACGGCTCGATCGCCAGGATCGTGCCGTACAGCTCGGGGTGCCGCAGGCCCTGGTCCAGCGCGCAGAAGCCGCCCGCCGAGAAGCCGCCGACCGTGCGGTGCTGCCAGTCCGCCGCGGTCCGGTACGCCCCGTCGACCCACGGGATCACCGTGTCGGTCAGATAGGTCTCGACCTGCGACCCGCCTGTCGTCGAGTCGAGGCACTCGGTGTCGGCCGCGCCGGGTCCGGTGCCGTTGACGTCCACGCCGACGACGATCATCGGCTGCACCAGCCCGTGCGCGAGCAGCACGTCCATCGCGTGCGGGACGTCGCCGGCCGCGAACCAGTCGCCGCTCGCGCCGGGCGTGCCGTGCACGAGATAGACGACCGGGTACCGGGTCGACCCGTCCGGATACCCCGGGGGCGTGTAGACCCAGGTGAGGCTGTCGTCCGGCATGCGGTCGGCTGCGGGTGCCGGGATCTGCACGGACTCGACCCCGCCGTCGTGCGTGCCTGCGGCGTGCGCCTCGGGGGCCTGGCCGATCCCCCGGCTCGCCAGGGCCACGCGGGCGGCAGCCACGTCGGGCGCGTAGCCCACGACGATGTTCGCCACGAACAGGGCCGCGAGCGCGACGGCGAGGCCGGCGGCCGTCCACTGCGGCCACGCGCGCCGGTGCCCGGCGCGCCGACGGACCGCCCAGAGCACCGCGAGGACCGCGAGCAGCAGCAGCGCGACCACGGTCCACCACGAGCTGAGCCAGTCCCCGCCGGCCCCCAGCTCCTCGAGCACGTCGGCGGGGAGGTGGCTGCCGGGTGGATCCTGCGCACGGACCATCGGCTCCTCCTCGCCCGGGTGGGACGGGACCAGCCTGACACCCTCCCGCCGGGTGGGACGCGGCGGGCACACTGGACCGATGACGGCCAGCAGCCCGCTCGTGCCTCGCTCCGCACGGTCGGCCATCGAGGAGCAGCGCCGTAGGAGCCGGGTCCGGGTGGTCGCCTCGCGCGTCGTGCTCGTCCTCGCGATCCTCGGGCTGCTGTCGGCGGTGGTGCACCCGCTCTGGAAGCGCATGGGCTTCGTCCGCGACCTCGTGCCCGGCCTGGTCGAGCACACGGCCCGGCCGACGCTCGTGCTCGTGTCCGTCGTCCTGCTGCTCACCGCCCGCGGCCTGCGGCGGGGGCACCGGCTCGCGTGGGTTGCGACGATCGTGGCCCTCGCGATCTCGGCGGCGCTGCACCTGGCGAAGGGCCCGGACATTCTGGCGGCGGTCGTCGTGGCGGTGTGCGCCGGCTGGCTGGCGTCCCGCGGCACCGCGTTCCCGGTCCTCCCCACGCGGCACGCGGTCCGGCAGGCGGTCGTCGGGCTGGTCGTCGCCGCCGCGTGCGTCGTCGCCGTGCTGGCGGGGCTCGTGGTCTGGGTGGTCGTCGCGGACCCCTCCGACGCCGACATCGAACGGCTCGGGCGGTTCCTGGCGCCGGTCACCTACCTGCTGGCCGTCGGCGGCCTCGCGGCCCTGCTCTGGTCGCTCCTGTCGCCGCGCCGCCCGCACCGGCTGAGCCCCCGAGACCACCTGGACGAGCGGGAGCGCGCGCGCCTCGTGGTGCAGCAGCACGGCGGCGGCACCCTCGACTACTTCGCGCTCCGCGACGACAAGGACTGGTTCTTCACCGGGCGGTCCGTGGTGGCGCACTCGGTGCGCGGCGGGGTGTGCCTGGTGTCGCCCGACCCCATCGGGCCGGCCGAGGAGAAGGTGCTCGCGTGGGCGGAGTTCCTCGACCACGCCGACGACTTCGGGTGGTCGGTGGCCGTCATCGGCGCGGCGGCCGACTGGCTCCCCGAGTACGAGTCCAGCGGGCTGCGCACCGTGTACCTGGGCGACGAGGCCATCGTCGACTGCCCGACGTTCACGCTCGAGGGGCGCTCCCACAAGTCGCTGCGCCAGGCGGTGAACCGGATCGCGCGCGCGGGCTACGTCACCACCTTCCACGACCCCGCGACGCTCGACGGCGAGCTCCGGGCGATGATCGAGGCGATGAGCGACGAGTCCCGGCAGGGCGACGTCGAACGGGGCTTCTCGATGACGCTCTCCCGGCTGTTCCAGCCCGCCGACACCGGCCTGATGCTCTCCGTCACTCGGGACCCGTCGGGCCGGGTCGACGCCTTCTGCCAGTGGGTCCCGGCGACCGACATCGGCGGCTGGTCGCTCGACGTGATGCGCCGCCGCACCGACACGGAGGGGCTGCCGAACGGGCTCATCGACGCCACGATCGTCTCGACCATCGCTCACCTCGCCGGTCGCGGTGAACGCGGGCTCGGCCTCAACTTCGCGATGATGCGCGAGGTGCTCGAGGGTGACCCGCAGGCCGGCTCGCGCATGGACGCCCTGGCCCGACCGATCCTGCAGCGGCTCTCGCAGGGCACGCAGATGGGCACGCTCAGCACCTTCAACGAGAAGTTCGACCCCGGCTGGGTACCGCGGTACGTGGTGCTCGACTCGGTCGAGTTCGTCGCCACGCAGGCGCTGGTCCTCGCGGGCGCCGAGGGGGTGACGGAGATCCCGGTGATCGGGCGGTTCCTCGGTTCGATCGGGGCAGCGCCGTGAGCAGTGCCGTGCTCGCGGTGCTCGCGGCCTCCGGCGCGTCCGTCGGCTACGGCGTGAGCACGATCATGCAGGCCGTGGCCACGCGGCGGACCGCGGGGCTGGCCGTGGTCGCGCAGCCGCTGGTCATCGCCGCGTTCGCCGTCGACGGGCTGGCGTGGCTGCTGTCCCTCGTCGCGTTGGACCGGCTGCCGCTGTTCGTCGTGCAGGCGATCATCGCGTCGTCGCTCGTGGTCGTGGTGGTGCTCGAGCGGCTCGTCCTGGGCACCCGGATGCGACCGATCGACCGGGTGGCCGTCGCGGTCGTCGTGGGCGCGCTCGTCCTGGTGTCGCTGTCCGGCGGCGACCAGCCCGCGGTGGCCCCGCCCGACGGGTTCGTGCCCGTGATGCTGGTGTCCGCCGGCCTCCTCGCGGCGGTCTTCGTGCTGGCCTACCGGCGGGGTCACCCGCTCCTGCTCGCGACGATCGCCGGGCTCGGCTACTCGGTCGCGGCGATCGCCGCCCGGGCCGCGCACGCGTCGGGTGGCCTGCTCGACACCGTCCTGCAGCCGCTCGCGCTCGTCATCGTCGTGTCGGGCGTCGTCGCCGCGCTGGCCTACCTGCGGGCGCTCGAGAAGGGGCCGGTCGGGTCGGCCGCCGCCACGGTGTCCGTGCTGGAGGTCGTCGTGCCGGGGATCGTCGGCATGGTCGTGCTGGGGGACGTGGTCCGCCACGGGTGGGAGGCCGCGGCCGTCGTCGGAACCGCCGCGGCGCTCGCCGGGTGCATCGCCCTCGCGACGAGCCCGGCGAACGCCGCGGCGGAGGCCGTCAGTCCCGTCAGTCCTCGTCCGTGATGTCGACCTGAGCCTGCGCTCCGCTGCGGCTCAGTCCTCCTGCTTCGCCCCGGGTGCCGACAGACCCCGCGCGATGAGGTCCATCACGGAGGAGTCCGCGAGCGTCGTCGCGTCCCCGACCTGACGGTTCTCCGCGACGTCCCGCAGCAGGCGGCGCATGATCTTGCCGGACCGCGTCTTGGGCAGCTCCGCGACGACCAGGATCTGCCGAGGCTTGGCGATCGGGCCGATCTCCTTGGCCACGTGGTTGCGCAGCTCGGTCTGCACCGCGTCGGCCTCCTGGTCGCCACCGCCCGCGTCTCCGCGCAGGATGACGAACGCGACGACCGCCTGGCCCGTGGTCTCGTCTGCCGCACCGACGACCGCCGCCTCGGCGACCCACGGGTGCGACACCAGCGCCGACTCGATCTCCGTGGTGGACAGCCGGTGACCCGACACGTTCATCACGTCGTCCACCCGGCCGAGCAGCCAGATGTCGCCGTCGTCGTCCTTCTTGGCGCCGTCACCCGCGAAGTACAGGCCCTTGAAGCGCGACCAGTACGTGTCGACGTAGCGGTCCGGGTCGCCCCAGATCCCGCGCAGCATCGCCGGCCATGGCTCCGTGAGGACGAGGTAGCCGCCGGACCCGTGGGGCACCGACTGCGCGTCGTCGTCGACCACGTCCGCCGCGATGCCCGGCAGCGGCACCTGCGCGGACCCGGGCTTGGTCTCGGTGACGCCCGGCAGCGGGCTGATCATGATGCCGCCGGTCTCGGTCTGCCACCACGTGTCGACGATGGGCGTGCGGTCGCCGCCGATCACCCGGCGGTACCACATCCACGCCTCGGGGTTGATCGGCTCACCGACCGACCCGAGCACCCGCAGGCTCGACAGGTCGAACTTCCCCGGGATCTCCGAGCCCCACTTCATGCAGGTCCGGATGGCCGTGGGGGCCGTGTAGAGGATCGAGACCTTGTACTTCTCGATGATCTCCCACCAGCGGCCGCGGTGCGGGGTGTCGGGCGTGCCCTCGTAGATGACCTGGGTGGCGCCGTTGATGAGGGGGCCGTAGACGACGTAGGTGTGGCCGGTGATCCAGCCGATGTCCGCCGTGCACCAGTAGACGTCCGTCTCCGGCTTGAGGTCGAAGACGTTGCGGTGCGTGTACGCCGCCTGGGTCAGGTACCCGCCGGTGGTGTGGAAGATGCCCTTGGGCTTCCCCGTGGTGCCCGACGTGTACAGGATGAACAGCGGGTGCTCGGCCTCGACCGCGACCGGGGTGTGCTGGTCGCTCGCGGTGTCGACGACGTCCGACCACCACACGTCGAGCTCGTCGTTCCAGGCGACGTCCTGGCCGGTGCGCTTCACGACGAGGACGTGCTCGACCGACGGCGTGCCCTTGGTCAGCGCCTCGTCGACGGCCGGCTTCAGCGCGCTGGCCGATCCGCGCCGGTACCCGCCGTCCGCGGTCACCACGAGCTTGGCCTCGGCGTCGTTGATCCGGGTGCTCAGCGCCTCGGCCGAGAACCCGCCGAACACCACCGAGTGCGGGGCGCCGATGCGCGCGCAGGCGAGCATCGTGACCACGGCCTCGGGGATCAGCGGCAGGTAGATGGCGACGCGGTCGCCCGTGCCGACGCCCAGCGCGGTGAACGCGTTCGCGGCCTTGGACACCTCCCGCTGCAGGTCCGCGTACGTGACGGTGCGGGTGTCGCCGCCCTCACCCTCGAAGTGCAGCGCGACGCGGTCGCCGTGGCCGGCCTCGACGTGCCGGTCGACCGCGTTGTAGGCGGCGTTCAGCGTGCCGTCGGCGAACCAGCGCACGAACGGCGCGTTCGACCAGTCGAGGACCTCCTCGAACGGCTTCTCCCAGCTGAGCAGCTCACGGGCCTGCTCCGCCCAGAAGCTGGGCCGGTCCGCGTTGGCCCACGCGTACAGGCCGCGCTGGGCGTTGGCCTGGTCCGCGAACTCGGGCGGCGGGGGGAACCGGCGATCCTCGGTGAGCAGGTTCTCGAGGCCGGGCTCGTGGGTCTCGGGCGGGGTGTCGGTCACGAGGACCACCTCCTGTGCAGCGACGTCGATGCAGGTGGACCGGGGTCCGGGAACGCACTCTAGCCGGAGACCGGCGCGCCCACGCCCCCGGGTCAGGGGCGGTGGCGCTCGCGGAACTCCCCGAGGTGGACCCCGCGACGGCGCGCAGCAGCCGCGACGAGCCCCGCCAGCAGCAGCAGGAACCCGACGGCGAGCGTCATCCCCGAGGTGCCCGCCACAGTCACCTGCGTGACCGTCACCCGCCAGCCCGACGACGTGAGGAGGTTGAGCGTCTGCTCGCGGGCGATCGACGGCAGGTACAGGTAGACGATGCCGGCGAGCGTGAGCACGGTGCCCGCCGTGATCGGGACCGACGGCGTCCAGAGCCCGAGCAGCAGGACCGCGCCGAGCAGCAGCACGCCGAGCGTGACGAGCACGATGCCGAGCACCTCGGTCGAGGCGTCCCAGCCGTCCACCTGCGCCTGCAGGATCCGCGACTCGCCCAGCAGCAGCACGCCGGCACCGACGGGTCCGAGGATCAGGCCGACCAGCACGCCGAGGATGTGGGAGCCGACCGTCGTGCTGCGCGGGGCGTTCGGGTCGGGGAAGAGGTGGTCGTCGCCGGCCGCGGCGGGGGTCGCGGCGGCGAACCCGGCAGGTGCGGCCGCGGGCGCGGGGGCTGGCGGCTCCGGGGTGGCGGCCTCGACGGGCGCGGCGGCCTCGACGGGCGGCGTGGGGGTGACGGGCGGCGTGGCCGGGGTGACGACCGGGTCCGGAGCGGGCTCGTCGGGCGGCGTGGGTGCCGGCCGGACGACCGCGTGCCGGCCGGTGTCGAGGCTCGCCTCCGGGGTGGTGCGTGCTGCGGCTGGGGGGGTCTCGGTGCTCGCAGGAAGCTCGGCCTCGGGCGTCCCGGCGACCGGCTCCACGGCGGGCTCGGTGGCCGGCTCGGGCTCGGGCTCCGTCGCCGCGGGCGGGTCGAGGGTCTCGACGGTCGGTGCGACCTCGTGGGCCGGGGAGTCGTCGGCGCCCGGCGTCGTCTGCTCGATCGCGGTGTCCGTCTCGTCGGGACGGTCGGTCGCGCCGCCGGGGCGGTGCGGGTCGGAGGTGCTCATGCGTGCTCCTCGAAGCTGGCCACTCGGGCGGCGTCGGGCGGCGCCGCTGTTCGAGTCACCGTATTGCCAGCGGCTCCCGGTCGCTGTGCAGCGCGCTGGTGTCGGGCGCGGTCGGCTGCGCGAGGGAGGGGCGCGGCCGGCTGCCGTAGGCGTACGCGGCCCCGACCAGGATCCCGCCGCCGATCAGGTTGCCGAGCCCCACGAGGGCGATGTTCCGGGCCATCTCGGCGACCGTCGCACCCGGCAGGCTGCCGTACAGGCCGAGCGAGAACGTGGTCATGTTGGCGACCACGTGCTCGAAGCCGGACGTGATGAACACCATGACGCACGCGAAGATCACGGCGATCCGCGCCCCCTCGCTGCGCAGCCGCGCCGCGCACCAGATGGCCAGGCAGACCATCACGTTGCAGAGGATCCCGCGGACCAGCAGCTGCACCGACGTCTCGTGGGCCTTGTGCTCCACCATGCTCGCCAGGACCGCCCCGCCGGCCGTGCCGGGGGCCAGGACGCCGGAGACGTGCACGAGGAACGCGAAGACCATGGCGCCCACCAGGTTGCCGGCCATGCAGGCCAGCAGGATCACGGCGGCGCGTCCCCAGCTGATCGCGCGCCGGATCGCCCCCTGCGTGAGGATCATCATCGCCGAGGTGGCCAGCTCGCCCCCGGCCACCACCACGATCGTCAGCGCGACGCCGAACACCAGGCCCTGCACGAGCGGCGTGAACGGGGACTCCGCGACGAACAGCGGACCGCCCGCGGTGGCCATGATGAGGACGCCGATGCCGATGTAGGCGCCGGCCAGCATGGTGCGCACGAGGTACACCCCCGGCGTCGCCATCAGCTCGACCTTGTGGTGGGCGGCGACCGCCTGGGCGTCGACCGCGTCGGGGATGCTCAGCACCCGTCCATGGTCGCGCGGCGTCGTCGACGTGATGGGGGTCCTAGGGCCCGGGGGGAATCGAGGGCGGCCGTCGTCGGTTGCGACCGCACGTGACCCTTCTCTTCTCGCCGCTCACCCTCCGGGGGACCACCTTCGCCAACCGTGCCTGGCTGGCGCCGATGTGCCAGTACTCGGCCGTCGACGGCAGCCCCAACGACTGGCACCTGGTCCACCTGGGCTCGCGGGCGTCGGGTGGGTTCGGGCTGCTGATCGCCGAGGCGACCGCGGTGGTGCCCGAGGGGCGCATCTCGCCGGAGGACACCGGGCTGTGGCACGACCTGCACGTCGCCGAGTGGCGCCGGATCACCGACTTCGTGCACGAGCGGGGCACGCTGATCGGCGTGCAGCTGGCGCACGCGGGCCGCAAGGCGTCGACGTTCTCGCCGTTCTCCGAGGGGCGCGGCTCCGTGCCGGCAGACCAGGGCGGTTGGGCCACCGTCGGCCCGTCGGCGGCGGCCTTCCCGGGCCTGGCGACGCCGCACGCGCTGACCCTCGACGAGATCGCCCGCATCCCCGCGGCGTTCGCCGACGCCGCCCGCCGGGCCGACGACGCCGGCTTCGACGTGGTCGAGCTGCACGCCGCGCACGGCTACCTGCTGCACCAGTTCCTCTCGCCGCTGTCCAACGACCGCGACGACGAGTACGGCGGCTCGCTCGAGAACCGCGCCCGGCTGCTCGTGGAGACCGCCGACGCCGTGCGCGCGGCGTGGCCCGACGACAAGCCCCTGTTCGTCCGGCTGTCCGCGACCGACTGGGTCGAGGGCGGCCTCGCGGTCGACGAGGTGGCGCAGGTGGCCAAGGAGCTGGGCGGCCACGGCGTCGACCTGGTGGACGTGTCCACCGGGGGCAACGCGCCCGCGTCGATCCCCGTCGGGCCCGGCTACCAGGTGCCCGCCGCGCGCGAGGTGCGCGAGACGTCCGGGCTGCCGGTCGCCGCGGTCGGCCTGCTGACCGACCCGGCGCAGGCGGAGGCCGTGCTGGCCGACGGGTCCGCCGACGCGGTCCTGCTGGGGCGCGAGGGCCTGCGGGACCCGTTCTGGCCGCTGCGTGCCGCGCACGAGCTCGGTGCGGCGGACGTCGAGGCCTGGCAGCCCCAGTACCGCCGGGCCACCTGGGCCTAGAGGGTCAGCGCCCTGGCGATCGGCACTCCCGGTCGGTAGGCCAGGTGCCGGTAGCTCGGGGCGTCGAGCACGGCGAGGTCCGCGCGGGCACCGACCCGCAGGTGGCCGACGTCGTCGCGGAGCAGGGCGTGCGCGCCGCCGAGCGTCGCGGCCCGGACCGCCTCGGCGACCGTCATCCGCATCTCGCGGACGGCGAGCGCGATCATCAGCGGCATCGACGTGGAGTAGCACGTGCCGGGGTTGCAGTCGCTGGCCAGCGCCACCTCGACGCCCGCGTCGAGCATGCGGCGGGCCTCGGGGTACGGCGACCGGGTGGAGAACTCCACGCCGGGCAGCAGCGTGGCGACCGTGCGCGAGTCGGCGAGGGCCGCGACGTCGGCGTTCGACAGATAGGTGCAGTGGTCGACGCTCGCGGCACCGAGCTCGAGGGCGAGCTGGACCCCGGGGCCGGGCGCCAGCTGGTTGGCGTGCACCCGCAGGCGCAGGCCCGCCGCCCGTGCGGCGACGAGCACCTCGCGGGCCTCGTCACCGTCGAACGCGAGGGGGCTGGCCGGCTCGCAGAACACGTCGGCCCACCGGGCGTGCGGCGCGCAGGCCTCGAGCATGGGCCCAGTCACCAGGGCGAGGTACTCGGCACGGTCGAGGCCGGGCGGAACGACGTGCGCGCCCAGGAACGTCGTCTCCGGCGTGACCTCGCCGGCCAGGCGGAGCAGGCGCACCTCCGTCTCGACGTCGAGGCCGTACCCGCTCTTGATCTCCAGGGTCGTCGTGCCCTGGCCGCGAGCCTCGTCGACCAGGCCCCGCAGGCGCGCGCGGAGCTGGTTCTCGGACGTCGCGCGCGTGGTCGCGACGGTCGTCATGATGCCGCCGCCTGTGTAGATCGTGCCCGCCATGCGAGCCTCGAACTCGGCCGACCGGTCACCGCCGAACACCAGGTGCGTGTGGGAGTCGACGAACCCCGGGACCACCGCGGCGCCGGCCAGGTCGGTGCGACGGTCGGCGTCGGGGGCGTCCGCGGCCGGACCGACCCAGGCGACCCGACCGTCCTCGGCCACCAGTGCGGCGTCGAGCAGGGGGCCGCCGAAGCGGTCGTCGTGCGTGGTCAGCTCACCGATGCCGGTGACCAGGTGCGACGTCATCGGGTCTCCTCCCACGCGGCGCGGACGGCCGAGCCCAGCATGGCCCCGACGTCGCCGAGCACGTGCCTGCCGCCCTCGACCCGCACGACGCCGCCGACCACCACGGTGTCGACGTCGGCGCTGCCCGCCACCAGGACCAGCTGCGCGGGGTCCGCCCCGGCCGTGCGGGGGGTGTCGGTGCGGACGGCGACCAGGTCGGCCGGGGCACCGACGGCCAGGCGTCCGCCCGTGGGGTCACCGAGGCTCAGGTGACCGCCGGTCGTCAGCAGGGCGACGAGCTCGGCGGGGGACAGGACCCCGCGGGACTCCTCGGCGAGCCGCTCGTGCATCTCGACCGACCGCGCCTCCGCCAGCAGGTCGGTGCGCACGTGCTGGTCGCTGCCGACGCTCAGGCGCGCGCCCGCCGACTGCAGGAGGGCGCCGGGCGCGATGCCGTCGCCGAGGTCCTGCTCGGTGGACGGGCACAGGCAGATCCCGGTCCGCGTCGAGCCGAGGATCGCGACGTCCTCCGGTGTGACGTGCACGGCGTGGACCGCGGTGGTGCTCGGGCCGAGCGCCCCCGCGTCCTCCAGGACCCTGGTCGGGGTGGCGCCGAACGTGGCCAGTGCCTGCTCGTTCTCCAGCCGCTGCTCGGACAGGTGCACGTGCAGCGGGCGGCCGGTGGCGTGCGCGGCGATCCGGGGGAGGTCGTCCAGGGGGACCGCGCGCACGGAGTGGATCGCCGCGCCGACCGTGAGGGTGTCGTCCGGGCGCAGTGCGGCGACGCGGGCGGCCCAGGCGTCGACGTCGTGGTCGCCGAACCGTCGCTGGACGCCCTCCAGCGGCGCGTCGATCCCGCCGGTCAGGTACGCGGTGTCCAGGAGCGTGATCCGCAGGCCGGCCTCGCGCGCGGCGGTGCGCAGGGCCTCGGCCATGACGTTCGGGTCGTCGTAGGGGGTGCCGCCGGGGCCGTGGTGCAGGTAGTGGAACTCGCCGACCGCGGTGACCCCGGCGAGCACCATCTCGGCGTAGGTGGCGCGGGCGAGGTCCAGGTACGTGTCGGGGGTCAGGGTGGCGGCGAGCGCGTACATGCGGTCCCGCCACGTCCAGAACGTGCCGCCGTCGTCGTGCGTCCGCCCCCGCAGCGCCCGGTGGAACGCGTGCGAGTGCGTGTTGGCGAAGCCGGGCAGGACGACGCCGGGCAGCCGGTGGTCGTCCGGGCTCGCCGGTGCCTGGTCGACGGCGACGATCCGTCCGTCGGCCACGGTGATCCGGACGTCGTCGGCCAAGCCGTCCGGGAGCCACGCGTGCGCAGCCCAGTACGTGGTCACGTCAGCAACCGTCCCAGGACCGCGGCCAGCGCGTCGATGCCCGCGACGCAGTCGGCCTCGTCGGCGTCCTCCGCGGGTGCGTGCGAGACGCCCGTGGGGTTGCGGACGAAGAGCATGGCCGTGGGGATGCCCGCGGCCGCGAGGATGCCCGCGTCGTGGCCCGCACCGGTGCCCAGGCGCGGTGGGTCGTCCAGCGCGCCCGCGACGACGTCCGCGAGGTCGGCGTCGAGCACGGTGACCGGCGTCCAGGACTCCTCCTGCGGCGCGTAGTCCCTGAGCATGGCGAGGACCGCACGGACCGCCGACTCGTCCTCCGCGCGGACGTCCAGCCACGCGGTCACCTGCGACGGGATCGCGTTCACGCCGTTCGGGTCCACCCGCAGCTTCCCGACGGTCGCCAGCGCGCCGGCGTCCTCGGCAGCCCGCCTGACCTGCGCGATCAGTGCCGCGAGGTCGAGCATCGGGTCGTGCCGGTCGGCCAGCGGGGTGGTGCCGGCGTGGTTGGCCTCGCCGCGCAGCTCCACACGCCAGCGGCCGTGCGGCCAGATCATCCGGCCGACGCCGACCGCGTCGCCGGTGTGCACGAGGGCGCGGCCCTGCTCGACGTGCAGCTCGACGAAGGACGCGACGCGGCGCAGCGCCTGCGGGTCGGGACCGAGCTCCGCGGGGTCGCGGCCGGCGGTGCGCAGGGCGTCGGCCATGCTCACCCCGTCGGCATCGCGCAGCGCCCGCGCCCGGTCTGCGTCCAGCACGCCCGTGATCAGCCGGGAGCCCGCGCAGGCGACGCCGAACCGGGCGCCCTCCTCGTCGACGAAGTTCACGATCCCGAGCGGCCGCTGCGGTGTCACGCCGCGCTCCCGCAGCAGATCGAGGGCCGCGAACCCGCTGACCACCCCGAGCGGCCCGTCGAACGCGCCGCCGCCCGGGACGGAGTCGAGGTGGCTTCCCGTGACGACCCCCGGGGTCGCGTCGGGGTCGCCCCACCAGGCCCACTGGTTGCCCGCGCGGTCGGTGACCAGGTCGAGTCCCCGGGACTGCGCCTCACCGGCGAACCACTCGCGCAGCGTGTGGTCCTCGCGCGTCCAGGCGAACCGGCGGTAGCCCCCGTCGGTGGCGCGCCCGACCGACGACAGGTCCGACCACGTGCCCGCGAACGTCACGAGCCCTCCCGCATCGGCACGCGCAGCCCGTTCGCCGTCGCCACGTCGTCGGCCCGCGGGTAGCCGGCGTCGACGTGCCGCAGCACGCCCATCGCGGGGTCGTTGGAGAGCACCCGGGCGAGCTTGCGCGCCGCCAGCTCGGTCCCGTCGGCCACGGACACCTGCCCGGCGTGGATCGAGCGGCCCATGCCGACGCCACCACCGTGGTGGATCGACACCCAGGTGGCCCCCGACGACGCGGCGACCAGCGCGTTCAGCAGCGGCCAGTCGGCGATCGCGTCCGAGCCGTCGGCCATGCCCTCGGTCTCCCGGTACGGGGACGCGACCGAGCCGGCGTCGAGGTGGTCGCGCCCGATGACGAGCGGGGCTGCCACGTCGCCGGACGCCACGAGCTCGTTGAACCGCAGGCCCGCCCGGTCGCGCTCCCCGTGCCCGAGCCAGCAGATGCGCGCCGGGAGTCCCTGGAACGCGACGCGGTCCTGCGCGGCGCGGATCCAGCGGTGCAGGTGGTCGTCGTCGGGGAACAGGTCGAGCACGGCCTGGTCGGTCACCGCGATGTCGCGCGGGTCGCCCGACAGTGCCGCCCAGCGGAACGGGCCCTTGCCCTCGGCGAACAGCGGCCGGATGTACGCGGGGACGAACCCGGGGAAGTCGAAGGCGCGCTCGTAGCCGCCCTGCCGGGCCTCGTCTCGGATCGAGTTGCCGTAGTCGAACACCTCGGCGCCGGCATCCAGGAACCCGACCATCGCCTCGACGTGGCGCGCCATCGACTCGCGCGCGCGCTCGGTGAACTCCTCCGGCTCGGCCGCGGCGTAGGACGCCCAGTCGGCCACCTCGACCCCGACGGGGAGGTAGCTGAGCGGGTCGTGCGCGGACGTCTGGTCGGTGACCACGTCGACCTCGACCCCGCGGCGCAGCAGCTCGGGCAGCACGGTCGCGCAGTTGCCGACGACGCCGACCGACAGGGCCTCTTTCGATGCCCTCGCCGCGCTGACCAGCGCGATCGCCTCGTCGAGGCTCGTCGCCACCCGGTCCAGATAGCGCTCGCGGACCCGCCGCTGCAACCGGTCACCGTCGACGTCGACGATCAGGCACGCCCCGCCGTTCAGGGTCACCGCGAGCGGCTGCGCGCCGCCCATCCCGCCGCAGCCGCCGGTCACGGTCAGCGTGCCGGCCAGGGTGCCGCCGAACCGCTTCGCGGCCACCGCGGCCAGCGTCTCGTACGTGCCCTGCAGGATCCCCTGCGTGCCGATGTAGATCCACGACCCCGCGGTCATCTGCCCGTACATGGTCAGCCCGAGCTGCTCCAGCCGCCGGAACTCCGGCCAGGTGGCCCAGTCGCCGACGAGGTTCGAGTTGGCGATCAGCACGCGCGGTGCCCACTCGTGCGTGGTCAGCACGCCGACCGGCTTGCCCGACTGGACCAGCAGGGTCTCGTCGTCGCCGAGCGTGGTCAGCGTGCGGACGATGGCGTCGTACGCGTCCCACGACCGGGCGGCCTTGCCGGTGCCGCCGTAGACCACCAGGTCGTCGGGGCGTTCGGCCACCTCCGGGTCGAGGTTGTTCATGAGCATCCGCAGGGGCGCCTCGGTCTGCCAGCTGCGGGCGGTGAGCGTGGTGCCGCGCGGGGCGCGGACGGGGCGGGGGCCGGCGGTCATGAGCGAGCTCCTAGCTGTGCGGCGACGGCCCCCGACCTGACGGCGTCCGCGGCGGTCTCGAGGTCGGGGGAGAGGTAGGTGTCCGGCCCCGGGCCGGGGATGCCGGCGTCGCGCAGCAGGTCTCGGACGGCTCTCGTCACCGGCGACGGGTGCAGCGGCGCCCGCAGGTCGATCGCGCGTGCGGCGGTGAGCAGCTCGATGCCGAGCACCCGGGTCAGGCCGTCGATGGCCCGGCGCAGCTTGCGGGCGGCGTGCCAGCCCATCGACACGTGGTCCTCCTGCATGGCCGACGACGGGATCGAGTCGACGCTCGCCGGCACCGCCAGCCGCTTGAGCTCGCTGACCAGCCCCGCGGCCGTGTACTGCGCGATCATCAGGCCGGAGTCGACGCCGGGGTCGTGCGCGAGGAACGCGGGCAGGCCGTGGTTGCGCGAGACGTCGAGGAACCGGTCGGTGCGGCGCTCGGACATGCTCGCGACGTCAGCCACGGCGATCGCCAGGAAGTCGAGCACGTAGCCGACCGGGGCGCCGTGGAAGTTGCCGTTGGACTCGACGCGGCCGTCGTCCGTGATCACCGGGTTGTCGATCGCGGCGGCCAGCTCGCGCTCCGCGACCGCCCGCGCGTGCTCGACGGTGTCCCGGGCGGCCCCGTGCACCTGCGGCGCGCACCGCAGCGAGTAGGCGTCCTGCACGCGGGTGCACTCGGGGGTCTTGTGGCTGGCCATGATCCCGGAGCCGTGCAGGACCGCGCGGATGTTCGCGGCGGAGGTGGCCTGTCCGGGGTGCGGACGGAGGCCCTGGAGGTCGGCCGCGAAGACGGCGTCGGTGCCGAGCAGGGACTCGACGCTCATCGCCGCGGCGACGTCGGCGGTGTCCAGCAGGACGTCCAGGTCGTGCAGCGCGAGGGCGAGCATGCCGAGCATGCCGTCCGTCCCGTTGATGAGGGCCAGACCCTCCTTCTCGGTGAGCGTGTGGCCGGGGCGCGCCTCCTCGACGAGCCTCCCAGAGGCGTCGCGCACCTCGCCCTCGCCCATCAGGGCCAGCGCGCAGTGGGCCAGCGGCGCGAGGTCGCCCGAGCAGCCGAGCGAGCCGTACTCGCGGACCACCGGGGTGAGGCCGGAGTCGAGCATCGCGGCGTACGCGCTCGCGGTCTCCGGGCGGACGCCGGTGTGGCCGGTGGCCAGGGTCGAGAGGCGCAGCAGCATGAGCGCGCGGACCACCTCCCGCTCCACCTCGGGACCCGTGCTGGCGGCGTGCGAGCGGACCAGGCTGCGCTGCAGGTCCAGGCGCTTGTCGGCCGGGATGGACAGGGCGGCCAGGGCGCCGAAGCCGGTGGAGATGCCGTAGTGCGGGCGGGTGTCGGCGGCGAGCTCGTCGACGACCGAGCGGCCGCGGGCGATCGCGGCCAGCGCCTCGTCGGAGAGCCGGACGCCCGCGCCGTGCCGGGCCACCGCGACGACGTCGGCGATCGAGACGGGTCCGGTGCCGACGACGACGGTGCTCATGGTTCATGACACCGCGTGCCCCCGGGCGGGGCGTAGGTGTCGCGCACGGATAGTGTCTGGGATCTCAGACACGTGAGGAGGACCCGTGACCACCGTGCCTGCGGCGGACGCCACGCTGCGCCTGCTCCGCCACCTGTCGCGGACAGGTCCGCTGCCTGCTGCGGCGCTGGCGACGGCCCTCGACCTCCCGCGGTCCACCACGTACCACCTGCTCGCGGTCCTCACCGAGCACGGCTTCGTCGCCCACCTGCCCGAGGAGCGCCGCTACGGCCTCGGCCTCGGTGCCTTCGAGCTGGGCTCCGCCTACTCCCGGCAGGCGCCGCTGGCCCGCGCCGCGCGGCCCGTGCTCGCGCGGCTGGTCGACCAGGTGGGCGAGAGCGCGCACCTCGCGGTCCTGCACGGGCGGGACGTCCTGTACGTGGTCGAGGAGCGCGCGGCCGGCCGGCCCGCCCTCGTCACGGACGTCGGGGTGCGGCTGCCGGCCCACCTGACGGCCAGCGGGCGCGCGATCCTCGCGGACCTGCCGACCGCCCAGGTGCGTGCGCTCTTCCCCGACCGCGACGCGTTCGTCGACCGCACGGGCGTCGGCCCGCGGCGCCTGTCCGAGCTGCGGGCGGTCCTCACCGAGGTGCGACGTGCCGGGTGGGCGTCCGAGCACGGGGACGTCACCAGCGGGTTCGCGTCGGTCGCCGTGGCCGTGCGGGACCACACCGGGCACCCGATCGCCGGGCTCGCCGTCACGTTCGCGGACGGCGACGTCCCCGACGGGCTGGTCGACGCGACGCAGCGGGCCGCCGCGTCGCTCGCGCGGCGGGTCTAGACCTCGATCGTCTCGTGCGCGGCCTTCGTCACGGCTGCGGCCACCACCGTGGTCACCTCCGGGTTGAACACGCTGGGCACGATGTACGTCGGGTTGAGCTCGTCGTCCGTGACCACCGACGCCAGCGCGTAGGCGGCGGCCAGGAGCATGCCGTCCGTGATCCGGTGCGACTGCGCGTCGAGCAGCCCGCGGAAGACTCCCGGGAACGCGAGCACGTTGTTGATCTGGTTGGCGAAGTCGGACCGGCCGGTGCCGACGACGGCCGCGTGCTGCGCCGCGTCGTCCGGGTCCACCTCCGGGCGGGGGTTGGCCAGCGCGAACACGATCGAGTCCGGGGCCATCGTCGCGACGTCGTCGCCCGTGATGACGTCCGGCGCGGAGACTCCGATGAACACGTCGGCGTCCTTGAGCGCGTCCGGGATGCTGCCCGAGATGCCGCGCGGGTTGGTCATCGAGGCGGTCCAGAACAGGGACGGGTCGAGCCCCGGCCGGTCGGCGCGGACGACACCCTCGATGTCCGCGACGACGACGTCCTTGGCGCCCGCCGCGAGCAGCAGCCTGAGCACGGCCGTGCCGGCGGCGCCCGCGCCCGAGAGCACGATCCGCACGGTGGCCAGGTCCTTGTTCACCACCTTGAGCGCGTTGGTCAGCGCCGCGACGACGACGATGGCGGTGCCGTGCTGGTCGTCGTGGAACACCGGGATGTCCAGGCGCTCCCGCAGCCGGCGCTCGATCTCGAAGCAGCGCGGCGCGGAGATGTCCTCGAGGTTGATGCCCGCGAACACGGGCGCGATCGCGCAGATCGTCTCGACGATCTGGTCCACGTCGGTGATGTCCAGCGCGATGGGGAAGGCGTCGATGCCCGCGAACCGCTTGAACAGCACCGCCTTGCCCTCCATCACCGGCAGGCTGGCCAGCGGCCCGATGTTGCCGAGCCCCAGCACCGCCGTGCCGTCCGTGACCACCGCGATCGTGTTGCGCTTGATGGTCAGGCGGCGGGCGTCCTCCGGGTGCGCCGCGATCGCCTCGCAGACGCGCGCGACACCCGGGGTGTACGCCATCGACAGGTCGTCGCGGTTGCGCAGCGGCACCTTGGACTCGATCGAGAGCTTGCCGCCGATGTGCATGAGGAACGTGCGGTCGCTGACGCGCTCGACGACGACGCCGTGCAGGTCCTTGAGGGCCTCGACGATGTCCGCCGCGTGCTGCTCGCCCCGCGTCGCGCAGGTGACGTCGACCGTCATCTGCTCGTGGCCCGAGGCCGTGACGTCCAGCGCGGTGACGATGCCGCCGGCCTTCTCGATCGCGGTGGTGAGCTCGCTGACCGCGGTCGGCCGAGCCTGCACCTCGAGGCGCGCGGTGATGGACGAGGAGACGCTCGGGGAGACCATTCGAACATTGTGGACTCATCTATAGGGTGACCGCGTGACCGACCCCCTCGCCCCCCTCCTCGAGCTCGCCGGGGTGGCCGAGGCGGTCGAGCGCTCCCGGATCGCCTGCGAGGAGCTGCGCTGGCACGAGGCCTACCGCCGGCGGTGGCGCGAGGTGCGTGCCGAGGCCGGCCTGCGGGCCACCCGCGCGTCGTGCGCGATCGAGGGCGCGCGCGTGCCGCTCTCGTTCGTCCGCGAGCTCGCCACCGGTGGCGGCTCCGACCCGGTCGTCGTCGGTGCGCTGCGGGCCACGGTGCTGGTGGAGCAGTGGATGCCGGCGCTCGGCGCCGGCGGCTCGGCCGCCCTCCCGCCGCTGCGCCAGCTGCTCGCCCGCGTGCACGCCGCCGCGACCGGCGGGTGGCTCGACGAGCCGGACGTCGGCCGGTTGCGGGTCGACGAGGTGCCGCAGGACCTCACCGGCCTGGGACCGGCGCCCGTCGGCGACGAGCTGGCCGCGCGCATCGACCTGCTCGACCGGACCCTGCGGGCCACGGCCGTCCCGGCGCTGGTGGTCGGCGCCGTCGTGCACGGCGAGATGCTCGCGCTGCGGCCCTTCCTCGCCGGCAACGGGCTGGTCGCACGGGCCGTCCATCGGCTGCTGCTCACCACCCGTGGCCTCGACCCGACCGGCTCGGTGGTTGCCGAGGTCGTCTGGGCGGACGCGCTGAACCCGTACCTGGGCGCCGCCGCGGGGTTCGCGACGGGGTCGCCGGAGGGGGTGGCGGCGTGGGTGCGCGCGTCCGGGGACGCGGTCGTGCGCGGTGCGGCCGAGGGGCGGGCGATCGCGGATGCGGTGCTCGCGGGCTCGCTGGGCTGAGCCGCCGCAGACGAACGACGGCGCCCCGTGGGGCGCCGTCGCCAACAGCGGACCGGAGGGTGATCAAGCGTGCACCGGTGTCGGTCGCGACGGGACCAGCCCGGTCGACCTGCCCATAGGTGGGCTCTCCTGCGCGTGGGTGCCCTCGCGGTCATGCAGTTGTGTTCCTTTGGTACCTCACTTCCCGGATCCGCGACAGCCGTGGCGACGACGGTGCAGGCCACCCGTCCGGGCGCGCCGGATGCTGGGACGCTGGTCCGCGATGCGGACTCAGCGGCGTCGACGGCTCCGGCGGATCGCAAGGGCCGTGACGACCACGGCAACCACCACGAGGGTGACGGCTCCCGCCGTGACGATGCGGGCGCGGCGCGGGAACAGGGGGACGGGCCGGACGAACGAGAGGGCGCCCCAGCCGCGCTCGATCGCGAGCCTGCGCAGCGCGCGGTCGGGGTTCACGGCGAACGCGTGCCCGACGGTGCTGAGCATCGGGGCGTCCGTGATCGAGTCCGAGTACGCGTAGCTGGCGTCGAGGTCGTAGCCCTCCGTCTCGGCGAGCTCGCGGATGGCCGACGCCTTGTTCTCCCCGTAGGCGTAGAAGTCGATCTCGCCGGTGTACCGGCCGTCGAGCACGTTCATCCGGGTCGCGATGACGTGGTCGGCGCCGAGGATCGCGGCGATCGGCTCGACCACCTCGGCACCTGACGCCGACACCACCACGACGTCCCGGCCGGCCGCGTGGTGCTCCTCGATGAGCGCCACCGCCTCCGCGTACACCGTGGGATCGATCGACTCGTGCAGCGTCTCGGCGACGATCGCCGACACCTGCGACACGTCCCAGCCGGCGACCATCCGCGACAGCTGCGCGCGCAGGCGCTCGGTCTGGTCCTCGTCGGCGCCGCCGAGCAGGTAGAGCAGCTGCGCGTAGGCGGTGCGCACGACGGAGCGGCGGGTGAGCAGGCCCTCGGCGAGGAACGGGCGGGAGAAGGCCGTGGCCGACGAGGTCGCGATGATCGTCTTGTCGAGGTCGAAGAACGCGGCCTCGCGCGATCGATCCTCGTGCGGCGGATCCACGTCCATGCTGCTCCGGGCGGTCGTCGTCGGGGTGCCGTGCGGCTCGCGGCGAGCCTAGTGGCCGACGCCCACACGATGGCGAGCCGCCCTCAGCCCAGCAGTTCCGGGTCGGCTTCCCCAGATCCACGCCGCGCCGCCGGCCGGCCCGTCGGTCGCAGCCATGCTCGTCGTGCGCCGGCGGCCAGGTCGGACCCCGACGGAAGGCGAACCCGATGACCCCCCTCACGGGCGCTCCCTCCGCCTCACCGACCTGGCCGTCGGTCGCCCCCGGTCCCCGCCGCGCGCTCGTGGTCGGCGTGGTGGCGGGACGCGGGGGCGGCGGCGCCTCGACGCTCGCGGCCGCGCTCGCCCGGCAGCTCGCGCGCCGGACCGCGACCGCCCTGGTGGACCTCGACCGCGCCTCGGGCGGCATCGACGTCCTGCTGGGGCTCGAGGGTGCCGACGGGGTGCGGTGGCCGGACCTCGCCGACGCGCGAGGCGAGGTCTCGGGGGCGGACGTGCTGGCGCTGCTGCCCCGGTGGGGATCGTGCGCGGTGCTCAGCGCCGACCGTGCGCGGCCTGGGCCGCCCGAGCCCGCGGTCGTCGCCGACGTCCTGCACGCCCTGACCCTGGCGACCGGGGCGCTCGTGCTGGACCTGGACCGCGCGGCGGTCGTCGCGGGGGAGTCTCTCGTGGAGGCGTGCGACGCGGTGCTCGTCGTGGCACCGCGGGACCTGCGCACGGTCGCCGGAATCCTCGCGATGCGGCCCCACCTGGGTGACGGGGTGGCGGCGTCGCTGGTCGTGCGCGGTCCGGCCCCGGGGGGTCTGGGCACCGCGGAGCTGGCCGAGGCGGTCGACCTCCCGGTCCTCGCCAGGCTGCCCACGGACCGGCGGGTGCTCGCCGCCCTGGAACGAGGCGGGGTGCCCACCGGTGGCCGGACCACCCGCGCGGCCGCCCGGATCGTCGCCACGCTCGAGCGGAGCCTGCGGTGACCGCGCTCGCGCGTGGGGTCGGACCGGACTTCCTCGACGCCGTGCGGACGAGGCTGGGCGCGTCAGGGACCGGGGAGGCGCTCGGGGTCGTCGTCGACGCGGCGGCTCGAGACGTCGGCGCGGTGCTCGGGTCCAGCGCGCTCACCGCGGTGACCAGGACGGTGCGCGACGAGCTCTTCGGTGCGGGTCGGCTGCAGGCGTTCCTCGACGACCCCGAGGTCACCGACGTCCTGGTCAACGGGCCGCGCGACGTGTGGGTGGAGCGGGCCGGCCGGCTGACCAGGGCAGACGTGGACCTGGGCGGCGTCGACGACGTCCGCGCGCTCGCGGTCCGGCTCGCGGCGGCGGGTGGCCAGCGCCTCGACGACGCCTCGCCGGCGGTCGACGCGCGGCTGCCGGACGGGACCCGGTTGCACGCCGTCGTTCCGCCGCTCGCGGAGAGCTGTGCGCTGATCAGCCTGCGGGTGGTGCGGTCGCGCGCGTTCACGATCGAGCAGCTCGTGGCATCCGGCACCCTGGCGCCCGCCCTCGTGCCCGTGGTCCGGGCGCTGGTGTCCACGCGCGCCAACCTGCTGGTCTCGGGCGCGACCGGCTCGGGCAAGACCACGCTGCTGGCGGCGCTGCTGTCGCTCGTCCCGCACGACGAACGGCTCGTGGTGGTGGAGGAGGCCGGCGAGCTCGCGCCGGCGCACCCGCACGTGGTCCGGCTGCTCGCGCGGCACGCGAACGTCGACGGAGCGGGGCGGGTGGACCTGGCCGCCCTCGTGCGGCACGCCCTGCGGATGCGCCCCGACCGGATCGTCCTCGGCGAGTGCCGCGGCGCCGAGGTGCGCGAGGTCCTCGCCGCCCTGAACACCGGGCACGACGGTGGCTGCGCGACCGTGCACGCGAACGCGGCGGCCGACGTGCCCGCCCGGCTCGAGGCGCTCGCCGCGCTGGCGGGGATGTCCCGCGAGGCCGTCGCCGCGCAGGCCGCGAGCGCGTTCGACGCGGTCCTCCACCTGCGCAGGGCCGACCGCCGGTACGTGGCGGAGGTGGGCGTCGTCCACCGTGCGGCCTCGGGTGACCTGGAGGTGGCGTGCGCGCTGCGGGTCGAGCCGACGGGCGTGACGACGGCGGGGCCCGCGTGGCCGTCGTTGGCTGCCCGTCTCGGACTGCCGGTGGGGCGTGCGGTGACCGGATCGCGACGATGAGCGCGCTCGTGGGGATGCTGGTCGCGCTGGCGGTCGCGGCGGTGGCGGGCACGGGAGGTCGTCGGGTGCGTGCGCATGGTCAGCGCGGCCAGGCAGGTGCGGCGGTGAGTGAGCCTCGGCAGGGCGGCACCCTGTCGGAGGTGCTCCTGGGCGTCTCGGCACAGCTCCGTGCGGGAGCCACCCCGGCGCAGGCGTGGTCGCGCCTGCTCGGCACGGTCACCGACGGTCCGGTGCCGACCGTCGGAGCGTTGCTGACGGTCACCTCCCGACCGCGCCGGCGGTTGTTCCGCGGCCGCGCGCCCGACGGGGACCTGCAGCGGGTGCACGCGGTGGTCGCGGCGGCCCGCCTGTCCGAGGAGCTGGGGGCACCGCTGGCCGGCGTGCTCGACCGCATCGCCTCCGCGGTCGCCGCCGACGAGGAGGCCGAGGGCGCGCGCCGGGCGGCCCTGGCAGGGCCACGGTCGACCGCGCAGGTCCTCGCCTGGCTCCCGCTGCTCGGCGTGGCGCTCGGCGCGCTGCTGGGCGCGGACCCCGTCGGCGTGATGCTCTCGGGCGGGCTCGGCACCACCTCGGCGCTGCTCGGCGTGGTGCTCCTGGTCGTGGGGCGGTGGTGGACGTCCGCGCTCCTGTCCCGGGCCGGACGAGCGGGAGACCCCCGCCCTGCCCGGGCGACCGGGCGGCGATGACGCCCGGCGTGCTCGGCCTCGTCGTCGCGTCGGCGGTGGTGGTGGCGACGAGCCCGTGGTGGTCGACCCGCGCACGATCGGCCCCGAGGGTCGCCCGACGCGGACCCGATCCCGCGGGGGAGCAGGCCACCCCGATGGATGCGGTGCTGCTGCTCGACCTCGTGGACGTCGCGATCGGCACCGGTGCCTCCGTGCCGCGTGCGGTGTCCGCGGTGGGAGCTGCCGTCGGTGGGGAGCGCGGCGACGCCCTGACGCGCGGCGCGACGGCCCTGCTGCTCGGGGCGTCGTGGGAGTCGGCCTGGTCGGGTTCGCCGGTCGACGACGTCGTCGGTGCGCTCGAGCCGAGCTGGAGCACGGGGTCCGCGCCCGGTCCGGCGCTGCGCGGCAGGGCGGACAAGCATCGGCGGGACCGGCGCGCTCGTACCGCCGCGGCCGCGGGCTCGCTGGGCGTCCAGCTCGTCCTCCCGCTCGGGCTCTGCTTCCTGCCGGCGTTCGTGCTGCTGGGCCTGGTGCCGATGCTCCTGAGCCTCGCCGGGGACCTGCTCGGCTGACGGCCCGGCGGACGCACCTCGTCGACGCGTCCACAGCCCATGGGTGGGCGTGGGAGTCCACGGATCAGCTGCCGGCCGCCCTCCAGCCGCTCGGTGACGCCGAGGCTGGCGTGGCGCCGCACAGCTCGCGGCGCTCCCGGAGAGGAGAGGTCATGACCCACGACACCACCACCGCCACGAGGCCCCACCAGCCGCACGTCGACGACCCGACACCGGGGGGCGCAGCCGTGACGTCCGTCCCCGCGCCGGTGCTCGACGGGTGCGGGGCGTGCCCGGCAGCGGATCCGACCGAGCCGGTGCGGCGGCGGGCGGCGCTCCCGCGCTCGGTCGTCGCCTGGCACGCCCGCGGTCGGCACGCCCGCACTGAGCTGGCCGAGGCCGGGATGGCGACCGCCGAGTACGCGATCGCGACGCTCGCCGCCGTCGGCTTCGCGGGGCTGCTCGTCGTCATCCTCAAGGGGAACGAGGTGAAGGGCCTGCTCATGGGCATCATTCGGCAGGCGCTCTCGCTGTGACCTCCGCGGGCCGGCACGACCGGGGCAGCGTCACGGCCGAGCTCGCGGTCGGGCTGCCCGCGGTCGTCGTCCTGCTGGTCGCACTGCTCACCGTGGCCTCCGCCGCGGTCGCGCAGACCCGCTGCACGGACGCGGCACGGGCCGGCGCCCGCTCGGCGGCGCTCGGTGAGCCCGACGGAGAGGTCGTGGCGACCGCGCGGCGGCTCGCCGGTGACGGTGCCGCGGTGGCGGTGAGCCGGTCCGAGGGCTGGGTGACGGTGACGGTCTCCGACGCGGTCGGGTCCTGGCGCGGAACACCGCTGCGGGCGCACGCGACCGCCGTCGCCCGTGCCGAACCGTGAGCAGGCCACGCACTCACCCGGAGCGGCGAACGTGGCTCGCGCCGGAACTGGCTCGTGCGCGCCGCACCGTGAGGCTGCCACGCACGCGGCTGGTGTCGGCGGCGGCCCGTGCGCGCCGAGGCGGTGATCGGGGGTCGGGGACGGTCCTGCTGCTGGCCCTCGTCGCGGTGCTGCTCGTCGTGGCGGGACTGCTCGGACTGCTGGCCGCCGCGCAGCTGGCCCGGGGGCGTGCGCAGACCGCCGCGGACCTGGGTGCGCTCGCGGGTGCGGCCCAGCTGCTGGCGGCAGGGTCCGGCGACCCGTGCGCGGTGGCCGCCCAAACCGTGCGGCGCAACGGCGGGACGCTCGCGGCGTGCAGCGACGACGGGCAGGGCGTGCTGACCGTGCGGGTCGCGGTGCCGACCGCGATCGGTGCCGCGTCGGCCTGGGCGCGCGCCGGTCCGGCGTCGGCCCGGTCGTGACGGCTCGACGGTCGCCTCGGCGGGAGCAGGTCCGAGCCCCGACCGCGTCGTCAGGCCGCCGGGGCGTGGGAGAGGACCACGTCGAGCAGCCGGACCGCCGCGGCCTTGTCCAGGGGGTTGTTGGCGTTCCCGCACTTCGGCGACTGCACGCAGGCGGGGCAGCCGGTGAGGCACCGGCAGGCGGCGATCGCGTCGCGGGTGGCGCGCAGCCAGGTGGCGCCGAGCGTGAAGCCGCGCTCCGCGAAGCCGGCACCGCCGGGGTAGGCGTCGTGCACGAAGACGGTGGCCTGCTCGGTGTCCACGTGCAGCGCGGTCGACAGCCCGCCGAGGTCCCACCGGTCGCAGGTCGCGAGCAGGGGCAGGAGGCCGATCGACGCGTGCTCGGCGGCGTGCAGCGCACCGGGCGTGGCTTCGACGGTGACGCCCGCCGCCAGGAGGACCTCCGCGGGGGCGGTCCACCAGACGGCGGTCGTGCGCAGCGTGCGGGCGGGCAGGTCCAGCTCCTCGGTGCCGAGCACCTGCAGGTCGGGGATGCGCTTGCGCTGGTAGCCGAGCACCTGGGTGGTCACGTCCACGGAGCCGAACCCCCAGGTCACCGGACCCCAGGGCACCTCGGCGTCGACGGACTGGATCTCGGTCGTCGTGACCCAGCGCGCCCAGGTGCCGTAGTCCACGTCGCGACGGGTCACCAGGGCGATGCCGTCCTCGAGGCGCAGCTCGTCGACGACGAACGTGGCGCCCTGGTGCACGTAGACGGCGCCGTCGTGCACGGTGGAGTCCGCGGAGGCCGCGTCGACCGTGCCGAGCAGCCGCCCGGTGACCGACTCCACCACGCGGACGGGGTCACCGCCGGACCCGCGCAGGTCCGTCAGCCGGCTGGCCGGCTCGTTGTGCGTCCAGTACCACCCGGACGGCCGGCGGCGCAGGGTGCCGCGCTCGACCAGCTCGCCCAGCAGGTCGGCGGTGCGCGGTCCGAACAGGTCCAGCTCCTCGGTACGCAGCGGCAGCTCGGCCGCGGCGGCGCACAGGTGCGGGGCCAGGACGTAGGGGTTGGTGGTGTCGAAGACCGTGGCCTCGACCGGGGTGTCGAAGATCGCCTCGGCGTGGTGCACCAGGAACGTGTCCAGGGGGTCCTCGCGGGCCACCAGGACCACCAGCCCGTCGGTGCCGGCCCGCCCCGCGCGTCCTGCCTGCTGCCACAGCGACACCCGGGTGCCCGGCCAGCCGGCGATGAGCACGGCGTCGAGCCCGGAGATGTCGACGCCGAGCTCGAGCGCGTTCGTCGTCGCGAGCGCGCGCAGCGCCCCCGACCGGATCGCCGACTCCAGGGCACGCCGTTCCTCGGGCAGGTAGCCGCCGCGGTACGCGGACACCGACGCCGCCAGCGTGGGGTCGATCTCCAGCAGGTGCGCGCGGGTGGTGGCCGCCACGGACTCGGCGCCCCGGCGCGACCGCGTGAACGCGAGCGAGCGGGCGCCCGCGGCGGTGAGGTCGGCGAGCAGGTCGGCGATCTCCGCGGTCGCGGTACGCCGCGGACGGTCGGAGGGCTCCGCGACGATCCGGTCGCCCGTGCCGAGCGGGCCGGACCCCTCGCCCGGCGCGGGGTGGCCGATCCCGGGGAGGACGGCGGCGAGCAGCTCCGACAGCACGACCGGCTCCGCACCAACCGGACCTGCCGGGACGGCAAGGGGCTCCACGGTGCTGTCCGCGGTCCTCCCGGGTGGCGCGGGCGACCCGTCGCCCCAGACGTCGTCGGGCGCCGGGACGCTCAGGTCGTCCGGTCCGCGGGTCACGTGCCGCGGCAGCGCGAGCGGGGTGGCCCACGGGTCGTCCTCAGGCAACAGCGCGGACCACGGGGCCTCCGTGCCGGGCAGCTCCGGGGGCTGCCAGAGGACGAACGTCTTGCGGCCGGCGGGGGAGGCGTCGGCAGTGACGGCGGTGACCTCGGACGGGTCGACGCCGATCAGCCGGGCGGCGCTCGCGGCCGGGTCGGAGGTGGTCGCGGACGCCAGCAGGAAGGTCGGCGTCGCACCGTACGAGGCGGCGAGCCGGCGCAGCCGCCGCAGGACCAGCCCGACGTGCGCACCGAACACGCCACGGAACGCGTGGCACTCGTCGACCACCACATACCGCAGCGACCCGAGCAGGCGCGCCCACCGGCGGTGCTGGGGGAGCAGGGCGAAGTGCAGGAAGTCGGGGTTGGTGAGCACCACGTCGGCGTGCTCCTGGACCCAGCGGCGCTCCTCGAGCGAGGTGTCGCCGTCGCAGGTGGCCACCCGGACGTCCCGGGTCCGCGCGGCGACGACCAGCCGGTCGAGGGCGGCGAGCTGGTCGGCGGCGAGGGCCTTGGTCGGGCAGAGGTAGAGCGTCGTCGCGCGGCGGCTCACCGACTCGATGCGGCCCGGGTCGAGCAGGGAGCCCGCGGCGGCGGACCGGGCTGTCGACAGGGCGGGGAGCCAGAACGCGAGGGACTTGCCGGAGCCGGTCGACGTGGCCAGGACCGTGTGCCGCCCGGACCAGGCCGCGTCGGCCGCCTCCACCTGGTGCAGCCACGGCCGGTCCACCCCGAGCGAGCGGTACCCGTGGACCAGGTCGGCGTCGGCCCAGGACGGCCAGTCCGCCTGCACACCGGGGCGGGACGGCAGGTGCCGCACGTGCGTCATGCGGTCGGTGCGGCGTCCCGCGGCGAGCAGCACGTCGAGCAGCTCACCGGGTTCCACCACCCGACCATCCTCGCACCGGCCGCTCGTCGGGCAGGATCGGGGGCATGGCGGCGCGGATCGACCTCAACTGCGACCTCGGCGAGGAGCTCGACGCCTGGGAGGCGGGTGTCGACGGCCTCGACGCGCTCCTGCTCGACGTGGTGACCAGCGCGAACGTGGCGTGCGGCTACCACGCGGGCGACGAGCGGATCATGGCCGCGGTCTGCCGGGCGGCGGCGGCACGCGGGGTCGCGGTCGGTGCGCACGTGTCCTACCTGGACCGCGAGAACTTCGGCCGCCGCTTCGTGGACGTCCCGGCCGACGTGCTGCGGGAGCAGGTGTCGGAGCAGGTCGAGCTGTTGCGGGCGATCGCACGTCGCGAAGGGACGCGCGTGGCCTACGTCAAGCCGCACGGAGCGCTCTACAACGCGGTCGTCCACCACGAGGAGCACGCGCGGTCGGTCGTCGAGGCGCTCCGGGACCTGCCGGTGCTGGGCCTGCCCGGGTCCGCGGTCCTGGACATCGCCGCCCGGACCGGTCGACGCGCGGTCGCGGAAGCCTTCGCGGACCGCGGCTACCGGGCGGACGGGACGCTGGTGCCCCGGTCCGAGCCGGGGGCGCTGGTCACCGACGCCGACGAGGTCGCCGCGCGGGTGGTCCGGCTGGCGCAGCACGGGGTGATGCGAGCGGTCGACGGGTCGGACGTCCGGGTGGTGGCGGAGTCCGTGTGCGTGCACTCGGACACCCCCGGGGCCGCGGTGCTGGCGCGAAGGGTGCGGGCGGAGCTGCGGGCGAACGGGGTGACGGTCGCGCCGTTCGCCGGATGAGCACCCCAACGAATCGGGCCGCCCGTCCGTCATGGTCGATGTCGGGCCGATCGACCGACGCACCTCGAGCACGGAGAGCAGGCACCACGCGTGGACTGGCAGGACGTGCTGGAGCAGCTGGTCCGTGAGCGCGGTCCGGCGCTGCTGCGGTACGGCTACCTGCTGACCGGGGATGCGGCGGACGCCCAGGAGCTGGTGCAGGACGCCCTGGTGTCGGTGCTCGCGCGCAAGGCGACGCTCCGGGTGCCTGCCGCGGTGGAGGGCTACGTCCGCCAGACGATGCTCTCGTCGTACATCGACGGCTACCGCCGCCGACGGCGGTGGCTGAGCGTCCGGCACCTGCTCGCCTCGCCGGAGGTCACGGACGATCCCCGGCACGGCGTCGACGCGCGGCGGGACGTCGTCGCCGCGCTGGCCGGGCTGTCCCCGCGGGTCCGCGCGTGCGTGGTGCTCCGGTACTTCGAGGACCTCCCGGTGGCCGAGATCGCCGACCGGCTGCAGATCTCCGACGGCGCCGTGAAGCGGTACCTCAGCGACGGCGTGCACGGCCTCGAACGCGTGCTCGGTCCCGTCGCCCCCGACGCACCGTCCGAGTCCCACCTGATCGCCACCAGGAGCACCCGATGAGCCTCGACCTGTCCTCCGCGCTGCGCGAGGCCGCCGACCACGCCCCGCTGGGCACGCTCGAGCCGTCCGTGCTCGGTCGCCGGGTCCGCCACCGCCGGGCGGCGCGCACCGCCGCCCGGACCGCCGGCGGCGTCGGACTGGCGGGCGTGCTCGCCGTCACGGCGACGCAGACGCCCGGCCTGCTCGACCGGTACTCGCGAAGCGTGCCCGGCACGTCCGCCGTGACGGGGCTCCCCGCCGACCAGGTGGCCACCACCCTGCCGACCGCCGACCCGGGCGCGGCACCCGGCACGTGCGGCTGGGCGGTCGATCGCCCTGCCGCCGCATCGCCTCTCGAGCTCGCCGTGGCGCTGGGTACCTACCCGGAGGAGACCTACTCCGCCGTGCCCGTGACCGTCGAGGTGCGGGTCCCGGAGAACGTGACGTTCAGGTCGGTGATTGGCGTGGTGGTGGCCAAGGACGGGGTCGTCGTCGCAACCAGCCCCGACTTCATGAGCTTCGGCGCGACCCCGGCCGGACCGATCTCGATGGCAGGCGGCGGAGACCTCTCGGTCGCGGCGTGCGGCGGACCAGACGCGACCAAGGTGCTGCCTGACGGGGACTACGTGCTCTACGCGGTCCTCCCGTACGAGGGGGGCCTGGCGCTCAGCCCGGGCGAGCCGCTGGTGATCTCCGGGAACTCGCGCGAGCGTTGGTGCGGTGCCCACGTGTCGGTGCTCCCGCGGGGCGACGACCGGGTGGGGATCTCCGGGTCCGTGCGAGGCGACGACTCGATCGACCTCCGGCTGACCTGGTCGGGGACTGCCGAGGCGGAGCTGCTCGACGAGCGAGTTGTCCTCGTCGACGCGGCGGACCGCATCGTGGCGGACTCGGACATCTGGGCCGCGTCCGGGGAGTCCGTGACGGGCACGCTCCCCCCGGGGCAGCTGCAGAGCTTCTCCGTGCGCACGTCGCCGACGAGCTGCGACGAGGGTGCGGCCCTGCCCAGCGGCGAGCTCCGCGCGTTCGTGGTCGCGACCGTGGCGCCGTCGTCGGCCGAGGGCGGGTCGGGTCCGTCGACCAACGCGACCGCCGTCGCGGAGCTGATCGGGACCGTCACCGTCCCGTAGGTCCGGCAAGATCGACGCATGACCGACGCGCGCGCGCCGCGGGTGCTCCCCTACGGGGACGACGCCGTCCTGGTCGAGCTCGCGGATCTCGCCGAGGTCCGCGCGCTGGACGACGCGGTCCGTGCCGCGCGCGCCACGGACCCGGAGGCCGAGGCGATCGTCGACCAGGTGCCGGCGGCGCGGACGCTCCTGCTCCGGGTGCGGGACGGCGCCGACCCCGGGAGCCTGCCGGTCGAGCGCTGGTGGGCCGGGCGTACGGAGGCCGCGGGGGAGACCGGCACCACCGAGGTCGTCCTCGACGTGGTCTACGACGGCGCCGACCTCGACGGCGTCGCGCGCCTGACGGGCCTGACGGTCGACGAGGTGGTCGCGCGGCACACCGGCGCGCGGTACACCGTGGCGTTCGGGGGGTTCATGCCGGGCTTCGCGTACCTGGTCGGCCTCGACCCGCTCCTGCGGGTGCCGCGGCTGGACAGCCCGCGCGAGCGCGTTCCGGCCGGCTCGGTGGCGATCGCCGACGAGTTCAGCGCGGTCTACCCGGCCGCGACCCCCGGCGGGTGGCGGCTGCTGGGCCGGTGCGACGTCGAGCTGTTCGACGTGGATCGCGAGACGCCGGCCCTGCTCCAGCCCGGCACGCGCGTGCGGTTCGCTGCGTCATGACGAGTGCGCTGGAGGTCGTCGAGCCGGGACTGCTCACGCTCGTCGAGGACCTGGGGCGGCCCGGCTGGGCGCACATCGGCGTCGGGCGCTCCGGGGCGGCCGACGCGGGCGCGCTGCGGCTGGCCAACCGGCTCGTCGCCAACGACGAGGGTGCGGCCGGGCTCGAGGTGCTCCTGGGTGGGCTGCTGGTGCGCGCCCGCGGGGACCTGACCGTGGCGTTGACCGGCGGTCGCGGGCCTGCGTGGATCGACGGTCGGCCGGTCGGGCACGAGGCCGTGATCGAGCTGCGCGACGGGTCGGAGCTGCGGCTCGGGACCGTGGAGCTCGGGCTGCGGACGTACGTGGCCGTGCGCGGCGGGATCGACGTGCCGCCGGTGCTGGGGTCGCGCAGCACGGACCAGCTGGCAGGCCTGGGACCGGCGCCGCTGGCCGCGGGGGACGTCCTGCCGGTGGGACCCGCGCCGCGGGACTGGCCGCTGGTGGACGTCGCCCCGGTGCGTCCGGAACGGCTCGCCCTGCCGATCGTGGCGGGCCCCCACGCCGACTGGTTCGACGACGCGCTGGCCCGGCTGTGCGGACCGCACGAGTACCGCGTCACTCCGGCGACGAACCGGGTGGCCGTGCGGCTCGACGGGCCGGCCATCCGGCGGACCCTCCAGTACGACGGCCGCGAGCTCCCGTCGGAGGGTCTGGTGGTCGGCGCCGTGCAGGTCCCGCCCGACGGCCGGCCGGTCGTGTTCGGCGTCGACCACCCCGTGACGGGGGGCTACCCGGTGGTCGCGGTGGTCCGTCGGCACGCGCTCGGGCGGCTCGGGCAGCTGCGTCCGGGCGACCCCGTGCGGTTCGTCAGAGGGTGACGGGAGCGACACGCCGCGACTTCACTCGCTCGACGACGATCCCCGCACGGGGACCGTTCGGCGACCGGGACCAAAGGCCCACCTCGCGCCAGGCTGCGGGCATAGAAATCTCTACATCTAGTCCTCATCGACCGCCCCGACCACAGCATGTTGTGGTGGCGGTCGGAGGCACCTCATCGTGGAGCAGGGAGTACGGGCATGTCGGAGAAGGTCGTCGTGGACGTCGGTTCGTCGATCGAGGAGTACCTCGATCGGAGCGACTGGCGGGTGTCCGCCAACGCGAACCAGGGCTATTCGCTGGGCGGTCTGATCCTGCAGACGAGCGGCAAGGTCGTCGCCAACTACTGGCTCAGCCACGTCTACCCGCCCGAGGTCGGCACCGCGCACCGCGAGGGCGACATCCACGTGCACGACCTCGACATGCTCTCCGGCTACTGCGCCGGCTGGTCGCTGCGGAACCTGCTCCAGGAGGGCCTCAACGGCGTCCCCGGCAAGGTCGACGCGCGCCCGCCGCGCCACTTCAGCGCCGCGGTCGGCCAGATCGTCAACTTCCTGGGCACCATGCAGAACGAGTGGGCCGGCGCGCAGGCGTTCAGCTCGTTCGACACCTACCTCGCGCCGTACGTGCGGCTCGACGGCCTGACCTACGCGCAGGTGCTCCAGGGCATCCAGGAGCTGGTCTACAACCTCAACGTGCCGTCGCGGTGGGGCACGCAGACGCCGTTCACCAACCTCACGTTCGACTGGGTGTGCCCGGACGACCTGCGCGACGAGGTCCCGTTCGTCGCCGAGGAGCCGTGCGACTTCACGTACGGCGACCTGCAGGTCGAGATGGACATGATCAACCGCGCGTACATCGAGATCATGACCACGGGGGACGCCTCGGGCCGCGTGTTCACGTTCCCGATCCCCACGTACAACATCACCAAGGACTTCGACTGGGACAGCGAGAACGCCGAGGCGCTGTTCGCGATGACCGCCAAGTACGGGCTGCCGTACTTCCAGAACTTCCTCAACTCCGAGCTGAACCCCGGCGACGTGCGCTCGATGTGCTGCCGGCTCCAGCTTGACCTGCGCGAGCTGCTCAAGCGCGGCAACGGCCTGTTCGGGTCGGCGGAGCAGACGGGCTCCATCGGCGTCGTGACCATCAACTGCGGCCGGCTGGGCTACGTGCACCAGGGCGACGAGGCCGGCCTGTTCGCGCAGCTCGACCGCCTGATCGACCTGGCGTGCACGTCCCTGGAGCTCAAGCGCGAGCTCATCCAGCGCCTGATCGACGACGGCCTGTTCCCGTACACCCGCCGCTACCTGGGCACCCTCGAGAACCACTTCTCGACGATCGGCGTCAACGGCCTGCACGAGATGGTCCGGAACTTCACGGGCGACGAGTACGGCATCGTCGACCCGCGCGGGCACGAGCTGGTCATCCGCCTGCTCGACCACGTCCGCACGCGGATGGTGGAGCTGCAGGAGGCGACCGGCCACCTCTACAACCTGGAGGCGACGCCCGCGGAGGGTGCCACCTACCGGTTCGCCAAGGAGGACCGCCGCCGGTTCCCCGGGATCCTGCAGGCCGGCACCGACAGCCACCCGTACTACACGAACTCCTCGCAGCTGCCGGTCGGGTTCACCGACGACCCGTTCGAGGCGCTGACCCGCCAGGACGAGCTGCAGACCAAGTACACGGGCGGCACGGTGCTGCACCTCTACATGGCCGAGCGGCTGTCGACCGCGGACGCCTGCCGCGAGCTGGTCAAGCGCGCCCTGTCGACCTTCCGCCTGCCGTACCTGACGGTGACGCCGACGTTCTCGATCTGCCCGAACCACGGGTACCTCGCGGGCGAGCACCAGACGTGCACCACGTGCGGGATGACGTGCGAGGTGTGGACCCGGGTCATGGGCTACCACCGGCCGGTCAGCTCGTTCAACATCGGCAAGCAGGGCGAGCACGCCGAGCGCACGCCGTTCCGAGAGCCGGCGCTCGTGTGAAGGAGATCGCCGTCGCGGGTCTGGTCCCGCTGTCGTCGTGCGACTGGCCGGGCAAGCTCGTCGCGACCGTCTTCCTGCAGGGCTGCCCGTGGCGGTGCACCTACTGCCACAACGCGTCGATCCTCGATCCGCGCGCTCCCGGCCAGGTCCCGTGGGAGGACGTGCTCGACCTGCTGGACCGCCGGCACGGGCTGCTCGACGGGCTGGTCTTCTCGGGCGGGGAGCCGACGATGCAGTGGGCGCTGCGCGAGGCCGCGGTGCAGGTGCACGACGCCGGGTTCGGCGTGGGACTGCACACGTCCGGCGCCTACCCGCGACGGCTCGAGGCCGTGCTTCCGCACGTCGACTGGGTGGGGCTGGACGTGAAGGCACCCGCGCGGCTGTACCGGGCGATCACGCAGGTCGGCGGGCCGCGGACCAGCGCGGACGCCGCCTTCGCCTCGCTGCGGCTGGTGCTCGACGCGGGGGTCGACGTGCAGGTGCGCACCACCGTCGACCCGACGGTCCTGAGCGACGCCGACGTGGCGGAGCTCGGGGCCGTCCTGGCCGACCTCGGAGTGCGCGACCACGTGCTCCAGGAGGTCCGGCCGGACGGGACGACGAGCGAGTACCGGGAAGCCCTCGCGGCGACGCGCTGAGCGCACCTCGTCGCGAGGGCCGTCTCTCTGTTTGAATGCGCTCAGAGGGAGGGGCCCCGATGGATGTGCGCGTGACCAGCCGGGACATCGGTCCCCGGACAGTCGTCGAGGTCGACGGCGAGATCGACGTGTCCTCCGCCGACGTCCTGCGCGACGAGCTGTCCGAGCTGCTCGACCGTGACCGCACCGACCTGGTCATCGACCTGCGAGCGGTGAGGTTCATGGACTCGACCGGGCTCGGCGTGCTCGTCGGCACCCTGAAGAAGGTCCGGCTGGCCGGCGGTCAGCTGCAGCTGGTGATCGACTCCGAGCGGCTGCTCAAGGTCTTCCGGATCACCGCCCTGCTGCAGGTGTTCACCGTCCACGAGACGGTCGAGGCGGCCCTCGACGCCTGAGCAGCGGGTGCGCGTGCAACGGTCGCGCCGATCGGCTGACGGATCAGTCCGGGAGGATCGAGTAGACGACCGTCTGCTCTCCGTCCTCCGACGTCGATGCTGTGACGCCGACCTCCCACCCCGCCACGGGGAAGGTGATGCCGGGCGGGGGCGCGAGCGCCGGGTAGGTCGACCAGTCGTCGCCGAGCAGCCGGACGGCCTCCTTGGCGGCGTCGTCCCCGTCGGCGGCGATCACGACGCTCCACCCCTCGCCGTTCGACCCAGCCATCGGGGTGACCGACACCAGCCGGCCACCGATGAGGGGGACGTCGTCGACCGGGAAGCCCTCGGGGAAGCCGGTCGGTGCCGGGGGCATGTCGAGCAGGGTCAGGGACCAGGGGCCCGCCACGGCGCGCCCGTCCGCCTCGGCATAGCTCACGTAGACCGAGTACTCGCCGGAGGGCAACGGCACGCCCCCGGGGTCCCCGTCCGTCGCGCAGGTGCTCAGCTCCGTGCTCGTCATGCCCGAGACCACGGAGCGATCGGGCGAGGACAGCCACGAGTACCGCGGGTCCGGCGACGGGTCGGCGTCGGACGCCACGACCGTGCCGTCGTGGGTGATCAGGATCTGGCTGTCGAGCTCGTCGCCGGTGCCGCTGATCCGCTCCGAGCTCTCCGCGGCCTCGAGCTGCTGGCGCGCGACCTCCACCCCTCGGTCCAGTGCGGCGACCTGGCCGGCGGTGAGCGGGACAGCAGCCGGCGGATCCGCCATCACGGCCGCGCGACGCTCCTCCGCGGCGGCCAGCGTCTCGTTCGCGCTGCGCACCAGCTCGGCGACCGCGGCGTCCCGAGCAGCCGGTGACAGCTCGCGGACGAGGACCGGGCTCATGGTGCGCCCGAGCAGCGTTCCCAGGTGGGTGCCCTGCTGGGGAACGGCGGAAGCGTCCTCCATGTACCAGGAGCCGTCCGTCGACGGCAGCAGACCCACCCGAACGGGGTCGGCCGTCGGGAGGAGCCCGATGTCCGACCCGCACGTCCCGGGCCCGGCGTCGGCACGCGCCGCGGGGAGCACGGACATCGGCTGTCGCCCCCCGACGTACACGGCGCCGAGCGCGACGGCTCCGACGGCTCCGACGGCGACCCCGCCGCGGACACCCGCGCGGACGGTCCGGCGGCGCCGGATGCGGCCGGTGAGTGACGTGACGTCGAACGGGGAGTCGTCCGGGCCGGTGTCGACGGCGTCGTGCAGGGCGCGGGCGAGGTCGGGGCTCATCGGGTCACTCCTGTCGGGACCAGCTGGATGTCGAGGGTGTGCGCGTCGGGCAGCGGTCCCAGCAGGGACTCGAGGTGCCGGATCGCGTCGAAGAGGTAACGCTTGACGGTCCCGTCGGAGACCTCCAGGCGGCGGGCGACCTCCGGCACGGTGAGGTCGTCGTAGAACCGCAGCACCACGCAGGCGCGCAGCCGCGGGCGCAGGGTCAGCAGTGCGGTCTGCACGTCGAGCCGGGCGGTGCTCGCCGGGACGTGGTCGGCGGTGTCGTCGTCGCGGGCGAGCAGGTGGCGCACCGCGGTCCAGCGGGCCGTGCGGCGGTGACCGTCCAGGAAGATGGTCAGCACCGCCCGGCGCACGTAGGCCTCGGCGGCCGCCGGCTCACGCAGCGGACGCCCCTGGCTGAAGCAGCGCACCAGCGCGTCCTGGACCAGGTCCTCACCCTCGCGCTCGTCGCCCGTGAGCAGGGTCGCGTAGCGCACGAGCGCACGCCCCCGAGCCCGCACGAGCTCGTCCAGTACCTGTTCCCAGGCCGTCATGCCACCTCCCTGTGGTGCCGTCATCTTCCTGGACGACCGGGAGGTGTGAACCGTTGGTCGGATCGGCTATGTGAGGGTGACGGTGAACGGCGTGCCCAGCGTGACCGCGTAGCCGGAGCTCGTGTCCTGCAGCGGCACGGTCTCGGACGGCAGCCGCACGACGGGTGCCGAGAAGATCCAGCCCGGGTACACCTGGTAGACGCCGGCCGGCAGGGGGTTCCCGTCGCTCAGCGGCTGCTCCACGCCGGAGATGCAGGACGTCAGCACGCGCTCCTCCTCGGAGAAGGCCAGGGGTGCGCCCGCGCCCAGGTCGACCACGGAGAAGGCGTCGTTGGCCTGCACGGTGGTGCCGACCACGATCCCGTCCCGCACGATCCAGTACTCGATCGCGTAGTAGCCGAACGCCCGCAGCCGGCCCGGTCCGGTGTACTGCACGGAGCCGCTCGCGCGCAGGGGCGACCCGGCCGCGAACGTCGTCGCCTGCGGGGTGACCTGGAGGTCGAGCATCGCCGTCCGGACGGGGGCTGCCGGTGCCGGGCCGTCGCACACCGGCCGAGCCGCTGTGGTCGACGCGTCGAGCGGGACGTCCGAGCCGGGCGCCGCGAGCTGCACGTCGGCCTCACCTGTCACGGTGACGGTCGCCGGCTCGCCGAGGGCCGTCGCGCGTTCTGCGCCGTCGAGCGCCGCCGTCTGCGCGAGGGGGAGGGTCCCCTGCGCCAGGTCCTGGGGGATGTCCACCAAGCCGTCGAAGGTCACCACCGTGGCCCACGGCCGCAGCTCGTAGGTGCCCGCCGGCAGCGGACGTCCCGGGGTCGCCGGGCCTCCGTCCGCGGGATCGCAGACCGTGAGGTCCAGGGAGCCCCGGAACCAGGCCGTCTCGCCCTGGTTGCCGCTGCGGCCGGACATCGCGTCGTACGTCCCGGAGTAGAAGCCCGCGGTGCCGACGACGACGCCCTCGCGCACGACCGCCACCCGCGGTCCGCCGTCGGGCACGGCGAGCACCAGGGACGCCCCGAGCTCGGTGCCGCGCTCGACCTCGCCACCGACGGCCAGGTGCCCGCCGGACGCCATCGAGCCCGCGTCCGGCACCAGACGCGCGACGACACGGGTGTCCACCGGGTCGGCGGGCGCCGACGACGCCAGCGAGCCGCAGGTGCCGAACGGCAGGGCGGGGTTGCCGACGGGCAGCACCACCGGCGCGACGGTCGGGGTCGGGGTCGGGGTCGGGGTCTGCGAGGGCGCGGGTGTCGTCGTCGTGACCGACGGGGACGGGGTCGCCGGGGGCGCGGGACTCGTGCGGTCCGGCAGGAACGCGAACGCGGTCCCGGCGACGATGACGACCGCGGCGGCCGCGCCTCCGATCGCCACGGCGGCACGGGTGCGTCGGCGGGTGCGCGCGCGGGCGGTGATCCGGGCGACCGGCAGCGGCGCGCGTCCGACGCGGTGGCTCTGCTCGGCGCGGTCCGCCAGCTCGCCCAGGGCGGACTCGAGGTCGTGGTTCATCGTCCGGCTCCCTTCGCGATCGTGGTGACGTCCTCGGTAGACAGGCCGGGCTGCGGTCCCAGGAGCGGTTCGAGCTTGTGTCGGGCGTCGGACAGGTACCGCTTGACCGCCCCCGGGGACACCCCGAGCCGCCGGCCGATCTCGGGCAGCGTCAGGTCGTCGGAGAACCGCAGGACGACGCAGGCGCGCTCGCGGGGGGACAGGACGGTGAGTGCTCGCGCCACGTCCGCCCGGTCGCCCGCGGCGGCGGCCTGGTCGTCCGCGGCCTCGGGCGTCGCGACCAGGTGGGTCACGGCGGCGAAGCGACGTCGTGCCCGGTAGGCGTCGAGATAGGTGTGGAGGATGACCCGCCGGACGTACGCCTCGACCCAGGTGACGTCGTCGGGCCGACGGCGTGCGTAGGTCCGCACGAGCCCGTCCTGCACCAGGTCCTCGGCCGCCGACATGTCCCCGGTCAGCAGGTAGGCGTACGCGACCAGCGCCGATCCCCGCTCGGTGACGAGCCGGTCCAGATCGTCCTCCCAGCTCATGGTCGACCTCCTTGGACGGGCAGCGCTGCCCTCACCTGTCCAGACGCCCTCACCACCCGAACGGTTGGGGTGAAGCCGATCGTCCCGCCGTTCAGGGTCCCGGTCACCCGTCTGCGTCGGTGTGCGATCCACGTCACATCTCGTGGCTAGACTCGCCCAGTCGCGCAGCAACGGGGCTGTGGGACAGGCGTGGTCAGGGGGGCCTCGCTGATGTCCGAGGAGGATGCATGGTCGAGCTCGGGTCAACGAGCATCACGATCGTCAGTGTCATCGCGGCCGTTGCGGTCGCGTCCCTGCTCATCGCCGTCGTCCTGCGCCGCCAGGTGCTCGCGGCCGGTGAGGGGACCGAGTCCATGCGCGAGATCGCGCGCGCGGTCCAGGAAGGGGCGTCGGCCTACCTGAGCCGGCAGTTCCGGACCCTGGCCCTCTTCGCGGTCGTCGTCTGCGCCCTGCTCTTCCTGCTGCCGGGCGACAGCGGTGTCAAGATCGGTCGCTCGGTGTTCTTCCTGATCGGCGCCGGGTTCTCCGCGGCGATCGGGTACCTGGGCATGTGGCTGGCCACGCGGGCGAACGTCCGGGTGGCGGCGGCCGCGTCGGAGGTCGGTGGGCGCGCGGAGGGCGCGCGCATCGCGTTCCGGACCGGTGGGTTCGTCGGCATGAGCGTCGTGGGCCTCGGCCTGCTCGGCGCCGCGTCCGTCGTGCTGATCTACCGGGCAGAGGCTCCGGCCGTGCTCGAGGGCTTCGGCTTCGGTGCCGCGCTGCTCGCCATGTTCATGCGCGTCGGCGGCGGCATCTTCACCAAGGCGGCCGACGTCGGCGCCGACCTCGTGGGCAAGGTCGAGCAGGGCATCCCGGAGGACGACCCGCGCAACGCGGCCACGATCGCGGACAACGTCGGCGACAACGTGGGCGACTGCGCCGGCATGGCCGCGGACCTGTTCGAGTCCTACGCCGTCACGCTCGTCGCGGCGCTCATCCTGGGCAAGGCGGCGTTCGGCGAGCAGGGGCTCGTGTTCCCGCTCGTGGTCACCGCGATGGGTGCCCTGGTCGCCGTGCTCGGCGTGTTCATCACGCGGGTGCGCGGCGCGGAGAGCGGCCTCAAGGCGATCAACCGCGGCTTCTACACCTCCGCGCTGGTGGGCGTCCTCCTCTCCGCGGTGGCGGCGTTCATCTACCTGCCGTCGTCGTTCTCGGAGCTCACGGGCGGCACGGCCGGCCTCGAGTCCCACCCCGGCGACCCGCGGCTGATCGCGTCGGTGGCCGTGGCCATCGGCGTCGTGCTCGCGGGCGTCATCCTCTGGGTCACCGGCTACTTCACCGGCACCACCAGCAAGCCCACCCTGCACGTCGCGCGGACCACCCTGACCGGCGCGGCCACCGTGGTCCTGTCCGGCATCGGGGTCGGCTTCGAGTCCGCCGTGTACACCGCGGGCATCATCGCGGCGGCCATCTGCGGCGTGTTCCTGCTGGCCGGCGGCTCCGTGTCGCTGTCCCTGTTCCTCATCGCGCTCGCGGGCTGCGGCCTGCTGACCACGGTCGGCGTCATCGTCGCCATGGACACGTTCGGCCCGGTGAGCGACAACGCGCAGGGCATCGCGGAGATGTCCGGCGACGTCACTCCCGAGGGCGCGCAGATCCTCACGGACCTCGACGCCGTGGGCAACACCACCAAGGCCGTCACCAAGGGCATCGCGATCGCGACGGCCGTCCTGGCCGCGACCGCCCTGTTCGGGTCGTACGCGGACGCCGTGCAGAACGCGTTGCGCACCGCGGGGCAGGCGGGCGACGAGCTCACCGCGGCGATGCTGAACTACAGCATCATCAGCCCGGTCACCCTGGTCGGCGTGATCCTCGGTGGCGCGACGGTGTTCCTGTTCTCGGGCCTGGCGATCGACGCCGTGACCCGGGCAGCCGGAGCCATCGTCTTCGAGGTGCGTCGCCAGTTCCGGGAGAACCCCGGGATCATGACGTACGAGGTGCGCCCGGAGTACGGCAAGGTCGTCGACATCTGCACCCGTGACTCCCTGCGGGAGCTGGCGACACCGGGTCTGCTCGCCGCGTTCGCGCCGATCGCCGTCGGGTTCGGACTCGGCGTCGGTCCGCTCGCCGGGTTCCTCGGCGGGGCCATCGCGACAGGCGTGCTCATGGCGGTCTTCCTGGCCAACTCGGGCGGTGCCTGGGACAACGCGAAGAAGATCGTCGAGGACGGCAACTTCGGCGGCAAGGGGTCCGACGCCCACGCGGCTGCGGTCATCGGCGACACCGTCGGTGACCCGTTCAAGGACACCGCCGGTCCGGCGATCAACCCGCTGATCAAGGTGATGAACCTCGTGGCGCTGCTCATCGCGCCGGCCGTGGTCGCCATCTCGGTGGGGACCGACGCCAACCAGACGGCGCGCCTGTCGATCGCGATCGCGGCCGCGCTCGTGGCGGGCGGGGCCGTCGTGATGTCTCGTTTTCGGGCCGCGCGAGCCGACCGAGAGGACCTGACCCGCGAGGCCGAGAAGGCGCTCGCACACTGACGCGTGACGACGATGCCTCCGGCTCCTGCCGGGGGCATCGTCGTCTGTGCAGGAGGAGGACCGATGCCCCACGCGATCGTGCTCGCCGGCCACGGCCGCTACGAGGACCCGTGGCACGACGCCGCCGCGGTCGCCCACCGGCTGGCCGGGCTGCTGGCGCAGGACGGGGTGGACGCCACGATCCGCGGCACCCTGCCGTCCGCGCTGGACGACGTCGACCCGGACCTCGTGATCGTCGCCGCGGGGCGCGGCCGGCCGGACCCCGAGTTCGACGGCACCGACGACGACTGGGCGCCGTTCCACGACCGGCTCGCCTCGCTGGTCGCCTCCGGAGTCCCGGTGCTCGGGCTGCACCAGGCGGCGAACACGTTCCTCGACCGGCCCGCGTGGGCGTCGACGCTCGGGGGTCGGTGGGTCGAGGGCGCGTCCTGGCACCCGCCGCTCGGGCCGTCGGTCTTCCGCGTGGTGGACCCGACGCACCCGGTCACGGCCGGGCTGTCCGTGGTCGAGGCGCCCGACGAGCAGTACCTGTCGCTGGAGGTGTCGCCGGACGTGCACGTCCTCGTCGTCGCCGAGCACGAGGGCGCCCCGCACCCGGTCGTCTGGGTGGCCCCCGGCCCCGGTCGCGTGGTCTACGACGCCCTCGGGCACGACGTCCGGTCGTACGACTCGCCGTCCCGCGCTCAGCTGTTCCGGAACGAGGTCCGCTGGTTGCTCGGCCGCTGAGTCCGACAGGATGTCCCGGTGACGACGAGCCTCGACGCCGGCCGCCTGCGGGTCATGACGTACAACCTGAAGGGCCTGCAGCTGTCCCGGGCGGACGCCGTCGCTGTGGTGCGCATCGCGGCCCCCGACGTGCTCGGCGTGCAGGAACCCCCGCGGGGGCTGCTCGGGCGGTGGCAGATGTGGCGGTTCGCGCGGGACGTGGGCCTGCGGACGGTCGTGAACGGCCGCGGTGCCCGGACGACGGCGCTGCTGGTCGCCTCACGCCGGTCCGCCTCCCACGCGCACGCGCTCAAGCTGGTCAACCTCGCGGGTCGCACGCGTCGGGGCGTGGCCATGGCCACGGTCGACGGTGTCCGGTTCGTCGTCGTGCACCTGTCGCTGGTCCGCGACGAGCGGTCCGCGCACCTGTCCGACATCCTGCTCGCCCACGTCCCCGCCACGCGGACGGTCGTGCTCGGCGACCTCAACGAGCGCCCGGGCGGCCCCACGTGGAAGCGCCTGTCCAGCGTGCTGGTCGACGCCGACCCCGAGGGCGACCCCACGTACCCCGCGATCGACCCGCTGCACCGGATCGACGCGGTCTTCGCGTCCTCCGACCTCGGCATCGAGGACGCGCGGGTCCCCTCCGGGCCGCCCGTCCTGCACGGCAGCGACCACCGCCCGCTCGTCGTCGACCTGCTCCTGGACCCGGAGGCCCGGACTGTGCAGGGATGATGGCGGGGTGGTCCTGCAGCCCGCGCCCGGTGCGCCCCTGACCGATCCCGCGCTCGTCGCGGCCCTCCGCACCGACCTGACCGCCGCCGGGTACGGCGTGGCCGGGGTCGAGGACGTGCTCGGGCCGGTCGCCGCGGACGCCCTGCACCGCGAGGAGCCGGTTCCCGCGCTGCGCGCCACGGCGGCGTCCGGCGACGTCGTCGCGGCGCTGGTCCGCACGTTCCTGCTCGGGTCCACCACGCCGCGGCGGCTGCTCGAGCGGGCGCTGCCCACGCTCACGGTCGCGGGCGCCGAGCGCCTGGGCCTGGTGGAGTCCGACGGCGACGACGTGCGTGCGCGGGTCGACCTGCGTCCGTACGCGGCGGTCGACGGCGGCGGCGAGGTCGACTGGTGGATCGCGTCGGACCTCGGCGAGCTGGCCACCGGCTCGGCCCTGCGCACCGACCACGTGCTCGGCGTCGGCGGGGCCTCCACCACGTTGGCGCAGGTGACCGTCCGCGACGACCGCGACCACGTGCTGGACCTCGGCACCGGCTGCGGGATCCAGGCCCTGCACGCGTCCCGCCACTCGCGCCGGGTGGTCGGCACCGACATCTCCCGGCGCGCGCTCGCGTTCGCACAGTTCAACGCGGCGCTCGCCGGGGTAGAGCTCGATCTCCGCGAGGGGTCGATGCTCGAGCCGGTCGCCGACGAGCGCTTCGACCTCGTCGTGAGCAACCCGCCGTTCGTCATCACGCCGCGGACGCCGGGGATGCCGTCGTACGAGTACCGCGACGGCGGGCGCTCCGGCGACGCGATCGTGCGCGAGCTCGTCGAGGGCGTCGGCGCGGTGCTCGCCCCCGGGGGAGTGGCGCAGCTGCTGGGCAACTGGGAGGTGCGGCGCGGCGAGGAGTGGCACGAGCGGGTGGGGTCGTGGCTCGACGCCAGCGGGCTGGACGGCTGGGTGGTCCAGCGCGAGCTGCAGGACCCCGCGCAGTACGCCGAGACGTGGATCCGCGACGGCGGAACGACGCCGGACCGCGACCGCGCGGCGTGGGCCTCGCGGTACGGCGAGTGGCTCGACGACTTCGCGTCGCGGGACGTCGAGGGGATCGGGTTCGGCTTCGTGACCCTCCGCAAGCCCCTCGGGGAGCCGTCCCTGCGCCGCCTCGAGGAGGTCACCGGGACGGTCCGCCAGCCGCTGGGCCCCTCCATCGCGGCGTCGCTCGCCGCTCACGACTGGCTGCAGTCGATGACGGACGGCGAGCTGGCCGACCAGCGCCTCGTCGTCGCACCGGACGTCACGGAGGAGCGCTACCTGACCCCGGGCGACCCGGACCCGCAGGTGGTGCTCCTGCGCCAGGGCGGCGGCTTCGGGCGTGCCGTGCAGGCCGGGACAGCTCTGGCCGGGTTCGTCGGCGTCTGCGACGGCGAGCTCACCGTGGGCCAGATCGTCAACGCCCTGGGCGCCCTGCTGGAGGTCGGCGGCGACGCGGTCGCGGCGGACGTCCTCCCGTCGGCCCGCGGCCTCATCCGCGACGGCCTCCTGCTGCCCGCCGACTGACAACGTCCGAGGATGTGGCTGCCAGGGCAACCACATCCTCGGACGCAACGCGGGTTGTCAGTGCAGCACCACGTCGTCCAGGACGTGGGTGCCGGCGTTGAAGTACAGGTTCACCTTCTTCACGTCGGCCAGCTGCGCGCCGCAGTCGGCGGTCAGGGTCTCCAGGTCGACGACCACGTCGGCGGTCGGCCCGGAGATCCAGCCCACCTGCGCGGTCTCGCACCAGGTCCACGACGAACCCACCTGCAGGGCCGCCTTGGTGTCGAACCCGGTGGTGGACACCACGTCGAACGTCACCTGGGTGCGCCCGGTCCAGTCTCCGACGGACGGGCCGAACCCGAACCAGCCGCCGTCGGGCGACGCCGCGTTCACCGTGAGCGTGCCTCCGGTCGAGGAGACCGTGCCCTCACCGATCGGTCCCCAGCCCTGGGCGCCGTCCGCGAAGTCGGAGAGCACGACGGGTTCCAGGGGTGTCGGCCGGTGGTCGTACCGGTCGAGGTACACGGCGAAGTCCCCGCGCGTGACCACCTTGAGCACGCCGAACTTGGTGGCCGACGTCGGCACGACGATGCCGGTCTCGGTCGCCCAGGCGATGGCCTTGCCGTACGGGTGCCACGACGGCACGTCGGTGAACGCCTCGGGTGCCGCCGGTTCGGGCTTGCCCGCGAGCCGCCAGAGCAGCTCGGCGGCGGACGAGCGGTCGAGCGGCGCCTTCGGCAGGTAGACGGGCAGCGTCGTGTCGACCAGCCCCTCGTGCGCCAGCCACTCGATCGCCGTGTACGCCGCGTGCTTCTTGGGCACGTCGAGGAACGTCGGCCGCGTGGCGGTCGGCACCCAGGTCGCGTCCGCGTAGCGGTAGAGCAGCGTCGCCACGTCCTGACGGGTCTCCGGCTTCGTCGGCCGGAACGTGCCGTCCGCGTAGCCGTCGTCGAGCCCTTGGTCGTGCAGCCAGATGATCGAGTCGAAGTTGGGCGACCCCGGCAGCACGTCGGAGAACACCGGTGGCGGCTCGACCCCCGGCAGGGCGGCGATGTCGTCGACGACGATGCTTCCCGACGAGGCGCCGGTGCCGTCGTCGGCCGCGTTGACGTAGATGTTGAACTGCGAGATCGCCTGGAGGTCCGCGTCGGTGATCCGGCGGTTGGCGTTGGCGGTGTCCCAGGGGGCCGGACGCCAGTCGACGAACGGGAACGTGACGACGCCCGCCGTGGTGCCTGCCAGCGACGGGTACGCCTCGTACGAGACGCCACCGGCCACGAGCTGGAGCACCATCTTGTTGCCGGACCCGTCGGGCTTCACCCACAGGGCCAGCTCGTTGAAGGACGACCAGTCACCGCTGATCTGCTTGCCGAACCCCGTGTAGGTCTGGGTGGCGAAGTCGTAGTCCATCCGCAGCGCCTTCGACGGCCCGCTCGTGTCCAGAGACAGCGTGTTGGCGCCGTAGGAGACGTACTCGGCCCGCAGGGCGGTGTTGTCGCCGTACCCCTCGTAGTCGTCGACCACGCCCGGCCCGAAGGTCGGTCGCGGCCCGAGGACCACGGAGACGCTGTCGGTGAGCACCTCGGCGCCGTCGACGATCACGTGCACCTCGAGCGTCTGCGTGCTGTTGTCCAGCTCCGCGGCCGGGATGTCCCACGGCGCCGACCACCAGAGGCCGTCGCCGGGGGAGAGCTCGATCTCCGTGGTCCCGACCGTCGCGTAGACGCGGTCGGCGTCGATGTTCTGGACGGTGGCACGGACGGTCGTCGGCGACGTCGCGACGCGCGCGCTGTCCGCGGGCGACGCGATGTGCACGAGCGGCTGCGCGGCAGTCGTGTCGACGGCACGGTCGAACGCGCCGGTGACGTCACCCGCGAAGTAGGTGAACGGGTCCGCCGCGTACGCCTGGAAGTCCTCCAGGAGTGCGTCGCCGGGCACGGGCACGAAGTGCTGGCCGGCGTCGAAGTTGGCCCACGTCTCCATGTAGGCGGACCGGCTGGCACGCGGGTCGGCCTTGATGGCGTTCAGCACCTTGGTGAACCACTGCTCGGGAGACGAGCCGCTGGTGCCGACGCCACCCGAGACGCCGAACTCGGTGAACGCGGAGACCTTCCCGCGAGCGTCGGCGAGGTCGGCGATCATGCCGAGGTCCGCGACCAGCCCGTCGAGGAACGCCTGCGAGCCGGTGTTGTCGTACGCGTCCAGGCCGAGCACGTCGATGAACTCGTCGCCGGGGTAGGTGCGCAGGTACTGCTCGGCGTTGCCGCCGAACCCGCTGCCCGGGCTGAACGCGTACAGGAAGTTGGAGACGCCCTTGAGGTCGCGCAGGTACTCGACCGTGTACCGGTAGAGCTCCTTGTACTCGCCGGGGGAGCCGAACGCGGCGCCCCACCAGAACCAGGAGCCGGCGTTCTCGTGCCACGGGCGGAAGACGATCGGGATGAGGTTCCCGTCGGCGTCGCGCGCACCGTCCGCCGCGGCCGCGATGTTGTCCAGGTACGCGTTGAGCTCGGCGTTCTTGGGGCCGCCCGGCAGGACCGCGCGCAGGGTGTCGCCCGTCGTGTCGTAGAAGCTGCCGCCGGTGACGAAGTTCTCCATGTGCGCGCTCAGCGTGTTGATGCCGCCGAGGTCGTGGGCCTTGGCGATGTAGTCGTCCAGCGCGGCGATGTTCTGCTCGGTCGTGTTCCCTGCCGACCCCGGGGCCTCGTCGCCCTGCAGGATCAGGGTGTCCCAGCCGAACACCGCGGGATAGTCGCCGGTCACGTTCTTCACGTCCGACGTGAGGCCGTCCGCGCCGGTGAACGTCAGGCCGTACGACGTCGTGTGCTGGTGGCCGAACAGGATGCCGTCGCCGCGCACGTCGTCGAGGTAGGAGAACAGGGACCGGGTCTGCGGGCTGGCGCCCGGGTCGACGAGCGTGACGGTCTCGGCGGCTGTCGCGGGGAGCGTCACGATCCCGCACAGGGCTGCGGCGGTGATCCCTGCGGTGAGGGCGCGCGCGAGATGACGGTTCTTCATTGAACCTCCTGGGTCGTCCCGCCCCCGGAGCCGGCATCCACGGACGAGCACTGGAACGAACTTAGTCAAGTTACCAAACAAAGGATCTACCGGACAGACCCGAATCGTTTGAGCGCGCTCGATCCACAGGTCAGGCACAGGTCGGTGCTACGGCCGGCCCAGCCGCCCTCCCTACGTTCGGCCCAGGTCACAGGACCGGGTCGACGTGAGGGAGAACATGCAGCACGTATGGAGGCGGACGACGCCGCTGACGAGGACGGTCACTGCCGTGGTCGTCGTGGCCCTCGTCGGCGCAGCGGTCTGGTGGTTCGGGATCAGGGACGCGTCGGCGGCATCGGCCGCACCCGTGACCAGGACGGTCGCCGCGAGCCTGACGACGATGCAGAAGTCGGTGAGCGCCAGCGGCACGCTGACCCCGTCGGTGCAGCAGGACGTGAGCTTCGAGGTGAGCGGCACCGTGACCGGTGTGCCCGTCGCGGTCGGTCAGGCGGTCACCGTCGGGCAGACGCTCGCCACGGTCGACACCCTGCAGCTGACCGCGGACCTGCTGCAGGCCAAGGCGACGCTGGCCAGCGCGCAGGCCAAGCTGGCCGACGCGAGCGGGACCGCGCAGATCGCCGCGGCGCAGGCGCAGGTCGACGTGGCGCAGTCGGGCGTGGACACCGCGCAGGCCGCGATGGACGGCGCCACGCTCACGGCCCCGGTCGCCGGGCTGCTGACCGCGGTGAACCTCGAGGTGGGCGACGCGGTGGGGTCCTCGTCCGCGCCCTCCGGCAGCGGCGGCGAGACCACGGCGCAGTTCACCATCGTCGGCACCGAGGCGTGGCAGGTCGACGTCACGGTCTCCGACGCGGACGTCGCGCTCATCGAGGTGGGCGACCAGGCGGAGGTCACCCTCGACGGCGCGACCGACCCGGTGTTCGGCACCATCAGCGAGATCGGGCTGCTGTCCACCAGCGACACCGGCGTGGCGGCCTACCCCGTGGCCGTGGCGGTCACCGGCGACCAGGAGGGGCTGCACGACGGGGTCGCCGCCGAGGTCGAGCTCGTCTACGAGCGCCGGACGGACGTGCTCACGGTGCCCAGCCTCGCGGTCACCACTACCACCGACGGCACGACGACCGTGCAGCAGGTCGGCGCCGACGGCGAGACGGTCGACGTGCCCGTGACGGTCGGCGAGACCTCCGGCAACGTCACCGAGATCACCGAGGGGCTGTCCGAGGGCGACGAGGTCGTGCTGGCCACGTTCACGCCTGGCACCGGCGGGACAGGACGCCAGGGCACCCAGGACGGCGGCACGTTCCCCGAGGGCGGTCCCCCGGAGGGCTTCGACCCCACCCAGATGCAGGGCGGTCGGACGAATGGCTGAGCTCGCGTCGCCGCTCGTCGAGACACGCACCAGCACCGTCATCGACCTGGTCGGCGTCACGAAGACCTACACGTCCGGCAGCATCGAGTTCGAGGCCCTGCGCGGCGTGGACCTGCGCATCGAGCAGGGCGAGTACGTGGCGGTCATGGGCCCCTCGGGGTCCGGCAAGTCGACGCTGATGAACATCCTCGGCTGCCTGGACACGCTCACCCGCGGCACGTACCACCTGGCCGGCGAGGACGTGGGGGAGCTCGACGAGATCGACCTCGCGGACATCCGCAACCGGCGCATCGGGTTCGTGTTCCAGCAGTTCAACCTCCTGCCGGCGCTGTCGGCGTGGCGCAACGTGGAGCTCCCGCTGGTCTACGGACGGGTGCACGCGGGGGTCCGACGCGACCGGGCCGCGGCCGCGCTGTCCCGCGTCGGGCTCGCCGACCGGCTCGACAACCGGCCCGGCGAGCTGTCCGGCGGGCAGCAGCAGCGCGTCGCGGTGGCCCGCGCCCTCGTCGGGGAACCGGCGCTCCTGCTGGCCGACGAGCCGACGGGCAACCTCGACTCCACGTCCACGCGCGACGTGCTGTCCCTGTTCGACGAGCTGCACGCGCAGGGCCGCACCATCGTGCTCATCACGCACGAGGCCGACGTCGCGGAGCGCGCGGAGCGGATCGTCCGCGTCCACGACGGACTCATCGTGTCGGACGGTGCCCGATGACCTGGACCGAGACCCTGCGCACCGGCTGGTCGGCGGTGACGTCGCACGCGATGCGGTCGATCCTCACCGTGCTCGGCATCCTCATCGGCATCGCCGCCGTCATCCTCACGGTCGGCCTCGGGCTCGGCACGCAGAAGGACGTCAGCGAGCAGATCAGTCAGCTGGGCAGCAACCTGCTCATCGTCAAGCCGGGCAGCAGCACCAGCACGGAGGGCGTCCGCGGGGGCTTCGGCTCGCGCACCACGCTCACCACGGCCGACGCGGAGGCACTGGCCTCGTCGGTCAACGCGCCCGACATCGGCAAGGTCGCCGCCGAGAAGACGACCTCCACCTCGCTCGAGGCCAACGACACCAACTGGACCACCAGCGTCGTCGGCACCAGCACGGACTGGCTCGACGTCCGCGGCCGCACCCTCGCGTCCGGCGCGTTCTTCACGGCCGACGACGAGGCCTCCCGCGCGGCGGTCGTCGTGCTCGGACCGTCGACCGCGGAGGAGCTGTTCGGCTCCACCCGCGTGGTCGGCCAGACCGTGACCATCGGCGACACCGACCTCCGGGTCGTCGGGGTGCTCGAGGCCGAGGGCGCGTCCGGCGACAGCGACCTCGACGACCTCGCGGTCATCCCCATGTCGACGGCGGCGGACACGGTCGTCGGCGGCTCGGACCGGAACGCGGTCTCGACGATCTACGTCCAGGCGGAGTCGACCGACCAGCTGAACGCGGCGTACCAGGAGGCGCAGGCCCTGCTGCTCAACCTGCACGGGATCACCGACGCCGACAGCGCCGACTTCACGATCAACAGCCAGGACGCCCTCGTGTCCACCGCGACCGCGGTCTACAAGACTCTGACCGTCCTCCTGACCGGCATCGCGGCACTCTCGCTGCTGGTCGGGGGCATCGGGGTCATGAACATCATGCTCGTCTCGGTCACCGAGCGGACCCGCGAGATCGGTCTGCGCAAGGCGCTCGGCGCCCCGCCGTGGGCCATCCGCCGGCAGTTCCTGGTCGAGGCCACGGTGCTCGGCCTGGCCGGCGGGGTGCTCGGTGCGGTCCTCGGGATCGCCGCCGCGCAGGTCCTGCCCCGGTTGCTCGACAGCTCGGTCGTCGTGTCCGGTGTCGCGGTCGTCGGCTCGGTCGTCGTCGCGATGGGCATCGGGCTGGTGTTCGGCGTCTACCCCGCCACGCGTGCCGCGCGCCTAGCCCCCATCGACGCGCTGCGCGCGGAATAGCCCCTCTCAGCAAGGAGACCCCATGTCCACCCTGACCACGCGACTGCTTCCCGCGATCGCCGCGGCGTCGGTCCTCGTCCTCGCCGGCTGCTCGGCCGGCACCTCCGAGGCGGCCGCCCCGGCCGCCTCGTCCACCCCTCAGCAGCAGGACGGCGGCGGCGCGCAGCCTCCCGGTGGTGGCGGCGGCGCGTCCGGCGAGATCGCCTCGGTGACCGGCACGGTCATGCAGGTCCGGTCCACCGACGCGCAGACCGCGGTGACCTGGACGGACGCGACCACGTTCTCCGCGACCGTCGCCGGCACGCTCGCCGACGTGACGGTCGGGTCGTGCGTCGTCGCCGTGTCGACGGCCACCGCCGACGACTCGACGGACACCACCGCGCCGGTGGAGGCCACCAGCATCCGGATCACGCAGCCGGCCGACGACGGCACGTGCGTCAGCGGCTTCGGCGGCTTCGCCGGCGGACCCGGAGGTGGCGACCGTCCCGACGGCGCGCCCACCGACATGCCGTCGATGCGGGCCCCCGACGGCGCGCCCACCGACCTGCCGTCCGGAGCACCCGACGGCGCGCGCATGTTCGGCGGCGGGGCCGGCGGCACGGTCACCGCGATCGACGGCAGCACGCTGACGGTCGAGGCCACCGGTCAGGACGACGCGACGACCTCGCGCACCGTCTCCGTCACCGACGCGACCACCTACACGACGACCGCAGCGGCCGACGCGTCCGCGGTCGTCGTGGGGCAGTGCGCCACCGCGCGCGGCGAGTCCGACGACAGCGGCAAGGTCACCGCGACGAGCATCACGATCTCCGCGCCGACCGACGGCGAGTGCACCACCGGCATGGTCGGCGGGCGCGGCTTCCCCGGCGGCGGCTCGCAGGGGTCGTCGGACGACTCGTCGCAGGACGGCGGCACCGATGCCTGACCGCGCGGTCCGCCCCTCCGTCGCGCTGCGGCGTCGCGCGCGCCGTCGTCGGATCATCGGGTTCGGCGCCGCCGGGGCCGTCGTCCTGGTGGCTGCGGGCGGTGGCGTCGCGCTCGCCGTCGGCGGCTCACAGGACGGTCGGTACCGGACGGCCACCGCCGAGCTGTCGAGCGTCGAGCAGGTGATCGACGCCGTTGGCACGATCGCGTCGGCCAGCCGGCGTGACGCGGCGTTCTCCGTCGACGGCACGGTCGCGACCGTCACCGTGTCGGTCGGTCAGGCCGTGGCGGCCGGTGACGTGCTCGCGACGCTCGACACCGAGGCGCTGCAGGACGCGGTCGAGAAGGCGCAGGCCGACCTCGCGGGCGCCCAGCAGCAGCTGTCCGACGACCTGGACTCGCAGACGTCGTCGACCTCGAGCTCGTCGTCGACCTCCTCGTCCTCCGCGACCTCCACCTCGTCGTCATCGACGCCGTCGGCATCGCCGTCCGCGTCTCCCGCGGCCTCCTCCGCCGCACCGACCACCGGGTCCGACGACACGCGCGGAGACTCCGCGGACCCCGCCGTCGAGAAGGCGCTGTCCGACGTCGAGCGGGCCCAGAAGGCGCTGCTCGACCAGTACCAGGTCACCGCCGACGCCCTCGCGTCCAGCGGCCAGAGCGTCACGGCGTCGCAGGCCTCGTGCGCGGCGTTCCTCGCGGTGGTCGGCGACGACGTCGAGCCCGCGGACCCGGAGCCGACGGATGAGCCGACGGAGCCGACAGATCCCGCCGACGCCGCCACCGAGGACGCCGGCGACACGACCGAGCCCGACGTCTCCGCCGTCGAGCAGGCCCTGGCGGACTGCCAGGCCGCGCTGACCGGCGCCCTGGACGCGCAGACCGCGACCGACGCGGAGCAGCAGGCGCTCATGACGCTCGCGACCGCGCTGGACCAGGCGGTGCAGGTGCTGCAGAAGGCGGTCGCGGCGTCAGCATCGACGAGCACACCGTCGACGAGCACACCGTCCACGACGACCCCGTCCACCAGCACGCCGTCCGTCAGCACGCCGTCCACGACGACCCCGTCGACAAGCACCCCGTCGACCGGCACGCCGTCGGGTTCGTCGGACGACACGTCGACCGTGGCGTCCGCGGCGACGATCGTCGCCGACCAGGCCGCGATCGACCTGGCCGAGGCCAACGTCGCGCTCGCGCAGAGCCGGCTCCCGTTCACCACCCTGACCAGCCCGATCGCCGGCACGGTCGCGGCGGTCGCGTTCGCCCCGGGCGACTCGGTCACGGCCTCGTCGACCACAGCGGTGATCACGATCCTCGGCCCGGACGGCTACACGGTCACCACCAGCGTCCCGCTGACGAAGATCGACATCGTCACGGTCGGCCAGACGGCCCAGGTGACCACGCCCAGCACGGATGCGGCGCTCACGGCCACGGTCAGCAGCATCGGGGTCCTCGACACGTCGACCACCGCCGACCCGGCCTACACCGTCGAGCTCGCCGTCGACCCGACCGAGGAGAAGCTGTACGACGGCGCCTCCGCCCAGGTCCGGATCACGGTCGCGGGCGCCGACCAGGTGCTCACGGTGCCGACGTCGGCCGTCCACGTCGACGGTGCCACGGCCACGGTCCAGGTGCTCGACGGTGGCACGCCGACGGAGGTCACGGTCACCCGCGGCGCGGTCGGCACGGAGCGCACCGAGATCACCGACGGCCTGTCCGCCGGCGACGAGGTGGTCCTCGCGGACCTCGACGAGCCGATCGAGACCAGCACCTCGACCACGACCGGCCTGTCGGGCCTGGGCGAGGACGCGACGCAGGGCGGCCCTCCGGAGGGCTTCGTGATGCAGGGTGGCGACGGCGGTCCGCCGGCCGGCTTCGCCCCTCCGGGGAACGGCTGACCCCGGGCGCCGCCCCGCGTGGATAGGCTCGCGGCGTCGCCCTCCGGCGGCACCGACGGGAGGACCACGATGACCGACGAGCCCACCGCCGACACGCCGCGGGTCGCGGTGCTGGGCGGCGGTGTCATGGGGGAGACCCTGCTCAGCGCGCTGCTGACGGCGGGCTGGACGGCCGAGCAGGTCGAGGTCACCGAGCGGTACGCGCCGCGGGCCGAGGAGCTCGCCGCCCGGTACGGGGTCCGCACCGGGTCGTCGAACGCGGAGGCCGCGGCCCGCGCCGTCGTCGTGCTGCTCGCCGTCAAGCCCAACGTCGTCGCCTCGGTCCTGGACGAGATCAAGGACGCCCTGCGCGGCGGCGAGCTCGTGGTCAGCGTGGCGGCCGGCCTGCCGATCGCCAGCTACGAGAAGCGGCTCAACCCGGCACAGCCGGTCGTGCGGGTCATGCCCAACACGCCCGCCGTCGTCGGCAAGGGGGCCAGCGCCATCGCCCCCGGCACGCACGCGAGCGAGGGGCACCTGGCCCTCGTCGAGAAGATGCTCGGCGCCACCGGGCTCGTCGTCCGTGTGGAGGAGAAGGACCTCGACGCGGTCACCGCCATCTCCGGCTCCGGCCCCGCCTACGCGTTCTACCTGATCGACGCGATGGCCGAGGCGGGAGTGCTGCTCGGCCTCACCCGTGACCTGGCCACGAAGCTCGCGGTCGCGACCGTCGAGGGCTCCGCGGCGCTCGCCGCCCAGTCGGGCGACCACCCGGCCGTGCTGCGCGAGCGCGTGTCCTCCCCGGGCGGGACCACGGTCGCCGCGGTGCAGGTGCTCGACGCCCACGGCGTCCGCGCCGGGGTCGTCGCGGCGGCGGAGGCGGCCCGCGACCGCTCGCGTGAGCTCGGCAAGCAGTACTGATGAACGCCTCCGCGCGTCCGCCGGCGATGAGCGACGTCGCCGCGCTCGCGGGCGTCTCGCACCAGACCGTCTCGCGGGTGCTGAACGACCATCCGAGCGTCCGCCCGGAGACGCGGGAGCGTGTCAACGCGGCCATCGTCCGGCTGGGGTACCGCCGCAACAGCGCCGCCCGCACGCTGGTCACCCGCCGGTCCGGCACGCTCGGCGTGGTCACCCCCGCCACCGCGCTGTACGGGCCGACGAGCACGCTGGTCGGGCTCGAGGAGGCCGCCCGGGTGGTCGGCTGGTACGTGTCGGTGGCGACCATCCGGCAGTTCGACGGCGACAGCATGCACACCGCGATCGAGCACTTCCTGGGGCAGGGCGTCGACGGGATCGCGATCATCGCGCCCACCACCGAGGTCGCCCAGGCCATCGCCGCGATCGCGTCCCCGGTGCCGGTCGTGCTCATCTCGTCGGCGTCCGACGTCCCGCCCGTCGCGCACCTGCACGCGGTCGGTGTCGACCAGCGGCACGGCGCCCGGCTGGCCACCCAGCACCTGCTCGACCAGGGCCACACCGAGGTGGTGCACGTGGCCGGCCCGCAGGACTGGTTCGACGCCCAGGACCGGCTCGCCGGGTGGCGCGAGGTCTCCGGACCGGGTGCCCCGGAGCACATCGAGGCGGGCTGGGACGCGGCCGACGGGTACGAGCTCGGGCTCCGGATGGTCCGCGAGGGACTGCCGTCGGCGATCTTCGCGGCCAACGACCAGCTGGCCCTCGGGCTGCTGCACGCGTTCTGGGAGAAGGGTGTCGGCGTGCCGTCGGACGTCGCGGTCGTGGGCTTCGACGACGAGGTCGGCGCCGCGCACTACACGCCGCCGCTGACCACGGTCCGGCAGGACTTCGGGGCGCTCGGGCGGCTGGCGGTCGGCTCGCTCCAGTCCGCGTTCGCCGGGGAGGACGTGGCGCGCCAGCAGATCCCCGCAGAGCTCGTGGTGCGGGCCAGCTCGGTGCGTCCGGCGTAGTCCTACGCTCGGGTCATGATCGACATCGCCGAGCTCGCCGAGAAGCACCTGGACGCCGCCCGCTCCGACCAGCACGGCCGCTCGGCGGGCATCGTCGCCCACGACGGCGAGCTGCGGCAGACGATCATGGCCATGACCGCCGGATCGAGCCTGGGCGAGCACAACTCCCCGAACGCCGCGACGCTGCAGGTCTGGCGCGGGAGGGTGCGGGTCGAGTCGCCCGACGGGGACGTCGAGGCGAGCACCGGTCACCTGTGGGTGCTGACGCACGAGCGGCACTCGGTGCACGCGATCGAGGACAGCGTCTTCCTGCTCACCACCCTCACGGGAGTCGGTCGGTCCTCGCACGGCTGAGCCGGGGCGGGTGGACCGCGGGGCAGATGTTAGCGCTAACATGTGTCTCGGCCGCCGGCGTCCGTCGCGGTCCTCGTCGCAAGAGCGGAGCCGCGTGATGACGGTCGATCCCCACGGAACCGACCCCCGGACGGCCATCGAGTCCGGCGCGACGACCCTCGGCATCGAGCTGGGCTCCACGCGCATCAAGGCCGTCCTGATCGGCCCCGACCACGCTCCGTTGGCCAGCGGCAGCCACGACTGGGAGAACCAGTTCGTCGACCGCGTGTGGACGTACTCGCTGGACGCCGTGTGGACCGGGCTGCAGGAGTCGGTCGCGGCGCTGCTGGCCGAGGCCGAGGAGAAGTACGGGGTGCGGCTGGCGCGGCTGCAGGCCATCGGGATCTCCGCGATGATGCACGGCTACCTCGCGTTCGACGAGGCCGACGAGCTGCTGGTCCCGTTCCGCACCTGGCGCAACACGACGACGGGCCGCGCGGCCGAGGAGCTGACCGGGCTGTTCGGTCACAACATCCCGCTGCGCTGGTCCATCGCGCACTTCCGTCAGGCGGAGCTGGACGCGGAGCCGCACGTCCCGCAGGTCCGGTTCCTCACCACGCTGGCCGGCTACGTGCACTGGAAGCTCACCGGCCGCAAGGTGCTGGGCGTCGGCGACGCCTCGGGCATGTTCCCGATCGACACGGCGACGCACGCGTACGACGCGACGATGCTCGCCGCCTACCCCGGGGCGGACCTCGAGCCGCTGCTGCCCGAGATCCTGCTCGCCGGCCAGGAGGCCGGCCGGCTGACCGAGGCCGGCGCGGCGCTGCTCGACCCCACCGGCACGCTGCAGCCGGGCATCCCGCTGTGCCCGCCCGAGGGTGACGCCGGCACGGGCATGGTCGCGACGAACTCCGTCGCACCCCGCACCGGCAACGTCAGCGTCGGCACCAGCATCTTCGCGATGGTCGTGCTGGAGAAGCCGCTCGCGCAGGTGCACCACGAGCTCGACCTGGTCACCACACCCGGCGGCGACCTGGTCGCGATGGTGCACTGCAACAACGGCGCCAGCGAGCTCGGCGCCTGGGCGGACCTGTTCGGGCAGTTCGCCACCGCGATCGGGCAGCCCACCGGCTCGGACGAGGTGTTCGGGGCGCTCCTGCGCGAGGCGCTGACCGGCGACGCCGACGGGGGCGGGCTGCTGGCCTACAACTACCTGTCCGGTGAGCCGATCACGGGTCTGACCGAGGGGCGGCCGCTGTTCGTGCGGACCCCTGACAGCCGGCTCACCCTCGCGAACTTCATGCGCACCCAGGTCTACAGCGCGTTCGGCACGCTCAGCCTGGGCATGCGCGTGCTGCGAGGAGAAGGTGTCGAGCTCGACGCGATGTACGCGCACGGCGGGCTGTTCCGGACCGCGGGCGTGGCGCAGCGGCTGCTCGCCGCGGCGGTCGGCGCGCCGGTCACCGTGGGCAGCACCGCGGGCGAGGGCGGTGCCTGGGGGATCGCGGTGCTCGCCGCGTACCTGGGTGCGGCCGACGAGCAGGACCTGAGCACCTACCTGACCACCCGCGTGTTCGGCGACGCCGTCTCGGAGACGGTCGCGCCGGACCAGGACGACGTCCGCGGCTTCGACGCCTACCTCGAGCGCTACAGCGCCGGGCTGGCGATCGAGCAGGCCGCGGTGGAGGCACTGTGAGCACCGAGGACCTGATCCAGCAGACGCGGACCGTCGTCGCGCAGCTGCACGCGGAGCTGCCGCGCTGGGGCCTGGTGGTGTGGACCGCGGGGAACGTGTCGCAGCGGGTGGTCGTCGGAGCCGCTCCCGGGCCCGCCGACCTGTTCGTCATCAAGCCCTCCGGGGTCACGTACGACGAGCTGACCCCCGAGTCGATGGTCGTCTGCGACCTCGACGGGAACCTGGTCGACGGCACCCGAGCACCCTCGAGCGACACCGCCGCGCACGCCTACGTGTACCGGCACATGCCGTCGGTGGGGGGAGTCGTGCACACGCACTCGACCTACGCGACCGCCTGGGCCGCCCGCGGCGAGCCGGTCCCGTGCGTGCTCACGATGATGGCCGACGAGTTCGGCGGCGACGTGCCGATCGGCCCGTTCGCGCTCATCGGCGACGACTCGATCGGCCGCGGCATCGTCGAGACCCTGCAGGGCTCCCGCAGCCCCGCCGTCCTCATGCGCAACCACGGACCGTTCACCATCGGCCGCGACGCCAAGGCCGCCGTGAAGGCCGCCGTCATGGTCGAGGAGGTCGCACGCACGGTGCACATCGCGCGGCAGCTGGGCGACACCGTCCCGATCGCGCAGTCGGACATCGACTCCCTCTACGCCCGCTACCAGAACGTCTACGGACAGCAGCCCACCCACACCCCGGAGAGCGACTCATGACCAAGCCCTACGCCGACCGCGAGATCTGGTTCCTCACCGGGAGCCAGGGCCTGTACGGCGAGGAGACGCTCCGCCAGGTGGCCACCCAGTCGCAGGAGATCGCGCGGGTCCTGGGCGACACGCTCCCGGCGACGCTCGTCTGGAAGCCGGTGCTGACGGACTCCGACGCGATCCGCCGCGCCGCGCTGGAGGCCAACGCCGACGACTCCGTCATCGGCGTCATCGCGTGGATGCACACGTTCTCGCCGGCCAAGATGTGGATCGCCGGCCTCGACGCGCTGCGCACGCCGCTGCTGCACCTGCACACGCAGGCGAACGTCGAGCTGCCGTGGGACACCATCGACTTCGACTTCATGAACCTCAACCAGGCCGCCCACGGCGACCGCGAGTTCGGGTACATCGCGACCCGGCTCGGTGCTGCGCGCAAGACGGTCGCGGGGCACGTGTCCAACCCGGCTGTCGTCGCGTCGATCGACACCTGGGTGCGCGCGTGCGCCGGCTGGGCCGCGACGCACGAGCTGAAGCTCGCCCGGTTCGGCGACAACATGCGCAACGTCGCCGTGACCGAGGGCGACAAGACCGAGGCCGAGCTGCGGTTCGGCGTCTCGGTGAACACCTGGGGCGTGAACGACCTCGTGGCGGCCGTGGACGCGGTGGCTCCAGAAGACGTCGACGCGCTCGTCGCCGAGTACGAGCAGCTCTACGACGTCGCCCCGGAGCTGCGGGTGGACGGCGACCGGCACGAGTCCCTGCGCTACGGCGCCCGCCAGGAGATCGCCCTGCGCACCCTGCTCGAGTCGCTGGGTGCCAAGGCCTTCACGACGAACTTCGAGGACCTCGGTGACCTCCGCCAGCTCCCCGGCCTCGCGGTGCAGCGGCTCATGGCCGACGGCTACGGGTTCGGCGCCGAGGGCGACTGGAAGACCGCGATCCTGGTCCACGCCGCCAAGGTGATGGGCGCCGGGCTGCCCGGCGGCGCGTCGCTCATGGAGGACTACACCTACGACCTGACGCCCGGCTCGGAGCGGATCCTCGGCGCCCACATGCTCGAGATCTGCCCGACGCTCACCACGTCGAAGCCGACCCTGGAGATCCACCCGCTCGGCATCGGCGGCAAGGAGGACCCGGTCCGCCTGGTGTTCAACGCCGACCCCGGCGTGGGCGTCGTCGTGTCGCTGGCCGACATGCGCGACCGCTTCCGGCTGACCGCCAACGTGGTCGACGTCGTCCCGCCCACCGCCGACCTGCCGCACCTGCCGGTCGCGCGGGCCGTCTGGGAGCCCCGCCCCGACTTCCGCACGTCCGCCGAGTCCTGGCTGACCGCCGGGGGAGCGCACCACACGGTGCTCACGACGGCCGTCGGGGTCGAGGCGTTCGAGGACTTCGCGGAGATCGCGCGCACCGAGCTGCTCGTCATCGACGAGGACACCACGCGCCGCGGCTTCCGCGACCAGGTGCGGTGGAACCAGGTCTACTTCCGCCTGGCCCAGGGGTTCTGAGAGGTACGTCCGAACGGGTGGACCTGAGTCCCCCGATTGCTCGTTGCAACTGATGTCTCTAGCGTCGTGACTAGCGCGACGAGGGGGATTACGCCATGACCGTGCAGGGGGCGTCGGGGAGGACCTGGCTCCTCCGCGCACTCCTCGCGGTCGGCGGAGGCCTCCTGGCGGCACTCGTCTCGGTCCTGCTGTCGGCCGCGCCCGCGCACGCGAGCCCGTCTGCTGAGAGCGACCTCCCGACCGTGCTCGCTCCGGTCACGGACGCGACGGGCGTCCTCTCCGACGCGGTGGTGACGCCCGTGGTCGCACCCGTGGCGGACGTGCTGGGTGCGGTGGCCGGGCCGCTCTCCGTCGTCGTGACACCTGCGGCTGGCGTCGTGGGTGCCGTCGCCTCGCCCGTGCCCGCGGCGCAGGTCACGGCGCCGGTGGTCGCCGTGATCACGCCGGTCGCGGACGCGCTGACGCCCGTGGGTGGTGTGCTGGAGCCGGTGCTTCGGCCGGTGACCGACGCGCTGGTGCCCGTGGTGGGTGCGCTGGAGCCGGTGACGAGGGGGCTTCGACCGGTGACCGATGTGCTGGTGCCGGTGGTGGGTGCGCTGGAGCCGGTGACGGGGGGACTCCGGCCGGTGACCGATGTGCTGGTGCCCGACGACGGGTCGTCACCCGGGGCCGGTGCCCCCGAGCCGGGGACTAGCGTCACGGTGCCGTCGACCGCCGAGCCCGCTGGACAGCGAGTGCCGGCCCTGGCCCCGACGACCGCCGTGCGCGGGACGGGGATCCTGGACCGCCGGCCCGACACGCTCGTCGCCGTCCACGCACCCACGGAGGTCGCGCCCGGCCGTGCCCCCCACCGCCCCCCGAACCTTCCCGGCGCCGACGGTGTGGGTCTTCCGCCGTCCGGCAGCACGTCGACCGGCGCCGCGCGGGGTGCCGTCGACGGTGACGTCCCGAGCGGCGTCCAGCCGCCCGCCCTTCGCGGGGTGACCACCCGTGGCAGTCCATCGCCCGCACCCCCGTCCGCCCCCGGCCCGGAGGTCCCCGACTCCCCGGCGTGAGCTGGGTCGTCGCGCTGATGCGCGACCCGCCCCGCATCCGTCCGTCCCTCGTTGAGGAGTCCGCCATGCGTTCCTTCGTCCGTCGTTCCCTGCAGACAGCACTCGTCTCCGGCGGCCTCGCCGCCACCGTCCTCCAGCTCGCCGGCACGGCCGCAGCCGTCGCCACCGCGATGGTGTCCGCGGTCGCGTCGCCCGTCATCGCCCGCCAGCACCGCTGGGCCGCCGCCCGCCGACCGTCCACGCTCACCGAGGTGCCGACCCAGCGCAGCGCACACCCGGAGTCGTGACCCGGGGCTCCGTACGCTGGGCCCATGTCCACCGGCACCGACGACGCCACCTCGAGCCTGGGGCGTCGGCGCGGTCGTCGGCCTGCCGGCGAGGACACCCGTGGCGCCATCCTGGCGGCCGCGCGCGACGAGTTCGCCGAGCGCGGGTTCGACGGGGCGAGCATCCGGTCGGTCGCGCGTCGCGCGGACGTGGACCCCGCGCTGGTGCGGCACTACTTCCGCGACAAGGCGGAGCTGTTCGTCGCCGGGATGATCCCGGCGGGCGCCGACCCCGCGGCCATCGCGTCCGGTCTGGCCGGAGATGGCGTCGACGGGCTCGGGGCGCGTCTGCTCACCGCCGTGCTCCGGGTGTGGGAGGCCGACGGCGGGGTGGCGTTCCGGGTGGCGTTCGCCGGGATCACGGCCGGCGACCTGCAGGCCGAGGCGCTCGTCGGGTACGTCGGCCGCGAGGTGTTCGGGCAGGTGGCGCGGGTCCTGCCGCCGCCGGACCAGCAGCTGCGCGTGTCCCTCGTGGCGTCCCAGATGGTCGGCGTCCTCATGGCCCGGCACGTGCTGCGGCTGGAGCCGCTGGCCTCGCTGCCGGTCGACGAGGTGGTCGCCCTCGTCGGGCCCACGCTGCAGCGCTACCTGTCCGGGCCGCTCACCTAGGCTGCCGGGCCACGGCGACCGCCCAGGCGACCAGCGGCACCTGCAGCGGCAGCCGCGCCCAGGCCACCACCGGCCTGCCCGCCCAGCCGCGCGCGTCCGGCCGGGAGCGGACCGCCATCGTCAGGTTGCCGGGGAACACGCCCACCAGCAGGGCCGCCGACGCCAGCCCGCCGAGCCGACGCGTCGTAGGCACCGTCAGGGCGGCCGCGCAGGCGATCTCGGCCACGCCGGACCCGAGCACCCACGGGTCGGGGTTGCCCAGGGAGCGGGGGATCAGCGGCCGGAAGATGCCCGGCCGGCGCAGGTGCAGCACGCCGGACGTGCCCAGCAGGGCGGCGAGCGCGATCGCGGGACCGTGGCGGCGGAGCGTCGAGGAGAGCACGCGCCACGGTATCCGGGAGGCCGTTGTCGGTGCCGGTCGATAGCGTGCGCGGCATGGACACCGTCGACCTCTCCTTCGACTCGTACGCCGGCGTGATCGGGCAGGAGTCGGCCCGCACGGCCGACGCGCTCGAGAAGGCGCCGCTGTCCGCGCAGGTCCCGGCGTGCCCGGACTGGAGCACCGCCGACCTGGCGTACCACCTGGGCGAGGTGCAGGACTTCTGGTCGCAGATCGTCGGGAACGCCCCCGCGGGTCCCGACGACGCGCAGGACACGGAACGCCTGCCGGACGACGAGCTCGTGGCGTTCCTGCGCACCCGCACGGACGCGCTGCTGACCGCGATCGCCGCGCACGACCCGGCGGACCCGTGCTGGTCCTGGTCGCCCGTCGGGGGAACCGTCGGCTGGGTGCTCCGGCGCCAGGCGCACGAGGCGCTCGTGCACCGGGTCGACGCCGAGCAGACCGCCGGGCTGCCGGTCACCGATCCGGGCGTCGTGCTCGCCGCGGACGGCGTCGACGAGATGCTCGGCGTCATGGTCAGCGGGCTGCCGGAGTGGGCGTCGTTCACCCCCGACGGCCAACGGGTCCGACTGCACGCCACCGACGCCGGCCGCGAGTGGGTCATGGCGTTCGGGCGGTTCCACGGCACGTCGCCGGCCAGCGGGAAGCAGTACGACGACGAGTGCGCGGAGCTGGTCGGCGGGGCGCCGTGGGAGGGGGAGGACGAGGACGTCACGGCGACGGTGTCCGGCTCCGCGTGGGACCTGGAGCTCTGGCTCTGGGGGCGCGGCGGCACGGACGCGCTGCAGCGTGACGGTGACCCGGCGGCGATCGAGCGGCTGCGCGCGGTGATCGTCGAGTCGACGCAGTAGCGCCTTGTGCCGGTCGACCGGCGAGGAGCACAATTCCTCACATGGGGAATAGCGCGATCGAGGTCGCCGGGCTCCGCGTCGTGCGCGGCGGCACCCGCGTCGTCGAGTCGCTGGACCTGACCGTCCCGGCCGGGCAGGTGGTCGGGCTGCTCGGCCCCAGCGGCAGCGGCAAGACGACGCTGATGCGGGCGATCGTCGGTGCGCAGATCGTCGACGGGGGGACCGTCACGGTGCTGGGCCTGCCGGCTGGGTCGGCCCCGCTGCGTCGCCGGATCGGGTACGTGACGCAGTCGCCCAGCGTGTACGGCGACCTCACGGTCACGGAGAACCTGCGGTACGCGGCGGCCATCCTCGGCGTCGACGCCGACGGGATCCGTCGGGCGTTGACCGAGGTCGACCTCGTCGAGCACGCCGACCAGTCCATCGGCACCCTGTCCGGCGGGGAGCGCTCGCGGGTCTCGCTGGCCATCGCGCTGCTCGGCCGGCCCGACCTGCTGGTGCTCGACGAGCCGACCGTGGGGCTCGACCCCGTGCTGCGCCGCGACCTGTGGAACCTGTTCCACCGCCTCGCCCGTTCCGGCGTGAGCCTCCTGGTGTCCAGCCACGTGATGGACGAGGCGGCCCGCTGCGACCGGCTGATCCTGCTGCGCGGCGGCGCGGTGCTGTCCGACAGCACGCTCGACGAGCTGCTCGCGCGCACGGGTGCCCCCGACGCCGAGGGGGCGTTCCTGGCCCTGGTCGACGAGGCCGTGGCCCGCGACGCTGCGAAGGGAGCAGTCGCATGAACGCCGCCCACAGCGTCGCGACGGACCTCCGGACGACGACCCGTCAGGAGCGCGGCCGAGGGATGACTGCGGCGCTCACCGCCGCGACCGCGCGCCGCGTGCTCACGCAGCTGCGCCACGACAAGCGCACGATCGCGCTGGTCATCCTGCTCCCGTGCGTGCTGATCGGCCTGATCGCCTGGATGTTCGACGGCACGCCGGTGCTCGACCAGTTCGGGCCGCTGCTGGTCGGGCTGTTCCCGATGATGGTGATGTTCCTGGTGACCAGCGTCGCCACCCTGCGGGAGCGCATCTCCGGCACGCTCGAGCGGCTGATGACCCTGCCGATCGGGCGCGGCGACGTGGTCGTCGGCTACGCCCTGGCGTTCGCGGTGCTGGCCACCGTGCAGGCGCTGGTCATCGTCGGGTTCGCCGTGTGGGTGTGCGGCATGGACGTGGCGGGGCCGATCGGGCTGGTGGTGCTCGTGGCGGTGCTCGACGCCGTGCTCGGGTGCGCGCTCGGGCTGGGGGCGTCCGCGCTGGCGAGGACCGAGTTCCAGGCCGTGCAGCTGATGCCGCTGGTCCTGTTCCCGCAGCTGATCACCTGCGGCATCCTCATGCCGCGCGACGAGATGCCGACCGTCCTGGAGTGGCTGTCGCGCGTGCTGCCCCTGACGTACGCGCTCGACGCGATGCAGCAGCTGGCGGCGGGCGGGGCGTGGGCCGACGTCCGCGGCGACGTCGGGGTGATCGCGGCGTTCATCGTCGGCGCGCTCCTGGTCGGCAGCGCCACCCTCCGCCGCCGCACCCCCTGATCCGCGCACAGCGGCGAGGGCTCGCGGCCCCGCTGAATCGTTGCACTCCTGTGACCTGCCGGCCTTGATCACCGAGTCGCCCTGACGTTGACTACGTAGTCATCCGACATCGCCGTCGTCGAGGGGACATCGCCGTGACTGAGCGCACCGTCACGAGCAAGCCCCGCCCGGTCGTCGCCGTGGACGTGGCACGGTCCGCCGGGGTGTCGCAGAAGACGGTGTCCCGGGTCATCAACGGCGACCCCCACGTGAGCGCCGAGGTGCGCGACCGCGTGCACCAGGCGATCGCGACGCTGGGCTACCGGCCCAACCGCGCGGCCCGCAACCTGGTGCTCGGGCGCAGCCGGACCATCGGCGTCCTGTCGGTCGGATCCACGGACTACGGCCCGTCGGCGCTGATGGTCGCCGCGGAGCACGCCATCCGCAGCGCCCGCTACTCGATGTCGGTCGTCAACACCCTCGAGGGCGAGCCGGAGTCGATCACCAGGTCCCTGCGCGAGCTCGTGGACCAGGGGGTCGACGGCATCGTGGTCAACGAGCCGGTCGGCGCGTTCACCCTCGAGCCCGGAGCGATCGGGGACCTGCCGGTGCTCAGCCTGTCCGGCCGGTACGGCATCTCGGCCAACGAGGTCGTGGTGGACGCCGACCAGGCCTCCGGGGGGCGGCTGGCCACCGAGCACCTGCTCGGCCTGGGTCACCGCACGGTGCACCACGTGTCCGGCCCCGCCGGCTGGCGGTCGAGCGGGCTGCGCACCGACGGCTGGCGTTCGACGCTCGAGGCCGCCGGGGCGCCGCAGCCCACGGTGCTCACCGGCGACTGGTCCGCGCGCTCGGGGTACGAGGCGGGCGTGCACCTGGCGGCCGAGCCGACGGTGACCGCGGTGTTCGTCGCGAACGACCAGATGGCGATCGGCCTGCTGCGCGCGTTCATGGAGGCCGGCCGGGACGTGCCGGGCGACGTGAGCGTCGTCGGCTTCGACGACGTGCCCGAGGCCGCGTACCTGGCCCGGTCGTTGACCACCGTCCGCCAGGACCTGTCCCACCTGGCCACCTTCGGCGTCGGGATGCTCATCGACGCCATCGAGAACCCGCGGCGGCAGGACCGCCGCGAGAACGTCCCGGTCGAGCTCGTGGTCCGGGAGACGACGGCCGCACCGCCGACAGGGCGCTGACGGTCCCCACCAGCGCGACGGAGACACCTCACCATGGCTGTGCAGCACGAAGGAGTGCGCTTCGGCGCCGCGTACTACTACGAGTACGCGGGGCCGGGCGACGACCCCAGGCCGGAGACCCTGGAGCGCGACCTCGACCTCATGCAGGCGGCGGGCTTCTCCGTGATCCGCGTCGGGGAGTCGGTGTGGTCCACGTGGGAGCCCGACGAGGGCCGGTTCGCGCTGGACTGGCTCGAGCCCGTCCTCGACGGGGCGCACGCGCGCGGCATCGACGTGGTGCTGGGCACCCCCACGTACGCGCTGCCCATGTGGCTGGTGCGCCGGTACCCGGAGGTCGCGGGCGAGCTCCGGACGGGTCAGCCGATGGGCTGGGGCGCCCGGCAGGAGACCGACATCACGCACCCGGCGTTCCGGTTCCACGCCGAGCGCGTCCTCACCAAGATCGTCGAGCGCTACAAGGACCACCCCGCGGTCGTCGGGTTCCAGGTGGACAACGAGCCGGGGCTGCACCTGCTGCACAACCGGGGGGTGTTCCAGCGGTTCGTCGACGAGCTGCGGCACACCTACGGGGACGTCGAGACCTTGAACCGGGAGTGGGGGCTCGTGTACTGGTCGCACCGGCTGTCCACGTGGGCGGACCTGTGGACCCCCGACGGGAACGCGCAGCCGCAGTACGACCTGGCATGGCGGCGGTTCCAGGCGTCGCTGACCACCGAGATGATCGACTGGCAGGCGAAGGCCGTCCGCGCGCTTGCCCGGCCGGACCAGTGGGTGACCACCTGCATCGCGTACGACCGGCCCGCGCTGGAGGACGCCGACCTCGCCTCGGTCCTGGACGTGACCAGCGGGAACGCCTACTACGGGATGCAGGACTCGCTGGCCCACCCGAGCACGCACACCCCGGCCCAGTACTGGACCGCGTACGGCACGTGGGCACTGTTCCAGGTGGGCGACGCGATGTTCTCCAGCCGCGGCGAGCCGTTCCTGGTCACCGAGACCAACGCGCAGGCGATCGGCGGCCCCAGCACCAACAACCCCGCCTACCCGGGCCAGTGGCGGCAGTCCGCGTGGGCGCTCGTGGCGCGCGGTGCCCGGATGGTCGAGTACTGGCACTGGCGCACGCTGCACTACGGCGCGGAGACCTACTGGGGCGGCGTGCTGCCCCACAGCGGGGTCCCCGGGCGGCCCTACCGCGAGATGGCGCTGCTCGGCGCCGAGCTCGCCCGGGTCGGCGGGGAGCTGGCGGACGCCGTCCCCGACTCCGACATCGCGATCCTGTCGTCCACCGAGTCGCGGTTCGCGCTCGCGGCCCAGCCGCCGCTGCAGAAGGCCGACGGCACGGGGGACCCCAACAGCTACCCCCGGATCGTCAGCGCGTTCTACCGGGGGGCGTTCGACGCGGGCCTCCAGGTGCGCGTGGTGCGGCCGCGGTACCTGTTCAGCGAGGACCCCGCCGCCGTCGTCGGCACGCACCCCGTACTCGTCGCCGCCGGCTACTACCCGGCGTCCGACGCGGACCTCGCCTGGCTGCTCCGGTACGCCGAGGCCGGCGGGCACCTGGTCGTCGGACCCCGCACCGGCTACGCCGACCACGAGGGCCGGGCCCGCACCGAGGTGCAGCCCGCGCGGCTGTCCACCGCGGCGGGCGCCTGGTACGAGGAGTTCAGCAACCTCGCCGAGCCGGTGCCGGTCTCCGGGGCGCTCGCGGGGGAGGCGACCGCGTGGGCCGAGTGCCTGGTCGCCGACGGCGCCGACGTGCTGGCCACCTACGAGCACCCGCACCTGGGCGCGTGGGCCGCGGCCACGACGCGGTCGCACGGTGACGGCCGGATCACCGTCGTCGGCACCGTGCCCGGCCTGGAGCTGGCCCGGTCGCTGGCCGACTGGCTGGTGCCTGCCCCGCTCGCCGGCTGGGAGGACCTGCCCCCGAGCATCACCGTCCACAGCTCCACCCGACCGGACGGCACGCGCGTCCACATCGTGCACAACTGGTCCTGGGAGGCAGCCACCGTGACGGCTCCGACCGGTCTCGACCTGCTCGTCGCCCCACGCGGCACCGCGCCCGCCGACCCGCCGCCCGCGGACGCCGCCGGTCCCTCGGTCGCCGCCGGCGACGCGATCACCCTCGGCTCCTGGGACGTGCTCGTGGCGGTGGCACGGTAGGCCGCCGACCGGACCAGCCGCGCTCGGGACAGGAGTGACGGGCGTTCGCTCTGAGCCGCCACTCGCGTCCCTCCGACACCACGCGTCACAAGTGCGGCGGTATCGGACGTGCCGCGCGGGCCTGACCGTGCACCCGTCAACTGCGAAGCGTGACCGGAATGCAACCTGACAACCGCGCCACCGGAGAGAATGTGAGCGCTAACATCAGGCGAACCACCTACTGGACCTCGGTTCAGCAGGACTCGTGCCCCGGTGCCCCGGGCGCACGACGTGGGCCGGCCGGCGTGGGTCGGGTCCGCGAGCGAGTGCGTTTCTCGAGGAGGAGAAGCAGATGGTCAGCAAGATGTTCAGGACACGATCGATCGCCGCAGGCATCGCGGTGCTCGCACTCGGGCTCGCAGCATGCAGCAGCGGCGACGGCGGCGACGCGGAGACCGCGGGCGGCGACGGCGGCAGCGACGGCGCGATCTCCGTCGGTTTCAGCCAGGTCGGTGCCGAGAGCGGCTGGCGAGCCGCCAACACCAAGTCGATCCAGGACGCACTCACGGAGGACGCCGGCTTCAAGCTCAGCTTCTCCGACGCCCAGCAGAAGCAGGAGAACCAGATCCAGGCGATCCGGTCCTACATCGCACAGGGCGTGGACTACATCGCGTTCTCCCCGGTGGTCGAGTCCGGCTGGGACAGCGTGCTCGAGGAGGCCAAGGACGCCGGCATCCCGGTCATCCTCACCGACCGCGCGGTCGACTCCGAGGACACGTCGCTCTACGTGACGTTCATCGGCTCCGACTTCGTCGAGGAGGGCAAGCGCATCGGTGACTGGGTGTCCGAGAACCTCGGCACCGAGCCCATCAACGTCGTCGAGCTGCAGGGCACCACGGGCTCCGCGCCCGCGATCGACCGCAAGACCGGGTTCGAGGACGCCATCGCCGGCAACGACAACATCTCGGTGATCGCCTCGGAGACCGGCAACTTCACGCGCGCCGAGGGCAAGACGGTCATGGAGGGCTTCCTGCAGGCCTACCCGGACATCGACGTCGTGTACGCGCACAACGACGACATGGGCCTGGGCGCCATCGAGGCCATCAAGGCGGCCGGCAAGGTGCCCGGTCAGGACATCAAGGTCGTCACGATCGACGGCGTGAAGGACGGCATGACCGCCCTCGCCGCCGGCGAGATCAGCTACATCGTCGAGTGCAACCCGCTGCTCGGCCCGGACCTCGCCGACATCATCAAGACCCTCGACGAGGGCGGCACCGTCGAGCCCCGCATCGTCACCAAGGACGAGGCGTTCGACCAGGCAGGCGCGCAGGCAGTACTGGCCGACCGGCAGTACTGACCCGACCCGCTCCCGCTGCCCGGGGGGACCTCCGCGTCCCCCCGGGCAGCACCGCCCTGCCGGTACCGTGGGACCGGCTCGGACGAAAGGTCGACGATGACCGACGACACTGCTGTGAGCACCTCGGACGCCGCCCCGATCGTGGCGATGACGGGGATCTCGATCACGTTCCCCGGGGTCAAGGCGCTGGACGGCGTCGACTTCCGACTGTTCCCCGGCGAGGTGCACGCCCTGATGGGCGAGAACGGCGCCGGCAAGTCCACCCTGATCAAGGCCCTCACCGGCGTGTACACGATCGACTCCGGCCAGATCGTCATCGACGGCCAGGAGCGCACGTTCGCCGGTCCCGCGCAGGCGCAGGCCGCGGGGATCAGCACCGTGTACCAAGAGGTCAACCTCTGCGACAACCTCTCCGTCGCGGAGAACATCATGCTCGGCCACGAGGTGCGCCGGGGCGGCGTGGTCGACTGGCGGCGCACCCGCGCGGCGGCCCGCGAGCACCTGCGGACCATGAACCTCGACATCGACCCGAAGTCGTCGCTGTCCGCGCACTCGCTCGCCGTGCAGCAGCTGGTCGCGATCTCGCGCGCGATGGTCGTCGACGCCCGCGTGCTCATCCTCGACGAGCCCACCAGCAGCCTCGACGCCGACGAGGTCGCCCGGCTGTTCCGCGTGGTGCGCGACCTGCGCCGCCGCGGCGTCGCCATCCTGTTCGTCTCGCACTTCCTCGACCAGGTGTACGAGATCAGCGACCGCATGACGGTCCTGCGCAACGGTGCGCTCGTCGGGGAGTACCTGACGGCGGAGCTGCCCCGCGTCGAGCTGGTGCAGAAGATGATCGGCCGCGCGCTCGAGGTGCTCGAGCAGCTCGAGGAGGCGCCCAAGCGCTCCGTCGCCGAGCGCGCGGACACCCAGCCGTACGTGCAGGCCATCGGCCTCGGGCGCAAGGGCACGATCGAGCCGTTCGACCTCGACGTCTACGCCGGCGAGGTCGTCGGGCTCGCGGGTCTGCTCGGTTCGGGCCGCACAGAGCTCGCTCGCCTGCTGTACGGCGCCGACCACGCGGACACCGGCGAGATCCGCGTCGAGGGGACGCCCACGAAGATGCGGACCCCGCGCACCGCCCTGTCGCGCGGCATCGTCTACTCCTCGGAGAGCCGCAAGACCGAGGGCATCGTCGGCGACCTGACCGTGCGGGAGAACATCGTGCTCGGCCTGCAGGCGGACCGCGGCTGGCTGCGCCGGATCTCGAAGCGGAAGTCCGACGAGGTGGTGAACCGCTACATCGAGGCCCTCGGCATCCGCCCCGCCAACCCCGACGCGATCGCCGGCAACCTGTCCGGCGGCAACCAGCAGAAGGTGCTGCTCGCGCGCTGGCTGGCCACCGCCCCGAAGCTCCTGCTCCTCGACGAGCCCACCCGTGGCATCGACGTCGGCGCCAAGGCCGAGATCCAGCGGCTCGTCGCGGACCTGGCCGCGCAAGGCATGGCGGTCGTGTTCATCTCCGCCGAGCTCGAGGAGGTGCTGCGCCTCTCGCACCGCATCGCCGTCCTGCGCGACCGCAGGCTCGTCGCCCAGATCACCAACTCCGACGACGTCACCACCGACGACGTCGTCCACCTCATCGCGAGCGGAGGGCAGTCATGAGCGCCGTCGGAGCCGTCACCCGGCACCGGTTGTTCTGGCCGGTCGTCGCGCTGGCCGTGCTGCTGCTGGCCTGCGTGCTCAAGTCGAACACCTTCCTGGACATCGCCGTGCGCGACGGCCACCTGTACGGGGGGCCGATCGACATCCTGCGGCGGTCCAGCGTGCTGCTCCTCGTGGCCCTCGGCATGACGCTCGTCATCGCCACGCGCGGCATCGACCTGTCCGTCGGCGCCGTCATGGCGATCGCCGGCGCGGTCGCGCTGTCCCAGATCGCCGCGTCCGACGACCCCGGGTCTCTGGCCGTCGTCCTGTCCGCGATCGGCAGCGCCGTGCTCGTCTGCCTGTTGATCGGGGTGTTCAACGGGTTCCTCGTCGCGGTCGTCGGGATCCAACCGATCATCGCGACCCTCGTGATCATGACCGCCGGCCGGGGCATCGCGATGCTCATCACCGGCGGCCAGATCACCACCGTGACCAGCGCGCCCTACAAGACGATCGCCACCGGCTACTGGCTGGGGCTGCCCGTCGCGGCGCTGATCGCCGGGTTCTTCTTCCTCGTCACCGCGCTGATCACCCGGCGCACGGCCCTCGGCGTGCTCATCGAGTCGGTCGGCATCAACCCCGTCGCCTCCCGGCTGGCGGGCGTGCGCGCCCGGACGATCATCTGGACCGTCTACATCCTGTGCGCGTTCTTCGCGTGCGTCGCCGGGTTCATCCGCAGCTCCGACATCATGGCGGCCGACGCCAACAACGCCGGACTGTTCATCGAGCTCGACGCCATCCTCGCGGTGGTCATCGGAGGCACCTCGCTGGCCGGCGGCAAGTTCTCGCTGGTCGGCACGCTCGTCGGCGTCCTCGTGATCACCACCCTGACGTTCTCGGTCACGATCCTGGGCATCCCCGCCAACGCGGTCTCCCTGTTCAAGGCGCTCGTCGTCATCCTGGTCTGCCTGCTGCAGTCGCCGGTGGTCAGGCGGAGGCTACGGAGAAGGCGAACTGCGCCGGTCGGAACAGCCCCTGCTCCCGTGGAGGTGCCGGCGTGATGACCACCGACCAGCTCACTCGTCCCGCCGACGCCCCGCCCTCGCTGGGCTCCCGCGTCCGCCGGTTCCGCATCGACGAGCGCTACCTGCCTGTCATCGGGACCGTGGTCGTCCTGATCATCATGCTGGCCATCGGCGGCTCGCGGTACGAGAACTTCCTCACCGGCCGCGTCATGGCCAACGTGCTCATCAACAACTCGTTCCTCGTGGTGATCGCCGTCGGCATGACGTTCGTGATCCTCACCGGGGGCATCGACCTGTCCGTCGGCGCCGTCGTCGCGCTGTCCGGGTGCGTCGCCGCGTGGATGTTCTCCCACGGCTACGGAGCCGCGGTCGCGATCCCGCTGGTCATCCTCGTCGGCACCGTCATCGGTCTGGCCGTCGGGGTGATGGTCCACGTGTTCGAGATACAACCCTTCATCGCCACCCTGGCGGCGATGTTCCTCGCCCGAGGCCTCTGCTACATCGTGGCGCCCGAGTCCATCCCGATCACCGACCCGACCATCGTCGCCCTCGCCCGCACCCGCTGGGGCACCGAGGACGGCCTGGTGATCACGCCGAGCGGCGTCATCGCGCTGGCCGTCGTGGCCATCGCCTTCGTGACGCTGCACTACACGCGGTTCGGCCGCACGGTGTACGCGATCGGGGGGAGCGAGCAGTCCGCGAAGCTCATGGGCCTGCCGGTCGCGCGCACCAAGGTGCTGGTCTACGTCATCAGCGGCACGTGCGCGGGGCTCGGTGGCCTCCTGTTCGCCATCTTCTCGCGGTCCGGGTACGCCCTGACCGGCGTCGGCATGGAGCTCGACGCCATCGCCGCGGTCGTCATCGGCGGCACCCTGCTGACCGGCGGCAGCGGCTTCGTGCTCGGGTCGGTGCTCGGCGTGCTGGTGCTGGGTCTGATCCAGACGATCATCACGTTCCAGGGCACGCTCAGCTCGTGGTGGACCAAGATCTTCATCGGCGCGCTGCTGCTGATCTTCGTGGTCCTGCAGCGCCTCCTGGTGATCCGCCGCCGCTGACCCGGCGAGGGCCGCAACGCCCGCGAGTTCGGTGGTGAGCGTCGAGTTCGGTGGTTCGAGCTGCCGAGCTCGACTCGAACCACCGAACTCGGCGCCGGTCAGCGCATCGTCACGGGCGAGCCGCGAAGCGCTCCAGCAGGTCGGCGTGGCCCGAGACGATGATCAGGTCGTTCTGCGACAAGCGGGTCTCCGGGGTCGCGTAGACGAAGTCGATGCCGGGGCTCTTCACGCCGATCACGGTCACGCCGTAGCGCTCGCGCACCTTCGACTGCGCGAGGGTGAACCCCTGCGTCTCCTTCGGCGGGCGCATCTTCACGATCGTGAACCCGTCCTCGACCTCGATGTAGTCGAGCAGCTTGCCGGACACCAGGTGCGCCACGCGCGCCCCGGCGTCGGCCTCGGGGAGCACCACGTGGTGCGCGCCGATGCGCTGCAGGATGCGCGCGTGCTCGTTGCTCACGGCCTTGGCCCAGATCTGCGGCACGCCGATGTCCACCAGGTTGCCGGTGATCAGCACGGACGCCTCGAGGTAGGACCCGACGCCGACGACGGCCACGGGGAACTCCCGCGCGCCCAGCTGCTCGAGCGCCTCGGGGTTGGCGGCGTCGGCCTCCACGAGCGCGACCCGGCCGGCCCACTGGGCCACCAGCTCCGGGTTGCGCTCGACGGCGAGCACGTCCTGGCCGAGCCGGTCGAGGGTCGCCGCGATGGCGGACCCGAACCGTCCGAGCCCGATGACGAGCACGCCCGAGTCCTTCTTGGGTGTGCGCGGTGCGTTCTGCGGCCCCTTGAGCGAGTCGCCGAATCTGTCAGCCAATGATCGGCCTCTCTTCTGGTAGCCGGATCACCCGACGACGGTTGCGCAGCGCGAGCGCGGCCGCAAGCGTCATCGTGCCGGTCCGGCCAATGAACATGAGCACGGTGAGCACGTACTTCGCCGGGTCGGGGAGGTCCGGGGTGATGCCGGTGGACAGCCCGCAGGTGGCGAACGCCGAGATGACCTCGAAGAGCACCTTGTCCAGGGTGAGCCCGGTCAGGGCCAGCAGCAGCAGCGACGAGACGAGCACCAGCGTCGCCGAGACCAGGGAGACGGCGATCGCGACCTGCAGGGCCTCGCGCGGGATGCGCCGCCCGTAGGCCTCGACGTCCTTGTCGCCGCGCCCCTCGGCCAGGATGGCGAGCAGCATGACGGCGAGCGTCGTGACCTTGATGCCGCCGGCGGTCGACGCCGAGCCGCCACCGACGAACATGAGCGCGTCCATGAGCAGCCACGTGCCCTCGTGCATCTCCCCGACGTCCACCGTCGAGAAGCCGCCCGACCGCGGCATGACGCCGGCGAACAGCGAGGCGAGCGCGGTGGCGCTGGGGCCCAGCGGCTTGAACGTGCCCGGGTTGGTCCACTCGAACGCGGCGACGAGGATCGACCCGGCGACCACGAGGCCGAGGCTGGTGGTCACGGTCAGCTTGGAGTGCAGGCTCCAGCGGCGGGGTTCGCGCAGGTGCCGGGCCACGTTGAGGATGACCGGGAACCCGAGCGAACCGATGAAGACGCCGACGATGATGGGCATCAGCACCCACCAGTCCGACACGAACGGCTCCAGGCCGTACGGGGTGGGCACGAAGCCGGCGTTGTTGAACGCGGAGATCGAGTAGAAGATCGAGTGCCACGCCGCCTCGCCCAGGTTCTCGTCGAACATGAGGAACCGCGGGAAGAGCACGGCCGCGATGATCAGCTCGAGCGCGACGGACGTGATGATGACGGTCCTGATCAGCGACCCGACCTCGCCGAGCCGCGTCTCCTTGGTCTCCGACGAGACGAGCAGGCGCTGCGTGAGGCCGATCCGGCGGGACACGGCCATGCCGAGCAGCGACGCCAGGGTCATCACCCCGAGGCCGCCGATCTGGATGGCGATGAGGATGACGACCAGCCCCCACGCCGACCAGTACTCGCCGGTGGGGACCACGACCAGGCCGGTGACGGTGCTGGCGGACGCCGCGGTGAACAGGGCGTCGACGAACGGTGCCTGACGCCCGCTGGCGGTCGCCCAGGGTGCGTAGAGGCCGGCGGTGACACCGGCGATCACGAGGGCGAACACGCCGAGCGCGAGGCGGGCGGGGGACTGCCGTGCGGAACGGTCGACGTACTCACGCCACCGCCACGCCACGCCCGGGCCACCCCGCGCCATCACACCTCCCGCAACCGGCCCGGCGCTCGCCGGTCGGGGCAACTCTGGCACGCCCCGGGCGTGAGGTTCGACCCGACAGGCACGCGACGGGTACACCCGCGTCGGATCGACAGCGGGGGCGTCGGGTGCGACGGTGAGCCCATGACGTCGTCGGCACCCGTGCGCGTGGTCTGGTCGCGCGAGATGCTCGCGTACGACTTCGGCCACGGGCACCCCATGACGTCGGAGCGCCTGGACCTCACCATCCGGCTCGCCGAGGCCCTCGGCCTGCTGACCGGGCCCGACGTCGAGCTGGTGGGCGCCAAGGAGGCGTCGGACGAGCTCCTGCAGACCGTGCACGACCCCGCCTACGTCGCGGCGGTGCACCGGGCGTCCGACGACGGCACCCCCGACCTCTCGTTCGGCCTGGGCTCCAGCGACGACCCCGTCTTCCCGCACATGCACGAGGCCTCCGCCATGGTGGTGCAGGGGTCGGTCGACTCGGCGCTCGCCGTCTGGGAGGGGCGCGCGGAGCACGCCGTCAACGTCACCGGTGGCCTGCACCATGCGATGCCGTCGGCGGCGTCGGGGTTCTGCGTCTACAACGACGCGGCGGTGGCCATCGTGGCGCTGCTGGACGCCGGGGCGCAGCGCGTGGCCTACGTCGACATCGACGCGCACCACGGGGACGGCGTCCAGTCGGTGTTCTGGGACGACCCCCGCGTGCTCACCGTCTCGCTGCACGAGACCGGTCACGCCCTGTTCCCGGGCACCGGCCACGCGCGGGAGACCGGTGGGCTCGGCGCCGAGGGCACGTCCGTCAACGTCGCGCTGCCGTCCGGCACGGGCGACGCCGGCTGGCTCCGGGCCATCGACGCGGTGGTCCCCGCCGTGGTGCGGGAGTTCGCGCCGGACGTGCTGGTCACCCAGCACGGCTGCGACACGCACACCCTCGACCCCCTGACGCACCTGCGGGTGAGCCTGGACGGCCAGCGGCGGGCCGCGGAGCTGTTGCACGAGCTCGCGCACGAGGTGGCGGGCGGTCGCTGGCTGGCGCTCGGGGGCGGCGGCTACGCGGTGGTCGACGTGGTGCCGCGCTCGTGGACGCACCTGCTCGGCATCGCGACGCACCACCCGGTCGACCCCGCCACCGAGATCCCCGAGGAGTGGCGCTCGCTGGTGCGCGAGAGGTACGGGCGGCTGGGTCCCGACCGGATGACGGACGACCGCGACGCGACGTTCAGCCCGTGGGCGAACGGGTACGACCCGGGGGACGACGTCGACCGCACCATCCGGGCCACCCGCGCGGCCGTCTTCCCGTCGCTCGGGCTCGACCCCGAGCACGACTGAGGTGCTGGGCCACACGGGCGACGTCCCAGGCGTCCCCTCTTTCCCACGCGTCCCACGGGCCACTAGGCTGAGCCGGCACCCGCAGGGTGGGTGCGCGGGCCCGCCGCGCGCCGGGCGGAACGGGTGACAACATGAGCGACGAGCGCGACCAGCCCGGCCAGCCCGGCCGCACGCGATTCCTCACCGTGCTCGAGGTCGCGGACGTCATGCGCGTCTCGAAGATGACGGTCTACCGGCTGCTGCACTCCGGCGAGCTCCCCGGCGTCCGCGTCGGCCGTTCGTTCCGTGTCCCGCAGGACGCGCTGGACCACTATCTCGCGACGTCGCCGGCCGTCGAGGTGCGCAACGAGGACCGACGGAGCTCCTGAGAGCCCGCGCGTCGTCCGGCACCCTCCGGATCGCGTAAGGTAGAGCCTCGGACTTTGTTCGTGCGTGGGCGACTCGATTGCACTCGATCTCTTCTACGCGTCGATCGACCACCAGAACGGCCCGTCGCCGGGCCTCCATCGGAAGCGAAGTGAGGACCCATGGGCTCCGTCATCAAGAAGCGCCGCAAGCGGATGGCCAAGAAGAAGCACCGCAAGCTGCTGCGCAAGACGCGCCACCAGCGTCGCAACAAGAAGTGAGCCCCGGCGGCCGCGAGGTCGCCTGCTCCGACGTACGGGCCCGGCATCTGCCGGGCCCGTCGTGTTTCCGGCCCCGACTGAGGTCGGACGCTTCTACAACGATGTAGAGTTCGAGAGTGCCCCACGTCACCAGGAGCCCGATGTCGACGCCGACCGCGGTCGTGGACGGCCCGACCGTGCCTCGCGCGCCCGTCGTCCGTCGGACCCCCCTGCCGTTCGACGCGGTCGCACTCGATCCGGGCTCGTTCCTGGGCCGCTGGCAGTCGGTGAACCGGGACGCCACCATCCCGCACGTGCTCGCGCAGCTGGAGTCGGCGGGCACGGTCGACAACTTCCGGCGCCTGGTCGGTCGCTCCGACGCCGCCCACCGCGGGTTCAACTTCGTGGACTCGGACGTCTACAAGACGCTCGAGGCGCTCGCGTGGGAGGCCGGCCGGCTGCCCGAGGACCAGCCGTGGGAGGACCGCGCGCGCGAGCTGGTGGACCTGCTCGCCGCGGCACAGCGCGACGACGGGTACCTGCACACGCTCTACAGCGGTGACGAGGTGTTCGCCGACCTGCGCTGGGGGCACGAGCTGTACGTGCTCGGTCACCTGGTGCAGGCGGCCGTCGCGCGGACGCGGACCACCGGCCGCACCGACCTGCTCGACGTCGCGCGCCGGTTCGCGGACCTGGCGGTGATGCGCTTCGGTGAGGGCGGGCAGGACGGCTACTGCGGGCACCCCGAGGTCGAGACCGCGCTCGTCGAGCTGTACCGGCTCACCGGCGAGCGGTCGTACCTCGAGCTGGCCCGGCGGCAGGTGGACCTGCGCGGCTCCGGCGTGCTCGGGTCCGGCCCGTTCCCTCCCGCGTACCACCAGGACCACCTGCCGGTCCGCAAGGTCACCGAGGTGGCCGGGCACGCGGTCCGGCAGGCGTACCTCGCAGCGGGCGTCGCGGACGTGGTCGCCGAGACCGGTGACCCCGAGCTGCTCGCGTACCTCCTGCGGCTGTGGGACTCGGCGCAGGGCACCAGCACGTACGTGACCGGCGGGACCGGGTCGCGGCACAAGGACGAGGCGTTCGGCGACCCCTACGAGCTGCCGCCGGACCGTGCCTACGCCGAGACGTGTGCCGCGATCGCGACGTTCCAGTGGGCGTGGCGGATGCTCCTGCTCACGGGCGAGAGCCGGTTCGCCGACGAGATGGAGCGCACGCTCTACAACGCCATCCCGGCGTCGACCTCGGTGGACGGGACGGGGTTCCTCTACGCCAACCCGCTGCAGGTGCGGACCGGGCACGACGGCTCGAGCGAGTTCGCGCCCGCCGAGCGGCTGCCGTGGTTCGCGTGCGCGTGCTGCCCGCCGAACCTCGCGCGGCTGGTGGCCTCGCTGCAGAGCTACGTGGCCACGCGCGACGCGGACGGGGTGCAGCTGCACCTCTACGCGGACGCCGACGTGACCGTGGGATCGACCGTGCTGCGGGTCCGCACCGAGTACCCGTGGGACGGCCGGGTGGTCGTCGACGCCGGTGCCGACGGGCTGGCCGAGGACCTGGCGCTGCGGATCCCGGCCTGGGTCGACGCCGAGGCGGTGCGGCTCGTCGTCGACGGCACGGTCACCGACGTCGTCGTCGAGCAGGGCTACGTCCGCGTGGCCGGTCCGGTGCGGCGGGTCGAGCTCGAGCTCCCGATGCCCGTGGTCGCCGTGGCGGCGCACCCTCGCGTCGACGCGGTGCGCGGCTGCGTGGCGCTGCGCCGCGGCCCGGTCGTCTACTGCGTCGAGCAGGCCGGGCTGCCGTCCGGGGTGGTGCTCGAGGATCTCGCCCTGGTGCCCGGCAGCCCGCTGTCCGCGGCGTCTCCCGTGGCGGGCGTCGACGCGCTGGTCACGGTCGAGGCCGTCGCGGTCCACCGACCGGCGACCGGCGGGCCGCTGTACCGAGCCGCGTCCGCAGGAGCCGTCGGCACCCCCGTACCGGGCACCTCGGCCGGGCGGATCACGCTGCGGGCCGTGCCCTACCACCGCTGGGGCAGCCGCGGACCTGGGGCGATGCGGGTGTGGCTGCCCGTGGCGGAGCGACCGTGAGAGGGCCGGGTCTGCCACGCTGGCCCTCGACGAGGCACGGACGGATCGGGAGAACGCGATGAGCACGGCGAGGCGCGGTACCGCAGTGACGATGCACGAGGTCGCCGCACGGGCGGGGGTGTCGATCAAGACCGTCTCCAACGTGGTCAACGGCTACCAGTACATCCGGCCGGCCACCAAGGAGCGGGTCGAGAAGGCCATCGCCGACCTCGGGTACCAGGTGAACATCTCGGCGCGGAACCTGCGTCGCGGCAAGACCGGCATCATCGGCCTCGCGGTGCCGGAGCTCTCGCTCCCGTACTTCGCCGAGCTCGCGGACTCGGTCATCCGCGCGGCCGAGGCACGCGGGCTCACGGTGCTCATCGAGCAGACCGGGTCGGTGCGCGAGCGTGAGCTCGAGGTGCTCTCCGGCCAGCGTCGCCACTTCACCGACGGCCTGATCTTCTCGCCGCTGGAGCTGGGGCCGCAGGACGCCGAGGCGCTCCGGGTCGACTACCCGATGGTGCTGCTCGGCGAGCGCATCTTCGGCGGTCCGGCGGACCACGTGACCATGAACAACATCGAGGCCGCACGGGCTGCGACCCAGCACCTGCTGGACCTGGGGCGTCGCCGCATCGCCGTGATCGGCGCGCACGAGGGGGAGACCGTCGGCTCGGCCGCGCTCCGTGTGCAGGGGTACCGGCAGGCGCTCGAGGAGGCCGGCCTGGAGGTGGACCCCGCTCTCATCGGCGAGGCGGGCCTGTGGCACCGGGCGACCGGCGCGGAGACGATGAACCGGCTCCTGGACTCGGGCGTGGAGATCGATGCCGTGTTCGGCCTCAACGACGCCCTCGCGCTCGGCGCCCTGCACGTGCTGCACGCGCGCCGCATCGACGTCCCCGGGCAGATCGCGGTGATCGGCTTCGACGACATCGAGGAGACCGCGTACTCCTCCCCGACCCTGACCACGGTGGCGCCCGGACGCGTGCAGATCGCGACGACGGCCGTCGACCTGCTGCTGGCGCGCATCGAGGAGGTCGAGCCCGGGCGCCCGTTCGAGCGGGTCATCACGGACTTCCAGATCATCGGCCGGGAGTCGACGCTGGGCGAGCAGGCGACGGGGGTCGCTCCGGTCGCGTCGTGAGCGGGCTCAGGCTGCGCGAGCGTCGAGCGTGGTCAGCCGCTGGTCCACGAGCCACCCGCTGACCAGCAGGGGCAGGCTGAGTCCGACCAGCGGGAGCAGCACGGTGACGTAGGTGAACGTGACCGCGAGCACCGCGAACGCGACCAGCACGGCCAGGCCCGTCAGCGGGGAGAGCAGGGGCGCGACGGCGACGAACCGCCACGTGCGCGTCGCCGGGACGTCCTCGTACCTGCGGGCGACGGGCACCAGCGTGGCGAGCGCGACGACCAGGTAAGCGGTCATCGCGACGAGGCCGACCAGGAGCACGGCTCGCACCGGCCCCGCGGACGCGGCGGCGAGCACCGACGCGTCGAGCGCCAGCAGCAGGAAGCCGACCGTGAGCGGTGCGCCGAGCACGTTGAGCCGGCGGAAGCCTGCCCGGTACGCGGCCCAGAACTCTTGCCAGAGGTGCTCCGACGGGGTCCCGCCGGCCAGCCTGGCCAGCACCGAGCCGCCCGCGCCGAGAGCCGGGTAGGCGCCCAGGACGATCCCGCCAGCGAGCGTGCCGAGGGCGACGAGCACGTTCACCGCGACCAGCTGGGTGCCCACGCGCAGGAACACCATGACACGCCCGGCCCAGCCGCCGACCGCCAGGTCGTCGTGCGTCGTCGGCAGGCTGCTCACGGTTCCACCACCCGGGTGCCGAGCGTCGCGTTGCCGTCCGCGTCGAGGCCGGCGAACGACAGCGTGCTCACGCCGCGCACCGCGTCGACCGAGGGGAAGACCACGAGCTCGAGGGCCGGGGACGTGAAGTGCCCGTCGCCGTGCGACCGGATCGTCGCGATGACCTCGTCGTCGATCGTCAGAGTGCGGGAGGTGGCGACGCCGCCGGCGGTGGCCTGGTCGAACGTCACCAGCTCCCAGGTGCCGGCCAGCGCGGCCGGGTCGGTGGGCCGCTCGTCGTCGGGCTCCGCGGCGCCGGCCCAGGGCTGCGGCGACACCGCCGGCCAGCCGTCGGCGGTCCACACGAGCCGACGCACCTGCACCTCGTGCTGGGTGGGGTCGCCCGCGTCCCGGACGTGGTGCACCAGCAGCTGCCGGTCGCCGTCGGTGAGCACCGAGGCGTGCCCGGGGGCCAGCCACGCGCGTCCGCCGGCCAGCGCGTGCCCGGCCAGCATGAGGGTGCCGACGAGGGCGGGGTCGCCGTCCAGGTCGGTGAGGTCGCGGCCGGTGCGGTCCACGTACGGGCCGGTCACGGACTCGGAGACGCCCACCCGCACGTGGTACGTGGAGAACAGCGAGTCGTAGGAGAGGACCAGCGCGTAGCCCCCGCCCGGGCGGGGCAGGACGAACGCGCCCTCCACCGCCCCCTCGACGCTGCGCGGCCGCCGGGCGAGCAGGATCCCGGGCGCGTCGCCGACCGCCAGGCCCGAGACCGGGTCCAGCTCGAGGGCGTGGATGCCGCCGAAGAACGAGCCGTAGACCAGCCAGTGCCGGCCGTCCGCGTCGACCACCGCGTTCGCGTCGATCGCGTTCGGGCCGTCGACGTCGTGCAGGCTGGTCACCACCAGCCCACGGTCCTCCCACGGTCCCGAGGGGTGCGGCGCGACCGCCAGGCCGATGGCCGAGGTGCGCGAGCCGAACGTCGACGCGGACCAGTACATCCGCCACTCGTCGCCCACCCGCACCACGTCCGGCGCCCACAGTCCGGCGGCACCGGACCAGTCGGCCCCCGCGGGCGGGACGCCGTCGAGCGCCCACCCGTGGAACTCCCACGTCACCAGGTCGTCCGAGCGGCGCACCTGCACGCCGGCCCGCACGGGACCGTCCGCCCACGCGTCGGTGGAGAACAGCCAGTACGTGCCGTCGTCGTCGCGGACCGCGGTCGGGTCGTGCGCGTGCCGACCGCCCCAGACGGTGGTGTCGGGAACCATCGGTCAGCCCTTCGAGCCGGTGAGCGCGACGGACTCGATGATCTGCCGCTGGAAGATGAGAAACACGATGAGGATCGGCAGCAGCGCCACGAACGACGCGGCCATGATCAGCGGGTAGTCCCGCTGCGTCGCGAACTCCACGTTGAGGTTGGCGATGACCACCTGCAGCGTCTGCCGCTCGGGGGTGTTCAAGTACAGGATCGGCGCCAGGTAGTCGTTCCAGATCGCCATGAACCAGAGGATGAACTGGGCGGCGATCGCGGGGCGGATCATCGGCATGATCATCACGCGGAAGATCTGCAGGTAGGAGGCGCCGTCGATCTTGGCGGCCTCGATCATGGAGTCCGGCACGCTCGACAGGTACTGGCGCAGGAAGAAGATCATGATGATGTTGCCGAACAGCAGCGGCACGATCAGCGGCAGCAGGGTGTCCACCCAGTGCAGCCGGGAGAACATGACGAACTGCGGGATCATGATCGTCGGGTACGGCACCATCAGCCCGGACAGCAGGACGAGGAAGATCGCGTTCTTGTAGGGCAGCCGCAGCTTGGCCAGCGCGAACGCGGCGAGCGCGGACGTGAGCGACCCGACCACCGTCACCGAGAGCGCGACGATCAGGCTGTTCTGGAAGCCCGACAGGATCGGTGCCTCGGTCCACATGCGGACGAAGGTGTTCCACTGCGGCGGGTCCGGGATCCACACCGGCGGCAGGGCGAACACCTGCACCTTGGTCTTCAGGGCGGTGGTGAACATCCACAGCAGCGGCGCGAGCATCACGAGCGAGCCGGCGGCGAGCAGGGTGAACACGACCACGTTGCCGAGGCGGTTCTGGGAGCTGGCGCTCATCCGGTTCTTCTCGGACGGGCCGCGCTGACCGGGGGAGGTCGTCGGGGGCGTCATCAAGGTGGTGGCCATGGCTGCGTTCCGTTTCTTCCTCAGTCGATTCAGTCGATGCTGAAGCTGTTGCGCCGGTTGAGGCGGAACTGGATGAAGGTGATGACGAAGACGAGGATCCCGAGGACGATCGACATCGCCGTGGCGTACCCCATCTGCTGGTACTTGAACGCCTTGCGGACGATGTACCAGACCACCGACGCGGAGCTGAACTCCGGGCCGCCGGCGGGGGTCATGATGTTGATCTCCGTGAAGATCTGCGACCCGGCGATGATGTTGGTGACGACCAGGAAGAAGGTCACCGGCCGGACCATGGGCAGCGTGATGTTCCGGAAGCGCTGGAACGCGTTGGCACCGTCGAGCGCCGCGGCCTCGTGCAGGGACGCCGGCACCCCCTGGATCGCGGCCAGGTACAGGAGCATCGAGTACCCGAGGCCCTTCCAGATGGCCATGATGATGATCGCGGGCTTGACGGTCGCGGTGTTCTGCAGCCAGTCGGGGCCGTCGATGCCGAACCAGGCGAGCACCTGGTTGATGAGGCCGAAGTCGCCGTTGTAGGCGAACTGCCAGACGATCGCGATGGCGGCCAGCGACGAGATCACCGGCACGTAGTAGATGGTGCGGAACGCGGTGCGACCGGGGATCCGGCGGTTCATGGCCAGCGCGAGCAGCAGCGAGAGCGCCAGGCCGATCGGGATGCCGATCATGTAGAAGAACGTGTTGTACAGCGAGATGCGGAAGTACTCGTCGCCGAACAGGGTCACGTAGTTGTCGAGGCCGACGAACGTCATCGGGCCCAGACCGTTCCAGCTGGTCAGCGACGCGTACACCGCGAAGCCGATCGGGTAGAGCGTGAAGAGCAGGAACCCCAGGATCGGGGCCGCGACGAACGCGAGCGCCCAGCGGTGCTCGGTGCGGTGCAGGCGTCGGTTGGCCTGCTTCGCTCGTTGCTCGGACGTGAGTCCGGGGGTGGTCGACAGCTGCGTCGCGGTCATCTGGAGAACCTTTCCGGGGGTCCCCGCCGCCCGGAGGCGTGCCCGGGCGGCGGGGACGGGAGGAGGTGGTGCGGCTAGTTGCCGGCCGCGGCCTGCTCGGCCGTGGCGTTCGACTCGTCGAGGAGGGCCTGCATCTTCGGCTGCTCCTCGGCCAGGTAGTCGGCGGCGGTCTGCTTGCCGTCGAGCACCGGCTGGATGTTGGTCCAGAGCTCGTCGTACCACTCGGCGCCGTACGTGAAGGCCGCCGGCATCGCCCGGCCGTAGTCCTGCGCGATGTCCAGGAACTCCTGGCGGTTGGCGGGCTCCGCGCCCTCCTCGGCGGCCCAGGTCTCGGCCATGTCGATGAGGTTCGGGATCTGGATGTTGGCGTCGACCAGCGTCTGCTGGGCGTCGGCGTCGGTGCTCAGGTAGGTGACCAGCTTGACCGCGTCCTCGGGCAGCTTCGACGTCGCGGAGACGCCGATGCCGAGCGAGCCGAGCCACGTCGCCGCGCCGCCGTCACCGACGGTCGGCCAGGGGATCAGGTCGTAGTCGAAGTCGAGGTCGTTGTAGACCGAGACGTCCCACGGGCCGACCGGGAAGAAGCCGATCTCGCCAGCCATCCACCGCTGGTACGTGTCGAGCGTCGCGGCATCGGACGCCGACGGCGTGACCTTGTCCACGTTGGTGAGGTCCGCGAACTTCTGCAGCGCGTCGGCGAACTCCGGGGTGTCCACGGTGACCTCGGTGCGGTCCTCGTTGGTCCAGTCGCCGCCGTTGCTCCACACCAGCGACTGCAGGTTCCACTGGACGTTGAGCCCGGTGCCCCACTGGTCGACGGCGCCGTCCCCGTCGGTGTCCACGGTCAGCTGCTTGCTGATGTCGACGAACTGCTCCCACGTGAGCGGGGTGTCCTTGTCGGGCAGCGGGATGCCGGCCGCCTCGAGCATCGTCTTGTTGTAGCCGAACGAGAACGGGCCGACGTCCTTCGGCAGGCCGTAGAGCTTGCCGTCGGGGGTGCCCTGGAGCGTGCCGTCGAACCGGTAGGAGTCGACGCCGTAGGGCCAGATGTTGTCCAGGTCGATGCCGCTGGCGTCCACCTGCTCGGTGATGTCCATGAGGATGCCCGAGCTGACGTACGACTGGAGCGTGGCCTGCTCGATGTAGAACACGTCGGGCACGTTGTTGCCGGCCACGGCCGCCTGGAGCTTGGTGGCGTACTGGTCGGCGTCGGTCACGATGACCTTCACCTTGACGCCGGTGTCCTCGGTGTACTTGGCGATGGCGGCCTCGTAGGCCGCCTTCTCGTCCGGTCCACCACGGAACATGAACGTGATCTGCTTGTCTCCGCCGTCGCTTGCGCCGTCGCCGCCGTCGCTGCACGCGGTGAGCGTGAACGTCCCGGCGACCGCGGCGCACACGGCGCCTGCGATGAGCCTGTTCCTCTTCATCGTCCTGCCTCCCATATCCCAAGGATGTGCGAGGTCACGGTCGCGTCGGGACCGGTGGGGGCTGGTCCGTCAGGGTCGTCGTTGACCTCATTCGCTCTGATCGACGCTGTGTCTACAACGTTGATCTACAACGATGTAGAACATGACACGAGAACCCGCGTGCGGTCAAGCCACGAACCGGTAACGGCCGGTTGACGTCCTCTGAGCCGCCGTGCATGATGCGTCTACAACGATGTAGAAACGACCGACGGCGAAGGGGCTGACGATGTCGCTGCACGCTCGGACGCCGCCCATGGGCTGGAACAGCTGGGACTCGTACGGGACCACCGTGACGCAGGACGAGGTCCTCGCGAACGCCCGCGTGCTGGCCGAACGGTTGCTGCCGCACGGCTGGGACACGGTCGTCGTGGACATCGACTGGTACGACCCGGCGGCCCGCGCGCACGGCTACAACGACGGCTCATCCCTCGTCCTCGACGCCTTCGGGCGCCAGCTGCCCGCGGAGAACCGGTTCCCGTCGGCGGCCGGCGGCCGAGGCTTCCGACCGCTCGCCGACGAGGTGCACGCCCTGGGCCTGCGGTTCGGGGTGCACATGATGCGTGGCATCCCGCGGATCGCGGTCGAGCAGGACCTGCCCGTCGAGGGCACCTCCTGGACCGCCCGCGACGCCGCCGACACGACCTCGGTCTGCCCCTGGAACGACGACAACTACGGGCTCGACCACGACCACCCCGCCGCGCAGGCGTACCTCGACGGGCTGGTCGCGCAGCTCGCCGGCTGGGGCGTCGACTTCCTCAAGGTCGACGACATGCTGGCCCCGTACCACCCCGACGCGGTCGAGGCGTGGGCGCGGGCGATCGAGCGCTCCGGCCGGGACATCGTGCTCTCCCTGTCGCCCGGCACCCACCTGTCCACCGCGCAGGTCGACCACCTGCGCGAGCACGCCCAGATGTGGCGGATCTCCGACGACCTCTGGGACCGCTGGGAGGACGTGCACGCGCAGTTCGCCCGGCTGGCCCGGTGGGCCCCGTTCCAGCAGCCGGGCGGGTGGGCCGACGCCGACATGCTGCCGCTGGGGCGCATCGGCCTGCGCGCCGAGCGTGGCGACGACCGGCAGAGCCGGCTGACGCCCGACGAGCAGCGGACCATCCTCACGCTCTGCGTGATGGCCCGGTCGCCGCTCATGGTCGGCGGTGACCTGCCGACGAGCGACCCCGCGACCCTGGACCTGCTGGCCAACCCCGCGGTCGGGCACGTGCTGCGCGCCGCGACCGGAGGCCGGGAGATCGTCCGGGAGCCCCTCGACGACGGCGAGCTCATCGTCTGGACCTCCGTGGAGGACGCGACCACCTACGTCGCGGCCTTCTGGACCGGCCCGGAGCCGCGGACCGTCTCGCTGCCGCTCTCGTCCCTGGTCGGCCACGCCGCCGCCCGGGACACCTGGACCACCCGCGACCTGTGGGAGCCCGGCACCACCCCTGACCTGCACCCGACCACGTGGGAACCGGAGGGGGCGCTCGTCCTCGACGTGCCCTCCCACGGGGTGCGCTGGACCGCACTCGACACCCGACCGAACCAGGAGACCTCATGATCCCCGTCCGACTCACCCTCGACCCGGCCTTCCGGGTCGGCCCGGTCCGCCGGCGCACGTTCGGCTCGTTCGTCGAGCACCTCGGCCGCTGCGTCTACACCGGCATCCACGACCCCGCGCACCCGACCGCCGACGCCGACGGGTTCCGCAAGGACGTGCTCGAGCTCACCCGCGAGCTGGGCGTGAGCACGGTGCGCTACCCCGGCGGCAACTTCGTCTCCGGCTACCGCTGGGAGGACGGCGTCGGCCCCCTCGACCAGCGCCCGGCCCGCCTGGACCTCGCGTGGCACTCCACCGACCCCAACACGGTCGGCGTCGAGGAGTTCATGCGCTGGGCCAGGCTCGCGGAGGTCGAGCCGATGATGGCCGTCAACCTGGGCACCCGCGGCGTGCAGGAGGCGGTGGACCTGCTCGAGTACTGCAACGTCCGCGGCGGCACCCGTCTGTCCGACCAGCGCCGCGCCAACGGTGCGCAGGACCCGTACGACATCCGCATGTGGTGCCTGGGCAACGAGATGGACGGCCCGTGGCAGATCGGCCACAAGACCGCGTACGAGTACGGCCGCCTGGCCGCCGAGACCGGTCGCGCGATGCGCATGGTCGACCCGGACCTGGAGCTCGTCGCGTGCGGCTCGTCCGGCGTCGCCATCCCGACGTTCGGCGAGTGGGAGCGGATCGTGCTCTCCGAGGCGTACGAGCAGGTGGACCTCATCTCCGCCCACGCGTACTACTGGGAGGAGGACGGCGACCTCGGCTCGTTCCTGGCGTCGGCGGTGGACATGGACCACTTCGTCGAGTCGGTGAGCGCGACCGCGGACGCCGTGCGGGCGCACAAGAAGGTGGACAAGCGGATCCACATCTCGTTCGACGAGTGGAACGTCTGGTACCAGCACCGCGCGGAGTCCAAGCCGCCGACCGGGCACGACTGGCCCGTGGCACCCGTGCTGCTCGAGGACAAGTACAACGTGGCCGACGCCGTCGTCGTCGGGAACCTGCTCATCTCCCTGCTGCGGCACACCGACCGCGTGCACTCGGCGTCGCTGGCGCAGCTGGTCAACGTGATCGCGCCGATCATGACCGAGCCCGGCGGCCGGTCCTGGAAGCAGACGATCTTCCACCCGTTCGCGCAGGCGTCCCGGTACGCCGTGGGCGACGTGCTCCAGGTGGCGGTCGAGTCGCCCACGTACGAGACCGCGAAGTACGGCGACGCGTCGCTGGTCGACGCGGTCGCCACGCGGGACCCGGAGACCGGTGCGGTCGCGCTGTTCGCGGTGAACCGCTCGCTGACCGAGACCGTCACGCTCGAGGTCGACGCCCGCTCGCTGCCCGGCCTGCGCGTGGTCGAGGCGAGCACCCTGTCCAACCCGGACCACACCTGGTCCGCCACGGCCGACGACGACACCTCGGTGGCGCCGCGGGCCAACGCGACCGCGGTCGTGCGGGACGGCCGGCTCACCGTCGAGGTGCCGCCGGTGTCCTGGAACGTCGTCCGGCTGGGGGTCTGAGAGCGTGCGCCGGACCGTGGTCGCCCTGGTCGCCGTCGCGCTGGTCGGCGGGGCCGGTGCGGCCGCGGTCTGGGCCCGGCCGGACGCCCCGGCCGCCACCGCCCTCTCCCTGAGCGGGGACATCCACACCCACGACCCGGCGCTCGTGGCCGGAGCCGAGGGTGAGCCCTGGTACGTGTTCTCCACCGGCGACGTCCGCACGGGCCTCGGCGCCCCGCAGATCCGGCGGTCCACCGACGACGGCCTCACGTGGGAGGTCGTCGGCACCGTCTGGGACGCCGCGACCCGGCCGGAGTGGGCCTACGAGGCCGTGCCGGGGGTGTCGAACTTCTGGGCGCCCGAGGTCATCGAGCACGACGGCACGTTCTACCTCTACTACTCGGCGTCCACGTTCGGCTCCAACCGCTCGGCCATCGGCCTGACGACGAACACGACGCTCGACCCGGACGACCCCGACTACGCCTGGGTGGACCAGGGACAGGTCATCGCGTCCGAGCCGGGGGAGACGAACTACAACGCGATCGACCCCGGCGTGATCGAGGCCGCGGACGGCACGCCGTGGATGGCGTTCGGCTCGTTCTGGGGCGGGATCCAGCTGGTCGAGCTGTCGTGGCCGTCCGGCAAGCCGGTGGAGGGCGCGACGCCGGTGACCATCGCCAGCCGCACCTCGCCGCCGAACGCGATCGAGGCGCCCTACCTGGTGCGGCACGACGACTGGTACTACCTGTTCGTGTCGCGCGACTCCTGCTGCCAGGGCACCGACTCGACCTACAACATGGCGGTCGGCCGGTCGCGGGAGGTCACCGGGCCGTACGTCGACCGGTCGGGCACGGAGATGACGCTGGACGGTGGCGAGCAGCTGCTCACCTCGGACGGCGACATGGTCGGACCCGGTGGGCAGTCGGTCTCGCGCGGGTACCTCGCGTTCCACTACTACGACGCGGCCGCCGGCGGCGACTTCCGGCTGGAGATCCGGGAGCTGGACTGGGACGACGAGGGCTGGCCGGTCGCCACGACCGCTCCCTAGAGGGGGCGCTCCAGCACGTAGTCGTCCTCGACCCGCGCGCCGACCGTGAAGTGCTTGGTGCCGACGATGGCGAAGCCCGACCGCACGTAGAACGCCTGCGCCCGCGCGTTCTGCTGGTTGACGCCGAGCCACATCCCCTGCGCGCCGCGCTCGCGGGCGGCCTCCAGCGAGGCCGTCATCAGCGCGTGCGCGATCCCGGCCCCGTGGTGGTCGGGGTGCACGTAGCACTTGGACAGCTCGACGGTCGGGCGCAGGTGCAGGGCGGCCTGCACGTCGTCGTCGGCCGGCTCGCCCGCGACGAGCATCGTGTAGCCGACCAGGCCGCCGTCCTGCGCGACCAGCACGTCCCGGGACGGGTCGTCCAGGTACTCCGCGAACCGGTCCACGGAGAGCACGGTGTCGATGAACACCTGCTGGTCCTGCGGGGTGGACCCGGGCGGGCACGCGAGCGGGAACGTGAGCGCGGCCAGGGCGGCCAGGTGGCCCAGGTCCGCGGGGACGGCCGGGCGGACCGTCGACTCGAGGGTGGTCACAGCAGGTCCTCTCCGTCGTGGGTGCCGCGCCAGGACCGCAGCACCGCGCGCGTGACGAGCCCCCCGGCCCAGGCGAGGCCGGCGAGGCTGGCGACGGTGGTGCCGCGGCGGGCGTTGCGGCGGCGGTTGCGGAACTCGCGGACCGGCCAGCCCACCTCGGCGGCGTACCGGCGCAGGCGGCGGTCGGGGTTGATCGCGCAGGGGAAGCCGACCTCGGACAGGATCGCGACGTCGTTGGTCGAGTCGCCGTACGCGTACGACGCCGACAGGTCGATGCCCTCCCGCTCGGCCAGCGCGCGCACGGCGTCGGCCTTGGCCTGGCCGTGCAGCATGTCCCCGACGAGCCGACCGGTGTAGAACCCGTCCTCGTGCTCGGCGACGGTGCCCAGCGCCCCGGTCGCCCCCAGCCTCCGGGCGATCAGGGACCCGATCTCCACCGGCGTGGCCGTGACCAGCCAGACGGAGTGACCCGCCGCGATGTGCTGGTCGAGCAGCCGCTGCGTGCCGGGGTAGATCCGCAGGCAGAGCACCTCGTCGTAGATGTCCTCGGCGATGGCGGTGACCTCGGCGACGGAGTGGCCGCGCATGATCGACAGCGCGCGGCTGCGGACCTCGTCGATCTGGTGCTTGTTCTCCCCGAACGTCAGGTACCGGAACTGGTGCAGCCCGAACTCGACGAGGTCCCGCTTGCGGAAGAACCCGCGCCGGTACAGGCCCACGGCCAGGTGGAACGAGCTGGCCCCGCGGATGATCGTGTTGTCGACGTCGAAGAAGGCTCCGGTACCGGGACCGTCCGGACCGGCCCCGGGGTCCCGCAGCACGGGAGCGGGGGCGGTCGTGTTCCCGGACGCCTGACGCACCCGGTCACTGTAACGACGGTCGAGGGCGCCGGCGGTACACGGTCGGCGCCGGACCTCCGTGAGACGGTGGGGCCATGACGCGTGTGGTGCTCTACGGCCGGGCCGGCTGCCATCTGTGCGACGAGGCGCGCGAGGTGGTGCGCGTGGTGTGCGCCGAGACGGGCGAGCAGTGGTCCGAGGTCGACATCGACGCCGACTCGTCGTCGGGCCGGGACCTGGTCGACGAGCTGGGCGAGCTGGTGCCGGTGGTCGAGGTCGACGGCGTGCGGCAGGGGTACTGGCGCATCGATGCGGCCCGTCTGCGCCGAACCCTTACCGCCGCCGGTCCCCGCCCCCTAGCCTGACCCCCAGGGCCCGGGCGACCGGGTCCATGGGGCGTCGCGGGGGTCGAGGTGGACACGCAGCGAAGGGGCACCCGGGCAGGTGAGCCCGGTGCGTCCGGGCGTCCGGGCGCGCGCGACGTGCCACCCGCCACGGTCGCGCGCCTGCCCGGCTACCTGCGGGCGCTGCGCGGGCTCACCGCGGACGGCGTCGTCACCACGTCCTCGGAGGAGCTGGCCGCCGGCGCGGGGGTCACCCCGGCGCAGCTGCGCAAGGACCTGTCGTTCCTCGGGTCGTACGGGCGACGCGGTGTCGGGTACGACGTCGTGCACCTGTCCGAGCAGATCGCGGTGGTGCTCGGCCTGACCACGCAGCGCCGGGTCGTCATCGTCGGCATCGGCAACCTCGGGCACGCGCTGGCCAGCTACTCGGTGTTCGCCGAGCGCGGGTTCGCGGTGGTGGGCCTCGTCGACGCCGACCCCGGGGTGGTCGGGACCACCGTGGCGGGGCTCGTGGTGCAGCCGCCCGAGGAGCTGGCGGCGCTGGTGAGCGGGTCCGACGTGACCATCGGCATCATCGCCACCCCGGCGTCCGTCGCCCAGGACGTGTGCGACGCCCTCGTCGCGGCCGGCGTCGTCGGCATCCTCACGTTCGCGCCGCGGGCCCTGCGCGTGCCGCCGACCGTGGACCTGCGGGCCGTGGACGTGGCCTCCGAGCTGCAGATCCTCGCGTTCCACGACCGGCGTCGTACCGGGACGGGTGCGTGAGCATGCGAACGGCCGGGTCCGTGGTGGACCCGGCCGTTCGCATGGGACGAGCTGTGTCAGCCCTTGATGATGGAGACGTCGAGCGCGATGACGACCTTGTCCGACACCAGCACGCCGCCGGCCTCGAGGGCCGCGTTCCACGTGAGGTCGAAGTCCTTGCGGGAGATCGTCACGCCGGCCTCGAAGCCTGCGCGGGTGTTGCCGAACGGGTCCACCGCGGTGCCGTTGAACTCGGTCTCGAGCTCGACGCGCTGCGTGACGCCGTGGATGGTGAGGTCGCCGGCGATGACGTAGTTCTTGCCGGCCTCGCGGACCTCGGTGGAGACGAAGGTCCACTGGCCGAACTTCTCGACGTCGAAGAAGTCGCCGCTCTTGAGGTGGCCGTCGCGGTTCGCGTCGCCCGTGGTGACGGTGGACGGGTCCAGCGTGACGGAGACCGAGGTGCTCGCCAGGTCGTCGCCGACGACGACGGTGCCGTCGGTGACCGCGACGGTGCCGCGGACCTTGGAGATGCCGGCGTGCCGGACGGTGAACGCGGCCTCGGTGTGCGAGGCGTCGACGGCCCAGGTGCCGGTGGTGAGGCCGGTGGGGATCGCGGTCGTGGTGCTCATGGGGTGTCCTCCGTGGTTGTTGAACTGTCAACCAAACTGTTAGTTCAAAGTTGTACTACACTCGGAGGGCGGGCGCAACCCCATGCCCGCGGACGGAGGCCTCGCTGTGACCACTGACACACCCACCACCGTGGAGTGGCTGACCGCCGAGCAGCAGACCCACTGGCGCGCGTTCCGCGGCGGCTCGGCGCGGCTGTTCGCGGCGCTCGAGCACGAGCTCGAGCGCGACACCGGCCTGTCCACGCACGAGTACGAGGTGCTGGTCCGGTTGTCGGAGACCCCCGACCGGACCCTGCGGATGGCGCAGCTCGCCGACAACCTCGCGCACTCGCGCAGCCGGCTGACCCACACCATCCGGCGCATGGAGGAGCAGGGGCTGGTCGAGCGCCTGCCCTGCATCGAGGACGCCCGCGGCGTGAACTGCACCATGACCGAGAAGGGCTGGCAGGTGCTGGTCGCCGCCGCGCCGAGCCACGTCCAGTCCGTGCGGGACCACCTGGTCGACATCCTCACGCCCGAGCAGTTCGCGGCGCTCGGCGACGCGATGGAGACTGTGCGCCTGCACCTCACGGGTGGCGCGTGTCACGTCGAGTGACCCGGTCCCGTGGCCGTGGGGCACAGGAGTCTTTGCGACACTGAGCCCATGGTCGCGACCACGATCCACCTGATGCGGCACGGCGAGGTGCACAACCCTCGCGGCGTGCTCTACGGACGGCTGCCCGGCTACCGGCTCTCGGAGCGCGGGGTGGCGATGGCGGAGATGGTCGCCGCGCACCTGTCCGGGCCGGTGCCGCGCGACGTCGTCGCGGTGGTCGCCTCCCCGCTGCAGCGCGCGCAGGAGACCGCAGTCCCCATCGCGGCGGCGTTCGACGTCGAGATCGGCACGGACGAGCGGCTCATCGAGGCCGGCAACCACTTCGAGGGCAAGACGTTCGGCGTCGGCGACGGCTCGCTGCGCCACCCCGAGCACTGGCCGTACCTGCGCAACCCGTTCCGGCCGTCCTGGGGCGAGCCGTACACGGAGCAGGTGGAGCGGATGCTCGCCGCCGTGGCGGCCGCGCGCGAGCTGGCCCGGGGGCACGAGGCCGTGCTGGTCAGCCACCAGCTGCCCGTCTGGGTCACCCGCCTGTCCCTGGAGAACCGGCACCTGTGGCACGACCCCCGCAAGCGGCAGTGCTCGGTGGCCTCGCTCACGAGCCTGCGGTACGAGGACGACACCCTCGTCGGCATCGGCTACAGCGAGCCCGCCGCCTCGCTGCTGCCGGGCGTCTCGTCGGTGGCGGGGGCCTGACGTGCGCGGTCGCGCCCTGCTGGTGGGCACCGTCGCGCTCCTCCTGCTCGCCGGCTGCACGGGCGGCGCCCAGGAGAACCCCGACGACGTCGCCGACCAGGGCTACCAGTCCGGGGACGGCAGCACGACGACCTGGGCTGCGGACGACCGCACCGGCCCGCTCGAGCTGGCCGGCACGGACTTCGAGGGCGCCGCGCAGGACGTGGCCGACTGGCGCGGGGACGTCGTCGTCCTCAACACCTGGTACGCCAACTGCCCGCCGTGCCGCGCCGAGGCTCCCGACCTCGCAGCCCTGTCCACCGACTACGCCGCCGACGGCGTGCAGGTGCTGGGCATCAACCGGACCGACGACGCCGGCACCGCGCTGGCGTTCGAGCGCCAGTTCGAGGTCCCGTACCCGAGCCTCGCGGACACCGACGGCGCCGCGATCGCGGCGCTGCAGGGCACCGTGCCGATCAACGCCGTGCCGACGACCGTGGTGCTCGACCGCTCCGGCAAGGTGGCCGGGCGGATCCTGGGCCTCGCCGACCCGTCCACGCTCCGCTCGATGATCGACGAGCTCCTCGCCGAGCCCGCGCCGACGACGTGATGCTCGCCGACGCCGGCGACGCGTTCGGTCAGACCGTCGCCTCCGGGTCGCTGCTGCTGGCCGTCCCGGTCGCGCTGGTCGCCGGGCTGGTGTCGTTCGCGTCGCCGTGCGTGCTGCCCCTGGTGCCGGCCTACGTCGGGTACCTCGGCGGCATGACCGGGTCTGCCCAGAGCGTCTTCTCGGAGGGCGACACACTCGTCCGCACCGCGCCCGCGCGCAGCCGCGTGCTGCTGGGCGTCGCCCTGTTCGTCGCCGGGTTCACCGCCGTGTTCGTCGCGCTGGCCGCGCTCGCGGGCTCGCTCGGCGGGGTGCTCGTCGAGTACCAGGACCTGATCACCCGTGTGCTCGGCGTCGTCGTCATCGTGCTCGGCCTCGGCTTCCTCGGGCTCGTCCCGTTCCTGCAGAACGAGAAGCGCGTGCACCTCGCCCCCCGCGCGGGCCTGTGGGGAGCGCCGCTGCTGGGGATCACCTTCGGGCTCGGCTGGGTGCCCTGCATCGGCCCGACGCTCGCCGCGATCCTCACGCTCTCGCTCGACGGCGGCTCGGCCGGCCGCGGCGCGCTCCTCGCCGTGGCGTTCTGCCTGGGTCTCGGTCTGCCGTTCCTGCTGGTCGCCCTGTTCGTGGACCGGAGCAAGGGCGCTCTCGGGTTCCTGCGCCGGCACCGCCTGGCGATCATGCGCTTCGGCGGCGCGATGCTCGTCATCCTCGGGCTCGCCCTGGTGACGGGCGTGTGGGGCACCTGGGCGTCCTGGTTGCAGGGCGTCCTCGTCGGCGGCGACCCGTTCGTGCCGGTGGTGTGACGTGACGACCCATCGCCCCGAGGGCCTGTCCGACGTCTTCATGGAGCCGACCGAGGCCCCTCCGGCCGCTCCGCCGACGCTCCCGACGCTCGGGCTCGTCGGCTGGCTGCGCTGGGCGTGGCGTCAGCTCACGAGCATGCGCGTCGCGCTCCTGCTCCTCATGCTCCTGGCCGTGGCCGCCGTGCCGGGCACCGTCTGGCCGCAGCGGGCGCAGGACACCGCCAAGGTCGCGACGTACATCTCCGACCACCCGACCACCGGCCCCTGGCTCGACCGGCTCGGGTTCTTCGACGTGTACTCGTCGGTCTGGTTCTCCGCGATCTACCTCCTGCTGTTCGTCTCGCTGGTCGGCTGCATCCTGCCGCGCACCAAGGTCCACCTCGCGGGTGTGCGGGGTCGACCGCCCCGGGCGCCCCGACGCTTCACGCGGTTCCCCGCGCAGGGGTCGGGGGACCTTGACGTCCCGGCGTCGCAGGCCGCCGAGCACTCCGCCGCCGTGCTGCGAGGTGGCTGGCGCTGGCTCCCGTTCGTGCCGACCTACCGCGTCGACACCCGCGACGAGGGCGGCGGCACCTGGTCCGTCTCCGCGGAGCGCGGCTACCTGCGCGAGACCGGCAACCTCGTGTTCCACCTCGCGCTCGTCGGGCTGCTCATCTCCGTGGCCACCGGCCAGGTGCTGCACTACCGCGGCCAGGCGATCGTGGTGCAGGGGCGCGGGTTCGCCAACGCGCAGGTCGACTACGACACGTTCGAGCAGGGCACCGGGTTCTCGCCGTCGCGCCTGGTCCCGTTCACGCTGCGGCTCGACGAGTTCGAGTCCCGGTTCGACCCGGAGACCCTGCAGTCGCGGGACTTCACCGCGCACGTGACGCTCACGAACCCGGGCGAGGAGCCGGTGGCGGAGACCATCAAGGTCAACCACCCCCTCGAGGCCGGCGGCGCGAAGGTCTACCTGCAGGGCAACGGGTACGCCCCCGACATCACGGTGCACGACGCCGCGGGGGAGGTGGCCTTCTCCGGCCCGACCCCGTTCCTGCCGCAGGACGAGGTCTACACGTCGCGCGGCGTGCTCAAGGTGCCCGACGTGTCGGGCGACCAGGAGCAGATCGGCATCGTCGGCTACCTGCTCCCCACCGCGCAGGAGGTGGGCGAGGACCTCTACCGGTCCATCGACCCGCAGCCCACCGACCCCCTGCTCGTGCTCTCGGTGTGGTCCGGGAACCTCGGGCTCGACACCGGGGTGCCGCAGAACGTCTACCAGCTGGACGAGGCGCGGATGACCCAGGCCGTCGACGAGGACGGCACCACGGTCACGCTCTACGTGCGTCCGGGGGAGACCGTCGACCTGCCCGACGGGCTCGGCACCCTGACCTTCAACGGCCTGCCCCGGTACGTGGCGCTCGACCTGCGGCACGACCCCGCGCTGCCGTTCGTGCTCGTCTTCGCGCTGCTCGCGTTCGCCGGGCTCGCCACCTCGCTGTTCGCCCCGCGTCGGCGCCTCTGGCTCCGGTTCGCCCCAGGCGGTACCGAGGACTCCGGTCGTACAGTGGTCACCGCGGCCGGCCTGGCGCGCGGCGACGACGTCGGCCTCCAACCCGAGCTCGACAGGGTGCTCGCAGCGACCCTCGCCCCGACCGACGACGGACCCCCGGCTGCTCCACGCGGCCCGACCTCTGGAGAGAGCGCGCCATGACCACCGGTGACCTGAGCACCTTGCTCGTCTGGGGTGCCGCGACGGCGTTCACCATCGCCCTCATCGCGTTCAGCGCCGACCTCGCGCGGATCGCGGAGCGCTCGCAGCGACGCGTCCCCGAGCTCGCGACCGCGGGTGCGGGCGCCGGCCGCAGCGCGCGTCCCGCGACCGCCGTCAGCGGCTCCGAGGAGCAGAGCGCGCCCGGTCGGTCGGTGCGCGCCGAGGGGATCGCCCGGTCCACGACGATGCTCGGCCTGGTCATGCTCTTCGCCGGCATCGTGCTGCGCGGGATCGCCGCCGGTCGCTGGCCGACCGCCAACATGTACGAGTTCACGATCGTCGGCGTCTTCGTGGCCGTCCTCGTGCTCACCGTCGTGCAGCGCCGCCGGATCATCGCGTTCGTCGGTGTGCTGGTCATGGGCATGGCGGTGCTCGCGCTGGTGCTCGCGCTGAACGCCTTCTTCATCCAGGCCGACCAGGTGCAACCCGCCCTGCAGAGCTACTGGCTGATCATCCACGTCGGCGTCGCGATCACCGCGACCGGCATCTTCACGGTCGCGTTCGCCGCCTCGGTGCTCCAGGTGCTGAAGAGCTACCGCGAAGAGGCCGCCGCCGACGCCCCCGCGGTGACCGTCGGCGCCACCGGGCAGCCGGTCCCCGCGGCCGCTGCCACCCGCGCCGACCGGTTCCGCCGGGTGGTCAGCGGGCGACGGTTCGGGTGGCTCGAGCAGGTGCCCGGCTCGCGTGAGCTCGAGGCCATGTCGTTCCGGCTGAACGCGATCGCGTTCGTCCTGTGGACCCTCACGCTCATCGGTGGGGCCATCTGGGCGGAGCACGCCTGGGGTCGGTACTGGGGCTGGGACCCCAAGGAGGTCGGCACGTTCGTCGCGTGGGTCGTGTACGCGGCCTACCTGCACGCCCGGACCACCCGCGGCTGGAGCGGGCGCCGCGCGGCGTACTTCGTGTTCGTCGGCTACGCGGTCGTGCTGGCCAACTTCACGGTCGTCAACCTGGTGGTCACCGGGAAGCACTCGTACTCGGGCGTCTGACGCTCGCGGTCAGACGCGTCACGCAGCCGGCGGCGGCGGCGGCGCGTCGCCCGAGGCGCCGGGGTCGGTCCGCCGGCGGTCCTCGTCGAGCCGCCACAGGAACTCGGGGTCGTCGTCGGGGGCGGTCGGTCGACGGCCCTGCCGCGGTGTGCCCGGGTGCCCGGCGGCCGCGGTGCGTCGGGACCACCGGACCGCGAGCCACGCCAGCGCACCGAGCAGCGGCACGAAGAGGATCAGCAGGACCCAGAAGGCGGGGTGCACCCCGAGCCGCTCCTCGGCGGTGCTGCGGACGACGTCGAACACGCAGTAGACAGTCAGTCCGATGATCAGCAGGACGGCGAGGTTCCTCACCTCGTCAGACTAGACGCCGCTCGGCGGACGGGCGCCCCCGCGGAGCGTCCTACCCTGGGACCGTGCCTTTCGTCGTCTACTCGGTCCTGCGCCTCGCGCTCTTCGGTGCCTGCCTCGGCCTGCTCTGGTGGGCAGGGCTGCGGTCGTGGCTCGTGGTCATCGTCGCCGCGTTCCTGGCGTGGGGGCTGTCGTACGTGCTGCTCAGCGGCCCGCGTGACGCAGCTGCGCGCCAGCTGGCGGAGCGCGCGGAGCGTCGGAGAGCGGCCGGCGACAAGACGGTGCTGGGCAGGCGCGCGCAGGAGGACGCCGACGTCGAGGACGCGGCCGACGAGGCCACGCGGACGCAGGACTCCTAGAGGGCCAGACCCAGCCCCAGGAGGACGCCGAACCCGAGCTCGAGCAGCCCGGTCCCGGCGAGCACGGGGACCAGCGCGCGGCCGCGGGCACCGAGCAGCACGGTGACCGCGAGGACGACCGCGGGCGCCAGCAGGAGAAGCACGAGCAGCGCCCACGGCGACGCGAACGCGCACACGATCCCGCCGAGCAGGACGGGCAGGATCACCAGGCCGGCGTAGGCGCGTCGGGCGAGCCGGTCGCCGAGTCGCACGGCGAGGGTGCGCTTGCCGACGAGGGCGTCGGTGGGGATGTCCCGCAGGTTGTTGGCCATGAGCAGCGCGCACGCGAGCATGCCGACGGACACGGCGCCGACCCAGGCGGGCCACGAGAGCTCGTCGGCCTGCGTGTACGTGGTGCCGAGCACCGCGACGAGGCCGAAGAAGGTGAACACGCCGACCTCGCCGAGCCCGAGGTAGCCGTAGGGGTTCTTGCCGCCGGTGTACCCCCAGGCCGCCGCGATCGCGATCACCCCGACGCCGAGCAGCCACCAGTAGCCGCTCACGTACACCAGCGCGAGCCCGAAGAGGCCCGCGACGCCGAACGCCGCGAACGCCGCGGCCTTGACGGTGCCCGGGCTGGCGGTGCCGGACGCGGTGAGCCGCATCGGGCCCACGCGGTCCACGTCGGTGCCGCGGATCCCGTCGGAGTAGTCGTTGGCGTAGTTCACGCCCACCTGCAGCGCGAGCGCGACGCCGAGCGCCAGCGCGCCACGCCCGAGGTCGGCCTCGCCCAGCTGGGCGGCCGCGCCGGTGCCGACGAGCACGGGGGCCGCGGCGGCCGGGAGCGTCCGCGGTCGTGCACCCTGCACCCAGTCGCTGGCTGTCGTCACGGGGAGGTCCTCTCGAGGTGGCGTGCGGCGAGCAGCGTGGCGGCCCGACGGTCGATCTTGCCCGGCCCGCGCAGCGGGAGCGAGTCCGCGAGCACGAGGTGCCGCGGCGCGTGGGTGGCACCGAGCCTGGCGGAGACGGCGGCGCGGGCGTCGGCGAGCGAGGGTGGGCCGACGCCCGGCCGCGGGACGACGACGGCGACGACCAGCTGCCCCCACTCGGCGTCCGCGATCCCGACGACGCACACCTCGCCGACCCCCGGCAGCCCGGCGAGCACCGACTCCACGGGACCGGGCGGCACCTTGACGCCCCCGGTGACCAGCACGTCGTCCGCACGACCGAGCACGCTCAGGGTCCCCCCGGACCACGTGCCCACATCGGTGGTCCGCAGGTGCCGGACGCCGTCCACCTGCACGAACGCAGCCGCGCCGAGGTCCGGTCGGCCGAGGTAGCCGTCCGCCAGCACGGGCCCGGCCAGCAGGATGCGTCCCTCGGGGTCCAGCCGGACGGACACGCCGTCCAGCGGCCGTCCGTCGTACACGCAGCCCCCGCAGGTCTCCGACATGCCGTACGTGGTGACCACGCGGACGTGCGCGGCGGTGGCGCGGGCCAGCAGGTCCGGGCTCGTCGCCGCCCCACCGAGGAGCACGGCGTCGAACGAGGCCAGGGCGGTCGTCGCGGCGGGGTCGTCGAGCAGCCGCACCAGCTGGGTGGGCACCAGGGAGGTGTACCGCGGCCCAGTCCCGGCCATCGCGTCGGCGGCCGCCACGAACGCGGGCGCGCGGAACGGTCCGGAGGGCATCGCCACCGGCACCGTGCCCGCCAGCACCGAGCGGACCAGCACCTGCAGCCCGGCCACGTGGTGCACGGGCAGAGCCAGCAGCCACTGCCCGGGGCCGGAGAGGCGGGTCTCGGTGGCGGCGGCCGACGCGCGCAGGGCCGACCCCGAGAGGAGCACGGCGCGGGGGTCGCCCGTGGAACCCGAGGTCCGCACCACCACGGCGACGGCGTCGGGGACCTCGGTGGCGTCGACCGCACCCGGCGACACGGCAGGTCCGGTGCTGGTCAGCGCGGCCTCGAGCGCGGGGAGCAGGATCTCCGGCCGCGCGGGGACGTCACGCAGGGACCGGCTCACCCGCCCAGCGTAGGTCCGTCTGCGCGCGCCCCCGCCCGGGCACGGCGCCGCGACGCCGTAGAGTGTCGCGCGATTCACACCCGAAGGAGCACCGTGCCGTCCGTCCTCACCGCCCCGCCCGCCCGCCGTCGGGCAGCCGCGCTCGTGGCCCTCGCCGCCGGCGCCACGCTCGCGCTCGGTGCGTGCGGCGGACCGCCGAGCGACCCCACGCCGGTCGCGCCCGTGACGCAGGCTCCCGTCATCGAGCCCGCCAAGGGAGCTCCGCCGGCACCCGTCGTCCCTCCGCGCTGGCCGCTGACGGGCGTCACCGCCACGGAGGTCTCCACGCGCCCGGCGCTCGCGATCAAGGTGGAGAACTCGACGGAGGCCCGCCCCCAGACCGGTCTCGACCAGGCGGACGTCGTCTGGGAGCAGGTCGTCGAGGGGGGCATCAGCCGGTTCGTCGCGGTGTACCAGTCGCAGGTGCCCGCCGAGGTGGGTCCGATCCGGTCGGTCCGTCCGATGGACCCGGCGATCGCCGCGCCGCTGCACGGCCTCATCGCCTTCTCCGGCGGTCAGCAGCCGTTCGTCCAGGCGCTGAAGAACGCGGGCCTGCAGACGATCAGCATGGACGCCGGCGCAGGCGGCTTCTACCGCAAGAAGGGCGTCGGTCCGGCGCCGCACAACGTCTACGGCACGCCTCAGACGTTCTGGGACCAGGCCGACGGCAACCACAGCGCTGCGCCGGCCGCGCAGTTCGTCATCGCGAAGGTGCCCGAGAAGGCCACGGCGGCCGTCTCCGGGGGTCCGTCGTCGACCGTGGCCGTGCGCCTCTCCGGCTTCTCGCGGCCCACCTGGACCTGGGACGCGGGGACGGCGACCTGGCTGCGCGCGGAGGGCGCCACGCCCGCGACCCTGCGGTCCGGCGCCCGGATCGCCGCGACGAACGTCGTGACGCTGCGGGTCCGCCTCATCGACTCCGGCACCAAGGACCCCGCCGGCAACCCGGTCCCGGAGACCGTGCTCGAGGGCACGGGCGACGCGACCGTCTCGTCCGGGGGCAAGACGGTCACGGGCACGTGGAGCAAGACGGGCACGGACGCGGTCCTCACGCTCGCGACGCCCGACGGCGCCGTCCTGGCGCTCGCGCCCGGGACCACGTGGGTGGAGCTGGTGCCGACGGACTCGGGCGCCGTCACGATCAGTTGAGAAGATCCGGGCCGGCCGGTGCGGCAGCCTGGTGCAGTGCAGGTGGACGACGGGGGAACGCGATGACGACGACGACGACACGACGACGGTCGGGAGGCGCCGCGGCGCTGCTCGCGGCGCTGGCGCTGGCTGTCGCCGGCTGCAGCTCGCCGCAGGAAGCTCCCCAGGAGTCGCCGTCCCCCGTGGTGCAGGGGCCGACGATCGCGCCCGACAAGGGACCGGCACCGGTGCCGGTCGTCCCGCCCACGTGGCCGTTGACCGGGGTGGCGGGGGAGCCGGCTGCGCGACCGTCGCTCGCCGTGAAGATCGAGAACACCGCGGTGGCGCGTCCGCAGACCGGGCTGGAGCAGGCGGACGTCGTCTGGGAGACCATCGTCGAGTTCGACGTGTCGCGGTTCATCGCGGTGTACCACTCGCAGGTGCCCGGCGAGGTGGGCCCCATCCGGTCCGTGCGCCCGATGGACCCGCTGATCCTGGCCCCGATGCACGGTCTGCTCGCCTTCTCGGGCGGTCAGCCGGGGATCCTCGACCTGGTGGAGGCCAGCGGCGTCCAGATGATCAGCCAGGACGCCGGCGCACCGGGCATGTACCGGGTGCGGGACCGAGCCGCGCCGCACAACGTGTACGGCACCCCGCAGACGTTCTGGGACCAGGCGGACGCCGACCACCAGGCACCCCCGGGCGAGCAGTTCACCTTCGCGCGCAGCGCCGACCGCGCCACCGCGGTCGTGGCAGGCGCCCCGGCGAGCACGCTCGCGTTCCGGCTCTCGCCCGCGTCGAGCCCGTCGTGGACCTGGGACGCCGGGAGCGGGACGTGGCTGAGGTCGGAGGGGTCGGCGCCGGCGACGGCCCGCAGCGGTGCGCGGCTGTCGGCGGTCAACGTGGTGTCGATCGCCGCCGCCCACCCGAACACCGGCTTCGGTGCGCAGGGCGGCGCCCCCGTGCCGACGTACGAGCTGATCGGCTCGGGTGAGGGCGTCGCGGCGACCGGCGGCAGGACGATCCCCGTCCGGTGGCAGAAGGAGTCCCAGGACGCGCCGATGCGGCTGTTCACGATGGACGGCGCCCCCGCCGACCTGGCTCCGGGGAACACCTGGGTCGAGCTCGTGCCGGCCGGGAGCGGGTCGCTCACGATCGGCTGACCTGATCGGGTGTCCGCCCACGGGATGATCTCCGACGGCGGGTTGGCCACCCCAGGGCGGGAGCACGACGAGCCCGCGGACCGATGCCCGGCGTCGGGTGCGCGCGCGAGGCTGGGCGCATGGCCACACTCACCCACCCGCAGCCCACCCCCGTCGAGCACGACGTCCGGTCGCTCGGCGCGGTCATCGTCTCGGCCGTGGTCCTCGTCGCGCTGCTCGTCGGCGCCGCGGGCGTCCTCGGCTCGATCGTCGACCTCGCCGGCTGGGCGCTGTCCAGCAGCTAGTACGCGTACGGGAAGCCCGACCAGTCGGGCTCGCGGCGCTGCAGGAACGCGTCGCGCCCCTCGACCGCCTCGTCGGTCATGTACGCCAGCCGGGTCGCCTCGCCGGCGAACACCTGCTGCCCCGCCAGGCCGTCGTCCGCCAGGTTGAACGCGAACTTCAGCATGCGGATGGCCTGCGGCGACTTGGTCGCCATGACCCGGGCGTACTCCAGCCCGGCCTCCTCGATCTGCGCGTGGTCCACCACGTCGTTGACCGCACCCCACGCGAGCGCCTGCTCCGCCGAGTACTCGCGGGCCAGGAAGAAGATCTCGCGGGCCCGCTTCTGGCCCACCTGCCGCGCCAGCAGCGCCGACCCGTAGCCGCCGTCGAACGAGCCCACGTTGGCGTCGGTCTGCATGAACCGGGCGTGCTCGCGGCTGGCGATGCTGAGGTCGGCGACGACGTGGAGCGAGTGACCGCCGCCGGCCGCCCAGCCGTTCACGAGTGCGACGACGACCTTCGGCATGGTCCGGATCAGGCGCTGGACCTCGAGGATGTGCAGCCGCCCGGCGCGTGCGGGGTCCACGTCCTGCGCGGTCTCGCCCGACGCGTACTGGTAGCCCGAGCGGCCGCGGATGCGCTGGTCGCCGCCGGAGCAGAACGCCCAGACGCCGTCCTTCGGGCTCGGGCCGTTGCCGGTGAGCAGCACGGTGCCGACGTCGGAGGTGGTGCGTGCGTGGTCGAGCACCCGGTACAGCTCGTCGACGGTGTGCGGGCGGAACGCGTTGCGGACCTCCGGGCGGTCGAACGCGACGCGGACGACGGGCAGGTCCCGCGCGACCGCGCCCGAGGCCACCTGGTCCGCGTTCGGGCGGGCGAACCCGCGGTGGTACGTGAGGTCGGTGAGGTCCTCGAACCCGTCGACCGTGCGCCAGCGCGTCGGGTCGAAGGTGTCGGAGACGGGGTCCGGCAGCGGAGGCAGGGTCACGGCGGCAGCCTAACCGCGCAGGGCTGTTCTGGTACGCTTGTACCAGAACGTGCGCGGGACGGCGGAGGTTGCCACCCGGCGCGCACGCGGAGGTGCACACCATGGCCTGGATCGTCCTCGTCCTGTCCGGCATGCTCGAGGCGGGCTGGGCGCTCAGCCTCAAGGCGTCCGACGGCTTCACCAGGCTGTGGCCCAGCGTGACGTTCGTCGTCCTGCTCGTCGCGTCCATGGGTGGCCTCAGCTGGGCCCTGAAGTCGCTCCCGGTCGGGGTCGCCTACGGCGTCTGGGTCGGCATCGGGGCGGCGCTCACCGCGGTGCTCGCGGTCGTCCTGTTCCACGAGACCGTCTCGGTGCTGAAGATCGTGTCGCTCGTGCTCATCGTCGCCGGCGTCGTGGGCCTCAACCTCTCCTCCGGTGGTGCCCACGCATGACTGAGCGGGGCGTCCGGGGCAAGGGCGCGCGCCGCCGCCAGGAGCTGGCCCGCGCGGCCGCGACCCTGATGCTGCGCGAGGGGCCGGGTGCCCTGACGCACCGACGCGTCGCGCTCGAGGCCGGGGCGTCGCTGTCGGCCACCACGTACTACTTCGCGTCCCTCGACGAGCTGGCGGCGGCGGCCGGCGGCGCGCTCGCCGAGACGTGGGCCGAGCACGCCCGGACCGTCGTCGCGCGTGCCCCAGGTGTCACCGTGGAGGAGGACCCGGAGGCGGCCGCCGACGTGCTGGCCGGCGCCGTGCTTCCCCCCGGGGACGACACCGAGGTGCGCAGCCACTACGAGCACCTGCTCGGCGCCGGTCGGCACCCCGCGCTCGCGGGTGCGTTCGCCGGCGGCCGCTCGGTGGTCGACGCCGTCCTCGCCGAGCTGGTCGCCCGGGTCGGGGCGCCCACCTCGGCGGCGGTGACGATCGCCCTGGTCGACGGGGCGGTCGTCACCGCGCTCACCGAGCACCGGGACGTGCGCGGGACGGCGCGCGCGATCCTGGTCGCGGCGTGGGGTCGATGACGGGCGTCGTACGCTGGCGGGATGCCGAGCGACCCCGCTGACCTGCACGTCTGGTCGCTGCCGCTCCGGACGCGGTTCCGTGGGCTGACGGTCCGCGACGGGGTGCTGGTGCGGGGCGCGGCCGGCTGGGGCGAGTTCAGCCCGTTCTGGGACTACGACGCCGAGGAGTCCGCGGCCTGGTGGCGCGCGGCCTGGGAGGCTGCCGACGACGGCTGGCCGGCGCCGGTGCGCAACCGGATCCCGGTCAACGTGACCGTGCCCGCCGTCGATGCGGAGACTGCCCACCGGATCGTGCGGGCCTCGGGCGGCTGCCGGACCGCGAAGGTCAAGGTCGCCGAGCCGGGACAGTCGCTCGCCGACGAGGTCGCCCGGCTGGAGGCGGTCCGCGACGCACTCGGTCCGGACGGTGCCATCCGCGTCGACGCCAACGCCGCCTGGGACGTCGACACCGCGGTCAGCCGGCTGGTCGCCCTCGACCGCGCCGCCGGGGGCCTCGAGTACGCGGAGCAGCCGGTGCCGGGCGTGGACGACCTCGCCGCGCTGCGCCGCCGCACCCACGTGCCGATCGCCGCCGACGAGTCGATCCGCCGAGCGCAGGACCCGCTCGCCGTCGCGCGGGCGCAGGCGGCCGACGTCGTCGTGCTCAAGGTCCAGCCGCTCGGTGGGGTGCGCGCGTGCCTCGAGCTGGCCGAGCGGATCGGCCTGCCGGTCGTCGTCTCGTCCGCCCTCGAGTCGTCCGTGGGGCTCGCCGCCGGGGTCGCGCTCGCCGCCGCGCTCCCGGAGCTGCCCTACGCCTGCGGGCTGGCCACCGCGCAGCTGTTCACCTCCGACCTGGTCGACCGACCGTTCCTGCCGGTCGACGGCATGCTCGAGGTCCGCCGGACCGAGCCCGACCCGGCGCTGCTCGCCGGCGCGGCGGCGTCCCCCGAGCTCACGGACCGGTGGCGCGCGCGCGTCGCGGCCGTCCGGGCTCGGGCATGATGGCGGGCGTGCCGACGACGACCGCCCTCGATCCCGACCCGGCGACGGCGGCGGCCCGCGTGATCGTGCAGGCGCTCGCGGCCCTCGGTGTCGAGGACGTCGTGCTCGCCCCCGGCTCCCGCAGCGCGCCGCTGGCCTACGCGATCGCCGACGCCGCCCGCCCCGACGGCGAACGCCCGGCCGGAGCCCCCAGCCTGCGCCTGCACGTGCGCGTGGACGAGCGGTCGGCCGCGTTCCTGGCGATCGGGCTCGCCCGCGCGTCCGCGCACGGTGACGGCGACCAGGTGCAGGCGCCCCGGCCGGTCGCCGTGGTCACGACGTCGGGCACCGCGGTGGCCAACCTGCACCCTGCGGTGCTCGAGGCGCACCACAGCGGGCTTCCCCTGCTGCTCCTGACCGCCGACCGCCCGCACGAGCTGCGCGGCACCGGCGCGAACCAGACCACCGACCAGGTGGGCCTCTTCGCCGGCGCGGTGCGGCTGACCGTCGACGTCCCGGCTCCCGTCGGGCGCTCCGACGAGGCGCGCGGCCTGCGCCGCACGGTCTCCCGCGCGGTGGCCGCTGCCACGGGCGCGCGCACCGGCGACCCGGGACCGGTGCACCTCGACCTCGCGTTCCGGGAGCCGCTCGTGCCCGGCGACTCCCCGTGGCCCGCGCCGTCGACGGCCGGTCTGACGGTGGTGCAGGCACGGCACGTGCCGCCCAGCTCGACCACGGGGGCCGTGCCCGCGGTCGCGGATCCCACCGCACCCGCACGCCGCGGGGGAGTGCCGACCGTGCTCGTCGCCGGGGACGGTGCCGGGCCGACCGCACGCCGGCTCGCGGAGGCGAACGGCTGGCCCCTGCTGGCCGAGCCGTCCTCCGGCGCGCGCGGCGGGTCCCACGCGATCGCGGCCTACCGCCTGCTGCTCGCGCACCCGCTGCTCGGGGGAGCCGTCCGCCGGGTCGTGGTGCTGGGGCGGCCCACGCTCTCGCGCCCGGTGCAGCAGCTGCTGGCCCGCGAGGACGTCGAGGTGATCGTCGTCGCCCCGCGCGGCGCCGACTGGCCCGACGCCCCGCGCAACGCCGCCGACGTGCTCCTCGAGCCGCCGGCGCGCATGCGTCAGGGGCGGATGCCCGCACCGGCCGGCTGGCTCGACTCGTGGCACACGGCCGACGCGACCGCGGGGTCCGCGATCGACGAGGTGCTCGACGGGCTCGACACGGGTCGCCGCTCGCGCAGCGGCACCCGCGTGACCGGTCAGGCGCTCGCGCGCGTCGTCGCGCAGGTGAGCGGCCCGGACGACGCGCTCGTCGTCGGCTCGTCGAACCCCGTGCGCGACCTCGACCTGATGGCGCGCTGGGACACCCCGCCCGTCGTCCTGGCCAACCGCGGCCTCGCGGGCATCGACGGGACGGTCTCCACCGCGGTCGGAGCGGCCCTCGGGTTGCCCACCCGCCGGGTCCGCGCCCTCCTGGGCGACCTCACGTTCCTGCACGACGTCGGTGGCCTGCTCCGGGGCCCGCTGGAGGCGCCGGTGCACCTGCAGCTCGTCGTCGCCAACGACGACGGCGGCTCGATCTTCGCGACGCTCGAACCGGGGGAGCCCGCGCGCGCGGACGTGTTCGAGCGGGTGTTCGGCACCCCGCACGGCGCCGACCTCGCGGCCCTCTGCGCGGGCTACGGCGTCCGGCACACGCGCGTGAGCGACGTCGACGGCCTGCTCCCGGCGCTGGCGTCGCCGGGTCCGGGCCTGAGCGTGGTGGAGGTCCGGGTCGACCGCACCGGCCGCCGCGCCCTCGGCGAGCGGATCGCGGCCGAGGTCGCGCAGGCGGTCGACGCGGTGCTCGCCGGCTGAGCGTCCATGCGAAACTCGCAGCGGATTCCCAGGTTCTGCGAAGGGTCCCTCCAGCGCGACCAGGTCTGATGGTCGTCGACGAAGGAGGGCACCCCCGATGACCACCACCCCGGAGAACGGCGCGGCCGACCAGACGCCCGCAGCCGACCAGCACGCCCAGACGCAGCCGACGCAGCCGCTGCCCGTGAACCCGACGCAGCCGTTGCCGGTCCACGCCACCCAGCCGCTGCCCGTGCACCCGCGCCCGGCGCACCCCACCAACCCGTTCCTCCCGCCGCACCCCGCCGCGCCGGCCGACCAGCGTGCCGCGTACGAGGCGGCACAGCGGCAGGCCGCCGCGCAGCAGCCGGCCCAGCAGCAGGCGTCGCAGATGGACCAGTTCGAGGCCGTCCGCCGCGCCCAGTGGGAGGCCGCGCAGCGCGCCGCCGCGCAGGACCCCGCCACCGCCCCGCAGGACCCCGCCACCGCCCCGCAGGCTGCCTACCAGCCCGCGGCGGCCTTCGCGGGGGGACCTGCTCCGCAGGGTCCGGTTCCCCCGGAGCGCAAGCGCAGTCTGTGGCTCCCCGTCACGTCGGCGGCCGCGGCCGCGGCGATCGTCGCGGCGATCGCCACCGTCGGGATCACGCAGGTGCTGTCCGACGACGACGTGGCCGGCAACCGCCCGGCCTCGCTGGCCACCATCGGGCAGGCGGCCAACGACACGGTCCCCGTGGCCGGCTCGACGTCGGAGGACCCGGACTGGCAGGCGGTCTCCCAGGCGGTCCAGCAGTCGGTCGTCGCCATCCAGGTCAGCACCGGCAACGGGGGCGGCGCGGAGGGCTCCGGCGTGATCATCGACGACGCCGGCCACATCGTCACCAACAACCACGTGGTCGCCGGCGCGGACGGCGAGGTCCAGGTCACCCTGACCGACGGCCGCCTGTTCGACGCCACGATCGTCGGCACCGACGCGACCACGGACCTGGCGGTCATCAAGCTCAAGGACGCCCCGGACGACCTCAAGTCTGCGGCCCTCGGCGACTCGTCGAAGGTCGTCGTCGGCCAGCCGGTCATGGCCGTCGGCAACCCGCTCGGCCTGGCCAACACGGTCACCACGGGCATCGTCTCCGCGGTCGACCGCCCGGTCTCCACCTCCGGCGACAGCACGAGCGAGGCCACGGTCACCAACGCGATCCAGATCGACGCGGCGGTCAACCCCGGCAACTCGGGTGGTCCGCTGTTCGACGCGCAGGGCCGCGTCATCGGCATCAACTCCTCGATCGCGACGCTGTCGAGCGAGTCCGGGTCGATCGGCCTCGGGTTCGCCATCCCGGTGGACCTGGTGAAGAACATCGCCGCGCAGCTCATCGACGACGGCACCGCGGAGCACGCGTTCCTCGGGGTCTCCCTGTCCGACGGCACGGCCACCGCCGACGGCGTGACGCGTCGCGGCGCGGTCGTGGAGCAGGTCACGGACGGCTCCCCGGCGGCGAAGGCCGAGCTCCAGGCGAAGGACGCGATCGTCGCGATCGACGGCGACGCCGTCGGTGGCGCCGAGTCCCTGACCGCCTACGTCCGGGCGCTCCCGTCCGGCACCGACGTCACGCTGACGGTCGTCCGCGACGGCAAGACGATCGAGGTCGACGTGACCCTGGCGGTCCGCCCGGAGACGGCCCAGTCGGAGCCGCAGCAGCAGGCGCCGGACGAGCAGCAGGCGCCGGACGACCAGCAGGGGCAGAACGGCTTCCCCGAGGGGATGAGCCCCGACGAGCTGTGGGAGTGGTTCCAGCAGCAGCAGGGGCAGCAGGGCCAGGGCTGAGCACAGCCCCTCGCGCCGGCGGCCGCCGGGTCGTTCGTCCCCCACGGACCCCTGGCCGCCGGCGTCTCGGCCGGGACGTCAGCTGTCGCTGGCGTCCCGGCCGAGTGCGTACCGCATGGGGACCAGCTTGGCCTCGGACTCCGCGACCTCGGCGGCGGGGTCGGACGCGGCGACGACGCCGCAGCCGGCGAACAGCCGGACGCGCCGCGGGTCGGCGGGGTCGACCGCCGCCGAGCGCAGCGCGATGCCCCACTCGCCGTCGCCGTCGGCGCCGAACCAGCCGACCGGGCCGGCGTACCGGGCGCGGTCCATGCCCTCGATGCTGCGGATGAGCTCGCGGGCCGCCGCGGTCGGCGTGCCGCACACGGCGGCGGTCGGGTGCAGGGCCGCCGCGAGCGCGAGCGAGGACGGGTGCGCCGCGTCGCCGCTCGGAGCGGTGAGGACGCCGGTGACGTCCGACGCCAGGTGCAGGACGTTGGGCAGGTGCAGGACGAACGGCACGTCCGGCACGTTGGTCGACGAGCAGAACGGCTCGAGCGCGTGCGCCACGGAGGTCACCGCGTACTCGTGCTCCTCGAGGTCCTTGGACGAGTGCGCGAGGATCGCCGCGCGGGCCATGTCCGCCGCGTCGTCCCCGGTGCGCCGGATCGTCCCGGCGAGCACGCGCGAGGTGACCAGGCCCTTCTCGGACCGGACCAGCAGCTCGGGCGTCGCACCGATCATGCCGTCGACGCTGAACGTCCAGCACGAGGGGTACTGCACGGCCAGCCGCTCGAGGGCCCAGCGCGCGTCCACGGGATTCTCGGTGCGCGCGTGCACGTCCCTGGCCAGCACCACCTTGTCCACGTCGCCCGCCTTGATCGCGGCGATCCCGCGGGCGACCACCTCGTGCCACCCGTCCGCGCTCACCGCGCCGTCCGAGTAGGCGACGACTCCCGGGTCGACGGGCGGCACGCGTGGCCCGACGACGTCGGCGAGCCTCGGCGCGGCACCCAGCCGTGCGCCCGTGGTGATCGAGGTGAGCCAGGTGCGACCGCCGCGGCGGCCCACGATCACGCTCGGGACGACGATCACGCTGCCCGCCGGGGAGTCCTCGTCGAACGCGAAGGAGCCGAACGCCACCGGACCGGTCCCCGGCAGCTGGACCTCGTCGCGCACGATCGCGTGCGCCAGGACGTCCTGCCAGGCCCGCTCGGCCTCGGCGAACCGGTCGGGTCCGCTGACGGGGATGCGCAGGGTCTCGCCCCACGCCACCAGACCGTCCCCGCGACGCACCCATGCGAGCGGCGCCTGCGACGGCAGCAGGCCGAGCAGGTCCAGGGGGTCCGTGGTCACCGCACCGGTCGACCCGCCCAGCGCGTCCAGCGCGACCGTGCGGACCACGAGCGGGTACGGGACCGCGTCCGCGGGGGCGGAGGTCTGCGTACTCATCGGTACCAGCGTATGCCTCGGTCACCGGTGCTCCCTGTCGAAGGGGCGCGTCGGACCTGCGACGATGGACACATGTCCCGTGCCTCCCTCGACAAGGACCCCCAGGACGTCGCCGCCATGTTCGACGCGGTGGCCCACCGCTACGACCGGACCAACGACGTCATCTCGCTCGGTCAGGACCGTGCCTGGCGCAAGGCGACGCTCAAGGCCGTCGGCGCCCAGCCCGGTGAGACCGTGCTCGACCTCGCCGCGGGCACGGGCACGTCGTCGGAGCCGATGGCCGACGCGGGAGTCCGCGTCGTCGCGTGCGACCTGTCCGTCGGCATGCTCGAGGTGGGCAAGCGCAGGCGCCCCGACCTGGCGTTCGTCGCCGGCGACGCGCTGCACCTCCCGTTCGCGGACGAGTCGTTCGACGCGGTGACCATGTCGTTCGGGCTGCGCAACGTGCAGGACGTCGAGACCGCCCTCGCCGAGCTCCTTCGGGTGACCAAGCCGGGCGGTCGGCTGGTGGTCTGCGAGTTCTCCCGGCCCACCTTCACGCCGTTCCGTGTGGTCTACCAGAACTACCTGATGCGGGCGCTGCCACCCGTCGCCCGCGCGGTCTCCAAGGAGCCCGAGGCGTACGTGTACCTGGCCGAGTCCATCCGCGAGTGGCCGGACCAGAACGCGCTCGGCCTGCTCATCAAGCACGCCGGGTGGTCCCACGTGGCGTACCGGAACCTCTCGGGCGGCATCGTCGCCCTGCACCGGGGGACCAAGCCGGCGGCCTGACCTGCGCCTGCGCTTGTCATTACCCCGAACGGGTGGTGCCCGGTGCGCACCCGTTCGTCCCATAGACACCCATGACACGTAGGTGTTATCACCTCCGCGCGAGCCTCAGACGGGTGAAAGCGCACCCACGGGACTCATGGACGCGTGTCCTGCTCCCGAGGAGAGCAGAGCCGGTGGTGTAGCCGGCCACGGCTACGGGAGGCACGGACATGAGGAAGACGACGAAGGGCGCCATCGCGGTAGGCGCCGGTGTGGCACTGCTGCTGGGCGGCGCGGGCACGATGGCGCTCTGGAACGACTCGGTCGGCATGCAGAACGCGACGACCGTCACCGCGGGCAACCTCGACATCGAGGCGAAGACCCCGACCGGCCAGACCTGGACGTGGGGCACTCCTGCGGTCACGTTCGACCCGGCGTCGTCGAAGATCGTCCCCGGCGACGTGGTGACCTACACGCAGGTGTTCTCGGTGACCGCGCAGGGTGACCACCTCAAGGCCGCTGCCGCCGTCACGGGCCTCGACCTGACCGGCGACCTGAAGACCGCCGTCCCGACCCTCGCGACCACCACGACGTTGTCGTACGCGGTCACTGCGGGCACGGGCACGGCTGCCGTCACGGGGGGCGGGTCCGGCATCGACTTCACGGCGAACTCGGGCGTGACGTCCTACGACGTCACCGTGGTGGTCACGATCACCTTCCCGTCGGCCACGACCGGCCAGGCCGGCACGACCCTCTCGGCTGACCTCTCGGCCGCCACGGTCACGCTCGGCCAGGTCTGACCAGACGCCGTGCGCCTCCGCCTCATCGCCGGCCTGGCCGTCGCGCTCCTCTTCGTGGGGAGTGCGACGGCCTACGCCGCGTGGGCGGACTCGGCGGCGGTGGCCTCCCAGACCCGGCTCACTGCGGGGTCGTTCGGCGTGACGGCGGCGTGGGCGACCGCGCCGCCGGACTTCGCGGCGCTCTACCCAGGGCAGTCCAAGTCCGCGATCGTGCGGGTGACCCACTCCGGCGACGGGCGTTGGCAGTACCAGGTCGGTGCCGCGACCACCGGGGTGGCGGGCCTGACGGTCAGCTACCGGTCCGTCACCGGTACCACGACGTGCTCGGCCACGCCGCTCGCCGCAGCGACGTGGAGCGCCGCCCAGGCGGCGGCGACCAGCGCGTACTTCTGCGTCGTCGCCGAGCTCGCGCCCACCGCGGCGAGCGGGATCCAGGGGTCGTCGGTTCCCGTGACCATCACGATCACGGCTCAGAACCAGCCCACCAGCTGACTTGCCCGGACATCGAGGAGCGACGTGCGACGGCAGAGCGGGGAGCACGGGGGCCCGGCCGGATCGACGGCCGGCACCCCGGCGCGCCTCCGTCGCGGCGTCGCGCGTGCCACGGTCGCGGGGGCCGTCGCACTGCTGCTCGGCTCGGTCGGCTCGGGAGTCGCGTGGGCGTGGTGGACGACGACCACGAGCGTCGCCGCGACGGTCTCCGTGGGGTCGGTCGCCCCGGTGACGGCGGTGACCTGCACCAACGACTCCCGGTTCCTCTACGACGACCGCGTCGTGATCGGCTGGACGGCACCCGCAGGAACGGTGCCCGCGGGCGGCACGCGCCAGTACCTCGTCACGCTGACGGCCGCGACCGGGACGCCGGTGACGATCCCGGTCCCGAACGGGACGAGCTCGGTCTCCCTCGGGTGGCGGGACGTCGACAGCAACCCGTCGGGCACCTGGGCGGCGAAGCGCACGATCCGGGTCTACTCGTCGATCACCTTCGGCGCGACGACGTGGACCTCGGCGGAGGCAACGCCGCTCCGTGCGTCGACCGGGAGCACGACGACGTTCTTCGGGACGACGTACCGCAACCTGGCGTGTGCCACGCCATGACCGGCACTCCTGCTCCGGACCGGGCCGGGCGCACCGCCGTGCGGCTGGTGCAGGGCGCCCTGTCGGGCGTCGTGCTCGTCGCAGTGCTGCTCGTCGGCCTCGCGACCATCGTCGTGCCCGTCCTGCTCGGCGCCACCCCGTACACAGTCCTCACCCGAAGCATGGAGCCGGGGATGCCCCCCGGGACGCTGGTCGTCACCCGACCCGTCCCTGTCGACACCATCGGCACGGGCGACGTCGTGACCTACCAGCTTCGCTCCGGCGAGCCGACGGTCGTCACGCACCGAGTGATCGGCGTCGGATCCAACGCGCTCGGGGAGGCGGTGTTCTCGACGATGGGCGACGCGAACGCGGTGCCCGACGAACCTGTGCGCGAGGTGCAGGTGCGCGGCGTCGTCGTCTACCAGGTCCCGTACCTCGGCTACGTCAACACCTGGGTCGGCGCCAACCGGCCGGGCTGGCTGCTCAAGTCGGTCGCGGCCGTGCTCATCCTCTACGGGGTGGTGCTCGTCGCCGCAGGCGTGCGGGACCGTGTCCGGCGCCGGGGGTCCGACGCGGCCGTCCCGGTCGCGCCGCCCGTCGTGGCCGAGGTCCGCTCCGACGATCCGGCACCTGCCGTCGCCGGCATCGCCGTCGCCGTCCCGGCTCGCCGGACGAACGTCGTCGTCGCTCTCGTCGTCCTCACCGGTGCCGTGGTCGGCGTCGCGCTCCTGGCCAGGCGAGACCGATGAGGCGCACGCGGGGCGCGTGGTGGGCGGGCGTCGTGCTGGTCGCCGGTGGTCTGGTCGTCGCTCCGGCCGGTCCCGCGCTCGCGGTGGACCGGCTCGAGCTGTCGCTCGACGGGACGTCCTGGTCGGCCGCGCTCCCCGGCATGCTCTTCTCCTCGCCGGCGGCGGTCGTGCCCGGGGACGTCATCTCCTCCGCACTCTGGGTCCGCAACAGCTCGGGCGACCCGGCGCGGGTGGACCTCGACGTCGCCGACGACCTGGGCGTGACCCCGGGGACCTTCGCCGGGGACCTCTCGCTGAGCATCGACGGCACGCCCGTGCCCGGCGGCACCAGCTGGCACGGACCCGAGCTCGCGCCCGGCGCCTCGGCACGGATCCCGCTCGTGGTCACGTTCGCGGCGTCGTCCTCGCTGTCCAGCAGCGTCCGCGTGGCGGCCGTCCTGGAGTCGGTCACGCTGGTGCAGACCGGCGCCGGCCCCGCGGTGGTCCCGACGCCGACCGCCACGCCCACCTCCCCGGCCGGCATATCCCAGGCTGCCCGTCCGCCGTCGGGCGGCACCGGCGGGCTCGCGCACACGGGCGCCGACGTCGCAGGCGTTCTCGGGGTGTCGTTCGCGGCGCTCGGTCTGGGTGTCCTCCTCCTCGCGGCCCGTCGCCGCTCCCGTCGCGCGGACGCCTGACCCGTCGTCGTCGTCGTCTGTACGGCCCCGCCCCGGCGGGTGAACAATGTGCCTCGCGGCGGCACGTCTGCGCCCGCTCGCCGGGGTTTCCCGGGCGGTCGACCGGCACTTCACGGCATGTTCCTCACCCCCTTCCGTGAAGTAAGGAAAGCCTTCGCAGACAGCCCTCGGGGCGCTGGTTACACTCGCCGGAGCAGTGCGTGAACAACGTCACAAGTGGGGTCTCCAGTGGTGGATGCAGCGATGGATGACGCGGACGTCATCGTCGTCGGCGCGGGCCCAGCGGGGTCCGCTGCCGCGTTCCACTGCGCCTCCGCGGGCCTGGACGTGCTGCTCCTGGAGAAGTCGGAGTTCCCCCGGGACAAGGTGTGCGGGGACGGGCTGACGCCGCGCGCGGTCGCCGAGCTGGTGCGGATGGGGCTGCCCATCCGGGAGCAGGACGGCTGGATCCGCAACGTGGGGCTGCGTGTGATCGGCGGCGGCCACCGCCTCGAGCTGGCGTGGCCGGAGCTGTCCAGCTACCCCTCGTACGGGCTCGCGAAGTCCCGGATGTCGCTGGACCACACGCTGGCCGACCACGCGCGGACCGCGGGCGCCAAGCTGCAGGAGCGCACCACCGTCACCGGACCGGTGCGCGACGAGCGCTCGGGCCGCGTGGTCGGGGTGCACGCCAAGGTCGACGGCGAGACGGTCACGTACCGGGCGCCGGTCGTCATCGCCGCCGACGGGGTCTCCGCCCGGCTGGCCACGGGGATGGGCCTGGAGAAGCGCATGGACCGCCCGATGGGTGTCGCGGTCCGCACCTACTTCCAGACACCGCGGCACGACGACCCGTGGATGGAGAGCCACCTCGAGCTCCGCGACGACGACGGCAACCTCATGCCCGGGTACGGGTGGATCTTCTCGCTCGGCGACGGCACCGCGAACGTCGGGCTCGGCTCGGTGGCCTCGACGGCGGCGCCGACGAAGGTCGACTACAAGAAGCTGTTCGCCACCTGGATGCGGCACGTGCCCGCCGAGTGGGAGTTCACGCCCGACAACCAGGTCGGTCCCGTCAAGGGCGCGGCCCTGCCCATGGGGTTCAACCGGGGACCGCTGTACGGCAACGGTCTCCTGCTGGCGGGCGACTCCGCCGGGATGATCAGCCCGTTCAACGGCGAGGGCATCGCGTACGGCCTGCAGGCCGGCCGGGTCGCGGCCGACGCCATCTCCCAGGGGCTCGCGCGCGGGACCGCCGCAGGTCGCGAGCGCGCGTTCGCCACGTACCAGGGCAGGATGAAGGACGACCTCGGCGGCTACTACACGCTCGGCCGGGTGTTCGTGCGGCTGATCGAGCACCCCGAGGTCATGCGGGTGTGCACGCGGTACGGTCTGCCGCGGCCGCTCATCATGAAGTTCGTGCTCAAGCTCCTGTCCGACTGCTACGAGCCCAAGGGCGGTGACCTGGTGGACCGGGTGATCGCCGGCCTGGCGCGGATCGCCCCGGCCGCATGAGGCCGCCGACCACAACGAAGTGGAGTGACGCACGATGAACAACCCGTACGTCCCGCTGCTCTTCCTCATGGGCATCGCCGCCGTGCTCGCCCTCGGTGGCGTCGGCGCGAGCGTGATCCTCGGCCCCAAGCGGTACAACCGCGCCAAGCTCGAGGCGTACGAGTGCGGCATCGAGCCCACCCCGCACGCCATCGGCGGCGGCCGCTTCCCGATCAAGTACTACCTGGTCGCGATGACCTTCATCATCTTCGACATTGAGGTGGTCTTCCTCTACCCGTGGGCTGTGAGCTTCGCGGACCTGGCCCTGTTCGGGCTGGTCGCGATGATCGGTTTCCTCGTGCTCATCACGGTCCCGTTCGTCTACGAGTGGAAGCGCGGCGGGTTCGAGTGGGACTGACCGCCTCGTCGAAGGAGTGTTGAGATGGGCATCGAAGAGGCACCCTCGGGGTTCCTGCTGACCACGGTCGAGGACCTGGTCGGCTATTTCCGCAAGGCGTCGCTCTGGCCGGTCACGTTCGGGCTGGCCTGTTGCGCCATCGAGATGATGGCCGCCGGCGCCAGCCGGTTCGACATCTCGCGCTTCGGCATGGAGGTGTTCCGCGCGTCCCCGCGCCAGGCGGACCTCATGATCGTCGCCGGCCGCGTGAGCCAGAAGATGGCCCCCGTCGTGCGTCAGGTCTACGACCAGATGTCCGAGCCCAAGTGGGTGCTCTCCATGGGCGTCTGCGCCAGCTCCGGCGGCATGTTCAACAACTACGCGATCGTGCAGGGCGTCGACCACATCATCCCGGTCGACATCTACCTGCCCGGCTGCCCCCCGCGGCCCGAGATGCTCATCAACGCGATCCTCGCGCTGCACGAGCAGATCGAGAACGAGCCGCTGGGCGTCAACCGCAAGGAAGCGGCCGCCGCTGCCGAGGCCGCCGCGCTGGCCGCGACGCCGACGTCGCAGATGACGGGGCTGCTGAAGTGACGGAGAAGACCGACGCCGCCGACGCCGCCAAGCCGGGCGACGCGACGACGGGGGCGCAGAAGACCAGCGAGGCGGCGCTCGAGGCCGGGTCGCAGAACGTTCCCACCGAGGGCCGGACGCAGATCGAGGTCGTCGACGTCCGGCGCGGCATGTTCGGTGCCAGCGGCACGGGTGACACCTCCGGCTACGGCGGGCTGGTCACCGCGATCGCGCTCCCGGGGCCCAGCGAGCGGCCGTACGGCGGCTGGTTCGACGAGGTCGTGGACATCCTCACCGAGGTGTTGGACGAGTCCGGCACCGGCTTCGCGCACGCCGTCGAGTCCGTCGTCGTCGACCGCGAGGAGCTCACGCTGCACATCGCGCGCGAGCACGTCGTCGAGGTGGCGCAGGTGCTCCGGGACGACCAGGACCTGCGGTTCGAGCTCAGCCTGGGCGTCTCGGGCGTGCACTACCCGCACGACGCCGGCCGCGAGCTGCACGCGGTCTACCACCTGGTCTCGGTGACCCACTCGCGCCGCCTGCGGCTCGAGGTCGCGGTCCCGGACTCGGACCCGCACCTGCCGTCGACCGTGTCGGTGTACCCGGCCAACGACTGGCACGAGCGCGAGACGTACGACTTCTTCGGGTTGATCTTCGACGGTCACCCGGGTCTGGCCCGCATCGAGATGCCCGACGACTGGCCGGGCCACCCGCAGCGCAAGGACTACCCCCTCGGGGGCATCCCGGTCGAGTACAAGGGCGCCACCGTGCCGCCCCCGGACCAGCGGAGGTCGTACCGATGACCACCCAGACACCCCGATCCACCGCGCACGTCGTGGACGCCGACACCGAGGGCGTCCCGTCCTTCGAGGCGTCCGGCGGCGACTGGTCCGAGATCGCCGAGGAGGCTGCTCGGCTCGGCGAGGAGCGGATCGTCGTCAACATGGGCCCGCAGCACCCGTCGACCCACGGCGTGCTCCGGCTCATGCTCGAGATCGACGGCGAGACGGTCACCGAGGCCCGCGCGGGCATCGGCTACCTGCACACCGGCATCGAGAAGAACATGGAGTTCCGCACCTGGACCCAGGGCGTGACCTTCTGCACGCGTATGGACTACGTGGCGCCGCTGTTCCAGGAGGCCGCGTACTGCCTCGCGGTCGAGAAGCTGCTGGGCATCACCGACGACGTGCCCGAGCGGGCCACCGTCATCCGGGTCCTGATGATGGAGCTCAACCGGATCACCTCGCACCTGGTCTGCCTGGCCACGGGCGGCAACGAGCTGGGCGCCACGACGATCATGACCGTGGGCTTTACCGCCCGCGAGGAGATCCTCAAGATCTTCGAGCTGATCTCCGGCCTGCGCATGAACCACGCGTACATCCGCCCGGGCGGGGTCGCGCAGGACATCCCGCCGGGCGCGATCGACACGATCCGCGAGGCGCTGGTGCTCGTCCGCGGCTACTTCAAGCAGCTCGAAGACCTCATGATGGCCAACCCGATCCTGCACCTGCGGCTCAAGGACGTCGGCTACCTCGGCCTGTCCGGCTGCATGGCGCTCGGGATCACCGGGCCGGTGCTCCGATCGGCCGGGCTGCCCTACGACGTGCGCAAGGCCAACCCGTACTGCGGGTACGAGACGTACGACTTCGACGTCCCCGTGGCGCAGTCGGCGGACTCCTGGGGGCGCCTCGTGCTCCGCGTCGAGGAGTGCTACCAGTCGATGAAGATCGTCGAGCAGACCCTGGACCGCCTGCAGAAGATGGGCCCCGGGCCGGTCATGGTCGAGGACAAGAAGATCGCCTGGCCGGCGCAGCTGGCCATCGGGTCGGACGGCATGGGCAACTCCCTCGACCACATCCGGGAGATCATGGGCACCTCGATGGAGGCCCTGATCCACCACTTCAAGCTGGTCACCGAGGGCTTCCGCGTGCCGGCCGGTCAGGTGTTCCAGACGGTCGAGCACCCTCGCGGCGAGCTCGGCGTGCACCTGGTGTCCGACGGAGGGACGCGGCCGTACCGCGCGCACTTCCGGGACCCCTCGTTCAACAACCTGCAGGCCACGTCGATCATGTGCGAGGGCGGGCAGGTGGCCGACGTCGTCGTCGCCGTCGCGTCCCTCGACCCGGTGCTGGGAGGGGTGGACCGATGAGCATCGAGACCAGCCGCGTCCACAAGACGAGCTACGACGCCGAGACGCACGCGCGGCTCACGGCCGACTCCGACGCGATCGTCGCCCGGTACCCGCAGGCGCGGTCCGCGCTGCTGCCGATGCTGCACCTCGTGCAGTCCGAGGACGGCTACGTCAGCCCCCGGGGCATCGCGTTCTGCGCGGCCCACCTGGGCCTGTCCACCGCCGAGGTGTCCGCGGTCGCCACGTTCTACACGCAGTACAAGCGGCACCCCAACGGCACGTACACGGTGGGCGTCTGCACCAACACGCTGTGCGCGATCATGGGCGGCGACGCCATCTGGGAGGACCTCTCGGACCACCTGGGCATCGGGCACGACGAGACCACCGACGACGGGGTCATCACCCTGGAGCGCGTCGAGTGCAACGCGGCGTGCGACTACGCGCCGGTCGTGATGGTCAACTGGGAGTTCTTCGACAACCAGACCCCGGACACCGCCCGGCAGATCGCCGACGACCTCACCGCCGGCAAGCCGGTCGTCCCGACACGCGGCGCGGCGAGCGTCTGCTCGTTCAAGGAGATGTCCCGCGTGCTGGCCGGGTTCGGCGACGGGCGTGCCGACGAGGGCGTCGGGGCCGGCGTGCCGACCCTGCGCGGCGTTGAGCTGGCCCGGGCCGAGCACTGGACGGCTCCCGAGTTCCCGACCGGCACGACGGCGGCACCCGGCGGCAGCACCGAGCCGAAGGTCGGCGGTGAGCAGTCGAGCGCGCAGCGCCCGGTCACCACCCCGACGGACGTGTCGCCCGCCGCCGAGCAGAAGAAGCAGTCCTCCGACGACGCGAAGGAGTCGTGATGGCGACGACCCTCACCCCGGTCCTCACGGACACGTGGGACGCCGACCGCTCCTGGACGCTCGCGTCGTACGAGGACGCCGGCGGCTACCGCGGCCTGCGCAAGGCACTCAGCCTGCCGGCCGCCGACGTCGTCACCATGGTCAAGGACTCCGGCCTGCGCGGGCGCGGGGGAGCCGGCTTCCCGACGGGCATGAAGTGGGGCTTCCTGCCCGCGCCCGACGGCGGACCCCGCTACCTCGTCGTGAACGCGGACGAGTCCGAGCCGGGGACCTGCAAGGACATCCCGCTGATGATGGCCAGCCCGCAGCACCTGATCGAGGGCATGATCATCACCAGCTACGCGATCGGCTGCCACCACGCGTTCCTCTACGTGCGCGGCGAGGTGCTGCACGTCTACCGCCGCCTGCTGAAGTCGATCGAGGAGGCCCGCGCCAAGGGGTACCTCGGCACCGACATCCTCGGCTCCGGCTTCGACCTGGAGATCACCCTGCACGCCGGTGCCGGCGCGTACATCTGCGGCGAGGAGACGGCGCTGCTCGACTCGCTCGAGGGCCTGCGCGGCCAGCCACGGCTCAAGCCCCCGTTCCCCGCCGTCGCGGGCCTGTACGCGCGGCCGACCGTGGTGAACAACGTCGAGTCGATCGCGTCGGTGCCGGGCATCGTCGTGGGCGGGTCGGACTGGTTCAAGTCCATGGGCACCGAGAAGTCCACCGGCCACGGGCTGTTCTCCCTGTCCGGGCACGTCACGCGGCCGGGTCAGTACGAGGCGCCCCTGGGCATCACGCTGCGCGAGCTGCTGGAGATGGCCGGCGGCATCCGCGAGGGCCACGAGCTGAAGTTCTGGACGCCCGGCGGCTCGTCGACCCCGATCTTCACCGCCGAGCACCTCGACGTCCCGCTGGACTACGAGTCGGTCGGCGCGGCGGGCTCGATGCTGGGCACTCGCGCGCTGCAGATCTTCGACGAGACCACCTCGGTGGTCCGCGCCGTCACGCGATGGACGGAGTTCTACAAGCACGAGTCGTGCGGCAAGTGCACGCCGTGCCGCGAGGGCACGTACTGGCTGACGCAGGTGCTGCAGCGGATCGAGGCGGGGCAGGGCACGCTCGCCGACATCGACCTGCTGCTCGACCTGTGCGACAACATCCTCGGCAAGGCGTTCTGCGCCCTGGGTGACGGCGCCACCAGCCCGATCACCTCGGCGGTGCAGTACTTCCGCGAGGAGTTCGTCGCCGGGACGCACACCCCCGCGGACGTGCTCTTCCCGCCGGAGAACAGCTCCCTGTTCGTCTACACGCCGAAGCACGAGCTCGCTGGGGTGCACGCATGACGATCCTGTCCTCCGGGCCGACGACCTCCCTCGTCCCGGCCGCGCCGGTCGCGCCCGTGGCGCCCGAGGGTGAGCTGGTGACCTTCACGGTCGACGGCATCGAGACCGCCGTGCCCAAGGGCACCCTGGTCATCCGCGCCGCCGAGCAGCTGGGCATCCAGATCCCGCGCTTCTGCGACCACCCCCTGCTCGCCCCGGCCGGCGCGTGCCGCCAGTGCCTGGTCGAGGTCTGGGCACCGGGACGCGACGGCGCCCTGGCCAAGATGCCGAAGCCCCAGGCCAGCTGCACCCTCGAGGCCACGCCCGGCATGCAGGTCAAGACGCAGCACACGTCGCCGGAGGCCGACAAGGCCCAGCACGGCGTCATGGAGCTGCTGCTCATCAACCACCCGCTCGACTGCCCGGTCTGCGACAAGGGCGGCGAGTGCCCCCTGCAGAACCAGGCGATGAGCAACGGCCGCGCCAGCACCCGGTTCGTCGACGTGAAGCGGACGTTCCCCAAGCCGATCGCGATCTCCACGCAGATCCTGCTGGACCGCGAGCGCTGCATCCTGTGCCAGCGCTGCACCCGGTTCTCCGAGGAGATCGCCGGCGACGTGTTCATCGACCTCCAGAAGCGCGGCGCCAACCAGCAGATCGGCACGTTCGACACGAACGTGCTCGGGTTCGCCGGCGAGGCCCCGCTCGGCGCCTCAGCGGAGGACACGTCCGGTCGTCCGTTCGCGTCGTACTTCTCCGGCAACACCGTGCAGATCTGCCCGGTCGGCGCCCTGACCAGCGCGGCGTACCGGTTCCGGTCCCGCCCGTTCGACCTGGTCTCCACGCCCGGCATCGGCGAGCACGACTCGCAGGGCTCGGCCATCCGCATCGACCACCGCCGCGGCGTCGTGCTGCGACGGCTGGCGGGCGAGGACCCGACGGTCAACCAGGAGTGGATCACCGACAAGGACCGCTTCGCGTTCACGTGGCAGTCCGCGCCGGACCGCATCACGACCCCGCTGGTCCGCAACGCCGACGGCGAGCTCGAGCCGGCCAGCTGGGTGGAGGCGCTCGACGTCGCCGCCGCCGGCCTGCGCGCGGCCCAGCAGCCGGACGACCCGCGTGACACCGCGATCGGAGTCGCCGTGCTGCCGGGCGGACGCCTGACGCTCGAGGACGCCTACGCGTACGGCAAGTTCGCCCGCGTGGCGCTCGGCACCAACGACGTCGACGGCCGCGCCCGCCCGCACTCGGCGGAGGAGGAGACCTTCCTCGGTCACCACGTCGCCGGCCGCACGCTCCAGGTCACGTTCGCGGACCTCGACCGCGCCCCCGCGGTGCTGCTCGTCGGCCTCGAGGCCGAGGAGGAGGCGGGGATCGCGTTCCTGCGCCTGCGCGACTCGGTCGTCTCCCGCAAGCTCCGGGTGCTCTCGGTCGCCGCCCTGGCGAGCCGTGGCCTCGAGCGGCTGTCGGGCACCCTGCTGCCCGCGGCGCCCGGGACCGAGGCCGAGGTGCTCGACGGCATCGGCACCGACCCCGCGCTCGCGGAGACGGCGACGCTGCTCGGCACCGCCGGCGCTCTCGTCCTCGTCGGCGAGCGCCTGGCGGGCGTGTCCGGTGGCTTCTCCGCAGCCGTGCGGCTCGCGCAGCGCACCGGCGCACGGCTGGCCTGGGTCCCGCGTCGCGTCGGGGAGCGGTCCGCCGTCGAGGCGGGTCTGCTGCCCTCGCTGCTGCCCGGCGGCCGTCCGGTCGCCGACTCGGCCGCTCGGGTCGACCTGGCCGCCGCCTGGGGCGTCGACCACCTGCCTGCCGAGCCCGGTCGCTCGACCACCGAGATCCTCGCCGCCGCTCGTGCCGGTCAGCTCGGCGGCCTCGTCGTCGGCGGGCTGGAGCTCGCGGACCTGCCGGACCCGGCCATCGCCCGCGAGGCGCTCGACCGGGCCACGTTCGTCGTCTCGCTCGAGGTCCGGCACTCCGAGGTCACCGACCGCGCCGACGTCGTCCTGCCCGTCGCGCCGCCGACCGAGAAGCCCGGCACCTTCGTCACGTGGGAGGGGCGCCCGCGCCCGTTCCCGCAGGCGCTCGTGTCGCACTCGATGGCCGACCACCGCGTCCTGGACCGGTTGGCCGACGCCCTCGGCGTCGAGCTCGGCCTGCAGACGATCGGTGCTGTGCACGACGAGCTCGACCAGCTGGGCGGCTGGGACGGCACCCGCGTGGGTGCACCGGACGTGCCCGCCGCCGAGCCGCCCGCCGTGTCCCCGGGTACGGCCGTGCTGGCCACCTGGCACCAGCTGCTGGACGGCGGTCGACTGCAGTCGGGCGAGCCGTTCCTGGCCGGCACCGCCAAGCGTCCCGTCGCCCGCATCTCGGCCGGCACCGCCACCGCGGTCGGCGTCGAGGACGGCGGCAGCCTGACCGTGTCCACCGACGCGGGCTCGCTCACGCTCCCGGCGGTCGTCACCGAGATGCCGGACCACGTGGTGTGGCTGCCGACGAACGCGGTCGGCGCCGGTGTCCGCGACGCCCTGCACGCCGACGCGGGCCACCTGGTGCGCCTCGCGCCGGGTGCTCGTGACCTGGAGGCCAGCGCATGAGGATCCTCGGCGAGGCCGTGGCACCCGTCACCGCCGACTTCAGCAACGACACGTGGTGGATCTGGCTGATCAAGGCCGTCGCCATCGTCGTGTTCCTGCTGACCAGCGTGCTCATCGCCATCTGGTTCGAGCGCAAGGTCGTCGCCCGCATGCAGGTGCGGCCCGGCCCCAACGTGCACGGCCCCTTCGGGTTGCTGCAGTCGCTCGCGGACGCCATGAAGCTCCTGGTCAAGGAGGACATGACGGTCAAGGCCGCGGACAAGCTGGTCTACATCGTGGCGCCCATGATCGCGGTGTTCTGCTCGCTGCTCACGTTCGCGGTCATCCCGTTCGGGCCCAACGTGAGCATGTTCGGCGTGAACACCCCGATCCAGCTCACCGACTTCCCGGTGGCCGTCCTCTACATCCTCGCCTGCGCGTCCGTCGGCGTGTACGGGATCGTGCTCGGCGGCTGGTCGTCCGGGTCCACGTACCCGCTGCTCGGCGCGGTCCGCTCGACCGCGCAGGTCATCAGCTACGAGCTCGCGATGGGACTGTCGCTGGTCAGCGTGTTCATCCTGGCCGGCTCGATGTCGACGTCGCAGATCGTCACGTCGCAGACCGCGGTGTGGTGGTTCCTGCCCCTGCTCCCGGCATTCATCATCTACATCATCTCGATGGTCGGGGAGACCAACCGCCTGCCGTTCGACCTCCCGGAGGCCGAGGGCGAGCTGGTGTCCGGGTACATGACCGAGTACTCGTCGATGAAGTTCGCCTGGTTCTTCCTGGCCGAGTACATCAACATGCTCAACGTCTCGGCGGTCGCCACCACGCTGTTCCTCGGCGGCTGGCGCGCCCCGTGGCCGATCTCCGCGATCAATGACGGCATGTTCAACTCGGGCTGGTGGCCCGTGCTCTGGTTCCTGGCCAAGCTCTGGCTGCTCATGTTCGTGTTCGTCTGGATCCGCGGCTCCGTCCTGCGGTTCCGGTACGACCAGTTCATGAAGATCGGCTGGAAGCTGCTCATCCCCGCAGCCCTCGCGTGGGTGGTCTGCGTGGGCGTCGTCCAGGGTGTGCGGCAGTTCTCCGGCCTGGACCTGCGCACGATCCTGTTCGTGCTCGCCGGGATCGTGCTGCTGGGCCTGCTCATCTCGTTCCTCGTCCCGGAGAAGAAGCAGCCGCCCGCACCGAAGCGGCCGCCCGGTCCGCAGGTGTACGACCCGTACGCCGGTGGGTACCCCGTGCCCCCGCTGCCGGGGCAGGTCCTGCCGCCGTCGCCGCGCAAGCAGCGGGCAGCCGCAGACGCAGCCGCTGCGGCGGACACCGACAACTCGACGACCCCCCAGGTCACCCAGGAGGTGCACGGTGGCTGACCAGCGCAAGCCCGTCCGCAAGCCGGCCTCGGCCCAGCCCGCGAAGGGCAAGGCCGTCGCGCCGAAGCCGCGCGCCGGCGAGGTCGCGGCCCCGCAGGAGGGGTACCAGTCCCTCATCGAGCCGCGCGGTCCGCTCTCCGACCTGTTCGCCCCGGTCGGCGGGTTCGGCGTCACGCTCTCGAACATGTTCCGGCCGACGGTCACCGACCAGTACCCGTCGGAGAAGGCACCGACCAAGCCGCGGTACCACGGTCGTCACCAGCTCAACCGGTACGCCGACGGGCTGGAGAAGTGCATCGGGTGCGAGCTGTGCGCCTGGGCGTGCCCCGCGGACGCGATCTACGTCGAGGGCGCGGACAACACCCCCGACAACCAGCGCTCGCCGGGGGAGCGGTACGGCAGCGTCTACCAGATCAACTACCTGCGCTGCATCTTCTGCGGCCTGTGCATCGAGGCGTGCCCGACGCGCGCGCTGACCATGACCAACGAGTACGAGCTGGCTGGTCCCACGCGTGCCGGCATGATCTGGGAGAAGCAGGACCTGCTGGCCCCGCTGCGCAGCGGGATGCTCCAGGCGCCGCACCCCATGGTCGAGGGCACCACCGACACGGACTACTACCGCGGGGCCGTCACGGCCTCGACCCCGGCGCAGGCCGCGTGGGTCACCGAGCACCGTCCCGACGACCCGACGCTGCCCGGCGGCGCGGGGCTGGATGCGGCGAACGTGCCCGGTGAGACGGCTGCCGTCATGGCCGCGACCGTGGCCGCCGCGACGAAGCAGGGGAAGCGATGAGAGGCCTGGCCACGACCCTGCTCGAGACGGGGGAGACGACGACCGCCGAGGCGGTGCTGTTCTGGACGCTCGGCCCGATCATGGTCCTCGCCGCCCTGAGCCTGCTGTTCGCCAAGAAGGCGGTGCACGCCGCGCTCTCGGTGGTCGTGGTGATGATCTCGCTGGCGTTCCTCTACGTCGCGCAGGACGCCGTGTTCCTCGGGGTCGTGCAGGTGGTCGTCTACACCGGCGCCGTGATGATGCTCTTCCTGTTCGTGCTCATGCTCGTCGGCGTCGACAGCTCGGACTCGCTGGTGGAGACCATCCGCGGGCAGCGCTGGATCGGCCTGCTGGCGGGCGCCGGCCTCGGCGTGGTGCTCGTCGGGGTCGTGGGCCGCGCCAGCTACGGCAAGCCGTTCGGCCTGAGCGGCGAGGCGAGCTCGCAGAACCCCACCGGCGTCGCGCACATCATCTTCGGCGAGTACGTGTTCGCGTTCGAGGTCGTCGGCGCCCTGCTGGTCACCGCCGCGCTCGGCGCCCTCGTGCTCACGCACCGGCAGCGCCTCACGCCACGCGTCGGGCAGCGGGAGCGGGCCGACGCGCGCGTCGCGGCCGGTGCGACCCTCACGCCGCTGCCGGCCCCGGGCGTGTACGCCCGCCACAACGCGATGGACGTCCCGGCCCTCGGGCCTGACGGCCAGCCCATCGAGAACTCGGTGTCCCGCGTGCTGCGCATCCGCGGCCAGGAGGCCGACGCGGAGGAGTTCGCCGCGCGGACCGAGCGGGTGCTCGCGGGCGCCTCCCAGGTCCGTGGCACCCCACCACCCCTGGCGGCACCCGAGGGAGCGTCGGCGAACGCGCCTGAGCTCGGCGCCGCCGTGAGCGACACGGGTCAGAACGGGCCGTCGACCGGCGCCTCGGGCGTCATCGGACAGGAGGACGGCAAGTGAGCCTCACCCACTACCTGGTCCTGTCCGCGCTGCTGTTCTCGATCGGCGCCACGACGGTCCTGCTGCGCCGGAACGCGATCATCGTGTTCATGGGCGTCGAGCTCATGCTCAACGCCTCGAACCTGGCGCTCGTCACGTTCGCCCGGATCCACGGTGACCTGACGGGGCAGGTGCTCGCGTTCTTCGTGATGGTCGTCGCCGCCGCCGAGGTCGTCGTCGGGCTCGCGATCATCGTGGCCATCTTCCGCACCCGGCGCTCGGCCTCGGTCGACGACATCAACCTGTTGAAGAGCTGAGGGGCCGTGCACAGCCTGACAACTCTGGTGGCCAGCCTGCCGTCCGAGAGCTTCGAGCCCGCGAGCGAGATCGTGCGCAGCGGGGTGCTGCTCGTCGCACCTCTGCTCGTCGGCCTGCCGCTGCTGAGCGCCGCGGTGCTCCTGCTGTCGGGCCGCCGGTCCGACCGGTGGGGACACTGGCTCGGCGTGCTGGCGTCGACGGCCTCCTTCGTGGTCGCCGCGATCGTGTTCGTCGCGATGCTGCAGCGGTCGGCCGACGCCCGCGTGATCGACGTGTCGCTGGGCACCTGGATCGACGCCGGCGCCTTCCAGCTCGACGCGGGGATGCGACTCGACCCGCTGTCGCTGACGTTCGTCCTGCTGGTGACGTTCGTCGGCACCCTGATCCACGTCTACGCCGTGGCGTACATGGAGCACGACGCCGACCGCCGCCGGTTCTTCGCGTACCTCAACCTGTTCGTCGCGGCGATGCTCGTCCTCGTGCTGGCCGACAGCTACCTGCTGCTGTTCGTCGGCTGGGAGGGCGTCGGCCTGGCGTCGTACCTGCTCATCGGGTTCTGGAACCACCACTACGACTACGCGGTCGCCGCCAAGAAGGCGTTCGTCGCCAACCGCATCGGTGACCTGGGCCTGATCATCGCGCTCGGGCTCATGTTCGCGACCTTCGGCGCCGTGGACTTCGGGACGGTGCTCAGCGGCGTCGAGGGCAGCGCGAGCCAGGGGACGCTCACCGCCATCGGGCTCATGCTCCTGCTGGCCGCGTGCGGCAAGTCGGCACAGTTCCCGCTGCAGTCCTGGCTCGGCGACGCGATGGCCGGTCCGACGCCCGTGTCCGCGCTCATCCACGCGGCGACCATGGTGACCGCCGGCGTCTACCTCATCGTCCGGTCGGCACCCCTGTTCGACGCCGCCCCGACGGCCCAGCTGGTCGTGGTCATCGTCGGCGCCATCACCCTGCTGTTCGGGGCGATCGTCGGCTGCGCCAAGGACGACATCAAGAAGGCGCTGGCCGCCTCGACGATGTCCCAGATCGGCTACATGATCCTGGCCGCCGGCCTCGGCCCGGTCGGGTACGCGTTCGCGATCTTCCACCTGATCACGCACGGCTTCTTCAAGGCCGGCATGTTCCTCGGCGCCGGCTCCGTCATGCACGGCATGGACGACCAGGTGGACATGCGCCGCTTCGGCGGGCTCGCGCGGTACATGACGATCACGTGGCTGACGTTCATGGCCGGCTGGCTGGCCATCATCGGCGTCCCACCGTTCTCCGGGTTCTTCAGCAAGGACAAGATCATCGAGGCCGCGTTCGTGCCGGTCGACGGGTCGCCGTGGCGGGCTTGGGTGTTCGGCGGCATCACGCTGCTGGGCGCCGGGATCACCGCGTTCTACATGTCCCGGCTGTTCTTCATGACGTTCGAGGGCGAGCGCCGCTGGTCCACCAAGCGCGACGGCACGGCGCAACACCCCCACGAATCCCCGAGGCTCATGACGTGGCCGATGATCGTGCTGGCCATCGGGTCGATCGGGCTCGGGTTCTTCCTGAACCTCGGTGGTCGGTTCGTCGACTGGCTCGCGCCGGTGCTCGGGCACCCCGAGCACGAGGAGCCGGTGCTGCCCATCTGGGTGATCACCGTCCTCACGCTCGGGCTCGTGATCGTCGGCGTGGTGATCGCCTGGCGGCGGTACGCCATCTCGCAGGTGCCCGTCATCCCCCCGGTGGGCACGGAGCTCACCCGCGCCGCCCGCGTCGACCTCTACCAGGACTCGGTCAACGACGTCCTGCTGGTCGAGCCGGGCCAGGCGCTCACCCGCTCGCTCGTCTACGCGGACCGCACGGCCATCGACGGCACCGTCACTGGGGTCGGCCTGTCCACCGTCGTGCTGGGCGGATGGGCGCGGCGCCTGCAGACCGGGTACGTCCGGTCGTATGCCGCGTCGATGCTGCTCGGGCTCGTCGTCCTCGTCGTCGCCGTCCTGGTCATCCAGAACTGAGGAGTGCTCACACCGATGTCGTCCTCCTTCCCCTGGCTGACCGCCCTCATCGTCGTGCCCCTTCTGGGCGCGGTGGCGCTGTGGGTGCTCCCGGCCGGCCGCACCCGGGCCGTCGCGCTCGGCGTGGCGCTGCTCGAGCTCCTGCTCGGCGTCGCTGCGCTCACCGCCTTCGACGTCGCCGACGCCGGCGCCGTCCAGCTCACCGAGGTCCACGGCTGGATCCCCGCGTTCGGGGTGTCCTACGCGGTCGGCGTCGACGGCGTGGGCCTGATCCTGGTGCTCATGTCGGTGCTGATCGTGCCGCTGGTGGTGCTGGCCGCCTGGCGCGAGCAGGGCGCGCTCACTGTCGCCACCGACCAGCTGCGCCGCTACCTGGCCCTCGTCCTGCTGCTCGAGGCGTTCATCGTGGCGGTGTTCGCCGCGCGCGACGTGTTCTTCTTCTACGTCCTGTTCGAGGCCATGCTCATCCCGGTCTACTTCATGATCGGGTTGTTCGGCGGGGCGCAGCGGCGGTACGCGGCCGTGAAGTTCCTCCTGTACTCGCTGACCGGCGGGCTGATCATGCTCGTCGCGGTGATCGCCCTGTACCTGCAGGGACCGGGCGGGCCGCAGGGCTTCCTGACGGAGAACCTCACGGGGCTCACGCTCGACCCGACCGCCGAGAAGCTCATGTTCAGCGCGTTCTTCCTGGCGTTCGCCATCAAGGCGCCCATGTTCCCCGTGCACACCTGGCTGCCCGACGCCGCCGAGAACGCCCCCGCCGGCACCTCCACGCTGCTGGTCGGCGTGCTGGACAAGGTCGGCACGTTCGGGATGCTCACGCTCTGCCTGCCGTTGTTCCCGAACGCCTCCCGCTGGGCAGCGCCGGTGGTCATCGTGCTGGCCGTGATCTCGATCCTCTACGGGGCGCTGCTCGCGATCGGGCAGAAGGACCTGATGCGCCTGATCGCCTACACGTCGGTCTCGCACTTCGGCTTCATCGTGCTGGGGATCTTCGCGTTCACCTCGACGTCGGTGGCGGGCTCGTCGTTCTACATGGTCAACCACGGCCTCTCGACCGCGGCGCTGTTCCTCATCGCCGGCTTCCTGGTGGCCCGTCGCGGGTCGCAGCAGATCGCCGACTTCGGTGGGCTGCAGAAGGTGGTGCCGGTCATCGCGGGGACGTTCCTCGTGGCGGGCCTCTCGGCGCTGTCGCTGCCGGGCCTGTCGACGTTCGTCAGCGAGTTCCTCGTCCTGGTCGGCACGTTCGCCCGGCACCCGGCCGCGGCCATCGTCGCGAGCCTCGGCGTGGTGCTCGCCGCGGTCTACGTGCTCTGGACGTACCAGCGCATGTTCACCGGCCCGGTCCGCCCGGAGCTCGCGACCATGCCCGACGCGGTGACCCGGGAGAAGTGGGTCGTCGCCCCGCTGCTCGCCCTGATGGTGGTGTTCGGCTTCGTGCCCGGACCCGCGCTCGACCTGGTCCGGCCGCCCGCATCCGTCACGCTCGAGCAGGTGGGCGTGCAGGACGTGCCGGCCGCCGCTGCAACTGAAGGGAGCGACCAGTGACCGACTTCGTCGCACCGGACGTCGACTGGGCCGCCCTGAGCCCCGTCGTCATCGTGCTGATCGCCGCCGTGCTCGGCGTGCTGGTCGAGGCCTTCGTGCCCGTCCGCGCGCGGCGCACCGTGCAGCTGTCCCTCGCGCTCGCCGCGCTCTTCGGCGCGATCATCGCGGTCGCGGCGCTGTGGAGCGGGGTCGAGGACACGGGCGGGACCGTCGTGCTCGGCGGGTCGCTGCTCGTCGACGGACCGACCCTCGTCCTGCAGGGCACCATCGCCCTGCTCGCCCTGCTGGCGCTCCTGATCATCGCGGACCGCACGGAGACGGGGGAGGACGCGTTCGCGCCCAACGCCGCCGCGGTCCCGGGCTCGGAGTACGAGGAGCTGGCGCGCCGCAAGGGCGTCCGGCAGACCGAGGTCTACCCGCTCGTGCTCTTCGCCACCGGCGGCATGCTGATCTTCCCGGCCACGGGTGACCTGCTCACGCTCTTCGTCGCCCTCGAGGTGCTCTCGCTCCCGCTGTACCTGCTCACGGGCATGGCCCGGCGGCGTCGCCTGCTCTCGCAGGAGGCGTCGATGAAGTACTTCCTGCTGGGCGCGTTCTCCTCCGCGCTGCTCCTGTTCGGCATCGCGCTGGTCTACGGCTACTCCGGCTCGCTGCGGTACTCCGAGATCGCCGAGGCCACGCAGGTGCCCGGCGGGCTGGACAGCCTGCTGCTCGTCGGGTCCGTGCTGATCCTGTCCGGCCTGCTGTTCAAGGTCGGCGCGGTGCCGTTCCACACGTGGACGCCGGACGTCTACCAGGGTGCGCCCACCCCGATCACCGGCTTCATGGCCGCGTGCACCAAGGCCGCCGCGTTCGGTGCGCTCCTGCGGATCGTCTACACGATGCTCCCGGGCCTGGCATGGGACCTCGGCGTGGTGCTCTGGACGGTCGCGATCCTCACCATGGTCGTCGGCACGGTGGCCGCGCTGGTGCAGACGGACATGAAGCGCGTCCTGGGGTACTCCTCGATCGCGCACGCCGGGTTCATCCTCACGGGCATCATCGCGCTGAACCAGGCCGGCATCACGGCGGTCCTCTTCTACCTGCTGGTCTACGGGGCGGCGACGATCGGCGCGTTCGGCATCGTCTGGCTGGTGCGTGAGCGGTCCGGCGAGGGACCGGGGGCGGTCCTCGGCGAGGCGACCCACCTGTCGCAGTGGGCCGGCCTCGGCCGCACCCACCCGCTGCTCGCCCTCACGTTCGCCCTGTTCCTCCTGTCGTTCGCCGGCATCCCGCTGACGGCCGGCTTCGCGGGGAAGTTCTCGGTGTTCTCCGCGGCGGTCGAGGGCGGCGCCTGGCCGCTGGCGCTCATCGGCGTCCTGGCGTCGGCGGCGGCGGTGTTCTTCTACGTGCGGATCATCGTGCTGATGTTCTTCACGGAGCCGGCGGGGACCGACGAGGAGGCCACGGGCACGGCGGTGGCGGCGCCCTCGGGCGACGGCTTCGCGGCGATCGGGGACACCGCGGTCGTGGTCGAGGCCCGCTCCACGGTCACGACGACGGTCGTGGGGACCGAGGGGTTCGCCGTGGTCGCGATCGCGGTCTGCGCGATCCTCACGGTCGTTCTCGGCGTGTTCCCGTCCCCGGTGCTCGAGCTGATCGACGGCGTGGCGGCATTCCTGCCCTGAGTGCCCCGCCTGTCCGGCGCGGTCGCTGCGCCGGGATAGGTTCTAGCCGTGACTTCCCTGACGGCCTTCCCGCTGGCCGATCCTGACCTGGCCGACCGGTTGGCCGTGCGGCTCGCGCTGGTCGAGGAGCGTCTGCGGGACGCGGTGACCAACGTGGACCCCCTGGCGGACGACGCGTCGCGCCACCTGGTGAACGCCGGCGGCAAGCGGCTGCGTCCGCTGCTCACCCTGCTGGCGGCCGAGCTGGGCGACGGGTCGCGGCGTGAGGTGGTCGATGCCGCGGTCGTCGTCGAGCTCACCCACCTGGCCACGCTCTACCACGACGACGTCATGGACTCCGCGCCGCTGCGCCGCGGCGCCCCGGCGGCGCACGAGGTCTGGGGCAACTCGGTCGCCATCCTCACCGGGGACCTGCTGTTCGCCCGGGCGTCGGCCACGGTGGCCGGGCTCGGCCCCGACGCGGTCCGCATCCAGGCCGCCACGTTCGAGCGCCTGTGCCTCGGCCAGCTGCACGAGACGGTCGGCCCGCGGCCCGAGGACGACCGGGTCGCCCACTACCTGCAGGTGCTGGCGGACAAGACCGCGTCCCTCATCGCCACGTCGGCCCGGTTCGGCGCGATGTTCGCGGGGTGCCGGCCCGACGTCGTGGCCACGGTCACGGGGTTCGGCGAGAAGATCGGCGTGGCGTTCCAGCTGGCGGACGACGTCATCGACCTCACCTCCGACGGTGACGTCACCGGCAAGACCCCCGGCACCGACCTGCGGGAGCGGGTGCCGACGATGCCGGCGCTGCTCCTGCGCGCCCGCGCCGCCGGCCCGGACGCGACGGAGGAGGACCGGCGACTGGTCGCTCTCCTCGACGGCGACCTCTCCGGCGACGACGACCTCGCCTCGGCTGTCGCCGCGCTGCGCGTGCACCCGGTGGTCGGTGAGACGCGCGACCGCGCGGTCGCGCTGGCGCAGGCCGCCGTCCGCGAGCTCGACCCGTTGCCGGCCGGTCCGGTGAAGGACGCCCTCGTATCGTTCGCGGACGCGCTGGTGGACCGCGCGTCCTGAGCCTGTCGCGGGAACGCGATCTGGCACCATGGCCGCGCGGCCCCGCTCCGGGGACCGCAGCCGGAGGACCGCCGTGAGCACGACCCCGACCGAGCCGACAGCGGCGGTACAGACGCGTGCCGCCCGGCGCGCGACGAGCAGTGCTCCCGTCACGCCGGGATCGGTCGCCCCCGTCGGGGCGCGCGTGCTGGCGTACGCCCTCGACCTGCTCGTCGCGCTGGCCGCGGTGGGCCTCGGCTACGCGATCGCCGCGGCCACGTCGGCACCTCGGTCCGCTCTCCTGCCCGGCCTGCTGGGACTGCTGGTGGCGGTCGGCCAGTGGGTGGCGGAGGCTCGCACGGGCGCGACGGTCGGCGGCGCCGTGGTGGGCATCCGGACGGTGGCCGTCCCGACGGGCCGGCCCGCCGGCATGCTGGCGATCCTCGTCCGGCAGCTGGTCGTCGCGGCCGGTGCCCTCGCGTGCCTGGTGGGCCAGTGGGTCGTGGTGGCGTCCGGTGCGTGGGACCACAGCCCGGCGCAGCGGGGCTGGCACGACAAGGCGGCCGGCACGCTCGTCCTGCGCGCACGAGCCCTGCGGTCGCCGGTGGTCGGAGCGGGCACCACGGCGGCGTGGAACACCGCGGTCGCGCGGGCCGTCGGCCTGGGGCCACGCGAGCCGAGCCCATCCGTGCCGCCGGACGCCGTCGGCCAGGGGCCGCGTGAGCCGATCCCGTTCGTGCCGCCGCCGCCCGGGCCGGACGCCCCCGGCCTGGTCCGGAGCGCCCCGGACGACCGGACCCGAACCACCCCTGCACCCCTCGAGACCCCCGTCATCACGGGGATGCCCGGCGTCGACGCTCCACCACCCGCGGTCGAGGCGCCGGCGGCGGCGTCGGTCATCGACGCGCCGGACGCGCCGGCCCTCGACGTCCCCGCACCGCCGGTCGCAGCACCCGGCCTCCTCCCCGGCCCGCGCCCCGACCTCACGGGAGCCCCGCGCGTGCGTCCGGCCGACCCGGGCCTGGGCAAGCTCCAGCGTCTCGCCGACGCGCCGGTGGTGCGTCCTGCGGACCCGGGGCTCGACGACCCGGAGCCGGCGGATGTCGGTCTGGGCGACCTGGAGCACACCCGGCTGCGTCCGTCGGCCCCGGCGCCCCGCGTCCACCTGCACCTGCGGTTCGACACCGGCGAGGAGCTCGACGTCGAGGGCGACGGGCTCGTCGGACGCAGCCCGGCCGCGGAGCCGGGGATCGCCCACGTGGTGTCGATCGACGACCCCGACCGGTCGATCTCGAGGGTCCACCTCGCGTTCGGACCGGAGCCCGGCGGTCGGCGCCTGTGGGTCCTGGACCGCGGGTCGACCAACGGCACGGTGCTCGTCGGCCCGGACGGCACGAGCGTCGCGCTGCCCCCGGGCACGCGGGCGGTGGTCGAGCGCGGGTGGACCGTGCGGTTCGGCCGGCGGAGCCTGCTGGTCCAGGACGGTTGACCTGCATCGCGGCTGCGCCGACCCGTAGCATGGCCGCCGTGAGGACCCCGACCGCCCAGCGACGACGCCGGGCCGCGGGGGCGCGCCGATGATCGAGGACCGGGTGCGACTGGACGTCGGTGTCGCGACGGCGCGAGGACAGCGGGCTCGCAACGAGGACTTCCACTGGGCAGCCGACGGGGTGTACCTCGTGGCGGACGGCATGGGTGGGCACGAGGCCGGCGACGTGGCCAGCCGCACGGCGATCGAGGTGCTCCGGGGTCTGGCGGTCGGCACCCCGGGACCCGACGACGCGCGCCGGACGGTCCGTCAGGCGCACTCCGCGGTCCGGGACCTCCCGGCGACCACGGGACGGCGCCCGGGCACCACTGCGACCGGCGTCGTGCTGACCGAGCACGGCGACACCCCGTGCTGGCTCGTCGTCAACGTGGGGGACTCGCGCACCTACCGGATGGCGGGCGGCGTGCTCGAGCAGGTCACGCTCGACCACTCGGAGGTCGCGGAGCTGGTGGCCAGCGGGATCGTGCCCGCCGACGAGGCGAGCCGCCACCCGCGACGGAACGTGGTGACGCGGGTGCTCGGCGGCGGCGCCACGCAGGTCGAGCCCGACGTCTGGCTGCTCCCGGTGAGCCCGGGCGACCGCATGCTGGTGTGCTCCGACGGCCTCACGGACGAGCTGTCGGACGCGCGCATCGAGGCCGAGCTGCGAGCCGAGGACGCGGCTCAGCCCGCGGCGGACCGGCTGGTGGCGGCGGCCCTCGCGGCCGGTGGGCACGACAACATCACGGTCATCGTGGTGGACGCGACGCTGCGGCGCTGACGTCGGCCGCGCGACGGCTGAGCCGTTGGGCGTGACCGTGGCGGATGCCGTCGACCGTGAGGATGCCGAGCGCCACCCACACGAGCGCGAAGCCCCACCAGCGCGCGGCCGGCATCTGCTCGTGCAGGACAAGGACTCCGATGAGGAACTGCAGGGTCGGCGCGATGTACTGCAGCAGCCCGATCATCGACAGGGGGAGCCGTCGGGCAGCCGTGTTGAAGAGCAGCAGCGGGATGGACGTGACGATGCCGGACGACGCGAGGACCAGGGCGTGCCCGAGCCCCTCGGTCTCGAACGTCCCCTCGCCGACCGCGCCCAGCCAGACCAGGTAGCCGAGCGCCACGGGGAACAGGACGAGGGTCTCGACCGCCAGACCCGGCACCGCGCCGACAGTGCGCCCCACGCGGTTCTTCAGCAGCCCGTAGAACCCGAAGCTCAGGGCGAGGGTCAGCGCGATCCAGGGCAGCTGCCCGTAGCCCGCGGTGATGATCACCACCGCGGCGGCCCCGAACCCGAGCGCCACCCACTGCACCGCGCGCAGCCGCTCGCGCAGCACGACGACCGCGAGCGTCACGGTCACGAGCGGGTTGATGAAGTAGCCCAGGGCGGTGTCGACGACGCGGTCGGTGAGGATCCCGAACACGAACACCAGCCAGTTGACGGCGAGCAGGACGGCCGCGATCGCGAGCACGCCGAGGGTCCGCCGGTTGCGCAGCGCCGCGACGAACGTGCCCCACGTGCGGGTGACCATCAGCAGGAGGAGGCAGAACAGCAGGGACCAGACGACGCGGTGCGCGATGATCTCGACCGCGCCGGCGGGCTGCAGCAGCGGGAAGTACAGGGGGAGCACGCCCCACAGGACGTAGGCGCCGACGCCGGTCGCCAGGCCGAGGCCGTCGAGGGGGGTGGCCGCCGGTCGCGTGGCGGGGGAGTCGGTCACCAGCAGAGCCTAGGTCCCTGTTGACGCGTCGGGAGACCTCCCCTAGTGTCCGGTTGCAGCAAGTTTCACCGGCGTTGCAGGGCGTGTTACAGCGCGATGCTCCGCCGGTCCAGCGCGCCCTCCACCGGGTTCCGGCGGTCGGCACACCTCCTCCCGGGACCGGTCCCGCCGGTCCCACCCGCGTTGCCGTGCGCCGCCACCACCCGGTGCGCGTCGGGCGGATGCAGGTCGGTCCCGCGACGGTGCGGTGACCGCGAGCGGCTCGACGACGTCGTCGAGCCCCACCTCGAGGAGTGCACCACGTGTCTGACCACCCGATCCACGTCCGACCGCGCCGAGCCGCCCTCGGCGCCCTGCTCGCCGCGGTCCTGACCCTCGCCGGGCTGACCGCCGCGGGCCTGTCCACCGCCCCGCCCGCCGCAGCCGCACCCGCGACGATGCGCCCGGCCGCCAACCTGTTCCAGTGGACCTGGAACGCGATCGCGCAGGAGTGCACCACCCAGCTGGGCCCCGCCGGCTACGGCTACGTCCAGACCTCGCCCCCCAACGAGCACGTGGTGCTCGCGGGCCAGTGGTGGACCTCCTACCAGCCGGTCAGCTACAAGGTGGCGTCCAAGCTGGGCACCCGCGCCGAGTACAAGGCCATGATCGACACCTGCCGCACGGCGGGCGTCTCGGTCATCACCGACGTCGTCGTCAACCACATGTCCGGCCAGACCAGCGCCGGCACCGGGTGGGCGGGCACCGCGTACTCCGAGGAGCGCTATCCCGGACCCGAGGGCGGCTACGGCCCCCAGGACTTCCACTCCTGCAAGACCAACATCAGCAACTACACCGACCGCTACCAGGTGCAGAACTGCCGGCTGGTGGGGCTGCAGGACCTCGACACGGGCAGCGACTACGTCCGCTCGGAGATCGCCGCCTACCTCAACGACCTCATCTCGCTGGGCGTCCGCGGCTTCCGGGTCGACGCGTCCAAGCACATCGCCGCCGTCGACCTGGAGGCGATCCGGGGCAAGCTCACCGACCAGAGCGTCTACATCGAGCACGAGGTGATCGCGGGCGGCGGCGAGCCGATCCAGCCGGCGGAGTACTTCGGCTCTGGCGACTCCAACGAGTTCACCTACTCCCGGAACCTCAAGTCGGTGTTCCAGAGCGGCAACCTGTCCTCGCTCGGCGGGCTCAAGGACCAGTCCTGGCTGCTCCCGACCGACAGGGCCGCCGTGTTCGTCGACAACCACGACACCGAGCGCAACGGCGAGACCCTGAGCTACAAGAACGGGTCGGACTACCGCCTGGCCAACGTGTTCGCGCTCAGCTACCCGTACGGCTGGCCGACGGTGTACTCGGGCTACGCGTTCAGCAGCAACGACACCGGTGCGCCCCAGCAGGGCAACGGCAAGGTGAACGACGCCGTCTGCGGGCAGGGCACCTGGACCTGCGCGCACCGGTGGAACGAGACCGCGCACATGGTCGGCTTCCGCAACGCGGTCGGCACCGCGGCCCTGACCAACGTCTGGAGCGACGGCGGCCGGTTGGCGTACGGGCGCGGGTCGCTCGGGTACGTGGCGATCAACCGCAACGGCTCGGCCCTGCAGCGCACGTTCCAGACGTCCCTGCCGGCCGGGCGGTACTGCGACGTGATCAGCGGCGCGACGACCAGCGGCGGCTGCTCGGGCACCACGGTCACCGTGGCGTCCGGCGGCTCGGCGACGTTCACTGTGCCCGCCAACGGCTCGGTGGCCCTGCACGTCGGCCAGCCGGCTGGAGGGACGGCGACCCCCACACCGACGCCGACGACGGCATCGCAGGTCTCCTTCGGCGTCAACGCGACGACGACCTGGGGCCAGAACGTCTTCGTCGTGGGTGACCGCGCGGAGCTGGGCAGCTGGAACCCGGCGAGCGCGATCGCGCTCTCGTCGGCCACCTACCCGGTCTGGCGCGCGTCGGTGACCCTCCCGGCCGGCACGGTCGTCCAGTACAAGTACGTGCGCAAGGAGTCGACCGGGGCCGTCACGTGGGAGTCCGGAGCCAACCGGACGGTGACGGTGCCCGCGAGCGGGGTGCTCACCCTGTCCGACACCTGGCGCAGCTAGAACCGTCCCGGGCGCCGAGCTGGTGCGGCGCCCGGGCACCGGACGGGGGTGGCGTCGAGCGCGTGGAGGTGTGCGGCGCCACCCCTTCGCGCGTCTCACGTCTGTCCAGATGCTGGCAGGCGACCAAGGGGCGTCTGACCCGCGGTCCTACACTGGCACCGAGCACAGCCCTGCACCGTGTCGTCGGTCGCGCCGGAATCCGATGCGACGCCACGCGTCCCGCAGGGCTCCCCTGATCGGAAGGCACCCGCGTCCCGTGAGCACCCCGACTCTGCGAGTGGCCGTCGTCGGCGCTGGCCCGGCCGGCATCTACGCCGCCGACATCCTGTCGAAGACCGACCTCGACGTCAGCATCGACCTCTTCGAGCGCCTGCCCGCGCCGTTCGGCCTCGTGCGCTACGGCGTCGCGCCCGACCACCCCCGCATCAAGCAGATCATCGTGGCGCTGCACAAGGTGCTGGAGCGCGGTGACATCCGCCTGCTCGCCAACGTCGACTACGGCACCGACCTCAAGCTCGACGACCTGCGCCAGTTCTACGACGCGGTCATCTTCTCGACGGGCTCCATCCGCGACGCCGCGCTGCCGGTCCCGGGCATCGAGCTCGAGGGCTCCTACGGCGCCGCCGACTTCGTGTCCTGGTACGACGGCCACCCCGACGTGCCGCGCACCTGGCCGCTGAACGCGCAGCACGTCGCGGTCCTCGGCGCGGGCAACGTGGCGCTCGACGTGGCCCGCATCCTGTCCAAGCACGCCGACGACCTGCTGCCCACCGAGCTGCCCGCCAACGTCTACGAGATCCTCAAGGCCTCGCCGGTGACGGACGTGCACGTGTTCGCGCGCCGCGGCCCGGCCCAGGTCAAGTTCTCGCCGCTCGAGCTGCGCGAGCTCGGTCACGTCCCGGACGTCGACGTCATCGTCTACCCCGAAGACTTCGACTTCGACGAGGGCTCGATGGCGGCCATCCACTCCTCGAACCAGACCAAGCAGGTGGTCAAGACCCTGACGGACTGGACCCTGAAGGAGCCGGAGGAGAACACCGCGAGCCGGCGCATCCACCTGCACTTCCTGCACAAGCCGGTCGAGATCCTGGGCGACGACGGCCGCGTCGTCGGCGTCCGCACCGAGCGCACCGCCCTGAACGGCGACGGCAACGTCACGGGCACGGGCCAGCTGCACGACTGGCCGGTCGAGGCCGTGTACCGCGCGGTCGGCTACTTCGGCTCACCGCTGGTGGACATCCCGTTCGACGACGTCGCCGGCGTGATCCCCAACCGCGAGGGCCGCGTCGTCGACGTCGACGGCGAGCACCTGCCCGGCGTGTACGCGACCGGCTGGATCAAGCGCGGGCCCGTCGGCCTCATCGGGCACACCAAGTCGGACGCGTCGGAGACCATCCGCCACCTGGGCGAGGACGTCGCAGACGGCGGCGAGGCGTTCTACACGGCCACCGACCGCGATCCCGAGGCGGTCACCGAGTTCCTGCACGGCCGCGGCGTCGACGTGATCACCTGGCAGGGCTGGGAGCTCCTCGACGCCTACGAGCGCTCGCTCGGCGAGCCGCACGGCCGCGAGCGCGTGAAGCTCGTCCCGCGCGACGAGATGGTGAACGTGTCCCTCGGCCGCGACTGACCCCGTCTGACCACGCGACGTCCGAGGAAGTGGCTGCTCCAGCGCTCACTTCCTCGGACGTCGTCGTCTACGGGCCGGTGATGCGGCGTAGGAACTCGCGCGTGCGGTCCTCACGGGGGCTGCTGAGCACCTGAGCCGGCGTGCCGCGCTCGTGCACGCGACCCTCGTGCAGGAAGCAGACCTCGTCGGCCACCTCGCGCGCGAAGCCCATCTCGTGCGTCGCGATCACCATGGTCAGCCCCGTCTGCTTGAGCTCCGCCAGCAGCGCGAGGACCTCGCCGACCAGCTCCGGGTCGAGCGCGCTGGTCACCTCGTCGAGCAGCATCACGGCCGGCTTGCCGACGAGGGCGCGGGCGATCGCGACTCTCTGCTGCTGACCGCCCGAGAGCTCGTCGGGGAAGGCCTGCGCCTTCGCGGCCAGCCCCACGCGCTCCAGGACGGCGAGCGCCTCGGCCTCCGCCTCCGCGCGCGAGGTCTTGTGCACCAGCCGCGGGGCGAGCGTCACGTTGTCGATCACGCGCAGGTGCGGGAACAGGTTGTAGGCCTGGAACACCATGCCGATGCGGGCCCGGACCGCGTTGGCATCCAGCCGCGGGTCGGTGATGTCCTGCCCCTCGAGCTCGATCACGCCGTCGTCGACGTCCTCGAGCAGGTCGATGCAGCGCAGCAGGGTCGACTTGCCGGAGCCGGACGCGCCGATGAGCACGACGACCTTGTGCGCGTGCACGTCGAGCGAGAGGTCGTCGAGCACCACGTGGTCGCCGAAGGCCTTGCGGACCCCGCGGACGGACAGCAGCGGCGGGTCCAGGCGCAGCGGGCGGCCGGGCATCGGGTCGCGCATCGGTCCCGGGCTCATCGCAGCGCCCCGCCGCCGGCCAGCGTGCTCTGCGCACCGACCCATCCCGAGCGTCGTGCCAGCACGTCGGTGAACCGGGTCAGCGGGATCGTCAGGGCGACGAAGAGCACCCCCGCGACGACGTACGGCGTGAAGTTGGCGTACCGCGCGGTCTCGATCTGCGCGGCGCGGACCGCGTCGATGGCCCCGAGGATCGAGATGAGCCCGGAGTCCTTGGACAGGGCGACCAGGTCGTTGAGCAGCGGCGGGATCACGCGCCGGACCGCCTGGGGGAGCACCACGTGCTGCATCGCCTGCGCGCGGGTCAGCCCGAGCGAGCGCGCCGCGGCCACCTGCGACGGGTGCACGGACTCGATCCCGGCCCGGAACACCTCCGCGACGTACGCCGAGTACGTGAGCACCAGCGCGAGGGTGCCGAGCGCGACCGCCGACGTCGGGATGCCCTGGAGCCGCAGGCCGGGCAGGCCGAAGCCGACGAGCAGCAGAACGAGGATCAGCGGCAGCCCGCGGAACACGTCGACGTAGCCGGTGGCGAGCGCCCGGACGGGGAAGAACACCGGTCCGCGCAGCGTGCGGGCGAGAGCGAGGCCCATCGCGACGATGACGATGAGGACCGCGCTGACCGCCATGACGCGGATGTTCAGCCACAGCCCCTGCAGGATCGCGGGGAACGAGTCCAGCGCCACGTCCCAGTCGAAGAACGACGCCTTGACGCGCGGCCAGCCGGGGGAGGACACCAGCGCCAGCACCGCGATGGCGACGAGCGCGATCGTCGACAGGAACGCGACCGCGGTCGACCGGCGGGCACGGCTGCGGCGGTAGGCGTCCCGCTCCTGCTGGCGCTCGGAGGGCACCCAGCTCACTGGAGGACCGGTGCACCCGCGGCGTCGGTGAGCCACTCCGCCTCGAGGTCGGCCAGCGTGCCGTCGTCGCGCAGGGCGTCGACAGCGTCGGTGACCGGCCCGGTGAGCGCGCTGCCCTTGTCGAGCACGAGCCCGAACTCGTCACCCCCGGCGCTGTCGGGCAGCGTGCCGACGATCTTCCCGCCGTCCAGCTCGGCCGCCGTGATGTACAGGGCGGTCGGCAGGTCGACGACGATCGCGTCCACGAGCCCGGCGGTCAGGGCCTGCTTGACCTGGTCGTTGTCGTTGAACGGCGACACCGGGGTGCTCGGGTCGATGGTCTCCTGCGCGGCCGTGAGGCTCGTCGTGCCGACCATCGCACCGATCTTGAGGGACTTGAGGTCGGCGAGCGTCGTCGCGTCGGCGCCTGCCGAGCCCTCGAGCGTCACGACGGCCTGCGAGGTCGTGTAGTACGGCGAGGAGAAGTCGAGGTTGGCCTCGCGCTCGTCGCTGATCGACACCTGGTTGATCGCGAAGTCGAAGTCCTTGGCGCCCGGCGCGATGATCTGGTCGAAGCTGGCCACGGTCCACTCCACGTGGTCCTTGTCGAAGCCCAGCTGGTCGGCCACGGCGTACGCCACGGCCGACTCGAAGCCCTCGCCGCTGGTCGGGTCGTTGTCGATGACCCAGGGCTGGTAGGCCGGGTCGGACGTCGCGATGGTGAGGACGCCGTCCGTGACCGTGGCCAGCGTCCCGTCGCTCGGCGCCTCGCCCGCGTCCTCGTCGGTCGGTGCACAGGCGGCGAGCGTCAGGGCGGCGATCGCGGCGAGGGTGGTCCAGCGGGCTCTGCGCACGGCGTGCTCCGGAGGTGTCGTGGGAAGGGTGGGGTCAGGATACGAGGGAACCCCGGCGCGGTGGCGTGCGTTCCACGGGTGCACTGCTGCGAGGAGAGAGAGACATGGGTCACCGGCACTACAACGGTTTGAAGACGGCCGCGCTGTTCGGCGTGATGTGGGCCGTGCTGCTCGGCATCGGGTGGCTGCTCGGCCGGGGGACGCCGAAGTTCCTCCTGCTGTTCACGGCGCTCGGCCTGGTGATGACCGCGTACAGCTACTGGAACTCCGACAAGATCGCGATCCGTGCCATGAAGGCCCGGCCGGTCAGCGAGATCGAGCAGCCGGCGATGTACCGCATCGTGCGCGAGCTCTCCACCGCCGCCCGCCAGCCGATGCCCCGTCTGTACATCTCCCCGACGGCCGCGCCCAACGCCTTCGCCACGGGCCGCAACCCGAAGAACGCCGCGGTCTGCTGCACCGAGGGCATCCTCCAGCTGCTCGACGAGCGCGAGCTGCGGGGGGTGCTCGGTCACGAGCTCATGCACGTCTACAACCGCGACATCCTCACGTCGTCCGTCGCCGCGGCGGTGGCCGGCGTCATCACGTCGCTCGCGCAGTTCGCCCTGTTCTTCGGCGGGGGGAGCGACCGTGACCGCGGGGGCAACCCCATCGCGGGGCTGCTGCTGGCGCTCCTGGCACCGATCGCCGCGATGCTGGTCCAGCTCGCCATCACCCGCACCCGCGAGTACGACGCCGACGAGGACGGGGCCCGGCTCACCGGAGACCCGCTCGCGCTCGCGTCCGCCCTGCGCAAGCTCGAGATGGGCACCAAGGCCCGGCCGCTGCCGCAGGACCGCGAGCTGGTGGACGTCTCGCACCTGATGATCGCGAACCCGTTCCGCGGCGCGGGGATGGCGAAGCTCTTCTCGACGCACCCGCCGATGGCCGACCGGATCGCCCGCCTGGAGCGCCAGGCCGGCCCGCAGGACGGCATCTCGCGGTACTGACCCGGCGCCGAGCTCGGTGGTTGCCGCCGAGCTCGGTGTCTCGAACCACCGAGCTCGGCGCGGACCGCCGAGCTGGACGTCGTCAGCGGTAGTTGGTGAACTGCAGGTCGGCGTCGACGTCGGCGCCCTTGAGCAGCGCGATGACCGCCTGCAGGTCGTCGCGGCTCTTGCCCGTGACGCGCAGCTCGTCGCCCTGGATCTGCGTCTTGATGCCCTTGGGCCCCTCGTCGCGGACGATCTTGGCCACCTTCTTGGCGGTCTCGCTGCTCAGCCCCTCCTTGATGAGGGCCTCGAGGCGGTACTCCTTGCCGGACGGCTTGGGCTCGGGGCCGTCGTCGCCACCGGTGTCCAGGGACTTCAGCGAGATGCCGCGCCGGATCAGCTTGGACTGGAACACGTCGAGGACGGCCAGCACGCGCTCGGAGGAGTTGGCGATCATCACGATCTTCTCGCCGCTCCACGCGATCGAGGCCCCGACGCCCTTGAAGTCGTACCGCTGCGCGATCTCCTTGGCGGCCTGGTTCAGGGCGTTGTCCACCTCCTGGCGGTCGACCTTGCTGACGACGTCGAACGAGGCTTCGCTCGCCATGTTTCCTCCTGCTGCTACGGGCACTGGGGCGCGGGCACGGCATCGCTTTCGCTAGCACCGCCCGGGTGTTGCTATCCTTCCACCCGCACGCTGCACGCGCGTTCGCCCCTGGGGCGTCCTCTCGTTCGGCAGGCATCCCCGGCGGGTTACCCGAGTGGCCAAAGGGGGCTGACTGTAAATCAGCTGGCAACGCCTACGGGGGTTCGAATCCCTCACCCGCCACGTTGTGATCACGACCCCGGACCGCCTGCGGCCCGGGGTCGTGTCGTTGGTGTGGGCGAGTGCTGGCAGGGTGGGCGGGTGCCCCAGACCACCCATGACGCCGCCCTCGACGTGCTGCGCCGACTCGTCGGCAACCCGACCGCCGACTTCCACGAGGGGCAGTTCGAGGCCATCGAGACGCTCGTCGACGACCACCGTCGCGCGCTCGTCGTGCAGCGGACCGGGTGGGGCAAGTCGGCGGTGTACTTCGTCGCGACGATGCTCCTGCGGCAGCGGGGTGCCGGTCCGACCGTGCTGGTCTCGCCGCTGCTGGCGCTGATGCGCGACCAGGTCGCAGCCGCCGAGCGCGCCGGGGTGCGGGCCGTGGCGATCAACTCGACCAACGCGCACGAGTGGGACGAGCTGCTGGCGCGCCTCGCCGCCGACGAGGTCGACGTGCTGCTCGTCTCGCCGGAGCGGCTCAACAACCCCGCGTTCCGGGAGAACCAGCTGCCGGCGCTGGTGCGGCGGCTGGGCATGCTGGTGGTCGACGAGGCGCACTGCATCAGCGACTGGGGCCACGACTTCCGCCCCGACTACCGGCGTCTGCGGGACCTCATCGCGACGATGCCCCCGGGTGTGCCGGTGCTCGCGACGACGGCGACCGCCAACAGCCGGGTCGTCGCGGACGTCGCGGAGCAGCTGGATGCGGGCGGGGACGGCGTGCTGACCATCCGCGGGCCGCTCGCCCGGGCGTCCCTGCGGCTCGGCGTCCTGCGGCTCCCCGACGCGCGGACACGGTTGGCCTGGCTGCTCAGCCACCTCGGCGACCTGCCGGGCTCCGGCATCATCTACACGCTCACGGTGGCGGCCGCGCAGGACACCGCCCGCCTGCTGCGCGAGGCCGGCCACGACGTGCGCGCCTACACCGGGCAGACCGACCCCGCGGACCGCGAGGCCGCCGAGGCCGCGCTCAAGGCCAACGAGGTCAAGGCGCTGGTCGCGACGAGCGCGCTGGGCATGGGCTTCGACAAGCCGGACCTCGGCTGGGTGCTGCACCTCGGGGCGCCGTCCTCGCCGGTCGCCTACTACCAGCAGGTCGGCCGCGCCGGCCGCGCCACCGACAGCGCGGACGTGCTGCTGCTGCCCGGCACCGAGGACCCCGACATCTGGCAGTACTTCGCCACGGCCTCGATGCCGAACCAGGACCGGGCGGAGCGCGTGATCGCGGAGCTGTCGGACCGGCCGATGTCCACGCCCGCGCTGGAGGCCCGGGTGGACGTCCGGCGCACCCCGCTGGAACTGCTGCTCAAGGTGCTCGACGTGGACGGCGCCGTGCGACGCGTGCAGGGCGGCTGGGTGGCCACCGGGCTGCCGTGGACCTACGACGCGGAGCGCTACGCACGCATCGCCGCGGCCCGTCAGGCCGAGCAGGAGCACATGCTCGAGTACGAGCGCACCGACGGCTGCCGCATGGAGTTCCTGCAGCGGAGCCTGGACGACGAGACGGCGACCCCGTGCGGGCGGTGCGACTCGTGCGCGGGCGCCTGGTACCCCCGGGACGTGGCCGAGGGAGCGACAGCCTCGGCCGAGCGCTCCCTGGACCGCGTGGGGGTGCCCGTCGAACCGCGTGTGCAGTGGCCGGTCGGCGCCGACCGCCTCGGCCTGCCCGTGCGCGGACGACTGGCCGAGTCGGAGCGTGCGGTCGAGGGTCGGGCGCTCGCCCGGCTCACCGACCTGGGGTGGGGGACCGCCCTGCGGGAGATCTTCGCCGCCGGCGCGGTCGATGCGCCCGTCACGCGGGCCATGCTCGACGGTTGCGTGCGCGTGCTCGCGCAGTGGGGCTGGGACGAGCGGCCGGTCGCCGTGGTCGCCCTGCCGTCGCGGCGGCGGCCGCTGCTCGTCGACTCCCTGGCCCGCGGGATCGCCGAGATCGGCAGGCTGCCGTACGCGGGTGCCCTGGCGCTGCGCGACGGCGGTCCGAGCGGGGAGCCGGGTGGCAACAGCGCGTTCCGGCTGGCGGGCGTCTGGAACCGGTTCGACGCGTCCGCGCTGGAGCTGCCGACCGGGCCGGTGCTGCTCGTCGACGACCTGGTGGACAGCCGCTGGAGCATGACCGTCGCCGCCCGCGAGCTGCGCCGGGCGGGTGCGCCGGCCGTGCTCCCGTTCGCGCTGGCCCTGCGCGGCTGATCAGGCGGGCGGCTCGGCCGTCGTCACGCTCACGCCCCCCTGCGACAACCGGGCCACCGCACGCAGCGTGGTGGGCAGGGCCACGGCGGCCGTCAGGTCCACCAGGACGGTCGCGTCGAACCCGTCGGCACGGGCGTCCAGGGCGGTCGCGGTGACGCAGTGGTCGGTGGCCAGGCCGACGACGTCCACCTCCGTGACGCCCGCCGCGGTGAGGACCTCCGTCAGCCGGGCTCCCTCGGCGCCGACGACCTCACCGGCGAACCCGGAGTAGTCCTGCCGGCTCTGCCCCTTGCGCACGTGGACGGTGTCCGGGGGCAGGTGCAGGTCGGGGTGGTACTCGGCGCCGACGGTCCCCGCGACGCAGTGCACCGGCCAGGTGGTGACGTAGTCGGGCTCGGCGTCGGAGGCGAAGTGCCCGTCGTTGGTGTCCGGCAGCGGGGCGTGCCAGTCCCGGGTGGCGACGACCGCGGCGTACCGGTCCGCGTGGTCGCGCACGTAGGCGGACACCGCGCGCGCGACGTCGGCCCCGCCGGTGACCGCCAGCGAACCCCCTTCGCAGAAGTCGTTCTGGACGTCTACGACGATCAGTGCCCTGCTCATGGTGCTGCCCCGCTCTCTGCCTGGACGCCCATTCTCGTCCGGCAGGTCCCGGGTGTCAGGACGCGGTGCCGCAGGTGTAGGTGCCGGGGGTGATCGAGACCGTCGCGCCCTCGTAGAGCGTGTCGAACACGCCGGCGTCCTGCGCGGACCCGAAGGCCACGCCGACCCCGAGCGGGTCGCCGTAGCCGGTGAGGCCGGCCAGCTGCTCCTCGGCGCCGCTCTGGCAGGCGGGGTCCAGCGGCAGGGTCGGGTAGCCCAGGGCTGCGAGGGAGTCGATGGACGGCTGCAGCGTGGTCGTGTCCCCGGCGCCGGTCTCCACGACCTCGGTCCAGACCACCCAGAACTGCTCGGTGGTGGCCGTCGGGTCGATCGCCGTCGGCCACGTCGGGGCGGTCACCTCGTCGGTGGTCGGAGCGGCGTCGTCGGCGTCGCCACCGGTGCACGCGGCGGTGCTCAGCAGGAGGGCGGCGGAGAGCGTGAGGGCAGCAGCGGTGCTGCGTCGGGGCTGGCGCATGGGCCGGATCGTGGCACGCGACGGCGGGCGGGGACCATGAGATGAATCGTTTAGGCAACGGGCCCCGCGCTCGGTGCGAGGAGCCGATTTCGCGAGCACCCCGGGGCCCGTGTAACCTTGCTCGCGCTGCCCCGATAGCTCAGTCGGCAGAGCGTCTCCATGGTAAGGAGAAGGTCAAGGGTTCGATTCCCTTTCGGGGCTCTGTGGTGTGTTCGGGGTGCGACGCAGGTCGCACCTCGATATCACCCGAGGCGGGGTAGCTCAGGTGGTTAGAGCGCACGACTCATAATCGTGAGGTCGCGGGTTCGATCCCCGCTCCCGCTACATCCCAGTGACACAGCTGCGCGTCGGCCGGCGCGCAATGACAAGATCGCATGCATCCCGTTCCGGGTGCGAGAGGTGGCAAGACCATGGCCAGCAAGAGCTCGGACGTCCGTCCGAAGATCACGCTCGCGTGCACCGAGTGCAAGGAGCGGAACTACATCACCAAGAAGAACCGTCGGAACGACCCCGACCGTCTCGAGATGAAGAAGTTCTGCCCCCGCGACAACCGCCACACCCTGCACCGCGAGACCCGCTGACCTCGCACCGATGCCGGTCGACGTCGGTTACGCGGGTCGTCAGTACCCGCCGACCGCTGCCTACGAGGTAGGTCGCCAGAAGCTCCAGGAGTTCGCCGACGCGGTCGGCGCCTCCCACGCAGCCCACACGGATCCGTCGGTGGCGCGCGCGCTCGGGTATCCCGACGTGATCGCGCCGCCGACGTTCGCCGTCGTGGTGGCGCAGCGCGCAGAGGCGCAGCTGTTCGAGGACCCCGCCGCCGGGATCGACTTCAGCCGCGTCGTGCACGCCGACGAGCGGTTCACGCACCACCGGCCGATCCACGCGGGCGACCGCCTGGTGACGGTGCTCCACGTCGACTCGATCACCGTGCGCGCGGGACTGGCCATGATCACGACGCGCGCCGAGATCGCGGCCGAGGACGGCGAGCCCGTCACCACGGTGGTCTCGACCCTGGCGGTCCGCCCGGAGGAGTCATGAGCCTGTCAGTCGGCGACGAGGTCGCCCGCCGCGAGATCACCGTCGACCGCGCACGGCTCGTCCGGTACGCGGGCGCCAGCGGCGACTTCAACCCCATCCACTGGAACGACCGCGTCGCCACCTCGGTCGGTCTGCCCGGGGTCATCGCGCACGGCATGTGGACCATGGGTGCCGCGTCGAGCGTCGTCGCCGACTGGGCGGGGGACCCGGGTGCGGTCCTCGACTACCAGGTGCGCTTCACGCGGCCGGTGCCGGTGCCCGACCCGGGCGCGGCGACCGTCGAGGTGATCGCCGTCGTCGGTGCGCTGGACGCCGAGGCCGGCACGGCACGGATCGACCTGACCGTCGCGGTCGACGGGGTCCGCGTGCTCGGCAAGGCGCAGGCGGTCGTCCGCCTCAGCTGACGGTCGGCGCCGGACCGGTCGTCGTGCCGATCCGCAGGCTGACCGGCAGCTCCCGCCGCGAGGGACCCTCGCCGGCCAGGAAGTCCTCGACGGCGTGCCCGATCGCGGCGCCCTTCTCCGCGAGCGGCTGCACGACCGTGGTCAGCACGTCGGGGGCGAGCCACGGCAGGTCGAGGCCGTCGAACCCGCTGACGGACACGTCCTCCGGCACGCGCAGCCCGAGCTCGCGCGCGGCGAGCACCACGCCCGACGCCAGCAGGTCGGACTGGCACGCGATCGCGGTCGGGCGCTCGGGCATGGACAGCAGGGCGATCCCCGCGGTGCGTCCGTGCTCCACCAGCGAGGCCGGCGTCTCCCAGATCGCCACCGGGGTCACGCCCGCGTCGGTCACCCCGGTGAGCCGGCGTCGGGTGATCTCCCAGTTGAGGTGGTCCATCTGGTCGAGCGCGACGAGCCCCTCGCCGCGCGAGCGGTCGAACGGGAGCGTGACGGAGGCGATCCGGGTGTGGCCGAGGGAGAGCAGGTGCTCCGTGGCCTCGCGCATCCCGCCGCGGTCGTCGATCCCGACCGACGCGACGTCCGGGAGCGGCTGGCCCTCGACGAGCACGGTCGGGGTCCCGCGCCGCCGCAGGGCGCCGAGCATCGGGTCGTCCGTCGTGCCGCCCCACATGATCACGGCGACGTCCATGGCGGCGGTCTCCAGCAGGGGGTCCACCGCGGGTCCGGCCGGGTCGCTCGAGCCGGGGATGAGCAGGACGCCCAGGTCCAGGGGGCCGAGCGTGCTGACCAGCCCGTCGAGCACCTGGATGGAGACGGGGTCCCGGAACGACCGGCGCAGCGAGTCGCCCACCACGACGCCGACGATCCCGGACCGGCCGCGGCGCAGCTGGCGCCCGAGCGGGTTCGGGCCGGAGTAGTCGAGCGCCGCGGCCGCGTCCAGCACGCGCTGCCGAGTCGCTGCGGCGATCGGGCCCGCACCGGAGAACGCGAGGGAGGCGGTCGACACCGACACGTGCGCGGCGGCGGCGACGTCGGCCAGGGTGGGGCGGTGCGGAGACAGGGTCGGACCTCCGGATCGGCATCGCGGGACGGAGGTTCCTGCGACGCGCGGGCGAGCGCACGGTTGACGCAGCGGCAAGCGTACCCGCAGAATGGCTCCGACCCTCAAATCGATTCGACCACTGACGACGGCGCCTGGTCGAATCGATTCGATCGCCTCTCGATCAACGCCTCCCGGAGCAAGTACGTGCGCCACCCTTCCCCCGCCCTGAGTCGAGCCCGCTGGCTCCTCATGGGACTGTTCGCCCTCGCCGGCATCACCTTCTCCAGCTGGCTGGCCCGCATCCCGACGGTCCGCGACCTGCTCGACCTGTCCACCTCCGAGCTCGGGGTGCTGCTGCTCATCGGCTCGGTCGGCGCGCTGCTCACCGTGACGTTCTCCGGCATGGTCGTGCAGCGGTTCGGCAGTCGCGTGGCGGTCGTCGCCTCGACGGCCGTCCTCGCGGTCGCGCTCGTGCTCATGGGCGCCGGACCGACCGTCGGCTCGGTCGGGCCGCTCGGGATCGGGATCTTCCTCAACGGCGTCGCGGTCGCGCTCGGCAACGTGCCGCTCAACGTGGAGTCCGCGCGCGTCGAGCGGGCGATGGGCCGCACGGTCATCCCGCAGTTCCACGCCGCGTTCTCGGTCGGTGCGGTCGCCGGCTCCGCGCTGGGCGCGACGGCCTCGCACCTGGGCATCTCGGTGGCCGTGCAGTTCACCGCCGTCGCGGCCCTCGCGGTCGTCTGGCGGCTGGCCTCGTTGCGCGGGCTCGTCCTGCCCGACGTGCCGGGGGACCGCCCCCGTACGCCCAGCCGCGCGGTCGCCGGCGCCGTGACCGTGGGCCGTGGCCGCCGCATCGCGACCGCCCTCGACTCCTGGCGCGAGCCCCGCACGCTGCTGATCGGGGTGGTCGTCATGGCCGCCGCACTGTCCGAGGGCTCCGCCAACGACTGGCTGTCGCTGGCGGTCGTCGACGGCTTCGCCCGGACCGAGGCCGTCGGCGGCGCGATGCTCGGGGTGTTCGTCGGTGCCATGACCCTCGTCCGGCTGCTCGGCACGCGCGTGATCGACCGGTTCGGCCGGGTGGCCGTCCTGCGCGTCTCGGGCACCGTGTCGGTCGTGGGGCTGCTGCTGTTCGGGTTCGCGCCCAGCTTCGCGCTCGCCGGCGTCGGCATCGTGCTCTGGGGCTTCGGCGCCGCGCTGGCCGTCCCGATGGGCATCGCGGCCGCCTCCGACGACCCGATGCGTGCGGCCGGTCGCGTGGCGGTCGTGTCGGCCTTCGCCTCGGTCGCATCGATCGCCGCGCCGCCCCTGCTGGGCATCGCCGCCGCCTCGACCGGGGCCCGGCACGCGCTCGTGCTCATCGCGGTCGCCATGGTGGCGAGCGTCCTGCTGGCCCGCCACGTCGCGCCGGAGCAGGCGTCGAACGAGGCCGTACCCGCACGTCATGACGACGACGAGCCGCTCGCGCACCTCGCCGACGCCGACCCCGACCCCTACGGCGCGATCGTGGCCCGGCACGCCGACCACGTGACCGCCCGCACGCGGCGGATCAGGCCCCGCGCTCGCCCCGTGCGTGCAGTGAACAAGGAACGGACGACATCATGAGCACCGGAGGGCCGATGACGACGCCAGCGGGACACGACGACGAGCTGACCGTCCCGAGCGCGCCCGCACGCGCCTCGCGGGCCGTCGAACGGGCGTCGATCGCCGTGTTCGCGGTCTTCTTCCTCAACGGGTTCAACTTCGCCAGCTGGGCCGCCCGCCTGCCGGCCATCCGCGACGGGCTCGACTTCTCGCCGGCGCAGATGGGCCTGCTGCTCCTCGTCGGCTCGGTCGGCTCGCTCCTGTCGCTGCCGCTGTCGGGGATGGTGGTCGAGCGCCTCGGTGCCCGCCGCACGGTGCTCGCGTTCGCGATCCTCAACGCCTCGGGCCTCATCGTCGCGTCGGTCGGCGTCGCCCTCGGTCAGGTGCTCGTCGTCGGGCTGGGGCTGGTCCTGTTCGGTGTCGGGACGGGCGTGTGGGACGCGTCGATGAACGTCGAGGGCGCGGCCGTCGAGCAGCACCTCGGCCGGACCGTGATGCCCCGCTACCACGCGGGGTTCTCGTTCGGCACGGTCGCCGCCGCCGGGATCGCCGCCGTCGCGGCTGCCCTGCACGTGCCGGTCGTGGTGCACATCCCGATCGCGGTCGTCCTGTCGGTGATCGGCGTCGCGTTCGCGGTCCGGGTGTTCCTGCCGACCGCCGACGAGCCCGAGGTCCGGCACGCGGCCGACCGTCCGCAGACAGGTGCGCGGGGTGCCCTGGCCGCCTGGCTCGAGCCGCGCACGCTGCTCATCGGCCTCGTCGTGCTCGCGGCGGCGCTCACCGAGGGGTCCGCCAACGACTGGGTCAGCCTCGCCGTGGTGGACGGGTTCGACGTGGCGGACGCGGTCGGCGCGGTCGCGTTCGCGGTGTTCGTCACGGCGATGACCGCGATGCGCTGGTTCGGCACCACGCTGCTCGACCGGTACGGCCGTGTCGCGGTCCTGCGCCTGTGCGCCGGGCTGTCGCTCGTGGGCCTGCTGATCTTCGGGCTCGCCGACCCGCTGTGGCTCGCGGTCGTGGGCATCGTGGCGTGGGGTGCGGGCGCGGCCCTCGGGTTCCCCGTGGGCATGAGCGCCGCGGCCGACGACCCCCTGCGGGCCGCCCAGCGCGTCAGCGTCGTCTCGACCATCGGGTACAGCGCGTTCCTCGCCGGCCCGCCGCTGCTCGGGCTGCTCGCGCAGCACGTGGGCTACCGGCACGCGCTGCTGGTCATCATCGTCCCGATCGTGCTGGGACTGCTGGTCGTCAACGCCGCCGCGCCCCTGCGCAGGGACCGCGTAGCCTGACGTGGTGCAGAGTGAGCTGAGCACGGCGGACTGCTCGCCGGCGACCGTCCCTCCGACGATCACCTGGCCGGCCCGGACCGCCCCCTCGTCCACCACCCTCGCGGACCTCACCACGCTCCGGGTGGGCGGTGCGCCGCGGCGGTACGTGGAGACGACGACGGAGGCGGAGCTGATCGGCGCGGTCCGCGCGGCCGACGCCGACTCCGAGCCGGTCCTGGTGCTCGGCGGCGGCTCCAACCTGCTCGTCGCCGACGCCGGGTTCGACGGGGTGGTCGTGCGGGACGTGCGCAGCGGCATCGAGGTGCCGGACGCCTCCGCGTGCGCCGGCGCCACGCTCACCGTCCCGGCAGGCACCCCGTGGGACGACGTGGTGCGCTACGCGGTCGAGCAGGAGCTGACCGGGATCGAGACACTCTCCGGCATCCCGGGGTCCACGGGTGCGACGCCGGTGCAGAACGTCGGCGCGTACGGGCAGGAGGTGTCGCAGAGCATCGCGACCGTCCGGGTCTGGGACCGCGGCCGGGGCAAGGTCCGCACGCTGCCCCTGGTCACGCTCGCGTTCGGCTACCGCACCTCGCTGCTCAAGCGCTCGATGCGCGAGACGGATCCGACCGACCCGCAGTCCCCGTGGTCCCCGACCCCGCGCTACGTGGTGCTCGACGTGACGTTCCAGCTCCGCCCGGGCTCGCTGTCCCGCCCGATCGCCTACGCCGAGCTCGCCCGCACCTTGGGGGTCGAGGTGGGCGGCCGAGCCCCGCTGGGCGAGGTGCGCGACACCGTCCTGGCCCTGCGCACCCGCAAGGGCATGGTGCTCGACGCCGCCGACCACGACACGTGGAGCGCCGGCTCGTTCTTCACCAACCCGCACCTGAGCCTCGCCGAGGCTGCTGCCCTGCCGGAGGACGCCCCGCGCTTCCCGGCGGACGACGACCGCGTGAAGACCAGCGCCGCCTGGCTCATCGAGCGGTCCGGGTTCTCCCGCGGCTTCGGCGCACCCGGCCCGGCGACCCTGTCGACCAAGCACACGCTCGCCCTGACCAACCGCGGGGGAGCGAAGGCCGAGGACCTCCTCGCGCTGGCGCGTCAGGTGCGCGACGGCGTCCGGTCCACCTTCGGCGTGGAGCTGGAGCCCGAGCCCGTGCTGGTGGGCGTCACGCTCTGACGCGTCACGCTCTGCCGCCCGAGCAGCGCGCCGTGCACCAGCACGAGCGCCTCGTCGTCGGTCAGTCCGGCCGCCCGTACGGCGGTCACATAGGTCTCGGCCGCACGGCGGGCGATGTCGGTCGGCACCGAGGCGCCCTCGGCGATGACCGTCCCCGCGCGGCGGCGCGTCTCGACGACCCCCTCCGCCTCGAGCTCGCGGAACGCTCGCGCCACGGTGCCCGCGGCGAGGCCGAGGTCCGTGGCCAGCGCACGGATGGTGGGCAGCCGGTCGCCCGCGACGAGCCGACCCGCGGCCACGTGCGCGACGACCTGCGCGCGGATCTGCTCGAACGCGGGAACTCCGGAGGTCAGGTCGACCTCGAGCTGCGCGGTCATGCCGTCTGGGGCTGGCTGTAGGCGTCGGAGCGCTGGTCCGCGGATCCGGCGAGGCGGCGGGGCGCGCCCGCGGAGCGCCAGGCGACCACCGCGCTGACGATCACCACGGCCGGTGCGGCGCACATCCCGATCACGGCGACGGCGACGAGGACCGGGCTGCCCAGGACGACGCCGTCGAACGAACCCTCCTGGGTCCTGCGCAGGGCGTCACCCGCGTAGAAGAGGCAGCCGGCCAGCGTCCACGCCAGGACGAGCTGGACCCCACCGAGGAGCCGTCGGGCGGAGAGTCGCCGCAGGGCGGCGTCGTCGCTCGGTGCAGCGTCGCTCACAGCGGGCCGGCGCGCGATGAGCACGAGGACTCCCACGCCTCCGGCCAGCACGACGAGCGCGCCGAGTCCCAGCGGGACGCCGTAGTACCACCCGGGGAACGGGCCGGCGCCGCTGGTCGCACTCGCGGACAACCGCCAGGTCAGCGAGCGGCCGTCGTCGGCGGCCGCCGCTCCGCACAGGACGAGCAGGGCGCCGAGAGCGGTCGCCCACACCGCGACGACGCGGACCAGGCCGACCGGTGCGAGATCGTGCAGTCCGCGGCGGGCGAGGGGTGCGCGGCGGACCGCGCCGGTCGGACGGGGCCAGGTGAGCTCGCCCGCCGCCAGCACCGCAAGGAATGCCACCCCGCTCGCTGTCGGGATCAGGCCGACCTGGAAGCCCCGCAGGATCGTCGACGCCCCGAACAGGGCCAGGAGCTGGGTGCCCAGCAGCACCGTCCAGGCGACGGTCGCCACCCGGCGGGCATGGCGCGCCGCCGCGAGCCATGCCTCGGACGTGCTCACCGGGCCGAGCGAGCGGATGGGGCGCAGCGCCACGCCGACGGCGACGCCGAGCAGCAGGAGCACAGCGAACGGGTACAGGGCAGCCATCGGGATCCTCTCTCTGTATCAATCAGTCAACTGATTGATACAATGACGCTATCGCCCTCACGAGTCAAGAGGCCAGCCACGCGTCCACCCCGACCAGCAGTCGCGCCCGCACGTCGTCAGCGGCGCGGCTCGCCCGGATCGACGACCGCGCCAGCTCGGCGAGCTCGTCGTCGGTGAACCCGTGCACGTCGCGCGCGATCGCGTACTGGTCGACCAGCCGCGAGAGGAACAGGAGCGGGTCGTCGGCACCCAGCGCCACGGTCGCCCCCGCGTCCACGAGCGCGCGCAGCGGGACGTCGGCGGCGGTCGCGTACACGCCGAGCGACACGTTCGACGCCGGGCACACCTCGAGCGCCACGCCCTCCTCGACCACGCGCTCGAGCACCCGGGGGTCCTCGGCGGACCGGACGCCGTGCCCGATCCGGTCCGGCCGCAGGTGCGCGACGACGTCCTCCACGTGCGCGGGACCGAGCAGCTCGCCGCCGTGCGGGACGGAGGCCAGGCCCGCCCGGCGGGCGATCGCGAACGCGGCGGCGAACTCGGGGGTCTCGCCGCGGCGCTCGTCGTTCGAGAGGCCGAAGCCGACCACCTGCCCGGGACCGTCGCCGGCGTGCGTCGCGGCCAGGCGCGCGAGGGTCCGGGCCTCGAGCGGGTGCCGCATCCGGGAGGCCGCCACGATGACCCCGATGTCGACGCCGGTGGTCGCCGAGGCCTCGCGGGCCGCGTCCAGCACGATCTCCAGGGCGGGCGTCAGGCCGCCGACGAACGGCGCGTACGACGTCGGGTCCACCTGGATCTCGAGCCGGCCCGATCCTTCCCGGGCATCGTCCTCGGCGGCCTCCGCGACGATCCGGCGCATGTCGGCCTCGCCCCGCACGCACGCCCTCGCGGCGTCGTACAGGCGCTGGAACCGGAACCATCCCCGCTCGTCGGCGGGCACGTGCAGGGGATCCGCGTCGAGCAGGGCGGCCGGGAGCCGGATCCCGTGGAGCGTCGCCAGCTCGGCCAGCGTGGAGATCCGCATCGAGCCGGTGAAGTGCAGGTGCAGGTGCGCCTTCGGCAGAAGCGCGAGATCCCGGCTCACACGCCTGCCGCGGTCGCGTCGATCAGCCGGTACCCGACGCCGCGGACGGTGTCGAAGTGCTCGGCGCCCACCTTGCGGCGCAGGTACCGCACGTACACGTCGACCACGTTGGAGCCCGGGTCGAAGTCGAAGCCCCACACCTCCGACAGGAGCCGCTCGCGCGTGAGCACGTCGCCGGGGTGCCGCAGGAACGTCTCGGCCAGCGCGAACTCCCGCGCCGACAGGTCCACCTCCTGCGTGCCCACCTTGATCCGCCGCGTCCGCAGGTCCAGCTGGAGAGCACCGTGCTTGAGCACCGACGCCTCACCCGTGGCCGCACCCTGCGCCCGCAGCCGCAGCCGCACGCGGGCGAGCAGCTCCTCGAACCGGAACGGCTTGGCCATGTAGTCGTCGGCCCCGGACTCGAGCCCCGTGACCGTGTCGGTGACGGACGAGCGCGCGGTCAGCACGATCACCGGGACGGTCTCACCGGCCGCGCGCAGGCGGCGCAGGACCTCGAACCCGTCGATGTCGACCAGGCCCAGATCCAGGATGAGCAGGTCGATGCCACCCGACTGCACCGTTGCCAGAGCCTCCTCGCCCGAGGTCACCGCGCTCGTCTCGAAGCCGGAGGCGCGCAGCCCCTTGGCGACGAACGCGGCGATGCGCTCCTCGTCTTCCGCGATGAGGATGTGCGTCATAGGTACTCCACCAGCTCCGTGACGGGTCGGGGTTCGCCGTCCACGAGGTCGACGGCCGGCAGGTCCAGCACGAAGACCACGCCGGGCCCGACGTTAGCCGGTGGTTGCTCGACGAACACACGTCCGTGGTGCGCGTGTGCGATCGCCGCGACGATCGGCAGGCCCAGGCCCGCCCCGTGCGAGAGGCGGTCGGCCTGACCGCGGTGGAACCGTTCGAAGATGCGGTCCGCCTCGTCCGGCGCTACCCCCGGCCCCTCGTCCCGCACCCACAGGAGCAGCCGGTCGTCCGCCACCTCGCTGCCCAGGCGCACGGTCGACCACGGGGCCGAGTAGCGGTACGCGTTCGCGAGCAGCTGCAGCCAGGCCTGCGTGATCCGCTGCGCGTCGAGCTGGACGGTCACGTCCGCCCGTGCCGCCACCACCCAGTGCCGGTCGCCGAGCCCGCGCGCCTTCTCGTGCACGTCGTCCGTGAGCCGTCCGACGTCGGTGGGCGCGTACCGGACGAAGTCGGGGCGGTCGGCGGTGGCGAGCGTCATGAGGTCGTCGACCAGCCGCTGCATGCGGTCCAGCTCGTCGAGGGCGAGCGCCTGTGTGGCGCGGACGTCGTCCGGGTCGTCGGCGTCGACCAGCTCGAGGTGGCCGCGGACGATCGTCAGCGGCGTGCGCAGCTCGTGCCCGACGTCGTCGAGCAGCTCCCGCTGCGACCCGAACGCCCGCTCCAGGCGGTCGAGCATCGCGTTGACCGTCCGGGCGAGGTTCGACAGGTCGTCCTTGCCGGTCACGGCGATGCGCTCCGACAGGTCGGACTCGGTGATCCTGCGGGTGGTCTCACGCAGGAGCCGGATCGGCCGCAGCAGCCGACCGACGACGAACCACGCGACGACCGCGATGACGGCGAGGGCGGCGAGCCCGACCGCGGAGTAGGTGAGGAACGTCTTGCGCAGGCTCGACATCTCCGCCGACCGGTCGAAGGCAACGACGAACATGCCGGTGCCGGGATCTCCGGCGAGGAGCACCGGCACGGCGATCAGGCGGTACTGCGTGACAGAGGTTCCGACGGTCCGCGGCAGCGACAGGGTGTCGGCGGGCAGCGCGGCGAGTACCTCGACCAGCTCGGGGTCCCGTTCGAGCCGGACCGACCGCGTCTCGGCGGCCGGCGACCAGCTGAGCTTGCCGTCGAGCAGCGTGAGCACTCCCTCGTTCTTGCCGGGCACCCGGTTGCGCACACCCTGCTTGAGCACGTCGCTCACGCTGTCGAACGGAAGATTCGTCGTCGGGTCCTTACCCGCCTCGACGACGCGGAGCGCGGCCACGGCACGGGACAGCGAGTTGTCCATCCGCTCGTCGGTCTCGGCGGCCTGGAGGGCGAACGCCGTGCCGCCCGCGATCATGACGGTCAGCGCGGCGAGCATCAGCACGGCGGTCAGCAGCCGTGCACGGACCGTCAGATGCGCGAGGGTGCGCTGGTAGGCGGGGATGGAGCCCGTCGAGACGCCGAGGACCTCGGCGCGACCGCCGGCCCTGGCGCTGCGTGACATGGACGCAAGTATGTCCGGCTCGCCCCGCCCCGTGCAGGCGCCTTCCGGGTCAGCCGTCGTCGCGCCGCTGCCACCGGAACGTGCGGATCCCGACCACCAGCGCCCCGACCGCCCACACGAGCAGGACGACGGCCGTCGCCCCGTGCTGCCACGAGCCGCTGACCTCCCACGCCTCGGCGCTGGGCGGCAGGAACACCGAGCGCATGCCCTGCGCCATCCACTTCAGCGGGAACACCGACGCCACCTGCTGCATCCAGGTGGGCAGGTCCTGGAACACGAAGAACACCCCGGAGATGAACTGCAGGACGAGGACCACCGGGGTGACCACCGCGCTCGCGGACTTCCCGCTGCGGGGGACCGACGAGAAGGCGACCCCGGCGAGCGTCCCGGCCGCCGTGCCGAGCACGAACACCCACGCGAACGTGGCCCAGGCGGTCGCGGTCGTCGGCAGGGGGACGTCGAAGAGCAGCGCCGCCGCGGCCAGCAGGAGCGCGGTCTGGATCAGCGAGGTCGCCAGGACCTCCCCGGTCTTGCCCAGGAAGTACGCCGCCGGCGGCAGCGGCGTGCCGTGCAGCCGCTTGAGCCCGCCGTCGTCGCGCTCCACGGCGATCGAGATCGCGAGCTGCTGGAAGCTCGAGAGCATGACGCCCGTCGCGACCATCCCGGGCAGGAAGTACTGCGCGAACGGGATCCCCGGCTCCGGGCCCACCGTCGCACCGTCCTGGCCGAACACCGTCGCGAAGATCGCGAGCATGATGATCGGGTACGCGAAGATGAAGACGACGGCGTCGCGCTCGCGGAAGAACGTCCGCACCTCGTAGCCGGTGCGGGCCAGCCCGAGGCGCAGCACGCCCGGCAGCCGGGTCCGGGTGTCGACGACGCTCACGAGGTCCCCCCGTCGATCAGGCTCAGGTACACGTCCTCCAGCGTGGGGCGCAGCACCTGCAACCCCGGGACCTCGCCGCCGAACGTCCCGGTCAGCTCGACGACCACCTGGGTGGGGGTGTCCGTGCGGACCTCGCGTGTCTGACCGTCCTGGGTCCAGCGCACCACCGCCTGCCGCGCGGTCCGGCCGCCGAGGTCCGCCGGGGTCCCCTCGGCGACCACCTGACCGTCGCGGACCACGAGCACCCGGTCGGCGAGGCGCTCGGCCTCCTCCAGGTAGTGCGTGGTGAGCAGGATGGTCGTGCCGCCGTCGGCGAGCGCCTCCACCAGGTCCCAGAACGAGCGCCGGGCCTGCGGGTCGAACCCCGTCGTCGGCTCGTCGAGGAACAGCAGCTCCGGCCTGCCGACGATGCCGAGGGCCACGTCGAGCCGTCGACGCTGCCCGCCCGACAGCTGCCGCGCACGGGTCCTCACCTTCTCCTGCAGGCCCACGGCGGCGATGACCTCGTCGGGGTCGCGCGGGTCCGGGAAGAACCGGGCGAAGTGGTGGACGAGCTCCGCGACCGTCGCCTCGGCGAGGTCGTTGTTCGTCTGCAGCACGATGCCGAGGCGCGAGCGCCAGTCCCGGCCGCCGGTCTGCGGGTCCTGGCCGAGGACGCGCACGTCGCCGCCGTCGCGCGACCGGTAGCCCTCGAGGATCTCGACGGTCGTCGTCTTGCCGGCGCCGTTCGGGCCCAGGATGGCCACCACCTCGCCGTGCGCGACGTGCAGGTCGAGGCCGTCGACCGCCCGCTTCTCGCCGTAGGCCTTGCGCAGCCCGACGACCTCGACGGCATCCGGCATCGCGAGCTACTCGGCCTCGGCGAGCAGCGACTGGATCCGGGTGACGCCCTCCGCCAGGTCGGCGTCGCTGAGCGCGTACGACAGCCGCAGGTACCCGCTCGGTCCGAACGCCTCACCCGGCACCACCGCGACCTCGGCCTGCTCGAGGATGAGCGTCGCCAGCTCGGCGGAGGTCTGCGGGGTGACCCCGCGGATCGTCCTGCCGAGCACCCCCTCGACCGACGGGTACACGTAGAACGCGCCCTCCGGGGCCGGGATCCGCACGCCGTCGATCTGCGACAGCATCTCGACGATCGTCCGCCGGCGCCGGTCGAACGCGGTGCGCATCTGCTCGACGGCCGTGAGGTCCCCGCTCAGGGCCGTGATCGCGGCGCGCTGCGAGATGTTGGCGACGTTCGACGTGAGGTGCGACTGCAGGTTCGTCGCGGCGGTGATCACGTCGGCCGGGCCGATCATCCAGCCCACCCGCCACCCGGTCATCGCGTAGGTCTTGGCGACGCCGTTCAGCACGATCGTCGTGTCCGCGAGCTCCGGCACCACGCGCACGATCGGCGTGAACACGGCGTGGTCGTAGGTCAGGTGCTCGTAGATCTCGTCAGTGATCACCCACACGCCGTGCTCGAGCGCCCAGCGCCCGATCGCGGCTGTCTGCTCGGGGGAGTACACCGCCCCGGTGGGGTTGGAGGGCGAGTTGAACAGCAGCACCTTGGTCTTCGGGGTGCGCGCCGCCTCGAGCTGCTCGACGGTCACCAGGTAGCCCTGGTCGACGCCGGCGAACACCTCGACCGGGACGCCGCCCGCCAGCCGGATCGCCTCCGGGTACGTGGTCCAGTACGGCGAGGGCAGGATCACCTCGTCGCCCGGGTCCACGATCGCGGCGAACGACTGGTAGACCGCCTGCTTGCCGCCGTTGGTGACCAGCACGCTCGACGGCTTCACCGCGTAGCCGGAGTCGCGCAGCGTCTTGGTGGCGATCGCCTCGCGCAGCGCAGGCAGCCCGGCGGCCGGCGTGTACCGGTGGTTGGCCGGGTCCTGCGCGGCGGCGATCGCGGACTCGACGATGTACTCGGGCGTCGGGAAGTCGGGCTCGCCGGCGCCGAAGCCGATCACCGGACGCCCGGCGGCCTTGAGGGCCTTGGCCTTGGCGTCGACCGCCAGCGTCGCGGACTCGGCGATCGCGGCCAGTCGGGCGGACACGCGGGGGCGGGGGGAGGTGTGCTCGCTCACGGGGCCCATAGTGGCAGAGGTCACGCTCGCTCGTGCCCGCCATTTCGCACCTCCGGCGGGCATCGGGACGGTTCGACCCACGGGCCCTCGTCGCGTACAGTGGACCCCCGGCGGTTGACGTCCGCCATGATGAGCCGTGCCCCGGAGGTCTCCGGGAGCCTGTGCGGAGCCCCTGCGGGTGGTGTCCGTCGGTGCGCGCCTACGGGCGGACGGATCGTCGTGGAGGCCCAGGCCGCCGTAGGGCAGTGGCGCAATTGGTAGCGCAGCGGTCTCCAAAACCGCAGGTTGCAGGTTCGAGTCCTGTCTGCCCTGCGCACGCGTCTGGTCCTCCGGGTTCGCCCGGGGGTCCGGGAGGCGAGCAGGACCGCCGGTCGGTCCGGCGCGACGCGTCGGCCCGTCCGTCCGTCAGGTTCCGCACGGAGCCTGACCACACACGAGACGTAGGGGTCAGACGTGAGCGAAACAGCACCGGCTGCGGCGTCCGACGCCGAGGGTTCGGCGGCGCGCCCGTCGGCACCCAAGGCTGCCGGTAAGGGTTCGTCGCAGTCTCGTGGCGGACTGTTCGCCCGCATCGCGCTCTTCGTCCGCCAGGTCGTCGCGGAGCTGAAGAAGGTCGTCCGGCCCACGCGGTCGGAGCTGATCACCTACACGAGCGTCGTCCTGGTGTTCGTCGCGGTGGTCATGGCATTCGTCACCGTGGTCGACCTGGGCATCGGCAAGCTCACGTTCTGGGTCTTCGGAGGCTGACAGCCCCTCGGGGCCAGCCCCGACAGTCAGGCAGTCGCCCCACCCGGGTGGAGCACTCATCGCCCCGGTCCGCCGGGGCGCACACGCAGGAGAAAGCAGGTTCGCACGTGTCGCAGGAGTCGCAGGAGCCCACCACGGGCGCCGAGGCGGAGCTCGAGGACGCCATCGCGTCGGTCGAGGCCGTCGAGTCGTCGGCTGTCGAGGACGCCTCAGCCGAGGATGTCAGCGCCGACGCCACCGAGAGCGACGAGCCGGCCGACGAGGGTGCCGAGCCTGCCGCCGACGAGGTCACCGAGGAGTCCGACGAGGCCGAGGAAGAGCCCGACGTCGAGGAGGACCCGGTCGCCGCGTTCAAGGCGCAGCTCCGCAGCCAGCTGGGTGACTGGTACGTCATCCACTCCTACGCCGGCTACGAGAACCGCGTGAAGGCGAACCTCGAGAACCGTCGCCAGAGCCTGAACATGGAGGACTTCATCTACGCGGTGGAGGTCCCCATGGAGGAGGTCGTGGAGATCAAGAACGCGCAGCGCAAGGTCGTCAAGCGCGTCCGGATCCCCGGCTACGTCCTCGTCCGCATGGACCTCACCGACGAGTCGTGGGGCGCCGTCCGGCACACGCCGGGCGTCACCGGCTTCGTCGGCCACACGCACCAGCCCGTCCCGCTGACGCTGGACGAGGTCTTCTCGATGCTCGCGCCGTCGCTGGAGCCCAAGCAGGCGACCACCGCTGCCGGCGCCGCCAAGGCCGCCTCCCAGATCAAGGTCGACTTCACCGTCGGCGAGTCGGTCACCGTCACGGACGGCCCGTTCGACACGCTGCCGGCCACGATCTCCGAGATCAACGCCGAGAGCCAGAAGCTCAAGGTGCTCGTCTCCATCTTCGGCCGGGAGACCCCGGTCGAGCTGTCCTTCAGCCAGGTCGCCAAGATCTGACTGAGCTTCCTCGCGCTGCGAGGCGGCACTGCAACCGGGTCATCGCCCACGGCGTCGGCCCACGACACGAACGGAAGCAGCTATGCCCCCGAAGAAGAAGGTCACCGGCCTGATCAAGCTCCAGATCAAGGCCGGCGCCGCCACCCCAGCGCCGCCGATCGGTCCGGCGCTGGGTCAGCACGGCGTCAACATCATGGAGTTCTGCAAGGCGTACAACGCGGCCACCGAGGCGCAGCGCGGCAACGTCATCCCCGTGGAGATCACGGTGTACGAGGACCGCTCGTTCACCTTCATCACGAAGACGCCGCCGGCCGCCGAGCTGATCAAGAAGGCCGCCGGTGTGGCCAAGGGTTCCCCGACCCCGCACACCGTCAAGGTCGCCACGCTCACCAAGGCCCAGATCACCGAGATCGCGAGCACCAAGCTCGAGGACCTCAACGCCAACGACCTGGCCGCGGCCGAGAAGATCATCGCGGGCACCGCTCGGTCGATGGGTATCACCGTCCAGGGCTGATCCAGCCCACCCAGTGGCAGGGCCGTGTGCGGCCCGCAGACCACGACTGCTGATCAAGGAGAACCAAGCAGATGGCTAAGCACAGCAAGGCGTACCGCGCCGCGGTCGAGAAGATCGAGGAGGGGCACCTCTACACCCCCCTCGAGGCTGTCCGGCTCGCGCAGACGACCGCCACCACCAAGTACGACTCGACCGTCGAGGTGGCCTTCCGCCTCGGTGTCGACCCGCGCAAGGCGGACCAGATGGTCCGCGGCACGGTCAACCTGCCCCACGGCACCGGCAAGACGGCCCGCGTCATCGTGTTCGCCACCGGCGAGCGCGCTGAGCAGGCCCGCGCCGCGGGTGCCGACGAGGTCGGTGGCGACGAGCTCATCGACAAGGTCGCGGCCGGCTGGACCGACTTCGACTCCGCCGTCGCGACGCCCGACCTCATGGGCAAGGTCGGTCGACTGGGCAAGGTCCTGGGCCCGCGTGGTCTCATGCCGAACCCGAAGACCGGCACCGTGACGATGGACGTGGCCAAGGCCGTGTCCGACATCAAGGGCGGCAAGATCGAGTTCCGCGTGGACCGTCACGCGAACCTGCACTTCATCATCGGCAAGGTCTCGTTCAGCGACACCGCGCTGGTGGAGAACTACGCAGCCGCGCTCGACGAGATCCTGCGTCTGAAGCCGTCCGCGTCGAAGGGCCGCTACATCGCGAAGGCGACCTTCTCGACGACGAACGGCCCCGGCATCCTCGTCGACCAGAACAAGACGCGGAACCTGCTCGAGGACGACGCCGCCTGACGGTAGCTCCAGCACGACGAAGGCCCGGTCCCCCCTGCGGACCGGGCCTTCGTCGTTCCCGGCACCAACCCGTGCAGCGCACGCGCGCTCCCGGACCGGTCCGGGTCAGCGCGCGCGCCGGGCCGCACCCGGTCGAGCTGCCCCGACCAGCTCGAGCGGCCGGGTCCACAGGCCGGAGAGCCAGCTGAGCTCGTCGTCCGTCGGCTCGGCGGCGACGGCGAGCTGCGCGCTCCACTCGACCGCGGTGCCGACCGTCCGGGCGACCGCCATCGAGCGTGTCGGTGTCGCGTCCCCGCCGAGGCTGCGGTACTCCGTGAGGAACATCGCCACCGGGTCCAGCCCCCAGGCCGGGTCGAGGACCGGGCCGAGCGCGATGGCGACCCAGTCGAGCGCCGTGGCCACGTCCCACCGCGGGTCGCCGCACCCGGCGGAGCGGTGGTCGTGACCCGGGGCCGCGCCGTCCGGCTCCGTGACGCCGCCGAGGAGCACCGCGCGCACGGCCCCGCGCACCCGGGTCACGGCCACGTCGTCGCCCGTCGGCTCGCCGTGGATCCACTGCGCGGTCGTCCACGCCGATCGGGCCTCCGCAAGAGCACGCCCGATCGCGGGATGGGCCCGCACCGCCCAGACCGGTCCCGCCTGCACCGGGAGCTCGTCGAGCCAGTCCGGCAGCGGCGCGTCGAGCACCCAGGGCAGGTCGGCGGTCGGCGTGAGCGCCGTGAGAGGCGTGCGGTGCAGTCGCACCAGGGCTGCCGCCCACGCCGAGAGGACGGCTGTCAGCTCCGCGCGCAGGACCGGGGCCGGCCCGTGCTCGTGGAACCGGCCGACGAGGTCCTCGAGCTCCCGCACCAGCGGTCGACCGTCCGGCTCGGGCACCAGCGCGGTCCCCCCACCGCGCTGGTGCCGAGCCGGGTGTGCGGGGACCGTCGCGTGCCCCGGGTCCGGGACCAGCGCGACGACCTCCGGCGACGGACCGGCCGCCGTGTGGCGCCCGACCCGCGGACGCAGCGCGACGACGCGTGCGGAGGGACTGCGGTCGACCGCTGTGCGGTCACGGCCGGCCGTGCTCTCCACGTCGACGGACATCGCGCTGCCTTCCTCTCTGTTGCCTCGAGCTCGGGTGCTGGGTCAGCGGGCCCGGCCGCGGACGATGGCCGTGACGTAGCCCGCCCAGAACGCCTCGCGCAGCCGGAGCGACGCGTAGGCCCGTGCGCGGGCACCGGCGGCACCGCCGGGGCCAGCTGCCTGGGTGTGGGCCTCGGTGAACGGTTCGGTGAAGGGCTCGGTGAACGGCTCGGTGAACGGCTCCGTAAAGGGCTCGGTGAACGGGTTGGCCCCGAACGCCTCGGTGAACGGCTCCGTGAACGGCTCCGTGAACGGTTCGGTGAACGGCTCCGTGAACGGTTCCGTGAACGGTTCGGTGAAGGGCTCGGTGAACGGGTTGGCGCCGAACGCCTCGGTGAAGGGTTCCGTGAACGGTTCGGTGAACGGTTCGGTGAACGGCTCCGTGAAGGGCTCCGTGAACGGTTCGGTGAAGGGCTCGGTGAACGGGTTGGCCCCGAGGGCCTCGGTGAAGGGTTCCGTGAACGGTTCGGTGAACGGTTCGGTGAACGGTTCCGTGAACGGCTCCGTGAACGGCTCCGTGAACGGCTCCGTGAACGGTTCCGTGAACGGTTCGGTGAACGGCTGGGCGTCCGCGCCGGCTGTCGCGGCCGACTGGGCGGAGGCCGCTGCGCCCGGCTGAGCCGGGGCCGCCACGGGACGCCCGGTGGCGCCGTTGCCGCTCGTCGCCGTGCCGCGTGCCGCAGCAGGGCGCCGACGGGGACGGCGACGGCCGAACGCCGCCTCGATCGGCGGGAACAGCGACGGAGCCCCGGTCGGCCGCGCAGCACGCGACCGTGCCCCCCGGCGTCCCGCGAGGGCGCGCGCCGCGGTCGGGGTCAGGACGTCGACACCCAGCGTGCCCAGCACGGCACCGATCGGGTTCGCCACGGAGAACGAGCCGTCGTCCTCGCCCGCCCAGAGCAGGCCCACCACCCGTCCGTCCTCGGTGACGATCGCCGAGCCGGAGTCGCCCTCGGCCGAGAAGGCGGCGACGCCCTCGGCGGGCTCGATGCGGATCTGGTCGCGCAGGGTCTTCCACCCGATGCCGGGACCGAAGTCGACGGAGGTCGTGTAGTCGGTCGAGGTGATCGTGCCGCTGGTCAGCCCCGTGGTCCGGCCGGTCTTGCGGACGGCTGACCCCTCGGTGGCCGGCTCGGACCCGGTCACGGGTCCGATCCCGACGATGCCGGGCACCCAGGGTGCGCCAGGCGCCAGCGCGACGACGGCCGCGTCGATGTGGTCGGTCAGCGCGCCACGCACGAGGGCGCCGACGCGGTCCGAGCGGGGGTTCCCACCGTCGGCGAGCGCCGGCTGGATCCAGGTGCTCGCCACGTCCTCGAGCCCGTCGCCCGCAGCGACGTGCCAGTTCGTCAGCCCGAACGTCTGGCCGGTGTGCCGCTCGTACACCAGCACGCCGAGCGTGCCGTTGACCGACCGCAGCTGGGCCGTGCCGTCGACGGGGATCGTCACCGGGGCGGCCGGTCCGATGCTGATGCCGCCGGCCAGGGGACGGACGCGCTTGCTCGCCGGGGTGGGCTCCGAGCTGGACAAGAGACGCACGCGGTGCTCGACGACGTCCGTGGGGATGCCGTCGATCTCGCTGGGGATGCGCTCGCTGTCGGGCAGCTCGCCCGCGGCACGCTTGCGCTCGACGTGGACCACGATCGCCTGCCGGCCGGTGGGCGACCCGTCCGACCACTTCTCGCCGATGTCGACCCCCACCACGCCGGGCCGGGCGATGAGCGCGTCCTCCACGGTGCGCTTCGTCGTACGGATCTGCTCGCGGGTGTACGGGTCGGGTGTGGGGTCCTGCTCAGTCATGTCGCGCGTCTCCTCAACCGGTCGGGTGCTCGTCAGGAGCGGGTGAAGTCAGGCCAGATACATCCGCCAGGAAGGAACACTCCCAGAGATGTATCTGGCTGCCGAGGGGATGCTCCTCTTCGTCGACCCCGTCGAGTGGGGTCGCCCGCGGGTGCTCGCGGGGGCAGGTCGTCACCAGCGGCTTGCTCGGGGCAGCGGCGAGCGACGTCGATCGTCCTTGTCGGGGTTGTCCGGGTCGTCCTACTGTGTGCGGGGCGGCCGCCCGACGAGGCCTGCCTGTGAGGGGTCCATGATGAGTGACGACCTGGTGGAGCCGGTGGACACCGAGCTCCGCAGCCAGGGTGAGGGGCTCGCCGACCAGGCGGCCCGCGCGGTGGTGGCCTACCGCGACGGAGACCGTGCGCCGCTCGCCGCCCTGGTGCAGGTGATGACTCCGTTGCTGTGGCACACCGTGCGCGCCCAGGGGGCTGACCCCGAGCTGGCGCAGGACATCGTGCAGAACACCTGGCTGACCCTCGTGCGGGACATCGAGTCGATCCGGGATCCCCGGGCGACCCTCCAGTGGATGCTCGTCACGGCCAAGCGCGCCGCGTGGAGGTCCGTGCGGCGCAGCCGCGACGAGATGGTCCGCCACGAGCAGGACGAGCACGTGACCGACTGGCTCGCGGCACCGGCGGACGACCTGCCCGACACGGTCGCGGTGCGTTCCGAGCGGGACAAGCTGCTCTGGCAGCACGTCGCCGAGCTGCCCGACCGGTGCCGGCGGCTGCTCGGCCTGGTCGCACTGGTCGACCGCCCGGACTACGGGGTGGTCTCCCGGGCGCTCGGCATGCCGGTGGGGAGCATCGGACCCACCCGCGGTCGCTGCCTCGCCAAGCTCCGCGTCGCACTCGCCTCCGACCCCGCCTGGAGCGTGTCATGAGCACCGACGAGAGGACCCTCGCGCTGGTCGCCGCGGGTGGCCTGGACATCGACGACCGCCGCATCCTGAACCGTCTGGCGGAGCTGGTCGAGCGCGCGGACCCGGTACCTCCGGGCCTCATCGAGAGCATCGGCATGGCGCTCACCATCGAGGCGATGCACGCCGAGGTGGCCGAGCTGCACCTGGTCGGTGAGCCCGCGCTCGCGGTCCGCGCCGACGAGACGAGCATCGAGGCCGGCACCATCACGTTCACCACCGACGTGCTCACCGTGATGATCTCGGTGCACGCGGAGGCGGGCCGCGTGCGGGTCGACGGCTGGGCGGCGCCGGCGGGCGAGCTGTCCGTCGAGCTGCACCAGGGCGGAGACGTCACCTCGACGACGTCGGACGTGGACGGTCGGTTCTCGTTCTCCGACATCGAGCGAGGACCTGCGCGGCTGGTGCTCCGTCGACCCTCGGACCCCACGGTCCCCATCGTCACGCCGCAGATCGAGCTCTAGCGCAGATGGCCGAACCCGGCGGTCCGGCGGCGGCCGGATCGCCGTCACTCGGCGCCCTGGCCGAGCAGGTGCAGCGCGCGGACGACGACAACGCGGAGGGTCGACCGACCCGCGCGCGTCGTCGGCTGCGTCCTGCACTGCGCGCGCTCGACGCGATGCCCTCGACGCCCGAGGTGGCGCGATGGCGTGGTCGGGCGCTCGTCGAGCTGGCCAAGTGTGACTTCGAGACCCGGGGTGGGCCGCGCCCGGTGCTCGAACGACTCGACGCGATGCTTGCCGAGCAGGAGGCGTCGGGCGGGGGCTGGCGCGGGCTGCGCCCGGCGGTCGCTGGCCTGCGTGGCCTGCTGGCGCTGCGGGCCGGTCGCCAGGACGACGCGCTGCGGGAGCTGGACGTGGCGATCGCCGCGTCCGACGACGCCGACCCGATCGACGCGTGCCGCTCTCTCCTGAACCGCGGGGTGCTGCACATCGAGCGGCGCGAGGTGGCGGCGGCCCGGGCGGACTTCGCGGAATGCGCCCGCCGCGCGCGGGAGGCCGGCTTCGTCCGCCTCGTGTTCAAGGCGGAGCACAACCTGGGCTACCTCAGCTTCGTCGCCGGCCGCATGCCGGAGGCCCTGGCCGTCATGGAGGCCGCCGCCGCGATCCTGCCGGGGCCGCCCCGGCCGACCGCGCTCCAGGACCGCGCGCGGGTGCTCCTCGAGGCGGGGCTCGTCGGTGTCGCGGACAGCACCCTGGCGGAGGCGGCCGCCCGGTTCGCCGAGCAGCACCTCCCGCGCGACGTCGCCGAGTGCGAGCTCGGTCGGGCGGAGTGCGCGATGCTGCGCGGCGACCTCGCTGCCGCGCGGGACTTCGCCCTGTCCGCCGAACGCCGGTTCCGTCGGCGGGGGGACGACGCCTGGGTGGTCCGGTCGTCGCTGCTGGCGCTGCAGGCGGACGCCGAGGCGTACGCGACCGCGCCCGGCGACGTGCACTCCCGCGCGCGCTGGGCGTCGCTGGCCCGCAGCGCGGCCCGGCTGGAGCGGATGTGCGTGTCTACCGGCCGCACCATCTGGGCCACGGCGGCCGCGTACGTGCGGATCGAGGCGGACCTCGCGCGCGGGGTGCTCACGGACCCGGCGACCGTGCTCGAGGGGCTCGGGCCGGTGCGGAACAGCGACCCCATCGCGGTCCGGCTGCACGGGCGCCGCATCCGCGCGATGCTCGCGCTCGAGGCGGGGGACCGGGAGCGCGCCGGACGGTACGTCCGCGCAGGTCAGCGCGATCTCGGGCTGCACCGGTCGCGATTCGGCTCACTCGACCTGCGGACCGCCGGCGCGGTGCACGGGACGGGGCTGGCGGCGCTCGACGTGTCGCTGGCGCTCGCCACCGGCCGCGCCTCGGCGGTGCTGGACGCGGCGGAGCGGGTGCGGTCCGTGATCGGCGGCACCCCGCGGGTCAACCCGCCCAGCGATCCGGTCTCGGCGGCCCTGCTCGAGGAGCTGCGCGAGCTGATCGACAAGAACCGTGGCGTGCGGCTGCGGGTGGGCGGCGACCCCCGGCTCATCCGTGTCGAGCGCGAGGCGCAGCGCCTGAAGCACGAGATCCTGGCCCGGTCCTGGCACGAGAGCGGACGGGCAGGCGGCGACCGGGCGGGCCGCACGGTGGAGGTGCGCAGGCTGCTGCGCGACCGACCCGGCGCGGTGGTCCTCGACGTGCTCGAGCACCGCGGGGAGCTCCTGGCCGTGGAGGTCGGCGACCACCGCACCGAGCTGCACCACCTCGGGGAGACGGCGAGCATCGCCGAGCTGGTACGCCGGGTGCACGCCGACCTGGAGGTGACGGCGAACCCGCTGGTGCCCGCGGACCTGCGCGGGGTCGCGCTGAGCTCCCTGCGTCACGGGATGACGAGGCTGGAGCAGCGGCTCGAGCCCGCGCTCGGTGCACCCGGGGAGCTCGTCGTCGTGGCGACCGGCTGGCTCGGCGTGCTGCCGTGGTCGATGCTCCCGTCCCGGGTGGGTCTGCCGACCGTCGTCGCGCCGTCGGTGCACCACTGGATGACGTATGCCGGCACGGCGAGCAGCGCACCCACCCGGGTCAGCGCCGCGGCCGGGCCGGGACTGCGGCACGCCGAGGCGGAGGCGGAGGAGATCGGTCGGCTGTGGCCCGGGGGCGAGGTCGTGGTGGGTGAGGAGGCCACGGTCTCCCGGATGATCGGCCTGCTTGGCTCGCCCGGCATCGTGCACCTCGCCGCGCACGGCCGCCACGAGCCCGACAACCCGTTGTTCTCCTCGGTCCGGATGGCCGACGGGCCGCTCTTCGCGCACGAGCTGGACTCGGGCGGAGCGTCGCCGGACCTCGTGCTGCTGTCCAGCTGCGAGGTGGGCCGCGCGAGCATCCGGGCCGGGGGAGAGGCGCTCGGGCTCGCGAGCGTGCTCCTGCGCACCGGCGTCGGCTGCGTCGTGGCCGCGCTGGCCCCGCTGCCCGACGCGACCGCGCTCGCGGTGATGACGCGCACCCACGCCCTGCTGGCCACGGGTGTGCCGGTGGCGCAGGCTGTCGCGACGGCGACCGCGGAGGACGCGGCCCAGACGGGGGTCGTCGCGCCGCTGGTCTGCTTCGGCGCCCCGCTCTGAGGGCGATTTGGTCACCTCCGGCGGGTGCCGTACCCTGAGGGGACCCAAAGACCGCCGGTCGTCGACCGTGTCGTGCGCACGCAGTGCTCACGCCCGATCGCCCGAAGTCCCGCAGCACGCGGAGGCCAGCGCAGGTGAGTGTTCCCGGATGGTTCGGCTTGCGCCGAGCTGCCTGCCGAGCCCCGCGCCTGCGCGGGGCTCTTCCTGTTGGGGGACGTGACGACCGGTGGCACCACCATCGGAAGGATTGCCATGGCGAGGCCGGACAAGGCAGCCGCTGTCGCAGAGCTCACGGACCTGTTCCGTGACTCCAACGCGGCCGTGCTGACCGAGTACCGCGGGCTCACCGTTGCTCAGCTCAAGAAGCTGCGCAAGGCGCTCAGCGGCAACGCAACCTACGCCGTGGTGAAGAACACGCTGACCGCGATCGCGGCCAAGGATGCCGGCCTCGAAGGCCTCGACGACGCGCTCACGGGCCCGTCGGCGATCGCCTTCGTCTCCGGTGACCCGGTCGAGGCCGCCAAGGGACTGCGTGACTTCGCCAAGGCGAACCCCGCACTGGTCATCAAGGGCGGTGTCCTCGACGGACGCGCCCTGACCGCTGCGGACGTCACCAAGCTCGCGGACCTCGAGTCCCGTGAGGTTCTGCTGGCCAAGGCGGCCGGCGTGTTCAAGGCGTCGCTCTTCCAGGCGGCCTACCTGTTCACCGCCCCCGCCGCTCAGGCTGCACGCACCGTCGACGCTCTCCGGCTCAAGCTCGAGGAGTCGACCGAGGTCGCTGCCTGAGCCACCCGGCGACAGGCACTCACTGAACCCCCGCCCAGGTAGCCGCACCGGCCACCGGGCATTGATCGGAAGGAACCGCCACCATGGCGAAGCTCACCACCACCGAGCTCATCGACGCGTTCAAGGAGCTCTCCCTCATCGAGCTCTCCGAGTTCGTGAAGGCGTTCGAGGAGACCTTCGAGGTCACCGCTGCCGCTCCCGTCGCCGCTGCGGCCCCCGCCGGCGCCGGTGGCGCTGCCGAGGTCGAGGCCGAGGAGGAGAAGGACTCGTTCGACGTCGTCCTCGAGGCCGCCGGTGACAAGAAGATCCAGGTCATCAAGGAGGTGCGCGTCCTGACGAGCCTCGGCCTGAAGGAGGCCAAGGACCTCGTGGACGCCGCTCCCAAGGCCGTCCTGGAGGGCATCACCAAGGAGAACGCCGAGAAGGCCAAGGCGACCCTCGAGGCCGCCGGCGCCACGGTCACCCTCAAGTGATCGCCGCCTCCGTCGCCGGTCCGCCGGTCGCACGGAGGTAGCACGCCAGCTCGCAGACGAGGCCCGCGCCCCCTCGGGGACGCGGGCCTCGTCGCGTCCGGATGAGGGACAGGCTTTCGCCGGCCCGTTCCGTGTGCCACCATGTGCGCGACGACAACGACGTCGTCGTGCGGGCGGAGCCGCCCGCTCGTACCGGACGCCTCAGGGTCGGTCACCCATCTCGGTGGGGGACTCCAGGGGGTGTCGATGCCGGGTGGACTTTGCAGCCGCGGCCGAGTATGCTAGCGCTTTGCGCTGGCCTGTGCCCGCGATCCCGTATAACCCGAGCCCACCCTCGTCGTCAATGCACGACGTCGTGGGGCTCGCCGGCCGGGGGATCGCGCCTAGCCAGGACCAGTGCAGCGTGCACTCGATCCGCTGGGAAGGACCCCTCTTTTGGCTGCCTCGCGCACCCCTTCTGCTCCGACCGCCGACGCCATCGCGAACCGCACCGCCTCTCGCCGTATCTCCTTCGCCAAGATCCACGAGCCCCTCGAGGTCCCGGACCTGCTCGGTCTGCAGACGGAGAGCTTCGACTGGCTGCTCGGCAACGAGAAGTGGCAGGGCCGTGTGGCCAAGGCCCTCGAGGCCGGTCGGCAGGACGTTCCCGAGACCGCTGGTCTCGAGGAGATCTTCGAGGAGATCTCGCCCATCGAGGACTTCGGCGGCTCCATGTCGCTGTCGTTCCGCGAGCACCGCTTCGAGCCGCCGAAGTACACGGCCGAGGAGTGCAAGGAGAAGGACTTCACCTTCGCCGCCCCGCTGTTCGTCACGGCGGAGTTCGTCAACTACACCACCGGTGAGATCAAGAGCCAGACGGTCTTCATGGGCGACTTCCCGCTCATGACCGAGCGCGGCACCTTCATCATCAACGGCACCGAGCGCGTCGTCGTCTCGCAGCTCGTCCGCTCGCCGGGCGTCTACTTCGAGCGCACCGCGGACAAGACGTCCGACAAGGACGTCCTCACGGCCAAGGTCATCCCGAGCCGCGGCGCCTGGCTCGAGTTCGAGATCGACAAGCGCGACAACGTCGGCGTGCGCGTCGACCGCAAGCGCAAGCAGAACGCCACCGTGCTGCTCAAGGCGCTCGGCATGACGGACGCGGAGATCCGCGAGGAGTTCGCCGCGTACCCGGCCGTCATCGACACGCTGGACAAGGACCACGTCCAGACGCAGGACGAGGCGCTGCTCGACCTCTACCGCAAGATCCGCCCGGGCGAGCCGCCCACGGTCGAGGCCGGCCGCGCGCTGATCGAGAACTTCTACTTCAACCCGAAGCGCTACGACCTCGCCAAGGTCGGCCGCTACAAGCTGAACAAGAAGCTCGGCCTGGACGTCCCGCTCGCCGACTCGGTCCTGTCCAAGGACGACGTCGTCGCGACGATCAAGTACCTCGCGTCGCTGCACATCGACCTGCCCTCGCTGCCCGGCACGCGTGGCGGCGAGTCCGTCGAGATCCGCGTCGAGCCCGACGACATCGACCACTTCGGCAACCGTCGCATCCGCGCGGTCGGCGAGCTCATCCAGAACCAGGTCCGCACGGGCCTGTCGCGGATGGAGCGCGTCGTGCGCGAGCGCATGACGACGCAGGACGTCGAGGCGATCACCCCGCAGACCCTGATCAACATCCGCCCCGTGGTGGCGTCGATCAAGGAGTTCTTCGGCACGTCGCAGCTGTCGCAGTTCATGGACCAGAACAACCCCCTCGCGGGCCTGACGCACAAGCGTCGCCTGTCCGCGCTGGGCCCGGGTGGTCTGTCCCGCGACCGCGCCGGTATGGAGGTCCGTGACGTCCACCCGTCGCACTACGGCCGCATGTGCCCGATCGAGACCCCTGAGGGCCCGAACATCGGCCTCATCGGCTCGCTCGCCACGTACGGGCGGATCAACCCGTTCGGCTTCGTCGAGACCCCGTACCGCAAGGTCATCAAGGGCAAGGTCTCCGACGAGGTCCACTACCTGACCGCCGACGACGAGGACCGCCACGTCATCGCGCAGGCGAATGCCCCGCTCAAGGCGAACGGTGCCTTCGAGGAGGACCGCGTCCTCGTCCGCGTCAAGGGCGGCGAGATCGAGTACGTCGCCGGCGAGGCCGTCGACTACATGGACGTCTCCCCGCGCCAGATGGTGTCGGTGGCCACGGCCCTGATCCCGTTCCTCGAGCACGACGACGCCAACCGTGCCCTCATGGGTGCCAACATGCAGCGCCAGGCCGTCCCGCTGGTCCGTTCCGAGGCCCCGCTCGTGGGTACCGGCATGGAGCGTCGTGCGGCCATCGACGCGGGCGACGTCATCGTCGCGACGAAGCCGGGTGTCGTCACCGAGGTGTCGGCCGACCTGATCGTCGTCGCCAACGACGACGCCACCACGTCGACGTACCGCGTCGCCAAGTTCCGTCGCTCGAACCAGGGCACGTCCTACAACCAGCGCGTGCTGGTCGACCAGGGCGCCCGCGTCGAGGTCAACTCGGTGCTCGCCGACGGTCCGGCCACGGACGAGGGCGAGCTCGCGCTCGGCCGCAACCTGCTGGTCGCGTTCATGTCGTGGGAGGGCCACAACTACGAGGACGCGATCATCCTGTCGCAGCGCCTCGTGCAGGACGACGTCCTGTCCTCGATCCACATCGAGGAGCACGAGGTCGACGCGCGCGACACCAAGCTCGGCCCGGAGGAGATCACGCGGGACATCCCGAACGTCTCCGAGGAGGTCCTCGCGGACCTGGACGAGCGCGGGATCATCCGCATCGGCGCCGAGGTCGCGGCCGGCGACATCCTCGTCGGCAAGGTCACGCCCAAGGGCGAGACCGAGCTGACCCCGGAGGAGCGCCTGCTCCGTGCGATCTTCGGTGAGAAGGCGCGCGAGGTCCGCGACACGTCGCTCAAGGTGCCCCACGGCGAGTCCGGCACGGTCATCGAGGTCCGCACGTTCAGCCGCGAGGACGGCGACGAGCTGCCCGCCGGCGTGAACGAGCTGGTCCGCGTGTACATCGCGCAGCGACGCAAGATCACGGACGGCGACAAGCTGGCCGGCCGTCACGGCAACAAGGGCGTCATCTCCAAGATCCTGCCGGTCGAGGACATGCCGTTCCTCGCCGACGGGACCGCGGTCGACGTCGTCCTCAACCCGCTCGGTGTCCCCGGCCGCATGAACGTCGGCCAGGTCCTGGAGACGCACCTCGGCTGGGTGGCCAAGCAGGGCTGGGACATCCAGCTCGCCGAGGGTGACGTGTCCTGGCGGGACGACGTCCCGGCCATCGCCGCGTCGTCGCCGGCCGGCAACCCGGTCGCCACGCCCGTGTTCGACGGTGTCCCGGAGACGACCCTCACCGGTCTGCTCTCGGCCACGCTGCCGAACCGTGACGGTGTCCGCACCGTGGGTGGCGACGGCAAGGCGCGCCTGTTCGACGGGCGTTCCGGCGAGCCGTTCCCGGACCCGGTCGCGGTCGGCTACATGTACATCCTCAAGCTGCACCACCTCGTCGACGACAAGATCCACGCACGTTCCACGGGTCCGTACTCGATGATCACGCAGCAGCCGCTGGGTGGTAAGGCGCAGTTCGGTGGCCAGCGGTTCGGCGAGATGGAGGTGTGGGCCCTCGAGGCGTACGGCGCCGCCTACACGCTGCAGGAGCTTCTCACCATCAAGTCGGACGACGTCCCCGGACGCGTCAAGGTGTACGAGGCGATCGTCAAGGGGGAGAACATCCCCGACTCGGGCATCCCGGAGTCCTTCAAGGTCCTCCTCAAGGAGATGCAGTCGCTCTGCCTGAACGTGGAGGTGCTCTCCTCGGACGGCGTCTCCATCGACATGAAGGAGAACGACGACGAGGTCTACCGCGCAGCGGAAGAGCTCGGCATCGACCTGTCCCGGCGCCCGAACGCCAGCAGCGTCGAAGAGATCTGACGTCGAGCCCCGGTCCGGCTGCTCTCACGAGATGCCGGACCGGGTGCCCGCACCCTTTAGCAACATTTCCGTTCCGCTGGTCCTCGAGACCGGCAAGCGAAGGAAGTAGGACCCCTCTTGCTCGACGTCAACGTCTTCGACGAGCTGCGTATCGGCCTTGCCTCGGCCGACGACATCCGTGCCTGGTCGCACGGCGAGGTGAAGAAGCCCGAGACCATCAACTACCGGACCCTGAAGCCGGAGAAGGATGGCCTGTTCTGCGAGAAGATCTTCGGTCCCACCCGGGACTGGGAGTGCTACTGCGGCAAGTACAAGCGCGTGCGCTTCAAGGGCATCATCTGCGAGCGCTGCGGCGTCGAGGTGACCCGCTCCAAGGTCCGTCGTGAGCGCATGGGCCACATCGAGCTGGCCGCGCCCGTCACGCACATCTGGTTCTTCAAGGGTGTGCCGTCGCGTCTCGGTTACCTGCTCGACCTCGCCCCGAAGGACCTCGAGAAGGTCATCTACTTCGCGGCCTACATGATCACCTGGGTCGACGTCGACGGCCGGCACGAGGACCTCCCCAACCTCCAGAACGGGATCGACCTGGAGAAGAAGGAGATCTCGGACCGCCGCGACAACGACATCAACACCCGCGCCACCAAGCTCGAGGCCGACCTGGCCGAGCTCGAGGCCGAGGGTGCCAAGGCCGACGCACGCCGCAAGGTGCGCGACTCCGCCGAGCGCGAGATGGCGCAGATCCGCAAGCGTGCGGACCTGGAGCTGGACCGCCTCGACGCGGTCTGGGACCGGTTCAAGAACCTCAAGGTCGCCGACCTCGAGGGCGACGAGATGCTGTACCGCCAGCTCCAGGACCGGTACGGCAACTACTTCGAGGGCTCGATGGGCGCCGCGGCGATCCAGAAGCGTCTCGAGGCGTTCGACCTCGAGGCCGAGTCCGACTCGCTGCGCGAGATCATCAAGACCGGCAAGGGCCAGCGCAAGACGCGTGCCCTGAAGCGGCTCAAGGTCGTCAACGCGTTCCTCACGACGACCAACTCGCCCACCGGCATGGTGCTCGACGCCGTCCCGGTCATCCCGCCGGACCTGCGTCCGATGGTCCAGCTCGACGGTGGCCGCTTCGCCACCTCGGACCTGAACGACCTGTACCGCCGCGTGATCAACCGGAACAACCGCCTCAAGCGGCTGCTCGACCTGGGCGCGCCCGAGATCATCGTCAACAACGAGAAGCGGATGCTCCAGGAGGCCGTCGACTCGCTGTTCGACAACGGCCGCCGCGGCCGTCCGGTGACCGGTCCGGGCAACCGCCCGCTCAAGTCCATCTCGGACATGCTCAAGGGCAAGCAGGGTCGGTTCCGTCAGAACCTGCTCGGCAAGCGCGTCGACTACTCGGGCCGTTCGGTCATCGTCGTCGGCCCGCAGCTCAAGCTCCACCAGTGCGGCCTGCCCAAGCAGATGGCGCTCGAGCTGTTCAAGCCGTTCGTGATGAAGCGCCTTGTGGACCTCAACCACGCGCAGAACATCAAGTCGGCCAAGCGCATGGTCGAGCGCGCCCGTCCCGTCGTCTGGGACGTGCTCGAGGAGGTCATCACGGAGCACCCGGTGCTGCTCAACCGCGCACCCACGCTGCACCGTCTGGGCATCCAGGCGTTCGAGCCCCAGCTGGTCGAGGGCAAGGCGATCCACCTGCACCCGCTCGTCTGCGCCGCGTTCAACGCGGACTTCGACGGTGACCAGATGGCCGTCCACCTGCCCCTGAGCGCGGAGGCGCAGGCCGAGGCCCGCATCCTCATGCTCTCGAGCAACAACATCCTCAAGCCGTCGGACGGTCGTCCGGTGACCATGCCCTCGCAGGACATGATCATTGGCCTGTACCACCTGACCAACGACAAGGACGACGCGCTCGGCGCCGGCCGTGCGTTCAGCACGGTCTCCGAGGCGATCATGGCGTTCGACCAGGGTTCCCTGGACCTGAACGCCGTGGTGCGGATCCGGTTCGACGACCTGGTCCTGACCGAGGAGGACGCGCCCGAGGGTTGGTCCGAGGGCGACGTGCTGCTGTACGAGACGACGCTCGGCCGGGCGCTCTTCAACGAGCTCCTGCCCGTCGACTACCCGTACGAGAACGGCGTCGTCGACAAGAAGCGTCTCTCGGTCATCGTCAACGACCTGGCCGAGCGCTACCCCAAGGTCGAGGTCGCTGCCTCGCTGGACGCGCTCAAGGAGGCCGGCTTCCGCTGGGCCACCCGCTCGGGCGTCACGATCTCCATCTCGGACGTCGCGACCCCGTCGGCCAAGGCGGCCATCCTCGAGGAGCACGAGGGACGTGCGGCGAAGGTGCAGGGCCAGTACGAGAAGGGCCTGATCACCGACGACGAGCGTCGCCAGGAGCTCATCGAGATCTGGACGCAGGCCACCGACAAGGTCGCCAAGGCGATGCAGGAGAACTTCCCGCGCCAGAACACCGTCTACAAGATGGTCGGCTCGGGCGCGCGTGGTAACTGGATGCAGGTCCGCCAGATCGCCGGTATGCGTGGCCTCGTCGCCAACCCGAAGGGCGAGATCATCCCTCGCCCGATCAAGTCGAACTACCGCGAGGGGCTGTCGGTCCTCGAGTACTTCATCGCGACGCACGGTGCCCGCAAGGGTCTGGCGGACACCGCTCTGCGGACCGCCGACTCGGGCTACCTGACCCGTCGTCTGGTGGACGTCTCGCAGGACGTCATCGTCCGTGAGGACGACTGCGGCACCGAGCGTGGTCTGACCATGCCGATCGGCGTCCCGGGTTCGGACGGCACGCTGCGTCGTCACGACAAGGTCGAGACGAGCGTCTACTCGCGCACGCTGGCGACGGACGTCGAGATCGACGGCGAGGTCATCGGTCACGCCGGTGACGACGTCGGCGACGTGCTGCTGGACCGCCTCCTCGAGGCCGGTGTCACCGAGATGAAGATCCGCTCGGTGCTCACCTGCGAGTCCCGCGTCGGCACCTGCGCCCGCTGCTACGGCCGTTCGCTGGCCACCGGCAAGCTCGTCGACATCGGCGAGGCCGTCGGCATCATCGCGGCCCAGTCGATCGGTGAGCCCGGCACGCAGCTGACGATGCGTACCTTCCACACCGGTGGCGTGGCGTCGGCCGACGACATCACGCAGGGTCTGCCGCGTGTCCAGGAGCTCTTCGAGGCCCGCACCCCCAAGGGTGAGGCGCCCATCGCGGAGTTCTCCGGTCGCATCGCGGTGGAGGAGGGTGACCGTTCGCGTCGCCTCGTCCTCACGCCGGACGACGGCTCGGAGGAGATCGCCTACCCGATCACCAAGCGCTCGCGCCTGCTGATCTCGGACGGCGACCACGTCTCCGTGGGTACCCAGCTCGTCGTGGGTGCGGTGGACCCGAAGAAGGTCCTGCGCATCCTCGGCCCGCGTGCCACGCAGAAGCACCTGGTCGACGAGGTGCAGGTCGTCTACTCCTCGCAGGGTGTGGACATCCACGACAAGCACATCGAGGTCATCGTGCGGCAGATGCTGCGCCGCGTGACGGTCCTCGACTCCGGCACCACCGACCTGCTGCCCGGCGAGCTCGCCGAGCGTGGGCGCTTCGAGGACGCGAACCGCGCTGCGGTGTCCGAGGGCGGTCAGCCGGCGTCGGGTCGTCCGGAGCTCATGGGCATCACGAAGGCGTCGCTCGCGACGGACTCGTGGCTGTCGGCGGCCTCCTTCCAGGAGACCACCCGGGTGCTCACCGAGGCCGCGATGTCGGGTCGTTCCGACCCGCTGCTCGGCCTCAAGGAGAACGTCATCCTCGGCAAGCTCATCCCGGCCGGCACGGGGCTTCCCCGCTACGGCAACATCGCGGTCGAGCCCACCGAGGAGGCCAAGGCCGAGCTGTACCCGACCTTCGGCTACGACGAGATCGACTTCCCCGCCCTGGGCCTCGGCTCCGGCGAGGCGATCCCGCTCGAGGACATCGACTTCGGCGACTACCGCTGATCTCGGCCTCAACGCCTCACCCGAGGGGGTCCACCGTCACGGTGGGCCCCCTCGGGCCTTTCGTCCCGGGAATCCCCGGCGCGCTCCTGGTGTTCTGTGAGGGTGCCCCGTGAGGGCTGGCTCTGTGGTCAGCCGCTTTGACGCCTCCCCAGGCGCCAGGTAACGTAGGACACCGTGCCCGCGCCGTCGGGCTCTCGCGCATGCACTCGGTGGACGCCTGGTCCTGGACTCAGTTCAGGATGGTGGGTCCGGGGGCATCGGGTGGTCTCTCTCCACCGCGCCGTCTCTCCTCAAGGCAACCTTGCGGACTGCGGTGCGGAGGACCGGGGCGACACGCCCGGGCGCGGGGGTCGGTTCGGGACGCAAGAACTGCGAGGTAGTCGCGCGACGGGCGACGATCCTCGACCATGCCGGCCGTCCAGGGTGACGGGTGCCGGTCGACCAGAGATTCATCCAACAGACGGAGACGTAGTGCCTACGATCCAGCAGCTGGTCCGCAAGGGCCGGCAGGCGAAGACGAACAAGTCGAAGACGCCTGCCCTCAAGGGCTCCCCCCAGCGACGCGGTGTGTGCACCCGCGTCTACACCACGACCCCGAAGAAGCCGAACTCCGCGCTCCGCAAGGTCGCGCGCGTCCGCCTCTCGAGCCAGGTCGAGGTCACCGCGTACATCCCCGGTGTCGGTCACAACCTGCAGGAGCACTCGATCGTGCTCGTTCGCGGTGGCCGTGTGAAGGACCTCCCGGGTGTCCGGTACAAGATCGTCCGTGGTGCCCTCGACACGCAGGGCGTCAAGAACCGTAAGCAGGCGCGCAGCCGCTACGGCGCGAAGAAGGTGGGCTGATGCCTCGCAAGGGTCCGGCCCCGAAGCGGCCGCTCGTCATCGACCCCGTCTACGGGTCCCCGGTCGTCACGCAGCTGATCAACAAGGTCCTGCTCGACGGCAAGAAGTCCGTCGCGGAGCACATCGTCTACGGCGCCCTCGAGGGCGTCCGTGAGAAGACGCAGGGCGACCCGGTCGTCGTGCTCAAGCGCGCGCTGGACAACGTCCGCCCGTCGCTCGAGGTGCGCTCGCGCCGCGTCGGTGGCGCCACGTACCAGGTGCCCGTCGAGGTGCGCCCGGTCCGTCAGACCACCCTCGCGCTGCGCTGGCTCACCGACTACTCGCGCGCACGCCGCGAGAAGACGATGACCGAGCGCCTCATGAACGAGATCCTCGACGCGTCCAACGGCCTCGGTGCCGCGGTGAAGCGTCGCGAGGACATGCACAAGATGGCCGAGTCCAACAAGGCCTTCGCGCACTACCGCTGGTAATCCCGGCACCCACGGGCGCTGCGCCGCCGGTCCGATCCTCGGGCCGGACCGGTGGCGCCACCCAAGCCAACCGACAAGGGGCAACTCACGTGGCACTGGATGTGCTGACGGACCTCACGAAGGTCCGCAACATCGGCATCATGGCGCATATCGATGCCGGCAAGACGACCACCACCGAGCGGATCCTGTTCTACACCGGGGTCAACTACAAGATCGGTGAGACGCACGACGGTGCGTCGACGATGGACTGGATGGAGCAGGAGCAGGAGCGCGGCATCACGATCACGTCCGCCGCGACGACCTGCTACTGGCACGACAACCAGATCAACATCATCGACACCCCGGGCCACGTGGACTTCACGGTCGAGGTCGAGCGCTCGCTGCGCGTCCTCGACGGCGCTGTTGCCGTCTTCGACGGCAAGGAGGGCGTCGAGCCCCAGTCGGAGACTGTCTGGCGTCAGGCCGACAAGTACGACGTCCCGCGCATCTGCTTCGTCAACAAGATGGACAAGCTCGGCGCGGACTTCTACTTCACCGTCGACACCATCGTGAACCGCCTCAAGGCCCGGCCGCTGGTCATCCAGCTGCCCATCGGAGCCGAGAACGACTTCATCGGCGTCGTGGACCTGGTCACCATGCGTGCCCTCGTCTGGCGCGGCGAGACCGCCCTGGGCGAGAAGTACGAGGTCGAGGACATCCCGGCCGACCTGGTGGAGAAGGCGGACAAGTACCGCGCCGAGCTCCTCGAGGCCGTCGCCGAGACCGACGACGAGCTGCTCGAGAAGTTCCTCGGTGGCGAGGAGCTGACGGTCGCCGAGATCAAGCGCGGCATCCGCAAGCTCACCGTCTCCAGCGAGGCGTACCCGGTCCTGTGTGGTTCGGCGTTCAAGAACAAGGGCGTCCAGCCCATGCTCGACGCCGTCATCGACTACCTGCCGACGCCCCTGGACGTCCCGGCGGTCGAGGGCCACGACATGAAGGACCCCGAGCTCGTCGTCGAGCGCCACCCCGACTCGACGGAGCCGTTCTCGGCCCTCGCGTTCAAGGTCGCCTCGCACCCGTTCTTCGGCAAGCTCACCTACGTCCGGGTCTACTCCGGCAAGGTGGCGCAGGGCGCCCAGGTGCTCAACTCGACCAAGAACAAGAAGGAGCGCATCGGGAAGCTCTTCCAGATGCACTCCAACAAGGAGAACCCGGTCGACGACGCCACGGCGGGTCACATCTACGCGTTCATCGGCCTCAAGGACGTCACCACCGGTGACACCCTGAGCGACCCGGCGCACCCCGTCGTGCTCGAGTCGATGACGTTCCCGGAGCCGGTGATCGACGTCGCCATCGAGCCCAAGACGAAGGGTGACCAGGAGAAGCTCTCCGTGGCCATCCAGAAGCTGGCCGAGGAGGACCCGACCTTCCGCGTCAAGCACGACGAGGAGACCGGCCAGACCGTCATCGGCGGCATGGGCGAGCTCCACCTCGACATCCTCGTGGACCGCATGCGTCGCGAGTTCAAGGTCGAGGCCAACGTCGGCAAGCCGCAGGTCGCGTACCGCGAGACGATCCGTCGCTCGGTCGAGAAGATCGACTACGTGCACAAGAAGCAGACCGGTGGCTCGGGCCAGTACGCGAAGGTCCAGATGACCTTCGAGCCGCTGGACCCCGCCGAGGGCGAGCTGTACGAGTTCTCGAACAAGGTCACCGGTGGCCGCATCCCGCGCGAGTACATCCCGTCGGTCGACGCCGGCATCCAGAGCGCGATGCAGCTCGGCGTCCTCGCGGGCTTCCCGCTCGTGGGCGTCAAGGCGATCCTGCTCGACGGTGCCGCGCACGACGTCGACTCCTCGGAGATGGCGTTCAAGATCGCGGGCTCGATGATCCTCAAGGAAGCGGTCCGCAAGGCCGACCCGGTTCTCCTGGAGCCGGTCATGGCCGTCGAGGTCCGTACTCCCGAGGAGTACATGGGTGACGTCATCGGCGACATCAACTCGCGCCGCGGCATGATCCTTGCCATGGAGGACGCAACGGGCGTGAAGGTCATCCGCGCCACGGTGCCCCTCTCCGAGATGTTCGGGTACGTCGGTGACCTGCGGTCGAAGACCCAGGGTCGCGCGGTGTACTCGATGCAGTTCGACAGCTACGCCGAGGTTCCTCGGAACGTTGCCGAGGAAATCATCAAGAAGACCCGGGGCGAGTAGTCCCACAGGTCGAACCCTGTAGTTCCATCACACAAACCGACCCGTAGGACGCCGCGTCGAACGGCTACCGTCCGGTAGCCGCAGAACGTCGGCCAATCTCTACCAAGTCCTGAGGAGGACACCCAGTGGGCAAGGCGAAGTTCGAGCGGACGAAGCCGCACGTCAACATCGGCACCATCGGCCACGTCGACCACGGCAAGACGACGCTGACCGCGGCCATCTCGAAGGTGCTGCACGACAAGTACCCCGACCTGAACCCCTTCACGCCGTTCGACGAGATCGACAAGGCGCCCGAGGAGAAGCAGCGCGGTATCACCATCAACATCGCGCACGTGGAGTACCAGACGGAGAAGCGTCACTACGCTCACGTCGACGCTCCGGGTCACGCGGACTACATCAAGAACATGATCACCGGTGCGGCGCAGATGGACGGCGCGATCCTCGTGGTCGCGGCGACCGACGGCCCGATGGCCCAGACGCGTGAGCACGTCCTGCTCGCCCGTCAGGTCGGCGTGCCCTACCTGCTCGTCGCGCTGAACAAGACCGACATGGTCGACGACGAGGAGATCCTGGAGCTCGTCGAGGTCGAGGTGCGCGAGCTCCTCTCGGCCCAGGGCTTCGACGGCGACGAGGTTCCCGTCGTGCGCGTCTCCGGCCTGAAGGCGCTCGAGGGCGACCCGATCTGGGTCAAGTCCGTCGAGGACCTGCTCGCCGCTGTCGACGAGTCCGTCCCGGACCCGGTGCGCGACATCGACAAGCCCTTCCTCATGCCGATCGAGGACGTCTTCACGATCACCGGTCGTGGCACCGTCGTCACCGGTCGCGTGGAGCGCGGCAAGCTCAAGGTGAACGAGGAGGTGGAGATCGTCGGCATCAAGGAGAAGGCGATCAAGACCACGGTCACCGGCGTCGAGATGTTCCGCAAGCTGCTCGACTACGCCGAGGCCGGCGAGAACGTCGGTCTGCTCCTGCGTGGCACGAAGCGCGAGGAGGTCGAGCGCGGCCAGGTCGTCGTCAAGCCCGGCTCGATCACGCCGCACACCGAGTTCGAGGGCCAGGTCTACATCCTGGCCAAGGACGAGGGTGGCCGTCACAACCCGTTCTACGGGAACTACCGCCCCCAGTTCTACTTCCGCACCACCGACGTCACCGGCGTCATCACGCTGCCCGAGGGCACCGAGATGGTCATGCCCGGCGACAACACCGAGATCCACGTGAACCTCATCCAGCCCATCGCGATGGAAGAGGGCCTCGGCTTCGCCATCCGCGAGGGTGGCCGCACCGTCGGCTCGGGCAAGGTCATCAAGATCATCAAGTGATGCTCGCCCCTCGGGGCAGCTGAACTGACGGAAGGGCCCGGGAGCTTCGGCTCCCGGGCCCTTCCGTCATGTCCGCGGTCGGGGCCTCAGCCGGAGTCGGGGTAGCCGGCGCGACCGTCACCGTCGAGGTCGGTGCACATGCCCTGCTCCTCGCCGGGCAGCTGCGCGACGCAGTCGGCGTAGCCCTCGACGTACCGGAACAGCCCATCGCTGGTGGCGTCGGTGCAGTCGGGGGAGCCGTCGGCGGGGTCGCACGGCTCGCCGGGCACCGGGGTGGTCGACGAGCTCGGGCTCACCGGCGGCGCGCTCGGCGCGGCCGGCGTCGACGTCGTCGTCGTGCCGGCCGCGCTCGGCGAGACCGCCGAGGACGGCCGGGCCGGCTCGGACGCGCAGCCCGCGAGCACGAGGGCGGCGACGGTGACCCCGAGGAGGCGGCCGGTCGGTCGGTGCATGCCCGAACGGTAGCGGCGGCGGCCCCGCCTGTGGGGGAGATCACGCGGGACGAGCCCACGGGTGTGACGGAGGCGATTGGAGTTCCCGGGCGCACTCTGGCACACTGTTCAGGTTGCCTAGTTGAGGGCGGCGCGTTCGCGCGCGCAGCACACGACAGGGCTCACACACGTGGAAGGCGTCTGGACCCCGGGATCACCCGGTGGTTGACGCCCGACAACAACCACCGATCTCGTGCCGGAAACGGTACGCAGCGCAACGGTGTGTCGCGCCTAGCGACACGCCCGAGTGCGGGGGTCGGACGGGCCGGTTCCAAACAGAGGGAAGTAGAAGCGCCATGGCGGGACAGAAGATCCGCATCAGGCTCAAGTCCTACGACCACGAAGTCATCGACAGCTCGGCGCGCAAGATCGTCGACACGGTGACTCGCGCTGGTGCGTCGGTCGTGGGTCCGGTGCCGCTGCCGACGGAGAAGAACGTGTTCTGCGTCATCCGGTCGCCCCACAAGTACAAGGACAGCCGCGAGCACTTCGAGATGCGTACTCACAAGCGGCTCATCGACATCATCGATCCCACGCCGAAGGCCGTCGACTCGCTCATGCGTCTCGACCTGCCTGCGGACGTGAACATCGAGATCAAGCTCTGACGCTGGGAAGGAACTGATTTCTATGGTTACCCAGCAGAACGAGCGCGCAGTCACGGCTCTCCTCGGCACGAAGCTCGGCATGACCCAGGTGTGGGACGACAACGGTCGTCTCGTCCCGGTCACCGTCGTCGCTGTCGGGACGAACGTCGTGACCCAGGTGCGCTCCGCCGATGCTGACGGCTACGCCGCGGTCCAGCTGGCCCACGGCCAGATCGACCCGCGCAAGGTCACCAAGCCGCTGAAGGGCCACTTCGAGAAGGCCGGGGTCACCCCCCGCCGGCACGTGGCCGAGATCCGTACGCCGAACGCCTCCGAGTTCACGCTCGGCCAGGAGCTCACGGCCGCCCTCTTCGAGGCCGGCGCGCTCGTGGACGTCATCGGCACCACCAAGGGCAAGGGCACCGCCGGTGTCATGAAGCGTCACGGCTTCCACGGCGTCGGCGCCTCGCACGGTGCGCACCGCAACCACCGCAAGCCCGGCTCGATCGGTGGCGCTTCGACGCCGTCGCGCGTGTTCAAGGGCATCAAGATGGCCGGTCGCATGGGCGTGGACCGCCAGACCACCCAGAACCTGACCGTGCACGCCGTCGACGTCGAGCGGGGTTTCATCCTCGTCAAGGGTGCCGTCCCCGGCCCCAAAGGTGGCGTCGTGGTCGTGCGTTCCGCTGTGAAGGGGGCGTGACCATGAGTGACACGCTGACTGTCGACGTGGTCGACTCCGAGGGCAAGAAGGCCGGCTCGGCCGACCTGCCCGCGGACGTCTTCGACGTGCAGACCAACATCCCGCTGATCCACCAGGTCGTCGTCGCGCAGCTCGCGGCGGCTCGCCAGGGCACCCACGACACGAAGTCTCGTGGCGAGGTGCGCGGTGGTGGGCGCAAGCCGTACAAGCAGAAGGGCACCGGCCGCGCCCGTCAGGGTTCGACGCGTGCTCCGCAGTTCGCCGGTGGTGGCGTCGTCCACGGCCCCACCCCGCGTGACTACTCGCAGCGCACCCCCAAGAAGATGAAGGCCGCGGCGCTCCGCGGTGCTCTCTCGGACCGCGCTCGTGCCGGTCGCGTGCACGTCGTCTCGGGCTTCGCCCCGGGCACCGCGCCGTCGACCAAGTCCGCGCTCGCCGTGCTCGACAACCTGTCCGGGCGCAAGCACGTCCTGGTGGTCGTCGAGCGTCAGGACGAGATCACGTGGAAGTCGCTGCGGAACGTCGAGCGGGTGCACCTGCTGGTCTCCGACCAGCTCAACACCTACGACGTCCTGATCTCGGACGACGTCGTGTTCACGCAGGGCGCGCTCGACGCGTTCCTGGCGGGCCCCGTCAAGGGTGCCTCCGCTGTGGCCACGTCCTCCGAGTCCGAGGAGGAGACGAAGTGACCGACATCGGCAAGAACCCGCGCGACATCCTGATCGCGCCGGTCGTCTCCGAGAAGAGCTACGGCCTGCTCGACGAGGGGAAGTACACCTTCCTCGTCGACCCGCGGGCCAACAAGACCGAGATCAAGATTGCCGTCGAGCAGGTCTTCGGCGTCAAGGTCGACTCGGTCAACACCGCGAACCGGCAGGGCAAGGCCCGTCGGACCCGTTTCGGCATCGGCCGCCGCAAGGACACGAAGCGTGCGATCGTCACCCTCCGCGAGGGAACGATCGACATCTTCGGCGGTCCGGTCGGCTGAGCGAAGGACTGAGAACTCATGGGTATTCGTAAGTACAAGCCGACCACGCCGGGCCGTCGCGGCTCCAGCGTCGCCGACTTCGTCGAGATCACGCGATCCACGCCGGAGAAGTCGCTCGTCCGTCCCCTCCACAAGACGGGCGGCCGTAACTCCACGGGTCGCATCACCACGCGCCACCAGGGTGGCGGTCACAAGCGTGCATACCGCGTCATCGACTTCCGTCGTCATGACAAGGACGGCGTGCCGGCCAAGGTCGCTCACATCGAGTACGACCCCAACCGCACCGCCCGCATCGCGCTCCTGCACTACGCGGACGGCGAGAAGCGCTACATCATCGCGCCGAACAAGCTGTCGCAGGGCGACCGCATCGAGAACGGCCCCGGCGCCGACATCAAGCCCGGCAACAACCTGCCGCTGCGCAACATCCCGACCGGTACGGTCATCCACGCCATCGAGCTGCGGCCCGGTGGCGGTGCGAAGATCGCCCGCTCGGCTGGTGCGTCCGTGCAGCTCGTCGCCAAGGACGGCCCCTACGCCCAGCTGCGTATGCCGTCCGGTGAGATCCGCAACGTCGACCTGCGCTGCCGCGCCACGGTCGGCGAGGTGGGCAACGCCGAGCAGTCGAACATCAACTGGGGCAAGGCCGGCCGCATGCGCTGGAAGGGCAAGCGCCCGACCGTCCGTGGTGTCGCCATGAACCCGATCGACCACCCGCACGGTGGTGGCGAGGGCAAGACGTCCGGTGGACGTCACCCCGTCAGCCCGTGGGGCCAGGCCGAGGGCCGTACCCGCCGTCCGAACAAGCCGAGCGACAAGCTCATCGTGCGCCGTCGGCGCACCGGCAAGAACAAGCGCTGATAGGAGCCTGAGATGCCACGTAGCCTGAAGAAGGGCCCGTTCGTCGACGGTCACCTGCAGAAGAAGGTCGACGTCCAGAACACCGCCGGCACGAAGAACGTCATCAAGACGTGGTCGCGCCGTTCGGTCATCACGCCGGACTTCCTCGGCCACACGTTCGCGGTGCACGACGGACGCAAGCACACCCCGGTGTTCGTGACGGAGGCGATGGTCGGGCACAAGCTCGGCGAGTTCGCCCCGACGCGGACGTTCCGCGGCCACGAGAAGGACGACCGGAAGGGTCGTCGCCGCTGACCCCCGGGTCAGCCAGGCGACGCCCTTAACCGGCAGAGACAAGAAGGCAGGACAGCAATGGAAGCCAAGGCGAAGGCGCGGTTCGTCCGCGTCACGCCCCAGAAGGCCCGGCGCGTCGTGGACCTCATCCGTGGCAAGCAGGCCGGCGAGGCTGTGGCGGTGCTGAAGTTCGCACCGCAGGCCGCGGGGGAGACGGTGCTCAAGGTTGTGGAGAGCGCGATCGCGAACGCTCGTGAGGCTGCCAAGCGCAGCAACGAGCGTCTCGACGAGGCGGACCTCTACATCTCCGAGGTGTTCGTCGACGAGGGTCCGACGCTCAAGCGGTTCCGTCCGCGGGCGCAGGGTCGGGCAAGCCAGATCCTCAAGCGGACGAGCCACATCACCGTGGTCGTCGCTGAGCGCGAGACGAAGGGACGGGCCCGATAGTGGGACAGAAAGTCAACCCGCTCGGGTACCGCCTGGGCATCACCACCGACCACCGGTCGCGTTGGTTCGCCGACTCGACCAAGCCGGGTCAGCGCTACCGCGACTACGTGGGCGAGGACGTCAAGATCCGCAAGCTCATGGCCACGGGCCTCGAGCGTGCCGGCATCGCCAAGGTCGAGATCGAGCGCACGCGTGACCGCGTCCGCGTCGACATCCACACCGCCCGCCCGGGCATCGTCATCGGGCGTCGCGGCGCGGAGGCCGACCGCATCCGCGGCGAGCTCGAGAAGCTCACGGGCAAGCAGGTGCAGCTGAACATCCTCGAGGTCAAGAACGCCGAGATCGAGGCTCAGCTGGTCGCCCAGGGCATCGCCGAGCAGCTGGCGAGCCGCGTCTCGTTCCGCCGTGCCATGCGCAAGGGCATCCAGTCGGCCCAGCGCGCCGGTGCCAAGGGCATCCGCGTGCAGGTCTCCGGCCGCCTCGGTGGTGCGGAGATGAGCCGCACGGAGTTCTACCGCGAGGGCCGCGTGCCCCTGCACACGCTCCGCGCGAACATCGACTACGGGTTCTTCGAGGCTCGCACCACCTTCGGGCGCATCGGCGTCAAGGTGTGGGTCTACAAGGGCGACATGACCGAGAAGGAGTTTGCTCGCGAGCAGGCGACCCAGGCCCCGCGCCCGGCTCGTGGCCCGCGGACGGACCGTGGCGAGCGCAGCGACCGTGGCCCCCGTGCCGCCGCTCCTCGTCGCGACCGTGCAGACGCTCCTGAGGCGACCGAGGCCGCTGCCGCTCCGGCGGAGACCCCGGCCGCTGAGACCGGAACGGAGGCCTGAGCATGCTGATCCCGCGCAGGTTGAAGCACCGCAAGCAGCACCACCCGGGGCGCTCCGGCGCCGCGACCGGTGGTACCGCGATCTCCTTCGGTGACTACGGCATCCAGGCTCTCGAGCCGGCCTACGTCACCAACCGGCAGATCGAGGCTGCTCGTATCGCCATGACCCGCCACATCAAGCGTGGAGGGAAGGTCTGGATCAACATCTACCCGGACCGTCCCCTCACCAAGAAGCCTGCCGAGACCCGCATGGGTTCCGGCAAGGGTTCGCCGGAGTGGTGGATCGCCAACGTCAAGCCCGGCCGAGTTCTCTTCGAGCTCGCCGGCGTCCCGGAGCCCCTGGCTCGCGAGGCCATGCGCCGCGCGCAGCACAAGCTCCCGATGAAGACACGTTTTGTGGTTCGCGAGGGTGGTAACTGATGACTATCGGCACCAAGGAACTGGCTCCCAGCGAGCTGGACACCTTCGACGACGAGAAGCTTGTCGCCGAGCTGAAGAAGTCCAAGGAGGAGCTGTTCAACCTCCGCTTCCAGTCCGCGACGGGCCAGCTCGAGAGCCACGGGCGTCTCAAGGCCGTTCGCCGCGACATCGCGCGGATCTACACGATCCTGCGTGAGCGCGAGCTCGGCATCCGTACCGCCCCGAGCGCGAGCGAGTGAGACAGATGAGCGACGACAAGAACGAGAAGACGACAGCGATCGCTGAGAAGCGCGGCGACCGCAAGACGCGCCGCGGCTACGTGGTCAGCGACAAGATGGAGAAGACCGTCGTGGTCGAGGTCGAGGACCGGGTCAAGCACCCGCTCTACGGCAAGGTCATCCGGCGGACGAGCAAGGTCAAGGCGCACGACGAGCTGGGCTCGGCGGGCGTGGGCGACCTCGTGGTCATCATGGAGACCCGGCCGCTGAGCGCCACCAAGCGGTGGCGCCTGGTCGAGGTCCTCGAGAAGGCCAAGTAAGCAGCACCATCCCCAGTTGCCCACGGGCGCCGGGTGGACGTCCTCGACACCACCCGGCGCGACGTGTGCATCACGGCAACTATCCGTTCGGCCAGGCTCGACCACCCGGCTCGAGAACCCGCCAGACGACAGGAGTAGGTAATGATCCAGCAGGAGTCGCGACTTCGTGTCGCCGACAACACTGGTGCGAAGGAGATCCTTTGCATCCGTGTGCTCGGCGGCTCCGGCCGTCGCTACGCAGGCATCGGTGACGTCATCGTCGCCACCGTCAAGGACGCCATCCCCGGCGGCAACGTCAAGAAGGGCGACGTCGTCAAGGCTGTCATCGTGCGCACCCGCAAGGAGCGCCGCCGTCCGGACGGTTCGTACATCAAGTTCGACGAGAACGCCGCCGTGATCCTCAAGAACGACGGGGAGCCCCGTGGGACGCGCATCTTCGGCCCGGTGGGCCGCGAGCTGCGCGACAAGAAGTTCATGAAGATCATCTCGCTGGCGCCGGAGGTGCTCTGACCATGGCGAAGATCAAGAAGGGCGACCTCGTCCTCGTCATCTCGGGCCGCGACAAGGGCAGCACCGGTCGCGTCCTCGAGGTTCTCGTCGAGTCGCAGCGGATCGTCGTCGAGGGCGTCCAGCGCGTGCAGAAGCACGTGAAGGCCGGCCAGACGCAGCGCGGCACGCGCACCGGCGGCATCGAGACCGTCGAGGCCCCCATCCACATCAGCAACGTGATGCTCGTGGACCCGGAGACCAAGAAGGGCACCCGGGTCGGCTACCGCACCGAGCAGGTCGAGCGCGACGGCCGTACCCGCACCGTTCGGGTCCGCGTCGCCAAGCGCTCCGGTAAGGACATCTGATGACCGAGACCACTCTCACGGCTCCGGCGCTCCCGCGTCTGAAGTCCAAGTACAACGACGAGATCCGCACCGCTCTCTTCGAGCAGTTCTCGCACGAGAACATCAACCAGGTCGCGCGCCTGGTGAAGGTCGTCGTGAACATGGGCGTCGGCGAGGCCGCCAAGGACTCCAAGCTCATCGAGGGCGCGATCCGCGACCTGACCCAGATCACGGGCCAGAAGCCGCAGGTCACCAAGGCTCGCAAGTCGATCGCGCAGTTCAAGCTGCGTGAGGGAATGCCCATCGGCGCCCACGTCACCCTGCGTGGCGACCGTGCCTGGGAGTTCCTGGACCGCCTGCTCTCCACCGCGCTGCCGCGCATCCGTGACTTCCGTGGCCTCTCGCCGCAGCAGTTCGACGGTCACGGCAACTACACCTTCGGCCTCGTGGAGCAGTCCGTGTTCCACGAGATCGACCAGGACAAGATCGATCGGGTCCGCGGTATGGACATCACGGTCGTCACGACGGCCGACACCGACGACGAGGGTCGCGCTTTCCTCAAGCTCCTCGGCTTCCCGTTCAAGGAGATCTGACCATGGCGAAGACTGCCCTCAAGAACAAGGCTGCTGCCAAGCCGAAGTTCGCAGTGCGTGGCTACACGCGCTGCCAGCGTTGCGGCCGGCCCCACTCGGTGTACCGCAAGTTCGGCCTGTGCCGGATCTGCGTGCGCGAGATGGCCCACCGCGGCGAGCTCCCCGGCGTCACCAAGAGCAGCTGGTAACCCACGCACCACGAACGTCGGTAGGTCCAGCCCCCACAAGGGCGGGATACCCCGGCGAGGAAGGGCGGAAGCCCCATGACCATGACCGACCCCATCGCAGACCTGCTCACGCGGCTGCGTAACGCGAACTCGGCTCACCACGACACCGTGCTGATCCCGTTCTCGAAGCTGAAGTCGCACATCGCGGAGATCCTCCAGGCGGAGGGCTACATCACGGGCTGGAAGGTTGAGGACGCCGTCGTCGGCAAGAACCTCATCATCGAGCTCAAGTACGGCCCCAACCGCGAGCGTGCGCTCGCCGGCGTGAAGCGCGTGTCCAAGCCGGGCCTGCGCGTGTACGCCAAGTCGACCAACCTGCCCAAGGTGCTCGGCGGCCTCGGCGTGGCGATCCTGTCCACGTCCTCCGGTCTCCTCACCGACAAGCAGGCCGCCAAGAAGGGCGTGGGTGGGGAAGTCCTCGCCTACGTCTGGTAAGTCCGAGACGGAAAGGAGCTAGCCATGTCCCGAATCGGCAGAGTCCCCGTCCCGGTCCCCACCGGCGTGGATGTCGACATCAACGGTGCCGTCGTGACGGTCAAGGGCCCCAAGGGCACCCTGACGCACACGGTCGCCGCACCCATCGAGGTCGCGCGAGACGAGGCAGGTGCCCTCGTGGTCACCCGCCCCGACGACGAGCGCGCCTCGCGCTCGCTGCACGGCCTCACCCGCACGCTGCTGGCCAACCTGGTCATCGGTGTGACGGAGGGCTACGTCAAGAAGCTCGAGATCGTCGGCACCGGTTACCGCGTGACCGCGAAGGGTGCGAACCTCGAGTTCGCGCTCGGCTTCAGCCACGCGGTCACGGTCAACCCGCCGGAGGGCATCACCTTCGTCGTCGAGGCACCCACCCGCTTCTCGGTGCAGGGCATCGACAAGCAGCAGGTGGGCGAGGTCGCCGCGAACATCCGCAAGATCCGCAAGCCCGAGCCGTACAAGGGCAAGGGCGTCCGGTACGCGGGCGAGAACGTGCGCCGCAAGGTCGGAAAGGCCGGTAAGTAATCATGGCTCTCAAGATCCTCGGCAAGGGCAAGCGTGTTGCCCGCCAGCGCCGCCACCTGCGCCTTCGCAAGAAGGTCGCCGGCTCGGCCGCGCGTCCCCGTCTCGTCGTGACCCGGTCCGCCCGGCACATCTCGGCGCAGGTCGTGGACGACGGCATCGGTCAGACGATCGTCTCCGCATCGACCCTCGAGGCCGACCTGCGCAGCTCGAACGACGACAAGACCGCCAAGGCCCGCAAGGTCGGCGAGCTCATCGCCGAGCGTGCGAAGGCTGCCGGCCTTGACGCTGTGGTCTTCGACCGCGGCGGCAACAAGTACCACGGCCGTGTCGCTGCGGTGGCCGACGGCGCTCGCGAGGGCGGTCTGAAGCTGTGACGACGACGAACTGCGACATGAAGAAGAGGACTCACTGATGGCTGCTCCTCAGCGCAGCAACACCGGGGCGCCCGCGGGCGGCACCGGGACCGGCGGCGGTGACCGCCGCGACGGCGGCCGCGGCCGTGACGGCGGCGGCGGTCGCGGACGCGACGCCGCAGAGAAGAGCGCGTTCCTCGAGCGCGTCGTGACGATCAACCGCGTGGCCAAGGTCGTCAAGGGTGGCCGCCGCTTCAGCTTCACCGCGCTCGTCGTGGTCGGCGACGGCGACGGCACCGTGGGTGTCGGCTACGGGAAGGCCAAGGAGGTGCCCGCGGCGATCGCCAAGGGCGTCGAGGAGGCCAAGAAGAACTTCTTCAAGGTCCCGCGCATCCAGGGCACCATCCCGCACCCCATCCAGGGTGAGGCCGCTGCCGGTGTCGTCTTCCTGCGTCCGGCGTCCCCGGGTACCGGCGTCATCGCCGGTGGTCCGGTGCGCGCCGTGCTCGAGTGCGCCGGCATCCACGACGTGCTGAGCAAGTCGCTCGGCTCGTCCAACGCGATCAACATCGTGCACGCCACGGTCGCGGCCCTCAAGGGCCTCGAGCGTCCCGAGGCCGTGGCCGCGCGCCGTGGGCTCCCGGTCGAGCACGTGGTCCCGGCTGCCCTCCTCCGTGCCCAGGCTGCCGGCCTGGCCGCAGCGGCGGGCTCGAAGGCAGGTGCGTGATGGCTCGACTCAAGGTGACCCAGACGCGATCTGGCATCGGCGGTAAGCAGAACCAGCGCGACACCCTGCGCACCCTCGGCCTCAAGCGGATCGGCGACGTCGTCGTCAAGGAGGACCGTCCTGAGATCCGCGGCATGGTCAAGACGGTGACGCACCTTGTCGCGGTCGAAGAGGTGGAGTGACCATGGCTGACGAGAACGAGAAGGGCACCGACGAGGTGACGGCCCCCAAGAAGGCCGCCGCCAAGAAGGCCCCCGCGAAGAAGGCCGCCGACACGGAGTCCGCTCCGAAGGCGACCAAGGCGAAGTCCGCTGCTGCGGACAAGCCGACCAAGGCCGACAAGGCCGAGGCGACGACCGAGGCTGCACCGAAGGCGAAGGCTCCCAAGGCCGCGCCCAAGGCTGCTGCGCCCAAGAAGTCGGTCTCCGCTGCTGCGGCGAAGGCGGCCGAGGCCGCCGCACAGCCCGGCAACGGCGGCACGCTCAAGGTGCACCACCTCCGTCCGGCCCCGGGCGCCAAGACCGCCAAGACCCGCGTGGGTCGTGGCGAGGCGTCCAAGGGCAAGACGGCCGGTCGTGGCACCAAGGGCACCAAGGCCCGCTACCAGGTGCCGACGCGCTTCGAGGGTGGGCAGATGCCTCTGCACATGCGCCTCCCGAAGCTGCGCGGCTTCAAGAACCCGTTCCGCGTCGAGTACCAGGTGGTCAACCTGGACAAGCTCTCGGCGCTGTACCCGAACGGTGGCGACGTGACGGTCGCCGACCTCGTGGCGAAGGGCGCGGTCCGCAAGGGCCAGCCCGTCAAGGTGCTCGGCACCGGCGAGCTCACGGTCAAGGTCTCCGTCGCGGTCGACGCCTACTCGGCGTCCGCGAAGGACGCGATCGTGGCGGCCGGCGGAAGCGTCGCGCAGGACTGATCGAAGGACGGGACCGGTGGGTGCGTAGTTACCCACCGGTCCCGTTCCGTATGTCGGCGGGCATCAGTTAGGGTGCCCCGGTGCTCGCGACTCGTCGCGGGCTGCACGGCCGGAACGGACCGGTCGTACGTGATGCCGCTCCGGCGGCCCAGGAGGACAGGTGCTCAGCGCATTCGTGCGGGCGTTCCGGACGCCCGACCTGCGGCGCAAGCTGCTCTTCACCATCGGGATCATGGTGATCTTCCGTGCCGGCTCGTTCCTGCCGACACCGGGAGTCTCCTACCCGAACGTGCAGACGTGTATCGCGCAGTCCCAGGGCAACGACCTGCTGGGGCTGGTGAACCTGTTCAGCGGCGGTGCACTGCTGCAGCTGTCGGTGTTCGCGCTCGGGATCATGCCGTACATCACGGCGAGCATCATCATCCAGCTGCTCCGGGTGGTCATCCCTCGCTTCGAGGAGCTGCACCGCGAGGGCCAGTCCGGCACCGCGAAGCTCACGCAGTACACGCGGTACCTGACGATCGGCCTCGCGATCCTGCAGTCGACGACGATCATCACGGTCGCGCGCAGCGGTCAGCTGTTCAGCGGGTGCACCGTCGACGTCATCCCGAACGACAGCTGGCAGACGCTCCTGCTCATGGTCATCACCATGACCGCCGGTACCGGCCTGATCATGTGGCTGGGTGAGCTCATCACCGAGCGCGGCGTCGGCAACGGCATGTCGCTCCTCATCTTCACGTCGATCGCGGCCAGCTTCCCCGGCGCCATGTGGTCGATCGCCGGCGGCGACAACGGCATCTCGAAGTTCATCGTCGTCCTGGCGATCGTGGTCCTGGTCATCGCGCTGGTGGTGTTCGTCGAGCAGTCGCAGCGGCGCATCCCCGTGCAGTACGCCAAGCGCATGGTGGGCAGGCGCATGTACGGCGGCTCGAGCACCTACATCCCGATCAAGATCAACATGGCCGGCGTCATCCCGGTGATCTTCGCGTCGTCGCTGCTCGCCGTCCCCGGCCTGCTCGCGCAGTTCGGTGACCCGACCGCCGCGTGGGTCCAGTGGATCCAGCGGTACCTGGCGTCGCCGAGCGCCCCGCTGCACCTGGCGATCTACGTCGTCCTGATCATCTTCTTCTGCTACTTCTACACGGCGATCACGTTCAACCCGGACGAGGTCGCGGACAACATGAAGAAGTACGGCGGGTTCATCCCCGGCATCCGCGCCGGCCGGCCGACGGCCGAGTACCTGGACTACGTGATCTCCCGCATCACCGCGCCCGGCTCGGTGTACCTGGCGATCGTCGCGTTGATCCCGACCATCGCGTTCATCGTGATGGGGGTCGGCACCAACATCCCGTTCGGTGGGGCGTCGATCCTCATCGTCGTCGGCGTCGGCCTGGAGACCGTGAAGCAGATCGAGTCCCAGCTGCAGCAGCGGCACTACGAAGGGTTCTTGCGTTGAGCACGCGTCTCGTCCTGCTCGGTCCTCCGGGAGCGGGGAAGGGGACCCAGGCCGTCCGGATCGCCGAGCGGCTCGGTATCCCGGCCATCTCGACCGGCGACATCTTCCGCGCCAACATCAAGGGCGGCACGCCGCTCGGCAAGACGGTCCAGGAGTACACCTCCCGCGGTGCGCTCGTCCCGGACTCGGTGACGAACGAGATGGTGCGCGACCGGCTCGCCCAGGACGACGCGGCGGACGGGTTCCTGCTCGACGGGTACCCGCGCAACGTCGCCCAGGTGGGAGAGCTCGACGCGATCCTCGCCGACGCCGGGCTGAGCCTCGACCTGGCGATCGAGATCACCGCCGACCCCGACGTCGTCGTGGCGCGGCTGCTGAAGCGCGCGGAGATCGAAGGCCGCGAGGACGACACCGAGGACGTGGTCCGCCACCGGCTCGACGTCTACGCCCAGGAGACCGCGCCCATCGCGCACGTGTACGCCGACCGCGGACTGCTCGCGCAGGTGGACGGGATCGGCGACGTCGACGCGGTCACCGAGCGGCTCGTCGCGGCGATCGGCGCGCCGAGCGCGGGCTGACGATGTTCGGTCGCGAGCGGATCGAGTACAAGACGCCCGAGCAGGTGCTGCTCATGCGGCGTGCCGGGCTGGTGGTGGCCGAGGCGCTGGCCGCTGTGCGGGAGCGGGCCGCCGCAGGGGTCACGACGGGTGAGCTCGATGCCGTGGCCGCGGAGGTCATCGGTGACCGCCACGCCACGCCGTCGTTCCTCGGCTACCACGGCTACCCGGCGTCCCTCTGTGTCTCGGTGAACGACGAGGTCGTGCACGGGATCCCCGGACCCCGCGTGCTCGAGCCCGGCGACGTGGTCTCGGTCGACTGCGGTGCGATCGTCGAGGGCTGGCACGGCGACTCCGCGATCACCCTCGTCCTCGACGGCGCCGCGCCCGAGGACGTCGCCCTGGCGGAGACGACGGAGCGGGCCATGTGGGCCGGCATCGCCGCCCTGGCCGGAGCCGAGCGGCTCGGCGCGGTGGGGGAGGCGGTCGAGGACGTCGTCGACGCCGCTGCGGTCGAAGGGCTGAACGGCGGTCAGCGGTACGGCCTCGTCGAGGAGTACGTGGGGCACGGCATCGGTACGGCGATGCACCAGCCGCCGGACGTGCCGAACTTCCGCAGTCGCGACCGCGGCCCACGCGTGCGCGCAGGACTGTGCGTTGCCGTCGAGCCGATGGTGGTGCGCGGTCAGCGGTTCACCCAGGTCCTCGACGACGACTGGACCGTGGTGACGGGCGACGGCTCGCGCGCGTCCCACTGGGAGCACACCGTCGCCGTCCTGGACGACGGCATCTGGGTGCTGACCGCGCCCGACGGCGGTGCGGAGAAGCTCGCCGCCCTGGGTGTCTCCATCGCACCGCTCGCCTGACCCACCCGGAGTTACTTCCGAGTAGGTCCATCCAGGTGAACTTGTGTCCAGTTGTCCACAATTTGTCGGTGAACTGGCCAAATGCGCCCGCGATGACCGGTTTGTCGGATACCGTCCTGCCCGGCGGTGAACGATCCGCCACGGGCGTCCCTGGGGCCCGCGCGGCTCGGCCGCTGCGGTGAAGGGGTGGGGAGGCCCGACTCCGGCAGGCACGTGGTCAGCGCGCGCCTGCACTCGACGTGATGGGTGGCTCATGCAGCGCAGCGTTCGTCCTTCCCCGTTCTCAGCCCGCCGCCTCGGGCGCCACGCCCGCCTCGTCGGCGCCGTGGCCGTCGCCTCCGCCCTGCTCCTCACCGGTGCAGGTGCTGCGCAGGCGCACGGCAACGACGGCCGCGGTGGCAAGCAGTGGCAGCAGCCGCAGCCGCAGCCCAAGAAGCAGCAGACGAGCGAGCCGGAGACCACGGGCGCCTACGTCTACCTCAAGAAGGACGTCTCCAAGCCGGTGTCCTGGGAGAACTCGACCCAGCAGTACCTGGTCACCACCTGGCCGGGGGGCTACTGGCGCGACCTCACGCTCGAGGAGATCCGTGCGGCCCTGCCCGCGGGCGTCACGGTCTGCGGTCCGGGCTGGGCGGTCCAGGAGGACAAGGCGTACGGCGACGCGACGGTCTTCACCGGCAACAAGGCGCCCCACTACCCGACGGACTACATCGGCTGGCGGAGCAAGGAGAACCCCAAGGGCGCGCTCTTCGACGCCAAGCACTTCGAGCTGTCCGCCATGGTGACGGTGCCGCCGTGCGCCCCGGCGCCGACCACGTCGCCGTCGCCCACGCCGACGGCGTCCCCGAGCCCGACCTCGACGCCGACGCCGACCGTCCCCGTGGCGACGCCTCCCGCGCCCAGCCAGACGCCGACGACGCCGGCCTCGCCGACGCCGACGGTCACGCCGACCCCCGTGACCGAGGTGGGCTCCACGCCCACGCCCACGCAGACCACGCCCGTCGTCGTGGTGGCCTCGACGCCGAGCCCGAGCGCGACCTTCTACTCCGAGGTCCTGGCCGCAGGCCCCACCGGTGGTGCGACGCTGGCCGCGACTGGCTCGTCCCCGCTGCCGGGCGTGCTCGCCGCGGGGATCCTGGTGCTCTCGGGGGCAGCACTGCTCCTGATCAGGCGCCGCCGCGCCAGCTGATCGAGCGCTGGAGGGCCGTCGTCACGCCGACGACGGCCCTCCTCGCGTGCGTCGTGCCCCGGTGTGGCGGACGGCACGTGTCCGGAGCAGGGGGCGGTTTCGTCCCGTGGGCCTGATGGCGTAAGATCGTCCGTTGGGTGTGCGCCCGGTTCTCGTGGCGCGCTGTCCACATCTAGTTCCCACCTCGTCGTCGCCGCCCGTCCGGGCGGGGCCGGTCGTCGTGGGTTGATCCATCAGGACCGACAGTTAGCGGAGGATATGGCGAAGAAGGACGGTGTCATCGAGATCGAGGGCAGCGTCGTGGAGGCTCTGCCGAACGCGATGTTCCGCGTGGAGCTCACCAACGGCCACAAGGTGCTCGCCCACATCTCGGGCAAGATGCGACAGCACTACATCCGGATCCTCCCCGAGGACCGGGTGGTGGTGGAGCTGAGCCCGTACGACCTGTCCCGTGGCCGGATCGTCTACCGCTACAAGTAACAGCCACTCGAACACGCCGTCAGCCCTGTCACGGGCGCAACGGCGGCGGAGGAACACGCGATGAAGGTCAAGCCCAGCGTCAAGAAGATCTGCGACAAGTGCAAGGTGATCCGCCGGCACGGTCGCGTCCAGGTGATCTGCGAGAACCTGCGCCACAAGCAGCGCCAGGGCTGATGCCCTGACGCCGGTCCGTCGGACCAGCAGCTCGACCAGCACCACCGGTCCTCCACGGAGGACCAGCAAGCGCACAGCCACTCCGGCGATCACTCGCCGGTGCACCCTCGGTCGGAGGCCGGGGCCCGCAGCACGCGGGAGGGCAGTGCGGTAGACCTCCGATGCAGTTCAGGAGCCACCAGGCACATGGCACGTCTTATCGGCGTCGACCTCCCCCGCGAGAAGCGGCTCGAGATCGCGCTCACCTATATCTACGGGGTCGGCCGTACCCGCGCCCAGGCAACTCTGGCCGCGACCGGCATCAGCCCGGACCTGCGCGTGAAGGACCTCGGCGACGCCGAGCTCGTCGCGCTGCGTGACTACCTCGAGGCGAGCTACAAGCTCGAGGGTGACCTTCGCCGTGAGGTCGCTGCGGACATCCGCCGCAAGGTCGAGATCGGCTGCTACGAGGGCCTGCGTCACCGCCGTGGCCTTCCGGTGCGCGGTCAGCGCACCAAGACCAACGCGCGTACCCGCAAGGGCCCGAAGCGCACCGTCGCCGGCAAGAAGAAGGCCGGGCGCAAGTAGCCCTCCCGGCTGGCTGCATCCTCGCGATGCGCCGCCCGGTCATCCCCAGCTGATCTCGAGAGAAGAAGAGCATGCCTCCCAAGACCCGTTCCGCCGTGCGCAAGCCGCGCCGCAAGGAGAAGAAGAACGTCTCCCACGGCCAGGCGCACATCAAGAGCACGTTCAACAACACGATCATCTCCATCACCGACCCGACCGGCGCCGTCATCGCGTCGGCCTCGTCGGGCCAGGTGGGCTTCAAGGGCTCGCGCAAGTCGACCCCCTTCGCGGCGCAGCTCGCCGCCGAGGCGGCCGCTCGTCGCGCCCAGGAGCACGGCATGAAGAAGGTCGACGTCTTCGTCAAGGGCCCCGGCTCCGGCCGTGAGACCGCGATCCGCTCGCTCCAGGCGACCGGCCTCGAGGTCGGCTCGATCCAGGACGTGACGCCCCAGGCGCACAACGGCTGCCGTCCGCCGAAGCGCCGCCGCGTCTGACCGTCGGCTCGATCGGGTCGGTGCGCTGCCGGAAGGCGCGCACCGACCCGGACATCCTGACGCCGACCAGGTAGACCGAGACCAGGCCGGCTTGTAGTACTGCGCAGCGTCATATGGCGGACGCCCGCTGAGAGGAAAACACACCGTGCTGATTGCACAGCGCCCCACCCTGACCGAAGAGGTCATCTCGGAGAACCGGTCGCGGTTCTCCATCGAGCCCCTGGAGCCGGGTTTCGGCTACACGCTCGGCAACTCGCTCCGCCGGACGCTGCTGTCCTCCATCCCCGGTGCCGCCGTCACGTCCATCCGGATCGACGGCGTGCTGCACGAGTTCTCCACCGTGCCGGGCGTCAAGGAGGACGTCACCGAGATCATCCTCAACATCAAGCAGCTGGTCGTCTCCTCGGAGAACGACGAGCCCGTGGTGATGTACCTGCGCAAGCAGGGTGCCGGTGAGGTCAGCGCCGCTGACATCGTGCCGCCGGCCGGCGTCGAGGTGCACAACCCCGACCTGCACCTGGCCACGCTGAACGACAAGGGCAAGCTCGAGATCGAGCTGACCGTCGAGCGCGGGCGTGGCTACGTGTCGGCGAACCAGAACAAGTCGTTCGACGCCGAGATCGGCCGCATCCCGGTCGACTCGATCTACTCGCCCGTCCTCAAGGTGACCTACAAGGTCGAGGCGACGCGTGTCGAGCAGCGCACGGACTTCGACAAGCTGGTCGTCGACGTCGAGACCAAGTCGGCGATCGGCCCGCGTGACGCGCTGGCCTCCGCCGGCAAGACGCTGGTCGAGCTGTTCGGTCTGGCCCGTGAGCTCAACATCGAGGCCGAGGGCATCGAGATCGGCCCGTCGCCGACCGACGCTGCGCTCGCCGCGGACCTCGCTCTGCCGATCGAGGACCTGCAGCTCACGATCCGCTCCTACAACTGCCTCAAGCGCGAGGGCATCCACTCCGTGGGTGAGCTCGTCGCCCGGTCCGAGGCCGACCTCCTGGACATCCGCAACTTCGGTGCGAAGTCCATCACCGAGGTCAAGGAGAAGCTGGCCGAGCTCGGACTGACGCTCAAGGACAGCCCGCTCGACTTCGACCCGTCCGCCACCGCCTACTACGGCGACGACGAGGGCGACTTCGTCGAGGACGAGCAGTACTGACGCCGGGGAGCTAGACGGGCCGGCGTGAGCCGGCCTGCCTGCAGCCCATCACTGGAACTCAAGGAGTAAAGACCATGCCTACGCCCACCAAGGGTCCCCGGCTCGGTGGCGGACCGGCGCACGAGCGGCTGATCCTCGCGAACCTCGCGACGTCGCTGTTCGAGCACAAGCGCATCACGACGACCGAGACGAAGGCCAAGCGCCTCCGTCCGCTCGCCGAGCGCCTCATCACGTTCGCCAAGCGTGGTGACCTGCACGCCCGCCGCCGCGTGATGACCGTCGTCAAGGACAAGTCCGTCGTGCACGTGCTCTTCACCGAGATCGCCCCGGCCGTGGCCGAGCGTCAGGGTGGCTACACGCGCATCACCAAGATCGGCCCCCGCAAGGGCGACAACGCCCCGATGGCCGTCATCGAGCTCGTGCTCGAGCCGCTCTCCCCGAAGCAGGCCGTCGTGAAGGAGGCCACCAAGGCCGCCTCCAAGGCTGCGCCGAAGGCGAAGAAGGCCGACAAGGTCGAGGACACGCCGGTCGAGGACAAGGTCGTCGAGGACGCCTCTGTCGAGGACGCGCCCGTCGAGGACGCGCCCGTCGAGACCAAGGATGACGCCGACAAGGCGTGATCTGAGAGCTGCACCGAGAAGGCCCGGGACCTGCTGGTCCCGGGCCTTCTCGCGTCCCGTCCCGCGCCTAGAGTCGGAGGCATGAGCCTGCCGGTCGTCCTGGTGCACGGGCTGCGGACGTCACGCACGATGTGGCGCGCGCAGGTGCGGGCCCTCGAGCGGGTGGGCCGGCGGGCGGTCGCCGTCGACCTGCCCGGTCACGGCTCCCGGATCGGCGAGCCGTTCACCCTGGACTCGGCGGTGGACACGGTCGCGGAGGCGATCGAGGGAGTCGGCGGCCGGGCGTTCGTCGTCGGGCTGTCGCTCGGGGGGTACGTGGCGATCCGGCACGCGGCCCGGCACCCCGAGCAGGTGGCCGGCCTCGTGGCGGCGTCCTGCTCCACGCAGCCGCACCGGGTGCTGCTGGCGGGGTGGTCGGTCGGCGCCCAGGGCATCGCCCGGCTGCCGGACCGCGGCGCGCGCCTGAACCAGTTCTTCGTCGACCGCGTCCTGCCGCACGAGGGTGCCGCGGACGTCGCAGCGGGCGGGTTCGCGCTGGACGCCACGCAGGAGGTCCTGCGCGAGATGACGGTGGCGACGCCGCTGGAGGACCTCGCGCGGATCGAGGCGCCCGTCTGGTTGGTCAACGGGGCGTTCGACCACTTCCGCGGCGAGGAGCGTCGCTTCCTCGCCGCGTGCCGCGACGGGCGGCTCGTCGTGGTGCCGCGGGCGACGCACCTGGTGAGCCTCGTGGCGCCGGCGCGGTTCACGCGGGTGCTGCTCGAGGCGGTCGACGAGGTCGAGCTGCGTGAGCGTGCGGGTCGTACCGCGGTCAGTCGCTGAGCGACCACGCCCGGACGCCACCGACGATGCCCGCCTGGTTGGGTACCACGACGACGTCGTCGCCGAGCTTCGCCAGGGTCGCAGGCGTGACCTGACGGGCGTTCCCTCCGCCGAGGTAGAGCCGGTCCCAGACGAACACGGGGCGGAAGCCCTCGACGACGCGTCGCACCCGCCGGGACCAGAGGCCGTCGCCGAGCCGGGCGCGCTCGACCTGCCCGATGTACGCGTCGTAGGTGGTGCCCCACCGGACGGGTGCGTGCGAGAGCTCGAGGTGCGGCGCGAGGACGCCCCCGTCGAACAGCGCGGTCCCCAGCCCGGTGCCGAGCGTGAGCACCAGCTCGATGCCCGTCCCCGAGATGACGCCGGCTCCGTGCACCTCGGCGTCGTTGAGCACGAGCGTGGGCAGGCCCAGACGCTCCTGCACGGCAGCCCGGATGTCGTAGCCGGCCCACGCGGTGAACAGGTCCGGGTCGACCGCGGTGCGTGGTCCGGCGCGGGTGACGTAGTGCGGGGTCGCGACGACGACGCCGTGCCGGATCATCCCCGGCATCCCGACGGTGACGCGGTCCGCGGCCGGCAGCCCGGCGGCGATGTCGGCGATCGTGGCCACGAGCCGGTCCGGCGGGAGCGGGTACGGCGTCGGCACCCGCACGGCGGGGGCGTGCAGAGTGCCCGCGGCATCCAGGACCGACGCCTTGATCCCTCCGCCACCACAGTCGACGGCGAGGGTGAACGGGTTGGTGGACACGGGCCCACGCTAGCGCCGAGTACCGTGTGGGCCCGTGAGCGAACGCCTGGACCCCACCGAGCCGCCTGTCGAGCAGCCCGCCGAGCCGGCCGCCGTGCGGTTGCGGCTGGACCTGGCCTACGACGGGACGGGGTTCGCCGGCTGGGCGATCCAGCCGGACCTGCGGACCGTGCAGGGCGTCCTGGAGGCCGCGCTGGGCACCGTCCTGCGCACCGACGGCCCGCCGCGCGTGACGGTGGCCGGGCGCACGGACTCGGGCGTGCACGCGCGCGGCCAGGTGGCGCACGTCGACATCCCCGGCGGGCTCATCGAGAGGTCCCGTGGGCGGTCGCGCCGCCCGGTCGACGAGGTGCTGCTCACCCGGCTCGGCGGCATCCTTCCCCCGGACCTGGTGGTGCACGCGCTGACTCGTGCGCCGGACGGCTTCGACGCGCGGTTCTCGGCCCTGAGTCGGCGCTACACGTACCGGATCTGCGACGACTCCGCCCGACGCGACCCGTTGTCCCGCACGCACGTGCTGTGGCACCGCCGCGCGCTGGACGTGGACGCCATGGCGGCGGCCGCGAAGCCGCTGGTCGGCAGGCACGACTTCGCGTCGTACTGCAAGCCGCGGCCGGGTGCGACGACGATCCGGACGCTCGAGGCGTTCTCGTGGTCGAGGCCGGTGGACGGGCCGGACGCGGGGCTCGTCGTCGCCACGGTGCGGGCGGACGCGTTCTGTCACTCGATGGTGCGCTCGCTCGTGGGCGCCAGCCTGGCGGTGGGCGAGGGGCGCCAGGCGTCCGGCTGGCCGGCGGAGCTGCTCGCCGCCCGGCGCCGCGGGGTGGGCGTGCACGTGGTGGCCGCGCACGGCCTCATGCTCGACGAGGTGAGCTATCCCGCCGACGACGAGCTGGCAGCCCGGGCGGTCCTGACCCGTGCGCGGCGGGCGGCCGAGGACCTGCAGCACCCGCCGGCCGCGGGCGACTGCTGCGGCTGAACCGGCTCGGACCTCGTCGACGGAAGGTCGGACGGACCTTCCGCTCTGCCTCGGGCGAGCAGGTCAGTCCTCGACGTCGTCGCGGTACCGGCGGTCGTCGACGTACTCCTCCTCGATGAGGTGCACGGCGGCCTCCTCGGCGCTCGCGGCGCCCCCGGAGATGCCGGCGTCGATGGCGAACCCGTCGGTGCCGCCCGCCTCGACGGCGCCGTCGTCCTCGATGAGCCGGCCGGCGCGGAACTCCTCGCGCTCGGGCCGCGGCCGCGCCTCCCAGACCTCGGGCTCCTCCTGGCCGATGCGCTGGTCGATCGTCTCGCGGTGCGCCTCCTCCCACGCCGTCTCGCCGTAGTGGTTGGTGCGCGGCCGGTCGGGGACCGTGTAGCCCTCGTCGAGCAGGTCGTCGACGCCGCGGTCGAGCAGGGTGTCTTCGCTGGGCAGCTGGTCCGTGTCGCCCTCGCTGCCGAGCTCGGGGTCGGGGCTGGTGCCGGAGGTGTCGCTCATGCTCCGACGATAGACCGCGGACCCGCGCTCGGCAGCGATGCTGTGCGCCGTGCCACAGGCAATGAGATGGGCCGCCGACGGGGCGGCAGGGACACTGGACGCATGGGCCACCTCGACATCGGCGGCATCGGGTACTTCCTGCCCGACGGACGCCCTCTCCTCGACGACGTGTCGTTCCGCGTCGCCGACGGCGCGCGCGTCGCGCTCGTCGGCCCCAACGGCGCCGGCAAGACGACGCTGCTGCGGATCATCGCGGGGGACGAGGCGCCGCACGCGGGGTCGATCGGGCGCAGCGGCGGCCTCGGGATCATGCGCCAGGACATCGGCCGGATCGACGACGACCGGTCGATCCGTGACCTGCTCGCCTCGCTCGCGTCGCCCGCCGTCCGGGACGCGGCCGTCGAGCTCGCGGCGGCGGAGCTGGCGATCATGGAGACCGACGACGAGCCGGCGCAGATGCGGTACGCCCAGGCGCTCGTCGACTGGGCCGACGTCGGCGGGTACGAGGCCGAGGCCGGCTGGGACCGGGTGACCGACGCCGTCCTGTCGATCCCGTTCGACGCCGCCCAGCACCGCGAGGTGCGCACCCTGTCCGGCGGCGAGCAGAAGCGGCTCGTCCTGGAGGCCCTGCTGCGCGGCCCCGACGAGGTGCTCCTGCTCGACGAGCCGGACAACGCGCTCGACGTGCCGACCAAGCGCTGGCTCGAGGACAGGCTGCGGGCCTCGAACAAGACCGTGCTGTTCGTGAGCCACGACCGCGAGATGCTCGCCCGTGTGGCCACGCAGGTGGCGACCCTCGAGCCCGGCGTCATGGGGGCTGCGGTCTGGGTGCACGGCGGCGGGTTCGCGTCCTACCACCAGGCGCGCGAGGACCGGCGCTCGCGGCTCGAGGAGCTGCTGCGGCGGTGGGAGGAGGAGCACGCGAAGCTCAAGGAGCTCGTGCTCACCCTGCGCACGAAGGCGGCGTTCAACGACGGGCTCGCGTCGCGGTACTCCGCAGCGCAGACGCGACTGCGCAAGTTCGAGGAGGCCGGGCCGCCGACGCTGCTGGCCCGCGAGCAGAACGTGAAGGTCCGGCTGCGCGGCGGCCGCACCGCCAAGCGCGCGGTGGTCGCGACCGGTCTGGAGCTCACCGGGCTGATGCACCCGTTCGACCTGGAGGTCTGGTTCGGCGAGCGGGTGGCCGTCCTCGGCTCCAACGGGTCCGGCAAGTCCCACTTCCTGCGGCTGCTCGCCGCCGGCGGGAGCGACCCCGGTCCCGAGCACGAGCCCGCCGACGACCTCCCCGTGGCACCGGTGAAGCACACCGGCAAGGTCGTGCTGGGGCCACGGGTGCGGCCGGGCTGGTTCGCGCAGAACCACGGGCACCCGGAGCTGGTCGGACGGACGCTGCTCGAGATCCTGCACCGCGGCGAGGGGCACCGCGCGGGGCTCGGGCGCGAGCAGGCCAGCAAGGCGCTCGACCGGTACGAGCTCGTCTCCGCGGCGGAGCAGCGCTACGAGACGCTGTCCGGCGGCCAGCAGGCGCGGCTGCAGATCCTGCTGCTGGAGCTCGGGGGAGCGACCCTGCTGCTGCTCGACGAGCCGACCGACAACCTCGACCTGCACTCCGCCGAGGCGCTCGAGACCGGGCTGGCGGCGTTCGAGGGCACGGTGCTGGCGGTCACGCACGACCGCTGGTTCACGCGCACCTTCGACCGGTTCCTCGTGTTCGGCGCGGACGGGGACGTGGTCGAGACGCCCGAGCCGGTGTGGGACGCCGGCCGGGTGGACCGGGTGCGCTGAGCCCCGACCAGCAGGCTCAGACCAGCAGCAGGACCGCGAGGGTCGCCATCACCACGGCGATGACGACATCGAGCACCTGCCAGGCGCGCGGGCGGGCGAACACCGGCCGCAGGTAGGTGGCCCCGAAGCCGAGTGCGGTGAACCACACGACGCTGGCGGTGACCGCCCCGGCGCCGAACACCCAGGCGCCGGGGTCGTGCTGGTGCGCCAGCGAGCCCAGGAGCACCACGGTGTCGAGGTACACGTGCGGGTTGAGGAACGTGAGCGCGAGGCACGTCGACACGACCGCGCCAAGGGCCGCAGGGCCGTCGCCCGCGGGATCGAGCCGCTCCGGGCGGCGGGCCCGCAGCGCGGCGCCCACGGCCAGCACGAGCAGGAACACGGCGCCCGCGTACTTCGTCACCGCCAGCACCACCGGGTGGTCGGTCACGAGCGCCCCGAGGCCGGCGATGCCCGCGGCGATCAGCAGCGCGTCCGCGACGGCGCACACCGCCACGACGGGCAGCACGTGCTCGCGCCGGATGCCCTGGCGGAGCACGAACGCGTTCTGCGCGCCGATCGCGACGATCAGGGACAGGCCCGTGAGGAAGCCCGAGAGGGCAGCGGTGGTCACGGGACGACGGTACGAACTCGGCGTCGATGAAGTCCAGTTCAGATTCCTGGCGAACCGTTAGGATCATTCATGTGGCGTTCGACGCGGACCAGCTGAGCGCCCTCGCGGCCGTGGTGCACGAGGGCAGCTTCGACGCGGCCGCACGACGCCTGCACGTGACCCCGTCGGCCGTCAGCCAGCGGATCAAGGCGCTCGAGCAGCAGGTGGGACGCGTGCTGGTGCTGCGCACGCGCCCGTGCCGGCCCACGGAGGACGGCGAGGTGCTGGTGCGCCTGGCCGGCCAGGTGGAGCTCCTGGGGCGTGACGCGATGGGCCTGCTGGTCCCGGCACCGGGTGGCACGCGCGCCCGGCCGGCCACGCGCCGGCTCCCCGTGGCCGTGAACGACGACTCGATGTCCACGTGGTTCCCCGCCGCGGTCGCCGACCTGCCCGCCGACGTCCTGCTCGACCTGCGGCGCGAGGACCAGGACCTGTCCGCCGACCTGCTGCGCGACGGGACGGTGATGGCCGCGGTCACCGCGGACCCGCGCGCGGTGCAGGGCTGCCGCGTCCGCCGCCTGGGCGCGATGCGGTACCTCGCGGTCGCGGCACCGGAGCGTGCGGAGCGCTGGTTCGCCGACGGGCTCGGTGCGGAGGTGTTCGCGGCGGCGCCCCTCCTGGCGTTCAACAGGGAGGATGGCCTGCAGGAACGCTTCGTCGCGTCGGTCGTCGGCCGGCGCACGGTGACCCCGCGCGTGCACTACGTGCCGTCCCAGTCGGCGTTCGTGGGGCTGGTCGAGGCCGGGCTCGGGTGGGGGATGGTGCCGGAGGTAGCGGCGGCCGAGCGGATCGCCGCCGGCGCGCTGGTGGAGATCCGGGCCGGGCGCCACCTCGACGTCCCGCTGTACTGGCAGCACTGGGCGCTGCGCACACCGACGCTCGACGACCTGACCGAGCGGGTGGTCACCGCGGCGTCGGCGGCCCTGCGGCCGGTGCGACGCCACGGACCGCCCTCGGCGGGCTGACGCGTTTTGACCCTCCGGCGGCACGGCGGCTACCCTGGTGTGTCGTTGTGCGTCCCCGTTCCGGCGGCTGCTAGTGCCTTCTCAGCACTCAGCACCGAGCCAGAACGGCAGGGCTGGTGCGTTCCCGCTCGCCGCCCGGAAGCCGACGAAAGCATGCATCGGCGGACCCGCACCCTGCGGAGCTCCGCCCCGACAAGATTCGCAACGAAACGAAGGCTGACGACCGTGCGCACGTACACACCGAAGCCCGGCGACGTCGAGCGGACCTGGCACATCATCGACGCGAACGATGTCGTCCTGGGTCGCCTGGCCACACATGTGGCCACGTTGCTGCGCGGCAAGCACAAGGCAACCTTTGCCCCCCACGTCGACGGCGGTGACTTCGTCATCGTCATCAACGCGAGCAAGGTGGCACTGACCGGCAACAAGCGCGAGAACAAGCTCGCGTACCGCCACTCCGGATACCCGGGTGGCCTGCGCGCCGTGGCCTACTCCGACCTCCTGGAGAAGCACCCCGAGCGCGCGATCGAGAAGGCTGTCCGCGGCATGCTCCCCAAGAGCTCGCTCGCGCGTCAGCAGCTCACCAAGCTCAAGGTCTACGCCGGTGCGGAGCACCCGCACGCGGCGCAGCAGCCGAAGCCCTTCGAGATCACCCAGGTCTCTCAGCAGGCGTGAGCCGGCTGAGTACAGAGAACAAGGACGCGAGGACACCAGTGGCAGAGACCACGGTCGACATCGACCTCGAGGGCGATGACACCCCCACCAGCTACACCTCCGAGACGGCTGCCCCGACGGGCCGCGGTCAGAGCATCACGGCACCGGCGAACGCGCTCGGCCGTCGCAAGGAGGCCATCGCGCGCGTGCGCCTGGTCCCCGGCACCGGTCAGTGGAAGGTCAACGGGCGCACGCTCGAGGACTACTTCCCGAACAAGGTGCACCAGCAGCTCGTGAACTCCCCGTTCAAGCTGGTCGACGTCGAGGGTCGCTTCGACGTCGTCGCGCGCATCACCGGCGGCGGCGTGAGCGGCCAGGCCGGCGCGCTGCGCCTGGGCATCGCCCGTGCGCTGAACGCGATCGACGAGGAGCACAACCGCCCGGCCCTCAAGAAGGCCGGCTTCCTGACCCGCGACGCCCGCGTCGTGGAGCGCAAGAAGGCCGGTCTCAAGAAGGCCCGCAAGGCACCGCAGTACTCGAAGCGCTGATCGACGCACTTCGGCCCGATGGCCCTGCCGGTCTCACGACCAGCGGGGCCATCGGCATGTCTGCAACCATCAGCGAGGGCGGGCGCGTGGGGCATGCATCAGCAGCGCCGTGCCGCCAGGACGAAGGAGTCTGACCATGGGCCGACTGTTCGGGACCGACGGCGTGCGTGGGCTCGCCAACCGGGACGTGACCGCCGAGCTCGCGCTCGACCTCTCGGTCGCGGCCGCGCACGTGCTGGGTTCGCTCGGCCAGTTCGAGGGGCACCGGCCCCGCGCGATCGTCGGGCGTGACAGCCGCGCGTCGGGGGAGTTCCTCGCGGCCGCCGTGTCCGCCGGGCTGGCCTCGGCCGGCGTGGACGTCAACAACGTCGGCGTGCTGCCGACGCCCGCGGTCGCCTTCCTCACCGCGGAGCTCGGCGTCGACATCGGCGTGGTGCTCTCGGCGTCGCACAACCCGATGCCCGACAACGGGATCAAGTTCCTGGCGCGCGGCGGGCACAAGCTCGACGACGAGCTCGAGGCCGCCATCGAGGCGCGCATGGGTGAGCACTGGGAGCGGCCGCTCGGCGGGGACGTCGGGCGCATCCGCGTCGACACCGGTCGCGCGGGCGAGCAGTACATCGAGCATCTCGTCGGGACCATCGACGTCCCCCTCACGGGGCTGCGCATCGCGGTCGACTGCGCGAACGGCGCCGCGAGCGAGGTCGGACCGGCGACGCTCCGGGCGGCCGGCGCCGACGTCGTCGTCATCAACGCCTCGCCCGACGGGCGCAACATCAACGAGAAGTGCGGCTCCACGCACCCCGAGCAGCTGCAGGCCGCGGTCGTGGCCTCGGAGGCGGACCTCGGGGTCGCGTTCGACGGGGACGCGGACCGGTGCCTGGCGGTCGACGCCGCGGGCAACCTGGTGGACGGCGACCAGATCATGGGGATCCTCGCGATCGCCATGCGCGACCGGGGCGACCTGGTGGCGAACACGCTGGTCACCACGGTGATGAGCAACCTGGGGCTCAAGATCGCGATGAGCGAGGCGGGGATCGCCACGATCGACACCGCGGTGGGCGACCGGTACGTGCTCGAGGCGATGCGTGCCGGGAACTACTCCCTCGGCGGCGAGCAGTCCGGGCACATCATCATGGCGGCGCACGCGACCACCGGCGACGGCGTCCTGACGGCCCTGCAGCTGGCCGCCCGGGTGGCGGCGACGGGGGCGACCATCGCCGACCTGGCGGGCGTGGTCCGGCGGCTGCCGCAGACGCTGGTGAACGTCCCCGGTGTCGACAAGCGGCGCGCCGGCACCGACGAGCGGCTCCTCGACGCGGTGCGTTCCGCCGAGGAGGGCCTCGGACAGACCGGGCGGGTGCTGCTGCGGTCGTCGGGCACCGAGGACCTCGTCCGCGTGATGGTCGAGGCCGGCACGCAGTCCGAGGCGGACCGCGTCGCGCGCGAGCTCGCCGACGTCGTCCAGCACCGGCTGGCCCTCTAGTGCCGTCCGGCCCCGAGTGGGACCAGGCGCTGCGCGACGTCGCGCTCTGGATCATCGAGTCGGGCACCCGCTCGCCCGAGGGGGTGGCGCCCATCGTGCAGGCGGGGCACCCGGCCCTGCGCGCGGTGTCGACGCCGTACGACGGCCAGCTGTCCGACGAGGAGCTGGCCGTGCTCGTCGACGTCATGCACCGGACGATGCGCGCGGCCCCCGGGGTCGGCCTCGCGGCGCCGCAGCTCGGTCTGCCGTTGGCCCTAGCCGTGCTCGAGGACCCGGGCTCCATCTCGCCGGAGCACGCGGAGGTCCGGGAGCGCGAGCCGCTGCCGTTCCGGGTCCTGGTGAACCCGCGGTACACGCCGCTGGACGAGGACCGCGTCTCGTTCTACGAGGGCTGCCTCAGCGTCGTCGGCTACCAGGCGGTGGTCGCCCGCGCGCGGCGCGTGCACCTGACAGGAGCGGACGAGCACGGCACCGCGGTCGACGAGGTGGTCGAGGGCTGGTCCGCGCGGATCGTGCAGCACGAGACCGACCACCTGGGCGGGACGCTGTACCTGGATCGCGCGGAGCTGCGCTCGCTCGCGGCGACCGACGAGTTCGGCGCCCGGTGGTCGGCGGAGCCCAGTCCCGAGGCGGCCGCCCGTGCTCTCTCGTTCCCCCTGTCCTGAACAAGGGCCCGAGGGGGGACCCCGGGTCCGACCCCGGGAGGAATAGGGGCTGCACCAGGGATGAACCGGGGGTCACCCCTATGTCGTCCGGGCAGGGGCGACACTTACCGTGGAGGCACGACACCGGGCGGATCGCCGCCGGTGCACGACGCAGGAGCTGATGTCACGTGCTGGAGGGGTGGGCCCTGGCCCTCGTAGGTTCCCCGTGGATCTTCGTCGTGCTCTACCTGTTCGCCACGATCGACGGCTTCTTCCCCCCGATCCCCAGCGAGTCCATCGTGATCGCCCTGTCGGTGGTCTCGATGGCCGAGGGCACGCCGAACCTGCCGATGATCATGCTCGTGGCGGCCGCCGGCGCGTGGACCGGTGACCAGATCGCCTACCAGATCGGTACCAAGGTGAAGGTGCGGGAGCTGCGGTTGCTGCGCACCACCCGCGGGCGGGCGGCCGTCGACTGGGCGGAGAACGCCCTGGCCCACCGCGGCGCCGCCTTCATCATCGCCGCCCGCTACATCCCGGTGGGCCGCGTGGCCGTCAACATGACCGCGGGCGCCGTCAAGTACAGCCGCCGCCGGTTCATGGGGCTCACCGCCATCGCGGCCCTGACGTGGGGCGCCTACTCGTCGCTCATCGGCATCGGCGCGGGCGCCTGGTTGCACGACAACACGATCGCCGCGGTGGCCGTCGGGGTCGTCGGCGGCCTGGTGATCGGCCTCGTCGTCGACTGGATCCTGCGCCGGTTCACCGGGCAGCGCGCCGTCACGCCGGCGCCGACGTCGGAGCTCCGTCCGACCGTCGAGGACACCGTGCGGGAGACCGAGTCGGCCCCTCCGGTCACAGGACGCTCACGATCCGACCCCGCCGCCTAACGATCCGGTCTCACCCGGTCATTTGCCCCATGACTGTGCTTACTCTCTGACTGTGCCGACGTCGCTGTCGGCGCTCCCGAGCCTGTCGACACCCCCGGGGGTGTCCTCAGGCATGGGCAGAGCAGGCAGGGGGCGAGATGAGCAGGCGCGCGCGGTGGGCCGTCGGCCTCGTGCTGCCTGCAGCCCTGGTGGCGGGTCTGGCGTCGTCGTGCAGCGCGCCCGAGCCCGCCGCCGACTCGCCGACCGCCGTCGTCGCCCCCGCCGCGGACTGCCTGTCGGCGCGGGTGCTCGCCGACCTGGGTCTCGTGTCGGCCGGGGAGTCGGCCGAGACCGGCACGCCGCACGCCGACGCTCCTGACACAGGGCGTGTCCCCGACGACTTCCGCGCGGCGAGCGTCGTCGTGTGCTCGCCGGGCGGCACCCTGCACGACTCGTCCGGGACCTGGGTCGCCCTGACCGCGAGCTGGCGCGAGGGCGACCTCGACCCGCTCGTCGCCGCGCTGCGACGCCCGTCGGCCCCCCGGGGCGGCACGTGCAGCACGGCTGCGGTGGTCCCGCCGGCCCTGTGGCTCGTCGACGCCCTCGGTCGCGCCATCCGGCCGGTGTGGCCGACGGACCGCTGCGGCTCCCCGGAGCCGGCGGTGGCGGACGCGCTCGACGCCCTCGAGGAGACCGACAGCGAGCAGTACCCCGTGCGGCTCATCGCGCCCGCCGACGAGGCCACGACGAGCCCCTGAGCTAGAGCTTGCGGAGCCGGACCCGCTCCACCGAGTGGTCGCGCCCCTTGGTGAGCACCAGGGTCGCCCGGCTGCGGGTGGGCAGGATGTTCTGCACGAGGTTGGGCTCGTTGATGGAGTCCCAGATCCCCTCGGCGAGCTCGATGGCCTCGAGATCGCTCAGTGCCGCGTACCGGTGGAAGTACGACTCCGGCCGGGCGAACGCGGTCTGCCGGAGCGCCAGGAAGCGGTCCACGTACCAGCGCCGCACGTCGCTCGTGCGCGCGTCGACGTAGATCGAGAAGTCGAAGAAGTCGCTCACCGCGAGGTTCGAGGTGCCCTCGGCGGTGGGCCGGGCGGGCTGCAGGACGTTGAGCCCCTCCACGATGAGCACGTCGGGGCGGTTCACCACGATCTCGCGCCCCGGGAGGATGTCGTAGGTCAGGTGGTCGTACACGGGTACCCGGACCTCGGGGCGACCGGCCTTGACCTTGGAGACGAACCGCAGGAGGGCCCGACGGTCGTACGACTCCGGGAAGCCCTTGCGGTCCATCAGCCCGCGACGCTCCAGCTCCGCGTTGGGGTAGAGGAAGCCGTCGGTGGTGATCAGCTGGACGCGCGGGGTCGCGGGCCAGCGGGCGAGGAGCTCCCGCAGCAGGCGGGCCGTGGTGGACTTGCCGACCGCCACGGAGCCGGCGACGCCGATGACGAACGGGGTCCCGCCGACGTCCTCGCGCAAGAACGTGCTCGACGCCGCGTGCAGGCCGCGGGTGGCTTCGATGTGCAGGTCGAGCAGACGGGAGATCGGCCGGTAGATCGCGTCGACCTCGGCCAGGTCGATCGGGTCGCCGAGACCGGCGAGGCGCTCCACGTCCGCGTCGGTCAGGGGCAGCGGGGTGGACGCGGAGAGCCGCGTCCAGGCGTCGCGGTCCAGGTCGACGTAGGGCGTGGCCGGGGTCAGCGACGGTGGCACGGGGACGATTGTGCCTGAGCGCGGGGAACGCGGCGCACCGGAGGACCCCCGAGCACCCCGGTAGACTCCCCGCCATGTGTGGAATCGTCGGTTACGTCGGTAGCCAGGTAGCCAGCGATCATCCGCTGGACGTCGTGCTGGAGGGCCTGCGGAGGCTCGAGTACCGCGGGTACGACTCGGCGGGCGTCGCGCTCGTCAGTCCGGACGGGAGGCTCTCGACCGCGAAGAAGGCCGGCAAGCTGGCCAACCTCGTCGAGGAGCTCGACCTGCGTCCGCTCCCGGAGTCGACCGCCGCCATCGGGCACACCCGGTGGGCGACGCACGGCGGACCGACCGACGTGAACGCGCACCCGCACGTGGCCGGCAAGCTCGCGGTGATCCACAACGGCATCGTGGAGAACTTCGCCTCCCTCAAGGCCGGGTTGGTGGCGGACGGCGTCGAGTTCGTCTCCGAGACCGACACCGAGGTCGCCGCGCAGCTCATCGCGCGCGCCTACGAGTCGACCGGGGACCTCACGGCAGCGATGACCGAGGTCGCCCGTTCGCTGCACGGCACGTTCACGCTGCTGGCCGTGCACGAGGACGCCCCCGGCCTCGTGGTGGGCGCCCGGCACGACTCCCCGCTGGTCGTCGGGATCGGCCAGGGCGAGAACTTCCTGGGATCCGACGTGGCGGCGTTCATCTCGCACACGAAGGAGGCCCTGGAGCTCGGCCAGGACCAGGTGGTGACCATCACGCCGGACACCGTCACGGTCACGGGCTTCGACGGGCTGCCCGCGGAGGCGCGTCGATACACGGTCGACTGGGACGCCGCCGCCGCCGAGAAGGGTGGCTTCGCCTCCTTCATGGACAAGGAGATCCACGACCAGCCGCACGCCGTCGCGGACACCCTGCTGGGCCGGACCGACGCCCACGGGCGCCTGGTCCTCGACGAGGTGCGGATCGACGAGTCGGTGCTCCGGTCGGTCGACAAGATCGTCGTCGTCGCGTGCGGCACCGCCGCGTACGCCGGGCACGTGGCCAAGTACGCGATCGAGCACTGGTGCCGGATCCCCGTCGAGGTCGAGCTGGCGCACGAGTTCCGGTACCGCGACCCGGTGGTCAACGAGCGGACGCTCGTTGTCGCCGTGTCGCAGTCCGGCGAGACCATGGACACCCTCATGGCCGTCCGGCACGCGCGCGAGCAGGGCGCCAAGGTGCTCGCGCTGGTGAACACGCACGGCTCGACCATCCCGCGCGAGGCGGACGCGGTCCTCTACACGCACGCCGGGCCGGAGATCGCGGTGGCGTCCACCAAGGCGTTCCTCGCCCAGATCACCGCCGCGTACCTGCTGGGCCTGTACCTGGCGCAGCTGCGGGGCAACAAGTACGCCGACGAGGTCGGGGAGATCCTCATCGAGCTGCGCGCCATGCCGGACAAGATCCAGCAGGTGCTCGACCGGGCGGACCGCGTGCGCCAGACCGCGCGGTCGATGGTGGACACCAGCTCGGTCCTGTTCCTGGGCCGCCACGTCGGGTTCCCGGTGGCCATGGAGGGCGCGCTCAAGCTCAAGGAGCTCGCCTACATCCACGCCGAGGGGTTCGCCGCCGGGGAGCTCAAGCACGGCCCGATCGCGCTGATCGAGGAGGGGCAGCCGGTGTTCGTCATCGTGCCCTCGCCGCGCGGCCGCGACTCGCTGCACTCCAAGGTGGTCTCCAACATCCAGGAGATCCGCGCGCGGGGTGCGCGCACCCTCGTCATCGCGGAGGACGGCGACACGGACGTGCTGCCGTACGCGGACGAGGTGTTCTACGTGCCGCAGTCGCCCACCCTGCTCGCCCCGCTGCTCGCCGTGGTGCCGCTGCAGATCTTCGCGTGCGAGCTGGCCACCGCCAAGGGGCTCGACGTCGACCAGCCGCGCAACCTCGCGAAGTCCGTCACGGTCGAGTGATCACCGCGTGAGCGCCGCGTGATCATCGGCGTCGGGATCGACGTCGTCGACGTCGCGCGGTTCGTCGACACCCTGCACCGGGTGCCTGCGCTGCGCGACCGGCTGTTCACGCCCGAGGAGCGGCAGATGCCGGAGACCTCCTTGGCCGCGCGGTTCGCGGCCAAGGAGGCGATCGCCAAGGCGCTGGGCGCCCCGGCGGGGATGAGCTGGCAGGACGCGACCGTGCGCCGGACCGCCGGCGCGCAGCCGGTGGTCGAGGTGGTGGGCACGGTCGCCGCCGCGGCGGCCGCGCTCGGCGTGGACCGGTTCCACCTGTCCATCTCCCACGACGCGGGCATCGCCTCCGCCGTGGTCGTCGCCGAGCGCGACTGACGCGTCAGCGCAGCGCGGGGGCGACCTCGTTCTCGAACAGCTCGATGCCCGAGCGGTCGTAGGCCGCCTCGGCGAAGTACGTGATCGCGTAGGTCATGCCGAGCTTCTCCAGGCCCTGCAGCTTCTCGACGATCTGCTCCGGGGTGCCCACCAGGGTGCCGTGGCGGAAGTCCTCCGCGACCTCGGCCGCCTTGGCGGGGACGGTGTTGCTCAGGTGCTCCTCGACCCAGGCGATGCGGTCGTCGACCTCGGCCTGCGTGGACCCGATGACCACGTTGTAGTTGGCGGACCGGGTGATCTCCTCGAACGGCCGGCCGACGGCCTCGCAGTGGCCGCGCAGGATCTCGGACTTGTGCGCGAAGGCCTCCGGGGCGCCCGCGAAGTTGGTGTACTGCGCGTGCTCGGCCGCGATGCGCAGCGTCTTCTTCTCGCCGCCGCCGGCGATCCACAGGGGAGGGCCGTCCACCTGCAGGGGGAGCGGGGACAGCTGCGCGCCGTCGACCTTGTAGTGCTCGCCGTCGAGGGTGGCGGTGCCGTTGGTCCACATCTGCTTGAAGATCTGCACGCCCTCGTCGAGCATCGCGATCCGGGTGCCGGCGGACGGGAACCCGTACCCGTACGCGAGCCACTCGTGCTCGTACCAGCCGGCGCCGATGCCCATCTCCACGCGGCCGCCCGAGATGATGTCGGCCGTGGTGGCCACCTTGGCCAGGTACGCCGGGTTCCGGTACGCCATGCAGGTGCACATCTGGCCCAGCCGGACGCGGCTGGTGGTGGCGGCGAACGCGTTGATGAGGCTCCAGGCCTCGTGGGTGGCCTCGCCGTTGGGCTCGGGGACCGAGTGGAAGTGGTCGTAGACCCAGATCGAGTCGTAGGTGTCGCCCTGGTCCGCGTGGTCGGCCAGGCCGCTCATGGTCTGCCAGTGGTCGCGAGGGTCGATGCCGGTGAGGTCCTGCCGCCAGCCCTGGGGGATGAAGAGTCCGAAGCGCATGCTCGGCACGTTACCTGCGCATGAGCACCGGTGCCGCGTGATCGCTCGAATCGATCCGATCGGACAGCCGCCCGCCTGACCCGCCAGGATGGGAGACGTGCTGCAGACCTGGACCTCCGCGCAGGTGCGTGCCGCCGAGGAGCCCCTGCTGGCTGCCGGCGTCCCGCTGATGGAGCGGGCCGCGTTCGCCCTGCACGTCCACGTGGTCGCGGCTCTGCGGGAGCTCCGCGGCGCCGTGGCGGGCGCGCGGGTGGTGGTGCTCGTCGGTTCCGGCAACAACGGGGGCGACGCTCTGTACGCGGGGGCGCTGCTCGCCCGCCGCGGCGTCGACGTCCGGGCGGTGCTCACCGGCGCGCGCGTGCACGAGGGCGGGCTGGACGCGCTGCTCCGGGCGGGGGGACGGGTGCTGCGCGCCGAGGAGGCCGCCGCAGCGGCGTCGGCCGCCGACGTGCTGCTGGACGGCATCCTCGGCATCGGCACCGACGGGTCCGGGCTGCGCGGGGCAGCGGGCGCCCTGGTCGAGGAGATCGTGGCGCGGGGCCGTCCGTACGTCGTGGCCGTGGACGTGCCGTCGGGCCTCGGTGTGGACGACGGACGTCGCGACGGGGTGGTGCTGGACGCCGACCTCACGGTGACGTTCGGCGTCGCCAAGCCCGGGCTCGTGCTGCCGCCGGGCGGGCGCGCCGCGGGACGGGTCGTGCTGGTCGACCTCGGCCTCGAGCCGGCCGGTGCCCCCGAGGTGGTCCGGCTCGAACCGTCCGACGTCGCCGACCTCTGGCCCGTGCCGGCGCCGGACGCGCACAAGTACACGCGCGGCGTCCTGGGCGTGGTGGCGGGCTCCCGGGCGTACCAGGGCGCCGCGGTGCTCACCACGGGTGCGGCGGTCCGTGCGGGCGTCGGGATGGTGCGGTACCTGGGCGACGCCGGGGACGCGGTCGTGGCGGCCCACCCGGAGGTCGTCGTCGGCCACGGGCGGGTGCAGGCGTGGGTGTTCGGGCCGGGGGTCTCGCCGGACGACGCCGGGCAGCGACGCCGCATCGAGTACGCGTTCGAGCACGTGCTGGAGCGCGGGGAGGCCGCGGTGGTCGACGCCGGCGCCCTGGAGCTGCTCCCGGCGCGCGTCGGCCCGCACGCGGTGCTCACGCCGCACGCGGGCGAGCTGGCGCGCGTGCTGAGCCAGCGGGGTGAGGACGTCGACCGGCGCGCCGTTGAGGCCGAGCCGCTGCGCTGGGCACGGCGGGCCCACGAGCTCACGGGGGCCACGGTCCTGCTCAAGGGTCCGGTGACCGTCGTCGCGGGGGCGCAGGGGGCGGTCTACGCCCAGGCCGACGCCCCGGCGTGGCTGGCGACGGCGGGCGCCGGCGACGTGCTGGCGGGCCTGCTGGGCGCCCTGCTGGCGGGCCGGGTGGACGACGTGCACGACGACCCCTCGCTCGCCGCTGCGCTCGCCGCCACGGCCGCGCTGGTGCACGGTCGGGCGGCCCACCGCGCCACCCCGGGTGGCCCGGTCTCCGCGCGCGAGGTCGCGGACGCGCTGCCCGGCACGATCGCCGAGCTGCTCGACGCATGACCCTGACCCCCGATCTCCGCGCCCGCGTGGACGCGCTGCTGGCGAGCGGTCCGCGCCGGCTCCTCGGCATCGTCGGGGCGCCCGGCGCCGGGAAGTCGACGGTGGCCGCGGACGTGGTCGCCGCGGTCGGGCGCTCCGCGGTCGCCGTGCCGATGGACGGGTTCCACCTGGCGCAGACGGAGCTCGAGCGCATCGGCCGCGCGGACCGCAAGGGAGCGCCGGACACGTTCGACGCGGACGGCTTCGTCGCGCTGCTGACCCGCCTGCGGGACCCGGAGCGGACCGTCTACGCGCCCGAGTACCGCCGCGACCTGCGCAACCCGGTGGCGGGCGCCATCGCGGTCCCTCCCGAGGTCCAGCTCGTGGTGGTGGAGGGGAACTACCTGCTGCTCGACGACCACGGGTTCGGCCCGGTGGCGGACCTGCTCGACGAGACGTGGTTCCTGGCGCCCGACGACGGACTCCGGCTGGACCGGCTGGTGGCCCGGCACGAGACGTTCGGCAAGTCCCCGGAGGCGGCCCGCGCCTGGTCGCACGGTCCCGACGAGCGCAACGCCCGACTCGTCGCGGCGACCGCCGCGCGTGCCGACGTGATCGTCCGTCCCGCCTGACGGACGGTGCGAGACTGGTCGCCGTGAGCTATCCCGCACGCGCTGTCGTCGACCTCGCGGCCGTCCGCGCCAACGTCCGGTCACTGGCCGCCCACGCACCGACCGCCCAGGTGATGGCTGTCGTCAAGGCGGACGGCTACGGGCACGGTCTCCTGCCCACCGCGACCGCCGCCCTGGCCGGAGGCGCCACGTGGCTCGGCGCCGCGCAGGTGGACGAGGCCCTGGCCCTGCGACGCGGGGGGATCGCTGACGCGCGGGTCCTCACGTGGCTGTACGCACCCGGCGCCCCCCTGCGCGAGGCGGTCGACGCCGACATCGACGTCTCGGTCTCCGCGCCGTGGGCCCTGGCCGAGCTCGCCGCCGCCGCGCGGGCGTCGGGTCGGACCGCGCGGGCCCACCTCAAGGTCGACACCGGCCTCGGCCGGAACGGGCTGACGCCGGGCGACCTGGCCGAGCTCCTCCCCGAGGTCCTGCGCCTGCGGGCGGAGGGGGCCCTCGAGGTGGTCGGGCTGTGGAGCCACTTCGCGTTCGCCGACGAGCCCGAGCACCCGACCGTCAAGCTCCAGGCCGAGGTGTTCGCGGAGACCCTCGAGACGGTCGAGGGGGCGGGCATCGCCCTCGAGGTGCGGCACCTGGCCAACTCGGCGGCGACGCTGACCACGCCCGCGGCTCACTACGACCTGGTGCGGCCGGGGATCGCCGTCTACGGCCTGTCGCCGGTGCCGCAGCTCGGGGGCCCCGACGACTTCGGGCTCGTGCCCGCGATGACCCTGGAGGCCGAGCTCGCGAACGTCAAGCACGTCCCGGCCGGGCAGGGCGTCTCCTACGCGCACCTGTACGAGACGCCGACGGACACCGTGCTCGGCCTCGTGCCCCTCGGGTACGCGGACGGCATCCCGCGGCACGCGTCCGGCACGCAGGAGCGGCCCGGCGGACCCGTGCGGGTGGGCGGTCGCACGCTCGGGGTGGCCGGCCGGGTCTGCATGGACCAGGTGGTGCTCGACCTGGGCCCGGGCGCCACGGAGCACGCGGGGGACCGCGTCGAGCTGTTCGGCACCGGACGCGACGGCGGACCGACCGCAGAGGACTGGGCGCGCGTCGCGGGGACCATCTCCTACGAGATCGTCACGCGGGTCGGCGCGCGCGTGCCGCGGGTGCACGTCGACAGCGAGCTCCCGGCATGACCGCGGTGACCGTCCGGCTCCCCGACGCCGACGCCACCCGGGCGTACGGACGCGCGCTCGCGGGCGTGCTGCGGGCCGGCGACCTGGTGGTGCTCACCGGCGACCTCGGGGCCGGCAAGACGACCCTGACGCAGGGGATCGGGGCCGGGCTGCACGTGCGGGGGCAGGTGGCGTCGCCGACGTTCATCATCGCCCGCGAGCACCCGCCGGTCCCGCGCGAGGACGGCTCGACCGGTCCGACGCTCGTGCACGTCGACGCGTACCGGCTCGGCTCGCTGGAGGAGGTGGACGCCCTCGACCTCGACGCGAGCCTGGAGGAGGCCGTGACCGTGGTCGAGTGGGGCGAGGGCTGGGTGGAGTCGCTCGCGCAGGACCGCCTCGAGGTCGTCCTGGCTCGCCCTCGCGGTGGTGCGCTGACCGACGACGACCTCGCCGACGCCGCGGCGGGCGAGCGCGTGGTCACCGTGCGCGCCGTGGGTGCACGCTGGGCGGATGTCGCGCTGCCCGACGCCGACCCGGTGGCAGGCTGAGCGCCGTGCCCGTCCTCGCCCTCGACACGTCCGCCGCCGTCGCGGTGGCCCTGACCGACGACTCCGGCGTGGTGCTCGCCGCGCGCTCCGACGCGCAGCAGCGGCACCACGCCGAGCTGCTGGCCCCGATGATCGCGGACGTCCTCGCGGAGGCCGGTGTGGACCGCCGCGAGCTCACGTCCGTGGTCGTCGGCACCGGACCCGCCCCGTTCACCGGGCTGCGGGTGGGGCTGGTCACCGCCCGCACGCTCGCGCTCGCTCTCGGCATCCCCGTGCACGGCGTCCCGAGCCTCGACGCGGTCGCGCTCCAGGCGTCCCGCGTGCTGCCGGCCGGCACGGAGGTGCTCGTCGCCACGGACGCCCGGCGCCGCGAGGTCTACTGGGCGCTGTACCGGCTGGTCGCGCCGGGGGAGATCGAGGTGCTGGCCGGCCCCGAGGTCGCCGCAGCCGCCGACGTCGCCGCCGACCCGCGCACCGCCGGCGCCGTGGCGATCGGCCGCGGGGCGCTGCTCTACCCCGACGTCCTGCGCGGTGGCCCGACGACGGGCCTGCTCGACCCCGACCCCGCGGAGCTCGCGCGGCTGGCGCTGGCCCGGACGGCGGCCGGCGAGGAGCTCGGCACCGAGCCCCTCTACCTGCGCCGCCCCGACGCCGTGCCGCAGGCGGCCCGCAAGCGCGTGCTCGGATGACGGAGCAGCCGCGCGGCGTCGTCGTGCGCGCCCTGCGCCCGGCGGACCTGCCGGCCCTCGTGCGCATGGAGGTCGAGCTCTTCGAGGCAGCCGCGTGGTCGCCCGAGAGCCTCGCCTCCGAGATCGGCGGGCCCGGGCGCTGGTACGTCGGCGCGGTCGTGGACGACGAGTTGGTCGGGTACGCGGGTCTGTGGTTCGACGGGTTCGACGCGCAGGTGATGACCATCGGCACCGACGCGCGGTTCCAGGGGCGCGGGCTGGGGCGACGGATGCTGGAGAACCTCCTGGACCGCGCCCGGACGCTCGGTGCGGCCGTCGTGCTGCTCGAGGTGCGCGTGGACAACGACCCCGCCATCCACCTGTACGAGAGCGTGGGGTTCGAGAAGCTCGGGATGCGCCGGGCGTACTACCAGCCGGGCAACATCGACGCGTGGACCATGCGCCTGGCACTGCGCCACGACGAGGGGGGACCTGCATGACGAGGGACGCGGTCATCGTGGACGCCGAGGCGCTCGCGGCGGAGCTGGCGGGCGACGAACCCCCCGTGCTGCTCGACGTGCGCTGGGCGCTGGGCCAGACGGACGGCCACGAGCAGTACCTCGCGGGCCACCTGCCCGGCGCGGTCTTCGTGGACCTGGACACCGAGCTGGCCGCGCCCCCGACCCCGCAGGACGGCCGGCACCCGCTGCCCGACCTCGCCGCGCTCGAGGTGGATGCGCGGCGCTGGGGCGTCTCGGGCGAGCGGTCGGTGGTGGCCTACGACGCCGTGGGCGGGATGTCGGCGGCGCGCGTCTGGTGGCTGCTGCGCTGGGCCGGCGTGCGGGACGTGCGGCTGCTCGACGGCGGGGTCGCGGCGTGGACCGCGGCGGGGTTCGCCCTCGAGGCCGGGTCGGTGACGCCGGAGCCGGGGGACGTGGTGCTGGTCCCCGGAGCGCTGCCGACGATCGAGGCCGACGAGGCCGCCGCCTGGACCGGCTCCCTGCTCGACGCCCGCGCGGCCGAGCGGTACGCCGGTGAGGTCGAGCCCGTCGACCCGCGTGCGGGCCACATCCCCGGCGCGGTCTCCGTGCCCACCGCCGGGAACGTCCGCGCCGACGGGTCGTTCCTGCCCGACGAGGAGCTGCGGGCGCGGTTCGCCGGCGTGCAGGGTCAGGTCGCCGTGTACTGCGGGTCCGGCGTCACCGCGGCGCACGAGGTCGCCGCACTCGCCTCGATCGGCGTGGAGGCGGCGCTGTACCCGGGCTCGTGGTCGCAGTGGTCGAACGACCCCGCCCGCCCGGTGGAGACGGGGAAGGCCGCGACCCCCGAGGGGATCGCGGCCTCCTGAGCAGGGCCGTCAGACGGTGAGCGACGCCTGCGTGTAGCTCAGGCGCTCGGCGCGTGGGTAGTGCGTGCCGGCACCCTCGACGTGCCCGACGTTGACGACGAGGAGCGACTTCCAGCCGTTCTCCGCGAAGAAGTCGGCGTCGATGCCCTGGGCGTCCATGCCGCCCATGGGGCCGGCGGCCAGGCCCGCGGCGCGCAGGCCGACGATCAGGTAGCCGGCCTGGATGAGGGCGTTCATGCGGGCCATCGACTCGCGCTGCTCGGGCTGTCCCTCGAGCGCGTCGGCGAGGGCGGCCATGTGCGGCGCGAGCGTCGGGATGTGCGCGTGGAAGCCGGTGTCGGCGGCGAGGACGAGCGTGACGGGGGCCTCGAGCACGCGGTCACGGTTGCCCTCGTTCATGTGCGCGGCCAGGCGCCGACGGGCGTCGGGCGTGCGGACGACGAGCAGGCGCAGGGGGACCGTGTTGAGGGCGGTCGGGCCCCACTTGACCAGGTCGTACACCGCGGCGATCTGCTCGTCGCTGACCTCGTCGTGGGTGAACGCGGCGGCCGTGCGGGCCTCGCGGAACAGGAGGTCCGCGACGTCGTCGCCGACGGCCAGACCGGAGGTGGGGAAGTCGAGGCCGTCCAGGACGGTGGTGTCAGTGGTCATGCACGGTTGAAGCGTCAACTACCCTGGGTTGTTCCGGGCGACGGTGTGGCGGTCGTCACCACGTCGCGGCCACCTATCCTGGTCCGCATGGCTGACCCCCTCGTGCTCGGGATCGAGACGTCCTGCGACGAGACCGGCGTGGCCCTCGTGCGCGGCTACGACCTGCTGGTCGACGCCGTCGCCAGCTCGGTGGACGAGCACGCGCGGTTCGGCGGGATCATCCCCGAGATCGCGTCGCGGGCCCACCTCGAGGCCATGGTGCCGACGATCGAGCGGGCGCTGGCCACGGCGGACGTCTCGCTCGGCGCGGTGGACGCCATCGCGGTCACCGCCGGCCCGGGCCTCGTCGGACCCCTGACCGTCGGAGCCTCCGCGGCCAAGGCGCTCGCGCTCGCGCTGGGCAAGCCGCTCTACGGTGTCAACCACGTGATCGGGCACGCCGTCGTGGACGAGCTGGTGGACGGCGCGTTCCCCGAGCGTGTCATGGCGCTCGTCGTCTCGGGCGGCCACTCGTCACTGCTGCTGCTCGACGACACCGTGCACGTCACCGAGCTCGGCTCGACGCTCGACGACGCGGCGGGGGAGGCGTTCGACAAGGTGGGCCGCCTGCTCGGCCTGCCGTACCCGGGGGGCCCGCACATCGACCGGCTGGCCCGCGAGGGGAACCCGGCCGCGATCCGTTTCCCGCGGGGGCTCACCGCCGCCAAGGACCAGGCCGCGCACGCCGCCGACTTCTCGTTCTCCGGCCTGAAGACCGCCGTCGCGCGCTGGGTGGAGGCCCGGCAGGACGCCGGTGAGGAGGTTCCGCTCCCGGACGTCGCCGCGTCGTTCGCCGAGGCCGTGGCCGACGTGCTGACCGCCAAGACGATCGCCGCCTGCCGTGCGCACGGCGTGGACACCCTGGTGGTCGGCGGAGGGTTCTCCGCCAACTCCCAGCTGCGGGACATGGCCGCCAAGCGCTGCGCGGAGGCCGGCATCGAGCTGCGCATCCCGCCCATCCGCTACTGCACGGACAACGGCGCGATGATCGCCGCGCTCGGCTCGGCGGTGGTGCGGCGCGGGCTGCCGCCGTCGTCGCTCGACCTGCCCGTCGACTCCTCGATGCCGCTCACCCAGGTGCTGGTCTGAGGACCTTCTGCCCTGTCGCGCCGGGACGCTCCGGCGTGCCATGAGGGAACGGGTCGCGCGCCGCGCGGCGCCGGTCCGGAGGCGGTGGGTGTGGTGCGGGCTGGACGAGTCCTGGTGGCGGTGGCCTCGGCGGCGGTGCTGACGGGCTGCGTGACGGTGAACCAGCAGCAGGCCGGGCCCGGCATGATGCACGGTCGCGGTGCCGGCGTCGTCCGCTCGGCGTGCACGCCGACCGTCGACCCCTCGGGAGCGACCGTCGCGGTCATGCTCGGCGACGGCGGCATGGTCCGCCGGATGCACGGCGGCAGGGCGATGCTCCGGGTCGTCCCCGCGTCGGTCGAGGCGGGAACGGTGACGCTGGTCGCCCGGAACATGGGGCTGCGCACCCACGAGCTCGTCGTGCTGCCGCTGGCCCCCGGTGCGTCCGTCGGCGAACTGCCGCAGGGCGCCGACGGCTCTGTGGACGAGACCGGCAGCCTGGGTGAGGCGTCGGCGCCGTGCGCCGAGGGCGCGGGCGACGGTCTGCCCTCCGGCTCCGTCGGGTGGGTCACGCTCGACCTGTCGGCCGGACGGTACGAGGTCGTCTGCAACCTGCCGCACCACTACGCCGCGGGCATGGCCGACGAGCTCGTCGTCACCGACGGGAGCTAGGCGGCCGTCGTCGTGGGTGCCGTCCTGCGAGGGTTGCGCGCGTCGGCCAGTCGGCTCCGCACCCGCCACACGCGGGCGCCCAGCAGGAACGGCACGGTGAACACCAGGGCGTAGAACACGAGCGCCTGCCACGTGAGCGTGGTGCCCGCCGAGATGCCACCCTCGGCGCTGGTGAAGACGGCCGTCGCGCCCAGGAACTCGCGCTCGATCGTCCCGCCGCCCAGCTGCTCGAGCGTGTCGAGCGTCCCGAACGTGTAGGCCATCACCAGGTAGACGACCGCGCCGACGGCGAGACCGCCCCAGACGGCGCCGGTGGTCCACCGCGGGACGGGCCGGCCCAGCTCGTTGAGGTAGCCGTCCGCGAGCACCCGCGGGTGACCCAGGTCCGCGACGGCCTGCCGCATGCCCACCTCGGACGCGGCCGCGGTGAGCTCGGTGCGGAGCTCGCGCACGACCGTCTTGTGCTTCGGGAAGTCCTGCATGGCCCAGTCGAACCGCAGGAGGTAGCGCTCACGGACGAGGGTGTCGCGCAGGGACGTGCTCATGAGGGCTCCTTCGAGGTGGCGCGGGCGAGCAGTCCGTCGACCGTGACGGCCAGCTGCTGCCACGCCCGGGCGGTGCTCCAGAGCTGCTCCGCTCCGGTGTCGGTGGGCAGGTAGTACTTGCGGGCGGGACCCGCGCTGGAGGCGACGAGGCGCGACGAGATCTGCCCGTCGCGCTCGAGGCGGTTGAGCACCGGGTACAGGGTCCCGGCGCCGAGGTCGTCGAGCCCTGCCTCGTGCAGGCGGGTGACCAGCTCGTACCCGTAGGACTCGCGCTCGGTGAGGAGCGCGAGCACGAGCATCGGGAGCACGCCCTTGAGGAGCTGGGGATCGCGGGGCTCGTCCATGCCGCCCACGCTATGCCTAGTAGTTGGTATTGACAAGTAGCGGGTGTGGCCCAGTTCCGCCTAGAGCGGGCGACCGGCCTTGAGCTCGGCGACCAGGGAGCGCACGACGGCGTCCAGCTCGCCGGCGTGCCGCCGGGCGACCGCGCGCTGCCGCTGGTACGACGCGCCGCGGCGCAGGATCACGCGCACCTGCTCGAGCTCGGCGGCGCACCCGAGGCGTTCGGCGACGGGGGCCAGCTCGACGAGCCAGCGGCCGATCGAGTCCGTGACCAGCTCCTCGTCACCGGCAGCGTTCGTGATGATGATGGCGTCCATGCCGTACCGGGCGGAGCGCCACTTGTTCTCCTGCGCGAACCACGGCGGCAGCGTCGGCAGGCTCTCCCCGCGGTCCAGCATCGACGAGAAGTGCTCGACGAAGCAGTGGGTCAGCGCGGAGATCGCGGCGACCTCGAGGAGGTTGGAGGCGCCGTCGGCGATCCGCATCTCCAGGGTGCCGAACCGCGGCGACGGACGGACGTCCCACCGGATCTCGTCGAACTGGTCGATGACGCCGGTGTGCAGCATGTCGCCCACGTACTGCTCCAGCTGCGACCAGTCCTCGAACGCGAACGGCAGGCCCGCGGTCGGCAGCTGCTGGAACAGCAGGGCGCGGTTGGACGCGTAGCCGGTGTCCTTGCCGCCCCAGAACGGGGACGACGCCGACAGCGACAGGATGTGCGCGAAGACGCTGAGCATCGCCCGGGCGATAGGCAGCACCTTGTCCCGGTCCTCGATGCCGACGTGCACGTGCACCCCGTAGATGAGCATCTGCCGGCCCCACCACTGCGTCCGGTCGATGAGGGTGGCGTACCGCTGCTTGTCGGTGACCTTCTGCTGCGCCCAGTTGGCGAAGGGGTGCGTGGCGCCGCCCATGAGCTCGATGCGCAGCGGGGCCGCGGCCGCCTCCACCTCGTCGAGGGCCTGCTGCAGGTCGGCCGTCGCCTCGGCGATCGTGCGGCACTTGCCGGAGCGGATCTCGACGGTGTTGAGCAGCAGCTCCTGCGTGATCAGCGGGTGCTCGGAGCCGTCGGTGGGCCGGACGGTCGCCAGGATGGCCTCCGCGGCCTGGCGCAGGTCGCCGGAGTCGGCGTCGACGAGGGCGACCTCCCACTCGATCCCCACGCTCGACCGCTCGGAGTGCGCGAACGGCACCCGCACCGGCGCGGCCATCAGACGGGCTCCACCACGAGCACCTGCTGGCTGCCAGCGACACGCGTGAGGATGATCGTCCCGGTCGCGCTGCCGCGCAGGTCCAGCTGCCGACGGAGCTGCTCCGGCACCACGGCGGTCCCGCGCTTCTTGATGGTCAGCTTCCCCACGTCACGTCCTCGCAGGTAGGTCCGGAGCCGCTTGAGGCCGAACGGCATCGTGTCGAGCACGCGGTACGCCGTGGCGGTGGGCACAGGCGTCAGCGCGTCCGAGGTCACGTAGGCGATCGTGGGGTCCACGAGGCGGCCCTGCACCTGCTGGGCGATCTCGCCCACCAGGCCGGCCCGGATGACGGCGCCGTCGGGCTCGTAGAGGTAGCCGCCGACCGCCCCGGCAGGCGGGCGCTCGTCGGTGGTGGCCCGGACGACGTGGGCCTCGCCGTCGCGGAGCACCAGGGCTGACCGACCGGGTCCCTCGGGCGCGAGCGGGCCGAACCAGAGGCCGACCTCGACCACGTCGCCGTCGACCGAGACCCACTGGGCCTGCGCGTCGTCGGGCAGGGCGGTGTGCGGGATGCCGGGGCCGAGCTTGAGGCCGAGGGCGGGGACCCGCTCGCGCACCGCGAGGACCGCGTCGAGCGACGGCTCGTAGGCGGACGGGTCGAACACGCGGCTGCCGGACGAGGTCCGGCGGGCCGGGTCGGCGTACACGCCGTCGACACCTTCCGCCTCGAGGTCGAGAGCGAGTCCGTCGCCGTGCCGTACCTCGGCGTCGGGGAAGTGCCGCAGGTTCACGGTGGCGATCGCCGCGGTCGCCTCGTCCAGGTCGATGGCCAGCACCCGCAGGCCGATGCCGGCGAAGGCCATGGCGTCCGCACCGATCCCGGTGGTCAGGTCGGCCACGCGGGTGCTGCCGGCGTCGCGGAACCTGCGCGCGTGGTGGGCGGCGACCGTGAGCCGCGTCGCCTGCTCGAGGCCCGCGGCGGTGAAGAGCATGCCGTCGGCGAACGTGCCGAACTTCGCGGCGGCCTTCGCGCGCAGGCGCGACTGCGTGAGCGCCGCGGCGACGAGCGCCGGATCGATGCCCTCGTCGCGCATGCGCTCCGAGAGTGCGAGCGTGCGGGTCTCGTCGTAGGGCGGCAGCGCGGACAGCAGTGCCCATCCGGCGGGGCTGAGCAGCTGGGCGATGCCCTCGCGATCCATGCGGCGATCCTCGCACGCAGAGACTCGCCAGGACCGCTCGTTGGCACTCGCCTTGACCGAGTGCTAACCGGTTCCTAGAGTGAGTGGCTGGCACTCTCCCGGTGAGTGTGCCAGCAGCGCTCCAGGCCACGGCACCCGCGACGACGTGTCCGAGAGCGCGCACGTACCTCAGAGAACTACTCACATGCGAAGGGGAGGTCCGCTGTGTCGGTCTCCATCAAGCCCCTCGAGGACCGGATCGTCGTCAAGACGCTCGAGGCAGAGGCGACGACCTCTTTCGGTCTCGTCATCCCGGACAGTGCCAAGGAGAAGCCCCAGGAGGGCGAGGTCCAGGCGGTCGGACCCGGCCGTGTCGACGACAACGGCAACCGGATCCCGCTCGACGTCGCCGTCGGCGACAAGGTGATCTACTCCAAGTACGGCGGCACCGAGGTCAAGTACGACGGCGAGGAGTACCTCATCCTCTCCGCGCGCGACATCCTCGCGATCGTCGTCAAGTGAGCTGAGGGGCGCCACGCGCCCCGCTCACCCGCGAAGGCCCCCCACGGCAGCTGCCGTGGGGGGCCTTCGCGCGTTCGGCGCCGGACACACCAGAGCCCCTCTCCTCGATCGTGCCGCCGAGGAGAGGGGCTCTGGTCGTCCAGGTCGGGTCAGCCCACGCGGCTGGCGCGGCCGCGCTGGGCGAGCACGGCGGAGCGCTCGTCCTCGGAGAGCCCGCCCCACACGCCGTAGGGCTCGCGCACCGCGAGCGACTGCTCGAGGCACTCCTTGATCACGGGGCACGTGGCGCAGATCGCCTTGGCCGCCTCGGCGCGGCGCCGGCGGGCAGAGCCGCGCTCGCCCTCGGGGTGGAAGAAGAGGTCCTGGTCCTCGTCGCGGCACGCTCCGTCGAACTGCCACTCCCACAGGTCCATCACCGGTCCGGGAAGGCGCGAGATCTCGGCCATGAGTTCCTCCTCAGTCGATCCGACCCAGTCCGCCGTGCGGGGCGGCTGTGCCGGGAAAGTCGTCAACACGGGAACCGGATGGTGTCCCACCGGGGTGACGCGTTGGAGAGGACGTTACAACCGCGCCAGAAGTTGTTCAAGACCCGTTCGCACATTGATTTGGTGGCGCGATTGTGCATGAAGCCGCTGGTCGGCGTGTCGTGGTCCGACGCGCCCGATGAGGCCGAATCGCGTCGGCCTGGCAGAATCGCGCCATGGTGACGCGCGAGGACGACGAACTGGCGGGGCCGGCCGTGCCTCCTGCGCCTGCGCTCGCCGTCGCCGCGGTGGCCCGACGCCTCGGTGTGGCACCCGCGACGTTGCGCACCTGGGACCGCCGGTACGGGCTCGGGCCGTCCGAGCACTCCGCGGGGGCGCACCGGCGCTACTCCGCGGTCGACGTCGAGCGGCTGCTGGTCATGCGGCGGCTCACGCTGGACGGCGTGGCGCCGGCGGAGTCGGCGCGGATCGCCCTGGCGACCGACGTGACCGCCGGAAGCCCCGCCCACTCCCACGACGACGTGCCGACCACGCCGACCGCGGTCGTCGACGCCGCGCTCGCCGGTGACGTGGCCGGGTGCGCGCGGCTGCTGGCGATCGACCAGGGCGCCGACGTCGCGCTCTGGTGGACGGGCCTGGTGGAGCCGGTCATCGCGGCCCTCGCCCGCCGCACGGTCGTGGACCCGCCCGGGGTCGACGCGGTCGCCGCGGTGCACGCGGGCGTCCTCGGCGCCCTGCGCGAGCACCCGGTGCCGCTGACGGGAACCCGACGGCCCGTCGTCCTCGTGCTCGTCGCCCCCCGGGAGGCACGGCCGCTCGTCGCCCACGCCCTCGCGGGCGCGCTCGCGGCGCAGGGGGTCGACGCCCGCATCGTCGGGGGGCCGGTGGGTCCGCACCACGCGGTCGAGCTCACCGCCATGACGCGCGCCAGGGCGGTCGTGACGATCGGGCAGCGGGTCGACGTCGACCTCGAGGTGGTCGACCGGCTCGCGGCCGAGCAGCCGGACCTGGCGCAGTTCGTGATGGTCCCGGACGGTGCCGCGGACGCCGTCCCGTTGGGGAGGTCCGTGCACCGGGCTCGGACGTTCACCGGCCTGCTCCACGAGGTGCTCGCGGTCGCGACGTCGGGTGGCGAGCCCTGACGGCACGGCCGAGTGGGGGAGACATTCCACGCAGGCGGCGCAGGGGCGGACGAAGCCCCTCCCGCCGTGGGGACGGATCGTCTCTCCGGCTAACTTCAGCGTGATCATCAGCCGATAGCACTCAGGTGCCCCGTTCGGGGCCCGAGAGGGGAACCAACATGGCGGGAGTCGTGGTCGTTCACGGCTCGGCGGTCGTTCGAGAGCGGCTCGTCGTGACCTCCATCGGCGTGCCCGCGCTCGGTCCGGTCCGGGCGGCGTCGTCGGTCGACGAGCTGCTGAGCCTGGCTCGGCGCATGCCGCCGACGGTCGTCCTGCTCGACGCACACCTGGCAGCCCCGGGTGCCATCGAGGCGATCCGCCGACTGCGCGCGGTCGCGCCCGCCGCTGCCATCGTGCTCCTCGCGCTGCCCGACGACAGCGTGGCGCTCGACCGGGCGCTCGCGCTCGGCGCCCGCGGGTTCCTGGCACCTGACGTCGGCCGCGCCGAGCTGTCCGCCGTGGCGGCGCACGTGCTGGCCAGCCCTGTGCTGCCCGCACAGACCGTGCCCCGCACGCAGCCTGTCGACGTGCCCAGCCAGGGCAGCTTCCGCGCCAGCGACCTGCGCACGCCCGCGGCCGGGGTGTCCACGGTCGGCGCTCCCGACGCCAACGCCGCACCGGTCGGTGTGCCGACGACGGGTGCGATCCCCGGCGTGCCGCTGACCAAGCGCGAGATCGAGGTGCTCACCGGGATGAGCCACGGACGCTCGAACGCGCAGATCGGCGCGGAGCTCTACCTGTCCGAGGACACGGTGAAGACCCACGCGCGCCGGCTGTTCCGCAAGCTCGGGGCCAACGACCGCGCCCAAGCGGTCGCGATCGGCCTGCGGCGGGGTCTCATCCAGTAGGGCGGGGCCCTCAGCACGCGTGCGCCCGCGTATCCTTGCCGGATGACGGAGCACTCGCCTGCCGACCCGTTCGCCCGCATCGGGCTCACCTACGACGACGTGCTCCTGCTGCCGGGGGAGACGGACGTCATCCCGAGCGAGGTGGACACCTCCTCGCGCCTGACGCGCGAGATCTCCGTGCGTGTCCCGCTGCTGTCCGCTGCGATGGACACCGTCACCGAGTCGCGCATGGCCATCGCCATGGCGCGCCAGGGCGGCATCGGGATCCTGCACCGCAACCTGTCCATCGAGGACCAGGCCCACCAGGTCGACCTCGTGAAGCGCTCCGAGTCCGGCATGATCACCGACCCCGTGACGGTGGGCCCGGACGCGACGCTCGCGGAGCTGGATCACCTCTGCGGCATCTACCGCGTGTCGGGGCTGCCCGTCATCGACGAGATCGGGCTGCTGCTCGGCATCATCACCAACCGCGACCTGCGGTTCGTGCCGCCGCAGGAGTTCGAGACGCGCCGCGTCCGCGAGGTGATGACGCCGATGCCGCTGGTCACCGCGCCCGTCGGCATCGCGCGCGACGACGCGGCCGCGCTGCTGGCCAAGCACAAGATCGAGAAGCTCCCGCTGGTGGACGACGCGGGCATCCTGCGCGGGCTGATCACGGTCAAGGACTTCGTGAAGTCCGAGCAGTACCCGGACGCGACGAAGGACGGCGAGGGCCGGCTGGTGGTCGGTGCCGCGATCGGGTTCTTCGGGGACGCGTGGGAGCGGGCCACCGCGCTGGTCGAGGCCGGGGTGGACGCGCTCGTCGTCGACACGGCCAACGGGCACGCCCGCCTGATGCTCGACATGGTGCGCAAGCTCAAGTCCGACCCGTCGACCCGCCACGTCCAGGTCATCGGCGGCAACGTCGCGACGACGCCGGGCGCGCAGGCGCTGGTCGACGCGGGGGTCGACGCGGTCAAGGTCGGTGTCGGGCCCGGCTCCATCTGCACCACCCGCGTCGTCGCCGGCGTCGGGGTGCCGCAGGTGACCGCGATCTACGACGCCGCCCGCGCGTGCAAGCCGGCCGGCGTGCCGGTCATCGGCGACGGCGGCCTGCAGTACTCCGGGGACATCGCCAAGGCGCTGGTCGCCGGCGCGGACACCGTGATGCTCGGCTCCCTGCTGGCCGGGTGCGACGAGTCGCCGGGCGAGCTCGTGTTCGTCAACGGCAAGCAGTTCAAGCACTACCGCGGGATGGGATCGCTCGGGGCCATGGCGTCCCGCGGCCGCATCTCCTACTCCAAGGACCGGTACTTCCAGGCCGACGTGTCCTCCGACGAGAAGATCGTCCCCGAGGGCATCGAGGGCCAGGTGCCGTACCGCGGACCCCTGTCGGCGGTGGCTCACCAGCTCATCGGTGGGCTGCACCAGTCGATGTTCTACGTCGGCGCGCACACGATCCCGCAGCTGCAGGACCGCGGGCAGTTCATCCGGATCACCGCGGCCGGCCTCAAGGAGTCCCACCCGCACGACATCCAGATGACGGTCGAGGCGCCCAACTACACCGGCCGCTGACCGTCCCAGCACCTGCGCAGCGGGGTCGTCGAGCCGGTCCCGGCGCTAGGACGCGACCAGCCGGCTCGCTCCGGCGTCCTCACGGATCGCGGCCCACACGTCGTCGAGCGAGATGCCCAGGGCGGTGGTGATCGCAGCGATCGTCGCGAACGACGGGGTGGGCACGCGTCCCGTCTCGATCTTGCGCAGCGTCTCCGGTGAGATGCCTGCGGTCAGGGCGACCTCGACCATCGAGCGATCGGCGCGCGCCTGGCGCAGCAGCGCGCCGAGGCGTTCGCCGCGCTCGACCTCGGTGGGGGACAGGGGCAGTCGGACCATGACGCCAATGATAATACCGGGATATGATTACCGGTATACCTATCCCTACCGTGCAAGGTGGTTCCCATGATCGAGCTCTTCAGCCCCGCGGAGCTGGGGCGTGCCCGCGCCAGTGGAGCGTTCGTCGGCGGCGCCCTGCGTCAGATGCAGGAGCGCACCACGGTCGGCACCAACCTGCTGGAGATCGACGCCTGGGTGGCGCAGCTGATTGCCGAGGCCGGCGCGGTGTCCAGCTACGTCGACTACGCCCCCTCGTTCGGGAGCGGACCCTTCGGTCACGTCATCTGCACCTCGGTGAACGACGCCGTGCTGCACGGGCTCCCGCACGACTACGCGCTGCGCGACGGTGACCTGCTCACCCTCGACTTCGCGGCGTCGCTCGACGGCATCGTCACCGACTCGGCCGTCAGCTTCGTCGTCGGGGACGCGGTCGACCCCGCGGACCTCCGCATGATCGAGACCACGCGTCGGGCACTCGAGGTCGGCATCGCGGCAGCGGCCCCCGGCGCGCGGATCGGTGACCTGTCGCACGCGATCGGCACCGTCCTCACCGCGGCCGGCTACCCGGTCAACACCGACTTCGGCGGGCACGGCGTCGGATCGACCATGCACCAGGACCCGCACCTCCCGAACGCCGGCCGGCCTGGCCGCGGGTACGTCCTGCGTCCCGGGCTGCTCCTCGCCATCGAGCCGTGGGTCATGGCCGACACCGCCACGCTCGTCACCGACCGCGACGGATGGACCCTGCGGAGCGCGACCGGCGCGCGGACGGCGCACAGCGAGCACACCGTGGCGATCACCGACGACGGACCGATCGTCCTCACGGCGTAGCTGCCCGCGGGCGCGTGCGGTCCCTCGATACTGAGCTGGTGGACTTCGGAGAGATGCAGACGCAGGCGCGTGCGGTCCGAGCGGCCTACGCCGCGCGCGAGGCCGAGAGGTTCGGGCGCAGCTGGAGCACCGAGGAGCTGATGCTCGGGTTCCTCGGCGACGTGGGTGACCTGGCCAAGCTGGTGCAGGGCAAGGCAGGCGTGCGGCCGCGCGCCGACCTCGACGAGGCGCTGGCGCACGAGCTCGCGGACTGCCTGTGGTCGGTCATGTCGTTGGCTGACGCGTACGACGTCGACCTGGAGGCGGCGTTCGGGCGGACGATGGCGGACCTCCGGACGCACCTGGCCGGCCCCGCCACACCCGGGGGCTAGTCGCGGAAGGTCTCGATCTGCGCGCCGAGCTGCACCAGGCGGTCCTGCAGCTGCTCGTACCCGCGGGCGATGATGTCGACGTCGCGCAGCACCGAGGTGCCCTTGGCGGCGAGCATCGCCAGCAGGATGACCACTGCGGGGCGCAGGGCCGGCGGGCACGAGACCTCGGCGCCGGACCAGTGCGTCGGGCCGGAGACCTGCAGGCGGTGGGCGTCGAGCAGGCGGACGTCGGCGCCGAGGCGGGTCAGGTCGGTCAGGTGGATCGCGCGGCCCTCGTAGACCCAGTCGTGGATCAGGGTGGAGCCCTCCGCGCACGCCGCGATCGCCGCGAAGAACGGCAGGTTGTCGATGTTCAGCCCGGGGAACGGCATCGGGTGGATCTTGTCGATCGGCGCGCGCAGCTCGCTGGGGTGCACCGTGACGTCGACCAGGCGGGTGCGGCCGTTGGCGGCGGCGTACTCGTCGGACAGGGTGAAGCGCAGGCCCATCTCGGCCAGCGTCGCGAGCTCGATCTCCATGAACTCGATCGGCACGCGACCGACCGTGATCTCCGAGCCGGTGACGATGCCGGCGGTGAGCAGGCTCATCGCCTCCACCGGGTCCTCCGAGACGGCGTACTCGACGTCGGCGTCGATGTCCGCCAGCCCGTGCACGCGCAGGGTCGTGGTGCCGATGCCGTCGATCCGCACACCGAGCAGCTCCAGGTAGAAGCACAGGTCCTGGACCATGTAGTTGGAGCTGGCGTTGCGGATGGTGGTGATGCCCTCGCGCCGGGCGGCCGCCATGATCACGTTCTCCGTCACGGTGTCGCCGCGCTCGGTGAGGACGACCGCGAGGTTCTGTGCGGCACCGCGGGTGACCAGCGCGTGGTAGTCGCCGGCGGTGGCCGTGACGTCGAGGCCGAACGGACGCAGGCCGATCAGGTGCGGCTCGACGGTCCGGGTGCCCAGGTCGCAGCCGCCGGCGTACGGCAGCCGGAACTCGTCCTCGAGGCCCAGCAGCGGGCCGAGGAACATGATGATCGACCGGGTGCGGCGGGCGGCGTCCACGTCGATCGCCTCGAGCTGCAGGTGCTCGGGGACGACGATCTCCAGGTCGCGGCCGTCGGTCGACCAGGTGGCGCGCACGCCGATCGAGCGCAGCACCTCGACGATCCGGTCCACCTCGACGATGCGGGCGACGTTGCGCAGCCGGGTGGTGCCGCGGTTGAGCAGCGAGGCGCACAGGAGCGCGACGGCCCCGTTCTTGCTGGTGTTGACGTCGATCCGGCCGCTCAGGGTCTGGCCGCCGTGCACGCGCAGGTGGGTGCGCTGCGGACCGCCGAGCGTGACGATGGGGGAGTCGAGCGCCGCCCCGATGCGCGTGAGCATCTCCAGGCTGACGTTCTGCGCGCCCTGCTCGATGCGGTGGATCGCCGACTGGCTGGTGGCCAGGCGCTCCGCCAGCTGGGCCTGGGTGAGGCCGCGGTGCTGGCGGGCGGAGCGGACGAGGGAGCCGACGTGCGCGAGCTGGTCCTCGATGATCGGGAGGGATCCGGTGCTCGTCGGAACCGGGGTGGTCGTCGTAGTCATGGGGAAGACGCTAACTCATGGATGAGATATTGCCACGTTGGACCGGGCGATCGAATCGGTCAGATCCGTCACGTCGGTGCGCCTCGAACTCAGCCGCGATATGACGCGCATCTCACCAGAGCGTCCCGACGGGCTCACGCGTCGGCCACGCGTCCGAGGCGCCGGGCCCGTCGAAGCCCTGCTCAGCGCGCCACGCGTTGAACCCCTCGGCCCAGGCCTGGTGTGCCGTGGACTGGTACTCGTGCAACGTGTCGAGGTCGAGCGCGGCCAGGTGCGGGAACCGCCCGACGATCCGCTCGAGCACGTCGAGCGTCGCGACGACGTCCACGTCCGCGGTGTGCAGGTTCCCCGACTCGACCACCTGGTAGTAGCCGCACAGGTCGACCAGCTTGCGCTTGCCACGCCGGAACTGGTCCTCCGCGCGGTCGAGCACGAGCGGGTCGATGACGGGACGGGCATCGCTGCACAGGCGGTCCGGCAACGTCCGCAGACGGTGCCGCCGCAGCTCCGCGTCCAGCAGGCACAGGTCGAACGCGGCGTTGTACGCGACGACCGGGACGCCACCGCGGAAGGCCTCGGCCAGGTCGGTCGCGATCTCCTCGAGCGCCTCGCGCGGCGGCCGGCCGTGCTCGCGGGCGTGCTCCGTGCTGACGCCGTGGATGGCGGCGGCCGCCTCGGGGATCTCGACCCCGGGGTTGATCAGCCAGCTGCGGACGTGCGTGCCGGAGGCGTCGCGGCGGACGAGCGCGGCGGTGACGATGCGGTCGTTGTCGACGTCGATGCCCGTGGTCTCGGTGTCGAAGCCGAGCAGAGGCCCGTCCGTCCAGCTCATCGTGTCCCGCTCTCGTCCTGCGTGGTGCGTGCAGAGCCAGACTCGCACCGAGGTCCGACATCGCCCGGGAGGGCCGCCCGCGTGCCGCGGTTTCGGGTCCGCACCCCGCACCCCGGTAGCCTGGCCGGGTGAGCAACGAGATCGAGATCGGCCGCGGCAAGCGCGGACGCCGCGCCTATTCCTTCGACGACGTCGCGGTCGTCCCGTCGCGGCGGACCCGTGACCCCGAGGAGGTCTCGGTCGGCTGGCAGATCGACGCCTACCACTTCGACCTGCCGATCATCGCGGCCCCGATGGACTCGGTGATGAGCCCGGCCACGGCGGTCGCCCTCGGCAAGGCCGGCGGGCTCGGCGTGCTCGACCTCGAGGGCCTCTGGACGCGCTACGAGGACCCCGCGCCGCTGCTCGCGGAGATTGCCACGTTCGACAGCGCCCGTGCCACCGCCCGCATGCAGGAGATCTACGCGGCGCCGATCCAGGCGGAGCTGATCACGGCACGCCTCAAGGAGATCCGCGCCGCGGGCGTCACCGTGGCGGGCGCCCTGTCGCCGCAGCGCACCAACGAGTTCTGGCGCACCGTCGTCGACGCCGGCGTCGACCTCTTCCTCATCCGCGGCACCACCGTGTCGGCCGAGCACGTCTCGGGCCGCGCGGAGCCGCTCAACCTCAAGCGCTTCATCTACGAGCTGGACGTCCCGGTGATCGTCGGCGGCGCCTCGACCTACACGGCGGCCCTGCACCTCATGCGCACAGGTGCGGCGGGCGTCCTCGTCGGCTTCGGCGGCGGCGCCGCGCACACCACGCGCCTGTCGCTGGGCATCCACGCTCCCATGGCGTCGGCCGTCGCTGACGTGGCGGCTGCGCGGCGCGACTATCTCGACGAGTCCGGTGGCCGGTACGTGCACGTGATCGCCGACGGCGGCGTCGGGCGCTCCGGCGACCTGGTCAAGGCCGTCGCGTGCGGTGCGGACGCCGTCATGCTCGGCGCCGCACTCGCGCGGGCCACGGAGGCGCCCGGTCGCGGCTGGCACTGGGGTCCCGAGGCGCACCACCCGCAGCTGCCCCGCGGCGAGCGGGTCGAGGTGGGCACCGCCGGGTCGCTCGAGCAGATCCTGTTCGGGCCCGGTCACACGGCCGACGGCACGCTGAACCTCATCGGCGCCCTGCGCCGCGCGATGGCCACCACCGGCTACTCGGACCTCAAGGAGTTCCAGCGGGTCGAGGTCGTCGTCAGCCCGTACCAGCCGCACTGACCGTCACGGCCCAGAGACGCCCGGAACGCCCGCAGGGGCTGCTCCGGGCGTCTCTGCATGTCCGAACGAGTCTGTTCTCTCGACGGGTCGGTCGGAAGTCCTGGTGCATCTGTGTTTCGACCTGCTATGCGCGAGAAGCAAATGTTGGTTTGGCTCTGTTTGAGTCCGAGTCTGCTTGACGTTGTTTGCTTCGCTGCTGCATGCTGCTCCACGGCAGGCGTCACCGACGACGCCTGCCGGCACCCGACGGAGACATCGGTCGTGCCGGGACCGGACGGAGAGCGCAGCGCATGTACGCACAGGAGCGGCACCAGCAGATCCTGCTCCGTGCGCGCGCCGACGGCCGGGTCGACGTCGCCCACCTCGCGGCGGAGCTGGACGTCACCCCGGAGACCGTCCGCCGCGACCTGAGCGCCCTCGAGCGGCTCGGCCTCGTGCGGCGCGTGCACGGCGGGGCGATCCCCGTCGAGCGGCTCGGCTTCGAGCCCGGCATCGCCGACCGCGAGCGCATGCTCGCGGGGGAGAAGGAGCGGATCGCCAAGGCGGCGCTCGACGAGCTTCCCGACGGCGGCGCGATCATCCTGGACGCCGGCACCACGACCGTCCGACTGGCCGAGATGCTCCCGCAGGACCGCGAGCTCACCGTCGTCACGCACGCGCTGCCGGTCGCGATCGTGCTGGCCACCCGGCCGAACATCACCCTGCACGTCGTCGGCGGCACGATCCGCGGACGCACCCTTGCCGCCGTCGGCACGTGGGCCGAGCGTGCCCTGGCCGACGTGCGCGTCGACACCACGTTCCTCGGCACCAACGGCCTGACCGTCGAGAACGGGCTGACCACGCCCGACCTGGCGGAGGCCGCGGTCAAGCGCGCGCTCGTCGCCGCGGGCCGGCGCACGGTCGTCCTGGCCGACCACACCAAGGTCGGCCGGTCCGACCTCGCCATCGTCGCGCCCCTGTCGGCCGTCGACACCCTCGTGACCGACACCGGCATCGACGCCGAGCTCGCCGACGAGATCGAGTCCGCCGGACCACGCGTGGTCCGGGCCTGACTGAACACCGCAGCACAACACAGCACCGATCGAAGGAGAACGATGAAGGTCTTCCGCTTCTACGCCCCCGGCGACGTCCGGACCGAGGACGCCCCCGAGCCGACGACCGGTGCCGGCGAGGTCAAGATCCGGGTCCGCGCCTGCTCCATGTGCGGCACCGACGTGAAGATCTCCACCTCGGGCCACCAGCGCATCCGGCCGCCCCGCGTCATGGGCCACGAGATCGCGGGCGAGATCGTCGAGGTCGGCGAGGGCGTGACCGGCTGGGCGCCGGGCGACCGCGTGCAGGTCATCGCGGCCATCCCGTGCGGCGACTGCGAGTTCTGTACCTCCGGTCTCATGACCATCTGCCCGAACCAGGTGTCGATGGGCTACGACTTCGACGGCGGCTTCGCGCCGTTCATGATCGTGCCGCCCGCGGTGCTCAAGGTGGACGGACTCAACCGGATCCCCGACGGCGTCGGGTTCGCCGAGGCCTCGGTCGCCGAGCCGTTCGCGTGCGCGATCAACGCCCAGGAGCTCGTCGACGTGCACGACGGCGACATCGTCGTCGTGGTCGGCTCGGGCCCGATCGGCTGCCTGCACGTCCGGCTCGCCCGGGCGCGCGGTGCCGCCGAGGTGTACCTCGTCGAGCTGAGCCGCGAGCGCCTCGACCTCGCCTCCGAGGTCGTCAAGCCCGACGCGGCCATCTGCTCGGCCGAGGTGGACCCGGTGGAGGCCGTCCTCGAGCTCACCGGTGGCAAGGGCGTGAGCGTCGTGATCACCGCCGCCGCGTCCGGCGCCGCCCAGGAGCAGGCGCTGCGCATGCTGGCGCCGCGCGGTCGGTTCAGCCTCTTCGGCGGACTGCCCAAGGACAAGCCGACGATCACCCTCGACTCGAACCTCGTGCACTACAAGGAGCTGATGCTCATGGGTGCCAACGGCTCGAGCCCCGACCACAACAAGCAGGCGCTCGCCATGATCGCCGACGGGCGCGTCCCGGTCACCGATCTCATCACCCACAGGCTGCCCCTCGACCAGGTTGCCGAGGGGATCGACATCGTCCGCTCGGGAGCGGGCATCAAGGTCACGATCGAACCCTGACGATCGCGACCGTTCCACCAGATCAACGACGATCACAGAGCGGAGGGTGAGCCTGACATGGCCACCACGACAGCAGGTGCTCCACCCGTGTCCCGAGGCAAGGCCGCCCAGGTCCATGTCCAGAGGTTCGGTGCATTCCTGACCGGCATGATCATGCCCAACCTGCCGGCATTCCTGGCATGGGGCCTGATCACGGCACTCTTCATCGCCGTCGGCTGGCTGCCGAACGGCGTGCTCGGCGGGTTCGGCAACGCCGACCTGCCCGGCGCATGGTCGGGTGCGGCGACGCAGCTCGTCATGGCCGAGGACGGCACCACGTTCCACCAGTACCTCGGGCTCGTCGGCCCGATGGTGACCTTCCTGCTCCCGTTGCTCATCGCGAACGCGGGCGGCCGGATGGTCTACGGCGAGCGCGGCGGGGTCGTCGCGTCCATCGCGACGGTCGGCATCATCGTCGGCAGCACGGTCCCGATGTTCCTCGGCGCCATGATCCTCGGCCCGCTGTCGGCCTGGATCATGAAGAAGATCGACTCGCTCTGGGACGGCAAGATCAGGCCCGGGTTCGAGATGCTCGTCAACATGTTCTCGGCCGGCATCGTCGGTGGCGCCCTCTCGGTCGCCGCGTTCTACGGTGTCGCCCCGATCGTGACCCAGATCAGCACGTGGCTCGGCGACATCGTCCAGCTGATGGCCGACAACCACATCCTGCCGTTCATGAGCGTGATCGTGGAGCCGGCCAAGGTGCTGTTCCTCAACAACGCGATCGGCAACGGCGTGCTCGTGCCCCTGGGCGCGGCGCAGGTGGCCGAGCAGGGCAAGTCGCTGCTGTTCCTCGTCGAGGCCAACCCCGGCCCTGGCCTGGGCATCCTGCTCGCCTACACGCTCCTCGGTGTCGGTGCCGCGCGGTCGACGGCCCCCGGCGCGATCATCGTGCAGTTCTTCGGCGGCATCCACGAGGTGTACTTCCCGTTCGTGCTCATGAAGCCGACCCTCATCATCGCGGCGATCGCCGGTGGCATGACGGGCATCGGGACGAACGTCGTCATGGGCAGCGGGCTGGTCGGACCGGCGGCACCGGGCAGCATCTTCGCGGTCTTCGCGCAGACGGCCCGAGGCAGCTTCCCCGGCGTGATCCTGTCGGTCGTGCTCTCCGCGACCGTGTCCTTCCTCATCGCGGCGGTCATCCTGCGGGCCACGCGCAAGCGTGACCTCGCGGCGGGCGAGAGCGGCGACCTCAGTGCCGCGATCGCGCAGACCGAGGCGAACAAGGGCAAGAGCAGCGCGGCGCTGAGCGCGCTGGTCGTCGAGCAGCACACCGCGGAGCAGGCCGAGGCCGCTCTGGCGGCCGGTGGCACGACGACGGCCACGGCGGTCCGGCCGATCCGGTCGATCGTGTTCGCGTGCGACGCCGGCATGGGGTCGAGCGCGATGGGCGCCAGCGTCCTGCGGGACAAGCTGCGCAAGGCCGGCGTCGAAGGCGTGACGGTGGTCAACAAGGCCGTCGCCAACCTGCAGGACGACGCCGACCTGGTGATCAGCCAGCGCGAGCTGACCGACCGTGCACGCAAGCACGCGCCGAGCTCGCGGCACGTCTCGGTGGACAACTTCATGAACAGCCCCGTGTACGACTCCGTCGTGCAGGAGGTCAAGGAGGGCGCCGGGGACGGAGCCACGGCATCGTGAGCGACATCCTGACCAGGGACCTCGTCGTCGCGTCGGGGCGGGCGACCACCCGCGACGAGGCGATCCGGGAGGCGGGCGAGCTGCTCGCGTCGTCGGGCGCGGTCACTGCGCAGTACCTCGACGCGATGGCCGAGCGGGAGCGCACGGTGTCCACCTACATGGGCAACTACCTGGCGATCCCGCACGGCACGAACGCCGCCAAGGACGCGATCGTCCGCTCGGCGCTCTGCCTGGTCCGGTACGACGAGCCGATCGACTGGGCGGGCAACCCGGTGCGGGTCGTCGTCGGGATCGCCGGCGTCAACGACGAGCACCTCGGCATCCTCGGCAAGATCGCGGTGATCTTCGCCGACGAGGACGAGGTACGCCGCGTCCTGGACGCGTCGACCGCGGACGAGCTGTACGACATCGTCCAGCGGGTAAACACGTGAGCACCGACTGACGGCCGAGGCCCCGGCGCGGGCACGACGCGCCGGGGCCTCGGCACCCCTGGACCACCACTTCGACGGAGCACACCTTGATCATCACGGTCACCCCCAACCCGAGCCTCGACCGCACCTTCGACGTCGACGTCCTCGCGGTCGGCGAGGTCACCCGCGCGCACGGCACGCACGTGCACGCCGGCGGCAAGGGCATCAACGTCTCCCGGGCGCTGGCCCGGCACGGCATCCCCACGCGCGCCGTCCTGCCGGTCGGCGGAGCCGACGGCGCCGAGCTGGTCGAGCTGCTCGGCGGGCTGGGCGTCGCCGCCCGGGCCGTCCCGGTGCGGGGCGCCACGCGCAGCAACGTCGCGGTCGTCGACGCCCGCGGTGTGACCACCAAGGTCAACGCCGCAGGTCCGACGCTCGACGACGACGAGGCCGCGGCGCTCGTGGCCGCCGTCGAGCGCGAGCTGGACGTCGCGGGTACGGCCGGTTCCTGGCTGGTCCTCGCCGGGAGCGTGCCGCGCGGTGCGGGCGCCGACCTCTACCCTCGGCTCGTCGCAGCGGCCGCCGCCCGCGGCATCCCGGTGGCGGTGGACGCCTCGGGCAAGGCGCTCGACGCGACGGTCCAGGCGGGCGGCACCGCGCTGCTCAAGCCGAACCTCGACGAGCTCTGCGACGTGCTCCGCGCGTCCCTGACCACCGTCGGGGAGATCGTCGCGGGCGCCCGGTCGGTGCTCGCCCGCGGGCACGACAGCGCGCTGGTGTCGCTCGGCGCCGACGGTGCCCTGCTCGTCACGGCGACGCGGAGCTGGTGGGCCGGCGGCTCGCCGATCGTGCCCCGCAGCACCGTCGGCGCCGGGGACTGCACGCTCGCCGGCTTCCTCGCCACCGACGGCGAGCCGATCGAACGCCTGCGGGCCGCCGTCGCCTGGGGCCGCGCGGCCGTCGGGCTGCCGGGCAGCGCCATCCCCGGACCGGACGACCTCGACCTCGCCGCCGTGCAGGTCGTCGCCGAACCCGACCCGGCGCTGGAGCCCGTCGACCTGTTCCGGACCGCCCCCGCCGGTCTCGCCTGAGACCCCCTGCTTCCTCGTTCCGCTGATTCAAGGAGACCTGCCATGACCGAACGCACCGTCGCGATCGCCTCCGCCCAGGGCCTGCACGCGCGCCCCGCCTCCGTGTTCGCGCAGGCCGCGGGTGCCGCGGGCATCCCCGTCACCATCGCGAAGCAGGGCGGCTCGCCCGTCAACGCCGCCAGCGTGCTGATGGTCATGACGTTGTCCGCCGGGCACGGCGAGGAGGTCGTCCTGACCGCGGACGGGCCCCAGGCCGACGACGTGCTGGACTCCCTGGTCGGGCTGCTGGCCACGGACCTGGACGCCGACGTATGAGCGTCGACGCCGGACGCCGCACCCTGGTCGGCGTGGGGGTGGGCCGCGGGCTCGTCGTCGGGCCGGTCGCCAAGGCGTACCCGTCGCCTGTCATCCCGGCCCAGGGCGGCGGCGACCCCGCGCAGCTGGGCCCCGCGTTCGACCAGGTGGCGAGCTCCCTCGAGAGCCGCGCGCGAGCAGCGACCGGTGCGCTCGCGGCCGTGCTCGGCGCGACCGCGCAGATGGCCGCCGATCCCGCGCTGCGCGCCGAGGCGGAGCAGCGCGTCGCCGCGGGGGAGACCCCGGCCGAGGCCGTCGACCGCGCCATCGCGCGGTTCGTCGACATGTTCACCGCCGCGGGCGGGCCGCTGGCCGAGCGGGTGACCGACCTGCGCAGCGTCCGCGACCGCGTCGTCGCGGTGCTGCTCGACCTCGACGAGCCCGGCGTCCCGCCGCTCACCGAGCCGAGCGTCGTCGTCGCGGCCGACCTGGCACCGGCCGACACCGCGGAGCTCGACGTCCGCCAGGTCCTCGCGATCGTCACCGAGCGCGGGGGGCCCACCGGCCACACCGCGATCATCGCCGGCCAGCTCGGCATCCCGTGCATCGTCCGGACGACCGGGATCATGGACCTCGAGCCCGGCACCGAGGTGGCCGTGGACGCCGTCGCCGGGACGGTCACGCTCGACCCGGGCCCGGAGATCCGGGAGCAGTCGCGTGCGCGCCGTGCGGCGGCCGCCGCGCTGGAGTCGGACACCGCCCCCGGAGCGACCGCCGACGGTCACGCCGTGAAGCTGATGGCCAACATCGGCACCGGCAAGGACGCCGACCGGGCGAGCGCCGTCCCCACCGAGGGCGTCGGGCTGTTCCGCACCGAGGTGCTCTACCTGGGGCGCGCGACGGCCCCGTCGCAGGCCGAGCAGGTCACCGAGTACAGCCGCGTCCTGCAGGCGTTCGCGGGCGGCAAGGTCGTGGTGCGCACGCTCGACGCGGGTGCCGACAAGCCGCTCCCGTTCGTCACGCAGGCGGGCGAGGAGAACCCGGCGCTGGGTGTGCGCGGCTACCGCCTGGTGCGCTCGCACCCGGAGCTGCTGGACACGCAGCTCCAGGCGCTGGCCCGCGCGCAGACCGAGACCGGCACCACGCCGTGGGTGATGGCGCCGATGGTCACGACGCCCGCCGAGGCGCGCGACTTCGCCAGCCGGGCGCGGGCCGCGGGGATCGCGATCGTCGGGGTGATGATCGAGGTCCCGGCTGCGGCCCTGCGCGCGCGGGAGATCCTCGCGGAGGTGGACTTCGTCTCGCTGGGCACCAACGACCTCGCGCAGTACACGATGGCGAGCGACCGGCTCCGCGGCGAGCTGGCCGACCTGCTGGACCCGTGGCAGCCGGCCGTGCTCGACCTAGTGGACAGCACCGCGCGGGCCGGTCTGCGGGCGCGCAAGCCCGTCGGGGTGTGCGGGGAGTCGGCGTCGGACCCGGTGCTGGCCCTCGTGCTCGTCGGGCTCGGGGTGACCAGCCTGTCGATGTCGGTCGGCGCCATCCCGGCGGTCCGGTACGCGCTGCGGCACCACACGTCCGCCGAGTGCGCGACGATGGCCGCCGCCGCGCTCGCGGCCCAGTCGGCGGGCGAGGGGCGCGCTGCCGTCCTCGCCCTGGTGCACCCGGAGGTGCGGGAGACGTTGGGCGTGTGAGGGCGCAGGATCCCGGATCCCCGCGCGTACTCTCGCCGGTATGGCGCACGACCCGGGACACATCGAGCTCCACGACCCTGAGACCGACCCGCTCGCGACCTACGTGCTCGAGCCGGACGACGTCCGTCCGCTCCTGAGCCGCGTGGTCTCGTCCGCCGAGGCCGGGACGTTCACGTCGCACGCCCCGTTCACCGGGGGGCCGATCGCCGCGATCCCGCTGTCCACGCCGGACGACGTGGCGCGCGCCGCGAAGGCGGCGCGCGCCGCCCAACGGCTGTGGGCGGCCCGACCGCTGCGCGAGCGGACCGCGGTCCTGTCCCGCGTGCACGACCTGGTGCTCGAGCGGCAGAGCGACGTGCTCGACCTCATCCAGGTGGAGTCGGGCAAGGCGCGCGCCTCGGCGTTCGAAGAGGTCTGCGACATCGCGCTCGTGGCCCGGCACTACGCCGCACGCGCCGGGCGCTACCTCGCGCCGCGCCGGGTCCCCGGCCTCATCCCGGGCCTGACGACGACGCGCGTGCTGCGGCACCCGGTCGGCGTCGTCGGCATCATCGCCCCGTGGAACTTCCCGCTGACCCTCACGCTCGGAGACGTGCTTCCCGCGCTGGTGGCCGGCAACGCGGTCATCCTGCGACCCGACCCGCAGACCGCGCTGACCTCGCTGTGGGCCGCGGAGCTGCTCGAGGTCGCCGGGCTGCCCGACGGGCTGCTCCAGGTGGTCGTCGGTGACGGGCCGACCGTCGGGGCGGCGGTCGTCGAGAACGTCGACCACGTGAGCTTCACCGGCTCCACCCGCACCGGCCGGGTCGTCGCCGCGCACGCGGGGGAGCAGCTGGTGCCGGCCACCCTGGAGCTCGGCGGCAAGAACCCGATGTACGTCGCGGACGACGTGGACGTGGAGGTCGCCGCCGAGGGGGCCGTGCGCGCCTGCTTCGTCGGCGCCGGGCAGGTCTGCGTGAGCATCGAGCGGATCTACGTGCACGAGGACGTGGCCGACGCGTTCACCGCGGCGTTCGTCCGGCGCACCAAGGCGCTGCGTCTCGGCTCCGGGCTGGACTACCGCTCGGACATCGGGTCGCTCACCTCGGCCGCGCAGCTGGCCACGGTCGTCGAGCACGTCGAGGACGCCGTCGGGCACGGGGCGACCCTGCTGTCCGGCGGGGTGCACCGCTCGGACGTCGGGCCCTGGTTCTACGAGCCGACGATCCTCACCGACGTGCCGGACGAGGCGCGGCTGGTGCGCGAGGAGACGTTCGGGCCGGTCGTGGCGATCTCCCGGGTGGCCTCCGACGACGAGGCCGTCGCGGCGATGAACGACAGCGACCTCGGCCTGAACGCGAGCATCTGGACGGCCGACACCCGCCGCGGCGCGGCCCTTGCCGAGCGCGTCCGGGTGGGCACGGTGAACGTCAACGAGGGCTACGTGGCCACGTGGGGCTCGGTCGGGGCGCCGCAGGGCGGGGTCGGAGCCTCAGGCATCGGCAGCCGGCACGGCCGCGAGGGCCTGTGGGCAACCACGCGCGTGCAGACCGTGGCGGTCCAGCACGGCGTGCACGGGGTGCTCGGAGGCCCCGGCGTCGGCCTGCACCGGATGTTCGACCTGGGCGCCGAGACGTGGCCCCGCGTCTACACCGAGGTGCTGCGGACGCTCAAGGCCCTGCGGCTGCCGTAGCGACCCGTCAGGCGTGCCCCGCGGCCGCCGGCGCCGGGTCCGACTCGTCGCTGGTGCCCTCGAAGCCGGCCGCCTCGACGGTGGCGACCGCCTGGCGCGCGATGGCGAGCTCCTCGTTGGTGGGCACCACCATCACCAGCGTGCTGGCCCAGTCCGGCGAGATGATCGTCGGCTCCTTCTTGCGGCCGGCGTTGCGCTCCAGGTCGACCGCGATGCCCATCGCCTCGAGCCCCTCGAGCGCGCGGGCGCGGACGATGTCGTCGTTCTCGCCGACACCGGCCGTGAACACGATGACGTCGACCCGGCCGAGGACCGCGTGGTACGCGCCGATGTACTTGCGCAGCCGGTGCACGTAGACGTCGAGCGCGAGCGTGGCGTCCTCGTCGCCCGCCTCGACGAGCTTGTGCAGCTCGCGGAAGTCGTTCTCGCCCGCGAGCCCCTTGAGGCCGGACCGGCGGTTGAGCAGGTCGTCGATGTCGTCCACCGACATGCCCGCGTTGCGCTGCAGGTGGATGAGCACGGCGGGGTCGACGTCGCCGGACCGGGTGCCCATGACCAGGCCCTCCAGCGGCGTCATGCCCATCGACGTCTCCACCGCGACGCCCCCGCGGACGGCCGACGCCGACGCGCCGTTGCCCAGGTGGAGCACGATCTGGTTGATGTCCTCGAGCCGGCGGCCGAGCACCCGCGCCACCTTGCCCGACACGTACTGGTGCGACGTCCCGTGGAACCCGTAGCGCCGCACGTCGTGGGCCTTGGCCACCGCACGATCGATCGCGTAGGTGGCCGCCGCCTCGGGCAGCGTGCGGAAGAACGCCGTGTCGAACACGACCACGTGGGGCACGTCCGGCAGCAGCTCGCGGGCCACCTGGATACCGGTGAGGTTCGGCGGGGTGTGCAGCGGCGCCAGCGGCGCTAGGGCGTCGATCTGCGCGACGACGTCGTCGTCGACGATCACGGGGGACCCGAAGACCGAGCCGCCCTGCACCACGCGGTGACCGACGGCGACCACGTGGGCCTCGGCCAGGTCCGGACCGACCTCGTCGAAGAGTGCGAGGACCGCGCGCAGGCCGGCGCCGTGGTCGGGGACCGCGTCCGTGCGCTCCGTGGTGTTGCCGGCGTACGTGTGCTTGACCAGCCCTTCGCTCTCGCCGATGCGCTCGACGAGACCCGACGCGATCGCCTCGCCACCGACCGGGTTGACCAGCTGGTACTTGATGGACGACGAGCCGGAGTTCACGACGAGCACGCTGCCGTGCGCTCCGTGCGCCATGTGCGGGACCGGGCGGGTGAGGGGGTTCATGCGGGCGTCTCCGTCTGGGCCTGGATGGCCGTGATCGCCACCGTGTTCACGATGTCCTGCACCAGGGCGCCGCGCGACAGGTCGTTGACCGGCTTGCGCAGTCCCTGGAGCACCGGGCCGATGGCAACGGCTCCGGCGGAGCGCTGCACGGCCTTGTAGGTGTTGTTGCCGGTGTTGAGGTCGGGGAACACGAACACCGTCGCGCGTCCGGCCACCGCCGAGTCGGGCATCTTCGTCTTGGCGACGGAGGCGTCGACGGCGGCGTCGTACTGGATCGGGCCCTCGACCGACAGGTCCGGCCGACGCTCCCGGACCAGCGCGGTCGCCGTGCGGACCTTCTCGACGTCCGCGCCCGAGCCGGACTCGCCCGTGGAGTAGGAGAGCATCGCGATGCGGGGCTCGATGCCGAACTGCTGGGCGGTCCCCGCGGACGAGATGGCGATGTCAGCCAGCTGCTCCGCGGTCGGGTCCGGGATCACCGCGCAGTCGGCGTAGACGAGCACCCGGTCCTCGAGGCACATGAGGAACGCGCTCGACACGTTGCCGACGCCGGGGGAGGTCTTGATGATCTCGAACGACGGCTTGATGGTGTGCGCCGTGGTGTGCGCGGCGCCGGAGACCATGCCGTCGGCCAGGCCGAGCTGGACCATCATCGTGCCGAAGTAGGACACCGAGGAGACGATCTCCCGCGCCCGCTCGACGGTCATCCCCTTGTGCTTGCGCATCTCGGTGTACGCCTCGGCGAACTTCTCGAGCAGGACGGGGTCGTGCGGGTCGATGATCGCGGCGGCGTCGAGGTCGAGGCCCAGCTCCGTGGCACGGGAGCGGATGGCCGGCTCCTCGCCGAGGATCGTGATCTGGGCGACCCCGCGCTGCAGCAGGGTGGACGCGGCGCGCAGGATCCGGTCGTCGCTGCCCTCGGGGAGCACCACGTGCTGCTTGTCCGCCCGGGCGCGGTCCAGCAGGGCGAACTCGAACATCAGCGGAGTGACCACCTCGGGCCGCTCCACGTCCAGCGCCGCCAGGAGCGCGGCGCCGTCGACGTGCTGCTCGAACAGGGAGAGCGCGGTGTCGATCTTGCGCTGCGAGTCGCCGGTGAGGCGGCCGTGCGTGTCGGCGACGGCGCTCGCGGACCGGAACGTGCCCAGCTCGGTGCTGAGGATCGGGAGCTTGCTCCCGAGGCCGTTCACCAGCCGTGCGATCAGCGGCGCCGGGCGGAACCCGCCGTTGAGGATGATCCCGGCCAGGGACGGGAACCCTTCGGCCTGGTGCGCCATGAGCAGCCCGAGCAGGACGTCGGACCGGTCGCCGGGCGTGATCACGACGGCGCCGTCGGTCAGCTTGCCCAGCAGGTGCTCCATGGACATGGCGCCGACGATGACGTCGAGCACCTCGCGCTGGAGGAGGGACTCGTCGCCCGCGATGAGCGTGCCGCGCACGGACTCCGACAGCTGCCGGACCGTGGGCGCGGTCAGCAGCGGGTTCTCGGGCACCGCCCACGACGGCAGACCCGTGCCGGCGCGCAGGGCGTCGCGGACGCCGCTGACCGAGCCCGGGGCGCAGCGGTTGGCGACGACAGAGACCACCTGCGCGTGGTTGGCGTGCATCTCGGTGACGACCACGTCGGCCACCTGGGCGATCACGGCGGGCTTGCGGTGACCGCCGTTGATGACGAGCACCACGGGGGCGCCGAGGTTCGCCGCGATGCGGGCGTTGTAGGCCAGCTCCGTGGGTCCCGCGACGTCGGTGTAGTCCGTGCCGACGACGACCACGGCGTCGCAGCGCCGCTCCACGTCGTGGTACCGGGACACGATCTGCGCGAGCGCCTGCTCCGGGTCGTTGAGCACCTGCTCGTACGTGACCCCGACGCACTCCTCGTAGGTGAGGTCGACGCCGTCGTGCTGCAGGAGCAGCTCGAGCACGTAGTCCCGCACGTCCGTCGAGCGCGCCACGGGTCGGAACACCCCCACGCGCTGGACCGTGCGGGCCAGGAGGTCCACCAGTCCGAGCGCGACCATGGACTTGCCGGAATCCCCCTCGGGGGAGGTGACGTAGATGCTGCGGGCCACGGTGGGCGTCTCCGATGTGGTGGTGCGGTTGGTGCGGGACCGTGGGGCGGGCAGCGGCGCCCGCCCCACGGACGTGGGGGTGCTACTCGTTGTCGCCACCGGTCGACAGCGTCGCCGCCACCTGACCGGAGTCGGACTCGTCCTGCGCGTCGGGCCAGACCCAGTCCCGGACCTCGGGCAGGTCGTCGCCGAACGCGCGGGTGTACTCCCGGGCCCGGAGGCGCTCGTCGACCATCTTCTGCCGCAGGTTGGCCTGGGCCGTGCGCAGGTGCGGCACGTTGTCGATGACGTCGATGACCAGGTGGAACCTGTCGAGGTCGTTGAGCATGACCATGTCGAAGGGCGTCGTCGTGGTGCCCTCCTCCTTGTAGCCGCGCACGTGGATGTTGGTGTGGCCCTTGCGCCGGTACGTGAGCCGGTGGATGAGCCACGGGTAGCCGTGGTACGCGAAGATCACGGGCTTGTCGTCCGTGAACAGGCCGTCGAACTGCGCGTCCGACAGGCCGTGCGGGTGCTCCCGCGCGTCCTGCAGGCGCATCAGGTCGACCACGTTGATCACGCGGACCTTGAGGTCGGGCAGCTCGCGGCGCAGGATGTCCGCCGCGGCCAGCACCTCGAGCGTCGGCACGTCACCGGCGGCGCCGAGGACGACGTCGGGCTTCTCGCCCGGCACCTCCGAGCCCGCCCAGTCCCAGATCCCGAGCCCGCGCGTGCAGTGCGCCACGGCCTGGTCCATGGTCAGGAAGTTCGGCGCAGGCTGCTTGCCCGCCACGACCACGTTGACGTACTGCCGGCTGCGCAGGCAGTGGTCGTACGTGGACAGCAGCGTGTTGGCGTCCGGCGGCAGGTAGACGCGGATGACGTCGGCCTTCTTGTTGACCACGTGGTCGATGAACCCCGGGTCCTGGTGGCTGAAGCCGTTGTGGTCCTGGCGCCAGACGTGGCTGGACAGCAGGTAGTTCAGGCTCGCGATGGGCCGGCGCCACGGGATGTCGTCGGTGACCTTCAGCCACTTCGCGTGCTGGTTGAACATCGAGTCGATGATGTGGATGAACGCCTCGTAGCAGTTGAACAGGCCGTGCCGGCCGGTCAGCAGGTAGCCCTCGAGCCAGCCCTGGCACTGGTGCTCGCTGAGCATCTCCAGCACGCGGCCGGCGCGCGCCAGGTGCTCGTCGACGTCCGCGCCGAAGAACTCCGCGTTCCACTGCTTGTCCGTGGTCTGGAACACCGACTGCAGGCGGTTCGACGCCGTCTCGTCGGGCCCGAAGATCCGGAAGTTGTCGGGGTTCAGCCGGATGACGTCGGTGAGCCAGTCGCCCAGCACGCGCGGCGCCTCGCTCATCGAGCCGCCCGGCACCGGCACGTCCACCGCGTACTCGCGGAAGTCCGGCAGGCGCAGGTCCTTGAGCAGCAGACCGCCGTTGGCGTGCGGGTTGTCGCTCATCCGCAGGTGCCCCTGGGGAGCGAGCGCGCGGATGTCGTCGTGCAGCTTGCCGCCCTCGTCGAAAAGCTCGTTGACCCGGTACGACTCGAGCCACTGCCGCAGCACGTCGAGGTGCTCCGGGGTGTCCCGCGCGTTGGCCAGCGGCACCTGGTGCGCCCGCCACGACCCCGTGGTCTTCTTGCCGTCGATGTAGTCCGGACCGGTCCAGCCCTTGGGGGTGCGGAACACGATCATCGGCCACTGCGGGCGCTGCTCGTTGCCGGCGTGCGCGCTGCGCTTGATCTCCGCGATCTCGTCGAGCACCTCGTCGAGCAGCGTCGCGAACCGGCGGTGGATGTCCTCGTGCGACTCGTCGTCGAAGCCCGCGACGAACATGTGCGGCTTGTGGCCGTACCCGACCATGAGCGAGGCGAGCTCGTCCTCAGGGATCCGGGCCAGCACGGTCGGGTTGGCGATCTTGTAGCCGTTGAGGTGCAGGATCGGCAGGACGACCCCGTCGTTCTCGACGTTGACGAACTTGTTCGAGTGCCAGCTGGTGGCCAGCGGGCCGGTCTCGGCCTCGCCGTCGCCGATGACGGTGGCGACCAGCAGGTCCGGGTTGTCGAACGCGGCGCCGTAGGCGTGGCTCAGCGCGTAGCCCAGCTCGCCGCCCTCGTGGATCGACCCCGGGGTCTCAGGGGCCACGTGGCTGGGGATGCCGCCGGGGAAGGAGAACTGCCGGAACAGCCGGTGGATGCCCTCGGTATCCTCGGTGATGTCCGAGTAGTACTCGGAGTACGTGCCGTCGAGGTAGGCGCTGGCGACGAGGCCCGGGCCGCCGTGGCCGGGACCCGTGATGTAGATGGTCGACTGCTCGCGCTCGGCGATCGCGCGGTTGAGGTGCGCGTACAGGAAGTTGAGCCCGGGGGTGGTGCCCCAGTGCCCGAGCAGGCGCGGCTTGACGTGGTCGCGCGTCAGCGGTTCGCGCAGCAGCGCGTTGTCCAGCAGGTAGATCTGGCCGACCGACAGGTAGTTGGCAGCTCGCCACCACTGGTCGATGCGGTTGAGGGTCTCGGCGTCGAGAGCGTCCCCGCTCCCGGTCCGCCACGTGCCGCGTTGCGACGTCGTCGTGCTCATGCGCGCTCCCCAGTCGTCGTTCCGGCAGTTCGCCGGTCCGGTGTCAGCCTTGCGTCGGGGCCCGTCGCACCCGGAGGACCTAGGTCCTGCCGGCGCCGCGCGTACCCAGTTGTCATACAACCGCACTCAGCCCTCCAGCGCAGGAGGGGGAGGCGAACGGGAATCGAACGTGTGGTGGGATCCGGACGGAACGGTTGCGCAGGTCAGCGGGGTCGTGGGCCCGTCTGGAGGGGGTCGCGTGTACCGATCCGTGCCTCCGTGCGGGGTACCGTGAGGCGTGACCGAACAGCCCCCCGCAGCCGTGGCGCGCGACCGCGCGACGGGGTCGGCGGCGGGCAGTGACGATGGTCACGGCCGCCCGCCCGGGCGCGCCGCGGAGGCGCCGGCACCGGCCCTCTCCGCGTGGTCGCAGGCCGAGCGGCGTCCGCCGACGACGATGCTCCGTGCCGCGCTCCGACCCCGGATGCTCCTGCTCCTCGTCCTCCTGCTCGCGGCGGCCGCGCTGTGCGCCCGGCTCGGCGCGTGGCAGCTGGACCGCGCACAGGTGCACGGCTCGGCCGCGGCGGAGCGGCTCACCGCCGAGCTCGTCGCCGCGCCGGCGGTCCCGCTCGACGACGTGCTGGCCCCGCAGACCACGTTCACCGGCGACCTCGTGGGCCGCAAGGTGTCCGTGACCGGCACCTACGACGCCGCAGGTCAGCTGCTGGTCACCGGCCGCGCGCACGACGGGACCACCGGCCTGCTCGTCCTGACACCGCTGCGGACGACCGACGGCGCCGTGCTGCCCGTGGTCCGCGGCTGGGTGGCGAGCCCCGCGGACGCCGACGAGCCGCCGACCGGACCCGTCGAGGTCACCGGCTACCTGCAGGCGTCCGAGCAGGCGGGTGCCGGCGTGGCCGACGGGCGGACCGACGCCATCAGCTCCGCCGAGCTGCTCAACTCCTGGGGCGGACCGATCTACACCGGGTACCTCGTGGTCTCGGCGTCGGACCCGGCACAGGCGGCCGCCGTGGCACTGCTCGACCCGCCGACGAAGCCCGGCGCCGGGCTGAACATCCAGAACCTCGCCTACGCCGCACAGTGGTGGATCTTCGGTGCGTTCGCGGTGCTGCTCTGGCTCCGCCTGGTGCGCGACGAGGCCCGCGGTGCCGGGCGGGAGCCGGACGGGCCGGTCAGCCCAGCGGAGGGCGGCGCCGCAGCTCCTTGACCGCGCGGCGCTTCTGCTCGCCCTGCACCCGGCGCACCTGCGACCCCCGGCTCGGCCGGGTGGCGCGGCGGGTCGGCCCCGGGGGAGCGAGGGCGTCGTCGAGCAGCGCGTGCACGCGGGTGAGCGCCGCCTCCCGGTTCCGCAGCTGCGACCGGTACTCCTGGGCGCTCAGGGTCAGCAGCGAACCCCGCAGCCGACCCGCGAGGCGTTCCAGGACGCGGTCCTGCTGCGTCGGGCTGGTCCAGGGGATCCGTGCCAGGTCGACGGTGAGCTCGACGCGGGAGTCGGTGGTGTTCACGGACTGACCGCCCGGGCCGCTGGAGCGCGAGAAGCGCCACGCGAGGGCGTCGTCAGGAACGACGACACCCCCGCGCAGCACCATCGGACCGGTCATCTCAGTCGTGCTGCCACGAGTGCCACAGCGCGGCGTAGTCGCCGCCCGCGGCGACCAGCTCGTCGTGCGGACCGATCTCCACGATCCGGCCGCCGTCGACCACCGCCACCCGGTCCGCGTCGTGCGCGGTGTGCAGGCGGTGCGCGATGGCGACCACCGTGCGCCCGGCGAGCACGGCCGACAGCGACCGCTCGAGGTGCCGGGCCGCCCGCGGGTCGAGCAGCGAGGTGGCCTCGTCGAGCACCAGCGTGTGCGGGTCGAGGAGCACCAGCCGGGCCAGCGCGATCTGCTGGGCCTGCGCGGGTGTGAGCGCGACACCACCGGAGCCGACCTCGGTCTCGAGCCCCTGCGGCAGCGCCTGCACCCACTCCCAGGCGTCCACCGCGCGCAGGGCGCGCTCGAGCGCGGCCGCGTCGGCGTCCACCTGGGCGAGGCGCAGGTTGTCGGCCACCGAGCCGACGAACACGTGGTGCTCCTGGGTGACCAGGGCGACGTGCCCGCGCAGCTCCTCGAGCGGCAGGTCGATCAGCGGCACGCCGCCGACGGTGACCGTGCCGTCCGTGGGCGGGTGGATGCCCGCCAGCATCCGGCCGAGCGTCGACTTGCCGGCACCGGACGGTCCGACGACCGCCAGGCGCTCCCCGGCCGCGAGGTCGAGGTCGATGCCGTGCAGCACGTTGTGACCCTCGCGGTACGCGTACGTGAGGTCCCGGGCGGCGATGTCCTCGTCGACGGGTTCGCCCTCGCGGGCCTGACGGTCGGGCTCGACCAGCTGGACGCCGACGATGCGCGCGAGCGACGTCGCGGCCACCTGGATCTCGTCGACCCAGAAGATCAGCTCCCAGACGGGACCGGTGATCTGGTACGTGTACAGGACGATCGTCGTCACCGCGCCGACCGAGACGTGACCCTGCGAGGCCAGGTAGCCGCCCCAGAACAGCACGGCCGCGGGGGCCAGGACGAACGTGAGGTCGATGCCCGGGAAGAGGATCGTGCGCAGCCGGAGCGTCGCCTTCTCCGCCTCGAACGCCTCCGCCAGGTCGTCGTTCACCCGCTGCATGCGGCGCGCGCCCAGCCGGAGGGCGTCGACCGTGCGGGCACCCTCGACTGACTCCGTGATGGTGCCGTTGAGCACCGCGTACGCCGCGGACTCGCGCTGGTAGGCCGGGGTCGCGCGCTTGAGGTACCAGCGCACGATGAGCAGCAGCGACGGGACGCCCAAGAACATCGCCAGCGAGACCACGGGCGAGAGCACGAGGCACGCGACGATCGTCAGGGAGATGGTGACGACCGCGACGATCACGCGGGGCACGCCGAAGCGGACCGCGTGCTGGAGCTTGTTCACGTCGTTGGTGGTGCGCGCCACCAGGTCGCCGGTCCCCGCACGCTCGACGGTCGACAGCGGCAGGGCCGTGACCTTCTCGATGAACTCCTCGCGCAGCTCGGCGAAGACCTCCTCGCCGAAGATCATCGACGAGCGCTGCGCGAACCGGATGAGCACCGTCTGGGCCAGCACGGCCGCCGCGCCGATGGCGATGAGCGTGTTGATGTACCCGACGGTGGTGCCGTCGGTGACCGCGTCGATGAGCATGCCCAGCAGCCACGGACCGGCCAGGCCGGCGGTGGCGGCCAGCGTGTGCAGGACCGCGATGAGCGTCAAGGGACGGTGGTGCTTGCGGAACAGGAGGGCGGCGTAGGCACGGACCGTCGCCGAGTCGGCGATGGGAAGCTTCATGACTGACCTCCTCTGTTCTCTCCTGCCGTGCCCGCGGACTGCGCGGCCATCAGCTCCTGGTACAGGCGCTCGTCGTCCTCGAGCGCCTCGACGGTGCGGTTCTCCAGCGACTCCTCGTCCATGTTCCGTCCCACGACGGCGCGGTAGGCGCGGGCCACCTCGAGGTTCCCCGCGCCGTGCACGAGCAGCGCGTCGTGCGTGCCGCGGGCGACGACGACGCCGTCCTGCACGAACGCGACCTCGTCGACGTGGTCCAGCACCAGCGGGCTGGCCGTCACGACGAGCGTGGTCCGACCGCGCCGGACGTCCGCCAGCCGTGCCGAGATCCGCGCCTCCGTGTGGGCGTCGACCGCGCTGGTCGGCTCCACGAGCACGAGGATCTCCGGGTCGATGAGGAGCGCCCGCGCGAGGGCGACACGCTGCCGCTGCCCGCCGGACAGCGAGCGGCCCTTCTCGGGCAGCTCCCCGGCGAGCCCGTCGGGCACCGAGTCGAGCACGTCCTGCGCGTCGGCCGTGCCGATCACCCGCAGCAGGTCGTCCTCGGTGGCGTCGCCGCGCACGTCCAGCTCCTGGGCCAGGAGCCCGGAGAACAGGTGCGGCGTCGCCTCCGCGACGACGATGCGCTCGCGGACGACCTCCTTGTCCAGCTCGGACAGGAGCACGCCACCCAGGCGCACCGGGGTGTCCTTCTCGGCCTCGTCGTCGAACCGCCCGAGCCGCGTCGCGATCCGCGCGGTCTCGTCGGGGTCGACGCTCACCAGCGCGACCACCTGGCCGGCCCCGAGCTCCAGGCCGCTGACCTCGTCGACCAGCGACGCGTGCGGTCCCGGCGCGGCGGCCGTCCCGCCGGTCGCTCCCGTGGCCGGGACGACCTGGAGGACCTTGACCACCTTGCCGGCGCCGATGTGCGCGCGCGTCGCGGCCTGCAGCATCTGCGTGGCGTTCTGCACGGGCCACGACAGGAAGGCCGCGAAGCCGTACGTGGACACCAGCTGTCCGGGCGTGATGGTGCCGGCCAGCGCCATGTGGGCGCCGAGCCAGATGAGCGTGATGACGAAGGCGCCGGGCAGCAGCACCTGCAGCGCGTCCAGGATCGACTGCGTCCTGGCCACCTCGACCCCGCGGCGCCGCGTCTCCTGCGACTGCGCGCGGTACCGGCCGGTGAAGACCTCCTCGCCGCCGATGCCGCGCAGGATGCGCAGTCCCGACACGGTGTCCGAGCCGAGCGTGGTCAGACGGCCGGACGCCTCGCGCTGCGCGGCCTGGCGCCGGGACAGCGGCTTGACCAGCAGGCCGAGGATGGCGGCCACGGTCGGCAGGCCGAGCACGACGACGAGCCCGAGCGGCACGGACACGCGCAGCATGAGAACGGCGACGATGCCGTACGCGACGAGGCTCCCGAGGAAGTGCGCGGCCATCGCGAAGACCTCGCCGATGCGCAGCGCGTCGTTGGCCACCGCCGAGACGACCTCGCCCGTCGGGAGCTCCTTGGTGATCGTGTGGCCGGAGCGCGCGACGGTCCGGCCGACCAGCTGCGACGAGGTGAAGGCCGCGCGGAGCCAGTTGTTGACGTCGTACCGGTGCCCGATGGCCGACGCGGTGATGATCACGGCGCCGAGCGCCAGGAGGGTGCCGCACGCGCGCCACAGGTCAGGGCCGAACCCGCTGTCCAGACCGTCGTCGATGGCGCGACCGACCACGAACGGGGTGAACGCCTGGCTCGCGAACATGGTGATGCCGAGGCCGACGGCGGTCAGGAGGATGCCCCACTGTCGCCGGGCGAGCCACCAGAGCAGCGCGACAGGCCCGCTCAGAGGCGGGGTGCCGGGATCGTCGAGGGGGAGGGAACGCACGAGGAGCAACGTTACGGGGGGGTACTGACAGGGATCGAACCGTTTTCCGTGACGCGGACCACGGACGGACCTTCCCCGCGCGCCGACTACCCTGAGGGCGTGACGCAGACGCCTGACCTGGCCGCCACCACCCACCGCCCCGTGCTCGTCGTCGACTTCGGCGCGCAGTACGCGCAGCTCATCGCGCGTCGCGTGCGCGAGGCCAACGTGTATTCCGAGATCGTGCCGCACACGGCCTCGGTCGCGGACCTGCTGGCCAAGGACCCGGCGGCGATCATCCTGTCGGGCGGGCCCTCGTCGGTGTACGCCACGGGTGCGCCGTTCGTCGATCCCGCCCTGTTCGAGGCGGGCGTCCCCGTGCTCGGCATCTGCTACGGCTTCCAGGCCATGGCGGCGGCGCTCGGCGGGACCGTCGCGCAGACCGGCCAGCGCGAGTACGGCGGGACGGCTGTCGAGGTCACGTCCGCCGGCACGGTGCTGTCCGGCAGCCCGGACTCGCAGACGGTGTGGATGAGCCACGGCGACGCGGTGCACGCCGCGCCCGAGGGGTTCGAGGTGCTGGCGACGTCGGCGGGCAGCCCGGTCGCCGCGTTCGAGGACCGCGCCCGCCGCCTCTACGGCGTGCAGTGGCACCCCGAGGTCAAGCACTCGCCGCTCGGCCAGAAGGCGCTCGAGAACTTCCTCTACGAGGGCGCCGGCCTGGCCCCCGACTGGAACGCCGGGAACGTCGTGGCGGAGCAGGTGGAGAAGATCCGCGCGCAGGTCGGCGACGCGCGGGTCATCTGCGGGCTCTCCGGCGGCGTGGACTCCTCGGTGGCCGCCGCGCTCGTGCAGAAGGCCGTCGGCAGCCAGCTGACCTGCGTGTTCGTCGACCACGGGCTGCTGCGGTCGGGCGAGGCCGAGCAGGTGGAGAAGGACTTCGTCGCCGCCACCGGCGTCCAGCTGAAGGTCGTCGACGCCCGCGAGCGGTTCCTGCACGCGCTGGCCGGGCACACCGACCCCGAGACCAAGCGCAAGATCATCGGCCGCGAGTTCATCCGGGTGTTCGAGGACGCCGCCCGCGAGATCGTGTCCGACAGCGACGACGAGGTGAAGTTCCTCGTCCAGGGCACCCTCTACCCGGACGTGGTCGAGTCCGGCGGTGGCGAGGGTGCAGCCAACATCAAGTCGCACCACAACGTGGGCGGGCTGCCCGACGACCTGCAGTTCGAGCTGGTCGAGCCGCTGCGCACCCTGTTCAAGGACGAGGTCCGCGCGGTCGGCCTGGAGCTGGGGGTGCCCGAGGGCATCGTCTGGCGCCAGCCGTTCCCCGGACCCGGGCTGGGCATCCGGATCATCGGCGAGGTGACCGCGGAGCGTCTCGACATCCTGCGCGCGGCCGACGTCATCGCCCGCGAGGAGCTGACCCGCGCGGGCCTGGACCGGGACATCTGGCAGTGCCCGGTGGTGCTCCTGGCGGACGTGCGCTCGGTAGGTGTGCAGGGTGACGGCCGGACGTACGGGCACCCGGTCGTGCTGCGGCCGGTGTCGTCGGAGGACGCGATGACCGCCGACTGGACCCGCCTGCCCTACGACGTCCTGGCGACCATCTCGACCCGGATCACCAACGAGGTGCCCGAGGTCAACCGCGTCGTCCTCGACGTGACGAGCAAGCCGCCGGGCACCATCGAGTGGGAGTGACACTGTGACCGAGACCGCTACCGGCGTCGACCCCTGGGTGCGCAAGGCCGCGGGAGCGACGAAGCGCTACCGCGTGCTGGCCTGGATCACCGGCACCATGCTGCTGCTGCTCTGCGTCGAGCTGGTCCTCAAGTACGTGTTCCACGCGAGCGGGGTGGACGCCTCCGGCACCCCGAACCCCGTCATCGGCTCCTGGATCGCGTACGCGCACGGCTGGATCTACGTCGTCTACCTGGTCACGGTCTTCGACCTCTGGTCGAAGATGCGCTGGCGGCTCGGGCGGCTCGCCACGATGGCCGCTGCCGGCGTCGTGCCGGTCATGTCGTTCATCCTCGAGCGCAAGGTGCACGCCCAGGCGCTCGGCCGCATCGAGGCCGCCGGTGGCGCACGCGGGTGACATGTCCCGTGTCGTGGTCGGTCGTCCGGTTCGCGCCGTTACGGTGAGCGCGTGCTGATCGTCCACGTCTCCGACTGCTACGCACCGCGCACCGGGGGGATCGAGTCGCAGGTGGGCGACCTCGCCGCGCGGCAGGTCGCCGCCGGCCACGAGGTGCACGTCCTGACCGCCACGCTCGGGGTCGGCGGCGAGCGCGGCGGAGTGGTCGATCTCGAGCACGGCGTCCACGTGCACCGGCTCGGTGCACGGCTGCCGTTCGACCTCCCCGTGAACCCCGTCGGCCCGCGCCTGGTGCGCGAGGCCTACGCGGCCCTGCGCCCGGACGTCGTGCACGTGCACGCCGGGGTGCTGTCCCCGTTCGCGTACGACGGCGCCCGGATCGCGCTCGACGCGGGGCTGCCGACCGCGATCACGTGGCACTGCATGCTGGACGGCGTGGTCGGGGCGCTGCGGACCGTCGTGGGTCGGACGCACTGGCAGCGGACGCCCGCCGCGCTGAGCGCCGTCAGCCACGCCGCGGCCGCCCGCGTGCAGGAGGTGTTCGGCACCGAGGTCTCCGTGATGCCGAACGGGATCGACCTCGACCTCTGGGCACCCAGGAGCTTCTCCGAGGGCCGCGGCCGCCCCGGCGAGCACGGGCCGCTGCGGTTGGTCTCGACGATGCGCCTGGCGCCGCGCAAGCGGGCGGTGCCGCTGGTCGAGCTGGTCGGCCAAGCTGCGCGACGGCTGCCGCCCGACCGTCTGCGCCTGTCGATCATCGGGTCCGGGCCCGCCCAGGGCCGGGTCGCGTCGGCGGTGGCAGGACAGGGGCTGCAGCACGTCGTGGACCTGCGCGGCCGGCTGACCCGGCCCCAGGTCCGCAGCGCCTACACCGACGCCGACGTGTTCCTCGCCCCGGCGGAGCTCGAGGCCTTCGGCATCGCGGCCCTCGAGGCCCGCACGGCCGGGCTGGCGATCGTCGCCCGGCGCGGCACGGGGATCGAGGAGTTCGTCGAGGACGGCGTCGACGGGCTCCTGGTCGCCGACGACGCCGAGATGACCGAGGCGATCGTGCACCTGGCCCGCGACGGCCGCCTGCTCGAGGGCATGCTCACGCACAACCGTGCGGTGCGGCCCCGGTTCGGGTGGGACGACGTGCTGGCCGCCGCCGACGCCGAGTACGCGCGGGCGCGCGCGGCGAAATCTCCCACTTCGTCACCCGCCTCTCACTAGAGTCGGTCCCGTTGGACGGTTCTGTCAGGGGCCGCACGGCACACCTGCCCGTCCTCTGGGGGTTCAGAGAGGGAGACATGACGACGACGACGGGACAACCGAGGTCGGTCCGCGTGCTCGGGCTGCTGACCATCATCTTCGGGATCATCTTCATCATCGCGGGTGGCATCACGTGGGGCGCCGTGGCCAGCAACCTGGCGGCCGAGCAGATCACGGTGTCCGAGGACGCGCAGGCGTTCGGCGGCCAGCTGGTCGACACCCCGTGGGAGGCCTGGTTCCAGGCCGACATCATCAACACCCACGCACTCGAGGCCACCGACGGCCAGACCTACGCGCAGCTGGACCAGGACGACGAGCGCCGCGGGACCGTCATGACGGCGTCGTTCCTGCGCGCCTCGCTGTTCACGTCGGTCGTGGCGTTCGGCGTGGCTCTGCTCGTCGTCGGCATCGGCGTCGTGTTCATCCTCATCGGGTGGGCGCTGCGCAAGGTCGGCACCACCACCACCACGTACACCGACACGTCCGCCACCGGGAACCCGGACCCCGTGGTCTGACCTTGCACACAGCGACGGCCGGGCGGAGGTCTCTCCGCCCGGCCGTCGCTGTGTGCACGGCCGCTCAGCGCCGGGCGTTGCGGGCTCCGCTGACGATCGAGCCGACCAGCAGCGCGGTCCCGGCGACCGCGAGGAGCACGATCATCGCGAGCTGGAGGTCGATCTCGACCCCCGCCGCCCACGCCAGGAGGCCGACGCCGATCGCGGCGATGACCAGGCCCCAGACGACCGTCCCGACGCGGAGACGGCGGCGGGGCGGGTCGACGGGTGCCGGCTCGGACGGGGCGGCCGCGGCGACGAACGGGTCCGGGCTGCTGGACGGCACGTCGGCCGGCGTGGGGCGCTCCGACGGGGAGTACAGCGCGCCGATCGGGGAGGTCGCCGTGGGCGGCTCGGGCGACCCGAACGGGGCCGGCTGGGTCACGGGCACCGGCGTCGTCTCGTCGAGCGTCAGCACCGACGGGTCCTCGTGCGTGGCGCTCTCCTCGACCGGGATGACGGCCGTGTCGTCGGCAGCGGACTCCGTGCCGGTGACCGGCAGGGCGAGCGTCTCGTCGTCGTCGCGGGGGGTCTTGTCGGTGGACATCAGTTCTCCTCGATGATCGAGACGTCGCCGGCGCCGATCTGCACCTGCAGGGCGAGCTGCGGGCCGTCGGGGCCGACGTCGTCGGTCGTGAAGGTGCGGGGGTTGAGGCCGACGCCGTCGACGCTCCTGCTCTGGCCGTCGACGTCCCAGCGCACCGTGCCGGCGCCGGCCTCGACGTCGGCGGTCACGCTCGCGTCGGAGGGCACGATGACGGTGAGGTCACCGGCGGCGAGCGAGATCGGGACCTCGAGGGTCTCGGACGTCAGGGGCAGCTCGGTGAGGTCGATGGTGGCGTCGCCGAACCCCATGGAGAAGCCGTCCGCGGCTTCGGAGCGGTCGGTGACGACGGCCACCCCGTCGGCGGCGAAGTCGTGCCGCGCGTCCGTGGACCAGTTCCAGGTGGCGTTCTGCACCGCGCCGAGGGGCACGGCGGCGATGATGGCGACGACGGCGAGCCCGCCGAGCGCGCCGCTGGTGCGGCCGCGCAGACCGGACACGATGATGCCGAGGCCGGCCAGGACGATGCCGATGCCCAGCGCGGTGAGCGCGACCGGACCGGTGAAGTCGCCCGAGCGCTCGGCCATCAGCAGCAGGGCGAGCGCCAGCAGGCTGAGCGCGACGACCACGCCGACCGTGCCGACGCCGGCACCCGGGGTGCGCGGACGCGGGGGCCGCGGGGGGCGAGGCGGCTGCACGGGCTTGGGAGCGGGAACCGGCTGCGGCGGGGCGTAGGAGGTCCAGGCGGGGGCGGGCGCAGGCGGCACGCCGTAGGCGGACGTCGTCGGCGGGGTGTCGGTGACCGGGGCGGTGTACGCGCCGGCGGCGGGGTAGCTCGCCGCGGGTGCCGGCGGCACGTACGGCGTGAACGGCGGTGCCGGGGGGCGCGGCTGGGACGACTTCTGGTTGGCGACGACGGCGATCAGCGTGACGATCCCGCCGATGAACGCGAGCCAGAGGATGCCCTGCACCCATCCGGGCGGTCCCCAGAAGAAGAACCAGCTGTCGCCGCGGTTGATGCCGACGATGACGAAGGCGAGAGCGCCGAGCAGCGCGATGTCGAACCGGCCGAGGACCATCTCCTCGAGGTGGATGCGACCATCGCGGCGCTCGGGCAGCAGTGCCCAGGCGACGCCGTACGCCACCAGGCCGAGCCCGCCCAGCAGCAGCGTCGCGACGAAGATGCCGCGGACCAGCAGGGGGTCGATCCCGAAGCGGTCGCCGATCCCGCCGCTGACTCCACCGATCCAGCGGTCGTCGGCGCGGGTGATGCCGAGGCGGCGCACCCCGGCGAAGAAGCTGTTCGAGTGCTGCGCGGGGGCCGGGTCCGGTGCCGGGGCGGCCGGTGCCGGCTCCGGGCCGGCGGGGGTGGTCGTGTCCATGTCTCGATCCTGCTCGCCCTGACCAGCGCGCGGCATCGGGTGGTCCCCTGAGCGCACCCTGATCCTGAGCCTGCGAACCCCTGAACCGACCCCGGACGCGACCCCGGAAGGCCTCGCGGCGTGTGACGATCGGACCGTGCACCCGACCACGCCCGTTCTCGCGCCCACGCGCCGGCTGCCGCTGCGGCGCCCCGCGCGCGGGCGGTGGTTCGGCGGCGTCGCCCTCGGGCTGTCCGCGCACCTGGACCTCCCGGTCGGGCTGGTGCGGCTCGCGTTCGTCGTGCTCACGCCGGTCGCCGCTGTCGGACCTCTGCTGTACGTGTTCTGGTGGCTGGCGATCCCCGCGGGTGACCCCGCCGCGGCCGCGCAGGACATCCGCCCGAGCGCCCTGTCCCGCCTGGCCCGTCGACAGGCGGTCATCGAGCCGGGCCGGCGCATCCCCGTGACGGACATCGCCATCGGCGCGGTGCTGGTGATCGCGGCCGCGCTGCTGATCGCGGTCCGGTCCGGGGCGGACGTGGACGCGGACTGGCTCCTTCCCGCCCTGATCGTCCTGGCGGGGCTGTGGCTGGCGTGGAGCCAGCTCGACGAGCTGCAGCGCGGGCGGCTGCGGGACCGGGCCGGTGGGCGGACTCCCGTGAGTCTCCTGCGGGTCGCCGGCGGGATCCTGCTCGCGGGCGTCGGCGTGCTCCTGTTCGTCGGCCTCGCGTCCGGGGAGGGCGTCGACACGGCGACCCTCGCGCAGTCGATCGTCGCGGCGCTCGTGATGCTCGGCGGCGTGGCCCTGGTGCTCACCCCGTGGTGGCTGCGGCTGGTGCGGGAGCTCGGCGACGAGCGGGCCGCCCGCGCGCGCGAGTCGGAACGCGCGGACATCGCCGCCCACCTGCACGACTCCGTGCTCCAGACCCTGGCCCTGATCCGCTCGCGGGCCGACGACTCCGCGGAGGTCGCCCGCATGGCGCGTGCGCAGGAGCGCGAGCTGCGCGAGTGGCTCTACGACGACCGCCCGGCGCCGGGCACCTCCGTGGCGGCGGCGCTGCGGGGGATCATCGCCGAGGTGGAGGACTCGCGCTCGGGTCCGACCGGCGACCCCGTGGCCGTCGAGTCGGTGGTGGTCGGGGACCGGGTGCCCGACGCCGACACCGAGGCGCTGCTGCAGGCCACGCGCGAGGCGCTGGTCAACGCCGTGGTGCACGGACGCCCGCCGGTGTCGCTCTACCTCGAGGTGGGCACGTCCGAGGTCGAGGTGTTCGTGCGCGACCACGGTGACGGGTTCGACCTCGACGAGGTGGGCACCGACCGGTTCGGGGTGCGGGAGTCGATCATCGGGCGGGTGCGTCGTCGTGGCGGCGCCGCCACCGTCACCAGCAGCCCCGAGCGCGGGACCGAGGTGCACCTGGTGGTGCCGATCCGGGTGTCGGACGAACAGGGAGTGCAGTCATGAGCGAGCCAGTCGACGTCGTGCTGGTGGACGACCACCACATGTTCCGGACCGGCGTGAAGGCGTCGCTCGACGCCGGCGTGCGGGTGATCGGCGAGGCGGACACGGTCGACGAGGCGATCCGGCTCGTGCGCGAGCTGAAGCCCCCGGTGGTCCTGCTCGACGTGCACCTGCCCGGCGGCGACGGGGGAGGCGGTGCCGAGGTGATCCGGGCGTGCACCGACCTGCTGGGCCAGACCCGGTTCCTCGCCCTGTCCGTGTCCGACGCCTCCGAGGACGTGGTCGCGGTCATCCGCGCCGGCGCTCGCGGCTACGTCACCAAGGCGATCGACGGCACCGACCTGTCCGACGCGGTCCGCCGCGTGGCCGGCGGGGACGCCGTGTTCTCGCCGCGGCTGGCGGGGTTCGTGCTCGATGCCTTCGGCGCGGCCGCGGGCGACATCGCCATCGGCGACGACGAGCTTGACCGGCTCTCCGCCCGGGAGCGTGAGGTCATGCGCCTGATCGCGCGCGGGTACTCCTACCGCGAGGTGGCGTCCGAGCTGTTCATCTCGATCAAGACGGTCGAGACCCACGTCTCGGCGGTCCTGCGCAAGCTGCAGCTCTCCAGCCGGCACGAGCTGACGCGCTGGGCGGCGGCACGACGGCTCCTGTAGCCCGGGGAGCCCTAGGCTCCTGCGGGTGAAGCAACGCGTCGCGGCCTACGCCATCGTCGTCGAGAGCGGGCGGGTGCTGCTCCCGCACTGGCTGGAGGGGCCCATCTCGGGCTGGACCCTCCCGGGCGGTGGCATCGATCCGGGGGAGGACCCGGCCGACGCAGCCGTGCGCGAGGTGTTCGAGGAGACCGGGTACCACGTGGTGCTCGACGAGCTGCTCGGCATCGACTCGATCGTCGTCCCGGCCGCCACCCGTCTCGACCCCACCGAGGGCGACCTGCACGGGCTGCGGGTCATCTACCGCGCGCACGTCGTCGGCGGTGAGCTGCGCGACGAGGCCGACGGCAGCACCGACACGGCGGCGTGGTTCGACCTGGACGAGGTGGCGGGGCTCGACCGGGTCGAGCTGGTCGACATCGGCCTGCGGCTGGCCGGGCACTAGAGGGAGCCGTACAGCGCCTGGAGGTAGGCGTCCGAGCGGGCCGAGCCGAGGATCCCGGGGGACATCCGGTTCATCACGTAGGCGAACGTGAGCCCGCGGTCGACGTCGTTGACGACGAGCGAGCCGCCCCAGCCGCCCCAGAACGCCACGCGTCCCTCGGGGATGTACGGGGTACTCGCAGGGTTCGGGACCGCGTAGCCGAGACCGAACCGCAGGGGCACGCCGAGCACGAGGTCGACGTTGTCGGTGTGCTGCGCGAACACGAGGTCGACGGTCTCGGGGGACAGCAGCCTGCCCCCGCCGTTGGTGAGCACCGACTGGACCGTCGCCACCGACCGCGCGTTCCCGTGGCCCCCGGCGCCCCCGATCCCGGCGGCCTTCCACCCCCGGGTCCAGGTGATCGAGACGTCGAGCACCGGCCCGGTGAGCGTGCGGCGCGCGGGGGAGTCCGGGGGCAGCTGCGCGAGGTCGATCTGCGACGGCGGCGGCGGGACGACGTGGCTGACGCGCAGATCCTGGCCGGCGGGCAGGCCGAGCCAGAAGTCGGCGCCGAGCGGCTCGGCGATCTCGGCCCGGAAGAACTCACCGAGCGACCGGCCGGTGACGCGCAGGACCAGCTCACCCACCAGGTGCCCGTAGTCGAGCAGGTGGTACCCGGACAGGGTGCCCGGCGGCCACCAGGGTGCCTGGGCGGCGAGCCGCGCGGTCGCCGTGGGGACGTCGAGGATGTCCTCGGCCGTGACCGGCTGGTCCCAGCCCGAGACGCCCGAGGTGTGGTTCAGCACGTGCCGGACCAGCACGCCCTCCTTGCCGGCGGCCTTGAACTCCGGCCAGTAGGTGCCGACCGGCTCGTCGGGGTCCAGCAGCCCTCGGTCGACGAGGACGAGCGCCGACAGGGACGTCATCGTCTTGGAGATCGACCAGACGTTCGTGAGGGTGTCTGCCGTCCACGGACGCGTGTGCTCGGGGTCGGCCCACCCGCCCCAGAGGTCGGCGACCAGGACCCCGCGCTCGACGACGGCGACGCTCGCACCGAGCTCTGCGCCCGTGTCGAGGTGGTGCTGGAACGAGGCGCGCAGCGGAGCGAACCGCTCGTCGGCGACGCCCTGGACCGGTGTGCTCGTCATCGAGCCCTCCTGCGTCGGCGGATCGTGTGTACTGTGGCCTGCAACATACCGCGCGGTCGGTATGGCGACAACGTCGTCGACCCGGAGGTGCACGTGCAGATCGTGGGCGCGGTGCTGGAACGATCCGGCGCCCCCGCACCGTTCGCGGCCTCGAGGCCGTTCACGGTGGGGGTCCTGCAGCTGGACGATCCCGGACCCGGCGAGGTGCTCGTCCGGATCGAGGCTGCGGGCGTCTGCCACTCGGACCTCTCCGTCGTGGACGGGAACCGCGTCCGGCCGACCCCCATGCTGCTGGGCCACGAGGCCGCGGGCATCGTCGAGCGACTCGGCGCCGGGGTCGACGACCTGTCCCTCGGCGACCGCGTCGTCATGACCTTCCTGCCGCGCTGCGGGGACTGCCCGGAGTGCGCGACCGACGGGCGGCTGCCGTGCCGGGTGGGTAGCGCGGCGAACGGCCGCGGCTCGCTGGTGGGCGACGGGATGCGGCTGCACCGCGACGGCGAGCCGGTCCACCACCACCTGGGGGTGTCCGCGTTCGCCAGCCACGCCGTGGTCAGCCGGACGTCCGTCGTGCGGGTCGACCCCGACGTGCCGCCCGAGGTCGCCGCCCTGCTCGGCTGCGCGGTGCTCACGGGCGGGGGAGCGGTGGTCAACGCCGGCCGACCGCGGGAGGGTGACACCGTGATGGTCGTAGGGCTCGGAGGCGTGGGGATGGCCGCGCTGCTGGTCGCGGTCGCGCTCGGGTTCGAGGTCATCGGCGTCGACGCGCTCGCGGACAAGCTCGACGCGGCGCGCGCCAACGGAGCGACCGCGACGTACTCACCGGACCAGCTCACTGCCCGGGCGCCCGTCGTCATCGAGGCCGCCGGGAACGCCCGCGCGTTCGAGACCGCGTTCGCCGCGACCGCGCCGGGCGGCACCACCGTGACGGTCGGCCTGCCCGCCCCCGACGCGCGCGCAGCGGTCAGCCCGCTGGTGCTCACCGCCGAGGCCCGCACCGTCGTCGGCAGCTACCTCGGCTCCGCCGTCCCGGCCCGCGACATCCCGCTCTACGTCGACCTGTGGCGCTCGGGGCGGCTCCCGCTCGAGCGCCTGGTCTCCTCACGGATCACCCTGCACGACCTCGACGTCGCCATGGACCGCCTCGCGGCCGGTGGCGAGCTCCGCCAGCTCATCGTTCTCGACGAAAGGACCCCCTCGTGACACGCACTGCCCTGGTGACCGGAGCCGCCCGCGGCATCGGCGCCGCGACCGCCCTCCGGCTCGCCGCCGACGGCTTCCAGGTGGCCGTCCTCGACCTGCGCGAGGAGGACTGCGCGGCCACCGTCGACGCCGTGACCGCTGCCGGCGGGCGTGCCGTCGCGGTCGGGGCCGACGTCGGCGACACGGACGCCGCCGCCGCGGCCGTGGCGCGCGTGGCCGACGAGCTGGGGGCGCCCACGGTCCTGGTCAACAACGCCGGCATCCTGCGCGACAACCTGCTGTTCAAGATGTCGGAGGCCGACTGGGACTCCGTCATCTCGGTGCACCTGCGCGGCGCCTTCCTCATGAGCCGCGAGGTGCAGAAGCACCAGGTGGCTGCCGGCTGGGGGCGGATCGTCAACCTGTCGAGCACGTCGGCGCTGGGCAACCGCGGGCAGGCCAACTACGCGACCGCCAAGTCCGGGCTGCAGGGGTTCACCAAGACGCTGGCCATCGAGCTGGGCCGGTTCGGGGTCACGGTGAACTCGGTGGCCCCGGGGTTCATCGCCACCGACATGCTGCGACAGACCGCCGAGCGGCTCGGGATCACGTTCGAGCAGTTCCTCGAGGGGGCCGCCAAGGAGATCCCGGTCGGGCGCGTGGGTCAGCCGGCGGACATCGCGAACGCCGTGTCGTTCTTCTGCTCGGAGGCCGCGAGCTTCGTCAACGGGCAGGTCCTCTACGTCGCCGGCGGGCCGAAGGCGTGATCGCGGTGGACGCCCCCGCGGGGCTCGTGGCCGCCGTCGGGCAGAGCGCGACGGCCGACCGCTGGTTCGCCGTCGACCAGGCGCGGATCGACGCGTTCGCCGACACCACGGACGACCACCAGTGGATCCATGTCGACCCGGTCAGGGCTGCCGAGGGTCCGTTCGGCGCGACCGTCGCGCACGGGTACCTCACGCTCGCCCTGATCCCGGTGCTGACCGACGGGCTGGTCGAGGTCGGCGGGACCGGGCTGGTGGTCAACTACGGCCTCGACCGCGTGCGGTTCCTCCAGCCGGTGACCGCCGGGTCGCGCATCCGGGCGACGTCCACAGTGACCTCCGCAGAGCCGACCCGGCAGGGCGTCCGCGCGACCTTCACGGTGACGGTCGAGATCGAGGGCGCGACCAGGCCGGCCCTGATCGCGGAGACGGTCGTCCTCTACGTCGCGGCCGCCTGAACACCCGCAACGTCCGAGGAAGTGAGCGCTCCAGCAGCCACTTCCTCGGACGTTGCGTGTTCTCGGCGCGTCAGGAGACCCGCTCGACCACCATCGCCATGCCCTGGCCGCCGCCGACGCACATGGTCTCCAGGCCGAACGTGCCGTCCTGCACCGCGAGGCCGTGCAGCAGGGTCGTCGTCAGCCGGGCACCGGTGCTCCCGAACGGGTGACCGACCGCGATCGCGCCGCCGTGGACGTTGAGCTTGTCGTGGTCGATCCCCAGGGCGCGCGCCGACGGGAGGACCTGCGCGGCGAACGCCTCGTTGAGCTCGACCAGGTCGATGTCGTCGATGCCCAGGCCGGCACGGGCCAGGGCCATCCGCGAGGCGTCCACCGGTCCGAGGCCCATGATCTCCGGCGACAGTCCGCTGACCGCCGTGGACACGATGCGCGCCAGCGGGGTCAGGCCGAGCTCGTCGACGATCCGGTCGCTCACGATCACCACGGCCGCGGCGCCGTCGTTGAGCGGGCAGCAGTTGCCGGCCGTGACCGTGCCGTCGGGCCGGAACACCGGGTTCAGGCCTGCGAGCGCCTCGACCGTGACGCCGGGGCGGGGTCCGTCGTCGTGTGCCACGACCGTGCCGTCCGGCAGGGTCACCGGGGTGATCTCGTCCGCCCAGAACCCGTCGGCCAGGGCCTTCTCCGCGCGGTTCTGGGACAGGGCCGCGAACTCGTCCTGCTCGCGGCGCGTGGTGCCGGTGAGCGCGGCGACGTTCTCGGCCGTCTGGCCCATCGCGATGTACGCGTCGGGGAGCAGCTCGCTGTCGCGCGGGTCGGTCCAGACGTCGGCCCCGGCCGCGCGCTCCGCCGTCCGCGCCACGGCGGAGGCGAACCGCGGGTTCTGCAGGTCCACGCCGGGGATGTGGTCCGAGGACCCGACCACCGACCGGCTCACGCACTCGACGCCGGCGGACACGAACACGTCGCCCTCGCCGGCCTTGATCGCGTGGAACGCCATCCGGGTGGTCTGCAGCGACGACGAGCAGTACCGGTTCACGGTGGTGCCCGGGACGGAGTCGAGGCCGAGCAGCACGGCGACGATCCGGGCCATGTTCATGCCCTGCTCGCCGCCGGGCATGCCGCAGCCGAGCAGCAGGTCCTCGACGCGGCCGGGGTCGAGCGACGGCACCTGTGCGAGCGCGGCGCGGACCATCGACGCGGCGAGGTCGTCCGGACGGACCTCCGTGAGCGAGCCCTTGAACGCGCGGCCGATGGGCGAGCGGGCGGTCGCGACGATGTACGCCTCGGCCATCAGACGAACGCCGCGATGCCGGTGATGGCACGCCCCACGATCAGGTGGTTCATGTCCTTGGTGCCCTCGAACGAGTACACGGCCTCGGCGTCGGCCATGTAGCGCGCGACGCCGTGGTCCAGCTGGATGCCGTTGCCCCCGAGCGTCTCGCGGCACAGGGCCACGGTCTCCCGCATCGCGGTCGTCGTGTAGGCCTTGGCCAGCGCCGAGTGCTGGTCCCCCTGACGGTCCTGGTCGCCCAGCTGGGAGGCCCGGACGCACAGCGCGATGCTGGCGGTGATGTTGCCCAGGCACCGGGCGAGCCGGTCCTGGACCAGCTGGAAGGACGCGATCGGCTTGCCGAACTGCTTGCGCTCGAGGGTGTACCTCACGGTGGCCTCGTAGGCGCCGACGGCCACCCCGACCGCCTGCCACGCGACCTCCGCCCGGGTCAGGCGGAGCACCGTGGCGACGTCGCGGAACGAGTGGATGTTCGGGAGCCGGTCGGCCTCCGACACCTCGACCCCGTCGAGCAGGATGTCGGCGTTCTGCACGGACCGCAGCGCCTGCTTGCGCTCGATCTTGGTGGCGGTGAACCCGGGGGTGCCGCGGCGGACAATGAAGCCCTTGACCTGGTCGTCGGCGGTGTCCCGCGCCCAGATGACGGTGAGGTCCGCGAACGTGGCGTTGCCGATCCAGCGCTTGGCGCCGTTCAGCACCCAGGTGTCGCCGGTGCGGTGCGCGGTGGTGCGCAGGCCGCGCGCCGTGTCGGAGCCGGACAGCGGCTCGGTGAGCCCGAAGGCGCCCACCAGCTCGCCGCGGCTCATGGGCGGCAGCAGCTCGGCGCGCTGCTCGGGCGAGCCGCCGACGCCGATCGCGCCCATGGTCAGCCCGTTCTGCACGCCGATGAAGGTGGAGAACCCGGCGTCCACGCGGGAGAGCTCGAGCGCGACCCACCCGCGGTAGACCGCGCTGTTCTCGAACCGGACCGTCTCCGGCCACATCGGCCCGAGCAGCCCGAGCTCACCGACCCGCGGGATGAGGTGCACGGGGAACTCGGCGCGGTCCCAGTAGTCGTCGGCGATCGGCCGGACCTCGGACTCCAGGAACTCCCGGATCTCCATGACGTGCTCGTTCTCGACGGGCGTGAGCAGGTCCTGGAAGGAGTAGAAGTCGCTGGTCAGCAGCGCGTGGGTCACGTCAGTTTGAGTCACGTCATGGCTCCGCTCGTCGATCGGCTCTGATCTCGCTCCGAGTCTGCATCATTTTCCCAGATGTTGCATACCCCTCGTTGCGGAGGAGTAGGTTGCCGCCATGTCGCACCTCGACGTCATCGGAGGCGGCCTCGGCCGCATCGGCACCCGCGTCGCGCCCTCGTGGCTGTCGCAACGGCTGGAGGACGGCGAGCACGCCGAGGCGCTGCGGGCGTTCGTCGCTGCCCGCGAGACGTTCATCGAGGGCGCCCGGATCGACATGGGCCGCCTGGCGACGAAGCTCGGCGTCGACCGCACCTCGCTGTTCCGGTGGGTGGGCAACCGCGACGCGCTCCTCTCGGAGGTCCTCTGGTCGCTGGCCGTCCCCACGCTCGAGCAGGCGGAGGCCGCGACGCACGGCACCGAGGGCCCCGCCCGGGTGGCGGCGGTCCTCACGCACTTCGCGCGCGACCTCATCACCGCCGACTACTTCCGCGGCTTCCTGCGCCGCGAACCGGCGCGTGCCCTGCGGCTGCTGACCACGAAGGAGAGCGACATCCAGCGGCGGTACGTCGCCGTCGTCGAGGCGCTGGTCCGCCAGGAGCTGGGCGAGCAGCCGTTCGGCGGTGCCGTCGGCGCGCACGACCTGGCGTACCTGCTGGTCCGCGTCTCGGAGTCCTTCACCTACGCGGACCTCATCACCGGCGACGTGCCCAGCGCCGAGCGCGCCCGCGCGGCCTTCGAGCTGGTGCTCAGGCCATGACCTATCCGCACACCGCTCCGTTCCCGACGCGCTGGAACGACAACGACGTCTACGGCCACCTCAACAACACCGTCTACTACGAGGCCATGGACACGACGATCAACGTCTGGCTCATGACCTCGGCCGGCCTCGACCCGTCCGCCGGGGAGCCGATCGGCGTCTGCGTGTCGTCGTCGTGCGAGTTCGCGGCGTCCGCCGCCTTCCCGGACGCGCTCGAGGTGGGGCTGCGGGCCGGCCGGGTGGGCAGGAGCTCCGTGACGTGGGAGCTCGGCATCCTGCGCGACGGGGTCGTGATCGCCGAGGGCCGGTTCGTGCACGTGTTCGTCGACGACGCCACGCGGCGCCCCGTCCCCATCCCCGCGCACATCCGCGAGGCCATCGAGCGCGAGCTCACCATCTGATCGGGTAGCATACCGACCGGGCGGTATGACGAGGTGCCTCCCGGAGAGGCGGTCGACGATGACCCGACGCATGCCGGACCCGCCCGGGCTCGACGTGGCGCGACTCGAGGCATACCTGAGACGTGAGCACCCGGCCGCGGTGGGCGACGGTCCGCTGTCGGCGCGGGTGATCGCCGGAGGGCGCAGCAACCTCACGTACCGGGTCGACGGCGGCGCGACACCCCTGGTCGTCCGCAGGCCGCCGCTCGGGCACGTGCAGACCACCGCGCACGACATGGCCCGCGAGTTCCGGGTCATCTCCGCGCTGCGGGGGTCTCGCGTCCCGGTCCCCCCGGCGGTCGCGCTGGTGGAGGACCCGTCCGCGGGCACGGGCACGGTGTTCTACGTGATGGACCTCGTCGAGGGCGCCGTGCTGGCGCACCAGGCGCAGAACACGACCTACACCGCCGACGAGCTGCGTGCCGTGAGCCTCGAGCTGGTCACGCTGCTGGCGGAGCTGCACGCGATCGACCCCGCGGACGTCGGCCTCGCGGACCTCGGGCGGTCCGACGGCTACCTCGACCGGCAGCTGCGACGGTGGCGGACCCAGCTGGACGGGTCGCGCTCGCGGCCGGTGCCGAGCCTCGACGACCTGCAGGGACGCCTGGCGGAACGGGTGCCGACGACGCGGCGCAGCAGCATCGTGCACGGCGACTACCGGCTGGACAACGCGCTCGTCGGGGGACAGGTCCCGCACATCACCGCGATCCTCGACTGGGAGATGGCGACGCTCGGCGACTCGGCGGTCGACCTGGGCATGCTCGGCCTCTACTGGCACATCCGCGGCATCGCCGGCGCCGAGGGGGTGGCGCCCAGCGCGGTCGACCCGGCCGCGGGCTACCCGGCGTTCGACGAGCTGGTGGACGCGTACTGCGCCCGCCTGGGCAGCAGCGTGCCTGAGCTGGGCTGGTACCGGGCGTTCGCCGCGTACAAGCTCGCGGTCATCCTCGAGGGGATCCACTTCCGGTTCCTCGGCGGGGACACGGTCGGCGACGGGTTCGACCGGATCGGGGGCCTGGTCGGGCCACTCGCCGACGAGGGCCTGGCGCAGCTGGCGGGGGTGCGCTGATGGACTTCGCACCCGATGCCGTGACGGTCGACGTCGTCGGCCGCGTGCAGGCGTTCCTCGACGAGCACGTCTACCCCGCCGAGCCGGTGCTGGAGGCCGAGCTGGCGGCGACACCGACCGAGTGGGGGACGCGGCCGGTGGTCCGGCGCCTGCAGGGGCTGGCCAGCGAGCAGGGCCTCTGGAACCTCTTCCTGCCGAGCGTCCTGACCAACCTCCAGTACGCGCCGGTCGCCGAGCTCACCGGCCGCAGCCCGCGCCTGGCCCCGGCGGCGTTCAACTGCGCGGCCCCGGACACGGGCAACATGGAGCTGCTCACGGAGTTCGGCACGGCCGAGCAGAAGGAGGAGTGGCTGGAGCCCCTCCTCGACGCCGAGATCCGGTCCGCGTTCTGCATGACCGAGCCGGACGTCGCCTCGTCGGACGCCTCGCAGATCGCCACCCGCATCGTCCGCGACGGCGACGAGTACGTGATCACCGGCCGCAAGTGGTGGTCCACGGGCGCCATGAACCCCGAGTGCGCGCTGCTGGTCGTCATGGGCGCCACGGACCCCTCGGCCGAGCGGCACCGTCGTCAGAGCATGGTGCTGGTGCCGCGGGACGCCCCGGGGGTGCGGATCGTGCGGCCGCTGACCGTGTTCGGGTACGACGACCGCGACCACGGGGGCCACGCGGAGATCGTGTTCGAGGACGTGCGCGTGCCCGTCGCCACCATGCTGTCCGGCGAGGGCGACGGGTTCGCCATCGCCCAGGCGCGGCTCGGCCCGGGCCGGATCCACCACTGCATGCGCTCGCTCGGCATGGCGGAGCGGGCGATGGACCTGGTCGTGGAGCGTGCGACGTCGCGCACCGCGTTCGGGAAGCGCCTCGCGGACCAGGGCGTGGTGCGCGAGTGGGTGGCCGAGTCCCGGCTCCAGATCGAGGCCCTGCGCCTCCTGGTGCTCAAGACCGCCTGGCTCATGGACACGGTCGGCAACCGCGCGGCCATGACCGAGATCCAGGCCATCAAGATCGCGGTCCCGCGGGCCGTGCAGCAGATCCTCGACCGCGCCATCCAGCTGTTCGGCGCGGCCGGCCTGTCCGGCGACCAGCCGCTGGCCGAGATGTTCGCCGCCGCGCGTGCCCTCCGCCTGGCCGACGGTCCTGACGAGGTCCACCTCGCCTCACTCGGGCGAGCCCAGCTCACGACGAAAGGACAATGACATGACTGATCAGGCTCTCGATGGCGCGGGCTACGCCAGCCTGTCCGTCGCGGCGATCCTCGCCGAGACCGCGCACCGCACCCCCGACCGCACCGCGTTCCTCCTGGGCGACCAGGTGGTCCGCTACGGCGAGCTGTGGGACCAGACGCGTTCCTACGCCGGCGCCCTGCGCGCCCGCGGCATCGGGCCGGGCGACCGCGTCGCCATGATCGTGCCGAACGTGCCCGACTTCGCCCGCGTCTACTACGGCGTGCTGGCGCTGGGCGCGGTCGTCGTGCCGGTCCACCTGCTGTTCAAGGCGGACGAGATCGAGTTCGTCCTGCGCGACTCGGGCGCCACGCTCCTGGTCGCGGCGGCGCCGATGCTCGCCGAGGCGGCGCCCGCCGCGGCACGGGCCGGCCTCCCGCTGCTCACGGTGCTGGTCCCCGACGGCATGGCGGTCCCCTTCCCCCGGCTCGAGGACGAGGCGGCAGCGGCGGACCCGATCGACCGGTACGAGTCCGTGCACCCGATCAGCGCCGCGACGATCCTCTACACGAGCGGCACCACGGGCCGGCCCAAGGGGGCGGTCGGCTCGCACCTGTCCATCGTCGAGCAGGTCCACGTGGCCCTCATCGACCTGTTCGACATGCGTCGCGACGACGTCGTCTTCGGCGGTCTGCCGCTCTTCCACACGTTCGGGCAGGTCTCGGTGATGAACACGGCGTTCCGCAGGGGCGCCGCCGTGATCCTGCTGCCGAAGTTCGACCCGGACCAGGCGCTCGCGCAGATGGTCCATCACGGGGCGACGGTGTTCACGGCGGTCCCGACGATGTACATCGGACTCCTCCAGGCCGCCGCGCGCAGCACGGACCGACCGCCTCTGCGGTACGCGGTGTCGGGAGGCGCCGCGCTGCCCGTGGCGGTGCTCGAGGTGTTCTCGCGGGAGTTCGGCGCCGAGGTGCACGAGGGCTACGGGCTGACCGAGACGTCGCCGGCCGTCGCGTTCAACCGCGTCGGCGAGCCGATCCGGCCGGGCACCGTCGGGCGACCGCTCTGGGGCGTCGACATCGCGATCGCGGACGCGCACCTCGACGACCGGGTCGTCCCGGTGCCCACCGGCGAGCTGGGCGAGATCGTGATCCGCGGCCACGCCCTGTTCAAGGGCTACCTGGGCAACCCGGAGGCGTCGGCCGCCGCGGTGGTGGACGGCTGGTTCCGCACGGGTGACCTGGGCACCATGGACGCCGACGACATCGTGACGATCGTGGACCGCAAGAAGGACATGATCGTGCGCAACGGCTACAACGTGTACCCGAGCGAGGTCGAGGACGTGATGATGCGGCACCCCGCCGTCGCGTTCGCGGCGGTCTTCGGGCTCCCCGACGAGGCGCGCGGCCAGGAGGTGCACGCCGCGGTGGTGCTCCTCGACGGGCACGAGGCGACACCGGAGGAGCTGGTCGCGTTCACCCAGGAGCGCATCGCGGCCTACAAGTTCCCGCGCGTGGTGCACCTGGTGGACGCCCTGCCCCTCGGAGGCAGCGGCAAGGTGCTCAAGCGCGAGCTCGTCGCCCAGTTCCAGACGGAGCCCGTCCAGGCGTGACAGACCGGAGGCCCGGTCCCCGATCGGGGGGCCGGGCCTCCGGTGCGTGCGGGCTCAGGCCGTCGGGATCCCGTCACCCTCGAGCGCCACCGGCTCGCCCGTGAACGGCACGACGTCCCCGCTGCCGGCGTCCGTGGTGAACACCTCACCGACGTAGTCCTGGACGCCCTTGTCGACCACGGTGATGCCGACGCCCTCGAAGGCCGCGTGGCTGTCCTTCGAGAAGCTCAGCGGGACGATGCCGTTGCCGGTCAGGGTGCCCACCTCGAGGGCGTCGAGCACGCTCTCGCGCGTCGGGTCCTCGCCGGCCTGCGCGAGCGCCTGCGCGAACAGGTACCCGACCGACATCCCGAACACGGTGTTCCCGCTGAACTGGGCGCCGCCGTTGTACTCGTCGTTGATCTGCTGGAAGAGCGTGACCCACTCGTCGTCCGGGCTGAACGGCAGGTAGTTGGAGCTGACGAAGCCCTGGAGCAGCAGCGGCGCGACGTCCTCGCCGAGGTAGCCGACCAGCGTCGGGTAGTCCCCGCCGGACGACGACGACACCCACTGGGCCCGGTACTTCATCTTGGCGGCGGTCCCGAGCGCGAGGGCGGTGAACCCGTTGACGGTGGCCAGGAAGTTGACCTCGCAGCCCGCCGCCTGCATGGCGCCGATCTGCGCGACCACGTCCTGCACCGACACCGAGTACGTCTGCGTCGAGGCGAGCCCGTCGCCGCCCAGCACGGTGAGGAGGCCGGTGGTGAAGTCGGTCCCGAAGTCGTCGTCCTGGCCGAGCACGCAGTACGTCTTGTCGGGCCACGTCTCCTGTGCGTACGTGGCCAGCGCCTTCGCCTCCACGATGTAGCTGGCGTTGTACGCGAACGTCCACGGGTACTTCTCCGGCTGGTCCCACTGCGGGCTGCCCGAGGCGACGAACAGGTCCGGCACCTCGTTCTCGTTGAGGTAGTCGACGACCGACGAGTGCGTCGGGGTGCCCAGCCCGTTGAGGACCGCGAACACCTCCTCCTCCTGCACCAGCTCGCGGACGACGGTCTGCGTCGTCGCCGGGTTGTAGCCGTCGTCCTTGACCACGTACTCGATGCTGCGGCCGTTGATCCCGCCGTTGTCGTTGACGTAGTCGAAGTACGCCTTCGTCGCGGCCGAGATGGACGAGTAGCCGGCCGCGGCCGGGCCGGTCAGCGGGGTGTGCGTGCCGATCGTGATGGTGTCGTCCGTGACGCCGGGCGACGCCTCGGGGGTGGAGCACGCGGACAGGCCGGCCGCGACGAGCGCCGTGGCGACCAGCGCGGGGATGGACCGGGAGCGCTGTGACATCGGTGTCACCTCTGTTCTTCGGTAGGGACGAGGACCTTCGTGTGTTCTTCCGTGCGGACGGGTTCGTCGATGGGTCTGCGCCGGGCGGTGAGTGCGCCGTGCAGGCCCTGCGGGGCGAGCGCCATGACCGTGATGAGCAGGAGGCCGAAGACCAGGACCGCGAGGTTGCCGTCGAGGCGCTGGGCGGCGTCGGTGGGGAGGCCGGCGGTCAGCCGGCCGATGAGCCAGGGCAGGAGCACGACGACGGCCGAGCCGAGTGCCGCGCCGAGGATGCTGCCGAGCCCGCCGATCACCACCGCGACGACCAGCAGCAGCGAGAACCCGACGGTGTACGCGCCCGGGCTCACGGCCTGGGCGACGAAGCACAGGACCGCCCCGCCCAGCCCGGCCGCGACCGAGCTGGCCGTGAACGCCAGCACCTTCACGCGTCCGGCCGGGATGCCGCTGAGCCGGGCGGCGACCTCGTCGTCACGGACCGCCTGCATCCGCAGCCCGAACCGCCCACCGCGCAGCACGGTCAGCCCGGTGACCACGACGGCCGCGACGACGACGGCCACCATCGCCTGCCACTGCTCGAGCGCGATGACCCGCCGGAGCGCGTCGGGCACACCCTCGAAGGCCGTCTGCACGCCCTGGTCGCCGTGCAGCACGGTCGACCAGGTGGAGGCGACCGCCGGCAGGGCGACGACGACCGCGAGCGTCAGCCCGGCGAGGTACGGCCCGGACAGGCGGGCGGCCGCGAGGCCGAGCAGCAGCCCGACGACCGCGCTGACCAGCGCCCCGGCGAGCAGGGCGACCACGAACCGTGCGACGCCGCCGAACGGCAGGGCGTTGCTGGTGAGCGCGTAGCCGTACCCGCCGACGGCCATCAGGGCCGCGTGCCCCAGCGAGAGCTGGCCGCTGGCCCCCACGAGCACGGTGAGCCCGGCGGTCGCGCACAGGTACGCGGCGACGAGGGCGAGCTGGTAGTTGCGGAACGGGTCGAGCGCGAACGTCCCCAGCAGGGCGACCAGGGTCCACCCGGCCGCGAGCAGGAGCGTGCGGGCGAGCGGGCGCTGACCGGGCAGGCGCTGCGGGCGGCTCATGCGTGCCTCGCCGCGGCTGCCGCGAACAGGCCGGCGGGTCGCAGCAGGAGCACGAGCACGAGCAGGCCGAGCACGGCGATCGGCACCAGGCCGGCGCCCAGGTACCCGGTCACCAGGCTCATCGCGACGCCGACCACGACACCCCCGACGAGGGCGCCGACCGGCGAGTCCAGGCCCCCGACCACCGCGACCGTGAAGCCGAGCACGAAGAGCGAGTCGGTGGCGTGCGGGTTGAGGCCGAGGCTCGTCGGCACCAGCAGCAGCGCCGCGAGCGAGCCGACGACGCTGGACAGGACCCAGCCGAGGGTGACGGTCCGCGAGACGCGGACGCCCAGCAGCCGGGACACCTCGGGGGCGAACGCGGCGGCACGCATCTGCAGCCCGAGCGACGTCCACCGGAACAGGACGGCCAGGACCACCATGACCACGACCGCGGTGACCAGCACGAACAGGTCGTACGGGGACAGCAGCGGCACGCCGCCGACGAGCACCGCGCTGTCGTCGAACGGGACGCGCATCGGCCGGTAGTCCGGACCGAACGCGATGCCCAGCGCCGACTGCAGGACCATCACCAGGCCGATCGCCAGGATCACGCCCGACAGGGGAGACCGGGGCGACGCGAACCGCATCACCCCCCGCTCCACGGCGAACCCGAGCACCCCGCCGGACACCAGAGCCGCCAGGAGCCCGAGCCAGTAGCTGCCGGTCAGGGCCGTGACCTCGAACGCGACGTACGTGCTGACCACCGCCATCGCGCCCTGGGCGAAGTTGATGACGCGTGCACCGCGCCAGATGAGCACGAGGGCGAGCGCGAACAGCGCCAGGACGGCGCCGCGCGCGAGGCCGGTGCCCAGGAGGAAGACGAGTCGGTCCATCAGAACCCCAGGTAGGCGTGGCGGAGGCGCTCGTCGGCGGCGAGCTCGTGCGCCGGGCGCGACGCCACGACCTCACCGAGACCGAGGACGACGCCGTGGTCGGCGACGGACAGCGCGCCGACGACGTTCTGCTCGGCGAGCAGGACGGTCAGCCCGGTGCGGTCGGCCAGGCCGCGCAGGACGCCCATGATCTGGGCGACCACGCGGGGCGCGAGCCCGAGAGACGGCTCGTCGAGCAGCAGGACGGTGGGCCGCGCGACCAGCGCACGACCGAGCGCGAGCATCTGCCGCTCACCGCCGGAGAGCTGGTGGCCGGCGTGGTTCCTCCGGCGTGCCAGCGGCTCGAACAGCGCGTAGACCTCGGCGATCGCCTCGCGCCGGTCGGCCCCGCGCCACAGCCCGCCGAGCCGCAGGTTCTCGTCCACGGTCAGCTCGGCCACGACCCCGCGGCCCTCGGGCACGTGCGCGAGCCCGCTCCGGACGCGGTCCTCGACGCTCACCGCCGCGAGGTCCCGACCGGCCAGCCGCACCGTGCCGTGGGTCGCGGGCACCAGCGCGCTCAGGGTGCGCAGCAGGGTCGTCTTGCCGGCCCCGTTGGCGCCGACCAGCGCGACGATGCTGCCGGCGGGCACGTCGAGGTCCACGTCCCGCAGGACGGGCGCCCCGCCGTAGCCGACCGTGAGCCCGCGGACCTCGAGCAGCGCGGTCACGACGCGGTCACCTCGATCCCCAGGTAGGCCTCGTCGACCACCGGGTCGCCGGCGACCTCGTCGGGGGTGCCCGACGCGATCACGCGACCGAAGTCGAGCACCACGACGCGGTCGCACACGCTCATGACGAAGTCGACGTGGTGCTCCACCAGGAGCACGGCGCAGCCGGTGGCCGCGGTGTGCCGGACCAGGTCGCCGAGCGCCGCGATGTCGTCGGTGCCGAGCCCGCCGGCCGGCTCGTCGAGGAGCAGCAGGCTCGGCTCGGCGACCAGTGCGCGGGCCAGCGCGACCTTCTTCTGCTCCGGGTAGGGCAGGTCTCCGACGGGTCGGTCGGCGTGCCCGGCCAGGCCGAGGGTGTCGAGCTGTCGCTGGGTGTCGGCGCCCGGGTCGTGCGCGCCCAGGCGGCCGGCCAGGACGTTCTCGCGGACCGTGAGGCCGCGGAACAGCCCGAGCCCCTGGAGCGTGCGGGCGACGCCTCGCGCGGCCAGCCGCGTCGGGTCGGACGCGAGCGGGAGGCCCCCGACGGCGATGCTGCCCGCGCTGGGGCGGACCAGGCCGCAGACGACGTTGAAGAGGGTCGTCTTGCCCGCGCCGTTCGGGCCGATGAGTCCGACGACCTCGCCCTCGTCGACGTGCAGCGAGACGTCGTCGAGGGCGGCGAGGCCGCCGAACCGCACGCTGAGGCCGCGGACGGCAAGGCGCGGGGCACCCTCTCGGGGAGGAGCTGTCAGTGCGGACATCGGCACCTCTTCGTGTCGGTGAGGACGAACGTACAACAGAAACCGACCGGACGGTATGTCCTGTCGAGCACAGTTGTGTCACGGTCCCGCGGAGCCGTTCAGGAGTGCGGGATGCCCGCGATCATGCCGCCGTCGACCACCAGCTCGGTGCCCGTCGTGTACGCGGAGGCGTCGGACGCGAGGAAGACCACGGTGCCCGCGACGTCGGCCGCGACCGCCGGCCTGCCGAGGGGGATGGCCGTCGCCGTGGGGTCCAGCCGCGCGGTCATGGGGGTGAGCACGAAGCCCGGGTGCACGGAGTTGACCCGGATGCCGTCGCGGCCCAGCTCGACCGCGAGCGACTTGGTCAGGCCCCGGACCCCGAACTTGGACGCCACGTAGCCGTGCAGGTGGTCGCCGCCGCGCATGCCCTCGACCGACGAGATGTTGATGATCGACCCGCGCCCGGCCGCCTTCATCGCCGGCACCACGGCCTGCGCGCCCAGGAACACGCCCGTGAGGTTGACCGCGATGACGGCGTCCCACTTGGCGAGCGGGTAGTGGTCGATCGGCCCGGCGTTGGCGATCCCCGCGTTGTTCACCAGCACGTCGACGGCGCCGAAGGCGGCGAGGGTCCGTTCCACCGTGGCGGTCCAGCTCTCCTGCGAGGTGACGTCCAGGTGGGTGGCCAGCGCGCGGTCGCCCAGCTCGGCGGCCAGCGCGGCGGCGGCGTCGTCGACCAGGTCCGCGATCACCACGCTCGCGCCCGCGGAGTGCAGGGCGCGCACGAAGGCGGACCCGAGCCCGCCCGCGGCGCCGCTGACGATCGCGACGCGCCCGTCGAGCGCGCTCACGAGACCCGGACCACGAGGCGCCCGGTGGTGCCGCCGTCGGCGAGCCGCTGCACCGCCGCGGCGGCGTCCTCGAACGCGACGACCTCGCCGACGACCGGGCGGACGCTGCCCTGGTCGATGAGCCGGGTGAGCTCGGTGTGCACGGCGTCCACCAGCTCGGGCCGGCGCTGCGCGTAGAGCGCCCAGTGCAGGCCCAGCACGCCGTAGTTCTTCACCAGCGCGTGCCCGGCGTTGACCGCCTGGATCGTCCCGCCCGCGAATCCCACCACCACGATCCGGCCCTCGAACGCGATGCACCTGGTGGACTGCTCGAAGGCGGTCCCGCCGACGGGGTCGAACACCACGTCGGCACCCGCACCCGCGGTCTCCGCCTTGACCACCGCCACGACGTCCTGCGCCGACCGGTCGATCACGACGTCCGCGCCGGCCTTCCGGGCGACCTCCGCCTTGGCCGCGCTGCCGACCACGCCGATCACCCGCGCCCCCGCGGCGGCCCCGAGCTGCACGGCAGCCGTGCCGACACCCCCCGCGGCCGCGTGCACGAGCAGGGTCTCGCCGCGCTGCAGGGCCGCGCGCCGGTGCAGCCCGAACCAGGCGGTCTGGTAGCCGATGGTCAGCGCCGCGGCCTCGGCGTCGTCGAGCGCGGCCGGCGCAGGGAACACCTCGCGCTCGTCGAGCACCGCGAGCTCCGACAGGACTCCGATCCGGGACCCGACGACGCGGTCGCCGAGCGCGACGCGGGACACCCCGTCGCCGAGACCGACCACCTCGCCGCACAGCTCGATGCCGGGGGAGAAGGGCAGCGCAGGGCGGACCTGGTACTCGCCGCGGGCGAGCAGCACGTCGGGGAAGTTCACCGCGACCGCACGCACCCGGACGAGCACCTGCCCGGGGCCGGGCGTCGGATCCTCGACCTCGGCGAGCTCCAGGACCTCGGCGGGCTCGCCGTGCCGGGTCACGTGCCAGGCGCGCACCGGGCTCAGGCCTTGATCGCGACGAGGAAGAGGTCCGTCAGCTGCCGCGCGAGGACGCCCTTGTCCTCGGCGCCGTCGGGGGAGTACCAGTTCGACAGGTAGTGGACGTCCGCGAAGAAGTGGGCGACGAGCACCGCGCGAGGGATGTCGGTCCGGTAGAGACCCTCCTCCTGGCCGCGCTCGATCAGGCCCGCGAACACGTCGTGGTACTGCCGGCGGCGGCGTGTGACCTCCTTCTGGCGCGGCTCGGAGAGCATGTGGACGCTGCGGAAGAAGACGGTGCCCTCGGGCAGGAAGTCGATCGACGTCTCGACGACGTCGACGCACACGTCGTGCAGCGTCTGCGCGGTCGGGGCGCCGCGCCCGACGATCTCCTCCAGGTGGTTCGTCTGGAGCGTCAGCATCCGCTCGTAGATCGAGAACAGGAGGTCGTCCTTGGACTCGAAGTAGTGGTACATCGCGCCCTTGGTGACGCCGGCCGCCTCGACGATCTGCTGCACCGAGGTGTTGGCGTACCCCTGGGTGGAGAACAGGTCGACGGCGGCCTGCGTGATGTCGTCGACGACGCTGGACGTGGCCATGGTGGTGCCTCTCTCGTGTGCGACTAGCCGACGGCGACGGCACTGGCGCCGCCGTCGATGGTGAGCGTATGGCCGGTGATCCACGCGGCGTCGTCGGACAGCAGGAACGCGACCGGGCCGGCCACGTCCTCGGGCTCCCCGATGCGTCCGAGCGGGTAGACCGCGGCGAGGGCCGCCTCGCGGTCGCCCTCGTAGAGCGCCTGCGCCAGCCGTGTCCGGACGACGGCGGGGGCGACCGCGTTGACCCGGATCCCGGGCGCCAGCTCGACGGCGAGCTGTTGCGTCAGGTTGAGCAGCGCGGCCTTGGAGACGCCGTAGAACGCGACGCCCGGGCTGGCCGACAGGCCCGCGACCGAGCCGGTGTTGACGATCGAGCGGCGCAGGCCTGCCTCGACCGCCGACCGTGTCCAGTCGAGCGCCGCGACCACGTTGACCTCGAGGATCTTGCGCACGACCGAGCTCTCGATCTCCAGCGCCGGGCCGTAGGCGGGGTTGATCCCCGCGTTGTTCACCAGGTGGTCGAGGCCGCCGAAGCGGTCGCGCACGAGGGCGAACACGTCGGCGCGGTGGTCCTCGTCGTCGGCCTTGCCCGCGACACCCACCGCGTGTCCCTGGGCGATCGTGTCGAGACGCGCGACGGCCTGCTCGAGCGACTCCGGCTTGCGGCCGGTGATGACCACCGTGGCACCCTCGGTGACCAGCCGTTCCGCGACGGCCAGACCGATCCCGCGGCTGGCCCCGGTGATCAGGGCGACCCTGCCCTCGAACCTGCGCATGCCCACTCCTTCGATACCGACTGTTCGGTATGTCGCCAGACAGTAGCGCATGGGCGGCGTCCTTTTTCTGACTCAGCGTCAGATAGGCTCGCGCCATGGATCTCGTCTACAACCTGCTCATCGTCCTGCACCTGCTCGGCTGGGCCATCGTGCTCGGCGGCTCGCTGGTCAACCTGCGCACCCCGAAGATCGCGACCGGCGTGCTGCACGGCATCCTCACGGCCCTGGTCACCGGCATCCTCATGGTCGGCATCGCGTCGGCGGGCCTCGCCGGGCACGACCCCAACACGACGAAGGTCGCCGTCAAGCTCGTCGTCGCACTCGTCGTCGCCGCCCTGGTGATCCTCGGGGTCCGCAAGCCGTCGCGCGTCACCACCGGCTACCTCGGCGCCATCGCCGGCCTCACGGCGCTGAACGTCGCCATCGCGGTCCTCTGGCGCTGAGGACGTTACTGTCCACCCGTGAACTCCGTCGGTGACCTCCTGGTCGGGCTCGTCGTGCTGGTCGGGCTCTTCGGGGTCGTCGTCCAGGTCCTGCCCGGCGGGCTGCTCGTGGCCGGCGCGGTCATCGTCTGGGGCGTCGTCACCGGAGGAGTCGCGGGCTGGACGGTCGTCGCGATCACCGTCGTGGTCACCGCGCTGGCGTTCGTCGGCAAGTACCTGCTGGCGGGCCGGCACCTCAAGCGCGCGGGTGTGCCGTCGTCCACCCTCGTCTGGGGCGGCATCGCGGGCATCGTCGGCTTCTTCGTGATCCCCGTCGTCGGGCTGTTCGTCGGCTTCGTGCTCGGGATCTACGTCGCGGAGTACCTCCGGTCTCGCGAGCCCCGGCCGGCGTGGCGGGCGACCGTCGCCGCCCTGCAGGCGACGGGTCTGACCATCCTGGTGGAGCTCGCCGCGGCCCTCGTGGCCACCGGTGCGTGGCTCACCGCGCTCGCCCTGCGCTGACCCGGCACGTCCACAGGTCCAGGACGGGATTGTCGGTCCCGGCGCCTATCCTGGGAGTGCCATGACGTCGCTCTTCGAGAACCTCTCCCTGCCCCTGCCGGGCGCCTCGGCAGACCCCTCCGGTGACGCCGCGGCCGAGGCCGCGGCCGCCCGCCGCCGAGCCGAGGCAGACGCCCTGCTCAAGGGCCTCAACCCGCAGCAGCGCGAGGCCGTCCTGCACCAGGGCGGTCCGCTGCTCATCGTGGCCGGCGCCGGCTCGGGCAAGACGCGGGTGCTCACCAACCGCATCGCGTACCTGCTGGCCACGGGCCGGGCGCGTGCGGGCGAGGTCATCGCGATCACGTTCACCAACAAGGCCGCCGCGGAGATGCGCGAGCGGGTCGAGGGCCTCGTCGGCCCGGCCGCCGGCCGCATGTGGGTGTCCACGTTCCACTCGGCGTGCGTGCGGATCCTGCGCCGCGAGGCGGCGACCCTGGGGCTGCGGTCCAGCTTCTCGATCTACGACTCGGCCGACTCGCAACGCCTGCTCACCCTCGTCGCGCGCGAGCTCGACCTCGACGCCAAGCGCTACCCCGCCAAGGCGCTGGCGAACAAGATCTCGTCGCTCAAGGACGAGCTGGTGGACCCCGAGACCTTCGCGGCGACGTCCGGCGGCGGCGCGGCGAACGACTTCGACACCGCGCTGGCGCAGGTCTACACGCGCTACCAGGCACGGTTGAAGCAGGCGCACGCGCTCGACTTCGACGACCTGATCATGACCACCGTGCACCTGCTGCGCGCGTACCCCGCCGTGGCCGAGCACTACCGGCGCCGGTTCCGGCACGTGCTGGTCGACGAGTACCAGGACACCAACCACGCGCAGTACGCGCTGGTGCGCGAGCTGGTCGGCTCCTCGCGCGGGATCGTCGACGACTCCACGGACATGGAGCTCCCACGCGGCGAGCTCACGGTCGTCGGCGACGCCGACCAGTCGATCTACGCGTTCCGCGGGGCGTCCATCCGGAACATCCTCGAGTTCGAGGTGGACTACCCGGACGCCCGGACCATCCTGCTCGAGCAGAACTACCGGTCGACGCAGACCATCCTGTCCGCGGCCAACGCGGTGATCAGCCGCAACCCCGGCCGGGAGAACAAGCGCCTGTGGACCGACTCGGGGGCGGGCGCGCAGATCGTCGCGTACGTCGCGGACACCGAGCACGAGGAGGCGCGGTTCGTCGCGGAGGAGATCGACCGGTTGGGCGACTCCGACGGCGTGCGCCCCGGCGACGTCGCGGTGTTCTACCGCGCGAACGCGCAGTCCCGGGCGCTCGAGGAGGTGCTCATCCGCGTCGGCCTGCCGTACAAGGTGGTCGGCGGCACCCGGTTCTACGAGCGCAAGGAGATCAAGGACGCGGTCGCGTACCTGCGCGCGCTGGACAACCCCGACGACGACGTGAGCGTGCGCCGCATCCTCAACGTGCCCAAGCGCGGGCTGGGAGACCGGTCGGAGGCGATGGTCGCCTCGTTCGCGGAGCGCGAGCGCATCTCGTTCGGCGCAGCTCTCGACCGGCTCGACGAGGTCCCCGGCCTCGGGACGCGCGCGATCACGGGTCTGTCGGCGTTCGCCTCGATGATGACCGACCTGCGGACGCTGGCGTCGACCGCGGGCCCCGCTGAGGTCCTCGGCGCGGTGCTCGACCGGTCGGGTTACCTCGCCGAGCTGCGGTCCAGCGACGACCCGCAGGACGGCTCCCGGGTGGAGAACCTGGCCGAGCTGCACGCCGTCGCGTCCGAGTTCGAGCAGAGTGATCCCGAGGGCGTACTCGCCGACTTCCTCGAACGCGTCTCGCTCGTCGCGGACTCCGACCAGATCCCGGACGACGACGGCGGGGACGGCGACGGCGAGTCCCGCCCCGACCCCGGCGTCGTCACGCTGATGACCCTGCACACCGCCAAGGGCCTCGAGTTCCCTGTCGTGTTCCTCACCGGCATGGAGGACGGCACGTTCCCGCACCTGCGGTCGCTGTCGGACTCGCAGCAGCTGGAGGAGGAGCGCCGGCTCGCGTACGTCGGGCTGACCCGGGCGCGCGAGCGGTTGTACATCTCGCGGGCGGCCGTCCGTACGGCGTGGGGCGTGCCCAACGAGTTCCCGCCCAGCCGGTTCCTCGACGACCTGCCGGACGAGCTCATCGACTGGCGTCGCCGCGAGTCGTCGACCTCGCAGCTGCGCGGTGGGTGGGGCTCGGGCTACGGGTCGTCCGGCGGGAGCGGCGGTTATCGGGCGTCGTCAGCACCGCGGACCGAGCACAAACCGCTCCCGTCGACCGGTGCGACGTTCGGCTCGGCCAAGCCGCGCCCCGACTCCGCGATCCCGCAGCTGGCCATCGGCGACCGCGTCACGCACGACTCGTACGGGCTCGGCACGGTGATCGGGCTCGAAGGGGCCGGACCCAACGCCGTGGCCAAGGTCGACTTCGGCACCGACGGCACCAAGCGCCTGCTGCTGAGGTTCTCGCCCGTCACCAAGCTGTAGCGGTCCGCCCGGGAGAGGCGACCCGCCCGCGCGGCGAACCTGCCCCGCGCAGCGACCGCGGCCCAGTCGGTCGGCATCCGAGTGCCTCAGCCCACCGGGACGTCGGCCCACACGGCGGTGACGGCCTCGCGCGCGGCCGCGGGTCCCACGCCCAGGGAGCTGAGCGCCCCGTATGCGGTGCTGTCGTCCAGCCGGGCGACCGCGAGCAGCAGGTGTCCGGTGTCGATCCGGCGGTGCTTGAACCGGATCGCCTCGCGCAGCGCGATCTCCAGCAGCTTCTTGGCCGACGGCTCGAAGGGCAGGTGCCCGGCCCGGCTGCGTGGCAGCGGCGTGTCGAGCGCTCCGGGGCCGAACGACGCCTCGACCTGGGCACGGACGGCCTCCAGGTCGATGCCGACGCCGGCGAGCGCGTCGGCGTCGATGGCGCCCGGCGGCAGCGCGCGGACCGCGGCGAACACGTCCCCGTGGGTGACGCCGAGGCGCTCCAGGGCCTGGGCGGCGACCGAGTCGGGGGTGCGGAGCATGCCCAGCAGCACGTGCTCGGTGCCGATCCGGTCGGCACCGAGGGCGCGTGCCTCCTCCTGCGCGCCGACGACCGACTCGCGGGCGTCCTTGGCGAACTTCTCGAACATCAGCCGACCCTCTTTCCGTACTTCTTGTGGACCGCCTGCCGGGAGACGCCCAGGGCGTCGGCGACCTGCTGCCAGGACCAACCGAGCCGGCGGGCGCGCTCGACGTGCAGGGCCTCCAACCGGTCGGCGAGCGCGCGGAGCGCCCGCACGGCCCGCAGGCCCTCGGCAGGCTCGGCAGCACTCGCGGCTGCGGTCATGAGCTCATCGGACATGCCCGTCAACCTACGTTGACACTTGGATGATTGTCAACTCACATTGACAGCGATGTCCGCACTCGTGCGGGGAGGAACCCGACGGAGTGCGGACGCAGCGACGGGGAGGACGGCAACGTCCGCACTCGTGCGGGCAGGAGGCCGCCGGAGTGCGGACGTCCGCGGGGTGGGGGCCGGGTCAGGGGTGGGGGATCACCTGGGGGCGGGTCAGGTCGCGGTTGTCGATGACGACCGTCGCCCGGGACGCGGGCCGGCACGCGGCGAGGTAGCGGCGCTGGCCCTCGACGTAGCGAGCGTTCGCCGGGTGGGTCGGGTCCGGCGGGGAGCCGTCACGGACGGCCATGCGGGCGAACGTCTCGCCGAAGTCGACGTCGAGGTACACCGAGAAGTCCCACCAGGCGGCGAGCTCGTCGCGGTGCAGGAAGATCCCGTCGAGCACGAGGACCGTGCGGTCCGTGCCCGCCTCGCGCGGGAGGTGGAGCGCGGTGTCGGTGGCGACGTCCCGCACGGCCCGCCGGAACCGGCGCGAGCCCCCGGGGGCGAACGGCTCGAGCACCTCGGTGCGCAGGGCGTCGTAGTCGTAGGAGTCGGCCCAGAACCCCTCGGGGGAGTGCCGGCCCTGGCGGTAGCGCTCGTCGCGGGGGCGGTGGAACCCGTCGACCGAGATGCGCACCACGTCCCGGCCCTCCCGGCGCAGCTCGGCGGCGAGCTCGTCGGCGAAAGTGGTCTTGCCGGCGCCGTCCATGCCGTCGACCCCGACGAGCACGGGCCGGCCGAGCGTGCGCGGGTCGGGCACGCGGCGCGTCACGTCGCGCAGGACGGCGAGTCGCGCGACCGACGCCGTGGGCGCCGTGTCCGACGGCGCGCTCACCGTGCGTGTCTGTCGACGTCGGTGCCGAGCAGGGCAGCCACGATCGTCACCGGATCCATGCCGGGAACGTAGCGGATTGCGGCGGTTCGGGGGAGGGGTTGCGGAGAAGCGGTGGACGAGAGGGGCGTTGCGCACGCCACATCTCTCGATGTGAAGAGATCTCCGCCCGGCGGCTACCATCATCCGGGGCGTTTCGGCCGCACAGAGGCCGTCGAATGCCGGTTGATGAGAGGACCCAGACCAGGTGGACCTGTTCGAGTACCAGGCACGTGACATCTTCGAGAAGCATGGCGTCCCCGTGCTCGGCGGCGTCGTCGCCACGACTCCCGAGGAGGCCCGCGCCGGCGCGGAGCAGCTCTTGGGCGGTCAGCCGGGCGTCGTGGTGGTCAAGGCGCAGGTCAAGGTCGGTGGCCGCGGCAAGGCCGGCGGCGTGAAGCTGGCCCGTTCCGCGGACGACGCGGCCGAGAAGGCCGCCGAGATCCTCGGCATGGACATCAAGGGCCACACGGTCCACCGCGTGATGATCGCGGCCGGCGCGAAGATCGCCACGGAGTTCTACTTCTCCCTGCTGCTCGACCGCGCCGAGCGCCGGTACCTGGCGATGTGCTCGGTCGAGGGCGGCATGGACATCGAGCAGCTCGCGGTGGAGCGTCCCGACGCCCTCGCCAAGGTGGCCGTCGACCCGCGCACCGGCATCGACCAGGCCAAGGCCGACGAGATCGTGCGCGCCGCCGGGTTCGACGCGGACATCGCCCCCAAGGTCGCGGCCGTCCTGCAGACGCTCTGGACCGTGTACCGCAGCGAGGACGCCACGCTGGTCGAGGTGAACCCGCTGGTCCTCACCGAGGACGGCGAGATCGTCGCGCTCGACGGCAAGGTCACGCTCGACGAGAACGCCTCCTTCCGCCACCCCGAGCACGCCGACCTCGAGGACGCCGCCGCAGCGGACCCGCTCGAGGCGCGCGCCAAGGAGAAGGACCTCAACTACGTCAAGCTCGACGGCGAGGTCGGCATCATCGGCAACGGCGCCGGGCTCGTGATGAGCACCCTGGACGTCGTCGCGTACGCCGGTGAGGCGCACGGTGGCGTGAAGCCGGCCAACTTCCTGGACATCGGCGGCGGCGCCAGCGCCGAGGTCATGGCCGCGGGCCTGGACATCATCCTCACGGACCCGCAGGTCAAGGCGGTCTTCGTCAACGTCTTCGGCGGCATCACGGCGTGCGACGCCGTCGCCAACGGCATCGTGGCGGCTCTCGAGATCCTCGGCGACGAGGCCTCCAAGCCGCTCGTCGTGCGCCTCGACGGCAACAACGTGCTCGAGGGTCGTCGGATCCTCGCCGAGGCCGGCCACCCGCTCGTCACGATCGCGGACACGATGGACGGCGGCGCCGACAAGGCGGCCGAGCTCGCCCACGCCGCGGCCTGAACCCCCTGACGCAGAGAGAAGCAGACACCACCATGGCGATCTTCCTGACCGAGGCATCCAAGGTCATCGTCCAGGGCATGACGGGTTCCGAGGGCCAGAAGCACACCACCCGCATGCTCGCGTCCGGCACGTCCGTCGTCGGCGGGGTGAACCCGCGCAAGGCGGGCACGTCCGTCGCGTTCGGTGACACCGACGTCCCCGTCTTCGGCTCCGTCGCCGAGGCGATGGACGCCACCGGCGCGGACGTCTCCGTCGTCTTCGTGCCGCCGGCCCACACCAAGGCGGCCGTCGTCGAGGCGATCGAGGCGGGCATCCCGCTGGTCGTCATCATCACCGAGGGCGTCCCGGTGGCCGACACCGCCGAGTTCTTCGCGCTCGCGCTGGACAAGGGCGTGCGGCTCATCGGCCCCAACTGCCCCGGCCTGATCAGCCCCGGCAAGTCGAACGTCGGCATCATCCCGGCCGACATCACCGGCCCCGGTCGCGTGGGCCTCGTGTCGAAGTCCGGCACGCTGACCTACCAGATGATGTACGAGCTGCGGGACTTCGGGTTCTCCACGGCCATCGGCATCGGCGGCGACCCGATCATCGGCACCACGCACATCGACGCCCTCGCGGCGTTCGAGGCGGACCCCGAGACCGAGGTCATCGTGATGATCGGTGAGATCGGTGGCGACGCCGAGGAGCGTGCGGCCGCGTACATCGCCGAGCACGTCACCAAGCCCGTCGTCGGCTACGTCGCCGGCTTCACGGCCCCCGAGGGCAAGACGATGGGCCACGCCGGCGCCATCGTGTCCGGCTCGTCGGGCACCGCGCAGGCCAAGAAGGAAGCCCTCGAGGCTGCCGGCGTCAAGGTCGGCAAGACGCCGTCCGAGACGGCCGAGCTCGCGCGCCAGCTCCTGAGCTGACCTCCGTCCGTCGTCGACCCCGGTGAGCCCTGCGGCCACCGGGGTCGACGTGTCTCACCCGACAGCCGACGCGCCGCGCCGGGTTCGCCGCTCCGGCGAGCGCGGCAGCGACCATGGCACGGTGAGCGCCACCGGCCCCCGCACGGGGGGCACCCCCGTCGTCGACCGTCGTCGTCGCCGCACGCTGTCCGACGACCCGACCCCGACGTTCTTCACCAGCGCGCTCGACGGAGCGCCGCGCTGGGTCGCGGGTGTCCTGTCCGCGCTGCAGGCGGCGCTGCTGTCGTTCCTCGTGCTCGCCCTGCCGGCCGTGGCTGCCTACGTCGCGACCTCGGCCGACCCCTCCAACAGCGGCGTCGGCTGGTTCCGCTCCGTCGGCGTCGGGTCCGCCCTGTGGCTGCTCGGGCACGGCGTGCCCGCGCACGTCGGCCCGGTCGTGGTGTCCCTGGTGCCGCTCGGCGTCACCGCGCTCGCGCTCTTCGTCTGCTACGCGTCGGCCCGCAGGTCCGGGCTGGCGACCTGGCCCTCCTACGTGGCGGGAGTCGGGACGTACACGCTGGTCGCGGTCCTCGTCGCGCTGCTGTCGGGCGTGTCCGGCGCCGGGCTCGCCCGGGCGCTGGTCGGCGGAGCGCTCGTCTCCGCCGTCGGCCTGGGCACGGGGCTGCTCGCGCGTCCGGAGGCTCCGCCGCTCCGGACGCTCACCCGCGCCGTGTGGTCGCGGTGCCCGGCGCCCCTGCGCACCGGGGCCGCCGGCGGCGTGCTCGCAGCGGCGTCGCTGGTGCTGGTCGCCGCGCTGGTGACCACCCTGTGGGTGGTGGCCGGCCGCGCCACCATCGGGGACGTCGTCCGCGGGCTCGGCCTCGATGCCGTGGGCGGCGTCGTGCTGGCGGTCGCCGAGCTGGCCTACCTCCCCAACCTGGTGGTGTGGGCGCTCGCGTGGCTCACCGGCGCCGGCTTCGCGGTCGGCGAGGGGACGCACTTCGGGCCCGACGGGGTCGTCGGCGGTGCGCTGCCGGCAGTCCCCATGCTCGGTGCGCTCCCGGGACCCGACGTCGCAGGTCCGGCGACGAGCCTGGTGCCGCTGGTCGTCGTGGCCGTCGGAGCGTTCGTCGGCTGGTACCTGCACCGACGGCTCCAGACGCAGCGCTGGTGGGACGCGATGCTGGCGTGCGCAGCTGCCGGGGTGACGACGGCGGTCCTGGTCGCGGTGCTGGTGACCGCGGCGAGCGGCGGCATCGGGCCGGACCGGCTGGCGCACGTGGGCGCGCAGGGCGTGCTCGTCGGGCTGCTCTCCGGCGCCGGCGTGCTGGTGGGGGCGCTGGTGGTGGCGCTCCCCGGCGATGCGCCGCTCCGTGCGCGGCTCGGGCGGCTGCTGCGCCGAGACCCCGACTGACCGGCGTCAGGAGCCCGGGTTCTCCAGCGACGTGCGCAGGTCGTCGAGATCCTTCTCGTACTGCGTCTCGCAGGCGTTCGTCGCGCTGATCGTCAGGGCGCCCTCGAGGCACTCCTGCTTGTCCTGCTGCACCGGCCAGAGCGCCAGCTGCACGCCGAGGATGAGCGTCCACGACAGCGCGATGACGACGCCCACCGCGAGCAGCGGCACCAGGCCGCGGGTCCGCGCGCGCCCCGCGATGATCAGCCCGCGGACCCCCACGACCAGGGCGGCGACCGCGAACAGGAGGCCCGCGGCCTGCCACGGCAGCGGCAGCGTGGCCACCAGGACCGAGCCGAGCACGAGCACGCCGAACAGCCGCGTGAGACGCGTGGCGTGCGCCGCCACCTCGGGGTCCGGGGGCTGGCGCTCGGGGTCGGCCGGGGCCTGCGGCCGAGGCATGGGCGGCGGCCACGAGGGTCCGTCCTGCGGTGCGGGTGCGTCCTTCCGGTCGGCGTCGGGGGGCGCGTAGGGGTTGCTCACCCGTGCATTCTCGCCCACGGGCGGGGTCGGCGGACGCGCGTGCCCGGGCTGCACGGTGGCCAGTAGGGTCGGCCCGTGACGCACGAGACGCCCCACCGCCCCACCCCGGCCACCCGCGACTCGGGTCGGCTCGTGGTCCTGGTCTCGGGCACGGGCTCCAACCTGGCCGCCCTGCTGGCCGCCCACGACGACCCCGCCTACGGCGCACGGGTGGTCGCCGTGGTGGCGGACCGCAGCGGGATCCGGGCGCTGGACATCGCCCGCGAGGCCGGCATCCCGACCGCGGTCGTCTCGCTCAAGGACTTCGACGACCGCGCGGCCTGGGACGCGGCCGTCACCGAGACGGTGTCGGTCTTCTCGCCGGACCTCGTCGTCCTCGCCGGGTTCATGAAGCTGTTCGGCGCGACGTTCCTGGGGCGCTTCGGCGGTCGGATCCTCAACACCCACCCGGCGCTGCTGCCGTCGTTCCCGGGCGCGCACGGCGTGCGGGACGCGCTCGCGTACGGCGTCAAGGTGACCGGCTGCACGGTCATGGTGGTCGACGAGGGCGTCGACACCGGTCCGATCCTCGCGCAGGCGACGGTCACGGTGGAGCCCGACGACGACGAGGCCACGCTGCACGAGCGCATCAAGACCGTCGAGCGGGAGCTGCTGGTCGAGTGGGTGGGCCGGATCGCGCGCGAGGGCCTGCGGATCGAGGGCCGGCGCGCGATCGTCGGCTGACGCTCGGCTAGACTCGGCCCCGGTCGTGACTGGCGCAGGTGGGTGCAACCACCGGGGAGCGGCCGCAGTGCCCCGCCACGCACCGCCCGCCTGGGTGCATGGGTCCGCCCTAGCCGACCCTGCACATCCGGGAGCGCCATGTCCGAGAACACCTTCCAGCGGCCCGTCCGCCGAGCCCTGGTCAGCGTCTACGACAAGACCGGCCTGACCGACCTCGCCGCTGCGCTGCACGCCGCCGGCGTCGAGATCGTCTCCACCGGCTCCACCGCCGCCACCATCGCCGCCACCGGTGTGCCCGTGACCCGCGTCGAGGACCTCACCGGCTTCCCGGAGTGCCTCGACGGGCGCGTGAAGACCCTGCACCCGCGGGTGCACGCCGGTGTGCTGGCCGACACCCGGCTCCCCGCGCACCTCGCGCAGCTCGACGAGCTGGGCATCGAGCCGTTCGAGCTCGTCGTGGTCAACCTGTACCCGTTCACCGCGACGGTCGCGTCCGGTGCCGGCCCCGACGAGTGCGTCGAGCAGATCGACATCGGCGGCCCGTCGATGGTGCGCGCGGCGGCGAAGAACCACCCGAGCGTGGCCGTCGTGGTGGACCCGGCGCGGTACGACGAGGTCGTCGCGGCCGTCGGCGCCGGCGGGTTCACGCTCGCAGCGCGACGCCTGCTCGCGGCCGACGCGTTCGCCCACACCGCCGCCTACGACGCCGCGGTGGCCAGCTGGTTCGCCGCCGAGTACGCACCCGACGAGCGGGCAGCCGACTCCGGCTTCCCGGCGTTCACGGGGACCACCTGGGTGCGCGGCGAGGTGCTGCGCTACGGCGAGAACCCGCACCAGCAGGCCGCCCTGTACCTGACGCCCGACGGTGCCGCGGGCCGCGGTCTGGCCGGTGCCGAGCAGCTGCACGGCAAGGCCATGAGCTACAACAACTACGTCGACGCCGACGCCGCGTGGCGGGCCGCGCACGACCACGCCGACCCCGCGGTCGCCATCATCAAGCACGCCAACCCGTGCGGCATCGCGGTGGGCACCGACGTGGCCGACGCCCACGCGAAGGCCCACGCGTGCGACCCCGTCTCGGCGTTCGGCGGCGTGATCGCCACCAACCGCACCCTGACCGCCGCCGCGGCCGAGCAGATCGCGCCGGTGTTCACCGAGGTCGTCGTCGCCCCCGCGTTCGAGCCCGGTGCCCTCGAGATCCTCAGCCGCAAGAAGAACATCCGCCTGCTCCAGGTGACGCCCGTGGACGGTGTGCGCACCGAGCGTCGAGCGATCAGCGGCGGCCTGCTCGTCCAGGAGCTCGACCAGGTGGACGCCCCCGGCGACGACCCGACCGCGTGGACGCTCGCGGCGGGCACACCGGCCGACGCCGCGACGCTCGCCGACCTGGCGTTCGCGTGGCGGGCGGTGCGCGCGGTGAAGTCGAACGCGATCCTGCTCGCCGACGCCGGTGCGTCCGTGGGCGTCGGGATGGGCCAGGTCAACCGCGTGGACTCGTGCCGGCTGGCCGTCGAGCGGGCCAACGCCGGGGACGCCGAGCGGGCGCGCGGGGCAGTCGCAGCCTCGGACGCGTTCTTCCCGTTCGCCGACGGCGCGCAGGTGCTCATCGACGCGGGCGTGCGCGCCATCGTGCAGCCGGGCGGCTCGGTCCGTGACGAGGAGGTCGTCGCGGCCGCGCAGGCCGCCGGGGTGACGCTCTACCTCACCGGCACGCGCCACTTCGCGCACTGAGCCGGCGCTCGGTCCTCAGGCGAGCGCGGCCTCGCGCAGGGGCCGCCCCGGGTCGCGCGCCAGCGTGCGGTCGAGCCGGGGCAGCCCCGCGCCGGTGAACAGCCGGCGCGCGGCGCCCACGTCGCGGGGGCGGTCCACGGTGAGGATCGCGCCCACCTCGTCGGAGCCGCGCCGGTACCAGAGCGCCGCCCACCCCGCGCCGGCCGGGTCGCCGCGGAGCACCACCTCGTCCTGCGTGCGGGGATGCCCGAACAGGGCCAGCTCGTGCCCCAGCTGGGTGGAGAAGACGTAGGGCGCGACGTCGGCCGGGGTGTCGCCGGGCGTGCCCAGCAGGTCGGCGACGAGCCCGGCGGGCCCGCGGAGCGCACCGTCCCAGTGGCCGCCGGGGATCCAACCGTGCCGGGGGGACCGGCGGAGCGCGACGTCGCCCACGGCCCGGACCGTGCGGGGGGCGCCGATCACCGCGTGGTGCTCGTCGACCCGCAGCGAGCCGTCGTCCTCGCGGGGGAGGGCGCCGGCGAGCCAGTCGGTGGTGGGGCGCGCGCCGACCGCCGCGAGGACGACGTCCGCCTCGATCAGCTTGCCGTCGGCCAGGCTCACGCCGTTGGCACCCACCTCGACCACGTGCTCGCCCGTCAGCAGCCGGACACCGGCCGAGGCGTACCAGGAGGTGGTCAGCTCGCCGACGACCTGCCCGAGCGCCGCGGCGAGCGGCGCCCCCGTCGCCTCGACCACGACCACCTCGACGCCCGCGGCGGCGGCCACCCCTGCCACCTCGGCGCCGATCCAGCCCGCGCCGATCACGACGAGTCGGGTCCCCGGCTGCAGGGCCGTGCGGAGGCGGTCGGCGTCCGCGGCGGTGTGCAACGTCAGTGCGGCCTCCCACCCGGGCGGGCGGACGGCGTGCGCGCCGGTGGCGACGACCAGCGCGTCGGCCGACATCGGGCCGTCGTCGGTCAGCACCTCGGGGCGCACCCCGGAGAGCGACAGCGCGCGTGCCGGGGTGCTCAGGTGGACCTCGTCCGCGAGGGCGAGCAGGTCCACGCCGATCTCGTCGGTGAGCCAGGTGGGCGCGGTGCGGTCGAGGAGGTGCTTGGACAGCGGCGGCCGGTCGTACGGGGCGATGCCCTCGGTGCCGAGCACGACGACCCGCCCGTCGAACCCCCGCTCACGCAGCGCGGCGACCGTCTGGGTGGCCGCGAGTCCCGCGCCGACGACCAGCACGTCACGCGGTCGGGAGGGGTCGAGGGGCTCGTCGTCGGTCCGGGCGCTCACCTCGCAACGGTAGTCTCCCGTCGGGAGGCACGAGCGAGATGGTGAAGGAGCGCATGAGCGGGGGAGCCGGGGTGCATCGCGCGGCTCCCGCTCACCCCGGCGCCGGTGTGCCGGAGCGCGTGGAGAAGGCCGTGCAGGACCCGCGACCCGTCGACCCGCCGTCCACCGGGCCGATCCCCGTCGAAGAGGCTCCGCTCGACCCTCGCGCCATCGCGCGCGCGTCGCTCGACGCCGCCCGGAACGTGTCGTTGTGGTGGACCAGCTGCGGCATCGTCGTCGCGACCGTGGTGGCCCTCGCGGTCGGCACCCGGGCGGGCGCGTTCGTGCTCGCCGGGGTCGCGCTCGTGGGCGCGGTCGTGCGGGCCGTGCTGCCCTCACCGGGTCCTGTGGCCCTCACGGTGCGGGCCAAGGCGATCGACGTCGCCGTGCTCGCCCTGTTCGGCGTGGGCGTCGCGCTGCTCGCGCAGCTCCTCCCGCGCTGAACCCGGCCGGGACGCAGGGACGCCCGGCACCACGAGGGCACCGGGCGTCCGGGTCGTGCGGGTCGGGCTCAGCGCTCCGAGACCACCAGGACGTCGTCCGTGGTGACGTACGCGTCGTCCTCCTCGAGCAGGTTGTCCTCGACCGGCTCCGCGGCGAACGCGCGGTAGATCAGGCCGGCCAGCGCGGCACCGACCAGCGGGGCCACCCAGAACAGCCAGAGCTGGCCGAGTGCCCAGCTCTCGGAGAAGATCGCCGCGGCCGTCGAGCGGGCCGGGTTGAGCGAGCCGTTGGTCACGGGCGTCGCGACCAGGAGCAGGACGGCGAGCGCGAGACCGATCGCGAACGGGGCCTGCACGTTCGCGGACCGACGGTCGGTGGCGCCGAGGATGATGCCGACGAACACGGCGGTGAGGACGATCTCGACGAGCAGGCCGATGACCAGCGAGAACTCGACCTGCCCGGACGACGCGGTGGCCAGGGGCGAGTGCTCGCCGAAGCCGTTGGCGACGTTGGTGAAGAACGTCTTCGCCGTGGCCTCGGTGTCCTGTGTGATGAGGCTGGGCAGCGTCGACGGGATCGTGATGAACAGGATCGCGGCCGCGAGGATGCCACCGACCAGCTGGGCGAGCCAGTAGGGCAGGACGTCCTTCCACGGCGTGCGGCCGCCGATCGCGGCACCGAGCGTCACGGCCGGGTTGAAGTGGCCGCCGGAGACGTGACCGACCGCGATGATCGCGGCGAGCACCGCGATGCCGAAGCCGAGCGCCACGGCGAGCCCGTCGACCTGGCTCAGCCCGGTGTAGAGGGCGATGCCGAGACCCACGAGCACGAGCGCGAAGGTGCCGAACGCCTCGGCGCCGAGGCGCGCGACCAGGGTCGGACCGGTGACGACGACGGTGCCGGCGGGAACGACGTACGCGTCGAGCTCCTCGACGACGACGTCCTCGTCCGTCTCCTCCGGCGCGACCGTCGTCTGCTCGGCGACCTCCTCGGCCGCGGCGGCTGCGGTCGTCTCCTCGGGCGCGGGGGCGGGAGCGCCCTCGGCCGTGGTCGTGTCGGGCTCCGGGGAGGCGGCGGCCTTGTCGGGGTTGTCCTGTGACATGTCGATCCTGTCGTGAGTAACCGTCGGTGGAAGAGCTGGTGCGCGGGGAGACTGCCACGCCCGGCTGTGCGGCCGTGGCGACGCGGTGCTCGGCGTCGTTCCCCTGTCGGGGGCCAGCATGCCAGTCCTACGCAGTCCGGTCACGACAAACGACCGGAGGGCGACCCACGCGGATCTCTCGACGTCGAGTAATCTTGTCCGCGGACCCGCGCCGGCAGACGCTCCATCGTGCCGTGCCCCCACCCGTCCCCAGCACAGGAGATTCCCGCATGGCGAAGATCAAGGTTGTCGGCCCGGTCGTCGAGCTCGACGGCGACGAGATGACGCGCATCATCTGGCAGTTCATCAAGGACCGCCTGATCCACCCGTACCTCGACATCGACCTGCGCTACTACGACCTGTCGATCCAGAACCGTGACGCCACCGACGACCAGGTGACCGTGGACGCGGCGAACGCCATCAAGGAGCACGGCGTCGGCGTCAAGTGCGCCACGATCACGCCCGACGAGGCCCGCGTCGAGGAGTTCGGCCTGAAGAAGATGTGGGTGTCGCCCAACGGCACCATCCGCAACATCCTCGGCGGCGTCGTCTTCCGCGAGCCGATCATCATCAGCAACATCCCGCGCCTGGTGCCGGGCTGGAACAAGCCGATCATCATCGGCCGTCACGCGTTCGGCGACCAGTACCGCGCGACCAACTTCAAGGTCCCCGGCGCCGGCACGCTGACCATGACGTTCACGCCCGCCGACGGCTCCGAGCCGATCCACCAGCAGGTCGTCACGTACCCCGACGGCGGCGGCGTGGCCATGGGCATGTACAACTTCAACGACTCGATCCGGGACTTCGCGCGCGCCTCGTTCGCCTACGGCCTGCAGCGCGGCTACCCGGTGTACCTGTCGACGAAGAACACGATCCTCAAGGCCTACGACGGCACGTTCAAGGACATCTTCCAGGAGGTGTTCGACGCCGAGTACGCGGCGGACTTCGCGGCCGCGGGCCTGACGTACGAGCACCGCCTCATCGACGACATGGTCGCCGCGGCCATGAAGTGGGAGGGCGGCTACGTCTGGGCCTGCAAGAACTACGACGGCGACGTGCAGTCCGACACGGTCGCGCAGGGCTTCGGCTCGCTCGGCCTGATGACGTCTGTGCTCATGACGCCGGACGGCAAGACCGTCGAGGCCGAGGCCGCCCACGGCACCGTGACGCGCCACTACCGCCAGCACCAGGCCGGCAAGCCGACGTCGACCAACCCGATCGCGTCGATCTACGCCTGGACCGGTGGCCTGAAGCACCGCGGCACGCTGGACAGCACCCCCGAGGTCACGCAGTTCGCGGAGACGCTCGAGCAGGTCGTGGTCGAGACCGTCGAGTCGGGCGCGATGACCAAGGACCTCGCGTCGCTGGTCGGCCCGGACCAGGCGTGGCAGACCACGGAGGAGTTCCTCGCGACGCTCGACGCCAACCTGGCGGCCAAGCTCGCCTGATCCTGCAGGTCACGACGGCGTCCACCCGCACGGGTGGGCGCCGCCGTGCGTCTGCGGGGTAGCGTGAGGGCGCCGCCGTCGCCGATCGAAGGAGCCCGTTCCGTGGCCAGCTCGCCCGTCACCGTGACCGTCACCGGAGCCGCCGGCCAGATCGGCTACGCGCTGCTCTTCCGCATCGCGTCCGGCCAGCTGCTCGGCCCCGACACCCCCGTCCGGCTGCGCCTGCTGGAGATCCCGCAGGCGGTCAAGGCCGCCGAGGGCACCGCGATGGAGCTGGACGACTGCGCGTTCACCACGCTGGACAGCGTCGAGATCTACGACGACGCCACGGCCGCGTTCGACGGCGTCAACGTGGCGCTGCTCGTCGGCGCCCGGCCGCGCACCGCGGGGATGGAGCGCGGCGACCTGCTGTCCGCCAACGGCGGCATCTTCAAGCCGCAGGGCGAGGCGATCAACGCGGGCGCGGCCGACGACGTGCGGGTGCTCGTCGTGGGCAACCCGGCGAACACGAACGCGTTCATCGCGGCGTCGCACGCCCCCGACGTGCCGAGCGAGCGGTTCACCGCGATGACGCGCCTCGACCACAACCGTGCGGTCTCGCAGCTGGCGACGAAGACCGGCGCGAAGGTCGCCGACATCGCGCGTCTGACCATCTGGGGCAACCACTCCGCGACGCAGTACCCCGACCTCTCGCACGCGACCGTCGGCGGCCGGCCCGCGCTCGAGGTCGTCGGCGACGACGCCTGGGTGCGCGACACCTTCATCCCCACCGTGGCCAAGCGCGGCGCGGCGATCATCGAGGCGCGCGGCGCGTCGTCGGCGGCGTCCGCGGCGAACGCGGCCATCGACCACGTGCACACGTGGGTGCACGGCACGCCGGCGGGCGACTGGACCTCGGCGGGCATCGTCTCCGACGGCTCGTACGGGGTCCCGGAGGGCCTGATCTCGTCGTTCCCCGTCACGTCCGAGGGCGGCAGCTGGCAGATCGTCCAGGGCCTGGAGGTCGACGAGTTCTCCCGCGGCCGGATCGACGCGTCCGTCGCGGAGCTGGTCGAGGAGCGCGACGCGGTGCAGGCGCTCGGCCTGCTCTGACCGTGTGGGCCGAGGAGGTCGCGGTCGCGCGTCCGGGCACGGGCATCGGGGCGTTCCTCGGCTGGGTGCTGCTGGGTGCCGGGATCGGGGTCGGTTTCGGACTCGGCCGCGAGGTCGGGAGGGTCGGCCTGTTCGGGGCGCTGGGCCTCCTGCTGGTGGTCGGTGTGCTCGTCGTGCGGCAGGGGCCGCGACCCGCCCAGCTCGGGATCGTCACCGGGCTCGGGGCGCTGCCCCTGGCGATCGGGTGGCTCAACCGGTTCGGCCCCGGTGAGTTCTGCACCGGTGGCGTGACCGGGGCGTCGGACTGCATCGCGCAGGCGAACCCGTGGCCGTTCGTCCTGGTCGGCGTGGTCGTTGCCGTGGTCGGCGTGGCGCTGTTCGCGCGTGCCCGGCGGGCACCGGGACGGCTCGTCGCGCCGCCCCGAGCCTGACGTGCGGGTCGCCATCCGGGTCCGGCCGGGAGCCTCCCGGACAGCCGTCGGCGGTACCCACGCGGACCGGCTGGTGGTCGCCGTGAGCGCCCGGGCGGTCGACGGAGCCGCGACCCAGGCCGCGCTCGAGGCCCTCGCGAAGGCGCTCGGCGTGCGCCCGCGGCAGGTCCGGCTGGTCTCGGGGGCGACGAGCCGCGACAAGCTGGTGGAGGTGGACGCCGACGAGACGGAGATCGCCGGGCGGCTGGCGGAGCTCCGCGGCTAGAGCACGGACCGGATGGCCTCGACCAGCGCCGCCGGGTTGTCGTGCTGGACGAAGTGCCCCGTCGCCGGCAGCACCCTGACCTCGACGCCGAGCCGGTCGTGCAGCACCCACGCCGCCCGGTGCCGCGCGGGCGGGGAGAGCTCACCGACGGTGACGAGGACGCGACCCTGCCCGGGGCTCGGCGCGGAGGGCTCGAACCGCCGGAACATCGCGAGGTCCCGGCCGACGGCTCCCGGATCGGTCGGCGCCATCGCCGGGTCCCAGGAGCGTCCGTAGAGCGCTGCACCGAACCCGGGCACACCGTCGGCCGCATAGCCGGCCACGACGTGGTCCAGCAGGCCCGGGACCAGGGAGCCGGCCGCCGGCTCGTGCAGGACCGCGGCCACGAGCACCCGGTCGGACGCCGCGAGCGCGAGCCCGAGGGTGGCGCCCCCGCTCACCCCGACGACGATCGCGCCCGCGGCGTCGTCGGCCAGGGCGGCGAGCTCGACGGCGAGGTCGCCGCTGCTCGCACGGTCGGGGGCGACGACGTCGAGATCGTCCGCGCGCAGGAGCTCGGCCACCGGGTCCCAGACCCGTGCCGTCGTCGCTGCGCCGTGCACGAGGAGCACGCGGGTCCGGGGCATGGCGTGAGCGTAGGTGGAGGGTCGAGGACCCGTGCCCTGCGGACACGCAAGCGTTACGTGTGCCGCGAATGTCCGAAACATCGCACTTCTAGTCTCCCCGCATGGATACACGAGCGGATACCGCTGTGGATACTGCTGCTCGGCCGCGCCGACCATGACGACCGACGCCGTCGCCCGCGCACGCGGCCGGGTGGGCAAGCCGGCCGCTCTCCTCGAGGTGCGCAGCCTGTCCAAGCGCTTCGGCGAGGTGCAGGCCAACTGGGACGTCGACCTCACCGTCCTGCCCGGCACGGTGCACGGGCTGATCGGCGAGAACGGTGCGGGCAAGAGCACGTTGCTCAAGATGATCTACGGCGTCTACACGCCCGACGAGGGCCGGATGTTCGTCGACGGCGCCCCCGTGGAACCGGGCAGCCCGGCAGACGCGCGCGCCCTCGGCATCGGCATGGTGTTCCAGGACCTGCGTCTGGTGCCCGCGCTCACGGTCGCCGAGAACATCGCGCTCGCGCTCCCGGAGGGCCCGAGGCTGCGCCTGACGCAGCTGGCCGCGCGCATCACGGAGGCGTCGGAGGCGTACGGGCTGGCGGTCGACCCGTCCGCGCAGGTCCGGCACCTGTCCATCGGCGAGCGGCAGCGCGCGGAGATCCTCAAGGTCCTCATGACCGGTGCCCGGCTGGTCATCCTCGACGAGCCGACGAGCGTGCTCGCGCCGCAGGAGGTCGAGGCCCTGTTCGGCGTCGTGGCGCAGCTGCGCGACCGGGGGCTGGGCGTCGTCCTCGTGACCCACAAGCTGGGGGAGGTCCGCGCGATCGCCGACCAGGTCACCGTCCTGCGCGGCGGCCAGGTGATCCTCAACGCGGAGGACCCCGGCAACTTCTCGGACGCCGAGCTGGTCGAGGCGATGGTCGGCCGGCGGGTGCCGCCGCTGGCGGTGGAACGTGCGGCGGTCCCGCCGCGGGACCACCCGGTGCTCACGCTGGCGGGTGCCACGGCCCTCGGCGACCGCGGGCACGTGGCGCTCAAGGGGGTCGACCTCGACGTCTACCCCGGGGAGCTGGTCGGCGTGGCCGGGGTCGCGGGGAGCGGCCAGAAGGAGCTGTGCGAGGTCGCGCTCGGGCTCCGGCCGGTCACGTCGGGGTCGGTCGACGTCGGCGCCGGCGCCGCGGTCGCGGTGCCGGAGGACCCGGTGGCGGACTCGGTGGTGCCGGGGCTGACGGTGCTCGAGCACATGGTCCTCGACGGCCGCGCGGTACCCCGTCGCGGCCTCGGCATCGACTGGCCGGCGGTCGGTGCGCGCACCGCCGTGCTGGACGAGCGGGTCGGTCTGCACATGGCGCCCACCAGGCGCACGCTCTCGTCGTTGTCCGGGGGGAACATCCAGCGCGTCCTGCTCACGCGCGAGCTGGGTCAGGACGCCGCCCTGGTGGTCGCGGCCTACCCGAGCCGCGGCCTCGACGTCGCGAACACCCGCCGGACGCAGGAGCTGCTGCTCGAGCACCGGGCCCGCGGGGCAGGCGTGCTCATGGTCTCGGAGGACCTGGACGAGCTCATCGCCGTCGCCGACCGGATCGCCGTGATGCACGACGGGCACGTGGTCGGGGTCGTCGACACCGCCGGCGCCGACCGGATGTCCCTCGGACGACTGATGCTCGGAGGTGTCGCATGAGCCAGGAGGTGACGAAGGAGGCCCCCGCATCCGCCGCGGCCGCGCCGCCCGCCGACGTCCCCCGCCGCGTGCGGACCGGGGGCTCCGCGCTCCTGCGCTGGGTGGGTGCCCTGATCGCCGGCCTCGTGGTCTTCGGGGCGTTCGTGCTGGCCAACGGCGCGGACCCGTTCGCGGTGTACGCCGACATCTGGACGTCGACCCTGACGCAGCCCGGGCAGTTCCAGCAGATCGTGCTGCGCGCGGCGCCCATCGCTCTGGCGGGGCTCGCGGTCGTCGTGCCGGCGCGCGCCGGGCTGGTGAACGTGGGCGGCGAGGGTCAGCTGATCATCGGGGGCGTCGCCGCGGCGGGTGTCGCGCTGTGGCTCACGCCGGTGGCGTCGCCGTGGCTGATCATGCTGCTGATGATCGTGGCGGCGATGGCCGCGGGGGCGGCGTGGGCCGGCATCGCCGCCGCGATGCGCCTCGTCGTCAAGGTCAACGAGGCCGTCACCACGCTGCTGCTCAACTACGTCGCGCTCTACTCGATGCTCTTCCTCATCCTCGGTCCGTGGAAGGACCCGGCGGCGCTCGGGCAGTCCACGAGCGTGGAGCTCAACGACGCGATGAAGCTGCCGGTCTTCGCCGGGACCGCCATCCACGTCGGGGTGGCGCTCGCGGTGGTCGCCGCGGGTGCCGTCTGGTTCGCGCTCACCCGCACCACGTGGGGCTTCCGGCTCTCGGTGGTCGGCGGCAACTCCGAGGCCGCCCGCCGCGCGGGCCTGCCGGTGGTCACGCTGCTGCTCACCGCGCTGCTGCTCGGCGGGGCGCTGGCGGGGCTCGCCGGGTTCATCCAGTTCGCGGGGATGGAGTACAAGCTGCGGCCGACGTTCGGCCTGACGATCGGCTACGTCGCGTTCCTGGCCAGCTGGCTCTCGCGGCACAAGCCGTTGCCGCTGCTGCTCGCGTCGCTGGTGCTTGCCGCGATCGCGGTGTCCGGCAACAGCCTCCAGATCGGCTCGGGCCTGCCGGCGGCGAGCGTCAACATCCTCATGGGGCTCGTCCTGCTGGCCGTCCTCGGCTGGACCGGTCCGCGGAAGGTGCGCTCGTGATCATCGACATCCTGGCCGGGGCAGTGCGCGGCGGCACGTCCATCATGTACGCGGGCCTCGGGGAGACGATCTCCGAGCGCGGCGGCGTCATCAACCTCGGCACCGAAGGGGCGATGCTGCTGGGTGCCCTCGGCGGGTACGCGGTGACGGCGGAGACCGGGAACCCGTGGCTCGGCGTCCTGGGCGGCGCGCTCGCGGGCGCCCTGCTCAGCCTCGTGCACGCGGTCCTCGTGGTCAGCCGGCGGGCCAACCAGTTCGCCAGCGGGCTCACCCTCTACTTCCTGGCGCTCGGTGTCACCTCGCTGTTCGGCGTCTCCTACGTCAGCCGCCAGATCAACGCGTTCACGCCGGTCCCCGTGCCGGGGCTGAGCGAGATCCCCGGGCTCGGCCCGATCCTGTTCGACCACGACCCGCTGGTCTACGTCGCCTACGTCGCGGCGCCGGTCATCTGGTGGGTGCTGTTCCGCACGCGCGTCGGGCTGCTGGTGCGGACGGCGGGCGAGCGGTCGGAGGCGCTCGAGGTGAACGGGTACTCGGTCCAGGCCGTGCGGTACTGCGCGACCGTCGCGGGTGGGGCGCTGGCGGGGATCGGCGGCGCGCACATCTCCATCGCCTACGCCAACAGCTGGTTCGAGAACATGATCGCCGGCCGGGGGTTCATCGCCGTGGCCCTGGTGATCTTCGCCATGTGGAACCCGGTCCGCATCATGGCCGGCGCCTACCTGTTCGGCGCCGCGCTGTCGCTGGCCTCCGTCCTGCAGACCTCGGGCATCGCCGTGAACCAGTTCGCGCTGAACGCCGTGCCGTTCGTCCTCACGCTCGTCGTCCTGGCGATCCTGGGCCGCCGCACGATGCTGGCCGCCCCGGACGAGCTGCTCAAGGTGTTCGACAACAGCCGCACCACCTGACCCCCTCCTGTCCCGTCCCCGGAAGGATCACCATGCGCCTCACCCGAACAGCACGCGTGTGTCTCGTCGCGGCGGTGGTCGCGGTCCTCGCCGCGTGCAGCCCCGCCGTCAGCACCCCGGAGGCCGACGGTTCCGCTCCGGCCGGCGACTCCGCACCCGGGGCGGACGCCACGAAGGTCGGAGTCATCGCCGTCGGCCCGAAGGACGACTTCGGCTACAACCAGGCCGTGTTCCAGGGCGTCGAGGCGCTGCGCGGGGAGTTCCCCGACCTCGAGGTCCTCGAGGCGTACAACATCCCCGAGGACGACACGGCCGCCACGACGATGGAGAGCATGGTCGCGCAGGGGGCGACGATCATCTTCGCCACCAGCTACGGCCACCTGGACGCGGCCAAGCAGGTGGCCGACGCGCACCCCGAGGTCGTCGTGGTCCACCAGGGCGGGCTGCTCGACCCGGCGCCGGCGAACATGGGGACCTACTTCGGCAGCGTGTTCGAGCCGGTCTACCTGGCCGGGATCGCCGCAGGGGCCGCGACGCAGTCCGGGAAGCTGGGCTACATCTACGCCATCCCGATCCCGCAGACCCTGGCCAACATCAACGCGTTCACGCTCGGTGCGCAGTCGGTGCGGCCGGACGTCGAGGTGACCGCGGTGTCGACCACGAGCTGGTGCGACCCGGCCACGCAGGCCGACCGGGTGGCGTCGCTGCTCAGCTCCGGTGTGGACGTGATGACCCAGCACCAGGACTGCACCAAGACGATCATCGAGGCGACCGAGGCCGCGGGCGCCTTCACCGTCGGCTACCACGCGGACGCGTCGTCGCTGGCGCCCGTGGGCTGGCTCACCGGGTCCGAGTGGAACTGGGGCCCGCTGTACACGGACATCGTGCAGACGGCGATCGACGGCGGCTTCACCGGCAGCGAGTACAACGGCAACTACCGCGCGAACATGGCCAGCGGCGAGAACCCGTTCGTCGCCTCCGCGTTCGGTCCGAGCGTGTCCGACGAGACGAAGGCGCTCATCGCCGCGGCTGCCGAGGAGCTGGAGGCGGGTGGCAGCCCGTTCACCGGACCGGTCACCGCGCAGGACGGGACCGTGACGGTGGCCGACGGCGAGACCCCGCCGATCGAGACCATCGAGCAGATGGACTACTTCGTCCAGGGCGTGACCGGCACCGTCTCCTGACCCCCGGCGGGGGCCGGTCCGCCGGCCCCCGCCCCCACCTGGAGGGGCACCATGCACGTCTCCGGCACCACGCCGTACCCGTGGCCGTTCGACGGCGACCTCGACGGCACCCGCACGGCGCTGCTCGTCGTCCTGCCGGCGGGGGACTGCGAGCTCGCCGCGCCCGTGGAGCCCCTCGCCTCGGCGGTGCAGGCCGCGGGGGGCAGGGTGCTCGTCGTCCGCACGACGGCGCCGGCTCCCGACCCGGGTGCGGGCCCGCACGAGCACGGGCTCACGGCCGACCTCGAGCTGCAGGCCGGTGGGATCGACGGCTTCTACGCCAGCGACCTCGACCTGGTCCTGCGCACCGGCCGCACCCGGCGGCTCGTCGTCGTCGGCGTCGGCCTGGAGACCTGCGTGCACTCGACCCTGCGGGACGCGAACGACCGCGGCTACGAGTGCCTGCTCGTCGTCGACGCCTGCGTACCGATCGACCCTGACCTGGTGGACGCGTCGATCTCCAGCATCGAGATGTCCGGCGGGATCTTCGGCGCGGTGGGGTACTCCACCGACGTCGTCGACGCACTCGCACCCCTGCCCGCCCTGCGCTGACCCGAGGAGACCACGATGACCGACCAGCTCACGACGACGACGGTGGCGTACGGACCCGTCGTCGCGGACCCCTACTCCTGGCCCTACGACGGCACGTTCACCGCCGAGACGACGGCCGTGCTCAACATCGACTGGCAGCAGGACTTCTGCGGCCCCGGGGGATACGTCGCCGCGATGGGCTACGACCTGGAGCTGACCCGGGCGGGGCTGGCGCCCACGGCGGCGATGCTCGAGGTGGCGCGCGCGCTGGGCTTCCACATCATCCACACCCGTGAGGGCCACCGCCCGGACCTGTCCGACCTGCCCGCGAACAAGCTGTGGCGCTCGCGGCGGATCGACGCCGGCATCGGGGACCTTGGCCCGTGCGGCCGGATCCTCACGCGCGGCGAGCCCGGGTGGGAGATCGTCCCCGAGGTGGCGCCCCTGCCCGGCGAGGTGGTCATCGACAAGCCGGGGAAGGGCTCGTTCTACGCGACGGACCTCGACCTGATCCTGCGCAACCGGGGGATCACGCACATCATCCTCACGGGCATCACCACCGACGTCTGCGTGCACACCACCATGCGCGACGCCAACGACCGCGGGTACGAGTGCCTGCTCCTGTCCGACTGCACGGGCGCCACGGACTACGGCAACTACCTGGCTGCGCTGAAGATGGTGACGATGCAGGGCGGCGTGTTCGGTGCGGTCGCGGACTCGGCGGCTCTGCTGACCGCACTGGCGAACCCGGTGACCGTCTAGTCCGAACCATCCGAAGACTGCCCAATCGCCCGTATCCCTTGCTGCAAGTTGCTGCAAGCGGATACGGTCGGCGACACCTGCCCCGCACATCGACGTGCGGGGAGACGAAGGAGTCGCCATGTCGCCCGCCGACGCCCCCGTCCGCCCCTTGTCCCGAGCCTTCGCCGCGCTGACCGCCCTCGCGGTCGCCGGTGTCGGGCTCGTCGCCGCCGTAGGAACGCCCGCCGCAGCCGCCGACCGCACCGTCGCCCTCGTCGGCAGCCTGCAGAGCGAGATCGGCTGCCCGGGGGACTGGCAGCCCGAGTGCAACGCCACGGACCTCGCTCCCACCGCCACGGCGGGGGTGTACTCCGCGGACTTCGCGGTCCCGGCCGGTGCGTTCGAGTACAAGGTTGCGATCAACGACAGCTGGGACGAGGCGTACGGCAAGAACGGGAGCACGGGAGACAACAACAACATCCCGCTCGTCCTCGAAGGCCCGTCGACCCTGCGGTTCACCTACGACGACACCACGCACCGGGTCGCGCTGACCCCGCTGGAGCTGGGTGCGGGCTACACGCCGGCGGACGACGCGCTCGTCGCGACCCCCGTGCGCGACCCCGGGGCGAACCAGCAGTTCTACTTCGTGATGACCGACCGGTTCGCCGACGGTGCCGACGCGAACGACACCGGCGGGCTCACGGGCGACCGGCTGGCCACGGGGTTCGACCCCACGGACAAGGGCTTCTACGAGGGCGGTGACCTGGCCGGCCTGCACAGCAAGCTGGACTACATCGAGGGCCTGGGGACCACGGCCATCTGGCTGACCCCGTCGTTCAAGAACCGTGCCGTGCAGGGCACCGGCGCGGACGCGTCCGCCGGCTACCACGGCTACTGGATCACCGACTTCACGCAGATCGACCCGCACCTGGGCACCAACGCCGAGCTGGAGGCGCTGATCGCCGACGCCCACGCGCGCGGCATCAAGGTCTACTTCGACATCATCACCAACCACACGGCCGACGTCATCGACTACACCGAGGGCCAGTACGGCTACATCGACCAGGCCACCAGCCCGTACACCGACGCCGGCGGCACGGAGTTCGACCCCGCGACCTACGCGGGCACCGACACGTTCCCGACGATGGACGCCGCGACGAGCTTCCCGTACACGCCGGTGATCGCGCCCGAGGACGAGAACGTCAAGGTTCCCTCCTGGCTGAACGACCCGACGCTCTACCACAACCGCGGGAACTCGACCTACACCGGGGAGTCCACGACGTACGGCGACTTCTCCGGCCTGGACGACCTGATGACCGAGAACCCGACGGTCGTGAACGGCTTTGTCGACGTCTACAACGACTGGGTGGACCTGGGCGTCGACGGCTTCCGCGTCGACACCGCCAAGCACGTCAACTTCGAGTTCTGGGAGAAGTTCGCGACCGCGGTGCGCGACCACGCGACCTCCGTCGGCAACCCCGACTTCTTCATGTTCGGCGAGGTCTACGACGCCGACCCCGCCAAGCTGTCCCCGTACCTGCGCGACAGCGACATGAACGCGGTCCTCGACTTCACGTTCCAGTCGGCCGCCGCCAACTACGCCAAGGGCTTCTCGGCGGGTGGCCTGAAGGCGCTCTACGCGGGCGACGACATGTACACGACTCCCACGACGAACGCGCAGGCGCTGCCCACGTTCCTGGGCAACCACGACATGGGCCGCATCGGCTACTTCGTCAAGGACGCCAGCAACCCGGAGCAGCGCTCCGAGCTGGCGCACTCCCTCATGTACCTCACGCGCGGGCAGCCGGTCGTGTACTACGGCGACGAGCAGGGCTTCGCGGGGGTCGGCACCGGCGGCGACAAGGACGCGCGGCAGTCGCTGTTCGCGACGCAGGTGCCTGAGTACGCCAACCAGACGCTGCTCGACGGCACGACCGTCGGCTCGGTGGACCGGTACGGCACCGACACCGCGCTGTACGACCACATCGCCGAGCTGGCCGCCCTGCGGTCCGCGCACCCGGCGCTCCAGGACGGTGCCCAGATCGAGCGGTACGCCGACGGCGCGGTCTACGCGTTCTCCCGCGTCGACGCCGACGACAAGGTCGAGCACCTCGTGGCGACGAACAACGGGACGACCCCCGCGACGGTCACGATCGACACCCTGACGCCGGGCGCGACGTTCGCGCCGCTGTACGGGACGTCGACGAGCCTGACGGCTGCCGCTGACGGCACTGTGTCGGTGACGGTCCCCGCCCTGAGCGCGGTCGTGCTCAAGGCCGGGACGACCGTGGCCGCGCCCGCCACGGCGGGACCGATCACGCTCACCGTTCCCACCCCGGGCGCCGGGCTGACCGGGCAGGCCGCCGTCGGCGCGGACGTGGCCGACGACGTCTGGAGCCAGACGTCCTTCGCGTACCGCGTGCTCGGTGACGACGCGTGGACCCCGCTCGGCACGTCGGAGACGACGTCGCCCCGGGTGTTCCACACGGTGTCCGGTCTGCCCGACGGCGCCGTTGTCGAGTACCGCGCGGTGACCGTGGACGCCGCCGGGAACGCGTCCGCCGCGTCCACCTACGCGAGCGTCGGCGTCGCCATCGACGGCGTGGTCCCCGACACCGGGCCGGTCAGCCCGACGTCGGTGTCCGTGCCCGGCAGCCACAACAGCGAGATGGGCTGCGCCGGCGACTGGGAGCCCGCCTGCGAGGTCGACCAGCTGACCAAGCGCCCCGACGGCGTGTGGTCCGGCACGTTCGACCTGCCGGTCGGCACCTACGAGTACAAGGTCGCCATCAACGGCTCCTGGGACGAGAACTACGGCGCAGGCGGCCTGTCTGGCGGCGCGAACGTGACGTACAGCGTCACGACGGCCGGGCCCGTGACGTTCTACTACGACGAGACGACGCACTACTTCTCGTCCACCGCGCAGGGTCCCATCCTCACGGTGCCGGGCTCGTTCAACAGCGAGGTGGGCTGCGACGAGGACTGGGCCCCGTGGTGCATGACGACGTGGCTGCAGGACCTGGACGGTGACGGGACCTTCACCTATACCGAGTCGGACCTCCCGGCCGGCTCGTACGAGGCCAAGGTGGCGCACAACCTCAGCTGGGACGAGAGCTACGGCGCCGGCGGTTCGCCGACAGGGGGGAACATCCCGTTCTCGGCGCCGGGCGGCAAGCCCGTCACGTTCTCCTACGTGCTGGCCACGCACCTCCTGACCATCACGGTCACCGACCCGCCGCTGCCCGGTACCGGGCTGTCGCAGGCGCAGTGGATCGACCGCGACACGATCGCGTGGCCCGCGGCCTGGGCGCCTGACCCGGCCGCGAGCACCTTCGCGCTGCACGGCTCGCCCACCGGCGGGTTGAAGGTCCAGGACGGCGCAGTGGTGGGCGGGGACGGCGACCCCGTCCCGCTGACCTACGACCCTGCCGGGCTCACGGCCCAGCAGCTCGAGCGGTTCCCGGCGCTGGCCACCGGGTACGTCGCGCTGCACCTGCCTGACGACGCCGCGACGTCCGCCCTGCTGCGCGGTGCGCTCCTGGTCACCCAGGCGGCGTCCGACGGCACCTACCAGGCGGCGACCGGGGTGCAGATCCCGGGCGTGCTCGACGACGTGTACGCCGGCGACGCTCAGGAGCGGACCCTCGGCGTCACCTGGAAGAAGGGCGTCCCGTCGCTGGCCGTCTGGGCGCCGACGGCGCAGGAGGTCGAGCTGCTGGTCTGGCCCGGGACCTCGTCGACCGAGCAGCGCGTGGCCGCCACGCGTCAGGCCGACGGCACCTGGACCGTTCCCGGCAAGAAGTCCTGGACCGGTGCGCGCTACCTCTGGGAGGTCACGGTGTACGCGCCGACGACCGGCCAGGTCGAGGTCAACCGCGTGACCGACCCGTACTCGGTGGCGCTCACGCTGAACTCGACGCACTCGGTGCTGGTGGACCTGGCCGACAAGGCCTTCCGCCCGAGCCAGTGGGAGAAGGCGAAGCAGCCGGTCGTGCGGCCCGTGGACCAGACGATCTACGAGCTGCACGTGCGGGACTTCTCCATCAGCGACCTGACCGTCCCGGCGGCCAAGCGCGGCACGTACCTGGCGTTCGCCACGAACGGCGCCGGCCGCACGCATCTGCGTGAGCTCGAGAAGGCAGGCCTGACGACGATCCACCTGCTGCCGACGTTCGACATCGCCTCGATCCAGGAGGACAGGGCGCTCCAGGAGACCCCGGACTGCGACCTCGCGTCGTACGCACCGGACTCCGACCAGCAGCAGGCGTGCGTCACGGCCGTGGCCGACGCCGACGGGTTCAACTGGGGCTACGACCCGCTGCACTGGACGGCCCCCGAGGGGTCGTACGCGGTGAACGCCGACGGTGGCGCCCGCGTCGCCGAGTTCCGCACCATGGTCGGGGCGCTGCACGCCGACGGCCTGCAGGTGGTGCTCGACCAGGTGTTCAACCACACGACGGCCAGCGGTCAGTCGCCGCAGTCCGTGCTCGACCGCGTGGTGCCCGGCTACTACCAGCGGCTCAACGCGCTCGGGAACGTGGAGACCTCGACCTGCTGCCAGAACATCGCGACCGAGCACCAGATGGCGCAGAAGGCGATGGTCGACTCCGTGGTGACCTGGGCCCGTGACTACAAGGTCGACGGGTTCCGGTTCGACCTCATGGGTCACCACTCGGTGGAGAACATGGAGGCCGTCCGGACCGCCCTCGACGCGCTCACCCCGAAGAAGGACGGCGTCGACGGGAAGAAGGTCTACCTGTACGGCGAGGGGTGGAACTTCGGCGAGGTGGCCAACAACGCGCTGTTCACGCAGGCCACGCAGGGTCAGCTGGGCGGCACGGGCATCGGCACCTTCTCCGACCGCCTGCGCGACGCCGTCCGGGGCGGGGGACCGTTCGACGAGAACCCCCGCATCCAGGGCTTCGGCTCCGGCGGCGGCACCGACCCGAACGGTGACGCGATCAACGGCTCGGAGGCCGACCAGCTGGCCCGGGCGGCGCACGACGCCGACCTGGTCCGCCTCGGCATGGCCGGCAACCTGCGCGACTACGCGTTCCTCACGAGCGCCGGCACCGTCCAGACAGGGGCGCAGCTGGACTACAACGGCCAGCCGGCCGGGTACGCCGACTCCCCGGAGGAGGTCATCACCTACGTCGACGCCCACGACAACGAGACGCTGTGGGACTCGCTCACGTACAAGCTGCCGACGGACACCCCGATGGCGGACCGCGTGCGCATGAACACCGTCTCGCTGGCGACGACGGCCCTGGCCCAGACGCCCTCGTTCTGGCACGCGGGCGCGGACCTGCTGCGGAGCAAGTCGCTCGACCGGAACAGCTACAACTCCGGCGACTGGTTCAACCTGCTCGACCTGTCCGGCCAGGACAACGGCTTCGGCCGCGGTCTGCCGCCGGCGGCCGACAACTCCGCGAAGTGGCCGATCCAGCAGCCGCTGCTGGCCGACCCGGCGCTCAAGCCGACGCCGGCCGACATCGCCACGGCGTCCGAGGCCGCGGACGACCTGCTGCGGCTGCGGTTCTCCACGCCGCTGTTCCGGCTCGGCTCGGCCGACCTGATCGAGCAGAAGGTCAGCTTCCCGGGCTCCGGCCCGGACGCCGACCCGGGCGTGGTGGTCATGGCCATCGACGACGAGCCCGGCTTCGACGCGGCGACGCGGCGCTGGACCAAGGACGTGGACCGCACGCTCGACGGCGTCCTGGTCGTGGTCAACGGGTCCGACGAGGCGACGACGCAGACCGTCGCCGACCTCGCGGGGCACCGGCTGGCGCTGTCGCCGGTCCAGGCCTCGGGCAGCGACCCGGTGGTCAAGGCGACCACGTGGGACAAGGCCACCGGCACGGTGACCGTCCCGCCGCGCACGGTCGCGGTGCTCGTGGAGAAGGCGGGCCACGGCCACGGCGGCGGCTGGTGGCCCTGGGGGCGGTGACCACGTGAGGTGAGGACGGGGCAGGACCGGCGACGGTCCTGCCCCGTCGTCGTCCGGTGCGGCGGTGCGGACCTCGCTCTACGGTGAGGACGTGTGCGGGTGCACCGCATGCGGCCGTGCAGCCTGCGACCCCGCCGGCTCGGCCCTCAAGGAGGAGGCAGCCGTGGCAGCCCTCGACGACCTGACCGCGACGATCCCGATCGACCAGCTCGCCGCGAAGCTCGGGGTGGACACCGCCACCGCGCAGAGCGCGGTCGCCGCGGCCCTCCCGGCGCTGCTCGGCGGGATCGAGGCGAACGCGCAGGACCCGGACGGTGCCGCGTCCCTCTCGCGCGCGCTCGGCACCAAGGACCCGTCGCTCGTCGAGGGCGGCGTGGACCTCGACCAGGTGGACACCGACGACGGCGCCAAGATCGTGCGGAACGTCTTCGGCGCGAACCAGGACCAGGTGGTGGCGGCGCTGGGCTCCGACTCGCGCACGCCCGACCAGTCCATCATCGCCAAGGTGCTCCCGATGCTCGCCCCGATCGTCATGGCGTTCCTGGCCAAGCAGCTGGCCGGTCGCTCGGGCGGGACGCAGAGCGCGGCGACCGAGGGCGGCGGCGGCCTCGGGGACGTGCTCGGGGGAGTGCTCGGCGGCGGCGGCTCCTCGGGCGGCGGCCTCGGCAGCGTCCTCGGGGGGATGCTCGGGGGCGGCGGCTCGTCGGGCGGGATCGACATCGGCGGGATCCTGGGCGGCCTGCTCGGGGGCGGCAAGCGCTGATCGCCAGGCACACGAGGGGCCCGCGACAAGTGACTGTCGCGGGCCCTTCGTGCGTGCCGGGTTGCGGAGACCGCGGCGGGTGGTCACGCCAGGGGCGTCAGCCCTTGACCGACCCGGACATGAGGCCGCCGATGAAGTACTTCCCGAGCAGGATGTACACCAGCAGCGTGGGCAGCGACGCGAGCAGGGCGCCCGCCATCGAGATGCCGTAGTTGGTGAGCAGGGCACCGTTGGCCAGGTTGTTGAGCGCCAGGGTGACCGGGCCGTTCTGGCTGGAGGAGAAGAACACCGCGAACAGGAAGTCGTTCCACGCCGAGGTGAACTGCCAGATGAGGACCACCACGAAGCTCGGGATCGAGATCGGCAGCACCACGGACCAGTAGGTCCGCAGCATCCCCGCACCGTCCACGCGCGAGGCCTCGACCAGCTCCTCGGGGATGGACATGTAGTAGTTGCGGAAGATCAGCGTCGTGATCGGCAGACCGTAGATCACGTGCAGGATGATCAGCGACGGGACGCCCGAGGGGATCCCGGCGCCGAGGATGAGCTGCAGCAGCGGGATCATCACGGCCTGGTACGGGATGAACATCCCGAACAGGATCAGGGTGAAGACGATGTCCGCACCCCGGAAGCGCCAGCGCGCCAGGACGAAGCCGTTCATCGACCCGAGGAACGAGGAGATGATCGCGGCGGGGATCACCATCTGGAACGTGCGCCACAGCGACGGCGACAGGGACGTCCAGGCGGCGCTCCAGTTCTCCGTGGTCCAGACCTGCGGCAGGTTCCAGGCGCGCGCCGGGGTGGCGTCGCCCAGGCCCTTGAAGCTGGTCACGATCAGCACGTAGACCGGGATCAGGACGAGCAGCGTGAAGAAGATGAGCAGCGCGTACTTGGCGGTGCGGCCCTTCGAGAACCTGCTGCGCGTCAGCTCCGCGGCGGGTGTGGCCGGGCGGCCGAGGGGAGCGGTGAGCTCCGCGGGCGTCACGGTGGTCATGAGTGCTTCTCCGTCCGGTTGAGGTGCACCAGGTACGGGATGATCAGCACCGCGACGATGACGAGCAGGATCGCGCCGACCGCGGCCGCGTTCGAGTAGTCGAAGCTCGACTTGAACACGTACATGTCGATGGCCGGCACCTTGGTCTGGTAGTTCGCCGGCTTCGAGATCGACATGATCAGGTCGAACGCCTTGAGGGACATGTGGCCGACGATGATCACCGCGGACAGGGCGACGGGGCTCAGCTGCGGGAAGATCACGTGGCGGTACATCTGCCAGTTGCTGGCGCCGTCGATCTGCGACGCCTCACGCAGCTCCTCGGGGATGCCCCGGAAGCCGGCCAGGAACAGCGCCATGACGTAGCCGGACAGCTGCCAGATGGCGGGGATCGCGATGGCCGCGATGCCGACGTTGACGTTGTTCCACCAGTTGTTCTGCAGGAACGGCAGGCCGATCATCTGGAACAACCGGTTGAGGCCCGAGGCGTTCTCGCCCTGGTTGGAGTTGAGCAGCCAGCGCCACACCACACCCGAGGCGACGAACGAGACCGCCATGGGGAACAGGTAGATGGAGCGGAAGACGCCCTCGAAGCGCACGGGCCGGTCCAGCAGCCATGCCCAGACGAACCCGAAGAACATCGTGCCCGCCAGGAAGACCACGGTGTAGAGCACCAGGTTCTTCAGCGAGTGCTGGAACTCGTCCGACCCGAACAGCGAGATGTAGTTCTCGAGGCCGACGAAGCTGACGGGGGCCTTGCCGTTGGCCTGCGAGGAGTTGTGGATGTCCTGCATCGACGTGTTCGCGTTCACGGCGAGGAGGCCGTAGACGAAGACGCCGAGCAGGATCAGGGTCGGCGAGATGAGCAGGAGGGGAGGCCCCCACTTACGGATCTGTCGGGGCACGAGTGCCTCCTGGAGTCGTGACGAGCGTTCGGACGGGTCAGGCGGTGGAGGGTCAGCCGACCCGGGTCGAGCAGGTGCTGCACGCGGCCCCGCCCCGGCCCTGGGATCGCCAGGGCCGGGGACGGGACCGTGTCATGCGGTGAGGCGGATCAGCCGGCGTTCGCCTCGGCGGCCGCGACCAGGTCGGCCTGGAAGCCGGCGAGGTCGCCACCACCGGTGGTGAACTTGCTGGTGGCGTCCGAGATCGCGTTGGCCCAGGCGGCCGGGGCCGCCGCGCCGTGCGCCAGCGAGGACACGATGGTGTCCTGGCCGAAGGACGTCATCGCGGACTGCTGGTACTCCGAGAAGTCCTCGGGCTTGGCGTCGTTGCGGGCCGGGATGGAGCCCTTCGCCTTGTTGAACGCGACCTGGCCGTCGAGCGACCCGATCGTCTTCAGCCACGCCTTGGCGCCGGCCGGGTGCGGGGCACCGACGGGCAGCGTGAAGGAGTCGGCGAGGAAGTCGAACACGCCGTCGGTGCCGGGGACCGGCATGTAGACGTAGTCGGCCGGAGCCTTCTTGCCGGCCTCCTCGAACGCGGCCACGGCCCAGTCGCCCATGACGTTGAACGCGGCGTTGCCGTCGATGACCTGCTGCGTCGCGTCAGGCCAGTCGAGACCGTCGCGGTCCTCGTTCGTGTAGCTCATGAGCTTCTCGAAGTCGGCGAGCGCGTCGGTGACCTCGGGGCTGGCCCAGTCGGTCGACCCGTCCCAGAGGCCGTTGTAGCCGTCGGCGCCCAGGTCGGACAGGAGGATGGTCTCGAACAGGTTGACCTGGGTCCACGTGGTCGCCACCGAGAGCGGCGTGCGGCCCGTCTTCTCCTTGACGGCGTCGAGCGCGACGAACCAGTCGTCGAGCGAGGCGTACGTCGCGGCCGGGTCGAGACCCGAGTCCGTGAGGAGCTGGGTGTTGGCCCAGACGACGTTGGCGCGGTGGATGTTCGACGGGATCGAGTAGATCTTGCCGTCGACCGTGAGGCGCTCGACCAGGTCGGCCGGGAACGCGTCGCGCAGACCGAACTCGTCGTACAGGGCCGAGACGTCCTCGACCTGGCCGGCGTTGATGTAGTCGGTCAGCTCCGCGCCCGCGTGGGCCTGGAACGTGTCCGGCGGGTCGTTGGCCTGCAGACGCGACTGGAGCAGGTCCTTGGCCGCGGAGCCCGCGCCACCGGCGACGGCGCCGTTGACGAACGCGACGTCGGGGTTCTGGGTCTCGAACACGCCGACGAGGGCGTCGAGGCCGAGCTTCTCGGACCCGCTGGCCCACCAGGTGAAGACCTCGACCTCGTCGCCGCTGCCCGTGCCGCCGGTCTCGTCATCGCTGCCGCTGCCGGAGCTGCACGCGGCCAGCGCGAGGCTGGCGACGGCGAGACCTGCGGCCATGGCGGTGAACTTGCGTGCTGTACGCATGTGACTCCTACGCCTTCTTTGCCGTGGATATGGGGTGCTGCTGGCCGGGGGTGGGGTTCCCGCGGCCCGGTGTGCTCGCCCGGCGGAGCGGGAGCGTCTGCCGGACGATCGGTCGGAGGCTCTGCGTTGCGCCTCGCCCGATCCGGGTCACATCAGATCGCCGGGCCAGGTTGAAGTCAAGAAGTGAACACATGAGTGGCCAAATCGTGATCTGGTGTTCACCCGGTGGAGACGTGCGGTCGCCCGGGTCGCCGCAGACCTCCTGGTCTGGGGCAATTCTCCGCCGTCTGCGCAGGTCGGCCCGGAGAGCGAGGCAGTGGGACGGGTCCGCCACCGCGCGCCGACGAGGTTCACCCGGGGCGAGGTCGGCCGCTGTGTATCCTGCGCCGGTGGGCAATGACCGGGTCACACCGGGCTCTCAGACTTCACTGCGTGAAGCCAACCGGGCGCGGATCGTCAGCGCCGTCCAGCAGCGTGGCTCGCTCACGCAGGTCGAGCTGGCCGGCGTCACCGGCCTGTCCCCGGCCACCGTGTCCAACATCGTCAAGGAGCTGACGACCGCCGGCGTCCTGCACACGGCCCCCACGTCGCGCAGCGGTCGGCGCGCCCAGCAGGTGACCCTCGCCCGCAACCTCGGCCTCGTCGCCGGCATGCACTTCGGTACCCGGTCCCTGCGCGTGGCCCTGTCGGACGTCGCGCACCGCATCGTCGCGGAGCAGCGCATGCCCCTGCCGCCGGACCACCGGGCTGACCAGGGCCTCGAGCGGGCCGCGATGCTCCTCACCGAGATGGTCGACTCGGTCGACGCCACCCTGCCCGAGGTCCTCGCCGTCGGCGTCGGCGTGCCGGCCCCGGTCGACGTGCGCACCGGCCAGCTCTCCTCGCTGGGCATGCTGCGCGGCTGGGACGGTGCACGGGTGCCGCAGATGCTCGGCGAGCGGCTCGGCCTGCCGGTGTACGTGGACAACGACGCGAACCTCGGCGCGCTCGCGGAGGTCCGCCTGGGCGCGGCCCGGGGCAAGCAGCACGTGGTCTACGTGCGCGCCTCGCACGGCGTCGGTGGCGGGCTCGTGCTCGGCGGCGAGGTGTTCCACGGCCGCGTCGGCGCCGCGGGCGAGATCGGGCACACCACCATCGACGACCAGGGCCCGGTCTGCCGCTGCGGCAACCGCGGCTGCCTGGAGATGTACGTGGGCGCGCCCGTGCTGCTGGAGATGCTGCGGCCGAGCCACGGCAACCTCACGCTGCGCGACGTGATCGCCCGCGCCGAGGCGGGCGACACCGGGTGCCGGCGCGTCATCGCCGATGCCGGGCACCACCTCGGCGTCGCCGCCGCCAGCGTGTGCAACCTGTTCGACCCCGAGCTCCTGGTGGTCGGCGGGGAGCTGGCGGACGCGGGGGAGCTGCTGCTCGAGCCGCTACGCGTCGCCCTCGCCCAGCGCACGATCCCCAGCACGGCGGGCCCGGTTCCCGTGGTCGGCGCGGAGCTCGGCGCCGCGGCCGAGGTGCGCGGCGCGCTCGCGGTGGCGCTCGACACGGTCACGATCGCCGGCGCCGGGGCGGTGGTCGTGTGACCCGCGCACTGACCGCAGCCGTGGCCGTGGTGCTCGCCCTCGCGGGGTGCGCGGCTGCACCGACCGGTGCCGCCCCCTCCGACCAGGTGATCGCCCTCCTTCTCCCGGAGTCGAAGACCGCCCGCTACGAGGCGGTGGACCGCCCCGAGTTCGAGAAGGTCGTCCACGACCGGTGCCCGGAGTGCACCGTCGTCTACGCCAACGCCGACCAGGACGCCGCCACCCAGCAGCAGCAGGCCGAGTCGGCGTTGACGCAGGGCGCCGGCGTGCTCGTGCTCGACGCGGTCGACGCCGCGGCGGCCGTGAGCATCGTCGGGCAGGCGCACCGCCGGGGGGTGCCGGTGATCGCGTACGACCGCTTCATCTCCGACGCCGACCTCGACTACTACGTCTCCTTCGACAGCCGTCGCATCGGCCGGTACCAGGGCGAGGCGCTCGTGCGCGAGCTGGCGGCAGGCCGGACCGGTCCCGACGACCCGCCCCAGGGCGTCCTCATGGTCAACGGTGCGGCGACCGACCCGAACTCCGCGGCGCTCGAGGCCGGCGTGGCCGACGCGTTCGCCGACGCACCCATCGAGATCCTCGCGTCGTACGACACCCCCGACTGGAGCCCGGACAAGGCACAGGAGTGGGTGACCGGGCAGCTCACGCAGTACGCGGGCCTGGTCGACGCCGTCTACGCCGCCAACGACGGGACGGCAGGCGGGGCGATCTCGGCCATGAAGGCCGCCGGGCTGGACCCCGTCCCTCCCGTGACCGGGCAGGACGCGGAGCTGGCGGCGATCCAGCGGATCGTCACCGGCGACCAGTCGATGACCGTCTACAAGGCGATCAGCGAGCAGGCGCGCACCGCCGCCGAGCTGGCCGTCCGCGTGCTGCGCGGCGAGGTGCCGGTCACGACCGCCCGCGTGGCGGGTGTGCCCTCCTTGCTGCTCAGCCCCGTGCCCGTGACCCTGGACAACCTGCACCGCGTCATCGTCGACGGCGGCGTCTACACCACCGAGGAGATCTGCGTGGATCCCTACACCGACGCCTGCGCCGCTGCGGGCCTGCTCGACGGAGGTGCGCCGTGAGCGAGCCCATCCTCGCCCTGCGCGCGGTGTCCAAGAGCTACGGAGCGGCGCGCGCCCTCGTCGACGTCGACCTGCAGGTGCACGCCCACGAGGTGGTCGCCGTCATCGGGGACAACGGTGCGGGCAAGTCGACGCTCGTCGGCGCCCTCACCGGCGCGCTCGCCCCGGACACCGGCGAGGTCCTGGTCGACGGCCAGCCCGTGACGCTCTCGGACCCGTCGGTCGCACGCGGGCTCGGCATCGCGGCGGTGTTCCAGGACCTGGCCCTGTGCGCCAACCTCGACGTCGTCGAGAACCTCTACCTGGGGCACGAGGCCGAGCGCGGGCTCCTGCTCGACGAGGTCACCATGGAGAAGCACGCGTGGGAGCTGCTCAACCAGCTCGCCGCCCGCGTGCCGTCGGTCCGGGTCCCCGTCGCCGCGCTGTCCGGCGGTCAGCGGCAGGCGGTCGCCATCGCGCGCTCGCTCCTGGGGGAGCCGCGGGTGATCGTCCTGGACGAGCCGACGGCGGCCCTCGGGCTGCGCCAGACGGCGGAGTTCCTCACCCTGGTCGAGCGGCTGCGCGGGCGCGGGCACGGCGTGGTCCTGACCAGCCACTCGCTGGCGGACGTGCAGGCCGTGGCCGACCGGATCGTCGTGCTCCGGCTCGGTCGCGTCAACGGCGTGTTCGACGCCGCGCGGACCAGCTACGAGGAGCTCCTGGCGGCCGTGACGGGGATCGCCCGATGAGCGCCGTGGTTGCCGACTCGGGCCTCGTCGCGACGACCTGGCGGCGGCTGCGCACCGGCGACCTCGGCGTGCTGCCCGTCGCCGTGGTGCTCGTGCTGATCGGGATCGTGTTCCAGCTGCTCAACCCGCACTTCCTGTCCAGCGACAACCTGGTCAACCTCACGCAGCAGTCGGCCGCCACCGGCGTGATCGCGCTCGGCGTGGTGCTCACGCTGCACGTCGGGCAGATCGACCTGTCGGTGGGTGCCGTCTCCGGGCTGGCCGCCGCCGTGGTGGCCGTGGGCTCGGTGCAGCTGGGCTGGCCGCTGTGGCTCTCGGTCCTCGCCGCGCTGGCCGTCGGAGTGCTCGTCGGCTCCATCTACGCGTCCCTGCACACGCGGCTGGCGGTGCCGAGCTTCGTGTTCACGCTGGCCGGCCTGCTGGTGGTCACGGGGCTGCAGATGCGCGTGCTCGGGCCGACCGGCTCGGTCAACCTGCCGTTCGAGTGGTGGCTGGTGCGGTTCTGCCAGACCGCGTTCCTCGCGCCCGCGACCTCGTGGGCGATCGTCGCGCTCGTCGTCCTCGGGTACGCCGCCGGACGGGCCACGGGCCGGGTGCGCCGGCTCCGGGTGGAGCTGCCGGTCGCGCCGCTGTGGCAGGTCGTGGCCCGCGTGGTCGCGCTCGCGGCGGTGCTGTCCGTCGTCGTGGCCTACCTCGGCACCAACCGTGGCGTGGGCGCGGTCTTCGCGCTCTTCGTCGCGCTCGTCGCGCTCACCGACCTGATGCTGCGGCGGACGCGCTGGGGCCGGTTCGTGCGCGCGGTCGGCGGCGACGCGGAGGCCGCCCGCAAGGCCGGCGTCCCCGTGCGACGCGTGTTCGTCTCCGCGTTCGTCGCGTGCTCGACGCTTGCCGCGCTCGGTGGCGTGCTCGCGGTCGGTCGCCTCGCGGCGGCCAACCAGGGCAGCGGCGCCGGGGACACCAACCTCACCGCGATCGCCGCAGCCGTCATCGGCGGGACCAGCCTGTTCGGTGGCCGCGGGTCGGCGTGGTCGGCGCTCGTCGGCATCCTCGTCGTGCAGTCGATCTCCACGGGGCTCACCCTGCTGAACCTCGACCAGTCGGCGCGCCTGGTGGTGACCGGCCTGGTGCTGGCCGTCGCGGTCACGATCGACGCGTTGCAGCGCCGCGCCCGCGAGTCCTGACACTCTCCGGCGCCGCCGCCCGCCGCCGCTCCCTGGCCGAAGGTTCGCGTGAAGACATCGTTGCGCTGGACGCAACGAAGTCTTCACGCGAGCCTCCACGCGCGGCGTTCCCGCTGCTCGCGGCCCGCCGATGGTCGCGTGGCGACCTCGTGCCGGGACGTGCACCACGGCGCGTCGCGCACGAGGCCGCGGCTGTGGATGGCCGGCGTCGTCGGCCCCGCGTCTGCGGGACCCTGAGGGCGTGAGTGACGCTCGACGCGCTGCGCCGCACGCGGCACGACTCCCGCCCCAGCTGGACGCCGCGGCGCGGAACACCGTCCATCGGCAGGAGGCGGTGGTGACGTCCGCGCAGCTCCACGCGTGGGGAGTCGGCCGCGCGGTCGTGTCACGACGAGTTGCCCACGGTGACTGGCAGCGACTGTGGCGCGGCGTCATCGCCCTCCACTCGGGTGCGATCACCTGGCGCGAGCGCGCGCGTGGCGCCCTGCTCTACGCCGGCGACGGTGCTGCTCTCTCGCACTCGTCGGCCGCGTTCGTGCACGGGATCGTCTCCACGCCGGGGCCGAGGATCGTCGTCAGCATCCCCGCGCATCGTGCCGTCTCGCCGCAGCCCGGCCTCGGTCTCCGGCGTCGGCGCACGATGCCGCACGCAGGCGGTCGGATTCGGGCAGTTGGCGTCGACGCCACGGTGCTGGATCTCGTGCACGAGCTCGACTCGGAGGATGACGTCGTCGGCCTGGTGTGCGAGGCGGTCCGCGTCGGTGTGCTGCCCGGTCGCCTCCTGCTGCAGGCCGGCGGGCGTCGGTTCCTCCGGCACCGCGATCTGGTCGTGAACCTGCTCGGAGACGAGGGGATGGGGATCGAGTCCCCGCTCGAGCACAGGTACGTGCGGGATGTCGAACGGCGCCACCGGCTGCCGGCCGCGTGCGCTCAGCTGCGGGAGCGGACAGGTGGTCGATGGATCCGCGCCGATCGCGTGCACGTCGGGCTCGGGGTGCGGATCGAGCTGGACGGACAGCTCGCGCACCCGTCCGGCCGCACAGCCCGCGACACGTGGCGCGACAACGCCGTGCTGATCGAGCGATCAGAGATCACTCTCCGCTACCGATGGCAGCACGTGGTGGCCGAGCCGTGCGAGACGGCCGCGCAGGTGGCGGCTGCGCTGCGCTCGCGCGGCTGGCGGGGCCGAGCCGCGCCGTGCTCGCCCACCTGCTCCGTCCTCGCGTGAAGACTTCGTTCCGCCTCGCGCGACGAAGTCTTCACGCGAGCGGCTGGCGCCGGTCCGGAGCCGTCAGGCCCGCGTGCAGGGGGTTCCGTTGAGCGCGAAGGTCGTCGGTGCCGTGTTGGTGCCCGTGTAGGCGCCGTTGAGGCCGAACTGGGTGGAGCCGCCCGCGGGGATCGAGCCGTTCCAGGCGGCGTTCTTCGCGGTCACCACCGACCCGGACTGCGTGGTCACCGAGCTCCACGCCTGCGTGACGGTCTGGCCGGACGGGTACGTCCAGGTCAGCGTCCACCCGTTCAGCGCGACCGCCGACCGGACCGTGATGCTCGCCGTGAAGCCGGTGTTCCACTGGTTCACGGAGTAGGTGACGGTGCAGGCCCCCGAGGCCGTCGGCGTCGGTGCGGGCGTCGTGGGTGCCGGCGTCGTCGGGACGGGCGTGGTCGGGGCGGGCGTGGTGGGCGGCGGGGTGCTCGTCGTGTCCAGGCCGAAGAAGTGGATCGCGGCCGCCGCGTCCACGGGCAGGTTGTGGCCGACGCCCTGCAGGCTGATCGCCTCGACGGGTGCCCGGTCGCCGGTCGCGCCGTAGCGGGTGCGTGTCTGGCCGCTCGCGGGCGAGTCGGTCGAGGCCGGCGTGGCGCTGACGCCCAGCACGTTGGTCCACTGCTTGATCGCCTCGCCGAAGTTCACGTAGCTCAGCGTCGTGTCCTCGGACCCGTGCCACAGCTGCACCCGCGGGCGTGCGCCCGTGTAGCCCGGGTAGGCGGCGCGGGCGAGGTCGCCCCACTGCTGACCGGTCAGCACGCGCCGACCGCCCGAGCAGTCGCTGTTCCAGGGTGCCTGCGAGGTGGTGCCGGGCGGGGGAGAGGTCGTCGAGAAGCAGGTGGCCGGCACGCCCGAGAACGCGGACCCCGCGGCGAAGACGTCGGGGTAGGTGGCCAGCAGGACCTCGGTCATCATCGCGCCTGACGAGACCCCGGTGACGAACACCCGGCTGGTGTCGGTGGTGTACCGCTGCTGCACGTACCGGACCATCGACACGATGCTCGTCGGGTCGCTGGCCCCGCCGTGCGTGAGGGCCTCCGACGAGCTCACGTCGAAGCAGCTGCCGCTCCGGTTGGCCTGCGGGTAGATGACGATGTAGCCGTACCGGGTGGCGAGCTCGTCGAACTGCGCGCCGTCGTACATCGCCTGCGCGGTACCGGTGCAGTAGTGCACGGCCACCAGCACCGCGGGCTTGGCCGGCAGCGAGTCCGGCACGAACAGGCTCATGCCGAGCTGGCCGGGGTTGCTGCCGAAGCTCGGGACGCTGACCAGCGAGGCGGCCTGGGCGGCCGGTGCGGTGGTCAGCGCGGCGGCGGCGAGGCCGACGACGCCGAGGGCGAGGGTGCTGGCGGCCGCGACGGCGCGGCGCAGGGACGGCTTCATGCTCGGAGCGTGCCGGAGGGACTCGCTCGTGGTCAGGGCACGAAGCGTTTAGCGGAAGACGATCGTCCGGTGCCCGTCGAGGAGCACCCGGTGCTCCGCGTGCCAGCGGACGGCCCGGGACAGGGCGCGGCGCTCGACGTCCTGCCCCAGGGCGACCAGGTCCTCGACGTGCCGGGTGTGGTCGACGCGCTCGACGTCCTGCTCGATGATCGGGCCCTCGTCGAGGTCCCCGGTCACGTAGTGCGCGGTGGCGCCGATGAGCTTGACGCCCCGGTCGTGGGCCTGCGCGTACGGCCGGGCGCCCTTGAACGACGGCAGGAACGAGTGGTGGATGTTGATCACGCGACCCTGCAGGGCGCGGCACAGGTCGTCGGACAGGATCTGCATGTAGCGCGCCAGCACGACCAGCTCGACGTCGAGCTCGCGGACCAGCTCGAGCAGGCGCGCCTCGGCCTGCGCCTTGGTGGCCGCCGTGACGGGCACGTGGTGGAACGGGATCCCGTAGAAGTCGGCCAGCGGCTCGAGGACCGTGTGGTTGGACACCACGGCGACCAGCTCGATCGGCAGGTTCTCGGACCGCTGGCGGAACGCGAGGTCGTTCAGGCAGTGCGCGGCGGTGGAGCCCATGACGAGCGTCCGGACCGGCCGGCCCACCACGTCGAGCGACCAGTCCATGGCGAACTGCCGGGCGACTGGCGCGAACGCGACCTCCAGCTCGTCGCGCGGTGTCGACGCGGTGACCTGCACGCGCATGAAGAACAGCCCCGACAGGGGGTCCCCGAACTGCTGCGACTCGGTGATGTTCCCCCCGTGCTCGGCCAGCAGGCCGGCGACCGCGTGGACGATCCCGGGGCGGTCCGGGCAGGAGAGGGTGAGAACCCAGTGGGTGGAGTCGAGTGAGTCGGAGGACACGAGGTCCGAGAGTAGTGGTCGTGCGGATCGGCTGACACGATGGGCCGCATGACGCAGCCCGATCTCGAGATCCGTTCGGTGACCGTCGACGACGCCGGCGAGCTGCTCACGCTGCGCCGCGCGGCGTTCGTCACGGAGGCCCAGCAGTACGGCGACCCGCACATCCCGCCGCTCACGCAGACGCTCGAGGAGCTCGAGGCGGACCTGCAGCGCGAGGGCGTCATCACGCTCGGCGGCTGGTACGGGCACCGCCTGGTGGGGTCGATCCGGATGCTCATCGAGGGCTCGAAGGCCACGCTCGGCCGGTTCGCCGTAGCCCCCGACCTGCAGGGGCAGGGCTTCGGCACGCAGATGCTCATGGCGATCCTGCCGCACCTGCCCGAGGGCATCGAGGAGGTCTGGGTGTTCACCGGCCGCGACTCGGTGCAGAACCTCGCGCTCTACGCCAAGCACGGGTACGAGCACCAGCACGACCAGACCGCGGGCGACCTGACGTACGCGTACCTGCGCAAGATCCTCGGCGACACGGGCAGCGAGCACGCGGAGGCCTGAGCCTTGCTAACCTGAGCCCGTCGCGACTGGCGCAGCGGGTGGGTCACCACCGGGGAGCGACGCAGCAGCAGACCAACGGGTCGGACGCCTGGGCCCCCGGTCACCACACACGAGTGTGCGGGTGCCGGACGCGCGCGTACACGCTGACTGCCGACAGGAGTGCTTCATGAGCGCCGACCAGATCCCTCTGATGGATCAGAACATCTCCCAGCTGGACCCGGAGATCGCCGCCGTCCTCGACGGCGAGCTCGCCCGCCAGCAGGGCACGCTCGAGATGATCGCGAGCGAGAACTTCGTGCCCCGCGCCGTCCTGCAGGCGCAGGGCTCCGTGCTCACCAACAAGTACGCCGAGGGCTACCCCGGCCGCCGCTACTACGGCGGCTGCGAGCAGGTCGACATCGCGGAGAACATCGCGATCGCCCGCGCGAAGGCCCTCTTCGGCGCCGAGCACGCCAACGTGCAGCCCCACTCGGGTGCCACAGCCAACGCGGCGGTGCTGCACGCGCTGATCAACGCGGGCGACAAGATCCTCGGCCTCGAGCTGGCGCACGGTGGCCACCTCACGCACGGCATGAAGATCAACTTCTCCGGCAAGCTCTACGAGGTCGGCGCCTACGGCGTGGACCCGCAGACGTTCCTCGTCGACATGGACGTCGTCCGGGAGAAGGCCCTCGAGCAGCGTCCCGACGTGATCATCGGTGGCTGGTCCGCCTACCCGCGCCAGCTCGACTTCGCGGCGTTCCGGTCCATCGCCGACGAGGTCGGCGCCAAGCTCTGGGTCGACATGGCGCACTTCGCCGGCCTGGTGGCCGCGGGGCTGCACCCGAACCCGGTGCCGCACTCCGACGTGGTGTCCTCCACGGTGCACAAGACGATCGGCGGTCCTCGCTCGGGCTTCATCCTGAGCCGTGAGGAGTACGCCAAGAAGATCGACTCGGCCGTGTTCCCGGGTCAGCAGGGCGGCCCGCTCATGCACGTGATCGCCGCCAAGGCCGTCGCGTTCAAGGTCGCTGCCACGGAGGACTTCAAGGACCGCCAGCAGCGCACCCTCGACGGCGCCCGGCTCATCGCCGAGCGTCTGTCGGCACCGGACGTGGCGAAGGCGGGGGTCTCGGTGCTCACCGGCGGCACCGACGTGCACCTCGTGCTCGTCGACCTGCGGCACTCCGACCTCGACGGCCAGCAGGCGGAGGACCTCCTGCACTCGGCCGGCATCACGGTGAACCGCAACGCGGTGCCCTTCGACCCGCGCCCCCCGCGCGTCACCTCCGGCCTGCGCATCGGCACGCCCGCGCTGGCCACCCGGGGCTTCGGCGACGCCGAGTTCACGGAGGTCGCCGACATCATCGCGACCGCCCTGATCAACGGCGCGTCGACCGACCTCGAGGCGCTCAAGGCCCGCGTGCTCAAGCTCACCGACGCGTTCCCGCTGTACTCCGACCTGCAGCAGTACTGATGACGGCGCAGCTCCTCGACGGGACCGCCACCGCGGCCCGGATCAAGGCCGAGCTGACCGAACGCGTCGCGGCGCTCGCGGCGCGCTCGGTCACGCCCGGGCTGGGCACGCTGCTCGTCGGCGACGACCCCGGGTCGCGGTGGTACGTGGCCGGCAAGCACAAGGACTGCGCCGAGGTCGGCATCGCCTCGATCCGGGAGGACCTGCCGGCCACGGCCACGCAGGACGAGATCGAGGCGGCCGTCCGACGGCTGAACGAGGACCCGGAGTGCACCGGGTTCATCGTCCAGCTGCCGCTGCCGAAGGGCATCGACACCAACCGGGTGCTGGAGCTCGTCGACCCCGAGAAGGACGCCGACGGGCTGCACCCGACCAACCTCGGTCGCCTGGTGCTGCGGGTCAACGAGCCGGTGACGTCCCCGCTGCCGTGCACGCCGCGCGGCATCATCGACCTCCTGCTCCGGCACGACATCGACCTGCGCGGCGCTGACGTCGTCATCGTCGGCCGTGGGGTCACCGTCGGGCGCTCGATCGGGCTGCTGCTCACGCGTCGGGAGATCAACGCGACCGTGACGCTCACGCACACGGGCACCGAGGACCTCGCGGAGCACACCCGGAACGCCGACGTCGTCATCGCGGCGGCCGGGGTGCCGGGGATCATCACGGCGGACATCATCAAGCCGGGCGCGGTCGTCATCGACGTCGGCGTCTCGCGGTCCACCGACCCGGAGACCGGCAAGAGCCGGGTCGTCGGCGACGTCGACCCCGGCGTGCGCGAGGTCGCGTCGTGGGTGTCGCCGAACCCCGGCGGGGTCGGTCCGATGACGCGGGCGATGCTCCTGACCAACGTCGTCGAGACGGCCGAGCGACTCCTGGGCTGACACCACCGCTGGTCGGGGCCAGGCTGTCCGTAAGGACGGCCGGCCCCGGCCGTCGGAGGGAGCACCGCCATGGGTATCGTCCGCCCGCACCTCTGGTTCGACGACCAGGCCGTGCCGGCCGCGCAGTTCTACGCGTCCGTGATCCCGCGCACGACGATCCACTCCGTCGCGACAGCCCCGCCCGGGACGCCCGGCCTCGCTGAGGGTGCCGAGTTCATCGTCGAGCTGACGATCGACGGCCTGCGCGCGACGTTCCTCAACGGGGGCCCGCACTTCACGCTCGACGAGGCCTTCTCGTTCGTCCTGGACTGTCAGGACCAGGCCGAGGTCGACCACTACTGGGACGTCCTGACCGCCGACGGCGGCCGCCCGAGCCAGTGCGGGTGGCTCGTCGACAAGTTCGGAGTCTCGTGGCAGGTGGTCCCCGTCCAGCTCGACGACGTGATGTCGCGTCCCGACGCCGAGGGGGTCGCTCGCGCGATGGCGGTCATGCTCACCATGGGCAAGCTGGACATCGATGCCCTCGAAGCGGCTTACGCGGGCAGGTGACGGAGCTGTCGGCGGCATCGGGTTGGATGGTCCGGTGCTGACCATCGCGAGCGTGAACGTCAACGGCATCCGGGCTGCCTACAAGCGGGGCATGGGTGCCTGGTTGGAGGCCCGGCAGCCGGACGTGATCCTCCTGCAGGAGGTCCGCGCGTCGGACGAGATCCTGGCGGACCACCTGCCGGCGGGGGAGTGGGACCTGGCGCACGAGGCCAGCGAGACCAAGGGCCGCGCGGGGGTCGCCATCGCGAGCCGGCTGCCGATGACCGCGGTCCGGATCGGCCTGAGGACGGGCGTGACCGGGGACTCCGGCCGCTGGGTCGAGGCCGACCTGGAGCTGCCGTCGCACGACGGCGCGCCGGCGCGGACCCTCACGGTCGTGTCCACCTACCTGCACTCCGCCACCGCCGGGACGCCGTCGATGGACGAGAAGTACGCGTTCCTCGACCACGTCACCGGACGGTTGGCGGACATCGCGGAGCAGGGCGGCTACGCGGTCGTCGCGGGCGACGTGAACATCGCGCACCGCGAGGTGGACCTCAGGAACTGGAAGGGCAACCTCAAGTCCGCGGGCTTCCTGCCGCGCGAGCGCGCCTACCTGGACCGCTGGTTCGACGACCTCGGGTGGCACGACCTCGGCCGCGAGCTCGGCGGCGAGGGGCCGGGACCGTTCACGTGGTGGTCCTGGCGCGGCAAGGCGTTCGACAACGACGCGGGCTGGCGCATCGACTACCAGCTGGCCACGCCGGACCTGGCGGACGCCGCTGTGCGCGCCACCGTCGACCGCGCGCCCACGTACGCCGAGCGGTTCTCCGACCACGCGCCGCTGGTGGTCGAGTTCGACCTCTGACCGGCGCCCCTCCAGGGTGACCGCTACCGTGGGAGCAACCCGGCCGGCAGGGGGTACGCATGCCCAGACGTGGCTCCAGGACGTGCGCGGTCCTCCTCGGTGTGCTGCTCGCAGCCGTGCTGGGCACGGTCCACGCCTCCATCGCGTCGGCCGACTTCGCGACCCAGTGCGCGGCGCCCGACCGTACGGTCGCCGCCGGTGACCTCACGATCACCGTGGCCGCCGGCGAGACGGTCCTCGTCGCCTCCGGCTTCACCGGCGGGGTGGATGCACTCCCTGTGGGCGGGATCCTGTGCGTCGGGCCCGGGGCGACCCTGAGTGCCGGCTACCTGAACAACGCCGCCGGGGCGCTGGTGGTCGCGGCCGGGGGCGCCGTGACCATGCCGTCCGTCGTGGTGGCCGCCGGCTTCTCGCTCGAGCTCGAGGGCAGCGGGACGTTCCAGGGCCTCGGAGTCAACGGTGCGGCAGACATCCACGTCGCTCCCGGCGCCGACCTGACGATCGCGTCGGACCTCAGCCCCGCGGCCGGAGCCTTCGTCAACGAGGGGTCGTTCACCGTCGAGGGGGCGATGAACCTCAACGCCGCCGTCTCCTTCGACAACGCCGGCACCTTGTCGGTGGCCGGCGCCGCGACCGTGAGCGGCTCCCTGACCACCAGCGGGCAGGCCACGTTCTCCGCCGGGGTCACCGTCAACTCGGCGGGCTCGCTGGTGAACTCGTGCGTCGTGGACGCGCAGGGCGACCTGATCAACGATGGCACCGGCTCGAGCAACGCCGGACTGGTGCTGGTCGGGGGCGACTTCCGGAACAACGGCAGCTGGCAGCAGTCGCACGAGGGGGTGACCAGCGCCGTCGGGCTGGTCGACGACGGCTCGGTCGGCGGGTTCGGCAGCTATCGGTTCTCGGGCACCACGAGCGTGCAGGGCAGCTGGCTCGGTGCGTCCGCGGCGGACCCGATCCGGGTGCAGACCGTCGCGCCGGGCGGCCAGGTGTTCGACGTCGAGACCGGCACGATCGCGAACGTCGTGCGCACGACGGTCGACATCCTCGAGCCGGCCTGTGCGGCTTCGCCGGCTGCGTGGGCGGACGTCGAGGCGTCGAAGACCGGGCCGGCGACCGTGCTGGAGGGCGGCACGGTCAGCTACTCGATCACCGTCCGCAACACCGGGGCGCAGGATGCGGTGGACGTGGTGGTCAGCGACCCGGTGCCGACGGGCCTGGCCCTCGACCCCGCCTCGACCACCGGCACGCTCACCGGTGGGGTGCTGACATGGCAGCTGGGGACGGTCTCCGTGGGTCAGGTGGTGACGCTCGGCTACGCCGGCACGGTGTCGGCGCCCGCGGGGTCGACGCTGGTCAACGTGGTCCGGTCCACGTCCAGCACGCCGGACCCGGTCCTGGCCAACAACGACGGGTCGGCAGACGCGAGCCAGGTGTCCACGGCCGTGCTCGCCGCCCCGCCGCCGCCCAACCAGCCGCCCGTCGCGGACGACCTCGTGCGGGACACGACCACACGGGTGCTCGTCGTGGGGACCGTGACGGCGAGCGACCCCGACGCCGGGCAGCAGCTCTCCTTCACGCAGGCGACCGCAACGACCCACGGCCAGCTCGTCTTGAGCGCCGGCGGCGGCTTCGCCTACGTCTCCGACCCGGACTTCGCAGGGGTCGACACGTTCGACTTCCAGGTGTGCGACAACGCGTCACCCACCCCGGCGTGCGACACGGGCACGGTCACGCTCAACATCCGTCCGCGCGCGACGGACGACGTCGCCGTGACGTTCTCGGGCGTCCCGGTCGTCGTGCCCGTCGTCTCCAACGACACGGCGGGCGCGCCGCTGGACCCCGTGGTCGTGACGCAGCCGACGAACGGGTCGGTGGTGCTCGATCCCGCCACCGGGGAGGCCACCTACACGCCGGATCCGGGCTTCACCGGTACGGACACGTTCGGCTACCGGATCTGCTCTCCGACGGAGCCGACGTTCTGTGACGCCGCCGCGGTGCTCGTCGACGTGATCCCCCCGAACCTCCCGCCGACGGTGGACCCGCTGACCCTGACCACGAGCTCCGGGATCCCCGTCACAGGCACGCTGGTCCTCGCAGATCCGGACGCGGGGGACACGGTCACGGCGCACGGAGGCATCCCACCGCGCAGCGGCACCGCGAGCGTGGCGCCCGACGGGTCGACCACCTACCGTCCGCTCGCGGTCTTCGCCGGCCGGGACTACTACGGCGACATCGTGTGCGACGACGGCGTCCCCCTGCTGTGCACGACCGGGCTCGTGACGGTGGAGGTGCGGCCGTTGGCGGTGCCGGACGCAGCGACGACTGCGGAGGGGACCGCCGTCGACGTCGACATCGATGCCAACGACCAGGGGGCCGTCGGTCCGGCGACGGTGACCGTCGGCCCCGCGCACGGCACCGTCACGATCTCCGGCGGGACCGCCCGGTACGTGCCGGACCCCGAATTCTCGGGCGCGGACGCGTTCGACTACACGATCTGCGCGGCGATCGCGCCGGACCTGTGCGCAACGACCACCGTGACGCTCACCGTGACCGCGATCCCGCCGGTCCCGCCGGCGCCCGGCCTCGAGCCGGCGCCCGGCACGGACGACGTCCTCGCCGTCACGGGTGCCGAGGCTGCACCTCTGCTGCTGCTGGCGTCGGAGCTGGTGCTGGGCGGCGCGGTGCTGGTTCTCGCGGTCCGGCGTCTCCGGACCTAGTCCTCCGGGAGCGGTGACGGCGCTCCGTCCGGACGACGCGGCGGGCGATTCCCGCTGGCTACGGTGGTCGGGTGACGAGCGCGCCGTGGACCGGACCGCCCTGGGGACGTGTCCGGCCGGGCTGGGTGGTCGTCCCCGCGACGTTCCTGGCGATCGTCACCGTGCTCGGCTGCGCGGCTGCCAGCAGGTGGCACCCGCAGGGCCGGCCGTTCGACCTGCTCGCCGCAGTCCTGCTCCTGCTCGCACCGGCCGCGCTCGTCGCCGTGGTGCAGCGCGGACCGGTCGCGGCGCTCGGCGCGGTGCTCGCAGACGCCGGTCCGCTGACCTACTTGGCGCTCGGCTACGAGCCGGGACCGGTGCTCGTGCCCCTCGCCGTCGTCGTGGTGGCTCTCGGCGCGACGCGCCGGCGGTGGCTGTCCTGGGGCGCCGGCACGGTCGGCGCCCTCGGTGTCGCGGTGCTCGCAGCAACGACCCCGTCCCCGCGCCCGGTCTACGCCACGCTCGCGGTCACCGGGCTCCTCGTCGCGATGCTCGTGGGGGAGGGTGCGCGCGGCCGCGGGGAGCGGATGCAGGCGCTGCGGGCCGCGCGCCTGTCCCGGCAGGAGTCGGCGGTCGCGGCGGAGCGGCTGCGGATCGCGCGCGAGCTGCACGACGTGCTGGCGCACTCGTTGTCGGGGATCACCGTGCAAGCCGGGGTGGGCCTGCACCTGATGGACCGGGAGCCCGAGGCTGCGCGCCGGGCGCTCGTGGAGATCCGCGAGGCCAGCAGGGATGCGCTCGACGAGGTCCGGGACGTGCTGGGCATCTTGCGCGCAGACGGTGAGGCCCCGCGGGAGCCGGCGCGGACGAGGAGCCTGCAGGGACTGGTGGACCGGGCGCGCGACGAGGGCCTGCGCGTCGAGGCGGACGGGCTCGACGCGCAGGTCGGTGACCAGGTCGGCACCGTGGTGCTCCGCACCCTCCAGGAGGCGCTCACCAACGTCCGACGTCATGCTCCTGGCGCATCCGTGCAGGTCAGCCTGGCCGTGAGCGAGACGGTGGTGCTCGACGTCCGGGACGACGGACCCCCGGTCGGCACGCTCGTCGAGGGGTACGGCCTGCGCGGCATGCGCGAGCGGGCAGAGGCCCTCGGTGGCACGTTGTCCGCCGCGTCCGGGCCGACCGGCTTCCACGTCCGACTGGAGGTCCCGCGGTGATCCGGGTGCTGCTGGCGGACGACCAGGGTCTGGTCCGGGGCGGCTTCCGTGCGCTCATCGACGCCGAGCTCGACCTGACGGTGGTCGGTGAGGCGTCGACCGGGGACGACGCCGTCCGGCTGGCGCTCGACCTCCTGCCCGACGTCGTGCTCATGGACATCCGGATGCCGGGCACCGACGGCCTGACGGCGACGCGCCGCATCGTCGACGACCCGCGTGCCGCGCAGGTGCGCGTCGTGGTGGTGACCACGTTCGAGCTGGACGAGTACGTGGCCGAGGCGATCCGCGGGGGAGCGTCGGGCTTCCTGGTCAAGGACACCGAGCCGGCGGACCTGCTGCGGGCCGTCCGGGTGGTCGCGGCCGGTGACGCGCTCCTGTCGCCGACGGTTACGCGACGGCTCCTGGCCACCGTCGCGCGCGCGACGCGGGAGGTCGCGGAGCCGGCCGCGCTCTCCGACCTCACCCCGCGCGAGCGCGAGGTGCTGGTGCTCGTGGCCGAAGGGCTGTCCAACGACGAGATCGGCGCGCGGCTGTTCCTGAGCCCGCTCACCGTCAAGACCCACGTGCTGCGCGCGGGCACGAAGCTCGGCGCCCGCGACCGCGCGCAGCTCGTGGTCGTGGCCTACGAGTCCGGGCTGGTGCGTCCCGGCTGGTCCGGCTGACTCCGGCCGGAGCAACCGGGACGCTCCGGGTGGACGACGACGGGCGGCAGTCCGTCGGGAGACGGTGGCGTGGCGGTCGACGGTCGGCCGCCACGTCCTCGGAGGTCGTCATGCTCGCCACGCTCGTGTCCCACCCGGTCGGCTACGGCTGGGGCTGGGGACCTGGACCCTGGTTCCTGCTCGTCCCGTTGTTCTGGTTCGGGTTGATCGCCCTGCTCTTCGCCCTGGGTGGCCGCCGACGCCGGCGCTACTGGGCGGCCTGGGACGGACAGCGCGACGGGGGAGGCGCCCGGACCGTGCTCGCCGAGCGCTACGCCCGCGGGGAGATCGACGAGACCGAGTACCGGGCGCGGCTCGAGGTGCTGCTGCGGGCGGACGATCCCCAGGGCTGATCAGCCCGCGTCGAGGGCGTACGCCTCCACCAGTGCTTCCAGCTGCTCGCGGTGGGCGTCGACGAACTCCTGCTCCATGACGTGCTGCGCCGCGAGCATCGAGGTCTGGTAGTCGGTCTCGATCTGACACGTGAGGTCGGCGACCGCGGTGTCGATCTCCCTCTTCTGGACCTCCGGGGTGATGATCACGCCCGAGCTGCCGCCCGACAGGCTCTCCTGGGCGTCGCTCGGCGTGGCCACGTCGTACCCGGCGTCCGCCATGCACGCTGACCACTCGGTGGCCGCCTCGGTCATCCGGGGGTCCTCCAGCATCGCGAACAGCCAGGTCTCGTACTGCGCGTGCAGCTCGGCGAACGCCGGGTCCTCCTCCCACCGCCCGTCCTGGTACACGGTGGTCTGCGCGTCCCCTGCGCACCCGCCGGGGTTCTCCGGGTCGCTGAAGTCCCACATCGCCTGGTCGTACGCGGTCCGTGCGCTCGACGAGAGCGACTCCAGGTACTCCTCGTTGGGGTCGGCGGGCTCCGTCGTGTCCGGGGGTGGGCCGGTGGTGGTCGAGCCGTACCCGTACTGCTGGGCGTACTCGAGGGTGAACTGCTCCCACTCGTCCCACTCGGGGGCGGGCTCCCGCGGCCAGTACTCGAAGCCCTCGTCGGCCATGCAGGCGGCGACGAGCTCCTCGACGCGCTTCTCCCGCCCGACGCGGTCGGCCTCCCCGTCGGCGCCGACCTGCTGGAGGTAGCTGAACAGCGGTCCGGGGGGACGGGGGCCCTGGGCGGCGGTCCTGGTGGTGGGGGACACGGACGGCCCAGCGGTCTCGGCGGTGTCGGGCTGGGGAGAGCAGGCGCCGACGAGCACAGCGAGCATCGCCGCGAGGACTCCGGCTGGTGCGCGGTGCGGCATGTGGTGTCCCCGGTGGATCGTCGGCGAGCGGGTGCCGTCCGAAACTAGCGGGAGTCGGACTCGCCTGTCCGGCGCTTCACGCGTCGAGCACAGGGGCGCCCGGCAGGTCGCGCATCCCCAGCAGCGGCGAGACGACCACGGGCACCGCGGCGAGCGCCATGATCGCGACCGAGACCCAGAGCGTCGGGAGCACGCCGAGGTGCGTGCCGAGCCAGCCGCCGAGCAGGCCGCCGATGGGCATCGAGCCCCACACGATGAACCGCACGGACGCGTTCATGCGACCCAGCAGCGGCGGCGGGCACACGCGCTGGCGGAAGCTCACCTGGGCCACGTTGTAGACGATCACGGCGAACCCGAACGCCGCGCCACCGGCGATGAGCAGCGCCGCGGCCGGGACCACGCCGGTGGACGCCAGCGGCATCAGCGCGGAGGCCGGCGCCATGACCAGCGCGGACAGCGGGATGATCCGGCCCTCGCCGATCCACTGCGCGAGCCGGCCCGCGACCACGGCGCCGAGCAGCCCGCCGATCGCGCCGGCCGAGACGATCGCGCCCCACGTCGCGGTGCCTAGGTCGAGCGTGCGCAGCACATAGATCACCGTGACCGCACCGGCCAGCGACCCGGCGAAGTTGCCCAGCGACGTGCACGCGACGATCCGGCGCAGGTACGGCTCGTGCACGACGAACCGCAGGCCCTCGGCGATCTCGACCTTCAGTGGCCGGCGCGTGCTGGGGTGCGGCGGAGTCTCGACGTGCCGGATGCGGCCCACCGCGAACGCCGAGATCAGGTAGGTGACCACGGTGACCGCGATGAGCGCCGGCGCGGTGATCACCCGGAGCAGCAGACCGCCCAGCGCGGGGGCCGCCACCTGCGCGACCGAGGCGGTGGCCTGCAGCTTGGAGTTGCCCTCGACCAGGTGCTCGAGGCCGACCAGTCCCGGGATGTAGCTCTGGTGCGAGACGTCGAAGAACACCGTGGCGGCGCTGATGACCAGGGCGGCGACGACGAGCAGCGGGATCGACGCGTGCCCGGTGGCGGCCGTGACCACGACCGCGGCGAGCACGGCGGCCCGCACGAGGTCCGCCACGATGAGCACCCGGCGCTTGCGCATCCGGTCCACCCAGGCGCCCGCGGGGAGGCCGATCACCAGGAACGCGGCGTACTCCGCGGCGGTGAGGACGCCCATCTCCCACTCGGTCGCGGCCAGCTGCTGCACCGCGAAGATCGGCAGCGCGAGGGCCGTCAGCTGCGCGCCGAGCTGGCCGAGTGCGTCACCCGTCCAGAGTCGGCGGAAGTCCGGGTGGTGGACCAGCGAGCGGGGTTGCCCGGGTGCCAGAGTGGAAGGGTCGGTGCTCACGCGACCAGGATGAGCCGACTGATTGGGAAATGTCAATCACTGTGGGAGGATCGGCGCATGACCGAGGCCGCACCGCTCGACGAGGCCGCCACCGCGGAGGCAGACGCGGACGCGCGCGCCCTGGCCAGCACGCTGCGCATCCGGATCCTGCGGCTCTGCCTCGACGAGCCGCTCACCAACCGGGAGATCGCGCAGCGCCTGGACCGCAACCCCGCGACCGTCCTGCACCACGTCCGCACGCTCGTCGACCGGGGCTTCCTCAGCGCCGAACCCGTCCGCCGGGGTGCCCGCGGGGCGCGCGAGGTCCCCTACCGCGCCACCCGCAAGTCGTGGCGCACCCCCGGCGGCCCGGGCATGAGCCGGATCCTCATCGACACCTTCCTCGAGGAGGTCGCCCTCGTCGACCCCGCCGACGTCCTGGTCACCCGCCTCGGCCTGCGACTCGACCCGGGCGGTCTCGAGGAGCTGATGACCCGGGTGCACGCGGTCTTCCAGGACTTCGCGACGCGACCGCCCGACCCTGGCGGGATCCCGTACTCGGTGTTCTGGGCGCTGCACGAGGACGTGACGCGTCAGACGCCCCCACGCAGCGCGGCGATGGGCTCGATCGACGCGGCCTTGAGCGACGGGTAGAGCCCGGCCAGCAGCCCGATCACGCCGCCGGCCAGGGCCGCGACGCCGACCATCCGCAGGTCGAGGATGGGGGTCCACTCCTGGGCGGCGCTGACCCCGACGACGACGGCCACCCCGAGGGCGGCGCCCAGCATCCCGCCGAGCAGCCCGACCACGACGGACTCGACCATGAACTGCGCGCCGATGTCCCGCCGGGTGGCCCCGAGCGCCCGCCGCAGACCGATTTCGCCGACGCGCTCCAGCACGGAGAGCAGGGTCACGTTCGCGATCCCCACACCTCCGATGAGCAGAGCCACTCCGCCGAGCGCCAGGAAGATCGTGTTCACGTCCGCCTGCACGCTCTGCCGCACCTTCGAGGTGGCCGGTGGCGTCTGCACGTCGATGGTCTCGGGCGCGTTGGGGTCCAGCGCGGTGGCCAGCTGGCTGCCGACCACCGGCCCGGCGCCGACGGCGAGGTGCAGGTGGAGCTCGCCCGGTGCCGCCAGGCCGAAGTCGGCACGAGCGGTCCCCTCGGGCATCAGCACGCCGCCCAGGACGTCGGAGCGCCGCACCACGTCGTCGATGATGCCGATGACCTGGTAGGCGCGGTCGCCGATGAAGATCGACGGCTGGCGGTCCACGCGGACCACGCCGAGCCGCCGGGCCGCGTCCACCCCCAGCACGACCACGCGGTCGGCGCGGGCGTCGTGCCCGGCGTCGAAGTAGCGGCCCTGGACCACCCGGCCGCCGATGGCCTCGAGCGCCCCGGGGGAGGTGGCGACGACGTCGGGCGCGGCGGTGCGGGCGGCCGACGGGTCGTGCACCGGCACCGCGGTGATCTCCGCGTCGCCGACGTCCACGGCGGAGAAGGTCCCCGCAGCCTCGACGCCCGCGAGGCGCTCGGCGCGCTCCGACGCGTCCCACGGCAGCGTGCCGATCGCGCGCTCGGAGCCGTCCCAGCCGTTGCTGGTCTCCGGCTCGGCCACCGCCTGCGTCGCGGCGACCGCGTCGAACTGCTTGTTGATCTGACCGGACGCGGTCTGCGCCAGCCCGACGGTCACCACCACGGAGGCGATGCCCAGCACGGTGCCCAGGATGGTGAGCAGCAGCCGGCCCGGGCGCGCACCGATGCCCGCCGCCGCCTCGGCGAGCAGGTCCCGGAGCCCGAAACGGTCGGTCCGCGCCACCCGCTCCGCCAGGGCGGTCACGGGATCTCGCGCAGGTAGCCGTCGGCGATGCGCACCCGGCGCTGCGCCCGCGCGGAGACCTCGTCGTCGTGAGTGATGACCAGCAGGGTCAGCCCGCCCGCGTGCAGCTCGTCGAACAGGTCGAGCACGCTCGCCGAGCTCTCCGAGTCGAGGTTGCCCGTCGGCTCGTCGGCCAGCAGCACCCGCGGCTGCGCGACGACCGCGCGCGCGACGGCCGCCCGCTGCCGCTCACCACCCGACAGGACCGTGGGGACGAAGTCGACGCGGTGGCTCAGCCCGACGCGGTCTAGCGCGGCCAGCGCCCGGTCGCGGCGCTCGGACCGGGGCACCCCGCTGTAGAGCGTGGCGAGCAGGACGTTCTCGAGCACGGTCCGGTGCGGCATGAGGTGGAAGGCCTGGAACACGAAGCCGATGTGACCGGCCCGCAGTGCGGCACGCTCGCGCTCGCCGGCGCCGGCCGTGGGGATCCCGTCGAGCAGGTACTCGCCCTCGGTCGGCTTGTCCAGCAGGCCGAGCAGGTTGAGCAGCGTGGACTTGCCCGAGCCGGAGGGCCCGACGACCGACAGGTAGTCGCCGGTCGCCACCGCGAGGTCGGCAGGATGTAGCGCGTGCACCGGGGGGTCGCCCGGGAACTGGCGGGCGGCACCCCGCAGCTCGAGCACCGGCGCCGGCGGCCCGAGCTGCTCGGGGGCGTCGAGAAGGTCGAGGACCGTCACTCGTCCGCCTCCGCGTCGGCCGTCTTCTTCTCGGTGTCGGCGACGCCCACGACCACCAGGTCGCCGGCCACGAGCGGGCTCTCGGCGCTCGAGATCTCCACGTAGCCGTCGGCCGCCAGCCCGGTGGTGACGGTCACCAGCGAGCTGGCCTTCCCGCCCGCGCCGGCGAGCTCCACTCGGGACTCGCCCCCCGGACCGGCCGTCAGCGCGGCCAGCGGCACGGCGAGGACCTCGCCCTGCGTCGAGCTCACGGGCACGCGGACGCGCACGTTGGTGTTCTGCAGCGCGACCACCTGCTCCGGCGTGAGGCTCCCCAGCGTGAAGACGACCGCCCGACGATCGCCCTTCGGTGCCGCGGGCTGCTCGGGCTCCTCACCCTCCGGCGTGCCCGGATCCGTGGGCGTCTCAGCGGAGTCCTTGACCGCGGCGACGGTGACCGGGAGCTCCTGGTCGTCGAGAGTGATCGACCCCGTCGCGCCGACCGTCAGCAGCTCCGCGTCCGCGCGCGTCGCGCTGCCGGTGATCTGGATGGTCGCGCCGGACACGCTCATGAACTCGCCCGTCACCGTCCCGCCGCGGATCGCGCTGACGACGTCCACCCGCCGGGGGAGCGTCGGCACGAACACGACCTCGCTGGCCGGCAGCGGCGTGAGCGTCGCGGCCTGCGCCTCGGCCTGGAGCTCCCGGGCTGCCGTCAGCTGCGCCTGCGCCGAGTTCACCGCGGCGCGCTGGGACGCGACGTCCTTCGCGGCTCCTGCCTCGGCGCGCTCGGCCTCGGCCTGGGCGAGCGCGCCCTGCGCCTGCACCAGCGCGGCCTGGCTGCACGGAGCGTCCTCGGTGGGGGCCGCGCACCGGCCCTGCTCGTCCGCGAGCGTCTGGCGAGCGACCGCCACGGCGGTGTCCAGGCCGATGATCACCGACGACACCGGGCCGGCGGCGGCGGCGGCCAGCTCGCGCTGGGCGGCGGCGAGGCCGTCCTGCGCGGACCGGACGCCCTCGCGCGCAGCGGTGGCCGTGTCCTGCAGCTCCTCGCCTGCGGCGGGGGGCTCGTACCCGACCTTCTGGTACAGCGCACGGACGCCCGCCGCGGTGGCGGAGTCGTACGTGTCGGTGGCGGGGTCGCCGGCGTCGATGCCGAGCGACGCGAGCGCGGCCTTCAGCTGGCGGACGTCCGGGCCGGAGACCCCGGCCCGCAGCGACCGGTAGGTGGGGAGGTCTCCCGGCAGGACGATGACGGGCCGGCCGACGATCTCGAGGGCGACCGACGCCGGCCCGATCTGCGCCCCCACCTGCGGCACCTGTCCGGTGACGACGGCGGGGCCGCCGAGGTCGCCGGTCTCCACCCGCAGGGCGACCGGGTCGTCGTACCCGACGTCGCCGCGGATGACGAGCTCGTTGGAGATCACGCGGCTCTCGACCGGCACGGTGATGGGTCCCGCGGTCGGGGGAGCGGCGTCGGCGGCCGCCTTGCCCGGCGACACGATCAGCTGGCTCAGGAACAGCCCGGCGGCGAGGCAGACGACGGCGACGACCGCCATCACGACGATCGTGCGGCGCCCGCCGGTGACGTGGGTGCTCACGTCTTGTCCGCCTGCGCCGCCTTCTCGACCATCGCGTCGAGCTCGTCCTTGTGGGCGTCGATGAAGTCCTGCTCCACGGCGAACTGCGCCTCGAGGGCGGCCCGCGCCGAACCCGTGCTGGTCTGGCAGGTGCGGTCAGCAGTCGCCGTGGCGATCTCCTCCTCGCGGAGCTCGGCCAGCGCGGCCGGGTCCTGCGAGCCGTCCTCCTCGTCGTACGGGATCTCGTTGACCGCCTCGTAGATGCTGTTCTGCGCCTCCTGCGGGTTGGCGAAGTCGTAGCCCTCCTCCGCCATGCACTCCGCCCACTCGCGGTACGCGGCGATGGTCCGCTCGTCCTTCTCCACGTCCGTGTACAGCTCGGACATGCCGTCCATCAGGTCCTTGAACTCCGGGTCGTCGTAGACCTGGCCCTCCTCGTAGACCTCGTGCTGGGCCTTGCCCTGGCAGCCGGCCGTCGTCCAGTCGTACTCCTGCTCCACGGCCGTCTCGTCGTCGGTGGGCTCCTCGGACATCGTCTGCTTGCCGTACAGCGCCTCGTAGAACGCCTGCTGCTCGCCCTCGCTCATGGTCGCCAGGTAGTCGGCGTTGGGGTCCACCCACTCCTCGGCACCCTGGTTCATCGGCATGTCGGCGTAGGTCGTGGCGCCGTACCCGAACTGCTCGGCGAACTCCAGGGAGTCCCAGGCGGGCATGTCGCCCTCGTCCTCGATGCTCTGGGTCATGCCCGAGGCGTCCTGGGGCGTGTACTCGAAGCCCTCGTCCTGCATGCAGGCGGCGACGATCTCCTCCGACCGGGCCTGCTGGGCCTCGGCGTCGGAGGGGTCCTGCGAACCGCCCAGCTGCTCCCAGTAGACGCTCAGCGGGCTGTCCTCGTACGTCAGGGTGCCGTCGTCCGTGGGATCGCTCCCGCCACCGCTGCAGCCTGCGAGCAGCGTCACCGCGACCGCCGCGGTGGCGAGCGCGGTGGTGGTGCGTGTGGATCTCATCGTGTCGGCCCCTTCGGCGGTGGAGTCACAGGTGGTCTCACTCGTGTCGACGCTGAACATAGCGGCACAGAGTGGGCCAAAGATCCACCTCGAGGGTGATCTCTGGGACGGCGTCGTGACGAGCGCCAGGCGTCCGCCCCTCCGCGGACGCCCGGCGTCGTGGTGTCACGACCTCGACCGTAGGGAGCCGGTGTGTCGTCGCACATCCACCGCAGGTCGCACAACCTTTTCGCTCCGTCAGACGTCAGTATCGGATGGCGTCGATGACCTTGACGCGGACGGCAACGATCGCGGGGATCAGGCCCGCGAGGGCGCCGACCGCGACTGCCGCGGCCATGCCCACCAGCGCGGCGCTGACCGGGAACGGCGGCATGTCCTGGATGCCGCTCCCGAACATCCGCTCGACGGGGACGTTCTTGATGATGGCGACCGCGAGGACGACGCCGACGAGCCCGGCCACGACCGTCGCCACGACCGACTCGAGCATGACCCCGAAGAACACGCGCCCGGACGTGGCGCCGAACGAGCGCCGGATGCCGATCTCGCGGATGCGGTACCGCACGGTCACCAGCGCGATGTTCACCAGCCCGAGCCCGCCGAGCAGCAGCGCGAAGGCGCCGACACCGATGCCCACCCACTTCGTCGCCCGGTCGAGCCCGCCGGTGTTGTAGTTGTTGTCCTGGACGTCGACCTCCCAGCCCGGCGCGACCGCCTGCATGTCCCGCTTGATCTGGTCGCCGAGGTCCGTCGACTGCTCCGTGGGCACCCACAGGTACATGGACGGCACCTGCGGGGGCATCATCGGGTTGGGCACCACCGGACCGGAGCCGCCGGACTGCATGCCCGAGCCGTCCGGACCGATCCAGCGGTGGAACTGGTCGTACAGGACGTAGGCGACAGGCTCGGCGTCGACCCAGTCGTCGTGCAGGACGCCGACGACGGCCGCCGTGACCGGCGCGCGGTCGCCCAGCTGCACCGTCGGGTGCGACGAGAGGTCCGACAGCCCCTGCGCCTCGAGGAACGCCTCGTTGACCACGAGCGTGGGCGCCATCGCCTCCTCGTCGGCGTCGGTGAACCAGCGGCCCTGCACCGGCACGATCCGGTTGATCGTGCCGAGGTCGGCGTCGACGGCCTGCACCTGCGTCGCCCGCGTCCCGTCGGGGTACCGCACCACGGCCTGCGTCCACTCGTTGCGGCTGGCGTAGGTGATGTCGTAGCGCTCGAGGACGCGGTCGAACTCGGCGTCCCACCCCGTCGGCGGCGTGGCGTTCTCTCCCATGGACCAGGCGTTGACGTTGAGCGTGACCACACGGCCGGACTGGCGCTCGGTCTGCTCCTTGAACGACTGGTTGAGCATGGACACCAGCGCCGTGACGCCGGTGATGGCGGTGACCGCGCAGGCCACGCCGATGAGGGCGAGGAGGACCCGGAGCTTGTGGATCCGCAGCTCCCCCCAGGCCTCGACGATCGCACCGACGACGCCGGTCATGCGAGCACCTCCGCCTCGCCGGCGGGATCGGGCAGGCGACGCTCGGTGCGGGCGGACCGGTCCGCCACGAGCGTGGGCACGTCGCCCACCCAGTCCGAGGTCGTGTCGAGGCTGATCGGCACCAGGACGCCCTCGGTCAGCCGGTACTGGCGCTCCGCCCGCGCGGCCACCGCGAGGTCGTGCGTGATGGTCACCAGCGCGGCGCCGGTCTGCGACGCGATCTCGTCGAGCAGGTCCATGACCTCGCCGCCGGTCTCCACGTCGAGGGCGCCGGTCGGCTCGTCGGCCAGGATGACCCGCGGCCCGCGCACCAGGGCGCGGGCGATGGCGACGCGCTGCTGCTCGCCGCCCGACAGCTTGTCGGGCATGGTGTCCACCCGGTCGCCCAGGCCGACGCGCTCGAGCATCTCCGCGGCCAGGCGCGTGCGGGACCAGAACTGCCGGCCCCGGGCGTAGAGCAGGGGAGCGGCCACGTTCTCCAGCGCCGTGCGCCCGGGGAGCAGGTTGAACTGCTGGAACACGAACCCGAAGTCCCGCCCCCGGCGCTTGGTGCGCGTGCCGTTCGAGAGCTTGCCGATCGGCACGCCCTCGAGCAGGTACTGGCCGGTGGTGGGCGCGTCGAGCAGGCCGAGGATGTTGAGCAGCGTCGACTTGCCCGTGCCGGAGCGGCCGACGATCGCGACGTGCTCGCCGGCGTCGACCGAGAGGGTCACGCCCTGGAGGATGTGCAGCAGCCGGTCGTCGGGCAGCCGGACTGCCCGCGTGACGTCGGTGAGCTCGAGGAGGCTCATCCGCCGCACACAGCCGGGTCGTAGTTGAGGCTGCAGTCGACCGGCTTCCCGGCGCCACCGGGCACCGGGATGAACTCCAGGATGGTGTCGCCGGCCACCAGTCCCTCGGTGATCTGCACGTTCTCTCCGTCGGTGAGTCCTAGCCCGACGGGCCGCTTCTCGTTGCTGCCGTCGGCGGCGACCACCCAGACGTTGCCCTTCTGGACGGTTCCCTGCACGGCGGTGATCGGGACGACGACGACGTCGGCGGCCGTGCCGTTGGTGATCTCGACGCTCGCGCCGAGGCCCGGGAACGCGGTGACGCCCGCCGGGATCGCGCAGGTGACGGTGCCCGACGTGCTCGCCGCGACGGTGATGTCCGGCTCGGCACCCGTGCTCGGTGCCGCACCGACGCGCAGGCCGGTGCAGTCGAACGGGGCCGGTCCGCCGTTGAGCGTCACGGCTGCCTGCGTCGGGGCGCCGACCAGTCGGTACTGCTGGTCCGGCGTGAGGGTCCCGGTGACCGAGAGCGTGCCGGGGGCCACCTTGCCCACCTCGTCACCGACCGAGACAACCTGGTCCTTGAGCGTGGGCAGCGACAGGGTCCCCGCGACCGGCGCCTTCACGGTCTCGATCACGACCTTCGGCTTGCGCTCGGTGGTGGTCACCTCGCCGGTCTCTGGGTTCGTCTTGACGATCGGGTCCTGCGGGGTCTCCTGCCGGATCTCCAGGACCGGGGTGCCCGCCGCGACGGCCGCGCCGTCCGCGGCGAGGAGCTTGGACACCGTGCCGGCCAGGGTGGCCCGCACGACGACGGCCGCGTCGGAGGTCACCGACGCCTGCACGGTCACCGCGTTGGTCACCGTGCCGGTCGCCACCTCGACGGTCGGCTCGACGATCGCCCCGGTGGGCTGCAGGGAGTTGTCGACCGTGCTGACGTCCGCACCGGCGAACGCGATCTTCACGAGGGCGGCCGCGATGATCGCCCACAGGATCAGGCGGATGGTCGGGAAGATGATCCGGCGGGTGACCCCCACGGTCGGGCTCCTCGTTGTCGATGTCGGGACGGCGTCCGGAACCTATCGACCACGCCCTGGCCTGCGGATCCATCGCGAGGATGATCTGGCCACCGGGGTCGACCCGTTACCGTGCGGCAGACACTACTGCGCGATGTGCACTAGCGGTCAAGCACCGACACGCGCGGCGGCCGCGTGGGCGAGATCGTGAGTTCGGCGCGAGACCGAGGGTGCACACCCACGACCTCGCGCCGAAACCACGAGCTCGGTCCGGCAGTGGTCAGCCGGCCGCGCCCGCTGCCGTCGCCACCAGGAACGCCGGTGCCCGCAGGCCCTCCGCCGCGAACGCGTCCGCGACGGCCTGCGCCACCTGGTCCACGTCGTCCGCACCGACGAGCGCGATCGCGGACCCGCCGAACCCGCCCCCGGTCATCCGCGCGCCCGCGGCGCCCGCCTCCCGGGCGGTGTCGACCACGAGGTCCAGCTCCCGGCAGGAGACCTCGTAGTCGTCGCGCAGCGAGGCGTGCGACTGGTTCATCAGGGTCCCGACGAGCCCGACCTCGCCCGCGTCGAGCAGCGCGACGAACCACGTGACACGGTCGATCTCGTTCACCACGTGCCGGACGCGGCGCACCTGCACGTCGTCGTCGAGCTTGCCGAGCGCCCACTCCAGGCCACGGGGGTCGTCGGAGATCTCGCGCAGCGTGCCGACACCGAGACGCTCCGCCGCCGCCTCGCACGACGCGCGCCGGGCGGCGTACTGGCCGTCCACCAGGGCGTGCTCGGCGCGGGTGTCGACGACGAGCAGGGCGAGCCCGTGCGCGGCCAGGTCGAAGGGGACGTGTCGGACGGAGCCGTCGAGGCAGTCGAGCAGGAGGGCGTTCCCCGCCTGGGCGCGCAGGGCTGCTGCCTGGTCCATCCCGCCCGTGGGGGCTCCGGCGATCTCGTTCTCGGCGCGGACGCAGAAGGACGCCAGCGTCGCGCGTCCGTCGTCGGACCCCGCCAGGCCGAGTGCGAACACCGCATCGAGGGCCACCGCCACGGAGGCCTCGAGCGCGGCGGACGACGAGAGCCCGGCGCCGTACGGCACGCAGGAGTCGACCGCGACGTCGAACCCGGAGACCGTGTGCCCCGCCTGGCGCAGCGCCCAGGCGACGCCGGCGACGTAGCCGGCCCAGCCCTCGACGGTGCCGGGGGCGACGTCCGCGAGCTCGATCGTCCGCAGCCCGGCGGGCTCCTGCGCGGAGACGAGCCGGACCGTGTCGTCGTCGCGCCGCCGCAGGGCGATGTAGGTGCGGTGGGGGAGCGCGATGGGCAGGCACAGGCCGCCGTTGTAGTCGGTGTGCTCACCGATGAGGTTCACGCGCCCGGGAGCCGACCAGGTCCCGTCGGGCTCGGACGCGAACCGGGCGCGGAACACGGCGGCGGCGCGGTCGGCGCCCTCGGCGGGGGTCCAGGCTTCGAGCCATTCGGGGGTCATGCCAGCTCCTGCAGACGGGTCGCGATGCGCTCGGGGGTGGTGTCGCTGATCCAGGCACCCATGCCGGACTCGACGCCGGCCAGGTACTTGAGCTTGCCCGGCGCGCGCAGCACCGAGAACAGCTGGAGGTGCAGGCGCGAGTCGTCGCGGCCCTCGCGCACGGGGGCCTGGTGCCAGCCGGAGATGTACGGCAGGGGGATCGACTCACCGTCCGGGCCGACGAAGAACCGGTCCAGCCGCTGCAGCAACGACAGGTAGACGGTGGACAGGTCCTCGCGCTCCGCGTCGCTCAGGGCAGGCAGGTCGGGCACGTCGCGCCGCGGGGCCAGGTGCACCTCGACGGGCCAGCGCGCCGCGAACGGCACGTACGCCACCCAGTGCTCGGACTCCAGCACGATCCGCTCGCCGTGCGCCAGCTCCGCGTCGAGCACGTCGCGGCCCAGCAGGCGGCCGGTCCGCTCCCGGTGCGCGCGGGCCTGCGCGAGCATCGTGGTCGTCTTCGGGGTGAGGTACGGGAAGGCGTAGATCTGCCCGTGCGGGTGGTGCAGGGTGACGCCGATCTCCTTGCCGCGGTTCTCGAACACGAACACCTGCTCGATGCCCGGCAGCGCGTGCAGCGCCTCGGTCCGCTGCGCCCAGGCCTCGACGATCGTGCGCATCCGACGCGGTGTCACCGTGCTCAGCGACGCGGTCGAGTCCGACGAGAAGCAGATGACCTCGCAGCGGCCCGCGGCCGGGCGGACGGTCCACAGGGGCTCGCCGTCGCGCTGCACCGGGACGTCGGGGATGCCGGGCACCGCGAGCAGCGACGGGAACCGGTTCTCGAACACCACGACGTCGTAGTCCTCCGCCGGGATCTCGCCGTCCTGGTAGACCGCGCCGGGCTTGGCGGGCGCGAGCGGGTTCGCGTCGGCGGGCGGCAGGAACGTGCGGTTCATCCGCTGCGCGGCCATCGGGATCCACTCGCCCGTGAGGGGGTCGCGGCGCAGCTCCGGGCCGGTGACCGGCTGCGGGACGCCGTCGGCGTCGGGGACGGGCGCGAACCTGTCGACCAGGGGTCGGGCGTCCTCGAGCGTGCGGGTGGCCGCTCCCGAGACGTAGGGCTCCGAGTCGTCGAAGTAGAGCAGCTCCCGACCGTCGGCGAGCGTGGTCGTGGTCAGTCGGACGTTCACGGGGTGGCTCCAGAGGTGTCGACCGTGACCAGGGTGATCGCGGTCAGGTGTCGTCGGGCGTCGGCGGGCAGGGCGTCGTCGGTGAGCAGGGTGTCGACGTCGTCGAGCGGGGCGATGCGCGCCAGGCCCACCACCCCCCACTTCGTGTGGTCAGCCAGCACGGTGGTCGCCGCCGCGCAGGCCATGAGCGCGCGGTCGGTGGCGGCCTCCGCGAGGTTCGGGGTGGTCAGTCCGTGCGCGTCGAGCCCGTGCACCCCGAGATAGGTGCGGTCGACGCGCAGGCCGGCCAGCGTGGCGTCGGCGACGGGGCCGACGAGCGCGTCCGACGGGGTGCGCACGCCGCCGGTGAGGATCACCTCGAGGTCACGGGCGCCGTGCAGGGCGTCGGCGATCCGCAGGCCGTTGGTGACGACCGTGAGCGGACCGATGCCCGAACCCGCGAGCAGCTCGGCGAGCAGGAACGTGGTGGTGCCCGCCGAGAGAGCGATGGCCTGCCCCGGCTCGATGGTCGTCAGCGCCGCGCGGGCGATCGCCGCCTTCTCGGGGCCCGCCCAGGAGCGCTTGGCCTCGAAGCCCGGCTCGTCGGTGGGCCGTCCGGGTGCGTCGGGGGCGACCGCTCCGCCGTGCACCCGCCGGACCAGGCCCGCCCGGGCCAGCTCCGCGATGTCGCGGCGGACAGTCATGTCCGAGACGTCGAGGCTCTCCACCAGGTCGGCCACCCGCGCGGCACCCTCGGAGCGCACGGCGGCGAGGATCCGTTCCTGACGCTGGGAGGCGAGCACCCGAACAGCATCGCACTCAAACAAACAAACTTCAACACCGGAATGGCGTCAGCGTTCGGTCAGCGGCCTGCCGGCGTGAGACCCAGCGAGCGGCCCGCGAGGCCCCGGCGGCGGGCGGCCAGCGAGCGGGCGACCTCGCGCAGCGCCTGTGCGGCGGGGGAGTCGGGGGCGCTCAGCACCACGGGGGTCCCGTCGTCGCCGGCCTCGCGCAGCCGGACGTCGAGCGGCACCTGGCCGAGCAGCGGGACGTCGCCGCCGGTGATCCGGGTCAGGTTGTCCGCGACGGTCTGCCCGCCGCCGGAGCCGAAGATCTCCAGCCGCGAGCCGTCCGGCTGCTCGAGCCACGACATGTTCTCCACCACGCCGACCACGTGCTGCCTGGTCTGGACGGCCACCGACCCGGCACGCTCGGCGACCTCCGCGGCGGCCACCTGCGGGGTGGTGACCACGACGAGCTCGGAGCTCGGCAGCAGCTGCGCGACGGAGATCGCGATGTCCCCGGTGCCGGGCGGGAGGTCGAGGAGGAGCACGTCGAGGTCGCCCCAGAACACGTCGGCCAGGAACTGCTGCAGCGCGCGGTGCAGCATCGGCCCGCGCCACACGACCGGCTGGCCCGGCGGCACGAACATGCCGATCGAGACCACGAGCACGCCGAAGGCCTCGGGCGGGAGCAGCATGTCGTCGACCCGCGTCGGCTGCCGCGTGACCCCGAGCATGCGGGGGATCGAGAAGCCGTAGATGTCGGCGTCGACGATGCCGACCTTCAGCCCGTCGGCCGCCATCGCGACCGCGAGGTTGGCCGTGACGGAGGACTTGCCGACGCCGCCCTTGCCCGACGCGATCGCGTACACCTTGGTCAGCGAGCCGGGCTGCGCGAACGGGATGACGGGCTCGGAGTCCGTCCCCCGCAGCAGCGTCCGGAGCGCGGCCCGCTGCTCGGCGGACATGACACCGAAGACCACCGCGACCTCGTCGACCCCGTCGACGGTGGCCGCCGCGGCGCTGACGTCGCGGGTGAGCGTGTCCTTGAGCGGGCAGCCGGGGGTCGTCAGGTCGATCCCGACGGTCGCGCGCGTGCCCGCCACCTCGACGGAGCGGACCATGCCGAGCTCGGTGATCGGGCGCTTGATCTCCGGGTCGAGCACGCGGGAGAGCGCGTCACGGATGGCATCGAGCAGGGGGTCGGTGGGGTCCGGCATGCGGCCCATCGTAGGCGGCGCGCGGACTAGCTCCGGGGGGCCTTCCGTCCCCGCTCGGGAGCCTCCGGGTGCTTCTCCTGCTCGGCCTCGCGCTCCGCCGTGAGGTCCTCGAGCATGTTGCGCAGCTCGGACCGGACGAAGTCGCGGGTGGCCACCTCGGACAGGGCGATGCGCAGCGCCGCCATCTCGCGGGCCAGGAACTCGGTGTCCGCGAGGTTGCGCTCGGAGCGCTGTCGGTCCTGCTCCGCCTGCACGCGGTCGCGGTCCGTCTGCCGGTTCTGCGCGAGCAGGATCAGCGGGGCGGCGTACGACGCCTGCAGCGAGAGCATGAGCGTGAGGGCGGTGAACCCGTTGGCCGCCTTGTCGAAGCGCAGGTCCGGGGGCGCCCAGATGTTCCAGGCGATCCAGACGAGGCAGAACAGCGTGAGGTAGATGATGAACCGCGGCGTGCCCAGGAACCGGGCGATGCTCTCCGAGATCTTGCCGGACGCGTCCTCGTCCAGCTGCGGCTTGCGGATGAACCGGCGCCGCGTCTCCAGCGGGGTGTCGAGGCGCTCAGCCACGGGTCACCCCCGGCGTGGGGCTGCCGAGCGTGCCAGTGCTGGAGAAGTTGCCCTCGTCGTCCGTCTCGCGCCAGTCCTCAGGCAGCAGGTGGTCGAGGACGTCGTCCACCGAGACCACGCCGAGCAGGCGCTTCTCGGAGTCCACGACCGGCAGCGCCAGCAGGTTGTAGGTGGCCAGGTTGCGCGTCACGGCCAGCAGCGGCGCGTCGACGGTGATCGACTCGATGTCGGTGTCGACGATCGAGCCGATGGCCTCGTGCGGGGGCTCGCGCAGCAGCCGCTGCAGGTGCACGACACCGATGAACCGGCCGGTCGGCGTCTCCAGCGGCGGGCGCGCGACGAACACCATCGACGCCAGCGCGGGGGTGAGGTCCTGGCGGCGCACGTGGGCGAGCGCGGCGGCGATGGGCGTCTCCGGGCCGAGGATCACGGGCTCGGTGGTCATCAGACCGCCCGCGGTGTTGTCCTCGTAGGCGAGCAGGCGGCGGACGTCCTTGGCCTCGTCGGGCTCCATGAGCTCGAGCAGCTCGGCGGCCTGCTCGTCGGGCAGCTCGCCCAGCAGGTCGGCGGCGTCGTCGGGCTGCATGGCCTCGAGCACGTCGGCGGCGCGCGTGCGGGCCAGGCCCTGCAGGATGCCCACCTGGTCGTCCTCGGGCAGCTCCTCCAGCACGTCGGCGAGCCGCTCGTTGTCCAGCGCGCTGGCCACCTCGAGCCGGCGCGTGAGGCCGAGGTCGTGCAGGACGTCCGCCAGGTCGGCCGGCTTGAGGTCCTCGTACTGGGCGAGCAGCAGCTCGGCGCCCTGGGCGGCGCTGGCCTGGCCCAGCCCGGTGACCTCGTCGACCGAGACCAGCAGGGTCTCGCCGCGTCGGCGCAGGATGCTGGAGCGCCCGGGGGTCTGCCGGCGGACGAACAGCTTGGAGATGACCCAGTCGCCGTTGCGCTGCAGCTCGATGGCGACGTCCTCGATGGTGGCCGGGCCGGAGCCGTCGACGAACTCGACCGTCCGGTCCAGCAGCTCGCCGACGACGAGGGTCTCGAACGCGCGCTGCTCGAACCGACGCATGTTCACCAGGCCGGTCGAGATGACCTGCCCGGAGTCGACGGCGGTCACACGGGTGAGCGGGAGGAAGACGCGCCGACGCGCGGCCACCTCGACGACGAGGCCGACCGCTCGGGGCATGCCCTTGGGGCGCACCAGCACGACGACGTCGCGCACCCGTCCCACCTGGTCACCGAGGGGGTCGAACACGTTGGTCCCGGCAAGGCGCGCGACGAACACCCTGGTCCCGACGCTGCTCACGTCGGTCAGCCTAGACCGGGCTCCGGCTGCCGGCCGCCGCCATGCCGGTCGTCGGGGCCTGGCGATCCCTGCGGCGCTGGGGGAGGATCGCCGCATGTCGTTCTCCGGTAACGCTCGTGCCCCGCGCACCCCCACGCCGCCGCAGGGCGAGGCGGTCGCGTCCTACGCCACCTATCTCGAGGCGCAGAAGGCGGTCGACCACCTCGCGGACAAGGCGTTCCCCGTGCAGCTGGTCACCATCGTCGGCGCGGACCTGAAGATGGTCGAGCGCGTCACCGGGCGCCTCTCCTACCCCCGGGTGGCCCTCGGCGGGTTCCTGTCGGGCGCCTGGTTCGGCCTCTTCGTCGGCCTGCTGCTCAGCCTGTTCACCACGCCGGGCGCGCAGAGCCCCCTGGTGCCCGCGATCTTCATCGGTGGCGCCTTCGGCCTGCTCTTCGCGATCCTCACGTACTCGTTCTCGCGCGGGAAGCGGGACTTCACGTCGACCAGCCAGATCGTCGCGTCGTCCTACGCCGTCCTGTGCCGGGCGGAGCAGGCGCACAAGGCCCGGGAGCTGCTGCGGGAGATCGGCGGAGTCCAGTCCGGCTGGCCCGCTCGGCCCGCCGCCCCGATCACCACCACAAGCCCGTCGGATCCGTCGGCTGCGTACCCGCCGGCTGCGGCCCCCGCTGACCCGTGGGGCTCTCCGACCGTGCCGCCGGTCGCGCCGCCCGGACCACCCGCTCCGCCGACCGGACCGCCGTCCGACCAGCCCGTGCCGCCGCACGCGCCGAGCGGGCCTCCGCACGCGCCCTGAGCCGCGCGGCCCGGCGCTCGCGGAAGGTCGGCTCCGGGTCGACCTGCGGGGCGTCGGGGAAGCCGCTGCGCGCCTCCCGAATCGTCGCGGACTTCGAGAACAGCAGTGCGAGGTGGGCGCCGTCCATGTCTGCCTCCTGTGTCGGGGTTGTCCCTCTCACAGGTGGTGACGCGGACGCTCGCGCCCGATCGACACTCAGCGGCCGAGCAGTCCCGCCATCCACGCCTCGATGGCGTCGGGCTCGCGGGGCAGGGCCGCCGACAGGTTCTCGTTGCCGTCGGACGTGATGAGCACGTCGTCCTCGATCCGCACGCCGATGCCCCGGTACTCCTCCGGCACCAGCAGGTCGTCCGACTTGAAGTACAGGCCGGGCTCGATGGTGAACACCATGCCGGGCTCCAGCACGCCGTCGAGATAGAGCTCGGCGCGGGCGACCGCGCAGTCGTGCACGTCGAGGCCCAGGTGGTGGCTGGTGCCGTGCACCATCCAGCGGCGGTGGTGCTGGTTCTCGGGCAGCAGCGCCTCCTCGGCCGTGACTGGGAGCAGGCCCCACTCCTCGAGCCTCTCGGCGATCACCACCATCGCGGCCTCGTGCACGTCGCGGAACCGGGCGCCCGGCACGGCGGCCGCGAAGCCGGCGTCGGCGGCGTCCAGCACGGCCTGGTAGATCCGGCGCTGCACCTCGGTGAACTCGCCGTCGATCGGGAGCGTCCGCGTGACGTCGGCCGTGTAGAGCGAGTCGACCTCCACGCCGGCGTCCACGAGCACCAGCTCGCCGGGTGTCACCTGGCCGTCGTTGTCGATCCAGTGCAGCGTCGTGGCGTGGTCCCCGGCCGCGGCGATGGTCTCGTAGCCGACCGCGTTGCCCTCCTGGCGGGCGTGGCCGACGAATGTGCCCTCGATGACGCGCTCGCCGCGCCGGTGCGCGACCGCCTGCGGCAGCGCGCGGACGATCTTCTCGAAGCCCTCGATCGTGGTGTCCACGGCGAGGCGCATCTGCTCGATCTCGTGCGCATCCTTGACCAGCCGCAGCTCGGACAGTGCCTCGGCCAGCCGCTCGTCGCGCTGACCGGCGGCCTCGGTGGCGCGGATCTCCTCGACCAGCTCCTCGATCGCCTCGTCGGCCTCCGGGACCACGCGCACCTGCACGCCGTCCTCGCCGACGTCCTTGGCCAGGGCGTCGCGCAGGTCGTCGAGGTGCGCGGTGTGGATCCCGGTGAGCGTCTCCAGGTCCTCGAGCGTCGGGCGCGCACCCACCCAGAACTCACCGGAGCGCGAGTCGGAGAAGAACTCCTCGGTGTCCCGGCCGGCCAGAGGCCGCATGTACAGGACGGCCCGGTGGCCGCCGCCGTCGTCGCCCGTGCCGTCCTCGACAGGGTGCAGGACGAGCACGGCGTCGGGCTCCTGCTCGGCGCCCAGGCCGGTGAGGTGCGCGAACGCGGAGTGCGGGCGGAACCGGTAGTCGGTGTCGTTGGACCGCTGCTTGAACGCGCCGGCAGGGATGACGAGCCGCTCGCCCGGGAACTGCGCGGCGAGGGCCGACCGGCGCGCGGCGGTGTGGTCGGCCGCGGCGCCGCGCTGCAGGGTCGACGGCGGACGCTCGCCCCAGCCGGAGGTGACGAACCGCACGAACTCCGGGGAGCCGGGCCGCTGGGACCGGTTGCTGCCCCGGTCGGCGAGCGGCTGGGTGGGGGTGGTCTCCGGCGTCAGGTCCTCACTCATGGCGTCATCCTCCCACCAGCCCCGACTACCGTGACTCCGTGCGCATCGACCTCCACACCCACTCGACGGCGTCGGACGGCACGGGCGCACCCGCGCAGGTGGTGTCGGACGCGGCGGCCGCGGGTCTCGACGTCGTCGCCCTGACGGACCACGACACGACGGCCGGCTGGGCGGAGGCGGAGCAGGCGGCGCACGAGCACGGCATCGCGCTCGTCCGGGGGACCGAGGTCTCCGCGCGGTCCAGCGGGATCAGCATCCACCTTCTCTCGTACCTGCAGGACCCGACGCATCCCGCGCTCACCGTCGAGCTGGACCGGACGCGCGACGCCCGCCTGAACAGGGCGCGGCAGATCGTGGAGCTGCTCGCGGTCGACGTGCCGATCACCTGGGACGACGTGCTCGAGCAGGCGCGCGACGCCGTCGTCGTCGGCCGCCCGCACATCGCCGACGCCCTCGTCGCGCGCGGGGTGGTGCCCGACCGGGACGCCGCGTTCGTGCACCTGCTGGCCTCGGACGGGCCGTACCACGTGCCGCACTACGCCCCCGACGGGCCGGCCGCCGTGCGTGCGATCCGCGCCGCCGGCGGTGTGCCCGTCTTCGCGCACCCCGGCGCCGACGCCCGCGGCCGGATCGTGCCCGACCGCGTGTTCGACCGCCTCGCGGCCGCGGGCCTCGGCGGCATCGAGGTGGACCACCGCGACCACTCGCCCGCGCAGCGGGTGCGCCTCCGCGGCATCGCCGACCGCCTCGGCCTGCTGGTCACGGGGTCGAGCGACTACCACGGTGACGGGAAGGCCAACCGGCTGGGGGAGAATCTCACCGCGCCCGAGGTGCTCGCGGCGATCGAGGAGCGAGGGACGACAGACGTGATCAGACCATGAGCGACGTGTTCGACGCCTACCTGTTCGCGTCGGTGTTCATCACGCTGTTCGTGATCATGGACCCGCCCGGCGTGGTGCCCATCTTCCTCGGACTCACCGGCGCGATGACCCGCCAGCAGCGCAACCGCGCGGCGCGGCAGGCCGTCCTGGTGGCCCTCGGGGTGATCGTGGCGTTCGCCCTGTTCGGGCAGTCGCTGCTCGACTACATGCACATCACCCTGCCTGCCCTGCAGGCCTCCGGCGGGCTGCTCCTGCTGCTCATCGCCATGGAGCTGCTGACCGGGAAGATGGAGGAGCCGCAGCCGTCGGGGAACGGGAAGGTCAACGTCGCGCTCGTGCCGCTGGGCACGCCCCTGCTGGCCGGCCCCGGCGCCATCGTCGCCACCATGGTGTTCGTCCAGCAGTCCGACAAGACCGTCGCCGACTGGACCGCCATCGCGGCCGGCGTCGTCGCCGTGCACGTGGCGCTCTACCTCGCGATGCGGTTCGCCAACGTCATCCACCGGATCCTGGGCGACTCCGGGACCATCCTGGTCACGCGGATCGCCGGCCTGCTGCTCGCCGCCATCGCCGTGCAGCTCGTGGCCGACGCGGTGACCGCCTTCATCCAGGCGGCATAGCGAGAGGGCGCGTGCTCCGCTGAGCGCGCGCCCTCTCGACCGTCCCTCTGTCAGCCCTCGGTGGCCGTCACCTGCGGTGCGCCACCGGCATCGCCGGCCTGGCCGCTGCGCGTGCGACGACGGCTGCGGCTCCGGCGGCCGCTGCCACCGGTCGACGCGCCCTCGGCGCCCTGCTCGGCCGGGGCGCCGTCCGCCGGGGCGGCGGTCTCGGCACCCTCGCCCTCGCCACGACCGCGCCCGCGACCGCCGCGGCGGCGACGGCTGCCCTCGCGCGCCTCCCCGGAGTCGTCCGCCGGCCGCTCGGTCTGCGGACCGGTGCTGCGCGGGGCGGACGTCGAGCGGGAGTCGCTGGAGTGCGCGCGCGAGTCGCCGCGTCGCGAGTCGCCCCGCCCGCCGCCGCGGATCGCGTCCGAGTGCGTGGTCGCCGGACGCCCGCCGCCGCGCTTGCCGGTCTCGCCGAGGTCCTCGAGCACCTCGGCGCCCAGGCCCTCGCGGGTCTGCTGCGACTTGGGCAGACGGCCCTTGGTGCCCTCGGGGATGTCGAGGTCCTCGTACACGTGCGCGGAGCTGGAGTACGACTCGATCGGCTCCGGGATGCCCAGGCCGAGCGCCTTGTCGATCAGGCCCCAGCGCGGGATGTCGTCCCAGTCGACGAACGTGACCGCGGTGCCCTTGGCGCCCGCGCGGCCGGTGCGGCCGGTGCGGTGCAGGTAGGTCTTCTCGTCCTCGGGGCACTGGTAGTTGATGACGTGCGTGACGGCCTCGACGTCGATGCCGCGGGCGGCCACGTCGGTGGCCACGAGCACGTCGACCTTGCCGTGGCGGAACGCGCGCAGCGCCTGCTCGCGGGCGCCCTGGCCGAGGTCGCCGTGCAGCGCGCCGGCGGCGAAGCCGCGCTCGACCAGGTCGTCGGCCACCTTGGCGGCGGTGCGCTTGGTGCGGGCGAACACGATGGTCAGGCCGCGGCCGCGGGCCTGCAGGATGCGGGCCAGCATCTCGACCTTGTCCAGGGCGTGCGCGCGGTAGACGACCTGCTTGATGTTCTTGACGGTCTGGCCGTCGTCGTCCGGGTCCGCGGCGCGGATGTGCGTCGGCTGCGTCATGTAGCGGCGGGCCATCGCGACGACGGCGCCCGGCATGGTGGCCGAGAACAGCATCGTGTGGCGGCTGGCCGGCGTGGCCGCGAGGAGGGTCTCGACGTCGGGCAGGAAGCCCAGGTCGAGCATCTCGTCGGCCTCGTCGAGCACGACCGCCTTCACGTGCGACAGGTCGAGGTGCTTCTGCTTGAGCAGGTCGATCATGCGCCCGGGGGTGCCGACGACCACGTCGACGCCGGTGTTCAGCGCGGCGATCTGCGGCTCGTACGCGCGGCCGCCGTAGACCTGCAGCACGCGGACCTTGCGGCGGGAGCTGGCCGTGGCCAGGTCGCCGGCCACCTGGACGGCGAGCTCACGGGTGGGGACGACGACGAGGGCCTGCGGCTTGCCGGCGTGGGGCATCTGCTCGTAGCCCTCCTCGCCGGGGGCGACCACGCGGTGCAGCAGCGGGACGCCGAAGCCGAGGGTCTTGCCGGTGCCGGTCTTGGCCTGGCCGATGATGTCGTGGCCGGACAGCGCGACCGGCAGGGTCATCGCCTGGATGGGGAACGGGTGCGTGATGCCCGCGTCGGCCAGCGCCTGGACGATCTCCGGGCGGACGTCGAAGTCCGCGAACGAGGCCTCGACGGCCTGCACGGAGGACCAGGTGTTCTTCAGGGGGCGGGTCATGGGCTCGGCCAGAGCAGAGACCTGCTCCGGCGTCTCGTCGGTGGTGGTCACGAGGACTCTTCACTGCGAAGGGTGGTGTGCCGCGCGCTGCCGGGGCCGACGGGTGTCGGAGCGTCCCGGGCGACAGCGGAGTTCACCACGCGGGTTGGCCGGCAGCCGATCGTGCAAGTCGACTCGCGCGCGTCGTCCGGACGGGTCCGGGGCTGCGCGAGAATGGGTCTGATCGTCGAACGAACGGGGATACCGAGACGACCGGGCAACCGAATTACCTGCACAGTCTATCCGACGCCTCCCGCAGGCCGGTCGACGCCCCGCCGGGGCTACGATCCTCGGATGACGACGACGCACGCAGGCACCGGTGCCGAGGCCTCCCCGACCGCGGCCACGACCCCTCCGGTCGGCTCCCTGGAGCACGCGGACGCCGTGGAGCTGCTCGGTCTGGTCGCCCAGCTGGAGCACGTCGCGTTCGCCCGCCTCGCCGCCGACTCGGCCCTCGCGCCGACCATCGAGCAGCGCCTCGAGCTCAGCCGGTTCGCCGCTGCCGCCGTCGAGCGCCGGGACCGCGTCCTGGCCCGCATCACCGAGATCGGCGGGGACCCCGTCGCCGCCGTGCGGGTGTACGGCGACGTGCTCGACGACTTCGACGCCCGCACACCCCCCGGCTCGTGGTGGGAGCGGCTGCTCAAGGCCTACGTCGGGTACGGCGTAGCCGACGACTTCTGCCGGCTGGCCGCCGAGGGCCTGGACCCCGGGTCCCGCGCGGTGGTGCTCGAGGTGCTCGACGACGCCTCGCACGCGGAGCTGGCCGTCGCGGAGCTGGACGCCGCGGGCTCGGCGGACGGGGTGCTCACCGCACGGCTCGCCCTCTGGGGCCGGCGCCTGGTGGGTGAGGCGCTCGGGGTGGTGCAGCGGCTGCTCGTCCAGCGCCCCGCCCTGGTCCGGCTCGTCGCGCTCGGCTCCGCGAGCCAGCCCGACGCCCCGCCGAACGCCCCCACCAAGCTCTTCGGTGAGCTGACCGCCCAGCACACCCGCCGCATGGCCCGTCTGGGCCTGACCGCCTGACGTACCGCGAGAGCCCCGCCCGGACGGATCCGGGCGGGGCTCTCGTGTGCTCTCGCGGGCGTCGGTCAGATGTTGCCGAAGCCGACGCGTCCCTTGCTCTCCGAGCCGATCTCGACGTAGCCGAGGCTGGCCGTCGGCACGATGACGCGGCGGCCGCGCACGTCCACCAGCTCGAGGGCCGGCCGGCCGCTCAGGGCGGCGGCCACGGCGGCGGCGACCTCGTCCGGCGTCTGGTCGGACTCGAGGCTGATCTCCCGGGGCAGGTTCTGCACGCCGATGGTGATCTCCACCGTCATCTCCTTCACGTCCTTACTCCACGCAGTGGTTCTCGGGCGGCCTCGGCCGGTGGACCGTGGCACGTCGTCCGATCCTAGGCGTCCTCGTAGACGAAGTCGGGCCGGATCAGGGCGGACACCCCGCCCCAGGCCAGCTGCGTGACCAGCTCGACGGTCCGCTCGGGCCCGACGTCGCTCGGCTGGCGCAGGCGGTGGGTCGCCGCGCCCTGCGCCATCGCGATCAGCGAGATCGCCAGCATGCCCGCGTCCTCCACCGACAGGGCCGTGACCTGCGACAGGACCACGGTGATCCGGCGTGCGGCCTCGGAGGAGGCGTGCTCGACGCGGGCGCGCACGTCGGCGTCGTGCGTGACGTCGGACTCGAAGAGCAGCGCGGACGACTCTCCTGCGCCCTCGACGAACATGATGTACGCCTTGACGATCGCGGCGATGACGTCGCGCCCGTCCCCGCGTCGCACCGGTCCCTGCTCGATGCCGGCCACGGCCTTCTCGACGGCGACCAGCAGGTCGGCGCCGTTCTGGTCGACGACGGCGAGGTACAGGTCGAGCTTGGAGGGGAAGTGGCGGTACAGGACGGGCTTGCTGACCTCGGCGCGGTCCGCGATGTCGTCCATCGAGACGTGGTGGAAGCCCTCGGAGGAGAACAGCTCCTGGGCGATGCGGAGCACCTGGGCGCGGCGCTCGTCGCGCGCCATCCGGGGGCTGCGGTGCCTCGGGGTCGAGTCGTCTGTCCCGTCCGTCATCCCGCGATGGTAGCCACGGGATGTGTCAGGGATGCGACGATGGCTCGGTGACGGCCCCGGAACTGCTCCGGACGGACCAGGGATCGACGCGTGCGTCTCGACGCCCGTCGGTCCCTCGTCGTCGTCCGCGCACGGGCCACCGGCACCGGTCCGGCTCCGCGCGGCGCATGGTCCCGGGCCTCGTCGCGGTCGCGCTCGGCCTGACCCTCGGTGCGGGCGGCGGGTTGTGGGCGGTGAGCGCGCCGCGGGCCGCCGCGATGGTCGACGACGTGCTGGGGACCTCGTCCGCCGTCCCGGCCGAGCCGGTCGAGCGCATCGGCTCGCAGAGCCGGGCGTTCGGCGAGCGCGCGTCGCTCCTGCCGAACCCCGTGGAGGTCCCCCTCGGGATGCTGCCGACGGAACAGCCGCCCAGCATCGTCGCGCTCCCGCCCGGGCTGACCGCCGCCGACGTGGCCGCGGGCCTCCTGTCGAACGAGATCCCCGAGTCGGGGTCGGGCACGTTGAGCGTCGTCGCGGGCACCGACCCGGGGCCCGGCACCGGGACGGTGCGCACCGTACGCGTGGAGGTCGAGGACGGGCTCGAGGTCGACGGTCCCGCCTTCGCCGCGACGGTGATGGCGACCCTGAACGACCCCCGCGGCTGGGGCGCGGACGGCTCGCTCTCGTTCGCGCGCACCGACGGGGCCGCCGAGCTCCGGGTGGTCCTGGCGTCGCCGTCGACCGTCGACGACCTCTGCGCGCCGCTGCGCACCGGCGGAGAGGTGTCCTGCGGGCGCAACGGCCACGCGGTGCTCAACCTGCGCCGGTGGGTCCTGGCGACCGCCGAGCTCGCGCAGGACAAGGTCATGTACCGGCAGTACCTGGTCAACCACGAGGTCGGGCACCTCCTCGGGCACGGGCACGAGCGGTGCGGCGGCGCGGGCCAGCTGGCGCCCCTGATGCAGCAGCAGTCCTACAAGGCGGCACCCTGCATCCCGAACGCGTGGCCGTTCCCCTGAGCACCTGAGCGCCGCGCGCGGGTCGTGCGCACGGGTGTCGGTGGCTCGTGATGGGATCGACCGCGTGACCAGCTCTCCGCACGCCCTGCGCCTGGTGCGCCCGGCGTTCGCGGACGTCCCCGCGAGCGGCCCCGGGGCGGTCGTGGAGCTGGACCCCGACCAGGCGGCGGCGGTGTCCGCCACGGACCGCGCGCTGCTCGTGCTCGGTGCGCCCGGCACCGGGAAGACGACGGTCGCGCTCGAGGCGGTCGTGGCGGCGGTCGAGGCGGGGACGTCGCCGGAGGACGTGCTCGTCCTGGCGCCGGGTCGCCGTGCGGCGGCGGACCTGCGGGACCGGCTGTCGGCGCGGCTGCGGCGGACCTCGGGACGACCGCTCGTGCAGACCGCGGCGGCGGCGGCCTTCTCGGTGCTGCGCGCCCGGGCCTCCCTGCTCGGGGAGCCGCCTCCCACGCTCGTGTCCGGCGCCGAGCAGGACCTGCTCATCGGTGACCTGCTGGCCGGCCACGCGGCGGGCGAGGGCGTGCCGCTCGCCTGGCCCTCCGAGGTCCGGCCGGACGTGCTGGGCCTGCGCCCGTTCCGCGACGAGCTGCGCGACCTGCTGATGCGTGCCGCCGAGCGCAGCCTGACCCCCGTCGACCTGGCCGCGCTCGCGGACCTCCACGGCCGGCCCGCCTGGGCCAGCGCCGCGAGGCTGTACGAGGAGTACCTCGACGTGGTGCAGCTGCGCACCGGCACGCCGGACCTCGGCGCCCGCCTCGATCCGGCGGTGGTCGTCGACGAGGCGGCGCAGGCGCTGATGACGTGGGAGGACGAGGTGCCGGGCACGGTCCGGCCGCGCTGGAGGCTCGTGGTGGTCGACGACCACCAGGAGAGCACGTCGGCGACCGCGCGCCTGCTGCGCGTGCTCGCGGACGACGGGGCGCGGGTGCTGCTGCTGGCGGACCCGGACGCGGCGGTGCAGACGTTCCGGGGCGCGACGCCGTCGCTGGTCGGGCGCGCGGGTCTCGACGGTCTGGGACCGGGGGAGCTCGGCGCCCGCACGGTCGTGCTGCGCACCGCGTGGCGGCACGACCCGGCGCTGCGCGACGTCGTCGGCCGGATCGCCGAGCGCGTGGGTGCGGTGGGGGGCGTCCAGCACCGGCGGGCGGTCCCGGCGCGGGCCGGCGGCGGGGACGTCCGGGTCGCCGTGCTGCCGAGCACCGCGCAGGAGGCGGCGTTCGTCGCGCACGCGTTGCGCAGCGCGCACGTCGAGCGGGGGGTCCCCTGGAGCGAGATGGCGGTCGTGGCGCGCTCGGGTGCGCAGGTGACCGCGCTGCGACGCGCCCTGGCGGGGGCCTCGGTGCCGGTGAGCGTGCTGGGCAGCGACGTGCCGCTGCGCGAGGAGCCGGCCGCGCGGCCGTTGCTGGACGCGATGCGGGTGAGCGTCGGGGCGGTCCCGCTCGACGCGACGACGGCCGCGCGGCTGGCGTGCTCGCCGCTCGGGGGCCTCGACGCCGTGGGGCTGCGGCGCGTCCGGCGGGCGCTGCGCACGCAGGAGCTCGCCGCGGGCGGCGGCCGCACCAGTGACGCGCTCCTCGTCGAGGCGCTCTCCGGCGACGGTGCGGTCGCACTGCCGGCGCCGGCGCGCCCGATCGCGCGGCTCGCCCGCGTCCTGGCCGAGGGTCGCCGAGCCGCGTCGCTCCCGGCCGCCGACGCGCAGACGGTGCTGTGGGCCTTGTGGCGGGCGGCCGAGCAGGCCGAGCCGTGGCGGCGGTCCGCGCTGGCCGGGGGAGCGGGCGGCGAGCGCGCGGACCGGGACCTCGACGCGGTCCTGGCGCTGTTCCGCGCGGCGGAGACGTTCGTCGACCGGATGCCGCGCTCCTCGCCGGCCGCGTTCGTCGACTGGCTGCAGGCGCAGGACCTGCCGTCGGACTCGCTCGCGGCGCGCGCCCGGCGGGCGTCGGTGCAGGTGCTGACTCCGGCGGGCGCGGCGGGCCGGGAGTGGGACGTGGTCGTGGTGGCGGGGGTGCAGGAGGGCTCCTGGCCCGACCTGCGGCTGCGGGACTCGCTGCTGGGCGCGCAGGCGCTCGTGGACCTGGTGGCCGGCCGGGCGGTGCCCGGTACCTCCGACGACGCCGAGTCCGCCGCCGCGGCGCGCGACGCGGTGCTGGCGGACGAGCTGCGCTCCTTCGTGGTGGCGTGCTCGCGCGCCCGTCGCTCGCTCCTGGTCACGGCCGTGGACGACGCCGACCACCAGCCGTCGCCCTTCGTCGACCTGGTCGACCCGTCCGACGACGAGGGCGAGACCCGCCGTACCAGCGTCCCGAGCCCGCTCGACCTGCGGGGGCTCGTCGCGCAGCTGCGGGCCCACCTGGAGCAGGCGGCGCTGGACGGCGTCGAGCCGGACCCGGCCGCGGCCCGCACCCTCGCGCGGCTGGCGGCGGCGGACGTCCCCGGCGCCGACCCGGCGCAGTGGCACGGCCTCGCGGAGCCGTCCAGCGACGCGCCCCTGTGGGATCCGGACGAGCGCGTGCCGGTCTCGCCGTCCAAGGTGGAGACCGCGCAGCGCTGCGCCCTGCGCTGGGCGCTCGAGGCCGCGGGCGGGACGTCGTCGGCGAGCGGTGGGCAGAGCCTGGGCACCCTGCTGCACGCCATCGCGCAGGAGCACCCGCGCGGTACCGAGGAAGAGTTGTCCGCGGCGCTCGACCGTCGGTGGGGAGAGCTCGGCCTCGGGTCGGGATGGCCGGCGCTCGCGACCCGCCGGAAGGCCGACGCGATGGTGCACCGGCTCGCCGTCTACCTGCGGACCGCCGGCGAGCCGCTGCTGGTGGAGGGTGCCTTCGCCGTCGACACCGACCGGGCGTCGCTGCGGGGGTCGGCGGACCGGATCGAGCTCGTGCAGGACGGGCCTGCCGGACCCGTGGTGCGGGTGGTGGACCTGAAGACAGGCGCCAGCCCGCCGAGCGTCAGCAAGGCCGCGGAGAACCCGCAGCTCGGCGCGTACCAGCTGGCGGTCGACGCGGGCGCGTTCGACGGCCTGCCCGAGGGGGCCACCAGCGGGGGCGCGCAGCTGGTCTTCCTCGGCACGGGGGCGACGGCCGTGACGCGGACCCAGGACGCGCTCGGGCCGGAGGTCGACGGGCCCAGCTGGGCGCGCGCGATGGTCGACCAGGTGGCCGACAAGATGGCCGCGTCGACGTTCCAGGCGACCGCCAACGACCTGTGCGACCGCTGCCCCGTGCGGCGCTCGTGCCCGGTCCGCGGCGAGGGCGGGCAGGTTGTCGCATGACCCTCTCCGCCGCGCAGATCGCCGCCCTCGTCGGCCAGCCGCCGCCCACGCCGGAGCAGCGGGTCGTCATCGAGGCGCCCCTCGGGCCGTCGCTCGTCGTGGCCGGTGCCGGGTCCGGCAAGACGGAGACCATGGCCGCACGCGTGGTCTGGCTGCTGGCCAACGGCATCGTCGCCCCCGACCAGGTGCTGGGCCTGACGTTCACGCGCAAGGCGGCCGGCGAGCTGGCCGAGCGGGTGCGCAAGCGGCTGCGCACCCTCGCCCGGGCGGCCGCGGCCGAGGGCGTGGTGCTGGGCGGCGAGGTCGACCCCGAGCGCGGAGCGGGCCTGGCGGGCCTCGCGCGGCCGACGATCTCCACCTACAACTCCTACGCGGCGTCCCTGGTGTCGGACCACGCGCTGCGGCTCGGGCTGGACCCGTCGGCGCGGCTGCTCGGGGAGGCAGCCCAGTGGCAGCTCGCCTCCGAGGTGGTCGAGGCGTGGAGCGACGACCTGGACACCGACGCCGCCACCTCCACCGTGATCGAGGCGGTGCTCGCGCTCTCGGGTGCGCTGGACGAGCACCTGCTCGACGCGGCCGGTGCCCGCAGCGGGATCGAGGGCATCATCGAGGCGATCGCGTCGACGCCGGCGGGCACCCCGCCGCGCGAGCCGTACGCCGAGATCAAGAGGCTGCTGCGGTCGCTGGGGGAGCGCGTCCGGGTCCTCGAGCTGGTCGCGGAGTACCGGGCGCGCAAACGCTCGAGCGACGCGATCGACTTCGGTGACCAGGTGGCCCTGGCCGCGCGGCTCGCCCTCGACGTGCCCGAGGTCGGGGTCGGCGAGCGGCAGCGGTTCCGGGTCGTCCTGCTCGACGAGTACCAGGACACGTCCTACGCCCAGCTGACCCTTCTCGGCGCCCTCTTCGGCGGCGGGCACCCGGTGACCGCGGTGGGTGACCCGCACCAGTCGATCTACGGCTGGCGGGGTGCGAGCGCCGGCGGGCTCGAGGGCTTCCCGACGTCGTTCCCGCAGGTGCACCCGGACGGCTCGCGGTCGCCGGCCGACGTCCATCTCCTGTCCACCTCGTGGCGCAACGACCGGCTCGTCCTCGCGGCGGCCAACCACGTGGCGGCACCGCTGCGGGCGTCGGCCACCCGCGTCGCGGTGCCGGTGCTGGTGGCGCGGCCGGGTGCGGGCGAGGGACACGTCCACGCCCACGTCGCCGAGACGGTCGAGGACGAGGCGCGGGCGGTCGCGCAGTTCGTCCGCGACCGCTGGCGGCCCGCCGGACCGGGGCGCGACCGGGTCACGGCCGCGGTCCTGTGCCGCAAGCGATCCCAGTTCGAGACCCTGCGCCGTGCCTTGCGCGACGCCGGGCTGCCGGTCGAGGTCGTCGGGCTCGGCGGGCTGCTCTCCGCACCCGAGGTGGTCGACCTGGTCGCCCTCCTGCAGGCCGCGCACGACCCGTCCCGCGGCGACGCCCTCATGCGCCTGCTCACGGGCGCGCGCACGCGGCTCGGCGCCGCGGACCTGCACGCGCTCGCAGCGTGGTCCGGCGAGCTCGCGGCGCGCCACGGTGGCGACTCCCGGTCGCGAGGGTGGACGGCCGCGGTCGTGGAGGACGATGTGGTGGTCGAGGCGGACGCGGTCGACGAGCGCAGCATCGTCGACGCCCTCGACGCGATCACCGAGCTCCCGGTCGACGGCTGGACCAGCCGCGGCGGTCGGACGCTCAGTGCCGTCGGGCGGGCGCGGCTCGCCGACCTCGCCCTGACCCTGCGCGTGCTGCGCGCGCACACCTACCTGTCCGTGCCGGAGCTGGTCGGCGAGGCGGAGCGGCTCCTCGGGCTCGACATCGAGGTCGCCGCGCGGGCCAGCACGTCGCCGGGCCGCGCGCGGGCGCAGCTGGACGCGTTCCGGGACGTCGCCGTCGAGTTCGCCCGGTCCGCCGACCACCCGAACCTGGGCGGCTTCCTCGCGTGGCTCGAGGCGGCCGACTCCCGCGAGAACGGTCTGGACATGCCGGTCTCCGAGCCCGACCCCGACGCGGTGCAGCTCATCACCGTGCACGCGGCCAAGGGCCTCGAGTGGGACGTGGTCGCGGTCGCGGGGCTGGTGGACGGCGGGCTGCCGGCCACGGCGACGCAGGGCAAGGACGGACCGAAGGACTCCGCGTGGCTGACCGGGCTCGGCTCGCTGCCCTACCCGCTGCGCGGCGACCGTCACGACCTGCCGGTCTTCGCGTACTCCGGGGCCGACGATCCCAAGGAGCTCGAGGAGCGACGCAAGCAGTTCCTGCTCGACGCCGGCGACCACGAGGTCGCCGAGGAGCGCCGGCTGGCCTACGTGGCGCTCACTCGTGCGCGGTCCGACCTGCTGCTCACCGCGGCGTGGTGGGGCGACGGCACACGGGTCCGCAAGGTCTCGGTGTTCCTCACCGAGCTCGCCGACGCCGGTCTGGTGGAGACGGGTGGCTGGGAGGATGCGCCGGACGGCACGGGGGCCAACCCGCGCGCCTCGCTGGTGCTCACGGCCACCTGGCCCGCCGACCCGTTCGGCACCGATATCGGGCCGACCCGACGCGCGCACGTCGAGGACGCGGCCGCCCGGGTGCGCGCCGCGATGGCCCGGCACTCGTCGCACGGGGCGGACGAGGCCCGGCAGGCGACGGCCGACCCCGCTGGCGACCCGTCGGTGCCCGACCAGGAGCTCGCCGCGCACCCGTGGGACGTCCTCGCCGAGCGTCTGCTCGCCGAGCGCGAGCGAGCACGCACACCCTCGGGCGAGGTCGAGCTGCCCGCGCACCTGTCCGCCTCCGCCCTGGTCCGGCTCGAGGGCGACCCGGCGGAGTTCGCGCAGCACCTGCGCCGCCCGGTGCCGGCCGAGCCGTCTCCGCAGGCCCGCCGGGGCACCCGGTTCCACGCCTGGGTCGAGGGCTGGTACGGCAGCGCCTCCCTGGTGGACGTCGACGCCCTTCCCGGTGCCGACGACGACTCCGCGGTCCTCGACCTCGACGAGCGCGCGCTCCGCGAGGCGTTCCTGGCCACGCAGTGGGCGAACCGCTCGCCGGTCGCGGTCGAGGTGGACATCGAGATCTCGGTCGACGGCTACGTGCTGCGCTCCCGGATCGACGCCGTCTTCCCCGACCCCGCCGTCGGCGGCGGGGAGCCGGGCGTCGTGGTGGTCGACTGGAAGACGGGTGCGCCGCCCAAGGACGAGGCCGCCCGCGCCTCGCGCGAGCTCCAGCTCGCCGTGTACCGGCTCGCCTGGTCGCGGTGGACGGGCACCCCGCTCGACCGGGTGCGCGCCGCCTTCTGCTACGTGGGCGCGGGCGTGACCGTCTACCCGGAGCGGCTCCTGGACGAGACGGAGATCGCCGAGCTGCTGAGCGCCGCGACCCGCGGTCCGCAGGCTCCGGGTGCGGTCACCCCGCGGGCCAACCGGCAGGGCGCGCGGCCCAACACCCCCGGCCGCGGCCGTGCGGGGTGGGAGGGGTCGAGAGCGACGCCCGCGCGACGCTCACCGCAGCCGTCGGCGCCCACCCTCTTCGACGCCGACTGACGTCCACCCGGTGCGGCGGCTCAGCCGAGGAGCCGGGCATGCACGCATGGCGCCCCAGGAGACAGAGCGATCCGTCACGCCATCAGCGGCTCGGCCTCGGCGTCCCGGCCCTCGTGCGTGTGCGCGTCGAGGTCCTCGAGCATGGCGACGGCGTCGTCGATGATCTCCGCGTCCTGGGTGCGCACCCCGTAGAGCAGCCACCGGGCGAGCGCGAGCTCCCCGGCGAGCAGGGCGCGATCGACCAGGTGCGGGTCGGTGAGCTCGGTCCGGCGCAGCTGGTACGCCTCCATGATCGAGTCGGTGGTGTCCGGGTGGGCGGCGACGAGGAGCCAGGCGAGGTCGTCGGCGGGGTCGGCCACGCAGGCGTCGCCCCAGTGCAGGATCCCGGTGACCTTGTCGCCCTGGACGAGCACCCGGTCGCTGGTGAGGTCGCCGTGCACGACCGTGGGGCGGAAACGCCACATCGCGACGTCCTCGAGCCGCTCCTCCCAGCGCCGCAGCAGGGCGGGCGGGACCTTGCCGCTGCGAGCGGCCTCGTCGACCTCCGCCTGACGGCGCTGGCGGTACTCGCCGGCGTCGTACGCGGGCAGGCCGGCGTTCTCGACGATGACGGTGGGCAGCTCGTGCAGCGCGGCGATCGCGCGGCCGAGCGACGCGGCGAGACCGGGGCCGGGGGCGAGGCGCTCGAGCCGCAGCGGGTCGCCGGGGATCTCGGCGTGCACGGCCGCGCGCCCACCCTCGGGCAGGTGCGCGAACCCGGCGGGAGCCGGGACGGCGAAGGGCAGCTTCCCGCGCTCGGACTCCGCCGCGAGCATGGACAGGAGCACGACCTCGGCCTCGAGCGCGGCGCCGGCCGCGGCGTGCTGCGGGGCGCGCACGACCCAGCGGTTGCGGTGGGCGTCGATGACGACCGCCGTGTCGAAGTCGGACCCGGGCTGGGCGGGCCGTCGGACGTCGAAGGCGTCGAGTCCCGGGACGGCGACGGTCGCCAGCGCGGCCAGGGCGAGGGGGGATCGGACCACGCGCCCAGGATAGGCGGGCGACAGAGCCGTCCCCGTCGAGGCGCTCGGCGTGTTGCGCCCGATTGGTCCCACCGCGCCCGTTTCCGCGAGCCCGGCGGTGCCTCCCCGCGTACGGTGACCGGCGTGATCGTTCCGGATGACCTCCCCCTGTCCCGTGCCGGCATCGACCGGGCCGCGCTGCTGCGCACCGAGGACGGGGTCGTCCGCACGGCCCTCGCCGATCCCGCCACGCGCGTGCTGCTCGTGTGCGACGCGGCCGTGGTCACCGCTGCGGGGCCGACGGTCGCGCTGCTCGACCCGGCGGACGTGGCGCGCCTGCTCCCGGCCGACGACGAGGCCTGGCTGCTGCTCGGCCGGGGTGACGGCGGCGAGGCGTACCTGGCGCGCCGGGTGGCGGACCGCCGTCCCGCGCCGACCGTGGGGGAGGCGTCCGACGTGCTGGTGCACACCGCGCCGACCAGCACGGGACCCGCGATCACGCCGACGCTGCCCGACGGGCTGACCTGGACGGCGCTGCGCGACATCGGCGCCGACCTGTCGGCGCAGGAGGCGGGGCTGGCCACGACGGCGGTGGCGCTCGACGCCTGGCACGCCCGGCACCCCCGCTGCCCGCGCTGCGGCGCCGAGACCCGGGTGGCGCAGTCGGGCTGGACGCGGGTGTGCGTGGTCGACGGGTCGGAGCACTACCCGCGGACGGATCCCGCGGTGATCATGGCGGTGGTCGACGCCGACGACCGGATCCTGCTGGGCCATGCGGCCCACTGGCCGGCCGGTCGGTGGTCCACCCTCGCGGGGTTCGTCGAGGCGGGGGAGTCGCTCGAGCACGCGGTCCGCCGCGAGGTGGCGGAGGAGACGGGAGTCCTCGTCGGTGACGTGTCCTACCGGGGCAGCCAGCCGTGGCCGTTCCCCGCGTCCCTCATGATCGGCTTCCGCGCGCAGGCCGAGTCGACGGACGTGCACGTGGACGGCATCGAGCTGACGGAGGCGCGGTGGTTCTCCCGCGCCGAGCTGGCGGACGCCGTGCGGACCGGCGACGTCATCCCGCCGGGGCGGGCGTCGATCGCCCGGGCGCTCGTGGAGGAGTGGTTCGGGGGACCGCTCAGCTGAGGGGGACCGCTCAGCTGAGGCGGTCGCGCACCTGCGAGAGCGACGGGTTCGTCGCGGCGGACCCGTCGGGGAACACGACCGTCGGCACCGTCTGGTTGCCGCCGTTGAGCGACTCGACGAGCGCTGCCGCGTCGGGGTGCTCCTCGATGTTCACCTCGGTGTAGCCGATGCCTGCGGAGTCCAGCTGCGTCTTGAGCCGGCGGCAGTACCCGCACCAGGTGGTGGAGTACATCGTGATCGTGCCGGTCTCGGGCAGGGTCTGCGTGGTCATCGGTCCTCGTCGGTCGGTTCTCGAGCACGGTCGTGGCGAGATCGTCGCCCAGGGCAGCAACGTCCGCAAGCTCGCGACTCTTCCCGGGTCACTCGAACGGGCGTCGTCCACCGGCCGCGTCCGGCGTGTGGGCCGGTGCTGCGAGACTGTGCCCGATGTCCGCCGAAGCCCTCCTGGACGCCCTCGACCCCGAGCAGCGTGCCGTCGCGACGACCCTGAGGGGTCCCGTGCGCGTGCTCGCCGGCGCGGGCACGGGCAAGACCCGGGCGATCACGCACCGCATCGCCTACGGCATCCAGGTGGGGGCCTACCGGCCGGCCAACGTGCTGGCCGTGACGTTCACCGCCCGTGCCGCGGGGGAGATGCGGACCCGGCTGCGGCTGCTCGGCGCGTCCGGTGTCCAGGCGCGGACGTTCCACGCCGCGGCGCTGCGCCAGCTGGGGTTCTTCTGGCCCAAGGTCGTCGGCGGCCCGCCGCCCCGGATCCTCGAGCAGAAGGTCAAGCTCGTCGCGCACGCCGCGCAGCTGGTCGGCATCGAGACGGACCGGGAGAGCGTGCGCGACCTGGCGTCCGAGATCGAGTGGGCCAAGGTCTCGCTGGTCACGGCCGACGACTACGCCAAGGCGGCCGCCGCCACCGACCGCCCAGGCCCGGGGGGCATCGACCCGCAGTCCGTCGCCCGGCTCATGGCGGCCTACGAGTCCGCCAAGGACCAGCAGGGCGTCATCGACTTCGAGGACGTCCTCCTCCTGCTCGCCGCCATGCTGGCCGAGCGGCGGGACGTGGCGGACTCGGTCCGGGAGCAGTACCAGCACTTCGTGGTCGACGAGTACCAGGACGTCAGCCCGCTCCAGCAGTACCTGCTCGACCAGTGGCTCGGCGGTCGGCAGGAGCTGTGCGTGGTCGGCGACCCGAGCCAGACCATCTACTCGTTCGCGGGCGCCTCCGCGCACCACCTCACGTCGTTCACGGCCGCCTACCCGCGCGCCACCACGGTCGAGCTCGTCCGGGACTACCGCTCGACGCCGCAGGTGGTGAGCCTGGCCAACCACGTCATGCACGCGTCCCGCAAGGCGGGCGGACCCGCGCCCCTCGAGCTGCGGGCGCAGCGCGCCGACGGTCCCGACGTCTCCTACGTGACCTACGCGGACGACGACGCAGAGGCCGCCGGCGTCACCGCGACGATCGCCGAGCTGGTCCGCGGTGGCGTGTCGGCCGCCGACATCGCGGTCCTGTTCCGGACCAACGTGCAGTCCGAGGCGTTCGAGGCGGCCCTGTCCGACCGGGGCATTGCCTACCAGGTGCGCGGGAACGCGCGGTTCTTCGCGCGGGCGGACGTGCGCAAGGCGATGGTCCTGCTGCGCGGTGGTGCGCGGGCCGTGGATCCCGACCTGCCGATGCCGGACGCGGTCCGGGACATCCTGCGCAACGCGGGCTGGTCGGAGAACCCGCCGGAGGGCCGCGGCGCGGCGCGCGAACGCTGGGACGCCCTGCAGGCGCTCGTGACGCTGGCCGACTCGCTGGCTGCGGCCCCACCGACGGGCAGCGGTCCGCCGACCGTCTCCGACCTGGTCGCCGAGCTCGACGAACGCGCGTCCGCGCAGCACGCGCCGACCGTCGAGGGCGTGACCCTGGCCTCCCTGCACGCCGCCAAGGGCCTCGAGTGGGACGCGGTGTTCCTCGTGGGGCTGTCCGAGGGGCTGCTCCCCACGGTCCAGGCGCAGACCGACGCCGCGCTGGCCGAGGAGCGGCGACTGCTCTATGTCGGGATCACCCGGGCGCGCGTGCACCTGCACCTGTCGTACTCCCGTGCCCGTCATCCGCGCGCCCGCGCGAGCCGCACCGTCTCGCGGTTCCTCACCGACCTCTGGCCCGACGAGCGTCGCCGCCCGGGGGTGCCGCGGCGCGAGCTCGACGACCGCCAGCAGGCCGTCGTCGACGCACTCACCGCGTGGCGCGACGGCCACGCGGCCGAGCTGCGCCGCCAGCCCGCGTCCGTCCTGACCAGCGCGACCATCCGCGCGATCGCGGAGCGGTGCCCCGGCACGCTCGAGGAGCTGGGCTCGGTCCGCGGGGTCGGACCGATGACGCTGGCGGACGTCGGCGAGGACGTTCTGGCGGCCGTCCGCGCGACCGTCGCCCAGCCCGCTCGCTGAGCCAATCGGGCGATGGCAGAAATTCGTCGAGGAAACTCCGTTTATTCGGTTGTCCGCCCCGCGAGCCCGGTCCTAGTCTGGGCGACGTCCTTGTTGAGGGACCGCGCCGAGAGGTGAGGGTCCGAGCCGGAGAGGGGGTGGGTGCACCGATGAACACAAAGATCCAGACGCCGGACGCTTACGCGTTCCTGCCGCGATCTGTCGCGCCCACCATGTTCCGGTTCCAGGGGATCGCTCTGCCCATCGGCGGCAGCACCCTCGAGCTCACCGGCGGGTCGAAGCGTCGCACGGCGACCGATCCCCGCACGCAGCTGATCCGGACTCCCATGATCTGACCTCGACAGAGGCATCAGGCCGCGGAGTCCGAACTCGGACCCGCGGCCTTTCTGTTTCTCCCGATGATCCGGGTGGGACGGGTTGGCAGTCGGTCCGGCACCGACGCAACACGCTCACCAGCAAGGACATCAGGAGGACATCGTGCGGCTCACGACGCTGCTCGACACGGTGAACCAGGGCGGATCCGGCGCGTGGCCCCTCACCGACAGCACTTCGGCGACCGACGACCGCCAGACGTTCGACCAGCTCGTCGCCGACTTCATCCCGTGCCGGGCGGGCGACCCCGAGCTCTGGTTCGCCGAGCGGACGGCCGAGGTCGAACGGGCCAAGGCTCTGTGCCGCGAGTGCCCGCTGATCGAAGGATGCCTGGCCGGCGCCATCGAGCGCGCCGAGCCGTGGGGCGTCTGGGGCGGCGAGGTGTTCGTCGGTGGCGTGGTGGTCGCGACCAAGCGTGGTCGTGGTCGCCCGCGGAAGAACGCAGCCCCGGCGGCCTGAGGCCGTCGGCACTCAACCCTGCGCGCCCACCAGCGACGCGGGGAGGGCGGTGCACCCACACTCGGGGTGCACCGCCCACGTGCGTCTGCGCGGCACCGCGTCCGGCAGGGAGACCTCGTACGTGACACCGGCGCCCAGGCCGACGAGCCCGTCCAGGTGGGCGAGCACGGCCGCGGCCCCGATCCCCGCGCAGACTGCGGCCGGCACGGCCGGCTCGCTCGGGGTCGTACCGGTCCGCAGCTGGACGGCCAGGGTCGGCCACGCGTCGTCGGCGTCGCTGCGGTGCAGGTCCAGGCAGCGCAGGCAGGGTCCGGCGCCCGGCACGACGAGCGGGCCGACGACCGTGTCCGCCTCCCGGACGACGACCCCGAGGTGCGCCGTGGCCCCGGAGACCAGCGCGGGAGCGCGCACCGGGTCGGCCACCCCGTCCTCCACCAGCACCACGACGTCCGGCCGACGGTCCGACACCGTCGACACGTGCGGCGCCACGTCGCGCAGCAGCCGCGCAGCCACGTGCTCGCGCGCGGAGCCCGCGTCGGCCCACCTGTACCCGCAGACGCCGACGTCGGTCGACCGCACCGGTCGCTCGTCGTCGAGCAGCAGGGTGCCGACGCCCGCGGCGGCGAGCCCCACCGCGATGCCCAGCCCGGTCGGCCCCAGGCCGAGGACGGCCACCACCCGGTCCGCCCGGGCCCGGACGAGCCGGGTGCCGTCCCCGTCGGGCCGCAGCAGGGACCACACGTCCGCGTCGACCGCCGCCGGTCCGCGCAGGACCGCCGCGGGCGGCCGAGCGTCGGTGAGCCGGGCGTCGACGAGCACGGCGACCAGCGCGCGGGCGCGCTCGACGTCGACGGCGCGGGCGACCAGCTCGGTCAGGTCCGTCCGGGGGTCGACGGACATCAGCAGGTCCGCGTCCGCGGGGGTGAGGTCGGTCAGGCGGACGGCCCAGCGCGGGTCGGTGCCCACCTGGACCTCGGTGGTGGTGCGTCGCAGCACCCGCAGCCCGGCGCGCAGTCGCATGGGTCCCCTCTCGGCGTCGGGGGCCACCCTGGCAGCGCTGTCGCGGGCTGCGCGGGCGTCGTCCACAGGCCCGGACATGCCGAAGGGCACCGTCCGCGCGGACGATGCCCTCGGGCGGGTGCGGTGGTGGTGCTCAGGCCTTGCCGAGGATGCGGTTGAGCTTGGTGCCGCACACCGGACAGACGGCCTTGGCCATCCTGCGACCGGATTCCGAGATCACGACGTCGCCCTCGGCCTCGCGCTTCTCCTTGCACTTCACGCAGTAGAACTCGCCTGCATACGTCTCAGCCATGGGGCCCTCCCTCGGTGTCCGTGCACCGGACCGGGGAACCGCCGGCCGGCGGCTCGGACGTGCTGGTGCAACAACGCCCGCGCGACGTCCACGGTAGTGCTCCAGACGCCCACAGCCCGCGGAATCGTGCAGGACGCGCCGTGCGCCGACGGGTGAACCGGGGCCCGTGGGCCCTGCGCGCTAGCGTGCACCTGTGCAGCCCACGCAGGACCTGTCGCAGGTCGAGATCCGCCGCTCGCGCAAGCGCGTGCGCACGGTGACGGCCTGGCGCGAGGGCGACCGGACGATCGTGGCCATCCCGGCGCGGTTCACGCGGGCGCAGGAACGTGAGTGGGTGCGTCGCATGCTCACGCGTCTGGCGACGCAGGAACGCCGCCGTCGCCCGTCGGACGACGAGCTCATGTCCCGCGCCACGGAGCTGGCCGCCAAGTACCTCGGCGGCCGCGTGCAGCCGACGACCGTCCGGTGGTCCACCAACCAGGGCCGCCGCTGGGGGTCGTGCACGCCGTCGGACGGCTCGATCCGGATCTCCGACCGCGTGCGCGGCATGCCGCGGTGGGTGCTCGACTACGTGCTGCTGCACGAGCTCGCGCACCTGCTGCACGCCGGGCACGGACCGGACTTCTGGGCGGAGCTCGACACCTACCCCCGGACGTTGCGCGCCCGAGGGTTTCTCGAGGGGTACGCGTACGCGGCGGAGCGCGGAGCACAGGCGGCGCCGGGGGAGTCCGACGAGGACGCCGACCGACCGGCCGACGAGGTCGACGAGGTCGACGACGGCGGGATCGACGAGCCGGAGGACGTCGTGTCCGACGAGGTGGACGTCGACGAGCTCACGGCCGACCCGGACGACGAGGCGCTCGGGCAGCTCGAGCTGGACTTCGACGCCCCCGGAGCGTCAGAGACGCGCTGAGCCGCCCGCGGGACGGACCCCGTCGCGCGGGCGCCGCAGCCGGGCAGTCACGCCGTCGGGTCGGCGTCCGGGTCCTCGCCGAGGATCTCGGCCAGTGCGCGGTCCACCTCGGCGGCGTCGTCGACCGCGGTCGCGCGGCGGGCCGCGTAGCCGGACGGGTCGTCGAGGTCCTCGGTGCCGGGCAGCAGGTCAGGGTGGTCCCACACGGCGTCGCGCGCGGTGGCGCCGTTGTCGCGCGTGATCTGCGCCCACAGGGCGGCGGCGTCGCGCAGGCGCCGGGGCCGCAGCTCGAGGCCGACCAGGTTGGCGAACGTCTGCTCGGCCGGTCCGCCGGCGGCACGGCGGCGGCGGATCATCTCGCGCAGAGCCATGGTGTGCGGCAGGTGGGGGAGCGCGGCGGTGGCGGTGACCTCGTCGACCCAGCCCTCCACGAGCGCGAGGGCCGTCTCCAGCCGCTCGAGCGCAGCCTTCTGCGCGTCCGTCGTGTGCGGGGCGAACACCCCGCCGGAGAGCGCCTGCTGGAGCGCCGCCGTGTCGGTGACGTCGATCGAGCGGACGGCCTCCTCCAGCTGGTCGGCGTCGATCGTGATGCCGCGCGCGTACGCCTCGACGGTGGCGAGCAGGTGCGAGCGCAGCCACGGGACGTGGGTGAACAGGCGGGTGGCGGCCGCCTCGCGCAGGGCGAGGAAGAGGCGAACCTCCTCCGCGGGGGCGTCGAGACCCTCGGCGAACGCGTCGACGTTGGCCGCGACGAGCGCCGGGGCAGGCCTGTCGAGCAGGGGCAGGCCGATGTCGGTGGTGCCGAACACCTCGTGCGCGAGGGTGCCCGCGGCCTGGCCCACCTGCATGCCGAAGACCGCCGACCCGAGCTGGCGCAACAGCTGAGCCGGCTCGATCCCGCCGGGCAGGGCGAGCTCGCCGTCCGACCCGTCGGGCAGGGCACCGCCGAGCGCGCCGACGAGGGCGACGGACAGCGAGGACGCGACCGGCTCGGTCAGGGTGCGCCACGTGGGCAGGGTGGCCTCGACCCACTCGGCTCGGCTCCACGCGCGGGGAGTGCCGGTGGACGGGGGCAGGTCGGTGGCGGCGTCGAGCCACAGCTCGGCGACCGCGAGCGCGTCGATGACCTGCCGGGTCTGCCCGGGGCTCAGCGACGGGTCGCCGCCCGCGGCGGCCTGCTGCCGCGCGAGGTCGTGGGCCATCTGCCAGTTGACGGGGTCGTCGCCCGAGGCGGACAGCAGGGCCTGGACCTGGGCGAACACCTGCTGCAGCGCGGCCGGGTCGTCGGGCAGCCCGGACGCGGCGGCCATGGCGCCGGGGTCGAAGCCGCGCTCCTGCAGCTCACGGATGGCGTCGTCGGCGCCCTCGCCCAGCATCGCGCGCATGACCTGCTCCCAGGCGGGCACGCCACCATCGGCTCCGGGGACAGCGGAGTTGTCGGGGCTCACATGGACCTCCTGCGACGATGGGGCCGGCTGCGAACCACGGTAACCACGCAGCACAGGAACGAGGGATGGTGGCCGGGCAAATTCGCTCAGGGCGCAGCGCGCGACCGGGGACCGCTCCGGATGAGCCCGAGCGCCCCGACGACGTCGTCGTGATCGGGCGGGGACCGATCGCGTCCGCCGTCGGCGCTGCCTGGGGTGGACACGTGCGGACCCTCGACGAGGTCCCGGAGCAGGACCCGCAGGACGCGCTGGCGGGTGCCACGGTCGTCGTGCTCGTGACCCACTCCGGGGACCTCGTCGCGCCGGTGGACAAGGGGCGCCGCGAGCGAGAGGCGGCGATCGTCGCGCACACCCAGCGCGTCCTCGGTGCCGCGCGCGCGGTGGGGGCGCGGCACGTCGTCGCGATCGGGTCCGCGGTGGTCTACGGCGCGTGGGCCGACCGGCCGGAGATCCAGGACGCCGACCCGCTGCCCCGCACCGACGACGCCGCCCGGGACGGGCTGGTGGGTGACCTCCTCGCCGCGGCGGCCGTGCTCGAGCGCGGTCGCCGCCGGTCCCCGCTGGTCACGCAGCTGCGGCCGGCGGCGGTGGTCGGCGCCGGCGTCGACACCTTCGTCACCCGGCACTTCGAGGCTCCCCGCCTGCTCACCGTGCGGGGCGCGGTCCGTCCGTGGCAGTTCGTGCACGTCGACGACCTGGCCGCCGCGGCGCGGTTCGCCGTGGACCACGCGCTCGCGGGCGTCCTCACCGTGGGGGCGCCGGACGTGCTCGATCCCGCCCAGGTCGAGGCCGCCTCGGGGATGCGGCGCGTGGAGCTGGCGGCCGCGACCGCGTTCGGCACCGCCGAGCGGCTGCACCGCGTGGGAGTCCTGCCGGCGCCGGCCTCGGAGCTCGCGTTCGTCGTCTACCCGTGGACCGTCGCGTCGGACCGTCTGCGCGCGGCCGGGTGGGAACCGCGGTGGTCCAGCGCGGCCTGCCTCGACGTCCTGCTCGAGGGGGTCCAGGGCCGGCTCGCCGTCGCCGGACGTCGCGTGGGCACGCGGGACGCCGCCGCGCTCGGGGCGGCGGGGGCTGCCGTCGCGCTCATCGGCACCGCGGCCGTGTGGCGGCAGGCGCGGGCGCGTCGGCGGGGGTGAGCGCGACAGGGGATCGTGACAGGGGATGATGTGGGCGTGCTCGAGCAGCCCACCTCCCCGTTCGACGTCGACGAACCCTCCGGCGAGCCCGAACGCGTCAGCCCGCGCTCGCTCACGCTGTCCGTCGGCATGCTGGTCACCGCGCTGCTGCTCGCCGTGCTGGTCATCCTGCCGGTGCCCTACGCGATCAGCAGCCCGGGCCCGACGCGTGACGTGCTCGGTGAGCACGACGACACGCCGCTGATCCAGATCGAGGGCGCCGAGACGTTCGAGTCCACCGGCGAGCTGCGCCTGACCACGGTGTCCGGCACGGGCGGTCCCGGGTTCCCGTCCAGCGCGGTGGGCGTCGTCCAGGGCTGGCTCTCGCGCTGGACCGTGGTCCAGCCGGTCGAGCTGCTGTACCCGCCGGACCAGACCCAGGACGAGATCGACGAGTCCAACGAGGCGGAGATGGTCTCCTCGCAGGAGAACGCCACCGTCGCCGCGCTCACCGAGCTGGGGTACGAGGTCCCCGCGACCCTCGTCGTGGCGGGTGCCGTCGAGGGGACCGACGCCGAGGGCAAGGTCGAGGAGGGGGACGTCATCGTCGCCCTGGACGGCATCGCGGTGCCCGACTACCAGGGGCTGATCGCGCAGCTGGAGCAGGTGGAGCCGGGCGACACGGTGACGCTCACCGTGCGTCGGCACGGGCAGGCCGTCGACGTCCCGGTCGTCACCGGCGAGAAGGACGACGGTCGGGCCCAGATCGGCGTGTTCATCGACCCGTCCTTCGACATGCCGGTGGACGTGACCATCAGCATCGACGACATCGGCGGACCGAGCGCCGGGACCATGTTCGCGCTGGGGATCATCGACAAGATGACGCCGGAGGACGAGGCGAACGGCAAGGACATCGCCGGGACGGGCACCATCGACGTCACGGGCGAGGTCGGTCCGATCGGCGGCATCCGGCAGAAGCTGGCCGGCGCGACTCGCGACGGCGCCACCTGGTTCCTCGCGCCTGCCTCGAACTGCGACGAGGTCGTCGGCCACGTGCCGGACGGGCTCCGCGTCGTCTCCATCGAGACCTTGCACGACGCCCGCGAGGCGATGACCGCGATCGGCGCGGGCACGGCCGACGACCTGCCGACCTGCCGCTGATCAGTCGAGGGTCGAGCGCACCGCGGAGACCAGACCCGGCACCAGGTCGGGACCCTGACCCACCTGGTCGGCGCTGTCGTTCGCGCGGCTGCGGACGGCGCACCACGACGGTCCGTCCCGCAGGGCGCCCACCACCAGGCGTACGTCCTGGCGCTCGGGGTGGGCCAGCAGGTAGTCGAGCGCGGCGTCGGCGTCCTGGGGCATCGCCTCCTCGGCGGCCGGCGGCAGGACCACCCGCTCGACGGTGACCGCCATGCCGTCCACGGTCGACGGCCACGACAGTCCCGCGAGCAGCGTCTCCAGGTCCGGCGCCTCGGGCAGCTCCTCCTGCTCGACGGACGTGAGGTGGGCCGGGTCGGCCTTCGCCGCGGCCAGCGCCGCCGGGTCCAGCTGGGCCGCGAGGCCGGGCTCGGTCTGCAGCATCGCCTGCGTGCGGACGAGCGCGAAGACGCGGACCGGGCCGTCCCAGCCGGCCTCGGCGACGTGCTGCTCGATCTCGCGGACGGATCCGGCCAGTGCGGCCAGTGCAGGGGTGGGTTCGCTCACAGGTTCATGGTCGCATTCCTGTGGGAACCTGTGCCTCGACCGGCACGTTCAGCGTGCGAGTGGTGTGCGTCCTGTGCGTGCCCCGCTGTCAGCTGTTGTTCCTGATCTTGTTCCCGACGACGAGGACCGCCACGCCGTGACATTCGGAAGCCCGCCGCCGCCCCGGACCAGCCCGCCCCGTGCGCGCCGGCGCGGAGCACTCGCACCCACGCTGGTCGTTCTCGGCGTCCTCGTCGTCCTCGTGCTCCTCCTCGCCCAGGTGTGGACGGAGGTGCTCTGGTACCGCCAGCTCGGGTTCGGGGGAGTCATCGCCACCGAGTGGGGCACGCGCGCCGTGCTGTTCGCCCTCGGGTTCCTCGTCATGGGCGGGGCGGTCTACTGGAGCCTGAACTTCGGCTACCGGTCGCGTCCCGTGTACGCCCCGTCGACGCAGGAGCAGGCGAACCTCGACCAGTACCGCGAGGCCATCGAGCCGCTGCGCCGCCTGGTCATGATCGTCGGCCCCGCCGTGCTCGGCCTGTTCGCCGGTGCGGCCGCGTCCCAGCAGTGGCAGACCATCCAGCTCTGGATGCACGGGGGGACCGTCGGCACGACCGACGCCCAGTACGGCATCGACCTGGGCTTCTACCTCTTCACGCTGCCCGGCCTGCGGTTCGTCGTCTCGTTCCTCATGGCCGTCACCGTCCTCGCGGGCATCGGCGCCGTGGCCACCCAGTACCTGTACGGCGGCCTGCGGGTCGGCGGTCCGAGCGGGGGGACGCCGCGCACGACGCGCGCCGCCCGCGTCCAGCTGACGACCATCGCGGCCGTGCTCATGCTGCTCATCGCCGCGAGCTACTGGCTGGACCGCTACTCGATCCTCATGAAGTCGGGCCAGAAGTTCGTCGGCGCCTCGTTCACGGACGTGCACGCGGTCATCCCGTCGAAGGCGATCCTCGCGGGCATCGCGATCTTCGTCGCCGTGATGTTCATCGTCACCGCGATCCGCGGCAACTGGCGCCTGCCCGCCATCGGCGTCGGCCTGATGATCGTCGCGGCCATCGCCGTCGGCGGCATCTACCCGGCCGTGGTGCAGCGGTTCCAGGTGCAGCCGAACCAGCAGGACGCCGAGGCCGAGTACATCCAGCGCAACATCGAGGCCACCCTCGACGCGTACGGGCTCGACGACGTCAAGACGACGGAGTACAACGCGGAGGTCACCGCCGAGGCCGGCGCGCTCCGCGAGGACGCCGACACGACGGCGTCGATCCGCCTGCTCGACCCGCAGATCGTCAGCCCGTCGTTCAAGCAGCTCGAGCAGATCCGCGCGTTCTACGACTTCCCCGACTCGCTGTCGGTGGACCGGTACGAGATCGACGGCGAGAGCCGGGACACCGTCATCGCGGTGCGCGAGCTGTCGCTCGAGGGCCTGGACGCGCAGCAGCGCAACTGGACCAACGACACGACGGTCTACACGCACGGGTTCGGGGTCGTCGCCGCCTACGGCAACACGACGGCCGGGCGCGGGGCGCCGGCGTTCTGGGAGCAGGGGATCCCCTCGACGGGCCAGATGGGCGAGTACGAGCCGCGCATCTACTTCAGCCCCAAGGCGCCCACGTACTCGATCGTGGGCGCCCCCGAGGGCGCGCGGCCGTGGGAGCTGGACTACCCGTCCGACGGCGGGACCGGCGCCGAGAACAGCACGTTCCCGACGCAGGACGTCTCCGCCGGGCCGTCGATCGCCAACCCGTTCACCAAGCTGCTCTACGCGCTGAAGTTCGGGTCCGAGCAGATCGTGTTCTCGGACCGCGTGACCAGCGACTCGCAGATCCTCTACGACCGCGACCCGCGCGACCGCGTCCAGAAGGTCGCTCCCTACCTGACGCTCGACGGCCGTGTGTACCCCGCGGTCGTGGACGGCAGGGTCAAGTGGATCGTCGACGGCTACACGACGACGGACCAGTACCCGTACGCCGCGTCCCGCTCGCTCGACGACGCGACCACCGACTCGCTGACCGAGACGTCCGAGACCGTCCAGGCGCTCCAGCCGAAGACCGTCAGCTACATCCGGAACTCCGTGAAGGCCACCGTCGACGCCTACGACGGGTCGGTCACCCTGTACGCCTGGGACATCGAGGACCCGATCCTCAAGGCCTGGGACAAGGTGTTCCCGTCGACGCTGGAGCCGCTCTCGTCTATCGACGGCGCGCTCATGAGCCACCTGCGCTACCCCGAGGACCTGTTCAAGGTGCAGCGCAACCTGCTCGCCCGGTACCACGTGACCGACGCCGGCCAGTTCTTCTCCGGCAACGACTTCTGGGCCAACCCGAACGACCCGACCAGCAGTGTCGCCGTGCCGCAGCCGCCGTACTACCTCACGCTGCGGATGCCCGACCAGGACGAGGCCCGCTTCTCGCTCATGTCGTCGTTCATCCCGACGGGCAACAACGCGCGCAACGTGCTGACCGGCTACCTCGCGGTCGACGCCGAGGCGGGCAACGAGGACGGGAAACCGTCCGACGACTACGGCACGCTGCGGCTCCTGGAGCTCCCGCGGGACTCGACGGTGCCCGGACCCGGCCAGGTGAACAACAACTTCGTCGCCGACCCGGACGTGTCCAACGAGCTCAACATCCTCGGGCGCGGCGACTCCCAGGTGGTGCGCGGCAACCTGCTCACCCTGCCCATGGGCGGCGGCCTGCTCTACGTCCAGCCCGTGTACGTCCAGGCCCGCAGCGGCACCACCTTCCCGCTGCTGCAACGCGTGCTCGTGGCGTTCGGTGACGACATCGGGTTCGCCGACACGCTCGACGGCGCCCTCGACCAGGTGTTCGGTGGCGACTCGGGCGCCGACGCCGGCGACGCCGGGACCGACCCCGATACGGGGACACCGCCGACGGACGAACCGACGGACGAACCGACGGATGAACCGACCGAGGGCGAGACGGCAGCACCGACCGACCCCGGGACCGGGACCGGCACGGACGCGACCGCGCGCGCCGACCTCGACCGCGCGCTGCAGCAGGCGAAGGAGGCCATCGCGGACAGCCAGTCGGCACTGGCGCGCAACGACTTCGCGGCCTACGGCGAGGCGCAGCAGCGGCTCGACGACGCGGTGCGGGCCGCCCTCGACGCCGAGGCCCGACTGGGCGAGTGACGTGGTCCGGCCGGTGGTGACGCGCGCCACCACCGGCCGGGCGTCCACGATTTGGTGGCCCCTGGGGCGTGGGGTAAGTTGTACTCACCGACGCGGGGTGGAGCAGCTCGGTAGCTCGCTGGGCTCATAACCCAGAGGTCGCAGGTTCAAATCCTGCCCCCGCTACACAGAAGACGAAGGCCCGGACCTGATGGTCCGGGCCTTCGTCGTGCGGGCGAACGACCGTCGGCGGAGACGGGTCCGCGTCCGGGCTCACCCGCCGTCGTCCGGGGGTGCCGGGGTGCCGTCGCGTTCGTCGCGCTCGGCCCAGCGGAGCAGCGGCGCCAGGTCGAACACCGCGTCATCGATGCCGGCATGCAGATCGCCGAGCTCGGCATAGCGTGCGGGGACCGTGCGCAGGGTGCAGTCGCGGGGATCGACGTCGTTGATCTCGTCCCAGCGCAGGGGCGTCGACACGGTGGCGTCTGGAGTTCCGCGCACCGAGTAGGCCGAGGCGATCGTGTGGTCGCGGGCGTTCTGGTTGTAGTCGACGAACACGAGCGACGGGTCCCGGTCGCGCCGCCACCACGTGGTGGTGACGTCGTCCGGTGCACGACGCTCCACCTCCCGCGCGAAGGCGAGGGCTGCTCGTCGCACGTCCGCGAAGCCGTGCTCGGGCGCGACCCGGACGTAGACATGGAGCCCTGAGCCGCCCGAGGTCTTCGGCCAGCCGACTGCGCCCAGCTCGTCCAGGACCTCGTGGGCCACGTGTGCCACCCGCCGCACCCGGTCGAAGGGGCAGTCCGGCATCGGGTCCAGGTCGATGCGCCACTCGTCGGGGCGTTCGGTGTCGGCCCGGCGACTGTTCCACGGGTGGAACTCGACGGTCGACATCTGCACGGCCCAGATCACGTGCGCGAGCTCGGTCACGCACAGCTCGTCGGCGGTGCGGCCGTAGCGCGGGAAGAACAGCTCCACCGTCTCCATCCACGGCGGTGCCCCCCGCGGCAGCCGCTTCTGGTGCACCTTCTCCCCGGCGACGCCCGTCGGGTAGCGGTGCAGCATGCACGGGCGCTCCCGCAGCGCACGCACGATCCCGTCACCCACGGCGAGGTAGTAGTGCGCGAGGTCGAGCTTGGTCGCCCCGCTGGCGGGGAAGTAGACACGGTCGGGGTTGGAGATCCGCACGGTGCGGGACCCGACCTCGAGCTCCACGGCGGGTGAGTGTTCCGGGGCCATGCCTCATTCAAGCGCGCTGCGTGCCGCCGCGGCCGCGGGGCGGACCCCACCGAGGCGGCGGGCGCGCTCAGCGGTCGACGGTCGCGCCGTCTGGTCGTTCACGCCGGAGGTGCCCGTGACCGAACTGTGAGGCTGAACGCGTCTCGTCGAGCAAGGAATCGCTGGACACTTCCCGTGTGGACGCCGAGCGCAGTCGCCGAGGAGCCGTGCGCGGTGTGAGCGCGATCGTCGTCGTGGTGGCCCTGGCCGGCTGCTCGAGTCCGGCGGAGCCGGCAGCAGTGCCGGTGGGCGCGCCGACGCACGACTCGACGGTGGTGCCCGTCGCGGTGGACGGGCTCCTGCGGTGGGCGGACGGCAGCCCGGTGGCGAGCGACCCGGTCGACATCGCCACCGCGCGCCTCGCCGTGCCCGGGACCGACTACGAGGTCGTCTACACGGTCCCGTCGGGCCGTGTCGACGACGGGCACCTGGTCCCGATGCGGCTGAGGGCGGACGGACGGGCGGTGGCAGCCCAGGTGCCGACGGACTCGTTCGACGGGGGCCCGTGGCTGACCGCGCCCACCACCATGGGCGTGCTCGACGGGGCGGCGTTCACGCCCTTCGTGGCGGCACAGCCGGTCCCGGGGGACCACCCGCGGCAGGCGTTCGACGCGTCGGTCGCCGACGGGATCGCGGCGTGGCTGGAGTCGGACAGCACCAACGTCGGCACACCGCGCTGGCGGGTCTTCGCGGCGGGTCCGGACGGTCGCGCCACGCTGGTCGCACGTGCGGAGGACATCGGGGCGGGCGGCACCTCCATGGCCGCCTCGACGGCCGTCTGGCGCGGGCGCGTCTACTGGGCAGCCGGGGAGCCCGGCCAGAGGGATGTCTACTCCCGGGCAGCGGACGGCAGCGGGCCGCTGGTCGCGGTCGCGACGGGGGTCGCCCAGCCCACAGCCTCGTCCTCGGGCATCGACGTCGTCCGGTCAGAGGTCGACGACCCCACCGTGGCGCCCGGCGAGGCGTCCGTCGAGCGGGTGGTCGACGGGGACCAGCCGCGGGTGCTCGTGCGCTGGTCCGGGGTGCCGGGGTCCGCGGTGGTCCAACTCGTCGCGGACGGGGAGGTCATCGCCTTCGTCGCGACCACCCCCGGGCAGTCGGGGGGCCAGGTGCATGTGGTGGACACCCGTGCCCGGACGGCGAGGACGGTCACCCTGCACGGGTCGGGACGTGAGGCGTCCCTCGCACTGTGTGACGGCCGGCTGCAGTGGTCCGAGGCCGACGCGCAGGGTCACGGCACGGCTGTCCCCACGTACGTGCTCGACCTGGTGTCGGGCGACCTGGCGAGGATCGACGTGGACCGCGCGTTCGCCGGGGCGCTGTGCGGCGGCCGGTACCTCGCGTGGAACCAGCTGGATGCGGCGGCCGGCTCGTCGGCCAGCACCGTCGTGGCGCGCTGGAACCCGTAGCCGCAGCGCGTCCGGCGACGAGTGCCCTAGGGTCGTTTCCGGACGGAGAGCGTCCGGATCCGGAGGTTCGCATGGTCGTCGGCGATCCGAACCCCACGGCCCGCGCGCTGCTGGCGCTCGAGCTCATCCAGGCCAGCCCCGGCATCACCGCCGACCGGCTCGCGGACAGGCTCGGCGTCTCGGACCGGGCTGCGCGGCGCTACGTCGCGACCCTGCGCGACGCGGACATCCCGATCGAGTCCGTGCGCGGGCCGTACGGCGGCTATCGGATCGGTCGGGGGCTCCGGCCGCCGCCGCTGATGCTCACGGCGGCCGAGGCGTTGGCGCTGGTCATGGCGGTGCTGGACGGGCACCACGACGCCGACGACCAGGCGCAGCCGGTGGGCACGGCCCTGAGCAAGATCGTGCGGTCGCTGCCCGCGGCGGTGGCCGGTCCCGTGCAGGCGGTCCGGGAGACCACCGCGCCGGCGCCTGACCGCGCAGCTGCCCGGCCCGACCCGACGACCGCGACGACGCTGGTCCAGGCGTGCTCCGCGCACCGGCGCGTCCGGGTGGCCTACCGCTCGGAGGGCGGCAACGCGTGGCAGACGGTGGTGGACCCGTGGGCGGTGGTGGTGCGGCACGGCCGCTGGTACCTGCTGTGCCACTCGCTGTCGTCGGACGCCCGCCGCGCGTACCGGGTGGACCGGGTGGAAGGCGTCGAGCTGCTCGACGAGACGTTCACGCCGCCCGAGGACCTCGACCCGGTGGCGGAGCTCGAGGCGCACCTGGCCGTCGGGTGGGAGTTCGACGTCGACGTGCTCCTGCAGGCGCCGGCCCACCGCGCGCAGCAGTGGCTCCCGCGCGACCTGGGCCGGGTGGAACCGGTGGACGGCTCGACGTCGCGGCTGGTGGGGTCGACGAGCAACCCGCCCTGGTACGCCGAGCGCCTCGCCGTCGTCCCGGTCGACTTCCGGGTGCTGGGTGGCCCCGAGCTGCGGGCGTGCGTCCGCACGGTGGGCCGACGCATGCTCGCGGCGACGGACGAGGTCAGCTCCGCCTGATCCAGGTGAGCGGGGAGCCGGAGACCGGGCGCCAGTCGTTCGGCGGGTCCTCGCCGACGCGACCGTCGACCACCTCGCGCAGCAGGTCGGCGTGCCCGGTGTGCCGGCCGTACTCCTCGACGAGGTCGAAGAGCAGGCGGCGCAGGCTGGCGTGGTTCCCGCGGTCGTCGCCGTCGTTGACGTCCTGGTCCAGCCCTCCCTCGGCGAGGGCGGCGTCGAGCCGGGCACGCGACCGGGCGACGGCGTCGTCCCACGCCGCGTAGAGCTGCGCGGGTGTGTCGTTGACGGCCGAGAGGATCTCGGTGTCGTTCTCCGCCCAGCTCGCCGGGTCCCACATCGGTCCGGGGTGCTGCCCGGCGAGCTTCCAGCTGAACGTGGTGTCCTCGACCGCGGCGAGGTGCTTCAGGAGCCCGCCGAGGGTGAGGGCGGAGGCGCCCACGTGCTGGGCGAGGCCGGCGCTGTCGAGCCCGTCGGCCTTCCAGCGGAACGTCGTGCGCAGCCGGTCGAGGGCTCCGACGAGGTGGTCGAGCTCGGTGCTTGCGAGGGGTGGTTCCCAGGGGATCGTCGTCGTCATGTGGCCGACCGTACGGCCGGTTCCGGACGTTCTGCGTCCGGATGAGCGGCGAGACGGCAGCCATCCGACAGGTGAGACGCCTTGACAGCATGTGGACGCCATCTCACACTCGTTGCATGCCCGTCGCCCGGCCCGTGCCCGTGACCCCGCTCCACGCGGGGTCCGTCGGCGTGCCGTCGATGCGCCGGTGTCTCTGTCGAATGTGTCACTGACGACTCAGTCGTCCCCGTCCCCGCAGCTCTGAGGAGCTCGCCGGAGGACCCCCGTGCCGCTCAGCGGCGCAGCCCGTGACCGATCGCCCGCGGTGAACCCTGCGGCGTCGGTCCGGACCACCCAGACACATCGCGAGACCACCGATGGAGCAGACCGTGCCGAACCGTACCCGTATCGACCTCCTGCCGATCCAGGAGGCCGTCGCCGTCGCCTCGCCCAGCGCGTGGCAGGACGGACTCGTCTCCCACCAGGCGCCCGGCGCCCTCACGGTCGCCCTGCTCGACGGCCGCGTGGCCGAGCTGACGACCAGCGCGGCGCCCGCGATCGGGGAGCCCGTCGCGGTGCACCTGGTCGCGGAGGTCGTCGCCCTCGGGGGTGCGTGGTACTCCGCGCGTCCCGTGGTCAGCTAGGCATCGAGGCCATCGCCGAGCGGCACGCCTCGACCATCGCCGTGCAGGCGGAGGCGCAGATCCGGCAGTGCTCCGACATCTCGGCGTGCATCATGCACTCGGCCGCGCAGGCCTCGCCCATGGTCATGCAGGCCGTCATCATCGAGCTCATGACGCCCATGTCGTAACCGTTCGGGCGCATCATCATCCGCATCATCGTCATCGCGACGTCCGCGGTGTTCATGCACATGGACGCACATCGGCCCATGTTCTCGGCGCCGTCGGCGTCCGCGCACATCGTCGCCGCCATCGAGGCCGCGGAGCACGCCTCGATGCAGCCCTGCATCATCGACATGTCCATGCCCGTCGTCGCCGGCATCGGCATGGACTTCATCATGTCCGCCATCATGCTCATCGTCGTTCCGCCCCTCGTCGTCGCCCGGTCACCTGAACCAGCGACGCTACGCCGAGCACCGACCGCCGCGCCATGGTCTGGGGCCACCTCAGCCGGGCGTGATCGGCGATCGTCGGGTGCGGCCGGGGGAGACGCCGACCTCGCGCTTGTAGGCCCGGCTGAAGGACGCCTCGGAGTCGTACCCGAGCTCGGACGCCACCTCGCGCACGGTGGCTCGGCCGTAGCCGAGCCGGTCGGCGGCGACGTGCATGCGGACCCGGGTGACGTACTGCATCGCGGTCTCGCCGACGACCTCCGTGAAGCGCGCGGAGAACGCGGACCGGGACATCGCGGCCTCGTGCGCCATCGTCGCGACGGTCCACGGCCGGCCCGGCTCGCGGTGCACGGCGGCGATCGCGGTGCCGAGCTGCGGATCGCGCAGGGCGCCGAGCCAGCCGGTGGTGACCTGCTGGGCGTCCAGCCAGGCGCGGATCGACTGGATCACGAGGATGTCGGCCAGCCGGGTGGTGACCGCCTCGCCGCCGGGCCGGGTGTGGGTCAGCTCCTCGGTGGTGAGGGCGAGCGTCGCCGCCATCCACGCCCCGCCCTGCTCGCCGTCGACGTGCACGACCGAGGGCAGGAGGTCCAGCAGGAGCCGGGACGAGGCGCCGTCGACCGAGAGCACGCCGCAGATCAGCTCCACCCTGGTTCCGGAGCCCCGGTGGCGCAGGACCGAGTAGTTCGGGCTGAGGAACTCCTGCGGCAGTTCGTCGACCCGGCCCAGCGACGGCACTCCCGGCGCGCTGCGCAACAGGTGGCCGCGTCCGTGCGGGACGAGCGCGAGGTCTCCCGGGACCAGCCGGACGGGCGGCGCACCCTCGACCTCGACCCACGCCTCGCCGACGGTCACCACGTGGAAGCTCACGCAGTCGCCGAACGCGGGCATGTCGACCGCCCAGGGGCCGTCCGCCTCGGTCCGGCTGTAGAAGACGCCCGTGACGCGGAGGTGTCGTAGGGCCTCGCCGACGGGGTCGATCGGGGTCCACGGAAGATCGACGACGGTCACGAGACCTCCTGGATGATCTGCCATAGATTGGCGACGACTCATCATAGACCGTCCAGCACGCCGCTGGTGAGGTGGGAACCACAGGAATCCCCACCACACCGAAGGAGACAGATCATGAAGGTTCTCGTCGTCGGGGCGACGGGTGGCTCCGGCCGCGCCGCCGTCACCGAGCTGCTCGCACGCGGGCACGACGTCACCGCGCTCTCGCGCCACGCGTCGTCGCTGCCGGGGGTCCGGGGGATCGACGGAGATGCCACCGACGCCGCACTGGTCGGGAAGCTCGTCGAGGGCCAGGACGCCGTCGTCGTGACGCTCGGCATCAGCGAGAGCGCGGTCCGCGTGCGCCTGCGCGGACCGTCGCGCACCCCGCTCGACATCCGCTCGCGGGGCACGCGCACGGTGCTGACCGCGATGCGTCACCACGGGGTACGCCGGGTCGTCGTGCAGACGTCCTACGGCACCGGACCGACGAGCGTCGGCCTCCCGCTGGTCAACCGGCTGATCTTCGCGCTGCTGCTGCGCCCGCAGATCGCGGACACGGAGCGGCAGGGCGCCGAGCTGCGCGCGAGCGGGCTCGACTGGGTCGAGGTCCAGCCGGTCACCCTCACCGACGAGCCGTGGGCGGGTCCGCCCGTGACCTCGACCGGCGGGGAGATCGAGGAGGTGCGCGTCTCGCGCGCGCAGGTCGGGTGGGTCCTGGCGGAGGCCGTCGAGGACGAGACCCTGGTCCGACAGGTTGTCGCCGTGTCGGCCGGTGCCCGGGTGCCCGCCGCCGTCAGGGGGTGAGCGACCAGGCCCGCCCGGCGCGGAGGTCGGCGCGGTCCCGTGCGGCACCGTGGCGGACCAGGACCGAGACGTCCTGGTCGGCCACCAGCCGCGCGGACGTGAGCACGTGTCGGTCCCACGTCAGGTCGACGGTGATCCCACCGCGGGCGCGCAGGCCGCGCACCGACCCGGAGGGCCACGACGCCGGCAGCGTCGGCAGGAGGTGGACCTCGCGCAGACCGTCCGTCACGACGTGCGACTGGAGCAGCAGCTCGGCGACGCCGGCCGTGAAGCCGAAGTTCCCGTCGACCTGGAACGGGGGGTGGGCGCAAAACAGGTTCGGGTAGACGCCCCCGCCGTGGTGCGTCGGGCCGAGGGGGCGCAGGAAGGCGTCGACCAGCCGCGCGGCTCCAGCCGGGTCGCGCAGGCGGGCGCGCAGGTTGAGCCGCCAGGCCAGGGACCAGCCGGTCGACTCGGCTCCGCGGGCGTCGAGGGTGGCCAGCGCGGCCCGCGCGAGGTCCGGTGCCTGGTCGGGGTCGATCGAGGTGCCCGGGTGCACGCGGAACAGGTGGCTCTGGTGCCGGTGCTCCGGCTCGGCCTCGGCCACGTCGTCGCGCCACTCCGCGATCCGTCCGTCGGGGGCCAGCCGTTCGGCCGGGAGGCGGTCGAGGGCGGCCGACGCCTCGGACTCGAGCGGTCCACCCAGGCGCACGACGTTCTCCAGCAGGTCGCGGGCCATCGCCAGGTCCGCGGTCGTCGACGTCGTCACGGACGCCGGCCGGTTGTCGGGGGCGAGGAACGTGTTCTCCGGAGACGTGGCGGGCCGGGTGCCGAGCGTGCCGTCGGGCAGCTCGACCAGCCAGTCGAGGACGAACCGCGCCGCACCGACGAGGACGGACATGTCGGGGCCGGCCCCGGTGAAGTCGTGGTGGTCCACCAGGTGCCGCGCGAGCCAGACCCCGCCGAGCGGCCAGAAGCTCCAGGACGGGTCGCTCGTGCCGTCACCCACGGGCTCCGTGAACGCCCACGCGTCCGAGTTGTGGTGGGCGGTCCAGCCGCGCAGCCCGTAGAGGTCGGTGGCGGTGCGCGTACCCGCCGCGGCGAGCTCGCCGATCCAGCGCATCAGGGGCTCGTCGCACTCGGCGAGGTTGGTGCTCAGTGCCGGCCAGTAGTTCATCTGGGTGTTGATGTTGATCGTGTAGCTGCACGACCACGGCGGCTGCACCGAGTCGTTCCAGATCCCCTGCAGGGTCAAGGGCAGCGTCCCGGGGCGTGACCCGGCGATCATCAGGTACCGGCCGTAGTGGAACGCGAGCGCCGCCAGGCCCGGATCGGGCTCGCCGGCCGCGTGCCGACGCAGCCGCTCGTCCGTGGGCAGCCCGGCTGCGGGGGTCGTCCCGAGGTCGAGGGCCACCCGTTCGAAGAGACCTGCGTGGTCGGCGACGTGCTCGGCACGCAGGGTCGAGAACCCGCGGGCCGCGGCCACCGTGGCCGTCGACCGCGCCGCTGCACGCACCCGGGCCGCGTCGCCGTGCAGCGGGGTGGTCGGTCCGGCGTAGTCGGTCGCGGTGGCGACGACGAGGGTCGCCCAGGTCGCGCCGCGCAGCCGCAGGCCGTCCGGTCCCGCGTCGACGACGCCGTCGGTGACGACCTCGACCGCGACGGCCGCCGTGACGCTCGCGCCCGGAGCCGGGTCGCGGACCACGCGCGAGCCTCGCACGTAGTCGGGCGGAGAGTCGGACGGCATGCGCAGGGTGGTCGACCACCGGGTGGACTCACCGACAGGCTCGTCGAGGGGGTGCTCGGAGGTGACCCTCAGCTCGAGCCCGCCGGGCTCGCCGGTCCACGTGCGGTGCACGACCAGGACCGAGGCAGGGTGGCTGACGAACGCCTCCTGGGTCCCGGACGTGCACGAGTGCCCGGCGACGCCCTCGTCGAGGCGGAGCCAGCGGGTGTACCCGTCGACGGGCGCGGGCGCCGGCTGCTCGAGCCAGAGGTCGACCAGCGGCTGGTACGCCTGACCGAACCCGCCCTGCAGCCGCTGCACCTGGCGCTCGGCCTCGCGGACGTCGTCGTCCGCGAGCGCGGCGCGGGCGGCGGACAGGGCAGCCGGACCGTCCGGTGCCGACCGGGATCGGGGGGCACCGGACCAGCAGGTGTCGTCGTTGAGCTGGAGGTGCTCCACCGCAACGCCGCCGAAGACCATCGCGCCGAGCCGCCCGTTGCCGAGCGGGAGGGCCTCGGTCCACGCCGACGCCGGGGCGTCGTAGCACAGCGTCGTCTCGGGCACGGGTCTCCAGGTCCTCCGGTCGGGCCGCCGTCGACCCGACCGGAAGACTAGATCAGGGCGTGCTGATGACGGGCTTGGCCGGCATGGTGAACGGCGTGCCCAGGAAGAACCCGGGGTGCGGCGGCTGGTTGTACGCGGTGTTCTGCCACGCGATCGCGACCCGGTAGGTCTGGTCGTGCAGCAGGGTCCACACGCGGGTGGTGGTCGGGGTCGGTGTGGCGTAGATGCGCAGCCCGGACTCGTCGGACTTCGCCCAGATCACCTCTTCTCGCCAGTCGCCGAACAGGTCTCCGGAGAGCACCGGGGTGGACTTGGTGCCGTTGTTCGACCGCACCCCGGAGCCGGTGAGCAGGCGGGTGTCCCCGCCGGTGCCGTACTTGTCGATGTGCGTCCCGTCGAGCAGCTCACGGGAGGTGTCCGCGTCCCAGTAGGCCAGGAAGTTGGCCGACGAGGGCTTGCGGCCGATGGTCTGGCCGGCGGTGTTCCGCAGCTGCGAGTCGGACGACGACCACGACTCGGCGCCGGCGCTGCCGGCCCAGATGTCGTCCGACACGCCGCGGCCGTTGTCGCCCGCGGCGGGCGTGCTCCACAGGATCTGGCCCGTGCGGGCGTCGGCCATCCAGCTGTCGGGCTGGCTCGCGCTCTCGGTGACCTTGTAGTACTCGAGCCCGGGCCGGCTGGGGATCAGGTCACCCACGTGGCCCGCGTCCCCGTGCCCGGTGCGGTTGTTCCACAGCCCGGCGCCGTTGTCGTCGATGGCGGCGGCGCCGTAGAGGATCTCCTGCTTGCCGTCCTGGTCCACGTCGGCCACCGACAGCGAGTGGTTGCCCTGCCCGGCGTACGTGCTGTTGCCGGAGGTGGAGCTGTTCGAGTCGAACGTCCAGCGCCGGGTCAGCTGGCCGTTGCGGTAGTCCCACGCCACCACGACGGCACGCGTGTAGTAGCCGCGGGCCATGATGATCGACGGCCGCTGACCGTCGAGGTACGCCGTGCCGGCGAGGAACCGGTCGACGCGGTTGCCGTAGCTGTCGCCCCAGCTGGACACCGTGCCGCGGGGCGGGACGTAGCTCGTCGTCGCCCCGATCGCGCCGGTCTGACCGGTGAACACCGTGAAGAACTCGGGCCCGGTCAGCACGTAGCCGGCGCTGTTCCGGTAGTCGGCGTCGGCGTCGCCGATCACCTGCCCCGTCCCGGAGCGGGTGCCGTCCGCGGTCTTCATCGCGACCTCGGCCTTCCCGTCACCGTCGTAGTCGTAGACCTGGAACTGTGTGTAGTGCGCACCCGCCCGGATGTTGCGGCCCAGGTCGATCCGCCACAGGCGGGTGCCGTTCAGCTCGTACGCGTCGACGTACACGTTGCCGGTCACGCCGGACTGGGAGTTGTCCTTGGCGTTGGTCGGGTCCCACTTGAGGACCACCTCGAGCTGGCCGTCACCGTCCAGGTCCCCGACGCTGCCGTCGTTGGCCACGTGATCGGCACTGGGCCGCTGGATCGGCACGTCGAGGTACCCGTTGCCGAACGTCAGGGAGGGGGCCGACGCGGCCTGCTCGACCCCGTTCACCACGGCGCGGACCGTGTAGGTGGCGCTCGCGGACGCTCCCGCGTCGAGGTAGTTGGTCGAGTCGGTGATCGGTCCCGCGATCTTCGTGCCGCTGCGGTAGACGGTGAAGCCCGTGCTCGCCGCCTCGGTGCCGAGCAGCCGCCACTGGACCAGGTTGCTGCTGCCCGAGCGGACGCTGATGAGCCCGCGGTCCAGCTTCTCGGCCTGCCACGCGCCCGCCGGCAGGGTGGTGGGCGTGGCGGTCGGCGTCGGGGTGGGCGTCGACGTGGCTGTCGCGGTCGGTGTGCTGGTCGGCGTCGTCGTGCCGCCCGTGCAGGTGGTGCCGTTGAGCGCGAAGGACGCGGGGACCGGGTTGCTGCCCGACCAGGCGCCGTTGAACCCGAACGACGCGCTCGCGCCCGTGGCGAGCGGCCCGTTGTAGGAGACGTTCTTCGCGGTCACCGCTGCGCCGCTCTGCGACGCCGTCGCGTTCCACGCCTGCGTCACCGTCTGGCCGGCCGTGAACGACCACGTCAGGGTCCAGGCGCTGACGGGATCGCCGAGGTTGGTGATCTTCACGTCGGCGCCGAACCCGGAGGCCCACTGGTTGCTGACCGTGTAGTCGACGCGGCAGCCGACCGCCGCGGCCGCGGGTTGCGCGACGGCGACACCGACCCCGACGGCCAGCGTGGCCGCCACGAGCCACGGGATGGTCCTGCGGGGGTGGGTCATGACGTACCTCCTGCGCGCTCACGGCCGACGACGGAGTCGGTCGGGCTCGGGTGAACCCCGGGTGACGCTAGGGGGAGGCCGTGGCGAAGCACCACGGGTGAAACATTTCAGAGGAAGACGCTTACCGTTCGCCGCCGTCCGACGCCAGGTACGTCCCGTGGCCCTCCACCACCAGGCCGTCGGAGAAGACCAGGACCTCGTCGACGAGCCCCCCGGACTGGTTGCGGTACCCGATCACGATCGAGGTGACCCCGGCGTACACCCGCTCGACGGTGAAGTGCAGGTCCGGAACGAGGCGCAGGCCCTCGGTCCAGTAGTGCCGCAGCGCGTCCTTGCCCCGGACCACACCGCCGCTCTCGGGCACCACCCGGGCCGCCGTCGGCGAGGTGAAGACGACGTCGTCGTGGAAGTGGGCCAGCACGGCGTCCAGGTCGTGGGCGTTCCACGCCGCCACCCAGGCGGCGCTGAACTCGATCGGGTCGGGCACGGTCATCCGGGCAGTCTGGCAGCCCGAGGTGGTGACCGGGGTCGAGGGCCCGACGATCGTCCGCACCGTCGTCGGGCCGACGGCCGAGGCCGTGACGATCAGGCTGGTCCCCGCCGGCGACCGCGCTCGGCCCTCCACCACACGAGCGCCGCGGCGGACTCGCCCACCCCGACCGCGAAGAACGTCCACTGGACGGGGGACGTCCAGCCGATCAGTGCCAGCTGCGCGAGCACCCACCCGGTCAGGACGACCCCCGCGCCGAGGGCGGCCTCGGACGCGCGCGGGTGGCGGATCAGCCCGAGCGTCAGGGCGACCGCCTGCGGCAGCCCGACGCACAGTCCGAGGGCGAGCGCGGGGACCGCGGGGCCGTCGACGAAGGTCAGCTGGGCGACCAGCGGGTCGAACTGACCCGACAGGAAGCCCTGGACCCCGGCGACCGCGCCGACGGCGGTGACACCGTCGAGCGCGAGCGCCCAGCGCCGGGCACGCGGCGCTGCGTCCCGCGTGGGGACGCGGGTGTCCGTCATCGCACCAGGTGGACCTCGAGGTCCTCGAGGTCCTCGAGGTCGTCGGAGGTGGCCTGCAGGAGCCGGTCGGCCAGCTGGCGCAGGGCGCGCGCGGCGGCGAGCTCGGTGCCGACCTCCGGCACGTCGAGGTCGTAGGAGCTGAACTGCGCACGGCCCCAGCCGTCGAGGGTCGCGCCCGTCGACGTGGTGAGGACGGCGTGCGCCCCGGTGACCACACCGTGGCTCGTGTCGTCGTCGGCGAAGAGGTAGACCGCGACGTTCCAGGTCTCGTTCACGACTGGGCTCCTTCGCCGTCGGTGCTGCGCCCCGTTGGTGGCGGTCTGCCCCACATCGGCAGCTGCTTCGAGCGTGCGCCGCCGCGGAGTCGACATACCAGGGCCCAAGGTCCTACGCCTCGCACGGCCCCGGATTCGCCCGGTCCCGGCGTGCGGGCGGGACCCACCGCGCCTAGGGTCTGGCCACATGCTGGAACACGTCGATGGGTCGAGGCCGGACCCGGTGGACGCGCCGGAGCCCGAGGTCCTGGGCGACCGGTACCGGCTCGACGCGGTCATGGGCCGGGGCGGCATGGCGACCGTGCACCGGGCCCGTGACCTCCTGCTGGACCGGGACGTCGCCGTCAAGGTGTTCCCACCGGTCCACGAGGACACCGACGACCTGCTGCGCAACCGTGCCGAGATCCGCGTGCTCGCCACGCTCAGCCACCCCGGCCTGGTCACGCTGCACGACGCCGGCACGGTGCACCACGACGACGGGTCGCAGCAGGTCTACCTCGTGATGGAGCTGGTGGACGGGCCGACGCTCGCCGAGGCGTTGCGGGAGGGGGTGCTCGGCGTCGACGAGACCGCGGCGGTCGGCAAGGACGTCGCCGAGGCGCTCGCGGTCGTGCACGAGCGCGAGATCATCCACCGCGACATCAAGCCGGCGAACATCCTGCTGACCGGCCGTGGCGGGGGGCCGACCGCGAAGCTCGCCGACTTCGGGATCGCTCGCCTGGCGGGCGCGACGCGGCTGACCATGACCGGGATGACGCTCGGGACGGTGAGCTACCTGAGCCCGGAGCAGGCGACCGGCAGCGCGCTGGGGCCGGCGAGCGACGTGTACGGACTCGGCCTGGTCCTGATCGAGTGCCTGACCGGACGCCCCGCGTTCTCCGGGACGGCCGCAGAGGTGGCGGCAGCCCGGCTCACCACGTCCCCGGAGATCCCGCCGCACCTCGACGCCCGGCTGGCGGACCTGCTGGCGCGGATGACGCGCATGGCGGCCGAGGAACGTCCCACCGCACAGGAGGTGGCGGACGACCTGGCGGCGATCACGGCAGCGCCGTCGGACGAGACCCTCGTCCTCCCGTCGGTCGAGAGTCCGGGCGGCGACCCGCTGCCGCCCACGCGCGCCGTCCCGGTGGCGGAACCGCCCTCGACCGGCCGGTGGGATCGCGTCCGGTCCGGACGGGCCGCCCTCGTCGGGGGGGCCGCCGTGCTCCTCGTCGGCGGCGCGGTGCTCGTCGGCCAGCTCGTGTCGGGCGACGGCACGCCGCAGGAGCCGCCTGCCTACCCGACGGTCCAGGGCACGCTCGGCGAGTCCTTGACCCAGCTCCAAGAGAGCGTGGAGCCGTGAGGCGCCGCGCCGGGTGGGCTGCGCTCGTCGTCGCGACGGCTCTGCTGTGCGGGTCCTGCGCCGGCAGTCCCGAGCTGGCGGACGACCGCGCAGCGACGCTCCAGCAGTCGGTGCTCGCCGTCTCGCAGGCGGCCGCGGAGTCGAGGTGGGCCGACGCCCAGTCCCTGCTGGCCGAGACGCGCAGCGCGCTGGACGCCGGCGCGGACGCGGGCGAGGTCTCGACGGAGCGGTACCAGCAGATCGACGCCGCCCTCGATCAGGTGGCCTCCGACCTGGCCGCCCAGCAGACGGCGGCCGAGCAGCTCGCTGCGGAGCAGGCCGCTGCCGACCAGGCGGCTGCCGACAAGGCCGCGGCCGAGCAGACTGCGCCCGCGCCGGCACCCGCTACCCCGAAGGGCAAGGACAAGAACCCCGGCAAGGGGAACAAGGACAAGTAGTCGTCTCAGGGTCCGGTCCGGGCGATCACCGATGCGGACGGCACGGTCGTGGCGGCATGCTGGGGGAGTCCGGCCGCCCTGGCCGACACGAGAGGAGCAGCACCATGGGCACCATCCACGACGGCATGGCTCGACAGGGCCTGGTCCGGCCGGTCGACGGCCGTGTGCTGGGCGGTGTGTGCGCCGGCCTGGGCCGACGGTTCGGCATCGCCCCGTTCCACGCGCGACTGCTGTTCGTGCTCATCCTGTTCGTCGTGCCGGGCAGCCAGCTCCTGGTCTACCCCCTCCTGTGGATCCTGATGCCGACGGAGCGCTGGGTGCCGGCGGGACCGGCCGCTCCGGGCACTCCGGGCTGACAGGGGTGCCCCAGCCGGTCAGACCGACGGGGTGAGGTGGCGCGGCCGGCGCGGGGCGGGGACGTCGCCGAGGCTGGGCGCGGGCAGCGCCTTGGTCAGCTCGCCGACGAGGGCGCGCCAGCACCGCTCGGCCGCTCGCAGCTGCGACGCGACGAGCTCGGGCGCGACGTGCCCCACGGAACCGACGCCGTTCGCCGCGTCGAGCGCGTCCAGACCTCGATCGATGGCCTGCACCGCGGTGCGGTAGTTCGCCGTGTCCCGGGCCGTCGGCACGGTGAGCACCTCGAGCGCGGCAGCCGCGTCGTCGAACATCGAGCGCACGAGCGCGACGGCGTGCGGGCGGTCGCTCATGGACAGCCGCTCTGCGGAGTCGGCGACGGCGGAGACGATCGTCGAGTGCGCCAGCCGGTCGATCGTGGCGGCCAGGGCGCCGGGCACGATCTGGATCTGCAGCAGGAGGACGACCGTCCGGCCCAGCAGCGTCTCGGAGCGCAGGCGCTGGATCCGGCGACGCTCCACGGCCCGGCGGGCGTCGTCCTCGGCCCGCAGCTCGTCGGCCAGGGCCTCGCGCTCGCGCCGCTCGGCCTCCTGCCGCGCCTCGGTCGCCCGGCGGGACACCACCTCCGTGGCCACGCGCACGTGGTGCTCGGACTCGGCCTGGGCGCGCTGGACGAGCTCGACCGCGCACGTGTTCGCCGGGCTCGCGTAGCCGGTGTCGGTGTACCCGAACAGGGCGATGCGGTGCTCCTCGGCCCAGAGCACGGCGGTCTTGGTGAACCCGGAGCGGGAGTAGAAGACGGCGACGAACGAGCCGGCCGCGGCGCGGAGGTCCTCGAGGTCGGTGCGACCCACGGGGCTGCGACGGTGCTCGACGCGACCGGCGAAGTCGATGCCCACGAGGTCGAGCTCGACGGCGGACCCGGGGCCCGTCACCCGGACGTCGGTGCGCGCGAGGACGGTGCGGGCGTGGCGTTCCGCGAACCGCTCGGCGTCGCGCCACTGCGGGTCCTTGCCCGTCGCGCTCACGTCCGCCTCCTCAGCCCGCCCCCCGTGATCAGACGTCCCTCGACGGTAGTGAGGCGACCGCCGGCCAGACTCGCCCGTCCGGGTGACCCGGTGACGCAAACCCCGGCAGGCGGGACGAACCTCCGGGTGAACTGCGTCACGTGCGCGCCGCGCTCCACCCCGTCCAGCGCGTCACGCGGGCGCGGATCAGCGGACCGCCGGGCGCGACCTCTCGGTAGGCGGGGTAGCGCGCCTGGAGCGCGAGCAGCTCGGCCGGCGTCGGAGGCTCGTCGGCCACCGTCGCGGTCGCGTCCACGCGCACCCACCAGAGGTTCGACCAGTCCGCCGACCAGTGGTCGACCAGGAACGCGACCGACGGGTTCTCCCGGATGTTGCGCAGCCGACGCAGGTCGACGGTGCGCTTCGGCTTGTGGTCCACCGTCACGACGACGACGTCGTCGAGCACGGCGAACGTCACCGGGACCAGGTGCGGGCGCTGGTCCTCCCCGGTGGTCGCCAGCACCGCACGCTCGGCCGCGCCGAACCGTCTCCGGCACTCCTCAGGGTCCACGCGGTCCAGTCTGGCGCCACGGTGGCAGGCTGTGGGCATGACGGCACGGTGGCCGGACCTCGCCCCGGCGCTCGAGCGCGCGACGCACCACGCCCGCGAGTGGCTGACGTCCCTGGCCGAGCGCCCGGTGCACCCGCGGGCTGACGCCGACGCCCTCGCGGCCGCGCTCGGCGGCCCGCTGCCGGACGGCCCGACCGCCCCCGAGGTGGTCGTCGACGAGCTCGCCGCCGGTGTCGAGCCCGGCCTCATGGGGATGCCGTCGGGCCGGTTCTTCGGCTGGGTCATCGGCGGCACGCTCCCGGCCGCGCTCGCCGCCGACTGGCTGACCAGCGCGTGGGACCAGAACACGGCGATGCGGCACGCCACGCCGGGCGTCGTGGCGGCGGAGGAGGCCGCGGCCGCGTGGGCGCTCGAGCTGCTGGGCCTGCCGGCGGGCGCCGACGTCGGGTTCGTCACCGGCGCGACGATGGCCAACTTCACCGGGCTGGCGGCGGCACGCCAGCAGGTGCTCACCGACGCCGGGTGGGACGTCGAGCGCGACGGGCTCGCGGGCGGTCCGCGGGTGCGGGTCCTGGTCGGCGAGGAGCGGCACGGCACGCTCGACCTCGCCCTGCGCTACCTGGGGCTCGGCACGCCGACTGCCGTTGTCGCCGACCGTCAGGGGAGGCTGGTCGTCGACTCCCTCGCCGAGGCGCTGGCCGCCGGCGACGGTCCGACGATCGTGTGCCTGCAGGCCGGCAACCTGCACTCCGGCGCGTTCGACCCGATGGCCGGGGCCATCGAGGTGGCCCACGCCCACGGCGCCTGGGTGCACGTGGACGGCGCGTTCGGGCTGTGGGCGGCGGCCTCCCCGCGGCTGCGGGGTCTGCTGGCCGGCCACGAGCGGGCGGACTCGTGGGCGACCGACGCCCACAAGACCCTCAACGTGCCGTACGACTGCGGCCTCGCGATCGTCGCGCGCCCCGAGCCGCTGCGGAGGGCCTTCGGCATGCGCGCCGAGTACTTCGCCGCGTTCCAGGGCGCGGGCGACCCGATGGAGCGGGTGCCGGAGCTGTCGCGCCGCGCCCGGGGCGTCCCCGTGTGGGCGGCGCTGCGGTCGCTGGGCCGGACCGGCGTCGAGGACCTCGTCGACGGTCTCGTGGCCAACGCGCAGGCCATCGCCGACGGGATCCGCGCGATCGACGGCGCCGAGATCGTGAACGACGTCGTGTTCACGCAGGTCAGCGTGGCGTTCGGCAGCGACGAGCACACGCGCGAGGTCACCGCGCGCGTGCTCGCCGACGGGGTGACCTGGATGTCCGGGTCCCGCTGGCAGGGCCGGGACATCCTGCGGGTGTCGGTGAGCAACTGGTCCACCGACGCCGAGGACGTGGCGCGCTCGGTGGACGCGGTGCGCCGCGCGGCCGCGGGCTAGTCCCGGGACATCACCACGCGCCACGGCCGCACCGTGACCGCGAGCACGCCGTCGACGACCGCCATCGTCAGCGGGGCTCGTGCTCGTCCGGCGAGACGGACGGGGCAGGTCCCGGCACCGAGGTCACGACGGCGGGCGCCGGCTGGCCGATCGGGCCCGTGGCGCGGCGACGCCGGTTCCAGCGGACCGCGGCGACGACGAGCGCGGCGACCGCACCTCCGAACGCGAGCCAGGGGAGGAGCACACCGACGACGATAGCCAAGCCGCTCGCGACGTCGACGAGGGCGGCCCAGCCGGCCGCCAGACCGTCGAGGAACGACTGCGGTCCGGTCTCCGGTTCCACGGGCGCGACCGGCGCGAGCTCGGGACCGTAGAGCACCACGTGGATCGTCGACAGGCGCACCTTCTCGGCCAGCCGGGCCCGCTCGGACTGCAGCTGCTCGAGGCTGGACTGCCGCTCGGTCAGCGCGCTCTCCGCCGCGATGAGCTGCTCGTTGGTGGCGGCCCGTGTCAGCAGGTCCTCCATCCGCGCGACCGAGAGCTGGAGCGCACGGATGCGGGCGTCCAGGTCCTGCGCGGTGCCCGTGACGTCCTCGCTGGTGAGGTTGAGCTGGTCGATCGTGCCGAGCTCACGCAGACCGTCGACGGCTCGGCTGACCTCGTCGGCGGGCAGGCGGATGGTCAGCTCGGCCGTGCCGACGTCGTCCTTGGTCGCGGCGTGCTCCGACCGGTCGTCGACGCGGCCCCCAGCACCTTCCGCGAGGACGACCACCGCGTCCGCGGCGTCGAGCGGGTCCTTCACCGTCATCCGGACGTCACCGGTCTGGATCACCTGCCGGTCGGCGTCGGACGTGCTCGCGGCCTGCTCGACGCTGCCGTCCGCCGGCTGCTCCGCGGTGCCGGAGCGGGCATCGCCGCCGGGCGCGCCCGAGGTGCCGCCCTCGTCGGCGGCGCTCATGTCGTCTCCGCTCGCGCTGCACCCGCCGAGCACAGCGCTCAGGGCGATGATGCCGGCGACCACCAGGCGGGTGGACCGGGCGCGGAGCTGCGGTGCGGGGTGTCTCGTCGTCGGCGTCATGCGGCGACCGTAGGGCGAACGGGGGTGGCCGCGGGGGGCGCGTGACGCAATCGTGACAGCGGGGGTGGGTGCCGGTCGCAATCGTGACCGTGCCGTCATCGGAACGCGTTCCCCCTGCTCACAGCCCGTATGCCGTCGCGGCCCACAGGTGCACGGCGGCGTACGCCCGCAGCGGCCGCCAAGGCTCGGCCGCGCGCGCTACCTCCGCCGCGCTCTGGGCGGAGAGCGCCCGTCGCAGGACCAGGTCGCCGACGGGCAGCGCGTCCCGGTCGCCGAGTACCCGCAGCGCGAGGTAGTCGGCCGTCCACGGACCGATCCCGGGCAGGGCGAGCAGGCGTGACCGCACGTCCGGCGCACCGGGAGCCAAGGTGAGTCCGTCGGCGCACGCCTGCGCGAGGGCGAGCAGGGTCCGCGCGCGCGAGTGCGTGATCCGCACGGCGGCCTGCAGCTCCACCGGGTCCACGGCGGCGAGCTCCTCCGGCGAGGGGTAGCGGGTGAGCCCGTCCGGCCCCGGCCGGCCGTAGGCGGCTGCGAGCCGGCCCCCGAACGTGCGTGCGGCCGCGAGCGAGACCTGCTGGCCGAGCACCGTGGTGGCGGCGGCCTCGAAGCCGTCCGGGTGGCCGAGGATCCGCAGCCCGGGCCTGGCGCGCACGAGTGGGCCGAGGACGGGGTCGTCATCGAAGGCGTCGAGCACCAGGTCGAGGTCGTCGGCCAGGCCGAACCAGCGCTCGGCCAGAGCGGTGAGCTCGGCCAGGGTGCCCGCCGCGGCACTCACGTCGATCCGGTCGGCGCTCAGGGTCGCCTCGACCAGCACGACAGCGCCGCCGAGCCGCACGAGCCGGCGGACCGTGCTGCCCGCGACGGACTCCACGCCCGGTACCGCGTGGGCGACGAGCGAGGCCAGGGCGGGCGCAGGGTCGAACGGGCGTCGGACGACAACGGCGGGGCTCATGGTCTCCTCGGTCTGGTCGAATCCATACGATCCCGGGGCCGAGCTTCTTTGCCAACACAAGATCGACACATGGAAAGGATGCGGTACACGCGTGACAGTGCTAGAACTGTTCTAGCTGATCGACCGGGAGACCGGGCGACCAGCCGGTCGCAAGAAGGGCCGCGTTGCCGAGGGTCACGGCGAGAGCCGGGCCGCCCGTCAGGGTTCAGGGAGTGCGCCAAGCCTCGTGCCGGCGAGACGCCTCTCCGTTGCGCCCCGTCCCCCAGAAGCGGGGACGGGGCGCACCTACGTCCGGCCACTGCCTACGCTGAGAGGCGTGCTGACCCTCCCGCTCCGTGGCGCTACCGACGAGACCGTGGCCGACGACGTCCAGGGCGTCGTCGTCCCGACCCTCTCGATCCTGGCGGCCGTCGTGGTCGCCTACCTCGCGGCGACGCTCCTGTCCGTGCTGGTCCGCCGCGTGGCGCGCAAGTCCGCCGTCGCCGCCGACCTCTCCCGACGCTCGCGTCGTCCCATGCGCGCGGTGCTGCTGGTCGTCGCCGTGTGGATCGCGCTCCGGCTGAGCACCGACCCGTCGGACTGGACCCGGACCGTCGAGCACGTGCTGCTCATCGCGCTGATCATCACCGTGGCGTGGCTGATCGGCAGCCTCGCGTTCGTGCTCGAGGACGCCGCCCTGCAGCGGTACCGGATCGACGTCGCCGACAACCGGCACGCCCGCCGGGTCCGCACCCAGGTCCAGGTGCTCCGGCGCATCACCGTGGCCATCCTCGTGCTCTGCGCGATCGCCGCGATCCTCCTGACCTTCCCCTCGGCCCGCACGCTCGGTGCCAGCCTGCTCGCCTCGGCCGGTCTGATCTCGATCGTCGCCGGCCTCGCGGCGCAGAGCTCGCTCGCCAACGTGTTCGCGGGACTGCAGCTCGCGTTCACCGACGCGATCCGCGTGGACGACGTGGTGGTGGTCAGCGAGCAGTGGGGACGGATCGAGGAGATCACGCTCACCTACGTCGTCGTGCACGTCTGGGACGACCGCCGCCTGATCCTGCCCTCCACGTACTTCACGACCACGCCCTTCGAGAACTGGACGCGACGCGCGGCCGACCTGCTGGGCACCGTCGAGCTGGACGTGGACTGGGAGGTCCCCGTCGAGGCGATGCGCGCCGAGCTGGCGCGGCTGCTGCAGGACACCGACCTGTGGGACCGCCGGGTCGGCATCCTGCAGGTCACCGACGCGGTCGGCGGGCTGGTCCGCGTCCGTGCGCTGGCCAGCGCGGTCGACGCCCCCACCCTGTTCGACCTGCGCTGCTACGTGCGCGAGGGGCTGGTCGGCTGGCTCCAGCGGGAGGCGCCGCAGAGCCTGCCCAAGACCCGCTGGGAGGGCACCGCGCCCGCACCGGCGTCCGGCCGCCGGGCGCGCCCGGAGACCGCTCCGACGCCGACGCTCCCGACCCCCCTCCCGGTCCCCGGCGCCTGGTCCGCCGACGACACGCAGACCATCCAGACGGGTGGCCAGGACTCGCGGCTGTTCACGGGCAGCATCGACGCGCTCGAGCGGTCGCGGCACTTCTCCGGGCCCGGACAGGACGTCATCGACGAGCGCGAGCAGGCCGCGGGGGACACCGAGGGTCGGCAGCCCTGAGCCAGATCCGGCCCGTGACGCCCGGGGTGCTCGTCGACGAGCTGGCGCGGCGGATCGTCGAGCACGACGGCAGGGTCCGTGTGCTCGTCGACGGGGCGCCCCCGACCCGGCCGCAAGAGCTGGCAGACGCGCTCGTCGCACCCCTGCGTGCGGCCGGGCGTGCGGTGGTGCGGGTGCACGCCGAGGACTTCCTGCGCCCCGCCTCGATCCGGTTCGAGCACGGGCGGCACGACGCCGACGCCTATCTGGAGGACCGGCTCGACGTCGGTGCGCTCGGACGTGAGGTGCTGGACCCGTTCACCGCGTTGGGCCGCTACCTGCCGACGCTCTGGGACCCCCGCACCGACCGGGCGACGCGCGCCGGGTACGGGCAGGCTCCTGACGGCGCGGTGCTGGTGCTCGACGGGAGCCTGCTGCTCGGGCGATGGCTCGACGCCGAGCTTGCGGTGCATCTGACGGTCCGAGCGGCCACCCTGCACCGCCGGACCGCGGAGGAGGACCGGTGGGCCCTGCCCGCGTTCGCGCGGTACGACGAGGAGATGCTGCCGGTGGAGGTGGCGGACGTGGTCGTCCACGTCGACGATCCACGGCGGCCGGCGATCGAGCTGGGCCTCGCCTGAACCGGGGCTGATCCTGGCCGCGCTACGCGCCGAGGGACGCCGTCGCGCGGTCGGCGAGGCGGCGCATGGCGTCGGCCAGCTCCGGGGGACCGATCACCCGGAGCGGGACACCGAACATGGCGAACCGGGCCGCGACCCCGTCCCACGACCACGCGCTGAGCGCCGCACGGCTGCGGTCCTGACCGAGCGGCTCCACCAGGGCGTCCCGGCCGGCCCAGGTGGCGACCTCGGTCGCGGGCATGTCGACCTCCGCCTCGCCCCGGCACGGCCACGGTGTGACCGCAGCGAACCGTTCGGCGACGAACGCCGCGACGTCGGACGCCGGGAGCGGGCGGGGGGCGAACCGCGGGCCGGATCCTGACTTCGGGGTCATCCGGTCGACGCGGAAGGTGCGCCAGTCGGCGCGTTCCAGGTCGTACCCGACCAGGTACCAGCGGTCGCCCCACGTGACCAGGTGGTGCGCCTCGGCACGGCGGGCGGGCCGAGGACCGGCATCGGTGCCGCCCGCGTAGTCGAACCGGAGGACCTCGCGGGCACGGACCGCGGCGCCGACGGCCAGGAGCACGTGCTGGTCGACCTCGGGGCGGTTGCCCCGGCGGGTGACGGCCGTGACCTGGAGGGCGTCGGCCGCCGTGCGCAGCCGCGCAGGCATGACCTGACGGAGGGTGGCGAGCGCCCGCACGGCCGCCTCGTCGACGCCCGCGACCCCGGTCGACGCGGTCTGGAGGGCGACGACGAGCGCGACCGCCTGGTCGTCGTCGAGCAGGAGGGGTGGCATCTGCGTGCCGGCGTCGAGGCGGTACCCGCCGTCGGGGCCCTTGCTGGCGTGCACGGGGTAGCCGAGCTCGCGCAGCCGGTCGACGTCCCGGCGCACGGTGCGCGGGCTGACGCCGAGCCGGTCGGCGAGCACCCCGCCCGGCCAGTCCCGGCGAGCCTGCAGCAGCGACAGGAGCGAGAGGAGGCGGGAGGACGGCGTCGACATGTCCTCAGGATGGCATCGATAGCGGACAGGAACTGGCCGCTACCCACGCCAAGGTGGTCAGGTACCCATCCAGCGAGGGAGAAGCCCATGATCCACACGCGAGGACTCACCAAGGACTTCGTGGTGAGCCGCACCGAGACCGTGCACGCCGTGCGCGGGATCGACCTCGACATCGCCCCGGGCGAGCTCGTCGCGGTCCTCGGACCCAACGGCGCCGGCAAGTCCACCACGATGCGGATGCTCACCACCCTGATCCGCCCGACGTCGGGCACCGCGACGGTCGCGGGGGTCGACGTGGTCGCGGAGCCGTCGACCGTCCGGCGGAACATCGGCTACGTCGGGCAGGGCAACGGCGCGGGGCACCAGCAGCGCGCGGCCGACGAGCTCACCATGCAGGGCCAGGTCTACGGGCTGGACCGGGCGGCGGCACGTCGGCGGACCGGCGAGCTGCTCGACGCCCTCGACCTGACGACGCTGGCCCGGCGCAAGGTCGGTGACCTGTCCGGTGGCCAGCGTCGGCGGCTCGACGTGGCGCTCGGCCTGGTGCACGCGCCCCGGCTGCTGTTCCTGGACGAGCCGACCACGGGACTCGACCCGCACAACCGCGCCAACCTGTGGGAGCACATCACGCGGCTGCGTGCCGAGCACGACATGACGATCGTGCTCACCACCCACTACCTGGACGAGGCCGACACCATGGCGGAGCGCGTCGTGGTGGTCGACCACGGCCAGGTCATCGCCGACGACACCGCGGACGGGCTCAAGCGCACCCTCGCCGGCGACCGCGTGGTGCTCACCGTCGCGGTCGGCGGGACGGCCGCGCGGGTGGCGACGATCGTCGAGACCCTGCCCGGCGCCCGCGACGTCTCCGTCGACGGTGATCGCGTCGAGGCACGGGTGGCCGATGCCGCGGCCGCGGTGCCCGAGCTGGTCCTCGCCGCTTCCGCCGCCGGCACTCCGCTGCTCGAGGCGCTCGCCGTCCGCCCCACGCTTGACGACGTGTTCCTGGCCCTCACCGGCCGCAGCCTGCGCGACGAGGGTCCGCGGGCGAGCGACAGCACCGACGACGCCACGCAGGAGGCAGCAGCATGAGCACGATCACCGCCACCCGGCCGAGCACCGCCACGACGACCGGCCGCCGCCCCTGGCTCGCGGACGTCTGGCTCGTGATGACCCGCGAGCTGCGCCCCGTGATCCGTGAACCGTTCTCCGTGGTGTTCGGCCTGATCCAGCCGCTGGTGTTCCTCGGGCTGTTCGGGCCGCTGCTGGCCGGCTCCGTCGGGGCGTCCGCCGGCTTCGACGGCGCCGAGGTCTGGCAGTGGTTCGTGCCGGCGATCCTGGTGATGACCACGCTGTTCGGCACCTCGACCACCGGCGCCAATCTGCAGTTCGAGATGCAGACCGGTGCGCACGAGCGCCTGCTGGTGACGCCGTTGTCGCGGTCGTCGCAGCTGGTGGGCAGGTCCTTGAAGGAGATGGTCCCGCTGGTCGCCCAGGCGATCATCCTGATCCTGGTGATGCTGCCGTTCGGCTTCCGCGCCGACCCGGTCGGGGGACCGCTCGGACTGGTCATGCTCGCCGTGCTCGGCGTCGGCCTCGGCTCGCTCAGCTACGCGCTGGCCATCGCCGTACGCAAGCAGGAGTGGATGTTCTGGGCGGTCCAGCAGACGGTCCTGTTCCCGCTGCTCATCCTGTCCGGCATGCTGCTGCCGCTGGAGACCGGTCCGCAGTGGATGAAGGTGGCCTCCGCATTCGACCCGCTGCGGTGGGTGGTCGAGGCCGAGCGGGCGCTGTTCGCGGGCGACCTGACCAGCAGCGCGGTGGCAGCGGGCTGGCTCGCCGCCGTGCTCACCGCGGTGGTCGGGCTGGCGGTCGGCGTCCGGACGCTCCTGCGCAGCACGGACTGACCCGCACCTCACACCGCCCGCCCGTCGCGCGTCTTCTCCTCGAGAGCGCGCGACGGGCGGGCGTGTCAGTGGGTGGGGGAATGATGGCGGTCATGACGGTCCAGGACGACGTGACACAGGATCTGCGGCTCCTCGAGGAGGTCCGGGTCGTGCACACGGTCGTGCCCTCGCCGGTCGGCCCCATCACTCTGGTCGCCCACGACGGTGGCCTGTCGGCGCTCCTGCTCCCGGACTCCAAGTACGAGCCGGTGCAAGGGCCGTTCGGGGAGCGGGCGGACGACGAGTTCGACCAGGTGCAGACGCAGCTCGACGAGTACTTCGCCGGGACGCGGACCGAGTTCGACCTCCCGCTGCACTTCGTGGGGACCACGTTCCAGTGCCGGGTGTGGGAAGGGCTGCTGCGCATCCCGTACGGGCAGACGCGGTCCTACGGGGACCTCGCCGCGGAGATCGGGCTGGATCCGCGCACGTCGTCGCGGGCGGTCGGGGCCGCCAACGGGCGCAACCGGATCGCGATCGTCGTGCCGTGCCACCGGGTCATCGGCGCGGACGGGTCGCTCACCGGCTTCGCCGCGGGTCTCGACCGCAAGCGGTTCCTGCTCGGGCTCGAGGCCAAGGGACGACCGCGCGAGCACCTGCTGTTCTGACGCGGCGGACCCGTGGGTCTGCCCCACCCCGGCTCGGGGGAGTGCTCCCTGGCGAGCGGTCGCCGCCCGTCGACAGGCTGAGATCACCCGATTCCGAGGAGATCTCATGACCGTCCACGACCCCGTCACCTCCGCGTCCACCGCGCCGCGACGGCACGGCCGGGCACGCGCCGTCGCCACGGTCGCCGCGCTGTGCGCCGTCGCGACGACCGGTGCGCTCGTCGCCGGCACACCCGCCTACGCCTCCGGCGGGTCGCCGCCCGCGTCGCGCGAGGTGCAGCGCCAGCTCGACGGCCTCGTCCGCGACGCAGGCTTCCCCGGAGCGCTGGCCACCTACGAGGACGCGCGCGGGCGCAGTCGTGACTACACCGCCGGCGTCGGCAACCTCGAGACCGGCGCCCGGGTGCCGCTCGACGGCCAGGTGCGCATCGGCAGCAACAGCAAGACGTTCCTCGCGGTGGCCCTCCTGCAGCTGGTCGACGAGGGGACGATCGACCTCGATGCGCCCGTCGAGACCTATCTGCCCGGCCTGGTCCACGGCGACGGTGTCGACGGCTCCGCGATCACCGTCCGGCAGCTGCTCCAGCACACCAGCGGCCTCCCCAACTACACCGCGGTCATGGATCACGACTTCCTGTCGACGCGGCACCACTACGTCGAGCCGCGCGAGCTGCTCGACCTCGCCCTGACGCAGCCGGGCACACCGCCCGGGTCGCGATGGGACTACAGCAACACCAACTACGTGGTCGCCGGGCTGATCGTGCAGAAGGTCGCCGGACGTCCGCTGGCCGAGGTGATCACCGACCGGGTGATCGAGCCGCTGCGCCTGCGGGACACGTACGTGCCGGACCGCGGCGAGGAGAGCCTGCGCGAGCGGCACCCGCTCGGCTACCACGCGACCGAGCCCGGCGGCGAGCTGCAGGACATCACGGTGCTCGACCCGGCGTGGGCGTGGGCAGCGGGCGACATCGTCTCGACCCCGAGCGACCTCAACTCGTTCTTCGTGGCGCTGATGGGCGGCGAGCTCCTGCCGCCCGCGCTGCTGGCGGAGATGCAGACGACCGTCGAGACCCTGCCCGAGCTGCACGGCATGCGGTACGGGCTCGCGCTCATGAGCACCCCGTTGAGCTGCGGCGGGGTCGCCTGGGGACACGGCGGGAGCATCCCCGGTTACGAGACCGGCGGCGGGGTGGGTCCGGACGGGCGGTCCGTGACCGTCGCGGTGACCGCGCTGCCGGCGGCGACCGCCGACCCGGAGCGTGCCGCCGAGCGCCTCGCGCACGCCGTCGACGCGGTGCTCTGCGCATAGTCGGCCGCCCTCGGCGGTGGCAGCATGTGGGCATGGCGCTCGTCCGCTACACGGCGGCCGCCGCCGAGGCCGCCGGCACCGCCGCCGAGCAGGTACCCGCCTCGACGGTCGGTGAGCTGCGGGCGCAGGTGCTCACCCGGCACGGCGGTGAGCTGGCCCAGCTGATCGGTCGGTGCTCGTTCGTGGTCGACGGTGTGGCCTCCGACGACGGGGCTGCGCTCGGGCCGAGCGACGTCGTCGACGTGGTCCCGGACCTCTGAGGGCGCGGTCGCGATGCGGGTGGGCGCAACTGGTGCGAGCGTGTGCGCATGAGAGTCGTCGTGGTCGGTGCCAGCGGGAACGTCGGCACGGCTCTCCTGCGGCGGTTCAGCGACGACGCCACCGTCACCTCGGTGGTCGGCGTCGCGCGACGCGTGCCCCCTGGCACGCCGGCAGCCCCGTACCGCGTCGCCACGTGGGTCGGGTGCGACGTCGCCGCGCCGACCGCGGTCGACGTCCTGGTTCCCGCCTTCGCCGGCGCCGACGCCGTGGTCCACCTCGCGTGGGCCGTCCAGCCCAGCCACGACCGCCGCCGGCTGCACGACGTGAACGTGTCGGGCACCCGGCACGTCCTCGACGCCGCGCGGCGCGCGGGGGTCCCGCACGTCGTGGTCGCCTCGAGCGTCGGCGCGTACTCGCCCGCTCCGGACGACGTCCCGCGCGGCGAGGGCTGGGCGACCGGCGGGGTGCGGTCGTCGTCGTACAGCGTCGACAAGGCGGCGGTCGAGCGGACCCTCGACGAGTTCGAGGCGGTGCACGCGGACCTCGCGATCGCCCGAGTACGGGCGGCGCTCGTGTTCCAGCAGGCAGCCGGGCACGAGATCTCGCGGTACTTCCTCGGACCGTGGGCGCCCCGGCGGGCGATCGGTGGACACCTCCCGGTGCTGCCCTGGCCGGCGGGCCTGCGGCTCCAGGTGGTGCACGCGGACGACGTCGCGTCCACGTACCGGGAGGCCGTCGTCCGGCGCGTGAGGGGGCCGTTCAACGTCGCCGCCCCGGACGTGCTGCGCGGCCAGGACGTCGCCGACGTCGTCTCGCGCGGGAGGGTGCGCGAGGTCGACGTGGCCGGCACCCGCAGGCTCCTCGCGGCCGCCTGGCACGCGCGCGCCGTGCCCGTCGGTCCCGGGTGGCTGGACATGGCCCTCGCCGTGCCGCTGCTCGACACGTCCCGCGCGGAGCGTGAGCTGGGTTGGCGGCCGGCCTGGTCGGCGGCCGAGACGCTCCGGGACATGGTGTCGGGGATCGCGGCCGGGGCGGGGACCGCGAGCCGGCCGCTGCGGCCGCGGCGCCGGTGAGCCTGGCATCCTCGACGGCATGACCGACGACATCTCCGCCGAGCGACACGTCTACGGCCGCGCTGACGCCCCGATCACCGTCCTCGAGTTCGGTGACCTGGAGTGCCCGTACTGCCGCGCCGCCGCACCGGCCCTGCGGCAGCTGGTCGACACCTCCGACGGGCAGGTGCGCCTGGTGTGGCGGCACTTCCCGCTGTTCGAGGTGCACCCGTCGGCCCTCTCGGCGGCGCTCGCGGCGGAGGCGGCGGGCGCCCACGGGAAGTTCTGGGACATGCACGACGAGCTGTTCAGCCACCAGGACCGGCTGGCCGACCCGGACCTGCGTGCCGCCGCGGTGCGGCTCGGGCTCGACCCCGACGAGGTGGCGGGCGACGGTGCGCAGGCGTACGCCCCGGCGATCTCCGCCGACTACTCCGCGGGCATCGAGCTGGGCGTGCGGGGGACGCCGACGGTGTTCGTCGGAGGTACACGGTTCCACGGCAAGGTGACGCTGGACCGGCTGCGCGAGGCCGTGGAGGCGGTGCGATGAGGACCGCACTGGTCACCGGCGCCGGCCGTGGCATCGGCCGGGGGATCGCGCTCGGTCTGGCCCGGGCCGGGTACGCGGTCGCCCTGGTCGGCCGCACACGCGCGCACCTCGACGCGGTCGCCCAGGAGATCGGCGGGGACGTGTGCGTGGCCGCCGCCGACCTCGTGGACGGGACCGCGGTCCTCGACGCGGTCGCCCGGGTGGAGGAGGAGCTCGGCGGCATCGGGCTGCTGGTGAACAACGCGGGCGTGATCGAGCGGGCCGAGGTGCCGTTCGTCGACGACGACGTCGAGGACTCCTGGCGGGTCATCGAGGCGAACGTGCGCGGTCCGCTGCTGGTCACGCACGCGGTGCTGCCGGGGATGCTCGCGCGCGGCGACGGCCGGGTGCTGAACCTGAACTCCGGCGCCGGGCACCGCGCGATGACCAGCTACACGGGCTACGCGATCAGCAAGGGGGCGCTCGCCCGGTTCACCACGCAGCTCGACGCCCAGTACCGCGACCGGGGGATCCGCGTGCTCGACCTCGCCCCCGGGCACGTCGAGACGGCGATGACGACGTCGATGCCGCTGCACGAGGGCCGGACGCAGTGGACACCCGTCGAGGCCGTCGCGGAGCTGGTCCGGGCGTTCGGCGACGGGGAGCTCGACGCGCTGTCGGGGCGGTTCGTGCGCGCCGGGACGGACACCGTGGAGTCGCTGCGGGCGGCGACCCCGCAGATCCTGGCCACCCACGCGCGCACGCTCCGGCTGGGTGCGTACGGCGACGAGGACCCGGTGGCGTGATGGAGCCGATCCGCCACCAGCTCGTGGTCGCCTGCACCCCCGTCGAAGCGTTCGACGCCTGGGTCGACGACATCGGCCGGTGGTGGCACCCCGACTACACGCCCGACCCGGTCGGGTTCCGCGGGGCGGGGATCGAGGCGCGGGTGGGCGGTCGCGTCTACCTGGTCGACGCCGCGCTCGGTGAGGTCGAGTGGGGTCGGGTGCTGGCGATCGCGCGCGGCGCCCTCGTCGTGCACACCTCGACGCTCGGTCAGGATCCCGCGCACCCGAGCCGGATCTCCGTGCAGTTCGTGCCGCTCGACGAGGGCGGGACGCGCCTCGAGCTCGCGCACGAGGGCTGGGACGAGACCAACGCGGAGTTCCGGCACAAGTTCACGGACTGGCCCCTGATCCTCGCCCGCTACGCACAGTTCGTCGGCTCGTGACCGGGGTCGGCGCAGGCGTGTCACCCGACCCGGGGACCACCGGCGTCGAGGTCTCGCCCGACCCGGGCGAGACCCTGCTGCAGCCGACGCCGACGCCGACCACGACCGACGCACCCACGACCCCTGCGCCCGCGCCGACGGAAGCTGTCACCCCTGCGGAGTCGGCGACCGCGGAGCCGGTGCCGACCGCGCCCGAGGAGTCACCGTCGCAGGCGCCGGCGCCCACCGAGACCGTGGTGGTCGAGGTGCCGTGGACCGTGGACCCCGCGGTCACCAGCTCGACGATCCCGCTCGGGGCGATCATCACTGCGCTGGTCGTCCTCGTCCTCGCGGCGACCGCCCTGGCGGTGCTCTTCCGGCGCAACCGCAGGCTCCGGCCGGCGGGGGTGCCCGCGTCGGCCGCCCTCGAAGCGGCCGCCACGACGACCGAGATCGGCGTGCTGGACGACGCGCACGCCGTCGCGCTGCCGACCGAGCCGTCCGTCGACACCGTGGCGACCGTCCGGTTCCTCATGGTGCTCGGCGAGGCGATGATCGACTCGAGCGCGCCGGTCGTGCAGGTGACCCGGACGCTCGAGCGGGTGGCGGCGATCAACGGCGCCCCGGACGTGGAGATCATCGCGCTGCCCACCGCGCTCCTCGTCTCGGTGCCGGGGCGGACGTCGATGCAGACCGCTGCGTCGTCGGCCGGCTGGCGACAGCTGCGCCTGCACCAGGTCCAGGACGTGCTCGGCGTCGCCGACGAGGCGGAGTCCGGCTCCCTCGACCCGGACGACGGTGCGGCCCGGATCGAGACAGCCGTGTCGGCGCCCCCGCTGTACAGCGGGGGCGTCCGCATCCTCGGGTACGTCGGGGTCTGCGCGGGCCTCGCGATGATCCTCGGCGGCAGCCTGGTGGACGTCCTCGTCGCGTCCGTGCTCGGTGCCGCGATCGCCGGCCTGCAGGTCGCCGCCGCCCGACTGCCCGCCGCCTACCAGGCGCTCGTGGTGCTCAGCTGCGCGTTCGTCGTCGCCGCCGCGGTGTTCCTGCTGTCCCGGACGGGGATCGACGTCGGCACGCTCGTGCCGCTCGTGGCACCCCTGGTCACGTTCCTGCCCGGGGCCCTGCTCACCACCGCGGCGATCGACCTGGCCACCCGGCAGATGATCGCGGGCGCCGCGCGCCTCGCCGCCGGGACCATGCAGCTCGTGCTCCTGGCGCTGGGCATCACCGGCGCCGCCGCACTGGTCGGCGTCCCCGCGTCCGAGCTCGGCTCCGCGGCGTCCCAGCCGCTCGGGTGGGCCGGGCCGTGGCTCGGGGTGCTGGTCTTCGGCACGGGCGTGGTGTTCCACCACTGCGCCCGACGCTCCGCGCTCCCGTGGATCCTGCTCGTGCTCGTCGTCGCCTACGCCGGGCAGGTGGTGGGCGGGCTGTTCTTCGGCGGGGTGTTCTCCGCGTTCATCGGGGCGGCGCTCATGACGCCGGTCGCGATGTTCGCCGCGACGCGGCCGACCGGGCCGCCCGCGCTGGTCGGGTTCCTGCCGGGCTTCTGGCTGCTGGTGCCCGGTGCGCTCGGCCTCGTCGGGGTGACCTCGATCCTCGGTGAGGACGCCCAGGCGCTGAACACCGTGGTCACGGCCGGCACGACGATGGTCGCGATCTCGCTGGGGGTGCTCGCGGGGATCGCGCTCGGGTCCGCCGTCGGGCGGCGCGTCGGGCTGGCGGTGACGCGGTTCTAGGCGGGTGCCCGCCACGGCAGGGGTGGCAGCGGCGGCGGGGCGTCGCTGAGCGGTGAGCACAGCGGCAGCTTCTCGCCGAGCCACCGCAGCAGGATCGAGCCGAGCACCGCGGCGGTGAGCGACCCGGCCAGGATCCCGATCTTCGCGTTCTCCAGGTGCTGGGCGTCGTCGAACGCGAGCTCGGCGATGAACAGCGAGATGGTGAACCCGATGCCCGCGAGCACGGCGCCGCCGAGCAGGTGACCCCACCGCACGCGGCCGGGCAGCTCGCCCAGCCCGAACCGGATCGCCAGGGTGGCCGCGCCGGTGATGCCGATGGCGTTGCCGAGCACGAGCGCCACGGCGACCCCGATGGCCAGCCGGGACTGGGCCGCGGCCTGGAGCGACTCCAGGTTCAACCGGATGCCCGCGTTGGCCAGCCCGAACAGGGGCACCACGACGAACGCGCTCCACGGGTGCAGGATCCGCTGCAGCCGGTCGCTGGTCGGCACCGCGGCACGTGCCGCCAGCTCCGCGAGGTGCTCGCGCTCGGCGGTGGCGTCGTCGATCAGCTTGCGCCCGTAGCCGGCGACCTCGTCGATGGTCTCCTGGTCCGGTGGCCGGGCGGGGACGAGCAGGCCGATGATCACGCCGGCCAGGGTGGCGTGCACGCCCGACGCCTGCACCGCGAACCAGAGCGCGATCCCAGCGACGACGTAGGGCGCGAGCTGCCACACCTTGAGCCAGCGCAGCATGAGGATCCCGACCACGACCGCCGCGGCGAGGGCGAGCGCGGCCATGTCGACCTCGTCGGTGTAGAAGATCGACATCACGGTGATCGCGCCGATGTCGTCGACGATCGCGAGCGTGAGCAGGAACAGGCGCAGGCGGTCGGGGCACTTGGGGCCGAACAGGGCGAGGATGCCGACGAGGAACGCGGTGTCCGTCGACATGACGACGCCCCACCCGTGCGCGGCGTCCGTGCCGCCGTTGAACGCCAGGTAGATGAGCACCGGGACGAGCAGGCCACCGAGGGCGCCGAGGGCGGGGACGGCGACGGTCCGCTTGTCGCGCAGCTCCCCGGTGGTGGCCTCGCGGCTGATCTCGAGGCCGACCACCGCGAAGAAGATGGCCATCGCGGCGTCGTTGACCCAGTGGTGCAGGTCCAGGTCGATGCCCCAGCTGCCCACGTGGAACCCCGCGGAGGTGTGCCAGAGCGACTCGTAGGAGTCCGCGAACGGGGAGTTGACCCAGACGAGGGCGACGACGGTGGCGGCGAGCAGGTAGACGGCACTGCCGGCCTCGTTGGTGAGGAAGTTCTTCACCGACGGCTGCAGACCGGGCAGCGAGACCCGCAGGGACGGGCCGGGGGAGGTCGAGGTCGTCGACATGCGGATCAAGGTCGCAGGTGATCGACCAGGACGCAACGGGCGTTCGCCCTCGGCGTCAGATGTACTTCTCGGGGTCCCCGAGCAGCTTGGCCACGTGGTTCGGGACGTAGGTGGACAGCTCGCGCGACGGACGCTCGTACCCGGTCGACGCGGACGGTCGGGCGGGGAGCTTCACCTTGTCGTGCGGGACGTCCTTGTACGGGATGGTGGAGAGCAGGTGGCTGATCATGTTGAGCCGGGCGTGCTTCTTGATGTCCGACTCCACGACGAACCACGGGCTCCCGATCGTGTCCGTGTGCACCATCATCTCGTCCTTGGCCTTCGAGTAGTCCTCCCACCGGCTGATCGACTCGAGGTCCATCGGGCTCAGCTTCCACTGCCGCAGCGGGTCGTTCAGCCGCGACCGGAACCGCTTGAGCTGCTCCTTGTCGGACACGGAGAACCAGTACTTGCGCAGCAGGATGCCGTCCTCGATGAGCATCTGCTCGAAGATCGGCGTCTGGCGCATGAACCGGTCGTACTCCTCCGGCGTGCAGAAGCCCATGACCTTCTCCACGCCCGCCCGGTTGTACCAGGAGCGGTCGAACAGGACGACCTCGCCCGCGGTGGGGAGCTGCGCCACGTAGCGCTGGTAGTACCACTGGCCCTTCTCGCGCTCGGTCGGTGTGGGGAGGGCTGCGATGCGCACGATGCGGGGGCTGAGGTACTCCGCGATGCGCTTGATCGTGCCGCCCTTGCCGGCTGCGTCGCGACCCTCGAACACCACGACGATCCGCGTGCCGGTCTCCTTGGCCCACAGCTGCACCCTCACCAGCTCGGCCTGGAGCCGCGACAGCTCCGCCTCGTAGACGTCGTTCGGAACCTTGTCCTGGTGCTTCCTGCCGGACTTCTTCGCCATGCCCGGACGCTACCGGCAGGGAGGGGCTTCCGCCCGAGTTCCGCACCTGCGGTCTGAGCGGCTCTGGACAGTCGCTTCTGCGGCACTACGATCGCGTTCGTGACCGACTACCGGATCAGCGAGGCCGCCGAGCTGCTGGGCGTCAGCGACGACACCGTGCGCCGCTGGGTCGAGTCGGGGGCCCTGGAGGCACGGACCGACCACGCCGGCCGCAGCGTCGTCGGCGGCGTCGAGCTCGCTGCGCTGGCCGTCGAGCGTGCCCGGACTCCCGAGGACCCCTCCGCCGGCACCAGCTCGGCGCGCAACCGGCTGACCGGCCTGGTGACGCGGATCCTCTCCGACACGGTGATGTCCCAGGTCGAGCTGCAGGCCGGTCCGTTCCGGCTGGTGTCGCTCATGTCCACCGAGGCGGTGCGCGAGCTCGGGCTCGAGGTGGGCTCACGCGCGACCGCCGTGGTCAAGGCGACGACCGTGCTCGTCGAGACGCCACGATGAGGGTGCGCGCCCTCGTCGGCTCCGCGGCGGTGCTGCTCGCCCTGGCCGCCTGCGCGACCGACGCCCCGGCCTCGGCGCCGGCGACGGCGGACGGGATCACCGGGGAGCTCACCGTGTTCGCGGCGGCCTCCCTGCAGGGCCCGTTCGACGAGATCGCCGCGAGGATGGCCGAGCAGCACCCGGGCGTCGCGGTGCACCCGGTGACCTACGACGGCTCGTCCACGTTGGCGGCGCAGCTGGTCGGCGGGGCGTCGGCCGACGTCTTCGCGTCGGCCGACGAGGACACCATGGCCGAGGTCGTGGGACTCGACTACGCCACCGTCTTCGCGAGGAACACCCTGCAGATCGTCGTCGCGCCACGCAACCCGCTGCGGATCGGCTCGCTGGCCGACGTCGCGGCGCTGTCGTCGTCGGGCGGCAAGGTGGTGCTCTGCGCGCCCGAGGTGCCGTGCGGTTCCGCGTCGCGCACGGTCCTGGACGGCGCCGGCCTCGCGCTCACGCCGGTCAGCGAGGAGCAGAACGTCAAGGCCGTCCTCACCAAGGTGCAGACCGGAGACGCGGACGCGGGACTGGTGTACCGGACCGACGTGCTGGCAGCGGGAGACACGGTCGCGGGGGTCAGGTTCCCCGAGGCGGCGTCGGCCGTGAACTCCTACCCCATCGTCGCCCTCACGCACAGCGACGCTGCGCAGGCGTTCGTCGACCTGGTGCTCTCCGCCGAGGGGCAGCGGATCCTGGCGGACCACGGGTTCACCGCGCCGTGACCCGCGAGCGCTCCGTCGGCGTCCCCGGCTTCCTCTGGCTGCCCGCGGCCCTGGCGGCCGGTCTGCTGGTGCTCCCGGTCGTCGCCCTGCTGGTGCGCGCGGACTGGGGGTCGCTGCCCGCCGACATCACGACGCCGTCGGCCCGCGACGCCCTGTGGCTCTCCCTGTCCACGTCCGTCGTCGCGACCGGCGCGTGCCTGGTGCTCGGCGTGCCGCTCGCCGTCGTGCTCGCGCGTGCGCGCGGCTGGCCCGCCGACCTGCTCCGCGCTCTGGTCACGCTGCCGCTCGTCCTGCCCCCGACCGTCGGCGGCATCGCGCTGCTCTACCTGCTGGGCCGGCGCGGGCTGGTCGGGCAGGCGCTCGACACGTGGTTCGGGATCAGCATCCCGTTCACGACGACCGCCGTGGTGATCGCCCAGGCGTTCGTCGCGATGCCGTTCCTGGTCCTGTCGGTCGAGGGGTCGTTGCGGACGGCGGGCACGCGGTTCGACGTCGTCGCCGCCAGCCTCGGCGCCGGCCGCTGGACCGTGCTGCGCCGGATCACCCTGCCGCTGGTCATGCCCGGCCTGGTCAGCGGCACGGTCCTGTGCTTCGCGCGGGCGCTCGGCGAGTTCGGCGCGACCGCGCTGTTCGCCGGCAACTCCCCGGGCGTCACGCAGACCATGCCCCTGGCCATCTACTCGGCGTTCAACGGAGCGGGTGTGACGCAGGGGACCGCGGTCGCGCTGTCGCTGCTGCTGGTGTTCGCGGCGGTCGCGGTCCTGCTCGCCGCGCGGGCGTGGCGCCCGGGGCGTGCCGCGTGACGTCTCTGCACGCCGAGGTCGCCGTCCACCGGGGCGCTTTCGCGCTCGACGTGACCATCGCGGCCCATCCTGGGGAGATCGTCGGCGTGCTCGGTCCGAACGGCGCGGGCAAGTCCACGCTGCTCGCCGTCCTGGCCGGGCACCTCGTGCCCACGGCCGGGGTGGTGCGCGTGGGGGAGCGGACGCTGACGGCGGTGTGGGACGGACGGGTGGAGTCGGCGGTGCGGCCCGAGCACCGGTCCGTCGGCCTGCTCGGCCAGGACCCGCTGGTGTTCCCGCACCTGAGCTCGCGGGAGAACGTGGCGTTCGGTCCGCGCGCGGCGGGGATGCCGGCGGCGCAGTCCCGAGCGGTGGCCGACGAGTGGCTGGCGGCGGTCGGGCTGGGCGGGCTGGCCGACCGGCGTCCTGACGCGCTGTCCGGCGGGCAGCGGCAGCGCGTCGCCCTGGCCCGGGCGCTCGCCGCCGAGCCCGCGGTGCTGCTGCTCGACGAACCCTTCGCGCAGCTGGACGTGCGCACGGCCGCCGAGCTGCGCGAGCTGGTCCGCGAGCAGGTGCGCCGCACCCGGACCGCCACGGTGCTGGTCACGCACGACGTGCTCGACGCGGTGACGCTCGCCGACCGGGTGGTCGTGCTGCACGACGGGCAGGTGGTCGAGCAGGGCCGGCCGCTGGACGTGCTCACCGACCCCGTGCACCCGTTCACGGCGGCGCTGGCCGGGGTCAACCTCGTCGTCGGGACGCTCGTCGCCCTGCCCGACGGGTCCACGGCGGTCGCCGGCCCGGACGGCGTCGTCATCCCGTGCGCTCCCCAGTCACCGGGCGGGCGCGTGCAGGTGACGTTCCCGCCGACCGCCGTCACGGTCGGGGAGGGCTGGCCGGCGCGCGTCATCGACCTCGAGCCCGGGACCACCGGCGTGCGCCTCCGGACCACGGGTGACGTGCTCGTCGACCTGCCGCCGGCGCAGGTCGCGCAGCTGGGTCTGCACGTCGGTGCCCAGGTGCGTCTGAGCGTCCCCGCCGAGCACGTGCGGGTCCGTCCGCTCGCCTGATCTCACAGGCCCCCGCGGCAACCGGTGCGCGAAAAGAACCGTGCGCGCAACCGAGGGGACAGGTCGGTCGAAACATCCGCTGCCTAGCGTCGTCGTCGACCGAGCCCCCCTGACCCTGTCCTCCCGGAGGTCCCCATGGCGACACAGCTCGCGACCGACGCCGGCACCACACCCGTTCTCGACACTGCGCCGCTCACCCACCGCCCCGGCCGATGGATCGACGGCTGGAACCCCGAGGACAGCGGCCAGTGGGCCTCCGTCGGTCGGGCGATCGCCCGTCGCAACCTCGGGTTGTCGATCTTCGCCGAGTTCCTCGGGTTCGCCGTCTGGGCGCTGTGGAGCATCGTCGTCCCGCAGCTGCCCGCCGCCGGCTTCGTCCTCACGGTCGACCAGATGTTCTGGCTGATCGCCCTGCCCTCGCTCGTGGGCGCGACGCTGCGCATCCCCTACACGTTCGCGGTGCCGATCTTCGGTGGCCGCAACTGGACCATCGTGTCCGCCCTGCTCCTCCTGGTCCCGACGATCGCACTCGCGGTCGCCGTGCAGAACCCGCAGCTCGGATTCCCCGCCCTGCTCGCGGTCGCGGCGCTGGCCGGCGTCGGCGGCGGCAACTTCGCCTCCTCGATGGCGAACATCTCGTTCTTCTACCCGGAGAAGGAGAAGGGTCGCGCCCTCGGCCTCAACGCGGCCGGCGGCAACCTCGGCACCGCCGCGGTGCAGTTCGCCGTGCCGCTGGTGATCGTCGGCGCCGCCGGGCTGGAGCTCGAACGGGCCGGCCTCATGTTCGTGCCGCTGGTGATCATCGCGGCCCTGCTGGCCTGGCGGTACATGGACAACCTGTCCAACGCCAAGGCGGACCCGCGCTCCTACGGCGTCGCCGCCCGGGCGCGGCACACCTGGATCATCTCGTTCATCTACATCGGCACCTTCGGCTCGTTCATCGGCTTCTCCGGGGCGTTCCCGACGCTGCTGAAGAACCAGTTCCCCGAGGTCACGATCTCGATCGCGTTCGCCGGTGCGCTCGTCGGGTCCATCGCCCGTCCGCTGGGCGGCATGCTCGCGGACAAGCTCGGCGGTGCCCGCGTCACGATCGTCGCGTTCGGTGTCATGGCGACCGGCGTGGTCTGCGCGATCTTCGCCCTCCGTGCCCACGCGTTCGGCCCGTTCCTGGCGTCGTTCCTCGTGCTCTTCGTCGCCACCGGTGCCGGCAACGGCTCGGTCTACCGGATGATCCCCGCGGTGTTCCGGTTCGGTGCCACGGACGACGAGGACAAGGCGCGCCGCATCAAGGCGGCGGCGGGCTGCCTCGGGATCGCGGGTGCGGTGGGCGCGTTCGGCGGCTTCCTCATCCCGCGCGGGTTCGCCATCTCCACCTCGGCCACCGGCAACATCCAGGCGGCCCTGTGGGTGATCGTCGGGCTGTACCTGGTCATGAGCCTCACCACGTGGGCCGTGTACCAGCGCCGCTCCGGCTCCTTCGGCGCGACGGTCATCTGATGTCCCAGCCCGCGGCGGCGACTCACTGCCCTTACTGCGCGCTCCAGTGTGCGCAGACGTTGCACACCTCAGACGAGGGCACCGTCACCGCCGCGGGCCGGGACTTCCCCACGAACAAGGGCGGCATGTGCCAGAAGGGGTGGACGTCGCCCACGCTCCTGCGGGCCACGGACCGGCTCACCACCCCGCTCCTGCACGGGCAGCCGGTCTCCTGGGACACCGCGCTGTCGTTCGTCGCCACCCGGCTGGCCGCCCTGCGCCAGGCCCACGGTCCCGAGTCCGTCGCGGTGTTCGGCGGCGGCGGGCTGACCAACGAGAAGGCGTACGCGCTCGGCAAGTTCGCGCGCACCGTGCTGGCCACGCCGAACATCGACTACAACGGCCGGTTCTGCATGGCGAGCGCCGCCGCGGGGGCCAACCGGACCCTCGGTCTGGACCGTGGCCTGCCGTTCCCGCTGGCCGACCTGGGCGGGGCGCAGGCCGTGCTGCTGCTCGGGTCGAACCTCGCGGAGACCATGCCGCCGGCCGTCCAGCACCTCGCGGGGGTGCGCGCGGCGGGCGGCCTGATCGTCGTGGACCCCCGGCGCTCGGCGACCGCGGACCTGACCACCGAGGAGCGCGGCCTGCACGTGCAGCCGGTCCCGGGCACCGACCTGGCCCTCCTGCTCGGCATCGCGCACATCGTCCTCGCGGAGGGCTTCGCGGATCTCGCGTACCTCGACGAGCGGACCACGGGCCTCGACGACATCCGGCGGTCGCTGGCCCTCTGGTGGCCCGAGCGGACCGAGCAGGTCACGGGCGTCCCGGTCGCGTCGCTGCGCCGGGCGGCGTTCCTGCTGGCCAACGCGTCACCGTCCCGCGGCGGCTCCGGTGCGTACATCCTCACCGGTCGCGGGGTCGAGCAGAGCACGCAGGGCACAGACACCGTCACGGCGGCGATCACGCTCGCGCTCCTGCTCGGCCTGCCCGGCCGTGTCGGGTCCGGCTACGGCGCGATCACCGGCCAGGGCAACGGGCAGGGCGGCCGCGAGCACGGTCAGAAGGCCGACCAGCTGCCGGGCTACCGGTCCATCGAGGACGACGCGGCGCGCGCGCACGTCGCCGGCGTCTGGGGCGTCGACCCCGCCGACCTGCCCCGGACCGGGATGCCCGCGATCGAGCTGCTGCGGTCCCTCGGGACGCCGGGCGGCCCGCGCGCCCTCCTGGTGCACGGATCGAACGTGCTGGTCAGCGCCCCGGACGCCGACCGCGTCCGGGAGAGGCTGGCCGCGCTCGACCTGCTCGTGGTGTGCGACTTCTTCCCGTCGGAGACCGCCGTGCTGGCCGACGTCGTCCTGCCCGTCACGCAGTGGGCGGAGGAGGAGGGCACCATGACGTCGCTCGAGGGGCGCGTCATCCGGCGCCGAAAGGCCCTCCCGCCGCCGCCGGGAGTCCGCAGCGAGCTGGAGATCCTCGCGGACCTGGCGCTCAGGCTCGGGTCGACCGTCCGGTTCGACACCTCGCCCTCGGTCGTGTTCGACGAGCTCGCCCGGGCGTCCGCCGGTGGCCGCGCCGACTACAGCGGGCTCAGCCACGCGCGCCTCGACGCCGAGCCGGACCTGTTCTGGCCGGTCCCCGCCGGGCCGACGCCGCACCCCGGCACCCCCCGGATGTTCCTCGACCGCTTCCCGACGCCCGACGGTCGCGCCCGGCTCGTCCCCGTGGACCACCGCGGCCCGTCGGACGACCTGCGCCGCGACGCGCCCCTCTTCCTGGTGACCGGGCGGGTGCTCGCGCACTACCAGTCCGGCGCGCAGACCCGTCGGGTGCCGGAGCTGGTACGCAGCTCGCCGGCGCCGTACGTCGAGATCCACCCGTTGCTGGCCGACCGCCTGGGCATCGCCGAGTCCGACCTCGTGCAGCTCGACACCGGTCGGGGCCGCGGGGTCGTCCGGGCGCGGCTGACCGACGCGGTGCGGGCCGACACGGTGTTCCTGCCGTTCCACTGGAGCGGGACCAGCAGCGCCAACCGCCTGACCACCGACGCCACCGACCCGATCTCCGGGATGCCCGAGTTCAAGGTCTGCGCGGTGGACGTCCAGCGGTGGGAGGGACCGGTCGAGGTGCTCGAGGACGAGTCGTTGCTGTTCGCGGGGGAGGTGGTCCGATGAGCTCCGGACGTGAGATCCGCGTCGTCGTGGTCGGTCACGGCATGGTCGGCGCGCGGTTCGTCGACGACCTGCACCAGCGCGATCCCGGCGGCCGGTTCCGCACCACCGTGCTCGGCGACGAGGAGTACGAGCCGTACAACCGGGTGCTGCTGTCCGAGGTGGTGGCCGGCAAGCTCGACGTCGCGTCGATCACGCTCCCGCGCAACGCCCACCGGTCCGCCAGCGAGGTGCTGCCGGGCACGCGCGCGGTGACCGTCGACCGTTCCTCGGGCCTCGTGCACGACCAGGCGGGCGGGAAGCACCCGTACGACATCCTCGTGCTCGCCACCGGCGCGCGCGCCCGCATCCCGGACCTGTTCGGCCGGCGCGACGACGACAGCCTGCCCGCCGGTGTGCACGCGCTGCGCACCCTCGACGACGCGCGCGAGATCGTCGCGGCCACCGTGAACGCCCACCGGGCGGTCGTCGTCGGCGGCGGGGTGCTCGGGCTCGAGGTCGCCTGCGGCCTCGCCCACCGCGGGGTCCCCGTCACCGTCGTGCACGGCGGGGCGCACCTGATGGACCGGCAGCTCGACGGGCCTGCCGCCGCCGTGACCACCGCGCGGCTGACGTCGCTCGGGATCGCCGTCCGGGTCGGTGCCCGTACCGAGGAGGCCGTGGTCAGCGACGGGCGGGTCACCGGCGTGCGGCTCGAGGGCGGCGAGGTGCTCCCCGCCGACCTGCTCGTGCTCACCGCCGGCACGTACCCCGAGGTGGGTCTCGCGCAGCGGGCCGGCCTGGACGTGGCGCGCGGCATCGTCGTCGGCACCGACCTGGCCTCCCCGGCGGACGCGCGCGTGTTCGCGATCGGCGACTGCGCCGAGCCGCCCGAGGGGGGCAGCGGGCTGATCGCGCAGGGCTGGGACCAGGCACGACGTCTCGCGACGCTGCTCACCGAACCGTCGGCCGCGCGTGACGACGTGCCGCTGCCGACCGTCGGCACCGACGTGGTCAAGGTGAAGGGCGTCGGGCTCGACGTCGTCGCGATGGGCGTCTGCGGCGCCGGGTCGGTGTCCGAGGGTCGGCGGGTGCGGCTCAGCGACCCCGAGGGTGGCCGGCACATCGAGGTCGTCGTCGCCGACGGTCGCGTCATCGGCGCCACGTGCGTCGGCGCGGGACCGGTCGCGGCGGACCTCGTCGCGGCCTACACCCGCGGCACCCCGATCCCGGCCGACCCCGCCCAGCTGCTCATGCGACCGGTCGCGGGGACGGCCGTCCCTGCCGCGAGCCCGACGCTGATGCCCGACCGCGCCGTGGTGTGCCGGTGCAACGGCGTCACCAAGGGCGACATCGTCGGCTGCTGGCGGCACGGTGCGCGCAGCGTGGAGGACGTGGCGGCGGCGACGCGGGCGACCACCGGCTGCGGCGGGTGCGAGGACGCGGTGTGCGGCATCGTCGACTGGCTCCGCCGCTCCGACCCGGACCAGCCGGCCCCGGCGACCGCGACGACGTCCGACGCCCGCGAACCCACCCCGGCGACCACTGCCTGAGCGCCGACCATGTTCATGCGTCCGCTAGCCACGTTCAGGACATGCGCAATGACATGGTGCCCGGTCAGGTGACCGTGACGCGGACCGTGTCGTAGCCCGTGGCGCCGTCCGGGATGACGCCCGCGACCGCGCCCGTCTGGGGGCCCTGCGGGTCCGACGCCCGGACGAACAGCTGGTACTCGCCGGGCTCGGCGTCCCACGTCCACGACCACTGCCGCCACGAGTCGATGCCACCGTCGTCGGCGAGCGTCGCGTCGTTCCAGGACCCCTCGTCCACCCGCACCTGCACGCCGGTGACGCCCCGGTGCTGCGCCCAGGCCGTGCCGGCGACCACCACGGACCCGGCGGGGACCGAGCTGCTCGGCCGCGGCACCTCGATGCGCGACTGCGTCTTGATCGGCCCCTCCGGGGACCAGCCGCGGTCGGTCCAGTACGCGGTGGCATCGGCGAACCGTGTGACGCGGAGCTCGGTCACCCACTTCGTCGCGGACACGTACCCGTACAGCCCGGGGACCACCATGCGCACGGGGAAGCCGTGCTCGACGGGCAGCGGCTCGCCGTCCATCGCGATGGCCAGCAGCGCGTGCCGCCCGTCGGTCAGGGCCGCCAGCGGGGTCGACGCCGTGAACCCGTCGACACTGCGCGAGAGCACCATGTCGGCGTCGGCGGTCGGCCGCGCCCGGGCCAGCACGTCCGCGAGGGGCAGTCCCAGCCACTTCTGGTTCCCGATGAGATCGCCGCCCACCGGGTTGGACACGCACGCGAGCGTCACCCAGGCCTCGACCAGATCGCTCGCCAGCAGCTCGTCCCAGGTGAGCGTGACCTCGTGCTCGACCATCCCGTGGACGCGCAGGGTCCACGTGCTCGGGTCGACCTGCGGCACCACCAGCGCGGTGTCGATCCGGTAGAACTCGTCCGCGGGCGTCTGCCACGGACCGACGCCCTCGACGCCGACGTCCACCCCGGCAGGGACCGGCGCCGCCGACGTGGCCGGGCGGGGGATCCGGATCGCCGCCCGCGCGGACTGCGCACCGCGGGCGCCGGCACCGATCACTCGACCGAGGACCACACCGACCAGACCGAGCGCACCTGCCGCCGCCGTGGCCTGCAGGAACGCGCGCCGCCGGACTCCTTCGGGAGCGGGCCGGCCGGGCGCGCCGGGCAGGCGGCGGACCAGCGCGCGCAAGGTCAGCAGCCCCGCGACGGCGCCGACGATCGCCGGTGCCGCCGCGAGCGTGCCGGCGTCCGGTCGGGCCATCGCGGCCAGTCCCGCCGCCGCCCCCAGCACCACGACGAGCGTCGCGCCCCAGGCCCACCGTCGCGCGGCGAGCACCCCGGCCAGCGCGGCGAGCGCCAGCAGCACGACGACCTCGCCGATCCCGAGCACCACCTTGTCGGCCGTGCCGAACGTGGAGGCGGCGAAGTCCTTCAGCCACGCGGGCGTCGCGTCGACGAACGCGGACCCGACGGCGACCAACGGGTCGGACGTCGGCCCGGTGATCAGGGCGACGAGCGACCCGACGCCGATCGTCACGACGCCCGCAGCCACCCCCGCGAGCGCGGCGAGCCCCGTGTCCCGACGTCCAGCCATCTGCTGCCTGCCTCCTAGGTGAGTCGTGCACCCCGACTCTGCCGTGACCCGCACCGGATGTCGTCACCCATGATCCGCGCACGACCTGTGCGCCACTCGACCCGCGTCCGAGCACACGGTCGTCAGAGCGCTCGCTTCCTCGGACGTCCCGGTGGTGCGCGGGGGCTCGTGTCAGAGCGCCGGGGAGGTCAGGGTCGCCGGGACGTGGGCGCCGTGGCCCTGGGCCACCAGGGCGTCGCGCACTCGTTCCGCTGCCGCGTCCAGCTCCGCGGCGGGCAGGTCGGCGCGGGCGTTGCGGAACGTCAGGCTCGCCTCGTCCCACGCGGGCAGCACGTGCAGGTGCAGGTGCGGAACCTCGAAGCCGGCGACGAGCAGCGCCGCGCGCGGTGCGGACCAGGCCGCCTGCTGGGCGGCACCGATCACCTTCGCCACGGCCATCAGGTGCGCCAGCACGTCGTCGGGCGCCTCGGTCAGCTGCACGATCTCGTCGCGCGGCACCACGAGCATGTGTCCGTCGGTGATGGGCGCGATGGTCCCGAACGCCACGGCGACGTCGTCGGCCCACACGAACCGGGCGGGGATCTCGCCGGCGATGATCTTGGTGAACAGGGTGGTCATGGCGACCACGCTAGTCACGCGCGCTCGCGAGCGAGCCGCTGCAGGGCGAGGACCGTGTTCCAGTTCCGCGCGGTGCCATGACGGCCCGTCGCCTTCTCCAGCACGGGGAGCGTGAGCCTCGAGCGGCCGATGCCGTCGGGGAAGTACGCGTACGTCTCGTCCCCGGCGAACGCGACCCGCTCGTTGCCGTACGGCGTCGCGTCGAACGAGGTGTCCTTCGGGGTGCCGTCCCAGCAGTAGAGGACCAGGTGCGACGGGTCCGAGGACACCTCGTCGGTGAACGGCACCCGGGACACGATCGTGTCCCACTGGAGGAGCGTGCGCGTGAGGACGGGGACGTCGAAACCGAGCTCGGCGGACAGGGCGTCCGACAGGCCCGGACCCACGGACGACGCCGGACCGTGGGGCACCAGCACGAGGTTCCCGCTGTTCACGTAGGTGGTGACCTCGGTGTGCCCGAGGCCCTCGGCGGCCGCGCGGAGCTGGGCGGCCTTGATGGTGCGACCGCCCACGTTGGCGGCCCGGAGCAGGGCGATGACGGGACTCATGACGCCACTCTCACACCCAGGACCAACGTCATGTGCGGGAAAGGTTCCCGCGAGGTAACGACGCGCGCCACCGAGGGAAACAACCGCTTCCTACCGTGGGAGACGCCCCACCCCCCAGCCCGACGGAGCACCCCATGAACCAGCACCTGGTCGTCGTCGGCGGCGGCATGGTCGCGCAGCGACTGGTCGAGGCGTTGCGTGACCGCGACACCGCCGGCGCCTGGCGCATCACGGTGCTGGCGGAGGAGCCGCGGCGCCCGTACGACCGGGTGGCGCTCACCAGCTACTTCTCGGGCCGGGACGCCGACGACCTGGCACTCGGCGACCCGGAGCTGTGGTCCGACCCGCTGGTGACGCTGGTCCGCGACGACGCCGTGACGCAGGTCGACCGCGACGCCAAGACGGTCACCACCGCCCGCGGCCGCACGGAGCACTACGACCACCTGGTGCTGGCGACGGGCTCGTCGGCCTGGGTGCCTCCGCTCGAGGGCGCGGACCTCCCGGGTGTCTTCGTCTACCGGACCGTCGACGACGTCGCGGCGCTGCGCGGGTACGTCGAGAAGCTCTCCGAGGACCGGGTGGTCAAGGGCGCGGTGCTCGGCGGTGGCCTGCTCGGTCTGGAGGCGGCCGGCGCGCTCCAGGCGCTCGGCGCTCGCACCACGGTCCTCCAGGTGGGCACCCACCTCATGTCGGCGCAGGTGGACCTGGGCGGCGGCGAGGCGCTGCGGCGGCTCATCAACCAGCTCGGGGTCGGCGTCCGGCTCAACGCGATGACCACGACGATCAAGCCGCACCGCCGCGGTGGCGTCGGTCGCCTCGAGCTGGCCGACGGCGGCCGCGTCGACGCCGACGTCGTCGTCATCGCCGCCGGCGTGCGTCCCCGCGACGAGCTCGGTCGGGCGTCCGGGCTGGCGATCGGTGAGCGCGGCGGCATCGTCGTCGACGACACCTGCCTCACCAGCGACCTCGACATCTCGGCCGTCGGCGAGGTCGCGTGCATCCAGGGCGCGACGATCGGTCTGGTCGCCCCGGGCTACGCGATGGCGGAGATCACCGCCGACCGGCTGCTCGGCGGCACCTCGTCGTTCCCCGGCGCCGACACGGCGACCAAGCTCAAGCTCTCGGGCGTCGACGTCGCCAGCTTCGGGGACGCGTTCGGCCAGACCCCCGGCGCGCTGGAGATCGTCTGGGCGGACCCGGTGGGTGGCGTCTACAAGAAGCTCGTGATGTCCGACGACGCCCGCACGCTTCTCGGCGGCGTCCTCGTCGGTGACGCCAGCGCCTACGCCAGCCTGCGTCCGATGCTCGGCCGCGAGCTCCCGGGCGACCCGGCCGCGTTCCTCCTGCCCGAGGGCGGCGGGGGAGCGCCCGAGCTGGAGCTGCCCGACGACGCCGCCGTCTGCTCGTGCAACAACGTCTCCGCCGGCACGATCCGCGGGGCGGTCACCGAGCACGGGTGCACCGACCTCGGCGCCGTGAAGGCGTGCACCAAGGCCGGCACCAGCTGCGGGTCCTGCCTCCCGCTGGTCAAGAAGCTGGTCACCACCGAGCTGGCCGCCCAGGGCATCGCCGTGAGCACCGCGCTGTGCGAGCACTTCGCCCTGTCCCGCGCGCAGCTGTACGACGCGGTCCGGGTCAGCGGCGTCTCGTCGTTCACGCAGGTCATCGAGCGGTTCGGCACGCGGGCCGAGGGGCGCGGTTGCGACATCTGCCGCCCGACGGTCGCCTCGATCCTCGCCACCACGTCGCCGGCGCACGTGCTCGAGGGCGAGCGGGCCACGCTCCAGGACACCAACGACCACGTCATGGCCAACCTGCAGAAGGACGGCTCGTACTCGGTGGTCCCGCGGATCGCCGGCGGCGAGGTGACGCCCGAGGGGCTCATCGCGATCGGCGAGGTGGCCAAGGACTTCGGCCTGTACACCAAGATCACCGGCGGCCAGCGGATCGACATGTTCGGCGCCCGGATCGACCAGCTGCCCCTCATCTGGCAGCGCCTGGTCGACGCCGGGTTCGAGTCCGGGCACGCCTACGGCAAGTCGCTGCGCACCGTGAAGTCGTGCGTCGGCTCCACCTGGTGCCGGTTCGGCGTGCAGGACTCGGTGGCGCTCGCGGTCATGCTCGAGCTCCGGTACCGCGGCCTGCGGTCCCCGCACAAGATCAAGCTCGGCGTCTCCGGCTGCGCCCGCGAGTGCGCCGAGGCCCGCGGCAAGGACGTCGGCGTGATCGCCACCGACAAGGGCTGGAACGTCTACGTCGGCGGCAACGGCGGCTTCACCCCGCGGCACGCGCAGCTGCTGGCCGAGGACCTGGACACCGAGACGCTGGTGCGGACCATCGACCGGTTCCTCCTCTACTACGTGCGCACGGCGGACCGCCTGCAGCGCACGGCGCCGTGGATCGAGGAGGTCGAGGGCGGCCTGGACGGCGTCCGCGCGGTCGTCATGGAGGACTCGCTGGGCATCGCGGCAGACCTCGACGAGCAGATGGCCCTGCACGTCGTCGAGTACGAGGACGAGTGGAAGGCCACCCTCGAGGATCCGGAGAAGCTGCGCCGGTTCGCGTCCTTCGTCAACGCGCCCGACACCCCGGACCCGTCGCTGGCGTACGTCCCGGAGCGCGGCCAGTCGCGACCCGCCACCGCCGACGAGCGCGACGACGCCCGCCCCACGCCTCACCACGAACCCGTTCTCGTCGCCGGAGCCCGGCTGGAGGTGCGCTCATGACCACGCTGGAAACCGCTGTGTGGACCGCCGTGTGTCGTGTGCAGGACCTCGCTCCCGAGCGCGGCGCCGCGGCGCTGCTGGGCAGCGACCAGGTCGCCCTGTTCCGACTCCTCGACGGCCGCGTCCTGGCGGTCCAGCAGCACGACCCGTTCAGCGACGCGCACGTGATCTCCCGGGGCATCGTCGGCTCGCGGTCGGTGGACGGGGTCGAGGTGCCGACGGTCGCCTCCCCGATGTACAAGCAGGTGTTCGACCTGACGACGGGCCGCTGCCTGGACGCCGCGGGCAAGACACCCGCGCGCGGACTCAGCCCTGACCTGCGCACCTGGCCCGTCCGGGTGTCCGACGGACTCGTGGAGGTCGGGCGATGACCACGATGCTCGGGCTCCAGCTCACCGGACGTCGCGTCCTCGTGGTCGGTGGCGGTCCGGTCGCGGCGCGCCGCGTGCAGTCCCTGCTGGCCGACGCCGCCGTGGTGGTGGTGGTCGCCCCGCAGCTGTGCGAGGTGCTCCTGGACCTGCACCGCTGGGGGCTGGTGGAGTGGCGCTCGCGCGAGGTCCTGGAGACGGATCTCGACGGCGCCTGGTTGGTGCACACGGCGACGGGCGACCGCTCCACCGACGAGTCCGTCGTGGCGTGGGCCGCCGCGCGGCAGACGTTCTGCGTCGACGCGGGGGACGGTTCGGCGGGGTCGGCCCGCACGCCGGCGACCACCCAGCAGGGCGACGTCCTCGTGGGCGTGGTCTCGACGGGTTCCCCGGACCCGCGCCGCACGCTCGCGGTGCGCGACGCCGTCGCGACGCACCTGCGCGAGGGGCACGTGGACCTCCGTCAGCGCCGGGCGCACGCGGGCCGGGTGGTCCTGGTCGGCGGCGGACCGGGCGACGTCGGGCTGCTCACCCTGGCCGGTCGGCGCGCGCTCGCCGAGGCGGACGTCGTGGTGACCGATCGCCTGGGACCCGTGGCGGTGCTCGACGAGCTGGCGCCCGGGGTCGAGATCATCGACGTCGGCAAGACGCCGGGCCACCACCCGGTGCCGCAGCACGAGATCGGGCGGATCCTCGTCGAGCAGGCCCAGCGCGGTCGGGTGGTCGTCCGGCTCAAGGGCGGCGACCCGTTCGTGTACGGGCGGGGCGGCGAGGAGGTGCTCGCCTGCCGGGAGGCCGACGTCGACGTGGAGGTCATCCCCGGGGTGAGCAGCGCGTTCGCCGCGCCCGCCGCGGCCGGCATCCCGCTGACGCACCGCGGGACGGTCGGCGCCGTGCACGTGATGAACGGCCACGACGGCTGGTCGTCCGCGGCACTGACGGGCCTGCGGGACCGGTCGTGCACGGTCGTGGTGCTCATGGGCGTGAGCGCGCTGGCCACGCTCGCGACCGAGGCGCTGGACGCCGGCGCCGACCCTGCCACCCCCGTCGCCCTGGTCGAGGAGGGCACCCTGCCCGGTCAGCGCGTCACCCGCGCGCGGCTCGATGACGTGGTGGATGTCGCGGCGTCGGCCGGTGTCCGTGCTCCCGCGGTGATCGTCCTGGGTGCGGTCGCGGCGGCCGGTCTGCTCGAGCCCGCGCATGGTGACGCGCCTCACACGACCGCGTCGACGGTCGCAGCGGACCCCGGCACCGTCACAATGGCCCTGTGAGCGAACCCATCGACCAGACCCTCGCGGGCCTCGTCGTGCTCATCACCGCGGACCGTCGGTCCGCCGAGCTCGCCGCCGCCCTGGGCCGCCGCGGAGCCGCGGTCCGGCACGCCCCCGCGCTGAGCATGGTGCCGCACATCGACGACGCGGCCCTGCTCGGCGGCACCCGGTCGCTGCTGGCGGACCCGCCGGACACGGTCGTCGTCACCACGGGGATCGGCTTCCGCGGCTGGATCGAGGCCGCCGACGCGCTGGGCCTCGCCGAGGCCCTGGTCGACATGCTGCGCGGCACCCGCATCGTGGCGCGCGGGCCCAAGGCGCGCGGAGCGATCCAGGCGGCCGGCCTGACCGCCGACTGGGTGGCCGAGTCGGAGACGAGCGCAGAGATCGCCGAGGTGCTCCTCGACGAGGGGGTCGCCGGTCGGGACATCGCGGTCCAGCACCACGGTGCGGGCGCCGACGGGCTCGACGAGGCGTTCGCCGCCGCGGGCGCTCGGGTGCGCAGCCTCGTCGTGTACCGGTGGGGTCCGCCCCCGGACCCCGCGGTGGTGGAGGCCTCGGTCCGCGCGGTCGCCGCCGGCGAGATCGACGCCGTCGCGTTCACGTCGGCACCCGGCGCGCACGCCTGGCTGGAGGCGGCCGACGACGCCGGCGTCACCGACCGCATCGTCGGGCTCGCCCGGCGCGGCAGCGTCGTCATGGCGGCCGTCGGCCCGATCACGGCGAAGCCCCTGCTCGAGCGGGGCATCGAGCCGCTCGTTCCCGAGCGGGGCCGGCTCGGCTCCCTGGTCCGCGCGCTCGTCGGCCACTACGGCGGCCTGCAGGCGCTGCAGACCGTCGCCGGTCCGCTCCAGGTCCACCGCGGCACGGCCGTGCTCGACGGTCACGTGCTCGCCCTCACGCCCACGGGGCTGGAGGTCCTGCGCCTGCTGGCAGCGGCTGGCGGCTCCGTCGTCCCGCGCGACCAGGTGCTGGCCGTCCTCCCGGGCGACTCGCGTGACCCGCACGCCGCCGAGGTGGCCATCGCGCGCCTGCGGGACGCGACCGGGAGCCGCACCCTCATCCGCACGGTGGTCAAGAGGGGATACCGTCTCCAGCTGGAGGAGGCGGTATGACGAACGCGCTGCACGCCCGGGGTCCGATGCCCGACCGCCGGCTCGGTGACGTCGACGGGCCTGTCCTCATCGGGTGCTCGCACGGCACCGACGACGCCGGCGGCCGCGCCGCTGTCCGGTCGATCCTCACCGGGGTCGCGGCGGCCCGCCCCCAGCTCGACGTGCGCGAGGCCTTCGTCGACGTGCAGGAGCCCGAGGTCGCGGACGTCGTCGAGCACGCCCTGGAGAGCGACGCGTCGGGCGCGGTCGTCGTGCCGCTTCTCCTGTCGGTCGGCTTCCACGTGAAGGTCGACATCGCGGCCGCGGTCGACCAGCCGGGTGCCACCGCGGCGTCGCCCCTCGGGCCCGATCCGCGGCTCGTGGACATCCTGGTGGACCGACTGGACGCCGCCGGCCTGGCCCCCGACGACCTCGTCGTGCTGGCCGCGGCCGGATCGACGGACCCGGCCGCCGCGCTCGCGGTGGAGTCGGTCGCCGCGGGCCTCGCCGACCGGCTCGAGCAGCCCGTGACCATCGGCTACGGCGCCGGGGCCGAGCCGCGCGTGCCGGCCGCGATCGCGACCGCGCGGGCGGACGTGCCGCCGGGCGGACGCGTGGTCGTCGCCTCGTACCTGCTGGCCCCCGGCTACTTCTACGACCGCGTGCTCGAGGCCGGGGCCGACGTGGTCACCGAGCCGCTCGCGCCCGACGAGCGCCTGGTCGACATCGTGCTCGACCGGTACGACGCCGCGACCTGAGACGCGGGTTGCCCCGAAACCTTCCGTACCTCTAGGAACGGGGAATGCTCCGTGCCGTGCGCGTCCTGACGTCCTGCCTCGCTGTCGCCGCCCTCGCGGCGTGCACGTCCTCCGGCGGGTCCGACGACGCGGCGACCCCGACGCTCGCCCCGGCACCCGCCGGCATCTCCGCCTCGCTCGCCCCGGCCGAGACCCCGGACTGCCTCCCGGCCGGCACCGCGACGGTGACCACCGGCAGCGCGGAGGACCCGACGCTGGTGTCGTTCACCGGCGGCGGGACGAAGGGGGTGCTCCTGGCACCGCAGAACCAGGGCGACGCGTGCCAGTGGGCGGACGAGCTGGCCCGGTTGGCAGGGGAGGGCTACCTGGTCGCGTCCTTCGGCTGGTCCGCGGACGGGGAGGAGTCGTTCCTCGCCGCGGTCGACGTGCTCCGCAGCCTCGGCGCCACGGGCATCGCCCTGGTCGGCGCCTCCAAGGGCGGCACGTACGCGGCGGCGTTCGCCGACGAGCTGGCCCCGGTCGCCGTCGTGGCGCTCGGCCCGCCCGCGGTGTTCGACGGCCAGGACGCGCAGTCGGCGTCGAGCAGCTACGACGGACCGCTCCTGGTCATCGCCTCCACCGACGACTCGAGCGTCGGCGTCGACTCGTCCGAGGCGGTCTCCCGGGCGGACGACCCGAGCACGTTCCTCGAGCTCAGCGGCAGCGCCCACGGGGTCGCCCTGCTCGAGTCCGAGCACCGCGACCAGGTGCAGCAGGCGATCGACGAGACGATCGCCGCCGGGTTCGCCGCCTGACAGCCCGAAGGCGTGCGACCCGGGGGTGGTGTCGCACGCCTTCGGCGTCTGTGCGGTGAACGGTCAGACGAACCGGCGCCGCGCGAACGTCGCCAGACCGATCCCTGCGGCGAACAGTGCGATCGCCGCGATGAGGCGCCCGACCGAGCTGGCCCCGGTGCCGTCGACACCGGCGATGTCGATCGAGTACGCCGTGAACCCCGCTGCACCGTCCGGCGCGCCGTAGGCCATGCCCTCGGCCGAGGCCCGGTCGGCCTGCGCGCTGAGCACCGCGTACTTCACGCCGAAGTCCTCCGCGGTGCCCTTGCCGCTGACGACCACCTGCGAGGTGCCCTCGTCGGACAGCTGCTGCGTGCCGTCGACCAGCTTCGGCGCACCGTCGGCGGCCGAGACGAGGCCGTCGGACAGCTGCGCCGACCCGTCGGCGGCGTCGCCCAGCCCAGCAGACAGCCTCGTCGAACCGGCTGCCGCCTTGGCCACGCCGGCGGACAGATCCTTCGAGCCCGAGACTGCGGGGGCCAGGCCGTCGGACAGCTTCTGGGAGCCTGCCGCCGCCTCGTTCAGCCCGGCTGAGATCTCCTGTGAGCCGGTGGCTGCCGGAGCGAGTCCGACGGACAGCTTCTGGGAACCGGCAGCCGCCGCGGCCAGGCCGCCGGACAGCGTGCTGGCGCCGGCGTTCAGCTGCGACGCCCCGGCGCCCAGCGCCGTGAGCCCGGTGGCGAGAGTTGCCCCACCGGCGTTGAGCTGGCTGGTGCCCGCCTGGAGCGAGTGCACGCCACCACGCAGGGTGTTGTCCGCAGAGGTGTCGTCGGCGTCGCCGACGCCGGTCTGCACCTTCGCCACCACACCGTTGACCAGCAGGGTGATGCCCGCGTCGACGTCGGCGAGACCCTCGAGGACACCCTTCTTCGAGGCGTCGCACACGCCCGGCAGCGATGCGGAGCTGAGACCGCACTCGATCTTGGTGAGGTTGGTGGCCGCACCGGCGAGGCCCTGCGACAGCGCGGCCGCGCCACCGGCGATCGTCGCCGGGTCGGTGGTGTCCGTGAGGACGGGGACGCCGCCGGACAGCTGGGCGATGACGGCGTCGTACTGCGCGAGGTACGCGGGGTCCATCCCGGCTCGCAGCGACGTCAGCGCGCCCACGCCCACCGAGAGCTGGTTGCCGAGCGACACCGCCCCGCCGGACAGGGTGGAGGCGGACGCCGCAGCGCCGGAGACGCCGGTCCTGACCTGGTCGATGCCCGCGGTCAGCGTCGATGTCGCGGTCCGCAACTGCGTGATGCCGTCGTGCAGGCCCTGCGCCTGCGTCGGGAGCGTGCCGATGTCGCCGTACAGCTTGGCCAGACCGGCGTCGACCAGGTCCAGACCGGAACCGACCTGGACCAGCCCGGCGAGGAGTGCCGGCGCCTTGGAGCTGGCTTCGGCGAGACCGGCGTTGAGCGCTCCGGCGCCGGCCGCGAGGGTCGCCGCTCCGGGAGCGAGCTGCGTGGTGAGGCCGGACGCGAGTGCGGCGGCGCCGGGTGCAGCCTCACCGAGGCCCCCGGCGAGCTTCGCTGCTCCGGGAGCGAGCTTGTCGTTGAGTCCGGCGGCGAGCTTGGCGGCTCCGGGAGCGGCCTCACCGCTGAGTCCGGCGGCGAGCTTGGCCGCTCCGGGCGCGATCTGGTCGTTCAATCCGTCGGCGAGCTCCGCGGCCCCGGGTGCAGCCTCGTCGTTGAGCCCGGACTCGAGCTTGGCCGCGCCGTCGCGGAGCTGCAGCAGCCCCGCGAGCAGCTGGGCTGCTCCGTCGTGCAGCTGGAGCACGGAGTCGTCGAGCAGCAGGCCGGCGCCCGTGAGGTCGACGCCCTTCTGCGCGCCGGCCTGGTAGCTGGCCGCGCCACCCTTGAACGAGGGGTAGTCGAGCGGAGAGACCGCCATCGACGTCAGGGTGGCCTTCGGGACGACCGCGTGGCTGACCTGCGCGGTGTAGCCGAACTCCGCGGTGGCGGAGCCGATGGGCGGGAACAGGGTCATCTGGAACTGCATGCGGGTGCCGCCGCGCCCGTCGCCGGCGATGCCGGCCTCGTCGGACTGCACGTCGGTGAACGTGGACGGCAGGACGGTGACCAGCTGGCCGATCATCGGGATGACGGTCTGGGCCGACGCCGTCGCCTGCGTGCCGGTGCCGTCGTCGTAGGTGACGTCCTGCGTCGCGCCGGTGACGTTGGTGACCTTGTAGTGCACCCCGAGCGTGCCGGACTTGCCGACGACCGCGCCCGGCTGCACCGCCTTGCCGTCGAACGTGTAGGTGACCTCGACCGTGAGGGGGAGGTCCTTGTCGTACGTGCTCAGGGAGCGCTCGCGACGCTCGCCGTCGACGCTGAGGGTGCTGACGAGCTTGCCGTCGGTGACCTGGTAGCCGCCGAAGCCGTCGAGGTTGCGCAGGCCCTTCGTCGAGACGGGGTTCTCGATCGTCGTCGTGCCCGTGCCGCTCAGTGCCAGCTGCTCGTACACGCGGGCGCTCTGGAACGCGCCGGTGGCGGACAGCCGAGCCTGGACGGTCTCGGTGTTGGTGACGGCGACGTCGCCGGAGTCCGCGGCGAACGCGGGGGCTCCGGCGGTGCCGACGAGCAGGGGGATGAGGACGACGGCTGCGGCCGCGGTGGTGGTCGTGCGTCGCACGTCAGGCCTCCGGCTGGGGGTCGAATGGACGGGTGGCGGGCAGCCCGCGACGCGGGGAGGGCGCGGCGTTGGCGGCGACCGGCTCCTCGTTCTGGGTGAAGAGCGGCTCCTCGGCCGCACGCTCCTCCTCGCGGTCCTGCTCGACGACGACGCCGAGCAGCGACGTCGCGAGGAAGCCGGCACCCGCGGCGAGCAGGATGGACGTCGCGGTCGTGGCCGACGAGGTGATGAACGACGCCGGGTCGGCGGTGTACGTCGCCTCGTAGGCACCCGCCATCGCGGCGGCGCCGAGCAGAGCGGACCACAGCGGGAGCTTCCCGCGGCTGAGCGCGGCGACCCCGAGGCAGAGCGCCAGGACGATGAGGACCGCGACGGCGCGACCGGCGGCGGCGTCGGGCAGGGCCGCGGCGCGCAGGGCGTAGCCGAGCCAGGCCGCGACGAAGCCGACGGCGAACCCTGCAGCGCGCTGCGCGGGGGACCGGTCGGGCACGAGGCCGAGGGCACCGCCGAGCGCCGCGCCGAGCAGGGCGACGCCCTGCAGCTCGGGACCGGAGAACAGGACGATCGCTGTCGTCAGGAGCGCGAGGACGAGCCCCGCCAAGATGTGACGCTTCATGACCACCTCGTCGTGGTGACTGGCGGAGCGGGCGGACCCGCTCCAGCAGTGCTGCCGGTAGATGGCCCCCGAGAGCCGGTTGACCTGCACCGTCGCCGTTGACGGGTCAGGTCACCGGGGTTCTCTGGCGGGACCAGCGCACTGTCTACCAGCGCACAAAGCACCTGAGCCACGGGGTACTAGGTAAAACCGGACCGGTAGCAGGTAACCGTTATGACCCCGTGACCTAGGTCACTTGTGCGGGCGTCAGAGGTAGCGCAGCGGGTCGAACTCCTCGAGCGGGATGATCCGCAGACGGGGGAGCTGGACGTTGAACGCGGCGACGTCGCCCTCGAGGTCGAACGTCTCGAGCCCCCGCCCGACGAGGGCCGAGAGCTGGGTACTGGTGAACTCGCGGAAGGCGAGCAGGCCGACGCGACGGTCGTCGTCGTCGACGAGCTGCTCGAGCTCGGGCGCGAAGTCCCCGTCGTGGCTGGCCAGGAGCACGTCGCCGCCGCGGCCGTGGATGGCCTCGAGGGTGCGCTTGATGCCGATGTCGACGACCTTCTCGTACGACTCGCCCGAGAGCGGGATCGGCTGGAACCCGATCGCGAGCAGCGCCTGCACGAACGACATCGGCAGGTTGCCGTTGGAGGCGTTGAGGAAGAACAGCGCCTTCACGGGCTGGTCCCACGTCTGCTGCGCGAACGTCAGCACGCGCTCCCAGCGGGGCCGCTGCTCCGGGGTGGGCCGCCCGCCGAGGATCGAGGACCCGAGGGTCGCGTCGATGTTCTCGCCGTCCACCAGCAGGTAGGTGGTGCGCGGGGCCGCCTCGGTCGTCATCGCGTCAGCGTATCCGCAGGTGGACCGGCCCGGACCCGACGAGCGGGCCCGGGCCGGGTGCCTCACGCGATCGAGCAGGCGGTGCCGTTGAGGGCGAACGCGCTCGGCGCGGTGTTGGTGCCGCTGTGCGAGCCGTTGAACCCGAACTGCTGGCTGCCGCCGGCCGGGATGGAGCCGTTCCACGCGGCGTTCTTCACCGTGACCGCCGAGCCGGACTGGGTGGTCACCGAGCTCCACGCCTGCGTCACGGCCTGCCCGGCGGGGAAGCTGAACGTGAGGGTCCAGCCGTTGATGGCCGTCGCCGACGTGTTCTTCACCGTGACGTTCGCGGTGAAGCCGGTGTTCCACTGGTTCACGCCGTAGGTGACCTGGCAGCCCGCGACCGGCGGGGTGGTCGGTGTGACGGGCGGCGTCGTCGGGGTCACCGGCGGGGTGGTCGGCGTGACCGGCGGCGTCGTCGGGGTGATCCCGCCGAAGGCCGACGCGATGGCGTCGTACGCCGGCTTCTTGGCGTAGTTCTCGTCCCAGACCAGCGCGGCGCCCTGGCCGGGGAACGTGTCGGGCACCCACGAGTACCGGTCGGTGATGCCCCAGATGGTCACGCCCTGGCAGCGGGTGACCGCGAGGCAGATCTGGAAGACCTTCTTGTAGTCGGCGGCCTGGGTGGCCAGCTTGGTGGCGTCCGACGGCGTCTGCATGCGGATGTCGAGCTCGGTGATCCGCACGTCGACTCCCAGGTCGGCGAACCGCTGCAGGTTCTGCTGCATGGTCGAGGGGACCTGACCGATGATCAGGTGGGACTGGAACCCGACGCAGTCGATGGGGACGCCGCGGGCCTTGAAGTCCTTGACCAGGTTGTAGATCGCGGTGCTCTTCGAGTTCACCGCGTCGGTGTTGTAGTCGTTGATGCAGAGCTTGGCGGTCGGGTCGGCCGCACGCGCGGCGCGGAACGCGGTCTCGATGTACCCGTTGCCGAGCTTCTGCTGGAACGGGGAGTCGGAACGCCGTCCGCCGTTGTCGTCGAACGCCTCGTTGACGACGTCCCAGGCGACGACCTTGCCCTTGAAGTGCGTCGCCACGTTGGTCACGTGGTTGGTCATGGCGGACTCCAGCGCGGTGCCGGACAGGTTGTTCACCCATCCCGGCAGCTGGGAGTGCCAGACGAGCGTGTGCCCGTACAGCTTCTTGCCGGTGCTGGCGGCGTAGCTGGCCACCTGGTCACCTGCGCCGTAGCTGAACGAGTTCTGGGACGGCTCGGTGGCGTCCCACTTCATCGCGTTCTCCGCGACGACGAGGGAGAACTCGCTGTCCGCGACTGACTTGTAGCCCGACTCCGACAGCCGGGCGGGGGCGAGCGCGAAGCCGATGTCCTTGCCGGCGGCGGTGGACAGGTCCTTGAGGGTCGAGGCCGCCTGGGCGGGGATCGCCAGGGTGGCCCCGACCGCGGCGGTCACCGCGAGGGCGACCGCCGCGGTGCGGAGCGCGGACCGGCGGGGTGGATGGACGACAGGCATGGGGTTCCTCCTCGTTGAGCCAAGTGCCGGATCGCACAGTGGTCGTCGCCGGTCGTCCACCGCGAGGTGCCGAAACATTTCAGGTCCCGGGGCGCGACACTTTCGATAGCCGCGTGACGGAACATCGGCCACGCCGACCCCGTTGAGGAAAGATCAATGCGTATGCATGAAATCGGAGACGAGGGTCGATGTCGGACGTGAACCGTGAGCTGCCCGGCACGCGGGAGGCCGCGGAGGCGTGGGAGTCGCTCTTCCGCGCCCAGGTGGCGCTGATGCGGCGGTTCCAGCGCGACGACGTCTGGGGTGACCTGACCATCCGCGAGTACGACGTCCTGTTCACCCTCTCCACCTGCCCGGACGGCACGGCGCGGCTCAAGGAGCTGGCCGAGGGGAGCCTGCTCACGCAGCCCAGCCTGTCCCGGATGGTGGAGCGCCTCGAGCAGGCCGGCCTGGTCCGGCGCGGACCCGTGGAGGGCGACGCGCGGGGCGTGGCGGTCGGCCTGACCGCGGAGGGCCGGCGGGTGCAGCGGGAGATCGGCCGTCGGCACGTGCGCTCGATCCGACGCCTGGTCGGCGGAGCGCTGGACACCGAGGAGCTGGCGACGTTGCGTGCCCTCACCGACAAGCTGCGCGCCGCGCAGGCGCAGATCCCGGACCCGTCGGGCTCAGACGCGTAGCGCCCGCAGCTCGGCGGCCACGACCGCGGGCGTGGGCCGCGCGGCGGGGTCCTCCGCCGTCATCGCGCGCAGCAGTCGCATCCAGTCCCGGCCGAAGCGCTCCGGCACGTCGACCGGGTCGAGCAGACGGGCGAGCGAGCTGGTCAGCGGGTCGCCGGGGTAGGCGCGCTCGCCCGTGAGGCACTCCAGCAGGACGAGGCCCAAGGAGTAGATGTCGCTGGGCGGGCCCGCGGGGTGGCCGAGCGCCTGCTCAGGGCTCTGGTACCCGGCGGTCCCCGACGTCCCCCGGGGCGTGAGCGGCGCGCCCGCGGCCGTCACCGCGATGCCGAAGTCCGCGAGCACCACCGGCAACCAGGGCGCGTCGCGGGCGCCGCTGTCCGCGCGATCGGTGGCCACGAGGACGTTCGAGGGCTTGACGTCGCGGTGGGCCACCCCGGCGCCGTGCGCGTGGCCGAGCGCGAGGGCCAGCTGCCGCCCGACGTCCGCCGTGAGGGAGGGCGCGAGCGGTCCGTCCGCGATGGTGTCGCGCAGGGTCCGGCCGTCCACCAGCTCCATCACCAGGAAGGCGACCGGTCCGGTGTCCGGGAGCACGTCCGCCCCCACGTCGAGCAGGGCGACCAGGCTGGGGTGCGCGAGCGAGGACAGGATCCGCGCCTCGTGCGCGTACCGGCGGATCTCCTCGGGGGTCGCAGCGCCGATCGAGAAGAGCTTGAGCGCCACCGGTCGGTGCAGCCGTGCGTCGGTGGCCCGGAACACCTCGCCGGACCCGCCGCGGCCCAGCTGCTGCTCGAGGTGGTAGCGGCGTCCGAGCGGAGCGGTCGCCCTCGGGCGGGACTCGGTCGGTGGCACGGCATACCTGTCGACGATGGGGGCGGAGCTCGTGGGCAGAACTCGTAGGCAGGACTGACGGTAGAAGGCAGGGGAGCCGACCGCACGCCGGGCGCGGGTGAACGGGTGACGGGTGGCGCGTTCGCGGCTTGCAGCCGGTTGCAAGCCACTTGCGCTCCTGAGCAGTACAGTGACAGTCATGTCCCGGCGACTCGCAGAGGTAGCACGCAAGGTCGGCGTCTCGGAGGCGACCGTCAGCCGCGTGTTGAACGGCAAGCCCGGCGTCTCGGAGTCCACGCGCGAGGCCGTGCTCACGGCCCTCGACGTGCTCGGCTACGAGCGGCCGACCAAGCTGCGCGGCGAGCGTGCCCGCCTGGTGGGCCTGGTGCTCCCCGAGCTGCAGAACCCGATCTTCCCCGCGTTCGCCGAGGTGGTCGGCGGTGCGCTCGCGCAGCAGGGGTTCACCCCCGTGCTCTGCACGCAGACCGCCGGGGGAGTCTCCGAGGCCGACTACGTCGAGCTCCTGCTCGGGCAGCAGGTGTCCGGGATCGTGTTCGCCGGTGGGCACTACGCGCAGCGGGACGCCACGCACGGGCACTACGAACGCCTGACCGGCCGGAACCTGCCGGTCGTCCTCATCAACGCGTCGATCGAGGAGCTCCCGTTCCCGCGCGTGTCGTGCGACGACGAGGTGGCCATCGAGCAGGCGGTCGGGCACCTGGCCTCGCTCGGGCACACGAAGATCGGCCTCGTCCTGGGCCCGGTGGACCACGTGCCGTCCGAGCGCAAGCTGCGGGCGGCGCAGGCGATCACCGCCCGGCTCGGCCTCGAGCTGGGGGAGCGCCAGGTGGTCCGGAGCGCGTACTCGCTGGAGAGCGGGCAGGCAGCCGGCAACCGGCTGCTGCGCGAGGGCGTCACGGGCATCGTCTGCGCCAGCGACCCGCTGGCGCTCGGAGTCATCCGCGCTGCTCGGCGAGCGGGACTGCGCGTGCCGGACGACGTCTCGGTCGTCGGCTACGACGACTCCGCCTTCATGAGCTGCACCGAGCCCCCGCTCACCACCGTCCGCCAGCCGATCGAGCCCATGGGCCGCGCCGCGATCGACCTGCTGGTCAGCCAGATCCACGGCAGCGCCGTGCCGCAGGACGAGCTGCTCTTCGAGCCTGAGCTCGTCGTGCGCGGCTCGACGGGTCCGGCGCCCACCCAGCCGGTGACGCTCGCCGACTGACCCTTCCCGCGTCCACGGACCCCGTCTCGCCGCCCCTGGCGAGGCGGGGTCCGTGGCGTTGTGCGCGCCCTCATCGCGATCCGAGGGTCTTTCGGTCACGCTTCGATAACTGTCCTGTCAGTTTCTTGCGTGGATCCAGTCGCTTCCTTTAGTGTCTGGAACGCGACAGCGACGTCCCGCGGGCTCCTCCAGCTCCGTGACGCACGACGCGGCCGCGGCTAGAGCAGAGGACGACCGGCCCCGGCGACGTCGACGGCGGCCCACGAGAGACGAGACACGAGTGGCGCAGGCGCAGCCCGAGACGGACCCGCAGTGGTGGCGTGGCGCGGTGATCTACCAGGTGTACCCGCGCAGCTTCGCCGACGGGAACGGCGACGGCACCGGCGACCTGGCGGGCCTGCGGTCGCGGCTGCCGTACCTGCGGGACCTCGGCGTCGACGCGATCTGGGTGACCCCCTGGTACGTCTCCCCGCTCGCGGACGGTGGCTACGACGTCGCCGACTACCGCGCGATCGACCCCGCCTTCGGCACCCTCGAGGAGGCCGAGCTGCTCATCAGCGAGGCCCTCGGGCTGGGCATCCGGACCATCATCGACGTGGTCCCCAACCACGTCTCGGACCAGCACGAGTGGTTCCAGGCCGCGCTGGCCGCCGGACCGGGTTCCCCGGAGCGCGAGCGGTTCTGGTTCCACCCCGGCAAGGGCGAGCACGGCGAGCAGATCCCGACCGGCTGGGTCTCCGACTTCCAGGGCAACACCTGGACGCGGACCACCGACCCGGACGGCACCCCCGGCGAGTGGTACCTGCACCTCTTCGCGCCGCAGCAGCCGGACGTCAACTGGTCGCACCCGGACGTCGTCGCGGAGTTCGAGGCGGTGCTCCGGTTCTGGTTCGACCGCGGTGTCGCGGGCATCCGGATCGACTCGGCCGCCCTGCTGGTCAAGGACCCGGAGCTGCCGGAGGTCCCCGTGCACCCGGGCCCGGGGGAGCACCCGCACGTGGACCGGGACGAGCTGCACGACGTCTACCGCGGCTGGCGCGCCGTCGCCGACTCCTACGAGGGCACCCGCGTCCTCGTCGGCGAGGTCTGGCTCCAGGACAAGGCGCGCTTCGCGCAGTACCTGCGCCCCGACGAGATGCACACCGCGTTCAACTTCGACTTCATGGCGCGGCCCTGGGACGCCAAGCAGCTGCGCGAGTCGATCGACATCACGCTCGCCGCGCACGGCCCCGTCGGAGCGCCGGCCACCTGGGTGCTCTCCAACCACGACGTCACGCGGCCGGTCACCCGGTACGGGCGCGAGGACACGTCGTTCGCGTTCACGGCCAAGCGCTTCGGCACCCCCACGGACCTGACCGTCGGGCTGCGTCGAGCGCGTGCGGCCGCCCTGCTCACGGCCGCCCTGCCCGGCTCGCTGTACATCTACCAGGGCGACGAGCTGGGCCTGCCCGAGGTCGAGGACCTCCCGCTGGACCTCCTGCAGGACCCCATGCACTTCCGTTCCGAGGGCGTCGACCCCGGCCGGGACGGCTGCCGCGTGCCGCTGCCCTGGGCGGGGACCGCCGCCCCCTACGGATTCGGGTCCGCCGGGTCGTGGCTCCCGCAGCCCACGGCCTGGGCTGACCTGACCGTCACGGCACAGGAGGCCGACCCGGCGTCGACCCTGCGCCTGTACCGCGACCTCCTGGCGATCCGCCGGGCCGAGCCCGCGCTGGGCGACGGCCCGATGACGTGGATCGACTCCGTCGACGACGTGCTCGCGTTCGCCCGTGGCGACCTCGTGTGCGTCGTCAACCTCGGCGACGAGCCCGTCGCCCTGCCCACCCCCACCGAGCTCCTGCTCTCGAGCGCCCCGCTCGAGGCAGGTCTGCTGCCGCGCGACACCGCCGCGTGGCTGCGCACCCCCGCCTGACCCGACCGCACCACCCGCACACGCACCACCCCTGAACACAACTGATCGCGACCTGGCACCCCGTCCGGCGCGTTCCCTCACGAAGGAGTGACGATGAGGTCCTCACGCACCACCGCGCTGGCCATGGCCGGTGTGCTCTCGCTCGGCCTGCTGGCCGCGTGCAGCACCGACGACGACCCCTCGGCCGGCGAGTCCGCCGACGGCAAGGTCACCCTCGAGGTCGCCGGGCTCCAGCCCGGTGCCGAGACCGACGCCGTCGCGGCGCTCGACGCACGCGTCAAGGAGTTCGAGGCGAAGTACCCCGACATCGACATCCAGCCGCAGGAGTACAACTGGCTCGCGTCCACGTTCTCCGCGCAGCTGGCCGGCGGCACGCTGCCCAACGTGTTCGAGATCCCGCTGACCGACGCCAAGACCCTCCTCGAGAACGGCCAGCTGGCCGACATCGACGAGCAGTTCCAGTCCCTCGACTACGCGGGTGACTTCAACACGACGCTGCTCGACGCCGGCACCGGCGACGACGGCAAGGTCTACGCGATCCCCGCCAAGTCGATCTACGGCGTCGCGCTGCACTACAACCGCAACCTGTTCGAGCAGGCCGGCCTCGACCCCGACAAGCCGCCGACGACGTGGGACGAGGTCCGCGAGTACGCCAAGACGATCCACGACGCCACCGGCGTCGCGGGCTACGCGACGATGGCGCTCGACAACGCCGGCGGGTGGCAGCTGGCCGCCGCGGCCAACTCGCGCGGCGGCGTCATCCAGGAGCAGGACGGCGACAAGTACGTCGCCACGCTGGACGACCCCGCGGTCAAGGAGCACCTGCAGTGGCTGCACGACCTCCGTTTCGAGGACGACTCGATCCTGCCCCGCACCGACCTGGGCTGGGGTGAGATCAACGAGGCGTTCGCGGGTGGCCAGCTGGCCATGTACACGTCCGGCTCGGACGTCTACAACGCGCTCGTCGAGAACAACGGGCTCACCGAGGACTGGGGCTACGGCCTCACCGCGATCCCGACGTCGAACGGCGGTGGCGCCCTCACCGGCGGCACGCTCGCCGCGGTGACCAAGGAGTCGACGGACGCCCAGAAGGACGCCGCGATCAAGTGGATCGACTTCTGGTACCTGACCAAGATGCTCGACCAGGACCAGGCGGTGGCCGACGCCAAGCTCCGCAACGAGGAGGGCCAGGCGGTGGGCACCCCGGTGCTCCCGATCTTCAGCCAGGAGCAGTACGAGACGTCGCTCGAGTGGGTCAAGGACTACATCAACGTCCCGCTCGAGAACATGGTGGGCTACACGGACGTCATGTTCACGCAGCCCAGCGTCGGTGAGATCAGCGCGTCCACCCAGGACACCTATGCGCTGCTCTTCCCGATCGTCCAGGCGGTCCTCACCGACGCGGACGCGGACATCGACGACCTGCTCGAGACGGCGAACACCCAGGGTCAGGCTCTGCTCGACCAGTGACGTCGTGACGGTGCCCGGCCGGTCCGCCGGCCGGGCACCGTCGCACGGGCTTCCCGCACCCCCGAGAGAAGGCTCCTGATGACCACGGACGACGTCGTCCTCGCGCCCGCGCGCCCCAGACGCGCCGGCACCCCCCTCACCTGGGTGCGGGGCGGTGGGCTGAGCGCCCTGGTGTTCGCCCTGCCCCTGCTCGTGATCTTCGGCGTGTTCTCCTGGCTGCCGATCGTCCGCGCGGTGGTGATGAGCTTCCAGAAGACGAACCTCATCACCACGTCGTGGGTGGGTCTGCAGAACTTCCAGAACGTGTTCGCCGACCCGTTGCTGCCCGTCGCGACGCGCAACACCCTGTGGTTCGCGCTGCTGGCCCTCGTCTTCGGCTACCCGATCCCGCTCGTCGCCGCCGTGCTCATGCGCGAGGTGCGGCGGGCGAAGGGCCTGTACTCGGCTCTGGCGTACCTGCCGGTCGTCGTGCCGCCCGTCGTGGCCGTCCTGCTCTGGAAGTTCTTCTACGACCCGCGACCCGAGGGCGTGTTCAACACGATCCTCGGCTGGGTCGGCATCCCGCCCCAACCGTGGTTGCAGAGCATGACGATGGCGATGCCGTCGCTCGTGCTCGAGGCCACCTGGGCGGCCGCCGGCGGCACGGTGATCATCTACCTCGCGGCGCTGACCGCGGTCCCGCCCGAGCTGTACGACGCCGCCGAGGTGGACGGCGCAGGCGTCTGGCGCAAGGTCTGGCACGTGCTGCTCCCGCAGCTGCGCGGGGTCCTGTTCATCACGCTGATCCTGCAGATCATCGGGACCGCGCAGGTGTTCCTCGAGCCCTACCTGTTCACCGGCGGTGGCCCGGCCAACGCCACGGTGACCATCCTCCTGCTCATCTACCGCTATGCGTTCGGCAACAGCCTCGGCGGCAACTACGGCGAGGCCACCGCGCTCAGCCTGCTCCTCGCGGTGTTCCTGGCCGTGATGTCCCTCGTGTACTTCCGCCTGACCCGCCGTTGGAGCACCTCGTGACGACGACCTCTCCCATCCCGCCCACGACGCCGCCCCCGGTGCTCGGCACCGAGCCCGCCGAGGTGCCGGTCCTGCCGGGCGCCGAGCTGGTCCGCTCGACGAGGGCACGCCGAGCCTCGTCGGCCGACGAGGGCGAGGACCGCAGCGCGGTCTCCGTCTCCGACTGGCGCCGACCGTCCGTGAAGTGGTCGCTCGGCACCACGCACTGGCTGCTCCTGGTGCTCCTGGTGGTGTGGTGCGTCGGCCCGATCCTGCTGCTGGCCAAGTTCGCCGTGACGCCGACGCAGGACATCCTGCGCACCCCGCTGGCGGTGTTCCCGAACGGCATCGAGTGGTCCAACCTCAGCCAGGCGTGGAACGACGTCCAGGTCAGCAAGTACTTCGTCAACACGATCGTGCTCGCGGCCGGGGCCTGGTTCTGCCAGATCGTCGTCGCGACGACCGGCGGGTACCTGCTCTCGGTGCTGCGTCCCCGGTACGCCCGCGTGCTGCAGGCGGCGGTCCTGGCCACCCTGTTCGTGCCCGCGGTGGTCCTCCTGGTCCCGCTGTACCTGACGGTGCTCGACACGCCGGTGTTCCACACGTCGCTCGTCAACTCGTTCTGGGGCGTGTGGCTGCCGGCCGGTGCGAGCGCGTTCAACGTGGTGCTGGTCCAGCGGTTCTTCGACAACCTGCCGCGCGAGATCTTCGAGGCCGCCCGGGTGGACGGTGCCGGGCCGTTCCGGCTGTTCTGGTCGATCGTGCTGCCCATGAGCAAGCCGATCCTCGGGGTGGTGTCGATCTTCGCCGTCATCGCGTCGTGGAAGGACTTCCTCTGGCCGCTGCTCGTCCTGCGCAACCCGGACCTGCAGCCCCTGTCGGTCCGGCTCCCGTCCATCGAGGCGACCACCGACAAGGGCGTCCTCATGGCGGCGCTCGCCATCTCGACGCTCATCCCGATCGTCCTGTTCCTCGTGTTCCAGCGCATGTTCCTGCGCGGAGCAGGGCTCGGAGGGGCGGTCAAGGGCTGAGCGGCAGGTTCTGATAGCGCGTGCGGTCAAGATCACGGTCCGTGGGGCCCGCTCACCGCGAAGGGTGCCGACCCCCGGTGGGATGATCGTCCGGTGGCCCCCGACACCGCCGTGAGCACCCTGACGTCCTCGACCGACCGCAGCGCCGTCGCCCCGTACGACGCGCTGCTGCTCTTCTCGTTCGGGGGTCCGGACGGCCCCGACGACGTGCTGCCGTTCCTGCGCAACGTCACCCGGGGCAAGAACATCCCCGACGAGCGTCTGGCGGTCGTGGCCGAGCACTATCACCACTTCGGCGGCGCCAGCCCGATCAACGGCCAGAACCTCGCGCTGCAGAAGGCGCTCACCGAGGAGCTCGCCCGGCGCGGCCTCGACCTGCCGGTGGTGTGGGGCAACCGCAACTGGGAGCCGTACACGCGGGACGCCCTGTCGGCGGCCTACTCGGACGGTGCGCGTCGCATGGTCGCGGTCGTGACCAGCGCGTACTCGTCGTACTCCGGCTGCCGGCAGTACCGGGAGAACCTCTGGGCGTCGCTCGACGAGCTCGGTGCCGACGTCGGCCTCGGCGAGGGCGAGCACCCGCTGGTCGTGGACAAGGTGCGGTCCTACTTCAACCACCCCGGGTTCGTGCAGGCGAACGTCGACGCGGTGACCGAGGCGTTCGCGTCGATCGACCGTGACGCCCGCCTGGTGTTCGTCACCCACTCCATCCCGGACACGATGGAGGAGGCCTCGCAGGTGTCGGGGGCGTCGTACTCGGCGCAGCACCTCGACGTCGCCGCGACGGTCGCCGCCGCGGTCGAGGAGCGCCTCGGGCGCCCGGTGACCTGGGACCTCGCGTACTGCTCGCGGTCGGGCCCGCCCAGCCAGCCGTGGCTGGAGCCCGACGTCAACGACCACCTCGCGGCGCTGGCGGCGGACGGGGTCGAGGCGGTCGTGCTCTCGCCGATCGGCTTCGTCTCCGACCACATGGAGGTCGCGTTCGACCTCGACACCGAGGCGTTGGCGACGGCGGCCGAGCTGGGCATGGTCGCCGTCCGCGCGGACAGCGTCGGTACCCGCGAGCCGTTCGTGCGCGGGCTCGTCGACCTCGTCCTGGAGCGTGCCGCGCTGGCCCGGGAGGCGGACGCGACGGGCGCGCACCCGGTCACGGCCGACCTCGTCGCGGACGCCGCCGCGCGGCCCGTGGCCGAGGCGACGGCCGGTGACCTGCCGCCCTACCGGTCCGTCTGCCGACCGGGCTGCTGCCAGATGCGCGCCGGCGAACCCACCGGCATCCCCGCCGCCTGCTCGACCGACCCCTGGTCCTGACCACACCCCTGGAGCACCCTGCGATGACGCACGACCCCGAGGCCCTCAACGCCACCGTCCGGTACACCATGTGGACCGTGTTCGCCCTTGAAGAGGTGCTGCCCGAGGACGACGACGAGCGCGCCGAGCTGATCACCGCCGCCCAGGCCGCGGTCGCCGCCGACGGGCTCGTGGTCCGCGGCTGGTACGACGTCGCGGGCCTGCGGGCGGACGCCGACCTCATGGTCTGGTGGCACGCGGAGACGGTCGAGGAGGTGCAGGGCGCCTACCAGCGGCTGCGCGCCAGCGACCTCGGCCGGCACCTGCTGCCCGTGTGGTCCGTGGTCGGCCTGCACCGGCCGGCGGAGTTCAACCGCGCCCACGTCCCCGCGTTCCTGGCGGGCGAGCCGGCGGGCGACTACATGACCGTCTACCCGTTCGTGCGGTCCTACGACTGGTACGTGCTCCCCGAGGACGACCGCCGACGCATGCTCGTCGAGCACGGTCAGGCCGCCCGCGGGTACGCCGACGTCCGCGCGAACACCGTCTCGGCCTTCGCGCTCGGTGACTACGAGTGGATCCTCGCGTTCGAGGCGCCCGAGCTGCACCGCATCGTCGACCTCATGCGGGACCTGCGGGCCACGGACGCGCGCCTGCACGTCCGCGAGGAGGTGCCGTTCTACACCGGCCCGCGAGTGACGCTGGAGACCTGGGCGGACCGCCAGCCCCGCGGGTGACATCATCGGGGGATGGTGGAGCTGGCAGGTACCTGGCGGTTCACGGCGCTCGAGGGCGCGCAGGTCGAGGGTCGACGGCGCGCGACCCCGTGGCTGACCTTCGACGGTGACGGGCAGGTGTTCGGCCTGGCCGGGGTCAACCGCGTGCGCGGCACGTGGGTGCTGGACGGGGACACGCTGACGTTCGGCCCGGTCGTGTCCACGCTCATGGCGGGACCGCCGGACGCGATGGCCTGCGAGCAGCAGGTGCTCCGGCTGCTCGGCGAGCCCGCGACCGTGTCGGCCCCCGACGGCGACACCCTGGTGCTGGACGGCGTCGCCCCCGCCCGGCTGGTCCGGGACCCGCACGCCGCCGACCAGCAGGTCTAGGCGGGCACGACCACCGAGGGCCAGTGTGCGGCCACCTGCTCGAGCGTGTGCAGGCGGGTCGCCACGTCGTAGGGGGTCCCCGTGATCATCAGCTCGTCGGCACCCGTGCGCTCCACCAGGGCGGCCAGCTCGTCGACGGCCCGGTCGGCGGTCGTGGCCACCTGGGTGCCCGGGACGCGGGCGAAGAAGTCCGCGGCGGCGGCCGGGTCCAGCGCGGCGAGCTCCCGGGCGGCGTCCTCGGGGGAGACGATCGGCCCGAGCGGCCGCCCGGTGCGCAGCGACAGGGCCATGACGCGGCTGGGGCCCGCGAGGTAGTGCGCCTCGTCGTCGGAGTCGGCGACCAGCACGGAGGCCGAGACCATGAGCCGCGGGGCGTCCAGCACGGGTGACGGCCGGAACGCGCGGCGGTAGGCGTCGGCGGCCTGCAGCGTGTGGCCCGTGTTGAAGTGGTGGGCGTAGCTGAAGGGCAGGCCGAGCGACCCGGCCAGCTCGGCGCTGAACGAGCTGGACCCGAGCAGCCAGACCTGTGGCGTCGAGGTCGCCGACGGGGTCGCCGACAGCCGCGTGGCCCGCAGCGAGGGGGCGCGGCCGGGCAGCTGCTGCCCGAGCAGGGCGAGGACGTCGATCACCTCGGCCGGGAAGTCGTCGGCACCGAGGCCCTCGACCGTGCGCCGCAGGGCAGCCGCGGTCATGGGGTCGGCGCCGGGTGCACGGCCGATGCCGAGGTCGATGCGGCCGGGATGGAGGGCCTCGAGCATCGCGAACTGCTCGGCGACGACGAGCGTCGGGTGGTTGGGCAGCATGACCCCGCCGGACCCGACGCGGATGCGGTCGGTCGCCGCCGCGAGGTGCGCCAGCAGCACCCCGGGGGACGTGGACGCGACCGCGGGCATCGCGTGGTGCTCGGCCACCCAGAACCGCGCGTAGCCGGCGGCGTCGGCGGCACGGGCGAGCGCGGTGGTCGCGGCGAGCGCCTCGCCGGACGACTGGCCGACGGCGACCGGGGAGGTGTCGAGCACGGACAGGGGCACGGGGTTCGGACGAGTCACCTCGTTCGCAACACCCGCGCCCCTGCCCGTACTCCCGATCAGGGGTAGAGGCCGCGGATCTGGTGCGCCTCGGCCACGCGCCGGACGCCGATCGTCAGGGCCGCGTCGCGCAGGGAGATGCCCTCCGCGCCCGCCACGGCGGCGACCGCCCGGTGGGCCGTGACCATGCGGTGCTCGAGACGGTCCTCGATCTCCTGCTCCGTCCACCAGTACGCCTGGTTGGCCTGCACCCACTCGAAGTACGACACGACGACGCCGCCGGCGTTCGCGAGGATGTCCGGCACCACGACGATGCCCCGCTCGGCGAGCACCCGGTCGCCCTCGTGCGTCGTGGGCCCGTTGGCGGCCTCGACCACCCAGCGGGCCTTGACGCGACCGGCCGCCTCGGCGTCCAGCACACCCTCGACGGCCGCGGGGATGAGCACGTCGACGTCGAGCGCGAGCAGCGCGGCGTTGTCGATGGGGGAGCCTCCGTCGAACCCGGTCACCGTGCCGGTGCGCTCGACGTGCCGCATCAGCGCGACGACGTCGAGGCCGTCGGTGTCCATGACGCCGCCCTGCTCGTCGCTGACCGCGACCACCCGGGAGCCGGCGTCGTGCAGGAACCGCGCGGCGTGCGAGCCGACCTTGCCGAAGCCCTGCACGGCCGCGCTGACCTCGTGGAGCTTCACGCCCGCGTCCCCGAGGGCGGCGGCCGCGCAGTGCACGACGCCGCGGGAGGTGGCGGTCGCGCGTCCGAGCGAACCACCGACGGCCAGGGGCTTGCCGGTGGTCACCGCGGGGATCGTGTAGCCGCGGTTGACCGAGTACGTGTCCATGACCCAGGCCATGGTCTGCTCGTTGGTGCCGATGTCCGGCGCCATGATGTCCCGCTCGGGGCCGATGATCGGCATGATCTCGCTGGTGTAGCGCCGGGTCACGCGCTCGAGCTCCGCCTGGGAGTACTGCCGCGGGTCGATGGTGACGCCGCCCTTGGCGCCGCCGTACGGGACGTCGACGACCGCGCACTTCCAGGTCATCCACATGGCGAGCGCCCGGACCTCGTCGACGTCGACGCCGGACGAGTAGCGCAGCCCGCCCTTGCCCGGGCCGCGGGAGATGTTGTGCTGCACGCGGTACCCGGTGAAGAGCTCGATCTCGCCGTCGTCCCGTCGGAGGGGGACGGCGACGTTCATCTCGCGCCGGGGTGTGGCGAGCATGCGGTGGAGCCCCTCGGTGTAGCCGAGGATCTCGACGGCACCGGCAAGCTGTGCCTTGGCGGTGGCGAGGGGCGTGGTCTGCTGCGGGGTCTCCGCTGTGAGGTTCGTCACGCCCCCCACCTTGTCACCGCCTGGCTCCGGCGCACGGCAGGCCCGAGGGGCGAGCCGCGCGTGTCCGTACCGCGGGCAGCTCAGCAGACCTGTGCGTCGTCGAGCGGCTTGATCACCGAGCCGCCGAGGTGGCGCGAGCTGCGCGCCGGCACCCGGACGCAGGTGCCGAAGGTGCCGTTGAGGTAGACGCCCTTGACGAAGACGTCGGTGGTGCGGCAGTTGTACACGCGCACCGTGTAGTACGTGGGGTGGTTCACGTAGAGGCCCGTGAGCCACCTGCAGAACTCCTCCTCGTCCTCGATCGTGGCCATGGGCTGCACGAGACCGCCGGTGACGGGAACGGCGCGCAGCGGCGCCGGGCCCAGGTCCTCCGCCGCGGACGCCGGGACGGCGGCGACGAGGCCGCCGACCAGGAGGGCGAGGGCGCTGAGGGCGGTGACGAGCACTCGTCGGGCACGGACGCGAGCAGGCATGCGGATCCCCCTGGGGTCGACGGTGGCGTCGGCTCGACCGCGCAGCGGCGCGCGGACGCGTTCACCCTGGCGAGATCCGACAGGCAGGTCAACCGGCATCCGGGCGACGGACGTCGCACGGACGGTCCTTGACAGCCAGACTGGCCCCAGGCCGGACCCGGCCCGCACGGAGGACCACCAGAGCCCAGCCGCAACCCGGCACGGGCGGAGCGAGGAGAAGCATGTCGACGACGGGCGACGTCACGCAGGACGCGATCCGGTTGGCCCGGACCTGGCTGTCCGCGACGGCGGAGGGCCAGACGGCTCGCGAGCGGCGCACCACCGGGCGGTTGGCGGCCCTGGTGTCGGACCCGGCCGGGCTCGAGCTCGCCGTGCGGTTCGTCGACCGCGTCGCACGCCCGCAGGACGTCCGGGTCGCCGCGCGCGAGCTCGCCGGCCTCTCGGCGGGTGCCGCCTCGGGGTTCCTCGGCCCGGTCGACCGCGTGATGCTCGGCGCCGGGGCCCTCGTCGCACCCGTGCTCCCCGACGTCGTGGTGCCGGCCGCGCGCCAGCGGCTGCGCAGCCTGGTCGGCCACCTGGTCGCCGACGACGGGCCGGGGCTCGCGACGCACCTGGCGGCGACGCGGGCGGAGGGCTTCCGGCTGAACCTCAACCTGCTCGGCGAGGCGGTGCTCGGCGAGCGCGAGGCGACCGCGCGGCTCGCGCGGGTGCACGCGCTGGTGGAGCGTCCCGACGTCGACTACGTCTCCGTCAAGGTCTCCGCGGTGGCCAGCCAGCTGTCCACCTGGGACTCCGAGGGCAGCGTCGCCCGGGTGGTCGAGCGGTTGCGTCCGCTGTACCTGACCGCGGCCCGGCACGGCACGTTCCTCAACCTCGACATGGAGGAGTACCGCGACCTGACGTTGACGATGCGCGTGTTCGAGCGGCTCGTCTCCGACCCCGAGCTGATGGGCGCCGAGGCAGGCATCGTGCTGCAGGCCTACCTGCCCGACGCCGCCGACGCGCTCGACGAGCTGACGGCCATCGCCACGGAGCGCCGGGAGGCCGGCGGGGCGCGCCTCAAGGTGCGCCTGGTCAAGGGCGCCAACCTCGCGATGGAGCAGGTCGAGGCCGAGCTGCACGGCTGGACGCAGGCGCCGTACGGGTCCAAGGCCGAGGTCGACGCGGCGTACCTGCGGCTCGTCGACCGCGCCCTCGACCCGGCCCGGACGTCGGCCCTGCGGGTCGGCGTCGCCAGCCACAACCTGTTCCACGTCGCCGCCGCCCACCTGATCGCGCAGCAGCGCGGGGTCTCCGAGGCCCTCGACGTGGAGATGCTCCAGGGCATGGCACCCGCGCAGGCACGAGCGGTCCGGGACGCGGTCGGTGCCGTGCTGCTCTACACCCCCGTGGTTGCCCGGCACGACTTCGACGTGGCGATCTCCTACCTCGTGCGGCGGCTGGAGGAGAACTCCGCGAGCCAGAACTTCCTGCACGCGCTGTTCGCGGACGACGACGCGATGGACGACCAGGAGGCGGCGTTCCGGGTGGCGTTCCGCGACCGGGACGTGCCGTCGACCGCCCCGCGTCGGGCCGCCCGGCCGTTCGCGGACGCCCCCGGGCACGACACCTTCGCCAACACGCCCGACACGGACCCCGCCGTCGGGGTGGCCCGCGCGTGGGCCCGCGGGATCGTCGACCGGGACGTGCCGGTGCCCGAGGGCGCGGTCTCCGTCTCCACGACCGACGAGGTCGACGCGGCGGTGGCGCGGGCGTCCGCGGCGCTGCCCGCGTGGGCCGCGACCCCGCCCGCCGAGCGCGCTCGGGTGCTCCGGGCCGTCGCGGTCTCCCTGGAGGACGCCCGCGCCGACCTCGTCGCGACGATGGTCCACGAGACGGGCAAGACGGTGGCGGAGGCGGACCCCGAGGTCAGCGAGGCCGTCGACTTCGCGCGGTACTACGCCGACCGCGCCGCGGACCTCGCCGACGGCGTCGTGCTGGGTGCCGTGCACCGGCCGGCCGGGCTCTCCGTCGTCACACCGCCGTGGAACTTCCCCGTCGCCATCCCGGTCGGCTCGGTGCTCGCCTCGCTCGCCGCGGGCAGTCCCGTGCTGGTCAAGCCCGCCCCCCAGGCGCCGCGCTGTGGGCAGGTGGCCATGGCCGCCATCCAGCGCGGGCTGGACCTCGCCGGCGCACCGGAGGGCATCCTCACGGTCGTCCTCAGCCCGGAGGGCGACGTCGGCCGCCGGCTCGTCACGCACCCGGACGTCGCACGCGTCCTGCTCACGGGGTCCATCGAGACCGCCCGGTTGTTCGCCGGCTGGCGGCCCGACCTCGACGTGCTCGCGGAGACGTCCGGAAAGAACGCCCTGGTCATCACGCCGTCCGCCGACGTGGACCTCGCCGTCGCCGACCTGGTGCGGTCGGCCTTCGGGCACGCGGGGCAGAAGTGCTCGGCCGCCTCGCTCGCGATCCTCGTCGGCTCCGCGGGTCGGTCCGACCGGCTCCGGCGGCAGCTGGCCGACGCCGTCTCCTCGCTGCGCGTCGGCCCCGCCACCGAGCTGGGCACCGCCGTCGGACCACTGACCGAGCCGGCGCAGGGCAAGCTGCTGCGCGCGCTGACCACGCTGGACCCGGGGGAGTCGTGGCTCGTGGAACCGCGACGGCTCGACGCGGAGGGCCGGCTGTGGAGCCCGGGCGTCAAGCACGGGGTCGCGCCCGGCTCGTGGTTCCACACCACCGAGTGCTTCGGACCGGTGCTCGGCATCATGCGCGTCGAGACGCTCGACGAGGCCATCGACCTGCAGAACGCCGTCGCGTTCGGACTCACCGGGGGCCTGCACTCCCTCGACGAGGCGGAGATCGACCACTGGCTCGGTCGCGTCGAGGTCGGCAACGTGTACATCAACCGGCACATCACCGGGGCCATCGTGCGGCGGCAGCCCTTCGGCGGCTGGAAGGCCTCCACGGTGGGCCCCGGCGCCAAGGCCGGGGGACCGCACTACGTCGCGCAGATCGGTCGCTGGCAGGACGCCCCCGACGTGCCGCAGGACGACGACGCGTGGCTCGCCTGGGCCCGGGCGGACGACGCCCTCGTGTGGGCCGACGAACTCTCGCTCGAGCACGACCCGTCGGGGCTGCGGGTCGAGGCGAACCTCCTGCGGTACCGGCCCGTCCCGCAGCTCACCGTCCGCACCGGCGCCGACGCGCGCGCCCGGGAGGTGGACCGGGTCTGCCACGCGGCCCGCACGGCCGGGGTCGACGTGATCCTGAGCGACGTGTCCGGCGAGTCGCACGAGGCCTTCGCCGCACGGGTCCGCGCCGGAGAGGTCACCGGGCGCGTGCGGGTGGTCGGATCGGCGCCGGGCCTGCGGGAGGCCGCGGCGACCCGCGTGGGCGAGGTCACCGTGCTGGACGGGCCGGTGCTCGCCAGCGGCGCCCGCGAGCTGCTCTCGGTCCTGCGCGAGCAGGCGGTGAGCCGCACGCTGCACCGGTTCGGGCACGTGCCACCGACCGTGGGCTGAGGCCGCGCCGGCAGCACCGAAGGCCCGGTGGGTGTCCCACCGGGCCTTCGGTCACCGTGCCGGCGCGCTCCCGTAGCGCCGGCACGGTCGCTCTACGCCGAGGCGCGGATGACCAGCTCCGGCGCGAAGATCAGCGGCGGCGACGGCGGGGCACCGTTCAGCTGGTCGAGCAGACGGGCTCCCGCGGCACGCGCCATGGCCACGACGGGCTGGATCACGCTGGTCAGCGGGGGAGTGGTCGACGCGGCGACGCCGAGGTTGTCGTAGCCGACCACGGCGACGTCCCGGGGGACCTCCTTGCCGTGCTCCGCGAGGACGCTGAGCGCGCCGGCCGCCATGAGGTCGGACGCGATGAAGATCGCGTCGACGTCGGGGTAGCGCGCCAACAGCTCGCGCGCCGCGGTGGTGCCGGACGCCATCGTGAAGTCGCCGTGCACCACGGCGTCGTCGGACATCCCCGCCGCGCGGATGGCGTTGCGCCAGCCGGTGAGGCGGTCGATGCCGGCCGACATGTCCGCGGGTCCCGCGATCGTCGCGATGCGCGTGCAGCCGCGGTCGATGAGGTGCTGCGTGGCGAGGCGGCCGCCCTCGACGTTGTCGGTGTCGACGTACTGGACGTCGCGCTCGTCGGCGGACAGCGGACGGCCGACGAACACGTTCGGCACGCGCGACAGCTGCAGCGCGCGGTCGAGCTCGTCGTTGGCGTGGTGCGACACCACGATCGCCCCGTCCACGTGCCCGTTGCGCAGGTAGCGGACCGTGCGTTCGCTCTCCCCGGGGCGGGCGATGACCAGCACCACCTGCATGTCGGAGTCGGCCAGCGACGAGCTCAGCCCGTTGAGCGTGCCGGCGAAGAACGGGTCCGACAGCACGCGCTCGTCGGGCTCCGGGACCACCAGGGCGATGGAGTCGGTGCGCTTGGTGACGAGCGAGCGGGCGGCGCGGTTCGGGGTGTAGCCCAGATCGGCGACGGCCGCCTCGACCGAGGCGAGCGCTTCGGGAGAGACGCGCAGCCCGCCGTTGATGGCGCGGGAGGCTGTCGAGCGCGAGACACCGGCGCGCTCGGCGACCTGCTCGAGCGTCGGCGCGGGGGGCCGCGCGGGGTCCACGTGGACCGGGATGTTGTCGACCACCGTTGGTCTTCCCTCCTGTGGCTGCCGAGGCAGCGATGACGAGCTGGTGATGAGAAGGGCGGGGCGCTCGGGGAGCACCCCGCCCTTCCCATCGACGGGCCTCAGGCGGCCGGTGTACGGCCGTGAGGGTCCGGGACCTGCCGTGACCAGTGTGCTGGGCTCAGCCCTTGACGGCACCCTGCATGATTCCGGCCACGAGCTGACGGCCGGCGACGAAGAACAGGATGATCAGCGGGATCGTGGAGATGGTGACGCCCGCCATGATCAGCGACATGTCCTTGAAGTACGACGCCTGGAGCAGCTGGATGGCCACCGGGAGCGTCGGGTTCTGCGGACCGAGGACGATGAACGGCCAGAAGAAGTTCGTCCACGAGGCAACGAACGTGAACAGGCCGAGCATGACCGCCGCCGGGCGCGCCGCCGGGAGGGCGATGTGCCAGAAGGTCCGGATCATCGACGCACCGTCGACGCGCGCGGCCTCGACCAGCTCGTACGGCAGGGCCGACTCGAGGTACTGCGTCATCCAGAACACGCCGAACGCGGTGACCAGGCCGGGCACGATGACCGCGATGAGCTTGCCGGTCCAGCCGAGCTGCGACATCAGGATGAACAGCGGGACGATGCCCAGCTGCGTCGGCACGGCCGTGGTGGCGATGACGAACACGAGCAGGCCGTTGCGGCCGCGGAACCGGAGCTTCGAGAACGAGAACCCGGCGAGCGTCGAGAAGAGCACCACCGACAGGGCGGTGATCGTGCCGACGATGATCGAGTTGCCGAGCGCCTTCCAGAACTGGATCTCCGAGTTCAGGACCTTGCCGACGTTGTCGAAGAACTCGCCCTGCGGGATCAGCGACGGGATCGGGTTCTGCGCGATGTACGCGGAGTTGGCGGACGCCAGCAGGAACGCGTAGTACAGCGGGGCGATGGCGAGGATGATCGCGACCGCCAGCAGGACGTACGTGACCCAGCCCGGACGACGGTCCGATCCGGCGGCGGTCGAGCGGCTCCGCCCGGCTGCGCGTGCGGCACCACGGCCGGCCGTCTGCCGGATGACCGGCAGCGAGGGGGCGCTCATCGGGACACCTTCTTCCGCTTCTTCGTCGCCGAGGTCTCCGACGAGATCTTGCGCGTCGCCGTGAAGTTGATCATGGCGATCACGATGATGATGAGGAACAGGATCCAGGCCACCGCGGACGCTCGTCCGAAGCTCTTCTGGTTACCCCAGCCGAGCTCGTAGATGTACATGGTGGCGGTCATCCACTGCCGGCTCGGGCCACCCTGACCGGTCTGGTCGAACAGGCGGGGCTCGTCGAAGATCTGCAGGCCACCGATCGTCGAGGTGATGACGACGAAGATGATCGTCGGCCGCAGCATCGGGACGGTGACGGAGAAGAACTGGCGGACCCGGGTGGCGCCGTCCAGGACGGCGGCCTCGTAGAGGTCCTTCGGGATCGCCTGCATCGCGGCGAGCAGGATGAGGGTGTTGTACCCGGTCCAGCGGAAGTCGACCATCGTGGCGATCGCGATGTGGCTGGGCAGGATCTGCGCGTGCCAGCCGATCGGGTCGATGCCGATGTAGCCGAGCACCGTGTTGATGAGGCCGGACTTGTCGGCGAACAGCTTGCCGAAGATGAGGCTGACCGCGACGGGCGCCACGACGTAGGGCAGCAGGACGCCCATGCGCCAGAAGGTCCGTGCGCGCAGGTTCGCGTCGAGGAGCGCCGCGAGCACGATCGCGATGATCAGCTGGGGCACCGTCGAGATGAGGAAGATGCTGAAGGTGTTGCGCAGGCCCTTCCAGAAGTTGGGCTCCTGGAGGACGAAGAGGTAGTTCTCGAAGCCGACGAAGTCACCCTTGCCACCGATGAGGTTCCAGTCGTGCACGGAGACGTACGCCGTGTAGACCAGCGGGAACAGTCCCGTGAGCGCGAAGAGGACGAAGAACGGCGAGATGTAGAGGTAGGGCGAGACCTTGACGTCCCAGCGACCCAGGGTCTGGCTGAAGCCCACGCGGCGGGGCGCGCGCTCGGGGTCGCGACCGCGACCGCTGTCGAGCTGGGGCGAGGTGGTGGAGGTGACCATCAGGTGTCCTTCGTGGCAGTGGTCCGGAGCCTTCGCTGGCAGGGCCGGGCCGATGGATGACCCACCGGCCCGGCCCCGTGGCTAGCGTCAGCCGAGCGCGTTGACCGCGCTCACGAAGGTGTCCCACTGAGCAGCGGCGTCACCACCGTTGACGTCGACCTCGGTCAGGGCCGACTGCATCGCGTCGTTGACGGCGAAGTAGTTCGGGCCCTTGAACGGGGCGATGATGCCCTCGGCGCGGTTGGCCAGGATCTGGCCGGCCGGAGCGTTGTTGAAGAACGCGTTCGTGGAGCCGAGCAGCTCGTCCGAGGCGAGCGCCTCGACCTGGCTCGGGAACGTGCCCTTGTTCTTGTAGGCCTGGAGCTGCTGCTCCGGGGCCGTCAGCCAGGCGGCGAACTTCTTCGCGGCCTCGACGTTCTTGCCCTGCGACGGGACGGTCATGAACGAGCCGCCCCAGTTGCCGGCGCCGCCGGGGAAGACGTCCGCGATGTCCCAGCCGGTCACGCCGGCCGAGTTGCCCTCGATGACACCGAGCATCCAGCCCGGCGCCAGCATGGTCGCGAAGCCGTCCGTCTGGAACGAGGCGTTCCAGTCGTCGCTCCACTGGCCGAGGTGCGCCGACAGGTTGTCGGTGACGGAGGCCTTGGTGACGGCGTCGTAGATGTCCTTCACCTCGGGGTTGGTGGCGGCGATGATCGTGCCGTCCGCCTCCTCGTAGGCGTTCTCGACCTGGTTGATCATGCCCTGGTAGATGGCACCGGCAGCGTCGAAGAAGGGCTTGCCCGTGGCGTCGGTGTACCGCTTGCCGAAGGCGAAGTAGTCGTCCCACGTGGCGTCGGCGCCGCCGAGCTCGGCGGCGACCTCCTCACGCGTGGACGGCAGGCCGGCGGCGGCGAGCAGGTCACTGCGGAACGCGATGGCCTCCGGGCCGATGTCGGTGCCGTAACCGAGGAGCTTGCCGTCGGGCGTGGTGGCCTGCGCGACCTTCCAGTCGAGCCAGCGGCCGTCGAGGGCGGGGTCGGCCAGGTCCTCGAACTTGTCCGGGAACTGCATGAGCTCGGGGAGCCAGTCGATCTCGATCATCTCGACGTCCGAGGCACCGGAACCCGACGCGAGGCGCGTGTTCAGGTTGTCGCGGGCCTCGTTCGAGGTCGCGGCCTTCTTGTTCTCGATGGTGACACCCGGGTTCTCGGCCTCGTACGCCGCGAACATCTCGTCCGTGTAGCCGGGCTCGTTGAACGTGCCGAGCGTCAGGGTGATGTTCTCCGAGCCGCCCTCGGAACCCTCGTCGCTAGGCGTGTCGGAGCTGCCGGAGCAGGCTGTCGCGAGGAGGGCGATGCCCGTGACCCCCGCCGCGGCCGCCCACATCTTGCTGGTGGTCTTGCGCACTGTGACTCCCTTGTCAGTCGGACGGCGTCCTCGCCGTACCCCTAGGGCACCCGTCGTCCGATCGCCGCAGGGGGCGCGACCGGTCATCGGGTTGGGCCGTGTGGACCCGGCGTGGGTGCGTTCCCATCCGCAGTGATGCGGGAGCGTTCCCACGCGCTGCGGATACTGTCGTCGGCGGCCCCGCGAGTGTCAAGGACGCTGGTGGGCGGTTTGCGTGTGGTAGCGATCCCACACCCATGTTTGTGCAGGTCAGAGCGATATGGACATCGGTCCGTGTTACCGAATCGTTACGGCTGTGGCGTCGCGCCGTGACCTGCGATCCAGTGGCGTGCCACGTCCTGCTCGACCTCCAGCGCCGAGCGGATCGCGTCGGCCGTCGCCTGCTCGATCGCGGAGCCGAAGAGCGGCACCGTCGCGCGCAGGTCGCCGTCGTACGTGACGGTGGTCGAACCGGCCCCGGAGGCCGCGAGCGCCGTGCGTCCGCTGAGGCGGACGGGGGCGCCGGCGATCTCGACGACGACGGTCCCGACGCGGGAACCGTCCGCCGCGGGGGCCTCCCACGCCTCGACCTGGCGGACGTCGATCCGGGTGCCGACGAAGCCGCGCAGGTGCGCGGGGATCTGGTCGGTGGGCAGCGCGCGGCGCGTGGTCACCGTGAACGCCTCGTCCGGTGCCCCGGTGATGTCCACGTGCTGCTCGAGCGCGCCGCTCGCGCGCACCTTCTGGTGGACGTACTCCGGGTCGGCGAGGAGCCGTGCCGCCGCGCGGGCGTCGGTCGGCAGGTCGATCGTCACGCTCAGTCGCACGGTGGGTCCTTCGAGGATCGGGTGTGTGGCTCCGAGGCTAGCCGCCCGGGTGTCGGCCGTCCTGCCCTCGGGCCGCCCGGCGCCGCCTACCCTGGTGCCCGTGTCCACGCTGAGCACCCTCGCCGCTCGTCATGCCGCGCTCGATGCTCACGACCTCGAGTGGCTGCACCTCCTCGTCGGCGACTGGCAGGTCCTGTCCGACCTCGCGTTCGCCGACCTCGTGCTCTGGCTGCCGACGACCGACGGCGACTTCGTCGCCATCGCGCAGTGCCGCCCGTCCACCGGGGCCACCGTGCACTACGACGACGTCGTCGGCTCGAGCGCCCCCGAGGGGCAGCGCCCCCAGCTGCAGCGGTCGCTCGACGAGCGCGCGGCCCAGCGCTCCCGCGAGCCGCGCTGGTTCGGCTCGTACGCGGTGCGCGAGGAGGCCGTGCCGGTGGTCCGCGGCGGCAAGGCGATCGCCGTGCTCGCCCGCCAGACCAACCTCGGTGGCGCCCGGACGCCCAGCCGGCTCGAGCTCAACTACGTCGAGGCGGCCGACGACATCTTCGCGATGGTCGGGCGCGGCGAGTTCCCGGCGCCCGACGCGCCCACCGGTCCCCGTCGCGGCGCCCCCCGCGTGGGTGACGGGCTCGTCCGCCTCAACTCCGAGGGCGAGGTGCTCTACGCGAGCCCCAACGCCCTGTCCTGCTTCCACCGGCTCGGCGTGGTCGGCGACCTCGTCGGGCGCTCGCTGGTCGAGGTGACCGCCGACCTCATCGAGCAGCACGACACCGTCGACGAGTCGATGCCCCTGGTGCTCATGGGGCGGGCGCCGTGGCGGGTGGACGTCGAGGCGCGCGGGGTCGCCCTGTCGCTGCGCGCGGTGCCCCTGACCGAGCACGGCCAGCGGGTCGGTGCGGTGCTGCTGTGCCGCGACGTGTCCGAGCTGCGTCGCCGCGAGCGCGAGCTCATCACCAAGGACGCGACGATCCGGGAGATCCACCACCGGGTGAAGAACAACCTGCAGACGGTGGCCGCGCTGCTGCGGCTGCAGTCCCGGCGCGTCGCCTCGCCCGAGGCCAAGGAGGCGCTGGGGGAGGCGATGCGACGGGTCGCCACGATCGCGCTCGTGCACGAGACCCTGTCGCAGACGCTGGACGAGAGCGTGCCCTTCGACGACCTCGTCGGGCGCAGCCTGCGGCTCGCGGCGGACGTGGCCACCGAGGGCGCGCACGTGCAGACCCTGGTGCGGGGGTCGTTCGGCTCCATCCCCGCGGAGGACGCGACCGCGCTGGCCCTCATCCTCACCGAGCTGGTGACCAACGCGGTCGAGCACGGGTTCGAGGGGCGGGAGTCGGGGACCGTCGAGGTCCTCGTGCAGCGGCAGGACGACGCCCTGCGCGTCGAGGTGGCCGACGACGGCTCCGGCCTGCCGGCCGACCGCGGCGCCGGCACCGGGCTCGGCACGCAGATCGTCTCCACGCTGGTCACCAACGAGATGCGCGGCACCATCGAGTGGTCGAGCCGCGAGGGCGGCGGGACCTCGGTGGTCATCGAGGCGCGGCTGCGCGGTCCGCGCGACGTCGCGGCACTGATCTGACGGCGACGCCGATCTGACGGCGGCGTTGATCTGACGGCGACGCCGATCTGACGGCCGGGCCCGGACGCGGCTCGACCCCGCCGCGCGGTGTGCGTGACGGGGTCGGAGCGGTGTGTCGGGAGGTCAGCCGGCGCGGCGCTGGCGGGCCGTGCGGCGCTTGAGCGCGCGGCGCTCGTCCTCGGAGAGCCCGCCCCAGACGCCCGCGTCCTGGCCGGTCTCGATCGCCCACTTGAGGCAGGTGTCGACGACGGGGCAGCGGCGGCAGACAGCCTTCGCCTCGTCGATCTGGAGCAACGCGGGACCGGTGTTGCCGATGGGGAAGAACAGCTCCGGGTCCTCGTCGAGACACGCTGCGCGGTGGCGCCAATCCATGAGTTCTCTCCTAGGCACACGTCGAGACGGCGCCCTGGGTCAGGGCGCGCGAGTCTGAACATGAGATCGGGGGTGGGATGACTTGCTACGTCAAGGCTCGCACCGGTATGGCAAGTCCACAAGAGTTACGGGAAGGTTTCATGTCCATAACGGCTGAGGCGTTCGTCACACCTGTGGATGGCCTGTGCAACGCGGCCTCCCGCGTATTGCTGCAGGTGAGGGCCTGTGTAGGACGAAAGTCCAGGTCGGCGCGCCGGTCGTCGGCGGTGATCAGCGTCACGTCGTGGCGTGAGACACGCTCCAGACGTGGTAATGCACGATTCGTCGCGTCGGTGCAGGTCAGCCCGGTGCGGACGGCTCGGCGCCGCGGACGTGCCTAGGCTCGTGCCCGTGACCGACCGCCGACCCGTTCCTCTGCTCGTCGTGTGCCTCCTGCTGACCCTCGAGGCCGCTGCCTTCCTCGGGTTGGGCGTCGCGTGGACGGTCGACGTCGTGCGCGGTACGGCGACCATGCCCGCCGCGAGCCTGTTCCTCGCGGCGTTCGGTGCCGGGATCGCGCTCCTGCTCCTGCTGGCCGCCCGCGGGCTCTGGCGCGGCCGACGCTGGGCGCGCTCGCCCGTGATCATGTGGCAGATCCTGCTCGTCGTCCTCGCGATCGGCTGGCTCGGTGCGGAGCCGACGGCCTGGGCGGTCGTCGTCCTCGTCGTCGCGGTCGGGATCGGCGTCGGGCTCCTGCTGCCCGCGGTCGTGGCCGTGACTGCGCGACGTCAGGACCCCGCCGAGTAGACCTGCACGACGGTCGCGTCCCGTCCGCGGAGCAGCACGCCGCGCCCGGCGGGACGGTCGAGGGGGTGGACGCACCACGGCGCGCGAGGGCCCACCAGCTCGGCCGACGCCGGGTCGTGCACGTCCAGCACGAGAGCCCGGCGGCGGCGCAGGAGCGTCGGGATGCTGCCGCGGAAGGCCTGCACGGCGGACGCCGACGTCACGGTCGCCACGAGGCGTGCCGGCGGGAGCGGACCGCACAGCTCGGGATGCCCGCGCTCCAGCTCGTCCAGGTCGTCGACCAGGAGCACGGACGTGCCCACAGGCTCGCACGCCGCCAGCACGTCCCCCGGAGAGACGTCCCGGACCCCGGGGAGCCCGGGCGGGGGGCCGGCAGAAGGGTCCACCAGCCGAACCACCTGCACCCCCGCGCGCACGAGGCTGCGCGCGAGGACCGCCAGGACGGTGCTGCGGCCCGAGCCCGGCGGCCCCGCCACGAGCAGCCCGTCGGTGAGGTCGACCCACACGGTGTCGCCGCGGTCCCCGCCCGGCCCGAGCGGGACGACGAGCCCCGGCCGCGCGCTCGTGCCGTCCGGCGGGTCAGCCCGCCCGGGCAGCGAGCGCACGAGCACCGCCGGGCGAGCCGGTGAGACCCCCTGACGTGTCGGTTCCCCGGGCAGGACGACCTGGCACAGCTCCGCCCCGCCGGCATGCACGTGGACGGCACGCCCGGGGCTGGTGCGGCGCCCGGCGAGCTCGCCCGGCACGCCCGCCAGCGCGTCGAGCGTGGGGTCCGCCAGGGGGAGCACGAGGCGACGGGCGAAGGCGCCGGCGTGCTGCAGCGCCGCCGCGCCGACGTCGGCACCGGCAGCCAGGCCGGTCCCGGACGGGTTCCCCCGCCAGAGGACGGTCAGCCGGTCGACGCCCGCACCGCGCGCGAGCCGGCCGAGCGACTCGATCAGCAGGTCGAGACGATCGACCAGCAGCAGCACCCGCCCCCGCCCGGCCGCCACGGCCAGCTCCAGCAGCCGGGCGACCGCCCGCGCGTCGTCGGTGGCGAGCACGCTCCCGAGCCCTCCGTGCCGGTCGCCCGCGCGCAGCCGGTCCACCGCCTCGCCCGGTAGCCCGACCGCGTGGACCTCCCACCCCTGGTCGAGTGCGTCGAGCCCGGCGACGAGCAGCGTCGTGGTGCGTCCTGAGCGCGGACCGCCGAGGACCAGGAGCGGGCCGTCGACCGGGTCCCAGCGCACCGACCCTCGTCGCTGCTCGTCCGGGAGGTCCGAGACGCCGAGCGCGAGGCCACGGCCGTCCGGCACCTCGCCACCCCGGACCACCGACGGGAGGGCGGGGAGCCAGGGACAGCCGCCCGGAGCCCTGCCCGCCGACGCCTCACCCGCGGCGCGCACCCATCCCTCGACCGGGTCGTCGACGGGTGGTGGCGCTGCCGACGAGGTCGGCGACCACCCTGCGCCGGCCGGCGACCACGGCCGAGCCGGTCGTGCGACCCGCGCAGCGGTTGCCGCCACCGCGCGGGCCACCTGCACCGGCTCGAGCGACCGTGTCCCGCGACGCACCCACGCGCGGCCGGGCGCGGCGGGGTCGATCCGTGCGGCGTCGGGCGCGTCCAGCACGTCGGTCGAGTCGGCCTGGTCGGTCACGCGCAGGGCGATCCGCAGCGCGACGTTGGCGCGCAGGTCGGCCCCCACCGCGCCCGCCGGACGCTGGGTGGCCAGCACGAGGTGGACACCGAGGGCCCGCCCCTGCGCGGCGATCCTGGTGAGTGCCGCCGCGGCGTCGGGGACGTCCTCGGTGAGGGCGCGCAGCTCGTCCACGACGACGAGGAGGCGTGGCGGCGTGCCGGGGGCCGTCGGGTCGAGGTCGACGAGGTCTCGGACCCCCGCGGCCGCCAGCACGCTCTCGCGCCGTCGCAGCTCGGCGCGCAGGCCGGCGAGGATGCGGCGGGCGTGGGCCGCGTCCAGGTCGGTCACGTGCTCCAGCACGTGCGGGAGACCCGCCACCGGCCCGAGCCCGGTGCCTCCCTTGAAGTCGACCAGGAGGATCGCGAGCCGGTCCGGCGGGTGCGTGAGCGCGAGCGCCAGCACCAGGGTGGTGAGCAGCTCCGACTTCCCCGAACCCGTGGTGCCCGCGACCAGCGTGTGCGGCCCGTCGGCGACGAGGTCCACCGCGACGGTGCGACCTCCGGTCCCGATCCCGAGCGCCGCGACGAGCCCCCCGCGGGGTACCGCCCAGGTGGCGGCGACCCGGTCCGCCGCGGGGATCCCGTCGAGGGTGGCCAGCGACGCCCGCGCCGGCAGCCCGGTGCCGGGCTCGTCCGGCCCGGAGGCGGCCCGCACGGCAGCGGCGAGCCGGGCCTGCTCGAGCGCGCGCGGCGCTGTCAGGGTGTGCCGGGGGACGTCTCGGACAGGCCCGTCCTCGCCGTGCAGCCGGACCGAGCGCGGACCCACCTCGACCCGCGAGCGGCACCACGCCGGCACCGCGGCCGCTGAGCGCGCGACGACGAGCAGGCGCTGCGACGGCGGCGCGGACGCCCGCCACCGGGCGATCTCGGCGGGGTCGACCGGGTCGTCCGCCACCACGAGGGCGTCGTCCGACCCCCGCGGTAGTGGAGCGTCGGGTGCGGTCACCCAGGCGCACCAGCCCCACGCGTCGGCGTGCCGGGTGCGCACTGCGAGCGTCCCGCGCAGGTGCGTGCCGAGGGTCCCCAGGACCGCGGCCCGCGCGACGGGCAGGGCGAGGTCCCGCGGGCCGACGATCGCGAGCGAGCCTCCGGCGTCCCACGGCTGGTCGAGCGTCGCCGGCTCGGCGGACGAGGTGCACGCGCGGGCTGTGGCGGCCACGAGCGCGGCGGGGTCCTGCACGGAGCGGTCGTCGTCGGCGGGGTGCCGGCTCCGCCACCGTGTGCCGGCCGCGCCGACGAGGGCGACGAGCGGCACGGCGAGGCCCACGAGGGCCAGCAGCGGCTGTCGCAGCGCCGCCGCGAGTGCCACGGAGCCGACCAGCGGGGTGAGCCAGGTGGCCGGGCGAGCGGCCGGCGCCGGATCGGCCGCGGCCACCTCCGGGGTGGCGCCGGGGAGCCCGCGCAGGACGAGCGTGGTGTCCCCGAGCCGGCGCGGGCGCTCGGGGTGCCACCGGTGCCAGCGACCCAGGCGGCCGGTCCGCGTCTGCACCCGACCCCGGCGGCGCCGGACCTGCACGACCGGGAGCGTCGCGTCGTGCACGGCCAGGTCGGAGCCCGCCGGGCCGAGTGTCACGGCCGCGTCCGTCGGGACCGCGACGAGGCCTCCGCTGTCCGGCCCGGCCACGACCGCGACGTGCCACGCCGACGCCACGGCGAGGGCGACCGCAGGACGCGCGCCGGGCTCCGTGCGCAGCACGCACCCGTCGAGGAGCGGCGGCTGGCCGACCGTGTGGTGCTCGTCGAGCACCGCGTCGGCCACCGCGGGGCGCACCGCGGCGCTCGTCCACCCCGCGTAGCCGCTGACGCGCGCCAGAGCGGGTCGGAGGACGGACAGGGCGGTCCCGACGTCCGCCTCGACGTCGGTGGCCTGGAGGCCGGGACCGCGGGCCGGGTCGGGGTGGAGCAGGGTGAACCGCACGGCACGACCCTGCCTCGCGGCGGTGCTGCACGGACGGGGTCGTGCCGGCGTGCGGGGCCGCCCTCACCGCCCACAGGCCCACCGGTCGTCTCGGTGGGCCTGCGGGCGAGCGGCTCAGTCGACCGCGAGGGCCGCCACGGGCGAGGTGCGGGCGGCGGCCCGCCCGGGCAGCACCGAGGCGACCAGCCCCGCACCCAGCGCGACCGCCAGGAGGAGCGCCAGGTGCAGCCACGGGATCACCAGGACCACGTCCCCGACCTCGCCGAAGACGACGACCGCACCGGCCCAGCCGTACAGCAGCCCGAGACCGGCACCGATCACCGCGCCCACGCCGGCGATGAGCATCCCCTCGACCGCGAGCATCCAGCGCAGCTGGCGTCGCGACAGCCCGATCGCCCGCAGCGTCGCCGACTCGCGTCGCCGCTCGAGGACCGAGAGCGACAGGGTGTTCGCGACGCCGATGAGGGCGATGACGACGGCCACGCCCAGCAGCCCGACCACGATCGCGAGGAGCGAGTCGATGACGGCCTCGTCGCTCGCCCGCTGGGCTCCCGCGCTGCTCACCTCGGCCGGGGTGTCGGGCAGCGCCGACCGGACCTCCTGGAGCACGAGCGCCGCGTCCGCGCCGGGGTCGAGCGCCACCCAGAGCATCGACACGGGCGCCTCGGGCGCGAGCTCGTCGAGGGTGGCCGGCGTGACCAGCGCGTAGATCCCGCCCAGGTCGGAGGCCACCGGCTGGAGCGGGACCTCGGAGCCACCGGGTGCGGGGTCCGACGTCTCCCACGCGGTCGCGTAGGCGGACACCGGGACGGTCGCGTCCGCAGCCTCGTCGGCGTACAGCTTGGGCAGGAGCAACGTGCCGTCGGCGAGGCCGTCCGCGGTGCGCGGGTCGCGCAGCACGTCCGTGGCCGCGCCGTCGGCGGGTGCGACCACCGTGATCCACGTGTCGTCCGTCAGCATGACCGGGGCGGCACGCATCTCGAGGACCGTGCCGACGCCGCCGACACCGGCCACGGCGTCGGTGACGTCGGCGGGCAGGGTCGCGTCCGCACCCAGGACCGAGGCGTCGACGGTCAGGTCGACCGGGAAGTGCTCGTCCAGCTCCTGGGCCAGCGACACCCGGGCGCTCGCGGCGCCGGTGCTCATCATCGCGACGAGGGTGACGCCGATGAGCAGGGCGGCGCTCGTCGCGGCGGTCCGGCGCGGGTTGCGCACCGTGTTGGCCGCGGCGAGGCGGGCGCTGGTCCCGGTGCGGGCGAGCAGGCGCCCGGCGAACGACACGACCTTCGGCACCCAGAACACCGCGCCGAGCAGGAGTCCGACGAAGGAGAGCGCGCCGGCCAGCACGCCGACGCCGAGCAGCAGCGTGGGGTCCCCCCCGCCGGCGGTGGCCAGCACGGTGGCGAGCAGCAGGACGCCGACGCCCCCGAGCATGAGCAGCAGCGACGCGGCGAGCCGGACGCGGCCGGCGCGGGCGCCGACGGCGGGGGCGTCGGCGGGACGCAGGGCCGCGATCGGGGAGACCCGCGTCGCCTCCCGTGCCGGGACCAGGGACGCGAGCACCGTGACCAGCGTGCCCACGAGAAGCGGCACCAGCACCACGGGCAGCGTGACCTCGATGGTGCTGGGCAGCGGCACGCCGAGGTCCAGTCGGCCCAGCACGATCAGCGCCGTCTGCCCGAGGACCAGGCCGAAGACGAGCCCGACGACGGACGCGGTGGACCCGAGGATCGCCGCCTCGGTCAGCACGGAGCGGCGCAGCTGCCCCTTGCCGGCGCCGACGCAGCGCAGGAGCGCCAGCGTGCGGGTGCGCTGTGCGACGAGCACCTGGAAGGTGTTGGCGATGACGAGCGCCGCGACGAGCAGCGCCACGGACGCGAAGCCCAGGACGATGGTGACCAGCACGTTCCCGCCGTCGGAGAACTGCGAGACCGCCTCGGCGGCCGCCTGGTCCTTGGTGAGCACCGAGGCGCTCGGCACCACCGGTGCGAGCTCGTCGCGGAGCGTCTCGGGGCTGACGTCCGGGTTCGCGACCACCAGGAGGTCCGAGCCGAGCTCGGTGAGCGAGTCCGCCCCGGTCCAGCGCAGGAGGTCGGCGGTGGTGACCAGACCCGCCCCGCCCGCCTGCGACCAGGCGTTCGACCGGTCCGAGGCGATGCCGGTCACCAGCACGTCCTCGTCGACGGTCTCCCAGGTCTCCTGGGGCGCGGCCGACTCGTCGGGGCCCGCCGTGGAGTCGTCCGCGGGCACGGGCGTGGTCCACCGGACCTGCACCGTGTCGCCCACGTCGACGCCGAGGGCCTTCGCCGTGGCGGAGGGCAGGGCGACCTCGCCCGCGGCGGACGGCAGGTCACCGTCCTCGACGGCCAGCGAGCTCAGCCGGGGGTCGTCGGTGGTGGGCAGGACGAGCTCCCAGCGGCTCGTGCCGCCCTTGCGGAACTCGATGCCGGTCGGGGCGAGCACCTCGGCGGACCGCACGTCCGCCAGCGCCCGCACGTCGTCGAGCTGGGCCGGCGTGAGCTCGCCGTTCACCACGACGTCGGCGTCGGCGTAGGTCGCCGTCACCGCGTCGTACCCGGTGCGGGTCATGACGTTGCCGGCGAGCAGCGTGGTGGCCAGAAACGCCGTGCCGATGGCGATCGCGACGGCGGCCGCGGTCAGCCGGCCGAGGCTGCGGCGCATCTGCGCCAGGGTGAGTCGCAGCATCAGAGGGCCACCTGGTCGATGGCGCGGAGGGCCTCGAGGCCCATGAGCACGGACTCGGGCGTGGGGTCGGCGATGTCGCCCGCGATCCGGCCGTCGGCGAGCAGGACCACCCGGTCCGCGTACGCGGCGGCCGTCGGGTCGTGCGTGACCATGATGATGGTGCGGCCCAGCTCGCGCACCGAGCGCCGCAGGAAGCTGAGCACCTCGGCGCCCGAGCGGGAGTCGAGGTTGCCGGTCGGCTCGTCGGCGAAGACGACCTCCGGCTTGGCGATGAGCGCGCGGGCGATGGCCACCCGCTGCTGCTGCCCGCCGGACAGCTCGGCGGGCCGGTGGGTCAGGCGCTGACCGAGCCCGAGCGTGGACACGAGGGTGTCGAACCACTCCCGGTCGACGGCCGACCCCGCCAGCTCGAGCGGCAGCAGGATGTTCTGCTCGGCCGTGAACATCGGCAGCAGGTTGAAGCTCTGGAAGACGAACCCCACGCGGTCGCGGCGCAGGCGCGTCAGGGCGGTGTCGTCGAGAGACGTGATCTCGGTGGCGCCGAGCCGGGCGGTGCCCGCGGTGGCTCCGTCGAGACCGGCCAGGACGTGCATGAGCGTCGACTTGCCCGACCCGGACGGGCCCATGATCGCGGTGAACGCGCCGGCCGCGAAGTCGACGTCGACGCCGTCGAGCGCCCGGACCTCGGCGGCGCCCTTCCCGTAGACCTTGGTCAGCGACCGCGCGCTGACCGCCACGGTGGCCGGGGGGTGCGGGGTGTCCATCGGACGGAAGACGGTGGTGTCCACGAGCGGGCTCCTTCGAGTGCGGTGATGACGCGTCCGACGCTACGGACGCACCCGCACGCGGCACATCAGGCCGTGGTGTGGTCGTCCGTCATCCCGTGGGCCGATCAGGACCCGGGCCGCACCAGACCGGTCTCGTACGCCACCACGACGGCCTGGACGCGATCGCGGGCGTGCAGCTTGGCCAGGATGCGCCCGACGTGCGTCTTGACCGTGGCCTCGGCGACGAACAGGTCGGACCCGATCTCGGTGTTGGACCTGCCACGCGCCATGAGGACCAGCACCTCGCGCTCGCGGTCGGTGAGGTCGGCGACGGCCAGCCGCGCGGGGTCCGTCGGGGTGCCCGGCTCGTCGGGCGGCAGGGCGGTCACCAGGTGCTCGAGCAGCCGCTTGGTGCTGGACGGGGCGATCACGGCGTCCCCGCGGTGCACGGTGCGGATGGCGCCGAGCATCTCCTCGGGGGGCGCGTCCTTGAGCAGGAACCCGCTGGCTCCTGCCCGGATGGCCGACAGGACGTACTCGTCGAGGTCGAACGTGGTCAGGACGATCACGCGGGGTGCCGGGAGGTCCTCGGTGGCCCGTGCGGTGATCTGCGCCGTCGCGGTGAGGCCGTCCATGGTGGGCATGCGGACGTCCATGAGCACCACGTCGACCGGCCCGGTCGCCGTGCGCGCCGCGGGGTCGAGCGCACGGACCGCCTGCGCCCCGTCGCCGGCCTCGAGCACGACCTCGAGATCGGACTGCGAGTCGATGACCATCCGGAACCCGGCACGGACCAGCTGCTGGTCGTCGACGAGGGCGACGCGGATCGGGCTGTCGGTCATCGGGTGGCCTCGTCCTGGGTGGGCGACACGGGGGTCCTCTCGTCGGTGGGGGTGCGGCCGCTCGCGGCGTCCGCGGGGGTGGGCAGCTGGGCGCGGACCCGGAAGCCGCCGCCCGGTCGGGGGCCGGCGGTGACTGTCCCGCCGAACATCGTGGTGCGTTCGCGCATCCCGAGCAGACCCTGCCCGAGCCCGTCGGAGTCGGCGGAGGCACCCCGGCCGTCGTCGGTCACCTCGAGCACGATCGCGTCGGGGAGCCACTGGACCAGCACGGTGACGAGGGGGTCGGGGCCGGCGTGCTTGAGCACGTTGGTCAGCGCTTCCTGCGCGATCCGGAACACGGTCAGCCCGGCGCCCGGCGGGAGGTTGCGGGGCTCGCCCATGCGCACGAGGGACGCGCGCAGGCCGCTGGCGCGGACCTGGTCGACGAGGGCGCCGATGTCGGACTCCGCCGGCTGGGGGGCGAACCCCTGGGCGGCGCCGTGGCCCAGCCCGCCCGGACCGGGCAGCTCCGTCGTCTGCTCGCGGTCGTCGCTGCCGCGCAGGACGCCGAGGAGCCGGCGCATGTCGGTGAGGGCCGCGCGGCCCGTCTCGGCGATCGTGCCCAGCGCGCGGGTCGCGGCGCCGGGGTCCGCGTCCGCGGCGTACCGGCCCCCGTCGGCCTGCGCGATCATCACGGTCAGGGAGTGCGCGACGATGTCGTGCATCTCCCGTGCGATGCGGGCGCGCTCGGCCGCCGTCGCGATCTGCGTCTGCTGGTCGCGCTCGACCTCGAGCCGCCGCGCGCGGTCGACGAGCGCCTCGATCGTCTCCCTGCGGGAGCGCCTGACCAGACCGAACGCCCACACCGAGAGCGAGACCACGCCGGTGAACACGGCCGTCGAGACGGTGCCGGGGACGTCGAACCAGCCGTACATCGACAGGCCCAGCAGCACCGAGCCGACGAGCGCACCGACGATCGCCACCCGGTGCGCCCACCGGGGGCCGTGCACGGTGACGGAGTACAGGGCCACCAGCACGGCGAGGTCGGCGGGCACGACGAGCGGGGTCCAGAACGCGAGCTGCAGCAGTGCCGCGGTGTAGACCGCCGCGGCGGACGCGGCCGGGCGCACGCGTCGCCAGGCCAGCGGAGCGACGACCGCGATGGAGATCAGCGGCGACGCGTACGACCGCATCGCGTTGCTCACCCCGTCGGCGATGTCCGTCGCCGTGACGACCATGAGGACGAGCAGGATGCCGGTGCCGGTGGCGTCGATGGCGAACCGGTGCGCCTCCTCCCAGCGCAGCAGGCGCTCCCATCTCGTCACCCCACGAGGGTAGGCGTGGCGGCACGCGACGGAGTGCTCCCGCAGGACGACCCGGACGCCCCGGTCGTCAACCCGTGGGGGCAGGTGGTTCACGTGGACATCTGTGCGTGCCCGTGTGGCGGTCAAGACCGTCCCATGACCTAGCATGGGCGAATGACCCAGGTGCTGCTGGCCGAGGACGATCCCGCGATTGCCGAGCCTTTGGCCCGCGCCCTCGGGCGTGAAGGTTATGACGTGCGCGTGCAAGGCACGGGTCAAGGTGCGATCGACGGTGCCGCCGCAGCCGACCTGGTCGTCCTCGACCTGGGCCTGCCGGACATGGACGGTCTCGACGTCGCCCGCGCCATCCGCAACCTCGGCCTGACCACCCCGTTGCTCGTGCTCACCGCGCGCGCCGACGAGGTGGACCTGGTCGTCGGGCTCGACGCGGGTGCCGACGACTACGTCACCAAGCCGTTCCGGCTGGCCGAGCTGCTGGCGCGGGTGCGGGCGCTGCTGCGCCGCAGCGTCGGCGACCCGGCGGACGAGGACGAGCTGCACGCGCAGAACGTGCGCGTCGACGTCGCCGCCCACCGCGCGTTCCAGGGGGAGCGGGAGCTGCACCTGACCGCCAAGGAGTTCGACCTGCTGCGCGTGCTCGTCGGCGCGGCGGGCACCGTCGTGGCGCGCGAGACGCTCATGCGTGAGGTCTGGGGCTCGGACCCGACGGGCTCCACCAAGACGCTCGACATGCACGTGTCCTGGCTGCGTCGCAAGCTCGGCGACGACGCCAACGCGCCCCGCTACGTCACCACGGTGCGCGGCATGGGCTTCCGGTTCGAGACCGGCGGCGCGGGCGCGTCCGAGCGGGCCTGAGCTTTGCGTCGTCGCGTCCTGCAGGCGACGATCGCGGCGGTCACCGTCGCGGTGGTCCTGCTCGGTTTTCCTCTGGCGTTCCTCGGTGCCCAGCTGGTCCGCGAGAACGAGATGCAGGCGCTCCAGTCGCGTGCCGTGGACGCCGCCCGTGCGGTGGACTTCCGGCTGGAGCAGGACATCGCCCTGACCGACCGGATGCTGGAGAACGCCGCGGGCGGGCCCGGCGACATCCCGGCCTCCGTCGTCGTGCAGGCGCCTGACGGCGAGGTGTACCGGGCGGGGGACCGCATCCAGGGACGCAGCCTGTCCGTGCAGGTCGAGTCCGACACCGGCGCGAACGTCTTGCTGTACGTGTCCTGGTGGGACGTCTTCTGGCTGAGCGCCCGGGTCATCGCGCTCGTCGTCGTCGCTGCCGTCGTCGCGTTCGCGGCCGGCATCGCCATGGCGATCTGGCAGGCCAACCGGCTGACGGCCCCGCTCGTCTACCTGGCCGCCTCGGCCGAGCAGCTGGGTGCGGGGCAGGTGCGTCCGCGCCTGGAACCGTCGGGGGTCGAGGAGATCGACCTGGTCGCCGCCGAGCTCGCCCGCAGCGCCGACCGGATGGCCGGTCGCCTGGCCGCCGAGAGGCAGTTCGCCTCCGACGCCTCCCACCAGCTCCGGACGCCCCTGACCGCGCTCTCGATGCGGCTCGAGGAGATCATGCTCGCCACCGACGACCCGACGGTCGGGGAGGAGGCGCGCATCTCGCTCGAGCAGGTCGAGCGCCTCGTCCGCGTGGTGGACGACCTGCTGGCCAGCTCACGCCGGGTCGCGGGCGGCACCACGGAGGCCGTCCGGCTGTTCGAGGTGGTCCACCAGCAGGAGGAGGAGTGGCAGCCGACGTTCCAGGCGAACGGCCGCCGGCTCGTCGTCGACGTGGACCGCGCGACCCAGGTGCTCGCGACGCCCGGCGCGCTGGCGCAGGTGATCGCCACGCTCGTCGAGAACTCCCTGAAGCACGGCGCCGGCACGACGACCGTCCGGTCGCGGCCCGGCGGCCCCTCGGGTGCGGTGGTCATCGAGGTGGCGGACGAGGGAGCCGGTGTCCCCGACGACCTCGCCCCCCGGATCTTCGAGCGTTCCGTCACCTCGGGGAAGGGCACCGGCCTCGGGCTCGCGCTCGCCCGCGACCTCGCCTCCGCCGACGGCGGCCGGCTCGAGCTCGCGCAGCGCCGGCCCGCGGTGTTCGCGCTGTTCCTGTCCGGCGTCCCGGCGTCCATGCGCCCCGACGTGGTGCTGCCGCTCGGTGCCGTGGTCTCCTCCCGCCCGGACCGTCGGCGGCGCTGATCTGCCTGTCCCGTCTGTCCCGTATCGCCTGGTCTGTCGGTCCTCGGCGAGGAGTCTGCGGGATACCGTGATGCCACGCCTGGCCGACGAAGCACTGACCAGCAGGAGACGCCCATCGTGTACCGGATCACCCCCGCCACCCAGAGCTATTCCTGGGGTTCGACGACGGCGATCCCGGACGTGCTCGCCGTCGTGCCGGACGGGCGCCCGGTGGCCGAGGCGTGGTTCGGCGCCCACATGAGCGCCCCCGCGATCGCGGAGACCACCGACGGCCCGCGTCGCCTGGACGAGATCATCGACGAAGACCCCGACCTCCATCTGGGGGCGGACGTCACGTCACGGTTCGGTGCGCACCTGCCGTACCTGCTCAAGATCATCGCGGCCGACGCGCCCTTGTCGCTGCAGGTGCACCCCACGCTCGATCGCGCGCGGGCCGGCTTCGCGGCCGAGGACGCGGCGGGTATTCCGGTCTCGGCCCCCGAGCGCAGCTACCGGGACCGCAACCACAAGCCCGAGATGATCTACGCGCTGAGTCGACTGGACGCCATGGTGGGCTTCCGCGCTCCTCGGCGGGCGGCTGAGCTCCTCGCCGGCCTGGACGCGCCTCTCGCGGCCGACCTCCACGCCATCCTCGTCGCGGATCCGACCTCCGAGGGCGTCCGCGCCGCGTTCGAGTGGCTGCTGCGACCCGACACCCGTCCCGGGGAGGCCGACGTCGCCAAGTTCGCGGAGGCGTGCGCCCGCCGGCTGGCCGACGGCTCACCGTCGCCGCGGACCGACCGGACGGTCAGACGACTGGTCGCCGCCTACCCGGGCGACCCCGGTGCGGTCACGTCCGTCCTGCTCAACCCGGTGACCCTGAACCCCGGGGAGGCGCTGTTCGTGCCAGCTGGCACCGTCCACGCCTACCTGCACGGGGTCGGCGTTGAGATCATGGCGAACTCGGACAACGTGCTGCGCGCGGGCCTGACCAGCAAGCACGTCGACGTCGACGAGCTGCTCCGCAACGTCGACTGCGTGGCCGCGCCGCCCATCCGGATCGCCCCGGAGAAGGTGTTCACGTCGACCCGGATCTTCTACGCACCGGTGGACGACTTCGAGCTCTCGGTCACGCGTCTCACGGACGAAGGGTCGGCACGGGTGCCCGGGCGCGGTCCGCGGATCGTGCTCTGCCTCGAGGGCGAGGTGGAGATCGAGGCCGCGGACGGTCGGCGGACGGTGCTCACCCAAGGCCAGGCGGTCTTCGCTCCCGCGTCCGACGGCGCGCTGACCGCGTCCGGGGACGCCGTGATCGTGCAGGCTGACGTTCCCTGAGCAGGTCCTTCAGGAGGCGACAGGCAGCTGCGCTCCGGTGAACACCCAGCGCTTGTAGCTGACGTAGCGCAGGGCGGTGCCGATGGCGATTCCGGTCACCGTCGCCACGTTGTCCGCCAGCGGGGTCGTCTGCCCGAGCGCGTAGTGCGAGAACGCGAGCGTCAGCACCGGCACCGCCGCGCAGACCAGGTTGATGGCGGCGAACACGACGAGCTCGCGCGTCGGCCGGTTGGTGCGCTGCTGCGAGAACGTCCAGTGCCGGTTGCCGAGCCACGAGACGAGCGTCGCTGCGACGACGGAGATGATCTTCGCGGTGAGGGGCTTGTTCTCGAGCAGGTGCCCCGGTCCGAACCGCAGCAGGTTGAACAGGCCGAGGTCGACGACGAACGCGACGCCGCCGACGGACAGGAATCGGGCCAGCTCGTACGCCCGGGCCCGCAGGGCCGAGTCACGGGCTGCGGGGACGACGGGGACGACGACGGCCACGGGGGCGGTCAGCTCGTCGCTCGCGCTCACGGAGCTCCTCGGGGCGTCGGTCGGCCAGTACGGTCCCCGAGGATATCCCGCGATCCTGGGTGACACCTGTCCAAGGACGGGAGCGAAGCGTTTCGGACCCCTCGGCACGTTCGGCTAGTGTCGTCGCCCGTGACAGCACCCGTGGTGGCCGTGGTCGGTGGTGGCCAGCTGGCCCGCATGATGGCGCCGGCGGCGACCGCTCTCGGGCTGCACCTGCGGGTCCTCGTCGAGAGCCCGACGTCGTCGGCGGCCCAGGTGGTCGTCGACGCCCCCGTCGGCGCCGCGTCCGACGAGGACGCCATCGTCCGCCTCGCCGAGGGCGCCGACGCCCTGACGTTCGAGCACGAGCACGTCCCGAACGCCCTGCTCGACCGGCTGGAGGCGTCCGGCGTCGCGGTCCGTCCCGATGCCGCCGCCCTGGTGCACGCCCAGGACAAGATCGTCATGCGCACCCGCCTGGCGGAGCTCGGCATCCCGGTCCCGGACTGGGCGAGCCTGCCGTCCGACGCCGATCTCGAGGCCTTCCTCGCGGACCATGACGGGGTGGCCGTCGTGAAGACGGCCCGCGGGGGGTACGACGGGAAGGGCGTCCGCGTCGTGCGCGCCGCCGCCGAGGTCGCGGACTGGTTCGCCGCCGTCGCCGACGGCACCGGGGTGCCGCTGCTCGCGGAGGCGAAGGTCCCGTTCACCCGCGAGCTCGCGGTCCTGGTGGCGCGTCGGCCGAGCGGGGAGATGCGCACGTGGCCGGTCGTCGAGTCGGTGCAGCGCGACGGCGTGTGCTCCGAGGTCGTCGCGCCGGCGCCGCACCTGGACCCGGCGACGCAGTCCGAGGCGGTCGACGTGGCCCTGCGCATCGCCGACGGGCTCGGCGTGGTCGGGGTGCTCGCCGTGGAGCTCTTCGAGGTCGCGGACGCCGCTGGCGGACCACCGCGGGTGCTGGTCAACGAGCTGGCGATGCGGCCGCACAACTCCGGCCACTGGACCATCGACGGCGCCGTGACCAGCCAGTTCGAGCAGCACCTGCGCGCCGTGCTCGACCTGCCGCTCGGGGACACCACGGCGCGCGCGCCGTGGACCGTGATGGCGAACGTGCTGGGCAGCAGCCTGGCGGACCCGACCGAGGCGCTCGCCGACGTGGCCCTGCTCGACGCGGGGGCGAAGGTGCACCTGTACGGCAAGGAGGTGCGCGCCGGGCGCAAGCTCGGGCACGTGAACGTCAGCGGCGAGGACCTCGGCGACGTCCGGCGGCGGGCGGTCGCCGCGGCTGCGCTCCTGCGGGGCGACGCGTCCGCCTGACGCGAACAGGGCACCGCACGGCCCGCACGCTGGGACATGATGGGCCGCGCGGCGTCGCCGTGGCTCATGGGGTGCACGGACGGAGACGGTGATGGCAGCGCAGGCCCTGGTGGGGATCGTCATGGGGTCGGACTCGGACTGGCCCGTGATGAAGGCCGCCGCGGAGGTGCTCGCCGAGTTCGACGTCCCGGTCGAGGTCGACGTGGTCTCGGCCCACCGGCAGCCGGAGAAGATGATCGCGTACGGGCGCACCGCCGCGGACCGCGGCCTGCGCGTGGTGATCGCCGGCGCGGGCGGGGCCGCGCACCTGCCCGGCATGCTCGCCGCGGTCACCACCCTGCCCGTCGTGGGGGTGCCCGTGCCGCTCGCCTACCTCGACGGCATGGACTCGCTGCTCTCGATCGTGCAGATGCCGGCCGGGGTGCCCGTGGCCACCGTCTCCATCGGAGGGGCGCGCAACGCCGGCCTGCTGGCCGTCCGCATCCTCGCCTCGGGCGAGGGTGAGCAGGCCGTCCGGCTGCGTGCGGCGATGGCCGCGTTCCAGGAGGACCTCCAGGGCCAGGCCGACGGCAAGGGGGAGCGGCTGCGGGCGCAGACGAGCGCGCGACCCAGCGTGGGGTTCAGCGTCTGACCCTGTGAAGGGTCGGTGAGCGCGCTCGTCTCGGCGTGCGAGCCGCGCGGGGTCTGCTTAGCGTCGAGCGGATGACGTCCTCCCGCCCGCGCCTCGCGGCCCTCGACGGGCTCCGCTTCCTCGCCGCCGCCGCCGTGGTGCTCTATCACTTCACCGGCCGGACGAGCAGCGCGTGGGGCGAGGGGCAGGCGGACCGCCTCGGGGGAGTGGGCCGGTGGACCGGCTACGGATCGCTCGGCCCGGAGCTCTTCTTCGTCATCAGCGGCTTCGTCATCCTCATGACGGCGTGGGGCCGCCCGACCGCCCACGTGGTCGCGTCCCGCATCGCCCGCCTCTACCCGGCGTACTGGGTCGCGGTGCTGGCCACCGGCGCGCTCCTGCTCGTCGTGTGGCCGGAGGGCAAGGCCGTCACGCCCGAGCAGGTGCTGGTCAACCTCACCATGTTCCAGTCGGCGTTGGGCGTCGACCACGTCGACGGGGTGTACTGGACGCTCTGGACGGAGCTGCGCTTCTACCTCCTGCTGGGCGTGCTCTCGCTGGTCGGGATCACGCGCGCACGCGTCGTCGGTGTCGCGCTCGCCTGGCCCTGGGCCGCCCTGCTCGCCGAGCACGCCGGGGCCACCGGCCTCGCCTCCCTCCTCATCGCGGACTACGCCCCGCTGTTCGCGGCGGGGATGGCGCTGTTCGTGCTGGTCGAGGACCGCCGGTCCGGCGACCGTCGGCGGCTCCCGTGGCTCGCGGTGGGCATGAACACGGTGCTGGCCGTCGCCCTCGTCGTCCCGTCGCGCGCGGCGGTGCTCGAGCGGACCACCGGGTACGCGCCGTCGACGGTGCTGCTCGGCATCGCCGTCGTGGGGTGCGTGGCCGCCGTCGCGGTCGTCGTGCTGACGCGGGTGCGGCGCTGGGAGCACCCGGGTCTGGTCGCGCTCGGCGCGCTCACCTACCCGCTGTACCTCGTGCACGAGTACTGGGGCCTCGCGGTCATCCGGGCCCTGTCGGACCACGTGCCTGCCGCGGCGGCCCTCGGAGCGGCGCTCGCCCTGGTGACGGCGATGGCGTGGGCCGTGCACCGGTACGTCGAGGTCCCGTGCGGTCCGCGGTTCCGGCGTGCCACGCTCGCCGCCCTGGAGCGTCCCCGGGCGGCCGTGCTCGACCGTGTCATGCGCGGCCCACGCCTCGTGGAGGCGATGGCCTGACGCCGGCTCAGGCCCCGGGCATCCCGCCGACGGGCCCGGGCGGCAGCGAGCCGTCGCGGATCGCCACCCAGAACGCCGGGGCCGTGTCGGGGTCCAGCAGGACCGTGGACCCGGCGTTGCCGCCGGGGCGGTAGTCGATGCTCGCGATCGGCGGCGTGCCGGTGATGCCCTCCGCGCTGTTGGCTGTCCGGAACGCGAGGGCGAGCTTGGCCATGTCGACGATCCCGGTCTCGTCGCTCACCGTCAGCGCCTGCGTGCCCGCGTCGATGAGCGAGACCTGCTGGCCCGGCCGGAACAGCAGCTGGCTCGGCTGCACCTTGCCCATGACGGCGCCGATGAGCTGGCGCTGACGTTCGGCGCGGCCCACGTCACCCGTCGGGTCCGCCTTGCGCATGCGGGCGAACGCGAGCGCCTGGACGCCGTCCACGTCGTGGCAGCCCGCCGTCCAGACCATGCCCGAGTCGGCGTCGTTCACGTCGACGTCGTGGCAGAGGTTCACGCCGCCGACCGCGTCGACGATCTGCTCGACCCCGGCCATGCCGATCTCGGCGTAGTGGTCGACCGTCAGGCCCGTCAGGCCCTCGACCGTCTGGACCAGGAGCGGTGCCTTCCCCCACGCGAAGGCGGCGTTGAGCTTGGACGCGCCCTGCCCGGGGATGTCGACGTACGTGTCGCGGGGGAGCGAGATGAGGGCCGTGGGGCCGCTGTCCGGGACGTGGAGCAGGAGGATCGTGTCGGTCCGGGCGCCCTCCGTGCCGTCCTGGGCGATACCACCGTCCGCCCGTGAGTCCGAACCCGTGAGCAGGTACGTCGTGCCGGGGGTGTTCGCCGCGCCGCTGAGGGCGGCGGTGTGCTGGACCTTGCCGTTGGCCCAGACGAGCAGGCCGATGGGCCAGGCGATCAGGGCCGCGAGCACGAGCACGGCGACCCCACCGATGACCAGCCGGCGACGGCGGGGCGTCCCGGGCTGCGACGTCGCCGAGGCGGGCGGCGGCGGGGGACCGGCGGCCGTACGAGGGCGCGCGGGTCGGGCCGGCTGCGGCGACCGGCCGGTCGCAGGTCGCGACGAGGTCGTCCGGGGCGCGGCGGCGGGTGCTGCCGGGGTCGGCCTGGCCCCACGTCCGGGGACCTCGACGGGTGTCGCGGGCCCGGTGGGGCGAGCCGACTGCGCGGGGGCGATGGTGGGCGGGCGGCCCGTCGACGTCGGTCGTGGCGCCGGTGGCGGCGTCGGTCGGACGGGTCGGCCGTCGGGAGCGCGCTCGGTCCGCGGCGGCGGAGCCGGTCGCGAGGGCCGGCCGACGACGATCGGCTCCGCGTCGCTCGACCGGGCCGGGCGAGCCGGCGAGCCGGGCGCGAAGCTTGGCGGCGGGGTGCGCGACGTCTTCTCGTCGGGGCTCATCCGGTCAGCAGACGTCGGTCGTGTCGTCGACGGAGAACGCCTCTTTCCCGGCGTCCTTCGTCTCCGTGGGCGTCGGCGTGACGGCCGGAGCCTCGGTCGTCCCGGGCGCCGGCGTGGTCGCCGCCGGGTCCGGTGCGGTGGTGGTCGGCGGTGCCGCCGGGGTCTCGCCGAGCGCGGGCACGTCGTTCGCCAGGTTGGACCAGACGGTGTCGGCCTCGGAGGTCCACTCGACCCGGTTCGGGTCCGACGTCGCCGGAGCGAACGGGATGGTCATGAACGTGATGTTGCCAGAGTCGATGTTGCGAAGGTTGTAGGCGAGGCCGGTCATGTTCGTGAGCGACATCGCGGTGTCGGTCGTGAGCGAGCTCGTCGCCGCGCTCAGGAACGAGATGAGCTTCTGCGGGCTGGTCAGCACGTCCCGGGAGAGGACCTCGCGCACCATCGCCGCGATCAGCTTCTGCTGGTTGCCGATGCGGTTGGTGTCGGAGCCGTCACCCACGCCCTCGCCCTTGCGTGCCCGGGCGTACGCGAGGGCGGTCCCGCCGTCGAGCGTCTGGAACCCGGCCTTGAGCGAGAGGCCCGCCAGCTTCGAGGTCATGTCGTTCGGGATGCACATGGGCACCCCACCGATCGAGTTGACCATCTGCTGGAAGCCGGCGAAGTCGACGACGACGAAGTGGTCGATGGTGACGCCGGTGTTGTGCTGCACCGTGTTGATCGTGCACGCCGCGGCCGACGTCATGTCCCCGCCGTTGTCCCAGCCGGTCGCGAAGGCGGTGTTGAACATGCCCTCCGTGGCGCGGGTGGTCTTCCCGTTCGTCATGGTGCAGGACGGGATCTCCACCAGGGAGTCGCGCGGGATGGAGACCAGCTCGACGCGGGACCGGTCGGCGGAGATGTGGAGCACCATCGCGGTGTCCGAGCGCATGCCCGCGACCTCGCCGCCGATGGTGCCGTTCTCCCCGTCGCGCTGGTCCGAGCCGAGGATCAGGATGTTCACGGCCTGACCCGCGTTGGGGTCGTCCGGGTCCGGCTCCTTGCTCGCCTCGGGCATCGGGTTGACCAGCGCCGAGACGTCGACCTTGTCCATGTTGCCGTTGAGCTTGGCGGCGACAGCCGCGACACCGCTGGCACCGAACACGACGACCGCCGCCACCCCGAGCGCGATGGCGCGGAGCACCCCGTGGGCGCGCAGGGTCCGGGCGTGCCGGGCGGCGCGAGGGCGTGGGACAGCAGCGTGGCGGGAGGTCACCGCACGATCGTAGGAGAGCGGTCAGGCCGACCGGCGGAGTGCAGGCAGTGGCGTCGTGGAGGATCTGTGCAGATCAGCGACCCAGCTGCGCGTACTTCGCCTCCGTGGCGTCCTTCTGCGGCCGCCACCACGCCTCGTTCGCCTGGTACCAGGCGACGGTGGCCTCGAGGCCGGCCCGGAAGTTCTCGTACCGCGGCGCCCAGCCGAGCTCCTCGCGCAGCTTGGTCGAGTCGATCGCGTAGCGCAGGTCGTGCCCGGGGCGGTCGCTCACCAGGTCGTAGGCGTCCGCCGACTGACCCATGATCTCGAGGATGTCCTCGACGACGGTCTTGTTGTTCTCCTCGCCGTCCGCGCCGATGAGGTACGTCTCGCCGAGCCGGCCGCGCTCGATGATCGCCCACACCGCACTGTTGTGGTCCTCGACGTGGATCCAGTCGCGCACGTTCTCGCCCGAGCCGTAGAGCTTGGGGCGGACCCCGTCGATCACGTTGGTGATCTGCCGCGGGATGAACTTCTCCACGTGCTGGTAGGGGCCGTAGTTGTTCGAGCAGTTCGAGATCGTCGCGCGCACGCCGAAGCTGCGGGCCCACGCGCGCACCAGCAGGTCGGACGACGCCTTCGTCGAGGAGTACGGGCTGGAGGGGTTGTACGGGGTGTCCGGCGTGAACTTGGCCGGGTCGTCCAGCTCGAGGTCGCCGTAGACCTCGTCGGTCGAGATGTGGTGGTAGCGCACGTCGTGGCGGCGGACCGCCTCGAGCAGCTGGTAGGTGCCGATGACGTTCGTCCGCACGAACGGCCACGGGTCGTGCAGCGAGTTGTCGTTGTGCGACTCGGCCGCGAAGTGCACCACCAGGTCGACGTCCTTGACCAGGCTGTCGACGATGTCCGGGTCCGCGATGTCGCCCTTGGCGAAGACGATCTTCCCGTCGACCGGGTCCAGGCTGCGCTCGTCGCCCGCGTACGTCAGAGCGTCGAGCACGGTGACCCGCACGTCGGGGCGCTCCCGCACGGTCTGGTGGACGAAGTTGGAGCCGATGAAGCCGGCTCCGCCGGTGACGAGGATGTGCACGGGTGAGACCTTCCGGAGTGGGGGCTTGGGTCAGAGCATATCGGGCGTCGACGCGTGCCTCCTTGACCCCGGGTGCTCACCCTGGTCCACTTCGCAGGATGCAGGGGAGACGAACGATGATGCGAACGCATGCCACGGCTGCGGTCCTGGTGGTCGCGCTGTGCAGCTGGGGAACGACGGCTGCGAGCGGTGCCCCACCGGCTGCGCCGTCGCCCGTGCCGACGGCCCCGGCCGCGGCGAAGGCGCCACCCCGGTTCCCGGCACCGACCGGAGACGTCGTCGTCGACGAGACCCCCGTCGCGGTCGATGCCGCGCCCGACCCGGGGCTGCCTGCCGAGACGATCGTGGCGGACCGGCCGGCGGCCAACGACCGGCTGGTCAGCGAGGTCGTGCCGACCGACGACAGCCAGCAGACCCTCGGCGTGACGTGGTCCGCCGCGAGCGCGAGCGACGAGCTCGGCGTCGAGGTGCGGACCCGGACCGACGGCGAGTGGTCGCGCTGGGTCCCCCTCGAGGACGACGGCGTGGCCCCGGACACCGGTACCACCGAAGCCGGCCGGGACGTGCGGCCGGGCACGGAGTCGGTGTGGATCGGTGGGGCCGACGCGGTGCAACTGTCGTTCCTGCGCGCCGTGTCCGACTCGGCGACCGACATTCGCCTCGCCCTCCTCGGCAGCGAGGCGACGGCCGACGTGGCCACCGACGACGGCGTGGTGCGGGACAGCGCGAAGGCGTCCCGCGCCGAGGCCGCGCGCACCGACGCGACCACCGCTGCGGCCAACGTTGTGCCCACCGGGGCCGTCTCGCCGCCGGCTATCATCCAGCGCTGGGCGTGGGGCGCAGCCGCGGCGACCTGCACGCTCGACGTCGCCTCGACGCTCAAGGCCGCCGTGGTGCACCACACCGCGGGGCCCAACGACTACGCGACGGTCGAGGCGGCCGCGGCGCAGATCCGCAACGACCAGCGGTACCACCAGGAGTCCCGTGGCTGGTGCGACATCGGCTACAACTTCCTCGTCGACAAGTGGGGCAACGTCTACGAGGGCCGAGCCGACTCGCTCACCAAGCCGGTGATCGGCGTCCACGCGGGCGGGTTCAACACGGCGACCGTCGGCATCTCGATGCTCGGCGATTACACCAGCATCACGCCGGCCGCGTCGGTGCGCGAGAGCATCGCGCAGCTGATCGCGGCGCGGATGTCCGCCTACCACCGCGACCCGGCCAGCACGATCAGCTACACGACGCTCGGGGGAGATAACTCCAAGTACGCCGCCGGCACCACGCTCGCGCTGCCGGTGGTGCTCGGCCACCGCGACGTCGCGTACACGGCGTGCCCCGGGGAGAGCGCGTACCCCCAGCTCGGGTCGATCAGGACCCGGGCGCGTGAACTGATCGGCGCGACGTTCGTCAACCCGACCCCCTCGAGCACCTCCCTCGCGTCCGGCGCAGGCCTGACGATCTTCGGGGGCGTCAACGGGAACATCGACTGGACCCTGTCCGTCGTGGACCAGAGCACGGGGATCGAGATCTCGCGCACCACCGGCGCCCTCGGGCCCAGCACGGGCGGGACGCTCGTCGCCTGGAACGGTCGCTCGACGTCCGGGTCCGTGGTCGGCGCAGGGACCTACCGACTCGGCCTGAGCGGCACCGACCACTGGTCCGGGGTGCCGGTCGTCCCGTTCGTCCAGTCGTTCACCGTGAGTGCCGGACAGAACCCGCCGGTCGTGAGCCCGGTGCCGGTGGTCGGCAACACGCGCTTCGTGCCGGTCACCCCGGGGCGGCTGCTCGACACCCGCCTCACCGGCAGCTCGCTCGGCCCAGGCGGCCGGATCGATGTCCGGGCGGCTGGGCTGCTCGGGGTGCCCGACGACGCCAAGGGCGTCGCCCTGAACGTCACCACCGTCGCGTCGTCGGCCACCACCTTCCTGCGCGTCTGGCCGGCCGGACAGTCGATGCCGGACGCCTCGGTGGTCAACACGGACTCGCGACGCACTACCGGTGCCGGAGTGATCGCAGGGGTGGGCGGCGAGGGCAAGGTGAGCATCTACAACAACGCCGGGACGACCCACGTCGTCGTGGACGTGTCCGGGTACTTCGTCGACGACACCGCCGCCAGCGGGTACTCGCCGCTGCCTGCGGGCACGCGCGTCCTCGATTCGCGCACCGGTGGTCAGCGGCTGGTCGCGGGCGCCACGCGGACGGTGCAGGTCGCGGGGGTCGCGGGTATCCCGTCCGACGCGACCGCCGTCCTGGCCAACGTGAGCTCCGTGCTTCCCGCCGGGCCGGGCAACATCATCGCGTACCCCGCCGGAGGTGCGGTGCCGACGGTGGCCAGCGTGAACCACCTCCCGAACAACAGCGTCAGCAACCGGACGATCGTGCCGCTGGGTGCGGGGGGCAAGGTGAGCCTCACGCTCCAGGGATGGACGGCCGACGTGGTGCTCGACGTCGTCGGCTGGTTCGGCCCGACCGGGCAGTATGAGTACACGCCGATCGTGCCGGCGCGCGCCTGGGACACCCGAACCTCGGGCGGCCAGCTGGGCGCTGGGCAATCGCGCGACCTGTCGCTCGCCGTGGCCGCGCTGCCCTCCGACGCGAAGGTCGCGGTGGTCGCCATGGCGGCGACCCGGCAGACCGCGGCAGCGACCTTCCTCACGATGTGGCCACCGACGCTGTCGCGTCCGACAGCGTCGGACCTCAACACCGGAGCGGGCCGGGACCAGTCGAGCCTGGCGGCGGTGCCCATCGGGACGGATCGCATGGTCCGCGTCTACAACGACGCTGGTTCTACGGACGTCGTCCTGGACGTGCAGGGCTGGTTCGGCTGACCTGAACGTCTGCCGAGCCGCGTTAACCTTGGGCGCGCGCCGCGTCGGACCAGGCGCGCGCCCAACCGTCCCGGAGGTGTCGTGAGCCTGATCGCCGACGTCCGCTCGTCGCGCGAGCTCCTTGTCAACCTCACCCGCCGTGAGGTCAAGGGTAAGTACAAGCGAACGGCTCTGGGCCAGCTCTGGTCGTTGGCGAACCCGCTTGCGCAGATGCTCGTCTACACGCTCGTCTTCTCGGTGATCATCAGGATCACACCGGAGCCGGGTGACCCCAGCGGCCTCAACGTCTTCGCGCTGTGGCTCATGTGCGCGCTGCTCCCGTGGACGTTCTTCACCTCGGTCGTGACCGGGGGGATGGCGTCGTTGGTCGGCAACGAGAACCTCATCAAGAAGGTGTACTTCCCGCGGTCGGCCCTGGTGGTGTCCAACGCCTTCGCGGCGACCTACACCTGGATCATCGAGATGTCGGTCCTCGCCCTGGCGCTGCTGCTCTTCGGCGGGAACCCCCTGCCGTTCGTGCCGCTCGTCGTCGTCGCCATGGCGGTGCTGTTCGTCTTCTCGCTGGGCGTCGCCCTGCTGCTGTCCATCGCGAACGCCTACTTCCGCGACATGCAGCACCTGGTGAGCATCGTGTTCCAGGTCTGGTTCTACCTCACCCCGATCCTCTACCCGATCAGCGAGGTGGAGAAGATCTCGGCCGAGCACGGCCCGCTGTTCGGGAACGTGACGCTGCTCGACCTCTTCAAGCTCAACCCGATGGAGGGATTCACGGAGGTGTTCCGGAACCTGCTCTACGACAACCGGCTGCCCGAGTGGAGCACGGCGCTTGAGTGCGTCGTCTGGGCGGTCGGCGCCCTCATCGTCGGCAGCTGGGTGTTCGACCGGCACCAGAAGCGACTGGCGGAGGTGCTCTGATGGGCGACGCCATCGTCATCGAGGGGATCAGTAAGCACTTCCGCGTCTACCACGAGCGCAACCAGAGCCTGAAGTCGGCGGTCATGCGCCGCGGCCGCGGGACGTACGAGGACTTCCTCGCGCTCGACGACGTGAGCCTGACCGTCCCCGAGTCCTCGACGTTCGCACTCGTCGGCGATAACGGGTCGGGCAAGTCGACGCTGCTGAAGTGCCTCGCGCAGATCCTGGTCCCGGACGCCGGACGGGTGACCATGAACGGTCGCGTCGCCGCGCTCCTCGAGGTGGGCTCCGGGTTCCACCCCGAGCTGTCCGGCCGAGACAACGTCTACCTCAACGGCTCGATCCTGGGCATGACGCGTCAGGAGATCGACCGCAAGTTCGACGCGATCGTCGACTTCTCGGGCGTCGAGCAGTTCATCGACCAGCCCGTGAAGAACTACTCCTCCGGCATGTACGTGCGGCTGGGGTTCTCGGTCGCGATCAACGTCGACCCGGAGATCCTGCTGGTCGACGAGGTCCTCGCGGTCGGTGACGCGGCGTTCCAGGCGAAGTGCACCGAGAAGTTCGCGCAGCTTAACCGGGAGGGGCGCACGGTCGTCCTGGTCTCCCACTCCATGCCGTCCGTGCGGGCGATGGCGGACCACGCCGCCTGGCTCTCCGGCGGGCACCTCCAGGCGGTCGGCCCCGCAGCGCCGGTCCTCGAGAAGTACGAGGAGTCGACGCGTGGAGCCACCGGCAACGCCGTCATCGGCGGGCTGGAGCACAACGGCAGCGGCGAGATCCGCATCATCGAGGTCGACGTGCTGGGTCACGACGGTCTGCCCCGCGTCGACGTGGGCGACCCCGTCCGCGTACGGATCGCCTTCGACGTCGCCGAGCCCGTGGAGAACCCGGTGTTCGGGTTCGCCGTCGAGGCGCTCGACGGGGCCTACCTCGCGGCCACCAACACGCGCAACGCCGGTGTGCCGCTCGGGCTGGTCGACAAGCCCGGGGTGCTCGAGTGCGTCCTGCCGTCCGTCCAGCTCCACCCGGGCGACTTCATCGTGACGGCAGCGGTCACCGACTCGACGACCACGCACTCGATCGACCACGTGCGGGACGTCACGCGCTTCACGGTCGACAGCGGCGACCGGACCTGGTCCGGCGGCTACCTGGCACTCCCTGCGACGTGGGGGCCGGTGGACGTGACCGCAACCGTCCCGGGGCGGTCCGCGTGAGCGCAGGAGCCGGTCCGTCGGGGGCGGGCGTCGGCCACCGGGTGCTCGTCGTGACGCTCGACCGGCTCGCGGAGCAGATGGCCGGGCCCGCTATCCGGGCCTGGGAGATCTCGAGCTTCCTCGCCGGCGAGCACGACGTGCGCCTGGTGACGTTCGGCGAGTGCAGCCGGGACGGCGACGGGTTCGAGAGCCGGCGCATCGGGGTGGCCGACTTCCGGGCGGAGGTCGAGTGGGCCGACGTGGTCATCCTCCAGGGGTACATCGCCGCGACGTTCCCGTGGCTGCAGGAGGCGGACGTCGTCCTCGTGGTGGACCTGTACGACCCGTTCCACATCGAGAGCCTCGAGGTGCTGCGCGACAAGGCGCTGCCCGCGCGTGACGCGTCGTTGGCGTCCGCCCTGCGCGAGCTCGACGCGCAGATCCGACGCGGCGACGTGTTCCTCTGCGCGTCCGCACGCCAGCGCGACCTGTGGATCGGTCACCTCGCTGCCGCGGGCCGGATCAACCCGCTCACGTACGATGCCGACCCGAGTCTGGGCGAGCTGGTGCGGATTGTGCCGTTCGGTGTCGCCGACACGTCGCCGGAGCGCACGGCACCGGCCATCAAGGGTGTGGTCCCCGGGATCGCCGCGGACGACCTCGTCATCCTCTGGGGCGGCGGCGTCTACAACTGGTTCGACCCCTTGACGCTGGTCCGCGCCGTCGACCTGCTCAAGGAGCGGGAGCCCCGCGTGCGGCTCTACTTCCTGGGCATGCGGCACCCCAACCCGGACGTGCCCGAGATGCGGATGGCCGTCCGGCTGCGGGAGCTCGCGACCGAGCGTGGGCTGCTCGGGACGCACGTGTTCTTCAACGAGGACTGGGTGTCGTACGAGCGACGCGCGGACTACCTTCTCGACGCGGATCTCGGCGTCTCGTGCCACTTCCCGCACGTGGAGACGGAGTTCTCGTTCCGCACCCGGATCCTCGACTACCTCTGGGCCGGGCTGCCGATCGTCAGCACGGACGGCGACGCGTTCGCGCCGCTCATCCGTCAGGAGGGCCTCGGCCGGGTGGTCCCGGCGGAGGACGAGCACGCCCTGGCGACCGCCATCGGGGACCTGCTCTCGGACGACGACGCGCGCTCGGCGGCCGGTGTGCAGGTACGACGGGTCGCGCAGGGGTTCACCTGGCCCCGCGTGCTCGGGCCGCTTGCCGAGATCTGTGCGGACCCACGCCGGGCCGCGGACGCGTCGCGGATCACCGCCGTCAGCACGGGCGAGGCCGGCCGCGCGCCGCGCCGGTTGCGCGACGACCTGGCGGCCGCCGTGCGGCACCTGCGTGGAGGAGGTCTGAGGCACACCGCCCGCAAGGTCCGCGACCGCCTCCGCGTGCGCTGAGCGTCGCCGCCGTGCGTCAGTCGCGGGAGGGGCGCAGCCTGCCCGCGACCGCGGACAGCCGCTTGGCGAGTGCGTAGCTCTTCGTCGACGTCACCGCCTCGAGGTCCCGACGGGTCGCCGCGAGGTCACGCTGCGTCGACTCGACGATGGCGGAGAGGTCCTCGATCAGGCGCAGTGCTTCCTGGTCCTTGACCTGGTTGGCCCGGTCGGAGTGGTGGCCACCGAGCGCGACGACGGTCGGCACGGTGGCGCTGCTCGGCTCGCGGGAGCAGACGAGATAGAAATACAGGAACTGGTCGCGCTCGAGCGGCGCCAGGTTGTGGATCTCCGCCTGCACGACACCCTCGGTGCCGAGATCCTGCTCGGTGCCCACGGCCACGGCCTGCCACGTCGCCTGGAAGTACGGCGTGATGTGGGCGAAGTGCGGCGCCAGCAGCTCGAGCAGCTCGTCGTAGACGAACTCGTGCAGGTGGAAGTGGTTGCCCTCGACGAACTCCAGGTCGTTCGGGGTGGACACCAGGGCGATCCCGCCCGGAGCCAGGACCCGGTCGATCTCCATGACGAACCGGTGGTAGTCCGCCACGTGCTCGATCGTCTCGAACGTCACGACCACGTCGACGCTGTCGTCGGCGAGCGGGATGCTCTGGGCGTCACCGTGCCGGAACTCCAGGTTCGGAGTGCCGTACGTCGCCGTGGCGTAGGCGACGGCCTCTTCACTGACGTCGACGCCCACGACAGACGCTGCCGACTCGGCCAGCAGGCTGCTCCCGTAGCCGGACCCGCTGGCGATGTCGAGCACCCGCTTGCCGAGGACGATCTCCGCGGCGACCAGGTACCGGGTCCAGTGCTCGGCGTACAGCAACGAGGGCCGGTGCAGCGCGGGGATCATCCGCTCGCCGCTGTCGTTGATGCCCACCGCGTCGCCCACCGCGTCCGTCATTGCTGATCTGCCTCCGCACGTACGTCTGTCCCGACGCTGCGCGCCGACCGGTCAGACTACCCGCTCAGCGCGCCGTCACTTCGACGCGCGGGTGTTGACCCACGGGTCCTGCCATGCCAGCCAAGACCAGTAGCGGTGCAGATGCTCCTTCTCGGCGTCGAGGACCACGGCCTCCCGCGTCGACGACTCGTAGTGGAACAGCCGCGCACCCGGCGTGACGACGATCCGCTGACCCGTGAGCACGATCTTGTGGCACAGGTCGACGTCGTTGAAGTTGAGGGGGAGGTCCTCCGTCAGCCCGCCGACCTGTGCGAAGAGGTCGCGGGAGAGCAGGAGGCAGGCCCCGGTGGCCACCGTGAAGTCGGCGTCGAGGACGCCGGCCCCGAAGTGGTCATGGCCGTCCACCTGCTGCTGGAACAGGTGCCACGGGATCCACTCGTCAGAGTAGACGACACCCGCGTGCTGGATCAGGCCGGCCTCGTACACGAGGTGAGCACCGACCGCGCCCACGGCCGGATCCTGCAGCACCGAGACCATCCGGTCGAGCCACTGCGGTTCGACGGCCTCGACGTCGTCGTTGAGCAGCAGGACGAGGTCGCCCCGTGCCGAAGCGACCCCGGTGTTGACGGAGCGCGAGAAGTTGAAGGCGCCGGGTGCGGGCGCGACGACGAGGCGGTCGCCGACCACGTCGCGCACGGCCGCCACGACCGCGGGATCGGTCCCCTCGGACGGGACGAGCACGAGCTCCCAGCGGTCGTAGGCGGTCGCCTCCAGCAGCGAGCGCGCGCACAGCTCGACGAGCAGGGCCTCCTCGCCGCGCACCGTGCGACGTCCACCACCGGTCGGGACGACGACCGACACGAGAGGCGGTTCTGCGACGGCTCGCCAGGTGCGAGCACTGCCCGGCCGTGGGCCACGCTCGACCGTGACCTCCTGGCCCACGCGTGCGAAGTGCCGCTCGACGACCCGCAGACCGGCAGCCCAGGTGTCGTCGTCGACCAGCGGGGGAGCAGCGCGGCTCAGCCCGACGACCGCGAGGTGCTCGATGCGGTCGGTCCGCTCGGCCGCCCGCAGGTGCGCGTCCCACTCCGCCGCACCGTCCGACTCCGGCGCGAAGCCTCCGACGGACCGCAGGAGCTCCCGGCGGACGGCACACAGCCGACCCAGGTAGTCGGTGCCGCGCTCGTACTCGGGCACCCAGCCGGGCTTGGTGAACATGCCCTCGATGCCGTCCGCCGGCCACTGCTCGTCGGTGTAGGCGATGTCGAGCTCGGGTCGCTGGGTGAGCAGGGAGATCATCGCCTCCGTCCCGCCGGGCTCGAGGTGGTCGTCCGCACCGAGCACCGCGACCCACGTGCCCTCGGCCGCGGCGAGCGCGAGCGCGAGCTGCTCAGTGTCGGTCCCTGGGGCATCGATCTCGTGCACCCACCTCAGGCCGGCGCCGACGGGGCCGTCCGTGACGGCGACGACGTCCCACCGGGCGTCGCGGGCGCGGACCAGCCGTGCGGCGTCGAGCGTCCGGCGGGTGGCGTGCGCATCCTGGCCCCCGGCGAGCAGGAGCGTCAGCAGGGGTCTGGTCATCGCACGAGAGCTCGAGCGGACCGGACCATCCGTCGGGGCACGGCCACGGCCGAGCGCGCGGTGTGCCGCATGCGCGACGACCACGTCTCGTCACCCGCGGCGGACACCAGGGTGTCGATGCGGGAGTCACGCTCCTTGATCGCGACACGCTGGTCGGCGAGGAGCTCGTCACGGACGCGCACGGCGCCCTGCAACCCCGCTACCTGCGCCTGAAGGCGCACCACCCTGTCCTGCAGAGCGGACACCTCACGCGCCGCGGCCTCCCCCTCGAGCCTCGCGTGCAGCGTCCGGTCCGTCGTGCGCAGCCCGGTGAGCCAGGCTGCCGCTTCCTCGTCGACCGGCATGGAGGCAGGGTAGAGCATCGGCGGGCTGAGATCGCCATCACAGGCCCTTCACACGGCGCCGCCGATCGCCGCGATCGTGGCCACCTAGAATCGGTCGGTGCGCATCGCGATCGTCTCGGCTCATTACCCTCCGAACCTCACGAGCGGCGGCACACTCGTGCCCCAGCGCTTGGCACGCGGCCTCGCCGCCCTCGACCACGACGTCCGTGTCTTCGCGGGCCACCTCGACGACGCCCGGGAACCCCTGTCCACCTGGGACGAGACCGACGAGACCGGCCTGCCGGTTCGCTGGGTCTCCATCACCCCGTTCACCGCGTGGTCCGACCCGCTGAACAGCATCAACCCCGGCGCCGAGGATGCCTTCGCCCACTGGCTCGAGGAGTTTCCCGCCGACGTGGTGCACCTGCACGCGCTGCAGACCCTGGGCGGGGGACTGGTCCGCGCCGCGAAGGTGTCGGGCGCGCGGGTGGTCGTGACCATGCACGACTTCTGGTGGACGTGCGCGCGCCAGTTCCTCGTCGCCCCCAACATGCAGCCGTGCTCCCTCGTCGTCTCCTGCGGCGCCTGCCCGTGCGCCGTGGACCACGGCTGGCTCGAGGACCGCAACCGGGCCCTGGCCGAGTGCCTGGCCGACGCGGACCTGGTGCTGCTGCCGTCACGGAGCGCCGCGGAGGTGATGATCGCCAACGGCGTGGACGCCCGGCTGGTACGCGTCGATGAGAACGGGCTGCCCCCGGGAAGCCCGGCCCCGGCGGAGCGTGAGCCGGGTGACGAGGTGCGGTTCATGTTCGCCGGTGGCTCCGACCCCATGAAGGGCCTGCCCGTCCTGCTCGAAGCCGCACGCCAGGTCCCTCCCGGCGGCTGGTCACTCGACCTGTACGGGGTGGCGCAGGACGTCGAGGTCCCCGGCGCGCGAGCACGTCCGTCGTTCGACCCGAGCGAGCTGGGTGCGGTGCTCGCGGCGCACGACGTCCTCGTCCTGCCCTCCGTCATGCGCGAGTCCCACTCGATCCTTACGCGCGAGGCGCTCGGCGCCGGGCTGGCCGTAGTGTGCACCGACACGCTGGGCCCGGAGGAGGTCGTCCGCGACGGCGAGAACGGACTGATCGTCCCGGCAGCCGACCCGCACGCCCTGGCCGTTGCGCTGCGCGACCTCGCCATGGCACCGGAGCGCGTGGCGCAGATGCAGTCGCGGGCACCCGAGGTCGTGGTCCGTGACCTCGACGACCAGGTGCGGGGCCTCGAACAGACGTACCGGGAGCTCGTCGAGGGCACCGACGTCTCGATGGTGCCGCCCGTGCCGCTGATCGGGCGGGTCCTGTTCGTCGTCGGCATCCAGGGGGCACCGCTGCGGTACCGGGCGCAGCTCCCGGCCGAGTCGCTCGGCGAGCTCGGGGTCTCGACGGACGTCCGGCACTACCGCGACCCGGAGCTGCCGGCGCTCGCCGCCGTCGCCGACGCCGTCGTCATCTACCGCGTGCCCGCGACCGACGACGTCCTCGAGCTCGTCCGACAGATCCGCGCCCGGCCCCGGCCGGTGCCGGTGCTGTTCGACGTCGACGACCTCATCATCGATCCCGCCCTCCGCGGCCAGGTGCACGGGCTCGAGGGCATGAGCGAGGCGGAGCTGGCGCTGTGGTGGGAAGGGGTCGCGCGCTACCGGACCACGCTGGAGGCCGCGGACGGCTACATCGGCAGCACCCAGGCGCTGTGCGACGAGGTCGAGCGGCTGACCGGGATGCCGGTGCACCGGTTCGCGAACGGCGTGGGGGAGGCTCTGGGCAGGATCAGCGAGGCTGCCCTCGCGCACGACCGGGCCCCGGGACCGTTGCGCATCGGCTACTTCTCGGGGACGACCACGCACGACGCCGACTGGGCGATGATCGAGCCCGCGGTCGTGGAGGTGCTGCGCCGGCACCCCGACGTGCAGCTGTGGCTGGGTGGCCCGCTCGGCACCGGGCCTGCGCTCGAGCCGTTCGGCAACCGGGTCCGGCGCCTGCCGATGCTGCCGTGGACCGAGCTTCCCGGTCGGCTGCGTGACGTCGACATCAACCTCGCGCCCCTGGTCGGCGGAAGCGTGTTCAACGAGGCGAAGTCGGCGATCAAGTGGCTCGAGGCCGCGCTCACCGAAACGCCGAGCATTGCGTCGCCCACGGAGCCGTTCCGCGAGGCGGTCGAGGATGGCGTCACCGGCCATCTCGCCGAGGGCCGTCAGCAGTGGGTCGACGCCCTCGAGCGGCTGCTGACCGACGAGCACCACCGGACCCTGGTTGGGACGCGGGCACGGAGGGCCGCGCTGCTGAACTGGTCGCCGGCACCGCAGGGGCGTCGTTACCTCGAGATCCTCGAGCGGGCCGCCGAGCACGTACGAGCCGCTCCGCGCCGGGAGAGCACCTGGACGCCGGTCGTCGGGCACGAGCGCGCCAGCGCGGCCGACGCCTGGGTGGAGACGTACCCGCCCGCGTTCGTCCACCTGCCCGCCTGGCGGCTCCGGCTCCTCGCGGCCCGCCGCGTGTACCGGGCAGGTGGCCTGCGCGCGCTCACGGGCAAGGTGGCCCGTCGGCTCGTCCGCTAGGACACCAACGGGCCGGTTCGACCGAGCAGACCGTCCCTGATGCCGCGCAGCATGAGCGGGATCCGGGTGCGCCGTGGCTCGACCGCGGCGACGTAGTACAGGACGTACTTGCCGAGCCACCACAGGTATCCGACGCGCCACCCCACGGTCAGTTCCGACGACCGCACCAGCAGGAGCGTGTTGCGCGTCATGTAGTAGTTGCGGACCACCGACTGCACGTGCACGGTCCGGCTCCGGCCGGGAACGACCCGAGGGGTCTCGCCCAGCTCGTGACGTAGCTCCGCGCCGACCGCTGCGAGCAGCACGAACCCCGCAGCCCTCGCGCGGACGCCCCACTCCAGGTCGACGTGGTCGATGAAGAAGTCCTCGCGCATCGGCCCGACGACGTCGAGCGCAGCGACGTCGACCAGGCAGCCGGACGCGATGAGGAACGCCGCCTCGAGGGTCGAGGCGTCGTCGTCGATCGAGACGCGCCGCGGCCCCCAGCGCTGCACCGAGTACACGAAGGGCGGTTCACCGTCGCGGTCGTCGCGGGCGACCGCGCCGACCGCGGCCACCTGGCGCCCGTCAGGCAGCGGGTGGGTGGCCACCTCGACGAGGCGGTCGACCATGCGCGGCAGCGGGACGGAGTCCTGGTCGAGAAGCAGGATGTGCGTCGCGCCGAGCGACCTGGCCACGTCGCACCCGCGGTTCTGCGCCGCGGCGATCCCGAGGTTCGCACCCAGCTCGACGAGCTCGGCGCCGGCCGCCGTACAGGCGGCACGCAACGGCCCCACGAGCGGCTGTGCCGAGCCGTTGTCGACGACGACCACGGCCGCGACCTGGGCGGTCGTCTCTTCGAGCAGTGTCCGAAGGGCCTCGAGGTCGGGCTGGAAGCTGACGACGACGGCGACGACCGTGGTGGTCGGTTCAGGCATCGAGCGTGGCGAGGAACGCGAGGACTGCTTCGTGGCTGGGCAGGAGCCCGAGCTCGGCGGCCTGCGCGAGCGAGGGGGCCTCCTCGTCCTTCGGGGACAGCAGCGGCGTGAGCGGCTGCCCGTCTCGGCCGGTCGTCGGCCACTCGATGCCGATCTCGGGGTCGAGCGGGTTGACCCCGTGCTCGCGGCCGGGCGCGTACGGGGCGGAGCACAGATAGGCCACAGTCGAGCCGTCCTCGAGCGACATGAACGCGTGCCCCAGGCCCTCCGGCACGTAGATGGCTCGTCGGGCCTCGTCGTCGAGCAACACCGAGTCCCACTGACCGTAGGTCGGGGAGCCCACCCGGATGTCCACGACGACATCGAGGACGGCGCCCTGGAAGCACGTGACGTACTTGGCCTGCGACGGCGGTACCTCGGCGAAGTGGATGCCACGGATCACACCCGCGGCGGAGACGGAGCAGTTCGCCTGGGCCAGCGTGAACGGATGACCGACCGCCTCGGCGTACGTGGCCGCGGAGAACCACTCGAGGAACGTCCCCCGGTCGTCACCGAACTGGCGGGGGGTTAGCTCCAGGGCACCTGGCACACGCAGCTCGCGGACCTGCATCACAACTCCTTGCTCGGGCGGAGGCACCAGGTTACGGGAGGTGGTCGGATCGCCCGAACCGACGTCAGGGGGTGGTCACGGTGCGGCAGCCGAGCGGCGTGCTCGGCCCGGTCGGGATGTTCACGACCTCCAGGCAGACCGTGTGCGGACCTGCAGCGGCGGTCACCGACCCGGCGAACCCGTGCGACGTGCCGACGCCGAACGACCCGAGGTCAGGCCGCGAGCGGTCCGCGACGATAGGCGTCACCCGGCCGTCCACGCTCACGTTGACGGTCACCGGGTCGACCGAGTCCTGGTCGAGGGCCCAGCCGGCCACCGAGACGGTACCGGCCGAGGTGGTCACGGCGTCGACGAACCCGATCGGGGACCGGTTGTCCGCGAGCACCGTCACCGTGCGGCACCCGAGCGGCGGATTGTTGCCCGGGCTCGCGTTGATGGCGTAGACGCAGACCAGCTGCTGCCCCGGCGCCACGGGCACGGTGCCCGAGAACCCGTGCGCGGCCCCGAGCTTGAACACCGCGTCGAGGTCCGGCCGGTTGATCTCCGCCGTCACCGCCGTGCTCGCCGGGCCGGCGTGGACGTGCACGGCGATGGACGCGGTGGTGTCGGGGTCGAGCGCCCAGCCCTTGACCGTGACCGAGCCGGGACCTGGTGTGATGAAGTCGAGGAACCCGATCGGGTCGCGGTTGACCACCGTCACCGTCCTGCATCCCAGAGCGGTGTTGGCGCCGGGGGTGGCGTTGATCGCGAACAGGCAGACGTTGTGGCTGCCGGCTGCTGCCGGGATCGTGGCGGAGTAGCCGTGGTTCGGTCCCTTGCCCAGCGACGAGAGGTCTGGCCGCGCGTCGGCGGCCTGGATCGCCTGGCTCGCGGAGTCGACGTACACGTGCACCGCGATGGGATCGGACGTGTCGGGGTCCAATGCCCAGCCGCGGACCGTGATGTCCGCCGCACCGGCGGTGACCGAGTCGATGAAGCCCCACGGGGCGCTGTTGACGACGGTCGCCGTCCGGCAGCCCAGCTCGGAGTTCTGGCCGGGAGCGGCCTTGAGGGCGGTGACGCACACGGTGTGCTGACCGGAGGTGGCCGGTATGCGCACCGTGAAGCCGTGGTTGGGACCCACCCTCAGTGCGGCGTCGAGGTCGGGACGGGGCTGGTCCGCGACCGCCGAGCGCGCCACGCCGTCGACCTTGACGCTCAGGGCGACGGCCGAGCCGAGTGCGTCGGGGTCGTAGACCCAGCCACTGACCGTCAGTCCGGTGGCGTCGGCGACGGCGGAGTCGTAGATCCCTTGCAACGGCGCGGGGACGACGACGGTGCGGCAGCCGAGCAGCGTGTTGCTCGAGACCGCGTCGGTGTTCATGGCCCACACGCACACGTTCGTGGTCCCCGGGGACGCCGTCATGGTCGTCGAGTAGCCGTGCAGGTCCCCCTTGCCGATCGCAGCGCCGACGTCCGGGCGGGACCCGTTGGCCAAGAACGCCTGCGACGCGCTCCCGACGTACATGTGCACTGTGATCGGGCCGTTCGTCTCGGGGTCGATCGCCCAGCCCGAGGCCGTGACCGACAGGCCGCTGACGGTGACGGAGTCCAGGAAGCCGAACGGCGGGTTGCCCGTCGGCGAGCCGAACCAGTCGGAGAAGTAGCTGAAGAAGTTCCGGTTGCCGTAGGACGAGCAGCTGTCACCGGTGCCGTACCCGGCGGCGAGGGCGACCCCGTTAGGCTGATACGGCGTGTAGTTGTAGAGGCCGGCCGTCGCCTGGTTGCGGATCAGCACGGGCGACGTGCCGCACGCGGCGTTCGGGTGGAACCGGACGTTGTTCACCAGGCCTGCGCGGTGCGAGTAGCTGCCGGGGTTCAGCGCATAGTTCCGAAACTGCGACGCCGCCGAGTAGACCTGGTTGAAGAAGCCGTAGTACAGCGCGTTGCAGGCCGCGGTGTCGGGGCAGCCGTAGCCCATCGCCTTCTGGTAGGTGCTGGCCGACTTGCCCGTGAGCGCCGTGACGAGTCCCTGCTCCTTCTGCAGGGTGACCAGCAGGACCTGCGGGTTCACCCCGCATGCAGCGGCGACCTTCGCGATGATCGTCGAGGAGCGCTCGGTGGCTGCACCGACGTACTCGGTGCAGCGGTTCGTCGCAGCCCGCGTCGTCGTGCTCTCGACGTAGCTCTTGAGGCACGTGTTGCCGTCCGCCGGCACGCACGCGGAGCCCTTCTGGTCCAGGAAGGACTGGACGGTGCCCGCGTTCATCGCGGTGGAGTTGAAGAACACCGCGTCGCTGACGATGAACCCGGGATCGAACCTGGACAGGTCGGCCGCCTGTGCGGGCGGCCCGCTCGCGGTCACGACCGCCGCCAGCGCAACGAGCGCCGAGAACAGTGCTGTCAGGACGAGCCGGGTCGTTCGGGCGACGGTCACGCCGGGACCTCCAGATCGGTCGCGGGGCTCGTCACCGAGCCGCCCGCCGTCTGGTACGTCAGCGTCGCCGACCAGGTCCCCGCGGTGAGCGCGGAGCGGGGGATGCTCAGTGCGCAGGACGTGGTGGTCGCGTCCGGTGCGGCCGGAGCGGACACGGTGACCGGATCCGACCCAGCGCGTGTGAGGGACGCCACGCACGTCCCACCGTCGCCGACGACGTCCGCGTAGCCCGTGACGACGACCTCGCGGGTGTCGGGCAGGTAGCCCGCGACGGTGAGGGCGACCGTGACGCCGTCGAGCGAGGCTCCCGGTGCGGGCGGTGCCGTCGCGGAGGCGGCGGGGTCGGGCACGACGGGGTCCTCCGTCGGCGTCGTCGCCGGGGTCGGCGTGCCGGTGGCGCCGGGCGACACCGCAGGGCTCGTGCTGGCAGGCTCCGGGGTCCGGGTCGGCGTGCACCCAGCCACGACGATGCCGACGGCAGTCGCGCAGGCCGCTGCGAAGGCAGCGGTCCGCCGGGTCGAGCCACGCACGAAGGACCTCCAGGACGGTGTGGACAACCAAGGTAACCGACCGGATCTCGGCCGCCGTGGAGCGCGACCGTGTGTCCGCGGGTGAGGTCCTGGCGGGTCGGGCTAGCTGTAGAAGCGGTCCCCGATGGTCGCGACGGAGAGCACGTGCAGCGTCCACATGCTCAGGAACATCGCGGCCGGGAGGACCCACAGCGCCGCTCGCCGCCACGACTCGGCACGCTTCGGGAGGATGCCCTCGACCAGCAGCGCAGGCAGCGCCAGCAGGGCGGGGACGACCATGAGGGCGTACCGCCCCTGGAGGAGCTCGTCCCGCCCGGAGTTCCTGAAGTAGAGGTACCCGGCGAGGTAGAGCACGGCGATGACCCCCACGACGCACACCGCCGACATCCACGTGCGGACCGCGTTGCTGAGGACGGCTCCGCCGGCCGGCGTCCGATCGAGCTCGTCGATCGTCGACCCCGGGGCCGCGCTGGTGCTCGTGTCCGACGTCGCCGCCACGGGCCGTGCGGCTTCGTCGGCCGGCGCGCCGGAGAGAGCCTGCCGCGTCGCCAGCCCGCGACGCGCGAGGCGGACGGCCCCGACGGCGAGCCAGACGGCGGCGAGGATGACGACGACCTTCAGCCCGAGCCAGACCCAGTTGTAGGCGGTCATCGGGAGGCGGACGTCGAGCCACGAGAACAACCCGAACATCTGGTCGCCCCACTTGGCCCGGAACGAGTCGAGCCCGTCGAGGAACTGCAGGTGGAGGTAGTGACGGGGGGACCGGTTCTGGTCGCCGTCAGGGTAGAAGGGCAGGTCCGACGGCGGGATGGCAGCGAGCACCTGGAAGACGACCCAGACCCCGTAGGTGGCGACGACGCCGAGCACGCCCACGGCGGCCTGGACGCCGGACCGCTTCCAGGACCAGCCGTCGCGGCGCAGACCCACGATCCAGCCGAGCGCCACCACGGGCGCGATGCCGACCCCGTAGGGCTTCGCGAGCAGCGCCGCACCCACGAGGGCGCCCGCGGCGAGCACGTGCGTGGCGCGGAACCGGCCCTGGGCAAGGCGGAGCGCCATGGCGAACGCCGCGATGCCGGCTGCGATGACGAGCCCGTCGTTGTTCACGATCGCGAACTGGTGCGCCATCATCGGCTGGAGCACGACCGCGAGGCCGAGCAGCGTGGCCGGCACGGCCTTGCGCGGCAGCAGGCGGCGAGTCACGTGCATGGTCGCCCAGGCGGCGAGACCGCCGAGGATGACGCTCCACAACCGCATGCCGTAGATCTTGTCGAGGAACGTTCCCGGGGTGATCGTGTAGAGCACCGCGGCAGGCGCGTAGTACGCCGGCGGGTATCCCGCGGCGGACGCGCTGCCGTTGGCCCGGGGCGACGCCTCGCGCAGCTCCTGCTCCAGCTCGACCGTGGCCTGCGGGTCGCGGTTCGCACGGTCGCTGGGGGGCGAGCCCTCGCGGGCGACGAAGTCGTTGAGGATGGCGAGCTGGTCGCTCAGGGTGGGCCGCAGGTTGTCGTAGGCGACGTCCCGGACCGGCAGGCGGCCTTCCTCTGCCAGGAACTGTGCGTACCCGGCGTGCGCACCCTCGTCCATGCCGTCGAGCGGGGGGATCAGTGCGCTCCACAGCAGGCCGCGCAGCAGGGTGACCGCGATCACGAGGACCGTGGCGAGTTTGAGCGACGTCCACGACACGTTCACCGCGGTGGCGATGCCGGCGAGCATGAGCAGGGCCCAGACGACCAGCGCTCCGGGCTGCACCCACCACGGTCCGCCCTCGCCCGCGCGGTCGAGCGCAGTGAAGATCTGCGAGGCGATCGTCCCGCCCTCGTACTCCGCGACCACGAGCGCGGTCGTGTCCGCCTCCTCGCCGTTCGCGGAGTAGGACGGCTCGTCGTCGAACGGCTCGCCCACCCAGAGGGCGACGGCCCGGTCCCAGTCGCCCGGGGCCGCGGCGAACGTCACGGTGTACGTCTGCCCAGCACTGTCGGTGAGCGGGTCGAACTCCGCGACGACCGTCGTTGTCTCGCTGTCGATGATGTCGCCGCAGGGGATGAGTGTCTGGTCGACCTGCGCGCCGTCCTGCGCGGTGACGGTCACGACGATCGCGCAGTCCTGGTCGGTCGCCGGACCGTAGGTGCCGAACTTGGCGCTGAAGGCGGTCAGCCCGTCCTGTGTCGCCGTGACGTCCTGGGAGATGACGGTCTCGTCGTCGAGCGCCGGGGAGACCTCACCGACGATGGCGGACTGCGTGGCCACGCCCTGGACGTGGCCGGCCGGACGCGTGAGCCAGACGGCGGCCGAGACAAGGATCAGCAGGACGACCGCCACCGTGCTGACGGTCCGCCCGGAGCGCACCGCCCGGGCGAACCCCCGTCGGGCGTGCGGCGTCGCCGGCTCCAGGTCGGTGGTCTCGGGCTCGGTCGTGCTGGTGCGCGGCATGGGTCCTCGTGGGCTCGGGTGTCGTCCGCGCCGTCCGGGCGCGCACACTCGCGCAGAAAGTGTAGTCGGGCGCACCGCGCCGATTGCGCACGTCAGGGGGTGGGCGTGTGTGAGTTCAGTCGCCCTCGGCCGCCGGGACTGTCAGGCCGGGTCGTCGTCCGGTGCCCGGGCGGACGGCTCACCCTCGCGCAGGGTGCGCACCTCGAGTCGCAGCAGCGCCAGCTCCTCCGCCAGGGTCCGGGTCTCCTCCTCGAGAGAGGAGATCTCGGTGCTCAGCTGGATCAGGACGGAGAGCAGGACCGCGAAGCCCACCACGAACAGCAAGTTGACCGGCGTCTGCACGCCGACGACGTTCGCGAGCCAGAACGCGAGCTGCGGGAAGATCGCGACGATCAGGACGGAGATCCCGAGCACGATCCAGATGGCCGCGTACTTCTCCCGCAGCCGCCTGGTGCGCAACAGCACGAAGATCAGCGCGATCAGCGCGGCGCACAGCGCGACGGCGAACCAGTAGCCGCTCAGCATCAGTGCACCTCCGCCACGACGGGCTCGCTGGGCCGGGACAGGGCGATGACCAGGGCAAGGACGGCCCGCCCGAGGAAGATCGCAGCGCGCACCGGGCTGTGCGACGGCGTCCCGCCCGCCCGCTCGCGCATCGACACCCCGGTCTGCCGGATGCGCAGACCGGCGCGCGCACCGATGACGAGGGACTCGACGGTGTCTCCGAGGTACTCGGCCGGGTAGTTGGCGGCGAACAACCGGATCGCGCGACGGTTGCTCGCCTTGAACCCGGACGTCGTGTCGGTCAGCTTCGTGCCGCACACGCGGGACAGGACGACCGAGAGCATCTTCATCGACCAGGCCCGCGGACCGCGCACCGTGTACGTGCCGACGCCCGCGAACCGTGCCCCGATGACGATGTCCGCCTGCTGCTCGTCCATCACGTCGAGGAGGGTCTGGATCGCCGCCGGGTCGTGCTGCCCGTCCGCGTCGTGCTGGACCGCGCGCTCGAACCCGTTGCGGAAGGCGTACTTGTAGCCAGCGCGCATCGCGCCGCCGACGCCCAGGTTCACCGGCAGCTCGAGCACCAGTGCGCCCGCTGCACGGGCCACCTCGGTGGTGCGGTCCGTCGAGCCGTCGTTGACGACGAGGACCGTCGCCTCCGGCACGGTGGCGTGCAGCTCCTGGATGACGGTGCCGACGGTCAGCTCCTCGTTCCAGGCAGGAACGATGACGAGGAGCGACTGCACGGGCATGGGGTGGACTCTACCCATCGTCCGACGGTGCTCCGGCAATCGTCCGCACATGGATGACGACCCCGACGAGCGGGCCCAGCACCAGGCTGAGGATGCTCCGCTGCTCCAGCGGCAGGGGGGTCAGGAGCATCGCGAGCGTGACCAGGCTGGCCAGGACCCACCCGGTGGCGAACGCCCGGTGCGAGCCGAGAGCGAGCGTCGCCGCACCCGTCAGGACCAGCAGGGCGAGCGTCGCCGCAGCGACGGTGAGCCCCGCGAGGACCCCGGAGCTGACGTCGTACTCCTCCCCGAACATTATCTGCATCGCCCACGGACCGACGAGCGCCGCGAGGGCGGCGCCGACCGCGCCGCACAGGAGGATGAGGCGCACACCGGGCCAGAGGGCACGGAGGCCCTCGGCCCGTCGCCCGAGAAAGTGCCTGATGGCGACACCCTGGTAGGCGATCAGCGGGAAGATCAGCGGAGCGCGCGTCACGGAGATCGCGACCACGAACGGCGCCGCGGCCTCGTACTCGACGTCGGTCGATGTCGCCCGGAGCAGCACCGGGAAGCCGACGAGGATGGCGGAGCTCGCGATGCTGGCGATCAGGGTCGCGCGCACGTGCCGCAGGAAGGTGGGGGCGTCCACGTCCGCACGCTCCGTGGTCCCGGACCGGACGCGGCGGCTGACTGCCGCCAGCAGGAGCCACGCAGCGGCCGCCGCGGCCGCCGCCGCCTCGAGCCCGACCACGCCCGCACCGACGACTGCCGCCACGGCGACCAGACCGATCCGTGCCGCGGCCTCCCCGCTCACCGTCGCGGTGTACGCCGTCCAGTCGCCGCGCCCGGCGAGCGCCCCGCACAGGGCGCTGTGCCCCGCGAACGCCACGCCGGCTAGGGCGACCATCACCACGAGCACCCGCCAGTCGTCGCCGAGGACGTGCAAGCCCCACAGGGGAGAGGAGAGGGCGAGCACGGCGCACAGAGCCCCTCCCACCGCGAGCGATGTCGGGACGGCGCGTGCGCCGCGTCTCACGTCGCCGACCGACGCCGCGCGGGCGGCCACCGCGCGCGTCGACTCGTTCTGGAGGCCGTTCAGAGCTCCCATGACCCAGAACAGCAGCGACCAGAAGGCGAGGAACTCGGCCGTCGCGGCCTTCGTGAGCGTGTGCGTCGCGACCAGCAGGACCACGTACCCCGAGAGGCCACCGAACAGCGCCGCGGCACCCACGGCGCTGGCGGATGCACGGGAGATGGCGGGGGCACGCCCAGGTTCGTCGGTCACGAGCCCGTAGTCTTGCCTATCGACGAACGCGCGCACGACTCGACCGCGCGCACGGCGCGACCGCGCCTCGATCGCGCCGCAACGGAAGGACACCATGCCGCTCGACATCCTCGTCCCGTTCTGGGGCGACCCCCAGCTCCTGCAGGACGCGATCCGCTCCGTCCAGGCGCAGACCAGCACCGACTGGGTGGTCACGGTCGTCGACGACGCTTACCCGGACGCCTCGGTCGCGGAGTTCTTCGCGTCGCTCGGGGACCCGCGGGTGCGCTACGTCCGCAACGAGACGAACCTCGGCATCACCGACAACTACCGGCGTTGCCTCGAGCTGGCCGAGCACGACCTGCTCGTGTTCCTCGGCTGCGACGACCTGCTGCTGCCCGACTTCGTCGAGGTCGTCCTGGCCGCGCACGCCGCACACCCCGACGCCGCCGTCATCCAACCCGGCGTGCAGGTGATCGACGAGAACGGGCTCGTCGTACGCACGCTGGTGGACGTCGTCAAGCAGCGCGTGACCATGCCGCGCGGCCAGGGACGCCGGCGCGTGGGTGGCGAGGCGCTCGCGGCCAGCCTGCTGCGCGCCGACTGGATGTACTGGCCGTCGCTCGTCTTCCGCCGTGAGGTCGTCGAGCGGATCGGCTTCCGCGACGGACTGCCGCTGATCCAGGACCTGGCCATCGTGGTCGACATCATCACGGAGGGCGGGTCCATGGTGATCGAGCCCACAGTCTGCTTCTCCTACCGCCGGCACTCGGCCAGCGCCTCGTCGGCGACCCTGCTCGACGGCAAGCGCTTCCGCGGCGAGCGCGAGTACTTCCGTCGCGCTGCCGCCCAGATGGACGCCCGGGGGTGGTCGAAGGCGGCGCGCGCGGCGCGGCTCCACCTCACGTCCCGCCTGCACGCGGTAACGCTCGTGCCCCGGGCGGTCCTGTCCCGGGACACGGACGGCGCGCGGCAGCTGCTCGGTCACGCGTTCGCACGCGCCGCGTAGGCCATCGCACGCGCAGGGGGACGCACCCGACGCCGCACGGGTAGTGTCGCCGGTCGTCGACGTGAGGGAGAAGGACATGCGCTGGTTGGTCACGGGAGCCCGGGGAATGCTCGGGACGGACTTGGTGGGTCTGCTGAACGCCCGGGGGGACGCGGTGGCGGCACTCGGGCGGGAGTCGCTCGACATCACCTCGCCGGAGTCGACAGCGACCGCTGTCGAGGGGTACGACGTCGTGGTGAACTGCGCCGCCTGGACCGCCGTCGACGACGCCGAGACCCAGGAGGCCGCGGCCTTCGCCGTCAACGCGGTGGGACCGGCCCTCCTGGCACGTGCCGCGCACGCGGCGGGCGCCCGGGTCGTGCAGGTGTCGACCGACTACGTGTTCGACGGGTCGGCAACGACGCCGTACCGCGAGGACGCGCCCATCGCCCCCCGGTCGGCGTACGGCCGCACCAAGGCGGCGGGCGAGTGGGCCGTGCGTGCCGAGGCGCCGGACCACCTGATCCTGCGGACGGCGTGGCTCTACGGTGCCGCCGGAGGCTGCTTCCCCCGCACCATCGCGCGCCTCGCTCGGGAGCGTGGAGGACTGGACGTGATCGATGACCAGGTCGGACAGCCCACCTGGACGGTCGACGTCGCGGACCTGATCCTGCGGCTCGTGGACGCGCAGGCTGCACCGGGCACGTACCACGCCACCTCCTCGGGACGGACCTCCTGGCACGGGTTCGCCCGCGAGGTCGTGGCCAGCGCGGGGCTCGACCGGCAGATCGTCCGGCCCACGTCGAGCGACGCGTACGTGCGCCCGGCACCGCGGCCCGCGTTCTCGGTGCTCGGCCACGCCACACTCGACGCGGCCGGCGTCGCCGCGATCGGCCCCTGGGCCGACCGGTGGGCTGCGGCCGCCGGGTCTGTGCTGGCCTGATGGTCGACGGAGCACTGCACGCGGGGGCCAGCGGTGACGTCCGCGTGAGCGTCTGCATGGCCACCTACAACGGCGAGGCGTGGGTGGGCGAACAGGTCGGGTCCGTCCTCGCCCAGCTGGGCGAGCGCGACGAGCTGGTCGTCGTCGACGACGCGTCCACGGACGGGACGGTCGACGTCCTGCGGTCGTTCGACGACCCGCGCATCCGTCTCACGGTGGCCGAGCGCAACCGCGGGTACGTCGCGACGTTCGCGGACGCGCTGGCGCGCTCGCGCGGGACGTACCTACTGCTCGCCGACCAGGACGACGTGTGGACGCCCGGCCGGGTGGACGTGATGACCGCCGCCCTGGCGGACCACGACGTCGTGGCGGGGAACCTGCGGATCATGGACGGGACCGACCTGACCGGTCCGTTCGGGCAGCAGCCGTGGCGGCTCGACCCCGCGGACTCCCACCGCCACGCACGGAACGCCCTCGGCATCCTCGCGGGGACGCGGCCGTACTTCGGCTGTGCCATGGGTCTGCGGCGCGCGGTCCTGGAGCGCGCGACGCCCTTCCCGCCCTACCTCACGGAGAGTCACGACCTCTGGTTCGCGCTCTACGGCAACGTCACCGGATCCGTGCAGCACCTCAGCGACGTCCTCGTGCGGCGGCGGCTGCACGAGGGCAACGCCAGCACCCCGCGTCCGCGCGGACCGGGCCAGGTCGTCCGGTCGCGGCTGCTCCTGCTGCGGTGCCTGGTCGAGATCGTGCGGCGGACGCGCCGCTGACGCGTGTGTAGGTGGGCGGTCGATTCGAGGCCGGAGCGACCGTCGTGAGAGACTCGCTCGGGCTCGCGCGAGCGGGTTCGTGGACCGACGAAACGAGTGAGAGTGACTTCTGCGACGGCGCCCCGGCGCACCTGCCTCGTGACCGGCGGAGCCGGGTTCATCGGCACGGCGGTCTCGACGGCGCTGGCGGACTCATTCGAGCGTGTCGTGGCGGTGGACAACCTGCACCCGCAGATCCACCCGGACGCGCGCCGGCCCGCTGACCTCGACCCGCGGGTCGAGCTGGTCGTCGGCGACGTGGTGGAGCCCACCGTGTGGGACGGCCTGCTGAGCGACGTCCACCCCGACGTCGTCATCCACCTGGCGGCCGAGACGGGGACCGGGCAGTCGTTGTCCGAGTCCACCCGGCACGCCAGCGTCAACGTCGTCGGGACGACGCAGATGCTCGACGCGTTCACCCGGCACGACGCGCGTCCGCAGCGGATCGTCCTGTCCAGCAGCCGCGCGGTCTACGGCGAAGGTGCGTGGCGGGGTGCCGACGGTGCCCTCTTCTACCCCGAGCAGCGCACCCGCCAAACCCTCGAGGACGGCGCGTGGGACGTCCCGGACGCGTCGCCCGTGGCGATGGAGTCCCGCGTCGTGCAGCCTGCGCCGGTGAGCGTCTACGGCGCGACGAAGCTCGCGCAGGAGCAGATCCTCGGGGTCTGGGCGCGCTCGTTCGGTGTCGAGGCCGTCGTCCTGAGGCTGCAGAACGTCTACGGTCCCGGGCAGTCGCTGTTCAACCCCTACACGGGGATTATGTCGCTCTTCTGCCGCATTGCCGCGGCCGGGCGCTCCATCCCGCTCTACGAGGACGGCGAGGTCCGCCGCGACTTCGTGCTCATCGACGACGTGGCACGCGCCATCCACCTCGGGGCGACCGCGGCCACGGCACCGACCTCCCCGATCGACATCGGCTCCGGCGAGTTCCAGACCATCGCCACCGCCGCGGACCTCATCGCGAAGCGCTACGGAGCGCCCGCGCCGCACGTCACCGGGCAGTTCCGTGAGGGCGACGTGCGGCACGCATGGGCGGACGTCACCGCTGCGCAGGACGTGCTCGGGTGGACGCCGCAGTACGACCTGCGCGCCGGCGTCGAGCGGCTCGCCGACTGGATCAACGCGCAGGAGCTCCCGCCGCTCGACTGAGCGGGCGGGTCAGCCGACCTGCAGGCCCTCGCGCAGCAGCGGCGCGAGGTAGGTCGCGTAGTTCGCGGTCACGTGGTTGGTGTCGGCCCGGATCACGATGCCGTCCGAGAAGCCCGGGCAGGTTCCCTCGGCCGTGCAGAACCAGGTGTGCGAGTCGACGTACTGCACGTCCAGGCCGTCGGCCCGCACCGCGTCGACGGCGGCGACCTCGGCGGCGGACGTCCGCTGCCACTGGGTGCTGACCTCCGACAGGCACGTGCTCGGAGGGCTCGAGCGCGTGGCGCACTGGGTGAGGTCCTCGCCGTAGGGCGGCGACGCCAGGACGACCACCCGCGTGCCCGGTCCGGCGACGGCCCGGATTGAGCGCTCGATGCCGGCCGTCCACTCCGCCGCCGCCTGGTCAGCCGTGGCACCGCTTGGCAGGTTGTCGACGTACCCCTCCGCGCTGCCGAGCACGACGAGCTCCGGCTTCTGGGCGGCCACCTGCGCGAGCACCCAGTCGAGGTGGGTCTCGCACGCGGGGTACGGGTCGGCGCCGAGCGCGTGCACGGGCGTGGAGGCGGCGGGGCAGCCCCACTTGCCGTAGGAATCGATGTTCCAGCCGGCCGGCTCCAGGGCAGCGCGCAGCCCCGGGAGCCATGCGAGCGCCGTCGAGTCGCCGACGAGCGCGGCGGTGCGGGGAGCAGCGGGGTCGCCGTAGACGCAGTGCTGCTCGATTGTGTCCCAGTCGTTCGCGCAGGCGAGGTCCTCGAGCTCGGGCGCCTTCGACTGGGGGAGTGCGTCAATCGCCGGGGTGAGCGCCGGCCAGGCGGTTGCCGCCACGGCGAGGTGGAGCTGCTCGGTCACGTGGGCGGCGGCGTCCGAGTCGGTGCTCAGCGTGGCAGGGGGCGTCTGCGCCACCGCGGGCGGTGTCGCCTGGGCGTCGCGGATCGTCGACTGGACCGCCAGCGTGCCCGCGACGGCGACCGCGACGGCCAGGGCACCGACGCCGACGAGGCGCCACTGGGTGCGGGGACGCTGCTGCGCGGGCCGCTCGTCGGGACGGGCGGAGCGCCGCTCGAGCCAGCGCGAGTGCCGGATCGGTTCCTCGACGAGGTGGAACGTGAGGACGGACAGGCCCAGCGCGAGGAGCACCGCGATCGCGCGGTACAGCTTGCGGTCCACCGAGAGGAACGTGACGAGCAGGATGATCGCGGGCCAGTGCCACAGGTAGAGCGAGTACGAGATCCGGCCCAGGTACCGCGAGAGGGGGTTGGTGAGCGGCGTGAGCGTAGAGCGCTCGAGGGTGCCGGTGCCGGCCGCGATCACCGCGACGGTGCCGAGGATCGGCAGGAGGCCCATCGGGGCGGGGAAGCCGGTTCCGGCGTGCACGACGAGCGCCGACACGACGATGGTCAGCAGGCCGCCCCAGCCGAGGACGAGCCGCGCGATCCGCGGCAGGCCGGTCAGCCTGGTGGCGACGAGGGCGAGCGCGGCTCCCGCCAGCAGCTCCCACGCGCGCGTGAACGTCGAGAAGTACGCCGCGGTCGTCGCGACGGTGGACTGGTGCACGGACCACGCGAACGTCGCCCCGAGCAGGACGGCTACCACGACGGAGCCGATCAGCGCCGAGCGCGAACGGTGTACCCGCGCGAGCAGGAGCAGCGCGGCGAGCAGGAGCCACGGCCACACGAAGTAGAACTGCTCCTCCACGGCCAGGGACCAGTAGTGCTGCAGAGGGCTCGGGGCGCTGGACTGCCCGAAGTAGTCGGTCCCGATGATCAGGAAGCGCCAGTTCGCCGAGAACAGCAGGGCCCAGACGCCGTCGACCGCGATCTCGTGCGCGCGGGCGCTGAAGTAGAGCACGCTGCTCACGGCGACCGTCACGGCCAGCACGACGGTGGACACCGGCAGGATGCGCCGGATCCGCCGCCGGTAGAACCCGACGAAGGAGATGTGGCCCGTCCGCTGGAACTCTTTGTACAGCAGGCCCGTGATGAGGAACCCGGAGATCACGAAGAAGACGTCGACCCCGATGAACCCGCCCACCGGCCAGCCGAGCGCGTGGTCGAGGATGACGAGCCCGACGGCGAGCGCCCGCAGGCCTTCGATGTCGCTGCGGAAGCCGGGGTTGGCCGCGGTACGACGTGCGCGGCGCGGCGCCACGGGCGCCGTGGTTCCGACAGGCTCGTCGCGTGCGCCCGGGACGGGCGCGAGGGGCGCCTCCGGGCCGGCTGTCACGTGTCGGACTCCACGAGGCTGAGCAGGTAGGCGCCGTATCCCGACTTGGTGAGCGCCTGCGCCCGCTCGCGCAGCTCGTCGTCGCTCAGGAACCCGCGGCGCCAGGCCACCTCCTCGGGGCTGCCGACCTTGAGACCCTGTCGGTGCTCGATCGTGCGCACGTAGTCGGACGCCTCGAGCAGGGAGTCGAACGTGCCGGTGTCCAGCCAGGCCGTGCCGCGGGGGAGCACCTCGACCTGGAGGCGACCCTGCTCCAGGTACACCCGGTTGACGTCGGTGATCTCGTACTCGCCGCGGGCCGAGGGCTTCAGGTCCCGGGCGATCGCCACCACGTCGTTGTCGTAGAAGTACAGACCCGGCACCGCGAAGTTGCTGCGGGGGTGGGCGGGCTTCTCCTCGAGCGACAGCGCGCGACCGTTCGCGTCGAACTCGACCACGCCGTACGACGTGGGGTCCGACACGCGGTAGGCGAAGACGGCTCCACCGTCGATCGACTCGAAGCGCTGGAGCTTCGAGCCGAGACCGGGGCCGTAGAAGATGTTGTCGCCGAGCACGAGCGCGGCCCGATCGCTGCCGATGAACCGCGCGCCGAGCACGAACGCCTGCGCGAGCCCGTTGGGCTCAGCCTGGACCGCGTACGAGATCGAGATGCCGAACTGCGACCCGTCGCCGAGGAGTCGCGTGAACTGGTCGGCGTCGTGGGGCGTGGTGATCACCAGCACGTCGCGGATGCCCGCAAGGATCAGCGTCGAGAGCGGGTAGTAGATCATCGGCTTGTCGTACACCGGGACGAGCTGCTTGCTCACGCCGAGGGTGATGGGGTGCAGTCGGGTACCGGAGCCGCCGGCCAAGATGATTCCACGCATGGTGCACTAGTGTGCCGCATGCCGACCGCAGGCCGTGCATCGCGGGTGCGGTCAGAGCCGCGTCACGATGAGGCCTGCCTCACGTGCGCACGTGAGGAAGTCCTCGAGGTGCTCGGGCGGGACGAAGGCGTGGTTCCACGCGAGCTCGTGGAACCGCAGGTCATCACCGACGACCGCCTCGTACTGACTGAGCCGGACGTCCACGAGCGACGCGTCGTCGAGGACCGCCCGGAGCGCTGCGAAGTCGGCCAGGGGCAGGATCTCCACGAACGTCACCGGCCGGGTCGCCCGGAGGAGGGCGAGCGCGCCGCGCAACACCCGGTGCTCGGCCCCCTCGACGTCCACCTTGATCACCGTGACCTGAGGGCGCCCCGCGCTGTCCCAGTACTCGTCGAGGGTGACGGCCGGGACGGTGACGGGTGTGCTCCCGTCCCGGAAGGACGCGTCGGTGGAGCAGCTGGTCTCGACCGCCCCGGACGGCGGGGGCACGAACAGGTCGATCGTACCGGCGACGTCGGTCACCGCGGCCTCCACGACGCGGACGCGCCGACCCCTGCGGTTGAGCCGGAGGTTCTCGCGCAGGAGGGCCGCGACGGGTGGGTAGGCCTCGAAGGCATGCACCTCGGTGCCAGGGACGCTCGCTGCGACCAGCGCATACACGCCGGTGTTGGCGCCGACGTCGAAGACGGTCCCGTGCCGGTGGCGCAGCGCACCGAGGAACAGGTCGGGCAGCGGGCGCTCGTAGCCCCACCAGCCGGCCTGACGGAAGGCCTCGACACACTGGTCGGAGCCCTGGCGTCGCATCGCCTTGATCCGCGTGGTCCGCCACGCGCGCGGGGCGGGCGGGACGCGGACGGCGACGATCTCGCCGTGACCCACGATGCGGTCGGCCCGGTCGGCGAGGGTGTGGGCGCCGAGGATCTCGAGCGCCTGGACCGGAGCACGTGTGCGGCCGAGCACGTCGGCGGCGGCGCTGCGCAGCGAGGTTCGGAGGGCCGTCACACAGCGAACATAGAGCGTGCGCTGCCTCACCGGAAGGACGTCGATCCATCCACCGCGTCGAGAGTGTCGGCGGTGATCCGCTCGCTGGTGGCCAGTCGTTCGCGGCGCGGCCGGTCCGCACGCAGGAGCCGCGAGGTCGCGGCGGACACCAGCACGGCAGAGCCGTCGTGCACCAGGACGGTCAGGACATCGCCGAGGAGCTCGGTCGGCTCTCGCCCGTCGACGGCGAGCAGCACACGCTCGCGGTCCGGGCCGTCGCCGCGCGCGAGCGTGGCGAGGAGCGCGCCGTGGGGGACTTTATGCCCGTCGTCGTCCAGCGCGGTGGCCGCCGGGTCGAGCGGCGGTGCCCACCCGAACGTGTCGCCGTATGTCATGACCGCCGTCGCCGCGTCCAGGGCACCGGCCGGGAGCGTGCCGTCGAACCTGCGGGCGAGGGCGGGCAGGGACACCGCCACGACGTCGCGGGCGCCGGCGTGCTGTGCGGGCCGGTCCGTCACGACGACGTCGGCGCGGGAGGTGTCGCCGTGCACGACGCACGCGCCGGCACGCCACGTCGACAGCGCCCAGACGACCGAACGCCAGTGCGTCGGCAGGTCGACCAGGATCCGCGTCCCCGGGCCCGCGTCGAACTCCTCCACCAGCAGGTTCGCCGTCTTGTTGACCCAGTTCTCCAGGACCGCGCCGGACAGCTCGACGCGCTCTCCGCCGTCTCCGTACCAGGTGATCCGAGGCCGCCCGGGCTCACGGGTGAGGAGGGTCAGCAGGTCCGCGATCGTGGTCAGGGGCACCGGCTCAGAGTAGTTCGACACGCCCGGCGCACACGTCTTCACCAAGTTCACCCGACAAAACCGGACAACTACCACGTCCCCGCTTGACCAACGCGAACGACACGCGTGTAATTCCTTAGAACGGATTCATGAGCGAGCACCACCCGCGGCGCACCAGAGAGAGCGTCGCACGCCGAGCCCCTGAACGAGCAGATGAACCAGCACGAGGACCGCACGGAGGCACGCATGTGGAACCTGCTCGACAACGACGAGATCTTCCCTTCGGACGCACGGAGGAGTGCACAGACGCACGCCTCCAACGTGCTGCCGATCTTCGGCGCCCTCGAGGACGAGGGCCCCATGGGGTGGCAGGAGCGCGCGCTGTGCGCCCAGACCGACCCCGAGGCGTTCTTCCCCGAGAAGGGCGGCTCGACGCGTGAGGCCAAGAAGGTGTGCACGGGGTGCGACGTGCGCTCCGAGTGCCTTGAGTACGCACTGCAGAACGACGAGCGCTTCGGCATCTGGGGCGGGCTGTCCGAGCGGGAGCGGCGCAAGCTCAAGCGGCGTGTCGTCTGACGTCCTGCGCCGGGCGGGAGTGTCGCGCGCGGGCCTCGTCCCGCGCGGCGGCATGATGTCCCGAGCATGACTGACACGCTCCTGCCGGTGGACCTGCCCACCGCGACCTCCCCGACACCGGTGACGACGCCGGTGTCCGCGGTCGTCGTCACGCGCGGTCTGACCCCGTACCTCGCCACCACGCTCGCGGCCCTTGCCGCCCAGACGCGCCGCCCGCTCCGGGTCCTGGTGGTCGACGTCGCCCACGCGGCCGACGACTCCGTCGAGCAGCTGCTGCACAGCTCGTTCGCCGACGTCGCGGGCACTGCGGCTCCGGCGCTGCGGCTCGTGCGCGCGCCCGGCGTCCGCTCGTTCGGGCAGGCCGTCCGCCGTGGCCTCACGGTCGACGACGCACCGCCGACGACCTGGCTCTGGCTCCTGCACGACGACAGCGCTCCCGCGGCGAACGCCCTGTCCGAGCTGGTCCGCGCGGTCGGTCACGCCCCGTCGGTCGCGGTCGCCGGCGTCAAGCAGCGCACGTGGACCGATCCGGAGCGGTTGCTCGAGGTCGGTCTGCGCTCGTCGCGCTCGGGCCGGCGGATGACCGACGTCGAGCCCGGCGAGCTGGACCAGGGCCAGCACGACGGTCGGGAGGACGTGCTGGGGGTCGGGATCGCCGGCGCGCTGGTCCGGCGCGACGCCTGGGACGACCTCGGCGGCACCGACCCGATCCTGGGCCCGTTCGGTGACGGGTTCGACCTGTCGCGCCGCGCCCGGCTGGCGGGCCACCGTGTGATCGTCGTGCCGTCGGCCGTGGTCCGCCACGCCCAGGCGGGCTACCTCGGGCTGCGCTCGACCTCCGGCGACGTCGCCGGCGTGCCCGTCGACCGCGACGGCGACGGCGAGGACGACCGCGCCGATCCGCGCCGGTCGTTCGCGGCGCGCCGACGGGCGCTGGTGCACAGCAGGCTCGTCTCCGCACCGCTCCCGCTCGTGCCCGTGGTGGTCGTCCTCGCGCTGGTCGCGTCCGTGGTGCGCGCGCTCGGCAGGCTCGCCGCGAAGCAGCCGGGCCTGGCCGTCGACGAGGTGCGGGCGGCGCTCGCGGCGCTCGCCCGCCCGGACGGGGTGGCCCGCGCCCGGCTGGGTGCGACGCGGAGCCGCCGTCTGCCCCGGCGCACGCTGCGTCCCTTGCAGGCCGGCTGGCGCGACGTGTGGTCGCAGTCCCGGGACCGTCGGCTCGCGCGCGCCGAGGCCCGCCGGGTGGTCCAGGCCCCCAGCGAGCTCGAGCTGCGCGAGCTCGCCACTCTTGCCACCCGCCGCCGCACCACGCTCGCCGTGGTCGCCGGGCTCCTCGTCGTGGTCGCGGGGGTGGCGCTCGGTCCGCTCGTCGCGGGCGTCGTCGGCGGCGGGAGGCTCGTGGGCGACGCCCTCCTGCCGTCCACCACGCGACTCGGCGACCTCTGGTCGGCTGCGACGTCCGGGTGGGTCGCGGACGGGCTCGGTGGACCCGGGCCGGCGGACGCGCTGCTCACCGCCCTGCTCGTCCCGACAACCCTCGCCGGCGGCTCGACGACGACCGCCGTGGCGGTGCTGCTGCTCGGGTCGGTCGTCCTGGCCGGCCTGGGGGCGTGGGCCGCCGCGGGTGCCGCGACGCGCTCGGTCGCCGTCCGCGGCTGGGCCGCGGTCGTGTGGGCCGGCGCCCCGGCGCTCCTGCTGAGCCTCGGTGACGGACGCCTCGGTGCGGTCGTCGCGCACGTCGCCCTGCCCTGGGTGGCCCTCGGGCTCGCGCGGGCGGTGGGCGTGCAGCGCGTCGACCAGGTGCTCTCCGGCGTGGCCACCGCGCGACACGACGACGACGACGAGGTCGACGTCGAGACGCCCGTCCGCGGCACGCCGACGGTCCCGACGCCCAGGGTGTCGGCAGACGCCCCCGCAGCCGTGGGTGACGTGCCCGCGACGCCCGAGCGCGTCGGGGCGCCCGACCCCACCGGCTCCATCTCGGCCGCTGCCGGTGCGGCGATCGCCTTCGCGGTCGTCGTCGCCGGGTCGCCCGCGCTGCTCGTGCCCGGCCTGCTCGCCCTGTGCGTCGTCGCGCTGTGCGCGCCGCGTCGTCGCGGGCGGGTCCTGCTCGTGGCGCTCCCCGCGCTCGCCCTTCTGGGTCCGACGCTTCTCGAGGCGGGACGGCGCGGGCTCGAGGGCTGGCGCCTGCTGATCGCTGACCCGGGGCTGCCGGGTGCCTCCGCCGCGGCGGACCCCGTGAGCCGGCTTCTCGGTGTCCCGGCGGACGCGTCGTCGCTCGTCCCGGACGTCCTTCCGGCGACGCTGGCCGAGGCCTGGCCCCTCGCGCTGGGAGCGGTCGTCCTGGTCCTGGCGGTGCTCGCCCTGCTGCGCGGAGCCCCGGTGGCCCGTGCCGTGCGGGGTGCCTGGGTCGTCGCGGCGCTCGGTGCCGCCGCCGCGGCGGTCGCCGTGGCCGTCCCCGTCGGGGTCTCGGACTCGATGGTCGTCCACGGCTGGGCAGGACCCGCGCTCTCGCTCGCCGGCGCCGGGTTGCTGACGGCCGCAGTCATCGGTGCGGACCGGCTGCGCGAGCGCCTGGCGCACTACACCTTCGGGTGGCGGCAGCCTCTCGTCGCGGTCGTCACGCTCGCCGCCGTCGTCGTTCCCGTCGCCTGGCTCGGCACGTGGACGTGGCAGGCGCGCAGCGGAGACGCGGTCGGGCTGCGGGCGGTGGAGCGCTCGATCGTTCCTGCGGTCGGCCTCCAGGCGCAGGCGTCGCAGCTGTCGTCGCGCGTGCTCGCGGTGAGCCTCGAGCCGACGGGCGATCCCGCCGCGGCGACCGTGACCTGGCAGCTGCTGCGCGGCGACGGCCCCGAGCTGGTGGACCAGGCGGCGGCCGAGTCGACCCGCACGCTGAGCGGCGACCTGCTCACCCCGGACGTGGTCCCCGCCGACGTCGCCACCAGCGAGGTCGACGAGCTCGTCGCCCGGCTGGCGTCGGCGGCGACCGGCGACGTGGCGGGGGAGCTGGCCGCGCTGGGCGTGGCCGACGTGCTGGTGCCGCCGCTGCCCGAGGACGTCGGCGCCGTCGACCCCGAGGTCGCCGCCACGCAGCTCGACGAGCTGGTGAGCCGGCTCGACTCGACCGCCGGCCTCGAGCGGGTGACCAAGAACGTGACCGGGACGCTGTGGCGGGTGCAGGCGACCGCGACCGTGGCCGGGGCCGCAGCCCCGACCGCCCTGCCCGCGTGGGCTCGTCTCGTGCCCGCCGGGGCCGACGTCACGGACCCCGCCGTGGCCGCCGTCGCGGTGCCGTCCGCCGACCGGGCGATCGACTCCACGGTGGCGCCGGGCGGCGAGGACCGCGTGCTCGTCCTCGCCGAGCGCGCCGACCCCCGCTGGCACGCCGTGCTCGACGGCCGGTCGCTGCGGGCGGTCGACGGCGGGTGGCGGCAGGCGTTCGCCGTCGGTGCCGACGGCGGCGAGCTGGTCGTCCGGTACGACAGCCCGGAGCGCACCCCGTGGCTGGTCCTCCAGGGGGTGGTCGCCCTGGTGACGATCCTCCTGGCCGTCCCCGTGCGCCGACGCCGGGGAGCCCGGCCATGAGCGGGGGAGACGTCATCGACGCGACCGGTCCGACGCGGACGCAGGTCTGGCTGGGACGGACGGCCCGTGCCGCGTCCGGCCTCGCGGTGCTCGGGCTGACGGCGGCGATCGTGGCCGGGGCACGCCTGCCCGGTGGCACCGCAGGCGATCCCGTCCCGCCGGCACAGATCTCCGTCCCCGCCTCGGTGTCGACGCTCGTGTGCGCCGGACCGCTGATCCAGCCCGACGACACCGGGCGCGGGGACTCCGCCTTCGATCCCACCCCGGTGGACCCGGTCACCACCGTGACGGCGGTGACCTCGGTGCCGGACCGCGACGGCACCTCCGCCGGCACCGTGGGACCGCTCGACCGCTCGACGACGACGACGACGCTCGACGCCGGGGGTGACTCGGCGGTGGTCCCCGGCGTGACCGGCCCGGTGGTGGTCCGCGCCGAGCCCGGTGCTGATGCCCCCGCCCGGGTGGCCGCCGCGAGCGCCGGCCTGGTGACCGCCGGCGACCTGCGGGGGCTCTCCGCCGCCTCCTGCCAGCAGCCGACAGCCGACGCGTGGCTGCTCGGCGGCGCCACCGACCTGTCCAGCACCGCGCAGCTCGTCCTGGACAACGCCGGGTCGACGCCCGCCGAGGTCACCCTCGCGATCTGGGGCCCGTCGGGCCCCGTCGACCTCACGGGCGAGCGGTACCTCGTCGCGCCCGGTGCCTCCCGCGTGGTGGTCCTCGGCGGGATCGCGGCCGAGCAACGCCGCGTGGCGGTGCACGTGACCGCGACCGGAGGACGGGTCGGGGTGCACGTGCAGGACTCCGCGATCGACGGGTTCACGCCCGCCGGGACCGACCTGGTCGTGCCCGGTTCGGCCCCCGCCCGTCGCCAGGTGGTCCCCGGCGTCTCGGTGTCCGCCTCGGCGGTCGGTGACGTGACCGCCTCCGCGCTCCGGCTCCTGGTGCCCGGCACCGTCGCCACCACCGCGCGCGTCACGCTGCTCGGCCCCGGGGGCGTCACGGAGCTCCCCGGTGCGGACGAGGTGGCGCTGGTGGCCGGTGAGGTGACCGACGTGCCCCTGGGCGGGCTGCCCGCCGGCTCCTACACCGTGGTCGTCGACGCCGACCAGCCCGTCCTGGCCTCGGCCGTCGTGACGCGCCCGGGTGCGGTCGGCGAGCTGGACGACCTCCCGAGCGTCGAGCGCGCGTGGGCGGCGTCGACCACCGTCGGGCGCAGCGGCCTGGTGGCCGTACCGAGCGGGACCCGCGGGATGCTCGTCGTCGGCGCCGTGTCCGGTGCCGCGGACCCGAGCGCGGACGGCGTCGCGACGGGCTCGGTCCGGCTGCTCGGGGCCGACGGCGTGGTGCTGGCCGAGCGGACGTTGGTGCTGGACGCCGGGACGACGGGCGCCTGGTGGGTCGACGACCTGGCCACCGGGACCGGCCAGGTCGCCGCTCCCGACCCTGCGGTGGTGCCGGGTCCGCCTGTGGACCTCGCGGGAGTGGTGGGCGTCGACCTCGTCACGGACGACGGCTCGACGGTCGCGCTCGCCTGGGCGATGGTGGCCGCGGTCGACCAGCCGGACGGCTGGCTCGTGTCCGTGCTCGACCCGGTACCGGTGCCGCGCCTCACCCCGGACGTCGCCGTCCGCGAGGACCCGAGGCTCGGCACCCGCTGACTCAGCGGGCGGTGCGCAGCTCCGAGCGCTCCCGCAGCCGCAGCCCGAGCACCGCCGCCTGCCGCACCGGCCACTGGTACCAGCGTGGGTACCGGCGGTGCACGTACCGAGCCGCGCTCGCGTGGTGCGCCGAGATCATCGGCGCGGGCTTGGCGCGCCAGGACGTCCCGCCGACGTGCGTGACCTGGACCTGCGGCACGTAGAGGTTGATCCACCCCGCGCGTCCCAGGCGCTCCCCGAGGTCGACGTCCTCGAAGAACATGAAGTAGCCGTCGTCGAACCCGCCCACGGCCTCGAACGCCTCGCGCCGCAGCAGCAGGCACGCACCGGACAGCCACCCGGCCGGTCGTTGACCGCCGGCGTTCTGCTGGTGCGCCTGGTACCGGCGCGTCCACGGGTTGCCGGGCCAGACCTTGACGAACAGCGCGTGCCCCGCGCCCTGGGTGAGCGACGGCAGCTCGCGCGCGGAGGGGTAGACGGTGCCGTCGGTGTTGAGGAGGGCCGGCCCGACCGACCCCGCGGTGGGTGCCGCCTCGGCGGCCGCGACGAGCTCGTCCAGCGACCCCGGCTGCCACTCGATGTCGGAGTTGGCGACGACGATCCACCGTGCCTCGGCGCCTGCCGCGCCCAGGTTGGCGCCGCCGCCGTAGCCCAGGTTCGACCCCGTGGCGACGAGCCGCGCCCCGAACTCGTCGGCCACCGCGCGGGCGACGGTGGGATCGGAGCCGTTGTCGACGATCACCAGCTCGGCCGGGATGGCGGACGCAGCGGCGAGGGTGCGGGCGAACGTCGGGAGCTCGTCGCCGGGGTGGTAGACGACGCAGACGACGCGGACATCGGGGGCTGGCGTGGGCGGGGGCGGGACGGCGGTGCTCATCGTCCGGACAGGCTAGTGGGCGTCGCCGTAGTGCGGATCCACGTCGTCGGGCGACCTCCCGAGCAGGTGGGCCACCTGCTCGACGACCACGTCCCGCACCAGGTCGGCGAGGTCGAGGGGATCGGTGGCCCGCGACTCGACCGGACGGCGGTAGACGACGATGCGCGCCGGGAGCCCGGCGTCGGACGGGAAGTAGCGACCGAGCGGGACCCCGCCGTGCTCCCACGGCGCCGGGTTGGACGGCGGCACGTCCTCGACGGCAAACTCCGTCCCCACCAGCTGGCGTGCCCAGGTGCGCTCGATCCGCTCGACGGCATCGAGTACGAGGTCGTCGAACCGCTCGGCGCGGGTGCGGTAGGCGGGCATCGTGCTGGGCAGCAGCGGCCCCCGGGGTCCACGTCCGCGCCGGTCGCGGCGGCGCACGGGGGCGATCGTCGTCGTGGGGAGCGCCAGGGTGCGGCGGCCGACACCGGGGGCTCGGCGGGCGGGCGGCGGGGGTGCAGAGCTCACCTCAGCACTGTAGATCGCGCACGGCCGACGGCGTGGGGGGCACGGCCTGTCCGCGCCCGGGAGTACCGTCAGCGCGTGAGATCCGTGAGGCAGTGCTCCCGCACGGCATGCGGCCGTGCGGCCGTGGCCACGCTGACCTATGTGTACGCCGACTCGACCGCGGTGCTGGGTCCTCTGGCGCAGCACGCCGAGCCCCACTCGTACGACCTGTGCATCGAGCACGCGGAACGCCTCACGGCCCCCCGCGGCTGGGAGGTCGTCCGGCTGACGCCCGAGTTCACCCCCGCTCCGCCGAGCCGGGACGACCTGCTGGCGCTGGCCGACGCGGTGCGGGAGGCGGGGAGGCGGACCGAGCCCGAGCCCGTCGCGCTGCCCGAGGCTGTCGGCGCGGTCCTGAACGAGGCACCTCGCCGCGGTCACCTGCGCGTGCTGCGTGGCGAGGGCTGACGTGGCCCGCCGCAAGGGAGAGGCCGCGCGTGCGCGCGCCGAGCGGGCGGGCGAGCCCCTCGGCTCCATCAGCCAGCCCTCCGGCCCGGGCGTGCCCGGCACCGACGCGTGCCTGCGCTGCGGTGCCACCGACCTGACCCGGATCCGGATGGCTCTCACGGACGGCCGTCAGGTGGTCTTCGTGTCCTGCCCGTCCTGCGAGCAGCGCAACTGGTTCCCCCTCGACGGGAGCGGGATCCCGCTCGACCGGGACGAGATCGTCGGCGGGGACGCCTGACCTGGTCCCGGTCCTGGTCGTGGCCCGGAAGGCCCCGGGTACGATGACGGCGTGATCTCCCCTGCTGCCGACCGTGTCGATCTGTCTGCCCTCATCAAGGCCTACGACGTCCGCGGGGTCGTCCCCGACGAGCTCAACCCCACCGTCGCCCGCGCGATCGGTGCCGCGTTCGCCGACGTCGTGGTGCTCCCCGAGGCGACGGACCGCCCCCGCGTGGTCATCGCCAACGACATGCGGCCCTCGGGTCCCGAGCTCGTCGGTGCGTTCGCGGACGGGCTGGCCGCCCGGGGCGTGGACGTCCTCCTGATCGGTCTGGCGTCGACGGACGGCCTCTACTTCGCCTCCGGCGCCCTGGGCATCCCGGGCGCGATGTTCACGGCGAGCCACAACCCGGCGCAGTACAACGGGATCAAGCTCTGCCGTGCCGGCGCGCGCCCCGTGGGCCAGGACAGCGGGCTCACCACGGTGCGCGAGCTGGCCGGCGACTACCTCGCGGGCTCGGTCCCGGAGGTCGACGCCGCGCAGCGCGGCACCGTCGAGGACCGCGACATGCTCACGGAGTACGCCTCGTTCCTGCGCTCGCTGGTGGACCTCTCCGGCATCCGGCCGCTCAAGGTGGTCGTCGACGCAGGCAACGGCATGGGCGGCTTTACCGCACCGGCGGTCCTCGGCACCGGCGCGGGCCTGCCCACGCTGCCGCTGGACATCGTGCCGCTGTACTTCGAGCTGGACGGCACGTTCCCCAACCACGAGGCCAACCCGCTCGAGCCCGAGAACCTGCGGGACCTGCAGGCGGCGGTCGTCGAGCACGACGCCGACCTCGGGCTGGCGTTCGACGGCGACGCGGACCGCTGCTTCGTCATCGACGAGCACGGCGACCCGGTGAGCCCGTCGGCCATCACGGCGCTGGTGGGCCTGCGTGAGGTGGAGCGCGAGCGCGCCGCCGGCCGCACCCCGACCGTGATCCACAACCTCATCACGTCCCAGGTGGTGCCGGACCTGCTGCGCGCGGCGGGAGCGACGACCGTCCGCACCCGCGTCGGCCACTCGTTCATCAAGGCGCAGATGGCCGAGCACGACGCGGTGTTCGGCGGCGAGCACAGCGCGCACTACTACTTTCGCGACTTCTTCTTCGCCGACACCGGCATGCTCGCGGCGATGCACGTGCTCGCGGCGCTCGGTGGCCAGCCGCACCCCCTGTCGGCGTTGTCCGAGCAGTTCCAGCCGTACTCGGCCAGCGGGGAGATCAACTCCCGCGTCACCGACGTCGCCGCCGCGCGCGAGCGCGTGATCGAGGCGTACGTGACGCAGCAGGGCGCCGGTCCGGTGCAGGTCGACGAGATGGACGGCCTGACGGTCTCCCACTGGGACGGCCACCCGCAATGGTGGTTCAACCTGCGCGCCTCCAACACCGAGCCGTTGCTGCGGCTGAACGTCGAGGCCGCCGACCAGGACATCATGGAGAAGGTGCGCGACGACGTGCTGGCCCTGGTGCGCCAGGACGGTGAGTCCTGATGGGCCGGACGCTGGAGCCCTGGGCGCGCGAGCTCCTGCGCTGCCCGGCGACGGGGGCGACGCTGGTGGACGGCGTCGGGCCCGACGGTGAGCCGACCCTGGTCTCGACGGACCCGGTGAACCCGGTCGCCTATCCGGTGCGTGACGGGATCCCCGTGCTGCTGGTGGACGAGGGCGTACCCGTCACTCGCGGCTGACGACGCCGTGTGACGCCGCTCACCCCGGGCTAGCATGTCCCGGACGGCGTGGGTGATGCCCGCAGACCGAGAGGGGTCGCGCCGGCGTGGACGACCAGGGCGCAAGCCCTGCTGCGTCGCGCCCGCCCACGTCACCGGAACCCCGCAGGAGTGAGATGTCTGTGTCCACGTCGTTCTCTGAGCTTCCCGGCCAGTACAAGGTCCGCGACCTGTCCCTCGCCGAGGCCGGCCGCCACCAGATCCGCCTCGCCGAGCACGAGATGCCCGGCCTGATGGCCCTGCGGGACGAGTTCGGCCCCACGCAGCCCCTCGCCGGTGCTCGCGTCGCCGGCTCGCTGCACATGACGGTGCAGACCGCCGTCCTCATCGAGACGCTCGTGGCGCTCGGCGCGGAGGTCCGCTGGGCGTCCTGCAACATCTTCTCGACGCAGGACGAGGCCGCCGCGGCGGTCGCCGTCGGCCCGCACGGGACGGTGGAGCAGCCGGCCGGCGTGCCGGTGTTCGCCTGGAAGGGCGAGTCGCTCGAGGAGTACTGGGAGTGCACCGAGCAGATCCTCGTGTGGCCCGGGGGCACCGGCCCGAACATGATCCTCGACGACGGCGGCGACGCCACGCTCCTGGTGCACAAGGGCGTCGAGTACGAGGCCGCCGGCGCGGTCCCGTCCGACCCGCAGCCGGGGGAGCCGGGGTACTCCGAGGAGCTCACCGTCGTCCTGGGCACGCTGCGCCGCTCGCTCGCCGCCGACCCGCAGCGGTGGACGACGATCGCCGCGGACATCACGGGCGTCACGGAGGAGACCACCACCGGCGTGCACCGGCTCTACCAGCTCGCGGAGGCCGGCCAGCTGCTGTTCCCGGCCATCAACGTCAACGACTCGGTGACCAAGTCGAAGTTCGACAACAAGTACGGCATCCGGCACTCGCTGCCCGACGGGATCAACCGGGCCACCGACGTGCTGATGGGCGGGAAGGTCGCATTCGTCGCGGGCTACGGGGACGTGGGCAAGGGCGCCGCCGAGGCGTTCCGCGGGCAGGGTGCGCGCGTGATCGTCTCCGAGGTGGACCCGATCTGCGCCCTCCAGGCGGCGATGGACGGCTACCAGGTGACCCGCCTGGACGACGTCATCGACCAGGCCGACTTCGTCATCACCACCACGGGCAACAAGGACGTGGTCTCCGCCGCGCAGATGGCCCGGATGAAGAACAAGGCCGTCGTCGGCAACATCGGCCACTTCGACAACGAGATCGACATGGCCGGGCTCGCCGACGTGCCCGGGATCACGCGCACGGAGATCAAGCCTCAGGTGCACGAGTGGACGTTCCCGGCCGACGAGGTCGGTCCCGAGCGTTCGATCATCGTGCTCTCCGAGGGTCGCCTGCTGAACCTCGGCAACGCGACCGGGCACCCCTCGTTCGTGATGAGCAACTCGTTCTCCAACCAGGTGATCGGCCAGATCGAGCTGTTCACCAAGCCCGGCGACTACGCCCGCGAGGTGTACCGACTGCCCAAGGTGCTGGACGAGAAGGTGGCGCGGCTGCACCTGGACGCCCTCGGGGTCCGGCTCACCGAGCTCAGCAAGGAGCAGGCCGAGTACCTGGGGATCGACGCGTCCGGCCCGTACAAGCCGGACCACTACCGCTACTGAGCGGGATCCGGGACGCCGTGGGGGAGTCGGTGCAGCTGTGACGACTCCACGGCGTCCCGCTGGTCCGCGCGCAGCCGGGCGGTGAGCTCGCGGTCCCTGCGCTCCGCGAGGACGGCCGCGAGGAACGCCTCCGGGTGCGTGCCGAGCGGGGGCAGCGGGTTGACGTAGCGCTGCACCTCGGCCGTCAGCTGCGAGCCCAGCTGCACCCGGGACGCGGGGTGCAGGGACGCGGTCCGGCCCAGGAACTGGCGCACCGAGAGCGCGAGCCCGTCCGGCAGCCGGGCGAGGTCGGCGGAGTGCGCCCAGCCGGCGAGGTGCGGCGGCATGACCAGCGGCACACGCACCTTCGCCGCGCCGCGCACGCGCACGGCGTAGGTGCCGGCCAGGATGTCGCCGACGCGCTTGCCCTGCGGGTGCACGATCGACGTGATCAGCGCGACCGTGCCGAGGGTGAGCCACAGCTCCACGAAGCCGACGAGCGCCCGGATCAGGGCCTGCCGGAACACCAGCGGACCGCCGTCGTCGCGCACGATGCGGATGCCGGTCGCCAGCTTGCCGAGCGAGCGGCCCCGGGTGAGCGTGTCGACCGTCGTCGGGATCACGACCGTGATGGTGGCGACCAGCACGATGGCGGCGATGCGGCCCAGCTCCTCGGACACGCCCCCGGCGACCGCGCCCAGCGCGATCAGGAGCACGAAGCCGACGACGGCCAGGAGCAGGAGGTCGAGGAGCGCGGCGAGCAGGCGGGTGGCCGCGGAGGTCGGGCGTGCGTCGAGGACGACACCCTCGCCCGTGATGATGCCGTCCATGGTGCGCAGGTTAGCCTCTGCCGCACCCGCGGGATGGCAGGCTGTGCGGCATGGATCTCGACGCCTTCGAGCGGGCACGCTCGGCCGACTGGGCACGGCTCGACGCGCTGGTGCGTCAGCGGCGGCGCACGGGTGCCGAGGCCGACGAGCTGGTGCGGCTCTACCAGGCCGTCGCCACGGACCTGTCCTCGGTCAGGTCGGCCGCGCCCGACCCGGAGATGGTGACCCGCCTGTCGATGCTCGTCGGGCGTGCGCGTGCCGCGATCGCCGGCACGCACGAGCCGAGCTGGCGGGACGTCACCGCGTTCGTCATGGTCGCGCTGCCGGCGGCCCTGTACCGCATCCGCTGGTGGACGGTCGGCGTCATGGCGGCGTTCCTCGTCCTGAGCATCACCGCGGGCGTCTGGGTGGCCACGCAGCCCGAGGCCCTCGCGTCGATGGGCACCCCGAGCCAGCGTGAGCAGTACGTCGAGGAGTCGTTCGCGGAGTACTACGCGCCGGGCGCGGGGTTCGCGGCGATGGTGTGGACCAACAACGCGTGGCTGACCGCCGTCTGCATCGCCACCGGGATCACCGGGATCGGGCCGGTGTACTTCCAGGCCTCCAACGCGATCAACGTGGGGGCGACCGGCGGCATGATGGCGTCGTACGGGGAGCTGGACGTGTTCCTGCAGCTCATCGCGCCGCACGGTCTGCTCGAGCTCACCGCGGTGTTCGTCGCCGGCGCCGCCGGGCTGCGCATCTTCTGGACCTGGATCGACCCCGGACCCCGCACGCGCGGGCGCGCGCTCGCCGAGGAGGCACGAGCGTTGTTCACGGTGGCGATCGGGCTCGTGGGCGTCCTCGCGGTCTCCGGCCTGGTCGAGGGCTTCGTGACGGGCTCGGCCCTGCCGTGGGTCGTCAAGGTCAGCATCGGGGTGCTCGTCCTGGCAGCGTTCTGGACGTACACGCTGGTCCTCGGCCGGCGGGCCGTCCGCGCCGGGCACACCGGCGACCTCGAGGCGGACCGCGCGGGCTACGTGCTCGCGACCGCCGGCTGACTAGCCCGGGTCGACCACGACGACGAGGCGCACGTCCGCCTCGGCGGCCATGAGCTCGGCCAGACCCTCGGCCTCGGCCTGCAGCTCCTCGCGCTGGGCGGCTGTCGGGCGGTCGAACGGCCGCACGGTGAGCGTGACCGTGCCGCCGCTCCTGCGGTCGCGCGGCACGTCCCACGTCCCCGCCACCCGCCCGTCGAGCAGGAAGGTGGCCGGGACCACCCCGTTCGGGCTGGCCAGGTACGGGCGGTGCTCGGCGGAGATGATCCGGGTGCGGTCGGCGTGACCGAGCAGCACGTTGTCGTAGTCCGCCAGGAACCGCACGGGCGCGGGCGCGTCCGGGTCCGGCAGCGGGGCACCCGGCAGGTCGAGCAGCTCGCGCTCGCGGACCGCCCCCGGGGACGGATCGGCGCGGTACCGCACGAGGTCGAGGCGGTCCACCACGGCGCGCATCCCCGTGAGCCCGCTCCAGCTCTGCAGGTCAGCGACGGAGGCCGGGCCGAACGCGGCGAGGTAGCGACGCACGAACCGCTCCTGCTCGGCGGCGAGCACCTGCGGATCGGTCAGGTCGGGAGCCGCGGCGGTGAGCTCCGGCCCCAGCCAGGCCCACGCGGTGGTCCAGGTGGTCGCTCCGGAGCGTCCCCAGACGCCCCGGGGCGGTACCTGCACCAGGGGAAGCGTCCCGCGCGCGGCGTAGGCCAGCGTGCTCGGTGCGACGTCCGGCCACCGCTGTCCGAGGAGCCGGCCCAGCGCGGTGGTCACGCGAGGCTCCTCCTCGACGAGGGCGCGGGCGGCGGCGGTGAGCTCGGCGAGGTCGAGCGTGCGCAGCGCGGCGCCGTGCTGCGCGTTGACCCGGAGGTCCTTGGCGTGCAGCGGCGCGATCAGGCCCGGCAGCAGCAAGGCGTCGGCCGCCGTGACCAGGTGGATCGTGCTGCGCATCACCGCGATCCGGGTGACGGAACGGTCCCAGAACGCCGCACCGAGCTCCTCGGTGCGGAACCCCTCGACCCGGCTCCACAGGCCGACGTACGGCGACCACGCGTTCTGCGCCTGCAGACCCACCAGGTGGTCCACGACCTCGATCGCGGGACCAGGGCGACGCTCGAGCAGGTGCTGGCGCGCGAGCAGCGCACGGTTCAGGTGGGCACGGGTGAGCAGGTCGGGCACGGTCCGGAACCTACCCGGAAGCGCCCACAGCCCTCACAGCCGACCGGCCGCCTTCAGCGCGAGATAGGTGTCCGCCAGACGGGGCGCGAGGTCGTCGGGCAGCGCGTCGACGACCTCGGCGCCGCGCTGGCGCAGCCGGACGGCCACGGCGGCGCGCTCCAGCCCGACGCGCTCCGCCGCCGCGGCGTCGAACACCGCCGCGGCGCTGTCGCGGGACGTGCGCAGGGTGTCGACCTCGGGGTCCGACACGGAGGCCAGGACCACCTGGTGCCGCTCCGTCAGCTGGCCGGCCACGCCGAGCAGGCCCTGCTCGACCGCCGCCGGGTCGAGGGCGGTCAGGAGCACCACCAGAGCGCGCTGGCTGAGCCGCTGGCGGACCTGCGCCACCACCCCGGGCCAGTCGGTCTCCACGAGCGCCGGCTCGGCGAGCGCCAACGTGTCGGCGAACTGGGCCATGACGCGCGCACCGGTCGCACTGGCCACCCGGCCGCGGACCTTGCGGTCGAAGACGAGGAGCTCGACGCGGTCGCCCGCCTTCGTCGCCAGGGCGGCGAGCAGCAGCGCGGCCTCGATGGACGCGTCGAGCCGCGGGGCGTCGAGCACGCGGACCGCGGACGTGCGTCCGGTGTCGAGCACGATGAGCACGCGACGGTCGCGCTCCGGACGCCACGTGCGCACGACGACGTCCGAGCGGCGGGCCGTCGCGCGCCAGTCGATGGAGCGCACGTCGTCGCCGATCACGTACTCGCGCAGGGAGTCGAACTCCGTCCCCGGACCGCGCACCTGGACCGCCGCGCGCCCGTCCAGCTCCCGCAGGCGCGCGAGCCGGCTGGGCAGGTGCCGCCGCGACGCGAACTCGGGCAGGACGCGGAGCCGCCCCGGCACGGTGAGCGAGGCCTGCCTGCCCGCCAGCCGGAGCGGGCCGAGGGTGCGGATCGTGACGCGGTCGGCGTGCGCGTCGCCGCGCCGGGTCGGCACCAGGACGGTGCGCACCCGGGCGCCCTCGCCCGGCGCGACGTCCAGCCGGTGCCGGTCGACCTGCGCGCCGGACGACGGCGGCCACGCATCACGCACGACGCCGCGCAGCCGGCGTCGGCCCAGGTGGGACAGGGTCAGCGTGGACGACGACGGCTCCGTCAGACGGACCGACGCCGGGACGTCCCGTCGGACCCCGACCTCCCGGGGCGACGCGGCCAGCGCGACGTCCACCGCGCAGGCGACCACGACGAGCAGCGCCCACAGCAGGACGGTCCCGGTGGCGGGCACCAGGAGCACCACCGGGAGCCCGAGCGCGGCCAGGACGACCGCGCGCCAGGTGACGGCCACGTCAGCGGGGGACGGCCACGGACGCGAGCACGGTGTCCAGCACGCTCTCCGTGCTGACGCCCTCGAGCTCGGCCTCGGGGCGCAGCTGCACCCGGTGCCGCAGCGTCGGGTGGGCGAGGGCCTTGACGTCGTCGGGCGTCACGTAGCCCCGGCCGGACAGCCACGCCCACGCGCGCGACGTGGCCAGCAGCGCGGTCGCGCCACGGGGGGAGACGCCGAGCGAGAGCGACGGCGACCGGCGGGTGGCCCGGCAGACGTCGACCGCGTACCCGAGCACCTCGGGGGCCACCTGCACGCGCGCCACCTCGGCCCGCGCGCGGGCGAGCATGTCCGCCGTCGCCACGGGGCGCAGCCCGGCCCCGGCGAGGTCGCGCGGGTCGAAGCCGGCGGCGTGCCGGCTCAGCACCTCGATCTCCTCGTCGCGCTCCGGCAGCGGGAGCACGAGCTTGAGCAGGAACCGGTCGAGCTGCGCCTCGGGGAGGGTGTACGTGCCCTCGTACTCGACCGGGTTCTGCGTCGCGATGACGAGGAACGGGTCGGGCAGCGGGCGCGGGGTGCCGTCGATGGACACCTGCCGCTCCTCCATGGCCTCGAGCAGCGACGCCTGCGTCTTCGGCGGCGTCCGGTTGATCTCGTCCGCCAGCAGCAGGTTGGTGAACACCGGACCCTCGCGGAACGAGAACTCGGCGGTGCGGGCGTCGTAGACCAGCGAGCCGGTCACGTCGCCGGGCATGAGGTCGGGGGTGAACTGCACGCGCTTGGTCTGCAGGTCGAGAGCAGCCGACAGCGCCCGGACGAGGAGCGTCTTGGCGACGCCCGGCACGCCCTCGAGCAGCACGTGACCACGGCAGAGCAGTGCGATGACGAGGCCGCTGACGGCCGCGTCCTGCCCGACGACCGCCTTGGCCACCTCGGCGCGCACGGTGCCCAGGGCGGCCCGCAGCTCCTCGGACGGGTGGTGCAGCTGGGCGGTGGGTGCAGTCGTTCCCCAGGAGGGACTCTGGTCGCTCACGTTCGGTGAACCTCGCTCTCGAGATGGTCCAGGTCACGGGCCAGCTGGGCCAGCCCGCGGTCGTCGGTCGGTGGGGGTCCGTACAGCAGGGCCTCGACGGTGTGTGCCGGGCGGCTGGTGGCCCGCGCGACGGCGTCGACGACCACGGGGGCCGGAGCGGAGCGGGGGAGCCCGAGCCGGGCGGCGCTGCGCGCGGCCGCGCCGGCGCGCAGGGCGGCGGCCGCGTGCCCGTAGGACCGGGCCCGCCGGTACAGCCGGCCGCGGCCCCTCGTCGTCTCGCCGGACCGGACGACCACCGGCAGCTTCTCGGTCACCAGCCGTCCCAGCCGCCGCCCCCGCCACAGGGCGGCCACGACCACGACGAGCACGAGCTGCAGCGCCAGGATCGGGACGACCGGGGGCAGGAGCTGGCCGGGAGCGGCGTCGGTGGACCCGTCGCCCGCGCCGACGTCGTCGAGCGAGGGGATGTACCAGACGAGCTGCTCGTGCCGGCCGAGCGCACGCAGCACGAGCGCGGCGTTGCCCTGCTCGGCGAGGTGCTCGTTGGTCAGGGGCGCGACGTCGGCGAGCGCGACGATCCGGCGACCGTCCGACTCGGTCACCGCGTACGCGCCGCCGAGGTCGGTGTCCGTCCCGGCGGCGGGGAAGCAGACGACCGCGCCCGGCCCGGTGGCCTGCAGGGAGCCCCGCGCGGTGATCGATCCCGCCGCCACGGCGTCCGGGTCGTCGCACGCGGCCGAGCGGACCTCGGGCTCGCCCCCGGTGCCCCCGCCCGCCGCGATCGTGTCGGTCAGCAGCCCGAGCGCCCACCCTGCGTCGACCATCACCAGGTCGGCGCCCGTGGCGTCGAGCACGTCGATCTGGTCAGCGTCGAGCAGGTAGTCGCCGACGACGAGCACCGTCGAGCCGGGGGCCGCGAGGGACCGGACCTCCGCGATGTGCCGCACGTACCGGACGTCGACGCCCTGCCGCCCGAGGATCTGTGCGGCGGCGCGCGCGCCGAGGTCGCCGGGGTTGTCCGGGGCGAGCGTGAGCGTCGACGTCCGCGGCTCGGGCAGGGCGGACAGGAGACCGGCGACCACGACGAGCCCGAGCAGGGCGAGCCACCACCGCGCGCGCCGCCAGCGCCGGGCCGACCGGCTGCGCACCGACGTCCCGTCACCGACCACGGGTGCGTGCGCGGTGGTCACGGTGGGTGCGCTCATCGGGGTGCCGCCACGGCGAGGTCGGCCACGCCGGTGGGCGTCGTCGGACGGGTGTCCCGGACGCGGCCGTCGAGCTCACGCAGCCTGCGCTCGTCGTCCGCCGTGGCCGGCTCGTCGCCGTACGCCACGTCGTCGAACGTCCGTCCGGCCGCGACCAGGTCGTCGCCCAGCGACGGCAGCCGTGCGGCGGCGGCCAGCGCGGCCTCGTGCGCGGTGCGGGCCACCCGTTCCTCGAGCACGGTGCGCTCCTCGAGCCCCCGCACGATCGCCCGGTAGCGCTCCAGCACCGCGAGCGCCCAGTCGCCCCGTGACGCGGCGGCCTCGGCGGCGGCCCGGATCTCCTCCGCCGTGCGCGCGTCGTCGTGGTCCAGGACCCGGCGGTCCGACGAGCCGCGCCGCGAGACGCGTACCGGGCCCGCCACGAGGAACGCGACCACCACGACGGCCGCGATGATGCCGACCACCACCAGCACCGCGAACGGATCGATCGCGGCCGGCGTCCGCAGTCCCGCCAGCTGCTCCGCCAGCCAGTCCCACAGCCGGCTGAGCAGCGAGCGCTGCTGGTGGTAGACGGGGTCGAGCAGCTCCTCGGTCGCCCAGCGCCGCCCGGTCGCGGCATCAGGCTCGACCGGGACGCCGACCGTCAGCCCGGCAGGCAGGATCACGCCGCGGACTCCGCGGCGCGTGCGAGCTCCACGTCCAGGCCCTCCCTGCGCATGCGCACGTCGATGTAGAGCAGGGCGACGACGGACGACACGAACGTGGTCGAGAGGGTCGAGGCGATGACGTTGGCGATCCCGATCACGACGAAGGAGCCGAACGACGTCGCGGTGGGGTCGCGCAGCACCAGCTGGGCGATCAGCGTGGCCGGGAAGACGATGATCTGCGCGATGATCCCGGCCAGGATGCTGGTCAGCAGGTAGATGCCGAACAGACGCCAGAAGCTCCCGCGCGTCAGGCGCCACGCCCGCGCCACCGTGGGCCAGAACTTCTTGCCCTCGAGCATCAGCGCCGGGGGCACCAGCAGCGTCCGGGTGGAGAACCAGACGGCGGCGACCACGAACGCGAACCCCCCGGCGAGGCCCAGGAGCACGGCCGGCCCGATCTGGTCGTTCACCGCGAGGAGCACGACACCCGTGGTCAGCACCGAGGCCACGACGAGGACGGCGACCCCGCTCAGGAACGTGAAGCCGACCACGAGCCAGACGCGCCACGAGCGCAGCACCTCGCCGACGGTGGCCACCTGGCCGAGCACCGAGCGGCTCACCGACACGATGAGCAGACCGGTGAGGATCGTCGTGGCGAGCGCGGTCACGGGGGTGGAGATGAGCAGGCCCGCGGACGAGCCCAGCTGTTCGGCGAACCCCATCTGCCCGGACGGGTCCACCTCGCTGGACAGGTCGGACAGCTGCGGCGCGACGAGACCCGTGACGTACCACTGGATGATCGACTGGATCGTGACGGCAAGGGTCACCACGAGCGCGGCGAGCCCGAACATCACGCGCGGGTTCGCACGGACCGCCCGGAAGGCGCCGTCGTAGATCTCGCCCATCCCGAGCGGTCGCAGGGGGATGATCCCGGGCTGCAGCGCCTGCGGGCGCCAGGCGACCCCGGGCGGCGGCGGTGCGGCGGGTCCCCAGGAGCCGTACCCGCCGGGGGGCTGCTGACCCCAGCCCGACGGAGGCGGCGGTGGCTGCGGCGGCGCGGCCGGCCCGGGCTGCGGCACGTGCTCCGGCGGCGGCGGCGTCCCCGTCCCCGCGGGCGCCGCCCAGGTCGGCGGCTGCGGGACGTCGTCGTGCGGGCTCGTCATGCGAGCGCGGCTCCCTCGGCTGTGGTCGTGCAGGTGGTTCGGGGGGTGCCGTGGCGTGCCCCCGCGGAGGATTCATCGTGCCACGGCGGGCGCCCCCGACGGCGCGCGACCGGGTGATCTGTGCGCCCGTGTCGTCGCGTCGGCCCATGTGGCCCGGGTACGGGCCTCTGCGGTGCGAGAATGCCGCCATGAAGGGACGAGTGCTCGTGGTCGACGACGACACCGCGCTGGCCGAGATGATCGGCATCGTGCTGCGGTCCGAGGGTTTCGACCCGGTGTTCTGCGAGGACGGTGACGAGGCGATCGGGGTGTTCCGCGCCACGCAGCCGGACCTCGTCTTGCTCGACCTCATGCTTCCGGGCAAGGACGGCAACGAGGTCTGCCGGCAGATCCGCGCCGAGTCGGGCGTGCCCATCGTCATGCTCACGGCCAAGAGCGACACGGTCGACGTGGTCCTCGGCCTGGAGTCCGGCGCCGACGACTACATCTCCAAGCCGTTCAAGCCCAAGGAGCTCGTCGCGCGGGTCCGTGCCCGGCTCCGGCGCAGCGACGAGCCCGCGCCCGAGCACCTCACCATCGGCGACGTGACCATCGACGTGCCCGGTCACCGCGTCGCGCGGGCGGGCCGGCCGGTCTCGCTCACCCCGCTCGAGTTCGACCTGCTGGTGGCGCTCGCCCGCAAGCCGTGGCAGGTGTTCACGCGCGAGGTGCTGCTGGAGAAGGTGTGGGGCTACCGGCACGCCGCCGACACCCGGCTCGTGAACGTCCACGTGCAGCGCCTGCGCTCCAAGATCGAGAACGACCCCGAGCAGCCCGAGATCGTCGTCACCGTCCGCGGTGTCGGCTACAAGGCGGGCGTGGCCTCGACGTGAGGTCGTCCGGAGCATCCCGATCGTGCGCGTGAGCGGCGCCTGGCGGCTGCTCCGGGCACGGTCGCGGAGGCGCGTCCGTGCGTGGTCGAGCGTGTGGCGGTCGTCCCTGCAGGTCCGGGTCATCACGTCGACGCTGGCCATCGGACTGGTGGCCCTCACCCTCGTCGGTGCGTACGTCAGCGCCCGGATGGCCGACGGTCTGTTCCAGGCCCGGCTCGACCAGGTGCTGCAGGAGAGTGCGCGGTCCGCGCAGCAGGCGCAGGCGACGCTCGACTTCTCGACGGCCACGGCGCGCACGGACGTGCAGCGCCTGCTCGGCGACGTGTCCAAGGCCCAACGCACCGGCGGCTCGGACCGGCGCGAGGTCTTCCTGCTGCGCGCGCCCGGTCAGGAGGGCAGCAGCCTGGACATCTCGGGCGCGACGACGACGCCGGCGCTCATCCCGCTGGTCAGCCCCGAGCTGCGGCTGGCGACCGCCGGTGGTGGTCAGCAGTGGCAGTCCGTCGCGATCCCGCGCGAGACCGGCGGGGTGTCGCCCGGGGTGCTCGTCGGGCAGGACGTGACCGTGCCGGTCGTCGGCACGTACCAGCTCTTCTTCCTGTACAGCCTCCAGTCGGAGCAGGACCGGCTCGACTTCCTGCAGCGCACCCTCGGCCTCGCGGCAGCCGCGCTCGTCGTCCTGCTGGGCAGCATGACCTGGCTGGTCACCCGGCAGACGGTCCAGCCCGTGCGCCGAGCGGCCCAGGTCGCCGAGCGGCTGGCCGACGGGCACCTGTCCGAGCGGATGCCCGAGAAGGGGGAGGACGAGATGGCCACGCTCGCCCGCTCCTTCAACGAGATGGCGGACAGCCTCCAGGACCAGATCCACCGCATGGAGGAGCTGTCGACGCTCCAGCGCCGGTTCGTCTCGGACGTGTCGCACGAGCTGCGCACCCCGCTGACGACGATCCGGATGGCGGGCGAGGTCATCCACGCGTCCCGCGAGGACTTCGACCCCGCCGCCAAGCGCTCGGCGGAGCTCCTGCAGACCCAGCTCGACCGGTTCGAGGACCTGCTGGCGGACCTGCTGGAGATCAGCCGGTTCGACGCCGGCGCCGCGGTGCTCGACGCGGAGGGCCGCGACGTGCGCGACGTCGTCATCACGGCCGTCGACCACGCGGCGCCGCTCGCCGACCGGCGAGGCGCGTGGCTGCACGTCGTCGTGCCCGAGGAGCGCTGCGTCGCGGACATCGACCCGCGGCGCGTCGAGCGCATCCTGCGCAACCTCCTGGTCAACGCCGTCGAGCACGCGGAGGGGAGCACGGTCGAGGTGACGGTCGGCGCCGACGCGCACGCCGTGGCGATCACCGTGCGCGACCGCGGGGTGGGCATGACCCCCGACGAGGCCGCGCACGTGTTCGACCGGTTCTGGCGGGCCGACCCCGCGCGCGCCCGGACGACGGGCGGCACCGGTCTGGGGCTCGCGATCTCCCTCGAGGACGCCCACCTGCACGGCGGCTGGCTCGAGGCGTGGGGCCGGCCCGGCCGCGGAGCGAGCTTCCGGCTCACGCTGCCACGACGCGCCGGCATCCGGCTCATCGACTCCCCGCTGTCGCTGGCACCGGACGAGTCGCCGATCACCGGGGCGCTGCGGATCCCCGTCGTGCGCCCGAACACCGATCCGGCCGCGCTCCCCGACATGGCCTCCGACCAGGACGACGACCAGGTGTACCTGGACGACGCCGACCGGCAGGAGGTCCGATGACCGCGCGCCCGTTCCACCGCGCCGCCCTCGCGCTCGTCACTCTCGTCGTCCTGGCGGCGTGCTCAGCGATCCCGACCTCCGGACCCGTGAGCGAGGGGGACGCCGAGGTCACGGAGCCCTCAGAGATCGCCGTGCTGGCCCAGGGACCGCAGCCGGGGGACACCCCGACCGAGATCGTCGACGGGTTCCTGGCGGCGGGTGCCGCGGGGTTCACGGACGACTTCGTGACGGCCCGGGAGTATCTCGCGGGGGAGGCGAAGAGCACCTGGAAGCCGTCGGCCGGGGTCGTCGTCTCAGGACCGGTCGAGCCCGCCCCGACGACGACGGACACCGAGGTGACCATCGACGTCCCCGTCCTGGCCCGCGTCGACGAGAACGGGGTCTACGTCGAGGCTCCGCCGGACGCGCGTGAGTCCGTGACGTTCGGGATGGTGCAGGACGACGCCGACCAGTGGCGGATCGCGGCGACGCCGCCCGGCCTGATCCTCCAGCAGGAGGACTTCAGCCGGAGCTATCGGCCGGCCTCGTTGTACTTCCTCTCTCCGGACGAGAAGTTCCTCGTCCCCGAGTCGCGCTGGTTCCCGCAGAAGGGCCTGGGCACGTCGATCGTCAGCGAGCTGCTGGCCGGTCCGTCGCCCTGGCTGCAGGACGCGGTCGTCACGGCGGTGCCCGACGGAGTCGAGCTCAACCCCGAGTCGGTACCGGTGGACGACGAGGGCGTCGCCCAGGTCACCCTGGAGCCCGCGCTGGCCGTGACCCGCGCCGACCGTGACCTCCTGCTCGCGCAGATCGACGCCAGCCTGCGGCCGGTGCCCGGCATCGGCTCGGTCCAGGTGTACGCCGGCGACGTGCCTCTGGAGGGTGCCGCGACGTTGGAGCGCGGGTCCGGCCCGCCGAGCAACGTCGAGTTCCTCCAGGACGACCGCATCGTGGCCCTCGTGGACGGCGAGCCCGAGCCGGTGCCCGGCCTCGGCGCCCTCGACTCGCTCGACCCGCGCAGCCCGGCGAGCAACGAGGACGGGTCGGTGCGGGTGATGCTCTCGGGGCCGAACACGTTGAGCACGGTGCCCACCGCGGACGTGCCCGCGCAGGACCTCCTGACCGGGACGGCTCTCGTGGCCCCCTCCGTCGACAGGTTCGGCTGGGCCTGGACGGCAGAGCCGTCGAGCGGCCTGGTCGCTGCGCGCGCGGGCGACGCCCCGGTCCAGGTGAGCGCGGACTGGCTGGAAGGCCGCGCGGTTCGTGCCGTCCGTGTGGCCCGCGACGGGGTCCGGGTCGCGGTCGTCTCCGCCGGGGCGGACGGCGTCCAGCTCGACGTCGCGGCGATCACCCGCGACGAGTCCGGGGGACCGCAGCAGCTGGGGGCCCCGGTCCGCGCCGGCGCCGCCCTCGTCGACGCGTCCTCCGTGGTCTGGGCCGAGGAGTCGACGCTCGCGGTCATCGGACGCTCGACGGGGAACCCTGCCGTGCACCTGGTTCCCGTCGCCGGCCCGACCAGGCCCCTGCCGGCGGTGGCCGAGCTCGCCGGCCTCGCGGGGAGCTCGTCGGTCATCTACGTGACCACGACCGCCGGCGAGCTGCGTCGGTTCGTCGGCTCCACCTGGGCGCAGGTCATCGGTCTGACCGGCGCGGCCGACCCGTCGTTCCCCGGCTGACCGGCCGCCCACAGCCCACCGCCGTCCACCGGCTCCCCTCCTGCGCGGCTGCAGGCGAGCAGGCTGCACCGATGACGTCCGCCCGTGAGCTGCTCGGCCTCCTGCTGCCCGTCGAGTGCGCCGGCTGCGGGGCCGACGACGTCGCCTGGTGCTCGACGTGCTCCCGGCGGCTCGCGCGACGTCCGTGGCGGTGCGAGGACCGCGCGCCGCGGCTGGACCGGATGGACGGGCACGGTCCGCTGCCGGTGTGGACGCTCGCCGACTGCACGGGCGACGTCCGCCGCGCGATCATCGCGTGGAAGGACCGCGGCCGGCTCGATCTCACGCGTCCGTTCGGGCAGGCGCTCGCGCTCGCGGCGACTGCCCTCCCGCCGGACCTCGGCGATCAGCCCCTGCTAGTGGTCGCCGCCCCCTCGACGGCCGAGGCCCGACGCCGCCGGGGCGGCAACCTCGTCGAGGCGCTCGCGGGCGCGGTGGTCGAGGGTCTCGTCCGGGCCGGGCATCCCGCCGCGTCGGCGCCCGTGCTGGTCCGGTCCCGGGGTCACGACCAGGTCGGCCTCGGAGCTCGCGCGCGCACGCGCAACCTCGTCGGCCACGTGCGGGTGCCGGACCGGCGCGCGGGGCAGGTCGAGGGCAGGCTCGTCCTGCTCGTGGACGACGTGCTCACCACCGGTGCCACGGTCGCCGTGTGCCGGTCGGCGCTCGAGAGTCGCGGAGCCCGGGTGATCGGGGCGGTGACGCTGGCGTCGACGCCCGGTCCGGCGCGTCCGGCGCGCCTCCCGCCGGGCCGGAACCTGTCCACAGGGTGATCCCTTGGCGAGGTGAGTGGTTCGCGGGCGGGCGCGGGGTTAGCGTGGGGGCCTGAGCCGTTGGCACAGCACGGACCGACCCCTCGCCGGGTCGACCGGGCAGGCCGCGGGAGGAGGTGACGCCGCCCGACTGCCCCTGGGGCAGCCCATTGCACTGTCACCCTCGGGCGGGCCTGACCCGCCCCCGACCCTCTCAGGAGGCTCACATGGAGATCGTGGTTGCCGGCCGGCACACCGAGGTGCTCCCGAAGTACAGGGCGCACGTCGAGCAGAAGCTCGCGAAAGTCGAGCAGCTGGCCCCCCGCGCTCAGCGCATCGACGTCGTCGTGTCGCACGAGACGAACCCTCGACAGGCGGGTAGCAGTGAGCGCGTCGAGCTCACCGTCGTCGACCGAGGGCCCGTGATCCGTGCCGAGGCGTGCGCCGACGACAGGTACGCGGCCCTGGACCTGGCTCTCGGGAAGCTTCTCGAGCGGCTGCGGCGGACCCGCGACCGGCGCAAGGACCACCGCAACCACACTCCGATCGCCCCCGTCGACGTCCGCCCGCCCGAGCCCGAGCCGGAGGCGTCCGCGCCGCTCGATCCCGACGCGGCCGTCGAGACGACGCTCGGCGACTCCCCGGTCGTCATCCGCGAGAAGGTCCACCAGGCCCAGCCGATGACGGTCGACGACGCGCTCTACGAGATGGAGCTCGTCGGTCACGACTTCTTCCTGTTCATCGACGCCGAGACCGCGCAGCCGTCCGTCGCCTACCGCAGGCGCGGGTGGAGCTACGGCGTGATCAAGCTCGACGCCGCCGTCGTCGGAACGCCGCTGGCCGCCGTCTCCGGCTGATCTCGTCCCCGACGACGCCCGACCCGTCTCGCGACGGGTCGGGCGTCGTCGTGTGGGCGTCGCACGGCAGGATGTCCACGTGATCTCTCCGGGCGCCCCAGAACGCCTCACCCTCTCGCAGGCACGGCGCATCGCGCTGCGCGCCCAGGGCCTGGACCGGCCCCGTCCGGCTCGCGGTGCGGCGCCGACCATGCGCCAGTTCCAGCAGGTCGTCGATCGACTGGGCGTCCTGCAGATCGACTCGGTCAACGTGCTCGCGCGCGCTCACCTCATGCCGACCTTCTCGCGCATCGGCGCGTACGACCCCGCCCTGCTCGACCGCGCGTCGGGCCAGGCTCCTCGCCGGCTCGTCGAGACATGGGCGCACATGGCCTCGTTCGTGCCACCGGAGACGTACCGGCTCCTCGGCTGGCGGCAGCGCGCCTACCAGAAGGAGGCGTGGGGTGCGATCTCCGAGGTGCCGCTGAAGCACTCGCCGGTGGTGGACGAGGTCCGGGCGATCATCGCCGAGCGCGGACCCGTGACCGCCCGGCAGGTGCAGGAGGACTTCGAGGCCGAGCACCCGACCACCCGGGAGGAGTGGGGGTGGAACTGGACGGTGGCCAAGCGCGTCCTGGAGTTCCTGTTCTTCACCGGCGAGGTGACGTCGGCGGGGCGCAACGGGGCGTTCGAGCGTCGGTACGACCTGACCTCGCGGGTGCTGCCGCCCGACGTCCTCGCCGCCCCCGAGCCGTCCGACGAGGACGCGATCCGCGCCCTGGTGGAGATCTCGGCGCGGGCGCACGGGATCGGTACGCTGCGCTGCCTCGCGGACTACTTCCGCATCAAGCAGGACCGGGTGGCGCCGGCGGTGGCGGACCTGGTCGAGCACGGGGTGCTGCACGAGGTCACGGTCGACGGCTGGAACCAGGGCCCCGTCTGGCGGCACCGCGACGCCGACCTGCCCCGCCGCGCGACCGGCGCGGCGCTGCTGAACCCGTTCGACCCGCTCGTGTTCGAGCGCCGCCGCGTCGAGGCCCTGTTCGGCCTGCGGTACCGGATCGAGATCTACGTCCCCGAGCCGCAGCGGGTCTGGGGGTACTACGTGCTGCCGTTCCTGCTCGGTGAGTCGCTGTCGGCTCTCGTGGATCTCAAGGCGGACCGGCAGGCGGGCGTGCTGCGGGTGCACGCGGCCCACCGCACACCAGGACCGGACACACCCGTCGCGTCGCACACCGCCGACCTGGTCGAACCGCTCGCCGCCGAGCTGCACGAGCTCGCCGGCTGGCTGGGGCTGGACGAGATCGCGGTGGGCGACCGCGGCGGGCTCCTGCGCGGCGACCTCGCGGCTGACCTGGCGCACGCCGTGCGGACCGCATGACGCACGAGACGCGGTCGCGCGACTTCGCCCTGGTCGCGCTCGGCGGGGTGCTCTGGGGGACCGGCGGGCTCGCCGGCGCCGCGCTCGCGGACGCCGCCGGTCTGCCGCCGCTGACCGTGGCCGCCTACCGGCTGCTCGGCGGCGGGGGAGTGCTGCTCCTCGCGCTCGCGGCCACGGGGGCGCTGCGCGGTCTGGCCCGGACCAGACCCGTCGTCGTCCTCGTCGTCGAGACCGCCCTGCTCGCCGCCGTCTACCAGGCGGCCTACTTCGCCGCGGTCCAGCGTGCCGGCGTCGCGGTCGCCACGCTGGTCGCCCTCGGCGCCGCGCCGCTGCTCGTCGCGGTCGGGACTGCGGTGTCGTCCCGCCGGCTCCCGTCCGCGCGCACGCTCGTCGCGCTCGCCCTCGCCCTGGTGGGTCTGGTGCTCCTGGTGGGGCCGTCCGACGCCGCCGGTCCGGGCACGGCGTCCGGCGCCCTGCTCGCCCTGGTGTCGGCGGCGGCGTTCGCCACGATGACCGGCCTGAACCGCCGGAGCGTGCCCGGACTGGGCCCGCTGCCCCTCACGGCGACCGCGTTCACGCTCGGCGGAATAGTGCTCCTCCCGTTCGCGGCGGTGGCCGGATCGGGCCTCGCGACCCCCACCGACCCGCAGGGCTGGGCGTTGCTCGTCTACCTGGCCGTCGTGCCCACCGCGGCCGCCTACAGCGCCTACTTCACGGGGTTACGGCACGTGCCGGCCACGACGGCCGCGCTGCTGGCGCTGCTCGAACCGCTCACGGCCACCGTCGGCGCGGTGGTGCTGCGCGACGAGCGGCTCGGGGTCACCGGCGTGGTGGGTGCCGTGCTGCTGGCCGTTGCGGTGGTCGTTCTTCGCCCGCGCCGCGCAGGCTCGCCTACGATGGACGCGCCCGGCCGTGCGGCCGGCACCTCAGCCGCTCCGACGCCGCGCGCGCCCGGAGCGCGAACACGTCGGGAGTAGTGCGTGCCAGCGATCCTCGAGAAGGTCCTGCGCCTCGGTGAAGGCCGGATCGTCAAGAAGCTGTCGGGCATCGCCCAGCAGGTCAATGCCCTGGAGGACAGCTTCGTCGCGCTGTCCGACGCCGAGCTGCGCGAGGAGACGGACCGTTTCCGCGCCCGTCTGGCGGAGGGCGAGACGCTCGACGACCTGCTCGCGGAGGCGTTCGCCACGGTCCGCGAGGCCGCCCGGCGCACGCTGGGTCAGCGCCACTTCGACGTGCAGCTCATGGGTGGCGCCGCACTGCACCTCGGCAACATCGCGGAGATGAAGACCGGTGAGGGCAAGACCCTCGTCGCCACCGCGCCCGCGTACCTGAACGCCCTGTCCGGCGACGGCGTCCACGTCGTCACGGTCAACGACTACCTGGCCAGCTACCAGTCCGACCTCATGGGTCGCGTCTTCCGATTCCTCGGGCTGACCAGCGGGGTCATCCTGTCCAGCCAGGACCCGGCCGAGCGGCGCAGGCAGTACGCGTGCGACATCACCTACGGCACGAACAACGAGTTCGGGTTCGACTACCTGCGCGACAACATGGCGTGGAGCACGGACGAGCTGGTCCAGCGCGGCCACAACTTCGCGATCGTCGACGAGGTCGACTCGATCCTCATCGACGAGGCGCGGACCCCGCTGATCATCTCCGGCCCCGCGTCCGGCGACGCCAACCGCTGGTACGCCGAGTTCGCCAAGGTGGTCCGCCGCCTGCAGGCCGAGCGCGACTACGAGGTGGACGAGAAGAAGCGCACGGTCGGCGTGCTGGAGCCCGGCATCGAGCGCGTCGAGGACTACCTCGGCATCGAGAACCTGTACGAGTCCCTGAACACCCCGCTCATCGGCTTCCTCAACAACGCCATCAAGGCGCAGGAGCTGTTCAAGCGGGACAAGGACTACATCGTGACGAACGGCGAGGTGCTCATCGTCGACGAGCACACCGGCCGCGTCCTGCCGGGCCGCCGCTACAACGAGGGCATGCACCAGGCGATCGAGGCGAAGGAGGGCGTGGCCATCAAGGCCGAGAACCAGACCCTCGCCACGATCACGCTCCAGAACTACTTCCGCCTGTACGGCAAGCTCGCGGGGATGACGGGTACGGCCGAGACCGAGGCCGCGGAGTTCCAGGGCACGTACAAGCTCGGGGTGGTGCCGATCCCGACGAACCGCGACATGCAGCGCCTCGACCAGCGCGACTACGTCTACAAGAGCGAGGACGGCAAGTACGACGCCGTGGTCGCGGACATCGTCGAGCGGCACGCGCAGGGCCAGCCGGTGCTCGTGGGCACCACCAGCGTGGAGAAGAGCGAGCTGCTCTCCGCCAAGCTGAAGAAGCAGGGCGTCCCGCACGAGGTGCTCAACGCGAAGCAGCACGCGCGCGAGGCCTCGATCGTCGCGCAGGCTGGCCGCAAGGGCGCCGTCACGGTGGCCACCAACATGGCCGGCCGTGGCACCGACATCATGCTGGGCGGCAACGCCGAGTTCATGGCCGTCGAGGACCTCGCCGCCCGTGGCCTGGACCCGGCGGAGAACGCCGAGGAGTACGAGGCCGCCTGGCCGTTCGCGCTCGAGAAGGCCAAGGAGTCGGTGGCCGCCGAGCACGACGAGGTCGTCGAGCTGGGCGGGCTGTACGTGCTCGGCACGGAGCGCCACGAGTCGCGCCGCATCGACAACCAGCTGCGCGGTCGTTCCGGCCGCCAGGGTGACCCCGGCGAGTCGCGCTTCTACCTGTCCATGCAGGACGACCTGATGCGCCTGTTCAACTCCTCGCTCGCGGAGTCGATGATGACGCGCGCCGGGTTCCCGGAGGACATGCCGCTCGAGTCGAAGATCGTCACGCGTGGCATCCAGTCGGCGCAGTCGCAGGTCGAGGCGCGCAACTTCGAGATCCGCAAGAACGTCCTCAAGTACGACGACGTCATGTCCCGCCAGCGCGTCGTGATCTACGAGCAGCGCCGCCGGGTGCTGGAGGGCGAGGACCTGCACGACCAGGTCCGGCACTTCCGTTCCGACGTGCTCACCGCCTACATCAACGGCGCCACGACCGAGGGTCGTCCGGAGGCGTGGGACCTCGACGCGCTGTGGACGGCGCTCAAGGCCGTGTACCCCGTCTCGATCACTCCGGACGAGGTCGTCGAGCAGGCGGGCGGCCCCACGCGGCTGTCGGCCGAGCTGATCGAGCGGGAGATCCTCTCGGACGCCGAGCACGCCTACGCCGAGCGCGAGGAGCAGATCGGTTCGGAGAACATGCGGCAGCTGGAGCGGCGGGTCACCCTGTCGGTCCTCGACCGCAAGTGGCGCGAGCACCTCTACGAGATGGACTACCTCAAGGAGGGCATCGGCCTGCGCGCGATGGCCCAGCGCGACCCGCTCGTGGAGTACCAGCGCGAGGGCTTCCAGCTGTTCAACGCGATGACGGACGCCATCAAGGAGGAGACGGTCGGGTACCTGTACAACCTGGAGGTCCAGGTGGCAGCACCCGACGCTCCGGCCGTGACGGCCGACTCCGCCGTCGCCGCGGCGGCGAGTGCGGGCGCGCAGGCGGCTGCGGCTCGCTCGGTGTCCGACGGTCCGACGCCCGGCAAGCTCGTGGCGAAGGGCATCGACGGCCCGGAGCGGACACCGCTGCAGTACACGGCCCCGTCGGTCGACGGTGACGGCGGTGTGATCACCCGCGGGGACTCCGGCGGCAAGAACGCCGGCACCCGCCCCGCGGCCGCGTCGGCGGAGGACGGCGCTGCGAACCGCGAGGCACGTCGCAAGGCCGCCAAGCAGCAGCGCAAGCGCTGACACGACGGAAGCCCGCCCGTGCTCGGGGCGGGCTTCCGTGCGTCCGGCGCTCACCCGATCTCGAGCGCGGTCACCCGCCACGAGCCCCGATGGCCTTCGAGCCGGAGGGCGACGGCCCGCACGCGCGAGCCGTGGTCGGCCACGATGGTCGCTTCCATCGCGTGCGGCCCGACCCGGCACGACCGGGCACGGCGGATCGTCGGCGGGCGGAGCACCCGGCCGGTGCCCAGCACCCGCTGCGTCAGACCGGCCCGGACCTGGAGCGTCTCGTAGACCCCCGGCGTGAGCCAGCGCGCGAGCTGCGCCACCGACCGCCCGCCCGTCAGCACCTCCAGTGCAGCGAGCGCGATCGCGCGGGCGACCACCGCCGGGTCGCCCTCGGGGGCGGGACCGGGCTCGTCGTCGGCGTCGGCGACGAACGAACGATCGCTGGCCCGCAGGACCGCGATGCGGGCGGTCGCCGTCAGGGGCACCGGGTGCGCGCGCCCGGGAGCGTCCTCGACGAGCGGAGGGACGGGCGCGGGCACCAGCCGTGCCCGGGGGTGCCAGGGTCGCGCGTCGGCGGGTGCGGAGCCCGGTTCGGTGTCGGCGTCGCGCACGCGCGCGAACGCGTTCTCGGCGGCGGTGCCGTCGCGGGTCAGCACGAGCGCGGTCACCGGGCCACCTCGCCGACCTGTGCGGGTGTGGTGAGGACCTGGCCCTGCCGGATCAGGTCAGGATCCGCGCCGATCACCTCCGCGTTGGCGTCGTACCACCGGGGCCAGGCCGCGGCGATCTCCGCGTCGGTGGCGCCCGACGGCAGGTGACGTGCAGCGATCGCCCAGAGACTGTCCCCGGCGACGACCACGACCGACTCGGGGTTTGCAGCGGTCTCCGCGGCGGCCGGCGTGGCCGCCGGCTCCTGGCTGGTCACGGCCGCGGATGCCACGTCGACCTCCGGCACGGGAGTCGGCGCGTGAGGCTCGGCCGACGGAACGGTCACCGCCCACCCGAGATCGGGGAGCGCGGCGGCATCAGCGGTGACCGAGATCGTCGGCGAGGGATCTGGAGCGACGGCCGTCGCACCTGAGGCCATCCCGAGGCCGATCCCCGCACCGACGGCGAGCACCAGAGCCTTGCGGACGACCTGCGGGGCGAACCGGTGCACGAAGCGCTCACCGGTCCGCCAGGTTGTCCCGGCCGCCCTGACCAGCAGGCACATCGCCGCCACGAGCCCGGAACCCGCGAGCCACGCGGCGACGAGCAGCCCGACGGAGGTCACCCCGACCTCCACGGCCGCCTCCACCCTCCACGGACCCGTCTGGCCGGCGAGCAGCGTGCGGACCCGACGAGTGAGCGACAGGCACAGTGCGCCCGCTGCCAGCGCTCCGACGAGCAGAGCACCGATGGTCATGGCGGCCCCGCCGCGGCCCGCCCGGCCGCCGTCCTGTGCTGTGACGTCGCTCGCCATGTCCGCCCCTGATCTAGTCGTTTGATGTCGTTTGATGCTTCTTGAGTGCCATAGATGTACCTGAATGTCCGATCTGATGTCCAGCCGGGGTCCGCGATGCGGGATCGACATCGCGGGAGGGTGGTCGGGCCGGCGGCGGCGCATCGACCCCCTACGGTGCTCACATGCGGTGGGAGGCGCTCTTCGCGGACATGGAGGCCCAGCTGGCAGCGGGCCGGCTGGCGGACGTGCGCGCGGACGTCGCGGAGCTGGCGCGCGCCGAGCGAGCCTCGGTGACGCTGGCCGCTCGGGCGCGTGCGTCGGTCGGTCGCCAGGTGCGGGTGCTCGTCGCGGGCGGAGACGCGGTCACGGGGGAGCTGGTCGATGCGGCGCCCGAGTGGCTGCTGCTGGCCATGCCGGCGTCCGGCCGCGCGCTGGTGCCGACGGCGGCGGTGGCGGGCGTCGACGGGCTCGTCGGGCACGCGGCCCCGGCACCGGGCGCCGTCGAGTCACGCCTCGGGCTCTCTCATGCCCTGCGGGCCCTGGCGCGCGACCGCGCGGTGGTCCGGGTCGACGTCGGCGGGACCGAGCTGGTCGGCCGCGTGGATCGCGTCGGTGCCGACCACCTGGACCTCAGCGACGTCGGTGATGCGACGGGGCGTGGGTCGTGGGCCGTGGCGTTCGCAGGGGTGCGCGTCGTGCGGTCGCGTTGACGTCTCAGTCGGACGTGGGGGCGTCGGCCGTGCTGCCGTCGCTCGAGATCCGGGCGCGGGTCTGCTCGTACATGCGCTGGATGTACTTCTCGAGCTCGGTGGACTCCACCCGCCACTGCAGCCGGCCGCCGATCTGGATGGCGGGCAGCTCCCCGGAGCGGACGAGTGCGTAGGCCTGCGGCGCCGAGATGTTCAGCACCTCGGTGACGTCCGCGAGGGTGAGGAACCGCGAAGGCATGACCGCAGTGTGGCACGCGCTGGCGCCCGGACCGGTTTGTCCACAATGCTCCGTTCGCACCGCCCGGGAGACGGCAGGATGGCCGTCCGGGGCGGCGCGACGAACGGGAGAGCCGATGGACACCAGCGTGATCGACCTGCCTGCGCCCGTGGCGACGCGGCTGCGACGCCCCGGCTGGCGTGACCCTCGGCTGCTGGCGGGCGTCGCCATGGTGGCGGCGTCGGTGCTGCTGGGGTCGTGGGCGGTCCGCACGGCGCAGGCGACGGTGCCGGTCTACATGACGCGTGCCGCCCTGGTGCCGGGCGACCGGGTGTCCGCGGACGAGCTCGCGGTCGTCGACGTGCGGCTGGGCACGGTGAACCTCGACCACTACCTGCGTGCCGACGAGGCGATCGCGCGCGACGTCGTGGCCGTACGGGCGGTCGGGCGCGGCGAGCTGGTCCCCGCGTCGGCCGTCGGCTCGGCCGCGGACCTCGATCTGCGGCCGGTCTCGGTGACCCTCGAGCGCGCCCCGTCGCAGGACGTGGTGCCGGGCGCCCTGGTCGACCTCTGGTTCACACCCCCCGCCCCGGACGACGACACCGCACCAGACCAGCCGCGCGAGCTGGCCGGCGGCCTCACGGTGGCCGAGGTCAGCACCCCGTCGGGAGCGTTCCGCGCCTCCGGGGGGAGCGCGGTCCAGGTGCTGGTCCCGAGCGCACTGCTGCCGGCGGTGCTCACCGCGCTCGCGGCCGAGGGCACCGTCGACGTCGTGCCGGTCCTCGGCTCGGGCGGCTGACGTGGCCGTCGGGGTGCTGTGCGCCGTGCAGGGCGCGGCGGAGGCGATCATCGTGCAGGCCGTCGAGCAGACCGGGGGCCGCCTGAGCGTGACGCGGCGGTGCGCGGACCTGACGGAGCTGCTCGCCGCGGCGGAGGCCGGTCTCGGTCGGCTGGCGGTCGTGTCGGGCGACCTCGACCTCCTCGACCGGGAGGCGATCGAGCTCCTGCACCGGGCCGGTGTGCGCGTGGTCGGCATCGGTGACGCGGCGCGCCCGTGGCTCGGCGAGCGGCTGGTGGCCCTGGGCGCGGACCTCGTCGCGGCCGCCCCGCACGACGAGGCGTCCGCGAGCGAGGTGGTCCGTGACGCGCTGGTCGTCCTCGGTGCCGCGCCCGACAACGGGCGCGATCCGTCGTGGCCCGACGAGGAGACGATCCGCCGCCCGGCGCGCGGGCTGGTCGCTGCTGTGTGGGGGCCGACGGGGGCGCCGGGACGGACCACGGTCGCCGTGAACGTGGCCGCGGAGCTGGCCGCCGCCGGGCGACGCACGCTGCTCGTGGACGGAGACACGTACGGCGGCTGCGTCGCGCAGGTGGTCGGCATGCTGGACGAGGCGCCGGGCCTCGCCGCGGCGGCTCGCGCGGCCGGCCAGGGGACCCTCGACCTGATGACGTTGGCCAGGATCACCCCGACGATCGCCCCGGACCTGCGGGTGCTGTCGGGGATCTCCCGGGCGGACCGCTGGCCGGAGCTGCCGTCGTCCTCGCTCGACGCGGTCTGGACAGTCGCCCGGGGGCTCGCCGAGTGGACCGTGATCGACTGCGGCTTCTGCCTCGAGCAGGACGAGGTGCTCAGCTACGACACGCGCGCCCCGCGGCGGAACGCCGCCACGCTCAGCGCGCTCGAGGCGGCGGACGTGGTGCTGGTGGTCGGCGCGGGGGACCCGGTGGGGATCCAGCGGCTGGTCCGGGGCCTGGGGGAGCTCACGGACCTGGGCCTCGGCAGCACGCGGATGGTGCTGGTCAACCGCGTGCGCGCGTCGGTGGCCGGTCCGCAGCCCGGTGACGCCGTCGGACAGGCCCTCGCGCGGTACGCCGGGGTGCCGGACGCGTACCTGGTGCCCGACGACGGGCCGGCGCTGGACACCGCGCTCCTCGAGGCGCAGACGCTCCGCGAGGCCGCGCCCGGATCGCCTGCCCGACGCGCGCTCGCGGGGATCGCGGCCCACCTGGACTCGCTCCTGGTCGCCGCCCCCTCGGCGGAGCCTGCGGTCGCCGTGCGCGCCTGACGCTCGCGCGGCGGCCGCGCGCGGCACACTGGCGGGGTGCGCATCTACCTCCCGGCCTCGCTCGACCAGCTCGATCCCGCGGTGGGACCGCTCGCGGCCCGTCGCGCCCACGCGGTGACCCCGGCCTTGCGGGCGATGTTCCCCGACGAGGACGACGAGGGCCTCGAGTACGCGGCGCAGCTGGCGGCCGCGGACGACTCGCTCGAGCTCCTGGGCGGGACGCCGGGTGCGCCGCAGCTGCGGCTGGTGGTCTCGGTCGACGTGCCCGACGGCGCGGTCCTCGCGGTGGCTGACGGCGACGACGTGCCCAGCGCTGTCGACCTCACGCGCGAGGTGCCGCAGTCCGACGTGATCTGCGTGCACGTCGACGAGCCGGGCGCGGCGCCCGACGTCGTGCTGGCCGCGGCCGGTGACGAGGCCGCCGTCGACCGCCTCGACGAGCGCGACCTCCTCTGGTACGACGCGTCGGAGCTCGCTGCCATCCCGCGCTGAGCTGGATGGCCGTGTGCTTCGTCACGTGGCGGGGTGCCAGTTGGACCCGGCCCCGACGCTCGGGTAGTGTTCACCGCCGGTACGACGTCCGGATGCGCGTTGGTCTGCCCCGCCAGGCAACCCTCGAGCTCCGGGCGTTATACCCCCATGGGGTATGGTGTAATTGGCAGCACGACTGATTCTGGTTCAGTTAGTCTAGGTTCGAGTCCTGGTACCCCAGCGCGAGCACCGCTGGTCCGGACCTCCTCGGAGGATCGGGTAGAGTGTTCACTCGCAAGCGAGGCCCTCGGGTTTCGCAGCGTATAGGCCCCCGTTGTGTAGCGGCCTAGCACGCCGCCCTCTCACGGCGGTAGCGCCGGTTCGAATCCGGTCGGGGGTACGTCGAGAAGGGCCCGGTCACCACGGTGACCGGGCCCTTCTGCGTGCGCGCCGTCAGTGCTGGCCGGGGGGCCCGTGCGAGGACGTGGGCAGGATGGTGACGACGCCCCAGCCGATGACCGCAGCGATCGCGCCCACCAGCACGCCGGTGAACAGCGCGTCGCCGACGCCACCGCCGCCCAGGAGCGCGAGCGCTGCCCCGACGAGAAGGCCGACGACGAACGCGACGAGCGCGACCCGGCGGCGCAGGCGGCGTCGGGACGCTGCTGCACCGCGGACAGCCATCAGTCCGCCGTTCGGCGCAGGACCTCGGTCAGCCGGTTGGCCGCCGAGACGACCGCGGCGGCGTGCAGCCGGCCCGGCTGCCGGGAGAGGCGCTCGAGCGGCCCGGAGACCGACACCGCGGCCACGATCCGACCGGACGGCCCACGCACGGGGGCCGACACCGACGCGACGCCGACCTCGCGCTCCGACACCGACTGGGCCCAGCCGCGGCGGCGGACGCCGGAGAGGATCGTGGCGGTGAACTTGGCGCCCTGCAGCCCGCGGTGCAGCCGGTCCGGCTCCTCCCACGCGAGCAGGATCTGCGCGGCGGAGCCCGCGTGCATGGTCAGGGTCGCGCCCACCGGGATCGAGTCGCGCAGGCCGATCGGACGCTCGGCCGCGGCGACACAGATGCGCTGGTCACCCTGCCGCCGGTAGAGCTGCGCGCTCTCGCCGGTGTGGTCGCGCAGCGCGGCCAGCACCGGTCCGGCCGCGGCGAGCAGCCGGTCCTCGCCGGCCGCCGTCGCCAGCTCCGAGAGGCGGGGTCCGAGCACGAACCGGCCCTGCATGTCGCGTGCCACCAGACGGTGGTGCTCGAGCGCCACCGCCAGCCGGTGGGCCGTCGGACGAGCAAGATGGGTGGCGGTGACGAGCTGTGCGAGGGTGGCCGGGCCGGCCTCGAGCGCGCTGAGAACGGACGCGGCCTTGTCCAGCACGCCGACTCCGCTAGAGTTGTCCATAGGTCGATATTGGCGTCTCGAAGGCTGAGATGCAAGTACGACGGCAGGCGAGCCGGGAAAACCACACTCCCGGACGAGAGAACGAACGAGAGAACGGACCGAGAAGATGGCCGGCACGTTGGCAGAGAAGGTCTGGGACGCGCACGTCGTGCGACGGGGCACCGACGGGGCGCCCGACCTCCTCTACATCGACCTTCACCTCGTGCACGAGGTGACGAGCCCCCAGGCCTTCGAGGGCCTGCGGCTCGCCGGTCGGCCGGTCCGCCGCCCGGACCTCACGCTCGCGACCGAGGACCACAACACTCCCACGCTCGACATCGACCGGCCGATCGCCGACGAGACGAGCCGCACGCAGATCCAGACGCTGCGCAACAACGCCGCGGAGTTCGGTGTCCGGATCCACTCGCTCGGCGACGCCGACCAGGGCATCGTCCACCAGGTCGGCCCGCAGCTCGGGCTCACGCAGCCGGGCCTGACGGTGGTGTGCGGCGACTCGCACACGTCGACGCACGGCGCGTTCGGCGCCCTCGCGTTCGGCATCGGCACCAGCGAGGTCGAGCACGTGCTCGCCACGCAGACGCTGCCGCTGGCGCCCTTCAAGACCATGGCGATCACTGTCGACGGCGAGCTGCCCGTCGGGGCGACGAGCAAGGACATCATCCTGGCGATCATCGCCAAGATCGGGACCGGCGGCGGTCAGGGCTACGTGCTCGAGTACCGCGGTGAGGCTATCCGGGCGCTGTCGATGGAAGCCCGCATGACGATCTGCAACATGTCGATCGAGGCCGGCGCCCGCGCGGGGATGATCGCGCCGGACGAGACCACGTTCGAGTACCTCCAGGGCCGCCCGCACGCCCCCGAGGGTGCCGACTGGGACGCCGCGGTGGAGTACTGGCGGACGCTGCGCACGGACGACGACGCGCAGTTCGACGTCGAGGTCGTGCTGCGGGCGCAGGATCTCGAGCCGTTCGTCACGTGGGGCACCAACCCCGGCCAGGGCCTGCCGCTGTCCGGCTCGGTCCCGGTGCCGGAGCAGATCGCCGACGCCAACGAGCGCGTCGCCGCCGAGCGCGCCATCGAGTACATGGGTCTGACGCCCGGTCAGCCGCTGCGCGAGATCAAGGTCGACACGGTCTTCATCGGCTCGTGCACCAACGGCCGCATCGAGGACCTGCGCTCGGTGGCCAAGGTGGTCCGCGGCAAGCACAAGGCCGACGACGTCCGCGTCCTCGTGGTGCCGGCGTCGGCCCGGGTGCGCCTGCAGGCCGAGGCCGAGGGGCTGGACAAGATCTTCCTCGACTTCGGTGCCGAGTGGCGCAACGCCGGCTGCTCGATGTGTCTGGGCATGAACCCGGACCAGCTGGCGCCGGGGGAGCGCTCGGCCTCGACGTCGAACCGCAACTTCGAGGGCCGCCAGGGCAAGGGCGGGCGCACGCACCTGGTGTCGCCGCTCGTGGCTGCGGCGACCGCGATCCGCGGCACCCTGTCGTCCTTCGCCGACCTCGACGCCGGAGTACCCGCGCCCGACGGCAGCCCCCTCACCGACCTCCAGACGGTCTGACCCAGGAAGCGAGAGACAGTCATGGAGAAGTTCAACCAGCACACCGGCGTCGGCGTCCCGCTGCGGCGCAGCAACGTGGACACCGACCAGATCATCCCGGCCGTCTACCTCAAGCGCGTGACGCGCACCGGGTTCGAGGACGCGCTGTTCGCCGCCTGGCGAGGCGACCCGGCGTTCGTGCTCAACCAGGAGGCGTACTCGTCGGGCTCCGTGCTCGTCGCGGGCCCGGACTTCGGCACGGGCTCGTCGCGTGAGCACGCCGTGTGGGCGCTCAAGGACTACGGCTTCAAGGTCGTCATCTCGAACCGCTTCGCGGACATCTTCCGTGGCAACTCCGGAAAGCAGGGGCTGCTCGCGGCCCAGGCGGCGCAGGAGGACATCGAGCTGATCTGGAAGATCCTCGAGACGCGTCCGGGCACCGAGGTGACCGTGGACCTCGCGTCGAAGACGATCACGTGCGACGACGTCGTGGTGCCCTTCCAGGTGGACGACTACACGCGCTGGCGGCTCATGGAGGGTCTCGACGACATCGGGCTGACCCTCGAGCACGCCGACGAGATCTCGGAGTTCGAGGCCCGTCGCGAGTCGTGGCGGCCCGCCACCCTCCCGGCCAAGCACCTGCCGTCGGTCGAGATCGTCGCCGCTCGGCCGGCCGGCGTGCCGGTCGAGATCGGCCGCCGTCCCTGACGTGAGCACCGGCGGTTCGCCCACTCGGCGAGCCGCCGGTGCTCTGCAGTGACTAGCGTGGGGCCGGGTGCCCGGCGCGGTGCGCGCCGACCGAGAAGGGACGACCGATGACAGGGAAGTCGCAGATCGCCGACCGGATCGCCGCGCGCGGTGCCTCCAGGTCCGCCGCCGCAGCCGCCGTCGACGCCGTGCTGGGCGAGATCACCTCGGCGCTCGCCGCGGGGGAGCGCGTGACGCTCACCGGGTTCGGCACGTTCGAGGCAGCCGGTCGCGCCGCCCGCACGGCGCGCAATCCGCGCACGGGGGAGGCGCTCGAGGTGTCGGCGACCACGGTCGCGCGGTTCCACCCCGGCGCCACGCTGCGTGCACGGGTCGCCGGTGGGTCCGGCGAGCCGCTCGGCGCCGTCCCCGACCTCGGCTCGTTGCAGGGGCTGACCGCGTCCGAGCAGACGCCGGTCGAGACTCCGGTTCCCGCGGCCACGTCGTCCGTCAAGGCGAAGTCGCCGGGTGGCGCGACGGGCAAGGCCGCGGCGGCAGCGAAGGCCAAGGCGAAGGCGAAGAAGGCCGACGTCAAGAAGCGGGCGGACGCCGCGAAGAAGGCCGACGCGAAGAAGCGCGCCGACGCCAAGAAGGCGCAGAAGAAGGCCGACGCGAAGAAGTCCTCCAGCAAGAGCAAGGGCAAGGGCAAGAAGAAGTAACGCCCGGCACGTCGATGTGAAGGTTTCGCGCCCGCCCCGGCGTGCCGGTGCGGGCGCGGTCGGGAGCACCCCCGCAGCTGGGAGACGATGGTTCGATGAACGATCTGCTGTACGTCAACGGTGGCACCCCGCTCTCGGGGGAGATCACCGTCCGCGGTGCCAAGAACTTCGTCTCGAAGGCGATGGTCGCGGCGCTGCTGGGTGAGACGCCCAGCGTCCTGCGCAACGTCCCGCAGATCCGCGACGTGGCCGTGGTCACCGGCCTGCTCGAGCTGCACGGGGTGAAGGTCGACGCCGACGCCGAGGCGGGCGTCCTGCACCTCGACCCCACCGACGTCGAGTCGGCGCACGTCGCGGACATCGACACCCACGCGGGGTCGAGCCGCATCCCGATCCTGTTCTGCGGGCCGCTGCTGCACCGGCTGGGCGAGGCGTTCATCCCGGACCTGGGCGGCTGCCGGATCGGCGACCGGCCGATCAACTACCACCTCGACATCCTGCGGCAGTTCGGCGCGGTCGTGGACAAGACCGACAACGGCATCCACATCCGCGCGCCGCGGCGCCTCCAGGGCACCAAGATCGCGTTGCCGTACCCGAGCGTGGGCGCCACCGAGCAGCTGCTGCTCACCGCCGTGCGCGCCGAGGGCATCACCGAGCTCTCGAACGCCGCGATCGAGCCCGAGATCATGGATCTGATCAACGTGCTCCAGAAGATGGGCGCGATCATCTCCGTCGACACGGACCGCGTGATCCGGATCGAGGGCGTCGACCGCCTGATCGGCTTCCGGCACACCGCCCTGTCGGACCGCATCGAGGCGGCGTCCTGGGCGTCGGCTGCGCTGGCCACCGGCGGGGACATCGTCGTCCGCGGCGCCACCCAGCCCGAGATGACCACGTTCCTCAACACGTTCCGCAAGGTCGGCGGCGAGTTCGCGATCGACGACGACGGGATCCGCTTCTTCCACCCCGGTGGGGACCTGCGCTCGATCACGCTCGAGACCGACGTGCACCCCGGGTTCATGACGGACTGGCAGCAGCCGCTCGTCGTCGCGCTCACGCAGGCCAAGGGCCTGTCGATCGTGCACGAGACCGTCTATGAGAACCGCTTCGGCTTCACGGACGCCCTCGTCGGCATGGGCGCGACGATCCAGGTCTACAAGGAGTGCCTGGGCGGGCGGCCGTGCCGGTTCGGGCAGCGGAACTTCTTCCACTCCGCGGTGATCTCCGGCCCGACGCCGCTGTCCGCGGCGGACATCGAGGTGCCGGACCTGCGCGGAGGGTTCAGCCACCTGATCGCCGCGCTGGCGGCCAAGGGCACCTCGTCGGTACGCGGGATCAGCCTGATCGACCGTGGGTACGAGCGGTTCACCGAGAAGCTCGAGGCGCTCGGCGCCGAGTTCAGCCGCGACTGACAGGTAGCATCGGCTCCCGTGCAACCGCCGGCCAGATCCAACCGCGCCTACCGCTACGTCGCCCATGTGGTGCGTCCTCTGCTGCGCGCGATGACGCGTCACGACTGGCGCGGGACCGAGAACTTCCCGCGCGAGCGCGGCTTCATCGTCGCCTCGAACCACATGACGAACATCGACCCGCTGACGTTCGCGCACTTCCTGTGGGACAACGGCGTCGCGCCCAAGATCCTGGCCAAGGCGCCTCTGTTCAAGATCCCGGTGCTCGCGGGGATCCTGCGCGCGACGGGGCAGATCCCGGTCTACCGCAACTCCTCGTCGGCGGGGGAGTCGCTCACGGCGGCCATCACCGCGATCGGCGAGGGTGACGTCGTCGCGGTCTTCCCCGAGGGCACGCTCACCCGGGACCCGGACCTGTGGCCCATGGTCGGCAAGACGGGCATCGCGCGACTGGCCCTGAGTACCGAGGCGCCGGTCATCCCCGTCGCCCAGTGGGGGCCCCAGCTGCTGCTCGGCCGCTACAAGAAGCTGCTCAAGCCGTTCCCGCGCAAGCTGGTCACGGTGGTCGCCGGCCCGCCGGTCGACCTCTCCGACCTGTACGGACGCCCGCACGACACCGCGACCCTGCGCGAGGCGACCGAGCGCGTGATGTCCGCGATCACCGCGCTGCTCGCGGACATCCGTGACGAGGAGCCCCCGGCGATCCGCTACGACATGCGCAAGCCCACGGCCCAGGGCGAGAAGAGGGTCGGCGGCGACCACGCGACCCACCCCGAGCTGCCGTGACGGCGGACCAGGTGGCGCAGGACCGTCCCGACGTTCCCGGTTCCCCGCGCCTGCGCGCTGCGGTGCTGGGCGCGGGAGCGTGGGGAACCACCTTCGCGGCCGTCATGGCCGACGCCGGGTGCGAGGTGACCGTCTGGGGCCGCGACGAGAAGGTGTGCCGGCAGATCGCCGACGAGCACCGCAACGAGGCCTACCTGCCCGGCGTCGAGCTCCCTGCGCGCGTCACGGCCTCGCACGACGCGCGAGCGGTCCTCGCGGGCGCCGACGTCGTCGCGGTCGCGATCCCGTCGCAGAGCGCGCGCGCGACGCTCACGCCGCTGGCCGACGCCGTGGCCGGGCACGCCGTGGCGGTCTCGCTGATGAAGGGCGTCGAGCTCTCGACCGACCGCCGCATGAGCGAGGTCGTCGCCGAGTCGCTCGGGATCCCGGCGGACCGCATCGCGGTCGTCTCCGGGCCCAACCTGGCGCTCGAGATCGCCCACCGTCAGCCGACCGCGACGGTCGTGGCCTCGACCAGCGAGGCGACCGCGCAGCTGGTCGCGCGCGCGTGCGCCTCGGCCTACTTCCGCCCGTACACCAACGACGACGTCGTCGGCGTGGAGCTGTGCGGGGCCGTCAAGAACGTCATCGCGCTCGCCGTGGGGATCTCGCAGGGGCGTGGCCTCGGCTACAACACCATGGCGACGGTCATCACGCGCGGACTCGTCGAGATCACCCGGCTCGGGCTCGCCCTCGGCGCCGACGCGGACACCTTCCCCGGCCTGGCCGGCCTCGGCGACCTCATGGCCACCTGTGCCTCGCCCGACTCGCGCAACCACACCCTCGGCGGTCACATCGGGCGCGGCATGACGCTCGAGGAGGCGATCTCGGCCACCGGCGGCACCGCGGAGGGCGTGAAGTCGAGCCGCTCGGTCCTCGAGCTCGCGACGACGCTGGGGGTGGAGATGCCGATCACGTCCGCCGTGGTGCGGGTGCTGCACGAGGGGCTCCCCGTCGACCAGCTGGCCGCGCTCCTGCTCGCGCGGCCGCACAAGGCCGAAGGGGCCTAGAGCGAGTCCAGCGCCTGCGCCAGGTCCCGCCAGAGGTCCTCGACGTCCTCGACGCCGACCGACATCCGCAGCAGGTCCTCGGGCACGGTGGCCGACTCGGTGGCGAACCGGCGACGGCGCTCCAGCGTCGACTCGACGCCGCCGAGGCTCGTCGCGGGCACCCAGAGCCGCAGCGCCGCCACGACCGCGTCCGCCGCGCCGGGTCCGCCGTGCGGACGAAGGCCGATGATCGCCCCGAAGCCGTCCATCAGCCGCGCAGCGCGCTCGTGGCCGGGGTCGGCGGGCAGGCTCGGGTGCCGGACCTCCGCGACGGCCGGGTGCTCGCTCAGGCGGCGGGCCAGCTCGGCGGCATTCTCCTGGGCGCGTTCGACGCGCAGCGCGAGGGTGCGCACGCCACGCAGCGCGAGCCACACCTCTAACGGACCCGCGATCGAGCCGTGCAGCGTCCGGTACGCGTGCAGCCGGGCGTGCAGCCCGTCGTCGTCCGCCAGCGCGGCACCCAGCACCACGTCGGTGTGCCCGGCGAGGTACTTGGTGACGGAGTGCACGACGACGTCGGCGCCGTGCTCGAACGGCCGCTGGACCAGAGGCGTGGCGAAGGTGTTGTCGACGCCGACGAGCGCGCCGACCGCGTGCGCGGCCTCGACCAGCGCCGGCAGGTCGGCGACCTCGAGCATGGGGTTGGTCGGCGTCTCGACCCAGAGCATCGACGCGGTCCGGGGCTCGCTCAGGGCGGCCACCACGGCGTCGGTGTCGGCGATGTCGACCAGGGTCACGTCGATCCCGAGCCGCTCACGCAGGTCCTGCGCGTAGCCGAGCGTCACCTGGTAGGCGTGCCGCGGCAGGACGAGCCGGCCGCCCGGGGGGACGAGGGACAGCGCCGCGGCGATCGCGGCCATGCCCGACCCGAAGACCAACGCGGGGTGGGCGGAGCCCTCCAGCGTGCCGAGCGTCTCCTCGAAGGGGTGCCACGTGGCAGCGTCCATGCGGCCGTACAGCGGCTCGCCGGCGCCGGGCGCACCCTGCGAGACGAACGTGGACGAGAGGATCACGGGAGGGTTCACGGGGGCACCCTGGAGGCGCTCCGGCCGGCCGGCCGCGACGACGAGCGTCGCGGGGGAGAGGGCGTCGGCAGCGTGCGGGTGGCTCGGCGAGGTCACCGCCGCAGGGTACCCGTCGACTGTTCCGTGGGTTGTCCCACGGATGCGGTCGCGCACGCGGAAGGAGCCCGGTCCAGGTCGGTCCGGCAGGTAGGGTCGGGCGCGATGGACGCCACCTCCCAGCCCTCGGGCCACGACGACACCCCTGCGCCGACCCCCGGGGCGGGCCGCCGCCCACGCGTGATGGTCCTGTTCGGCGGGCGCTCCGGCGAGCACGCGATCAGCTGCGCGACCGCCGGTGGCGTGCTGCACGCCATCGACCGCGACCGCTACGACGTCCTCGCCGTCGGGATCACCCCCGCCGGGCGCTGGGTGCTGGCGGACGACGACCCCGACCGCTGGGCGATCGTCGACGGACGCCTGCCGCAGGTCGAGGACACCGCCGCGCACGTGCTGCTCCCGCAGGCCGTCGACGACCGCGACGTGCAGGTGCTCGAGGCCGGCCGGCTGCCGCGCGTGCTCGGCGAGGTCGACGTCGTGTTCCCGCTCCTGCACGGTCCCTTCGGCGAGGACGGCACCCTGCAGGGCATGCTCGAGCTGGCCGACGTCCGGTACGTCGGTGCCGGCGTGCTCGCGTCCGCGGTCGGCATGGACAAGCACATGATGAAGCTGGTGCTCGCCGGTCACGGGCTGCCTGTCGGCCCGTTCCGCGTGGTGCTCCCCGGTGAGCTGGACCGCGACCCCGAGGAGGTGACGGCTCGCATCGCCGAGCTCGGCCTCCCGCTGTTCGTCAAGCCCGCTCGCGCCGGCTCGAGCCTGGGCATCTCCCGCGTCACGGACCTGGCGGACCTGCCCGCCGCCATCGCGGCGGCGCAGGAGCACGACCCCAAGGTCATCGTCGAGGCGGCGATCGTCGGCCGCGAGATCGAGTGCGGGGTCCTGGGCGGTCACGACGGCGAGCGGGCTCGGGCGTCGCTGCCGGGCGAGATCGTCGTCACCGACCCGAGGCACGACTTCTACGACTTCGAGGCCAAGTACCTCGACGAGGCCGGCGTCACGCTCGCCTGCCCCGCCGACCTGCCGCAGGGGATCGTCGAGGCGGTCCGGGACGTCGCGGTGCGGACGTTCGAGGCCGTGGGCTGCGAGGGGCTCGCGCGGGTGGACGTGTTCGTCACGCCCGACGGGGACGTCGTCGTCAACGAGATCAACACGATGCCCGGGTTCACGCCGTTCTCGATGTACCCGCGCATGTGGGAGGCGTCCGGCGTGGGCTACGCCGAGCTCGTCGACGAGCTCCTCCGCCTCGCGCTCGCGCGACCCACCGGACTGCGTTGAGCCTGTGAGGCCGACCACAGCCGCGCGGGTTACGCTTCGCCCATTCGTGGTGGATCGGTCGGCGACACCGTGGTCGTGGCCGCCAGTCGTCCCCATCACCGTCGGGACGCCTCGCCGGCGCCCCACCGCACTCCCGACCGCGGGTGCGACGCCAGGCCGACACGCAGTGACGGCTCTCCGCAGATCGGTAGTGACCGTCATGGGTGCCCTCCACGCCGCCACGTCCTCCGTTCCCGGCAGCCCCGCATGAGCGCCGCCGTGTCCCCGCCGCCGGCCGCGCCGCCGCGCGCGGCAGCCAACGCGCAGGACTACACCGCACTGGCGGCCTACGTGCGCGAGTCCGGCCTGCTGAAGCGCCGCTACGGCTACTACTGGACGCGCCTGATCGCGGCCGTCCTGGCGTTCGCCGGCATCTGGGTGGCCGTCGTGCTCGTCGGCAACTCCTGGTGGCAGCTCGCGGTCGCCGCGGCTATGGCGGTCGTCCTGACGCAGATCGCCTTCCTCGGCCACGACAGCGCGCACCGGCAGATCTTCAAGTCGGGTGCGTGGAACGACTGGACCTCCCGCATCCTCGCCGGCGGCTTCGCCGGTCTGAGCCACACGTGGTGGCGCAACAAGCACAACCGGCACCACGCCTCGCCCAACCAGCAGGGCACGGACCCGGACATCGCGCCGGGCGTCGTCGTGTGGACCGCGGACGCGCTGGCCGAGCACTCCGGCTTGCGGGCCTGGTTCGGCCGCAACCAGGGCTGGTTCTTCTTCCCGCTGCTCATGCTCGAGGGCCTGAGCCTGCACGTGTCGAGCGTCCGGCTGCTGCTGGCCAAGGGGACGGTGCCGCACCGCTGGGTCGAGGCGCCGATCGTCATCACCCGGCTCGCGCTGTACGTGGGCGTGCTGTTCTGGGTGCTCCCGCCCGGCAAGGCCGCCGCGTTCATCGGCGTCCAGATGGCGCTGTTCGGCGTGCTGCTCGGCGGCTCGTTCGCGCCCAACCACAAGGGCATGCCGATCATCCCCGCCGGCATGAAGGTCGACTTCCTGCGTCGGCAGGTGATCACCTCGCGCAACATCAAGGGCGGGGTCGCGGTCGACTTCGTGATGGGCGGCCTGAACTACCAGGTTGAGCACCACCTGTTCCCGAGCATGCCGCGCCCCAACCTCAAGCACGTGCAGCCCGTGGTCCGCGACTACTGCGAGCAGCTCGGCGTGAAGTACACGGAGGTCGGGTTCTTCCGGTCCTACCGGATCATCGTCGAGTACCTCAACCGCGTCGGGCTCGCGGACCGTGCGGCGTTCGACTGCCCGGTCGCCGCGCAGTACGGGCGCTGACCGGCTACACGCAGGAGCGGACGGCCTCCGTCAGGGCGACGGCGGGACCCAGTTGGTCGACGAACGCGGTCGAGCGTTCGTCGGCGACCTCGGCCGGCACGTGCAGCTCGACCGCGGGCTCGCGGCCGTAGGTGGTGAACGTCCAGCCGCCGTCGCCGTCCTCGACGATGACCCAGTCGATGCTCGGGCCGCCGGGCGTCTCCACGGTCTGGCAGCGCTCCGTGGTCGGGCCCAGGGGCTCGACGCCGCACCGCAGGACGACCGGCGCCGCGGTGTCGCCCCACGCCGTGGTCGCCTGGGCGTTGGTGTCGCGCTGCGGCAGCCCGTCACCGAGCGAGTCGGGCATCGCCAGCACGACCCTCGCGCACACGGGGTCGGTCGCGTCGGGGGCCACCTCCGCGGGCACCACGCTCGCGCAGCCCGACAGTGCGGCGAGGCCGGCCACCGGGGCGATCAGGAGCAGTCGTCGGCGGATCCGGGGCACCGGCCCACCGTAACCCGTGCACGGCGCCGACCCTCTACCGTGTCCGGGTGACCGGCGACACCCCAGCACCCCCCGACGGACCCCTCGTGTCGGAGCTGTCCGAGGACGGGCTCCTGGCCCGCATCTTCCCCCTGCTGCCCGTCGGCACCGACACCGAGCTGGCCCCGGGGGACGACGCCGCCGTGGTGGCCGCACCGGACGGCCGGTTCGTGGTCACCACCGACGTGCTCGTCGAGGACCGGCACTTCCGCCGGGAGTGGTCGTCGGGCGAGGACGTCGGCCGGCGTGCCGCGGTGCAGAACCTGGCGGACGTGGCCGCGATGGGCGCGCGGCCCACGAGCCTGGTGGTCGCGCTGGTGATCCCGGGCGACCTGCCGGCGTCGTGGGTCGAGGGTCTTGCCAGAGGGCTCGCTGCCGAGTGCGCGCCGCTCGGCGTGGGCGTCGTCGGTGGCGACCTGTCCGGCGGACCCGTCGTCGTCGTCGCTGTCACCGCGCACGGCGACCTCGGCGGCCGCGCACCCGTCCTGCGCTCGGGCGCGCGACCGGGCGACCTGGTGGCGCACGCCGGGGTGGCCGGCTGGTCCGCGGCCGGTCTGGCCCTGCTGCACGCGGGTCGGGGCGAGCTGGACCTCGAGCTCGTCGGTGCGCACCTGCGGCCCGTGGCGCCCCTCGGGGCCGGCCCTGCCGCCGCGGTCGCGGGAGCGACGGCGATGCTCGACGTCTCCGACGGGATGCTGCGGGACGCGGGGCGTCTCGCGCGGGCGAGCGGCGTCGGGATCGAGCTGGACACCGCGGCGTTCGCGGGCGACCTGGGGCGGCTGCGGGCGGTCGCCGACGCGGTCGGGGTGCCGGCCGAGCGCTGGGTGCTCGACGGCGGTGAGGACCACGGCCTGCTGGCCACGTTCCCCGCCGGTGCGGTGCTGCCGGAGCCGTTCCGGGTGGTCGGCCGGGTGGTCGCGTCGGGGGAGGGGCTCGTCACCGTCGACGGCGTCGCGGCGCCCGCACGGTCCGGGTGGGACCACTTCGCCGGCTGAGCGGCCGGTCAGCCCCGGCGGTAGCGGACCTCGAGGAGGCTCTCGCCGCCGATGTCGTCGTAGCGGTCGATGCCGTCCGCCTGGAAGCCGTGCCGGCGGTAGAAGTGCCGGGCACGCTCGTTGTCGGCCAGGACCCAGAGCGTGATCGTCGTCGAGCTGCCGACCTCCGCGATCACGGTGCGCATCAGGTCGCGGGCGACGCCGTGGCCCCAGGTGCCCGGGTCGAGGTAGATGGAGAAGATCTCCTGGTCACCGCGCCGCGCGTCCTCGTCGCGGCTGGGGCCGACGGTGACGAAGCCGACGATGCGCTCGCCCGAGAGCGCGACCCACGTGCGGATCTCCTCCCGCGGGCCCTCTCGCAGGTACTTCCGCCACTGCGCGATGCGGGCGTCCGCGTCCAGGGAGGCGAGGTACGCGTCGGGCACGATGCCCGCGTACGCCTCCTGCCACGACCGCACGTGCACCCGAGCGATGTCTGCGGCGTCCCCCTCGGTGGCGACCCGGATCGTCACCTCGTCCAGCTGCTCGACCATGGAGGTCACCTTGCCACACGTGTCGGGCATGGCGAAGGCCCATGAGGTGACAACCTCATGGGCCTTCGAGAACGTCTGGTGACGTCAGATGGCGCGCTGCACCTTGCCGGCCTTGAGGCACGACGTGCACACGTTGAGACGCTTGGGCGTCCCCGCGACGACGGCACGCACGCGCTGGATGTTCGGGTTCCAGCGCCGCTTCGTGCGCACGTGCGAGTGCGAGATGCTGTGCCCGAAGCTCGGGCCCTTGGCGCAGACGTCGCAGTTGGCAGCCACGGTCTTCTCCTGTTGCTCTTTGCGGATCATGTGCCGCGTGTGCGGCGAAGTCATGGGTCGGGGCGCACGAGCGACACCGTCTCCGTACCGTTTCCGGAAGTGGATGCGGGGGCCGCCATCGGGCACCACCAGCGCCCAGCAAGGCCGGGCAACCGGTCAAGACTAGCCCATCGGGCACGTCGGCCCAAATGTGGGTGTGATGAGGCAGGGTGGTGCCCCGTCGAGACAGGTGGGGGCCTGCCGACATGGTGCGGCGATCCAGGACGACGGAGGTGCGGTGGACCAGCTCGAGGCAGCGGCGGTGCGCGAGTGGGCGCACGCGGCACGCTCCGCGCTGGACGCCGCACGGGACCGGATCGACGCCGTGAACGTGTTCCCGGTGGCGGACTCCGACACCGGCACGAACGTGCTGCTGACCGTCGCGGGCGGCGCAGACGCGGTCGGGCTCCTCCCGGTCGGCGCGTCGGCGCAGGACGTGGCTCGCGCGTTCGGCCGGGGCGCCCTGCTCTCGGCGCGGGGGAACTCCGGCGTCATCGTCAGCCAGTACCTCACGGGGTTCGCGCGCGCCCTGCCCGCGCACGCAGGTGCTCCTGAGGTCGCCCGCTGCCTGGGCGTGGCCGGACGGGCCGCCCGCGAGGCGACCGTCGAGCCGCAGGAGGGCACGGTCCTCACCCTGGCCGACGTCGTGTCGAGCGCGGCTGCCACGGCCGCCGACGCCGGTGCCGACCTCCCGACGATGCTGGCCGAGGCGGTGGCGGAGGCCCTGCGCGCGCTCGGGCGGATCAGCGCGGTGCACCCCGTGCTGCGGGCGGCGCGGGTGCTGGACGCCGGTGCCTGCGCGCTGATCGTCGTCCTCGACGCGCTCGCCCGGGCGGTGTCCGACGAGCGGCCCGTGCAGGTCCCGCTCGACTGGCTGCCGACCACCGCCGCGCACCACGCCTCCGTCGAGCCGACGGGTGGCGCGTTCGAGGTCATGCTCCTGGTGAGCGACGAGCACCCCGTGATCGACACCGGCGCCGAGCTGCGCCGGCGGATGGGGTCCGTCGGGGACTCCGTGGCGGTCGTCGGCGGAGACGGGTGGTGGCACGTCCACGTGCACACCGACGATCCGGCCGCGGCGATCGCCGGTGCCGCGCTCGGGCGTCGCGAGCAGGTCCTCGTCCGGCTCCTCGCGGGCGCGCACGCGGGCGGATCGGCCCTGACCGGCCGGGCGGACGGGCTCGAGCGCTGGGGTGTCGTGGCGTGCACGGCCGCACCCGGCCTCGCCGCCTGGTACGCGTCGTCGGGCGCGGTCGTCCTCGTCCGGTGCCCCGAGGCGCCCGTCCGGGCGCAGCACCTCGCGCGCGCGGTCACCGACACCGGAGCCACGCACGTGGCGCTGCTGCCGGGGACGGGCGTCGATCCGGAGGAGGTCGCCGCTCTCGCTGCGCCCGAGGTCGTGATCCAGGCTCTCGACGCGACGGACGAGGTCCGCGCGGTGGTCGGCTCGCTGGCGCTCGCCGGTGCGGGTCCGACTGTGCAGGGCTGCGCCGCGGCCCGGGCCGCGCTGGCACGCCTGGACGTGCACGCGGTCGAGGTCGCCTCCGCGCGCGACGTGAGCGACGCCGTCGACGCCCTCGTGCGCGCCCCGCGACCGGTGCCGGCGGAGAGCCTGACCGTCCTGCTTCAGGAGGCGCCGGGCGACGGTCTGGTGGACGGCCTCGTCGACCACCTCGCTGCGCACCACCCGGGCGTCGAGGCGACCGTGGTCGGCCCGACGGGGCACGGTCCCGCGCTCGTGCTGGGGCTGGACTGACCGTGGCCGGCCGTGACGGGCTCACCTACCCGGACAGCGTCCACACCCACGTGGACGTGCTCCACCGGCGGGTGGAGGGCAAGCCCGCCGAGCAGAAGAAGTACGCCGCGCTCGGCATCGAGACGGTCGGCGACCTGCTCTCCCACTACCCCTGGCGCTACGCCGACTCGCGCGAGGTCACCGACATCGCGAGCCTCGCGGTCGGGCACAACGTGTCGCTGGTCGCCCAGGTGCGCGGCGCCGAGATCAAGCTCGCGCAGAGGACGGGCAAGCCCCGCGTCGAGGCCAAGGTCACCGACGGCACCCGCACGCTCGACCTGGTGATCTTCATGCCCCACCGCTCCATGGCGGAGTTCCACCTGAAGCGCCTCGTGCCCGGGTCGCTCGGGCTGTTCTCCGGCCAGATCAACGTGTTCAACGGCCGGCTCCAGCTGGCGAACCCCACGTACGCGATCTTCGGGCACGAGGTCGACGAGGCGGTCGCCCTCGAGGAGGCCGAGTGGCCGATCCCGATCTACCCGGCGACCGCGGGGCTGGAGTCGGACAAGATCCGTGCCGCGGTACGCAAGGAGCTCGACCGGCTCACGGAGTCGGACGTCCCGGACCCGGTGCCGGACCAGGTGCGCACCGAGCGGCACCTCGCGTCGCGGTGGAGCGCCCTGCGCGCGGTCCACGTCCCGCAGACCGAGGAGGAGTGGCGCAAGGGGCAGGCACGACTGCGCTACGAGGAGGCCTTCGTGCTGCAGGCCGAGCTGGCCCGGCGGCGCGCACACGCCCAGCGCGAGGAGTCGACGGCACGCCCCGCGCGCTCCGGCGGGCTGCTGGACGCCTTCGACGCCCGGTTGCCGTTCACCCTCACCGAGGGGCAGGTCGCGGCCGGCGAGCAGATCGCCGAGGACCTTGCGCGCCCGCACCCGATGCAGCGGCTGCTGCAGGGCGAGGTCGGCTCGGGCAAGACGGTCGTGGCGCTGCGCGCGATGCTCCAGGTCGTCGACGCGGGCGGTCAGGCCGCGCTGCTCGCCCCGACGTCGGTCCTCGCGGCGCAGCACGTCCGCACGCTGCGCGCCCTGCTGGGCGACCTGGCGGAGGGCGGGCTGCTGGGCGGCTCGGAGATCGGCACGCGCGTGGCCCTGCTGACGGGTGCCCAGAACGCCGCCGAGCGGCGCAGCAACCTGCTCGAGGCGGCGAGCGGGCAGGCGGGGATCGTCGTCGGCACCCACGCCCTGCTGTCGGACCCCGTGCAGTTCGCCGACCTGGGGCTCGTGGTGATCGACGAGCAGCACAAGTTCGGCGTCGAGCAGCGGGGCCGGCTGCAGGCCAAGGCCGCGAACGCCCCGCACCTGCTGGTGACCACGGCCACGCCGATCCCGCGCACGGTGGCCATGACGGTGTTCGGCGAGCTGGAGATCTCGGAGCTGCGGCACGTCCCGGCGGGCCGCAGCGGGGTGACCACGCACGTCGTGCCCGCGGACAACCGGGCGTGGATGGACCGGACGTGGAGCCGGGTGCGCGAGGAGGTGGAGCGGGGCGGACGCGCCTTCGTCGTGTGCGCGCGGATCGACGGGGACGACGACGGCGCCGCCGCCGGGCCGCGGGAGACCGACGGCGCCGACCTGATCCTCGACGAGCCGACGACCGTCCGCGAGGCCCAGGCGGCCGAAGGACGTGCCCCGAAGCGGCCGCTGCGGGCCGTGCTCGAGGTCGTCGAGACCCTACGGAACGACGCGCGGCTGGGCGGTGTCGAGGTCGGTCTCCTGCACGGGCGCATGACGAGCGACGAGAAGGACCGGGCGATCGCCGACTTCTCGTCCGGCCGCGCGCCGGTGCTGGTGTCCACCACCGTGATCGAGGTCGGCGTCGACGTGCCGGCCGCCACGGTGATGGTGATCCTCGACGCCCACGTGTTCGGGCTGTCGCAGCTGCACCAGCTGCGCGGCCGCGTGGGTCGGGGGAGCGCGCCGGGCCTCTGCCTCCTCGTCGCGGACGCCCCCGAGGGCAGCGTCGCCGCGCAGCGCCTGGGCGCGCTGGCGGCGACGACCGACGGGTTCGAGCTCGCGCGCGTGGACCTCGAGCTGCGCAAGGAGGGCGACGTCCTCGGGTCGGCGCAGTCCGGGCGCCGGGGCACGCTGCGGTTCCTGCGGATCGTGAGCGACGGTGCGGTGATCGACCGGGCGCGCGACGACGCCCGGACGCTGGTCGAGGCCGATCCGGAGCTGGGGGCGTGGCCTGCGCTGCGTGCCGCGATCGACCTGCAGCTGGCCGACGGGCGCGAGGAGTTCCTGGGCCAGAGCTGAGCGTCGGGAGCCGGGGCGCCCGGCGGATACCCTGACGCACGTGTCGAAGCCCGTCATCCGCGCCCAGGACCTGCTCGTCGGCTACGGCGGGGCGCCCGTGTGCGCACCCGTGACGTTCACGCTGGCGCCCGGCAAGGTCGTCGCCCTCGTCGGCGCCAACGGTTCGGGGAAGTCCACCGTGCTGCGCGCCGTGATCGGGCTGCTCGAACCGTCGGGCGGGTCGCTGCAGGTGTTCGGCGGGCCGGTCGACGAGCGGGACGTCGGGTTCCGCACCAAGGTGGCCAGCGTTCTGGACGACGACGCGTACTTCCCGGCGCTCACGGTCTCCGAGCACCTGTACCTGACCGCCCGCGGGCACGGGGTGCACGGCGCGCAGGACGTGGTCGCGGGGCTGCTCGCCGAGTTCGGCCTGACCGACCACGCCAAGTCCCTGCCCGTCGCCCTGTCCTCGGGGCAGCGGCGCCGCCTGCTGCTCGCTGCGGGGTTCGTCCGGCCGCGGTCGCTCCTCGTCCTCGACGAGCCCGAGCAGCGGCTCGACCGGGCGATGCGCGACCGGTTGGCCGCGCGCATCGTCGCGGAGAAGCAGTCGGGCGGTGCCGTCCTGCTGGCCACGCACGACCCGGACCTGCTCCGTGCGGTCGCCGACCGGGCGGTGCACGTGGCCGACGACGTGACCCGCGTGCTCCCGACGGACCAGGCGGCCGATCTCATCGCGCGGGAGAACCCGTGACCGACACCGTCGGCACCCACGACGACGAGCCGGCGGTCCAGCCGTTCGACCTCGGTGACGTCCCGTCCGCCAAGAGCATCCGACGCTTCACCGCGCAGGCCGCGAACGCCCGCGGCGGGGCGAACATCGGCGACCTGCTGTCCAGCGTCTACTACGCGGTGATCAGCATCGCGATCAGCGTCGGTCTGGCGCTCGGCTTCGCGCAGGCCATGCGCGCGTCGCTGCCGCCGTCCCCGGACGTCGAGGCGCCGCTCTCGCTGAGCCTGGCCACGCTCGTCGTCGTCATCATCGTGGCGCTGGCGGGGGCGCTCCTCTCGCTCGCCGGCCGGCTGGGACCGGTCGGCGCCGGGGGAGCGGAGGCGGCCTGGTGGCTCGGCCTCCCGGTCGACCGCCGCGGGCTCCTGCGCCCTGCCGCGCGCCGGCTGCCTCTGCTTGCGGGATTCGTCGGTGCGGTGCTCGTCGCGCTCCTGGACGCCGGCCTGCTCGCGGATCCGGGACTGCGCGTCGCGCGGGTGGCGGCGACCGCGGCCCTGGTGGCCGCCGGGATCGTGCTGGTCGCGGCGGTGGGGCAGTCGGCGAGCGTGTCGCGGCGCTCGATCGCGCTGGCCGGCGACGTGCTGCTCTTCCTCGCCCCCGTCGCGGCGGTGATCCTCGCGCGCGTCGGCTGGTCCGTGGACGAGGTGCCCGGAGCCCCGTGGTGGTTCGTCGCCGCGCTCGTCCCGGTCGTCACGCTGCTCGCGGTGGTGGTCGACCGGCGGCTCGGGCGGATGCCCGCCCGGAGCCTGCGCGAGAGCGGCTCGGTGGCCACCCAGGCGGTCGGCGCCGTCGTGTCGATGGACTCCCGCGAGCTCGGCCGCGCGCTGACGGACGGTGCCGCCGCGCCGGTGCGGCGGTGGGTCTCGCGGCTCCGCACGGCCCGCGGGCCGGTGTCCGCGTTGATCACGGCCGATGTGGTGGTGCTGCGCAGGTCCGCCCGGCACGTGGTGCAGCTCGTGGTCGCGGCCCTCGTCCCGGTGCTGGTGAGCACGGTCCCGCAGCTGGCCAGCTCCGTCGGGGTCCTGCTGGCCCTGCTCGTCGCGGGGTCGGTGGCGATGAGTGCGACCGGTGAGGGCGCCCGGCGTGCCGAGATGGCCCCGATCCTCGACCGGCTGCTGCCCATCGACGCCAAGACGGTCCGTCGGCTGCGCATGGTCGTCCCGGCGGCGGCGATGGCCCTGTGGTCCGTCGTCGCGTTCGCCGCGGTGGGCCGGTGGGCGTCCGACGTGCCCGGCTGGATCGCGCTCGGGCTGGCCTCCACGCCGGTCTGGGCAGCGGCGGCCGTCCGCGCCTCGTACCGGCCCGCACCCGACTGGGGAGGTGCCCTCGTGTCGACCCCGATGGGCGCGCTGCCGACGGGTGTCGCCACGGTGCTCGCGCGCGGCCCGGACCTCGTCGTGCTCTGCCTGCTGCCGGTCTGGATCGCGGTGCTGCTGCGGACGGTGAACGCGACCCTGCTCTACACCCAGGTCATCCTGTCGATCATCGCCGTGGCGGTCGCCTCGTCGATCCGCACGCGGTCCCTGATGGAGACCCTGATGGACGCCCAGGAGCAGGAGCGGGCGGGAGCGCGCCGGTGACCCGCATCGTCGCGGGGTCGGTCGGCGGTCGTGTGCTCCAGGTGCCGCGCGTCGGGACCCGGCCGACGAGCGAGCGCGTGCGGGAGGCCCTCTTCTCGCGGCTGGAGCACCTCGACGTGGTCGACGGCGCCCGTGTGCTCGACCTGTACGCGGGCTCGGGCGCGCTCGGGATCGAGGCCGCCAGCCGCGGCGCCGCGCACGTGACCCTGGTCGAGGCCGCCCGGGACGCCGCCGAGGTGTGCCGCCGCAACGTGACGACCCTCGGGCTGGCGGGAACCGTGCAGGTGGTCGCGGAGAAGGCCGAGCGGTTCGCGCTGCGGGCTCCGTCGGCGCCGTGGGACCTGGTGCTCATCGACCCGCCGTACGACCTGGCGGAGGCCGACCTGGGGGGCGTGCTGGCCGGGGTCGGGTCGGCCCTGTCCGGCCACGGGGTCGTCGTCGTCGAGCGGGCGTCCCGCACCCCGGAGCCCACCTGGCCGCCGACGCTGGTCCGGTTCGACCGGCGCGCGTACGGGGACACCGTCATGTGGTTCGCGGAGCTCACGGACAGCGCGCAGGCCTGAGCACCCGCCACGGCCGCGTCCCCGTGGCCGGACGCGGAGCCTGGCCTACCCTGACCAGGTGACCACCGCCGTCTGCCCCGGGTCGTTCGACCCCCTCACGCTCGGTCACGTCGACGTGATCCGACGCGCCCGCTCGATGTTCGACGAGGTCGTCGTCGGCGTCGCCCGCAACTCCACCAAGTCCTCGTTCCTGCCCGTCGAGCAGCGGGTCGCCCTCGCGCGCGACGTGTTCTCGGACGTGGACGGCGTGCGGGTCGCGGCTGTCGACGGGCTGCTCGCCGACTTCGTCCGTACGGTGGGTGCGGTCGCGGTGGTCAAGGGCCTGCGCGGTGGGGCCGACTTCGACGCGGAGCTGCCGATGGCACTCATGAACCGGCACCTGTCGGGTGTCGAGACGGTGTTCGTCGTCGGTGACCAGGCGCTGGCCCACATCGCGTCGTCGCTGGTCAAGGACGTGGCACGGTACGGCGGGCCGATCGACGACCTCGTGCCCGGGCCGGTCGCCCACGCGGTACGTGCAGCACTTCGAGGAGGGGACGCAGGATGACCGACGAGGACCCGACGACTCGGCCCGAGGGCCTGACCGGCGTGCTGGACGCGATCGCCTCGGCGGTCACGAACGCGCGGGCGATGCCGATGTCGTCCTCGGTGCTGGTGAACCGCGCCGAGCTGCTCGACCTCGTGGACCAGGCACGCGACGTCCTGCCCAGCCAGCTCTCGCGCGCCGACGAGGTGCTGGCCGACGCCGACGCCGCCCGCTCGGTCGCGCAGGCGGACGCCGATGCCCTGCTGGCGCAGGCGCGCGCGCAGGCGGCGGCGCTCGTCGACCAGGAGGCCGTCGTGGTCGCGGCGCGGGAGCGCGCGGCCCAGGTGGTCGCCGATGCCGAGGAGACCGCGGAGCGGCTGCAGCGAGAGGCGGACGACTACTGCGACCGCCGGCTGGCGGACTTCGAGATCGATCTCGGCAAGGTCCTCAGCCAGGTGCAGGCGGGCCGGGCCAAGCTGGCGGGACGGCTCGGCGTCGACGAGGGCTGAGCAGGTCGAGAGGTGAGACCTGCGCCACTCGCGGAGGATTTGGGCGGCCCCTGACCTGTGCCGTAGAGTGATCCGTTGGTTCTGCCGCTCATGGCCGTACCGAGATCAACGAGGGGACCCTGGCCGTGCCGCGCCCTGTTCACCTCGATCCCCGTTCGCCCTTCGTGCTCGATTCGCACGAGCTCGGTCGACGTCCGGGATCGACGAGGACCGTGCAGCGCACCGTGGGTGCCCCGGAAGATCTCGGGACGGATGTGATCGGCATCCCCACCGGGGCTGACGTCGAGCTGGATCTGCGGCTCGAGGCAGTCATGGAGGGGGTCCTGGTCACCGGATCCGTCCGTGGTCGGGCGATCGGGGAGTGCGTGCGCTGCCTGGGTGAGGTCGTCGAGGATGTCGACGTCTCGCTCACGGAGCTGTACGTGTACCCCGAGCGCGCGGCGGTCGCGGTCGAGGACGGCGACGACGAGGAGGACGTGCGCGAGCTGGAGGGCGACCTGGTCGACCTCGAGCCTGCGCTGCGGGACACGGTCGTGCCGGCTCTGCCGTTCCAGCCGCTGTGCCGTCCCGACTGCCCCGGCCTGTGCTCCGAGTGTGGAGCGCGACTGGCGGACGACCTTGACCACTCGCATGAGACGCTTGATCCTCGCTGGGCCGCTCTGGGCGGCCTCGTGGGCTCGAACGACGAGACGAAAGAGAGCTAGCCGTGGCTGTTCCGAAGCGCAAGATGTCGCGCAGCAACACCCGTGCGCGTCGGTCGCAGTGGAAGACCACTGCCACGACGCTCCACACCTGCCCGCAGTGCAAGGCCAACAAGATGCCGCACACGGCCTGCCCGTCGTGCGGTACCTACAAGGACCGTGCCTACGCCGAGGCCGTGCGGACCGAGTTCGAGGTCCGCTGAGGCTGAGCTTGCGGCTCCTTGAGCCCAGCTCGTCCGCCGTGGGGCATTCGATGACCGGAGGACCGGCGTGAGTGCCGCGGCAGARCTTCTCGAGAAGCTCGGGGTCCACCTGGACCCCGAGCTTCTCGTGCTTGCCCTGACCCACCGCTCGTTCGCGCACGAGGCCGGTGGCATCCCCACCAACGAGCGCCTCGAGTTCCTCGGGGACGCGGTGCTCGGACTGGTGGTCACCGAGCGGCTCTACCGCGCGCACCCGGACCTGCCGGAGGGCGCGCTCGCGAAGATGCGGGCCGCCACGGTGTCGCAGCGCGCGCTCGCGGTCGTCGCGCGGGACCTCGACCTGGGCAGCTACGTGCTGCTGGGGAAGGGCGAGCTGTCGACCGGTGGGCCGGACAAGGACTCGATCCTGTCCGACACGCTCGAGGCGGTGTTCGGCGCCGTCTACCTCAGCCACGGCGTGGAGACGGCACGCACGCTCGTCGAACGGCTGGTCGGCCCCTCGCTCGAGGCTGCTGCGGGGCTCGGTGCCGGCCTCGACTGGAAGACCTCGCTGCAGGAGCTGTCCGCTGCCCTGGGGCTCGGTGCGCCCAGCTACGAGGTGACCGGCGAGGGCCCCGACCACTCCCGCACCTTCACCGCCCGCGCGGTGGTCGCGGGGCAGCCGCGCGGCGTCGGGGTGGGACCGGCCAAGAAGCTCGCCGAGCAGGACGCAGCCGCGGACGCCTACCGGGTGCTCGCCGCGCTGCCGCTGCCCTGACGTGCCGGAGCTGCCCGAGGTCGAGACCGTTCGCGACGGGCTCGCACGACATGTGCTCGGTCGCACGGTCACGGCGGTCGAGGTGCGCCGCGACTACAGCGTCCGGCGGCACGTCGACGGACCCCTCGACTTCGCGGGTCGGCTGCGTGGGCGCCGGCTCGATGCGGCGGTCCGGCGCGGCAAGTTCCTCTGGCTCCTGCTGGACGAGGGGGACGACGCCCTGCTGGCGCACCTGGGGATGAGTGGGCAGCTGCTCGTGCGCGAGCCCGGCGCCGACCGCGTCGAGCACCCGCACCTGCGGGTCCGGCTGGACCTCGACGACGGGTCCGCCCTGGACTTCGTGGACCAGCGCACGTTCGGCCACCTGAGCGTCCCCGACCTGGTGCCGACGCCCGACGGTGCGCCTGGCGGGCTCGGCTCGCCGCTGCCGGTGGTGCCGGAGCCGGTCGCGCACATCGCCCGCGACCTGCTGGACCCGGCGCTGGACCACGACGCGCTGGTCGCGGCGGTGCGTCGGCGCAGGACCGGCCTCAAGCGTGCGCTGCTGGACCAGACCCTGGTCTCCGGCATCGGGAACATCTACGCCGACGAGGGGCTCTGGCGCGCGCAGCTGCACTACGCGCGCCCGACCGAGACCCTGCGCCGCGCCGAGGTGGTGCGGGCGCTCGACGGTGCGGCGGCGGTGATGACCGAGGCGCTGGCCCAGGGCGGGACCAGCTTCGACGCGCTCTACGTGAACGTGAACGGCGCGTCCGGCTACTTCGACCGCTCGCTCGCCGTGTACGGGCAGGAGGGTCGGCCGTGCCCTCGCTGCGGCACCCCGGTGCGCCGCGACGAGTTCATGAACCGGTCGTCCTACAGCTGCCCGCACTGCCAGCCGCGCCCACGACGCGGTCGGTTCTAGCGCTGCACCACGTTGCGGAGCTTGCCGCCCGACAGGTACGCGGAGAGGTTCGCGGTGATCAGCTCACCGGCACCGACGGGCCGCCCGCCCGCGGCGTGCGGGCTGATCAGCACGCGGGGCTCGTCCCAGAGCGGGGAGTCGGCGGGCAGGGGCTCGGTCTCGAACACGTCCAGCGCCGCACCCGCCAGCCGGCCCGCCCGCACCGCGTCCAGGAGGGCGGCCTCGTCGAGCGTCGCGCCCCGGCCGACGTTGACCACCCACGCATGCGCAGGCAGGAGCGCGAGCACGTCGGCGCCCACCGCGTGCTGCGTCTGCGGGGTGGCGGGCAGCAGCGAGACCAGCACGTCGGTCAGCGGGAGCTCGTCGGGCAGGTCGAACGCCGAGATCACCGGGAAGCCGTGGCGGTCACCGGCGGCCGTAGCCACACCGGTCACCTGGGCGCCCAGCGCGGCCAGCAGGGGCGCCAGCCGGGCGGCGATCGACCCGAAGCCCCAGATCAGCACGCGGGCGCCGTCGAGCGTGCGGAACACCTGTCCGGGCCGGGTGTCCTGCATGCCGCCGAGCTCGCCCGCCCAGCGGTGCTCGTCCTGAGCGCGCACCAGGTCGGGGAGGCGGCGGGCCGCGGCCAGCAGCAGGGCGAGCGTGTGCTCGGCCACCGGGCCGTCGTGCAACCCGCGTCCGGAGGTGATGACGACGTCGTCCGCGAACCCCGCGGCGAGCGTGGCGTCGGGGCCGGCGGCGAGCGTCTGCACCCAGCGCAGCCGGGTCAGGCGGCGGGCGGCGTCGGACATCTGCTCGTGCCCGTTGCCCCAGAGCACCAGAACGTCGGCGTCGAGGGCGTCGTCGGGCACAGGTTCACCCACGTCGTACCGGACAATTCGGACATCGGAGGGAACAGTCGGCTCGTCCGACAGCGTGGTCGGCAGCAGGAGGGTGGTCACGCTCGTTACGATGCCACGGTGCCTCACTCCAGCGCCTCCGCAGGTCCCATCACTGTGATGATCGTCGACGACCACGAGGTGGTCCGGCGCGGGATCGCCGAGGTGGTCGACCGGGCGGACGGCATGTCCGTCGTCGCCGAGGCCGGATCGGTGGCCGACGGCGTGCGCCGGGCCGCCCTGGTGCGTCCGCAGGTGCTCCTCGTGGACCTCCAGCTGCCGGACGGCACGGGCATCGAGCTGCTCGCCGCCCTGCGCGAGCAGCTCCCGTCGGCGCGAGCGATCGTGCTCACCTCGTTCGACGACGACGACGCCCTCGCGGCCGCGCTGGACGCGGGCGCCGCCGCCTACCTGCTCAAGTCCGTGCGCGGCGCGGAGATCACCGACGTCATCCGCGCCGTCGCCGCCGGCCGGATCCTGCTCGACGAGCGGACGGTCACGCGCCGCAAGGCCGGGCACGACGACCCGACCGAGAGCCTGACGCCCAGCGAGCTGCGCGTGATCGACCTGATCGGCGAGGGCCTGTCCAACCGGGAGATCGCCGAGCGTCTGGGCGTCGTGGAGAAGACCGTCAAGAACCACATCACGTCGCTGCTGGCCAAGATGGGGCTGCAGCGCCGGACGCAGGTGGCGGCCTGGGTCGCGTCGCGCAAGCACGCCGGCTGGCGGGCCGAGCCCGGTCACTGACGCACGGGCTGCCGCTCAGCCGAGCGGGGCCTCCCACGTCAGGAGCGTGCCGCGTCCGTCGGGCGGGGTGCCGAGGCTGAATGTCCCGCGGTGCTGGCGCGCACGGGAGACGAGGTTGCCGGTGCCGGAGCTCCGGTCGCGGCGCAGCGGCAGGCCCACGCCGTCGTCCTGCACCTCCACGAGCACGACCCCGAGCGGCCCGGTCCCTCGCACGGTCACCCGCACGATCACCGATGACGCGTGCGCGTGCCGCGCTGCGTTCGCCAGTCCCTCGCGGACCACCGCCACCACGTCGGACGCCAGCGCCTGACCCACCCGCTCGTCGAACTGGTCCTCCTCGACGCCGCCGTCGACGAGCGCCTCGCCGTCGAGGCTGACCACGAACGAGGGCGCGAAGCCGAGGCCGGTGCGCGCGAGGGACGCCTCCCGGCGCAGCCGCTCGACGAGCCCGGAGGCGGCGTCGGGGTCGTGCAGCTCGTGCACGATCTGGCGGATCTGGCGCACGGAGGCGTCCACGTTGTCGAGGGCGTCGTCGACGATCCCGGTCAGCTCGGTCGCGTCCACGCCGCGGGCCGCCCGGCGGCGCACGGTCTCCAGCTGCATGCCCGTGGCGAACAGCTGTTGGATGGCGAGGTCGTGCAGGTCGCGGGCGATCCGCTCGCGCTCGTCCAGGAGCGAGGCCAGGTCCTGGGCGTGCCGGGCGCCGGCCAGCACGTACGCGAGCGCGGCCTGAGCGGCGAACGACTCGGCGGTCGCCAGGTCGCTCTCGTCGAACGGGGTGGCGCCGATCTTGCGCAGGAGGATCAGCACCCCCATGTCCTGCCCCGAGGACCGCAACGGTGCGTAGAGCGCGGGCCCGAACGAGCGCATGACCGGCACCGCGACGGTCCGGGCCGCCGACAGGGAGGGCGTGAGCAGGCCCTTGCCCTCCGTCATCACCGTCCAGGCGCGTCCGCCCATGGGCATCCGCGCGCCGAGGATGCGCTCGCTCTCGTACCCCACGGCGAGCTCGATCAGCAGCTCCCCGCCGACGCCGGGAAGGGCCAGCGCGGCGGTGTCGGCGCCGGCGAGCTCGAGGGCGGTGGCTGCGATGTGGTCGAGTGCCTCCTCCTCGTCGATGCCCTCCAGGAGCATGGTCGTGATGTCCTGCCCGGCGCGCAGCCAGTGCTCGCGCCGCTCGGCCTCCGCGTACAGCTGCGCGTTCGCGACGGCCACGCCCGCGGCCGCGGCCAGGGCGACCACGACGTCCTCGTCGGCCTGCGTGAAGCCACCGGCCTTCTCGGACAGGTAGAGCTGGCCGAACACCCGGGGGCCGACGCGCACGGAGGCGCCGAGGAAGGAGCCCATCGGCGGGTGCTCGCGCGGGAACCCGCGGAACGCGGGGTGCTCACGAAGGTCGTCCAGACGCAGCACGCCCGTCTCCGGGATCTGGCCGAGGACTCCCTGCGCGTGCGGTGCCGTCCGCAGGGCACCGGCGACGGCGGTGGGGACGCCGGTGAACACGAAGGTGGTGGAGGTGCCGTGACCGTCGAGCACGTTGAGGGCGCCGTACCGCGCGCCGGTGAGCTCGGCGCTGACCTGCACGAACCGCTCGAGCACCGTGGCCAGCTCCAGCTCGCTGGCCACCGCGAGGATGGCGCCGAGGAGGTCGGTCAGGCCGTCGCCGGTCAGGGGGAGGGCTGAGTCCGGCACCTCGGTGAGCCGGCCACCGGGTGTCTCATCGCGCACGCTCGGCCTCCGTCTCGTCGTCCGCACGTTCGCGGTCCAGCAGCTCACGGTAGCCGGGCGCCGACGCGGCCAGCTGCTCGTGCGTCCCGCGCGCCCTGATCCGCCCGCCGTCGAGCCAGAGCACCTCGTCGGCGGCGCCGAGCGGGGTGAGCCGGTGAGTGACGACGACGACCCCGCGAGGGTCGCCCAGCAGGTCGGTGACCAGGGCGTCCGCGCGGTCCGGGTCCAGGTGCTCGGCAGGCTCGTCGACGAGCAGCAGCTCGGCCGGCGACAGCAGCGCGCGGGCGACGAGCAGGCGTCGTCGCTCCCCGCCGGACACCGTGCGGGCGTCCGGGCCCAGGAGAGTGTCGAGGCCGTCCGGCAGCCCGGCGAGCCAGTCACCCAGCCCGACGCGGACCAGGACGGCCTCCGCCTCCGCCTCGGTCACGTCACCGCGGGCGACCCGCAGGTTCTCGAGCACGGTGGTGCCGAACACGTGCGCGTCCTCCGTGCCGACCACCACGGCGCCGACGACGGTCTCGCGGGCGAGGTGGTCGACGTCGTGCCCGCCGAGCGCGAGCGATCCGCCCCGGCGGGGGAGCAGCCCGGCCAGGGTCAGGAGGGTGGTCGTCTTGCCGGTGCCGGACGGTCCGACGACGGCCACCGACCGGCCGGCGCGCAGGTCCAGGTCGAGCCCCTCGAGCACGGTCGGCGCGCCCGGCCAGCCGGCGGCGACGCCGGCGGCGACGAGCGGGGGACCGGCGGTGCCGCGGTCGGTCGGGTCGGGGTCCGTCGGCGCGTCGAGCAGGGCGAGGATCCGGGCAGCCGCCGCGCGCGACCGCTGCACCTGGATCGCCGCGGCGGGCAGCAGCGACGTCGCCTCGAACGCGGCCAGGGGCGTCAGGACGATCACGGCGAGCTCGACGGGGGACAGGAGCCCGGCGCCGACCGCCGGCACGCCGGTGACCAGCGCGACGAGCACGGCGATGCCGATGGCGAGCTGGCCGAGCCCCGCCGCGACCGCAGCCGCACCGGCACCCGCGTCGGTGGCCGTCGCCAGACGACGGTCGGCCTCCCGCAGAGCGGCGAGCTCGTCGGCCGCACGCCCGGCCACCCGCAGCGGGCCGGTGTCGTCGAGCAGGCCGAGGGCGGTGGCCGTCATGTCGGCGCGGCTCTGCAGGGCGAGGGCCTCGGTGGTCCGCGCGGCGCGTGCCGCGATCAGGGGCGCCGCGACCCCGGCGAGCAGGAGGCAGCCGGCGAGCGCCAGCCCGGCCGGCGGCCAGAACGCGCACATCGCGAGGACGGTCCCCGCACCGAGCAGCGTCGCGACCCCGGCCGGCAGCAGGCCACGGACGACGACGTCCCCCACCGTGTCGACGTCCGCACCGACGCGGGCCAGCAGGTCGCCGCGCCGCAGCCGCAGGAGGGTGTCGGGCCGGGCCACCGCGAGCCGCTGGTACAGCGTGGTGCGCAGCTCGGTCATGCCGCGCAGGGCGACGTCGTGGGACACCAGGCGCTCGAGGTACCGCAGCACCCCGCGCCCGATGCCGAACGCCCGCACCGCGACGGTGGCGACCGACAGCTGGAGCACGGGCGGCATCTGCGAGGCGCGCGCGATCAGCCACGCGGACACGGCGGCCAGCGCGACCCCGCAGCCGAGCGCGAGCGTCCCGAGCAGCAGCGCGAGCGCGAGGCGTCGCGGATCGATGTCCAGGAGCCGGATCGCGCGCCGGAGCGTCCCGCGCGTCACGCGAGCACCTCCGCGGCGGAGCGCACCCGTACGACGTCGTCGGCGGCCGCGACGAGCGAGTGCCGGTGGGCCACGAGCAGCACGGTCCGGCCCGCGTCCCGGAGCGTCCGGACGGTGTCGAGCACCACCTGCTCGCCGGCCGCGTCCAGGTGGGCGGTCGGCTCGTCGAGGACGACGAGCGGGGTCGGCGACAGCAGCGTGCGGGTGAGAGCGACGCGCTGGCGCTGGCCGAGGCTGAGGCCCTCACCACCGCGACCGAGCGGCGTCTCCCAGCCGAGCGGGAGGTCCACGAGCACGGCGTCGAGGCCGGTGAGCCCGGCCGCGGTCGCACGCGAGGCCTCGTCGCCCCCGACCAGCTGCGCGATCGTCCCGGGCTCGAGCACCGGGCGCTGGGGGAGCCACGTGACCTGCGCCCACAGCGAGGCCGGGTCGACGTCTTCCAGGTCGATGCCGTCGATCGATGCGCGGCCGGTGTCGGGGCGCAGCAGCCCGAGGGCGACCTCCAGCGCGGTCGTCTTGCCGACGCCGCTCGGTCCCGTCAGCGCCACGACAGTGCCCGGCCGCAGCACCAGGTCGAGGTCGACGGGCGTGCCGGCGACGCCGACGCCGTCGAGCCGCAGCGTCGCGGTGCGCAGGTCGGGGGCGGTCCGCGTCCCGGCCGGCGGGACCGGCGTCTCCAGCACCTCGAACGCCCGCCCCGCGGCCGCGACCCCGTCGGCCGCCGCGTGGAACTGGATGCCGACCTGGCGCAGCGGCAGGAAGACCTCGGGCGCGAGGACCAGCACCGCGATGCCGGTGACCAGGTCGAGGTCGCCCTCCACCAGCCGCAGCCCGATGCCGACCGCGACCAGCGCCACGGACAGCGTGGTGAGCAGCTCGAGGACCATGCCGGACAGGAACGCGATGCGCAGGGTCCCCATCGTGGCCTGGCGGTGCGCGTCGCCGAGGCTGCGCACGCGGGCGCCGGGGCCGTGCTCGCGTCCGTGCGCCCGCAACGTCGGCAGGCCTGCGAGCAGGTCGAGCACCTGCGCGCCGAGCCGCTGCATGCTGGCCAGGCCCTGCTCGGAGCGCCCCTGGGTCAGCCGGCCGACGAGCACCATGAAGAGCGGGACCAGCGGCAGCACCACGACGAGGATCGCCGCGGAGATCCAGTCCAGCCCCAGCACGACGAGCAGGACGCCGGGCGTCACGGTCGCGGCCAGGACCAGCTGGGGCAGGTACCGCACGAAGTAGGGCTCGAGCGCGTCGAGCCCGCGGGTGGCCAGCGTGACCACCGACGGACCCTCGCCGGTCGCGAGCCAGCGCGGACCGAGGGCGACCGCGTGCGCCACCACCTGCTCGCGCAGCTCGCCGACGGTCCGGGTGGCCGCCCGGTGCGCGAAGCGCTCCTGCAGCGCGGTGACCAGGGCGCGAACCACCACCACGGCCGCCAGCCAGGCGATCGTCGGGCCGAGGACCGCCAGCGTCGCGCCGTCCGTCACCGCGTTCCCGAGGGTGTGCGCCAGCAGCAGCGCCTGCGCGACCACCAGCGCCGCCGTGAATACGCCGAGGGCGGCGGTCAGGGCGACGTACCCCCGGGCCGCGCGGGCGTGCCGCAGCAGTCGCGGGTCGAGCGGTCTCACTGGTCGGAGGACGGCTTGTTCAGCGCGGGGACCTTCTCGAACGTGAGGCCGGTGTGGGCGGGGATCTGGTGCGAGGAGATTCGCTTGCGGAACACCCAGTACGTCCAGCCCTGGTAGAGCAGGACGAGTGGGGTGAGCAGCGCGGCCACCCACGTCATGACGGTGAGCGTGTAGCTCGTCGACGACGCGTTGGTGACCGTCAGCGAGTTGGCGGGGTCGAACGCGGGCATCACGTCGGGGTACATCGAGCCGAAGATCAGGACCACCGCGGCGACGATCGCGACGGCCGAGGCGCTGAACGCCAGGCCCTCCTTGCGGCGCTGCGTGGCGACGACCAGGACGACGAGCGCCCCGGCGGCGACCACGACCGCGGCCCACGTCCACGGCACCGAGTACGCCAGCTGCGCCCACACGGCCCAGGCGCCCGCGACGACGAGCGTCAGCACCGACGACCGCGCGGCGAACGCCCCGGCGCGTGCTCGGACGTCACCGTCCGACTTCAGCGCGAGGAACACCGCACCGTGCGTGAGGAAGATTAGGGCCGTCGTCGCGCCGCCGAGCAGGGCGAACGGGTTGAGCAGAGCCCAGAACCCGCCCACGTACTGGTGGTCGGCGTCGAGCTCCACGCCGCGGACCAGGTTGGCGAACGCCACGCCCCAGAGCACCGCGGGCACCCACGAGCCGACGATCAGCGACCGGTCGGCGAGCGACCGCCAGCGGTCGTCGTCGATCTTGCCGCGCCACTCGAACGACACCACGCGCACGATCAGCGCGAGCAGGATGAGCAGGAGCGGCAGGTAGAAGCCGGAGAACATCGTGGCGTACCACTCCGGGAACGCCGCGAACGTCGCGCCGCCGGCCGTGAGCAGCCACACCTCGTTGCCGTCCCAGACCGGGCCGATGGTGTTGATCATGACCCGGCGGTCGCGGTCCTTGGCGGCGCGGTCACCGCGGGACAGCAGGCCGAGCAGCATGCCGACACCGAAGTCGAACCCCTCGAGCACGAGGTAGCCGGTCCACAGGACCGCGATGAGGATGAACCAGACGGTCGTGAGCTCCATGGTCGTCGGCTCCGCTCAGTACGCGAACGACAGCGGACGGTCGGCTGCGTCCGGGTCGTTGTCGGGGTTGTCCGGGCTGGGGTCGTGCTCGGTGTCGGCGACGCCCTCGATGGTGTAGCGGTGCATCAGGCGGTACCAGAACACGGCGAGGACCCCGTAGAGCAGGGTGAACGCGATCAGGCTGGTGAGGATCGTCCCCGCGCTGGTCACCGTCGACACCCCGCGCGCCGTGAGCAGCCACACGCCGTCCACGCCGCTCGGGTTCGGGTTGGGGGCGACGACCCACGGCTGGCGGCCCATCTCGGTGAAGATCCAGCCGAACGACGACGCCAGGAACGGGGTGACCAGCGCGACGATGCCGAGCCGGCCGAACCACACGTTCCCGTTGACCCGGCCCTTGCGGGTGACCCAGAGGGCGACCAGGGCGAGCGCGGCCGACCCGAGGCCGAAGCCGATCATGAGCCGGAACGACCAGTAGGTGACGAGCAGGTTCGGCTGGTACGAGATCGGGTTGCCCTCGTCGTCCGTGAACCCGTACTTCTCCTCGTACTCCGCCTGGAGGTTCTCGACGCCGGGCAGGGGAGCGTTGAAGTCGCCGGTGGCCATGAAGGACGTGAGGCCGGGGATCTCGATGACGTGGTTCACGCCCTCGCAGGAGTTGCTCAGGTCGCCGATGGCCAGGATGGAGAACGGCGCGCCGCCCTCGGTCGTCTGGCACAGAGCCTCGGCCGATGACATCTTCATCGGCTGCTGGTCGAACATGAGCTTGGCCTGCCAGTCGCCCGAGAGCGCGACGCCAACCCCCGACACGAGCATGACGACCACGCCCAGGACGACCGCCGGCCGGTACACGTCACGCGCCTTGTCGGCCTGTCCCGCACGCACCAGCCGGACCATCCACCAGGCGGCGATGCCCGCGACGAAGGTGCCGGCGGTGAGGAACGCCGCGGCGATGGTGTGCGGGAACGCGGCGAGCACCGTGGGGTTGGACAGGACGGCGCCGATGTCGACCATCTCGGCGCGGCCCGTGGTCTCGTTGTAGATCGAGCCGACGGGGTGCTGCATCCACGAGTTGGCCGCCAGGATGAAGAAGGCGGAGAGGTTGGTGGCGATCGCCACGGCCCAGATGCACGCGAGGTGGATCTTCTTGGGCAGCTTGTCCCAGCCGAAGATCCACAGGCCGAGGAACGTCGACTCGACGAAGAACGCGGCGAGCGCCTCCATGGCCAGCGGGGCGCCGAACACGTCGCCGACGAAGCGGGAGTACTCGCTCCACGCCATCCCGAACTGGAACTCCTGCACGATCCCGGTGGCCACACCGATCGCGAAGTTGATGAGCAGGAGCTTGCCGAAGAACTTGGTCAGCCGCAGCCAGCGCTCGTTGCCGGTCCGCACCCACGCGGTCTGCATGATCGCGACCAGCGGCGCGAGGCCGATCGTGAGCGGGACGAAGATGAAGTGGTAGACGGTCGTGATGCCGAACTGCCATCGAGCGACGTCGAGCGTGTCCACGGGCCCCTCCGGGGGTGCGAGGCGGTACGGCGGGTCGGGTCCGAGGTTGTGCCCACCGGCCCGTGGGTCGACCGGGCCTGACGTGCGGACCTGGGGAAACGCTAGGACCACGACCAGTCTGCCCCTGGGACCAAGGTCCCGGAAGACGGCAGGTCGTCAGAAAGACCGGGAGGCGCGCCGGGCGGCGAGGGGACGCCGGGCGAGATGCCCTGTGCGATACTGACCACGGCTCCTTGGACGACCACACCGCCCCGGGACCCTTGAGCTCGCAGCACCAGCATGTCGTGCGTGCCAGCCGCCGCTCTGCCGCCCGCTGGTCCCCGATCGGGACCGACGGCTCCGGCGTCGCAGGCGATGGCGCCGACCGGGTGCAGCAGCCACGACCGCCGACTTTCCGTCGCCGCGCAGCACGCGTGCGACGACCGACCGACCGAGTGCCGCCGCGAGTGTGGGTGGCGTTGCTCGGTATCCAGGAGCACTTCGCGTGACCGACGAGAACACCCCCACCGCAGACGCGACGACGACCGCCGGGGGTGAGGCACCGCCCGCAGCACCGCGACGACGCCGAGCCACCCGCGTGACCGCCGCCCCGAGCACCGACGCCCCGGCCGACGCAGTCGTCACGGTCCCGGTCGTCGCCGAGCAGCCCGCCCCGCCGGCACCCGCCGACGAGCCGGCGGCCCCCGCCGAGCCGGTCGCCGGTGCAGCCCCCGCGAAGAAGTCGCGCCGGGTCACCCGCACCGTCGTCGCGACGCCCGTCGAGGACGCCCCGGCCCCCGTCGTCGAGGCGCCCGAGCCCGTCGCCGAGCCGGAGACCGCCCAGGACACCGCCCCGGTGGCCGAGGAGCCCGCCCCCAAGGCGGCCCCGCGCCGCCGCCGGTCCGGCACCCGCGCCGCCGCCGCGCCCGAGCCCGCCCCGGAGCCCGTGCCCGCCGAGATCGAGCCGGCCGAGACCGAGGAGGAGGACGCCGAGCAGGCGCCGACCCTCGACGTGCTCGCCGAGCTGGCTGCGACCGCGCCGTCGACCGAGTCGTCGACGGAGCCCGCCAACGCCACCACCAGCTCCACCTCCACCGGCCGCCGCTTCGCGACGACCGCCCTGCTGTTCCAGGCGCCGGACCCGGCCGCGGCTCGCCCGCGTCGTCGTCGTGCGCAGGCCGGCACCGGCTCGCCGGAGGAGATCTCCGAGGCCGCACGCCGCGCCGAGGCCGAGGCCGCCGAGGCGACCGCCGAGCCCGTCGAGGTGACCGAGGCCGAGACCGTCGAGCAGGACGCAGGCCCGTCGCGCGGCTCGCGCCGCCGCGGGCGCCGTGGACGCGGCGCGGACGCCGCACGGACCGAGGACGAGGTCGTCGAGGACGTCGTCGAGGCCGTCGCCGACGAGGTCGTGGCCGACGACGAGTCCGCCGAGGACGTCAACGACGACCAGGCCGAGCTCGAGGACGAGGACGAGGCGGAGACCGCCGAGTCCGGCGCCCCGCGCCGCCGTCGCCGTCGCGGTGGCCGTGGCCGGCGCAGCCGACCCGACTCCGCCGGGTCCGCGGACGACTCCGAGGACGCGGACGAGGACACCGACGAGGCCGCCACGACCGACGCCGAGCCCGACGCCGACGACGCCACCGACGAGGACGGCGGCTCGAGCCGTCGCCGCCGTCGCCGTCGTCGTGGGTCGTCCCGCGGCGAGCCCGGCGAGCAGAACGAGCCCCGCGCCGCCCGCACGCGCGTGCCCAGCGACGAGGTCACCGCCCTGCGCGGCTCCACGCGGCTCGAGGCCAAGCGCCAGCGCCGCCGGGACGGTCGCGACGCCGGCCGCCGCCGCCAGATCATCACCGAGTCGGAGTTCCTGGCCCGCCGCGAGTCCGTGGACCGCTCGATGATCGTGCGCGAGAAGAACGCCCGCACCCAGATCGCGGTGCTCGAGGACGGCGTCCTGGTGGAGCACTACGTGTCCAACCAGGCGCAGGCCTCGATGGTCGGAAACGTCTACCTCGGTCGCGTGCAGAACGTTCTGCCGAGCATGGAGGCCGCGTTCGTCGACGTCGGCAAGGGCCGCAACGCCGTGCTGTACGCCGGCGAGGTCAACTGGGACGCCGCAGGGCTCGAGGGGGGCTCGGCGCGCCGCATCGAGCAGGCCCTCAAGTCCGGTGACCCGGTGCTGGTGCAGGTCACCAAGGACCCGATCGGCCACAAGGGCGCCCGCCTGACCTCGCAGGTCACGCTCGCCGGCCGCTACCTCGTCTACGTGCCGGGCGGCGGCATGACCGGCATCAGCCGCAAGCTCCCCGACACCGAGCGCAACCGCCTCAAGAAGATCCTGCGCGAGATCGTCCCGGACTCCGCGGGCGTCATCGTGCGCACCGCGGCCGAGGGGGCCAGCGAGGACGAGCTGCGCGCCGACATCGCCCGCCTGCAGAGCCAGTGGGAGGCCATCGAGAAGAAGTCGAAGACCGCCTCGGCACCGGCGCTGCTCCAGGGCGAGCCGGACATGGCCATCCGCGTGGTCCGCGACATCTTCAACGACGACTTCTCCTCCCTCGTGGTCGAGGGCGCCGAGGCCTGGTCGACGATCTCGTCCTACATCGACGAGCTCGCTCCGGACCTGGCGCAGAAGGTCACCCGCTGGGAGTCCGACGCCGACGTGTTCGCCGAGCACCGCATCGACGAGCAGCTGGCCAAGGGCATGGACCGCAAGGTCTGGCTGCCCTCGGGCGGCTCGCTGGTGATCGACCGCACCGAGGCCATGACGGTCGTCGACGTCAACACCGGCAAGTTCACCGGCTCGGGCGGCACGCTCGAGGAGACGGTCACCCGCAACAACCTCGAGGCCGCCGAGGAGATCGTCCGCCAGCTCCGGCTGCGCGACATCGGCGGCATCATCGTCATCGACTTCATCGACATGGTGCTCGAGTCCAACCGCGACCTCGTGCTCCGCCGCCTGGTGGAGTGCCTCGGCCGCGACCGGACCAAGCACCAGGTCGCCGAGGTCACCTCGCTCGGCCTGGTCCAGATGACCCGCAAGCGCGTCGGCCAGGGCCTGGTCGAGGCGTTCAGCGAGACCTGCGAGCACTGCCACGGGCGCGGCTTCATCGTGCACGAGGAGCCGATCGAGAAGAACAACCAGCGTCCCGACGCCGGTGCGCAGCAGCAGCCCGCGGCCGCCGCCGACGCGGAGGCCAAGCGGTCGCGTCGCAAGCGGGGTGGCACCAGCAAGGAGCCGGTCGCGCACGTGCCGCATGCGGGCGTGCCCGTGCTGCCCGAGGCCCGTGAGGCGGTCAAGGCCACGCTCGCGACGATCGCCGCAGCGGCTGCGCACGCCCACGAGCACGATCACGACCACGACGAGGCACCTGCCGTCGAGCAGCCCGAGGCGCCCAGCGCTCCCGGCCTCGACGTCTTCGCCGAGTTCGCGGTCGCGCAGGCCGAGGAGGCGCCCGAGCCGGTCTCCGGTGCGGCCCTCGAGCTGACGGCGGTCCCGGCCGACGTGTTCGAGTCCGACGACGAGTCCGAGAGCGACGACGCCGAGGCGTCCGAGCCCGGGGACGGCGACGGTCTCGAGGAGCACTGACGAGGGCGCTCGTGCCGGGTGACGCCGGCACGAGCACCCCGCAGCGACGTGCGTTCGGTCACGTCGCACGTGGGGAGGTCCGTCAGGTTTGACCCTGCGCCGTGCGGTCCGTACCCTAGAACGTCGGCGCGTCGTGTACGCGCTGGTCATGTGTGCCGCCGTCGCGGCGCCGACGCGAACCCCCACGGGAACCGGTGAAGACCGGTGGCAGCGGGATGTGCGCGGGCGCAGGCAGGGCACCAAGCATTTCGACTGAGCATGTGACAAGCAGTTCGACGAGCAGAGATGAGCAGCAACGTGGTGTACGCGATCGTGAAGGCTGGCGGCCGCCAGGAGAAGGTCGCTGTGGGCGACGTCGTCGTCGTCGACCGCCTCGGCGCGCAGGCCGGGTCGACCATCGAGCTGACCGCCCTGCTGCTCGTCGACGGCGAGAAGGTCACCACCGACGCCAAGGCCCTGGCCAAGGTGAAGGTGACGGCGGAGGTCGTGCGGGACGAGAAGGGTCCCAAGATCGACATCCTCAAGTACAAGAACAAGACCGGCTATCGCAAGCGCCAGGGTCACCGCCAGAAGCTGACCCGCCTCAAGGTCACCGGCATCTCCTGATCTCGCGCCGTCGGCCGGTTGGCCGCAGGCACGCGCAGCCCCCCACACTCTGAGCACGAAAGCAGGCACGTCATGGCACACAAGAAGGGCGCGAGCTCCTCGCGCAACGGTCGCGACTCGAACGCCCAGCGTCTGGGCGTCAAGCGCTTCGGTGGCCAGGTCGTCAAGGCCGGCGAGATCATCGTCCGCCAGCGCGGCACGCACTTCCACCCCGGCGTGAACGTCGGCCGTGGCGGCGACGACACGCTGTTCGCCCTCGCCCCGGGCGCCGTGACCTTCGGGACGCGCCGTGGCCGCAAGGTCATCGACATCGTCGTGGCGGCCGAGGTCTGAGTTTCATGACGCCGCGACAACGGTTCGCGGCGGGTCATTCGTGGGAGGGGCGCACCGGTGCGGTGCGCCCCTTCTGCGTGTGAGTATCGAGAAGTAGCAATGGCAAGGGAGGTTCAGCCGTGGTGACATTCGTCGACCGGGTCGTGCTGCACGCGACCGGCGGTGACGGTGGGCACGGGTGTGCGTCCATCCACCGGGAGAAGTTCAAGCCGCTCGCCGGCCCCGACGGGGGCAACGGTGGCAACGGCGGCTCGGTGATCATCGAGGTGGACCCGCAGGTCACCACGCTGCTCGACTACCACCACTCGCCGCACCGGCACGCGCCGTCCGGCACGCAGGGCATGGGAGACCACCGCTCGGGCTCGACCGGCACCGACCTGGTGCTCGGCGTCCCCGACGGCACCGTGGTCAAGTCGCCCGACGGCACGGTCCTCGCCGACCTCGTCGGCGTCGGCGCCCAGTACGTCGCCGCGTCGGGTGGCCGCGGAGGCCTCGGCAACGCCGCCCTCGCCTCGCAGCGCCGCAAGGCTCCGGGCTTCGCTCTGCTGGGCGAGCCGGGCACCGAGCAGGACATCGTCCTCGAGCTGAAGACGATCGCGGACGTCGCGCTCGTGGGCTACCCGAGCGCCGGCAAGTCCAGCCTCGTCGCCGCCATCTCGGCGGCGCGGCCCAAGATCGCCGACTACCCGTTCACCACCCTGGTGCCCAACCTCGGCGTGGTGCAGGCCGGCGGCGCGCGGTACACCGTGGCGGACGTCCCCGGACTGATCCCGGGCGCGTCCGAGGGGCGCGGGCTGGGGCTGGAGTTCCTGCGGCACATCGAGCGCTGCGCGGTCATCGTGCACGTGCTCGACTGCGCGACCCTGGAGCCGGACCGTGACCCCCTGTCGGACCTCGAGGACATCGAGGCCGAGCTGCGGACGTACGCGGGCGACCTGACCATCGAGGGCGGTCGGGTGCCGCTCCTGGAGCGCCCCCAGATCGTGGTGCTCAACAAGATCGACGTCCCCGAGGCGCGCGAACTGGCCGAGCTGGTCAAGCCCGACCTCGAGGCCCGCGGGTTCCGCGTGTTCGAGGTGTCGACCGCCAGCCACGAGGGCCTGCGTCTGTTGACGTACGCCCTGGGGGAGATCGTCGACAAGGCCCGTCGTGACGCGCCGGCGCCGGAGAACACCCGCGTCGTCCTGCGCCCGAAGGCCGTGGACGACGCCGGGTTCACGGTGACGCGCCGCGAGGTCGAGGGCCAGGGCGTGTACTTCTGGGTGCGGGGCGAGAAGCCCGAGCGCTGGGTGCGGCAGACCGACTTCACCAACGACGAGGCCGTCGGGTACCTGGCGGACAGGCTCGCACGCCTGGGCGTCGAGGAGAAGCTGTTCGCCGCGGGTGCCGTCGCCGGCGACGAGGTGCGCATCGGCCCCGAGCACAACGCGGTCATCTTCGACTGGGAGCCCACGCTCATGACCGGGTCCGAGTTCCTCGGCGGTCCGCGCGGGGTCGACCTGCGGATCGAGGACCGGTCCCGGCCGACCCGTGGCGAGAAGCGCCAGGAGTACAAGGAGCGCATGGACGCCAAGACCGAGGCGCGCGAGGAGCTGTGGACCGAGCGCGAGGCCGGCGTCTGGACCGACGCGGCGGAGGGCTGACCGCTGTCCGCGCGTCGGATATCGGCGTGACGGGCCGCCGTCGCGCGGCAGAATGCGGCTCGTGACCGTCGACGCCCTGCAGGACCGCCAGCAGCTGGTCTCGGCGTCTCGCGTGGTCGTCAAGATCGGCTCGTCGTCGCTGACCACGCCCGACGGCCGGCTCGCACCCGAGCGGCTGAACGCGCTGGTCGACGTGCTCGCGGCACGCCGCGCGGCCGGCGGGCAGGTGGTGCTCGTCTCCTCCGGTGCGATCGCCGCCGGGATCGGGCCGCTCGGTCTGGCCGCCCGTCCGCGGGACCTGGCGACCCAGCAGGCCGCCGCCTCGGTCGGGCAGGGACTCCTCGTCGCGCACTACACGGCCGCGTTCGCCCGGCACGGGCTGCAGGTCGGGCAGGTGCTGCTGACCGCCGACGACACCGTGCGACGCGTGCACTACCGCAACGCGCACCGCGCGCTCACCCGGCTGCTGGACCTCGGCATCGTGCCCGTCATCAACGAGAACGACGCCGTGGCCACCGACGAGATCCGCTTCGGGGACAACGACCGGCTCGCAGCGCTGGTCTCCCACCTGGTGCACGCCGACGCGCTCGTCCTGCTCAGCGACGTCGACTCCCTCTACACCGGACCGCCCTCGCGCGACGGCTCCCGGCGCATCGCGTCCGTGGTGCACGCCGAGGACCTCGAGGGCATCGACGTGGCCTCGCGGGGGAGTGCGATCGGCACGGGCGGCATGGTGACCAAGCTGGAGTCGGTGGCGATCGCCACCCAGTCCGGCGTGCCCGTGGTGCTCACCTCGGCGGCCCAGGCCGCGCAGGCTCTGGCCGGGGAGGACGTCGGCACCTGGTTCACCGCCACCGGTCGCCGCACCTCGATCCGTCGGCTGTGGCTCGCGCACGCCGCGAACACGCGCGGACGGCTGGTGCTCGACGCGGGCGCGGTCCGTGCGGTCCTCGAGCGGGGGACGTCGCTGCTGCCTGCCGGGGTAACCGGCGTCGAGGGCACGTTCGAGGCGGGAGACCCCGTCGAGCTCGTCGGCCCGGACGGTCACCTGGTGGCGCGGGGGCTGGTGTCCTACGACGCCGACGAGGTACCGCCGCTGCTCGGTCGCTCGACCTCCGAGCTGCGCAGCTCGCTGGGCCCGGGCTACGACCGCGAGCTGGTCCACCGCGACGACCTGGTCCTGGTCCGCAAACGCCGCTGACCCCGTCCGCACCGTCCGAGCATCCGGCCGCTGTGGCGCTCAGATGCTCGGACGTCCCGGTGTCTCCACCACGACGTCCGAGCATCTGGTCGCTGGAGCGCTCACTTGCTCGGACGTTGTGCTCACCCCGTGTCGCGGGGCGCTGTCCCGGACCGCGCGACGAGGCGGAGCGCACCCGCGACCTGCTGCGAGCGATCCCGGTGGAGCGGGTGGCTGGCTAGCGGTCGACCCGCGCGCCACCGCCGCCGGCGAGCTTGAGCACGTCGGCCGTGGTGACCATCGTCGTGTCGCCCGGGGTGGTCATGGCCAGTGCGCCGTGCGCGGCCCCGTACTCGACGGCGGTCTGCAGCGGCTGTCCGTCGAGCAGGCCGTAGATGAGGCCGGACGCGAAGGAGTCACCGCCGCCCACGCGGTCGAGGATCTCGAGCCGCTCGCGGTGCGTGGCCTGCACGACACCGGTGGACGGGGACCAGGCGAGGGCCCCCCAGTCGTTGACGGACGCCGACCGGACGGTGCGCATCGTCGTGCCGATGACCGCGAAGTTCGGGTACGCGGCCGCGGCCGTGGTGATCATGGCGGCGAACTTGTCCACCTCGAGCTCGGCGAGGGTGGCGTCCCCGCCCTCGACCTCGAAGCCGAGCGAGGCGGTGAAGTCCTCCTCGTTGCCGATCATCACGTCGATGTACGGCGCGATCTCCCGGTTGACCTCCTGGGCCTTGGCCTGCCCGCCGATCGCCTTCCACAGGCTCGGCCGGTAGTTGAGGTCGTACGACACGACGGTCCCGTGCCTCTTCGCCGCGGTGACCGCCTCGATGACGGTCTGCGCGGCGGAGTCGCTGAGTGCGGCGAAGATGCCGCCGGTGTGCAGCCAGCGCACGCCGAGCTCGCCGAAGAGGTGGTCCCAGTCCACGTCGCCAGGCTTCATCTGCGAGACCGCGGTGTGGCCGCGGTCGGAGACGCCGACGGCGCCGCGCACCCCGAAGCCGCGCTCGGTGAAGTTGAGGCCGTTGCGGACCTCGCGCCCGATGCCGTCGTAGGGCACCCACTGGATGAACGAGGTGTCCAGGCCGCCGGTGAGGACGAGGTCCTCCACCAGGCGCCCGACCTCGTTGTCGGCGAGCGCGGTGACGATCGCGGTGCGCAGCCCGAACGCCCGTCGCAGGCCGCGGGCGACGTTGTACTCCCCGCCGCCCTCCCACACCTGGAACGACCTCGACGTGCGGATGCGACCCTCGCCGGGATCGAGACGGAGCATGACCTCGCCGAGCGAGACCGCGTCGTAGCGGCACTCGGAGGCGGGGCGGAGGGTCAGGTCAGACATGGCTGGGCTCCTTGGTCTGCGCCCCGGCGAGGGCGACCGCGTCGGCGGTGAGCGCGGTGATGGCGGCGACGTCGCGGGCCGCGACGAGGCTGCGCGGGCACATCCACGAGCCGCCGACCGCGACGACGCTCGGCAGAGCGAGGTACTCGGCGAGGTTCGCCGGTCCCACGCCCCCGGTCGGCACGACCCCGACGTGACCGAACGGGGCGGCGAGGGCAGCGATCGCCTTGGCGCCGCCGGAGGTTCCGGCCGGGAAGAACTTGATGGTGGTCAGGCCCAGCTCGAGCGCGGCCTGCACCTCGGTCGCGGTGACCGCGCCGGGGAGGGCCAGCACGCCGAGCTCCTGGCAGCGCTCGACGACCGCGCGGCTCAGGCCCGGCGAGACGACGTACCGGGCGCCGGCCGCGACGGCCAGGTCGACCTGGGCGGCCGTCAGGACCGTGCCGGCGCCGACGAGGATGTCCCCGCGGGCCGCCATCACCCGGATCGACTCCTCGGCGGCGGCGGTGCGGAAGGTGACCTCGGCGACGGGCAGGCCGCCGGCGACCAGGGCGCCGGCGAGCGCGTCGGCGTCTGCTGCGTCGTCGAGCACGACCACCGGCACCAGGCGCGCGGTTCGTAGGGCAGTCAGGACGTCCATGGCGAGACTCGTTTCATCGGGAGGGGTGCTGCGGGGGAGTGCGGGAGCTCAGCGGGCCATCCAGCCGCCGTCGACGGCGAGGACCTGTCCGTGCACGTAGGAGGACGCCGCGGAGGCCAGGAAGACGACGACGTTGCCGATGTCCTCCGGCTGACCCCAGCGTCCGGCGGGGATGCGGGCCGAGAGCTGCTCCAGGCGCGCGGGGTCGGCGAGCAGCGCGGCGTTCATCTCGGTGGCCATGTACCCGGGCGCGACCGCGTTGACGTTCACGCCCTGGCCGGACCACTCGTTGCACAGCGCCTTCGTGAGCTGCGCGACAGCGCCCTTGCTCGCGGCGTAGGCGGCCACGGTCAGGCCGCCCTGGAAGCTCAGCAGCGAGGCGAGGTTGACGATCTTCCCCTCGCCGCGCTCGAGCATCGGCCGGCCGAACAGCTGGCAGAGCTGGAACACCGCCCGCAGGTTCACGTCGAGGACGCGGTCCCAGGCGTCGAGGGGGAAGTCGACCGCGGGGTGGCGGTCCTGCGTGCCGGCGTTGTTGACCAGGATGTCCACCCGGTGCTCGGCGAGCACCCGCGCTGCCGTCTCCGCGACGGAGTCCCGGTCGGCGAGGTCGAGCGGGGCGTGGTGGACCTGGCGCCCGAGTGCCGCGGCGTGCTCGACCAGCCCCCCGGGCAGCCCGCTGCGCCCGAAGACGATGACGTCGGCGCCGGCCTCCAGGAGGGCGGTCGAGATGCCGAGGCCGAGGCCGCGCCCGCCCCCGGTGACGGCGGCGGTCCGGCCGTGCAGATCGAACGGCGTGCTCATGAGTCGGCCTTTCCTGGCAGGGGGGTGACCAGGACCTTGAGGCAGTCCTGTCCGGACGCCGCGGCGTCGAACGCTGCGGCGACGTCGTCGAGCGCGAACGCCCGGGTGGGGAAGCCCTCGAGCAGCCCGTCGGCGATCAGCTCGATCGCGCGCGTGACGTCCGCCGAGGTGTAGACGCGTACCCCGACGACCGACTGCTCCTTGAAGCAGATGGCCTGCAGGTCGATCGGGGTCGGCTGCTTGTAGACGCCGACGATGACGATGCGACCCCGCACGCGGGTGGTGGACGCGAGCTCGGCGGCCACCGTGGGATGAGCGGCGGAGTCGAACGTGGTGTCCGCGCCCTCGCCCCCGGTGAGGGGGGCGAGCGTCCCCGCCATCGTCGAGTCCGGCGCGACGACGGTGAACCCGAGCCCGGCGGCGACCTCGCGGCGCCACGCGCTCGGCTCGGTGACGACCACGTGGGCCGCTCCGGCGTGGCGTGCGACGAGCGCGGTGAGCACGCCGATCGGGCCCGCGCCGTAGACCGCGACGGTGTCGCCGGCCTGCATGCCGGAGAGGTCGACGGCGTGCACCGCGACCGCGAGCGGCTCGGCGAGCGTCGCCGTGCGCGGGTCGACGCCGTCGGGCACCGCGTGCAGCACCTCGGGCGGGAGCGCGACGAGCTGCGCCATCGCGCCGGGTGCGTCGATGCCGTACAGGCCGAGCCGGTTGCACACGTGCGTCAGCCCGTCCCGGCACGCCTTGCACTCGCCGCAGCTGATCAGCGGCTCGACGACGACGAGGGTGCCCGCCGGCGGACCGGTGGATCCCGCCGTCTCGACCCAGCCCGACATCTCGTGGCCCAGGATCAGCGGGGCGGCCGCCCGCGGGTGCATGCCGTGCAGGATGGACAGGTCCGTCCCGCAGACTCCGTCGTAGGCGATCCTCACCAGCGCCCAGCCCTCGGGCACCTCGGGGACCGGCACCTGCGTGACCTCGACCGTGTCGGCCGCGAGCCAGCGGGCCGCGGTCATCGTCGTCGGGATCATGCCGCCACCCCGCACGCGTTGTTGCGGCCGGGGGCGCCGAGGACCTCGGGGTTGACGATGTCGCGCGGTGCGCGACCTGCGCAGACGTCGAGCGCGTTGGCGATCGTCCGGCGCTTGAGCTCGTCGTACGACTCCTCCGTGTACCAGGCCAGGTGCGGGGTGAGCACGACCGAGTCGAACGTGGTGAGCGGGTGCCCGGGCGGGAGCGGCTCGGTCTCGTGCACGTCGATCGCCGCCCCGAGGATCGATCCCGTGCGCAGGGCCTCCACCAGCGCGTCGACGTCGACGACGCCCCCGCGGCTCGTGTTGACCAGGATCGCGTCCGACCGCATCCGCGCCAGCTGCGCGGCACCGATCAGGTGGCGGGTGAGGTCCGTGAGCGGGGTGTGCAACGAGATGACCTGCGCACGGGCGAGCACCTCGTCCAGGCTGACGGACGGGAACCCGTGGAACGACCGGGCGTCCGGTGCGGCGGCGGTGTCGTAGCCGATCACCTCGTAGCCGAGACCGGCCGCCTTGCGCGCCGTGGCCGTGCCGATCAGACCCATCCCGATGACCCCGAACACGCGCCCGCGGGTCTGGAAGAGAGGTCGGACCGCCGGCAGGTCGAACGAGCCGGCACGCAGCCCGCGGTCCAGCCGAGGGATGCCGCGAGCGGCCGCGAGTGCCAGGCCGATCGCGTGGTCGGAGACCGACTCGGTGCCGTAGTCGGGCACGTTGCACACGGCGATCCCGCGCGCGGTGGCGGCGGCGACGTCGACCGAGTCGACCCCGACGCCGTAGCGACCCACGACGCGCAGCCGGGGCAGGGCGTCCATCACCTCCGCGGTGATCGGGGCGTACTGGACGAGGATCGCGTCGGCGTCGATCGCGTGCGCCACCAGCTCGGCGGACGTCCGTGACTGCGTGAGCACCAGCTCGGCACCGGCCGCGTCGGCGATCTCGTGCTCGGCCGCGAACGAGTCGTGGTCGCACTCGGTGATGACGATGCGGACGTCGGAGACCGTCATCGGGCGAGCCATCCACCGTCGACGGGGAGCGTGATGCCGTGGACGTAGTCCGCGGCGTGAGAGCACAGGAACAGGACCGCCCCGGCGATGTCGGCCGCGTCGGCCCAGCGCCCGGCCGGGATGCGGTCGAGGATCGCCTTGCTGCGCTCGGCGTCCGCGCGCAGGTCCGTGGTGTTGGCCGTGGCGACGTACCCGGGGGCGACGGCGTTGACGTTGACGCCCAGGGGCGCCCACTCGTTGGCGAGGGCCTTGGTCAGGCCGGCGACCGCCGACTTGGAGGACGTGTAGCCGGGCACGTTGACGCCGCCCTGGAAGCTCAGCAGGGACGCGGTGTTGACGATCTTGCCGCCGCCGCGCGCGATCATCGACCGACCGACCTCGCGGGACAGGATGAACGTCGAGCGCAGGTTCACGTCGACCACGTAGTCGAAGTCCTCGTCCGTGTGCTCCGCGGCCGGGGCGCGGCGGATGGTGCCGCCGTTGTTGACCAGGACGTCGACGTCCCGGCCGGCCAGGTCGGCGGCGAGCGCGGTGACCTGCTCGCGCACCGAGAAGTCGGCCTTCAGCGGGGTGAACGTGCGGCCGAGGCCCTCCACCACGGTGCGGGCCGCACTGGCGCCCTCGGGGAGGTCGTAGCTGACCGCGACGATGTCGGCGCCCGCTCGCGCCAGCGTCTCGACGATCGCGAGCCCGATGCCCTGGCTGCCGCCCGTGACGACCGCGAGCTTCCCCTCGAGGCTGAACAGGCTCTCCGTGTAACTGGCGATCGTCATAGCGGTCGTGCTCCTTGGTGTGGGGGGATGTGCGGGACGGACTGGTGGCCGAGTGCCGCGGAGATCTTCGCGGCCGTGTCGGTGGCCATCGCTGCCATGTCCTCGATCTGCTCGAGCGTGTGCTCGAGCAGCAGGGTCGAGATGCTCACGCCGTACCCGACGCGCCCGGTGTGGTCGCGCACGGGTGCCGCGACGCAGCCGAGACCCGGGACGTTCTCCTCGCGGTCGAGGGCGTAGCCGGCGCGGCGGACCGCGTCGATCTCGGTCTGCAGGGCGTCGAGCGTGGTGATCGTGTGGGGGGTGCGGGCGGGCAGGCCGGCCCGGGCGGCGAACCGGGCGAGCTCCTCGTCGGACCGGTCGGCGAGCACGACCTTGCCGACGCCGGTCGAGTGCATCGGGACGGCGAGACCCACCCGCGAGGGCATCACGTACGGCTTGTCGGGGTCGGCGCGGATCAGGTAGACGATCTCGTCGCCGTTGACCGCACCGAGGTGCACGGTGCACTGCGTCGCGGCGACCAGGTCGTCGACGAAGGGGCGGGCGATCGCGGAGATGTCGATGCGGGAGAGCGCCACGCCGGCGAGCGACAGGATCTTCGGGCCGGGCAGGTAGCTGCCGTCCGACGCGACGGCGATGAACTGCCGGTCCGCGAGCGTGCTGAGGATCCGGTGCGTCGTCGCCTTCGCCAGCCCGGTGGCCTGCACCACCTCGGTGAACCGCGAGTGCGTGAGCGCCGCCTCGAGCACGAGCAGCGTCTTCTCGCTCGCGCTCGCCGTCGCGCTCGTCCTGGTCCCGGTCGTCGTCGTCACGTTCCGTCTCTCCTTCGTCGTCGGGTCGTCGTGCGTGGGTCAGCGCAGGTCGGTGATGGGGAAGCCGTCCATGTCGTCGAACGACTGGTTCTCGCCGGCCATGGCCCAGACGAACGAGTAGCTCGCGGAGCCGACGCCCGAGTGCACGGACCAGCTGGGGGAGATCACGGCCTCGCGGTCACCGACCACGACGTGTCGGCTCTCGGTCGGCTCGCCCATGAGGTGGATGACGCGCGCGTCGGAGGGGAGGTCGAAGTACAGGTAGCACTCGGTCCGGCGATCGTGCGTGTGCGCCGGCATGGTGTTCCACATGCTGCCGGGGTGCAGCTGCGTGACGCCCATGACCACCTGGCAGCTGCGGACGCCCTGCTCGTGGATGTACTGGTTCAGCGTGCGACGGTTCGAGGTCAGGGGGTCGCCGAGCTCGCGCTGGGTGCCCTCGCCGGCCTCGACGAGCGTGGTCGGGTACGCGGTGTGGGCGGGTGCCGAGATCAGGTAGAACGCCGCCGCCCCCTGGTCCCCGTCGATGTCCGTCGCCTCGAACGACACGACCTGCGCACCGCGGCCGACGTACAGGCAGGAGCCCGTGGTCAGCTCGTGCTTCGTGCCGTCCACCGAGACGGTCCCGGTGCCGCCGACGTTGACGATGCCGGCCTCGCGGTGGTCGAAGAAGTGGTCGGAGCGGATCTCCGGGAAGGAGCCCAGCTCCAGCGGGGTGCCGACGGGGCTGATGCCCGCGAGCACGATCCGGTCGTGGTGGGTGTAGACGGCCTTCACCTCACCCGGGACGAACAGGTCCTGGACCAGGTAGCGCCGGCGGAGCTCGGCGGTGTCCATCCCGGGCACGTGCTCCGGGCTCGTGGCGTATCGCTGGTCCATGGAAGGCCTCTCAGGGGTTGATCGGGAGTCGGGGGCCGTGCCGGATGCGGATCGTCGACCTGCACCCGGCACCGACCGGTGGGGCTAGGCGTCCTCTTCGAGCAGCAGGTCGCGGTCGACCGTCTCGGGGGCGAACAGGGTGGTGACGAACGTGATGCCCATGATCACGACCATGTAGACCGCGACGGGCCACCAGGAGCCGGTGGCCCAGGTGATGAGCGCGGCGCAGATGAACGGTGCGAGACCGCCGCCGAAGACGGAGGAGAACTCGCGCCCGAGCGCGACACCGGCGTAGCGGTAGCGCGACCCGAAGAGCTCAGGGAAGTACGCGGCCTGGACCCCGACGGTGCCCTGCGAGGCGATCATGAAGCCGACCACGATGACCAGGCAGATCAGGACGAGGTTGCCGGTGTTGAGGATGAGGAACGCCGGGACCGCGAAGAGCATGAGGAACCCCGTGACGATCAGGTACATCCGCTTGCGGCCGAACTTGTCGGACAGGATGCCGAACAGGACGGCGGACACGCAGGCGCACAGGGCGCCGATGAGCAGGAACTTCGGGATGAGCTTGGAGTCGACGTCGAGGTAGTTGATCAGGTAGGCGCCGATGAAGACCTGGTAGATGTACGAGTGCGAGTTCGCGCCGATGTTCATGAAGAACACGCGGGCGAGGTGCTTCTTGCCGTGCTTCCACACGTCGGCGACCGGTGAGACCTTCGTGGCCTCGATGGCACCCTCGGCCTTGAGCTCCTCGAAGACCGGGGACTCCTTGACCTTGCGACGGATGACCCAGGCCGCGATGGTGACGAAGATCGAGCTGAAGAAGACCAGGCGCCAGCCGTAGGACAGCAGGGCCTCGTCCGGCATCATCTGCACGAGGATCCACACGACGGCGCCCATCGCGGCACCCGCGGCAGCACCGACGAACACCAGCGACGAGAAGCGTCCGCGCTTGCCCTTCGGGGCGGTCTCGGTCAGCAGCACGATGCCGCTGGCCTGCTCGGCACCCGCGCCGAAGCCCTGCAGGAAGCGGGCCATCAGCAGCAGGATCGGCGCCCAGATGCCGACCATGGCGTAGGTGGGCAGCAGACCGATCACGAACGTCGCGGTGCCCATGAGGAACAGCGTGGCCACCATGACGAACTTGCGGCCGAGCCGGTCGCCGTACTTGGAGAAGAACATCCCGCCGAGCGGGCGGGCGCCGAAGCCGACGAACAGCACGCCGAACGACGCGAGCATCCCGGAGATCGGGTCCATGTCGGAGAAGAAGATCTTGCTGAAGATGATCGCCGACGCGGTGCCGAAGATCGTGAAGTCGAAGTTCTCGAGCGCGGTTCCGATGCCGCCGGCCCAGGCTGCTCGGCGCAGGTTCCTCTGGTCGACGGGGGGGAGGACGCCGTCCGCTGTCGCGGGCGGTGGCAGGACGATGTTTCCGGTCACAGGACACCTGTCTCATGGGAGCTCGCACGCCCTGCCGTCATCGGCCGGGCTGGAGACTCGGGGCGCGAGCAAGGTGCCCGCGGTCGCGCAGATCGAGACAGCCTTGTCTCGCGTGTAGCTGGCACTCCTTGTTCGGCTCACGAGGTGAGCGCGTTCCCGGGGGGATCCTCGATGGAGGCTCGGGCACTGGTGCTGCGCGATGCCGGAATGCTGGTCTGCATGGAACTCAGTTCCGGTACATGGAACAACGTAGGGCGGGCTTCCGGCCGAGGCAGGGGTCAAAGGTCCTGTTCGTCCGACCGCCTCAGAGACGAGATCCGCGGATCCGAGGAGGCGTCTTCTCAGCAGACCCGGGCCGTCAGGGAACGTCCCGCGATGTGAGAAGGCCGTCCCGATCGTTGACATCGTCGCGCCCGGAGCCGAGCCTCCTGCGCAGGTCAGGAGCCCTGCCATCCGTGGCCCCGAGAAGGAGAACACCATGACTGACACCGCCTCCCGCCCCGGCGCCCCGGCCGAGCACCTGAGCCTCGAGGAGGCCGCGGCGCTCGCACCCCTGGTCAGCCCCGCCGAGGCCGCCGAGCGCGTCGCCGAGGGTGCGTTCCTCGTCGACGTCCGCAGCGAGGCCGGCCGGTCCCGCACCGGCGCCATCCCCGGCGCGACCGTCGGCGACCGCTACGCGATCGACGAGGAGTTCGACCTGACCGCCGCCACGCGGCACGCGCCGGTCGTCTCCCTGGACACGCCGATCGTCGTCGTCTGCGGCTCGGTGCGGGGGTCCGGACCGGTCGCGGCCGAGCTGCGGGCGAAGGGGTTCAGCAACGTCGTGCACGTCGACGGCGGGTTCCCGGCCTGGAATGACGCGGGTCTGCCCGCCGAGGCGCCCGCCGGATGAGCACCCCGTCCACCGCGTTCCTCGACGAGCTCCACGCGCTCACCGAGCGTCGACGTGCCGCGTTCGTGCCGCTGACGTCGTCGTTCTCGGGTGCCGACGAGCCCTCGCGAGCCCTCGTGCAGGCGGCGGCCAAGGCGGGCGAGGGAGACGTCCTTCGTGTCGCTCACGCGATCCACGCGCACCCGGAGGAGGCGTTCCGCGAGGTCCGTTCGGTGGCCGCGGTCGCCGACCTGCTGCGAGCGCACGGGGTGCCAGCCTCGGTGGGCACGCACGGGCTGTCGACCGCCCTGCGCGCCGGTCTGACCGCGGCCGGTCCCGACGACGGTGACGTCCCCACCGATGCCGGACCCACGATCGCGATCCTCGCCGAGTACGACGCGCTGCCGGGGGTCGGCCACGCGTGCGGGCACCACCTGATCGCGGGGGCGGCCACGGGGGCGTTCCTCGCTCTGCACCGGGCGGTCGCCGACGGGCTCGAGCTGCCCGGACGCGTGCTCCTGCTGGGCACCCCGGCGGAGGAGGGGAGCTCGGGCAAGGAGATCCTGGCGCGCAACGGGTTCTTCGACGGTGTCGACGCCGCGATCATGGTCCACCCGTTCGGGTTCGACGTGGTCGACCACCCGTTCCTGGGTCGTCGGCAGCTGCGCGTCACCTACCACGGGGTCGCGGCGCACGCGTCCGCCAGCCCGTTCATGGGCCGCAACGCGCTCGACGCGGTGGCGCTCAACTACCAGGCTGTCGCGATGCTCCGCCAGCACATCCCGCCCAGCGACCGCGTGCACGGCGTGGTGCTGGAGGGCGGCGCGCGGCCGAGCGTCGTGCCCGAACGCGCGACCGTCGAGTACTACGTGCGTTCCGCGAGCCCCGCCACGCTCAAGGACCTGTCCGAACGCCTGGCCGACATCGCCCAGGGGGCCGCGCTGGCCACCGGCACCACTGCCGAGCTGGTGTGGGACGCCGCGCCGTTCACGCTCCCGGTGCGCACCAACTCGCCGCTCGCCGAGCGCTGGGCGGTGCACCAGGCCGGTCAGGGGCGGACGGTCCTGGCAGGTGGCGTCGTGCCGGAGATCCTCGCGGCGTCCACCGACTTCGGGAACGTGAGCGTCCGGCTGCCCGGCATCCACCCGATGATCGCGGTGAGCGACCCGGACGTCGCGCTGCACACGCGTGAGTTCGCGGAGGTCGCCGGCGGCCCGCGCGGGGACGCGGCCGCGGTCGACGGTGCCGTCGGGCTCGCGCTCACGGCGCTGGACTACCTGGCGGACCCGGCGCTGCGTGCAGCCGTGCGGCAGGACTTCGAGGACGCCGGGGGCGTGCTGGACGTCGAGGGGTACTTCTCGTGAGCGACGTGCGGATCCGCCTGGTGCGGCCCGACGAGCACGACCGCGTCGCGCGGCTGACCGTCGACGCCTACGGCCACGACTACGACCTGCCCGACGACTACCGCGCCTCGCTCGCCGACGTCCCCACGCGGGCCGCCGAGCACCAGGTGTGGGTGGCCGAGGACCTCCGGACCGGCGAGCTGCTCGGCACGGTCGCCACCCCGCGGCCCGGCGAGCACATCTCCGAGCTGGGCCGCGACGGGGAGCTGGACTTCCGGCTGCTCGCGGTCGACCCTGCCGCACGCCGGCGGGGGATCGGGGTGCTGCTCACCGAGCACGTCGTCGCGCTCGCCCGGCAGCGCGGCCTCGACCGCGTGGTCATGAACTCCGGCCCGCAGATGACCGGCGCCCACGCGCTCTACCAGCAGCTCGGCTTCGTCCGTCTGCCCGACCGCGAGACCCGCGTCGTGCACGGCGGCACCCTGCTGGCCTTCGGCTACGACCTCGCACCCCAGACGCAAGGAGCACGCTCGTGAAGTTCCAGGTCCTCGACATCGTCCCGCACGGCCCCCACCCGGTGACCGGCGAGGAGCTCGACCCGTCCACCCGCCTCGAGCGCGTCGTCGAGACGGCTGTGCTGGCCGAGGAGCTCGGGCTCGACGCGTTCGCCGTGGGGGAGCGGCACGCGGGCGACTTCCTGTCGTCGTCGCCCACCGTGCTGCTCGGCGCGCTCGCGCAGGCCACCGACCGCATCCTGCTCAGCACCGGCGTCACCGTGCTCAGCCTGCTCGACCCGGTCCGGGTGGCCGAGGACTACGCCACGATCGACGTGCTCTCCCGCGGGCGGCTGGAGATCGTCATCGGCAAAGGGAACGAGGACAAGCACTTCCCGCTGTTCGGGCTGGAGCTGGCGCACCAGTACGACTACCTCGAGGAGAACTACGGGCTGCTCCGGCGCCTGCTGAGCGAGGAGCACGTGGACTGGGAGGGCCGGTTCCACGCGCCGCTCACCGACGCGACCACCCTGCCCCGCCCGTACGACGGCCCGTTCCGCATCTGGCACGGCTCGGCCACCAGCACGATCTCCGTGGACCTGGCCGCGCGCCACGGCGATCCCATCGTCTCCGCGAACGCACTCCAGCCGCGCGAGAACTACCAGGTGCTCATCGACCGCTATCGCGAGCAGCTGGAGGCCAACGGGTTCGACCCGGCCGTCGGCTACGTCGGCTCCGGCTCCGGCGGCCTGTTCCTGGCGGACACCACCGAGCAGGCCACCGAGGAGTACCGCGCGGTGTATGAGGGCTTCGCGGCGCGGATGGCCGCCCGGCACGTGGGCGAGACGCGTCCCGGCAAGGTGTCGTCGTTCACGCACATCGAGGACGCGGTCGAGCGCGGCCCGGCCCTCGTCGGCTCGCCGGAGCGGGTCGCCGAGAAGATCCTCGACTACCACCGCTCCTACGGCCACGACCTGCAGTCCGTCTCGCTCAACCCCGTCCTGCCGTACGAGCAGCAGCAGGACGTCCTGCGCCGGTTCGCCGAGGAGGTCGTGCCACTGGTCCGTGCCGAGGTGTCGACCACGCTGTGGGGCCCGGACGACCCGGGGCGCGCCCGCGGGCTCGCGGCGGCGGACGCGTCTCTCGTCGGCGTCGGAGGCGGGACTACCCTGACCAGATGACCACCTCGCTCGAGCAGCCGGTGCAGGACGCCGTCGAGACGCCGGACGTCGTCGCACAGGTGCGCGCGGTCGCGGAACGGGCCAAGGTCGCGTCCCGTGCGCTCGCCACTGCCACCCGGGCCACCAAGGACGCTGCGCTGCGCGGCATGGCGGACGCCCTCGTGGCGGCCACCCCCGAGATCGTCGCGGCCAACGCGGTCGACCTCGAGCGCGGCCGGAGCAACGGGACCTCCGCCGGCCTGCTGGACCGGCTCGCGCTGACGCCGGAGCGCATCGCGGGCATCGCCGACGCGCTGCGCGAGCTCGCCGCCCTGCCCGACCCGGTGGGTGAGGTGGTCCGCGGCTCCACGCTGCCCAACGGCCTGCGCATGCGGCAGGTGCGCGTCCCGATGGGTGTCGTCGGCATGATCTACGAGGCGCGTCCGAACGTGACGGTCGACGCCGCGGGACTGGCGCTCAAGAGCGGCAACGCGGTCATCCTGCGGGGTGGCTCGGCCGCCGCTGCGAGCAACGAGGTCATCGTCGACGTCCTGTCGAGGGCGCTCGTCGCACAGCGGCTCCCCGGCGCGCTGGTGCAGTCGATCGACACCTGGGGACGCGAGGGCGCGGTCGCGCTCATGCACGCGCGCGGGCTGGTCGACCTGCTGGTTCCCCGCGGGGGAGCGGACCTCATCCAGACCGTCGTGCGCGAGTCCACGGTGCCCGTCGTCGAGACCGGTGTGGGGAACGTGCACGTCTACGTCGACGAGACCGCGGACCTCGCTGTCGCCATCCCGATCCTGCTCAACTCCAAGACCCAGCGCGTCGGCGTCTGCAACGCCGCCGAGACGCTGCTGGTGCACCAGGCGGTCGCGGACGAGTTCCTCCCGGTGGCCCTCGCCATGCTGGCCGACGCGGGCGTCACCATCCACGGCGACGAGACGACGCTCGCGCTCGCCCCCGAGGAGGCCGACTGCGTGCCGGCCACGGACGAGGACTGGGCCACCGAGTACCTGTCGCTCGACCTCGCCGTCCGGGTGGTCGACTCGCTCGACGAGGCCCTCGAGCACATCCGCGAGTGGAGCTCGGGTCACACCGAGGCGATCATCACGCAGGACCTCGCGTCCTCGGAGCGGTTCGTCGCCGAGGTGGACTCCGCCGCGGTCATGGTGAACGCCTCGACGCGGTTCACCGACGGCGGTCAGCTGGGCCTCGGCGCGGAGATCGGCATCTCCACCCAGAAGCTCCACGCCCGCGGGCCGATGGGCCTGGGCGAGCTGACGACGACCAAGTGGATCGTGCACGGCGACGGGCACGTCCGACCCTGATGCCACAGTCCCGCGTGCGACACTGTTGGCTCCCGCCCACCCCTGGAGGAATGTCGTGCATGCTGCCCTGATCGCCGCGGCTGAGGCCGCCGAGCACACCAATGAGCTGCCGTTCCCGCCCGTGGTGTTCGGCATCGGAGCGTTCGTCGGTCTCGTCGCCATGCTGCTCATCACGTTCGCCTTCCGTAGCGTCGGGACGCGCCACTGACCGACGTACCGAGAGGGACCGGACCGATGACGGAGCCGCCGCGCAGCACACGCCTGGGCGTCATGGGCGGCACGTTCGACCCCATCCATCACGGTCACCTGGTGGCCGCGAGCGAGGTGGCCGCACGGTTCGATCTCGACGAGGTCGTCTTCGTCCCCACGGGGCGCCCGACGTTCAAGCTGCACCAGGACGTCACCGTCCCGGAGCACCGGTACCTCATGACCGTCATCGCGACGGCGTCGAACCCGCGATTCACCGTGAGTCGGGTCGATGTGGACAGGTCCGGTGTGACGTACACCGTGGATACGCTGCGCGACCTCAAGGCGGCCCGCCCGGACGCCGAACTCTTCTTCATCACAGGTGCGGACGCCATCGCGCAGATCGTGACGTGGAAGGATGCCGAGGAGCTCTTCTCGATGGCGCAGTTCGTGGCGGTCACCCGTCCCGGGCACGCGTTGTCGGTCGACGGTCTTCCCGCCGATCGTGTCCACGTCTTGGAGGTCCCCGCCCTGGCGATCTCCTCGACCGATGTCCGCGCACGTGAGCGCGCCGGGCAGCCGGTCTGGTACCTCGTCCCCGACGGGGTCGTCCAGTACATCGCCAAGCACAGGTTGTATCGAGGTCAGTCATGAGTGAACCGGGAGAGCGGCGGCGTCGCCGCGAGCTCCATCGCAACCCCGAGACGGGCGACGTCGCGGGTGCCGCACCCGACGCCGGGTCCGCGGCCGGTCCGGCGTCCCCGGGTGGTGCGAGCGCCGGTCAGGTGTCCCGCCGCGCGATGCGTGGTCAGGGCGGCGACGACACACCTCCCCGCGGGACGGCTCCCGCCGCGCCGTCACCGGCGACCGACTCCAGCCGCTCCCGTCGCTCCATCCGCGACACCGCGCTCGACCCGACGAGCGCTCGGCCCAGCACCGCCGGATCCGGCACCCCCACCTGGTCGGCCCCCGCGACGAACGCTGCGCCCGCACCTGCAGCCGCGCCGCCGCGGCAGGCTCCCCCCGCCGGCGCTCCCGCACGGCCCGCCGCGGCGCAGCGTCCCGCCACCGCAGCGCCCGCGCCCGCCGCGACCCCCGGGCAGCGCCCCGGCGCACCCACGCCGGCACCGCCGGTCGCCTCGCGGCCCCCCGCAGCAAGCCCCGTCGCCGCGCGCCCCCCGGCCGCCGCCCCCGGGAACCCCGCCATCTCGCGCCCCGCTGCGGCGTCGCCCGCGCCGGGCCAGTGGGGCCAGCGCGCCCCCGAGCCCACCGGCCCGGGCGCACCGGGCTCCACCGGCGGCTGGGCTCCGACCCCGCCGGCGAGCCGCCCGACCCCGCCGGACCGGCCGACGCCCACCCCGCAGTCGGCCCCCGCGCCGGCGCCCCGACGCGACGGGCCGAGCTGGGCCGGTGGCACGCCCGCGTCCGCGGGTTCCTGGGGCACCCAACCGGCGGCGACCCCCACGCCGACGGCCCCGCCCGCCTCCTGGCAGCAGCCCCCGACGCAGCCGCCGGCGGCGCAACCCGCTGCGTGGCAGCCGACGCCCGCGTCCGCGCGGACGCCCGCCGCTCCGGCGACGAGCCGTCCCGGTCAGCCGACGGGCCAGCCCACCTGGTCCGCTGCCTCCGCCCCCACCGCGCCGGCGCCCGACGCGGCACCCGGCGCCTGGGCCCCCACGGGCCTGTCGTCCGGCACGGTCCCCGCTCCCCGCGCAGGCGGCGAGCCCGCGGCTCCGGTGTTCGGCGCGCCCCTGGGCGGCCCCCCGGACCCGGTGCGTTCCGGCGCCGCACGGGACGAGGACGACGACGACTACGACGACGAGGACGACGAGGAGCGCCCCCGGCACCCGTACACGTGGCTGCACCTCATCGTGCTCGCGCTCGTGGCGTTCGTGCTGGGCTTCCTCATCGTGCTCCTGCTCAGCAACACCACGGAGGACGACCCCGGCTCCACCGCCGCGGCCCCCGTCACCCACTCGACGACCGGCCTGTCGGCCGGACCTGCCTGACCCGAACCTAGGAGACCTGTGGCTGCGACCGAACGAGCGATCGAGCTGGCCGTGGCGGCCGCTCGTGCCGCGTCCGACATCAAGGCCGAGGAGATCATCGCGCTCGACGTCAGCGAGCAGCTCGTGCTCACCGACGTCTTCCTCATCGCGTCCGGCACCAACGAGCGGCAGGTCGGCGCCATCGTCGACGCCGTCGAGGAGTCGCTGTTCAAGCTCGGCGCCAAGCCGATCCGGCGCGAGGGCAAGGCCGCCGGCCGCTGGGTCCTCGTCGACTTCGGCGACGTCGTGGTGCACGTCCAGCACGCGGAGGACCGGGTGTACTACGCCCTCGAGCGGCTGTGGAAGGACTGCCCCGTGATCGATCTCCCCGCTGACGCGCGGGGGACCGACGAGGGCACCGACGCGTGACGGCGGGGCGGCTGCTCCTGGTCCGGCACGGCCGGACCGCGTACAACTCCGAGGCGCGGCTGCAGGGCCAGGTCGACATCCCGCTGGACGCCGTGGGCCGCTGGCAGGCCCGCACGGCTGCCGCCCGGCTGCTCACCCGGCACGAGCCGACGGTGATCGTCACGTCGGACCTCAGCCGTGCGCACGAGACGGCGAGCTTCCTCGCGCGCGCGACGGGCCTCGACCTCGTCGTCGACGCCCGGCTGCGCGAGCGCGCGTTCGGCCTGTGGGAGGGCCTCACGGGCGACGACCTGCGGCGGGACTGGGCCGACGAGTTCGCCGTCTGGCGAGCCGGCGGACAGCCGGAGGGCGTCGGCGCCGAGACTCGCGCGGAGGTCGCGCAGCGCGTGCGGGAGGGGATCCTCGAGCACGCCGAGGCGCTGGGTGCGGACGACACCCTCGTCGTCGTCTCCCACGGCTCCGCGATCAGCTGCGCGGTCGGCGACCTGCTCGGCATGCCGACCGACTGGCACGGCTTCACGGGCATGCTCAACGTCCACTGGACCGAGCTCGTCGCCACCCGCGGTGACTTCGCCCCTCCGTGGCGGATGGTCGGCTACAACCTGGGGCCCACGGACGCGTCGAGCGACTGGAACGCCGGACCCGACACCACGCACGAGTCCGACGCCGACGCCGAGACGCGGGACCCCGATTAGCGTTTGGGCCCGCGTTCGTTCTAAACTCTCCGAGCGCCTACGGGCGTGCTTGACTCCCCTCGGGGGGTCGCGGGGCTGTGGCGCAGCTGGTAGCGCACCTGCATGGCATGCAGGGGGTCAGGGGTTCGAATCCCCTCAGCTCCACCGAAAGTGCTGGTCAGAGGCCACGCCGGGATCCTGAACACAGGAGCCTGACGTGGCCACTGGACATTGAGTGGTAAGCCCGCGGCCAGGTCGTCGCCGTCGCCCCCGGACAACACACCTCCACCTGCCCACCGGCCGCCCTGGACGCCTGGCTGCACCGGCGCGGAACGGCACCCGGCCCGCTGTTCACTGCCCTACGCAACCGCCACGCCCCGACCAGAGACCCGATCTCCGCCACCGCCGCCGCCAAGATCGTCACCCGGCGCGCCCGCGCCGCCGGGCTACCCGCCCCGAACATCACCGGCCAATCCCTGCGCGCCGGGCACGCCATCACCGCCGCAGCCGCCGGCGTCCCCCTGGACCGGATCGCCGCCCAGACCCGGCACCGCCACCTCAAGGTCCTCATCGAGCACTACGTCCGACCCATGGAAGCCCTCACCATCACCACCAGCCGCGACCTCGGCCTGTAGGTGCCTATCAAGAGCACGACCACGATCAGCTCGAGTGCAACTCCCCGTCCTAGATCCAGTGGCGCGCTCTGAAGACCAGGTACAACGTGACGCTCACGGTGCCCATCAGGACGAGGGCGAACGGGTATCCCCACGTCCGGTGCAGCTCGGGCATCAGGTCGAAGTTCATCCCGTAGACGGTGCCGATCAGGGTCGGCGCGAACAGGATCGCGGCCCATGCGGAGATCTTCTTGACCTCCTCGTTCTGGGCGTTGCTCGCCTCGGAGAGGGTCTTCATCTCCTCGTTCTGCCGCTGCGCGACGAGCGTGGCGTTGACCGTCAGGATGTCGCGAAGCGCGATCCGGAACGACTCGATGCGCTCGTCCACCTCGGTGACGTGGTCAGCGACGTCCCGAAGGTAGCGCTGCTGCTCCTCGTCGACGCCGTACTTGGACGAGCCGGCGTCGAGCGCGGCGAGCATCGCGCCGAGCGGGCGAACTGCCCGCTGGAAGTCGACCACCTCGCGGGAGAGTTCATAGATTCGTCGGGAGTCGCGGGCGTCCGTCCCGACGCGGAGCTCCTCGTCGCGGCGGGCGCCTCCACCGGGCCTGGGGGGACGGTCGACGTCGGACCGGACATGCGCACGAACCTCGACGCCGTGTGGGCGGCGGGGGACTGCGTGATCACCCACCACCGGCTCCTCGGCCGCACGTACCTCCCTCTCGGGACCACCGCCCACAAACAGGGACGGGTCGCCGGGGAGAACGCCCTCGGCCGGTCCGCCCGCTACGCCGGAAGTCTGGGCACCCAGGTGGTGAAGGTGTTCGACCTCGTTGCAGCCCGCACCGGACTGCGCGACCGCGACGCCGCCGAGGCCGGTCATGTGACCTTGACGACGCAGTCCACCCCCGACGACCACAAGCGGTACTACCCCGGAGCGCAACCGATCTCCGTCCGCGTCACCGGCGACGCCACCACCGGTCGGCTGCTCGGCGCCCAGCTCGTCGGTGGGCTGACCACGCAGACCACCAAGCGCGTCGACACCCTGGCCACCGCGCTCTTCCACGAGATGAGCGTCGAGGCCGTCAGCGAGCTCGACCTGTCCTACACGCCACCCCTCGGCTCGCCGTGGGACGCCATTCAGATGGCCACCCAGGACTGGGTCCGTCGTCACCGATCCACGGGAGCATCCGCATGACCACGATCCTGTTCGTCTGCGTCCACAACGCCGGCCGGTCCCAGCTCGCGGCCGGTCTGGCGGCCGCGCGCGCCGGCTCCGACGTCACCGTGATCTCCGCCGGCACCGACCCCGACGCCGCAGTGAGCGCGACCGTGCTCGCCTCCCTGGCCGAGGTCGGGATCGACAGCAGCAGTGAGGTTCCGCGGCTCCTGACCGCTGATCTCGCCGTGCAGGCGGACGTGATCGTCGCGCTCAAGCCCGGCCTCGACCTGCCAACCCACGGACGCATCGTGGTCTGGCCCCTGCCCGACCCGGCCACCTGGGACGTCGACGGCATCCGCCCGCTGCGCGACCACATCAACGACATGGTCGTGGACCTACTCGAGCGCGAGCGTGCTGTGCCCTGATTCCGAGGTTGCTGTCCGATGTCCGCCTGGACGGTGTGCCCGCGCGCGTGCCCGTCCGCGGCTCCAAGCAACCCGCGACGACGTGCCACAATCTCGGCGCGGGGCCCGTCGCAAGCGCTACTTCGCGGCGACGAGGATCAGGGCGGCCACGTCGCGCGGGTGGCTCATCATCGCGACGTGCGAGCTGTTGATCTCGATAGTGGTCGCGCCCGCGCGTTCGGCCATGGCCCGTTCCGCCTCGGGCGGGATCGTGTGGTCCTGTGATGCGACCAGGTACCAGCTCGGGATCGTCTTCCACGCTGGCTCGCCCGACGGGGTGAACAGGGCTGACAGTGCGGCGGGGCGCTGCGGCGCCGCCATGACGGCGGTCTGCTTCCTCTTCGGGAGGTCGGCCGCGAACAGCTCGCGGAAGAACGCAGGGAGGCTGTTGAGGAGAGCTGCGCGATCGCGGCGGTGAGTGCCACGCCGAGGATTATGCGGCTGCAGGGGGAGCCGGATCCCAGCCTGGGCCGACGAGCTCGCGGGACGGGATCGCCTGAGCCGTCCGCTACTAGTGTCCTGCGCATGGACATCGCCGCTCCGCTGAGCGTCGAGGTGCTCGGCACCCACGACGTACCTGCCTCGATCACGTGGCAGGTGGTGACGCTCATGCGCTGCGAGTGGCCGTCGCTGTTCGACGGCGGCCTGCGGTGGATCGACCGCCCGTTCGACCACGACGTGGACCCCGTGCATCTCGTCGTGCGCCACGCCGGGGTCCTGGTCTCCCACGCGATCGTCCTGCGCGTGCCCGACGACGTCCACCGCACCGGACTGCGTCTCGCCGGTGTCGCCTCCGTCCTCACCTCCCCGCCGCACCGCGGGGAGGGACACGCCTCCGCGGTGCTGCACGCCGCAAACCAGGTGCTCGACGGGGGTGACGCCGACGTCGCGGCGCTCTTCTGCGAGCCGCAGTACGAGCCGTTCTATGCCCGGTTCGGGTGGGTCGCCTGCCCCGGCGGCACCCTCGAGGACGACGAGCTCGAGCCCAGCACCGACCTGCGGATGATGCGCTTTCTCAGCGACGCCGGCCGGGCAGCGCAGCGCCGGCTGCTGGACGGGCAGCTGCGCGTGCGCTGGACCTGGTAGGCGCCTCGTCGACGGACGCGCCCACGTCCCGTGCGCTGCACGGAGCCGGTGCCCCCGTTCCCCTAGAGTCTCGTGCGATGGGACCGACGCCCGCGCCGCGCAAGCGCCCGACGATCCGTGACGTCGCGGCTGCGGCGGGCGTGTCCCGGGGCACGGTCTCGCGCGTCATCAACGGTGGGCACTGGGTGTCCCCGGACGCGCTCGCGGCCGTCGAGGAGGCGATCCGGACCACCGGCTACTCCGCCAACCAGCACGCGCGCAGCCTGGTCACCGGACGGTCGAACTCGGTGGCGTTCCTGCTCACCGAACCCCAGCACCTGCTGTTCGAGGACCCGAACTTCTCGATCCTTCTGCGGGGAGCCGCCCGGGCGCTGGCCGCACGCGGCATGCCGCTCCTGCTCATGGTCGCGGGCACCCCCGAGGAGCAGAAGCAGGTCTCGTCCTACGTCGGCGCCGGGCACGTCGACGGCGTCCTCGCGATCTCGTCGCACAGCGGCAACCACCTGCTCGACGCGCTGGTGCGGCAGGGCATCCCGATGATCTCCTGCGGCATCCCGCTCGGCTTCGAGGGCAGCGTCGGCTACGTGTCCGCCGACGACCTCGGCGGCGGGCGGTGGATGACGCGGCACCTGCTCGACATCGGCCGCACCCGGATCGCGACGATCACCGGACCTCTGGACACCCCCGGGGGGAGGCTCCGGCTGGAGGGCTACCGCGACGAGCTCGGGTCGCTCTACGACGAGTCGCTCGTGACTCACGGCGACTACTCGCGCGACGGTGGCGCGGCGGGGATGCGGACGCTCCTCGAGCGCCGACCCGACATCGACGCGGTCTTCGTCGGCTCCGACCTCATGGCCGCGGGCGCCCTGCAGGTGCTCCGCGAGGCCGGCAGACGCGTGCCGCAGGACGTCGCGGTCGGAGGCTTCGACGACTCCGGGCTCGCGGCGACGCTCGACCCGCCGCTCACCACCATGCGGCAGCCGCTCGAACGTATCGCCGGCGAGATGGTGCGCCTGCTGATCGAGCTGATCGAGGGCGGGGAGCCCGCCGCCGTCACGCTGCCGACCTCGCTCGTCGTGCGCGCCAGCACCGCACGGGTTGCGCCGACCCCGTCCTGACGAGCGGGATCCTGCCGTCGTGCACGCTCGAGGGGAGCCTGCCTGACAGTGTCCGCCGAAGGTCACCGCAGTCGATGCCCGAGTTCGGAACCGGCCTGTGCACGCTCCCACGGTGACCCGACATTCGCGGACATCTTGACGGGCGCTTTCGCGCGCTCTTACCGTGGCCGAGTGCTGTGCACGTGCACACTCCAATGAGACAAGGACGTCCCATGCAGCCCATCAGTCGACGCCGAACCTCCACGCTCGCCCTCCTCGCGGCGGGCGCCCTCGTCCTCGGCAGCGCAGGCCCCGCCCCGGCCGAGGAGCCTGACGGCACGGTCCACTTCGCACCCGTCCGCAGCAACCTCGCCGCGAAGCCCTGGGTCACGGTGAGCGCCACCGCGGCGCAGGCCGGTGCGGGACTCGCCGTCGACGGCGACCCGACGACCGCGTGGACGGCGCGCGGCAAGGGCCGGCAGTCGCTCGTCCTCGACCTCGGCGGCGCGTACGACAACATCCGGAAGGTCGGTCTCGTCTTCCCCGACGCGCACGGCACCTACCGGTACGTGGTCGAGGCGTCTGCAGACGGTCACCGGTGGAAGACGGTCGTGGACCGCAAGAGGAACGACCGGCCGGGCCGCGGCGAGGAGCACCTCGTCGCACGCGCCGGGATCGCCTTCCTGCGGGTCACGATCACCGACGTGTCCCCGGGCGCGGTCGCCGGCATCAGCGAGCTGTCCGTGTGGAACTACCTGCGCGACGACGTCGTGCTGGGCGCGGACATCTCGTACGCGGACCAGAACGACGCGCAGGGCCTGACCTATGTGGTGGACGAGGGCGCCGCGCCGGTGCCGATCCTCGAGGCGGCGGCCGACGCCGGCATGGAGTACACCCGCCTGCGCGTCTTCAACGACCCGCGTGACGAGCGGACGGGGGAGTACCTCGAGCCTGCGTACCAGGGCCCGGAGCGCACCCTCGACGTCGCGCGCAAGGTCGTCGACCAGGGCATGGGCCTCGGCATTGACCTGCACTACGCCGACTCGTGGGCGGACCCGAGCAAGCAGGCGAAGCCCACCGCGTGGCGCGAGCTGCCCTTCGACGAGCTGACCCAGGCCGTCTACGACTACACCTACGCGACGGTGGACGCGCTCGTCGCCCAGGGCACCACTCCCGAGAAGGTCGCGGTGGGCAACGAGCTCATCAACGGGTTCATGTGGGGGAGCGAGCGTCCGCTGCCGTGGTTCGACGACGCGGCGTGGTGCGGCACGTGCTTCTTCAACCAGGACCCGACGTTCGTCTCGCAGCCCGGCGGCGCCCTGCTCTGGGACTACTGGGGCTCGGACGACCCGGCCGAGCAGGCCGCCTACGACGCCGCCTGGGACCGGTTCACCACCCTCCAGGCGTCGGGCATCAAGGCCGTGCGAGATGTCGCGGCGGCCCGCGGCGAGGACATCCCGGTGGAGACCCACGTGATCATCGACAACGGTCGGGTCGACAAGACGCTCGAGTTCTGGGACCAGTTCCTCACCCGACTCAACGCCAAGGGCCAGGACATCGACGTGATCGCGCACTCCTACTACCCCGACTGGCACGGGACGCCCGAGCACTACGAGGCGAACCTGCACCAGGTGGCCGCGGCGCACCCGGGCTACGCCATGGAGATCGCCGAGACATCGCACCAGTCGAACGACTGGGACGGCCTCCCGGTCCCGAACTCGCCCTACCCCAAGACCGCGGAGGGCGCCGGCCTCTTCCTCCAGGAGGTCTTCCGGATCGCGAACGACCTGCCCGACAACCGTGGCGCCGGCGTCCTGGTCTGGGAGCCCGCGAACTGGCAGGAGATGATCGACTGGTCGAACAGCGCCTGGCCCGTGCTCACGTTCCACGAGACGGTCGAGGTCTACGAGGCCAGCGACGCCGAGTTCGTGGTCGCGGACACGGTCTACCGGACGGTCCGCACCTCGAGCCCGCTCAGGCTGCCGGCCACCGTCGACGTCCTCGACTCCGACGGCACGCGCCACGCGGTGCCCGTGACCTGGATCGCGGTCCCGGCCCGCGCCCCGTCCAGCCCCGGACAGGTCGTCGTCAGCGGCACCACGGCGGAGCACGGTCCGGTGACCGCGATCGTCGACGTCGTCCGGCGGGCGCTCGCCCCCTCCTGAGCGCTCGCGCGGGGCGGCACGGCCGGCGGTGGCTCCTCGCGGGCCACCGCCGGTGCTGTGCATGGTTCGGACGGCCGCATCGGTTGCGCCCTGGCGAGCTGCGGGGTCAAGATCGCCCGACGGCTGCAGCCGTCCCATGAAGGAGGTTGCAGATGTCCACGACGGAGACGGCGATCCTCGCCGGAGGGTGCTTCTGGGGTGCGCAACAGCTGCTGCGCCGTCGCCCGGGAGTGATCTCGACGCGCGTCGGGTACTCCGGGGACGACACCCCGAACGCCACGTACCGCAACCACGGCGACCACGCCGAGGCCGTGGAGATCGTCTTCGATCCCGAGCAGATCTCCTACCGGGACCTGCTGGAGTTCTTCTTCCAGATCCACGACCCGTCGACGAAGAACCAGCAGGGCAACGACATCGGCCGCAGCTACCGGTCGGCGATCTTCTTCGCCTCCGACGAGCAGCGGCGGGTCGCGCTCGACACGATCGCCGACGTCGACGCGTCCGGGCTCTGGCCCGGCAAGGTCGTCACCGAGGTCGAGCCGGCCGGTGAGTTCTGGGAGGCCGAGGAGGAGCACCAGGACTACCTGGAGAAGATCCCGCACGGGTACACGTGCCACTACGTGCGCCCGGGGTGGCGGCTCCCGCACCGCGACGAACAGCGGGTCGGATAGCCCGAGGCCCCCCGTCTGGCGGGTCGACGGACGGGGTGTCGCAGTGGGATCGTCGGACGACGCACCGCGGAGGACAACCAGTGCTCGGACCACGACGGACGACCCAGGGTCGTCATTCGGCGCGCCCGCGGCAGGGGCGGCGGCCGTGGGAGTCGGTCGTGATCCTCGCGTCGATGGCGTTCCTGACGGCCGTCCTGGCCGCGCCGCCCGTCGACCCCTCCCACTCCGTCGACGTCGCGCAGGCGGCGTCCGGCGGCGAGGCGCTGGTCGCGCAGCAGCCGACCGGACCGGCGTACACGCAGGCGCTGACGCGGCTCGACGACCGCGTGGCGGCGGTGGAGACGGCGACCGTCACGCTCGTCGGCCGTCCGCTCGTCGACCTGACGGAGGCCGCCTCGCGGACACTGTTCCGTCCCGACCTCGTGGACGACACGGCGGCGCCCGTCATGTCGGGACTGACCGCCGACCAGCTCCCGGACCGGGTCCTGGGCGCCCGCCAGCAGGTGGCCTCGGGCGATGTCGCCGCCGCGACGCGCGTGGTCGAGGGCGTCGAGACCGACGTCCTGCTGGTCGCGCTCGACCTCGGCGACCAGTCGGCGCAGAACGCCGCGATGACGCGCCTGCTGGTCGCCGCCGACCCGCAGGTCGCGCTGCTCGACGCGGCCGTCGGGGCCACCCACGCCGCCGCCGAGGTCCGGGACGTCGTCGCGGCCGCCACCTCTGCGGTCCAGGCCCGGGACGCCGCCGCCGGCATCACCGTCGCGGCGCAGCAGATCGCCGTGACCGGGGACGAGGCCGCCAAGGCGGCGGTCGCCAAGGTGGAGGAGCAGGCCCGGTCGACCGACGGGTACACGAACGGGAACATCCCGCTGAAGGTGCTCTGCGCCGTTGCGTTCGCACCGAGCCAGCGCCTGCGCTGCGACGCGGCGGAGGCACTGGCGCGGATGAACGCGGCCTACCGGGTGGACTTCGGCCACGACCTGAGGATCACGGGCTCCTACCGCACGCTCGAGGAGCAGATCAGCACCCGGGCGGCCAAGGGGACCATGGCCGCGGTGCCCGGCACCTCCAACCACGGCTGGGGCCTGGCGATCGACCTCGACCAGGTCAACGGCTACCGGTCCGCGCAGTACGCCTGGCTCAAGGCGCACGCGATGACCTACGGCTGGCACCACCCGACCTACATGGACGAGGGGGGCCGCGGACCCCACGAGCCATGGCACTGGGAGTTCGGCACGTCGGACGACGCCGGCACCGGCACGTCGGTGCCGATCACCGTGGGCGTCGCGGCGCCCACCGCCCCGACCGTGACCTCGCCCGCGCCGCCCGTCGTCGAGCAGCCCAGCGTCGCTCCGGCAGCGCCTGCCGCGCCCCCCAGTGCGACCCCGACCCCGACCCCGACGCCGACGCCGAGCAGCAGCCCGACCGCATCCACGGGGCCGTCCGCTCCGTGACGCGGCGGTAGGCGCCGTGGACGTCCGCACGGCGTGAGCCGCGGGGGGTCAGGCGCCGGCTGGGACGACGAGGGTGACCGGCCGCGCGCTGGGCTGCGGGTGAAATCCCTCGACGGACGCCCAGCCGCTCCTCGCCTCACTGCGTCCGGCCTCAGGCATGCGGGCCTACCCTCGCCGCGACGCCGGGCGGGCTCTCCGCCCTCGCCACCTGCTCGGACGTCGCTCCCGGCGGGTTCGGCAGCGCCGCCGAGCTCGACTCGGCGGAGAGACCCGCGATGCACGTCGGAGGCAGGGCCCGACGCCCTGTCGGATGTCGGTAGGGACCTTCGTCCGTATCACGGAACAGGACAACCCCGGTATTTCTGGCGCAAGAACTGAACAGCGTGTCGAGAGCGTCCATCGGGGGGCGTGCGGGCGCCCGCCGATCACTGAGCTCACCTAGGCGTGGGCAACGGCCCGGAGTCCAGACGGCCCCGGGAGTCCGGCGGGTGGAAGGAATCTCATGTCAACGCAACTGGTCGTGCAGCCCCGATGTCGGAGTCTGCGACGACGCCCCGGCCGCCGTCGTGCGGTGCTCGCATCGTTCTCGCTCTCCGTCGTCGTCGCGGCCATGATCCTTCCGGCCGGTCCGAGCGGAGCGCTCGGAGGACCACCCGTCGTTCCCGCCGCGCTACCGTCGGGCCCCACGGACTCCACGACGGTCCCGCACTACTTCGGACCGTGGCCCAACTGGGCCAACAGCCCCTTCACCCTCCCGGCGGCAACCGTTGCCCTCACCGGTGACGGCACGGGTGCTGCGGCGACGGCCTCGGTCGACCCGGTCTCCGGCGGGATCTCCGCCGTCGAGGTGACCGCTCCCGGCAGCGGGTACACGGTCGCGCCCCAGGTCACCATCTCCGGCGGCGACGGCACGGCGACCGCGGTGGCGACGATCGCGAGCACCGGCGCGGTGACCAGCTATGCGGTGGACGACCCCGGGGCGGGCTACTCCGGCTTCGCCGTGACGGTCTCGGACGGCGGAGGCACGGGTGCCGCTGCTACCGCCTCGGGCGGCGTGGACGCGGTCACCATCGCGGACGGCGGCGCCGGATACACGATGCCGACCGTCGAGTTCGACCTGCCCGCGCTGCCGGACGGCACGCAGGCGAAGGGGCACGTCCCGATGGTCGCCAACGGCGACACGGTCGACGGCATGGACGCCGCCGGAACCATCACCGCCGTCGTCGTCGACGAGGCGGGCTCGGGCTACACCAGCGCGCCCGGCGTGGCGATCCACAACGGGACGATCTTCGACCCGATCGCCGGGGCGACGCCCGCCCAGGTCGGATCCACGCTCGCCCTCGTCGCGGTGACGCCGGACCAGCTCGGCGCCGACTACACCAGCGCGCCCACCGTGGTGGTGAGCGACCCCGTCGGCACGGGCTCGGGTGCAGCAGCGAGCGCACGGACGTCGATCGGTGCCGTCACCGGCATCGAGGTGACCCAGCCGGGCACCGGTTTTCTCACGGTCGGCATGCGCAAGTTCCAGGATGCGCTCCCGCTCCCGTGCGACCCGGCCGGTGCAGGGTGCCCGTCCGACCCGTCGGCCAAGTTCCTGCCGGTCGCGGTCCCCGAGGCCAAGGCCTACGGTGCCCAGGAGGCCGACGAGTACGTCATCGGACTCGTGCAGTACCGGACGGTCTTCAACTCGGACCTGCCTCCGACGCTCGTGCGCGGCTACGTGCAGCTCGAGACGGCCGCCAACGCCGCCGTCAGCCAGCACGTCCCGCTGGCGAACGAGCTGCTGGACGGCACGTCCGCACCGGCTCTCGACGCCAACGGCCAGCAGTACCTCGCCGTGACGAGCCCGCAGTACCTCGGCCCGATCATCGCGGCCACCAAGGACCGTCCCGTGCGGATCGTCTTCCGCAACCTGCTCCCCACGGGCTCGGACGGTGACCTGTTCCTGCCGACCGACAGCAGCCTGATGGGCTCCGGAATGGGCCCGATGGCCATGGCGGCACCGGCTGACCAGGGCTCGGTCGTGGACGCGGTGCGCAACCCGGAGTGCACGCAGTTCCCCAAGCCGGACAGCTGCTTCGCCGACAACCGCGCCACCCTGCACCTGCACGGTGGCATCACGCCGTGGATCAGCGACGGCACCCCGCACCAGTGGATCACTCCTGCGCAGGAGTCGACCGGCTGGCCGCAGGGAGTGAGCGTCAGCGACGTGCCCGACATGGCCGGGGCCGGCTGCTCCGCCGCCGACGACGGCTGCCAGACCTTCTACTACACCAACCAGCAGAGTGCGCGGCTGATGTTCTACCACGACCACGCGTGGGGCATCACCCGCCTCAACGTGTACGCCGGCGAGGCTGCGGGGTACATGATCACGGACCCGACCGAGCGTGCGCTGGTCGACGCGGGGACGATCCCCGGTGCCGGTGACACGCTCCCGCTCATCGTCCAGGACAAGACGTTCGTGCCCGGTGCCGAGCAGCTCGCGGCACAGGACCCGACGTGGGACACCGACCGGTGGGGCACCAAGGGCAGCTTCTGGTACCACCACGTCTACATGCCGGCGCAGAACCCCGGCGACCCGTCGGGCATGAGCGCCTACGGCCGCTGGATGTACGGCCCGTGGTTCTGGCCACCGGCCGCGGACACGACGTACGGACCGATCGCGAACCCGTACTACGACGCCACGTGCAACCTGGACGTCCCGTCGACGTGGCAGTACGACACGGACCCGTTCTGCGAGCCCGAGCTGATCCCCGGCACGCCGAACATCTCGGTGGGCATGGAGCAGTTCAACGACACGCCGCTGGTCAACGGCGTGGCGTACCCGACGGTCACGCTGGACCCGAAGACCTACCGGATGCGCGTCCTCAACGCGGCGAACGACCGGTTCTTCAACTTCCAGTGGTACCGGGCCGACGCGGGGCAGGGTGATGGGACGACCGAGGTCGCCCTCGACCCGGCACTGCTCGCGGCGGCGCAGACGGACCCGACGGTGTTCCCGACGCCCGTGGAGGCCCGGAACAGCGCCGCGGGGCCGGACTGGGTGCAGATCGCCAGCGAGGGCGGCTTCCTGCCGGCCCCGACGGTGATCGACGGGCAGCAGCCGACGACCTGGATCACCGACCCCACGCGCTTCGACGTCGGGAACGTGGACAAGCACTCGCTGCTCCTCGCACCTGCCGAGCGGGCGGACGTGATCGTGGACTTCTCGAAGTTCGCGGGTCAGACGCTCATCCTGTACAACGACGCTCCCGCCGCCTTCCCGGCACGTGTCCCGTCGTACGACTACTACACGGGAGCACCGGACCTCAGCCCGGTCGGCGCTCCGGAGATCCTGCCCGGGTACGGGCCGAACACGCGCACGGTCATGCAGGTGAAGATCGCTGCGACCGCGCCCGCTCCGGCCTTCGACCTCGCCAAGCTCCAGGCGGCGTTCAAGCACAACGCCCAGGGCACCGGCGTGTTCGAGTCCGGCCAGCACCCGGTGATCGTCGGCCAGGCCGCGTACAACAGCGCGTACGGGTCGTCGTTCGCCGCGAGCAGCAACTGCAACGCCAAGGGCTCGCCGCTGCAGAGGTGCGACGGCCTGGTCCGTATCAACGACACGACGACCTTCGGGTTCAACACGCTGCGCGCGCAGGCGACGAAGTCGTCGGTCACGCTCCAGCCGAAGGCCATCCACGACGAGATGAACGCGACCACGTTCGACGAGTTCGGCCGCATGCAGGCCAACCTCGGCGTCGAGGCGCAGCCACCGACACCGGGGGCGCAGAACGTCACCCTGTATCCGTACGTCAATCCGGCGACCGAGATCATCGACGGCACCGCGCTCCCGAGCGCGGACGTGAAGGTGACACCGGTGTCGTCGACGTCGGACGGGATGCAGATCTGGCGGTTCACGCACAACGGCGTCGACACCCACCCGATCCACTTCCACCTGTACGACGTACAGGTGCTCAACAGGGTGACGTGGGACAACATCATCATCCCGCCTGATCCGAACGAGCTGGGGTGGAAGGACACCGTCCGGATCGCGCCGCTCGAGGACACGATCGTCGCGCTGCGGCCGATCATCCCGAAGGTGCCGTTCGAGGTGCCGAACTCGGTCCGGGCGCTCAACCCGATGATGCCGACTGGGTCCACCGCGATGTTCAACAACGTCGACGTCCAGGGCAACCCGACGACGCCGATCGCGAACAGGCTGGTGAACTTCGGGTGGGAGTACGTCTACCACTGCCACATCCTCAGCCACGAGGAGATGGACATGATGCGACCGGTCAGCCTCGCGCTCCCACCGATCGCACCGGACGTGCCGACGTTCACCACCACGGGCAACGGGAGCAACCGGCGGCTGGTGCTGACCTGGGCCGACAACTCGATCACCGAGACCGACTTCCAGATCCAGCGCAGCACGGACGGGACGACCTGGACGGCCGTCACCACCGTGTCCCAGCCGCTCGTGGGCAACACCCACGGCGTGCGCACGGCCACCGATCCGACGTCGTCGGCGACAGCGCCTGCGCTGTACCGGGTGGTCGCCCGCAACGCGGTCGGCTACGGCGGGCAGTTCCCGAGCCTGACCGTGCAGAGCACGTCCGCGTCGGCGGCCGTGAACGCACCGAGGGCCCCGACCGGGTTCGCGGCGACGCTCCAGGCCGGGCCGCGGGTGGCGCTGGCGTGGAGCGACGCGGCGACCAACGAGTCCGGGTACGTCGTGCAGCGGTCGACGAACGGGGGAGCCTGGTCGCAGATCGCGGCGCTCCCCGCGGGTGCGAGGAGCTACTCGGACACGGCGGTGACGCTCGGGTCCGCGTACTCCTATCGGGTGGGGGCCGTGAACATCGCGGGTACCGCCCTGAGCCCCACGCTCGATGTCACGGTCAGCGCGCCGGCTGCGCCGGCACCGACCGCGAGCGCGGCCCGCGTCAGCAACACCCGTGAGCGGATCACGGTGACGTGGACCGACGTGGCGAGCGAGACCGGGTACACCGTGCAGTGGAGCTCCGACGGCTCCACGGTGACCGGCTCGACGAACCGGCCGGCGGACGCGACCGCGTTCACCACCGGGAACCTGGCCATCCAGGCGTGGTCCGTCCGGGTGGGTGCGACCAACGTGCTCGGCACGACCTGGTCGGGCTGGGTGCCCGTCCCGGCCGCGCCCTGACGAGGCCGACCGAAGGACGGTGCGGCCGCACGAGCACTCGTGCGGCCGCACCGCTGCGGGTGCGCGCGGCTACGGCGGTCAGGGGGTCGGGACGACGCGCAGGGTGACCTCGGCGGCGTCCGGGCCGACGATCGCGCCGACCGGTCCGGGGCCGTAGCGGTCGTACTTGGCGTGCAGCGCCGCGTCGAGGGCGGCGTGGGGCGCGTCGGCTCCGTCCTCGAACACGACGTCCTTCTCGACGGAGCGGATGCGCACCCGGCCGGTCCCGGACTCGGTGGCCCGACGGAACCAGCCGTTCTGCGGTCCGTGCGCCGAGCGGATGTAGAGGTCGTCGCCGGAGACGGTGAACCAGATCGTCACGAACGGCCGCAGGCTCCCGTCCGGGCGTCGGGAGGCCACCTCGAGCTCGTCCACCCTCGCGATCGTGCTGAGCTCGTCCGCTGTCCAGCCGCTCATGCGCCCGTCCCTTCGTACTGTTCGGGGGTGACCTCGTCGGCCCACTCGGTGTCCGGGCCGGCCGAGCCGTCGCCGATCTCCCACATGGCCAGATGGGTCATGAAGCGGTCGGGTGCGGCACCGTGCCAGTGCCACTCGCCCGGTGGTGTCCAGGCCGTCTGGCCCGGTCGCAGCTCGATGACGCGACCGTCCCGGGTGCCCACCCGGGCGATGCCCTCGGTGACGTGCAAGGTCTGGCCGCGCACGTGACGGTGCCAGAACGTGTGCGCGCCGGGCGCGAACCGCACGGCGTTCACGCGCAGCCGGGCGGGCTCGGGCGGCGCCCCGAGGACGTCGAACCAGACGTCACCGGTGAACCAGGCGTCGGGACCCTTCTGCGTCGGGGGCAGGGGAGTGAGCTCCATGTCGACCTCCTTCTCTGTTCGTCGTCCCTGCGCCCTCAGGGCTGCAGCAGGACCTTGATCGCTCGTCGCTCGTCCATCGCGCGGTAGGCCTCGGCCACCTCGGACAGGGGGAGCGTCAGGTCGAAGACCTTCCCGGGGTCGATCTGCCGGGACCACACCAGGTCGATGAGGTGGGGGAGGTACGCACGGACGGGCGCTGGGCCACCCCGGCTGCCCTTGTTGGACCAGAAGATCTGCTCGGTCGGCAGGTCACCGTGCGGGACACCGACCAGGCCGATCATGCCGCCGGGTCGGGCGCACTCGACGGCCTGCAGGCGTGCCTCCTCGGTGCCGACGCACTCCAGCACGGCGTCCGCGCCGATGCCCTCGGTCAGCGCGCGGACCTGGGCGAGCCCGTCCTCCCCGCGCTCGGCGACGATGTGCGTGGCACCGAACTCGGTGGCGACCTTCTGGCGGTCGGCGTGCCGGCTCATCGCGATGATCGTCGTCGCCCCGAGCTGCGCCGCGGCCAGAACGCCGCTCAGCCCGACGGCGCCGTCGCCGACGACCACCACGCTCGTGCCCGGACCCACCCCGGCGGACACCGCGGCGTGCCAGCCGGTGGCCATCACGTCGGACAGGGCCAGCAGGCTCGGGACGAGGTCGGCGTCGGGCTGACCGGGCGTGGCGATCAGGGTGCCGTCGGCGTTCGGGATGCGGATCTTCTCGGCCTGGCAGCCGTCGAACCCGCCGCCGTGCTGGCAGGCGGAGTGCATGCCCTTGCGGCACACGGGGCAGGTGTTGTCACTGTGCAGGAACCCGCCGACGACGAAGTCGCCGGGCTTCACGGTGGTGACGGCGTCGCCGACCTGCTCGACGATCCCGACGTACTCGTGACCGATCGGCACGGGCGTGGCCACCTCGGCCAGCCCGCGGTACCGCCACAGGTCCGAGCCGCACACGCACGCGGCGACCGTGCGGATGACCGCGTCGGTGGGCTCGACGATGGTCGGGTCGGGGCGCTCCTCGAAGCGCACGTCGTTCGGTCCGTAGATGATGGCTCCTCGCATGGAACCCATGGAACCTGGCTTCGCGGACGGCCGGGAGGGCCTGTCGGTACCCCCCTGCGTCCGGCCACCCCTCCGCGCCGCGTCTCCGGCGCCGGTGCTTCACCTGTAAAGTAGTCCGCGTGGACCTCGAGGGAGACGGCGCGCCGCTGAGCGAGCAGGAGCTGGCGTTCCTGCGCGCGCTCGCTCGGGCGCTCGTGTTCGTGCCGCGTGCCCTGGAGGCGGACCTCGGCCGCGAGCACGGGTTGTCGATGAGCGAGTACTTCGCGCTCATGTACCTGTCGGAGTCGCCGTCCGGTGGCCTGCGCATGGGCGATCTCGCCGCCCGGAGCGCGCTGAGCCTCGGTGGAGTCACGCGCGTGGTCAAGCTGCTCGAACGCAAGGGGCTCGTGGAACGCAGGCGAACGCCCGCCGACGGCCGCGGCCATGAGGCGGTGCTGACGGAGTCGGGTCGTCGCCGGTTGGACGCCGTCCAGCCGGCCCAGGTGGCCAGCGCGCGTCGGCGCGTCTTCGACAAGCTGCAGGGCGTGGACCTGCGCGAGGCGACAGCGATCGTGTCCGTCCTGAGCCAGGACGACTGAGGAGAGGACGGGCCGTGCCGGCGACCACCGCGGGGACCAGCGAGTACGACCGGTTCGGTCCGTGGATCGACGAGGTGCGCACGCGGGACGACGTGCCTCGGCTGTTCCGCGACGACCCCGTCGACGTCGCCGGCGCGCGCCTGGTCCTCAAGGTCCCGCGCAACATCGCCCGGCGCGACGCGACTCCGGACATGGACCTGTACGACCACCTGCTCGTCCTCGAGGCGGACGCGCTCACCGTGCTCAGCCGGCGGGGCGGACACCCGGACACCGTCGGAGGCTACGACCGGGTCCGCGTGCCGCTGGGACAGATCGTCGCCGTGCGGGACGTGGTGACGATGCTCGACGGCCGGCTCACGGTGAGCACCCCGGCCGGCGACCTGCTGTCGGTCCGCTACAACGGCTCCGCCCGGGCGACCGTCGCACGACTGGTCGGTGAGCTGCGCGGCGCCGCAGCCGATCGTCCGGCGAGCCCCGTGGGAGCGGCGCTGAGGGACGCGACCACGGCGCTCTCGACCCCGGTCCCGCCGTACGGCGTCGGCAAGGACGACCTCGCCCTGGTCAGCGACCTGCGCGAGGTCCTCCGCCGCCACCCGGACGTGACCGCCTGGAGCCTGCACGGCAGGACGGCCCTGACACCCACGCGAGGCGGAGCGCTCGCCCGCGCGCGGAACGCCCTCTCGCCGGCGACGCTGCACGGAGCGGTCCTCGCGGGTGACGCGACGGCCCTCGAGGTGCTGGGGCGTCACGACTGGGTGCTGCGCGGCCGCAGCCCGGTCCACTCGGCCTCGCGCACAGTGATCCCGTGGAGCGCGCCCGAGCACCTCACCGTCGCACCCCACCCGGACTACGAGCGCGCCACGCTCGTGAGGGTCAGCACGGGTGCCGCGGAGGTGCGGCTGGTGGTCCCGACCGGGTCCGCGGCCGAGCAGCTGTTCGCCGGAGCCGTGCAGCGCCTCGACCGGCCGCTCGAGGACCAGCCCGGCCCTGGGCCGGCGACGGGGACCAGATAGGCGCGGATCGACCGAGGTCTCACCCGCCCCGGTCAGTCCAGCGGCGCCGTCCAGCGCAGCAACGCTCCACGGCCCGACGGCGGCCTCTGCAGCGAGAAGGTGCCGCCGGACTGGCGGGCCCGGATCGCGAGGTTCTTCGTCCCGGAGGCGCGGGTGGGCGCCGCCGGGACGCCGACGCCGTCGTCCTCGACCTCCACGACGATGGAGCCCTGGGGCGGCGACGTGAGCATGAGGCGGACCGCGACCGAGTTGGAGTGGGCGTGCCGCGCGGTGTTCGACAGCGCCTCTCGGACCACCGCCACGACGTTGTTCGCCCGCCCGGGCGCCACGAGGTCGTCGAGGAGGGACGGCGCGGGCGACCACGGGGCGCCGTCGGCCAGCGAGTCGCCGTCGACGCTGATCAGCAGCGACGGGGCAAAGCCCAGGGAGGTTCGGGCGAGCTCCACCTCCGCGGCGACACGCTCCACCAACGGGGTGCCGACCCCACCGTCGTCCAGGGTGCGCACGACCACGCGGATCTGCTGGATCCCGGCGTCGACGAGGCCCAGTGCGGAGTCCAGCGTGCGGGCGAGCGCGGGCGGGAGGGGCTCGTCGGTGCTCGTCCGGGCACTCTCCAGCTGCATCCCTGCGGCGAAGAGCTGCTGGATGGCGAGGTCGTGCAGGTCGCGGGCGATGCGGGTGCGTTCGTCGTCGAGCACCGCCCGCCCCTGGGCCCGTCGGGCCTCGGCGAGGACGAACGCCAGCGCGGCCTGCGACGCGAACGTCCGGGAGAGCGCGAGGTCGCTGTCGGTGAAGGGCTCCGCGCCCGCGCGCCGCAGCAGCAGCATGACGCCGACGCCCTGGCCGGCAGCGCGCAGCGGTGCGAACAGGGCCGGCCCGTACCGTGCGAGCGCCGGACTGGCGGCGCCCTCCATCCTGCTGACGAACTGACCGGTGCCGTCGTCGAACGCCGAGCGGACGCGCTCGTCGTCCGTCAGGTCGAGACCGAGGAGCTCGTCCTCGCCGGCACCGGACACGATCTCCACCACCAGCTCGCCGCGGCGACCGGGAAGGACGAGTGCGGCGGTGTCTGCCTGGTCGATCTCCCGGGCCGACGAGGCGATGCGGACGAGCACGTCCTCGTCGCCGGTGTCCTCCAGCAGCATGGTGGTGATCACCTGCGCGGCCGTCAGCCACTGCTGCCGGCGCCGCTCGAGGGCGTAGAGCTGCGCGTTCTGCACCGCGACGGCGGCAGCCGCGGCCAGGGCGAGGACCACCGACTCGTCCTGCTCGTGGAACCCGCCGGTCTTCTCCGAGAGGTACAGCGTCCCGAACCTCGCCCCGCCGACGCGGACGGCCGCGCCCAGGAACGAGCCCATCGGCGGGTGACCGTGCGGCAGGCCCCGGAACGCCGGGTGTGCCGAGAGGTCGTGCAGGCGCAGCACGCCCTCGTCGGGGATGCTGCCCAGCACGCCCCACGCGTGCGGGGGGTGACCGAGGAAGGCGGCCGTGTCCTCGTCCACGCCGCTCTGCACGAACGTGGTCGACGTGCCGCTCTCGTCGACGATGTTGATGGCGCCGTACCGAGCGCCGGTGAGCTCCGTGCTCGCCACGACGAACCTCGTGAGCAGGCTCTGGATGTCCAGGTCCGCTGCGAGGCCCAGGATGGCGTCGAGGAGGGCGACCTCGCTGTGCGACGGCGCGCGGCCGCTCGACTCGTCGACGCTCACGCACGGCCTCCCGGAGTCGAAGCGCACCGGAACCGGGTGCGCGAGGGACCAAGGTCCCATGCCCCCAGGTCGGCGACCAACTGCCACGCCACACTGCCGAGCGTCCACCGGGACCTTCGGCTCGGCGGGCGCACCTCCGTGACCCCTAGGGTGCATCCAGGTCAGGACCGTCGCGGGCGCACGCCCGGGGCCGAGGATCCCGGCACGAGGAGGCGGCGACGTGGCGGACCCCCGGGGATTCCTGAAGATCCGGCAGCGCGAGCTTCCGACGGACCGGCCCGTCGACGTCCGCATCATGGACTGGCGCGAGGTGCACGCGCACCGCGCCGGCCACCCGGACGACCTCACGATGGTGACCCGCCAGGCGGGTCGGTGCATGGACTGCGGCATCCCGTTCTGCCACAACGGCTGCCCGCTCGGCAACGTCGTGCCCGACTGGAACGACCTCGTGTGGCGCGGGCAGTGGGCCGACGCGAGCGACCGCCTGCACATGACCAACAACTTCCCGGACTTCACCGGCAGGCTCTGCCCCGCACCGTGCGAGACGGCGTGCGTGCTCGGCATCACCGAGCCGCCGATCACGATCAAGAACGTCGAGGTCACGATCGTCGACGAGGCGTTCGACCGCGGTCTGGTCCAGCCGCAGCTCCCGCAGTGGATGACCGGCAAGACCGTGGCGATCGTCGGGTCGGGACCGGCCGGGCTCGCGGCGGCGCAGCAGCTGACCCGGTCGGGCCACACGGTCGCCGTCTTCGAGCGCGCCGACCGGCCCGGTGGTCTGCTCCGGTACGGGATCCCCGAGTTCAAGATGGAGAAGCGGCACGTGGACCGCCGCCTCGCGCAGATGGAGGCCGAGGGCACCCGGTTCCACAACGGGGTCGCCGTCGGTACGGACGTCACCGGCAAGCAGCTGCGCGAGCGCTACGACGCGGTCGTCCTGGCCGTCGGGTCGACGATCCCGCGTGACCTGCCCGTGCCCGGCCGGGACGCCGGCGGTGTGCTGCAGGCGATGCAGTACCTGGTGCCCGCCAACCGGGTCGCGCTCGGAGAGGTCGTGGAGGGGCAGACCCTCGCGACGGACAAGGACGTCGTCGTGGTCGGCGGGGGTGACACGGGGGCGGACTGCGTCGGCACGGCGATCCGGCAGGGTGCCCGGTCCGTCACGCAGCTGGAGATCATGCCGCGCCCGCCGCAGGAGCGCCCCGCCACCCAGCCGTGGCCGACGTACCCGATGATCTACCGCGTCGCCAGCGCCCACGAGGAGGGCGGCGAGCGGGTCTACGCCGTCAGCACGCAGGAGATCCTGGCCGACGAGGACGGGCAGGTGCGCGCGCTGCGCCTGGTCGAGGTCGAGCTCGTCGACGGGCGGTTCCAGCCGGTCGAGGGCTCGGTGCACGAGATCCCCGCGCAGCTCGTGCTGCTGGCCATGGGCTTCACGGGTCCGGAGCAGGGATCGCTGCTCGACCAGCTCGGCGTGGACCTGACGGAGCGGGGGACCGTCGGGCGGGACGACGACTTCGCGACGAACGTGCCGGGCGTCTTCGTGGCGGGCGACGCCGGTCGCGGCCAGTCGCTGATCGTGTGGGCGATCGCCGAGGGCCGGTCCGCCGCTGCGGCGGTCGACACGTACCTGTCGGGGCTCACCGAGCTCCCGTCGCCGATCCGCGCGAGCACGGGGGCGCTCCGCCCCTGACCGACAGGGGCTCCGCGCGTCAGGCCTCCTGGTGCGCGTCCGCGCCGACCCTGTGCAGCTGGAACAGGAAGGGCTCCGCCATCCCGCGGGAGTCCATGGCGCCCAGGACCGTGTCGTCGTCGACGGCGCGGAAGGCGTCGATGACGGGCAGGTCGTCGTAGACCATCGCCGCCGACACCAGGCCCCGGTATCGCACCTCACGCAGGCGCGCGCGAGGTCGGCGCGTCGACATCAGCGGGCGGGCCACGGCGAACGCGCGGGCCGCCGGCGGGGTGCGCAGCAGCGGAGCCGCCCGCAGCACCACCGCGAAGGGGACCAGGGCAGGGTTGAGGCTCGTCAGGCCGCGCCGGGAGCGGAAGACCAGCGGCCGGACCCGTTCGTCGTCGTCGAACTGCTTGCCGAACCAGCCGAGCCGCTCCAGCACGCCGTCGAGCCGGTGCCCGGTCGGCACCGTCGAGCCCCGCCACAGCCCGCGCAGGCTCCCCGTCGGCACGGCCGGCAGCGCGTCGAAGCGCTCGAGCGCCGCGTCGGTCACGGGCGTCCCGGCTCAGCGCACCATGCTGTGGTCGTACTCGGGTGACAGCCGCGCCTTGACGCTCAGGAGCGTCTCGATGATGAAGTCCTCGCGCCCAGCCAGGCGGCTGATCGGCACGGCGACGCTCACACCGTCGACCGCGGGGCGGGCGAACGGCAGTGCGACACCGAAGCAGCGCACCCCGATGCAGGACTCCTCGCTCTCGGTCGCGTAGCCGAGCCGCGCGGCGTCGTCGATGATCCCGAGCAGGGCGTCGCGGTCGGTCACCGTCTGCGAGGTGATGCGCGCGATCGTCTGGGGGACGAGGCCGGCGCGGACCTCGGCGGGTCGCTCGGCCAGGATCGCGCGCCCGAGGGCGGTGGAGAAGGCGGGCAGGCGCCGCCCGACGGGGGAGTGCATGCGCAGGGGGTGCACGGACTCGCGCTTGGCCGTGTAGATGACCTGGTTCCCGGCGAGCCGGCCCAGGTTGACGGTCTCCTCCGTGGCGCCCGCGATCTCGTCCATGATCGCCTGGGCGCGCGCGAGCACCGGGTCGCCGGCCAGGTACGCGGAGCTGACCACCAGCGAGTGGATGCCCAGCTGGTAGACGCTGCCGGTCTGGTCGGTCTCGAGCCACCCGCGGTCGGTCATCGTCTTCAGGAGCGCGTGCAGGCTGCTCTTCGGGATCCCCAGCCGGGTCGACAGCTGCAGCTGGGTCCCGGGGCCGCTCGCCGCGATCTCGTCGAGGAGGTCCAGGGCGCGAGCGGCCGACTTCACGGGGCCGGCGGCGCCGAGGGTGCCGTTCGGGTGCGGGGACTGCATCGCAGAGCCTCCTGATCTTCCGCGCATCTCGCACGCGCGGAGCGTTCCTCCGACTGTACCCGCTCGTCCACATACATGGACGGACTTCCATCCCTTGACCGTGGTGTGGGTCACGTGTACGTTCACGATTCACATAGACGAACACAGTTCATGAAACAGGGAGCACATGTGATCCAGGTCCGGTATTCGACATCGCCGTCGAGTGTGGAGACAGCAACCACTGCGGACCTGCGGGAGAACTTTCTCGTCGACGACCTGTTCGAGACCGGCGAGGTGCACGGCGTCTACACGCACGACGACCGGATGATCGTCGGGGGAGCCGTCCCGGGTCACGAGCGCCTCGAGCTGCCGTCGTGGTCGGAGGTCCTCGGGACCGGCTCGCACCTGGAGCGTCGCGAGCTCGGCGTCGTCAACGTCGGGGAGACCGGGCACGTCCTCGTGGACGGGGAGAAGTTCGAGCTCGGTCACCTCGACGGGCTGTACGTGGGCCGGGGCAGCGAGGTCGCGTTCACCGGCGCCGACGCCGCGTTCTACTTCGTGTCGGCCGGCGCCGGCGCCACCTACCCCACGACCTCACTGGTCCACGACGAGGTCAGCGGGGTGTCGATCGGCAGCGCCCAGGGCGCCAGCGAGCGCAACCTCTACCGCTACGCGTGGGGTTCCGAGCTGAAGACGGCGACCCTGCAGTTCGGCGTCACGGTCCTGACCGACGGCTCGGTGTGGAACACGCTCCCGCCGCACCTGCACGACCGCCGCACCGAGGTCTACCTCTACGTCGACCTGGCCGACGACGGCCGGGTCTTCCACTTCCTCGGCAAGCCCGGCGCCACGCGGCACCTCATCCTCGGCAACCGGCAGGCCGTCATCTCGCCCCCGTGGTCCATCCACGCCGGTGCGGGCACCAGCTCCTACGCCTTCATCTGGGCGATGTCCGGTGAGAACACGGAGTACACCGACCTCGCGCCCGTCCCGCTGGAGCAGCTGTGACGCGATCACCCTTCGACCTGTCCGGCACGCGTGCCGTCGTGACCGGTGCCGGTCGCGGGCTCGGCCGGGGCGTGGCGCTCGGTCTCGCCGCGGCAGGTGCCGACCTGGTGCTCGTCGGACGGCGCGACAGCCACACCGAGACGGAGAAGGCGGTCCGCGACCTCGGCCGCGACGTGGAGGTCGTCGAGCTCGACCTGGGGGACCACGCCGCCGTCGCCGCCGTCGGCGCGCAGATCTCGGACCGGTACGAGGTCGACATCCTGGTGAACAACGCCGGCGTCATCGACCGGCACGACGCCGTCGACGTCACGCAGGACTCCTGGAGCGCGGTGCTCGACATCAACCTGTCAGGACTCTTCTTCCTCACCCAGCAGCTCGGTGGCCCCATGGTCGAGCGCGGGCGCGGGAAGGTCGTGAACATCGCCAGCCTGCTGTCCTTCCAGGGCGGCATCCGCGTGATCTCCTACACGGCCAGCAAGCACGGCGTCGCCGGCCTCACCAAGGCCCTGGCCAACGAGTGGGGCCCGCACGGCGTCCAGGTCAACGCCATCGCGCCGGGCTACATGGCCACCGACAACACGCAGGCCCTGCGCGACGATCCCGACCGGGCGCGTGCGATCCTCGAGCGGATCCCGGCCGGACGCTGGGGCACACCCGACGACATCGCCGGCACGGCCGTGTTCCTCAGCTCCTCGGCAGCCGACTACGTCAACGGGCACGTGCTCGTGGTGGACGGGGGCTGGATGGCGCGCTGACCGAGCTGGCACTCCCGACGTTCCTGACGCCGCTTACGCGGCCTCACGCACCACCCTCTCGGAATTGTCCCGCCGGAGTTTCTGGCACTACGGAAGAGGATCAACGATGATCTGCAAGTCACGTTCCGCCGTTGCGCTGCTCGGTCTGTCGCTGGCGGCCATGGCCCTCGCGGGCTGCACCGAGGCGTCCAGCGCCGAGGAAGGCGGCTCTGCCGCCACCGGCTCGTGCGACCCCGCCGACGTCAAGCTGGTCGGCCAGGTCCGCAACGAGTCCAACCCCTACGAGGCGTCCTGGCTCGACGGCGGCGACGCGTTCGCCGAGTCGGTCGGGCTGGAGCAGCAGCGGCTCACGTACGACGGTGAGTCCACGAAGCAGCAGGAGCAGATCCGCCAGGTCCTCGCGGGCGACACCGACTGCCTCGTGCTCAACGTCCTGCCCAACGGCGATGCGGACACGAAGCCGATCGTCGAGGGCGCCGAGGCGGCCGGGGCCTTCCTGGTCACCCAGTGGAACAAGCCCGCCGACCTCAACCCCGTCGACTACGACAGCTGGCTCAGCCACATCACCTACAACGGCATCGAGTCCGGCAAGCAGATCGGTGACGCGCTGGCCGAGGCCATCGGCGGCGAGGGCGGCATCATCGCGCTCCAGGGCATCCTCGACACCGGGGCGGCCAAGGACCGGTTCGCCGGCCTCGAGGAGTCCCTCGCCGAGAACGCGGGCGTCGAGCTCCTCGACCAGCAGACCGCGAACTTCTCCCGCCAGGAGGCGCTCGCCGTCACCGAGACCCTGCTGACCAAGCACGGCGACAAGGTCAAGGGCATCTGGGCCGCCAACGACGACATGGCGCTGGGCGCCCTGCAGGCCCTCGAGCAGGCCGGCCGCACCGACGTGGCCGTGGTCGGCATCGACGCCGTCCCGGACGCGCTGACCGCCATCAAGGACGGCACGATGACCGCGACCGTCTCGAGCGACGGCCCCTGGCAGGGCGGTATCGGCCTCGCCATCGGCTACTGCGTGGCCACCGGCGAGCTGGCGGTCGAGGACATCGCCGACGAGAACCGCGCGTTCTTCGCCGAGCAGTTCCTCATCACCGACGAGAACGTCGCCGACTTCCTCACCCCGAAGACCGACCCCGCCGACTTCGAGTGCGACAACGTCTTCAACCGTGTGGCAGGTCCGCTGTCGTGACCATGACATCCCCCGCCGAGGACGTTGTCGCGGCGCGCCCCCAGCCTCGGCGGGGGGTGTCCTTCCGGGACGCCGGTCCTCCGATCGCCCTCGTGGTGATCGTGATCGTCTTCTCACTGCTCAGCTCGCAGTTCCGCACGCTGGGCAACTTCCAGAACATCCTCGACGCGGCCTCCGTCCTGGCCGTCGTCACCTGCGGCGCCACGTTCGTGCTGCTGATGGGCTCGATCGACCTGTCGGCGGCCGGGGTGATGGCCACGTCGGCCATCACGGTGGCGCTGCTGGTCGAGAACAACCGCAACGGCAACGACCTTGGGTTCCTGGGCATCGCGATCGCGATCGCCCTGGGCGCGGCGCTCGGGTGCCTGAGCGGGGTGCTGCTCATGGTGCTCAAGGTCCCGTCGTTCATGACCACCCTGGGCGTCTCGGCCATCGGGATCGGCATCGCGACGCTCCTGTTCGCCGGCGTCCAGCCCAACATCACGGACGCCGCGCTGGAGAGCTGGGCGACCGACCGGCTCCTCGGGTTCACCTATCTCACGTGGATCGCGGCGGGCTGCGTGCTCGTCGGCTGGCTCATCCAGCGCTACACCCGGCTCGGCCGCTACGCCTACGCCATCGGCGGCGCCGAGGAGGTGCTCGGGCTGTCGGGCGTCAAGGTCGCGCCGTACAAGGTGGCGGTCTTCACGCTGGCCGGCGCCTTCTACGGGCTCGGCGCGGTCATGGTGACCAGCCAGCTCGGCGCCGGGCTGGTGCAGGCCGGCGCCGACTTCACCTTCTCGTCCATCACCGCCGCCGTCGTCGGCGGCACCCTGCTCACCGGCGGCCGAGGGGGAGTCCTGCACTCCACCGTCGGCGTGCTGCTGATCGTGGTCCTGACCAACGGCCTCGTGCAGATCGGGGTCAGCCCGTACTGGCAGGGCGGCGTGCAGGGTCTCATCGTCGTCATCGCCGTCGCCGCGGCCGCCGTGCCGCTGCGCCACAGGAACCAGGTCGTCAAGTGAGCGTCGAACTCGCCAACCAGCCCAACCCGTTGCTGCCGGCCCTCGAGGTCCGTGGCCTGGTCAAGCACTACCCGGGCGTCAAGGCGCTCGACGGCGTCGACTTCTACGTCAACCAGAACGAGGTGCTCGGGCTGGCGGGCGAGAACGGGGCCGGCAAGTCCACCCTGCTCAAGGCCCTCGTGGGTCTGGTCCGCCCCGACGCGGGACAGATCTACGTGCGCGGCGAGAAGGTCCGGATGCGCAGCGTCGTGGACGCCGCCAACCACGGCGTCGGCATGGTGTTCCAGGAGCAGTCCCTGGTGCCCAACCTCACCGCGGCCGAGAACATCGTGCTCGGCAGCGAGGGCCCGGGGGTGCGCCGCGGCCTGTACCGGTGGGAGACCATGCGGAAGCTGGCGCAGGAGCAGCTGGACAAGATCGGCTCGACCATCGACCCGCTGGCCCGCACGGACACCCTCAGCTTCGCCGACCGGCAGATGGTCGAGATCGCCAAGGTGCTGCGCATCGAGCAGCGCACCCAGCACGCCCCGGTGATCATCCTGGACGAGCCGACGTCGGTGCTGGAGTCCGGCGAGGTCGAGACCCTGTTCGCCCAGATCCGGCGGCTGCGCGAGTTCGCGTCCGTCATCTTCGTCTCGCACCGTCTCGACGAGGTGCTCGAGGTGTGCGACCGGGTCACGGTGCTCCGCGGCGGGCAGTCGGTCGGGGACGTCCCCACCGCCGGTGCCGTGCCGGGCGACCTGCACCGCCTGATGATCGGGTCCACCGGGTCCGACGACCACTACCACGACAACTCCATCGACCGTCCTGCCGGCGAGGCGCGACCTCGGCTCACCGTGCGCGGCCTGAGCGGCCCGTCGTTCCGCGACGTGGACCTGGACATCGCGGCCGGGGAGATCCTGGCGATCGTCGGCGTCCACGGCTCGGGGCGCGAGGACGTGTGCCGCGCGCTGTTCGGGGCGGAGGAGACGCTCGCCGGCGAGGTCACCCTCGACGGGAAGAAGCTCGACCTGTCCGGCACCCGCGCGGCCTGCTCCGCCGGGGTGGGCTACGTGCCCGCCGAGCGCAAGATCGAGGGCATGGTCGGCCCCATGTCGGTCGCCGACAACATGACGCTCACCAAGCAGGGCGTCCGCTGCGCCGGCCCGCTCGTCATGCCGGTCAAGCAGGCGTCGATCGTCGACAGCTGGATCTCGCGGCTCTCGATCCGCACCCCGCACCGGGGGACCCCGATCCAGCGGCTGTCCGGCGGCAACCAGCAGAAGGTGGTCCTGGCCCGCTGGCTCGTGGGCGGCGACATCCGGCTGCTCCTGCTCGACCACCCCACCCGCGGGCTCGACATCGGGGCGCGCTCGGAGGTCTACAAGCTCATGCGGGAGCTCGCGAACACCGGCGTGGCCACCCTGCTGCTGGCCGACAGCCTCGAGGAGGCGATCGGCATGGCCGACCGGATCGTCGTCATGAGCGACGGCAGGATCACGGCCGAGGTCGACTGCCCCTCGGGCCGCAAGCCGACCCCTCTCGACCTCGTCAAGGAGATGGTGTGAGCGCCCCCGTCATGACCAAGCCCGCGACGGACAACGCCGTCAAGGGCGGTCCCACCGTCGGTGCCCGCCTGACCTCGTTCATGCCGGTGATCGCGCTGGTCGCCCTGGTGGTCGCCCTGGCCCTGGCCGACCCGGGCTTCCTCACGGAGCGCAGCCTCACCGCCGTGATCAACACCGCGGCCCCCCTGGCCGTGCTGGCCGCGGGTGCCACGGTCGTGGTGCTGTGCGGCGGCATCGACCTGTCGATCGCGGCGCTGGCCTCGTTGTCGAGCGTGTTCCTCGCCCTCTGGCTGCCCAGTCTCGGTGGACTGAGCACGCTCGCCGTCGTGGGCGTGGCCGCTGCCCTCGGTGCCCTGCAGGGCGCGCTGCACGTGTTCCTGCGGATCCCGTCGTTCATCGTGACGCTCGGCGGGATGAGCATCTTCTCGGCGATCGCCCTCGTCGTGTCCGGCGCCGGCACCGTGCCGGTCGTCGACGACGCGGCGATCAGCTGGGCGAACATGTACGTCGCGGGCCGCGTGCCCACCGCCGTCGTCGTGGCCGTGGCGGTCGTCGCGGTGCTGGCGATCGTCATCAAGGTGACCCCGCTGGACAACTACATCAAGGCCACCGGCTTCTCGGAGCCCGCCGCCCGGCTGGCCGGCGTGCCGGTCGACGCCGTCAAGATCGGGGCGTTCTGCGTCTCCGGTGCGTGCGCGGGGCTCGCGGCGGTGCTCCTGGTGGCCCGCAACTACAGCGGCAGCCCCACCGTCGCCGACTCGCTGCTCCTGCCCGCGGTCGCGGCGATCGTCGTCGGCGGGACCGCCATCACCGGTGGTCACGGCAGTCTCTGGCGGACGCTCGCCGGCGCGCTCGTGGTCACCCTGCTCCGCGTGGGGCTCTCGACGGTCGGCGTCTCGTCGGCCTACGAGCAGATCCTGTACGGCGCGATCATCGTGGTCGCCGTCGCGCTCACCCTGGACCGATCGAAGGTCTCGATCATCAAGTAGCCCTCAGCTCGAACCGTTCCAGACTCTCGGAAGGCAACCATGTCGCTCGACACCTCCACCCTCCTGCCCGCCGTCCGCTCGTTCCTCTCCTCGCCGAAGCAGCTGCTGATCGACGGCGAGTGGGTGGACGCGAAGGACGGGAAGACCTTCGCCACGGTGAACCCGTCGACGGAGGAGGTCCTCGTCCAGGTGGCGCAGGCGTCCGCCGTGGACGTCGACCGTGCGGTCGCCGCGGCGCGCAACGCGTTCGAGGCTCCCTCGCCGTGGTCGCGGTTCACGCCGCGCGACCGCTCGCACCTGCTGTGGCGCATCGGCGACCTCATCGAGGCCCACGCGACCGAGTTCGCCCAGCTGGAGGCCCTGGACAACGGCAAGCGGGTCGAGGCCGCCCGGGACGGCGACGTGGCGACCGCGGCCGAGCTGTTCCGCTACTTCGCCGGGTGGGCCACCAAGATGGAGGGCACCACCATCCCGATGTCGGTGCCCGGCCGGTCGTTCCACGCGTACACCCGCCGCGAGGCGATCGGCGTGGTCGCGGGCATCGTGCCGTGGAACTTCCCGCTGCTGATGGCCTGCTTCAAGATCGTCCCGGCGATCACCGCGGGCAACACGGTGATCCTCAAGCCCGCCGAGCAGACGCCGCTGACCGCGTTGCGGCTCGGGGAGCTGCTGCTCGAGGCCGGCGTCCCCGCCGGCGTGGTGAACATCCTGCCCGGGTACGGCGACGCGGGTGCCGCACTGGTCGACCACCCCGGCGTGGACAAGGTCGCCTTCACGGGCAGCACCGAGGTCGGCAAGAAGATCGCCGCGGCTGCCTCGGTCAACCTCAAGAAGGTGTCACTCGAGCTGGGCGGCAAGGCGCCGAACATCATCTTCGCGGACGCGGACCTCGACGCCGCCGTCGCGGGCGCGACCCTGGGCGGCTACTTCAACGAGGGCCAGTGCTGCGTCAACGGCTCGCGCCTGTACGTCCAGCGCGCCGTGTTCGACCAGGTGGTCGAGGGGGTCGCGGCCGCGGCACGGGCGATCACGGTCGGCGACGGCTTCGAGGCAGGCGCCCACATGGGCCCGCTGGTGTCCCAGGAGCAGTTCGACAAGGTGCTGGGCTACATCCGCGGCGCCGTCGCGGACGGTGCCGTCCTGAGCGCCGGGAGCACCGACCCCGCCCGTGACCGCGGCTACTTCGTCAGCCCGACCCTGATCACCTCGGTCACCGAGCAGATGGCGGTGCAGACCGACGAGATCTTCGGGCCCGTCGTGACCGCGATCCCGTTCGACACCGAGGACGAGGTGGTCGCGGCCGCCAACAACACCGTCTACGGCCTCGCCGCGGGGGTGTGGTCGCAGAACATCGGGACCGCCCACCGCGTGGGTGCGCGGCTGCGGGCGGGCACGGTGTGGCTCAACACCTGGCACGCCGACGACGTCACCCTGCCGCGTGGGGGGTTCAAGCAGTCCGGGTGGGGCCGCGAGCTCGGGTCGTTCGGGCTGGACGACTACACCGAGCTGAAGACGGTGATCGCCGAGCTCCGGTGACCGCTCGCGCCAGGGGCTGACGCCCGCGGGCACGGCGGGTTCTCCACGACCCGTCGTGCCCGTCGGCATGCCCTCTCACCCGCGTGAGATTCATACATATGAACCAAAGCAAGCAATTGTTCACAAATCAGGATCAGGTTCTTGCACATGTGCAATCCGCGCCACTACGGTCCGAATGACGCGGCCCGCCGGTGTGCACCGTCGGATCCGTCGTCGAGCCGTACCGAGCCCACGACAGAGGGATCCCAGATGAACCTGCTACGCAGATCAGCCCGCGTGCGGACCGCACGCACGCGACGTTCGGCCCTGCGGTCCGTCGCGGTGGCCGTCGCGCTGGCCGTCGGCCTCCCGGCGATGGCCGCCTCCGCCTCCGCGGCCCCCGGGGACGACGAGACCCTCCGGGTCCTCCTCTTCTACAAGGCCAACTTCCACGCCTCGCACGTGCAGGCCCGCCAGGCCGTGCGCGACCTCGCGACCGAGCTGTCCACCGAGTACGGCAAGACGCTCGAGATCCAGGAGACGGACGACCCCGCGGCGTTCACCACGGCGAACCTGGCGACGGTCGACGCGATGGTGTTCGCCCAGACCGGTGGCGTGCTCTTCGACGCCGCCCAGCGCGCCGCGCTCGAGAGCTACATCCGCGGCGGCGGCGGCTTCATGGGCCTGCACTACACCGGCTGGTCCGTCGGGCAGAGCGAGCACGACGTGAACCCCTTCTACGCCCGGCTGGTCGGCGCGATGTCGGAGGGCCACCCGGAGAACCCCGCCGTGCGTCCCGGCCGCGTCGTCGTGCGCGACGTCGCCCACCCGCTGACGGCCGGCGTCCCGGCGAGCTTCACCCGCAGCGACGAGTGGTACGACTGGACGGTCAACCCGGCCCCCCACGTGCGCACGCTGCTCCTCGCCGACGAGGCGTCGTACGGCGGCGGCCGGCAGGGCACCGAGCACCCGATCACGTGGTGCCAGGAGATCGACAACGGTCGGTCCTGGTACTCGGCCATGGGGCACGAGGGCACCGCCTACGCCGAGCCGGTCATCCGCACGCAGATGCGCAACGGCCTGGCCTACGCGTCCGGACTGGTGCAGGCCGACTGCTCGTCCCCGTCCAAGGAGGTCAGCGGGGCCTGGAGCGGTGTCACGCCGTGGCCGCTGATGCCGATCAACATGGCCCTCACCTCCGACGGAACCGTGCAGTCGTTCGGCAGCGTCGGCGGCTGGGGTACCGACACCACGCCCTACGACTGGACCGGCGACAGCTCGATCACGCAGGGCGGCCAGATGGAGGTCGACGTCTGGGACCCGACGCAGGAGCGCACGCTCGCGAACCTGCGCACCGGCATCCTGCCGAACACCACCTACACCGACCTGTTCTGCTCCATGCAGGTGCAGAACCCGCACGACCACTCGACGATGACGGTCGGCGGTGACGACGGTCTGGGCGGCAACGCGCCCAACGACGCCGCCATCGGGGTCACCAGCTACACCACCAACAACGGGCTGCAGAACGAGGCGCCCATGAACTTCCCGCGGTGGTACCCGACCGGCACGACGATGCCGAACGGCGACATCGTGGTCCAGGGCGGCAGCCTCCGCGGCGGACCCGGCGGACCCGGCGTGCTCACCCCGGAGATCTACACCCCGGACGAGGGCAGCGGCTGGAAGACCCTCGACGGTGCCACCAGCCCGGTGGCGTACGGCGACGGCGGCGCGGACCACGCCGGCGCGGACGAGAACCGCTGGTGGTACCCGCGGGCGTTCGTGGCCCCCGGCAGCGGCACGCTGTTCAACATCAGCGGCACCCAGATGTTCGAGCTGGACCCGCAGGGCAACGCCGGCGAGGGCGCGCTCACGCTGCGTGGCACCCTGCCGGCCGGCATCGCCAACCAGGGCGCCGACGGCAACCCGGTCGGCGCGACCTCGACGGCCACGATGTACCGGCCCGGCAAGATCCTGCAGGTCGGCGGCGGCTGGTGGGGCAACGGTGGCGGCCCGGACGGCGCGCGCGCCGGCTTCACGGTCGACATCACGGGTGGCACGGCCAACCCGGTCATCGCCCCGACCGAGCCGATGGCGTTCCAGCGCCACTGGGCGACCTCGACGGTCCTGCCCGACGGCGACGTGCTCGTCACCGGCGGTGGCCGCGAGAACAACGGCGGCGGCGGCTACGTCACGAACGCGGAGATCTGGGACCCCGAGACGGGGGACTGGACCACCGTCGAGGCACCGTACGAGCACGCCCGCCTGTACCACTCCGCCGCGCTGCTCCTGCCCGACGGCCGCGTGATGGTCGGCGGCGGCGGTGCACCCGGCCCGCGCAACTACACGGACGTGGAGTACTACTCCCCGGCCTACCTGTTCGACGGGGACGAGCCGGCCCAGCGGCCCGAGATCACCGACGCACCCGAGGCCATCGGCTACGACGGGACCTTCGGGATCACGGCGTCCGGTGACGTCTCCCGCGTGACCCTGGTCCGCAACGGCTCCGTGACGCACGGCTTCAACAACGACCAGAACTTCCAGGACCTGCAGTTCAGCCAGGTCCCCGGGTCGGGCGAGGTCACCATCACCGCTCCGCAGGACGGCACCTACGCCCCTCCGGGCGCGTACATGCTGTTCGTCTTCGACGCGGACGGCACCCCGTCGGTCGCGACGATCGTGGACATCGACCCCGAGGTGGCGATGGACAAGCGGACCCCGCAGGTCGTCGACCAGTTCGAGTACCCGCGCCTGCCCACCGACTGGCGCGGCGGCAACCCCGCCGCGGTCATCGACGTGGCCGCGGGCAACGGCCGCATGACGCCGTGGACGGTCGACAGCCAGGTCCAGCTCGTGCGCGGCACCGCGCCCGGGCAGGGTGGTCTCGGCCTCACCGGCTACCACGTCGCCCTGGGCGGGTCGGGCAGCCTCGAGCGCACGCTCACGGGCCTCGAGCCCGACCGCGAGTACCGGGTCTCGCTGCGCTACGCCCGCGACAGCCGGTCACCCGCCACGTCGGGTCCGGGCACGGCCGCGCTGTCGGTCGGCAGCCTGAGCACCACGCTCACCGCCACCACCGACACGCCCTCGCAGAGCACCGGGCGGATCACGTTCGGTACCTACGTCGGGACGTTCACGGCCTCGGCGCGCACCGAGACCCTCTCCCTCGTCGGGGCGGGTGCCGGGCTGGTGATCGACGACCTCGTCGTCATCGGCGTGGACCCGGGGGCCAGCGACGTCCCGATCCACTACGAGTTCGAGGAGGGCCAGGGCACGTCCGCGGCCAACACCGGCACGGACTCCTCGGTCGGGGCAGCGACCCTGACCGGCACCACCGGGTGGTCCCCGAACGGAGCCCTCGGTGGGGCGCTCGACCTGTCGGGCGGCGCGAACGCCAACGCGGTGGACCTGCCGGACAACCTGCTGCAGGGCGCGGAGAGCTTCTCCACGTCGTTCTGGGTGTGGCCGGACACCAAGGCGAACTGGATCGGCCTGTTCCACCTCGGTGACGGGCTGGAGGGCGCGGGCAGCTTCTTCCAGATCCAGATGCAGACGCAGGCGGCCGGCGGCACCGGGCTCGCGGCCACCTTCAAGGCGAAGGGCAGCGCGCTGCAGGAACGCGTCTACGCCACCCCGACGAAGGACGTGGTCGCGGACACGTGGAACCACGTGGCGTTCACTCGCGAGGGCGCGACCGGCACGCTCTACCTGAACGGTGTGGCGGTCGCGAGCCGGACCGACCTCACCATCGACATGGCCGACGTCGGCCCGACGTCGAACAACTGGCTCGGCCGCAACGGGTACCCCGACCCGGCGTACGACGGTCTGATGGACGACGTGCGTCTCTACACGTCCACGCTCTCCGCGGACGACGTGTCGGCCCTGTACGACGACGGCACGGCGCTGCGTACCACGACGACGGTCACGGCCGACCCGGTCTCCCCGTCGCCGTTCGCGGAGCCGGTGGCCTTCTCGGCCGCCGTCGAGGGCGAGAACGACCAGCCCGCCAGCGGCACGGTCGCGCTGTGGGTGGACGGGACCGCCGTCGGATCGCCGGTGGCCCTGGCGGCCGGGACGGCCACGTTCCCGGAGCTCACCCTGCGCCGGGGCGACCACCAGGTCGAGGTCCGGTTCGCGGCAGCCGACGGCTGGCGCGACTCGACCGCGACGATCGCGCACACGGTCCAGGGGCCACCCCCGGGATCGGGGGTGCCCATCCGGTACACGTTCGACGAGGGGACCGGCACCACGGCCGCCAACACCGGCCTGGACCAGTCGATCGGGTCGGCGACCCTCCAGGGCGCCGCAGGCTGGGCAGCGGAGGGCAGGTTCGGCCCCGCGCTGTCGCTGCCCGGCGGAGGCTCGGCGACGGGCAACCAGGCCAGGCTCCCGGACAACATCCAGGACGGCATGGACGACGAGTTCAGCGTGTCCGTCTGGGCACGGCCGGACGTCCTGCCGGCGTGGGTGCCGCTCCTGCAGATCGGGAGCAGCACGGACACGTTCTTCCTGCTGCAGTCGAACACCAACGCCGCCGGTGCCACCGGGTTCGCCGCGACCTTCAAGAAGGCCGGGGCTCCCGCCCAGGAGCGGTTGACGTTGGGAGCGGGGAACGACCTGCCGTTGAACCAGTGGACCCACGTGGTCTACACGCACAGCGGCACGACCGGGCGGATCTACTTCGACGGCGTGCTGAAGGCCACCCGGACCGACTTCACGCTCGACATGGGCGACGTCGGGGTGGCCGGCAGCACCACCGCCAACCTGGTCGGTGGCACCAGCTGGCCGGACGGCCGGTTCGACGGTCTGGTCGACGAGCTCCAGCTGTTCGGCTACGCGCTGACCGAGGAGCAGATCGACGACCTGTTCGAGGGGCCGCCGCCCCCGAACACCGCTCCGGTCGGGGTCGCCGACTCGTTCACGACCTCCGAGGGCGATCCCCTCACGGTCGCGGCCCCGGGCGTGCTCGCCAACGACACCGACGCGGAGGGGAGCCCGCTGACGGCGACCCACGCGACCCAGCCGGTGCACGGCGAGGTGGTGCTGGCGGCACCCGGGTCGTTCACCTACACCCCGGACGCCGACTTCTTCGGCACGGACACCTTCACGTACACGGCGAACGACGGGTCGCTCGACTCGGCGCCGGTGACGGTGACGATCACGGTGGAGGAGGACGTGGACCCGGGACCCGTGACCACCACGGTCGCGGGGTCGGCGGCGACGTTCACCTACGGCACGGCGGGGTCGGTCGTCGCGACCGTCACCCCGACCACGGCCACCGGAACCGTCTCGCTGCTCCTCGGCACCCGCACCTTCGGGTCGGGCGAGCTGTCGGCGGGCACGGTGACGATCCCGCTCGCGGCGACGTCGCTGGTCCCCGGCACGCACCAGCTCACGCTGGAGTACGCCGGTGACCCGACGCACGCCCCGTCGACGGGGACCGTCGCGGTGACGGTGCAGAAGGTCACCCCGACGATGGTGGTGACGGCGCCCAGCGAGGTGGCGCCGGGGACGCGGCCGAGCGTGACGGTCGTGCTCTCGGCACCGGACGGCGTCCCCGTGACCGGCTCGGTCAGGATCGACGTCGCCGGCTACAACACGGTCACCGGCACGCTCAAGGACGGCAAGGTCGTCCTCGAGCTGGCCACCGCGACCGAGGTGGGCGTGCTGGACCTCACGGTGACCTACCGGGGGAGCAGCCTGGCCGAGCGGGTGGTGAAGACCCTCACCATCGCGGTCGCGAACCCGACGCCTCCGGCGACCACCAAGGTCACGGGGTCGGCGGCGACGTTCACCTACGGCACGGCGGGCTCCGTCTCCGCGACGGTCACCCCCGCCACGGCCACGGGAACCGTGACGGTGCGTCTCGGCTCCCGCGTCCTCGGGTCGGGCACCCTGTCGGCGGGCAAGGCGACGATCCCGCTGCCGGCGACCTCGCTGGCACCGGGGACGCACCAGCTCACGCTGGAGTACGCCGGTGACCCGAAGCACAAGGCGTCGGCGGCGACCGTGAAGGTGACGGTCAAGAAGGCCACGCCGACGCTCGCGGTGCAGGCGCCCAGCGAGGTGAAGGTCGGTGCGCGCCCTGTGGTGCGGGTGACCTTGTCCGCACCTGACGGGGTTCCGGTGACAGGCACCGTGGCGGTCGCGGTCGGCGGCGGCAGCACCGTCGTCGACACGCTCAGCGGCGGCGAGGTGGCTGTCGAGCTGGCCAGGGCGACGAAGGTCGGTGACCTCAAGGTCACGGTCACCTACCGCGGGAGCACCCTGGCCGAGACGGTGAAGAAGGACGTCACCATCAAGGTCAAGCGCTAGCCCGACAGACGAGGCGGGCCCGGAGGATGTTCCTCCGGGCCCGCCTCGTTCGAGGGTGTCTGCTCAGGCTCGGTCGTCCAGCGCGGCCACGACGCCCGCGCGGCTGGCGTCCTCGCTGGCCAGGACACCACCGTTGGCGACGATGTCGGGCGTGATCTCGTTGAAGACCATCCGGACGTCCTGGCGGCGCGCGCCGAGGATGTCGACGGCGCTGTCGGCCACGGCCTGCGCGAAGGCGCGGCGCTGCTCGAGCGTCCGGCCCCGGAGCAGCTCGACGGTGATGTTCGGCATTGGCAGTTCCCTCTCCTCGGGAGCGTGGTCCACATGCGCGACCAGGGTTCGCTCATATGAACGCCATCCTAGGCGTGGGCTCCATGCGGTTCAACAGTGTGTAGCAGGTTCACATCCTTGACAGGGATTCTGCGGGCTGGTTCAGTGGCGGCGTCACCGGCGACAGCCGGGCTCCGTGTCGAGGTGAGGACCGGTCCATGAAGCGGGATGCCGCGGCGTTGCCGGGGGGACGGCGACTCGTCGCCCGGCTGGGCGTCATCGGCGCCACCGTCGCGCTCGCGGTGCTCGGTGTGGCCGCACCGGCCCAGGCCCACGTGACCATCACGCCCTCCACCACGGCGGCCGGCGCCTACGCCGTGCTCGAGGTGAGCGTCCCCCACGGGTGCCAGGGCTCGTCGACCACGGGGATCACCATCCAGCTCCCGGACGAGATCGTCTCGGTGACCCCGACCCGCCACGCCCTGTGGGAGGTGGAGAAGAACCTGGAGCAGCTCGATCCGCCGGTCACGGACAGCCACGGCCGTCAGGTCACCGAACGCGTCGCCTCCGTGACCTACCGGACCGACAGCCCGCTCCCCGAGGGCTACCGCGACGTCCTCGAGCTGTCGCTCCTGCTGCCCGACCTCGAGGGCGAGACCCTGGTGTTCCCGACCATCCAGACGTGCGAGCAGGGCGAGTCCGCCTGGATCGAGGTGCCGGCAGAGGGTCAGGACGGGGAGGCCCTCGAGCTGCCGGCGCCGTCGTTCGTCCTCACCGCCGCAGCGGACGACGGCGACGGCGCGCCCGCGGTGATCGACACCAGCCTGGCTGCCGACGACGGCTCCGAGGTTGCGGACGAGACCGGCGCGGTCGACCCGTGGACGATCGGGGCCCTGGTAGTCGGCCTGGTCGGCGCCGGGCTGGGCGGCACGGCCCTGGTGCTCCAGCGCGGGCGCGCATGATCGGACGCCGCTCGCACGCGCGGGCGCTGCTGCTGCTCCTCGTCGCCGTCGGGCTGCTGCTGGGCTCGGCCGGTCCGGCAGGCGCGCACTCCACCCTGATCGGCTCCGACCCGGCCGAGGGTGCCGTGCTCGACGCGGCGCCGGAGCGGATCCGGTTCACGTTCGACGAGGCGGTCGCCGGGGTGCCGGACGGCGTCCGGGTGTTCGACGCGGAGGGCGCTCCGGTCGCGTCGTCGGCGGCGGTCTCCGGCACCGAGCTGGCGGTCACCCTCACCGAGCAGCCGGGGCCCGGGACCCTGGTGGTCGTCTGGCGCGTGGTGTCGGAGGACGGGCACCCCGTCAGCGGGTCCCTCACGTTCTCGGTCGGCTCCGCCAGCACCGACGTCGTGCCCCCGCCGAGCACCTCGGCCGCCAGCACGCGCGCGCCCGTCGCGCTGAGCCTGGTCCGCTGGGTCGGCTACGGCGGACTGCTGCTGTCGTCGGGCCTCGTCGCGTTCGCCCTGCTCGTCGTGCCCGCCGGCGAGCTCACAGGCCGAGTGCGCTCCCGGCTGGTCTCCGTCGCACGAGCCGCAGCCGTGGCGACGGTGGTGGCGTGGTTCCTCGGGCTCCCGCTGACGGTCCTGTACCAGCTGGGCGGCGGCGTGGGTTCGTTGGTGAGGAGCAGCACGTGGGCCGGCGTGCCGACGACCGAGTACGTCGTGACCGCCGCGGTCGTGGTCGGCACCGCCGTGGGTGTGGGGCTCCTGGGGCACGGGTCCCTCACCCGACCGCGACGTCTCGCGGCGCTGGTCGCCACCGCGGTCGCGGTCGTCGCGCCGGCTCTCACCGGCCACACGCGGGCGGCCTCCCCGGAGGCGCTGGTGGTCGGCGCCGACATGCTGCACCTGCTCGCCGGCAGCATCTGGCTCGGTGGCCTGGTGGGCCTCGCGCTCACGCTCCGCGACCTCGCCGAGCGGGGCGAGGTCGCCGCGCAGGTGCTGGCCCGGTTCTCGGCCGTCGCGGCCGGCGTCCTCGTCGCGCTGGTGGCGGCGGGCTCCGTCCTCGCGTGGCGGATCATCGGCTCCTGGGACGCGCTGGTCAGCACCGGCTACGGCCGCCTCCTGCTGGCCAAGGTGGCGCTGGCCCTGGTCGCCGTCGGGATCGCCGCCTGGAACCGGTACCGGCTGCTGCCGGCCCTCCGGGCCAGCACCCGGCACCGCACCCGCCGAGCGGGTGCCGACCTCCTCGTGCGCTCCCTCGGGGCCGAGGCGGCCGTGCTCGCCGTGGCCCTGGCGGTCACCGGCTTCCTGGTCGACAGGAGTCCGCAGGTGGAGGCCTCGGCGGTCGACCGGGCCAGGGAGGGCGTGCAGACCGCGACGCTCGACGACGTCGAGCTGCAGGCCCGCCTCGCGCCCCTGACCGCCGGACCCAACGCGGTCACGATCGAGCTGCGCGACGCGGCTGGGGAGCCCTTCGAGGGGTTCGACGCACCGCGGGCACGACTCGCGTCGGACCAGGTCGATCTCGGTCCCGTGCCCCTGACCAACGCGGGCCCCGGCACGTACACCGCCGAGGTCGTGCTCCCGTCCGCGGGCACCTGGCGCCTCCAGGTCTCGTTGCGGACGAGCGAGTTCGACAACCCGGTGACCACCGTGGAGTTCCGGGTGGACGCGCCGTCCTAGGCGCGCAGCACGCGGACCCCGGCGCTCTCCAGCTCGGTGAGGACGGGGTGTGCGTGGTCCGCGTCGCTGACGATCCCGGTGACCTCGTCGAGCCCGAGGACGGGGAACGGGGACGCCGCGCCGATCTTCTCCTCGCTCGCCATCACCCAGGTCTGCGACGCCCGGCGGGACAGGGTGCGCTTCATCGCGGCCTCGTCGGCGTCGCCGGTGGTCAGGCCTGTGTCCGGCCGCACGCCCGTCACGCCCAGGAGGAACAGGTCGGCGCTGACCAGGGCCGCCGCCTCGGCCGTGGCGGCGCCGGAGGTCACGACGGAGTGCTTGAACAGCCGCCCGCCGAGGACGAACACCTCCGCCGGGTGGTCGACGAGCGCGACGGCGATGGTCGGGCTGTGGGTGATCACGGTGAGCTCGGGGTCGCGCGGCAGCACACGGGCGACCTCGAGGGCGGTGGTGCCGCCGTCCAGGATCAGCGTGCTCCCCGATTCGATCAGCTGGAGGCAGGCGGCGGCGACGCGCTGCTTGCTGCTCGTGGCGAGCTGCTGCCGGTGCGCATAGCTCGCGGCCGCGGGGGCCACCGGGATCGCCCCGCCGTACACGCGATGGCACAGGCCGGCGGCGGCGAGCTCGCGCAGGTCCCGCCGGATCGTGTCCTCGGAGGTGTCCAGCTCGATCGCCAGGTCCTTGGCCACGAGCCGCCCGTCGGCGTGGAGCCGGTCCAGGAGGAGTTCCTTGCGTTGCGCCGCGAGCATGTGCACGATTTCCCTTGTTCGTTCCGACTGGTGCACACTAGCGCACATGACGACACCCATGCTCATCCTCATCGCCGGTCCCTACCGCTCCGGGACCGGTGACGATCCCGCGCTCATGGAGCAGAACCTCCGACGCCTCGAAGAGTCCGCCTGGCCGATCTTCCGGGCCGGTCACCTCCCGATGATCGGGGAGTGGGTGGCGCTTCCGGTGCTGAGCAGCGCCGGTGCGGACGGCCCGCTGAGCCCGCTGGCCGAGTCGGTGATGTACCCGACCGCGGAGCGTCTGCTGCAGCACTGCGACGCGGTCCTCCGGCTGGAGGGCGAGTCGACGGGGGCGGACCAGGACGTCGCGATCGCGCAAGAACGCGGACTGCCGGTCTACCGCCGCGTCGAGGACATCCCCGGATTCGTCGCCGACCCGGAGGGCTGACCGCGCCGAACCCACCCTGGCCGCGGCGGGCGAGATGGGTCTAGCGTCCGATGTGTCCGGAATCGCCTCGGCAGTGGGGCAGGCGAGAACTGATGCAGCTTCCGCTCCTCCTCGCGGGTCCCGTCCTGCGTCGCGTCGACGCGGGCCTCGTCGCGGTCCAGGTGATGCTCAGCGAACCGGCGACGGTCAGGCTCACCGTCTGGGAAGGCAGGGTCGCGTTCGACACCACGAACCCGCCCTTCGCCAGCAGCGGCGACGACCCCGACCCCAACGCGCCGACGCCGCATCCGGGCGAGGCGACGGTGCGCATCGGTGAGCAGCTCCACCTCGGCCTCGTCACGGCGCGTCTGCCTCCCGCCTCCGGCAAGGTCTTCCAGTCCGACCGGCTGTACTCCTACAACCTCACCATCACGGGCGCCCAGAACAGGACCGACCTCGCCGAGCTCGGACTGCTCGGCCCGCACACGGTCAGCGGCGTCCAGGTGGGTCCCCTCGGCTACGCCGACCGGATGCTGCCGAGCTTCGCCCTCCCGCCGACGACCCTCGACGACCTGCGGCTGGCGTACGGATCGTGCCGCCGGCCCTTGTACGACGACGGCGACGCGCTGGCGTGGATGGACGAGTACCTGAACGAGCAGGTCGACGACCCGCGCGCGCGGATCCACCAGCTGTTCCTCGGCGGGGACCAGATCTACGCCGACGACGTGGACCCGATCATGATGCTGCGCGTCGTAGAGCTGGGTGTGGAGCTCATCGGCACCGACGGCGGGGTGCCCGTCGAGCGGGTGAAGGTGGGCCAGGTCCTCCGACGGCCGCCGGCGAGCACGCCGACCGCGGCCGACCCGACCGCTGCGTACACCGCGGAGACGCCGCAGGAGACCACGACGGCGGGGGACCTGCCGGCCGGGCCACCGCAGTTCCCGATCCATGACGGCCGGAAGGGTCTGACCGTCGACGGCCGGCTGGGCCTGACCACCGTCAGCGGCCAGCTCACGAGCATCGACGGCAAGAACCACCTCATCTCGTTCGGGGAGTTCGCGGCCACCTACGTCCTGGTCTGGTCGCCCGCCTGCTGGGGGGAGGAGGTGCCCGGCGCGACGACGAGCGCGGGCACCGCCGTGCGCTGGCTGGACTCGCTCGGTGCCGACGAGGACGTCGTCCTGCCCACGCACGTCCCGCCGGAGCGCGTCCCGCAGCACCTGTACGCCAGCGCCGCGGCGCTCGCAGCGCGTGCGGCGAAGGAGGCGAAGAAGACCGACGAGGACCGCGCGAAGGAGGCCGAGAGCGAGCGGCGGTCGAGGCTGCGCAGCCATCGCGTGCACCGCGAGTTCCTGCTCGGGCTCGGCCGCGTCCAGCGCGTGCTGGCCAACGTGCCGACGTACATGATGATCGACGACCACGACGTCACCGACGACTTCTTCCTCAACCCGATGTGGCGCCATCGGGTGCTCGGGACCGCCCTCGGCCAGGTGATCCTGACCAACGGGATGCTCGCCTACGCGCTGTTCCAGGACTGGGGCAACGACCCGCGCCGGTACGACCCCGTCACCACCCCCGAGCATCCCGAGCTCGGCGGTCAGCTCCCGGGCGACCTGCTCGACCAGGCGGCCCGGCTGTTCCCGGCGTCGACGCCCGGTCCGGACGAGGACGCCTTCGCCGCCCTCGGTCGGATGTTCGGGCACAACCTCGACAACCCGCTGCTCCCCGACGGCCGGTTCGGCGCGGTCGACGCGCCGATGACCTGGCACTTCACCGTCGACGGCCCCAAGCACGTCGTGGTGGCGCTGGACAACCGGACGCGGCGCAGCTACGCCGCGGAGATCGGTCCACCGGGCAACGTCTCGACCGAGGCGCTCGTGGACCAGATCCCGCGACCGCCGCTGCCCGCGGGGCGCGAGGTGCTCGTGGTGATCGCGCCCCTGCAGGTGATCGGGCCGCCCGTCATCGACGAGGTGGTGGCCCGGGCGATCTACCGGATCTTCGACCTGTTCACGGCGGGCGACCTGACCGACCCGGAGTCGCTGGCCGGCGACCGGCGGATGCCCGGGACGAACCCCGACGCCCTGGAGACCTGGGCCTTCGACGCGGTCACCTTCGAGCACCTCCTGGCCAGGCTCGCGGAGCACCAGCGGGTCGTGGTCCTGTCCGGCGACGTGCACAACGCCGCGTCGAACGTCATGAGCTACTGGCGGGGTGGGCAGGAGCGCCCGGCCCGGATCGCGCAGTTCACCTCCAGCGGGTTCAAGAACGTCATGCCCGTGTACCTGCGGGCGCTCGACCGCAGCGCGATGCTCCTGCAGGAGCTCCTGCGGGCGGGGCTCGGCGTCGAGCGGCTCGGCTGGACCCGCCCCGACGCCGACCTCGTGCTGCTGCCTCGCGACCGGACCGAGGCGGACCTGGTGGCGACGACGCGGGCCAAGCTGCTCCGCAGCCCGGTGCTGCTGGCGACGCACGGCTGGCTGGACGACAACGAGGACGGCGTCGAGCCGGACCCCGAGCTCACGTCCCGGCTCAACCCGGCGAAGCCCCCGGACTGGCGCTGGCGGGTGGCACCGCTGCTGGACGACCGCGCCGACGTCGACCGCCCGGCTCCGATCCGGGTCACACCTCTGGACGATGCCCAGATCGAGGCCCAGCTCGCCGACCCCGCGACGGCCTTCGTCGCGATGCAGGCCGTCGCGGGCCGGCACCAGGCCGCCCTGGGACGCATGCGGAACACCCGGCAGATGATGTTCCGGTCCAACTTCGGGATCTGCCGGTTCGAGTCGGGCACGGACGGCGAGGTGACCGCCGTCGGGGAGGTGCACACCTCGGCCGTCGACCCCGAGACCCAGCTCCCGGTGCTAGGCCCGTACATGGTGCACCGGGCGTCGCTGGGGCCGGTGGACGAGTCGCCGCCCGACCAGCTGAGGGAGTCCGTGCTCCGCCGGGTGCCGATCCCGGAGCCGGAACCGTGAGCGCCCGCTCGGTGCTCCGCCAGCTGGCGGGCGAGGTGCTCGACTTCGTCACCTTCTCCGCCGACCTCCTGGGCCGGCCCGAGGTCCGCAGCGCGGTGCTCGCCGACCTCGGGGCCGCGCCGGACGCGACCACGAAGGCCCTCGTCCTGCCGGAGGCCCCGCTCGCCGCGATCACGGAGTACCGCGCGCAGGTGGACACGGACCTGCAGGCGGACATCGAGGCGGCCGGCAACCTCGCGCTGCTCCTCGGGGCCGTCATCGACCAGGTCGAGTCGTGGCAGGGCACGGACTGGGCGGGCCGCGGCGACACCTTCGTCAACAGCCTTCTCGACCTGCTGGGCAGCACCTACGTCCGGCGCCGCTGGCCCAAGCTGTTCCTGGTCATGCAGGCGGTGGCGATCACGACCGAGCTCACCGGGTCGCTGGCGCCGGGGGATCAGGCCCACACACGGTTCATCGACGCGTTCGGCACGATCCTGTCGTTCGTCTGGAATCCCGGGCGGACCCTCGACGACCTGGACGACACGCAGCCGGGCGCCGAGGGAAGCACCCTGAACACCACGCTCGACACGGCGTTCCTCGTGGTCGACGGGCTCATCCGCGGCATCGTCGCGGCGATCGCCGTCGTCGACCAGACGCTGGACGAGGACGCCCTGAACGTGCTCGACGACGTGATCGTCGGCTGGGACGCCGCCGCGCTCGACGTGGACTCGCCGGCCCGCCCGACGGCGGCGGACGTCCTGGCGGGCCGGATGGTCTCGCTGGCCCTGCGGCGCGACGGCGGCACCGACTCCGAGCAGCTCCGGGTCACCTGGATGTACCTGCCCCGGCGCCAGGGCACCCCCGCCCGGCCGCACCAGCTGTTCCTCGCCCTCGGCGGCACGCTCACGCTGGACGAGGTCCTCAACCCGGACGCCACCGACGGCCCGACCTGGAGGTTCCGGGTCGACATCCGCAGCGACGCCGGTGCCGCCCTGCTCATCGACGGCGACGGCGTGCAGCCCAACGCGGCGGCAGCCGGCTCGGCCGTGTCGGTGGGCTACCGCGCCGTGCCCGACGAGACCGGGATCAGCTACGCCCTGCCGCGCGCGACCGGGACGCGGCTCGAGATCGGTGAGATCGCCGCCGTGCTCACGTTGAGCGCCTCCGGCGCGCGGATCCTCCTGAGGCTGGACCACTGCGCCCTGGTGATCGACTCGGCCGACAAGGACAGCTTCGTGCGCAAGCTGCTCGGCGGGCGGCCGATGCGGAAGGTGTTCTCCCTCGGCCTGGGGTACGACGCCGCGCTCGGGTTCATCCACGAGGTGCACGTCCCGCCGACGGTCGACGCGACGGGACCCGAGCCCCCGTTCGACTCCTCCGGCCCGGCCGGCCCGCCCGCGATCGAGAAGACCCTCCCGCTCGGCGGGGGCGGGACGCTGGGGATCAACGTGCACGAGGTGGTGCTGCGGCTGGCCGGGCGCCGTGCGGAGGCGCCGGAGACAGGCTGGGCGGTGGCGGCCGGCGGGCTGGTGTCGTTCAGCACGCAGCTCGGGCCCCTGTACGTCCGCGTCGACCGGCTGGGCCTGTTCGCCGCCGTGGACACCATGACCCCGGCGGCGGAGCGCAACCTGCGGGTGATCGACGCGCACGTGGACGCGACGCGGCCGACGGGGATCGCCCTGGACCTGCGGACCGGACCGGTCAGCGGCGGTGGCACCATCCAGCACGACCCGACCACCGGCGACTACGTCGGTGCGCTCGTCCTGCGCGTGGGCAAGCAGATCACGATCACCTGTGTCGGGCTCGCGTCGACGCGGGACCGCGAGGGCAACGACCTGTCGTCCCTCCTCCTCATCGGCACGGTCGAGCATCTCGGGTGGCAGGCCGGCGTGGTCACGCTCGACGGACTGGGTGTGCTCTACGCCGCAGACCGGACGCTCGACGTGGCCGCCGTCCGCGCGGCGCTGCCGTCCGGGCAGCTCAAGCACATCCTCTTCCCCGCCGACCCCGTCAAGCACCTCCCGGAGCTCGTCACGGCGCTGCGCACCTTCTTCCCCCCGAAGGAAGGGACGCACGTCTACGGCCTCCTGGTGAAGCTGACATTCGGCAGCGCCCACCCCCTGCTGCGGGCCGACCTCGCTCTCATGCTGGAGTGCGACTCCGTCGCGGAGACGAGCCGGCTGCTCGTGCTCGGGCGGGTGTCGTCGGTGCTGCCGCAGGAGGAGAACGCACTCGTCCGGCTCAACCTCGACGTCGTCGGAGTGTTCGACCTCGACACCGGGGCCGCCGCCCTTGACGCGGTCCTGTACGACTCGAAGCTCTGCGGACGGTTCGTCCTGACCGGCGCCGCCGCGTTCCGGCGCGAGCGCGGTCAGGGGTTCGCGCTCGCGGTGGGCGGGTTCAACCCTCGGTTCAGCCCGCCGGCGAACTTCCCCGTGCTGCCGCGGGTCTCCGTGGCACTCACCACCGGCGACAACCCCAAGCTGGTCATCGAGGCCTACCTCGCGATCACGACGAACACCCTGCAGTTCGGTGCGAAGGCGTCCCTGTACGCCGCCGCGTACGGGTTCAGCATCCAGGGGTACATCGGGTTCGACGTGCTGGTGAACTTCTGGCCGCCGCACTTCATCGCGGACTTCGCGGCCGGCGTGCAGCTCAAGCGCGGTTCCCGGAACCTGTTCAAGGTCGACGTCCGCGGCATGCTCGAGGGGCCGATCCCGCTGCGGGTGGCCGGGAAGGCCACCTTCGGCATCCTCTGGTGGGACTACACGGTCTCGTTCGACAAGACGCTGATCGGCGGGAGCGGGTCCGTCGTCACCGAGACCATCGACGTCGTCACCGAGCTCCTCACCCGGCTCGGCGACCCGGGCAGCTGGCGGACGGAGCTGCCGGCGGCCGCGACCCAGGTGGCCGGCGTCCGGAACGTGCCGCGCACCGACGGCCTGCTGCTGCACCCCCTGGGTCGGCTCGTCGTGCAGCAGGGGCTCGTCCCCCTGAACACCACGCGGGAGATCGACCGCGCCGGGGCGTTCGTGCCGCGGGACGCCCGCCGCTTCGCGCTCACCGAGCCCCGGATCGGCGGCGCGACCCCCAGCGTCGCTCCCGTCAGCGACGAGTTCCCGGACAGCCAGTTCTTCGAGATGAGCGACGCCGAGCGACTGGCCGCGCCGGGCGTGGTGATCCGCGAGGCAGGGGTGAGCTTCGGCAACGACCGCTACGCCTCCGAGGCCGCGGCCGGAGTCGCCGCACCGTTCCGCTACACCGAGATCGTCGTCGGGCCGGACGGCGTGCCCGTCGTGCTGCCCGACCCGGTGAGCGCGGAGCCCGGGCACCTGCGGGCAGGCCTGCGGTTGTCCGCGGCCGCGCGGGCGGCGACGCGCACGGCCGTCGCCGAGCGCTACGCCGGGGTGGACCGGCCGGACGCCCCGCGCCTAGCAGGGCTGGTGAGGACGCCATGACCGAGCCGAGCCTGGTCTTCCTGCCGTGGGCGCGCCGGGGTGGTCCGCTCGACCTTCCGCCGGACGTCCGCGACGGCCACCCGGCGAGCCAGGCCTCGGCCACCGCGGAGGTGAAGGTCAACGGCGTCGGACCGGCGACCGTCCCCGTCCGGTTGCTCGGCCCGGGCGACGTCACCGGGCTCCCGACCCAGCAGGTGATCCGCACCGACCCGGCGCCGGGGGCACGGACGTTCGAGGCCAACTACCTGCCGCTCGTGGAGTTCGACGAGCCCGCGCTGCCCTGGCTGTTCACCCCGGCCTCGGCGTCCGCGGCCCGGTTGCGGCCCTGGCTGTGCCTGGTCGTGGTGCGCGAGCAGCCGGGCGTGCAGCTGGCGCCGCCCGCGCGCGGCTCGCTGCCGGTGCTGAGGATCGGCATCCCGGCCCGCCCGGAGGACGAGCTGCCCGACCTCGACGACAGCTGGGCCTGGGCGCACGCCCAGCTGGCCACCGAGGTCGCGATGACCGACGCGGCGCTCGCGGACGCGCTGGCCGCCGACCCCGGGCGCAGCCTGTCCCGGCTGGTCTGCGGGCGGCTGCTGGCCGAGCAGACCGAGTACCTCGCCTGCGTGGTGCCCACGTTCGAGGCGGGCCGGCTCGCGGGGCTGGGGGACGATCCCGGCGCCGCCGAGGGGCCGGCGTGGCGACGCGCACCGGGGATGCCGGCGGTGGAGCTGCCGGTCCTGCACCACTGGCGGTTCGCGACCGGCCCGGCCGGCGACTTCCAGTCCCTCGCCCTCGCGATCCGCGGCCGTCCGGTCGCCGACGGCTTCGGCACCCGGGCGGTGGACCTGTCGACCTCGGGACTCGGGATCGCCGGTGCCGAGGATGCCCAGGTGCGGCTGGCGGGGGCGCTCGTCGCGCTCGAGGCACCCGTCGGGCGGTGGTCGGACCCGGCGATGGAAGGGCGCTTCGCGGCGGCCCTGGTCGACGTGCTCAACGCGCCCGACCAGGTGCCGGCGAACAACCCGCTGCTGGCTCCGCCGCGGTACGGCTCGGCGTACGCCGCCCCGGCGGCCCTGGACCCCGTGTCCCCAGGACACTGGTACCTGCAGCTCAACACCGACCCGGCGAACAGGGTGGCGGCCGCCCTCGGCACGCTCGTGGTCCAGCAGCAGCAGGAGACGCTCGTGGCGGCGGCGTGGGACCAGGCGGCGGACCTGCACGCCGCGGGGCGGGTCTTCGGGCTGGCCGCCTTCGGCCTGGCGGTCGCCGGAAGCCTGCACCGGCGGCACGTGGCCCCGCTGCCGCCCGAGTCGGGCCTGTTCGTGCTCGCTCCCTTGCGCGCCCGGCTCCTGCGGGCGTCCGCGACCGGGAGCACCAGCTTCGCCCAGCAGTGGGCCGAGGCCCGGCTGCCGGACCTGGCGCTGAGCTCCGTGGTCCGGCGGGTGACCCGCCCCCGCGGCCCGGCCGTGCGGAGGGTGGGACCCACGGCGCCGGTGACCGGGATCGGCGTCCTCGGGCGGATGGCACCGACCGCGATGATGGGCCGCGAGTTCACGCCGGCGGCCGGCCCGCTGACCTTCGAGGCGGGGGGCGGCGCGCTGCTCCTGTCCTGGGCGCAGGTGAGCAAGGACGCGGTCGAGGGCGCGCCGCCGCGGCCGGGGTTCGAGATCGGCCCCACGCCGACGCCCGCCCCCGGACCGGACCCGCTGCCACCGTTCGGCGGAGGCGTGGTCGTGGGCGGCGTGCTGGGCGGCGGCGTGCTGCACGGGGGGCTCGCCCGGCATGCCGAACCGTCCCTCGCGCGGCGCCGACCGACCGATCCGTTCGACCCGACGGACCCGACCGACCCGACGGAGCCCGACCCCGTCGACCCGACGGAGCCGGACCCCCACCCGCACCCGCCGCGCCGGGACAACCAGGTGGCCGCGGCCTTCCGGACCGCAGCGGCACGTCATCTGTCCGCGTTCCTGGCCCCGGCCCCGCCGGACCGCAGCCCTCTCGGCATTCTGGCCGTGGACGCGATGTTCGCCGAGGCGCTGGAGCTCACCACGCCCGCCCGGACCTTCTCCGCCCGGGTGTCCGGCCTGCTCGAGGAGCCCGTGCCTCAGGACCCGGCGGGTCCGGTGCCGCCCGTGCGGTTCGCGCCGCGGTTCGACACCCCGATGTCGCGCTCGCTCGTCGAGCTCGGTCAGCATTGGCTGCTGCCCGGGCTCGACGGCGTCCCGGCCAACACCGCCCTGGGCCTGCGCACCAACGGGGAGTTCGTCGAGGCGTTCCTGGTCGGGCTCAACCACGAGCTCGGCCGCGAGCTGCTCTGGCGCGAGTACCCGACGCCGATGACCGCGACGTTCTTCGACCGCTTCTGGGACGCGGCCGTGGCGCCCGACGCCCCACCCGACATCACGCCCCTGGACTCGTGGGGAGGTCGGGCGCTGGGCGCGCCGACGGTCGCCGAGGACCGGTTCGTCCTGCTCCTGCGCAGCGAGCTGATCAGGCGCTTCCCCGACGCCCTCGTGTCCGCCACCCGTCCGGGTCCGCCCGCCGAGCAGCTCCTGCCGGTCTTCCGCGGCGCGATGGAGCCCGACATCACCTTCTTCGGGTTCGCCGTACCGCTGGCCGACGCCGACGACTGGTCGATCGTGATCGCCGAGCAGCCGGGCGCCCCGCGCTTCGGCTTCGAGGTGGGGGAGGCGCCCGCCGGCGTCAGCCACGCGCCCGTGACCGAGGCGACGTCGGCGAGCCAGGCCGCGCGGCTGCGCCAGCTGCCCGCCCGGATCACCATCCCCGTGACCGTGCTCCTGCGGAGGCCGACGCCATGACGGACCCGCTCGACCTCGCCCCGCTCACGACTGACGCCGTCGCCGCCGATGCCAGGCTGACGGACCAGGTGGCCGAGTCGCGGCACCCGCTCGTCCTGCTCCCGGTCCGGCTGGAGACCCGCTTCCGCGACGGCGAGCTCCTCGTCCGCGTCTACCCCGACCAGCTGCACGTCGACGCCCACGACCCCCGGGTGTCGGCCGCGGAGATCGCGGCGGGGGAGGAGTTCTGGCGCGCGCAGTGGCGGACGGGCACCGACCGCGAGCGGGCGCAGCGCGCCTGGTCCGCGCTCGCGGACAGGTGGGGTCCGGGTCGGGCGGCCTGGGTGGTGCGCGCGACGACGCCGACCAACCCGCAGGCCCGGCCCGATGCTGCCGTCGCCGACGGCGCGCCGCTGTCGGTCGAGCCCACCTTCCCCGCCCTCCAGCCCACAGAGCAGCGGAGCACCCCGGTCGCGCGCCTGCTGCCCACCCGCTGGACCGCGACGGCCTACGCCCAGGGGGCAGTGGTCGCGGTCGCCACCGGGAGGCCGATCACCGCCGACCTCGCCGTCGGCCCCGACCTGTCCGTCCCTCTGGTGCACGAGGAGCACGGCGACGACGAGGACGACGAGGTTGCCGCCGTCGACCGGGCGATGAGCTGGCTCGTCGACTTCGCCACCGCGGAGGACGTCGGCATGGCGCTGCGCCTCCCGGCCTCCGGGCCGGTGGACCTGCTCCTGGTCACCGGCGTGCGCGACGCGGGGGACGGCGCGGGCGACCTCGCCACTCTTCTGGACGCCCAGCGCTACAGCGAGGGGCTGGCGTTCCTCGACCCGGAGACGCCGACCAACAACGCCGAGGGCGCCCCGTCCGGCTGGTCCAGTGCCGCCACCGGGACGTGGGCGCCGACGCCCGGGGGCTCCGGCGCGCGCACCGCGAGCGCGCTCGGGCTCTCCGACGCTGCCGCGCTGCCGGGCGGGAGCGACGCGGACGAGTCCGTCGCCGAGGCGATGAGCACCGTGCTGTGGCCGTCCACCTGGGGGTACTGGCTGCCGCAGCTCGCGGGGGTCGCCCTCGACGACGCCGAGTGGGCGCGGGACCACGCGCGACGGTTCGTCCGGCCGGGTGGGCCGCTGCCGACGCTGCGGGTGGGCCGGCAGCCGTACGGGCTGCTGCCGGTGACGTCGCTCGGCCGGTACGCGGGCGACGAGCGCGCGAACCGCCTGAGGCGTGCCCTCGTGGGTCTCGTGGACGGCGCCTGGCGCCCGGCGCTCGGGCAGGCGCCACGGATCGGCCGGGGCGACGTCGCCGCCGACCTGGTCGACGTCCTCCGGCTCGGAGCGCGGTCCGACCGGGTCCGCCTGCGTCGCGCGTTCGGTGCCCGCGTCGCATCGCACGTCCAGCTCTTCCTCGGCCGCCGACTCGGCGACGCCGGGTTCTGGGAGGTCGCCAGAGACCGGGCACTGCCCATCGCCGCCGCTGCCGGTGCCGGTCTGGTCCCGGCCGCGCTGAGCGTGCACGAGCCCGACAGCGCGCCGCTCACCGTGCCGCTGGTCGGCGCGAGCGGCGAGCTCCGCGACCTGCTGGCGGCCGACGTCGACCAGCTCGCGTCCGGCGGTGACGACACGCCGCCGTCCCTGCTGGCCGCGCTCGTCCGGCACGGCCTGCTGCGGGAGCATGCGGTCGCGGCCGCGCGGCTGCTCGGACCCGAGGCGCCGGAGGTGACGGACGCGGAGCTGTACGGCTTCGGCGATCCCACCCTCGGTTGGCGGGCGCGGCGCGACGCGACACTGCCGGACGGCGGCACCGTGCGCGAGCGCGTCGCTGCGGGGACGCCGGAGCTGACCGCGTTCCGCTCGGCGGTGGAGGTGCTCGCGGCAGCCGACCCCACCCACCTGGAGCGCCACCTGCTCGGCACCCTGGACGCGGCGGCCTACCGGGTCGACGCGTGGGTCACGTCGCTGGCGAGCAGTCGCCTGGCCGAGCTGCGGTCGGACGAGGAGCTGGGCGCGCTCGTCGGCGGCTACGGCTGGGCGGAACGGCTGGCACCGTCGACCGCCGACGTGGTCGCCGAGACGCCGCCGGGCGAGCCGGGCGAGCTGCTGTCCGCGCTCGACGATCCCGGGTTCCTGCACGCGCCCTCGCTGCACCAGGCGCAGGTGGCCGCACTGCTCCGGAACGCGCACCTGGCCAACGGCGGCGGTGCGGCGGACCCGTTCGCGATCAGCCTCACGTCCGAGCGCGTCCGGCTGGCCAGGACCGTGTTCGACGGCGTCCGCGCCGGCCGGTCGGTCGGCGCCGTGCTCGGCTACCTGGTGGAGCGGGACCTGCACGAGCACGGCCTCGACAAGGCCGTCGACAACGCGCGCGAGGTGTCGCCGCTCCCGGGCGAGGAGCACCTGCCGCCGGCCGCACGCCGGCTGGACGGGCTGAGCCTGCACCAGCTGTGGGCGGCCAGCGAGGACCACGCCGTCGACCATCTCGTGGGCGGCGACCCGAGCGAGGCGGACCGCGCGTCGGCCCTGGCGGTCCTGCGCAGGCTCGGTGCCACGGTGGACGCCACCGCCGACGTGCTCCAGGCCGAGCAGGTGCACCAGTTCGCGCTGGGGGACCTGGACCGCGCAGTGAGCACGGTGACCGACTTCGACCGTGGGCTCGTGCCGCCGTCGACGCTGGACGTCGTGCAGACCCCGCGGTCCGGGGTCGGTGTCACGCACCGGGTCGGAGTGCTCCTGGACCCCGGTGCGGCGACGACCGCGGGGTGGGCCGGACCGACGCGCTCGGCGCGCGCCGCGGCGGAGCCGGGGCTCGACGCCTGGCTGGCCCGGATGCTCGGCCCGGCCACCGGACGGACCGTCACGGTGCGCGACGCGGCCGGCGACGTGGAGCGCCCGGTACCGCTGCCGGACCTGGGCATGGCGGCCGCCGACCTGGTCCGGGTGGCCGGCGCGGGGGAGCACGGGTGGACGGAGCTGGCGGCCAGGGCAGCCCTGGCGTCCGGCGCCGACCTCCTGCGCCCGGCGCTCGTCCCGGACCGGGCGCTCCTCGACCTGCTCGAGGTGGGTCGCTCGCTGTCCGCGCTGCTGGGTCCGGCCGGGCCGATGGACGGTGGGACGCTGCAGCCGCCGCACGCGGACGCCGGGCCCGGGGTCGACGTCGCGGAGCTCGAGGCGAGGGCGGCCAACGCGCTCGAGGCGGTGCGGAGCGCGGTGGACGCGCTCGATGCCGCCCTCGCCGACCAGGGCGCACAGCGGCTGCGGGACGCGGTGGCCGCCAGCTGGGCGTTCGGGGTCGGAGACGCCGCGGTCCCCGTCGAGACCACGATCGACGGCTGGTCCGCGGCGGCGACCCGCGCCCGTGACCAGCTGCGGGGTCGGCTCGTCGACGCCGGCGCCGTCCAGCCGAAGCCGTCTGCGCCCGCCTGGGACGCCGCCCTGCTGCGGCTCCGGGCGCTGCTCGGGCCCGGCTTCGTGGCGCTGCCGCGGTTCGTCGCCCCGACGACCGCCGACCTCGTGGCGTCGCGGGACGATCGGGCACTGCTCGGCGGGGACCCGCTCGCGGTGGAGGTCTGGCTGACCCGGATGGAACGGGTGCGGGAGCCGCTGGCGCGACTGGGCATCGCGCTGCGCGAGGCGGAGGCGCTGGGCGGACCGGCCGTGTCACTGGGGGCCGCGCAGGTGCCGCACCGGCCCGGCGACGTGTGGAACGCACTGCCCGCCGATCACTACGTGGACGGCGCGGTCTCCCTCGCGCTGTCCGGCGTCGAGCTCGTCGCACCGGGCCGGGAGATCGCCGGGCTCCTCGTCGACGAGTGGACCGAGGTGATCCCGTCCGCGACCGAGACGACGGGCGTCGCGTTCCGCTACGACCCGCCGGAGCTCATGGCCCCGCAGGCGATCCTGCTGGCCGTGCCGCCGGTGGTCGGCGAGCCGTGGACGCTGGGCACCCTGAACCAGGTCCTGGTCGAGACCCTCGAGCAGGCACACCTGCGGGCGGTCCCGCCCGGCGCGCTCGGGGCGGTCCGGCAGTACCTGCCGGCCACCGTGCTCGCCTTCAACGCGGAGCGGGACGCGGTGTCGACCAACCCGAACGCGCTGACCACCCCGGTGGTGGGCTGACATGGCCTCGATCACCACGTTCTCGCGGCTGGAGCCCGAGCCGCTGCGGCCGGACGTCATCGACGGCGCCACGGCGCCCGTGCAGGACCCCCTGTGGCTGCTGGCCCGGCAGTGGCAGGTCGGCGAGTTCGCCGGTCATGACGGCGGCACCCCGGTCGTGGCGCGCTGGCGCGGCGAGGCCGCCCGACCGACGCGCTTCGTCGCCGGCCCGGTCCCGGCCGAGACGACGCTGCAGGCACCGCGGTTCGACGCCATGGCGGCCCCGCTCGAGACGCTCCTCGAGCGTGCCGGAGCGCCGCTGCCGACCACCGCGGAGTCCGCGGACGGGCTGCGCCTCGCCGTCGACACGGGGCGCCTGTTCCTGCGGGTCCTCGCCCAGCAGACCACGTCGCGCGACTACGGCCCCGACGTCGTGCGGGCGTTCGCGGTGCCGGAGCCCGCGCCGGAGGTGCTGGCGACCCTCGACCCCGCGACCGCCGGCTACTCGCGGCTGCACGCCGGCCGGAGCGTCGACGGGCGGCGGTTGCGCGGCGAGCTGCAGGGCCGGGACCTGCTCCGCCTCGGGGTCGAGATCGCCCAGGCGGACCGCGCCGAGCTCCGGGCGGCCGGTGCCGACTGGCTGCGGCTGGTCGCGGGGCTGTTCGCGGACGCCGACCCTGACGCGACGAGCTGGCAGCCCACCCGTTTCGAGCACACCGCGTCGTTCGCCACCCGCACGCCCGCCGAGCCGACGAGCGAGACGACCCTGACCGCCCACCGGTACGACAGCGACACCCTCGACTGGTACGAGCTCGACGTCAACGGGGACGTGAACCTGGGGACGACGTCCGCCGAGGTCGGCCGGGCGGTCACCCGGACGGTCATGCCGGCGCCCGTGACCGCCCCCGGCCTGCCCGCCCGCCGGTTCTGGGAGCTCGAGGACGGCCGGCTCAACCTCGCGGCGCTCCAGCCCGCCGAGACGGACCTGGGTCAGGTGCTCCTGATCGAGACCCTCTCGGGCTACGGGAACGACTGGTTCGTCATCGGGGTGGAGCTGCCGGTCGGCCACCTGGTGTCGTCGACGTCGCTGGTGGTCACGGACACGTTCGGTGCCCGCACGCTCCTCCTGCCGCACGGCCATCGGCGGCTCGTGTCGCCGCGCCAGTGGGGGCTCTTCCAGCACTCCAGCCCGTCGAGCGACGGGTCGGAGGGCGTCCCGGTCACCAACCTGCTCTACCTGGCGCCGCGCCTCGCCCAGCCCCTCGTGGGCCCTGTCGTGGAGCAGGTGGTGCTCGCCCGGGACGAGCAGGCCAACCTCGGCTGGGCCGTCGAGCAGCTGCAGGAGTCGCCGCTCCAGGTGGGTGTGGAGCTGAGCGCGGCCCGGCCGCCCGACCCACCGGGCGACCCCGACGTCGCGCCCGACTACCACCTGGCCCAGGCGCCGCCGCCCCACTGGGTACCGCTGCTGCCGGTCCGCGTCGACGGCACCGAGCAGGTCGTGCTGGCGCGCGGGTCGGTGCTCGACCTGACCGGCGAGCGCCGCGTCGTCAGCAGCGTGACCCGGCTGCTCGGCGGCGGCCCGGACGGCTCCCTGCTGATCCCCGAGGAGGAGGTGCCCAGCGGCGGCATCGTCGTGCAGCGGACCTACCAGTCGGCGCGCTGGGTGGACGGGTCGCTGCACGTGTGGGCCGCCCACCGGACCAGGGTGAGCACCGGCCTGCCGCCCAGCGGGGTGCGGTACGACTTCCTGGTGGAGTAGCCCGTGGCTCAGGGACCGTCGGTGACCGTGACGACCCCGCGGGCACCCCGCTCGGCGTCCGACATGACGTGGCTGACGAAGGGGTAGTGGCCCGCCTCGGTGAACGTGACCTCGACGAACCCGCCCTGGGCGGCGGCCAGGTCGAGCGCCTGCGAACCGCCCGTCCCGGTGCTGCCGCCGTCCCGGAGCAGGTACTCGCCCTCCTTGAAGACGGTGTGGAACTGGCCGCCGACCACGTGGAAGGAGGTCCCGACGTCGGGCCCGGCCGCCAGGACCCAGAACCGCACGGTCTCGCCCGCGCGGGCCACCAGCGGTCGCGCGGCGTACTGGTCGGCGTAGCCGTTGAAGACGACGAGATCAGGCTCCCGAGCCTGCAGCTTCGCGGGGTCCACCTCGCCGCCCTGCGCGCCGAGGTACAGCTCCGACTGGATCAGCGCGTACTCGTGGTCCACGGGAGCCAGACCGGGCGGGTCGATGACGACGGCCCCGAACATGCCGTTGGCGATGTGCACCGACATGGGCATCGTCGAGCAGTGGTAGAGCCAGATGCCCGACCGGGTGGCGGTGTAGGTGTAGGTCAGGCGGCCACCGGGCTGGATGGTCCGCATCACCTCGTCGGGGCTGACGCCACCGGCGTGGAAGTCGACGGAGTGCCCCACCGTGCCCTCGTTCACCAGGGTGATCTCGAAGACGTCTCCGACGGTGCCGCGCAGCGTCGGCCCGGGGGCGGTGCCGTCGAAGGTCCACAGGGTCTGCGTCACGCCGGGGGCGACCTCGGTCTCCACGTTCCGCACGGTGAGGGTGCGGCGGTGCACGGTGGTGGTTGGCGCAGGCGCCAACGCCGCGTCGCGGGCCACGAAGGCGGAGCCGGGCTCACCCATCGGGTCGAGGTCGTCGGCAGCGGAGCCCTCGGTGGCGGCGACGTCGTGAACGGCGTGGCCGGGAGCGCCGACCGCGACGATCTCGAGGTCCATGCCGAGCAGGCGATGGCCGGCGATCGAGCACCACCCCTGCACGTCGGATCCGACGGCGCCGGTCGTCACCACCGTGCTCGCGCCCGGCTCGAGCGACGGCGACACCAGCCCGGTCTCGAGCACGAGGTTGTGCACCATGTCGTCGCGGTTGGTCAGGGTGATCACGAGCTCGTCGCCCACCGGCACCTCGACACGGTCGGGCACGAAGCGGGTGTCCACCATCTCGACGGCGACCTCGGTGGTGTGCCCGGTCGCGCGCACGGGTGCACCGGCCTGCACCGAGGCGGTCACCGCGCCGATGGACGGGGGATCGACGACGATGCCCGCGGTCACCGTGAGCAGCACGGCGGCCGCCGCCACGAGGATCCGGCCGGTCGCGCGCGCCGCGGGGACGGAGGCTCGCTCTCCGGGGACCACGCGGACGAGCGGGAGGGCGCGGACCCGCCGGTTGGTGCGCAGGGCGCGGGCGAAGAGCACCAGGAAGCTCGCCATGCAGCCCACCACCAGCAGGGACAGCGCCACCGTCAGGCTGCTGCTCACCGGCAGCAGCGAGACGCCGAGTGCGGCGTTGACGGTGACGACCCGGAACAGGCCGCCCCGGTCGAGCTCGGCCGCGGTGGCCTTGGACGCGGCCGGTCCGCCGCCGAGCACGACGGGCACCAGGTAGCTCAGCGCCCCCAGGAGCACCTGCGCGGCGAAGCCCACGGCGAGGTACGGCACGAGCGCCTCGACGCGGGCGGCGGCGACGGTCCAGCTGGGGGCGAGCGCCACCTGCACGGCGAACCCGAGCGTGCAGAGCGCGAACCAGACCAGCGCGGCGCCCAGGCTCCAGCCGGCGAAGGTCACGGCGGGTGCCCGCCGCAGGTGGCCGACGGCCTCCCGGAGCACCCGGCCGAGCGCGACCAGGTAGACCAGCACGCCCAACGTCACGACGAGGCGCAGGTCCGCCAGACAGCCGAGCGCCAGCAGCCCGAGGCCGCTCACCAGCACCGGCAGGGTCGGCCCGGCGGCCGCGGTCGCTGCCTCGATCCTGGTGTGCAGCACGGTGGGCCACAGCAGGGCGATGGTCCCGATGACGGCCAGCCCCACCCAGCCGAGCAGGTTGAGGCCGAGGTGCCCGAGGAACAGGCGCTCGTAGTCCTCGCCGCCCCCGTCCAGTCGGGCCATGAGAACCCCGAGCGTGACCCCCACCGCGAGCATCAGGGCGCTGGCGGCGTAGTAGCGGACCAGGGGGGAGAACCGGGCCGGGAGCGCGCCGCGCGACTGGCCCACGATCACCACGGCGTGCGCGACGGCGTTCAGGCCGACGAGGACGCCCCCGGCGAGCACGAGCCCGAACGCGTCGACCACCATGCCGGTCATCGCCAGGACGGCACCGACCGTGTGGGCCGCCAGGCGCAGACCCAGCGAGAGCCGGTGACCCAGGGCGCGACGCCGGAGCAGGGTGTCCGCGAAATGCTGGCTCCAGATCAGGATCGCGGTGCTCACCGCGCCGAGCAGCAGGAGGTGCACGAGCAGCCAGCCCGACGACGGCACCGTGCGGTGCAGCAGGGTGCCGAGCGCCGCCGCCAGCAGCCAGGCCGGCACCAGGATGCCCGTGAGGACGTGCCACATCCGGTCCCTCATCGCGTCCCCCTCAGCACGGACGCGACGGCGACCACCACGAACAGGAGCACCGCGACGATGTTGAGCGCCCCACCCCACTGCACCAGGGCCGGGTGACCGTAGGCGTCACCGAGCAGCACGCGAGCGAGCAGGGAGACGTGCAGCAGCGCCGCCGGCACGTACATGACCGGGCGGTAGGGCAGCGGGCGGCGCAGCACGGCGGGAAGGATCGTCGGGGCGTGCGCCATGATCATCGACATCACGAAGCCGAGGAACACGGCGTGCATCATCGCGTCGTACGCGGGGCCGCCGTAGACCGGCCCCTGCACCAGCCAGATGCCGCCCACGACCACCAGCCAGACGTAGCCCGCCAGCAGGCAGCGCGCCATGTAGCGCGGCAGCCCGGCGGAGCGCACGGTGCGGGTGGCGACGTCGTGCCGGGACAGCCAGCCCACCAGGGCGAGCAGGCCGAGACCGAGGAGCGGGTACCCGGCGACGGGGAGGACGAGCGCCACGACCGCACCCGCGGCGAGCCCGAGGCCGATGCCGAACAGCCACTGCTCGGCGCGCTGGTCCACCGACGGCGACAGGCGCGAGAGCTCGAGCCGCTCACCGGCGATCGTGAGCACCAGGTAGAGGATCAGCAGCGGGGCGAGCTGGGGGATACCGAGGCCACGCCACCACAAGGCGGTCGCCATCAGGCCCATCAGGGCGCCCACCACCTGCACCGCGGTGGCCACCGAGGACTGCCTGCGCCAGATGGCGGCGTAGGCGACCAGCAGCATGGCGCTGCCGCCGACCAGGGCGACCTGGCCCACGACCACCGGGAGCGGCGAGACGAGCGCGATGCCGCCCGCGCCGAGCAGGCCGGGCGCCAGACAGGCCCACGGCCGGCGCACCGCCACCGCCCGTTCGAGCGTGACAACGGTGCCGACGAAGCCGAACACCATCAGCGGACCGTGCACCTCGGCGAGCCGGAGCGAGTCGACGGGCGCCGCGAGGCCGAGGAGCACCAGGGCACCGTCGAGCCCCGCCAGCAGGGCGAACCCGCCGAGGAGCAGCAGGCCGAGGCGGGCGGGCACCCGGGGGCGCGTCGCCGTGCCGGTGCCGGGTCGCCGGGCAGGGCTGAGCGTCGTCATCCGTGGCGGGCCGGTGCCGGCGTCACTGCACGCGGGTGAGGCGGACCGTCCAGGCGTCGGGTCCGGTCTCCAGGTAGGAGACGGCGAAGTCCCCGGGGCGGCTGCGCTCCAGCTGCGCGAGCAGCGGCAGCGGGTCGTGCGGGGCGATGAGGTCGAGCGCGAAGCCGGGCTGGATCGCCCCGAGGGCGCCGAAGATCGACGCGTGCCGGACGGCGTGCGGGATCGTGCGGGCGTCGAGGACGATGCTCGGCGCGTCGTCGTGGCCGCACTCGCAGGCGTGCTCGACGGGGGACTCGGCGGCGACGGCGCCGGGGCGGTGGGCCGACAGGCTGATCGGTTCGGCGGGCATGGTTCCTCCTCGGCGGGTCGGGTGACCCCTGGGCACCAATTTAAGAGGAGTGGCGTCCTTTCAATAGGACGTTGGACCTACCCAGTCGTCCGGCAGGTCCACCAGGCACAGGTCCGGCTGCACGAACGGACGCAGCCGGAGGCCGTCGCCGTCGTGCCCCAGCGACCGGGCGACACCCCGCAGCAGCCCCAGGTGCACCGAGCAGACGACGTCGGGGTGCGCTCGGGCCTCGGTCCGGAACGGGCAGGCGGGCAGCGCGATGGTGCTCTCGGCAGCGCGCAGCTCCGGCTCGAAACCGATCTCGGTGAGCATCCCCATCAGCGGCGGGACCGGGTCCGCCTCCGCCCCCGTCGCGTACTGCGCCGACCACTGCTCGCCGGCCCGCACCGCGCGGGCTCGGCCGCCGTCGCCGTCCTCGCCGATCACCGCGGCGAGCGCGTGGGTGAGCTGCTGCTGAGCCTCCTCGGGGGGCTGCGGGACGGCGACTGCGCGGTACAGGACCTGCGGTCGGCCGCGCCGGCCCGACCGCGCGACCTGCCGGGACACGAGCCCGGCGGCCTCCAGCTGGTCGAGGTGGAAACGGGCCGTCGTGACGTGCACCCCGACACCGACGGCCACCGTGAGGGCGTCCAGAGGGTCGGGGGACTCGCTGAGCATCGCGAGCACGCGGCGGCGCGGTTCGCTGGCCAGGGCGGCGTGCCACGCCTCACTCTGCGCGGTCGGGACCATGAATTGACAGTAACAGCGTGCATTCAAAGATCAGGTCCGGGCGGCCTCCGTGAGGAGCTCCGCTGCGGTCGTCGCACCGGGGCGGGCGCCCGCAGTCGACGCCTGCCGCGCACGCCGCTGGAGGACCGCGTTCACCGGGGTCGGCACGCCGTGCAGCCGGCCCAGCAGGACGATCTCGCCGTTGAGGTGGTCGGACTCGATCGATCCCGTCCCGCGCGCGAGGGACTGCCAGGACGACCCGCCCCCGCGCTCCTGACCGGGCTGGCGGTCGACGCGGAACCCGGCGCGGGCGGCGTCGTGCACCGCGTCGTCGAGGGTGACGATCCCGGCGGCGCGCAGGACCGCGCGGCCCTCGGCGTCCGCACGTGCGGCGAGGTCGCGGACGTCGTCGTCCCGGAGCGAGCCGCAGAGCGCCTCGACGGCGTTGGCGAGGTTGGTGAGCAGCTTCGTGTACTTCCAGGCCATGACGTCCGCGGCCACGGGTGCACGGAAGCCCGCGTCCCGAGCTCCTGCGCGTAGCCGGCGAGCACGTCGTCCGCGTCCGTGGGCGGGGCCGCCGCGTGGCCGACCGTGAGGACTCCGGGCACCGGTGTGCCGCCGGCGCTGACGCGCCCGGGCTCGAGGAAGGTGGCCGGGAGCCAGACGCACATGGCGATCACCCGGGCGAAACGGCGCAGGGCCGCGCGCTCGTTGTCCACCCCGTTCTGCGCGCAGACCACCGCGAGCCGCTCGGCAGCGGTCCCGCCGCCGGCGACCGGACGGTCGGACCAGGCGGCGAGCGCGTCGGCGGTGTCCTGGCTCTTCACGGCGAGCACCAGCACGTCGCCGGCGCGGAGGTCGACGTCGTCGGGACCGGCGGCGACCACGGGCCGCACGCGCACCGTCCCCGCCGCGGTCGTGACCTGGAGCCCGTCGGCGCGAAGCGCCGCCAGCTGACGCCCGCGGGCGACCAGGACGACGTCCTTGCCGACGCTCGCGAGCAGCCCGCCGACCACGCCGCCGACCGCACCCGTCCCGATGATGATGTGTCGCACCGGCCCACCGTAGGCAGTCGCGGGGGCTGCCGCCGCGCCCGCGCGTCGACTACGTCACACTGCCCATCGCCTGGACGCACGGGCACCCATCGTGGTGTGTGCCCTAGTTTTGGCCCGTGACTGCACCTCTTCCGCCGAGCGACGCCGTCCAGAGCTCTGCCCAGAGCCCCGCGAGCCACGAGATCCCCGAGCCGATGCGCAACGACGTCCGCGTGCTGGGCGAGTTCCTCGGCCGGGTGCTGCGCGAGGCGGGCGGCGAGGACCTGCTGGCTGACGTCGAGGCGCTGCGCGAGCTCGCCATCCGCGCCCACAACGGTCCGGACGCCGAGGCGCTGGCGCAGGCCGAGGAGCTCGTCGCCGGGTTCTCCCTCGCGCGCGCCGAGCAGGTCGCCCGGGCGTTCACCTGCTACTTCCACCTGGCCAACACCGCGGAGGAGTACCACCGCGTACGCGTCCTGCGGGAGCGCGAGGCCAGCCTCCAGCCGCACCACCTGGCGCCCGACGACTCGCTGCCGGCCGCGGTGGCGCAGCTGGCCGACGAGGTCGGGGAGGACGTGGCGCGCCAGCGGCTCGCCGAGCTCGAGTTCCGGCCGGTGTTCACCGCCCACCCGACCGAGGCCCGCCGCCGCGCGGTCTCCAGCGCGATCCGCCGCATCGCAGAGCTCGTCGCCGAGCGGGACCTGCGGTACATCGGCGGGATGTCGCTCGCGGAGAACGACCGCCGGCTGCTGAGCGAGATCGACACGCTCTGGCGCACGGCCCCGCTGCGGCAGGCCAAGCCGTCGGTGCTCGACGAGGTGCGTTCCGTCATCAACGTGTTCGAGGCGACCCTCGCCGACGTGCTGCCGGCCGTCTACCGACGCCTCGACGACTGGCTGCTGGCCGACGCCGCGGGGACGACGGCTCCCGCCGTGCGCCCGTTCGCCCGGCTCGGCACGTGGATCGGCGGGGACCGGGACGGCAACCCGAACGTCACCGCGCAGATCACCGAGGACGCCGCAGCGATGGCGTCCGAGCACGCGCTGCTCGAGCTGGAGGCCTCCGCCCGCAAGTCGGCCCACGGACTCACCCTCGACGGCTCGGGGACACCCGCCTCGCACGAGCTCGGCGCGCTGTGGCAGAAGCAGCGCGGGCTGTCCGCGACCCTGGCGGCACGCATCGCCGGCGACGCCCCGAACGAGCCGCACCGTCGGGTCGTCTACTTCCTCGCGGAGCGCATCGCGGCCACCCGGACCCGGAACGCCGACCTCGCCTACGGGGACGCGACGGAGCTCGAGGCCGACCTCGCCGTGGTGCAGCGCTCGCTGGCCGAGGCCGGCGCCAACCGCGCGGCCTACGGCGACCTGCAGCGGCTGATCTGGCAGGTGCAGACCTTCGGGTTCCACCTGGCCGAGCTCGAGGTCCGGCAGCACTCGCAGGTGCACGAGGGTGCGCTGGCCGACCTGCGCGCGCACGGCATCGACGGCACCCTCGAGCCCCGCACGGTCGAGGTCGTCGACACGTTCCGCGCCATCGGGGCCGTGCAGCGGCGCTACGGCGTGCTGGCCGCCCGCCGCTACATCGTCTCGTTCACGCAGTCCGCCGAGCACCTGGCCGCCGTGTACGAGCTGGCGGAGCTGACGTTCGCGGGCATGGACGCGCCGGTCATCGACGCGGTGCCCCTGTTCGAGACGTTCGCGGACCTCGAGGCCAGCGTCGACATCCTCGACGGCGCCCTCCAGCTGCCGCAGGTGCAGCGGCGGCTCGCGGAGAACGGGCGACGCGTCGAGGTCATGCTCGGGTACTCGGACTCGTCCAAGGACGTCGGCCCGGTCTCCGCCACCCTCACGCTGGACACCGCGCAGCGCAGGATCACCGAGTGGGCGCGACGCAACGAGATCGTGCTCACCCTGTTCCACGGCCGCGGCGGCGCGCTCGGGCGTGGTGGCGGTCCCGCCAACCGCGCTCTCCTCGCGCAGCCCCCGGGGTCGGTCGACGGCCGGTTCAAGCTCACCGAGCAGGGCGAGGTCATCTTCGCCCGCTACGGCGACCCGGTGATCGCGGCGCGGCACATCGAGCAGGTGGCCGCGGCGACGCTCCTGGCCGGCGCGCCCTCGGTCGAGCGCCACAACGCGGCCGCGACCGAGCGGTTCGCGCCCCTCGCCGCGCAGCTCGACGAGACGTCCCGCGTCCGGTTCCACGAGCTGGTCAAGGCGCCGGGCTTCCCGCAGTGGTTCGCCGAGGTCACGCCGCTCGAGGAGGTCGGCATGCTGCCGATCGGCTCGCGCCCGGCTCGGCGAGGCCTGTCGGTGGAGTCGCTCGACGACCTTCGGGCGATCCCGTGGGTGTTCTCCTGGTCGCAGGCCCGCATCAACCTGGCCGGCTGGTACGGCCTGGGCACCGCGCTGGAGACGGTCGGCGACCTCGACGAGCTGCGCACCGCCTACGCGCAGTGGCCGCTGTTCGCCACCATGATCGACAACGTCGAGATGTCCCTGGCCAAGACCGACGAGCGCATCGCGGAGCGGTACCTCGCCCTCGGCGACCGGGACGACCTGGCCCAGCAGGTGCTGGACGAGATGGCCCTGACGCGCCGCTGGGTGCTCGCCATCACCGACAGCGAGGCGATCCTGTCCCGCCGCCGGATCCTCGGCCGTGCCGTCCAGCTGCGCAGCCCGTACGTGGACGCGCTGTCCCTGCTCCAGCTCCGCGCGCTGCGCGGCCTGCGCACGGGCGACGCCCCCGAGCAGGCCGACGACCTGCGCCGCCTCCTGCTGCTCACCGTCAACGGCGTCGCTGCCGGCCTGCAGAACACCGGCTGACCAGCACCGTCCTACGGGCCGGTCGGTCCGAAGCGCTCGGTCCGGATCCGCTCCGGGTCGTGCCCGAGGTCGACCAGCGTGTCGGCGACCGTCTCGACGAACGGCGTCGGCCCGCAGATGAACACGTGCGCGCGCTCGTCGGGCGGGAAGCACGCGGCCTCCAGCAGTGCCGGGTCGATCCGTCCGACGCGGCCGGCCCACCCGTCGGGTCCGCGGCGCGTCCACACGCGGGTGAGGGCGACGTCGGAGCCGAGGGACTCCAGCTCGTCGGCGTAGATCGCGTCCTGCGGCGTCCGGACCGACACGACCAGGCGGAACGGCGCCACGCTCAGGGCCAGCCGGCGGGTCCGGAGCATCGACATGAGCGGCACCAGGCCCGAGCCGCCGGCGATCAGCTGCACGGGGTGCGGGTCGGTCGGCTGCCACACGAACCAGTGGCCCACGGGACCGCGGAGCTCCACCTGGTCGCCCACCTGCAGGTCCTCCGTGAGGTACGGGGACACCTCGCCGTCGTCGACGACCTGCACCGTGAGCGCGATCCGGCTGTCGTGGCCGGCCGGATCAGGGGGCACGCCGGGCAGCCCCATGGTGCCGGGGGAGGCCAGCGAGTAGGAGCGCTGCGTGGAGTAGCCGTCCTCCGCGGTCAGCCGGATGTCGACGTGCTGGCCGGCCAGGGCGCCCCGCCAGCCGGGGACGTCCAGCTCGAGGGTCATGGCGGTCGGGGTCTCGGCGGTGCGGGCGACGAGCGTCCCGACCATCCAGGGCAGTGCGTACAGCTCGGTGTCGGAGGAGGGAGTGCTCACGCTCAGTCTCCCCAGTACCGCTGCTCCTTCCAGGGGTCTCCGTAGGCGTGGTACCCGAGCCGCTCCCAGAACCCCCAGCTGTCCTCGGTCAGGAGGTCGAGGCTGCGCACCCACTTCGCGGACTTCCAGAAGTACAGGTGCGGGATGAGCAGCCGGGCGGGACCGCCGTGCTCCGGGGCCAGCGGCGCGCCGTCGTACTGGTACGCGATCCACGCCTTGCCCCCGCGCAGGTCCGCCAGCGGCACGTTGGTGGTGTACCCGCCGTCGCAGTGCGCCATCGCGTACTGCTCCTCGGGCGCGAGCTCGACCCCGTCCAGCAGCGTGTCCAGCGAGATGCCACGCCACGCGGAGTCGAGCTTGGTCCACTTGGTGACGCAGTGGATGTCCTTGACGATGTCGTCGTGCGGCAGGTGCGTGAGCTCCGACCAGGTCCAGCTGGCGCGGGTCGCCCCGCCGGACCTGATGGCGAACGTCCAGGTGGACAGGTCGGCGCGCGGGGTCGGGCCGGCCGACAGGACGGGGAAGCCCCGCTCGAGGTACTGGCCGGGCGGGATGCGGGGGTCGGTCTCGCGCTTGCCGCGGAACCCGCGGGAGATGATCGCCATCAGACGGCCGTGCGGTTCGACATGGTCACTCCCGGGGTCGGAGACGCTCCGGCTCATCATGCGGCCCCGCCCGGTGGACGCGCCAGAGGCCGGTCCGCGATGCGGACCGGCCTCTGATCTGTGCGTTCGTCGGACGCGTCAGCCGCGCGAGTAGACGACGCGCGGGCCACCGGAGGCGGAACCGGAACCCCCGCTGGTGCCGCGGCCGCTGCCACCGCGGCGGCGACGCTGACCCGACGCGCCGGCCGAGGCCGCGGCTGCCGGGGCCCCGACGCGGCCGCGGCCGCGGCCACGACCCCCGCCACCGCCGCCTCCGGTGCTGGCGGTGACGGGCGGAGCGACGTACTTCACGTGCGCGGCGACCTCGCCGACGAGGCGCGTGAGCGTCGCGTCACCGGGGAAGACGGGCTTGGGCGTCGCCGTGATCTTGGCGGCACGGGTCAGCGCGCGGACGTCGCCGCGCTGCTCGGGCAGGACGATCGTGACGACGTCGCCGCCCGAGCCGGCACGCGCGGTGCGGCCGGAGCGGTGCAGGTACGCCTTGTGCTCGGCCGGCGGGTCCACGTGCACGACGAGCTCGATGTCGTCGACGTGGATGCCGCGCGCGGCGATGTCGGTGGCCACCAGGACCCGGACGGCACCGGACGCGAACGCCTCGAGGTTCCGCTCGCGGGCGCCCTGCGCCAGGTTGCCGTGCAGGTCCACGGCCGGGATGCCGTCCATGGTCAGCTGCTTGGCCAGCTTCTTGGCCTGGTGCTTGGTGCGCATGAACAGCAGGCGGCGGCCGGTGCCGGAGGCGAGGTGGTGGACGACCTGCTTCTTGGCGTCGGCGTCGCGGACCTCGAACAGGTGGTGGGTCATGGCGGCGACGGGCGACTCGGCGCTGTCGACGGAGTGCTCGACGGGCGAGGTCAGGTAGCGCTTGACCAGCTGGTCGACGCCCTTGTCCAGGGTGGCCGAGAACAGCAGGCGCTGGCCGGTCTTCGGCGTCTTGTCCATGATGCGCTTGACGCCCGGCAGGAAGCCGAGGTCGGCCATGTGGTCCGCCTCGTCGAGGACGGTGATCTGCACGTCGTCGAGCGTGAGGGCCTTCTGGTTGAGCAGGTCCTCGAGGCGGCCCGGGCAGGCGACGACGATGTCGACCCCGCCGTTGAGCGCGGACGTCTGCTTGCCCTGCGACACGCCGCCGAAGATGACGGTCGTGTTCAGACCCATCACCTTGGCCAGCGGGGCGATGGTGGCGTCGATCTGCGAGGCGAGCTCGCGCGTCGGGGCCAGCACGAGGGCGCGGGGGCGGCGGGCGGCCTTGCCCTTGCCCGCGGTGGCGGCGAGCCGCACGACGAGCGGGAGGGCGAACGCGAGCGTCTTGCCGGAGCCCGTGCGGCCGCGGCCGAGGACGTCCCGGCCGGCCAGCGAGTCGGGCAGCGTGGCGGTCTGGATGGGGAAGGGGGCGGTGATGCCCTGCGCCGTCAGTGCGGTGGACAGGGCAGAGGGCACGCCAAGTGCGGCGAACGAAGTCATAGATAGAGCCTCTCGGGGCTTGGTCGGGGTCCGCCGCCAGAGCAACCAGAGCGAGTGCTCCGGGGGACCTCCACGACGCGGGGCGCGCAGGTTCGCGCAGCCCTTGGTGTCCCCACCCTCTCACACGACATGTCTCGCGGGGGCTCGCGGTGTCGAGCGTCACAAGGGACGATCGGACCCAACAGCCCCCGCACCAGGAGGAACGCACCCCGATGACCGAGACTGCGACCGCCGGTGTGATCGCCTCCGCGCACGACCTGGTCAAGGTCTACGGGGCGGGGCCGACCGCCGTGCGGGCGCTCGACGGGGTGGACGTGGACCTGGTCCGCGGGGAGCTCACGGCGATCATGGGGCCGTCGGGGTCGGGCAAGTCGACGCTCATGCACTGCCTGGCCGGGCTGGACCGGCCGACGTCGGGCACCGTGGTGGTGGACGGCCAGACCGTGAGCAGCATGTCCGAGCGGAGGCTCACGGCGCTGCGCCGCACCCGCGTCGGCTTCGTGTTCCAGGCCTACAACCTGGTGCCGACGCTCACCGCGCTGGAGAACATCACGCTGCCGCTCGACATCGCGCGAAGGCCCGTCGACCGCGCTCACCTCGACCTGGTCGTGCAGACGCTCGGGCTCACGGACCGGCTCGGCCACAAGCCGACGGAGCTCTCGGGCGGCCAGCAGCAGCGGGTCGCGTGCGCGCGGGCCCTCGTCGCCCGTCCGGCGGTGGTGTTCGCCGACGAGCCGACCGGCAACCTCGACAGCACGTCCGCGGCCGAGGTGCTCGGCTTCCTGCGCGGCAGCGTGGACGACCTCGGGCAGTCCGTGGTGATGGTGACGCACGACCCGACGTCCGCCGGGTACGCCCACCGGGTGCTGTTCCTCGCCGACGGCCGGGTGGTGGGGGAGCTGCGGGACCCGACCGCCGAGTCCGTGCTCGCCGCCCTGGCGGCCCTGCGCGTCGGCGCCCCCTGATGGTCCGCGTCGCCCTGCGTGGGGTGCGGGCGCACCTCGTGCGGTTCTGCCTCTCGGTGCTCGCGGTCGCGCTGGGCGTCGCCTTCGTGGCGGGGACGTTCGCGCTGCGGACCATGCTCGGGTCCACGTTCACCGACATCGTCGCGACGACCACCCTCGGCGACGCCTACGTGCAGGGTGCCGAGCCGGCCGGAGGTACCGGTGGACCGGACCGGATCAGCCCCGAGGTGCGCAACCCGGTGCCCCTGACGCTGGTCGACGAGCTCGAGGCGGTCGACGGCGTCGCCGCGGTGCTCCCGGACCTGCAGGGGCCGCTCGTCCTGGTCGGAGCCGACGGCACCGCGGTGCAGAGCACCCAGGCGCCGAGCTTCGGGTTCGCGTACGACCCTCGGGACCGGGCCGTGGACGTCGTCGCCGGGAGGGCGCCGGAGGGTGCCGACGAGATCGGGGTGGAGTCGGCGACGCTGCGCGCGTCCGGGCTCGCGATCGGCGACGGGACACGGGTGGTGCTGGGCGGCGAGGTCCGGCCCGTCACGGTGGTCGGTGAGATGGGGCTCGGGTCGGCGCTGGCCGGCGCGACGGTCGTCTTCCTCGACGCCGGCACGGCGGCGGCCGCGTTCGCGCCGGACGGGACGGTCGCCACCATCTCGGTGCTGGCGGAGGACGGGCTCACCGAGCAGCAGCTGGTGGACCGGCTCGCTCCCGTGGCCGCGGCGTCGACGGTTCCGGCGGAGGCGGTGACCGGGGACGAGGTGCGCGCGGAGGCGACCGAGAACATCCTCACGATCCTCGGGTTCATCACCACGTTCCTGCTGGTGTTCGCCGGGATCTCGCTGTTCGTCGGGGGCTTCATCATCGCCAACACGTTCTCCATGTGGGTGCGGCAGCGGACCCGCGAGCTCGCCCTGCTGCGCGCGGTGGGGGCGTCACCGCTGCAGGTGTTCTCCTCGATCGTGCTGCAGGCCGCGATCGTCGGGGTGGTCGGCGCGGTGCTGGGCGTGGCCGGCGGGCTCGGGCTCGTCGTGCTCCTCCGTGCGGTGCTCGGCACGTTCGGGATGCAGCTGACCGGTCGGGTGCCGCTGGACGGGTTCACCCTGGTGGTCTCGGTGCTTGTCGGCACGCTGGTGAGCGTGGTGGCCGCGGCCGTGCCGGCCCGTCGCGCCGCGCTGGTCCCGCCGGTGGAGGCGCTGCGCGACGAGGTCGCTCTGCCGGAGCGCTCGCTCGTCCGCCGTGCGGTGCTCGGCGTGACGCTCGTGGTGGCGGGCATCGGCGCCGTCGCGCTCGCGCTCCTCGACCCCACGGCCGACCACGCGGGAGCCGTGCTGGGCTGCGGGGCGGGCGCCGTGGTGCTCGGCGTGCTGACGGCGTCCCCGGTGCTGGCGCGCGGGTTCCTGCGGGTGGCCTCCCTGCCCGTCGCCGGGTGGCGGCCGGTCGGTCCGCTGGCGCGGGGCAACGTCACCCGGAACCCGCGCCGCACCGCGAACACCGCCGGTGCGCTCATGGTCGGGATGGCCCTGGTCGGGGCTGCGGCGGTGATCGCGGCGACCACGCAGGCGTCGACCAGCGCGATCGTCACGCAGGAGGCCACCACCGACTACATCCTGCGCGGCGCCGCCCAGGGCACGGTGCCCGAGCAGGCGGTGGCCGACGTGCGTGCGCTGCCGGGCGTCCGGGCGGCGGACACGTTCGCCACGGCCGGCGTCCTGGTCGGCGACTCCACGTTCGCCGTCACCGGCATCGACCCCACGGCCGTCGGTCGCAGCATCCGGACCGAGGTGGTCGAGGGGGAGTTCCCCGGCGCGCTGGCAGCGGGAGAGGTCGCCGTGCAGCGGACGACGATGGACGACGAGGACTGGTCGCTCGGGCAGGAGCTCACGCTCGTCGGCTCGTCGGGGGCGGACACCCTCACCATCGGCGCGGTCATCGACTCGCCCGCGTTCGGCGTGCCGTTCGTCGTGTCGCAGACGGTGCTCGACTCCCTCTTCGCTCCCGACGAGCAGCGGCTGACCACCGTGTTCGTCACGGCGGCCGACGGTGCCGACGTCGCGGCCCTGCGGGGGGAGCTCACCGCGGCCGTCCGGCCGTACGTCGTGGTGTCGGTGATGGACAGCGACGAGTTCGTCTCCGACCTGGCCGCGCAGGTGGACCGCGTGCTCGTGATCCTCTACGCGCTGCTGGGCCTGTCGGTCGTCATCGCCGTGCTCGGCATCGTCAACACGCTCGCCCTGTCGGTCATCGAGCGGACCCGGGAGATCGGGCTGCTCCGCGCGGTCGGGCTGGGCCGCCTGCAGCTGGGCACGACGATCACGCTGGAGTCGGTCCTCACCGCGGTGTTCGGCACGGCGGTGGGGCTGGTGATGGGGGTCGCGCTCGCCGCCACCCTGCCCACCGTCTTCGCCGACGTGGGGCTGCGGACGCTGGCGATCCCGTGGGCCAGCATCGGCCTCATGCTCGCGCTCGCGGTCGTCGTCGGGGTGGTCGCCGCGCTGTGGCCCGCGGTCCGCGCGGCGCGACTGCCGGTCCTCGACGCGGTCAGCACCGAGTAGCGATGTGCACGCCGCCGGTGACCTCGGCAGATACCCTCGGAGGGTGAGCGACACCGGGTACGGCGACTTCGAGTTCGAGCGTCGGTTCTGGGCGCGTGACGTGCCCGCGGACCTGCTCGACGCCGCACCCGCCCTCATCGTGCAGAGCTACGTCCTGGCCGACGCCGGCTTCGCCATCCGCGTCCGAGTGCAGGCCACGGTGGACGGGCTGGCGCTCGAGCCGGGGCTCGACGAGCTCACGATCCTGGAGCGGTACGCGGACCAGATGGACTTCTGCGCGATCACCGTCAAGGGGCCCATGAACGAGGGGACCCGCTACGAGGCCGAGCGCGAGCTCGACGTCTCCGTGGGCCTCGAGCTGGTGCGCCGCGGCGGTGCCAGGGTGGCCAAGACGCGGCACTCGGTCTGGCTCGGCGACGACGGCTGGGTGGTCGACACGTTCGCGGGCGGGAACGCGCCGCTCGTGGTCGCCGAGGTGGAGCGCGGCGGGCCGGTCACGGACCTGACGATCCCCGACTTCTGCGTGACCGAGCTGACGTCCGACCCGCGGTTCTCCAACGACGCGCTCGCGGGTGCGCCCTACGGCACTTGGGCGGCCGCGTATGAGGCCGAGCTGGCGAGCGTCGGCCCGCGGTTCCTGCAGAGCCTCGGGCACAACCACCGCCCGGGTGAGCACCCCTCCGACTAGCGCGTCCACCGGCGGTGACCGCGTCGGACTGCCTTGCGCACGGGCGTCATCGCCGCCCGCTCCGCCTCCTGTGCGGCCGCGTGCTCGAGCGCGTGCAGGCGTCCGTGCGTGAACGTGCTCTCGCCGTCGAGCTCCGCCTGGTGCGCGAGCCGGCGCAGCGTCTCCTGGCGCACCACTGCGTCGTGCTGGGTCCCGAGGACCTCCTGCACCCGGTGCGCTCGCCTGGCGCTGCGCCGCGCGGTGGGCCCGACGACCGGCACCGCGACCTCGCTGGCGTACCGCGCGCGCCGCGCCGCCTTGCGGACCTCGTGCAGTGCCTCGTCACGGTCCACCCCGGAGGGCGCCTGCGCAGCCAGCTCCACGGCCCGGTCGAGTCGCCTCCACGCCCGGCGTGCGCGGCGCGGCAGGAACGTCGCGGCGTCGCGATCAGCCTGAGGGCCCCCGGGCAGGTCGGTGGAGAGCGTCGCGACGAGCGCGCCGAACCGAGCCGACGCGAGCCAGGCGTCGACCTCGTCCTGCGCGAGGAGGCGGGCGGCGGACCGGTCCTCGTCGATCCGGTGCTCGATGGGTCCGACGACCAGGTCGGGGTCCTCGTGCGCCAGCCTGCGCAGCAGGGCGTGCCGCTCGACGTGGGGGTCCCGGGCCGCCCCGAGCGCCCGCCCGAGCTCGGCGAGCTCGTCCCGCAGGCGGTCGGTGACCGTGCGGTCCAGGGCCGGACGGTAGACCGAGAGCACCGCGCGCAGCCGGCGGGTGACCACCCGGGCGTCGTGCACGGCGTCGTCCTCGCCGGCCCGGACGGCGGGCGCGGCCGCGAGCAGGCGCTCCAGCTGCACCGCGACGTACGCCTGCACGACCTCGCCCGCGGTCTCCATGCGTCGAGGTTGGCACAGCCGGAGGGCCGCACGCGGTGATTCAGACCGTGTCCCAGGTCCGCAGCACCCCGACGTGCCACGACGCCAGCACCACGAGCGCGCAGACGCCCAGCACGACGGCGGCGAACACGGCGTCACGCCGGTCCAGCGCGACGGGCCGGTGCACGGTCCGCGGGCCCGAGCCGAGGCCGCGGGTCTCCATCGCGATCGCCATCCGCTCGCCCTGCCGGAGCGCGACGACCAGCAGGGTGAACGCCGCCCGGGTGAGCGAGCCGGGGTCGCGGGGCAGGGTGCCCGCACGGCGCCGCGGGTCGCGCACGGACTGCGCCTGGCGGATCGTCATCCACCGCTCCGGGAGGTCCTCCAGCACGCGGTAGCCCGCGAGCACGGCGAACGTGGGGCGCGCGCCGAGCCGGGCGTGCTGGTGCAGGCTCGTCATGAGGCGGGCGCCGTCGGTGGTCAGGCTGAACGCGACGGCGAGGATGCCGACCAGCACGGTGCGCAGCGCGAGCGCCGCGCCGATGGCGACGCCCGTGCCGGTCACCTCGAGCCCGAGCACCTCGGCGACGACCGGACCGTCGCGCGTGACGGCGTTCACGGCGAGCAACGAGCACGCGAAGGGGCCGAAGAGCAGGGCCGCGGCACCGAGCGTCTGCCACGGGATCCGGCCCGCCGCGAGGACGGCGGGCACCGCGACGACGAGCAGGGCCAGCGGCGTCCACGGGTCGACCGGTACCAGCAGGAGGACCGACACGACGAAGAACACGGCGAGCTTGACCGTGGGGTTGCGGCGGTGCAGGAGCGAGTCGTGGGGCAGAGCCCGCCCGAGGCGGTTCACGCCGGCACCGACGTCGCCCGGTCGGCGGCGGCGTGCAGGGCGCGCAGCACGTCGCGCAGGCGGTGGTCGGTGGTCCGCCAGGCAGCGAGCACCGGGGGCAGGGGCAGCCCGGCCCGGGCGAGCAGCCCGTCGTCGGCGAGGACCGCATCCACCGGTCCGTGCGCGAGGACCTGCCCGCCGCGCAGCACCAGCACGTCGTCGGCGACCTCGCCCACCAGTCGCAGGTCGTGCGTGACGAGCACGACCCCGCGGCCCTCGTCCGCGAGCCGACGCAGCGAGTCCGCGCTGGCCGCGGACGTGCGCCGGTCCTGGCCGAAGGTCGGCTCGTCGGCGAGGAGCACGTCGTGCCCGCACACCGCCATCGCCGCGAGGGAGAGCCGGCGCTGCTGACCGCCCGACAGTCGGAAGGGGTCGCGGTCCTCCAGCCCGGTCAGGCGGTAGGCGTCCAGCGCACCGGCCACGCGGTCGTCGACGTCCGTCGCTCGCGCGCGCCGCGGTCCCCACGTGATCTCGTCGCGGACTGTGCGGGCGAGGAACTGGTGCTCCGGGTGCTGGAAGACGAGCCCCACCGACCCGCCGGACACCGTCCCGGCCGCCGTGAGGAGGCCGGCGAGCGCGAGGAGCAACGTGCTCTTCCCCGACCCGTTCAGGCCGACGACGGCGGTCACCCGGCCGGCGTGCACATCGAGGTCGACCCCGTCGAGGACGGTGCGAGACCCTCGCCGGACGGTCAGCCCACGGGCGCGCAGCACGCGGGGTCCCGACCTCGACGGGGAGCCAGGGGCGACCGGGAGCTGCCCGAGGGCGCCCACGCCCGCCGCGGACAGCTCGGCGGACAGCGGCAACCACGTGCCCAGCTGCGCGAGGGTGCGGGAGTCGTCGTGCAGCACCTCCTGCGTCGCGCCGTCGGAGCGCACCCGGCCGTCCGGGCCGAGGACGAGCACCCGCGCGGGCAGCCGTCCGAGCTCGTCGAGCCGGTGCTCCACCATGACCGTCGACCGGTCGGCACCCGCGGCCGCTCGCACCGCCGCCGCGACCGCCCGCGCGGCTGCGGGATCGAGCAGGGCGGTCGGCTCGTCGAGCAGCAGCACCCGCGGGTCCGCCACGAGCGCCGCCGCGAGCGCGATCCGTTGCCCCTCGCCCCCGGACAGCTCGGCCGTGCGCCGGTGCGCCAGGTGCGCGGCGCCCACGGCCGCGAGCGTGCGCTCTACGGCCGGACCGATCAGCGCCGGGTCGACCCCGCGGTTCTCGAGCGCGAACGCCACCTCGTCGAGCACCGTGGGCAGGCAGAGCTGGTCGGCCGGGTCCTGGGTGAGGGTGCCCACCTTCGTGGCGAGGTCCGCGGTCGGGGTCGTCGTCGCGTCGAGCCCGGCCACCAGGACGTGGCCCGTGACCTGGGCGTCGACCACCTGCGGCACGATGCCGGCCAGCACGCGCAGCAACGTGCTCTTGCCCGCGCCGGACCCGGCGAGCACCAGCACCTGTTCGCCCGGCGCCACGTCGAGGTCCACGTCGCGCAGCACGGGCGAGGACGACCCGGGGAACGAGACGCCCAGACCGCGGACCTCGATCACGCGACGGGCACCGGGTTCGGCGTCGCCTGGCGGCGGGCGCGACCCAGCGGCGTGTTGTCGAGGACCCCCGTGCGGGCGAGGGCGTCGCCGATCAGCTTCGCCGCGACGCCGCACAGCAGGATCCCGCTGGCCACCTGCAGGCCCAGCCGCCACACGAACCAGTCCTGCGTGAGCCAGCCGAACCGGACGATGCCCAACGCGGTGCTGGCCAGGCCGGCCAGTGCTCCGGAGGCCACGAAGACGCCCCAGTCGTAGCGCCGGTACCGGGTCAGCGTGAACGCCAGCTCGGCGCCCGCGCCCTGCACCAGACCGACCACCAGGAGCATCGGGCCCACCGGGGAGGCGAGGAACACGACCTCGACCAGCGCGGCGGCCAGCTCGACGACGATGCCGACGCCCGGCCGCCGCACGATGTACAGCGCGAGGGGTGCGGCCACCATCCAGCCGCCGATCAGCACGTGCTGGGCGAGGTCGCCGAACGGGCCCATCGCGATCTGGAGCGCGATCCACGCCTGCACCAGCGCCCAGTACACGAACCCGGACACCACCGCGAGGACGGCCAGCAGGACCAGCTCGGACAGGGAGATCCGGCGGCGGTTCACCGGGCACCGGCCGACGGCGAGTGCATCGACACGGTGACGTGCGTGACCACGTGCCGGACGTGGCGCGCCGCCTCCAGCCAGCCCGCCGCGACCGCGGTGAGCACGTCGGACAGGTCTCCGTCGAGGCGTGTGACGAAGTGCTCCGGCGACGTCGTGGCCGCCGACCCGGCCGTGCCGATGGCGGTCATGATGTGCGCCAGGTGGTCGCCGCCGGCGTCGTCCAGCGGGTACAGGGCCCAGTGCGCACTCGCGGTCAGGCCCGTCGGGGCGAGCACCGGGACGGGGACGCGGTCCAGCAGGGCGTCGTCGGGCAGCTCACACGCCACCTCGCCCGGGCAGCCGCGCGACAGCAGGAGGTGCGCGACGACGTGCCACCGCGTCTCGCCCGCCGCGGCCAGGACCTCGTGCACGTAGCGGATGACGTCGCCCTCGCTGCCGCGCACGAACGTCGAGACGTCGTCGGTACGGACCGTCACGCGGGAGGTGTCAGCGGCGGCGAGCGCGCTGAGGATGACCTCGACGTAGTCGTCGCAGTGCGGGTGCAAGGAGAAGCGGGCACCGACGCCGAGCTCGGTGGCTCGTCGGTCGGCGAGGGGGCTGGTCAGGGTGCTCATCGGGTCCTCCGGTGTCGCGGCGGACCCCCGGGCAGCCGCACGAGGTCGCCGGCGCCGCGTGACGACGGGTCCGCCGGAAGGGCGCGCCGCAGCGCGACCGGCCCGGAGGACGCCGACCGCCGGCGCGCAGCCGACGACAGTGCCCTGCTCCCTACGCTGGCATGAACCAGATCAGGTTCCACGGGTCTGCGGGTGGGACGTGGTGTCCGGCCGCACTCTCAGCGCTCCTGCGCTCCCCGGGGGCTTGTCGACGCCGAACCTAGCCCTCCGACCGCGGGAGAGGGAACCCCGGTCCGGTTGCTGGGCACTCCTATGCTGTCCGTCGACCGTCGACCGTCGACCGTCGACCGTCGACCGTCGACCGTCGACCGTCGACCAGGAGGTAGAGCCGTGCCGCTAGGCCGACGACGCGCTGCGCTCGTGGTCGCCCTGCTGGCGCTGACGGGCTGCACGGACGACAGCACCCCGGTCGAGCCGACCCCGACGGCGTCGAGCACCCCGACGCCGACGCCGACCCCGACGGCGGCCACGGCCGAGGCGGGCGCACCGGCGGCGGCGGCCACTGTGCTCCCGGCCGCCACCGCGCAGGACGCCGCCCTCGAGGCGTCGCGCGCGGTGTTCGTGACCGCGCCGGTGGTGGTCGTCGCGCCGGCCGAGGACGTCGCGGCGCAGCTGACCGCCGCGTCGGCGGGGGTCGCGCTCGGTGCCCCGGTGCTGCTGACGACCGCCGGCGTGGACCCGGCGCCGCTGCTCGCCGAGATCGCGCGGCTCGACGCCCAGGCGGTGCTCGCGGTCGACGCGGTGACGTTCGCGCCACCGCGGTCGGTCGCCGTCGTCCCGGTCCCGGGCGGAGCGGACGCGGCCACGCTGCGCGCGGCGACCGGCGCCCGGTTCGGGGCGCCGACTCCGGTCGCGCCCGGGCAGGAGGCCGCAGCCGTGCGGGCGCTCGCGGCTCCTCGGCCGGCCGTGCTGGTGGTGCAGGGAGCACCGCCGACCCCGACCCCGTCGACGGCGTCCGTGTCGCCGACGCCCTCTCCGACGTCGTCCCCGTCGCTGCCGCCGACCCGTCCGCCCGCCGCGGTGGACGGCACGATCGCGCTCACCGGGGTCGGGGTGGACCCCGTCGCGGCGTTCGCGACCCTCCGTGCCGTCGGGATCCCGGTGCTCGACACCCCCGGCGGAGACCCGCGCGCCACGACGCCGGGCGTGCAGGCGATCGCCGCGGCCGCGCCGGACCACGCGATCGCGTTCGGCGCCGCGTTCGGCCCGACCGAGCTGCTGGCGAAGCGGCTGGCCGCCGCACGGACCGGTGCACTGCTCGGCGGTGGGGGGCAGCTCGTGTTCCCGCAGGTCCCGGGTGTGCCCGGCAAGAAGTACGTCGCCCTGTACGGCACCCCCGGGTCCGCGGCGCTCGGCGTGCTGGGGGAGCAGGACGTGCCCGCGACACTCGCTCGCGCCGACGCCACCGCGGCGCCCTACCGCACGCTCACCACCGACGCCGTGGTGCCGATGGTCGAGATCATCGCGACCATCGCCTCGGCCGGCCCCGGGGACGACGGCAACTACTCGCAGGAGCGGTCCGTCGAGGAGCTGCGTCCGCTGGTCGAGGCCGCGGGGGCGGCGGGCATGGCGGTCGTCCTGGACCTTCAGCCCGGTCGGACCGACTTCCTCACGCAGGCCCAGCAGTACTCCGACCTGCTCGCCCTGCCCTACGTCGGGCTCGCCCTCGACCCCGAGTGGCGTCTCGCCCCGGACCAGGTGCACCTGCGCCAGATCGGCTCCGTCGGCATCGACGAGGTGAACGGGGTCGTGGCGTGGCTCTCGGACTTCACCGCCCAGCACGCGCTGCCGCAGAAGATGCTGGTCCTGCACCAGTTCGCGGGCCGGATGATCACCGACCGGGCACGGCTGGACACCTCACGCGACGAGCTGGCGCTGGTGATCCACGTCGACGGGCAGGGCTCGCAGCCGGCGAAGGCGGGCACCTGGAACGCGCTGCGCACGGACGCGCCGCCGGTGCACTGGGGGTGGAAGAACTTCTTCGACGAGGACGTGCCGATGCTGGACCCGACGCAGACGTACCAGGTGCAGCCGGTGCCGGACCTGGTCAGCTACCAGTAGCCGGGCGCTCCACCAGGAACGTGCGGCCGGTGGCGTCGACCACGCGCTCGAACCCGGACTGCAGCTCGGTGTCGCGGGCGACCTCGTCCTCGGTCAGCTGCTTGCGCGGCCCGCGGATGTTCCCCACCTGCGCGGGGCCCAGGTAGGTCAGCCACCACTCGGTCATGTCACGACGCCGCTTCTTCGGCACGAGCGCTCCTCGGTAGTTCGTGCCCTAACTATACGCGCACGATCTAGGGTGGGCCGCATGGACGATCCACTCGCCGTCGAGGCCCAGGTCTGCCTGACCATGTCCGCCGCAGCCCGCAGCCTGGTCGCGTTCTACCGTCCGCTGCTCGAGCCGCTCGGGCTGACGCACCCGCAGTACCTCACGATGCTCGCCCTGTGGCAGTACGGCCGCCTCTCGCTCAAGGACCTCGCCGCCCTGCTCCACCTCGAGCCCGCCACCGCGTCGCCGCTGGTCAAGCGGCTGGAGGCCATGGGGCTCGTCCGGCGCGAGCGGGCCGCCGAGGACGAGCGCGCGCTCGACATCGTCGTGACGGACGCCGGCCGCGCGATGCGGGCCACCGCGGTCGGGATCCCGGCCGCGATGGTCGAGGGCCTGGGTCTCACGCCCGAGCAGATCGAGCAGATCCGCGCGGCGGCGGAGCTGCTGATCGCGGCGACGGCGCCTACCCCCGCATGATCTGCTGCACGGCCCACCGGTTGCCGTCGGGGTCGGCGAAGAACGTGAACCGCCCCCACGGGAAGTCGACCACCGGCTCAGCGGCGACCCCGCGGCCCACCAGGTACTCGTACGCGGCGTCGGCGTCGGCGACCACCACCTGAAGCCCCTGCTGCGAGCCCGCCGGCATCGTCGTCATGTTCACGTCCAGGACGATCGAGCAGGCCGAGCCCGGGGGAGTGAGCTGCACGAACCGCAGGTTCTCGTCGACCGGGATGTCGTGGTCGGCCACGAACCCGACCTGGTCGACATAGAACGCCTGTGCACGGTCGATGTCCGTCACGGGGACCGAGACGAGCTCCAGCTTCATGTCCATCGGTGCGACTCCTTTCGAGAGGTCATGCGACCAGCGTCCTCGCAGTAGCGGTCAGCCGCTGTCCGCTGCTCGGACGGTCCGATCCTCGTGTCGTCCGTAGGCTCGACACCATGACGCACCCCATCCGCATCGGAGTCCAGCTCCAGCCCCAGCACGCCGACTACGCCCAGCTCCGCGACGCGGTGAGCCGCGCGGAGGACCTGGGGGTCGACATCCTCTTCAACTGGGACCACTTCTTCCCGCTGTCGGGGGACCCGGACGGCAAGCACTTCGAGTGCTGGACGATGCTCGGTGCGTGGGCGGAGCAGACCAGCCGCGTGCAGATCGGCGCGCTGGTCACGTGCAACTCCTATCGGAACCCCGAGCTCCTGGCGGACATGGCCCGCACGGTCGACCACATCAGCGGCGGCCGGCTCATCCTCGGCATCGGCGCCGGCTGGTTCGAGAAGGACTACGACCAGTTCGGGTACGAGTTCGGCACGGCCGGTTCGCGGATCGCGGACCTGGCGCAGGCCATGCCGCGCATCAAGGCGCGCTGGGCGGCGTCCAACCCGACCCCGACGCGCGAGATCCCCGTGATGATCGGTGGCGGCGGCGAGCGCAAGACGTTGCGGGTCGTCGCCGAGCACGCCGACGTGTGGCACTCCTTCGGGGACGTCGACACGCTGAGCCGCAAGAGCGCGATCCTCGACGAGCACGGTGCCGAGGTCGGCCGGGACACCGCCGCGCTGGTCGAGCGCTCGGTCGGGGTCGGGTCCTCGCCGAGCGCGGTCGCCGACGCCCTCGTCGCGGCCGGCGCCACGCTGTTCACCGTGGGCACCAGCGGGCCGGACTACGACCTCTCGCTCGCCGCGGAGTGGGTCGCCTGGCGCGACGCGCAGGGCTGAGTCGGCCCCCGCGCCCTAGGCTCGGGGGCGATGAGCCACCCGAGCAGCCCCGACCAGGGTGTCGAGCGACGATGGTGGCCGCGTGCCCTCCTGGTCCTCGGCGCCGTCCTGGTCGCGGTCACGTTCGGGATCTCCACCGCGTCGGTCGAGAGCAGTCTCGGCCCGCACGAGGCGCGCTACGACGTGACCACGGACGACACGGTGACCGTCGACCTCGGCCCTCTCGGGACGCTCCAGATCGACTCGCCGCTCCCGTTGACGCTCGGGGTGCGCGTCGTCGTGCAGGAGATCCCGGCGTCGGTCACCGAGCTCGACCAGTCCCGGACCCTGCAGGCGTTGAGCGGAGACCTGCAGAGCTACCTGCAGTTCTTCTCCGGCCCGCAGGCGACCGTGCAGGACGTCGCCCGCGCGCTGGGCGTGCAGGCGCTCGAACGGACCGGGCTGGCGCTCGCGGTCCTCGTCGGCGGCTGGTACCTGGCGCGGTTCCTGATCGGTGGGGCGCGGCGGGCGGAGCTGCACGAGCACGTGCGTCCGCACCTGCGGTCCGCCGTGGTCGGGGTGACGGTGATCGCGCTCGTCGCCACCGTCCTCACGTCGAGCCTCGGCCGGAGGGACCGGCCGTCCGTGTCGCAACCCGCGTCCGCGGTCTTCGACGGCACGCCGCTCGAAGGGGCGCGGGTGACCGGACGGCTCGGCGGTGTGATCGACACGTACGGCGGGCAGGTGGTGGCCGAGCTGCGCCGGAACGAGAAGTTCTACGCGGAGGCGAACGCCTCGCTCGAGGCCGCCTGGGACGACCGCCAGGACGTGTCGGAGAGTGGGGACCCGACACCCAGCACGAGCCCGACCGGACCGGACGAGGAGAGCCTGCTGACCGTCGTGGTGGTCTCCGACCTGCACTGCAACGTGGGCATGGCACCGCTGATCCGCACGCTCGTCGAGCGCTCGGGGGCCGAGCTCGTCCTGGACGCCGGCGACACCACGATCAACGGGACCTCGGTCGAGCAGTACTGCGTCACCACGTTCGCCCGCGCGGTGCCGGCGGGCGTGGAGCTGGTGACGTCGCCCGGCAACCACGACTCGCAGGAGACCTCGAGGAACTACGCGCGCGCCGGCGCGACGGTGCTGGACGGCGAGGTCGTCGAGGTGGACGGGCTGCGCATCCTGGGCGACAGCGACGCGAACGCGACGCGCGTCGGGGCCGGCGGGACCGCACAGGCGGGGACGGAGTCGTCGTCGGACGTGGCCGACCGTCTTGCGGACGTCGCCTGCGACGACTCCGACGGGGTCGACCTGCTGCTGATCCACACCCCCGCCGTGGGCCAGGATGCCCTCGAGAACGGGTGCGTCCCGGCGCAGATCTCGGGCCACCTGCACCGCCGCTACGGGCCGGAGCGCGTCGGCCGGGGGGTCCGGTACGTGAGCTCGAGCACGGCGGGCGCGACTCTCGGGCAGGCCACGGTCGGCCCTCTGCACGGCGTCGCGGAGCTGACCGTGCTGCGCTGGGACCCGGCCACCCGACGGTTCCTCGACTACCAGCTGGTGCAGGTGCGCCCCGACACGACGGTCTCCGTCACCTCGCGCCTGCGGTGGCCCGTGACCCCGGCGGTGCCCACAGAGCCGGGCAACCGCGCGACGCCTTCACCCGTGTGATCCGCGTCACGCGGGCCTAGGGTGGAGTTGCGCGCGAGCGAAGCCTCGGACGCGCGCGGGAGGGTGCATGGTCCGGGCCTCGACGACGATCGGCCGGGAGCGGGGTGCGCGGTCACACCCCGCCCTCCGTGCCGCCCTGGCCGGCGTCTGCGTGCTCGTGGGCATCGTCGTGCTGGCGCCGAGCGCGTCGGCGGCCCCCGGCGAGGCCGAGCTGCGCCCGGGGGAGGTGCTCGCGCCGGGCGAGGGACTGGTGTCGGCGGACGGCTCGCAGACGCTGGTGGTCCAGCCCGACGGCGTCCTGGCCCTGTTCGCTGCCGAGCCCGATCCGCGCTGGGTGTCCGGCCCCCCGAGCCCGGGGTCGCTGCTGCGGGTCGGTGAGGACGGCGTCGTCGCGCTGACCAGGCCGGACGGCACGGTCAGCTGGCAACCGGACGCACCGGCGAGCGCGGGGTCGACGTTGGTGCTGCAGGACGACGGCGACCTGGTGGTGCTCGACGCGCAAGGTGCTCAGGTCTGGGAGTCCGGCACCGCCGTGCAGCCGTCGATCCTCCCCTCGGGCGGCGTGCTGGCGCCCGGAGACGCCCTCTCCTCGCCGGACGGCCGGCACACCCTCCTCGTGCTCGACGACGGCACGGTCGCCCTGCTCGGCCCGGACGCGACGACCCGCTGGTCCACAGGGGCCGGCACCCCGGGGTCGACCCTGACCGTGCGCGAGGACGGCAACGTGGTCGTCGCGGACACGGACGGCAACCGGACCTGGCGCAGCCGCACCGCGGGCAACCCGGGCGCCACCCTCGTGCTCCAGGACGACGGGGACCTCGTGCTCTACGACGTCGCGGGCGCGCCCGTGTGGAGCACGGGGACCGTGCTCGGGCCGCCGTCGCTGGCGGCGGGCACGCCCCTGGAGGTCGGCCGGCAGCTGAGCTCGCCGGACGGCCACCTGCGACTGGAGCTCGGGGCGGACGGGCTCACCCTGAGCTACGACGGCTCGGTCGTGTGGTCCGCGCCCGTGCCCGGGGCGGCGGCGCTCGCCGTCCGGGACGACGGGACCGTCGCGGTGACCGGGGCGGACGGTGCGGTGCTGTGGACCAGCCTCACGGAGGCCAGCCCCGGGGCGACGCTCGAGCTCGAGGAGGGTGCGCTGCTCCTGCGCGCGTCGACCGGGCAGGAGCTGTGGCGCATCGACGTCCCGGCCGAGCTGACGGCCGCGACGGAGGTGGCCACCGACTGCGACGACGTCACCAAGCCCGTCCCCGAGTCCGACACCGTCGTCACGGGCCTCGGTGTCCGCGTCCACCCGTGCCTCGCCGACGCGCTCGACGCGCTGATGACCGCGGCGCGCGCCGACGGCATCGACCTGCACGCCTGGGGCTGGCGCAGCTCGAGCCAGCAGATCGCGCTGCGCGCCGCGAACTGCAGCCCGACCGAGGCCGACCCGTCGGTCGTCGCCTGCCGGCCGCAGACCGCACCGCCCGGGACGTCCCGGCACGAGCGCGGCCTGGCGCTCGACTTCACGACCGGGGGGTCGGTGCTCCGGTCCGGGTCGGCCGCCTTCGGTTGGCTGTCCGAGCACGCCGCCGACTACGGGCTCGAGAACCTGCCCGGCGAGCCCTGGCACTGGTCCGTCGACGGCTGGTGAGCGTCGGCGCCCTAGGCTGGACGGCGTGAGCACGCCGACGACCCCCGAGCTGAGCGCCGTCACGCAGGACTATCTCAAGGTTGTGTGGTCGGCCCGCGAGTGGTCGGACCAGCCCGTGACCACCAAGATGCTGGCCCTGCGTCTGGGGGTCGGGGCGTCCACGGTGTCGGAGACGGTCCGGCGGCTCGCCGACAGCGGGCTGGTCACCCATCAGCCGTACGGTGCCGTCGAGCTCACGGCGGACGGCGAGCGGCACGCGCTCGCGGTCGTGCGCCGGCACCGCCTGATCGAGACGTTCCTCGTGGAGGTGCTCGGGTACGGCTGGGACGAGGTGCACGACGAGGCCGAGGTGCTCGAGCACGCCGTCTCGGACCTGTTCGTCGAGCGCATCGCCGCGCAGCTCGGGCACCCTCGCCGGGACCCGCACGGCGACCCGATCCCGGGCGTGGACGGGTCGCTCGACATCCCGGCGGCCAGCGTGCTGTGGGACGTGGAGCCGGGCCGGTGGGCGGTCGCGCGGATCTCCGACGCCGACGGCGGGCTCCTGCGCTACCTGGAGTCGGTCGGGCTGGTGCTGGACGCGCCGCTGCTCGTCGTGGAGCGCCGGACGGTCTCCGGCGTCATCTCGGTGCGGGTGGGGGAGCGCACGGTCGACCTCGGCGAGGTGGCGGCCCGCGCCATCTGGCTGGTCCCCGCCGCCTGACAGCCCGTAGGCTGGGCGACATCCACCGGAGCTGACGACGACGCACTCCGCACCGAGATCGAATCGATTCGTCCGGAGGCTCGTCGTTGGTCACCCTCACGCCCGCGCGCTCGCGCGCCGCGCTGTTCGCGCTCGCCCTCGGCGGGTTCGGCATCGGCACCACCGAGTTCGCGACGATGGGCCTGCTGCCCGAGATCGCCGACGACCTCGCAGTCTCGATCCCGACGGCCGGCCACGCGATCACCGCCTACGCGCTCGGCGTGGTCGTCGGCGCGCCGACCCTCGCGGCGCTGGGTGCCCGGCTCGACCGGCGGCGGCTCCTGCTGCTCCTCATGGTCGCCTTCACGGTCGGCAACGTCCTGTCCGCGTTCGCGCCGTCGCAGGGCTGGCTCGTGCTCGCGCGGTTCCTGGCCGGGCTGCCGCACGGGGCGTTCTTCGGGGTCGGCGCGGTGATGGGCACGGCAGTCGTCGGACCGGAGAAGCGGGGTCGTGCGGTCGCCGCGATGATGGCTGGGCTGACCGTCGCGTGCGCGGTCGGGGTGCCGCTCTCCGCGATCCTGGGTCAGGCCGTCGGCTGGCGCTGGGCGTTCGTCGGCGTCGGCGTGCTCGGCCTGGTCACGCTCGCCGCCCTGAACGCCTGGACCCCGTCGCTGCCCGCGGCGGAAGGCACCACGGTCCGCACCGAGCTGGCCGCCCTGCGCAACAGCCGGCTCTGGATCGCGTTCGGCGCGGGCGCGATCGGGTTCGGCGGGATGTTCGCGGTCTACTCCTACGTCAAGCCGATGCTCACGGAGGTGACGGGGCTGGACGTCGCCCTCGTCCCGCTGGTGCTCGCCCTGTACGGGATCGGCATGACGCTCGGCACGCTGCTGGGCGGGCGGCTGGCCGACCGGTCGGTGCTCGGGACGGTCATCGGGGGCATGGTCGCGACGATCGTCGTGCTCGTCGTCATCGCGCTCGTCGGGACGTCTCCGGTGCCCGCCGTCCTGGCCCTCGTCCTGCTGGGCGTGACGTCCCAGGTGCTCGGTCTGTCCCTCCAGACGCGACTGATGGATGTGTCACCGGCGGCACCGTCGCTCGGCGCGGCCCTGTGCCACTCCGCCCTCAACCTGGGCAACGCGGCGGGCGCGTTCGCCGGCGGCCTGGTCATCGCCGGGGGCTTCGGCTACCTGGCGCCGGCGTGGGTCGGCGCGGGGCTCACCGCGCTGGGCCTGGTCGTCGTGCTCGTGTTCGGGCGCGGACCCGCTCCGGTGCTGTCAGCGCCGGCGGGTGCCGAAGATCGTGCGCGTGATCTCACGCCCGAGCTGAGTACCCGCTGACCGCAGCAGGCTGTCCAGCGGGCTCGTCCGGCTGGTCGACCGCCGCGGCGCCGAGCGGCGCGCCTCGCGGGCGGCCTCGTCGGCGCGGTCCTGCGCCTCCTCGGCCTCCTGCTCGCGCCGCGCGGCCTCCTGCGCCTTCTGCGCGCGCACCGCGAGCAGCTCGTACGCGGACTCCCGGTCCACGGCCACCGCGTACCGGCCCGACAACGGGGACGCCGCGACGGCGGCGGTCATGGTCGCCGCCGGCATCGGCTCCATCGACGACTGCGGTGCCCGCAACCGGGTCCACGCAACCGGCGTCGGCGTCCCGCGCTCGGACTGCACCGTGACCACCGCCTCGCCGGTGCCCAGCGACTGGAGCAGCTGCTCGAGGTCGTAGGGGGAGGTCGGGAACGTGCGGGCGGCGGAGCGCAGCGCCTTCGCGTCGTCCGGGGTGAACGCGCGCAGGGCGTGCTGCACGCGGTTGCCCAGCTGGCCCAGCACGTCCGCCGGCACGTCCTTGGGGCTCTGGGTGACGAAGAAGACGCCGACGCCCTTGGACCGGATCAGCCGGACCGTCTGGGTCACCTGCGTGAGGAAGTCGGACGACGCGCCCGTGAACAGCAGGTGCGCCTCGTCGAAGAAGAACACGAGCTTCGGCTTGTCGGGGTCGCCCACCTCGGGCAGCTCCTGGAACAGCTCGGCCAGCAACCACATGAGGAACGTCGAGAACAGGGCGGGCCGGTCCTGCACGGCGGGCAGCTCGAGCGCGCTGATGACGCCGCGACCGTCGGGGGTGGTCGTCAGCAGCTCCGACACGTCGAACGCCGGCTCCCCGAAGAAGGCGTCGGCACCCTGGCTCTGCAGCGACACGATCTCGCGCAGGATGACCCCCGCGGTCGCCGCGGACAGTCCGCCGATCCCCTTGAGCAGCGGCTTGCCCTCGTCGCTGACCAGGTACGCGATGGTGGCCTGCAGGTCCTTGAGGTCCAGGAGCGCGAGCCCCTGGGTGTCGGCCCAGTGCATGATCAGGCCCAGGCTCGACTCCTGCGTCGCGTTCAGGCCCAGGACCTTGGACAGCAGCAGCGGCCCGAAGTCCGTGACCGTGGTCCGGACCGGCGAGCCCGTCCCGATCCCGCCGAGGCTGAGGAACTCGACCGGCGACGCGGTGGCCACCCAGTCCTGTCCGAGGCTGGACGTGCGGGCCAGGAGCTTCTCGCTCGACGTCCCCGGGACGGCGAGCCCGGACAGGTCGCCCTTGATGTCCGCGACGAACACCGGGACACCGGCCGCGGACAGGCCCTCGGTGAGGACCTGGAGCGTCTTGGTCTTGCCGGTGCCGGTGGCGCCGGCCACGAGGCCGTGCCGGTTCATCATCGCCAGGGGGATCCCGACCGGGACGTCCGGCCGGGCCGCGTCGTTCTCGACCAGCGCGCCGAGGGGGAGCATCGGGCCGGCGAAGGTGTAGCCGGCGGCGATCTGGGCGGCGTGCTCGGAGAGCGTCGTCGGCACGGCCGCGGCAGGTGCGCTCACCTGCCCGGCGGCGGCCTCGGCGGCGGCCAGCGCTGCCGCGGCGGCCAGCGCCTTCGCCTCCGCCGCCTCGGCGGCCGCCTGAGCTGCTGCGGCGCGGAGGGCGGCGAGATCGGCAGGGGCGTCTGGCGTGCTGTCCGACATGACCGGAGCATACGGCCGCAGGCCGGGGCGCACCCGGCCTGCGTCCCGCGGGATCACGGGTGGTCGGTAAACTCGCCGGGTGACCTCGCAGGACGCCCCCACGCCGACCCCCACCGACGACGTTCCCTTCCGCTACACCGCCGATCTCGCGCGCGAGATCGAGCTGCGCTGGCAGGACGCGTGGGCGGACCGCGGCACGTTCTTCGCCGCCAACCCCACGGGCGACCTCACCGACGGCGACGGCCGGCACGCGGACCCCGCGCAGCCCGCGTTCTTCGTCATGGACATGTTCCCGTACCCCTCCGGCGCCGGGCTGCACGTGGGGCACCCGCTCGGGTACATCGCCACCGACGTGGTCGGCCGGTTCCGCCGCATGCAGGGCGACAACGTGCTGCACGCGCTGGGGTTCGACGCCTTCGGCCTGCCCGCCGAGCAGTACGCGGTGCAGACGGGCCAGCACCCGCGCGTGACCACCGAGGCGAACATCGAGGTCATGCAGCGGCAGCTGCGGCGCCTGGGCGTGGCGCACGACCCGCGGCGGTCGTTCGCGACCATCGACCCGGCCTACGTGCGCTGGACGCAGTGGATCTTCCTGCAGATCTTCGACTCCTGGTACGACGAGACCGCGCCGCGGCCCGACGGCGGCGTCGGCCGGGCGCGCCCGATCGCGGAGCTCGTCGCGGAGTACGACGCCGGGACGCGCGGCGACGAGTGGGCGGGTCTGGACGAGGTCGCGCGCCGGCGCGTGCTGGACACGCACCGGCTGGCCTACGTCTCCGAGACGCCCGTGAACTGGTGCCCCGGGCTGGGCACGGTGCTGGCCAACGAGGAGGTCACCGCCGACGGCCGCTCCGAGCGGGGCAACTTCCCCGTGTTCCAGCGCAGCCTGCGGCAGTGGAACATGCGCATCACGTCCTACGCGGACCGGCTGATCGACGACCTGGAGCACATCGACTGGCCCGACAAGGTCAAGGCGATGCAGCGCAACTGGATCGGTCGCTCGTCGGGGGCCCGCGTCCGGTTCGCGGTGCAGGGCGGTGACCAGGTCGAGGTGTTCACCACGCGTCCCGACACCCTGTTCGGTGCCACGTTCGTCGTCGTCGCCCCCGAGCACCCCCTGCTGGACGAGGTGCCCGCGGCGTGGCCCGACGGCACCAAGGACCTGTGGACCGGCGGGCACCGCACGCCCGTCGACGCCGTCGCGTCCTACCGGGCCGAGACCGCGGCCAAGACGGCCGTCGAGCGCCAGGCCGACGCCGGCCGCAAGACCGGGATGTTCACCGGCCACCTGGCGGCGAACCCGGTGAACGGCGAGCTGCTGCCCGTGTTCACCGCGGACTACGTCCTCATGGGCTACGGCACCGGCGCGATCATGGCGGTCCCGGGGGGCGACGTGCGCGACTTCGCGTTCGCCGAGGCCTTCGACCTGCCGATCGTCTACACGATCGACGCCCCCGAGGGCACCGAGCCCGGCGCCCGCACCGGCGACGGCGTCGCCATCAACTCGTCGAACGACGAGATCAGCCTGGACGGGCTCGGCGTGGCCGAGGCCAAGTCCGCGATCACCGACTGGCTGACCGCCAAGGGCGTCGGCGAGGGCACCATCACCTACCGCCTGCGCGACTGGCTGTTCAGCCGCCAGCGCTACTGGGGCGAGCCGTTCCCGATCGTCTACGACGAGCACGACCTGCCGCTGGCCGTCCCGCAGTCGGCCCTGCCCGTGAACCTGCCCGAGGTGCCCGACTACTCGCCGCGCACGTTCGACCCGGACGACGCGCACTCCACCCCGGAGCCGCCGCTGGGCCGCAACGAGGACTGGGTGAACGTCACGCTCGACCTCGGCGACGGCCCGAAGCAGTACCGCCGGGACACCAACACCATGCCGAACTGGGCCGGCTCCTGCTGGTACTACCTGCGCTACCTGGACCCCACCAACGACACGCGGCTGGTGGACCCGACCCTCGAGCAGTACTGGATGGGACCGGGCCACGGGGAGCAGAAGCCCGACTCGATCGGCGGCGTCGACCTGTACGTCGGCGGTGTCGAGCACGCGGTCCTGCACCTGCTGTACGCGCGGTTCTGGCACAAGGTCCTGCACGACCTGGGGCACGTGGCCAGCGGTGAGCCGTTCCACAAGCTGTTCAACCAGGGCTACATCCAGGCCTACGCCTACACCGACGCCCGGGACGTGCACGTGCCCGCCGACGAGGTCGTCGAGGACACCGCGTCGGAGACCGGGTTCAGCTGGCAGGGCGAGCCGGTGAACCGCGAGTACGGGAAGATGGGCAAGTCGCTGAAGAACATGGTGACGCCCGACGACATGTACGCCGAGTACGGCGCCGACACCCTGCGCGTGTACGAGATGTCGATGGGCCCGCTGGACCTCTCGCGTCCGTGGGAGACCCGCGCGGTCGTCGGGTCGCAGCGGTTCCTGCAGCGGCTGTGGCGCAACGTCGTCGACGAGGGCACCGGTGCCACCGTCGTGTCCGACGAGGCGCCCTCCGAGGAGACGCTGCGGGTGCTGCACCACGCGATCGCGGATGTCACCGCGGACATGGCTGCCATGCGGGTGAACACGGCCATCTCGCGCCTGATCGTCCTCAACAACCACCTGACGACACTGCCGACGACGCCTCGCGCGGCGATCGAGCCGCTCGTCCTCATGACCGCGCCGGTGGCACCCCACGTCGCCGAGGAGCTGTGGTCGCGGCTGGGTCACGACCGCTCGCTCGCCCACGAGCCGTTCCCGGTGGCCGACCCGGTGTACCTGGTCGAGGACACGGTCACCTGCATCTTCCAGGTGCAGGGCAAGGTCCGCGGTCGGGCCGAGGTCGCACCCGGCGTCTCCGACGACGAGCTGCGGGAGCTGGCCCTGGCGGACGTCGGGGTCCAGCGCGCCCTCGACGGCCGGGGCATCCGCACCGTGATCATCCGGGCGCCGAAGCTCGTCAACGTCGTCCCGGCCTGACCGGCATGCCCGGTCGCCGCCCGCCCGAGCAGCCGTCGGTCGCGATCGTCACCGACTCCACGGCGACGCTGCCCGAGGGCGCGGCCGAGCGGTGGGGCATCGGCGTCGTCCCGCTGGACGTCGTCGTGGACGGCGAGCGGCACATCGAGGGCGTCGACCTGACCCCTGACGCACTGCTCGCCGCGCTGACCAGGGGCGCGAAGGTGTCGACCTCCCAGCCCTCACCCGCGGCGTTCGCCGCGGCCTACGACCGTGCGGCGGCGTCCGGCGCACGGGAGATCGTGTCGATGCACCTCTCGGGCGAGCTGTCGGGGACCGTCCGGGCCGCTCAGCTGGCCGCGGAGGCCGCTCCCGTGACGGTCCACGTGGTCGACTCGGGCGTGGTCGCCATGGCGCTCGGCTTCGCGGTGCTCGACGCCGCGCGGTTCTCCATCGGTCCACCGCGATCGGCCGCGGTCGCACCCACGGGGCCGCTCGCCGCGGCGCGCGCGTGGTGGCACTCCCGTGGGCACGCCGAGCCGTCGCTGCCGACCGGGGCCGACGTCGCCGAGCGCGGGCGGTCGGTCGCGTCGTCGACGCGGGTCTGGTTCCTCGTGGACTCGCTCGAGCACCTGCGCCGGGGAGGGCGGCTGAGCATGCCGGCGACGGCCTTCGGCATCGTGCTCGGCCTGCGTCCGATCCTCTCGCTGCAGGACGGTGCCCTCGAGGTGCTGGAGAAGGTGCGGACGCGACGGGCCGCCCGGGACCGGCTGGTCGCGCTCGCCGTCGCCGACATCGCCCGCCGGCCGCACGCCAGGATCGCGGTGCAGCACCTGGGGCAGCCCGAGATCGCCGCGACGCTGGCCGAGGAGCTCGCTGCGGCAGGCGGCGGACGGCTCGTGGAGACGGTCGTGTGCGAGTCCGGCGCGGTGCTCGCCGCGCACGCGGGCCCCGGTCTGCTGGCGATCGTCGTCGCCGACGCCTGACCCGTTCCTCGACCCGCCCACAGCCCGGACGCGTCGACCCAGCGGGCACACCCCTGCGACCCCGCGCCTCCGAGCGCGGTGGCGACCCTAGGTTCGGCGGGTGCGACGCCGTGACCGTGACCTCACCCGGACCACCCGGCGTCGGCTGACCGCACTGACCACTCCTCGTCCGACGGCAGAGCCGCCACGCCCGCCGCCGGCCACCACGAGGGGCCGGCCCGCCTTCCCCGAGGTGGCTGCAGCAGCCCGGTCGGCCGGGTGGGTCCCGCGTCCTCCGGGGGCGGTGAGCGTGGAGGGTGTCGTCGGGCCGGTGCCCCCGGATCCCGCGCACCGCACAGGCCCGTCTGCCCCCGCCATGTCGGACCGCCCGACCGGCCCGGCCCCGCCTCACCCGACCGCGCGGACGACCGCCGCGCTGCACGTCGCCGCCGCCGGGTACGCGGTCGCGCACGGGGACCCGATCGCTCGCACGCCGGCACCACGTCGCCGACTGCGCTGGACGGTCTCGTGGCAGCTCGCTGCCGCGGCGGGGGTCGTCGTGCTCCTGGTGGCGGGCGGGGTGGCGCTCCGGGCGGCGTCCGTCGCGCCCGGTCCCGCGGTGGAGCTCCCGGTCCCGGCGCCGAGCGGCACGGCCGTCCGCCCGACGGTCTCGCCGGCCGAGGTGGTCGTCGACGTGGTGGGGGCGGTCAACGCGCCGGGCGTCGTCCGGCTCGCGGAGGGGTCGCGGGTGGTCGACGCGATCGCTGCGGCCGGTGGTGCCGGCCCCGACGCGCAGCTGAGCGCCCTCAACCTGGCGCGGCTGCTCGTCGACGGCGAGCAGATCACGGTCCCGCGCCCGGGGGAGCAGGCCGCGACGGCGTCGGGGCCTGCGGGCGGGGACGGGCTCCTCGACCTCAACGGCGCGGACGAGGCCGCGCTCGACGCGCTGCCCGGCATCGGCCCGGTCCTGGCGGGGCGGATCGTCGCGCACAGGGAGAAGGGACCGTTCACCTCGGTCGACGAGCTCGCCGACGTCGCCGGCATCGGCCCGACGCTGCTCGAACGGCTGCGTGAGCTGGTGCGGGTGTGACACCGCCCGAGCCGGTCGACGACAGCGACCCTCCACTCACCGTCGACGTCCGGCTCCTCCCCGCCGCCGTCGCCGCGTGGATCGCCGCGCTGGTGGTCGTCCGGGTGTCTCCGGTCGCGGCCCTGGCCGGCGCCGCCGCAGGGCTGGTGCTCGTGCTCGGCGCGCTCGTGGTCGGTCGCGCTGGTGCGCGGGGTCGGGCGCCCCGGTTGCTCCAGGTGGTCGGTCCGGTGCTCGCCCTCGCGCTGGTCGCGGGATCGGCGGTGCTGGGCGCGGGCGCCGGCCAGACCGCCGCACGCGCGGACGGCCTGCTGTCGGTGCTCGCGCGTGAGGGGTCGGTGGGGACGGTCCAGGGGATCGTCGTCGCCGAGCCGACGGTGGTCCCGCCCGCCTGGCCCGGCGCCCCGGAACGCGTCCGGTGCCTGCTCGCCGTCGACCGCATCACCGCCGGCGGCCGGACGTCCGGCGCGACGGGCAGGGTCCTCGTGCTCGGCCCCTCGTCGTGGGCCTCGGTGCCGTACGGCGCGCGGGTCTCCGGCGCCGGCCGGGTGCATCCGGGGGAGCCCGGGAGCCGGACCGTGGCGGTGCTGCTGAGCAGTGGCGCGCCCGGGGTGGTCCGACCGCCGGCCGGGTCGGATGTCGCCGCCGCCGTGTTCCGGGACGGCATCGGCGCCCTCGCGGCCCGCCTCCCGGGCGACGCCGGGGCGCTCCTCGCCGGGGTGACGGTCGGCGACACCTCGACGGTCCCCGCCGACCTGACCGCCGCGCTGCGCACCGCCAGCCTGACGCACGTGACCGCGGTGTCGGGCGCCCACTTCTCACTGGTCGCCGCCCTGGTGCTCGCGCTCGCGTCCGCACTGCGGCTCCCTCGTGCGGCCCGGGTCGGACTGACGGTCGCGGCGATGGCCTGCATGGTCCTCGTCGTGCACCCGTCGCCGAGCGTGCTCCGCGCCGCGACGATGGGACTGGTGGCCGTGCTCGGGATCCTGCTCGGCCGCCCGCACCGCGCACCGGCGGCCCTCGCGGCGACCGTCGTGGTGCTCCTCGTCGCGGACCCGTGGCTGGCGGGAGAGCTCGGCTTCGTGCTCTCCGTGCTGGCCACGGGCGGTCTCGTGCTGCTGGGCGGGCCGCTCGCCGAACGCTGGGCACCGACGTGCGGGCGCCCGGTCGCCACGGCACTCGCCCTGCCGGTCGCCGCGCAGCTGGTCTGTGCGCCGGTCATCCTCCTGCTGACGCCCACCGTCGCGCTCTACGCCGTCCCGGCGAACGTGCTGGTGGCGCCGGCGATCGCGCCGGCCACCGTGCTCGGCCTGGCTGCCGGCTGCGTCGCGCCGTGGTGGGGCGCCGGCGCTCAGGTCCTGTCCCTCGGGGCGGGTGCGGCGTGCTGGTGGATCGGCGCGGTCGCCAGGGTGACGGCCGCGGCGCCGGGGGCGCAGGTGGCGTGGGTGCCGGGGTGGGCCGGTGTCGCCCTGCTCATCGCGGCGGGCTGGTGCGCCCTCCGGCTGCTCGTGGTCCGCCGCGCGTCGGGGCGTGGGTGACATCTGGCAGGCTGTGCGCGTGCCCCCCGCCACCCGTCGTCCCGCGTCCCGCGCCACGCGCGGCACGGTCGGCGTCTCGTGGGAAGCGGTCGAGCTGGCGCCGGTCCTGCTGGTCAGTGGCTCCGAGGGCTTGCTCGCCGACCGTGCGGTCGACCGCGTGGTGGCCCTCGCCCGCGCCGCCGACCCCGGGGTCGAGGTCACGCGGATCGACGCGGCCGACTACACGGTGGGCACTCTCGGGGTGGTGTCCAGCCCGTCCCTGTTCGCCGAGGACAAGGTGCTCGTGATCGACGGGCTCGAGCGCGCGGGGGACGACCTGCTCAGCGACGTCACCGGCTACCTCGTCGCGCCCCCCGCCGACGTCGTGCTGGTCCTGCGCCACGCCGGTGGCCAACGCGGCAAGAAGCTGCTGGACGCGCTCCGCGCCTCGGGGGTGCCCACGGTGGCGTGCGACGTGATCAAGTCCGACGGCGACAAGAGCGCCTTCGTCACCGCCGAGCTCCGGCGGGCGGGCCGCCGCGCGGACGCCCAGGCGGTGCGCGCCCTGGTCGACGCGGTCGGGAGCGACCTGCGCGAGCTCGCGTCGTCGTGCGCGCAGCTCGTCGCGGACACCACCGGCCTGATCGGGCCCGACGTGGTCGAGCGCTACTACGGCGGGCGCATCGAGGCGACCGGGTTCCGGGTCGCCGACGCAGCGGTCGCGGGGCAGACCGGGCAGGCCGTGTCCCTGTTGCGGCACGCTCTGGCGACCGGCGTGGACCCCGTGCCGATCGTCGCTGCCCTCGCGGCCAAGCTGCGGGTGCTGGCCAAGGTCGCGGCCGTGCGTGGTCGCGGAGCGGGTGCGGTCCGGGACCTCGGGCTGGCACCGTGGCAGACCGATCGCGCGATGTCGGAGCTGCGTCGGTGGACCCCCGAGGGGCTGGCGAGCGCGATCTCGGCCGTCGCGCAGGCGGACGCCGAGGTCAAGGGCGAGGGGCGTGACCCGCAGTTCGCCGTCGAACGCGCCGTCCTGCGGGTCGCGGGAGCGGTCGGGAGCTGAGGGTCGGCGCTAGAGGGCCAGCGTGATCGCCGGACCCAGCACGTCGCCCTGGAACAGGTCGAACCCCCACGCGCGACACTCGTCGACGAGGGCGGCGTCGGCCACCCGCTCGGCCACGAGCATGGCCCCGTGGCGACGCCCGAGCTCCACGAGCGCCGCCCCCTGGCGGTGCACGTCCCGGCAGTCGATCTTCACGAAGTCGGCGTAGGGCATCATCGCGACCTGGTCCGGTGCGGCGGAGAAGTCGTCGATCGCGATCCGGTACCCGCGCGAGCGCAACCGCTGCAGACCTGCGAGCACCTCGTCGTCGACAGTCACGGACTCGACGATCTCGAGCACGAGCCGCCCGGCGTGCGCCGGGAGCCGCCGGTCGTCGACCAGGAACGAGCGGGTGACGTTCACGAAGGCGAACGAGGTCGCCGCCGGAGGCCCGTCGCCGAAGAGCACGTCGAGCACGGATGCCGTCGCCACGTCCTGGCGGTCGGAGTGCCACCGGTCGACCTGCGCGGGCAGCCCGTCACGGGACCGGTACAGGAACTCGTTGCCGAACAGCTGACCGTCCGCGGTCCAGATCGGCTGGCGCGCGATCGGGAGCCGAGACGGGACGGCGGGGGAGACGACGGGCGCGGTCACACCGGATGAGAGCGTCGCGGGTGCGGTCTATGACGCCGTTCACCCGACCGGAGCAACGAGCTGTCACGGGCGGGGTTGCGCAAGGGCCTAAAGGCTCACGCGGCGTGCGCCTGCACGGTCGAGCACACCGGCGCGCTCGAGCAGGTTCCCCTGGAACAGGGTGAAGCCGAGGTCGCGGGCGTGCCGGAGGGTGTCGGGGCTCTCCACGTACTCGGCGATGAGCAGGGCACCGTACGACCGGGCGAGATGGACCACCGGCGGGCCCTCGACGTCGAGGTCCCGCACGTCGATCTTGACGAAGTCGGCGTGGGGGAGCAGGCGCCGCTGGTTCGGGTTGCTCACGAAGGACGGGACCGCGATGCGGAAGCCTTCCTCGCGCAGCCGACGGATGCCCGACAGCACCGCGGCGTCGACCGTGACGGCGTCGTTCACCTCGATCACCAGGCGGTCAGGGCGCCGGGGGATGGGCAGGTCTCCCACCAGGTAGGCGCGCGGGCACCGCACGAACAGCAGCCGGCCGTTGGCGACGTGCTCGAGGTCGGCCCTCCCGAACGTGGCTCCGAACACGTGGGCCGTGGCCCGCTCGTGCTGGTGGGAGCTCCATGACATCGCCGCCGCGGTGTGCTGGTCCGGGGAGCGGAACGACAGCTGGTAGGCGAACGGCCGTCCGTGCTCGGAGAAGATCCCCTGCCGCGCGACCAGCACCGGCTCCTGGGAGATCCGCTGTGCCCACTCGTGCCGAAGGGCAAGAGGGATGGCGTCCTCCACCGCAGCCGCAAGATGCGCGAGCCGCCCGTCGGCGTCGTCCGGTGTCATGGGATCTATGACACCACAAGATCTACGCTGTGAACCGATGATGTGCGGGTGGAATTTTGGAGGCGTCCTCCCACCGCTGCTCGCAGGGTTGTCCGGCCCACGAACATTCACCCGTTCAGGGCCGGACCGGTGGGTAGTGGGAGACACCCGGCAATCCGCACGTCATCATGGGCACCACCCGAACCGTCGTCCAGAGAAGAAGGAGCACCCCTCATGCCCAGACCGATCAAGACCGCTCTCGTGATCCTCGCGGTGATCGGGTCATTCGCACTCGCACCGACGTCGGCGATCGCTGACGGCAGCGACTCGACGAACTCGGGAGGCGCCAGCGGCTGCTGCAGGATCACGCTCAACTGACCGTCGCCCCGGGTGCACAGCGGAGGCACAGACACGCCGCCTTCCGCGGGGGGTGGTGCAACCGGGGGACGTCACACATACAATGACTGACCATGACCACGATTGCTGACCGGGTACGCGAGGCCCGGATCGCTGCTGGGTTGTCCCAGACCTCGCTCGCGGGGTCCGCGTTCTCCCCCAGCTACATCTCCTTGATCGAGGCGGGTCATCGTGAACCGACCGACTCCGCGCTCGCCGTGCTGGCCACCCGCCTGGGCACGACCCTCGAATACCTGAAGCACGGTGAGGACGGTCCCAACGAGGCGCGCACGCGCCTGGAGATCGACTACGCCAAGCTGGACATGACCCAGGGCGACGCCGCCGGGGCCAGGCGCCGGCTGGAGTCGTTGGACCTCGACATCGTGTCGCCGGCCGTCCGCGTCGAGGCCCTGACCACGTTGGCACACGCCTTCGAGGTGCTCGGCGACCTCGAGTCGTCCGTGGCCATCCTGGAGCCGCTCCTCGCTGACTCGCGGGCGCGGACCCACCACGTGGAGTCGGCCAAGCTGGCCAACGAGCTGGTGGCGTCGTACCTCGAGGCCGGTGACCTGCACCGCAGCGTCGAGGTGGGTGAGCGGACGCTCGACGAGCTCGAGGCCGCGGACCTGAGTGGGACCGACGAGCACCTGCGCCTCGCGTCGACCGTCCTGTGGGCATACGTCGAGCGTGGTGACCTGCTCTACGCCACCCACCGGGCGGCCGAGCTGGTGCGGCTCGCGGAGTCGTTGGGCACCCCCCGGGGGCGCGGCAGCGTCTACTGGAACGCCGCGCTCGTGGCCGAGCAGCGTCGCGACTACGAGCTAGCGCAGCGCTACACGGAGCGCGCGCTCGCCCTGCTGTCCGAGGGCGAGGCCGACCGTGACCTGCCGCGGCTCCGGCTCAACTACGCGTGGCTCCTGCTGCGCTCCGACCCGGTGGACCCGCGCGGGGCTCTGGACCAGATCGAGCGGGCTGCTCCCGGTCTCGCGGTCCTCGGTTCCGAGCTCGACCTGTCGCGGACCGACGTCGAGCGGTCCCGTGCGCACCTGCTCCTCGGTGACATCGACTCCGCCGAGCGGTTCGCGGTCGCGGCTCTCGAGCGCCTGGGTGACCCGCCGCGTCTGGAGACCGCGTTCGCGCAGCTCTCCCGTGGCGACGCCCTGCACGCTCGGGGTGACGTCGTGGGTGCGGCGCGCGCGTACGAGTCGGCGGCGGACCTGCTCGGGATGATGTCCGCGTCCCGTCAGTCCGCGTCGGCGTGGCGTGACCTGGGCGACCGGTACGCCATGCACGGTGACAGCGCGGCGGCTGCGCAGGCGTACGACCGCGCGCTGCGCGAGGCAGGCTTCCGTCCGACGATCCCGCTCAGCTCCTGGGAGACCTGGTCGCTGACCTGATCGACGGTCGGAGAACAGCGAAGGCGTCACCCCGCAGGGGGGGTGACGCCTTCACTGTTGCTCTGGGCGGCTGACGCCACCCGGCCGGCGGTCAGACCTGGTGCGTGACCAGGCCCGACCAGCTCAGCGGATGGTCAGAGCGCGCCGACCGACTTCGCCAGCGCCGACTTCTTGTTGGCGGCCTGGTTCTCGTGGATGACACCCTTCGAGACGGCCTTGTCGAGCTTGCGCGACGCCTCGACGAGGGCCGTCGAAGCGGCCTCCTTGTTGCCACCGGCGACTGCCTCGCGGACGCGACGGATGTGCGTCTTGAGCTCGGACTTCACCGCCTTGTTGCGCAGGCGCGCCTTCTCGTTGGTGGTGATGCGCTTGATCTGGGACTTGATGTTGGCCACGTGTGGACTCTCTTGTGCGTTCGCCGAAGCGATCTGACAGGTCTAGAGGGCGGCGCACAGCTCCGGGACTAGGGCGTGGGGACACCCGCGGAGAGGAACTGGGCTTGTGCCCGCCGACCCGGGCGGACACGCGAGTGACCATGTTAGCAGGCGAGAGCCCCGTGGCTGAACGCTGTGACGGGCCTGACAGGGCTCGCCGCGGTCGGGTCAGGGCTGCGTCCTGCGCAGCTCCGCGGCCACCCGGTCGAACAGGGCACGGTCCACGATCGCGCCCTCGCGGCGGACCGCCGACGCGTCCAGGCTGAGAACACGGTCGAGCCGGACCTCGCTCGGACGCCGCTGGGAGTCCCAGGCGCCGCTGCCGATGTCCATCCACACCCGACCCCGCCGCGCCTCCAGGGCGGCGTCGCGCGAGTGGTCCTTGCTCGTGAGCATGAGGCCCCGGAGCCGCGTCCCGTCCCGCCCGATGACCAGCACGGGGCGGTCCTTGCCCTTGCTCGGGTCGTCCTCGAAGGGGACCCACGCCCACACGATCTCGCCCGGGTCGGCGTCGCCGTCCAGCCGGGGCGAGTACTCCAGACCGCCGGGGAGCGGGGTTCGCGTCGGTGTGCGCGAGGTGCGCGTCAGGCCGGCGACGGCGTCGCGCAGGATGCCGCGCACCCGGGTCCAGCCAGAGGTCGTGGTCACGGGACGACGGTACCGGCGCGTCGGTCGGCTCGCCGAGGACCCTCCACGAAACGCGGCGTTATCACCGGGCGGTTACTGTCCGGATCATGGCGGACCTGTTCGACGACTACCCGACCGGCCCGGCGTGGGACGAGATGATCGACCCCGACGGCGGCGGCTCACGCGCGGCCTACAAGGGGCTGCACCGCGCACTCGCCCAGCTGAGCGCCGGAGAGCTGCGGGCGCGGGCCGAGACGTTGGCCCGGTCGTACCTGGCGCAGGGCGTCACCTTCGACTTCGCGGGTGAGGAACGGCCCTTCCCGCTCGACGTGGTGCCGCGCGTGCTGGCGGGCGACGAGTGGGAGCACGTGGCGCCCGGCGTGGCGCAGCGCGTGCGCGCGCTGGAGGCGTTCCTCGCGGACGTCTACGGTCCGCAGCGCGCCATCGCCGACGGGGTGATCCCGCGCAGCGTCGTCGTGTCGTCGACCAACTTCCTTCGCGCCGCCCGCGGCATCAACCCGCCGAACGGTGTCCGCGTGCACGTCTCCGGCATCGACCTGGTGCGGGACAGCCTCGGCGGCTGGCGCGTCCTGGAGGACAACGTCCGGGTGCCCAGCGGTGTCAGCTACGTGCTGTCCAACCGGCGCGCGATGGCGCAGACGTTCCCCGAGCTGTTCGCGGCCCTGCGGATCCGGCCCGTCGCCGACTACCCCCGCCGGCTCCTCGCGGCGCTCACGGCGGCGGCTCCGTCCGGGGTCGACGAGCCGACTGTCGTCGTACTGACGCCGGGCGTGTTCAACAGCGCCTACTACGAGCACTCGCTGCTCGCCCGGATGATGGGCGTCGAGCTGGTGGAGGGACGCGACCTGTTCTGCTCCGGCGGGCGCGTCTGGATGAGGACCACCGAGGGTCGGCGGCGGGTGGACGTCATCTACCGGCGCGTCGACGACGACTACCTCGACCCGGTCGTCTTCCGCAACGACTCCTACCTCGGCAGCCCGGGCCTGATGACGTGCGCACGCAACGGGACCGTGACGATCGCGAACGCCGTCGGCAACGGCGTGGCCGACGACAAGCTCGTCTACACCTACGTCCCCGACCTCATCCGGTACTACCTGAGCGAGCAGCCCATCCTGCGCAACGTGGACACGTGGCGGCTCGAGGAACCGGACGCCCTCGAGGAGGTGCTGGACCGGCTCGACGAGCTCGTGGTCAAGCCGGTGGACGGCTCGGGCGGCAAGGGGCTGGTGGTCGGGCCACGTGCCTCCGCGGCCGAGCTGGCCACGCTGAAGGTCCGGCTCCGGGACGACCCGCGCGGGTGGATCGCGCAGCCGGTGGTGCAGCTGTCGACCGTGCCGACCCTCGTCGAGGACGGCCTGCGCCCGCGGCACACGGACCTGCGCCCGTTCGCGGTGAACGACGGCGAGTCGGTCTTCGTGCTCCCCGGCGGGCTGACCCGGGTCGCTCTCCCGGAGGGCGAGCTGGTGGTCAACTCGTCGCAGGGTGGTGGGTCCAAGGACACCTGGGTGCTCGGCGGCGCGGTCCCGCGCCGGGCGGTGCGCCGCGAGACCGACCTCCCGCAGGCCGTCGCGCAGGACTCGGCGGTCCCCATCGACTCCAACCCCAACGACGTGCGCGCCCAGGTGATGCAGCAGCAGCAGGGCCGGACGTCGACCGCAGGAGGTGTCTCGTGCTGAGCCGGATCGCGGAGTCGCTGTTCTGGATCGGACGCTACGTCGAGCGCGCGGACGACACCGCCCGCCTGCTCGACGTGCACGTGCAGATCCTGCTCGAGGACCCGTGGGCGGAGGAGGACCTGGCCTGCCGGTCGCTGCTGTCCGTCATGGATCGCGAGCCTCCGCCCGCGCACGTCGAGGTCGGCCGCGAGTACGTGCTCGACATGCTCGCGTACGACCGGTTCGCCCCGTCGTCGATCGCCGGGTCGCTGGTGTCCGCGCGGGAGAACGCCCGGCGCGCCCGCGAGATCATCTCGACCGAGCTGTGGGAGTGCCTGAACGCGACCTGGAACCAGCTGCCGTCGCACATGCGGCCGGCGCGTCCGCACGACTACTTCACCTGGGTGCGGGAGCGGGCGGCCATCGTCGCCGGGATCATGGACTCCGCGACCTCGCGCGACGACACCTGGAACTTCATGGTGCTCGGGCGCTCGATCGAGCGGGCGGACATGACCGCGCGGCTGCTGACCACCCGGGCGCTCGCCGGCTCGGCCGGTCCCAGCTGGACCACCCTGCTGCGCTCCTGCGGCGCCCACGAGGCGTTCCTGCGGATGTACCGCGGGGCGGCGTCCGACGAGCGCGCCGCCGGTTTCCTGCTGACCGACCGGCTTTTCCCGCGCTCCATCGTGTTCGCGCTGAACCAGGCGGAGGCGTGCCTGGCCAACCTCGAGGGCGCGTCGGACCGGGCCGCGGTCGACGACGCACGGCGCCACATCGGCTACGTGCGCACGAATCTCGAGTACCGGCCGCTGATCGAGGTGCTGGACGCGCTGCCTAAGGAGATGGAACGCGTGCAACGAGCGTGTTCGGCGGCCTCCGACGCGATCCGCGGCCGGTACTTCCCGAGCGCGTCCTCGACCAACTGGGTGGGAGAAGCACTGTGAGCCGGTTGCGGGTCGTGCACACGTCGACGTTCCGGTACACCAGCGCCGTGCTGGCGTCGTACAACGAGGCGCGGATGACGCCGTTCTCCCAGCAGGGACAGACGGTGCTCGAGACGAAGATCGAGGTGCAGCCGCACACCGGCTGGTCCGAGTACCGCGACTACTGGGGCACGGCGGTCACCGCCTTCGAGGTGCTCACACCGCACGAGTCGATGGTGATCACCGCGGAGCACCTCGTCGAGGTGGCGGAGCGCGGTCCGCTGCGCAGCCCGGCCGGGTGGGACACGCTGCGCGGGGGCGAGCTGCGCGACCGACTGGCTGAGTTCCTGTCCGACACCCCGACCACGGCGCCGCCGGAGGACGTGGTCGAGCTCGCGCGTCGCGTGGCGGGCGACCTCGAGCCGGCCGAGGCGGCCCTGGCGGTGTCCGCGGCGCTGCGCGACGAGATGGAGTACATCCCCGGCGTCACCACGGTGCACACGCCGGCGTCGGAGGCGTGGACCGCCCGCGCGGGTGTGTGCCAGGACATCGCGCACCTGGTCACCGGAGCGCTGCGGTCGATCGGGATCCCGGCGCGGTACGTGTCGGGCTACCTGCACCCGGACTCGGCGGCGCCGGTGGGCTCGACGGTGCTCGGCGACTCGCACGCCTGGGTGGAGTGGTGGGTGGGCGAGTGGTTCGCCTACGACGTGACCAACCGGGTGATCGCGGGCGACCACCACGTGGTGCTCGCGCGCGGCAGGTCCTACGACGACGTGCCGCCCCTGCGGGGGATCTACGCGGGGGCGGGCACCCAGGACGCCGAGGTCCAGGTGCAGATCACGCGCGAGGCCTGACGGTCAGGGTGTCAGCCGGCGACCGAGCGCGTCGTCCAGCGCGCCGGCGTCGCCGTCGACCGTGAGGCGCGGGTGGTCGGAGGTGGCGCGTCCCCACAGCAGCAGCGCGAGGGCGTCGGCCGGACCGGTCACGGTCGCGGCGGGGTGCGTGGTCCCGCCGAGCAGCCACGTGCGCCCGGCGTCGTGCGCGACGAGCTCGATCGGTGCGGCGAGCGGCTCCATCCGGCCCATGCGCTCCTGACGCGGCTGCATCACGGTCACGACCTCGTCGACCGTGTCCGCCCAGAGCCAGGCGTCGACCGTCAGGTCCAGCCCGCCCGCGGTGCGCAGGTCCCACAGGTGGACGAGGGTCTCGTGCGTCTGGCGGCGGTGCCAGAACGACGCCGGCCCGTTCTCGAGCAGCGTCCAGGCCTCGGCGTCCGGGCCCAGCTCGGTCAGCGTCTCGCGCAGCTCCGCGGCACAGGTGGCGTAGAGCTCCTCGAGCACGAACGGGCCGCGGCCGAGCGGTGTCTCCTGCCGACGACGGGCCTGGCCGGCGGCCCAGTGGTGGATGCGGGCGAGGTGGACGACGAGGTCCTTGACCCGCCAGCGGCCGCACCAGGGCACGCGGGTGGCGGGGTCGACGAGGGGGATCGTCGCGAGGAAGTCGTCCTGCAGCCCGCCGAGCACCGCGAGCAGGTCGGGAGAGTTCCGGGTCGACGTCATGGGACCATGGTGGGACCGACCACCGACAGCCGACAGGCTGGCACCGGTCACCGTCCGTCGGGAAGGCGCCACCACGCGCGCCACCGACTCCAGCGCCAGGAGCAGTCCGCTTGTCCCCGATCCCGAGTGCAGCCCTCGCGTCGCGCATCCACCCTGCGGCGACGGCGCCCGAGCTGCTGCGCAACTTCTGCATCATCGCGCACATCGACCACGGCAAGTCCACGCTGGCCGACCGCATGCTGCAGCTCACGGGCGTCGTCGACTCGCGGGCCATGCGCGCGCAGTACCTGGACCGGATGGACATCGAGCGCGAGCGCGGGATCACCATCAAGTCGCAGGCCGTGCGCATGCCGTGGGGCGTGGACGACAAGGCGTTCGCGCTGAACATGATCGACACCCCCGGGCACGTCGACTTCACGTACGAGGTGTCCCGCTCGCTGGCCGCCTGCGAGGGTGCCGTGCTGCTGGTCGACGCCGCGCAGGGCATCGAGGCCCAGACGCTGGCCAACCTGTACCTGGCGCTCGAGAACGACCTGACGATCATCCCGGTGCTGAACAAGATCGACCTGCCGGCCGCCCAGCCCGAGAAGTACGCGGAGGAGCTGGCCAAGCTCATCGGCGGCGAGCCCGAGGACTGCCTGCGCGTGTCCGGCAAGACCGGCGCGGGAGTGGTCGAGCTGCTGGACCGCATCGTCGAGCTGGTGCCCCCGCCCACCGGCGACGCGGACGCCCCGGCCCGCGCGATGATCTTCGACTCGGTCTACGACACGTACCGCGGCGTCGTCACCTACGTGCGGGTCATCGACGGCAACCTCAACCCGCGCGAGAAGATCGTCATGATGTCGACGCGCGCGACGCACGAGCTGCTCGAGATCGGGGTCATCTCCCCGGAGCCGGTGCCCACGAAGGGCCTCGGCGTCGGCGAGGTCGGCTACCTGATCACGGGCGTGAAGGACGTGCGCCAGTCCAAGGTCGGCGACACGGTCACCAACGCGAGCAAGCCGGCCGCGCACGCCTTGGGCGGGTACTCCGACCCGAAGCCGATGGTGTTCTCGGGCCTGTACCCGATCGACGGCACCGACTACCCGATCCTGCGGGACGCCCTCGACAAGCTGAAGCTCAACGACGCGGCGCTGAACTACGAGCCGGAGACGTCGGTGGCGCTCGGGTTCGGGTTCCGCGTCGGCTTCCTCGGCCTCCTGCACCTCGAGATCGTGCGCGAGCGGCTCGAGCGCGAGTTCGACCTGGACCTCATCTCGACCGCGCCGAACGTGGTCTACGAGGTCACCCTCGAGGACAAGACGGTGGTCACGGTGACCAACCCGAGCGAGTTTCCCGCGGGCAAGATCGGCGACGTCAACGAGCCGATGGTCAAGGCGACGATCCTGTCCCCGTCCGAGTTCATCGGCGCGATCATGGAGCTCTGCCAGACCAAGCGCGGCGAGCTGCAGGGCATGGACTACCTGTCCGAGGAGCGCGTCGAGCTGCGGTACGTCCTGCCGATGGCGGAGATCGTGTTCGACTTCTTCGACCAGCTGAAGTCCAAGACGCGCGGGTACGCCAGCCTCGACTACGAGCGCATCGGTGACCAGGTGGCGGACCTGGTGAAGGTCGACATCCTGCTGCAGGGCGAGACGGTTGACGCGTTCAGCGCGATCGTGCACAAGGACAAGGCCTACGCGTACGGCGTGATGATGACCGCCAAGCTCAAGGACCTCATCCCGCGCCAGCAGTTCGAGGTGCCCATCCAGGCCGCCATCGGCGCCCGGATCATCGCGCGCGAGACCATCCGGGCCATCCGCAAGGACGTCCTGGCCAAGTGCTACGGCGGCGACATCACCCGCAAGCGCAAGCTCCTGGAGAAGCAGAAGGAGGGCAAGAAGCGCATGAAGACGATCGGCCGGGTCGACGTGCCGCAGGAGGCCTTCATCGCGGCGCTGTCCAGTGAGCCCGCGGGGTCGGCCGGCGGCAAGGACGCGAAGAAGAAGTGAGTCCCGCTCTCCCCGAGGGAGACGTGGCGCCCGACGACGGCCGGCTGCCGGCCTCGGCGCTCGAGGGTGCCGACGAGCGCGCGTTCGCCGTCTACCTGCACGTGCCGTTCTGCACCGTGCGCTGCGGGTACTGCGACTTCAACACGTACACCGCGACCGAGCTGGGCGGCGGCGCGAGCCAGCATGCGTACGCGGACACGGCGCTGAAGGAGATCGCGCTCGCTTCTCGGAACGTCCCGCCCCGGCCCGTCAGCACGGTCTTCGTGGGCGGAGGCACCCCGACCGTCCTGTCGGTCCCCGACCTCGCGCGCATGCTGGACGGGGTCCGCGACGCCTGGGGGTTCGCCGACGACGTCGAGGTCACCACCGAGGCGAACCCCGACTCGGTCACGCCCGAGTCGCTCGCGGCGCTGGCCGACGCCGGGTTCACGCGGGTCTCGTTCGGGATGCAGTCCGCGGTTCCGCACGTCCTGGCCACGCTCGACCGCACGCACGACCCTCGTCGGATCCCGGACGTCGTGCGCTGGGCCCGCGACGCCGGCCTGGCCGTGTCGCTCGACCTCATCTACGGCACGCCGGGGGAGTCGCTCGACGACTGGCGCACCAGCGTCGAGGCGGCGCTCGCGACGGGCGTCGACCACGTGTCCGCGTACGCCCTCGTGGTCGAGGCGGGCACGCGGATGGCGGTGCAGGTGCGTCGGGGCGAGCTCGAGCTCCCTGACGGCGACGACCAGGCCGCGAAGTACGAGCTGGCGGACGACCTGTTCGAGGCCGCGGGTCTGCGGTGGTACGAGGTGAGCAACTGGGCGCGGACGCCCGCCGACGCCTGCCGGCACAACCTCAGCTACTGGCGGGGCGACGACTGGTGGGGCATCGGACCCGGCGCGCACAGCCACGTCGGCGGCGTGCGCTGGTGGAACGTGAAGCACCCGCGGGCGTACGCCGACCGCCTCGACCGTGGCCTGAGCCCGGCGGCCGGGCGCGAGACCGTCACGGGCGACGGTGCGGTGCTCGAGCGGCTGATGCTGGGGGTGCGGCTCGCCGCCGGTCTGCCGCTCGACGCGCTGCCCGCGGACGCGCGCCCGTCCGTGGCGGGGCTCGTCGCCGACGGGCTGGTCGACGGGCACGAGGCGGTCGGCGGGCGGCGGCTGGTGCTGACGCGGCGCGGACGGCTGCTCGCGGACGCCGTGGTCCGCACGCTGGTGGGCTGACGCGTCAGCGGACCAGCTCGAGGCTGAACGGGTACCGGTACGAGCCGCCGCGCTGGACCGCGATCGCCGCGAGGATGCTCAGGACCAGGCTGATGATGCTCAGGGCGATGAAGCCCAGCCAGCCGACCACGCCGATCACGGGGATCGACTGCACGACCCGGCAGATGACCAGACCGATCAGGACCGTGAGCTGGAAGTTGAGCGCCACCCGGGCCTCCGCCGCCGCCGGGCCGCCCTTCTCGCGGTGGACCAGCCAGATGACCAGGGCGGGGATCCAGCCCACCCAGACGTAGGCGAGGATGCCGCCGAGGTGCGCGAGCATGGCCCACGTGCGGTCCTGGTCGGCACCGCTCGGCGGCGGGCTCTGGTAGGGCTCGTACGACATCGCGGCGCGCTCCTCGTCGGTGGTCGTCGGCGTGACGGCACGCGCAGCCTACCGACGCGTGCACACCCGCGCCGGGTGGTCCGTCGTCTCGCCGACATGCCCGGAAGGCCGGGTTCCTTGACATGCGCCCTCCGGCCCCGGTTCGCTGACGCCTGGGCGACGATCGCCCTGTGACCAGGGAGGCCACGCATGAGCGAGAACCCCGGCGGTACCCCGCCGCGCGACGACGAGCCTGCGAAGGCGGCCGAGCCAGTCGAGCCGACGGCGCCGGACCCCGTCGCGCCGCCCGTGCCCGACCCCGCTCCCGCGGCCCCGCCCGCACCGCCGGTGCCACCCGTCCCTCCCGCTCCACCGGCGCCGCCCGCACCGTCCTACGGTCAGCCCCCCGCGGGACCCCCGCCGGCACCGGCCTACGGCCAGCCGCCCGCCGGGTACCCGCCGCAGGCGTCCCCGTACGGTCAGCCCGCGCCCGGCGGCTACCCGCCGCCCCCGCCGCCGCCCGGCTACGGCCAGGGGGCCCCGGGTGCCTACCCGCCCCCGGTCGGCGGGTACGGGCCACCCGTCCAGGCGTCGCCGATCGGTGAGGCCTACTCGTACGGCTGGAGGAAGTTCACGCAGTCGGGCGGCCTGTTCATCCTCGCCGCGCTGGTGTGGTTCGTCGCCGCGATCATCCTGCTGTCCATCGTCGGCGCCATCTTCGGCGGCTTCGGTGCGCTGTTCTACCCGGACGGCGACATGTCCGCGGGCATCCAGCTCGGGTTCTCGCTGGGGACGTTCGTGTTCTCCGCCGTGGCCGCGATCGCCGGCTACCTCATCCAGGCGGCCTTCATCCGGGCCGCCCTGGACGTGACCGAGGGGCGGCAGCTGAGCTTCGGCGACTTCTTCAAGATCGTCGAGCCGGGCCCGGTGATCCTCACCGCCCTGATCCTCGCCGTGGTGAACGCGGTCCTCAACGTCGTCCCGTTCTTCGGCGGGCTGATCGCGCTCGCGGTGAACTTCCTGCTGCTGTTCACCTTCTGGTTCGTCATCGACAAGCGGCTGGCACCGATCGACGCCATGAAGGCCAGCTACCAGCTCGTCACGGCGAACCTGTCGACGACGATCCTGTTCTACCTGCTCAGCATCGCGATCTTCATCGGCGGCGCGATCCTCTGCGGCGTCGGCCTCCTGGTCGCCGTGCCCGTCGTCCTGCTCGCGACGGCGTTCCTGTTCAAGCGGCTGCTCGGGGACCCGATCGCGGCCTGATCGTCTGCACGTGCGGTGCCCGGTCGACCCCTGGTCGGCCGGGCGCCGTCATGCCGTGACGAAGTCGATGAGCTCCTCGACACGGCCCAGCAGGCTCGGCTCCAGGTCGGCGTAGCTGCGCACCGAGCGCAGGATGCGCTGCCACGCGCGGGCGACGTCCGCCTGCTCGTCGGCGGGCCAGCCGAGCTCGCGCAGGATCCCGTGCTTCCACTCGGTGCCGCGCTCGATGACGGGCCATGCGGTCAGGCCGATCCGCTCGGGCCGGACGGCCTGCCACACGTCGACGTACGGGTGCCCGAGCACGAGGACGGATCCGGCGGGGTGACCGCGGACGGCGTCGGCGGCGATCCGGCTCTCCTTCGACCCGGACACCAGGTGGTCCACCAGCACCCCCACGCGGCGCCCGGGGCCGGGGGAGAAGTCCCGCAGGGCGTCGGCGAGGTTGTCGACGCCGTCGAGCAGCTCGACGACCACGCCCTCGAGCCGCAGGTCGTCGCCCCAGACCTTCTCCACCAGCTCGGCGTCGTGCTTGCCCTCCACCCAGATCCGGCTGCCGCGGGCCACGCGAGCGCGGGCGTCGTGCACGGCGACGGACCCCGAGGCCGTGCGGGTGGGCTTCGCGGGTGCCGGGGCGCGCACGGGGGCGGTGAGCGCCACGGGCTCGCCGTCCAGCCAGAAGCCCCGACCCAGCGGGAAGGTGCGGGTGCGACCGCGGCGGTCCTCGAGGACGACGACGTGCTGGCCGCCCGACTTCTCCACCCGGACGACGGCGCCGACCCACCCGGTGGTGACCTCCTCGACGACGAGGCCGGTCTCGGCGGGCTGGGGGCGGCTGGTGCGGGTGGGCCGGTGGTGCGTCGAGCCGGAGCCCCCGAGCACGTCCGAGCCGTAGCGGTCGTCGTTCACCCGGGCAGCCTAGGGGCCGCGGTCGCGCCGTCCCCGGACGCCACCCCGTGAGTGTCGCGCCCCCGGCGTAGCATTGGCACTCCTGTGCGGGGAGTGCTACCCACGGACTGCTCGAGCGACGACGGAGGAGGCGACATGAGCGAGGACCGGCGGCTGGACGTGCTGCGCGCGATCGTCGAGGACTACGTCGCCACCAAGGAGCCGGTGGGCTCCCGCGCGCTCGTCGAGCGGCACTCGCTCGGCGTCTCGCCGGCGACCATCCGCAACGACATGGCAGCCCTCGAGGAGGGCGGGTACATCGCCCAGCCGCACACCTCGGCCGGCCGGGTGCCGACGGACAAGGGCTACCGGCTGTTCGTCGACCAGCTCTCGACCGTGAAGCCGCTGTCCAGCCCGGAGCGCCGCGCCATCGGCACGTTCCTGGAGAACGCGCAGGATCTCGACGACGTCGTCGACCGGGCCGTGCGGCTCATCGCGCAGCTGACGCACCAGGTCGCCGTCGTCCAGTACCCGTCGCTGCGGCGCTCGGCGCTGCGGCACGTGGAGCTCGTGCCCGTCGGCGCCCGGCACCTGCTGGTGGTCCTCATCACCGACACGGGTCGCGTCGAGCAGCGCACGCTCGAGCTGGTCACCGACCTCGACGAGTCCGTGGTCGCGCGGCTGCGGTCGCGCCTGAACGTGAGCGCGGCGGGTCGGCGGCTGTCCGAGCTGCCGGTCGCGCTGGGCGAGCTGACCGACGCGTTCGCGCCCGCGGACCAGGCACTCGTCAACGCCGTCGTCGCCGTCCTCGAGGAGACGCTGGCGCAGGAGTCGGAGGAGCGGGTGGTGCTGGCCGGCACCGCCAACCTCGCGCGCGTCGGCAGCACCGACGTGCGCGCGATCGGCCCCGTGCTCGAGGCGCTCGAGGAGCAGGTGGTGCTCCTGCGGCTGCTGTCCGAGATGGCCGAGGACTCCGCGACGGTCGCGGTGCGCATCGGCCGCGAGACCCAGCACGACGGGCTGTTCGAGACGAGCTTCGTGACCACCGGCTACGGCGACGAGGGCGGTGGGTCGGTGGCGCGCATCGGCTCGATCGGACCACTCCGGATGGACTACCCCGGCACCATGTCCGCGGTCCGTGCGGTGGCCCGGTACCTGACGCGCATCCTCGCGCAATGACGCACGCACACGTTCGACCTGAGACCTGTTCCACGACCGCTGGAAGCGAGCAGACCCTCCTGTGACCGACTACTACGAGATCCTCGGCGTGCCGCGTGACGCGACGCCGGAGCAGATCAAGAAGGCGTACCGCAAGCTCGCCCGCGAGCACCACCCTGACGTCGCGGGGACGGACGCCGGCTCCGAGGACACGTTCAAGGACGTCTCACGCGCGTACGACGTGCTGGGCAACCCCGAGAAGCGTCGGGCCTACGACCTGGGCGGGGACCCGTCGTCGCCCGGTGGCGGCATGGGGGGCGGCTTCGGCTTCCAGGACATCTTCGAGACGTTCTTCGGTGCCGCCACGGGAGCGGCCGCCCAGCGCGGTCCGATCCCGCGCGCCCGGCGCGGCCAGGACGCCCTCGTGCGGCTGGACCTCGACCTCGCCGAGGTCACGTTCGGCGTGCACCGCGAGGTCCCGGTGGACACCGCGGTGATCTGCCCGACCTGCAACGGGTCGTGCTGCCGTCCGGGGACGTCGCCGCGCACCTGTGAGGTCTGTGGCGGCCGCGGGTCCGTGCAGCGCGTCGCGCGCTCGTTCCTCGGCCAGGTCATGACCACGCAGCCCTGCGCCGCGTGCCACGGCTTCGGCACCGTCATCCCCGAGCCGTGCACCGAGTGCTCGGGTGAGGGCCGGGTCCGCTCGCGCCGCACGCTGGCCGTGGACGTGCCCGCGGGTGTGGACACCGGGACGCGGATCAAGCTCACCGGCCAGGGCGAGGTCGGCCCGGCCGGCGGCCCTGCCGGCGACGTCTACCTCGAGGTGCGCGAGCGCAAGCACGACACGTTCGTGCGGCGCGGCGACGACCTGCACGCGACGCTCGAGGTGCCGATGACCGCGGCCGCCCTGGGCACCGTGCTCACGCTGGACACGCTGGACGGGCCGCAGGAGGTCGATCTGCGTCCCGGCACGCAGCCGTCCCAGATCGTCTCGATCAAGGGGCTCGGCGTCGGTCACCTGCACGCCCCCGGCCGCGGTGACCTGCATGTCCACGTCGAGGTGCACGTCCCTACCGCCATGGACGACGAGCAGGCGGAGCTGCTGCGCCGGCTCGCGACCCTGCGCGGCGAGGAGCGCCCGGAGGCACGGCTCGCGGCGTCGAGCTCCGGCGTGTTCGCCAAGCTGCGCGACAAGCTCTCCGGTCGGTGAGCGTGACGGTGACGGCCGCGTCATGAGCGCGCCCGTGTTCCTGGCCGAGCCCGGATCGCTCGACGCCGTGGCCGACGGAGCCACGTACCTGCTCGACGGCACCGAGGGTCGCCACGCCGGGGTCGTCCAGCGCCGCAGCCCGGGGGAGCGGGTCGACGTGGTCGACGGTTCCGGTGTCCGGCTCGTCGGCGTGGTCGGCGAGGTGACCGCCGAGGGCGTGCTCGTGCACGTGCAGCAGCGCGTCGTCGAGCCCGCGCCCGCGGTCGCGCTGGTGCTCGTGCAGGCCCTCGCCAAGGGGGACCGCGACGAGATGGCGATCGAGGCGGCCACCGAGGTGGGGGTCGACGCCGTGGTGCCGTGGCAGGCGGAGCGGTCGATCGTCGTCTGGCGCGGCGAGCGTGCCGCGAAGAGCCGGGCCCGCTGGCTGGGCACCGTCCGGGCCGCCGCGAAGCAGTCGCGACGAGCGCGGGTGCCCGCGGTCGAGGTCGCGCTCGACGCGCGGGGGCTCGTCGACCGCGTGCGCGCCGTGGTCGCGGCCGGCGGCGTCGTGCTCGTGCTGCACGAGGAGGCCACGGAGCCGATCGCCGCGACGTCGCTGCCCGACGCGGGCGAGTGCCTGGTCGTCGTCGGCCCCGAGGGCGGCATCGGCGACGGCGAGCTGGGCCGTCTCGTCGACGCCGGAGCGCGCGCCGTGCGCCTCGGTCCGCACGTGCTGCGCACCTCGACGGCCGGCCCGGTCGCCCTCGCTGTACTCGCCGAGCGGCTGGGTCGCTGGAGCTGATCCGTCCTTGCGGGGAATGCTGTGGGCACAGCCTCGTAGACTGAGGACGTTCTTCGCACCCGCACCGACCTAAGGAGCGCACGGCGCCCGCCGAGCACATGGCCGAGTCCACATCCGCAGCGCGTCCCTCCGGCGCACCCGCGCGCGTCGAGCACCGGATCAGCGTCCCGTCCGAGGTCTCGATGGTCGAGCTGCTCGGGCTGAGGGACGAGGTGCTGCGCACCATCGAGTCCGGGTTCACCACCGTCGACATCCACGTCCGCGGCAACGAGGTGCGCCTCGCCGGCCCGGTCGGCGACGTGGCCCTGGTGTCGCGGCTCGTCGACGAGCTGGTCGAGATGGCAGCGGGTGGCACGCCGCTCACCCCCGACGTCGTGACCCGCTCGGTCGCCATGCTCACCGCGGCGTCGGCCGCCCGCCCCGCGGACGTGCTGTCGTTCAACATCCTCACCGGCCGCGGGCGGACCATCCGCGCCAAGACGTCGGGACAGAAGGACTACGTCGACGCGATCGACCGGCACACCGTGACGTTCGGCATCGGACCGGCGGGCACCGGCAAGACGTACCTGGCCATGGCCAAGGCCGTGCAGGCCCTGCAGGACCGCAAGGTGCACCGCATCATCCTCACGCGACCGGCCGTCGAGGCGGGCGAGCGCCTGGGCTTCCTGCCGGGCAGCCTGTCGGACAAGATCGACCCGTACCTGCGCCCGCTGTACGACGCGCTGCACGACATGGTGGACGCCGAGTCCATCCCGCGGCTCATGGAGGCCGGGACCATCGAGGTGGCTCCGCTGGCGTACATGCGCGGGCGCACCCTGAACGACGCGTTCATCATCCTCGACGAGGCGCAGAACACCTCGGTCGAGCAGATGAAGATGTTCCTCACGCGGCTCGGGTTCGGGTCCAAGGTCGTCGTCACCGGGGACATCACGCAGGTCGACCTGCCGTCGTCGCAGACGTCCGGCCTGCGCGTCGTCGAGCAGATCCTCTCCGGGGTCGAGGACGTCTCGTTCTGCCGGCTGACGTCGTCGGACGTGGTCCGGCACCGCCTGGTCAGCGACATCATCGACGCGTACGCGCGCTGGGACAGGAGCTGAGGCGGCCGTGAGCGTCGAGGTGAACAACGAGTCCGGGTACGACGTCGACGAGGCGGAGTTCGCCGCCCTGGCGCGGTACGTGCTCGACGAGATGCACGTGCACCCGCAGACGGACGTGTCGATCCTGCTGGTCGGCACCGACGTGATGACGGACCTGCACGTGAAGTGGATGGACGAGCCCGGTCCCACAGACGTGCTGTCGTTCCCCATGGACGAGCTCCGGCCCGGCCGCGAGGGTGACCCGACGCCCGCGGGCCTGCTCGGCGACGTCGTCCTGTGCCCGGAGGTCGCGGCGCAGCAGGCGCGCGCGGCGGGCCACTCGACCGCGGAGGAGCTCCTGCTCCTGACCACGCACGGGATCCTGCACCTGCTCGGGTACGACCACGCGGAGCCGGAGGAGGAGAAGGAGATGTTCGCGCTCCAGCGCCGGCTGCTGCTGACGTTCCTGGCCTCGCGATGACGGACATCCCCGCCGCGCTGCTCGTCGTCGTGGCCGTGCTCGGCTTCGCCGCCGCCGCAGCGCTCTCCGCGGGCGAGGTGGCGGTCGTGCGCATCTCGCGTGCCGCGGTGACCGAGCTCCTGGCCGAGCGCCACCCTGCCGCCGGCCGCGTGCGGGCGCTCACCGAGCACCCCGCCCAGGTCGCGTCAGCAGCGGCGTTCGTGCGGCTGATCGCGGAGATGACCGCCACCGTGTGCATCGCGCTGGTGGTCGCCGCGGCCGGTCTGGCGTGGTGGGCGGTGCTGCTGGTCTCGGTCGCGGTGTGCGGGCTCGTGGCGTTCCTGCTGGTGCGGGCGAGCCCCCGGACCATCGGTCGGCAGCACCCCGTCCCCACGCTCACCCGGCTGTCCCACGTGCTGGTGGCCGTGACGGCGGTCGCCGGCCGGCTCGGCGCCGTCGGTCGACCGGGTGCGTCGTCGGCCGCCGCCGAGGAGAGCGAGCTGCGCGACATGGTGCAGCGCGTGAGCGAGTCGGACGTGATCGAGGACGAGGAGCGGGAGATGTTCCGCTCGGTGCTCGAGCTGGGCGACACCCTCACCCGCGAGGTCATGGTGCCCCGCACGGACATGGTCACCGCCTCGGCCGACACGCCGCTGCGCAAGGCGCTCGCCCTGCTGCTGCGCTCGGGGTTCTCCCGGGTCCCGCTGGTCGGCGACTCGGTGGACGACCTGCGCGGGGTGCTCTACCTCAAGGACGTCGTCGGTCGCCTCCCGATCGGGCCCGTGGGCGGGTCGGACCGCCGCGAGCAGGAGGCGATGCTGAACGCCCCGGCGTCGTCGCTGGCACGCCCGGCGGTCTTCGTGCCGGAGTCGAAGCCGGTCGACGAGCTGCTGCGCGAGCTCCAGGACGGCTCGTCGCACATGGCCATGGTGGTCGACGAGTACGGCGGCATCGCCGGCCTGGTGACCATCGAGGACGCGATCGAGGAGATCGTCGGCGAGCTGACCGACGAGCACGACCCGACGGCACCCGTCGTGGAGGACCTCGGCGACGGCGTGTTCCGCGTCCCCGCACGGCTCGGCCGGGACGAGCTGGGCGAGCTGTTCGACCTCGAGGTGGACGACGAGGACGTCGACACCGCGGGCGGCCTGCTCGCCAAGGCGCTCGGCAAGGTGCCGCTGCCCGGCTCCGCCGGCGACATCCACGGACTGCACCTCGTCGCCGAGCGGGTCGAGGGCCGGCGCCGCCGGCTCGCGACCGTGCTGGCCAGCGTCGTCGACGCCGACACCCCCACCCCGGGCCGCGCCCCGACCGACACCCACGGAGCCACCCGATGACCACCTTCCACTCCGGGTTCGCCTGCTTCGTCGGGCGCCCGAACGCCGGCAAGTCGACGCTGACCAACGCGCTGGTCGGTCAGAAGGTCGCCATCACGTCCGGCCGACCGCAGACGACGCGCCACACCGTCCGCGGCATCGTGCACCGCCCGGACGCGCAGCTGATCCTCGTCGACACCCCCGGGCTGCACCGCCCGCGGACGCTGCTGGGCGAGCGCCTCAACGCCCTGGTCAAGGACACGCTCACCGAGGTCGACGTGGTCGGCTTCTGCCTGCCGGCCGACCAGCGCGTCGGCCCGGGCGACCGGTTCATCGCCGAGCAGATGAGCGAGCTCGCCCGCGACGGCCGCGGCACCCCCGTCGTCGCCGTGGTCACCAAGGCCGACCTCGTGGGCAAGGGCAAGCTCGCCGAGCACCTGATGGCCGTGCAGGCGCTGGGGGAGTGGGCCGACATCGTGCCCGTCTCGGCCACCTCGGGGTACAACGTGGACGTGCTGGAGAACGTGCTGATCGGGCACCTGCCGGAGGGCACCCCGCTGTACGCCGAGGGTGAGCTGACCGACGAGCCCGAGGCCGTCATGGTCGCGGAGCTGGTGCGGGAGGCGGCGCTCGAGGGGGTGCGCGACGAGCTGCCGCACTCGCTGGCCGTGGTGGTCGACGAGATCGTCGCGCGCGACGAGCCGGCCGCGAACGGTGTGCCGATGCTGGACGTGCGGGTGCACCTGTTCGTCGAGCGGGACAGCCAGAAGGCCATCATCATCGGCAAGGGCGGAGCCCGGCTGCGCGACGTCGGCAGCCAGGCGCGCCGGGGGATCGAGGCGCTGCTCGGCGCGCGGGTGTACCTGGACCTGCACGTCAAGGTGGCCAAGGACTGGCAGCGTGACCCCAAGCAGCTCGGCAAGCTGGGCTTCTGACCATGCTGAGCTCGGACGAGCGCACTGAGCCGCGCACCGACGCACCGGTCGACCGCAAGGTCGGCCGGTCGTACCGCCTGCTGGCGAGCACGGCCCTGGGCATCGTGGTCCTGGCGATCCTGGGTGCCGTCATGGGCCCCCAGTGGGACCCGGTCCCGCTGGCCGACCCGCTGACCGTCGCGACGACGTCGACGGCGATCGGCGACGCCGCGCCCGTCCAGACCTACGACGTCCGGACCAGTGTGGTGACCGTGCAGCTCGACGGCGCCACGATCGACGCGCAGATCAGCGAACCGGTCGGGCTCGACGGCCCCAAGCGCGGGGTCGTGTTCGTGCACGGCGCGGGCACCGGCCGCTACGACACCGCGTTCCTCGAGCAAGCGCACGCGCTGGCCGCGTCGGGGATCGTCGCGATGGTGCCCAACAAGCGGCTCGACACGTACACCACGCGCCACCGCGACTACGTGCTGATGGCGGCGGACTACGACGCCTCGGTCGCGGTGCTGCAGTCGTACCCGGGGGTCGACCCCGACGGCGTGGGCATCTACGCCGAGAGCGAGGGTGGCTGGATCGCCCCGATCATGGCCGCGCAGGACCCGACGATCGCGTTCGTCGTGCTGGTGTCCTCGCCGGTGGTGCCGCCGCGGGAGCAGGCAGCGTTCGCCGTGGACGCGTACCTGCGCAACACGGGGGTGCCGCACGGCGTCTTCCGGGCGATCCCGCGGGCGGTCGGCATGTCCCTGCCCGGGGGCGGTTTCGAGTACGCCGACTTCGACGTGACGCCGTACCAGCGGGAGATGACGCAGCCGGTGTTCGTCGTCTACGGCACCGGCGACGCCTCGATGCCCACGATCCAGGGCGCCGAGCAGATCCTGCGGGACACTGCGGTCGCCGGGAACGACGACGTCACGGTGCGCTACTACGAGGGCGCCAACCACGGCATCCGCGTCGACGGCGACGTGGACGCGGTGTTCCTGCGGGACCTCGAGGGCTGGGTGCTCGGTCTGCCCGGCACCGGCGACACCCCGCCGCGCATCGCGGGGGCCCAACCGGTGCAGACGTACGTCGCGGCCCCGGTCCCGGAGCCGCGGTGGCTGGGGGACGGCGACGTCGTCCTGGCGCTGGCGCTGGCCGCCGTCGCCCTCATCGTGCTCGGGCCGCTGGCGCTGCTGGTCGCACGAGCGGTCGAGGAGGCGACGGACCGGGTGCGGCGGCAGCGTGGCGCGGTCGCGACGGCTGCCGGACCCCGGTTCGCGCCCGGGGTGCTCCCGCTGCTGCTCGCCCTCGGGCTCGGCGCGATCCTCACGGTCGTCGGCCTCGTCTGGTACATCGTCGCGGTCGCCCGGCTCGCGCTCGACTACGAGCGGAACGACCTCGTGGTGCAGGGCGGCTGGGTGGCCGTGCGGGTGCTGGGCATCGTGGTGGTCGTCGTCGGCGTCCTGCTGCTGCGGCGCTGCCGCCGGGTCCGGCACGACGGCGGGCACCCGGCGCCGGGCGTCGTGCGGACCGCGATCCTGTGGGCAGGGGTGATCGGCTCGGTCGTGCTGCTCGTAGTCCTGGCCTACTGGGGCGTCTTCCAGCTGGGGATCTGACCACAAATCGGTCGAAGTTGTGTGCAAGGCGCTCACGTGGGGCACGATGTGCGCCGATGATCTGAACGGGCACCCGTCGGGGCCGACCGGAGGACGAGGGGGTCACGTGCGCACGTCGTGGGGGTCGGCGACCGATCGCGGCCTGGTCCGTGAGGTCAACGAGGACGCTCTGCTCGCCTACCCGCCGGTGTTCCTCGTCGCGGACGGCATGGGTGGGCACGACGCGGGCGACCTGGCGAGCAGGATCGCCGTCGAGGAGTTCGCCCAGCTCGCCGGACAGGCCGCGGCCACCGCCGACGACGTGCACGCGTGCTTCGACCGGACGGCCGCGCGGATCCGCACCGAGTTCACCGGCGGACGTCAGGGTGGCACCACCGTCGCGGGGGTGGCGGTGACGGAGCACGACGGCGGGTCGTACTGGCTCGTGTTCAACGTCGGCGACTCGCGCGTGTACCTGTGGTCCGCCGACGAGCTGGAGCAGGTGAGCGTGGACCACTCGGTGGTCCAGGAGCTGCTGGACCTCGGCGAGATCGACCCGGCCGAGGCCGCGACGCACCCGGACCGGCACGTCCTGACGCGCGCTCTCGGCACCGGTGACCCGCCGGAGCCCGAGTACTGGCTGCTGCCCGCCGGGCTGCACGACCGGCTCCTCATCTGCACGGACGGCCTCACGCGCGAGGTGGGCGACGAGGACCTCGCGCGCGTCCTCGCCGAGACGGGCGACCCGCAGGACGCCGCAGCGCTCCTGGTCCGGCTGGCGCTCGAGCACGGCGCGCGGGACAACGTCAGCGCGGTCGTCGTCGACGTCGCCACCGCGTCCGGCGCCCACGACGACGTCCACATCACCGTGCCCCGCACCGGGGCGGACCTGGGGACCCACGTCTGGGACGAGATGCTCAACGGCGTCACGGTCCCGCGTCGGTCGCGCTCGGCGACCCAGCCGATCCCGCGCGTCCGCCCGGAGGCGCCCACCCCGGACACGGCCACATCGAACGAGGCCACATCGAACGAGGAGATGCCGTCATGAGCGTGCCCGAGTACACCGCCGGCACCTGGACGGCCGTCGTGCGCCCCGGCTTCGTGGCGCTGCTCGGCCCCGGTGCGGCCGAGTCGACCGTCCGCGCGCTCTGGCAGGACGCCGGGGAGGGCGTGTTCTCCGCGCTCGCCCTGCTCGCCCGCGACGGGTTCGGGGGGCTCCCGCCGTTCGCCGTGGTGTCCGTCGACGGGCAGCGCGTGCACGCGGCGCTGCGCGGCGACGTCGAGGTGGTCGTCGAGGTGGGCGGCCGGCAGGACGTGTGGCGCTCGGGTGAGGTGAGCACGTGGACCGAGCGTGTGCTCGAGGGTGTGGCCGACGTGGTCGTGCAGGTGGACGGTGCGACGGCCGGTGCGGACAGCCTCCCGCTCGCCGACGGGGTCGTCCGTGCCTCTCGGGTGCACGTCGGGCTGACCGCGCGCACCGACGCCGCCCCGCGGTCCGTGGAGCCGACCACGGAACCGGCTGCAGTGGTGGAGCCGGAACCGGTCGCGGCCGAGGTCGAGCCCGTCGTCGAGGCCGAGGCGCACACCGACACCCCCGCGGCCGACGAGCCGGCCGTGGCCGAGCCTGTCGCCGAGGACCCGCTGCCCGTGCTCGACCAGGCGGCCGACGACGAGCCGCAGGCCGTCCCCGCGGTCGACGCCCACGCGGCCGCGACCGAGATCATCGACGCCGTCGTGTGGGACGAGCCCACGCAGGTCGAGCTCGCGCCCCTGACCAGGCAGGACGAGGAGCACACCGACCCCGCCGGCGTCGTCGCCGAGGCGGAGTCGTTCCTCGCGACGCCGACGCCGAGCGCGGCTGCGGGGACTCCCGTCGCCGTCGGCGGCGCGTCCCTCGACGACCACGACGGGCTGACGATCCTGTCCACCGACCTCGCCGAGATCCGGGACCAGCTGCCGTCCTGGGCGTCCGACGAGGTCCCCGGGCCGTTCCGGGTGCCCGAGCCGGCGCCCGTCGCGGCACGACTGGTCCTGTCCACGGGTCTCGTCGTCCCGCTCGACCGTGCCGTCCTGCTGGGGCGTGCCCCGCAGGTCGCCCGGGTCACCAACCGCGAGCTGCCGCGGCTCATCACCGTGCCGAGCCCGCAGCAGGACATCTCTCGCACGCACGCCGAGGTCCGGGTGGAGGGCGACCACGTCGTCGTCACCGACCTCGACTCGACCAACGGCATCCACGTCGCGCGCGCCGGAGAGGGTGCGCGCCGGCTGCACCCGGGGGAGCCCAGCGTCGTCGGCGTCGACGAGGTCGTCGACCTCGGAGACGGCGTGACGTTCTCGGTGGAGCGGGGTTCGTGACCGCACGCCGCGAAGCATCGACGCCGCCTCGCCTGCCGGGCTACGAGTACCTCCGGGTCCTCGGCCTCGGGGGCTTCGCGGACGTCTTCCTGTACCAGCAGGAGCTCCCGCGGCGTGAGGTGGCGGTCAAGGTGCTGCTCGCCGGCAGCCTGGACGACGAGGTGCGCGCGCGGTTCCAGCAGGAGGCCAACCTCATGGCCCAGCTGTCGCACCACCCCTCGATCGTCACGATCTACCACGCGGCCATCGCCGCGGACGGCCGCCCGTTCCTCGTCATGGAGTACTGCTCGCGGCCCGGTCTGGCCGAGCGGTACCGGCAGGAGCGGATCTCGGTCGCCGAGGCGCTGCGGATCGGCATCCGGCTGGCGTCGGCGGTGGAGACCGCGCACCGGGCGGGCATCCTGCACCGCGACATCAAGCCGGCGAACGTCCTGACCACCGACTTCGGGTGGCCGGCGCTGACCGACTTCGGCATCGCCGCGACGACCGGCCACGGCGCCGGCGCCACGGTCGGCATGTCGATCCCGTGGTCGCCCCCCGAGCTGCTCGGCGAGCACCCGACCGGCGACGAGCGCTCGGACGTGTACTCGCTGGCCGCCACGATCTACTCGCTGCTCGCGGGCCGCACCCCGTTCGAGGTGCCCGGGGGGCAGAACACCGCGCAGCAGCTGGTCTCCCGCATCGAGCGGACACCGCTGCCCCCGACCGGTCGGGTCGACGTGCCCTGGGGCCTGCAGGACGTCCTCGAGCGCGCGATGGCCAAGCACCCGGCACGCCGGTTCGCGTCCGCGGCGGCGGTCGCGCGAGCGCTGCAGCAGGTCGAGGCGGACCTGCGCCTGCCGATCACGCCGCTGGACCTGACCGACGAGCCCGACCCCGTCCAGGACCGTGAGCAGCCGACGGAGTCCCCGGACGGTGGCCGGGAGGACGCGACGCGGTTGCGCTCGATCGTGAGCGTGGCACCGCAGGCGCCGTCCGCCCCGGTGGCCGCACCCGGGGCCGACGAGCCGACGCGGATGCGCGGGGTCACCGCCGTGGCTCCCGAGCCCGCGCCGGTGCGCCCGGGTCCGGTGTTCGTCGCGCCGCCCGAGCCGCAGGTTGTCGAGCAGGTCGAGACCGAGCAGCGAGGTCGGGCGCGCGTGGTGGCGGGCATCGCGTCCGGGGTCGTGGTGCTGGCGGCGGTGGTTGCGATCGGCGCCGTGGCGCTGCGCGGGGCTCCCGACGACGGCCCGTCGGCGACGTCGGACTTCTCGCAGGGCACGGACCCCACCCGGATCGCCGACGCCGTCCCGGCTCCCGCCGGGCTGCAGGGCACGCGCCAGGGGGACGGCTCGGTCGTGTTCACCTGGGAGAACCCCGACCCGCAGGTCGGCGACCAGTACCTCTGGAGCGTGCTGCAGGTGACGGGCGAGCCCGACCCCGCGCTGGTCGACGCCGCCATGGCGACCGTCCCGGCGGACCAGGCGGCGGGGCAGGTCTGCGTCGAGGTGGCGATCGTGCGCGCGGACCGCCGGGTCTCGGCCGACCCCGCCCAGGTGTGCGCACCGTGAGGTGGGCATCGATGCGTGGGCGGGCGACGACGGCGGCGGCGGTCGTCACCGTCCCCGTGCTCGTCCTGGTGCTCGCGCTGCTCGACCAGGGCTTCCCGCTGGCCCGGCTGGAGCTCAACGACGGGGGCGTCTGGCTCACCGCGACGAGCAAGCTGCAGCTCGGCCGCTACAACGCGCAGGTCGAGGAGCTCAACGGCGGGCTGGCCGCGTCGGGGAGCACGTTCGACGTGCTGCAGGACGCCGGCGACGTGCTGCTCGTCGAGCCGGGCTCGCTCGCGGTCGTCGACCCCGCGTCCGTCACGCTCACCACGCAGGTCGCCGTGCCGGGCGCAGACGTGTCGATGGCGGCGGGAGTGGTCGCCGTCGTCGACGGCGACGGGAACGCCTTCGTGCGATCGATCGCCGGGCTGGAGTCGCTCCGGATCGCCACCGACACCCCGGACGTCGAGCTCGGTGAGGGGGGAGCGGTCGTGGTCGCGCGCAGCGGCGCGGTGCTCGCGGTCGCCCCCGAGAACGGCGCCGTGAGCCGGATCGACCTCGTCGACGGCGCCCCGCGCGTGTCCGCGCTGGGCGAGGTCGGCGCCGGCCCCGTGGACGCCTTCACCGCCGTCGGCGACGAGCCGGTGGTCCTGTCGGGTTCCACCGTCCGCACGCTGGAGGGCACGACCGAGCTCGACGGCGACGACCTGACCCTCCAGCTCGCCGGGCCGCAGTCGTCGCGCGCGCTGGTGGCCAGCCGCACGGCGCTGCTGGAGGTGCCGCTCGGCGGCGGCGACGCGGTCGCGCACGAGACCGACGGGTCTGGCCTGCCCGCGGCCCCGGTGCAGGTGGGCCGGTGCGCCCACGGCGCCTGGGCCTCACCGGTCGGCTCCTACGTCCAGCTGTGCGAGGGCGGGGAGGCGGAGGTCAGCAACCTCGAAGGCATGTCGAGCGCGGACGTCCTCGCGTTCCGGGTGAACCGCCAGGTCGTGGTGCTCAACGACACGCTGCGGGGTCGCCTGTGGATGCCCCTGCAGGACACCGACCTGCGCGTGCCGGACTGGACGCAGGTGGAGCCCGAGGAGCAGCCGGACGAGGCGCAGGAGGAGACCGAGACCTCCGACACCACCCAGGACCTCGTCACGGAGTGCTCCACCGAGCCGACGCCGCCCACGGCTGCGGACGACGAGTTCGGCGTGCGAGCCGGCCGGACGACGATCCTGCCGGTCATCGACAACGACTCGTCCGCCGACTGCGGCATCCTCGTCGTTTCGGAGTTCGACCCGCTGCCCGCGGAGTTCGGTCGCATCGAGGCGATCCACGGTGGTCGCGCCCTCCAGGTGGCCGTCGCCGCGGGCGCGACGGGCTCGGCCCAGCTGACGTACACGATCACCGACGGCCAGGGCACCACGGCGCCGTCGACCGCGACGGTGCTGCTCACGGTCCACGACGCCGCCACCGACTCGGCCCCGGTGCAGCTGCGGACCGGGGCGCTGCAGGTCGAGCAGGGCGGCCAGGCGGACCATCAGGCGCTCGCCGACTTCACCGACCCCGACGGCGACGACCTGCTGCTGGTCGGGGCGACCTCCGACCCGACGTCGGGCTCGGTGCGCTTCCGGCAGGACGGCTCCGTGACGTTCAAGGCCGACGGCACCCAGCTGGGCCGGACCACGGTGACCCTCCTGGTGTCCGACGGCACGACGACCACCGAGGGCACCCTCGACGTCGACGTGCGCCCGGCGGGCTCGCTGCCTCCGCAGATCGACCCGGTGCACGCGGTGACGTACGTGGACCAGCCCGTGACCCTCCACCCGCTCGACGCGGTGCGCAGCTCGTCGGCCGAGCCTGCGCGGCTGGCGGGTGTGGACGACGTCGTCGGCGCCACGATCACCAGTGACCTGCAGGGGGGGACGTTCACGTTCAGCTCGGCCCGCCCGGCAAGCTACTACGTGCAGTTCCTCGTCTCGGCGCCTCCGCAGCAGGCCACGGGGCTGGCCCGGATCGACGTCCGCGCCTGGCCGGAGACCCCCGAGCCGCCGGTGGCGGTCAGGGACAAGGCCTTCCTGCCCGCGGGCGGCGAGGTGACGATCGACCCGCTGGAGAACGACAGCGACCCCGCGGGCAAGGTGCTCGTGCTGCAGTCGGTCGAGGTGCCCGACGGGTCGGGCCTGAGCGTCGCGGTCCTGGAGCACCACCTGGTCCAGATCCGGTCCGACCGCACCCTCGACGGACCGGTGGCGCTGCGCTACCTGATCTCCAACGGACAGGGCACCGCGACGGGCGAGATCGTGGTGCACCCGATCCCGCCGTCGACGGTCTCCCAGCCGCCGGTCGTGCCCAACGTCGAGGTGAGCGTCCGGACGGGCGGCGTCGTGACGATCCCGGTGCTCGAGAAGGCCTCCGACCCGGACGGGGACCGCCTCACGCTGCTGACGGAGCTGGCGGAGCCGCTCGGTGAGGGCGAGGGCCTCCTGTTCGTCTCGGGGGACGTGCTCCGGTACCAGGCCCCGGCGACCGCGCTCACCGCGCACGCGACGTTCGCGGTGCAGGACGCGACCGGCAACGTCACCGCGGCGACCGTCACGGTCCGGGTGCACGAGTCGGACGCGAGCACGAAGGCCCCGCCGCGACCGCTCGACCTGGTCGCGCGCGTGTTCCAGGGCGACACGGTCCGCATCCCCGTCCCGCTGGTCGGCATCGATCCCGACGGCGACGGCGTGACGCTCCTCGGCGCCGCCATGGCGCCCGTCCGCGGGTCGATCACCGCGGTCGGGCCGGACTGGCTCGAGTACACGGCCCTGTCCGACGAGCTCGGCACCGACGAGTTCACCTACGCGGTCGAGGACTGGGTGGGGCAGCGCGCGGTCGCGACCGTGCGGGTCGGCATCAGCCCGCGTCCGACCGGCGCGGCGCCCGTCGTGGCACGCGACGACGCGGTGACCGTCCGGCCCGGCCAGCGCGTCGAGGTGCGGGTGCTGGCCAACGACGTGGACTCGAGCGGCGGCGAGCTGTCGCTCGAACGTGACCTCGAGCCCGCCGACACCGGCGCGGAGGTGCAGGGCCGCCGGATCGTCGTCCAGGCGCCCGACGCCCCCTCGGTCCTGCAGATCGCGTACACGGCCACCAACGAGCGCGGCGGGCGGGACACGGCGGTGCTGACCGTGACGGTCGCCGACGACGCCCCGGTGCTGCCGCCGATCGCCCGCGACGTCGTCGTCCCCGCGCTGGACACCCTCGGGCGCACGGAGGTCTCGGTCGACGTCCTCGCGGTCGCGCAGAACCCCAGCGGCCCGCTGAGCGACCTGCGGGTGTCCGTCCCCGGATCGCAGGCGGACGTGGCGCGGGTGACCGAGCGGGGCAACGTCGTCGTGACCCTCGTCGACCACGCCCAGACGATCCCGTACCTGCTCACCAACACCACGGCGCCCGCCGGCACCGCCTCCTCGTACGCGTTCATCACCGTGCCGGCCCTCGGCTTCTTCCCGCCCACGCCCCGGCCCAAGGCGCCCGAGCTCCGGGTCGCCTCCGGTGAGACGCTGACGATCCCGCTGGGCGAGCAGGTGCAGGTGGCCCCCGGCCGCGAGGCGACCATCGCCGACCCGCTCGGCGTCACGGCCGTCCGGTCGGACCAGTCCGACCCCGTCGTGGACCTGAAGACCCTCCGGTTCACCTCGGCGGCCGGGTACGCCGGACCGGCGTCGATCACCGTGCCCGTCACGGACTCGTCCGGCCCTGGAGACACGTCCGCGCGGACCTCGGTCATCACCCTGCAGATCACGGTCTACGCCGTCGACGACCACCCGCCGACGTTCGCGCCGTCCGTCATCGACGTCGCGCCCGGGGAGGCCGCCGTCGCGGTGGACCTGCGCGCGTTCACCACCGGACCCGAGGGCGCCAGCCCGACCGACGGCCGGTACTCCTACACGCTCACCTCCGCGGTCCCCGTCGGCTTCACCGGCGGCATCACCAACGGCATCCTCAGCATCGCGGCCGACGAGACCACCCAGAAGGGCACCACCGAACAGCTGCCGGTGCGCATCGGGTACGGCAGGACCGGGTCGTTCGACGCGACGATCGACGTCCGGGTCATCGCGAGCACCCGGCCCACGGTCCGGCTCCTGACGCACACCATCGAGGACGGTGTGGAGGGCCGCCAGACCACGGTCGACGTGCTCGCGGGCGCGTTCAACCCGTTCCCGGACTCGCCGATGACCGTCGTCGGTGCGTCCGTCGAGACGCCGGGCGCCGGCACGGCCGGGTCGTCGTCGAGCACCGTGAGCGTGCGGCCCGCCGAGGGCTTCATCGGCCAGATGGTCACGCGGTTCCGCGTCCGGGACGTCACCGGCGACCCGGACAGGGAGGTCGAGGGCCGCATCGTCGTCATCGTCCGCGGGAAGCCTGCCACGCCGACGGCACCGCGGGTCGGCGAGGTGCGGGACCGCACGGTCGTCCTCTCGTGGGACGCGCCGGACAACCGCGGCGCCGTGATCACCGGGTACCGCGTCGTGGCGAGCCCGGGGAACATCGTGCGGCAGTGCGCGAGCACCACCTGCACCATCGACAACCTCACCAACGACGTGGAGTACACGTTCACGGTCGCCGCGCAGAACGCCGTCGACTGGTCGGAGCCCAGCCCGCCGTCCGCGACGGCCCGGCCCGACGCGGTCCCCGACGCACCCGCCGCGCCGACGCTCGAGTTCGGTGACGGCTCCGTCCGCGCCACCTGGACGGCGCCGCCCTCCGCCGGGTCGCCCGTGAGCAGCTACACGCTCGAGATCTCGCCCGCCCCGCCCGCCGGTCCGGCCTCGGTCTCCTCCGCGACGACCAGCTACACGTTCAGCGGACTGAGGAACGGGACCGCCTACTCGGTCCGCGTGCGCGCCCACAACCGCGCGCCGGAGCCGAGCGCGTGGTCGGCGTCGTCGCAGCCGATGGTCCCCGCCCGCGCCCCCGACGCCCCGGAGGTGACCGCGACGCCGACCGACTCGACGCTCGGCCGGGTGATCGCGATCACGTGGACGGCGCCGGCGGACAACGGCGACGCGGTCGCGCAGTACGAGGTGGTGGTGGACGGGCCCAACGGCGGCACCTTCCCGCAGGCGGCCGGCACGCAGCAGATGACGTTCGAGCAGGCCCAGACCAAGTACCCGTACCGCGTCTCGGTGCGGGCGCGGAACAAGGTGGGCTGGGGCGAGGCCGGGACCACCACGGCGTCGACCTTCGGGCTCCCCACCGCGCCCACCTCTGTGACGGCCACCCCCGTCGTCGGCGCAGGGCGGATCGACCTGCGCTGGTCCGGTGCCGACGACAACGGCACCCCGATCCAGGCGTACGTCATCCGGCTGCCCGACGGTGGAGAGCTCGACGTGGGCAACCGGACCTCGTACACGTTCGAGAACCTCACCGGTGGCGCGACGTACACGTACCAGGTGCGTTCCGTGAACGGGGCGGGTTCCAGCGGCTGGAGCGCCGCCGCGTCCGCGCGGGCGACGACCGCGCCAGGTCGGCCGGACGTCTCGGTCGCCGTGACCGACAACGCGACGGGCGGGCGGCCCACCGAGATCACGATCACCCGGAGCGACGTCTCCGACGGTGGTGGTGGCGCGGTCACGTACACGTGGGTGCTGACCAGCGACCGCGGTGACAGGGTGGCCGGGTCGTTCTCCGGCCGCACGCAGCCCGTGGACGTCTCGGGCTGGAACCTGCCCTTCCGAGGCACACGGGTGACCGCGACCGTCAGAGCCAGCACCGGCATCGGCTGGACCGAGGGCGTGGGCTCCGCGGACGTGGCCTGGGGCCAGGCGCCGGGCGCGGTGACCGGTCTCACGATGACCCCGGACGACCCGGTCGCACCCACGCGCGCCGTCGTGGCGTGGGGGGCGCCGACCGACGGCGGGATCGGGATCGACTCCTACCGGCTGTGCTTCAGCATCAACGGCGGCCCTCAACGGTGCGAGACGACCACCGGCTCGCCGTACGAGGAGCGCCTCGACCGCGTCGGCCCGACGACGACGGGCGACGTGGTGACCGTCGTCGTCACCGCGACCAACTTCCGCGGCACCGGGCCCGAGGCCTCGGCCTCGTTCACTGTCGGCGCCACCCCATGACACACCTGTTCCCGCCGGGCCCCGAGCCCCGACACCTGAGGAGTACCACCCGATGACCCCCGAGCAGAGCATCTGGTTCGCCGAGACGTTCGACGCGCTGGTCGCCAACGTCGGTCTCGCGCTGCTCGGCAAGGAGCACACGGTCCGCCTGGCGCTCACCGCCATGGTCGCGGAGGGCCACCTGCTGCTCGAGGACGCGCCGGGCACCGGAAAGACGTCACTCGCCAAGGCGCTCGCCGCGACCGTGCAGGGCAGCCACCACCGCATCCAGTTCACGCCGGACCTGCTGCCGTCGGACGTCACTGGCGTGACCATCTACGACCAGAGCACGCACCGGTTCGAGTTCCACCCGGGACCGATCTTCGCGTCGGTGGTGCTGGCGGACGAGATCAACCGCGCCTCGCCCAAGACGCAGGCAGCACTCCTCGAGGTGATGGAGGAGGGGCACATCACCGTCGACGGCGTGACGCACCCGGTGGGCCGGCCGTTCATGGTGATCGCGACGCAGAACCCGATCGAACAGGCCGGCACCTACCGCCTGCCGGAGGCGCAGCTGGACCGGTTCCTCATCAAGACCTCGCTGGGGTACCCGGACCGCGCGTCCACGATCGAGATCCTCGCCGGCGCCAAGGACCGCACCACCAACCTCACCCCGCGGATCACCACGCAGGCCGTCGGCACCATGGCGGACCTCGCGCAGACCGTGCACATCGACGACGTGGTGCTCGACTACGTCGCCCGCCTGACGGAGGCCACCCGCGACGACTCGCAGACGGCGATCGGCGCCAGCGTGCGCGGCGGCCTCGCGCTCGTGCGCACCGCCAAGGTGTGGGCGGCGGCAGCGGGCCGTGAGTACGTGATCCCCGACGACGTGAAGGACCTCGCGCAGCCCGTGCTGGCGCACCGCCTGCTGCTCGACACCGAGGCGGAGTTCGCGGGCGTCACGGCCATCGAGATCCTCGCCCGGATCCTCGAGACGACGGCACCGCCGGCGCTGCGGGCGGTCTGATCGTGGGTCTGCGGGTCTCGCCGGTGGGGTGGGGGGTGGCGGTCGTCGCCGTCCTCGGCCTCGTGCTGGGCAGGTGGTTCGGGTGGCTGGAGCTCGCGACGGTCGGCGCCGCGCTGACCGCCGTGCTCGTCGTGTCCCTGCTCATGACCGCCGGGCGGGCCCGCTACGCCGTCACGCTCGACATGGCCGACCGCCGCGTGAAGGTGGGGGAGCGGGCCCTCGGGCGGGTCGAGGTGCGCAACATCGCCCGTCGTCCGTCCCTCCCGTCCCGCGTCGAGCTCCCCGTGGGCTCCGCGGTCGCCGAGTTCGCCGTGCCCGCGCTGGGCCCGGACCACGCCCACGACGACCTGTTCGCGATCCCGACGGCCCGGCGCGCGGTCATCGTCGTCGGACCGGTCCGCTCCGTTCGCGGCGACCCGTTCGGGCTGGTCCGCCGCAGCGTGCGCTGGACGCGGCCGGTGGAGCTGTTCGTCCACCCGCTGCTCGTGTCGCTGGCGGGGGCCAGCTCCGGGCTGCTGCGCGACCTCGAGGGCCAGTCGACGCGGGACCTGTCCGACTCGGACCTGTCCTTCCACGCCCTGCGCGACTACGTGGCGGGCGACGACCGGCGGTACATCCACTGGCGGACGACGGCGCGCCGTGGCAGCCTCATGGTCAAGCAGTTCGAGGACACCCGTCGGACGACGACCGCGCTCGCCCTGGCCACGGACCCGCGCGACTACGCGGACGACGACGAGCTCGAGCTGGCGGTCTCCGTCCTGGCGTCGGTGGGCGTGCAGACGATCCGGGAGGAGCGCGACCTGGTCGTGCTCGCCGGACCGGGCAGGCTCCGGGTGGAGGCGCCGCCGCTGCTGCTCGACGACTGCTCGGGGATTGTGCTGGCGAGCGGTGGCGCGGGCGTGACGCTCCTGGGACGCCGCGTCGTCCGGGAGGCGCCGGAGGCCTCCGTCGCGATGCTCGTGACCGGCTCGGTGCCCGGCGACGCCGACCTGCGGCTCGGCGCCCGGCACGTTCCCACCGGTACGCGGACCGTGGTCGTGCGCTGCGAGCGGGGTGCCGAGGTGTCGGTGCGCACGCAGGGCTCGCTCAGCCTCGCGACGATCGGTCGGCTCGACGACCTGCCGCGCCTGCTCCGGCGGGTGACCGCGTGACCCCTCGCCCTGTCGGCCGCGCGGTCGTCGACGTCCTGTGCCTCGTCGGCACCCTGGCTCTCGCCCTGGTGCCCCTGCTCGAGGTGTACGGCGGCCTCACCGCACTGCCCGCGCTCGTCGGCGGCCTCCTGCTGGGCACGGCTGTCGCGGCGCTGGGGGCGGTCCGCGGGTGGTCCGCGATCACCGTCGTCGCCGTGCTCCTCGTCGTGTACGTGCTGGCCGGTGGCGCGCTCGCCGCTCCCGGCACGACGGTCGCCGGGGTGGTGCCGACCCCGCAGACGGCGCTCGACCTGACGCGCGCCGCCGCATCGACGTGGAAGCAGGTCCTGACGCTCCAGCCGCCGATCGGGACCGACGGCACGCTCCTGGTCGCGATGTACGTCCTGGCGCTCGTGGGGTCGGCGATCGCCGTGTCCGTCGCGCTGCGGGCCCGCACGGGTGCCGCGGCGGCCTCGGCGGCCGTCGTGCCGGTCGTGGTGACGATCGCCGTGATCGTCCTGGGCACGCGCCGCCCCACGGTCGCCCCGCTGGTCACGGGCCTGGTCCTCGTGCTCGTGCTGCTGCCGTGGGCCTCGTGGCGGGCGGGGCTCCTGCGTGCGCGGCGCATCGTGGCGACCGGCGTGCTGACGGCGGTCGCCGTGGGGGCGGGCGTGCTCGGCGCACCGCTGGTGGCCGGGGGGACCGAGCGGCTCGTGGTGCGCGACGAGCTGGTGCCGCCGTTCGACCCGCGGGACTACCCGAGCCCGCTGTCGGCCTTCCGTGAGTTCGTCAAGGAGGACGCCGACGCGGTCCTGTTCACGGTCACCGGCCTGCCGGAGAGCGCCCGCGTCCGGCTGGCCACGATGGACCGCTACGACGGCGTGGTGTGGAACGTCGCGGGCGACGGGTCCGCGCAGGCGTCGGGCGAGTTCCGTCGGGTCGGCGCCGAGATCGAGACGAACGTGCGCGGCGAGCGGGCGCACGTCGACATCGCGATCGGCTCGCTCGGAGGCGTCTGGCTCCCGACCGTCGGCCAGGCCACCTCGATCGAGCTCGCCGACCCCGACGACGCGGGCGCGCTGCGGTACAACGACGCGACGGGTGCCGCGGTGCTCACCGGCGGGCTCCGCGAGGGGCTCGAGTACGGCGTCGACGTGGTGGTGCCGCGCGAGCCCGACGACACCGAGGTCGGCAGCTCGCCCGAGTCCGACGTCGCGCAGCCGCCGCTCGCCGGCGTGCCCGACATCGTCGCCGCGACCGCGGCGGACGTGGCGCGCGACGCCGGCAACCCGGTGCAGATCAGCTCGGCGCTCGCCACGTGGCTCTCCGAGCAGGGGTTCTTCAGTCACGGGGTCGACGTGTCGGGCACGGAGTCGCTGTCCGGCCACGGAGCCGACCGGATCACCACGCTGCTCGGCGGCGACCTCATGGTGGGCGACGGTGAGCAGTACGCCGCCGCGATGGCGCTGATGGCGCGGGAGATGGGCCTGCCGGCACGGGTCGTCCTGGGGTTCATCCCCGAGGACGGGGCGTCCGAGGGGCCCGTCGAGATCACCGGCAACGACGTCCAGGCCTGGGTCGAGGTCGCGTTCCAGGGGTACGGCTGGGTGCCGTTCGACCCGACGCCGCCCCCGGAGCAGACGCCCCAGGAAGAGGACCAGGAGAAGCCGTCGGAGCCCAACCCGCAGGTGGTGCAGCCGCCGCCGCCCCCGCCGGCCGCGGTGACCCCGCCCGACGAGGACACCGAGCAGCCGCAGACGGACGACCCCGACGCCGAGGACGACGGCAACGCGCTCCTGTGGCGGATCGCGCGCGTCGCGGGCATCGTCGCGGTCCCGCTGCTGGTCCTGGCCGCGCCGCTGCTGGTCATCGTCGCGCTCAAGGCCCGCCGACGACGGCGGCGGCGCCGCAGCCCGGACCCGGTGGTCCGCGTGGCCGGCGGCTGGGACGAGGTGCTGGACACGGCCCGCGACCTGCGCCGGCCCGCCGGCTCCCTGGCCACGCGCAACGAGTCGGCGCGCACCCTCGCGGCGTCCTTCGCGGACGCGCCCGGCGGTGCGCTCGTCGCGGCGCGCGTGGGCGCGCTTGCACGGACGGCCGATCACGCGGTGTTCAGCGACGGCGAGCCGAGCGGTGCGCACGCGACCGCCTACTGGACCGACGTCCACGAGACCGTCGAGGCGATGACGCACAGCGTGGGATGGCGCCGGCGCATGCGGGCGCGCGTGTCCACCGCCTCCCTGAGAGACCGCCGGAGCCGACGCCCGAAGGGCACGTCATGAGAGAGCAGGGTTCCCTGATGCACGCCCCGTACCGGGCGGTCGACGAGCTGTCGCCCGCCACCCTGGCCCGCCGCCTGTCCGCGGGCGCGCTCGACGCGGGCCTGCTGCTCGTGCTGGGCGGCTGGCTGATCCCCGCCGCGCGCATCCGGGACACCGCGTGGCTCGCGCTGCTCGGCGCGTCGCTCGTCCTGGTCGTCGTGGTGGTCCAGTGGGTGCTGCACGGTCGCACCGGCGCGACCGTCGGACGGTTCGCGACGGGGATCCGGACGCTCGACGTCGAGTCGCGCCGCCCGATCGGCATGCTCCGCGTGCTGCTGCGCGGGGCGGTGGTGGCCGCCGGGCTGCTCGCGTTCGTGGTGGGTGCGCTCGTCGTCCTCGCGTCGCCGTCGTTCGACCGGACCGGCCGCCGCCGCGGCTGGCACGATCTGGCCGCGCGGGACGAGGTGCTCGACGTCCGGTCGCGCGCGCTGGTGCAGGCCCCGCCGAGCCCGGTGCGACTCCCGGAGCCGGTGCCGGTGCGACAGGAGCGCCGCCCGGTGAGCGTGCCGGGCTGGGCCGTCGCGGAGCCGTCGGCGGCGAACCGCGGGACCGATCTCCTGGACGTCCTGCTCGACGAGGGCCGCCCTGCCGCGCTGGTCCTCGCGCCGATCTCCCCGCAGCGCAGCGGGCCGGACCTGGACACGCGCGCCACCCCCGTCGTCCGTCAGGTCGCGCTCAGCTACGGCCTCGCCCCCGAGCTCGAGATGACCCGTCCTGCGGGACCGCGGGACGACCTCGTCGCCCAGCCGGCGGACTCGGTGGCCGTCGACCGGACCGTCGCCGAGGTCGAGCTCGCCGACGGTCGCCGCGTCCTGATCGCGCGCACGGCGCTGGTCGGTCGCAACCCCGCGTCCGACGCCGACGTCCAGCTGGTGCGCGTCGTGGACCCGGCGCGCTCGGTCTCCAAGACCCACCTCCAGATCGGTGTCGAACCCGGTGGCGTCTGGGTGGCGGACCGCGGATCGACCAACGGCACGGTCGTGACCTTGCCGGACGGCGCGCAGGTGGTGTGCCGCGTGGACCAGCAGGTCCGTCTGCGGGTGGGGTCGACGGTCTCGTTCGGCGACTGCTCCCTGCGGCTGGTACGCGCACCAGGATCGGACCCCGTGTCCTAGAGTCGGGACATGGCGGACCGGCGCCTTGCTGCACGGATGCAGCTCGTCGAGGTCGAGGACGCCCCGACCGCGACGAGTGTGTCGAGCGCGCCGGACAACCACGTGCCGGCTGTGCCGGAGCCGGAGAGCCGCGGCACGACCGCCCGGATGCTGCGCCGCTGGTGGCCCGTCGCGGTGCTGGTCGTCGTCGGGCTCGTGGCGTCCGCGCTCGTGGCGTCCGCGAGGGACCGGGCGTTCGTCGCGCGGATCGCCGCGGTTCCCGGTCTCGTGCGCCCCCTCGACTCGGCACCGGTCCCGCTGTGGGAGACCGCCGGGTCGCCGCTGCCGGGCACCGTGCTCGCGGCCGACGGCGCCCTGGTGGTCCTCGCGGCAGGGACCGACGAGTGGACGGTCACGGCGCACGACCCGGCGTCGGGCGCCGAGCGCTGGACCACCGCGGTGGCGCCGGCGTCCCGCGCGGGCTTCGAGTCGTCGGCCGCGACGTGCCCGGCGCTGCGCGAGGACGCGGGGTCGCTGATCCTCTGTCTCGTCCTGCAGCCGCGCGTCCTGTACTCCGACGACGCCTCGATCCAGGAGCCGCCGCGCATCGCGGTCGTCCCGCTGTCCGCGCGGGACGGCGAGCGGGTCGGGGCGTGGGACCTGCGCGGCGCGATCGTGGGCATCGACCGGGTCGAGGACGACCTCGTGGTCGGCACGCTGGACGCGGACAGCCACCTGGTGGTGGAGCGGCGCGACGGCCGCACAGGCGACGTGGTGTGGTCGATGGTCACACCGGACGTCATGGAGCAGCAGGCCACCGTCATCGCGGCCTCGATGCGGGTGCTGCCGCCGGTCGTCGTGCTCGAGGGCGGGTCCACGATCGTCCTGGACGTCGACGACGGACGCACCATCCTGACCCGCGCGCGGTACAGCGGTCTCCAGGTCGCCGCGCTCGGTGAGCGGTTCGCCACGTGGGCGCCCGTGGGCGGGGGCCGGGTGCACGACGTCGACGGGTCGCCGCTGTACCCCCTCGAGGGTCTGCCCGCCTCGCTGTCGGCCGACGACGGCTCGCAGTCCGGGACGCTGCTCGTCGACGAGGGGCCGGAGGTGTCCGCACTCGACATCACCACGGGCGAGGAGCTGTGGCGGACCCGGTCCGTCCTGGACCCCCGGGTGCTCGTGTCGGACCGTCTCGTCGTGTCGGGCGCGAGCACGTACGGCGTGCTCGACGTCCGCGACGGAGCCGTGCTGTGGGAGGTCGACACCGGGGCGCTGCTGCCGTGGAACCCGTTGTCGGACGGCACGCTGGTCATCGGTCCGGGGGAGTCGCCGGACGGTGGGCAGGAGCTGTGGGGCCGGGGGCTCGACGACGGCGTCCGGTACTGGTCGGTCCCGCTGCCCCAGGACGTGCGGCGGGTCGACGCCGTGGGTGGTCACCTCGTCGTCCGCACCGAGAACACCCTCGTCGTCTACGGCTGACTGCCATGGTCACGGGCGGCCTGCGGCCTCCGATGCAGCGTGTGGGTCTCGACGACGACGACGCGCAGGCGGACGACACCGTCCCGTCGGGTCCGCAGAGGCTGCGCGCCACCTCGGCTCGGCTGGCCGCCTGGGCCGCGGGCCGGCCGGTCCTGGCCGTCGTCGCCGCCGTGATCACCACCGCCGTGCTGGCCACGGTCGTGATCGCCACGCCCCGGTGGGTCAACGACCGCGAGCGCGCCGCGGTGCTGGGACCGGCGCCGTTCGCGGAGGCCGTGCGCGTGCTCGGCTCAGTTCCGCAGGTGCGCTGGTCGGCCGAGGTCGACGGGTCGGTCGTACCGGTCCTGGCCGGGGACGTGGTCGTGGCGGTGTCGGGCACGCCGTCGACCGCGCGCGGGCTGGTCGGGCTCGACGTCGTCTCCGGCGCTCGACGCTGGGCGGTGGCGCTCGACGCGGTGCCCGACCCGGAACGGGTGCTCTGCCGTCCGCTCGACGAGCGGCTCGCGTGCGTGGTGGGCCCCGTCCCCCCGTCGGACCGCGGCCCGGACCCCCAGGACGAGACGTCGACCCTGCTGCTCGTCGACCCGGCGACGGGCGCCGTGCTCGCGCGCAACGAGGTCCCCGGCTGGGCCGTGGCGACCGCGCAGGCCGGGTCGGACCTCGTGGTGGCGACGTACGCGCGGGGCATGCTCACGGTCCGGCGGGTCGACCCGTCCTCCGGCGAGGCGCGGTGGGAGACGCAACGGTGGTCCACGTTCCAGTCCGCGGGCAACGGGCGGGTGGCGCTCGTCGCGGCCGGAGGGCTGGTGATGGCCGCCGGGAACGACGTGACCCTGCTGCTCGACGCCGCGACGGGGGAGCGGCTGCCGCGGCCGGCGCGCGGGGAGGACGAGCGGCTGCTCGACGACGGCACCCTCGTGCGCACCCGGTACCGGCTGCCGAACGCCGGTGTCGACGCGGTGTCCGAGCTCTCGACCGGGCGGGGGGAGCCGTGGCTGACCGTCCGCGGGGTGCTCGTCGAACCGGGCGTGAGCGACGGCAGCTCCGGCCTCGTGTTTGCCGCGAGCGGGCTGTCCGGTGGGCCGCTCGGAGGCCGGGTGCGGGCGTACCGGGAGGGCTCGGCGGAGGCTGTCTGGCGTGCGCTGATGCCGGCGCCGGTCGTCGCCGTCGACGCGGGCGGGCGCGTGGTGCTGCGCGGCGCAGGCGTCCTCGTGGGGCTGGAGGCGGCGACCGGCGACCAGCTCTGGCGCCGGGACTTCGGCACCTCGCTGGGCCGGACGTTCACGGACGGCCGGCACGTCGTGGTGGAGCACGACCTCGTCGACGGGGTCCCGTCGCTGACCGCGATCTCGCTGGACGACGGGGGGACGGCGTGGCGGGCTCCGCTGCCCGCCGGGGCGTCGCGGGCGGTGCGACTGGGCACGCACCTGTACGCGCTCGGCGACGAGGTGCTCGTGGCGCTGCGGTGAGACGGCGGTGGACGGAGTTGCGGAACGCCGGGCCCGGGGGGGTACGGTGAGTTCGTGCTCGCAGTCACCCTCCTTCTTCGCTGCCGCGACGAGGCCCTCTAGGCCGCATCCTCGTCGCGGTGTCGTGTGTGCCGGCTGACTCCCCGCCGAACCGCCCGAAGGACGAGAAGACCATGACCTACCTGGAGACGAGCGCACAGCAGCCGTCGTCGATGCCGGTGCACAAGTACCGTCCCTTCCACGAGCAGATCCGCGTGGACCTGTCGGACCGCACGTGGCCGGACAAGCACGTGACCAAGGCTCCCCGCTGGTGCGCGGTCGACCTGCGGGACGGCAACCAGGCGCTGATCGAGCCGATGAACCCCGCCCGCAAGCTCGAGATGTTCGAGCTGCTGGTGCAGATGGGCTTCAAGGAGATCGAGGTGGGCTTCCCGTCCGCCTCCCAGACCGACTTCGACTTCGTGCGGATGCTCATCGAGGAGAACCGCATCCCGGACGACGTCGTCATCCAGGTGCTGACGCAGGCGCGCGAGCACCTCATCGAGCGCACGTACGAGGCCATCGCCGGCGCCAAGCAGGCGATCGTGCACCTGTACAACTCGACCTCGACCCTGCAGCGGGAGGTCGTCTTCCGCACGGACGAGGACGGCATCGTCGACATCGCGGTCTCCGGTGCCCGGTTCTGCAAGAAGTACGAGGAGCTCGTCCCCGACACCGACGTGTTCTACGAGTACTCCCCGGAGTCGTACACGGGCACCGAGCTGGAGTTCGCGCTGCGGATCTGCAACGCGGTGCTCGAGGTCCTGGAGCCGACGCCGGACCGCAAGGTGATCATCAACCTGCCGGCCACCGTCGAGATGGCGACCCCGAACGTCTACGCCGACTCGATCGAGTGGATGAGCCGCAACCTGCGCTACCGCGAGAGCGTCGTCCTGTCGCTGCACCCGCACAACGACCGCGGTACCGCCGTCGCCGCCGCGGAGCTGGGCTACCTGGCCGGCGCGGACCGCATCGAGGGCTGCCTGTTCGGCAACGGCGAGCGCACCGGCAACGTCTGCCTGGTGACCCTCGGCATGAACCTGTTCAGCCAGGGCGTGGACCCGGAGCTGGACTTCTCCGACATCGACCACATCCGCCGCACGGTCGAGCGGTGCAACCAGCTGCCCGTCAACGAGCGGCACCCGTACGGCGGCGACCTCGTGTTCACCGCCTTCTCGGGCTCGCACCAGGACGCGATCAAGAAGGGCCTGGGTGCGCTGGAGATCTCCGCGGAGCGCCAGGGCAAGACCGTCGACGACGTGGTCTGGGCGGTCCCGTACCTGCCCATCGACCCGAAGGACGTCGGCCGCAGCTACGAGGCGATCATCCGCGTGAACTCCCAGTCCGGGAAGGGCGGCATCAGCTACCTGATGAAGTCCGAGAAGGACCTGGACCTGCCGCGCCGGCTGCAGATCGAGTTCTCGCAGGTGGTGCAGCGGCACACGGACCAGCACGGCACCGAGGTCACGGCCGACGAGCTGTGGCACATCTTCAACGACGAGTACCTGCCGGTCGAGCCGGGCAGCCCGTTCGCGCCGTGGGGTCGGTTCTCCCTGCGCGGCACGCGGGGGACCAGCGTCGAGGACGGGCCGGACACGCTGGAGGTCGACCTCGTCGACCGTGGCGTGCCCCGCACCCGGCAGGGCTCCGGCAACGGCCCGGTCGCGGCGTTCGTGGCGGCGGTGAAGACCCTCGGAGTCGACGTCGCGGTCCTCGACTACGCCGAGCACGCCCTCTCGTCGGGCGGCGACGCCACCGCGGCGGCCTACGTCGAGTGCGCGATCGGCGACGAGATCCTGTGGGGCGTCGGCATCGACCCGTCGATCACGACGGCCTCCCTGAAGGCGATCATCTCGGCCGTCAACCGGCACGAGCGCTGACCGCACCCACCCAGAGCCACCGTCCGCGCGGTCGATCCCGCTGGACGGTGTGCCCGGGGAGGGGCGCGCTCGGCAACCCCGACGAGCGCCCCTCCCCGGGTCAGCAGTGCGTGTCCCGGGCCCTGGTGTGGGTGGCACGGGGGACAATGACCCGGTGAGCCTCTACCGCGACGAGGCGATCGTCCTGCGCACCCACAAGCTGGGGGAGGCCGACCGCATCGTCACCCTCCTGACCCGGTCGCACGGCAAGGTGCGTGCGGTCGGCAAGGGTGTGCGCCGGACGTCGTCGCGGTTCGGCTCCCGCCTGGAGCCGTTCATGTACGTCGACCTCCAGCTGAGCACGGGCCGCAACCTCGACATCGTCACGCAGGCCGAGACGCTGGGTGCGTTCGGGCGGCGGATCTGCGAGGACTACACGCTCTACACCGCCGGCACCGTGATGCTCGAGACCGCCGACAAGCTGGTCGAGGCCGAGCACGAGCCGTCCCTGCAGCAGTACTGGCTGCTGGTCGGCGCCGTGAAGGCGCTCGCTGCCCGCGATCACGCGCCGGGCCTGGTGCTCGACTCGTACCTGCTGCGCGCGCTCGCGGTGGCCGGCTGGGCGCCCAGCTTCACCGACTGCGCCCGCTGCGGGGAGCCGGGTCCGCACTCGGCCTTCGCGGTGGCGTCCGGTGGTGCCGTCTGCCGGGCGTGCCGGCCACCCGGTGCGGCCGCGCCGGCCCCGGAGACGTTCGAGCTCCTGGCGTCGCTGCTCGCGGGAGACTGGGGTGTCGCCGACGCCAGCGCCGAGCGGCACCGCGGCGAGGGCAACGGCCTGGTCGCCGCGTTCTGCCAGTTCCACCTCGAGCGCCAGCTGCGCTCGCTGCCGATGGTCGAGAGGGTCTGAATGCCGGTCCCACCCCCGCCGCACCCCAGCGGCGAACGCGCCCCCGTGATCCCGAAGGAGTTCGTGCCCCGGCACGTGGCGGTCGTGATGGACGGCAACGGCCGGTGGGCCAACGCGCGCGGGCTGCCCCGCACGGCCGGTCACGCCGCGGGGGAGGCCTCGCTGCTCGACGTCGTGGCCGGTGCGATCGAGGTGGGCGTCGAGTACGTCTCGGCGTACGCGTTCTCCACGGAGAACTGGTCACGATCACCGGACGAGGTGCGCTTCCTGATGGGGTTCAACCGGGACGTGCTGCGCCGCCGGCGGGACCTGATGAACTCGTGGGGGGTCCGGGTCCGCTGGGCGGGCCGACGGCCGAAGCTGTGGCGCTCGGTGATCAACGAGCTGGAGACGGCCGAGGAGCTCACCCGGGACAACTCCACGGTGACCCTGACCATGTGCGTGAACTACGGCGGGCGGGCGGAGATCGCCGACGCCGCGCAGGCGATCGCGCGGGAGGTCGCCGCGGGCCGCGTGAAGCCGGACAAGGTGAACGAGAAGCTGTTCGCGCGCTACCTCGACGAGCCCGACCTGCCGGACGTCGACCTGTTCCTGCGGTCCTCCGGTGAGCAGCGGATCTCGAACTTCATGATCTGGCAGGCGGCCTACGCGGAGCTCGTGTTCCTCGACGAGCCGTGGCCGGACGTGGACCGACGGCACCTCTGGCGCGCGGTCGAGACGTACGCGCGGCGGGACCGGCGGTACGGCGGGGCCGTGGACCGGCCGGGTCAGACCTCGGCCTGAACGCGCACCGCCGTGCTCGACCGGGCGCGGCGCCGCAGCAGCCAACCGACCACGAGGGCGATCACGAGGACCACGCCGGCGAGCGCCCACGGCGAGCGGGCGAACAGGGCGACCGCCGCCCACAGGGCGCCGAAGCCGATGGTCGCCCAGATCACCGCCCACGCGATCGCCCCCGGGATCGACGCGAGCGTGAAGCGCAGGTAGGGCATCTTGACCAGGCCGGCGGCCGCGATGATCGCGGTCTGCAGCCCGACCGTCAGGTACGCGAGGGTGACCGCGATCGGTCCCCAGCGACGCACCAGGTCGAGCCCGCGCTGTGCGCCGGACGTGCCGGACCAGGCCTCGAGCCGCGTGACGGAGGCGTGCCACCAGCTCGGTGCGCCCTCGTGGTCGTCGACCACCTGTGCACCGCGCACCACGCCACGACCAGCCCAGTAGGTGGCGTGCGAGCGGGCCATGACGATGACGAACAGCCCCGCGATCGCGACACCGAGCGGCACGGTGCCGAGGTGATACGCGTCCCGGGGATCCACGTCTCGATCCTACGGGGCCGGTGAGGGGCGTCTCGTCGCGTCGCTGTCGCGCACGTCGTCCACCAGGAGGACGTCGTCGACCATGTCCGGGTGGGGGTCGCGCGGCGGCGCCGGTCGGCGCAGGAGCGGCTGCAGCGTGGCCGTGACGGCGTAGACCAGGATCGCGAGCACGACGATCGTGGCGCCCGGCGGGATGTCCTGCCAGTAGGTGAGCACCAGGCCCGCGATGCTGACCACGACACCGACCACGCTGGCCAGCATCATCGTGCGGCCGAACGACCGGGCGAACAGCTGCGCGATGGCCACCGGCACGATCATCAGTGCACTGACCAGCAGCAGGCCGACCACGCGCATCGCGATGGTCACCGTCAGGGCGGCGATCGTGGCGACGAGCATGGAGAGCAGCCGCACGGGCAGGCCGCTGGCGCGGGCGAACTCCTCGTCGTGGCTCACCGCGAACAGGGCGGTGCGCAGGCCGACGCCGACGCCGAGCACGAGGACCGCCAGCGCGACGGTCCACCACAGGTCGGCGCTGGACACGGTCGAGATCGACCCGAACAGGTAGCTGATGAGGTTGGCGTTGGTGCCGCCGGCCAGCTTGATGAGCAGGACGCCGCCGGCGATGCCGCCGTAGAACATGAGCGCGAGGGCCAGGTCGCCGCTGGTTCTCCCGCGCTCGCGCACCAGCTCGATGACGATCGAGCCGACGACGGCGGCGATGACCGCGCCGGGCAGGGCGAGCGTGTCCTGCGGGACGAGACCCGCCCAGCTGCCGACGAGCCAGCCGAGCGCCACGCCGGTGAGCGCGACGTGCCCGATGCCGTCGCCCATGAGGGCCATCCGGCGCTGCACGAGGAACGTGCCGACCACGGGCGCGGCCGCGCCGACGAGGATCGCGGCGAGGAGCGCCCGCTGCATGAGCGGCGAGCTGAGCAGCTCGACCACCTGGTCCCACGCGGTCACGGGTTCACCTCCACCGACAGGGACGGGCCCGTGCGCGGCGGCTCGGGGTCGGGATGCGCGTGCGTGTGGTCGTGGTGCTCGCCCGCGTGCTCGCCGCGTGCGGCCGGCGGCGCACCGTCGTGGGCCACCCGGCCGTGCCGGAGGACGATCGCCCGGTCGATCAGCGGAGCGAACGGGCCGAGCTCGTGCAGGATCACGACCACGGTGGTGCCCGCGTCGTGCAGGCGGCTGACCGTGTCCACGAACGTCGCCTGGGTGGGGATGTCGATGCCCGAGGTGGGCTCGTCGAGGACGAGCAGGTCGGGGTCGCGGACGAGGGCGCGAGCGATCAGGACACGCTGCTGCTGACCGCCCGACATCTCCTGCACCCGCTGGAACGCCCGGTCACCCAGGCCGACGTCGGCCAGGGCGGCGAGCGCGCGTCGGCGGTGCCCGCGCGGCGGTCGCAGCGTGCGACCGTGCAGCAGGCCGGACGACACCACCTCGTACGCGGTCGCCGGGACCCCCGCGGCGGCGGGCAGGCGCTGCGGCACGTACCCGATGCGGTCCCACGGCGCCGACGGACCCAGGGGCGCGCCGAACAGCCGGACGTCGCCGGAGGTGCGGGGCACCACGCCGAGCAGGGTGCGCACGAGGGTGGACTTGCCGGAGCCGTTGGCGCCGAGCAGCGCGAGGACCTCGCCCGCGGGGACGGCCAGGTCGATGCCGTCGAGGATCGGCTGGCCACCGAGCGTCACGCCGAGGCCGGTCGCCTCGATCACGGGTGTGCTCACGAGCAGGACAATGCCATGCGCAGCGCCTCGAGGTTCGCCGCGGCGATCGAGAAGTAGTCGGCGCCGGGGTCGGCGAGGCCCTCGACGGGGTCGAGCACCGCGGTCGTGATGCCGAGGTCGTCGGCGAGCGTCTCGGCGACCTTGGGGCTGACCAGGCTCTCGAAGAAGATCGTGCTCACGTCCTCGTCCCGCACGATCGTCTCGACGGCGGCCAGGCGAGCGGGCGACGGCTCCGCCTCCGGGTCGATGCCGGAGATGCCGACCTGCTCCAGGTCGTACCGGTCCGCCAGGTAGCCGAACGCCTCGTGCGAGGTCACGAACGTGCGGACCTCGCACTGCTGGAGACCGGTGGCGTACGTGGCGTCGAGATCCTCGAACCGCTGGCTGAGCGCCGCCGCATTGGCGGCGAACGTCTCGGCGCCGTCGGGGTCGATCTCGGTGAGCGTCGCCGCGACGTCCTCGACGACGGACGGCATCCGGCTGGGGTCGAGCCAGAAGTGGGGGTCGAGGTCGCCGTGCTCGTGCTCGGCGTGCTCCTCCTCCGACTCGTCCTCGTGGTCTGCGGGCCGCAGCGTCGTGTCGGACGCCGCGTCGACCACGTGGGCGGGCGAGGTCTGGGCGACGGCGTCGTCGACCGCGGCCTGGAACCCCGAGAGGTAGACCACGAGGTCGGCGCCGTCGATCCGCGACACCTGGGCGGGGGAGAGCTCGACGTCGTGGGGCTCGGCGCCGGGCGGGGTCAGCGACCGCACGGTCACCCGGTCGCCCCCCACCTGCTCGGCGACGAACTGCAGCGGGTAGAACGACGCCATGACGTCGACCGTCCCGTCGTCGGCCCCGGAGGCGCTCGCGCAGCCGGTGAGCACCAGCGGCAGAGCGGCCAGCGGTGCGAGCAGGGCCAGACGACGAGGCGCGATGGACATGACGATCATTCTCAGTTAGTCGAGAACCGTTGTCAAAACGGGGTCCGCCGCCGACGGGTAACCTGGGCTGCTCATGCTCACACCGCGGCCCCACGGTCGCGGTCCACCCGCCCGCGACACCCAGCCGCGGGCGCCACCACCCTGGAGTGATCGATCGTGGCTGCACCCTCTCGCCTGGACTCCGTCGTCTCCCTCGCCAAGCGGCGCGGGTTCGTCTTCCCGAGCGGCGAGATCTACGGCGGTACCCGGTCCGCGTGGGACTACGGACCGCTGGGCGTCGAGCTCAAGGAGAACATCAAGCGCCAGTGGTGGCGCACGATGGTGACCAGCCGCGACGACATCGTCGGCCTCGACTCGTCGGTCATCCTGCCGCGCCAGGTCTGGGTCGCCTCCGGCCACGTCGGCGTCTTCACCGACCCGCTGACGGAGTGCCTGAGCTGCCACAAGCGGTTCCGCGAGGACCACATGCTCGAGGAGTTCGAGGAGAAGAAGGGCCGCGTCCCTGAGCATGGCCTGGCGGACATCGCCTGCCCGAACTGCGGCACGCGTGGTCAGTGGACCGAGCCGCGCGACTTCAACATGATGCTCAAGACGTACCTCGGTCCGGTCGAGGACGAGTCCGGCCTGCACTACCTGCGTCCCGAGACCGCGCAGGGCATCTTCGTGAACTTCGCCAACGTGAGCACCACGTCGCGCAAGAAGCCGCCGTTCGGCATCGGCCAGATCGGCAAGTCCTTCCGCAACGAGATCACGCCCGGCAACTTCATCTTCCGCACGCGCGAGTTCGAGCAGATGGAGATGGAGTTCTTCGTCGAGCCCGGCACCGACGAGACGTGGCACCAGTACTGGATCGACCAGCGCACCGACTGGTACGTGGACCTCGGCATCGCGCGAGACAACCTGCGGCTGTACGAGCACCCGGCCGAGAAGCTGTCGCACTACTCGAAGCGGACCGTCGACATCGAGTACCGCTTCGGGTTCCAGGGCAGCGAGTGGGGCGAGCTCGAGGGCATCGCCAACCGCACGGACTTCGACCTGAAGACCCACACCGAGCACTCCGGCCAGGACCTGTCGTACTTCGACCAGGCGAAGAACGAGCGCTACGTGCCGTACGTCATCGAGCCGGCGGCGGGTCTGACGCGCTCGCTCATGGCGTTCCTCGTCGAGTCGTACACCGAGGACGAGGCGCCCAACACCAAGGGCGGCGTCGACACCCGCGTGGTGCTCAAGCTCGATCCTCGCCTGGCGCCGGTCAAGGCGGCGGTGCTCCCGCTGTCCCGCAACGAGTCGCTGTCGCCCAAGGCCCGCGACCTGTCCGCCGAGCTGCGCAAGAACTGGAACGTGGACTTCGACGACGCCGGCGCGATCGGCCGTCGCTACCGCCGCCAGGACGAGATCGGCACGCCGTTCTGCATCACGGTCGACTTCGACACGCTCGACGACCAGGCCGTCACAATCCGGCACCGCGACGACATGACGCAGGAGCGGGTGGCCCTGGACAAGGTCACCGGCTACCTGGCGCAGCACCTCGTCGGCGCCTGACCTCGCATGTCGACGCAGGCCCGGAGCGCGCGCTCCGAGCCTGCGGTGCGTCTAGTACCCGTTGCGGACGCGCTCGAGCACCTGGTCGGCCGTGAACGCACAGGCACCGAGACTGCCGCAGCCTTCGCCCGCGACGGTGGTGCCGTCCGCGCCGACGAACGTCGCGAACGGGGGCGGGTCGCCCTGGAGCACGATGCCGTTGGTGACGTTGACGGTCTCTCGGACCGCGTAGAGAAGCCGGTCATCCGTGCCGGGAGCCCGGAAGGTGGGGACCTCGAAGGTGGCGGCAGACCCGACGACGACGTCGTCGACGACCTCGCCGACACCTCTCGGGTACGTCACGAAGACGCGCGGGTTCTCGAGACCGGGCGGTACGTCTCCCACGAGGACCGCGACGAGGCTCCGCCAGTCGCTGCTCGCGGGCTCGGGGAGCAAGAAGGCGGCCCGCTGCGCCGCCGGGTACAGCGCCTTGCCGTCGTCGGCCCCGTCCGTGCTCCACGTCAACGTGGCGGCCGTGCCGAGCGACGAACCGTCTCCGCCGTCATAGCCCTCCCGCGCGGCGACCGTGACGCCGGCGCGACCGTCGGGAAGGCCGTCGAGGGCCTGCACGCCCACCGGGTAGATCCGCCCGCCCGTGGGGCTGAGGGTGTCGAGCCTGACGGACAGGTTCAGGTCGAGCCACTCGCCGTCGGGTGCGGTCCGCGTCATCGGCGCGTTGGCGGCCCAGATGTTCTGCGCGACCTCGACGGAGGGGTCGGTGCCGAGCGTCCGCGGGGCCTGGGTGGCGACCGGGGTGCGGTGCGGAAGAGGGAGGGCTCCGACGGCTGCTCCGGCTGCGAGCGCGAGCGCTGCGACGACCGACACCGAGCCCGCGACCGCTCGACGGCGGCGGCGCCGGCGACCCGCGACGACGGTCTCGCCCGGGTCGAGCGACATCGTCGGCAGCGCGAGGTCCGCCCGGGCGCGCAGGGATCGGACGAGGTCCTCGTCGGACAGGGTCGTGCTCATCGCGTGCTCCGATCGGTCGAGGTCAGCGCGGTGCGCAGGGTGGCGAGCCCGCGGGACGCGGTGGACTTCACGGTGCCGACGCTGACGCCGAGCTCGGCGGCCACCTCAGCCTCCGGCAGCCCGACGAAGTGCCGCAGGACGACGATCCGGCGCTGGCGGGGTGACAGGAGGGCGAGCGCGCGGACCAGCTGGTCGCGGTCGTCGGAGGGGCCGTGCGCGGCGATCGATCCGGTCTCGGGCAGGTGCTCAGGCGCGGACAGGACCTCGCGGCGGCGTCGTCGCCAGGTGTCGATCCGCAGGTTCACCAGCGTCCGGCGGGCGTAGGCCAACGGGTCGTCCCGGCGGGCGCGGGACCAGGCGGCGTAGGTGCGGACCAGGGCGTGCTGGACCAGCTCCTCGGCGCGGTGCGCGTCGCCGACCAGCAGCCACGCGGTCCGCAGCAGGTCGGCCGAGTGCGCCTGCATGAACGCGGTGAACTCGGCGTCGGTGTCCTCGGCCGGCCGCGTCCGTCCGGTGAGGACACGCGTCGACTCCTCGCCGACGTCGTCGTCGGGCGGTGCAGGGCGCAGCGGCGCGGGCGGCATGGGGCTCACACCGTAGAAGACGCAGCAGGCCCGTGGAAGGTTGAGTGCTCGGTGGGGTGACAATGGAGGCATGACCCTGACGACTCCTGCGGTTCCGGCGCGCCCCGGCGCCGTGCTGCCGCCGCTGCGCATCGGGCCGCTGACCATCGACACCCCTGTCGTGCTGGCACCCATGGCGGGCGTCACCAACGCCGCGTTCCGTCGCCTGTGCCGCGAGTCCGGGGCCGGCCTGTACGTCGCCGAGATGGTCACGTCCCGCGCGCTGGTGGAGCGCGGCGAGGAGTCGATGCGGATCATCTCCCACGAGCCCGACGAGCGGCCGCGGTCCGTGCAGGTGTACGGCGTGGACCCCGCGACGGTCGGTGCCGCGGTCCGGCTCATCGCGAGCGAGGACCGCGCCGACCACGTCGACCTCAACTTCGGCTGCCCGGTGCCCAAGGTGACGCGCCGCGGCGGGGGAGCGGTGCTGCCCTGGAAGCGGGACCTGTTCCGCGCGATCATCACGGCCGCGGTCGACGCCGCGAAGCCCTACGGCGTCCCGGTCACGGTCAAGATGCGCAAGGGCATCGACGACGACCACCTGACCTACCTCGAGGCCGGTCTGGTCGCGCAGGAGGTCGGTGTCGCGGCGGTCGCGCTGCACGCCCGCACCGCCGCCGACTACTACTCCGGCACCGCGGACTGGGACGCGATCGCGCAGCTCAAGCAGACGGTCACCGACATCCCGGTGCTGGGCAACGGGGACATCTGGTCGGCTGAGGACGCCCTCGAGATGGTCGCGCAGACCGGCTGCGACGGCGTGGTCGTCGGTCGCGGCTGCCAGGGCCGACCGTGGCTGTTCGCCGACCTGGCGGCCGCGTTCGCGGGATCCGACGAACGGATCCGGCCGGGGCTCGGCTACGTCGCGACGATCGTCCGGCGGCACGCGGAGCTGATGGTCGAGCACTTCGGCGACGAGGGCAAGGCGCTGCGCGAGATGCGCAAGCACATGGCCTGGTACTTCAAGGGCTACATCGTCGGCGGGGAGACCCGGGCCGCGCTCGGCCTGGTGTCGACCATGGCCGAGCTCGACGAGCGACTCGCGCGGCTCGACCTCGACCAGGGATACCCGGGAGCGGGCGCCGAGGGGCAGCGCGGCCGCGCCGGGTCGCCCAAGCGCCCGCTGCTGCCGTACGGCTGGCTCGACTCCCGCGAGCTGTCCGAGGAGTTCGCCAAGGCCCTGCACGAGGCCGAGCTGAGCGTCTCCGGCGGCTGACGGTCTCAGGTGCGCCGGACCGTCACGGTGCGCGCGAGACGGTCGACTGCCGGGATCGTGGCGTCCGGGGCGCCCAGGGCGCGGGTGGTCACCGCCAGAGCACCCGTCGCCGAGGCGCGGGCGAGCGCGTCCTCGACCTGCAGGCCGTCCAGCACGCCGCTGAGCAGCCCTGCGAGGAACGCGTCACCGGCGCCGTTGGTGTCGACGACGGCGGCCACGGGAGCGGCCGGCACCTCGATCCACCCGTCGGCGTCCCGCGCGAGCGCCCCCGCGGCGCCGTCAGTGCAGACCGCGAGTCGGCACCCGCGCGCGACCGCGTCCGACAGGTACGCGCGGGGGTCGGCCAGCCGGGCGGCACTCACCAGCAGCACGTCGGCGGCTGCGACGAAGTCCCGCGGGTAGGCGCCGGCGCCGTCGTCGTCGTGCACGTCGCACCAGACGGGGACGCCGGCGGCGCGGGCGGCCGCGAGCAGCGGTCGGCTGTGGTCGGCCAGGTCGAGCACGGCCGCGTCGAGCCCGCCCAGGGCGGGCACGGGCCCCGGCTCGGGTGCGGGCAGCTCGAGGTAGAGCGAGACGCGTGAGCCGTCGTCGGCCATGAGGTTCACGTGCCGCTCGGTCCGCCCGACGGGCTGCACGACCAGCGAGAGGCGGGGCTGGGCGAGCGCCTCGCGGACGAGGCCGCCCTCGCGGTCGTCGCCGAGGGCGGTCCGAAGGGTCACGTCGATTCCCAGCGCCGCGAAGGTCAGCGCCTTGCCGGCCGACGTGCCGCCGAGCCCGTCGTGGTGGCCGCTCGCGAACAGCGTCTGTGACCGCGGCTCCGGGAGCGCCGGGAGCCGGATCAGGGTGTTCCAGGACGCGGGGCCGTTGACCAGGACGCGAGGCACGCCGCCCACCCTAGGGGCGTTAGGGTGTGCCGACCTGCAAGTTGCTGCAACGAGTTGCGGCCCACCCCCGGTGGTGACGATGACGCACCTGCCCGCCCGCGCGACCGCCCTGCTCGGCGCCCTGCTGCTCCTGGCCGGATGCAGCGCGCCACCGGAGCCCGCAGCGACGCGCACACGCGACGTCGGGGTCCAGATGTTCCAGTGGACCTGGCACGCCATCGCGACGGAGTGCACCGACAGCCTGGGACCGGCCGGCTACGGCTGGGTGCTCACCAGCCCGCCGCAGGAGCACATCCTCGGCGAGGAGTGGTGGACCTCCTACCAACCCGTGAGCTACCGGGTGGAGTCGCGCCTCGGCACCCGCGAGGAGTACGCCGACATGGTGGCGACCTGCCACGACGCCGGCGTGGACGTGTGGGCCGACGCGGTGGTCAACCACATGACCGGGCAGGAGGCGCCGGGCACGGGCTGGGCGGGATCGTCCTACTCGCACTACGCGTACCCCGGCCTCTACACCGACGCCGACTTCCACCACTGCGGACTGACCCCCAACGACGACATCTCCGTCTACCAGGACGCCGCCCAGGTGCAGACGTGCGAGCTGGTCAACCTGGCCGACCTCGCCACGGAGACCGACCGTGTGCGGTCGACGATCGTGGCGTACCTGCAGGACCTGCTCTCGCTCGGTGTGGACGGCTTCCGCATCGACGCCGCCAAGCACCTACCTGCGCAGGACGTCGCGGCGATCGTCGCGGGCCTGCCCGAGGGAACGGGCATCGCGCAGGAGGTCATCCGCGGCAGCGGGGAGCCGATCACGCCGGAGCAGTACCTGGCCAACGGCCGGGTCTACGAGTTCGCGTGGGGCAAGGACGTGCAGGGAGTGCTGGCGAGCTCGCCCGAGCGGGTCCTCGACCTGGGCACCACGTCCGGGTACGTGCCGTCCGACGCCGCGGTGATCTTCGTCGACAACCACGACACCGAGCGCAACGGCTCGACGCTCAGCTATGCCGACGCCGAGGACTACGCGCTGGCCACGGTGCTCATGCTCGCCGGCACGTATGGCACACCCGCGGTCTACACGGGGTACGCCTTCTCGGACCGCGACGCCGGACCTCCGCAGGACGCCGAGGGCGCGGTGCTCGACGCGTCGTGCGGCGCTGCTCCCGGCCCGGGCGCGGACCTCGCGGACGGCGACTGGGTGTGCCAGCACCGCTGGCCCGCGATCGCCGGCGTGGTCGGCTGGCGCTCCGTCGTGGGAGACGCGCCCGTCGTCGACGTCTGGTCCGAGGGCAGCGCGGTGGCGTTCGGCCGCGGCGAGCGCGGGTTCGTCGTCGTCAACCCCGGGGACGACGAGCTGCGCGCCGAGCTGCCGACGAGCCTGGCCGACGGCGGCTACTGCGACGTGCTCGCGACGGGGGACTGCGCGGGGTCCACCGTGCAGGACGGCGTCCTCACGGTGACCGTCCCGCCCAGGACCGCGCAGGCATGGGACGTGACCGCTCGCCCCTGAACGCGAGAACGGCCCCGCCGCAGCGGGGCCGTTCCGGGTCCGATCAGACCGTGAAGCGCGCCCAGACGGTCGCGTCCGAGGGGACGAGCACGGTGCCGTCCGCGTCCACCGCGTGGTCGACCGACGCCAGCAGCACGTCGGCGCCCTCGGGCAGGACGACGGGCTCGGTGCCGAGGTTGGCGACGACCAGCACGTCCCGGTTGACGAACGCGATCACGTCGTCGCCGAGGCCGTGCAGCCACTCCATGCCGCCGGAGCCGAGGCCTGACTCCCGGCGCAGCTGGAGCGCCGACCGGTAGGTCTCGTACGTGGACCCGGCGACGCCGCGCTGGGCGTCGAGCGCGTACGACGCCCACTCCGCGGGCTGGGGGAGCCAGGTCACGCCGGTCGGGGAGAACCCGAAGCCGTCCGCGTCCGACGCCCACGGCAGCGGCACCCGGCAGCCGTCGCGGCCGCGCTCGGCGCCACCGGTCCGGAAGAACGCCGGGTCCTGGCGCAGGTCGTCGTCGAGCGAGGTGTGGTCCGGCAGGCCGAGCTCCTCGCCCTGGTACAGGTACGCCGAACCGGGCAGGCCGAGCATGAGCAGCGACGCGCACCGCGCCCGGCGCAGGCCCAGGGTCTCGTCGGGCTGCTCGTCCCCGTGCCCGATGCCGTTGGGCCGCGAGCCCGGCTCCGACAGGCCGAGGCGCGACGCGTGCCGGACGACGTCGTGGTTGGACAGCACCCAGGTGGTGGGGGCGCCGACCGCGTCCGACGCGCGGTAGGAGGCCTCGACGACCGTGCGCAGCGCCGGGGCGTCCCAGTGCGTGGCCAGGAACGCGAAGTTGAAGGCCTGCTGCATCTCGTCGGGCCGCACGTAGCGGGTCAGCCGCGACAGGGGCTCCACCCAGGCCTCGGCGACGAGCGCCCGGTCGCCGGGGTACTCCGCGAGCACCCTGTTCCAGGCGCGGTAGATGTCGTGCACGCCGTCCTGGTCGAACATCGGGCCCTGGTTGCCGGACCCCGACACCGCCTCCGTGTCGTCGGCCCCCTCGATCATGGACACATGCCCGTCCCAGTCGGGCAGCCCGGGCGCCTTGACCATGCCGTGCGCGACGTCGATGCGGAAGCCGTCCACCCCTCGGTCGAGCCAGAACCGCAGGACGTCCTCGAACTCGGAGCGGACCTCGGGGTGCTCCCAGTCGAGGTCCGGCTGCCGCGAGTCGAACAGGTGCAGGTACCACTCGCCGGGGGTGCCGTCGGGGTCGGTGGTCCGGGTCCAGGCAGGTCCGCCGAAGATCGACTGCCAGTTGTTGGGCGGCTCCGACCCGTCCACGCCCCGTCCGTCGCGGAACAGGTACCGGGCGCGCTCCGGGGAGCCCGGGCCGGCGGCCAGCGCGGCCTGGAACCAGACGTGCTCGTCGGAGGTGTGGTTGGGCACCAGGTCGACGATCACGCGCAGGCCGAGGCGGTGGGCGCGCTCGAGCATGGCGTCGAAGTCGTCGAGCGTGCCGAACAGCGGGTCCACGTCGCGGTAGTCGGCCACGTCGTACCCGGCGTCGGCCTGCGGGGACCGGTAGAACGGGGACAGCCAGACGGCATCCACGCCGAGCTCGGCGAGGTGGTCCAGGCGCGAGGTGATGCCGGGCAGGTCACCGATGCCGTCGCCGGACGCGTCCGCGAACGAGCGCGGGTAGACCTGGTAGATCACGGCATCCCGCCACCACTCGCCGTCGGGCGATCCGGCGGTGTGCACCAGGGTGCGCAGGGGTCGGGTGTCGATCGTCGTCATGCGGGCATGCCTCACTTCGGGGTGTTCACAGGGGGAGGCGCCGTTGCCGATCAGGGGATCTGATCAGACTACGGCGGGAGCCTCAGCGGTCACAGCGACCGAGGTCAGGGTGGTTGACGGGGCCGTGGGTGCGGCTCCGGTGGAGCTGCGGACGATGAGCTCGGGGTGGAACTTGAGCTCGGTGCGCGAGGCGGGGGTGCCGGTGATCTCGGCGACCAGGGCACGGTGGTCAGGGGCGGGTCGGTGAACGCGATCAGCGGGGAGTCGTCGAAGCCGACCACGGACAGGTCGCCCGGCACGGTCAGCCCGCGGGACCGGGCGCCGCGGATGGCACCGAGGGCCATGAGGTCCGAACCGCAGATGATCGCCGTGTGCCCGGAGTCGATGAGCTCGAGAGCGGCCGCCTGACCGCCCTCGACCGTGAACAGCGTGGTGACGACGTGGGGGTCGGGGTCGGTGATGCCGAGGTGGCGCTGCAGGTTCGCGGCGAACTCCACCCGTTTGCGGGCGGCCGGCACGAACCGTTCCGGGCCGATGGCCAGCCCGATGCTGCGGTGGCCGAGCGACACGAGGTGGCGGAACGCGAGGTCGAGCGCCGCGGAGTCGTCGGTCGACACCGACGGTGCGTCGACACCCTCGGCATGCCCGTTGACCAGCACGATCGGCATGCCGCTGCTGCGCAGCCGGTGGTAGCGGTCCTTGCTGGTGGTGGTGTCGGCGTGCAGGCCCGAGACGAACACGATGCCGTCGACGTTGTGCTCGAGGAGCATCTCGACGTACTGGTCCTCGGTGGTGCCGCCGGGGGACTGGGTGCACAGCAGGGGGGTGTA